>NZ_VCGW01000002.1 GCF_007671675.1 Marinobacter maritimus | reverse complement strand
TAATCGGCTATTACAGTGCGCTGCGACCGCACAAATACAACGGCGGATTGCCGCCGAACGTGGCCGAACAGGCCTACTGGAAAACTCAAAAGATGGTGGCCTAAAACACTTGACCACTACAGCAAGTGTCGATTTGATGGTCGCAGGTGAGAGCAGAGAAACCTCTACATCCGCTACCGACATCAACTGAATAGCTGCCTCCAGCTTGAAGCTGATCGCACCACCGGCAAACTTGCCTTTGGGCATGCGTTCTTTGATCGCAACCTTCTTAACGCCGTTTTCCATCACAAACTCTGCAAACGACGCCTGAAACTGCTGCAGGTCTTCACGCGTATGATTTTTCTTGAGCGTAATTTTACGAATCTTGCTGGCCGGCAGGCTGAACTGCCCCGTGCCCTTGTTCAGAAGACACACAACGGCATCACTGCCACTCAACTCAACACCACAAATAAGCATGGGCATTCCTTTTCTGTGGATCAGCCACAGCACTTCTTGAATTTCAGACCACTGCCGCAGCTGCAAGGGTCGTTTCTTGAAGGCGTTTTGGCCTGAGTAATGGTTCCGCCCTTATTCAGAATAGCGGTAAGCTCTGCAACAGACTCGACGGCGCCCTCTCGGATATCAAGTGTGATATCCGCATGCAATTGAGCCTCTGCCACCAGCGCCTCAACCTCTTGCTGGCGGGCCTCGCTGGTCACTACAAGTTTCAAGGGGTGCTTTTTACTACCACTTTTTTGACTGGCGTTGGTCTGGAAGCCGCCATAGGCCGTGTGATGCTGGCGTGCATCCTGCCGGCCTTTAAAGAAAAATTTATCAGACATGCTGGAATCCTGACGAATTAATAGAGGGGCCGGCTGTTTGTAAACATGCACGCCACCCGGACGGCCATCTTTTAGCATGCTTGCGAGATTCGTTATATAGCGGATTGGAGAAATACTCTAACCTAGACCGCTTGCGTGCCATGCCACACAGGTATCGCCATATCTTCAGGCTCTTCACTGGGGCCACCGGTGCGGCTCTTGAACGCACCCTCTTCAATCGGCACACGGAACAAGGCCGTCGCTTTACGCTCTTTGGCGTTGGGCGAGCGAACCTGATCCCACCGCCCCGGCGCGAGCTGGTTAATAATAGATTTGAAGGCCTCGTCGAAGGCGACCTCATCCACCACTCGCTGGGCCTTCCCGAACAGCACTAGCGATGAGTAGTTTGCGCTGTGATGGTACGCGGACTTACTCATAACCCATTCTTCTGTCACTGCAAACGAGATACACAGGTGTGTACCGGATTCCAGTTGCTTGCACAACCGACCTCCGCTCAAGGCATGCAGATAAAGATCATCCCCCAAGCGCCAGGCTGTAAGAGGAATAATTCTGGGCTCACCGTCTTCCACAAACGCCACATGGCCCGTCTTTAACCGGTCAATCAAGGCGTAGGCCTCCGCGCGCTCATAGCTCGCACGTTGAGCGGCACGCTTCACCCGACTGCGGGGGCAACACGTAAGTGGAGATGCGGCGACAAGATCGGTTTCCTTGTTGGCCATAACAGGCTCCTTTAATAATGTAACCGCTATTAAAGAAAACATCTGATACCATCAAAAGATCCAGATCATGATTTCTTGTAGGGCCAGTTAAGGTGATTGACGATATCCGGCTGGATTCAGCCACACCCCTGCAACAGCAACTCTACCGGCAACTGTCGCAAAGGATCATCGACCAGCGTTATTTACCCGGCAGTCAACTGCCCTCGAGCCGACAGCTTGCAGCAGATCTTGGCGTGAGCAGGAATACGGTCAATGCTGTGTACGACCAGCTGAAAGCGGAGGGCTTTCTGCAAAGCCGCGCTGGTAAAGGTGTCTTCATAAATGAGGATATTTGCGCCGCCCTGAACCAGCCGACACAAGCGTTCACGCGCACTCCAGGCAACACTGCGCCTTTACCGCCCCTGCCTGTGGTGCCCCGACATAATCTGCGGCTCAGCGAGGACGCCAACCTGCCCTTCCAACCTGGGCTACCAGACCTCGACGCTTTTCCTATTCGTAGCTGGAACCGAATCCTGCATCATCAGGAAAGCCGCAGACTGCTCAGAGGGTACGACTGCATTCAGGGCTATCAGCCGCTTAGGCAAGCCATCGCAGGCTATGTGCAAGCCTCCCGCGGCGTGCGCTGTAAAGAGCACCAGATCATTATCACCAACGGGGCCCAACAGGCCTTGTCTCTGATTGCAGACGTTCTCCTGCAACCTGGCGACCGGATATTCTGTGAGAACCCGGGTTACCGGGGTGCCCGTTATGCGTTGAGCCGCCACGGCAATCCTCTGCTGCCAATACCACTGAGAGGCCAGGTGCTGGATGTAGACGTACTCGCCGATATGGGCCCCGCCAAACTGCTTTTCTGCACACCCACGCATCAGTACCCCATGGGCGGCATCCTCGACATTGCCCAACGCATGGCGCTGGTTCAGTGGGCACAGCGCAATCAGACCTGGATTATCGAAGACGATTACGACAGCGAGTTTCATTTCCACAACAAACCCTTCGCCGCCATTCAGGGGTTGTTCGACAACACGCCCGTTCTGTACGTTGGAAGCTTCAGCAAAACTCTGCTTCCCGGGCTCAGGATCGGTTATCTGATTGTGCCTGAACCCATGGTGGAGGCGTTCCTGTGGGCGAAGCGAGTTACCGGTGGGGAAACGCCGTTGCTTCCCCAGGCGACCATATCCGAATTCATCGAGAGCGGTCAGTTTGCCCGCCACCTGCGCCGCATGAGACAGCTCTACCGGGAGAAATGGACGTATTTCCAGAAGCTCGTATTGGAAGAATTGGGCGGGCTGGTCACACCCGTGGCAGAGAGTGCGGGCATGCACCTGGTTCTTGAGGGCGACTTCGACGATCTCGACCTCAGCCAACAACTCAGGGCCAAGGGCTTTGGCAGCACGCCGTTGAGCGCACATTTCATCGGCGAGACAACCCGAACCGGACTGGTGATGGGTTTTGCCAGTGCCAGCGAGCCTCAGATAGCAGCGGGGGTCTCGGCACTAAAGTCACTCCTGCTGAGAAACTGACTATATATGGCTACCGACCCCACCCCGACCTGCTATGGATAGCGCAAATCCCGGTCAATCTTGTTCTTTCGCAATGTTGATTTGAGCAGCTCCAGTTATGCTACGCAGGCAACGTATTGTGATGGCAAAGGAGTCAACATGACAGACCACATGCCGGATGACCTGTCCGCAGCCGGCCGTGACTTGAGGGCTTACACCGATGAGCTGCGCCCGAAACATCCTGTCGTGCGAAATACCAAGGGGGAATGGGTGCTGCTCCGGCACGCTGACGTTCTTGCCGCAGCGCAGGATCACGAGCGGTTCTCGAGCCAGGTCTCTCGCCACCTGCACGTACCTAACGGTCTCGATGGCGAAGAGCATACCCGTTTCCGGGAAGTAATCGAGCGACATCTCAGCTCCGACGCGCTGGAGCCGTTTATACCCGTCTTCAAGCAAGTCTCTGCTCAGCTGGTGGCGGAGCTGCCAAAAGGCGTGGTGCTGGACGCGGTAAATGACATCGGCGCTGTGTTTGCGGTGCGTGCCCAATGCGCATGGCTGGGCTGGCCAACCGAACTGGAATCGCAGCTGTTGGCCTGGATGAAACAGAACCACGTCGCCACGCGCTCCGGTGACCCCGCCCGGACAGCGGAGGTAGCCGCACAGTTCGATGAGATCATCCATTCGGTTATACAACCGCGACTGGCAGCCGGCAACAAGGCGCCCGACGATCTGACCACAAGACTGTGCCGGGAGACGGTGAATGGCCGCCAACTCTCGGAGCCCGAGGTGGTTTCCATACTGCGCAACTGGACCGGCGGCGACCTGGGGTCTATTGCACTATGTGTTGGCGTACTCATAGCCCATGTAGCTCAGCAGCCGGGGCTTGTGGAGCAACTGAGAGCAGCCGCTGATAATGAGGTGGAAGCGATCATTGATGAAGTGCTGCGCATGGACAACCCGTTTGTTTCCAACCGACGCGTCACCACCTGCCCCGTTCTTATTGCTGGCCGGGATATTCCGACTGGTGCCCGCATCAAACTGAACTGGACCTCCGCAAACCGCGACGAGAGCGTCTTCGGCAACAACGGCCTCGATCCTGAGCGAAATGCCGCAAACAACCTCGTTTACGGAACGGGAAAACATGTTTGCCCAGGCAGACTGCTGGCCACATGGGAGTTGCGAATCGCGCTACAGACCTTGCTGGCCTCGGTAAAAGCCATTGAGCTGGTGCCGGGCCAACCGCCAGAGCGGGAGGTGGCACCAGTCGGTGGGTATCATCGGGTGCCCGTGGTGCTAGCCTAGCGCGTTCGGCACAAGACAATTAATCAACGTAATCGAAACATCCCGAAAAACCGCATCCGAGGCCACAACGCTCGGAAAGCGGTCATACACTCCGCGCCGACAAGTTGAAGTGCGCGCTTCTGCGCTCTTGACGCAGCTGGAATGGGCCTCGGCACCCACTGCCTGGCCGGTAGCTTGTTCACAAAGCGAGGGCACTTGCGTAATCACCCAGTCCACGGTTGTACTCAGCGTTGCGGGATTCGACTTCAGGTTGGTAAACCGGCTTGCGTCCACCGCCTGCGGCTGTTCGCGGGTTTGATCCCATAGCACGAACAGCAGTGCAGCTGAAACCAGAGTGACAGTAACTATGGGAAATTTCATTCGAGTTATTGACACCCTATTTCACCGCCGGATCAGATTGAAAAAAGCCATTGATATGCCCGGCCACCTCTTCCGGCATCTCCTCATGCACAAAATGTCCCGCTTTCACCTGAACTACCTGAATATTCTCAAAGCAATCCTCAATGTGGTTCAGGTATTCAGGGATGATCACATGGTCCCGGTTGCCATAAATGTAGATACTCGGCATAGACCAAACGTGTTCGGCGAGGGTCGTCCAGCGTTTGGCATCATTGTTGAAAGTGCGATAATAATTGGCTGCTGAGGCCGGCGTGTCAGGGATGGAATACATACGCACGTATTCAGCAATGGCATCTTCCGGAACAGGGCGCACTGCACCTCTCAAAAAGTACCGGAGCCAGATTTCTTCATTTCCGGGGATCATCGCTTCGGCCATTCCGGGCGCTTGTTGGAAATGTTGGTACCAGTATGTGGCCCCGCCGCTCGATCGCACCTTTTCAGCAACCTCCATGTTACCTTTCAGGTTGTTGATCACTGCAATGTTCATGATCCCCAACCGGGTAACCCGCGCCGGGATCGCCAGAGCAACTTCCTGTGCAACGATACCACCCCAGTCGTGCCCCACTAGCTGAAATCGTTCTATACCAAGAGCATCCAGCATGCTGATAACATCCTGCGCAAGCTCTGCTTTGTGATAGTGCTTCTTACCGACCGTACGCTCGCTGTCTCCCAGCCCGCGTAGGTCCGGCGCTATGATGTGGAAGCCAGCGCCCAGATAACGACTGACATGTTCCCAGGAGTAGGAGCTTTCTGGCCAGCCATGAATCATTACCAGTGGAGTTCCACCAGCACCGGTGTCCCGGTAGGTAAAACAACCTCGGGACGTAGACAGTTCTCGGGGGGCGCTTAAAATCATAGAGCTGGTGATTCCTTGTTATCATTGTCAGGAGGCTGAGTGCCAGCGGCATACTGTGGACCAACCAGCCCACAGGTGCCTGACAGTAGGATAAACTACGGCTGAATCTGCTCAAAGTAACCCGTTAAGCGGTAATTGTTGGCAGCCGCAGTTTCCAGCACGTCAACGCATGCTCGACTGCAAGCACAACTCACCAGTAGCCCAATAGCTTCCACCAGAGACCACCCACCACAATCCAGATGATCAGATTAACAAGGCTCATCACAAACCCGGCTTTCCACCATTCACTCAGGCTCACGTAACCGGAGCCGAAGATAACCGGCGATGTGCCAGTGGCGTAATGGGTCAGCGTCATCATGATGGAGGACGTGGCGGCCATCATCAGCACAAAGGCCATGGGCGGTGCGCCAAGGCCCAGGCCAACCACAAGAAAGGCCCCCATCATCGCTGTGATGTGGGCCGTGGTGCTGGCAAAGAAGTAGTGCGAATACAGAAACACCAGAACAAGGAGTGCGGTCGAGGCGGGCCAAGCCAGGCCGGTGCTGACTATCCCCTCCTGAATGGCGCCAGAGAACCAGTCAATCACGCCCAGTTCGTTCAACTGGGTTGCCATCATCACCAGTGCACCGAACCAGACCAGCGTATCCCAGGCGCTTTTCTCGGATAGCGCATCCTTCCAGGTCAATACGCCGGTGACCAACAGAATCGACAGCCCGACAAAAGCAGTGGTAGTTGCATTCAACTTGTACGAGGCCCCGAAAATCCAGGCCGGTATGTCCGCCCAAAGCAGCAGCAGAACCACGAACACTCCCAGCATGATGCCTTCATCACGGGTCAGTTTGCCCAGCCGTTCCAGACGCTCACGGGCAAAACTGACGGCATCAGGTGTGGCCTTGATCTCTGGTGGATACATTAAATAGATCATCAGTGGCATCAGCGCGATGGCAACAAGTCCAGGCAGCAACATGGCAAGAGCCCAGGTCGTCCAGCTCAAGCTGATCGCAGAACCGGTGGCATCGGCAATCAGTTTGACCGTCAGTGGGTTGGGCGCAGTGGCCGTAATAAACATTGCGGAAGTGATAGGGTTGGCGTGGTAATTCACCAGGGCCAGATATTTGCCAATTTTGTTCGTATTCTCATTATCTGGAGTACAGCCATAGCTCTGGGCGATGGACAGCATGATAGGATGAATAATTGCGCCACCACGAGCAGTGTTACTGGGAGTAACCGGTGCAATCACCAGTTCCGAAAGAGCCAGACCATAACCAATACCAATGGTTCTTTTGCCAAAGATTGCGATAAAGTAGTAGCCAATGCGCTCGCCCAATCCGGTTTTTATTAACCCTCGGGAAATCATGATCGCTATCGCTATCAGCCAGATCAGCGAATTATTAAAACTGCCCAACGCATCGCGAATGGCCGTGCCGGGGTTGTCGCTGGTAACGCCGCTAACGGCTACCACTGTAATCGCAACAATCGAAATAGCGCCAATTGGCATAGCCTTGCCAATGATGGCAGCAATCGTTGCCACGAATATGGCCAGCATCAGCCAGCCCTGGGCAGAAACACCTTCCGGCGTGGGGATAAACCAGATTGCAATCCCTATGGCAATCGCAACAAGTGCAGGCAACAGATTGAAATCAGATTTGGAAGAGGGCTTCACGAACGTTCCTTGGGTGATGTTTGAAAATGACTCCATTCCTGTCAGGCGAAGGGTCCGGATAGAGCCGAAAGGAGTCATCACAGGCTAATCCCATATGTGCACCTCTGCAAACAATCCAGGTTCAGAACCGAAAGATGCCATTGCCCAGACTTAAAACAGCTATCCTTGGCCAAGTGCGTAATTAAATCCTTTTGGAGTACGCTCGATGATAAAACCTGAACTCCCGAAATTTCCGACGCTAAAACTGGATGTGAACCAGCGCATACCGGCCTCCTGGGACTTCGACATCGGAGTGAGCCTTATACTTTTGGTGCCTGAAGCAGACCACAGTGTCCTGACCAAGTCTCCCTGGGCGGACTTCCTTAAGTACCGTCTTGCCGATTTTCCGGCGGAATCCAATCCCATAGTAATTTCAGGCCCCAAAGGAACTCACACTGCTATAGCCTTTGTGAAGGAGGATGTCAGCGGATTCAAAGCTCTGAGCCAGGCGCGCAAACTGGTCGCCCCCCTGTTGGCTGAACGCACCCGGGGGATCAATGTAATATCGCTGCTTGGCAAGGCAAAGGTAGCCTGCGTTATGGCAGAAGCCTTGGTATCCGCAGCCTTTGCAGCACTTTTTCAACTTCCGAAAATTTCTGACGAAACCGCTGACAAACCTCTGCTGGCAGCCATGAACTTCTTCGGCGCATTCGATGGGGCTGACTTTCGCTACGCCAAGGCCACTGCTGAAGGCAATAACCTGGCCCGCTGGCTGACCCACCTGCCGGGGAATTACCTGACACCCGCGATTTATCGCGATTTCGCCGAAGCACTGGCTGCTGCCGAAGGCTGGGAAGTCGAGTTTTACGATCTGGGCCGGCTGGAACAACTCAAAGCGGGGGCTTTTTTATCCGTAGTTGAAGCCAGCCCTACCCGTGACGCCGGCATACTGCGGCTGAGTTACCGGCCCAAGGGTTCCGTAGAACAGCCGCTGGCCCTGGTCGGCAAAGGCATATGCTTCGACACAGGCGGTAGCAATCTCAAGGTAAGCGGCAGCATGTTGGGCATGCACGGCGACATGCAAGGCAGCGCTGTGGCGCTTGGGACTATGCTCGCCCTGACACGCCTCTCATTTCCCCATCCTGTGGACTGCTGGATGGCTCTGGCGGAAAACCATATCGGCCCCAAGGCGGTCAAGTGCAATGACGTCATTACCGCGCTGAATGGCACCACAATTGAGTTGATAAACACCGATGCCGAAGGTCGCATGGTGCTGGCCGACACCCTGGCCCTGGCCTGCCGCGAAAAGCCAAGAGCCATCCTCGATTACGCCACCCTGACCGGTGCCGTAATCTCGGCTTTGGGCCAGCGTATGGCCGGCGCAATCACCAACCGGCGACAGTGGGTGGAACCTATCATCCAGGCCGGGGAGCACTGCGGGGAGCGGGTCTGGCCCTTCCCCTATGAAGACGATTACGACGAAGATCTCAAATCTGATGTTGCTGATACGCTCCAATGTCGGACAGCAGGAGCAGGCGATCACATCTATGCGGCGCGTTTTCTTGGCAGTTTCGTGGAAAAGGACATTGACTGGGTTCACGTAGACATGGCCTCGAGCGGAACCCACAAAGGTGGCCTCGCGCACATTCCCACCGATCTTCAGGGCTTCGGCGTGCGCTTTGGCGTCGAATGGCTAAGCCGTATTGCCCAGGAGTCTCGGTAAACCCACAGGTCGGCTTGCCCTGCAACAACGTAATCTGTATGAAAATTCCATACAGAGACTGAGATAACTGGAGGCCATTGAAATGAAGCGCATTACTCTTTCCAAACCGGGCGGACTGGACCAACTGCACCTGGATGACGCCTCGCCGCCAGGCGAGCCGGGACCGGGGGAGATGCGCGTGCGCATCCATGCCTGCTCCCTTAACTTCCACGACTACGCGGTAGTTGCCGGAGCCATCCCGACTGAAAACAACCGCATCCCCATGGCCGATGGCGCCGGTGTTGTGGAAGCCGTCGGCCATGGCGTCACCGAATTCAGGGTTGGTGATCGCGTAGTGTCAACCTTCTTTCCCCAGTGGCTGAATGGGCCCGCGCCCATTGATAATTTCACTACCACTCCTGGCGATGGACAGGATGGTTACGCACGTGAGCAGGTGATCCGACCGACAAACTGGTTTACCCACGCGCCGAAGGGCTACAACCACGCCGAAGCTTCCACACTCACCACCGCCGGCCTGACTGCCTGGCGTGCATTGGTCATCAACGGAGGCCTGAAAGCCGGCGATACCGTCCTGACCTTGGGTACCGGTGGCGTGTCCATCTTTGCACTGCAATTTGCAAAAATGATGGGCGCACAAGTGATTTCCACTTCGTCCTCGGACCAGAAGCTGGAACGGCTCAGAGAGCTGGGTGCAGACCACACCATCAACTACAAAACGACACCGGCTTGGGGCGAGAAGGTCCAAAAACTGACCAATGGACAGGGGGTCGACCATGTCATTGAGGTTGGTGGCCCCGGCACACTGCCAGAATCCATTGATGCCGTGCGCATTGGTGGTCACATCTCGCTGATAGGCGTTCTTACCGGTCGGGCTGGCGATGTGCCAACCGCAAAACTGATGGCCAAACAGGCCCGCCTGCAGGGCCTGATTGTAGGCAGCCGGGCTCACCAGCAAGAGATGATTCGGGCGATCGAAGCCAACAACATGCACCCGATCCTTGATCGGTCCTTTGCACTGGAAGATATTGCTGATGCTTTCCGGCATGAGGAATCCGGCAAGCACTTCGGCAAAATCTACCTGGAGTTCTGACCCGGGCCAGCGAGAACAAACCCCGATGCTGTCACCACCTACCGTACAGCCGTTGGGCCAACGGGTTTATGGATTAAAAAACTCAATTAATGCCTTTGCAGCCACTTAAAGAGCGCTTTATGCCAGAAGATATCCATTTTTACGAACCCGCCAATGGCCACGGGCTGGCCCATGACCCATTCAACGCCCTGGTGGCGCCGCGCCCGATTGGGTGGATATCATCCAGAAGCCGTGACGGTGTGCTTAACCTGGCACCTTACAGCTTCTTCAATGCCTTCAATTACCATCCTCCCATCGTCGGATTCTCCAGCATTGGCTACAAGGACTCTGTCCGCAATGCCGAAGATACCGGTGAGTTCTGCTGGAACCTGGTGACGCGCTCACTCAGTGAGGCTATGAACAAAACCTGCGCCGCGGTAGGGCCGGAAGTTGATGAGTTCGCCCTCTCAGGCCTTACGCCAAAGCCCTCCCGGGTTATCTCGGTGCCGCACGTAGCGGAAAGCCCGGTAACCCTGGAGTGCCGGGTTACCCAGGTGCTCCAGCTTGCGGGCGCCGATGGGCAGAAAGTGGACACCTGGATGGTATTTGGTGAGGTGGTCGGTGTGCATATCGCGCAACACCTGCTTATAGATGGAATCTACGATACTGCTGCGGCAGAACCGGTAATGCGAGGCGGCGGACCAGCCGATTACTTTACAGTGGACGGATCACAAAAATTTCAGATGTATCGACCTGGTTAGATCCATGTAAACCAGAGACGGGCAAAGTAAGCCGGGAGACCTTAACCAGACCATCATGCACTCATCAACTAGCCACATAGATCCTCGCAGTCTATCAACAGTTCTGGCTTTTCTCGGCGCTGCCTTCGCGTTCAGCGTGGTGATGATCGGTACTACCATGCCGACTCCGCTCTACCCGATTTATCAGGATGCCTTCGGGTTTTCCCAGTTAATGATCACTATTATCTTCGCGGCGTACGCGTTCGGTGTAATTGCCGCACTGGTGACCACCGGGCGCTGGTCCGATCAGCTGGGCCGCAGGCCGCTGCTACTGGGTGGCCTGATGTGTTCGATTATCAGTGATCTGGTGTTCTGGCAAGCCGATGGGCTGGCGATGATACTTGCAGGCCGTGTACTTTCCGGCCTCTCCGCCGGCATTTTTACCGGTACCGCGACCGTGGCGGTGTTGGAGCTGGCTCCGCCACACTGGCGTGAGCGGGCAACGTTTATTGCCACCGCCGTGAATATGGGTGGGCTCGGCCTTGGGCCTATGCTGGCGGGTGCCCTTTCGCAATACCTGCCCTCGCCGCTGGCACTAACCTATTTGATACACATCGCGCTTGCCACGCTGGCTCTCATCTGTGTTTGGTGGGCACCAGAAACCGTAAAAAAGCCAACGCATCCCAAGCTTTCACTACAGCGCCTGAATGTGCCCGCCGAAGTTCGTGGCGTGTTTGTGCCCGCTGCCATTGCGGGTTTCGCGGGTTTTGCGGTGTGTGGTTTTTTCACCTCGATTGCGCCGGCAATGATGGGCAACGTGCTGGGTTATGATAATCGGCTACTGATCGGTTTTGTCGCAGGCAGCATCTTTATTGCCTCGACACTCGGCCAGCTTTTGCAGGGCAAATTGCCACTGCACCTGCGTTTACCAATAGGGTGCGCTACGCTCGTTGCTGGCGTTACGCCGGTAGCGCTCGGTATCCATGTGCAGTCGCTCGCCCTGTTCATGGCGGGCGCGGTTATCGCAGGCATGGGTCAGGGCATTGCCTTTCGCGCTGGCATGGGCGCCATTGCTGCGGCCAGCCCGCCAGCAGAGCGCGCGGCTGTCACCTCAACCTTTTTTACTGTGGCCTACATCGCCATCTCAGTACCGGTGATTGGCATCGGCTTAATGGCCAGCATGCTTAGCCTTAAAACAACCGGCGTGATCTTCTCCGTCTTCGTAGGCCTTATGGCAGCGCTGGCACTGTTTATTCTGCTAAGGCGTGGCCGCCATACAGATTGATCAAAAGATAAGCGCCTGCGGTGTTATTCATTTAGTGGGCGGCGTCCACACCGGGACATCCTCAGGCCTTGGCTCTTCCCAGTTCCGATGCATAGTGCTGCTTAGCGCCTCTTCAAGCTTCATGAACAGCTCGCCATAGCGCGGGCTGAAGTTAATGCCTTCCTCTATTTCTTTCCACGCCTCAAATAACTGCTCCTCGTGAGCCCGCTCATTTTCAACAAACGCCCAGGTCATCTGTTTCGCCCGCATCGGGTGCACGCCCACAGCCGTGAGAGCATGGCCACCAAGCTCCAGAGCAGAATGATAGGTCTCGCTCATCACATCGTCAGCACCCGCTTCCCGAAGCTGGTAGCCATGGCCACGGTCGAAGGCACGCGCCAGCACCCAGACACTCGGGAAGAAATGCTTTACATGTTTTACCATCTTTACGGCGCGATCCCGGTCATCAATCGCCACGACCAACAAGCGCGCCTGTTCAATACCGGCTTTTTCCAGCAGATCGGGGCGACTGGCATCCCCGAAGAAACTCTTGATGTTGATCCGACGAACGTTTTCAATCTGTTCGAGTTCGTGGTCGAGCACCACAATGGGAACGTTGTTGGCCCGCAACAAGCGGCAGACGATCTGTCCGAACCGCCCCACCCCGGCCACAATCACCGGTGCCTGTTCATCAATGGTGTCGGCCCCCCGGTCATCGTTGCTGGAACGTCGGTACCGTGGCAACACGATACGGTCGTACACAATAAACAACAGGGGCGTGAGGAACATGGATAGCGCAACAACCAGTGATAAAATCTGAGAGATGTCTGACGGAATCACATGGTTTTGCGCGCTATAGGTGAGTAACACGAAACCGAACTCACCCGCCTGCGCCAACCCCAGCGTAAACAACCAGCCGTTGCTGCTGCGAATCCCGAATACCTGTGCAAGGATAAGCAGAATCAGTGCCTTGACTACTATTACAGCCACGCCCAGAGAGACGACGGTGTCCCACTCCGCCACCAACACCTCGAAGTTGATTCCGGCACCCACGGTTATAAAGAATAGACCCAGCAACAGACCTTTGAACGGTTCGATGTTGGCTTCCAGCTCGTGGCGGAACTCACTGTTGGCTAACACTACACCTGCCAGGAAGGCGCCGAGGGCCGGCGAGAGATTTACCAGGCTCATGAGCGCGGCAATACCAATAACCAGCATCAGCGCCGTGGCGGTGAAAACCTCCCGCAGCCCGGACTTCACTACATAACGGAACAACGGACGGCTCAGGTAATAGCCGCCTACAATCACTGCAGCGATTGCGCCCACGACGACCAGAGCATGAGCCCAACCCGGCAGCCCGACAACCAGGCTCAAGCCCAAGTCATCACTGGGTATAGAACTAGAACTACCTTTCAAGCCCGGCAACGCCAACAGCGGAATCAGGGCAAGCATGGGGATAACAGCGATATCCTGAAACAGCAAAACTGCAAATGTATTGCGCCCGCCTTCCGTCTTCGACAACCCTTTTTCATCCAGAGTTTGCAGCACAATCGCGGTAGACGACAGCGCGAAAATAAGACCGACCGTAAGCGCCGTCTGCCACTGAAGCCCGAGCCACCAAGCCACCGCCATTCCGGCTGCCGCCGTCAGCGTTACCTGTAAACCGCCGAGCCCCAATAGACGAACCCTCATAGCCCATAGCGCCTTCGGGTCGATTTCCATACCGATCAGGAACAACATCATGACAACACCAAATTCGGCAAAATGCTGAATCGTGGTGGTTTCCTGCCCCACGAGGCCCATAACCGGCCCGATCACCACTCCGGCCACCAGATAACCCAGCACCGAACCCAGGCCAAAGCGTTTTGCTAATGGCACTGCGATTACGGCAGCCAAAAGATAAATAAACGCCTGGATGAAATAGGTTGTCATGCGGATCAGAGCTCCAGGAATCTGGGGGTGAGCATAAGTACAATACCCACAGCCACCAAAGCAAGCGTATTCGTTACCAGATACGGGTACAGAATCAGGGCAATACCACAATACCGGGCGACCAGATTTGACTGCCGCCTCCCGTAGATAAAATAACCGATGCCAATGGAGCTGAAAATCAGCCCCCAAATCAGGTTAGCAGTTTGCATAGCGTAAAAGTCTCCGGCGGAAAAAACCCAGCCGCTTCAACAGTGGTGTCAAAACTGGCCAACTTACTCATACACATCAAGCAGCGTCAGCTTCTCAAAATCCGGAACCACACCTAACCCTGGGCGATCACTCAGCATCATCCGGCCGGAAGAAACCTCAGGCGCTCCGGTTGCCAACTGGGAGGTATTGTAATTGTGGAGATCCGTTGTAGTCAGCAATGCTTTGGCCGGGGTGCTAGCCGCCAAGTGCGCGTATGCTGCCGTGGCTATACCGCTGCCCCAAGCATCTTCAATAGTCATGGCTATGCCGGCATCCACGCACACATCCCGGATGATCCGTGATGGCGTCAGACCTCCGGCCCTGCTGACCTTCAGGGCCATGGCGTCCATGGCATCGTCGCGCAAGGCACGTTGCACATCCGACAGGGAGTTCAGGATTTCGTCCAGTTTGACTGGGTGGCGGATTCGACGGCGAACCGACAGACACTCTTCATAACTGTAGCAGGGCTGCTCAAGATAAATCTCCAGGTCCTCAAGCGCCCGTGAAAACCGCACAGCTTCATCCTGCCGCCAGGCCCGGTTTATGTCGCACATCCAGATCTCGTCTGCCTGTTTGACCTTACCCAGAGTACGCACGAGATTGATATCTTCCTCAACACTGTGCCCAAGCTTGATCTGAATTCGGCGAAACCCTTCGGATCGAAACTGCCGTAGAGACTCTTCCATCTCTTCAGGTTCCGCCAATGGAACGTTCCGGTGCAGCGGCATCGACGGAGATAGCAGTCCGCCGAGCAAGGCATAAACCGGCAACCCGGCTTGCTTGCCCAACAAATCCCAGCAGGCAATATCAATGGCCGCCTTGGCAACCGCATGCCCTGTCAGAGCCTGATCCATGCACTCGTGGATGCGCGCGGTATGGGTGGGATCCTCACCTATCACACTGGGCGCCAGCAACGACAGGCAAGAGGGAACACCCTCAGAGAACGCCGCCATATAGTTGGGGCCGCAGGGGCAGACTTCTCCATAGCCCACCAACCCCGTGCTCGTGGTCACCTCCACCACTGTGCTGGTGAACACCCGGTGCGATCTTCCTCCGGCAAAGGCATACGCCTTACCTGTATAGGTTAAATCTGCGCTATACACCGCGATACTCTCGATACGCATGACGCACTTCCTTGATCAGCAACGCTCAGTATCTCTTGAGCATAGCCGTCGCAGGCTGGTGGCGCCGATATTTACAGCCACCCATTTCGACTTTCCGAAATCGTGTTAATGTAACAACAACGGTTTCCCTAAGGCCTACTGGGACGACGCCGCAACCCAGAACCCAAGCAGGACAATGCCATGATGTATTTTGCCCACGAGATAGGCCGCGCTGCGCTGAAACCAATGCGCATGCTGACCAGCGCCCAGAGCACCCTGCTCCAGCACCGCTTGAGCCCTCTATCCCGCATTCCCGGGGCACGCAGTATTGCGTCGGCCTACGGGGTGTTCAGAGACCTCACCCAGCGTTACCCTAAGCCTGCGTTCAATCTGCACACAACCACCTGTGATAGTGAGCAAGTTGACGTTCAGGAAGAAATTGTCTTGCGTAAACCCTTTGCGCAGCTAAAACACTTCAAGCGCAGCGTGACGCGGCCGGACGACCCGAAGCTGTTGATCATTGCGCCACTATCTGGCCACTTTGCCTCGCTGCTACGAGGTACCGTGGAAGCCATGCTGCCGGAACACGACGTGTACATAACCGACTGGCGTGATGCCTGCAAGGTTCCGTTGTCACAAGGCGACTTTGGCCTCGATGATTACATCGACTATGTCATGGAATTTGTCGATCACCTGGGGCCCGACACCCACGTTCTGGCTGTTTGTCAGCCCGTGGTGGCCGCCCTCGCCGCCACTGCTATCATGGCGGAGGATGGCCACCCTGCAGCACCTCGTTCCCTGACACTGATGAGCGGCCCCATAGACGGCCGCGTAGACCCCACCGCGCCGTGCAAACTGGCCACCAAACACAAGTTGTCCTGGTTCAAGCGCAACCTCGTGCACCCGGTGCCCGCGCCTTACCCCGGGGCCATGCGCAAGGTTTATCCCGGATTCCTGCAGCTGACCGGTTTTGTGAACATGAACCTCGGGCGCCACATCAAGGCCTACCGTGAGCTGTTCAGATCCATCCGCGATGATGAGACCGACAAGGTTAGCCGGCACCGCGACTTCTACGACGAATATCTGGCCGTAATGGATCTTCCGGCGACCTATTATCTGGACACCATCGAGCGTGTTTTCCAGGAGTTTCACCTTGCGCGGGGTTGCTTCAAGCACCGCGGACGCCTGGTGAACCCGGCCGCTATCCACAACACTGCCCTGATGACGATCGAAGGTGAAAAGGACGACATTTCCAGCCCAGGCCAGACGCGGGCGGCTCAGGATCTGTGCATCAATGTGCCGGACTCCCGCCGGTTGCATCACCTGCAGCCGGGTGTTGGCCATTACGGTGTATTCAACGGAAGCCAATGGCGTGAAAGCATTGCGCCTCGGTTACGGGACTTCATCCGTGCCGCATGACCGGTTTTTTACTTGCCGCCTTGAGATGTCGCGGGGCCTCTGCTAGCTTCAAATTAGGCCTGTCTATCAGCAGTCCCGCGCTCAGATGTGATGTTTTCGACGGACAACAATAATTAGACAAATTGAAGTATCAACATCATCCCAAGGAGAGTGTCATGCAAGACCTAAAAGGCAAGGTAGCCATCGTTACCGGTGGATCTCGTGGTATCGGCCGGCACATCGCACTTCAGCTCGCCCAACGCGGCGCCGACGTCGCAATCAACTACCGCTCACGGCAGTCCGATGCAGATGAAACCCTTAAGGAAATTGAAGCGAGCGGCGTTCGGGCAATAGCTATCAAAGCGGATCTCTCGAAGATGCCTGAGGCCCGCAGTATGATTAAGGAGGTTCACGAAAAGTGGGGCCGCATCGACATACTGGTGAACAATGCCGGTATCACCAAAGACAAATCCATGAAAAAGCTCACCGACGATGATTGGAACGACGTCCTCGATACCAATCTGGGGAGCGTTTACGCAACCTGCTCCGAAGTGCTGAACATCATGCTGGAGCAGAAATTCGGGCGCATCATCAATATTACCTCCTTCGTCGGTCAGGCCGGCAACTTTGGCCAGGCCAACTACGCCGCGAGCAAGGGTGGCATTATCGCGTTCACCAAAACCATGGCACTGGAAGTGGCGAAGCACAACATTACCGTCAACGCCATTGCCCCGGGTTTTACCGAAACCGAAATGCTGGCGCAGGTGCCTGAGAACATCCGCGAAAAGATCATTGCACGAGTGCCTATGGGCCGCTTTGGCCAACCCGAGGAAATTGCCCGCGCAGTCGTATTTTTGGCAGCGGAAGGAGACTACATCACGGGCCAGCAAATTAACGTGAATGGCGGCGTGTATATGTAATACCGGGCCACTGTAGGCGCAGCGAACAGCTGCGTCCGTTGCCGTTTCTAACAGACCCGCGACCAAGACGGCCGCGGAGTGGAGACAGTGAACATGTCAGAAAAGCCAATCAAAATCACGTCCCCTCCTGAACCCGAACCCAACTCAGTATCCCGTTCACTGATGCGTGCAAGCTTGCATGGTGGCAGCCTGCTAAAACGCTCGATTATGCGTCGATTGCGCCCCAACCCGCCCAACCCGGTCAGCGTCAAAAGCATGGCCAAACCCTTTGTTTCCCTTACCGGAAAGCTCGCAACGCAGCCGGACACTGTGATCCTCGCGCAGATGCGGCTTGTGAGAGACAGCACGCGACTCGGATGGGGCTTGCTAACCAGCAGCCTGAGCAGGAAGCCGTTGGCTGTGATTGAACCGGAGCGAGGCGATGGTCGCTTTCGCGACCAGAGCTGGGACGAAGTGATGGCGTTCAACGTCATCAAGCAGACGTACTTGCTCTCGAATCGCTGGATCATGGACACCATTGACGACGTGCGCGGCATGGACAAGCACACCCGGCGCAAAGTGCGGTTTTTCACTAGCCAGATAACCGATGCCCTGGCACCAAGCAACTTTATTCTCAGTAATCCTCAGGTACTGCGCGCGACAATCGAGTCCCGTGGCACGAACCTGTTAAAAGGCATGGCTAACCTGCTTCGTGATCTGGACGAGGGCGAAGGACCCTTGCCCTTTCGCATGTCCGACCCGGATGCCTTCAAGATTGGCGAGAACCTGGCCAATACCCCTGGCGATGTGGTTTACCAGAACGAGCTGATTCAGCTGATTCAGTACAAGCCCACCACAGACACCGTGCACCGTCGGCCTCTGCTGGTCGTTCCGCCCTGGATCAACAAGTACTACATCCTGGATCTGGGTGAAAAAAAGTCGTTCATCCGGTATTGGGTAGAACACGGCCACACGGTGTTCGTCATCTCCTGGATTAACCCGGGGCCGGAACTGGCGCACAAAAGTTTTGAAGATTACATGCTCGAAGGCCCTATCGCCGCCATGGATGCCATTGAGCAGACCACCGGCGAGCGTGAGATCAACACCGTTGGCTACTGCATTGGCGGCACATTGCTAGGTTGTACCCTGGCCTGGTTGGCGGCTCGCGAAGACGACCGAGTCAAAAGCGCGACATTTCTCAACAGCATGATGGACTTCTCGGACGTTGGCGATCTGGAGGTGTTCATTGATGAAGACGCCGTCAGCAAGCTCGAGAAGGCCATGAACAAGCAGGGCTATCTTGAGGGTGCCTCTATGGCAACCGCCTTCAACATGTTGAGGGCCAACAGCCTGATATGGTCATTCTTCGTTAACAACTATTTGCTGGGGCGCGATACCGCACCCTTTGACCTGCTGTACTGGAACTCGGACGCAACCCGCATGCCTGCAGCGATGCACAGTTTCTATCTGCGCAACATGTACATGCATAACCGACTGCGTGAGCCCGGCGGTATTGAGCTGGCGGGCACCCCGATTGATCTGGGAAAGGTCAAGGTGCCGAGTTATTTCGCATCCGCCATCGAAGACCATATTGCGCCTTGGGTTTCCTGTTACGAGGGTGCCCGCCGACTGGCCGGCCCGGTACGTTTCATACTCGGAGGCTCGGGGCACATCGCCGGCATCATCAATCCTCCAGACCGAAAGAAATACGGCTACCGCGTTAACGATGACAGCAGCCTCAAACCTGATGCCTGGCTAGCCGGCGCCAAAGAGTTCGAAGGTTCCTGGTGGCCAGACTGGGTCGCCTGGGCTGAAAAGTTTGGCGGTGGCGAAGTGAAAGCCCGCACGGCCAAGGAAGGGAAGTTGCCAGTGATCGAGCCGGCTCCTGGAGCCTACGTGCAGGGTCTGCAAGGGGCAAGCTAGTCAGTCAAGACGCAAGGCTCTCAGTGGAGTAAAAACGAACACTGTTCGTACCTGAGCTTTTGGCGGCATACATTGCCGTATCAGCATTTCGGATCAAATTAACGGAAGTGTGTCCATCGGCGGGGAACATGGCAATGCCGATGGACACTCCAACCTGGAGCACTTCGCCAAGAACCTCTACTGGCTCATTTATCGAGCTGACAATACGGTTCGCCACGCTGGTGATTTCATCTTGTCCCTGCGGATCGTTGAGGATGAATATAAACTCGTCGCCGCCCACACGGGCCACCGTATCTGACCCTCGCACCAACGCCTGCAAACGTCTCGCCACATCTTTTAACAGGTCATCCCCAACGTTATGGCCCAACTGATCATTTACGAGCTTGAACCCATCAAGATCCAGAAACATCAGTGCAAATTGGCTCTGTTCACGTTCGGAATGCAGAAGCTTCTGATCAATCCGGTCCATCAGTAACGTACGATTAGGCAGGTCGGTCAGGGCATCGTGAAACGCCAGATGCTTGATGTGCTCATCTTTACGCCAGAGCGCCGTAATGTCGCTGAATACCGAGACATAACGCATGGGTTTGCCGTCATCGTCAGGCACCATGCTTATGGTCATGCGTTGTAAATATAGTTCTCCGTCGTTGCGACGGTTCCATATCTCGCCATACCAGCGACCATTGGCTTTGATCTCCTCCCACATCGAGACATAGAACGCTTGGTCGTGTTGCCTGGACTGCAAAATACGGGGCGTTTGCCCGACAGCCTCGGCTGCCGTGTAACCTGTGATTTCAGTGAATCCCGGGTTTACAGACAAGATAGTTCCATCAACATCCGTGATCAGAACGCCATCGAGCGTGTTATCAAAAACGCACGCCGCCAGCTTGAGTTTCGCTTCGATTTCCTTGAGAAGCGTCACATCGTTGGCCTGAATGGAAAACCCGATAACCGCCCCATTGGCATCAATATCAGGAATGTAATGGCCGATAATATGCCCAAAACTTCCATCGGCTTTTTTCAGCGTACGCTCAAAGCGCTGTGGTACGCCATCCAGGGCTGCGCGAATATGGGGCTCATTCAGAGCAAACAACTGCTCGCTTACCAGATCCTGAAACCGGATTCCGATGATCTGTTCGGGCGGCATCCCGAACCACTCGCTGTATGCGGCGTTCGCATAGCGACAACGTAAATCTCTACCCCAATAGCCCATCATGTTTGGCGCGCTATCAATAATGGTTCTTATGAAGTGCTCGCCGTTGCTCATAATAAAGGCCCGCGACCAAACTGATAACAGCAAGTATGCATCACTGCTTAACCGGGCGCTGCGTAAACAAAGAAACCAGCGCCAGGCACGCAGACCCCACCATCAGCAGCACCGAAACCGCATTCAATACCGGCGTTGAACCTTCCCGCAGCCGATCAAACATGGCTATGGTAAGCGGAGCGTCGGAACCTACCAGCATCAGGGTGGTGTTAAAGTTTTCAAACGACATCAAAAATGCCACCACACCTGCCCCAAACAGAGCCGGCTTCAGAAATGGAAGAGTCACGGTTGCGATGGCCGTCAACCGGCTGGCGCCAAGGTTCATAGCAGCCTCCTCCTGGGTAATGTCGAATTTGCGCAGGCGTGCGGAAATCACCAGGGTAGCAATGGTGGTGATGAAGGCAAACTGGCCGAGAGTGACTAACACCAAGCCCGGCCGCAGAGCTTCGAAATCATAGTCAAACTGCACCTCAAACCAGTTAGCCACGGTACTGCTGAACACCAGAATAGAGACACCAAGTATCACCCCTGGCACTACCAGCGGCATCAGCATGAGCACATAGAGAAAGTTCTTGGCCGGGAACTGCTCTCGTTCGAACAAAAATGCATTGCAGGTCGCCAGCGCCAAGCTCGCCAGCGTGGTCACAATCGCCACCTGAACACTAACGCCAATGCTCTCAAGCAGCGCGTCATCATGGAACAAACCCAGCTTGGGCGCATTCTCACCCAGATACCAATCCAAGGTAAAGCCATTCCACGGCAACGACGGGAACAATGAATCATTGAACGAGAATGCCGCCACAACCAGCAATGGCGTGATCAGAAAGATAAAAAACAGTACCACGTAACACAGGTAAGACACCCGATAAAAACGGCTACTGGAAATAGAGGGAATCATGACATCACCCGTGTAAACGACTGCCTGGTGATTTTCAGACCCAGCCAGACAATAAGCGACGACAGTATCAGCAGCAAAATACCGAAGGCGGCACCCTGCTCCCAGTTAAAACGGGTAATGAACTGGGTGTAGATTTGCTCGGTAAACCACAAGCTGTCCTTGCCCCCCAGAAGCGTCGGAGTCAGGTAATTTCCGAGCGTCAGCATAAACACCACAATACAGCCGCTCATGATGCCGGGCATGGCATGGGGAATCACAATGCTCCTCATCACGTGCCAGCTGCTTCCGCCAAGGTCATAACCCGCTTCTATCAGGCTGTTATCAAGGCTGTCGAGTGTGGTGACGAGGGGTACCACCATGAACAGCATGGAGGTGTATATCAGCCCCACCATAATGGCGACATCGTTATACAGCATTTCAACAGGCTGATCGACGAGCCCCAGCCACTGGAGCGCGCCACTGATCAGCCCGGTTTCACGAAGTAGGATCATCCAGCCGTAGGTTCGTACCAGTTCGCTTACCCAGAACGGAATCAGGCACAAGATAAACAGAGCTATTTTGGGCCTGCCGGTAAGCACCTTCGCAATATAAAACGATACCGGAAAGGCAATAATCAACGTGAGCACAGTGGCAAGAATGGACATGACCGCAGTTCGAACAAAAGTATTCCAGTACAGCGGCTCGGTAAAAAATGCGGTGTAGTTGCTGAAGCTGAATTCGTATTGCCGTGATGCAATACGCTCCCGCAGAGACACCAGCACCATATCGATATGCGGCAGGATAATCAGCAAACCTAGCCAGAGTACAATAGGCGCCAGCAGCAACCAAAAACCAAGTCGGTATTGCGTGCGGTTGGCGTTGCTGGGCTCGGCGCTCATTGCACAGCCTCTGGCTGGGTCTCCGTTGCGACAGGGAAACAAAGGCACTGGCTGGCCTGCCAGCTCACATACACCGAACGGCCGGGCTCAAGGGCCTGATAGTCAGCGGTTTGTGGGAGTGCAACCGTGAGTACGGCACCTTCGGACGTTTCTACCTGAAGCTGGCTGCGAGCGCCATCAAACAACATGCGCAGAATGGTAACCTGCAGGCAGTTATCTTGCTCAGCCTCCGGTCTGGATGTGCTGATTTGCATCACCTCCGGCCGAATGAACAGAGTAACGGGCGAACCCAACGGCATTGGCTGCCCGCCGTGGCTCAATAGCCGCACGCCATGCTCGGTCACGATGGTAATGAGTTGGCCTGATTGCTCCTTCACTGTGCCCGCGTATTGATTGCTATCGCCAACAAAGCTCGCCACAAAGGCCGTTTTTGGCTGGTAGTAAAGCTCTTGCGGCGTACCTACCTGTTCAAACCGGCCTTTGTTCATCACCGCTACATGATCAGACATCACCAGTGCCTCGGACTGATCATGAGTGATGTACACAAACGTGGTTTTGAACTCCCGCTGCAGTCGTTTGAGCTCGATTTTCATTTGTTCCCGCAGCTTCAGATCCAGCGCGCCCAAAGGCTCATCCAGCAGCAGCACGGCCGGGTTCAGCACCAGACAGCGGGCTATTGCGACGCGCTGTTTCTGTCCGCCGGAGAGTTGATCAATACGCTTATCGCCATAGCCCGGCAGCTGAACCTTGGCCAGCACATCATCAATCAGGGTAGCGTGCTCGCGCTTGGGAACACCTTTGCGCTTCAGCCCGTAGGCAATGTTCTGGGCAACGGACATGGTGGGGAACAGCGCCAGATGCTGAAACACCATGTTAACCGGGCGCTTGTTCGGCGGCGTATGCAGTACGGAGCTGCCCTTGATGAGAATATCGCCGGAATCCGGTTGCTGGAACCCGGCCAGCATTCGCAACAGTGTTGTTTTACCGCAACCAGAGGGGCCAAGAATGGAAAAAAACGCGCCGCGGGGGATGCTGAACGACACCTCATCAACAGCAGCAAACTCACCAAAATGTTTGCTCAGCAGGGTGCAGGCAAGATCTTCCTGCACCCCCGCTCCGGCATCCAAAGCGAATGCTTGATCCGACATAGATAGCAACCCGTTGTGGAAAAACCGCCCTGCTCAGTTAGAGGCTTTTACCCGATCAAGTACCTTGCCTTCCATCTCTTCCAGGCCTGCTGGAACGGGCGGATACCAATTGATGTTATCGAGATCAGCTTGTGGGAAGCTCGCCTTGAACTGCGCCTTCAGGGTGTCATTGACGAATTCATCACTGCCTTTCGCGGCCGTAAAGTTACCCGCAGACTCAGTGATGCGGGCAGCAATTTCTGGCTGCATCACGAAGTTAATCCACTGGTAAGCGGCCTCTTCCGCCTTGGTTTTACGAGGCAGAACAAAGGTGTCGATCCAACCCAGAGCGCCGGACGTTGGCGCTACAAAAGTGATATCCGGGTTTTCCGCATTAAGCTTCCATCCGCCGGCATCCCACGCCATCGCCGCAGATACTTCACCAGAACGCATGAGGTTCAGCAATGCATCGCCGCCAGACCAGTAGGCCTTCACATTGCTTTTGCAGGCAATCAATTTTTCTTCCACCTTATCCAGGATGGCCTGGTATTTTTCTGTGTCGCCATAGGCTGCGAATGGGTCTTCACCAAGGGCAAAGGCAAAACCAATCAGCGTGGGCCGTTTAAGGCGATACGAAACGGACCCACTCAGCGAATCATCACAAAGGTCGGTATAATCCTTTACCGTGCCAGCCGCCTCGCGATTAACAATCAGCCCGCTGGTGCCCCAAACGTGAGGAACGCCGTACACCTCGCCCTCAAATTCCGTGTTCTTCCTGGTCGCGGCCATCATGGACGGGATAATCTTGTCCGCATCGATTTTGCTCAAATCCATCGGCTTGTAAATGTCAAAATCGGCTTGGGCACTCACGATTCGATCCTGGCTTGGCTGGGCCAGATCGAAGCCGGCGCCCCGCGTGGCGCGCAACTTCGAGATCATGTCTTCGTTATTGGAGAGGGTAATTTCAACTTCAATGCCCGTTTCTTTCTCAAACTGCTCGACCACATCCTGTGGCGCATAACCGCCCCACGTGAGCAGCCGAAGCGTTTCAGCCTGAGCCGAAACCGAAAACACCGCAGTTGCAGCAGTAACCATTGTCAGGTACTTGGATTGACGGAAAGATCTCATGTTATGGCCTGTCCTTGTGAGCGACGAGAAGCAATCTCGGGGAATTCATGACCTTAAATGTAGTGCGTTACAGATTTTTGACAAGGTACTGCATCGTTTCGCTCACTGACCAAAGCGCTGTAACTGCATTTCCCGCAAGCGACTCTG
Source organism: Marinobacter maritimus (assembly GCF_007671675.1). Taxonomy (GTDB): domain Bacteria; phylum Pseudomonadota; class Gammaproteobacteria; order Pseudomonadales; family Oleiphilaceae; genus Marinobacter; species Marinobacter maritimus. Next base: position 1,056,980 of record NZ_VCGW01000002.1, on the reverse strand, counting down.
AGTGCGGCGGAATGGAAAGGCCAGTGCGCCCGTGCTGTAAAGCTCATCCAGCGGAACCGAAGCCTCCAGATACATCGGAATGCCCCGGTCGTAACACTCGTCCACCAAAGCAATAAACCGGCGTACACCGTCGTCCTGATGGGTTAACGCGGGCAGCTGCCGATCTCCCGCTTCAACCTGTGCTACGCCATCTTCGGTACCGCGAGCAATAGCCGCTTGTTGCCTGCCGCCCGTGAGCTGAGGCACCTCGCTTAAAAACACGTGCGAGAATCGGTCACAAAGCTCGATAAAATCCGGCGCTGCCAGTTTCTGCTCGCACAGATCGTCATAGCGACACCACAAAACGTGTGAGCTGCGCCGCACTACTGTAATTTCCCGATGCCCAAGCAACACGGGTTCACTAAGAATCTGCTCGCCCTCATTGAGCAATTCGTTAAACGCTGCTTTCAGAGCCCGGCGCTGGTTAACCCAATAGCGTTGTTTCCGTTCTCCCGGATGCAGGCGGTGATCCTGACCGCCATCCACACAGACTACCTGCATGTGTTGTTTGAGTGCCGCGATGGCTGGCAACAGGCGTTCACGGTTGAAACCACCCTCGTAAAGATCGTCGGGTGGCTGATTAGATGTGGCCACCAATACCAGGCCTTGCGCAATCAGTTGCTGAAACAAACCACTCAACAACACCGCATCGCCGATATCGCTGACATACAGCTCGTCCAGGCAAAGAACCCGCGCCTCAGCCGCCAACTCCTGCGCGAGTACGCAAAGCGGATCTTCCTGCCCGGTCAACTGAAACAGGCGCTGGTGTACCCAGCGCATGAAGTGGTGAAAGTGCTGCCTTCGTGCAGGCACGGTTAAAGCCTGATGGAAACGGTCCATCAGCCAGGTTTTTCCACGCCCCACCGGTCCCCAAAGATACACGCCTTGCGTGTCAGGCTGGCCTGCCTGCAATTGTTTATAGCAACGCTGCAAGCACAGGACCCCCTGATGTTGGGCGGGGTCATCTTTAAAGCTGGAAGTCAGTGCCTGCTGATAGGCTTGGTACGGGGAAAGCGCTGTTACCGTTGAACTGCAAGGCTTCATATTGCGGCTTTTCCTTCCAAAATAGCCATCTTGTTCCCCACATCCCATAGATGGACGAAAAGCACATCAAGAGAGTTAGTCGAACGGGGCGATCCAAAAAACTGAAAGCCATGCCCCAACGACTAAACTATTCTATAGAGAGTACCTGAATTCGAGAAGAAGGACGGGACATGTCTGAATCTGAAGCGGCATCGAAACCTGGTCGCTCTGTGGTCGGCCTGGCAGTACTGGGCATCGTTTACGCGATATAGGCACCAGCCCGATCTGCGCCTTGCGTGAGTGTTTTCGCGGGATCAGTCCCGTGCCCATCACCGAGGCTAACATTCTTGGCATCCTGCCCTCGATCTACTGGGCGCTTATCATCGTCATCTCGCTGAAATACACGTTTTTTTATTCTCCGTGCCAATAACCATGGCGAGGGTTGCATCTTCGCGTTGCCGGCCCTGTTGCTGAACTATTTTGGCCAAGGCGAGTGTTTTTCTGCTGATATTTCTGACAGTGGATCTGGCGCTTCTCAACACCATGCGGAAACCATCCCACGTGGTGGCTGGTTTCCCGTGGCCATGGGGGCCATTATCTTCACCGTAATTGCGACCTGGCGCCGTGGTACCGAGCTTCTGCTACAGTCCTACGAAGCCGATGCCATTACCATTGGAACCCTGCTCGGGCGCCCTGAACACAATCGACCCCAGCGCATGCAAGTCAAGGCATTCGGTCAAGGCCTGTATGAGCTCAAACTCAACTACGGCTTCATGCAGGGATTCAACATCCCATCGGATCTGCCCTATTGCATTGAACATCGCTTTACCGGATTCCTTCTCGCAGGGTGATTGAAATCGGGCTACCGTTGGGTATTTAATTGGCGCCAGTGCCAGTCAGACATTGAAGCGCCGTGTGCTTTCTGTAATCACGCTGGCCTGCTCAGACAAGCGCTGGTTCTGCATGCCAAGCTCTGCACCAATGGCCTGTGTTTCGGCACTTTGCCCGCGAATCTCTTCCATTTTTTTCGCGATGTCTTCCGTGGTGACGGAAATTTCCTCAACGGCGACCACGACCTGATCCATTTCTGAGTTTAGTGTATTGATGGATTGGGTCACCCCACCCATGGCGTCCGCAATCTGCGACGCGTGGTGTTCACCTTCTTTGGCAATCTCAAGCCCGTTATTCACCAAGGTGTCCATGCTGGCAGTTTGCAAGTTGAGCTCGTCGATAATAGATACAATATTGGTGGTGGCGGCAACGGTTTTTTGCGCCAGGGTGCGTACCTCGTCGGCCACCACTGAAAATCCGCGTCCGGCTTCACCAGCCCGAGCGGCTTCAATAGCGGCATTCAGCGCCAGCAGGTTGGTTTGATCGGCCAAGCTGTTAATGACGCCGATAATCCCGCTAACTTTGGAGCTGGCCTGATTGAGCAGTTTGACATGGCCATGGGTATCCTGAATAAGGCCCGACAACAGGCGCATGGAAGTCACGCTGTCTTCAACCACGCGAGCGCCGGATTGGGCCGAGTCGTTGGCAGATTGCGTAGACACCCCCACCTGCGAGGTGCGTTCGGCAACATCGTTCAAGGTGACGGATATTTGCTGACTGGCTGTGGCTGCCAGAATCGTCTGGGACTCAACCATTTCGCTGTTCTGCGCCAGTCGAACCATGGTTTTTTCAAGCTCGCCATGAACCTCGATCAAATCGTTTGTACCGGCAATAGACTCCCGCATAAGCATGCCTATGTTATCGATCATCTGATTGGTGGCACTGCCCAGAATGTTGAATTCATCGTTAGGGTTATCGCCGAGTGCCAGCTTCTTGGTAAGGTCACCTTCCGACACCCGCGACAGTAACTCACCCACCCGGTTGAGCTGGCTAACCAGAGCCCGTGAGATGAGGAACAAAACCAAAGCCAGCAAGGGTGCAAACAACAAAATGGAACCAACACTGACCACCTTGGCCGACGATTCGGCGTCTTCAGCGCTCTGGATGGTACGGGCAATGAGGCCAGACTGCAGGGCTTCACTTTGCGCGATGACATTCTGCTGCAGGCTTTTGCCGGCTTGCGCTGCGCTGCCTGAAGCGGCTGCGATTTGCCTCAGAATTGCATCAGTTTGGCTGAATACATCACGGTACCGCCTCGTAGTTTCGCCAACCACATTTTCCTGCCAATCGAATTGTATGACAACGTCTTCCAGCACCGTAATGGCTTGGCTTGCGCGTTCCGCCAGCGCAACATCGCGACTGTTAATGTAAGCATAGTTGCTGCTGTCGATTTCACGGATAGCGTCATCAACCAAGCTCAATGACAGTTCCCGGAGTTCTACCATAGCTTTAGCGAGTTCCTGGCGAACTCCCACGGCTTCTGACAGGCCGAGTGCATTCATCTGCTGGAGCCATTCCCGACGCATTGCCACATAGCGTTCGGTATCCGCCTTAATGGACTCGGCGAAGCGGATACTGTCGGGGTCGCCCAGCAGGTTGGCTTGGCGTTGCAGCGTTTCAGCATCTGACGCCAGGCTCTCCAGCTTTGCCAGAAGTTCGCTCTGATTATCTTCGGAGAGGTTGATAAGGTGGTTTTCTACAGCGTTCCATTTGGTGGCAAGATTCCCGGCCCTGTTTTCGTAACGGGATACCTCATAGATAGACTGGTAGGAAGATGAAACAGTTTCCAGCCCCCAGAAAACGGCGCCGGCAACAATTGTCAGCCCAATGAATGTTCCGATAGTGAGCATAAGGAACTTCTGACGCCAGGAAAGATTGAGCTTCACGGAAGAGTCTCCATTGTTATTAGTGAGTAAGCGTCAAGAACACGACATATAACCCAACGTTCCGATCCGGACAAATACTGAAATCGCCCTTGGGGCAAAAAGATATCGGCATCGTGAAGAATAACTTGAGCTTCTCCAACGACCTTGCTGACGTTTCGACGCTTTTCTGGACACGGATATTTCTGCGTCAGAAAAGGTAAGCCCAGTTTTCTCCGGAATAGAACGCAGTATGTTCAGGAAGCGAGCCGGATTATTGGCTCGGGGTAACTAAAAGGGGAAATTTGAGATACGCTTTATAATCTCCTGTCGGGCAAATGCGGCCATTTAATTATTGCCTAGACAACTCAAGGAGCAACTCGCGATATTCAAGAGGTGTAGTAATGGCTGAAGCCAACCCTGGGCAGAAGCTCCAGGAACTCAGAAGCAGGTACATTGCCGGCCTTCCCGATCGCGTGGGAGAACTCAGAGATTCCTGGAACCGACTCCTGCACGTCAGCTGGAATTCGAAGGCGCTGGAATTCATGTATCAAAGCGCCCACAAGCTGACCGGCAGTGGTGCCACCTTTCAATTTCCCGAGATCAGCAATACAGCACGGATACTTGAAGAACAGCTACAGGCGTTACTGGCGAAATCCGATGCCACCTCCACGGAGCGTCAGCACATAGAAAACTCACTGAAAGCGCTCGAACGAGCCACTGAAGAGGCCTCTCGCGCCGCACCCAACACGGAGATGACCGCATTTGCCTCGAAAGCCGATGTAGGGAGTCGTCAAACCTACCACATCGCCGTTATTGAAGACGATGAAAATCAGGCCGCTTACCTGAAGAACTGGCTGGAACAACAAGGTTATTGCGCCGAAACATTTGAGGACCCGGACACCTACACCCGGCGAACCGACGGTCAGTTTCATCATCTGATTCTACTGGACATCAGCTTTCCCCAAGGCGCTCTGGAAGGTATCGGCTGGCTGGAGCGCATGAAATACCAGGCGGGCAGCAATACCCCGGTGATTATAATGTCTGCCAGGAGCGACATGGTCGCCCGCATGCGGGCACTCCGGGCCGGTGCAGATATCTACCTGACCAAACCTGTCGACATGGGAGTACTCAAAAAGCGCATCCACCAATTGCTGGAGAACACCCCCTTAACACGGCCAAGGGTGCTCTGGGTGGACGACGATACCGACCTTCTCGGCTACTACGAAACCATGCTATCCGAGGAAGGCTATGAGGTAGAAGGTCTGAGCCAACCTGTGCGGGTCCTGGAACGCATCGAACAATTCCAGCCGGATGCCATTGTACTGGATCACGACATGCCTGGTTGCCAAGGCATAGAGCTGGCAAAAGTACTCAGGCAGGACGCCAACTACATGGCTATCCCGATTCTTTTCGTATCGGCCTCAACAGAAGCACGGGAGCTGCTCGAACAGCATAGCATTGCGGGCAACGATTTCTTCCGGAAGCCGCTGAATAATGAACGGTTCCTGAACTCACTGCACCGTCACCTGATAAACGCCAAACTTATTGCGGCACGCATCAACCTGGTCAGCCAACGCAAGGAATCCCGCAGTCTGCACAACCACGACTACTTCCTGACGGAACTTGTGGACCTGCTGGCCGGAATCGAAAGCGGCCGGGAAGATCAGGCGCACTACCTGGTGCAGGCAAATATAGACCGGCAGGAGTATCTACTGGCCCAGCATGGCGCCCGCGCCATGGCGAACCTGAGCGCACGGATGGAAAAACATTTCGCGCATCAACTCGCTGTTGGGGATTCGGGTTGTGCGCTTGGGAACGGCAGCTTCCTGTTTCGGGTGGCTGCGCCTGCTGCCGATGATGGCAGAGTCTTCCTTGAACGTTTTCATCACACCTTGAATAACCCAGCCTGGGCCATCGAGAATACCGCTGACGCAGTTACCCTGAGTCTCGGCGCGCTGACCCTGAATCATGCCCTGGACGAAGACAAGGCACTGATCGAGGTAAAAAAAGCCTGCAACAAGGCCCTGCAGTCCGGCAGCAATAAACTGATCTGGCAACAGGCGCCGGAACGGCCACCCGAGTCCAGATTGGATGATCGTATCAAAGAACTGATAGCGGCGCAGGCGTTCAAGCTTCACTACCAACCCATCGTCAACATGGAAACGGGCGACACCCTTTTTGAAGCACTGGTGCGACTGGTAGACGAAAACAACGCGGTGTATTTGCCCGGGCAATTCCTGCCGTGGTTACCTGGAGGCAATCGGGACCCATTCTACGCGCTGGATCGCTGGGTGATTCAGCACGCTGTAGAAGGCCTCACACATCTGGAAGGCAAAGCCTCCGCCAGCTATTCGGTATGCGTAAAACTGTCGTCCCCCATGGTTGATGTGGAACATCTGCTGACGGTGCTCAGTAGCGCGATACGCGAAAATCGCATTAAGGGCAATCGCCGCATCTACCTGGCGTTGTCGAGCCCGACCGTATTAAAAGATGTGCCGCGGGCCAAAAAGATAGCCAAACTGGTTCAAGCCATGGGCTGTGGACTAGTCATCGAACACGTTGCCACGGACACAGCCTCGGTAGACCTGATAAAGGAACTGGATTCGGTAGATCTCGTGAAGCTGGCGCCAACACTCGGCGCCAGCGCCCAACAAACTCCAGCGCTGAAGGACCTCTTGGGTCAACTCAAGGCCGCCCTCAGCTCCAGCCGGAAAATTGTAGTAACCGGCGTAGAGGATGCCAAAGCGCTGTCCTGGTTCTGGGAGCAAGGTATTCGCAACTTCCAGGGGTACTTCATCCAGGAACCGAAGGGGGCCATGAGTTACGAGCTATAGTTCGTTGTGGGCAAGGGCTTTTCCCTGCCGTAGCTTTGTCATCGCCAATCTGAATGTGCAGACCCGTCACGAGAAGCTCGATAACGCCGATGCCATATTAATGCTGGTAACGGGACTGACAGGAGGCGCTGAAATGGCCTCCTAGAACTCCAGACAGATCTTGCCAAAGTGCGCACCAGATTCTTCATAGCGGAACGCATCGGCAATTTCATCCAGAGTGAACGAGCGGTCAATCACCGGGTGCATCTTGTTGGCTTCAATGGCACGAATCATTTCCTGCTGCTGCGCCCTGCTGCCGACAATCAGGCCTTCCAGGCGCGCCTGTTTGGCCAATAGTTTAAGAGTGGGAACATCACCCGCAACACCAGTAAGAATACCAATCAGCGAGATATGGCCACCAATACGTACGGCCTCAATGGATTCCGGCAAGGTGCCTGGGCCACCCACCTCGATAACGTGATCGGCTCCCTGACCACCGGTCAACTCGAGCACACGCCGGCCCCAGGCAGGTGTGGTTTTGTAATTGATGGTGTCATCGGCACCCAAAGCCTTCAGGCGTTCGAGTTTTGCATCGGATGATGAAGTAGCAATCACTCGGGCGCCCATCATCTTTGCAAACTGCACGGCGAAAATGGAAACGCCGCCGGTGCCCAGGGTAAGAACTGTATCACCAGCTTTCAGATTACCGTTTACCACCAGTGCCCGCCACGCGGTAAGCCCGGCGGTCGTAAGCGTCGCAGCTTCTGCATGGCTATAGCCCTTCGGGGCATGGGTAAAACCCTGAGCCGGACCGACCACCTGTTCCCGGGCATAGCCGTCGACCCCATCGCCTGGCGTGGTGCTGAAATTATCAATCGGTGCTGGCCCGTCGAGCCAGTGGGGGAAGAAGGTTGAGACCACATGATCACCCACAGAAAACTCGCTCACACCTTCGCCGACCGCCTCAACCACGCCCGCTCCATCCGCCATCGGGATGCGGTTGTTCTCGGTTGGCAGGGCTCCGACAACCACCGCATAGTCGTGATAGTTCAGTGAGTTGGCGTGGATCCGCACCCGGAGTTCGCCAGGGCCTGGTTCGCCAGGCTCTTTGCCTTCGGTTACTGTGAGTTGGTCCAGTCCGAATGGACGAGATACCGTTGCGCGCTTCATGAGCTGGCCTCTGTTGCTGATTGGATACGCAAGGGTCTGGACATAGCGCGACCCTCTGGATGAGTATCTTTCAAGCTTTAATCAACGGGCTGCATGATGCAATGGTACTTGAGTACCCCTTAGGTCACACCAACGCTCCATTAACGATGGCCCGCAACTCCTGACGGATCGGATAAGACGACGAGGGGATCAATTGCGTCATGAAAATCACCACCAACTCTTCAACCGGATCAATAAAAAAGTTGGTGCTCGCCAGACCGCCCCAGCCGTATTCGCCAACAGATCCGTTGGTCTGGGATTTGGCAACGTCTGTCTTCACGGAAAAGCCGAGTCCGAAACCACTTCCGGCATAGGGTGTCTCGCTGAACGCACCCACGGAGAGGCCCGGCAAATCCTGATTACCAGGCAGGTGGTTGCTGCGCATGAATTCCAGGGTTTTGCGACCAATGATCCGCCGCCCCTTAAACTCTCCCCCCTGACATAGTGCCTGGGCAAAATGGAAATAGTCGTCGATGGTGGAAACCAATCCGCCGCCTCCAGACAAAAATCTTCCCTGGCGCCGGAAAGGTGAAGTCTCCGGATCGTCCTGAAGTTCGAACTGATCACCAGGCGCGTACTGATAACAGGCAGCGAAGCGATCAAGCTGATCATCACGGACGTAGAACCCGGTGTCGCGCATGTCCAAGGGGTCGAAAATGTGCTCGCGCAGATACTCATCGAAAGGCTGATCCGCCAGTAACTGCACAAGATACCCCAACACATCCGTGCTGACGGAATAGTTCCAGGCCGTGCCCGGTGAGAACTCAAGCGGCAATTCCGCCAGCTGATTGACCAGCGTCTCCAACGTCAGATTCCGGCTGCCATCAAGTCCCAATTCCCGATAAGCAGCATCAACGTTGGTGCGGTTCATAAACCCATAGGTCAGGCCAGACATGTGAGTGAACAGGTCACGAATGGTCATGGCACTGGTCGCAGGCGTGGTCATGAAATCCGGATAGACGCCGCTTTTATACACCCGCTTGTTTTTCCACGATGGAATGTACTTGTGCACAGGATCATCCAGCAAAAAACGCCCTTGCTCATAAAGCTGCATCATGGCGATAGAGGTGATCGGCTTGGTCATCGAGTAAATGCGAAAAACCGTATCCCGGCGAACCGGCTTATTGCGTTCCACATCCATCAGCCCCTGGGCGCTTACATAGGTAATCTCCCCTCGCCGAGCCACCAGTGTCAGTGCGCCCGGCAATTTCCCAGGCTGGATGTAGCGACGGTCAATGTGGTTTTCAATATTGAGAAGCTGGTCCGATGAGAGGCCAGCAACCTGATTGGAATCCGTCATAGGGGGCACCTTCCTGTGTTATTTTGACATTACTGCGTTTTCTGGTTCGATTCGTCGCCAATCTCTCGAAGCGCCTGAACCAGGGTTTCAGGTTCCTGAGCTCCGGAGATGAGATACTTGCCATTAATGATATATGCCGGCACCCCAGTAACACCCGCCTGCTGATATCTGGCTTCGTCTTCTCGCACCTCAGCCGCGTACTGGTCAGACTCCAGCACATCTTTGGCTTTAGCTGCGTCCAATCCCAGCGACTCAACGTATTTGAGCAAAACCTCGTGGTCGGAGACCTTCTCTGCCCTGCCGAAATAGGCGGCAAACAGCGCTTGTTTCATGCCTGTCTGCTGGCCTTGCTCGCCGGCCCATTTGACCAACCGGTGAGCATCGAAGGTATTACAGGTTAATCGCTCCTGCAGCTTCTCGAAGTTAAGGCCTAGCCCCTTCGCGATGATCATCATCTGATTCTGGGTTGCACGCGCCTCTTCCTCGCTCTTCCCATACTTTCGAGCCAAAGCGGGCAAAATAGCCTCACCCTCACCGCTGTGATCCGGGTTCAGTTCAAACGCATGCCATTCAATGCTGAACTCATACTCTGGCGCCAGCTGTTCCATGGCCAGCTCCAGCCGTGCATAGCCAATGGCGCACCAGGGGCAGGCAATGTCGGAAACAATATCGATATGTATCTTGTTCATAATAGATCCTGTCAGCTTTCTGAACGATTCTGCAAGCGGGCACCCTAAGGCGGCGCATGCCCACAACCTGATTGAGCTTCATGCGAAAAGAAACAACACTCTAACGATAAACCTATGACGACTGCGAGCAGCACCTTGAATGAATTCGCTGATGACCGATGCCCACAACTGAATCGTTACGCCTTCGGCTCCCCGGCAGAGTTCATCCTTTCCATTTGCGCAACGGATATCAAAACTGGCAAGCAGCTCAAGGAGGGAGCCCCACCTTTTAATGACCGAGCCAAAACAGCAGCGTCAACAAACACCGAGATGGTGAACCAAAACCTCATTTGCAGACTACTCTCTTAACCTGCCCACTCTTTTGAAACGAACGGAGTCTCTGCATGATCACAGTCCACCACCTGAATAATTCCCGCTCACAACGTATTCTCTGGATGCTGGAAGAGCTTGGAGTCCCGTACGAGATCCAGCGTTACGAGCGTGACCCGAAAACCATGCTGGCGCCGGCAAGCCTCAAGAAAATACACCCGCTGGGCAAATCACCAGTGATCACTGACGGTGATCTGGTAGTGGCGGAGTCCGGCGCTATTATTGAATACCTTGCCCACACCTATGGCAAAGACACCATGCTGCCAGAGGGCGGAGGGCAAGTGTGGCTTGATTACACCTACTGGCTGCATTACGCCGAAGGCTCATTGATGCCGCCGCTGGTTATGCGCCTGGTATTCGAAAAGGTAAAAACCAGCCCGATGCCGTTTTTTATCAAGCCCGTAGCAAAAGGCATTGCAGACAAAACCAATGAAATTTTTATCGGCCCAATGATCAAAACACACCTGGATTTTGTCGAATCCCACCTCGCGAAAAACACCTGGTTTCTGGGGGACAAACTCAGCGCAGCGGATATTCAGATGAGCTTTCCGCTGGAAGCGTCAGTGGCCCGTGGCATCGTCGGCAAAGCCCGGCCTCATATCACAGAGTGGGTAAAACAAGTGCACGCCAGGCCTGCATACCAGAATGCCCTTGAAAAAGGCGGAGAATACGATTTTGCTTGAGTAAAAAAGGGTTGTCGGGGCAAAGTGAAAACGTAACCAACTGATATTAACTCTCTGCTCTGCTCCCCCTGCTATAGTCAAAACTCCAACAATGATACCGGAGCGCGACATGACGCAGAGTATGGAGCTGACCGAGCAGGCTCTGGCCATAGCCTCGCACCTGGGCGAAGCAGCGGCGTGGGTTTGATGTTGTTTCTGGCAACCTCATTGGTGCTGTGAGCAGGCTGAAAGCGATGAAATATCGATCTGTCTCGATTTCCCACACTTTTATTCTGCCCCAAGCCCCCAATATATTAATGTGATTTCCACCACACCCCGCAGGACGTGACAATGAACGCCATTATTAAACAGTTCCTTTTTGTTTCGAGTATCTACCTACTGGCACCGACCGCTGGCGCTTTCAGCCTCAACGATGCCTTATCCGGCGGGGCACAAGCCCTCTCTTCAGCAACAGAAGTCAATGGAGAAGCCCAACAACTTGTCGGCACGCTCCAGGATCAGCTTGGCATCACCGAAACTCAGGCGGTTGGTGGCACTGGTGCATTATTACAGCTGGCGAAAAATGAGCTTGGCTCCAGCGCCATGGGCGCTCTGACCAACAACGCGTCGGGCTTGTCCGGTCTCTTGGGAGGAAACAGCGGTCTGGGAGAAAGCCTGTTCTCCAATATTTCGTCCATGAGTGGTGTGCAGTCAGCGTTCTCGGCGCTGGGCATGGACAGCGCGATGATCCAACAGTTTGTACCGATTATTATGGGCTTCCTGGGAGAACAGGGGGTTGGGTCTTCACTGCTTGGCCAATTACAAGGCCTGTGGGCGCCGGCCGGCTGAACTCCAGTACGCTGCAGTAGCATGCTGAAAAATTTCACGCTACGTAGGCCTCACCCTGCTCAAAGCGCGTCCGCACCCAGGCAATCTGGGTGTAGGCCGTCGCCAGTTGATAGTGCGGCGAATCCTTGAACGAGCGCCAACTGCCACCCCACACCAGCGGTCCGGCCGCGTATTCCGCAACCGCGTCATAATCACTCTGACTCGTTGAGTAGGAACCGCCTTCCCTGAAAATACCAATGTCCCACGCGATGCCAAAGTTATGATTGCTGTGCCCTCCCCGCGCTCGCGTAACGACCGGGCCGGGATTGCCGTAGCGCCCCTGGCGAAAGAGCTGATTCTGCTCGTGGTAAGTGCGGGTTCCGGAAATAATTTTTACGTTCACGCCCCGGCTTAGTGCCCGCGCCATAAACTTACGAGCCTCTTGCTGAGCCCGAATAGACAGAGAGGAAATCTTCTGTTCTGTGCGCCGGTCAAACGTGCCAAGCTCGCCCTTGAGCTTTTCATATTCGGTATCGAAAGCCGTAGAGGCCGCCTCAGAGAGGTGGCCCCATAACCCGTCCAGCGCGCCCCGATAAAAGCCTTCCGACTTCAGCAGTCGCTGAAAAAAGAGCACATCCTCACCAAACAATCTGTCACTCATTCTGAACCTCCCAGGCGATCATTGGTGGAAGCGATGCCCGACCACGAATTACCACTTTCCCTGGGCTGTACAACTTCAGAATAGATCATTTTTCATTCGGGATTGTTACACTCGCGGGAAGAACATCGAATAACAAGGCAACGGCTATGGATTTCGTCAGAACACCGGACACACGCTTTAAACAGCTGCTCGACTATCCTTTCGAGCCGAACTACGTTGATCTCGACAACCTGCGAATGCATTACGTGGATGAAGGGCCCGCGAATGCCAGCCCGATTCTCATGCTGCACGGGGAGCCTTCCTGGTCTTATCTCTATCGCCACATGATTCCCGTATGCGCGGCGGCTGGCCATCGGGTTATTGCGCCGGACCTTATCGGTTTTGGCAAGTCCGACAAGCCAACCTCCATTGAGGATTACAGCTACCAAACGCACATGGAATGGATGCAACAGTTCATCGATAAGCTCGATCTGAACAACATCACTCTGGTATGCCAGGATTGGGGATCACTGCTGGGCTTGCGGCTCGCCGCCGAAAACCCGGAGCGCTTCCGCGCCATTGTGGTCGGCAACGGCATGCTGCCCACCGGAGATCAGAAAACACCACCTGCGTTCAATATCTGGAAAAACTTTGCGCTACACAGCCCCTGGTTCCCCATTGGCCGAATCATCAACGTAGGCTCATTCCGCAAACTGGGTCCGGACGAACTGCGGGCATACGACGCCCCCTTCCCGAGCAAAAAACACAAGGCTGGCGCCCGTGCATTTCCTCGCCTCGTACCAGTGCGCTCAGACGACCCGGCGAGCGAAGCCAACCGCAAAGCCTGGGCCGTCCTTGAGCGCTGGGAAAAACCCTTCCTCACCACCTTCAGCAACGGCGACCCCATTACCCGTGGCGGTGCCGCGTACATGCAAAAACGGATTCCGGGTGCGAAGGATCAGCCCCATGTCACGCTCAAAGGCGGCCACTTCCTCCAGGAAGATTCGCCGGTGCCCTTTGCCCGGGCGATTAATGATCTGCTCGCCACTCTGCCCTGAGGGTCTCGCCTGCATCCCGGCTTTCAAGAGAGAAATGCGGCTCGCAACCTATCGTTCCGGCGCAGCCTGAAGCTGCTGGAGCACGATGACACGATCAACATTGACGGATCGCCCTGCGGCATGCCTGAATGTAAGGTATATCACTGGGCGGAGGAACAGACATGAAGTGGATCGTAGTTATCATTATTGGTGCTGCTCTGGCTTTTTGGCTTTATCAGGGCCGTCGCAGGAACAACATCGAAGATCCTGATATGAAGACATTCGAGAAAAAGGATTACTACCTCACACCGGATGACAACGCATCCGATGATCATTCACCCGGCGAAGACACCTCTGGTGACAATAACCCGCGCCACTGAGTTATTTCTTGGCTAATTTGTCAAAAAAACAGCATCAGACCAGCCGTAATAACTCCAAACAGGATGGACAGCCCGATCAAGGTCTTCCAGGGAAAGGGTGGCGGAGGCGGCTCCACGGCAAGTTGCTCTTCCAGATAGCGCCTCAGCAATCGGGTATTGCGGGTATTGGCTTTGTAAATGGCATCAAAGGCATCTCCCACCACGGGCACCAGGCCACCGACAAAATCGATACCCATATTGCGCAGGATAAGCAGCTTCACATCCTTGCTGGCCCCAGCCCGCTGAGCTTCGACCAACACATAGCCCGACAACACCAGGCCCGCGGCGTCGCCTACCACCGGTACCAAGCCGATAATGGCCTCAGCCCCGACCTGGAACCGAGTGAAGGGAATACCGATACTGCTATCGGTAAAGCGGCTGAACTTATCCAGCCGCTCAAGTATCGCCCGCTGCCGGGCTTCGGTAGGCTTTGCCATAACGTATCCCAATAAAATGCCAACCGTATTCACCTAAGCCAGCGCGGCCCGCACCTTCTTGCCCAAGTGACCCATTTCGACTCGACCAAGTACCTTTGGGCGCAGCTCGTTCATCACACGCCCCATGTCCTGCATGCCCTGCGCGTCGGTTGAGCTGATTGCCTCACGGATCAGACGGTCCAGATCATCCTCGGTAAGAGCTGCGGGCATGAATTCCTCAATAATCACCATTTCCGCCCGCTCTTTGTCGCCCAGTTCCTCCCGCCCGGCATCATCATATTGACGGGCGGAATCGCGACGTTGCTTGAGCATTTTGTCCAGCACCTTCAGCACGTCCTCGTCACTCAAGTCGCGGCGCTCATCAATCTCGATCTGTTTGACCGCTGCCTGAGCCATACGCAGAGTGACAAGCCGCAGTTTGTCCTTCTTGCGCATCGCGTCTTTTACAGCGCTACTCAGTTGTTCTTTTAATGATAATTCCGCCATTATTAGGCTCCTGTTCAGGGGGTTAAGATAACTGATTTCATATTGAGAAAGGTGTTAGGTTTAACGGAAAAGCTGCGCAGGTTCAATCGTGAACAACAAAGGACGACGCTCTGTGACACCCAAACGCTGGCAGCTTAACATGCGCCCCCGTGAGCTACCTTTCCGGCGCCGCCTTGCCCGAGCCTCTGTGGCTTTAATTTACAGACAGTCTGAAGACTGCGGCGTGGAATTGCTGTTTATCCAGCGGGCCCGCCGGGAAGGTGACCCCTGGTCCGGAGACATGGCTTTTCCCGGAGGCCGCATGCAACCAGAGGATGCTTCGCCCCGGGCGGCGGCTGAACGGGAAACCCGCGAAGAAACCGGAGTAGACCTGATTAGCCATGGCCACTTTCAGACCAGACTGTCTGACCTGGTTACCCGCCAACACAGCCGTTGGCTACCTATGGTCATCACACCTTATGTTTACGAGTGGCGTGGACCGCAGGCGGTATCGCCGAATCACGAAGTCGCGCAGATGGTGTGGATTTCCCTCGACTACCTTGCGGCAAAAGAGAACCAGAGCAAACTTCCCTGGCGCACACCTATCGGCACCTTAATGCTCTCCTGTTGCCGATATCAGGACTATTGCATATGGGGGTTGAGTTACAGCATGCTACAGGAGTTGCTGGCGCTGGACCTTGAGCGCGGCCCATGATTGGTAACTGGGTGATTTCCGGGAAACAGGATTTATGAATAGCTGGGGATTGTGGTGTGGTTAGAATAGCTTTGTCGGGAATACTCCTAACCACTACACTTTCATGCTCTTTGGTATGGGCGCAACCAATGAGCGTTGTGACCGAGCACTCCCCTCCAGGTGAGTACCTCGATGCAAACGGCCGTGTCACCGGTCCTACCGCTGAATTTGTACGTGAATTGATGAAGCGTGTTGGCGAGCCCGCTGACATCACTATGCTTCCCTGGGCACGGGGCTACAGGATGGCCCTACAGGGGCCGAAGGTAGCACTGTTTGAAACTGCCCGTTCAGAAATCCGGGAAGACCTGTTCAAATGGGTCGGCCCGATCAAACGCGTTACCGGCGGCTTTTTCGTCCGCAGCCGGGATGTTATTGCGATAGGAACAATGGAAGATGCGCGCAAGCTGGATGGCATCTGTGTCTACCGGGGAGGCGGAGGCGGGCAGGCACTGAAGGAACTGGGTTTTACCAATCTGGAACAACCCACCCGGCCGGCGCAATGTCTGGAGATGTTAATGCACGGTCGCGTTGATGCCTGGATTACCAGCGACATTGGTCGCCTGCCCTTGATAGCCGCAACGGATTACTCAGAGAGCGATGTGGTACTTGCCTATGCTACATCGACAAGGTACCTGTACATTGCCATGTCTCTGGATACACCAGACGCTACCGTTGCCCTCTGGCAAGAAACCCTCGACAAGATGAAACTGGAC
This sequence comes from Marinobacter maritimus, assembly GCF_007671675.1. GTDB lineage: Bacteria > Pseudomonadota > Gammaproteobacteria > Pseudomonadales > Oleiphilaceae > Marinobacter > Marinobacter maritimus. Next base: position 1,040,827 of record NZ_VCGW01000002.1, on the reverse strand, counting down.
GGCACCTTTGCAAGATACCATCGGGGCACATACCCCGATGAAATGATCGAAGCGATTAGCCTCCCAGGACACCCCGATCTTCCTTGGACGGACTAGAGTAAAGCTGGCCGCTCCGGGAAGCAGCAAAAGGTACACCAACCTGCAGCCCCCCATGCGCTTTGAAAGGTCAGGTTGACATATCCTGAGGTTAGCTCAAGGATGGGTGATATGACCAACGCCAACCAAGAACCCGAAAACCGGAAAAACGGCGCGCCCGCCGAGTTCGTCAAATCACTTGATGCGGCTATCAACAGCCTTGATGAACTCAACGCCATCCACGGCGTCTCGCCGGTATTCGAGGTGATTGATGCTGCACGGCCCCTGATGTTCAGCCCCGAAGGTCTGGAGGCGCTTTACGAACGCGTGCCGGCCATTGAGTCGGCGAGGTTCTTTGGTGGGAGTGACTGGGACTATCCTCAGACACTGGTGCCTTCCCTGGCCGCACGCACAGTACGCCACGGCGATCCGGCCGCAACCATGGTTGAAAGCCTGAGCCAGATTCGCCTATTGGCGGTGGCCAAAGGCGACTACATCCACGCTTCTATCTCAGCCGAGCACGCCCATCACTTTCTCGCCCAGGTACTGGCGATGAATCTCGATCTGGTGGTTGGTGACCTCCAGGAAGCCGACCGGTTGCGGCCCGATCAGCTCGGCTACGCGGTGCAGAACCTGTATCACTATCTGCTCCGGCATCTGGGCTACGAAAACCTTCTGGAACATCTGGTGGCCGAGGTCTGGCGGATTCTGGCGCAACGGCCTGTCCAGGTAGAGGGTGTTAAACATATGGTGACCCAGATTGCAGTCTGCCTGGAAAAACCGGACGCACTGGGCGGCGACGTTGGCGACGACGCGCTGCAGCTGATCAACGCCGTGTTCAGCCCCACTGAAGGTTGTCGTGAAGACCCCGGCTTCGGTATCTACGCCGAACGACTGACGGAAATGGACGACGCCACTCTGCTGCAGGAGGCCATCGCCTTTGCCCAGGCCATGCACAGCACCGGCCTGGTATCGACCTACATGCCGGTATTCATACGCTACCTGCGCGGCCGCTGGAACGCCCTGATTCCCACGGCTTTGGGGCTGAGCCACACAGGTGCCGACGCCTTTCATTGCTACCCCGCGTTGATTCAAACGCTGATTGACGAGGCTGTGTTTCCCGAGACCAGCCAATGTACCTATGGCCTGGCCATGATGCTCGAGCGGGGTATTCTCTACTCGCCCTCGGTGGCACCTTCCCTGTGGCGCCAAATACGGCTGTCGCTCTGCGACGCTGCGGCGGAAAAAATTGTGGCCGTTTTTGGGAGCAGCCGCTCCCCCGAATGCTTTTTGCTCGCCGACGTGCTCAACGTACTCGGGCGCCCTCTGGGCATAGGACAAGGCAACTACCCCACCTGCCAGTCGACGCGCGCCCTGTCCATGTGGGCTTACAACATGCCGGCAGAGCTGCTTCGGATCCTTGCCTGGGCGGCGCGCGACGATGAAATCGTGATGCGCTTTGAAGGCAACAGTATTTCTTCGCGGGAACTTGGCACCGGAATGGCGGCCGAGCCGCCGGTGGATGTGGATGCAGTATCACTGCTAACCGTACCGCACCTGGATCGCATCTATTTTGAAATGGGCCGGCGCAGTATCGGGCGCGGAGAAGATCCGCACAAATGGGTCAACGCCGAATTCCACGGCGATCATGTCGGCCACGGATTTCGCATAGCCGTGGATGTTTTCACGGGTAGCCTGAAAGACTTCGAAGGGTTTATTCGGGATTTCTATGCGGCTTATCACCCTTTCTATAATGGCAACATTCCTGTCATCAGCCCACAACCGGCAGGTATTGCGGTGACTGACAGCGCCACGCGCTTTCTTGGCTGGCACGCCATCACCATACAACGGCTTGCGTTGGACCCGGACGAGGTTATGCGCGTCTATTTTTTCAACCCCAACAACGACAGCGGGCAAAACTGGGGCCAGGGAATCATCACCTCAACCCAGGGCCACGGCGAGCTTTACGGCGAAGCCTCGTTATCGGTGGCCGAGTTCGCCTCACGGCTGTATGTATTTCACTACGACCCGCTCGAAAAGAGGGAGCCAAGCGATGTCCCAACCGACGACGTCAACCGGGCCATGCAATTGGCCCAAAGCAGTTGGGCTTTGGGGCGCGAGTAATCCACCCAACTCCTGAAATAACGGGATTAAACGCTTCAGAAGAGCAACCCCGTGCCTTACCGGATTGAAGGCATCAGGCAGACCTGTCTTTTCCTGATCCAGTTTGCCCGTCTCGATGCAACAGCTCGGCCGCAGGCATCCCGAAGTACTCACCCTGCGAGAAATCAATGCCCAGCTCCACAACACGTTCCTGCACCGTTTCACTGTGTACAAATTCTGCCACCGTTTTGATACCCATGCTGCGGGCAAATTGCACGATTCCCTTGGTCACAAGAAACGCCGTGTGATCCTGCGCCAGATAGCGAATCAGGCTACCGTCGATCTTGATAAAGTCTACGTTCAACTTGCGCAGATGGGAAAAATTGGAATAGCCGGTGCCAAAATCATCAATGGCTATTCTGCATCCAAAGGCTTTCACTTTGTCGATAAACTGCAAAACGTCGCCGTAATTGCCGATGCCGTCGGATTCGAGAATCTCGAAAATCACCCGCTCACCAACATTGCTCCCCCGCAAATGTTCCAGTATCAGGGCAAGGGTTTCCGGATCTGTGATATCCACGTAGGACAAATTGATGGAAAACTCGTAAGGCTGAGTTGCAAACGCGGCAAACGACTTTTCCACCATGATTCGGGTGATCTGACGGTTAAGCCGGAGCTTATTGGCCACTTCGATGAACTGCCCGGCTGCGATCACGCCATGCTCGGGGTCTTCCATTCTCACCAGGCACTCATACTTGGTAAACGTGCCCTGCATGTTGTCGTGAATCGGCTGGAAGTGGGGGTGCAATGCGTTGGTCTCGATCGCCGCCTTGAGGCGCCGCGCCCAATAGATATTTTTCTCGTAGCCTTTTTCAACTTCCTGGCTTTGGTCATAAAACAGGTACTGGCGCATCTGGTCTCGCGCCTGCAGTACAGCAATGGTTGCCTGGTTAAGCAGGCGGTCCGGTGCGGCATCATCTTTACGCTCTCTCTGAAACGCAATGCCCGCGCTGGTGTCCAGGCTCAGCGCCTGCTGCTGCCAGATAACGCGTTGCGAACAAAGGAAGTCGGTCAATTCACTTGCAAACGTACGCACCCTGGACTCCGCAACACCGGGGCCCAAGAGCGCGAATTCATCACTGGACAGGCGGTACAGTTCGGGAGAACGCCCAAAGGGGTGCGAGTGGGTGCGAACAAACGAGCGTACCTGCTTGCGCATGGCCAAAAGCACGGCATCGCCACACTCATTGCCAAACAGACTGTTTATTTCCTTGAAGCGGTCCAGGTTCAGAAGGATGAGGCAGGCGTCTTGCCGGTCTTTCAGATCTCGCAACAGGCGCACACGATTGGGCAGCCCGGTCAGGGCGTCCGTGTAGGAGGCCTGCAATTCACGCATGAGCTGTATGATCCGATAAAGCAGGTAAAGACTCAGCGCCAGCAAAATCGAGCCTGTGATCAGCAGTATCCGGTAGTTGGTGTCGCGCATGGGTACCAGCACCCGGTCAATCTCATCCTTTGGAACGCCGGCACCATAGACCATACCGGCCGGCGTCGTGGCGTAATACAACTCATAGAGCCGCCCGCTGACCTCAAGCTGCCGTGTGCGCAGACGTTTTTCCGGGGCTTGGCCATCACCTGCCACTGATGGCGTAACCGGATCATTTCCGGAAAGATTCGCTGCCAGGATCGCATCAATAAGCTTTTGCTCCTGAACCGGATCTGCGTTTTGGCTGAGACTGGACAGGTTTCTGTTGTTGCGGTCGTTGAGAAAAGAAAAGCTGTTTTGCGTGACTTCCATGCGGCTGACCAGATCAACAACCTGATCTGAAGCCCAGTCGATGGTTGCAACGCCAATCATCTCCCCCTTGGCGCTAAACACTGGCTGAGCAAGAGTGAGAACCGCACGCCCGGTTGCCATGTCAAAATACACAGGAGACCAGTAGACAGATACACCCGGTTCGGGCTCAAAGGCGCTGTTACTGCCCAGAGTAAGGTCAAACCAGCGAGCCTGTTGGAAGTCGGTCGATTGTGATTGCATTCTGGGCTGGCCAACTCCGGCCTTAACCAGATAAGGAGCGTAGCGTTCACCGGCAGGCGCCACAATTCCCGGCTGGTACCAGAGACCTGCACCAGAAACCTCCGCCTCACTCTCAAGATGGTTCTGCAGGGTTTTTTCAAGCTGGCCCTGTAGTCGGCGCTGGGCGTCTGACGAGCCGGGCTGATTCTGCGATAGTCGGTAAAAGGTTTCGCCGATGGTCGCGAGCGTTGCTACCTGACGCTCCAGCGCAATCTGGCGGGCATCAATCCGGATCAGACCGGTGAAGAACACATCCCGGATCTGATTCCTGCGCAACTCGTACATCGCCTGTTGCGAGTAGCTCAGATTCAAATGAGATAACAGGAACATGCCAATAGCAAACAGCGCGATCAGCAAGAACAGCAGCCCCATGATGGAATGCATCGCGTAGCCGCTTCTCCAGAAGCCCAGATGCGGTCGCGCCCACCCGGACAAGACTGACCACGACAGCTGCTTAATGTGCATTGGATGCCGCAGGGGCTGAGTCCAGATTAGCCAGAGCGCGTTCAGCTTCGGCATGGCCGAGCCCTGCAGCAGCTTTGAACCACTTCACAGCCATATTCTTATCCTGCGCGACACCACGCCCCTGTGCGTACATTTCGCCTAGCAGATAAGCCGCCTGGCCGGATTCAGGCGCGGCCTGCCGTGCCCAGCGATAGGCTGACTCGTGATTACCCAGAGCATTCTCGATCTGGGCCATGCTTGCCTGCGCGCCAACAACGCCACCTTCGGCGGGGCCACGACAGGCCTTCAGGGCGCCACTGAAGTTGCGAATCCGAGTGAGCAGGTAGCAGTCGTTCATCTGGCCCGATACGGCAACTTTTTGAGGCTCGTTATCGCTTACCTCACTGTCATCGCTCAGCGATTCACTGACTGGCTGCCGAGTGGATTTTGGCGACTGCGGCATGGCCTCAAGCCGTGCTTCATAGGCTGCCACGTTCTGCGGACAGGAAAAATCATAGCCAAGACGATACCGCGCCAAGCCGGCTTGGGTAATCTCTCCCGTGTTATAACGCCGGGCAATAGCGGCACAACGGCGTTCACGCTCCTCCCTCACTTGCCCGAGCTGAGCAGTGCGGGCATGGTCACCCGCGTAACGCTGCAAATACTCTGTTAACGGATCAATATAAGGTTGGTCAAAAAGTGGTTGGATTTCCTGGTCAAAATCAGCCGCAGAATCCCTTTTCCCAATTTTGCTCAACGCATCACCGGTACGACTCAGGAAGTCACTGGTCTTTAAATTTCCGCAGCCTGCAATTAGCACTGCACTCATCATGATGACAAGCAGTCGATACATCGAACCCACCATGAGACCCAAAAGATTGCATACCCACATCGGGAAAAAGCCCGATTCAGTGAACTCTAGTTCACCTGTTCTCCGATGTCCTCGTTAAGATTGTAACGTATTGAAACCAGACCTCTTACGTGGCGAGCGTGCGCTTGAAGCGCCTTTTCCGAAAGGGTATAGCGAAAAAATCCGAGACCCAAGGTAGCGTTTTCTGCGGCGTTTTAATCAGCGCGATATCGCTTTAGTGACTAAACTGAATTGAACGGAAGGTTGTCAGGAGCGCCACATGCAAGCATTGGATCGCTATGTCTACCCGCACAGACTACTCCACTGGCTGTTGGCTGGCGCCGTTCTGCTGTCCTTGGCCAGCGGCTTGACGCTGGGTTTTCTGGGGTTTGAAGGCACAGTCGATCTGATGGGAAAAACACTGACCAACGTGCTGTATGGCAGCCATAAAACGCTGGGCGTGTTGATATTACTGCTGATGACGCTGCGTGTTATTACCCGCCTTGCCTTTGCGGTTCCAGACTATGTCCCCCCCTTGAACAGGTTCGAGAGAGTCGTCAGCACCAGTGTTCATCACTTACTCTATTTAGCGCTTATTATCATGCCGTTAATCGGCTGGACAGCCACCGCAAGCGGCGGCTTCCCGGTGGAGTTTTTCGTCTGGCAATTGCCAGGAGTCATTGGCAAGGATGAACAGTTATCAGAACAGCTCTTTATGCTGCATGGATGGCTGGGCTGGACCATTCTGGTTTTGGTGGTACTGCATATGGCGGGCGCGATTTTCCATTGGAAAATCAAGCGGGACAACGTTATGAAACGTATGAGCCTGTTTGATTAGGCAATAAACCTATCCAGTAGCCGCTTTATCGATACCCGCAGGTACGACCAGCAGCGCTGAAAACGAGGTGATTGCGAGCCTGGTCATTTCACGCTCTCCTCTATATTCATCAAGTCTCAGTTCAGTGGGAGAACTGGCGTATCCATATTTCTGGCTACGGGCTCCGCCAATGACGAGACTATCTATGCCTCAGCCGGTATTGGCCATGTCTTCTGGACCAATCTATGTCAGGGAGCTATCTTTATGACATAGGGGACAAAGGACGCGGGCTATGGATGGTTTTGTTTCTTCCAAGGCATTCGAGTTTGCCATTGGCGCGATCTTTGTTGCCTTCCACGCTTATGGTCGCTTCAACACGCCAAACTCCAATCGCAGTTCCACCACCCGCCTGCGTTTTGTTGCCTGTTTTGGACTTTACGCGGCAACCTTATTGGCAATCTATTGGATGGTTACGGTTGTGGCCTGGGTGTCGCCCGAAGTGCTGGAAAAGGTGCTGGTATTACTGGGCGACGCTGCGAGTACCGAATCGGAGGGACGGGATCTTTTTCGCAGTCCTATCACCACGGCTCTTATTTTCACGGCCCTATTGCCCAACTTCCCCATGTTGAAGAAAGCCGACCAACGGCTGCTGCAGATTTTTTGGGATCTGGCGGAAATTCCCGGCCACGCGGTAAAATTGGCGCACCGCATGTATCGCGCGCCCTATCATATCTTCCCGACCAAGTACGACCAGCTCGACCGGGAGGCCAAGTACTACGACATCCATATCAAGAAAGAATGTTTCGACGATCACGCATCGCCTGCATTTGCCTGGGCCACTGCCTGTTCCTTGCTGATGGAAATCAAGCACTGGCAAAGCGCCCACGATGTTCGCTACCAGCGCTTTATCCAGGCGCGCGAAAGTGAATATGAAACCCTGAAAATGCAATTTGCGACCATGAGTGCCCGGGTTTCGGCCTACTATCGCAGGGTGGACGAAATGGGCGGGCAACTGCAGCGTATCGAGCAGGACCTGCGAGAGACTCTGGTCAGTGATGGTCGTGATCTGTTCATAAAAATTTGCCGTTTGATGGCCCACGCTGTGCTCAGCGCCGAAACCGGCAACACTGCCCGGCGCAGAGCCATCGAGATGTTCGGGTTTGAGCTGGCCAGCGACGATGAGGAAAACCTCAGTGCAGCGCAACTGGTGAAGCTCATGAGCTTGATCATGCTGTCGTTCATGACGCTCTCCTTTGTCCGCTACAGCCTTGAGGGTGGTGTCAGCTCGCGGGTGATTGGCGAGATTATCTTCTTCGCATTCTTGATGGGCGCCAACTACGGTGTTTCGGCGTTTATAGGCATCTACCCCAAAGACCACTGGCGATTTGCCGATATTGAAGCAACCCACAGCCGGCCTTGGCTGGGCTATGCTGCATCCGGGTTGATAGCTGCGGGCGCCAGCCTGATAATTATTTCGGCGCTTCGATTTACCCGTTACACGTTTGAGGGGGTGGGATACGAAGTCGCTTTTGACCGACTGCTGATCGATTTATCCTGGTCCTACCCCTACTTGGTGGTGTCGTTTGCGGTGGGTTTTGGTGTCGCCTGGGTGTGTGATTCCGATTGGTGGGGCTCCTCAACTAAACGCAAGCGCCTTGCCGATACCGCATCGATGGGTCTTATCGTATTGGTGGCGACCTACATGGCTTACGCCGCCATGCATGGGTTCTATCCTTTTGAAGGCACCAAGGCACCAGCGTTTCAGAACAAAAGCCTGCAGGGCCTGGTGCACTACATTATCCAGGGCACCGTTGCGGCACTGCTGATCGGCGCATTGGTGCCCCACTGGTTCCGCAACAACCGTTACCACACCCCCACCCAGCGGGTGTCCCGATTTATTTCCCGCTACAGTCATGAGCTCAAAGTGGAATCGGGCAAGCTCGAGCGTGGCACGCTGAAGCAGGCGTTGACGGTAGCGGCGGCCGCGACCGCAATGGCCGATGGTTTACTGGATGACAGCGAACGAGACGTATTCCGAAGCTCGCTGACCAAAATGGCCGAATTCAACATGCTCGATTTTTCCATTGAAAGGGGCATGGAAGACATGATGAATCTGGTGGATCAGTGGCGCGAAGGCGACCGGGCGGAAATCGAAGCCGCCGCGCTAACGGCACTACGACAGTTGCGGGGCAAAGAAAAGCTCGGGGAGTTGATCATTCAGATCTGCGCCGCGATCGGTTACGCCGACGGCGTCTTCCAGGCACCAGAGCAATACATTCTGGAACGCATTGTGGAGGCACTGAATCGCAACCCGATGACCGAACTGACGGCCTGCGGCCTGGTTTACAATAAAATCGAGTCAACACCCCCAAGCGTTACTTCCTAAGCCGGGAGGGCGGTCTGCGTCGTCGGCGCCCAAAGCTGCTTAGGCCCGAAACAAACCTTGATCAAAACGACTGGCGCATGATGTTTTCGATGGTTGCCGTTGGCAACACAACGGGATTTGCTTTCATGGAAGAAGAGCTCGCGGCTGCTAGTGAGGCTGAAACAATGTGATCTTCCGTCACGCCAATCGAAGCCAGTCCGGGTAAGCCATTCCGGGTAATCCATTCACGAAAACGCGGTAATGCCTGGTCGGCAGACGTCTCAAATACTTCAGCAATCCAGCCAATAACATGATCAATACGGGCCTTCTGGTCGGCATTGACCACGCTGTCTCTATTAGCGGCAATACCCGCTGGCAATAGGGCGCCACAGATGGCGCCATGGGGGGCACCACATAATCCGCCCAACGGGCCTGCAATGCCGTGCACGACACCCAGCCCTGAGTTCGCGAGCGCGAGCCCGCCGAAGAGGCTGACCTGAGCCAGAGCGTCACGCGCGTCTTCCGATTCCCCATCCATCAGTCGCTTTAACGCCAGCAGCCCTTTGGGAATTGCTTCATTACACAGCATATCCGTGAACAGATTAGCGCGCGATGAAAGGTAAGGTTCGATGACCTGCGTGATCGCATCCAGCCCGGAGTGCAAGCTGACCTGCCGGGGGCAATTGTCCGTCAGTGCAGGGTCTACCAAGGCAAGATCAGGGAGCAACTGATTATCCCTGAGACTTACCTTACGCTGGGCTTCTGCAATATCGATAACCGCATTTCGAGTGACTTCCGCCCCCGTACCCGAGGTGGTTGGGGCCAGAATCAGCGGTAGGCGCCTGGCCGATAATGGCAGCCCGCTACCCACCACCTCCAAATGGCTCATCAAGTCCGTCTGGCTTGGCAACATGGCAGCAAGTACCTTGGCTGAATCCATAACAGACCCGCCGCCAATCCCGAGCACCAGATCGATGCCCAGTGATTTACCTTGATCAATGGCTGCCATCAGCGCCTTCAGGTCAGGCTCTTTTTCAACGGACAGAGTCTCGACGATATCGACCGTCTTGAGTGACTCGAAAACCTCAGAGAGCCTGTCTGGATTTTTACCGTGCACAATCAACGCGCGCGTACCCAGCTTTGTCGCCCGGTCGTTCAGTTGGGCTATGTGCCCCCGCCCGAACAGGATTTCAGTCGGAGTTACCAAGCCAAATGCGCCTAACATAGGAAATATCGCCCAGAAGATAGAAAGGGATGCCCCCTGTTTAGGGGAGGGAACAAAAAAACCCCGGGGCATGAGAGCCCGGGGTTCTCATGCCGATCAGAAGTTGTAACCGATACCTGCGCTGTATGCGAAGGCGCCATCATCGAAATTGTCGTCGGCGTCACTGGCGCTGTCAAAGAACACCTGATATTCCATCTGAACGGTGATGTAAGTTTTTTCCCGGACATAATACTTCACACCGACCTCGGGGCCGGCAAAGAAAGTTTCATCCACGTCATCACCATAGATACCACCGAGGTTGGCACCGACAAAGGGCTGCCAGCTACCACCGTCAAAGTGGTAATCGACAAAGCCCCGTGAGGCGCCCGACCAACTCGAATTGCTTTCCGAATCCGAAAAACCAAAACTTTGGCGTAAGCCAGCAGCGAGGTTGTCGGAGAAGAACTTGCCCACGTCAAAGCTGACGGCAGCAACGTTGTTATCAAAATCATTGTCACTTGAACCGCTACCGGTCAAAGCAAAAAGGCCATCACCGGACTCGGGTTCAGCCGAAACCAGCGCGGGTGAAAGTGCCAGGCAGATAATTGCCGCAGAGTGCATAAGTTTCATAGATTATTTCCTCGTACATTCCAGCTTTTATTTGAAGTGCTACTGGCTTTTTAAGCGACGGCTTGCGACTGCTCTCGCACTCCCGGTACCAAATGCCAGATCAGTGCCGGGACGAGCATTGCAACTGCGTTATAAAAGCATACGTCACACAGCAGGTTTGCAGAGGCGACAATGTAATTTGTAATAGTTCAGCTGTTTGGCATTAAGAGTAAATTCGATGAATTGAGTAGAGCGAACAGGTTCGGTCTGGCTAACTGGTAAAGACGAATTCGTTATTAAAACCTTCAGTGGTTTATTAAGAACAAACTGTAGTTACTAGTTAATACTGTTGATTATTATTTTTAATATATAATCAAACTCCTAAAATATTGTGACGCTTATAACGACACCAATATATGCCGTTACGACATAAGACCCAAACAGATATAAGTAGCCAAACACTGCCAAGCGGTACATCAGGCAAGGATAAAAAGCCGCCAGACATTAACGAAGATTAATTATCGACGATGGCTGGCCGGTGTACGCCTTGGCATTCCTTGTAAAGATTGCGACTCCCAAACGAACAGGCATGCTCTGACTACACGGTGTAGCTATCTGCGAAAGACCAGCTTGTGGCGCTGATTCTGGACACATTCGACATGATAAAATCGGGGCTACTTTAGCTAACAAGGTGTTATCCAAAAAATAAGTCTGCCCCGATTTTTTCCTTGGCGAGTTATCTAGTCGAAACGTTTGCTATAAATACGGGAATCTGAACCCAAGGGCCGCGTCCAATAAACAATCCCGGTGCCGTCAGAATCAACCGCTACCTGAACCGCGGTTTGGGGCACGGCTTGATCTGACGTAATGATTAAAGGTGCTTTCCAGCCGCTACCGACTGCGTAACGACCAGCGCGAACTTCAGACTTACCGTTTATGTCACGCCGCCACACCGCCAAAGCATTGCCGTCCACATCAAGCGCTAACTGGGGAGATTCCACACTGTCGCTATCGCCCGCACTAATGTTCTCAGGTTGGCTCCAGCTATCGCTTTGTTGCGAATAGCGACTGGCTCGATTCCGGTCGCTCATGCCATTATTTTTACGCCATACCACAAGCGCGTCGCCCTTTGGTGTGACCGCAACCTGCGGGCCCCTGGAAGTACCTTCGCCATCCGACTCAATCATCTGAGCGGTTCCCCACCCCTCGCCTGCCGAATAGCGATTAGCCCAGATATTCGGCGTTGGCCCTGAAGGCTGGTTCCAGACCACGATAGCATTGCCTTCCTCATCCATTCCGATCTGCGGTTCGGAAAGGCAGAGCCCCGGACCGACGATTTCCGCTGCTGTCCAACCGCTTCCTGGTGCATAGCGGCTGGCCTGGATAGCACAGTCGCTGGAACTGATCGCCTGTACCCACGTGGCAAAGGCGCTTCCATCGGCGGTTATCGTGAACTGTGCTTGACGCAATTCGAGCAATCCACTGGACACTATGGGGGTCTCGCCTCCCCAGCTGCCGTCTTGCTTGGAATAACGGTTGACCAGAACCAGAAAACCACCAGGAGGGCTATAGTTTCGCCCGGCACGAATGACCAGTGCATTGCCCTGCTCATCAAACCCAAGCAGAGCTTTCTCATTTTGTTGTAACAAGACAAGGTGTATCGGGGTGGCGCCAATTGTTACCGCTGTACCCCAGCCGCCAGCCTTTGTATAACGGTTAGAGCCAAGGGTATACGATCCGTTGTTGAAGTAGGTCTGCCAGACCGCGATAGCATTGCCTTCGTTATCGATGGCAATCTGCGGGTGTCTTTTACCTGCAGCATAACTGCCGTCGTCAAGATCCGCGGGAAGGCTCCAGCCCTCCTCTGGCGTATAGTGGCTACTGACAGGATTTCCATTATCCGTAACCCAGACGGCGAACGCTTCACCATCCGTACCCGTCGCCACCTGAACATCCTCGCTATTCCTTTCCTGAAAATTGAAGGATGTCGCGGTTTCGCCCCACACACCATCACGTACGGTAAATGACGACGTCACGGGGGAAGACAGCGCATTACCGGATAAATCCGCAATGGCGGCATCCAGAGTGAACTGGTAGTGGCCCAACAAACCAAGCCCCAATACAGGCGTCAGTGTGACAACATTGCTGGCACCATCAAACGTTACACCAGCAGGTACATCGGTACCGTTTCGGGATAAGCGAACGGTACGTTCACTGATACTGGTGCCCAGCATATCTTCGGCAAAAGCAGCTGTAATTTTGGTGTCCGGGCTGACGCCGGCGGCACTGTCAGCAGGCATTACACTGCTGACTTGCGGGTTCTCCGACGACGCTGTGCCGTCATTATTGTTGTCGTTACAACCGGACAACAAAAATAGCCCTGTCACCAGACAAAAAGACTTTAAAAACAGTGACCGATAATCGGACATAGACATTCTCTTCCTTTCTATCCTGAGTTCAGGGATTAGGTACAGCACGAATTGCTTTTAGGGCGGGGCCGTCAGCAACCGCACACAGACCGCCAATGCTTCAGCTCCTGCCAAGGGCTTTAGTATTTGAGAACGCTCTTTCGGCAAGAATTTCCGGACTGTAGAGAGGAAGTACACAAGGGGCAATTCAATTAGGTAACGGAATAGAAAGGTTGTGTTAAAAACAGCAGTCTGCCCGGATTTTTACTGCGCCTTCCGATAGCTACCCTGATAATCCCATGATCAATATGGGCCGTCTTGAGTGACGCGAAAACCTCGACTGGCCCAGGTTTCCAATCACGTAACCAAGTTCACTATGCCACGACACCAACCTGTTTCGTCGCATTTGACTTTGTTCCCCGGCAGGCTCAATGGTAAGGTTTTGAACGGGTTAAAGTAAAAACCACTGCAGCAGAGAGGTAGTCTTCACCTTGAACTGGCTCCTTATTCTTCATATCGCAGCTCTGCTCTTTTGGGCTGCCTTGCTGGTGTACCTTCCGGCGCTGCTGGCCAGAACTGTTTATACCGCCTCAGCTTCAGGTTCAGGAAGTCGAGCTGTGCTCCGAGAACACCTCCCCAGGTTGCTCTTTACCCATATCGCCACACCGGTTGCATTGCTTTCCATCATTGCAGGTACGCTAATATTTGTTGTCCACCACAATATTGGTATTTGGCTGATCGTCAAACTGACGCTGGTAGTGTTTCTGGTTATTAATCACACCCTGCTGGGATTGTTGATCCTGCGGGCAGAGACCGGTAATGGTAAGCACGTGCAACGGTGGTGTCTTGTCTCGGCTACGGTAACCTGCATGCTGATCGCAGCAGTGTTATGGACAGTGCTTGCCAAGCCCGTTTTCGGGAGTGGCGCATAATGTTCGAAAAGCATGCCAGGCTCACCGCCTCATCAAGGGCTGCGTCGGCGCTCCGCCATCTTTTCAGGGGAAACACCAACAGCGTGATCATAGACCAGCTCGCCCCCCAGCAAACTGGTGATGGTTATCAACACACCGGTAAGCAAAGAAAGGTAAAGCCCCCACGGCATAATAAGCTGTTCGGGCTCACCCACCCTGATGAACCAATTAAGAGTCGCAATGGAAAGCAGCATCACGGCCAGCAGCGCGTGACACCATGCAGTAATCAGGCGACGTATCTGTTCAACGATGATGAGATCCAACAACCCGACCGAGCCAGACATCCAACCACCTGCCATACCGATTACTGCAAGCCAGAGTCCTGCGCGAGCCCAGAAGAAATCACCGGTCATGACGTAGCCAATGTCTGTGGCGATGAGCAGCAGCAGAGCGGCCACCGGGAAATGGATCAGCATGGGGTGGATCGGGTGACCCATAATCGACATACGACTGACAATATGTTCCTTGGCCATGGTTGCCCTCAGAGCGTGCAGGTGCGAAACAGGAGTTGTCCTCCGCCAGAAATAAAAAGAGTAGCAGCCTTGAGTGTGGTTGGCACAGGTGGATTGTTGACCGGATGTCAGGGGGAGTTCTCCATGCTTTCTCCCGCAGGCCCTAACGCTCTCTCGGCAGCATGGTTGTGGTGGGGAATGTTTGGCTGGTTCACGTTGGTTCTCGTGGTAGTGATCGCACTTTGGCTTTATGCCATCAGGCGCGCACCGGAGCCCGTCTCGAAAGCCCGAGCCAGGCAGGTCCAGAACCGGTGGATTCTCTGGGGCGGCCTGGTGCTACCGATCACCAGTATGGCGGTGATTCTGGCGTTTGGTGTACCCGCCGGCCATCGAATGCTGCCGCTGCCGCTTGCAGAAGGGAAAGCGCTTCGGATCAACGTTACGGCACACCAATGGTGGTGGGAAGTGCATTATCCGGATTCAGACATTACGCTGAAGGACGAACTGCACGTTCCAGCCGGTGTCCCCCTTGACCTCCACCTTACCAGTGCTGATGTTATTCATTCGTTCTGGGTGCCACGCCTGGGAGGCAAGCTGGATATGCTGCCCGGACGGACCAATGTGCTGCGACTGCAAGCCGATGAACCCGGCACCTATCGTGGCCAGTGTGCCGAGTTCTGCGGCACCCAGCATGCCCATATGAAATTCACGATAACCGCCTACAGTCCCGAAGATTACCAGACATGGCTTCGGCAGGAGGCCGGCAATGAATAATCTGTCGGAGCAGGCCAACCGCGAACGGGAAGCACAACTGGAGCACGTGTGGGGCAATTTGCCAGGCTGGGGCGCTCTGGCGGCAGTCAACCATACGTCCATAGGATTCAGGTTCATGGCCACCGGGATGGCATTTTTCCTGATCGGTGGCGTTTTAGCGATGTTAATCCGCACGCAGCTTGCATTGCCTGAGCAGGACATCATTGGCGCAAGCCTCTATAACCAGATTTTCACCATGCACGGCACAGTGATGATGTTCCTGTTTGCGATCCCTGTACTGGAGGGGGTGGCGATGTACCTCGTGCCCAAGATGATCGGCACGCGGGATCTGGCATTTCCCCGGTTAAGTGCCCTGGGCTACTACTGTTACCTCTTTGGCGGCGTGATTATTCTCTCCAGCCTGGTGCTAGAGGTGGCCCCGGACGCCGGCTGGTTTATGTACACGCCTCTGAGCAGCAACACCTATTCGCCGGGCCCGGGTTCGGACTTCTGGCTGCTGGGCATCACGTTTGTGGAAATCTCTGCAATTTCTGCCGGCGTGGAACTGGTGGTGTCCATTCTGCGAACCCGTGCCAACGGCATGTCGCTCAACAAAATGCCGATCTTCTGCTGGTACATCCTAGCCATGGCACTGATGATCGTTTTTGGATTCCCACCTTTGATTCTTGGCAGTGTGCTGCTGGAACTAGAACGCGCGGCCGGGTTCGTTTTCTTTGAAATCTCCGGTGGTGGTGATCCGTTGCTATGGCAACACCTGTTCTGGATGTTTGGCCACCCGGAGGTCTACATTATCTTCCTGCCCGCAGCGGGGATCGTGTCTACGCTGATTCCGGTATTTGCCCGCCATCCGCTGGTGGGCTATCGCTGGGTTGTGCTGGGCATTATTACGATGGGGTTTATCAGCTTTGGCTTGTGGGTTCACCACATGTTTACGGTAGGCATTCCGCAACTGGCCCAGGCCTTCTTCTCGATCGCCAGCATGCTGGTGGCGATTCCCACGGCTATTCAGATTTTTGCATGGCTGGCCACATTGTGGCAGGGCAAAGTTGTGTTTCACCTACCGATGCTTTGGATCGCTGGATTCCTGATAGTGTTTGTGTGTGGCGGGCTGACAGGCGTGATGCTGGCATTGGTGCCCTTCAATTGGCAGGTTCACGACACGCACTTTGTGGTTGCTCACATGCACTACGTACTGGTCGGGGGCATGCTGTTTCCGCTAATCGCCGGTTTTTACTACTGGCTGCCTCATGTATCTGGCCGTATGCCCTCAGACAAAATGGGGCGCTGGGGGTTTTGGCTATTTTTCGGGGGCTTCAATATCACCTTCCTGCTGATGCATCTTACCGGGCTATTGGGCATGCCCCGGCGGGTCTATACCTATGAAGCGGGTCTGGGCTGGGACTGGCTCAACCTGGTGTCCTCCATCGGTGGCTTCATCATGGCGATCGGTGTAGCAGTGATCATTGTCGATATCGTGCTGCATTTTCGTTTTGGTCGCCGTGCTGAACAGAATCCCTGGGGCGCGGATACTCTGGAATGGGCAATCCCAATGCCGGTGAATGCCTATAATTTTTCCAGCATGCCGGATATCACTACCCGTCACCCAATGTGGGAGCGACCCGAACTGGTAGAAAGCATCGCGGCTGGTGAGCATGATCTGGCGGAAGTGCAGAACCTGCGGCGGGATATATACGGGTCAGACGCCGTCACCGGAAAAGTCAGAGAAGTCATTCACCTGCCCACCAACTCCTGGCTTCCCCTGCTAACTGCGGCTGTTCTGGCGGTGGTATGTGTCAGCTTGCTGGTTAAAGTCTATCTGATTGCTCTGGTAGCCGCTGTAGTAGCTCTGCTGCTGGTGCTTCGCTGGGGCTGGGAGAACGGTGCCCACCCCCGGGCCGCGCCGGTACGTGCCGATGATCCCGTGGACCCACCACTCCATTCCCGTACCTGCGACGGACCCGGGTTATGGGGCATGGTGATTAGTCTGATGGCCAATGGCACCCTCTATGTTTCGTTGTTGTTTGGCTGGTTCTATCTCTGGACGGCTGCGCCGCAGTGGTCGACGCCCGAAACCAGCCCACTGGCGCTAATTCCTCTGGCGGTAAGCGGAGCACTGCTGGCCCTCGCGGTGTCGATCTATCGTATTGCTGTATCAAGACTGCGTAAGGGCAACGATGGCAGCCTGAGCCTGCAACTTTGGGCAGTCTCGGCCATAGGGCTGACTCATTGGTGCTTATTGGGTTGGGTGCTGAAGACGTCATCATTGCAACCCACAGAGCTGGCCCATGATGCGGTGTTGGCGGTGGCGTTATATTACCTGCTGCTGCATAGCGGGCTTGCGGTGATTTTTACAGCACTACAGGCGTTGCGGGTGAAGCTGGGCTATGTTGGCGCCAGAGTGCCTTACGAACCCATCGTGATTCAGGCATTCTGGGTCTATACTCTGGGAGTTTTCTGGCTCAGTTTTGCCATGTTTTTACTACTACCGATGGCATGGGGTGCGTGATGAAACCATCCCCGTTTCATCCGGTAAACCTGGTATTGGGGCTGATCATCTGGGCGCTGTGGTTTGTACTGCTCTATGGTGGGCTGTCAGTCGGTTGTGCCTTTGTCCCGCCGGATACTGAGGCTGGCGCCTGGACCTGGATCAATGCCGCTTCTTTGATCGCTGCGCTCATTGTATCGAGTTATTTATTGGTCTGTGCCTATGGGTGTTGGAAAGCGCCTTCACTGGCACAGGCCACAGACGCGGAGCCCCTCAAAGCTTTTATCAGCAAAACATCCGCTGCTGTCTATCTTGTATCGGCGTTTGCATCGATGATGCTGGCCCTGCCTGGCGCTATCTTGCCACCATGTATCTGAACTGGCGCTGTGGGTCGTGGCTCGGTCTCGCTCTGCTTGGTCTGAGTACGCCGGCCTTTGGCCATAGTCCGATAACCAGTGAAGGTGCAGAGCAACTGACCGCCATGATCGGCTTGATCATCTTCAGTGCGGTCTGGCTGGCCTATCTGATCGGCGCACGACGGGTAGCGCCAAACTGGTCGCAAGCATTTGGCTTTCACAGCACCATGGTAATCAGTTTTCTCGCTCTCTGGGGGCCGCTGGACCACTGGGCTGAAAGCAGCGCTGCGGCCCATATGGTTCAGCACATGATGTTTATGGTGGTGATTGCGCCTTTATGGGTACTGACTCGACCCTTACCTCAACTTGCTGCCGGGAGCGGGCGGCTGCTGACACGGCTGTGGCAGCCCACGCTTAAACTGGTTCAACATCCGGTTTATATGGCGTACCTCCACGCTGTAATGATCTGGTTCTGGCACATTCCCCAATTTTACGTTCTGGCCCTGAAGAACCCTTGGTGGCATCTCATAGAGCACGGGTGTTTTCTGGTCACCGCTGGGCTATTCTGGTGGTCGGTACTTAAAAGCCCTCAGCGCACAGTGGGCTGGGCCTTGTTTGCAGTGTTGTTCACTCTGATGCACACCGGTTTTCTGGGCGCAATGCTCACCTTCGCTCAAAGCCCACTATACGGAGCCGGACGCAGCCTTCAGGACCAGCAACTGGCAGGGTTAATTATGTGGGTTTTGGGAGCTATACCGTACTTGCTTGGTTCCGGTTGGATAGGCTCGCGAATGTACCGGCAATTGCAGCACAGAGTATGAGCAACGCCATTCTCCACGTCAGCGAAGATGGAACCGATGCGCCTCAGTAACGCCCAACCCGACTGGCCTACAACCTCTATTTCTATCGAATGCATTAGACCTCTGGCCTGGAGGGCGTTGCGGGGTGGTTTACGCCAGTCTTCGCTCCCCCGGCTCCTACGTCATCCAACGCATGGACGCCACTGAGCCTCCAGCCTAGATTCTGCTATGGGCTTTCAGAGGGCACGAATCATGGAAAAAATTGGACATCTTGCATCTATTTGGCACTACCCGGTCAAAGGCATGGCCGGATCGGCGCTTTCTGGCGTTTTCATTGACAGTCGCGGAATCGAAGGCGATCGGCTCTGGGCGGTCCGGGACCTCAAACGGCGGGAAATTCAGAGCTGCAAATTCCGCCCGCAACTCCTCCAGTGTCGCGCCAGCTATTCCGGCCCAGAAAAGAAGGCCGTGCAGATCACTTTTCCCAATGGCGAACAAAGCCTGTGTGGTGAGGCCGGCACCGATCAACATATCTCGGAACTGGTGGGACACGATAGCGAACTCAGGACACTTGAACCCGAATCCAATGAGGCGTTCTACCGGCGCTACAAACAAGGCAATAAACACTGGTTGGACGAGCTCAAGAACACCTTTGCAAGAGAACCCGGCGAGCCGCTACCCGATCTCGATAACCTGCCGCCTGAGATGCAGGAGTACGTGTCCCGGCCAGGCACCTTTTTCCTGGTCTCGCCGCTGCATATTCTGACCACCGCCAGCCTGGACCACATGCGAGCCAACAATCCGGGTGCCGACTGGAACCTCGAACGTTTTCGCCCCAACATCGTTATCGAAACCGAGCCCGGTATTTACGGGCTTGCCGAACAAACGTGGCTGGGCCGCACATTGCGCATCGGTGAAACCGCTATCCAATGTCAGGGCCCGGCACCCCGCGCCATACGCCATCACACCAGCCGGGCATCCATACTGTTCTGCGCCAGCCGACGGGCCTGCTCTTCGGTCATCCCCAGGTCATCGCGCAACGCCACGAAGTTCTCCAGCACATAACCGCCGAAATAAGACGGGTCATCGGAATTCACGGTCACCTTCAGGCCGCGCTCCAGCAGCTCCAGAATGTTGTG
The DNA here is from genome assembly GCF_007671675.1 of Marinobacter maritimus. Lineage (GTDB taxonomy): Bacteria > Pseudomonadota > Gammaproteobacteria > Pseudomonadales > Oleiphilaceae > Marinobacter > Marinobacter maritimus. The sequence continues at coordinate 1,020,898 of NZ_VCGW01000002.1, read as the reverse complement.
GTGTGACATGTCAGGGAACACACACAGCTTGATGTTCGACAGCGGACAAACCGTGAGCGGAATCTGCAGTTCGGCCAGCCGGTCGAGCAATTTCGGGTCTTCTGCAGCGCGAACCCCGTGGTCAATCCGGTTCACCTTGAGCAGGTCCAACGCCTGCCAGATGTACTCGGGCGGGCCTTCTTCACCTGCGTGGGCAACCGCCAGGAAGCCCTCAGCCCGCGCCTTGGCAAACACCCGCTCGAACTTACTGGGCGGATGGCCCCGCTCGGAACTGTCCAGGCCCACCGCAAAGAACTGATCCCGGAACGGCATGGCCTGCTCGAGCGTCCGGAAGGCATCATCTTCAGGCAGGTGCCGCAGGAAACTGAGAATTAGCCCGCCGGATACCCCCAACTGCTCGCGGCCGTCGTGCAGGGCACCACAGATTCCATTGAGAGCCACTTCAAAAGGGATGCCACGCTCGGTATGGGTTTGCGGATCGTAGAAGGGTTCAACGTGCACCACGCCCTGGGCCTGGCACTTCTGCAGATAAGCCCAGGTGAGATCATAAAAATCCTGCTCGGTGCGTAGCACGTTGGCGCCTTTATAATACAGGTCCAGAAATTCCTGCAGATTATTGAAGGCATAGGCATGGCGCAGCGCGCCCACATCATCCCACGGCAATTCAATGCCATTACGACGGGCCAACGTAAACATTAGTTCGGGCTCGAGCGCGCCTTCCAGATGAAGGTGCAGCTCCGCTTTGGGCAAAGCTTTCAACCAGGCTTCGTTCATCGCAGTCTCCGGGAGAGATATATTGTAGAGCATCAAATCATCCCGGAAAGACACGCGCTCTTGCAAATGCCACAGTGATCAATGGGAAAACCAGAGCAGGAAGACAAGCTTTACACTTCATTAGCCTTACGATAGGCACCCATATAATCGAAAATCCGCTCCTGCACCTGCCAGTAATGCTTTTGTTTGCGGGCAATGACAAAATCCGGTGCCGGCAACAAGGCTTGTATCTCAAGCACCTCTTCAACCCTGCTGAACGCTTGCGGGGCTTGGCTGTTCGCTAAACGCCGCCCAAACAGTTTGTTAAAAACGTTGCGCTGTGCCGGTTTGCGGAAATCAAAAGACTCGCTGAGTTCTTCCCCGTCTTCAGCGTGATAGGTAATTCTCAGTTTGCTGTGATTGCCGTTCAAGGTGATCCCGGCACAGCGGATCACCATTGCATCTTTGAGCTTCAGAGCATCTTTTAGCTGATCATCCGGGTCGATAATCGCTTTTTTACACTGGTGACAGTTACGTGCCGCGATATCATTCTCGCCACCGCAGTGCGGGCACTCCTTGAAACGAAAACGGTAATCGCACTGCTCAAGGCGTGCGAGCCGCGCCTCTGGCTCACCCTCTTCAGCTGGCTCCAGCAGGCCCTGACAGCGGCGGCCGTAGTGTTCGATAACGTGACCCTCACTATCAGTTTTGCCCCAGAAAATATTGGCAAAACCACAGCCCGGACAGAACACCTGCACCGGCTCACTACCGGGGTTCGGTTTCTTCTCCCCCACTTCGGGGTGATGCAGATTGACACGGTTGCCCGCGTAATCAATCACCAGACAATCCTCTTTACCTTGGTCCAGACGAAGACCGCGGCCCACGATCTGCTGATACAGGCTGACCGACTGGGTAGGACGAAGAATGGCGATAAAGTCCACATGGGGCGCATCAAAGCCCGTGGTGAGTACGGACACATTCACCAGATACTTTAACTGCCGCTGTTTAAAGCGCTGGATCAGCGAATCCCGTTCATTCAAGTCGGTGGCGCCGGTAATCAAGGCTGTTTGGTGTTCCGGCAGATAGCCGGTGATCTCCCTTGCATGATCCACCGTTGCAGCAAAAATCATCACCGCCTTACGCTCAATGGCCAGCTCCATCACTTGCTCGGTAATGGCTCGGGTTACACGCTGATGTTTGCTCAACAGCTGGTTAACATCGTTTTCGGCGTATTCCCCAAAGCGGTTCCGAGGCAGCGCAGAGAAATCGTATTGCGCCACCGCCGCGTTAACCAGCTCAGGTCTGGTGAGATACCCCCTATTAATCATATAACTCAAGGGCAGTTCATAAATGCAGTGCACAAAGGGCTTATCCTGCTCGTCGCTATCATCACTACGGCCACGAACAAAGCCCCGGTAGTGATAGCGATAAATCCAGCCCATAGCCAAACGATAGGGTGTGGCGGTTAGCCCGAGCACTTTAAGAGCGTCATTCTGTTGCCGCAGCAGCTCAATGATTGTTTGGTACTGACTGCTCTCATCACCGCTGACCCGATGGCACTCATCAATGATGATCAATGAGTACTCATCTCTGAACTGGTCGAGATTGGCCGATACCGACTGCACACTGGCGAAGGTCACCTGATACCGGTTTTCCTTACGCTTCAACCCGGCGGAGAAGATGCCGGCGGTTAACCCGTAGCTCTGGTATTTGGCGTGATTCTGCTCAACCAGCTCTTTTACGTGAGTCAGCACCAGAATTTTTCGCTTGGCGATACGGGCCAACTCGGCAATGACCAGACTTTTACCCGCACCGGTCGGCAGCACGATAACGGCAGAATCATCCGATTTGCGAAAGTGTTTCAGCGTGGCATCAACGGCTTCGCGCTGGTAAGGCCGCAGTTTGAAAGGAGCATTCATTATAGGTCAATCAAGTTTAAGCCGGAAACTGCTGCCATCGGCAAAGCCCCAACGCTTGCGCCCTCAGATACTCACAAAACGCCTTCACATCGGGGTTTGTGAACTCACTGGAGATAAATTCACCCGGAATCAGCCCTTCATCCCATCGGGTTGTGACCAAAGTATGGGGGTGCGCTTCATCGTCGCCTGGATAAATCTGCACCACCGCTTGGGTCTGGTGAATATATAGATCGCGGAGTGCCTTGGAACAATGAAGGCTGGTGGGTTCGTAGTTGGTATTGCACTGGTAGCCTACCTCAGCGAAGAAATCGCTGGCGGCGGAGAACAGCGTGTCCGTGTTTAAAGCGGATGACGGCGCGGGATGAATGGATCTGCCAAGGTCGCTGGCGACATTGGTGCAGCCTGCGATTAGCGACAGGGATAGAATCATCAGCGATTTAAAATTTTTCATAACAGTACCTTACCCGATTAATGATACCCACCCGGCCCATGCGTGTGGCCATGCAGGTAGGCGTTCGGTTCACCGCCACGGGAGTTTTAGCGGCCCCAAAGCCACAAGCTCAAACCAGCAACCGCCAAAAAAAACACTATAGAATGTACTGCCAGATTTTTCCGGGTAGTTGGAGCAGGCTTTTGGGCGAAACTGAAGTAATCCCCACCAAAAAGCCCCACACCGCAGCTTTCACAGTAGTTTTTCGAGTAAGAAATCCTGAGCGCAGACGGCTCAAATCTCTTCCGACAGCTGTAACAACTAGGCTTGATCATTCCGGGCTCCAGGCAAAACAGGAGTGGTTGTATGACTTCCCAAGGAGTCAGTTTGGCAAGTTGTCGCCCTGAAAAACGGACAGGTTATGGACATTGCCTCCCGTCCTGGCCGGTGAAACCATGAAAGTGACTCCGTCCCGGTTTCTCACAAGCGCAAGGTAACACCGTTTTCATCGGTATGCTCCTGCCTGGCAGTTCAAGCCCCCTTGCGGCACTTTGAAGTTGGGGCAATCTCACCACGAAGCTGCCAATGATTATCGTCAAAGATGTGCCCCAGCCAGACGTGTAACCTCGTGTTCCCCAAATCCAGAATACAGACGATGCTCCTGGAATTAGAGCTAAGCTCTGCGCCATTCACGAAGGAACACGATATGCAAAGTAACTGTAGGGAGCGCAATCCATTGCCCGAGAACCCGTTACGAGCGATGATTTCGCCCTTCGCGACACTCGCAATAGTGATGATTATGCTTTTCTTGACGCCGACCATCGGCGCAGCAGACACACTGACTATTGACGCTGCAATCAACAAGGCTGGAATGCAACGGATGCTCACCCAGCGCATCGCCAAGTCCTACCTACTGGTTGGCCAGGAGGTGTCTACCGAGACCGCCCTGAAGCAACTGGACGCTAGTGTGGCTCTTTTCGAACAACACCTCGGAGAACTGGAAGACTTTTCACCTACGCAAGAAATTACTGCCTCCCTACAGGATATTCGCCGCTCATGGAATCAATTCCGCCAGTCGGCAATTAGCAAACCAGAGAATAGTCAGGCACTTTCCCTGATCAAACAGGCCTCTCGCTTGCTTGAGCTCTGTGAGAACAACGTTCAGTTGTTTGAAGCGTATTTGGGCAGCCGCAAGGGCGAACTGATTAACCTCTCTGGTCGCCAACGCATGTTGTCACAACGTATCGGTATGTTATACGTCGCGAAGAGTTGGCAAATCGACGACCAGACCGTTGAAGATGCGTTCGCACTGGCGCTGAAGGACTTTGACCATGCGCTGGACCTCCTGACCAAATCTTCCCTCAACACCGATGAAATCAACCAGGCCCTGAGTGACGTTGTGAGCCAATGGAAATTCTCGCGCTCAGGGTTCGAATTGAGCGAAAGCGGCCGCCATGTACCTTTTGTTATTCAAGTGACCACCGAATCCATTCTGAAGAAAATGGACGCGATCACCACTCTGTACGTGTCAATTGACCCGGGCTGAAAGGAAAAACCGGGCTCAAACCCATTTCCCAGATACCCTTGTTGTGCATCCTTCAATGATGCCCACCCGGCCCATGGGCGTGTCCGTGTGCTATCTCTTCCGGATCGGCAGCGCGTACTTCGAGGATTTCGACATCAAAGGTCAGGGTTTTACCTGCCATCGGATGGTTGGTGTCGACATCGGCAAACTTAAGGCCGACCTTGGCGACGATCACGTGGCGCGGGCCATGCTCTGTTTTTACCTGGGCAATCATACCCGGCTTCCAGCGTTTGGCACCCATCAAATGTTTGACCGGCACGCGCTGTATCGCATCAGTCTTACGCGGACCATAGGCTTTTTCCGGAGTGACCGTCACGCTGAACGTATCGCCGGCATCGCGATCTTCCAGGGCTTCTTCGAGCCCCCGGATAACGCCACCGTGGCCATGCAGGTAGGCGTTCGGCTCGCCACCACGGGAGCTTTCAACGACGTTGCCTTGATCATCACTAACGCTGTAGTGAAACAAGACAACGTGATTCTTTTCGATTGGCATAAGATTCTCTGCGACGGTTAAAAGTACGCCATTATAGCCGGCCGCGGCGCTGACTCCAGTTCAGATTGTATGCTGCATCGGAGGTCACGAGTCTGGTTGTGCCTGCGAGTTCGGATACACATGTTGGGCATTGAGCAGCTGGCAGGCGTAATTGAGACTGAGCTGGTATAGGGTTTCGTCACAACCTGCCACCGGCGAATCAATGAGCGTGGTATCCAGATCGAAACCAAAGCGATCGCCGGCGACCACCGACAGGATTTGCTGTGGATTGGCCACCAGCGGTGCTTTCCCGACTCGTCGCTGGTCGTAACGAAAAAAACCGTTTTCACTGATCAGCGTTTGAAAGGTGGCCACATGCGGCATGTGCAAGTTTCACGGATGGACAGTGCCAAAGCAGCGGTGCGAGCAAGCCAATGCTTCGGTAGTCCTGTTGCAGGCCGATCCGCGCCCATTGGATACCCTCAACCCCATCAAGGCCAACATCCAGCACTGGTCGATGCTGGCACGGGACACCCGAACAACGGCGCGTTGGCAAGACAAACTGCCGCTCTGGTTCCGCCCGACTGGCTGGCGATCGCTTCAATGAAGTAATCGATACCCCCATGGGGAAGAACCGGGTCAGTTGGGAAGTCATCAGCCGTTCGGAAGGAAACCATTGGCGCGTACTCGGCACCAATCTCGACAATGATGTCAGGATTGATTTGACCTACCGAGTGAAGAATACCAGCCCAAATACCAGCGAGTTCGAACATACTCTTTCGTACACCATGCCGGACTTCCGCTTGGTACTGGCCAATGTACTGCATTTCAAAGCTGCCATAGAGCAGAAATCGGAGCAGGCCCTGCAACGGCTGAAGACTGCGGCGGAACAACTACCGATAATTTAACATCCCTTTCTACCTTGAAATGCCCCCGAAAATGGCCGCCCGTTACGTCACTTTCATGCTTGGCCTGGGGGCCGACACCCATCGACATATACGGATATTTCCGCACCGCAATACGTATAGCCCGCAAAATCTCGTCTAAAACACTTGTCCGTGCATAGCCGATCAACTAGGATTCCATCTGGTCTGACCGGTTTGACCGGACAGACCAACCAACAGATCAAACCATTGACCGATGTGGCAAAAATTGTAAGCGACACTCTCAAGCCACTGAATTCGATATAAAAGTCAGCTTTCCCCGGCAGTAATTAGAGCAGCTGGTTGATCGCAGATAACGAGACAATCTAATAGGAGCTCTCAATGAAGCACGGATTTATTCCAGTAGTCTCTACTCTTGCCCTTTCTATGGCTCTGTCGTCCAACATGGCGTTTGCGCAGGACTATACACTCCGCCTCAACCACACAGGCGCCCCAAGCCACCACTATCAAACTATTACCGAACAGTTTGCCGCAGAAATCGCGCAAAAAACCGACGGTGCTGTTGAAATCCAGGTATTCCCCTCCGATCAACTTGGAAATCAGCTGGAATCGGTCGAAGGCACCATGATCGGCACCCTGGAAATGACTCTCGCCTCGGATACCGTGCTGTCTAACTGGGTACCCGATATGGGTATGCTCAACCTGCCTTTTCTGTTCGAAGACATGGATGAATACCTTGAGGCGGTTGAAGGCCCCGTTGGCGATATGCTGAGTGCACAGGTAGAAAATCAAGGGGCCGTTATCATCGGTTGGTGGGGAAATGGCATGCGCCATGTCACCAACTCCGTTCGCCCCATCAACAAACCAGAAGACCTTGAAGGCCTGAAGATCCGCGTTCCGGAAGGCAAAGTGTTCGTTGACACTTTCAAGACACTGGGAGCCGGTGCAACGGTGATGTCCTTTGGTGAACTGTATTCCGCGCTGCAACTGGGTGTTGTGGACGGACAGGAAAACCCGCCCGCTCACATCCTGACCCAGAACTTCAATGAGGTTCAGGACTATGTATCGCGTACAGGCCACATCCACATGGGCTCTCCGCTCATCATGAATGCAAACCTCTTCTACAGCATGCCGGAAGACATTCAGAAAACGCTGCTAGAGGTTGGTAGAGAGTATGACCGCAAGCACATTGATTTGATCGCGAACCTTGAAGCCGAGCAGTGGAAGGCCGTCGCAGAGCGTGGCATGAAGATCAATGACGTTGACAAGTCTCTGTTCCGAAAAGCCGTACAGCCTGTCTATGACGACGCCGCTGCCACGTTCAACCAAGACATCCTTAACCAGCTCACTCAGTAACTAACTCAGCAACTAGATCGCCAATAGAACCGTTGCCTAGCGGTTCTATTGGCATGATCGGGACCGGTTTTCATGGACAATACAGATCAACCATCCTCCTCTGGCATTCAAAAATTACTGATCTCACTTTGCGACAAAATTGCGGCCATCTGTCATGTTATTGCAGCCGTCTCTATTGGAGTGATGCTGTCGCTGGTCGTTATTCAGGTCGGATTCAGATATGTACTTAACACGCCAATAGGATGGACGCAGGAGATTTCCGTATTCTCGCTGATGCTTGCCGTCATGTCGGGGATGGCCGTTGCATTCTGGCGCGGCGAACACTTCAAGGTCTCGGTGTTTGTTGACAGCCTGCCCCCGGCACTTGCCAAAGTGGTAACGCTTGCTTCCCGGCTTATTACCATCACTTTTCTCTCCGTGATTGTGTGGTTCAGCTATGCGCTAGCTCTACGAGCCATGGTGCAGGTATCACCCACCACCGGAATACCGATGGGGTACGTCCAGTTTTTCCTGACGGGTGGCTGCCTTGTAGCGGCATTCCTGCTTGTTGTGAAAACACTACTCGGCCACGAAACCCTCAGTGACGAAAGTGCTGTCAGCGCGGAACAAGTATCATGATTGAGATTCTGATTTTCTCTTTTATCGGCTTTTTGATAATAGGATTACCTATTGCGATCGCCTTGGGCGCGGCCAGCACCCTTGCCATTTATTTCGGCAGCCATATTCCACTGCTGGTGGTTGCGCAGAAAATGTTCCAGGGGCTCAATAACTTCTCGTACCTGGCGATTCCGCTTTTCCTTCTAGCCGGCGCACTGATGTATGAAGCCAAACTGTCCGAGCGCCTTGTTGCCATGGCAGGCCGATTGGTAGGAAAGCGACCGGGCGGATTAGCCAATGTGGCGACAACGTCTTCTGCCTTCTTCGGGGCGATCTCCGGATCTGCACCGGCCACCACGGCAGCCGTCGGCACCGTTCTGATTCCCTCCATGAAAAAACTGAACTATACCGCAGCGGGTTCAGGAGCCGTGGTAGCTGCCTCAGGTGCGTTGGGACTGATCATTCCGCCGAGCATCACCATGGTCATCTATGGTGTGATTTCCGGGGTATCCATCGGCGGGTTGTTCATCAACGGAATTATTCCAGGAATATTGCTGACGCTGGCCATCTGTATGCTCAATTGGTGGCGTGGAAGAAAGAGCTTTGATGACATCAGCATTAACGATACGCCTCCCCCGCCAAGCGAGCGCCTCAAGAATCTGGCGGCGCTGTTTATGCCGATCATTATCATTGTGGGGATCTACTCGGGTGCCTTTACGCCAACCGAGTCAGCTGCGGTGGCCTGCATTTACGGGCTGCTCATCGGCATTTTCCTCTATAAAAGCCTGGGCATTACCGAAATAAAGCGTGCTTTCATGAGCACAGCAGCCACAACGGCCGTCATCATGTTCCTGATGGTCTGTGCCAATGCCTTTGCCTTTGTCATTACCACCGAGCGCGTGCCTCAGCTTTTCTCTGCCTGGGTGATGAGCATTACCACTGATCCAACCATGATCATGCTCATGATGCTGGCGTTGCTGATCGTGGTCGGTACCTTCCTGGATAACGTGTCGGCTCTGGTACTGCTGGTACCCACCCTGGTGGCGATTACCTCGGCTGCCGGTATTGACCCGATGTACTTTGGCGTATTCACCATCATTGCATTGGCCGTCGGACAGTTTACGCCCCCTGTAGGGCTCAACCTGTATATCGCGGCGAACATTGCCAATGAAACGGTGGAAAAGATCAGCTATGCGGTATTTCCATTCGTTGCCGTGTACATCGCAGCGCTGCTGATTTTCGTAGCCTTCCCAAGCATTCTCACTATTTTTTCCTGAAGATACAGATATGAAAAATACCGTAATACTGATTTCATTGGGCGGTACGATTGCGAGCCTGCCAAGTAGCTCGGGAAGAGCCATTGCGGGAGCCCTCTCCGGCAAAGAGCTCATGGAGAAGTTGCAGATTGAGAGCGATGGCCCGGTTGAAGTTATCACCCTCTTCCGAAAGCCCAGCAACGCCATCACCACGGCCGACCTGCTGCAGCTGAGAACGCTGTGTATTGGACTGTCGCAACGCGAAGATGTGGCCGGGCTGGTGGTATCCCAGGGCACGGACACTCTTGAGGATACGGCCTACTTTCTTGACACAAGTCTGGCGCTGCCAGACACCGCCGTGGTGGTCACCGGCGCCCAGCGCGTGCCCTACGCCCCCGGCTCAGATGCCGGCCCCAACCTTCGCGATGCACTGAAGGTCGCCGGCTCGCCGCAGGCACGGGGAGCCGGCGCTTTGGTGGTGTTCAATGAGGAAATTCATGCGGCAAATTCGGTTCGCAAACTCAGCAGCTATCAGCTCAACGGCTTTGGCTCACCGGGTATCGGGCCCATGGGCTTTGTCGATGGCGGTGAAGTCAGACTGTGCAAGCAGCTGCAGCGTTCGAACATAATTGTGCCGGGCGAGCAGTTGCCGCGTGTGGACATTCTTCCGGTTGCGGTTGACGCATCGCCCGCCCTGCTGGAAGCGGCGGTGGCCAGCGGTGCCAAGGGGCTGGTCATAGACGCCATCGGCCGCGGCCACATTCCACCAAGCTGGGTAGAACCGCTGAGATCTGCGCTGAACGCTGGCGTTCCCGTGGTAGTAACGTCTTCAACGCACTGGGGCCGGGTCGAAGAGGTGTATGAGTACTCGGGATCACTGGCTGAACAAGTCTCGATGGGCGCGGTCAAGGCCAATCACCTGAATGCCAGAAAGGCCCGGCTGAGGCTTATGTGCGCCTTGTCATGCAAGATGCCAATCGATCAATCGACATTTTCCTGACGATCTGGCTGCGCTACGCGCCCTTTCCTGGGTTGCCGAGGCCACCGTCAGCGTTGTCGAAAAACACAATGTTCAGGAGAGACAATGAATTCTTATGATATTGCAGTCATTCCCGGTGATGGCGTTGGCGTCGAAGTAACAAAGGCAACGCTTGACGTGCTCGAAGCGGCAGCCAGTAAGTTTGGCTTTAAACTGACGCCTACCCATTATGAATGGGGGTGTGAGTATTACCTTGAGCAGGGCCAGATGATGCCCGATGATGGACTGGCCCGCCTTGAGAAAAGCGATGCGATTTTTCTGGGCGCTGTAGGCTGGCCCGAGAAAGTGCCTGACAGCGTTTCACTGCACGGCCTGCTCCTGCCGATTCGCAAACAGTTTGACCAGTTCGTCAACGTGCGCCCGCATCGGCTGCTTAAAGGCGCACAAGGTCCGTTGAGGAAAACAGACTTCGATATCCTGTGCATACGAGAAAATACCGAAGGCGAATATTCCGGAGCCGGAGGCCGCGTGCATATGGGAAATCCGCATGAAGTGGCGGTGGAGACCTCCATATTTACTCGCCACGGGGTTGAGCGCATTCTCCGCTTTGGCTTCGAACAGGCTCAGCTACGCTCTAAAAAGCTGGCATCGGTGACCAAGTCAAATGCGCAAAAATATTCGATGGTATTCTGGGATGAAATCACAGATGAGCTGGCAGCCGAATACCCGGACGTAAAAGTTGAACGCTACCATGTCGATGCTGCGGCCGCTCGTATGATAACGCACCCCGAAAGCTTTGATGTGATCGTTGCTTCCAACCTGTTTGGCGACATTCTCAGCGATATCGGAGCGGCTATTCAAGGCGGCCTGGGGTTCGCGGCTTCTGCAAACATCAACCCTGGGCGGCAATTGCCTTCTATGTTTGAGCCTGTGCATGGCTCAGCGCCGGATATTGCGGGCCAGGGCAAGGCCAACCCGGTGGCTGCGGTTTGGTCCGGGGCGATGATGCTTGAGCATCTTGGCGAACGCCAGGCTGCAAATGCGATCATGACCGCACTGAATGACGTTTTGAGCAACAAGGATTACTGCACGCCCGATATGGGTGGAGCCGCTACCACGGCGGAATTGGCCGATGCTATGGTGAAATCATTGTAGTGGGTCGCATCCCCCGTTAGCACCTTGTTAGACTGGTGAAAATGAAATTACCTTTCCTGTGTTTTTGAGAGGCGTGAATACTTAACTATGCTCAACAATGCTATAGCAAAGCTTCTTCAGACCAAGATATTAAGCGGTGAGTATCCACCTGGAGAAGCGCTGCCAGGGCAGCGAGTACTAGCTGCAGAACTGGGCGTAAGCCGCCCAGCTCTGCGTGAGGCGCTGAGCGTTCTGGAGACACTGGGCCTGATCGACATTCGCCAGGCCCGAGGTGTCTTCGTTCCTGATCCCAAAAACATGGCGACCAGTAGCACCTGCGAAGTAAGCCGTCGCACCCGAGAGGTTTTCCAGTTTCGTTTGGCCGCAGAGCCCTATGCCGCGGCAATGGCCAGCCGGCTTCGCTCGAATGACGATCTGGAGCGCCTGAAAGGAACCTTGTACCGGATGCGCTACGCGCTTGATGAGGGGCAGCTGATTGATGCGGTCCAGGAAGATTTCAACTTCCATCACATCATCTTCTCCATATTGCAGAACTCGATTTTTACCGACACCAGACGGCGCACTGCGACAGACATCCACAGCGCTCAGTGCAAACCCTTGCGCAATAAAGAAGAAGTGATGAAGCCTCTGGAAGAGCATCAGCAAATCATTAACGCCATTCGGGACCAGTCGCCCGAACGCGCAAGTGCGGCCATGGCTTATCACATCCGCGCTGCAGCGATACGTGGTGGTTTGAGCAATGACGATATTTAACCATAAAATGACCGACCTGCGTTCACAAAGCGGAGAGCTCAGATGAGTGAGCAGTTATTGCAATTGACGGCCGAGCCGCTGACACCCGAGGCTTTCGTCGACTTTGGTGAGGTGATCGATCACCGCAGCGCCGATTATTTCATGATCAATAGTGGACGCACCCGGCGCTACCATGATCTGGCTAAGGTCGAGACATCAGGCGAAGAAGCAAGAACGCTGATCAGTATCTTTGTCACCCAGCCCGTAAAAATGCCACTGGAGCTGACCTTTCTTGAGCGTCACCCCCTGGGCAGTCAGGCGTTTGTGCCGTTGCACGGTGAGCGCTTTGTTGTCGTGGTGGCACCCGCAGGAGACGTGATCGACCCAGACCAGGTGCGCGCGTTCGTCACCGATGGCCAACAGGGCGTTAACTACCGCGCCGGAACATGGCATGCCATTCAATCCGTCCTCGATTGCGAGGGCACCTTTCTAGTGGTAGATCGCGGCGGCGCAGGACACAACTGCGAAGAGCATCCGCTGGCACTGCGGGTGACGCTGGGATAACCGGAACAGATCTATTTTCTGTTATCAGCTACCAGATAAGCGGCCGCAAAGAGTTCAACAAATCAAAATCCAATTGCTGTCGCAAAGTGCTCGCTTCCGGCGCCACAAGCAGCCAACCCAGCGCGCCCAGATTGGCGAGGACCGCCAGCCAGAAAACGAACTGATAGCTCCCCTTTCGCGTCTTATGCCGAAAAATCTGCTGGGCCATAAGCGCACCGGGCCAGCCGCAACAAAGCTCAAAGAGGTGCAACGTGTTCTCAGCCGTACGTTGTGCCCCCCGCTGCGCCGCCCGCTTATCGATCCAATACATCACAAACAACACCAGGCTCATCGCGCCATAGGCCGCCGAAATAGAGACCGGCATATAACCTCGCTGGAACAAGCCAGCCAGAGTGGTGAAAAACACCAGCACAACTGCCGCCGCTACCCAGACTCCCGGGGCAATACTGGCACCAACCTTTGCAGCTCCCGCATACTGGAACCGCCCCGCTCTCGGCCGGCCCTGGCTATCCTCCGCGATACTGTAAGTCACCTTGCGATCAGAAACCGGCCGGCCCCGGCCTGCATAACTGCTGATATGAGCAAATACGCGCTCACCGCCGCCCTCAGGAGTAATGAAACCAAACCCCTTGGCATCGTTCCAAACAGTGAGTAGTCCTTTCTGCTTCAATTCACATCCTCCTTGAACCAGGACAACTTGATCAGGCCCGCAATGACGGTAAGAGACAACAGATACCAGAGTGCAGCAATAAAGGGCGGGTAAACCGGGCTCAAATCCATTTCTCAGACATCCTTGTTATGCATCCTTCAATCAATCTGACGTGAAACATAAATCAGTCTTTGATTCGATGCCTTAGGACTTTTGTAACTCCTCGCGGAGCGTGAAAACCGGTTTTCCTGGGTAATGCTTCGCATTGATACTTGAGATTATATGAGTCGTATACTGATTGGGTTTTGACCACCAACCAATGCATGCAGCCCGAGGTACCCTTGAAATGATCAAACCCCTTCGATGGCTCATCAGAACCACAGTATTTTTGTTGGTTCTGCTGGCAGGCCCCGCACTAATTGCAGCCTGCAGCAGTCAATCTGGCCAGAGCTGGCGTGACACCGATCGCTCCAGCGCAGGCATTGCGCCACTACCGGGCGAGACCGAAGAAGCCATTGTGCAGGTTTACGGTGCCCGCGCTTATAATTGGCGCGGAAACTTTGCGGTCCATACCTGGATTGCGACCAAGGTGCGAGGGGCATCCACCTACGAAGTTCACGATGTCACTGGCTGGGGTTATAAGGCGGTGCGGTCCCGCCCCGGTGAGCCGGATACCGCCTGGTATGGCAACCCGCCGATGTTGCTGGCAGATCTACGTGGTGAGAAAGCGGAGGCCGCCATCGCCAATATCCGGACAGCTATCGACGCCTACCCCTTCCCGAATGAATACAAAGCCTGGCCCGGGCCCAACAGCAATACCTTTGTAGCTTGGGTAATCCGGCAGGTACCCGAACTGAATGTTGCACTGCCCAACATTGCCATCGGAAAAGATTATCTCGCTGACGGAGTATTTGCGAAAGCGCCCAGCGGCTCGGGCTACCAGTTCTCCCTCAATGGTTATTTCGGCCTTATGGCGAGTATCCGGGAAGGTGTTGAACTGAACATACTCGGCCTCAACATTGGCGTTGACCCTCTGGCTTTGGCCGTCAAATTACCCGGCATCGGGCACATTGGCCTGCGCGACCCCTGGATGGATCGCTCGACGTGGCACAAAGCTCCGGTTATGGAGCAGGTTTCAGACTCCAACTGAGAGGGACAAGTCGAACCTATTGAACCTCGTTCGCATCTACCGCCTCATGGCGGAGTTTGTGTATCCGGACCAGGTTCTCCAGTGCTTCTTCATTCATTGATGCTTCCTTTCAATAATATGTACTGTCCTTCCAAGACCTTCCTCAAAAAAGGGTTATTGTTAGCTCGACGTTTCTTTGTTCTGGACCGAGCAGTTTGGAGACAAGAGAAGACAACTCCGGAAAAACGGGCGAGTCCGGATTGGCCCTATATCGTTTCTGGCTCCCCTGCAGCTTCACTTGCACCAGGCCGCTATCCACCAGGCGCGCCAGTTCCCGCTGCACAGCCCCCGAACCTGCTTCCGCCTGCTCGATGAGCTCTTTGATCGAAAAGTCCCTTTCCTGACGTGCAAAGAACAGTCGCAGTACCTTTTGGCGGGTTTGTGAGAACAGGGCATCCGCTAACCCCGTGCGGTTCGATGTTGTTACTGCTGGCATGTTAACGGCACCCCCAAAACCCATTCTGGGTAACTACATACCCAAGATGGGCATCTTGAAACTGTTGGAGCCGAACTGCTTAAACCGGCAGCTCGCTCTCAAAACGCACAAACTGATCCACCTCAAACGACCCAAAAACCGTGCCCTCATACTCAGCCAGCAAGCTCTGAACCGAACAGGGCTGGCGCTTGAATCTGGCCAGGGTGATATGGGGACGGAATGCCCTGCTTTCCGTTGTTAATCCGAGGCTTTCCATCTGACTTTTAATCGCACTATGGAGGCTGGCAACGGGAGACACTGGCTGGACGCCTGCCCAGAGATTCCGGGCCGCGCAAGGCTGGCCGAAACTACCTAACCTCGCAACACTCAGCTCAAAAGGGGCCAGGGGAATAGGGTGAGCAACCTCGCACACTGATGATAGACACTCTTCCTTAACGTCACCAAGGAACAGCAAGGTGATGTGCATCTGCTCCACACTTTGCCATTTGGCACCAGACACCCCTGCTCTGACCTTCAACAGGCGAGCCTTGATCTGGGAGGGAATCTCCAACCCGAAGAATAGTCTGCGCATGGGTTTATTCATAATGACTCATCTTACGCACCATACCACTGGGAAACCGGGATAGATTTAATCCGTTTGCTCCCTAACTCCTTTGATTTCACAAAGTTTTACTCCGCCTACCCCCCAGTTTATAGCAAGCTCACCAACGCTCAGCTACCATGGTGCGCCGCTATGAACTCCGGCTCATCGGCAAGGAATATCCAAAATAATCAAGAAGGAATCTACCGTGCGAAACGCAAGGATTTTGGCAGTACTGGCTGCTCTGCTCTACCTCACCGGCTGCGCCTCCGGCGCCAAAATGGGCAACATGGTGTACGAGGGGCCAGTGAAGGCCTACGACACGGCCCTGGAAAACAATGTGACTGTCACCAACGTCTCCGGCGGCAAGGAAACAAACCCCGCATGGACCTCCGAGATCGACAACGATGCCTTTGCGGGCGCCCTGAAGCAAAGCCTGCAGAAACAGGGATTACTCTCTGGCTCCGGCCGGTATCAGCTCGAAGCTCTTCTGCTGGAAGTGGACCAACCCATGTTCGGGCTGGACTTCAAGGTAACCACCCACGTGAGGTACATCCTGACTGACAGCGATAACAACGGCACTGTGGTCCTCAACAAGACGGTTGTCGCCCCCTACACCGCCACCATTGGCGATGCCTTTGCCGCCATCAAGCGCCTGAGGCTGGCCAACGAGGGTTCCGGAAAAGCCAATATTCAGGGTCTGCTGAACAAGCTCAACGAACTACAAATCCAGTCCGGCGAGATCTCCTTCGCGCAATAACCTTTCTGGAATTAAGCACTATTAAATGGAAGAACCATGAAGTACTCGCTACTAGTCACACTGGCCGTCATCGCATTTCTCTCCTCCGGTTGCGCATCGGTCGTCTCCGGAACCGATCAGAAACTCACCTTCAATAGCGAGCCTGAAGAAGCCACCGTAACTGTTTCCGGCCGTGTGCTCGGTAAAACGCCACTTACCGTTCCGGTGGATCGGGGCTCCAACCAGCCCATTACCTTTGAGAAGGAAGGCTACAAGACCTACACCGCTCAGCTTTCCACCACAACCAACCCGTGGTTCTTCGGTAACATCGTGATTGGGGGGCTGTTTGGCTCCACAACCGATGGCGTTTCCGGTGCCATTCATGAGTTCTCCCCGGAACAGTACTTCGTCACCCTGAAGCCCGACACCCTGACGGGAATCTCGACCTCCAAGCCGCGACAGATCAAGGAAATCATCATCGCGTTCAGCGGCGAGTTTCGCCACCAGCTAGCAAGTGGCGGTGGTGAAAAGGTGGATACCATTGTGCAATTGCTGGGTATCGACGCCTCACAGGAAGACACCACCATCCGGGCACTAAACCAGCTTGCACTGGCGAACGAGAATGACCTTGAGCTGGCTAAAACGATTATTGAGGTTTACGACGTTCAGTAAAGGTCCATCCTGAAAACCGGTGCAAACCTTTTGGGGCAGACACAACCGAGCCACAAGAGATCTGTGCCGGTTTTCCGGTTACTCCCGCTACCCTGATCCTTTTTTTGGCGGCCCCCAGGTACGGATGTGCCCGACATCCAGGAACTTTGCCGGGAACACCTGGCACTAACGCTCCCGGATAAAAGCTTGATGCAGGTCTGTGACCGCTGTGTAAACCTTCTTTGCGGCCTGATAGAAGGGCCAGACGAAGAAGGCATCAAAGCGCTTCTGTAGGAAGCATGCAAGGGCACAGCGGGCCTGGAAGTCGCGGCATTGGTGAAACGAAACCTGCGGGACAACCAGGTAATGGGCCGGAGGTATTCACCCGCGCGTTACATCTCAGACTCCTGGGCGGCGATAACGTTCATCGGGGCATGGTGCTTGGAGCGCTATTGGAGCTTATCAGTGATAATGTGGCCACCCGCTGGTTTGATGAGTTAGTAAATTCTGAAGCGATCTACCGGGAGGCTGATGCGCTGTCTGGCTGCAACGGTTCAAAGTGAGCCATTACAGATTGGCTTCCCGCTCGATGAACATCCTGATGTACACCAGGTAACCCGAAAACAAAATAAGTGGCGCCGTATACCAAAGGCACGCCACATCTTTTTCCCTTTTTCTACAAGATTGCCCGGCAGCTCCCAGCGATTGTGCCACCAGATACTCACAAAACGCCTTCACATCAGGGTCCGCAAACTTCTTTTCAATGGACATCACTTTGGCTGCAACTCTATAAAAGAAAGCCACTATAGCTAGCATCAGCGCTGACTCCGGAAGAGAAGCGCGCCAGGCCTGTCCCGGCCATGGGCCTTATGCAATAATGATATAACAGAAAACCAAAAGATAATATTATTAGGAAATGCAAGCATGAAAAGGATGGTAATGTGCACCCTCGTTTCCGTATTGATGGCTGGCTGCGGAGGTGGGGGCAATGGAAGCAATCTGGAATCAGTCAACGAAGATACGGGATCGTCTGGGGAAGGCGAAGATAACGGTACCATAACACCAGGCGATCAGATCACAGCACTTGAGGGCACCTGGAAGAAGCAATGCGGAAACGTTGATGGGGAATCGCACTACGATATCGTAACCGTATCCTTTACCCAAGGCACATTTACCACAAGTATCGAGAACTATATCGATAGCGGTTGCACTACCCCGTTTCAGGAAGCCCCGAACCCTATCTCATCAGGTGTCTTCTCACTGGGTGAAGATGTATTGCTGAGTGAAGGCGTCACCGCTACCGAATTCAACACGCATGTTACTCAGTTCAATGGTGCCGACTTCGAAATTAATGAATACGATATCGTTTACATCAATAACAATGTTCTCTATGCAGGACTAGAATCAGGCAGTTCACCAGAGCTGCGACCAACCAGTCTCAACTATAACCGCCAATTCTATCGGCTGAACCAGGCTTATTGATCTCAACCGGGACAGATCTGTCCCGGTTATATACGACCAGCCTTAAGAGGCCCCTATGGCAAAGCCAAAACCATCCACCTCGCCGGCCCGGAAGTCTTCTTCTCAGCCAGCGAACACCAGTTCATCGTGGCCGAGAAAAAACGCCTCCTTCGGGAATACGGGTTTGAAGGCATAGACCCTCTGGATACCGAGCTGGCGTTTTCAGATGACCAGGCAAAACCTGATCGCGGGCATAGAACTTACAAGGCCAACAGTGAACTGTTGGACAGCTGCGATGCCATCATCGCCAACCTGACACCGTTTCGCGGCATCAGCGCCGACCCGGGTACCGTGTATGAGGTGGGCAACTCTTTGTGGCTGAGCAGCCAGGCGAACATCCGTTTTTCTCTGCAGAGCTTTTCCACTGCTGTGTTCAGGCGCTTACCTGTGCCCTCTCGATATCGGGTCAGGGAAACTAAATCTGTCCCGGTTTTTCCCAAGTCCAGGTCATACCCAAAGCGCGCCCGGCTTTGACAAGCGTTGTGATGGTTACACCAGTGTCCTTGTCATCAAGAAGGCGGTTAACCACCGTACGGCTGGTATGCATTTTTTGGGCAAGTTGAGACTCGCCAGAAAACCGGGACAGATCTATTTTTCTATTTCAGGGCTCCCCCCACCACGTCGGCTTGACGGAGCATCGCTGCCGGTGGCGTTCAACGGCATATCAGGAACGCGAGCGCCATTGCGCGCTCCTGCATCTCGGCTAAACTCTTTAATATTCGGTCTGGTTGCTACCGGCTGATCGTAAACACCTGATGGATGAAGTACGCATGCCTGCGCAACGTATCCGGCTCAGCCGAAGAAGGAACATCGGATTTGCGCTCGCCCTGTGGCTGTTTGTGCCCCTGTTTGCCTGCGCCCATGAGCTTGTTTTTTCATCCATTGAGAAGACGCCTATAACCTTCCTGGCTGAAAGCATGCTCAGCCAGGCCTACGGTGAACTTGGCTACGATATAAAAATGGTGTCCATGCCGTCCCGGCGATCGCTGAACATGGCCAACAGTGGGCGGGTTGACGGCGAGCTGTTCCGAATTGCCGGCATTGAAAAGGCCTTTCCAAACCTGGTTCCCGTGCCCTATCCACTGATGCGGGGACGGCTAATGGCGGTGACGCTGGGGGCTGGCATCACCGACTGGAATCCGCAGCAGTTATCGAACGCGGTGGTGGGCGTCCGCCGGGGCATTATTGTCGCGGAACGGGCCGCTCGTGGACTGAAGGCCATCGTGGTGAATGACTTTGATCAAATGCTGAATTTATTGAAACTCGGGCGGATTGATGTAGGGCTGGTAGCAGAGGTTCAGGGCGTCTCATCCATGAACGCAGAGCAGAGAGCACAGCTCGTTATGCTGGACAGGCCGGTTACCGAGTTCACCCTGTATCATTACCTGAATAACAAGCACCATGGCTTGGTCTTGCCTCTGGCACAGGTCTTCCGGCGGCTGACGGACAACGGTGAATTCGCCGCCATCGTGGAAGCAGCCCGGGATTCCCCGGGAACATAATTCTGTCGAGAAAACCGGGACAGAAAACCGGGACAGATTTATTTTCCAGACGGATAACCCAACAAGGAAACACCATGTCGTACACCAGCCGATATACACCCGAAACCCTGAGCCGTGATGAGCTGGACCAGAGCAAAGGCCTAATGGTGATCGAATTCGGCACCAACTGGTGCGGGATCTGCCAGGGTGCTCAGGCGGATATCAAGGCCGCAATGGACAATCACCCAGACATTCCGCATGTGAAGGCTGAGGATGGCAAAGGCCACAGATTGGGGCGGACGTTTGGCGTTAAGCTCTGGCCAACCCTGATTTTTTTGAAGGATGGTGAAGAAATAGCGCGGGTCGTCCGCCCAGAAGACAGCAGCGACATCGAAGATGCACTGCTGAAAATTCACTAAGGCCGGCGCCGTCAATTGCTGGCCTTTACTGCGTGGCCTGGTCAACCTTTTCCGCCTGCTTGGCCGCCTCATCCTCCATAAACTTCTTCATGTCCTCTTCAAACTTCGGCACATCGCCCGGGTTCGTCGGAACCTTTGGCGGCTTGCCGGTCCCCATTTCCGCGGCCTGTTCAGCGTGTGCTTCCTTACCCTTGTTCAGTTGCTGAGTCACCAACAGACCAACCACCAATACAGCGGCGAGCAAAAGGATCAGTTTCATAACGGTTTCTCATTCAGTGGTTACCGATCAGATTAGCTCAATCTGTGCGCATCTCACGAATGCGCATTGGCATCGAGTCCGTTCGGCGGAAAATAGCGTCAAGATCGAGACTGGGCTCGCGGCTTTTGATACCGCCGTCTTTTCCGATCAGCAGCACCCGCTCGTCAGAACGGACCTTTGCAAGCAGTTCGTTGACGTCGCGCTCAACACCACCGGACACCGTTGCCTGATTTGAAACCAGACCCGACCCGGTGTTCACGAACCAGATAATGTCACGGTCATTGAGTGCGGCACGGGCATCCGTGAGGGTTTCAACAGCGCCCTCCGTTTCAGGCGCTACCTGAACCAGGATCAGTCGGTTTTTCCATTGATAGTCGCCCAGATTGTTCATCTCCGCTCCGTAAGCCGTTAGCGAAATAAGCACGAGCAGCATTGCCAAAAACCGTCGGCCATTGTTCAAATCAGATCCTCCGCGAAGCATCAAAAAATAAATCCTCCCGGTTTTATTTAGGCCGCGCGAGGCGATCCAATATCCTCACCAGCCTGCAAAGTCCAGGTCATACCCAAAGCCCTCCCGGCTTTGACAAGCGTTGTGATGGTTACACCAGTGTCCGTCTCATCAAAAAGACGGTTAACCACTGTGCGGCTGGTGTGCATTTTCTGGGCAAGCTGAGACTTGTTCACGCCAGTCTGTCCCATTGCCTGCTGAATCTGCCACACGCTTACCCGCTTCAGCGCCTCAGCTTCTACTTGCTCAAGTGTGCCGTCAGCTTCAAGCAGATCATCGAGAGAGCTGCCAACGTGTTTGTTCCGGCACAACCGCGGCACAACCGGGACAGATCTATTTTTCCATTGCTGGTCTTCCCGGCTTGCGGGTTTCGATTCTGATACCGATACGGTTTTCAATTTCATCGACAAACTTGTTGCCGCCAGTCAGCTTGTTGCTATTGATCGCCGCGCCAATCAATTCATCTGCGGGAAAACCATTTTCCTCCTCAACAAACTGCCGGTAGGCCTCAAGCCTCATCTGGTGACAGCCTGCCAACGCCCGAAAAGTGCCTGGCTCATCGAGCCAATGGCATGCCGACAGCCCGATACGAGCAGAATAACTCGACCACTCATAAGACTCAGCTTTTTCCACCATGCCAGCTTTGACAGGGTTGAGTTCCACGTAACGACAACAAGCCAGCAGATAGGCGTCAGTATCAATCGGACTAATCTTGTAGCGTCCTTCCCAAAGCGACCCACTCCGTTTTTCCAGGGAATTCACGAAACGGGTCTGCCGACCAGCCAGACGCTTCATCAATTGAGGAATTGCGGTCACGTTGTCGTTGGCTTGAACGACCAGATGAACATGATTCGTCATCAGGCAGTAACTGAACACCTCGAGCTCATAAACCTGCTTCCATTCCTGGAGATTCGCCAGGTAGTACTCAAAATCACGGCGTTCGACGAACACCGGTTGGCGGTTATGACCACGTTGAACAATATGGTGGGGAAAACCGGGCACAATCACCCTGGCCTGTCTTGGCATCAGCTTCTCCTTGCTTTTGAAGCACAGAATCCGTTCTGTGCAGTGGAAGCCGATGTTAACCGAACCAGCGAGGCTGTTGGTAGTGACTCGAGTTGGCTTTCAGACACAGAAGTAGCTTGAAAATAAATCTGTCCCGGTTTTCCCGGTTTTCCTCATCATCGACTTTGAGATTTTCCATCCTCTGCATAAATAAATCCGTCGCGGTTTTTCAGGATATTTCCCATAGCTGGAGTTATCATATATGATAACTAAAAAATACGGAGCACCCATGGACTGGGACATTGAATTCTACAGAAAGGTAGACGAAGAATTGGCCGGGATGCCGCCCAAGATTCAGGCAAGAATGATCCGGCTAATGGAGTTGATGGAAAAGCACGGAGCGAACCTTGGGGAGCCACACACCAAGTCACTTGGTGATGAGTTGTTCGAGATCCGCGCAAAAGCCAAAGAAGGCATCGGGAGAGGTATTTTCTGCTATATGCAGGATAGGAAAATCATCATTCTCCATGTCTTTGTGAAGAAAGATCAAAAAATACCGAAGAAAGACTTAGAGCTAGCAAAAGAGCGTTTGAGGGAGGTCAAAAAGTTATGAGCTTCAAACAGTTTAAGCAGAAGGCACTTGAAAATCCTGAAGTGCGTAAAGAGTACGATGCCCTTCAGGAAGAATTTAGCCTGATCGACCAATTGATCACCATGAGAACGAAAGCGGGCCTTACCCAAGAGGATCTTGCAAAGAAACTGGGAACGAGCAAAAGCAACATCTCCAGACTTGAGCGTGGCCGAGGAAACCCTAGTTGGGGAACGCTCAGCAAGTACGCCGCAGCCTGCGGTTTTCGAGTGAAACTGGAAACCACAGAAAACGACCGAGCGTCCGCATAACCCCCCGGTTGATGCCCCTCAGTGTGTCCGTACTGGTTCTTAAAATTGATCAAACCGGCAGTTCGATAATTTCCCCAACCACACTGTCTTCTTTCACTTCCAGTCGCCCTACCGTAATTGGCAGCGTAAACCGTCGCGGCCCGGCGCCACCGGGATTGAAGTAAAGCACGTCGCCGGTCCACTCATTACGGGGTTTGTGGGAATGGCCGGCTATCGGTCATTTGCAGGCAACACCCCGTTGGCATAATATGCCAATAAGGTCATTTATAGGGTACTTGCCATGGCTACGAGAAACATCGTACTCACCGACCACCAGTCCGAAGTGGTTGACCGTCTGGTTGCTTCAGGCCGTTATCAAAATGCCAGCGAAGTTCTAAGATCAGGTCTCAGGATGGTAGAGGAAGCAGAATCCGCCTACCTCACGAAAATGAATAAGCTAAGGGATGCCATCGATCAGGGGCAGCAAGACGTTGATTCGGGAAAGATCCGCCAATTCACCAGCGATGCGTTTGCGAATTACCTTTCAGACAGGGCTACGCAGATAGCCACAAAAGCCAAGGACGTCTGAACTCGATGCAACCATGGATGGTTACTCTCTCAGATTCAGCTCTCGCAGATATAGATGACATTCTTGAAGCGACTCTGTTGGTGTTCGGCAGTATTCAACTCCAACGCTATTCCGCCCAGTTTCAATTAGCGATTAGAGAACTTGAAGCCGGTGGCCCAGATGCTGCCCTGCTCAAAGATCGGTCAGAGAGGTCATTATTCTCAGGGTGCTGCGCGAGAGAATGGACCCGGCAATCCACCTCTGATGTCGAGGAAAAATAAATCTGCCCCGATTTTCTGATTACTCCTGCGGATAGACCTGTCCCGGTTTCTGAGCGTCAGTATTCATTGAGAATGGAAATACCCTCGATCTCAGTCACTGTTTTGGCATCCGCCCGCTCAATGATTTTCAGAAGGGTGGATTGAATCGCTTCATCCTCCCGGGCGTCACCGCCACTTACAAACGTTTGCTTCTGGGGATCCGCACCCTCTTCCTCGGTAAATGAAATAACAACCGTGGCGGCTGTTTCCGGCGCTTTACCAGAGTCGTCTTTACCAAAATACTCAAGCGAAACTAACGGATAGCCGTGAAAGCCTTTCTTAACCTGCTTGGCAATACGCTTCTTTGCTTTGTCCAAATGCATAATAGGGCCTGTCGCTGCGATTGTTATCTGGGTGCCATATGAACGCCCAGTAGATACCATTCGCCAATTCTATGCCGTTGAATCCATCAAAAAATAGATCTGTCCCGGTTTTTCCGCATAACGACCTAACGAATGAGGTCATCACTCACACGCATCATCATCCTGGCCCGGGGATGTTTTTCAGAAGCTCGGCATTTGTGGGGTACTTCTCAAGCAGCTCAACCAACTTTTTTGTGCCCTCTAGCGGTTTAAGACCGCCAAGCGCCCGGCGCAATGCTCTTATTTTGTCTAAATCTTTTGGATCCAACAGCAGCTCTTCACGGCGTGTACTGCTTTTCGAAATATCCAGCGCGGGAAAGATTCGCTGATTTGCCACATCTCTCGATAAAACCAGCTCCATGTTCCCCGTGCCCTTAAATTCCTCAAAGATAACCTGGTCCATACGGCTGCCGGTATCCACCAAAACGGTTGCCAAAATGGTCAGCGAGCCGCCATTCTCAATGTTTCGTGCAGCGCCAAACAACCTCCGCGGAATCTCCATCGCTCGAGCATCCACCCCGCCAGACATAGTACGACCGCTGCTCTTTCGCTCCGCATTATGCACACGCGAAAGCCTCGTGAGAGAATCAATCACAATCATGACGTTCTCACCCTCGCCCGCTTGTTGGCGGGCGATATCAAGAAGCTCATCGGCAACGCGAACGTGATGAGCATAGCTTTCATCCGAAGAAGAAGCGTGTACCTCAGCCGGGACGCTACGCTTGAAATCGGTGACCTCTTCGGGTCGCTCATCTATCAATAACGCGTAAAGTTTAATCTCGGGATACGCCTTTCCCACCGCCTGGCAAATATGTTTTAAAACCGTCGATTTTCCAGACCCCGGCGGGGCAACTATCAAACCTCGCTGCCCCATTCCAATCGGCGTGATCAAATCCATCGCGCGCACCGTGAGTTTTTCTGAACCTGACTCCAAGCGAATCCCCGGCGTTGGATTGATGGCCACAGCATTTAAAAAACGTTTTTGTGGATCGGCCTCACCTTCCACCTCAACCATAGCTTCGGCTTCCTCAGCCACTGGTTTAGCGTCTTTATTTCGTTTTCGGGTTAAACCTAATGTCTTTCTCGTCATGATTGTTTGATAGCTCTTGTTTGATAGATATTTTTCGAAATGGGCTGATAACGTCAAAAAAACAGTGTGCACAAAATAAGTCTGTCCCGGTTTTTCATGCGCGTGCCCATGATCACAAGCGTTGCTATAGTGAAACAAGCCACCCCACTTTCCATCTTGGCCAGACCCATGCATACATGCAACGCTCATTAGGACTTCCCAATGCCCACTTACACTGTAACGGTCGCGAATCTTTCCCTGTCGCTGCAGCAGAAATCACAGATAGCGGAGGCCATCACAACGGCCCATCACACGCAAACCGGCGCGCCCCGTTTCTTCGCCCAGGTTCTGTTTTTTGCGACCAACGAGGGCGAGCACTTTGTCGGTGGCCGCGAAAACTCGGCGCCCCAGGTGTATGTGCACGGCCTGGTACGCGAGGGCCGCAATACCGAGGTCAAGCAGGCCCTGATGAGCCAGATGCTTGAAAAGGTAGTGCAAATCACGGGCATAACGGCTGAGGACGTCTGGATTTATCTGCAGGACATTCCAGCCACTCAGATGATCGAGTTTGGCCGGTTTCTGCCAGCGCCGGGCGACGAAGCCGAGTGGGAAAAGGAAATGACACCAGAGAAGCGTTCCGGGTTGCCCGATTAAAGGAGCACTAACACTCGACGACCTCAGAAAACCGGGACAGATTTATTTTCCAGACGGATAATCCAACAAGGAGACACCATGTCGTACACCAGCCGATATACACCCGAAACCCTGAGCCGTGATGAGCTGGACCAGAGCACGGGCCCAATGGTGATCGAATTCGGCACCAACTGGTGCGGGATCTGCCAGGGTGCTCAGGCGGACATCAAGGCGGCAATGGACAATCACCCAGACATTCCGCATGTGAAGGCTGAGGATGGCAAAGGCCGCAGATTGGGGCGGACGTTTGGCGTTAAGCTCTGGCCGACCCTGATTTTTTTGAAGGATGGTGAAGAAATAGCGCGGGTCGTCCGCCCAGAAGACAGCACCGACATCGAAGATGCACTGCTAAAAATTCGCTAAGGCCGGCGCCGGCAATTGCTGGCCTGCTAGGAACAATGCGGAAACTGGAAAATAAATCTGTCCCGGTTTTCTGTCCCGGTTTTCTAAGGAAAATGTACTGCCGAGACAAACGCATTTGTACCCTCAAGCTGTACATCCTCTCCATCTTTAGTGACTGAAACTCCCATCGCCGCCATACCGACCACTTGCATATAGACGTTTAACACAGGGCTACCACTACTACCCCCTTGGATAGGTGTATCGACTTCGATGTAACGATGGCTTGAAATATTTAGAGTGTTAATGACTGTACAGGGTGTTATGGCAACAGATTGATGCCCGGGTTGAAGTTGTGGAAACCCCGCGATGGAAACCTTGTACCCCGTATTCGTCTTAAGATTAGGCGCAACTTTCAACACAGGAAAGGAGCCGTCAACATTGATCAATTTTAACTCTGCAATATCAGAATTATTATTAATGTTAACGACCTCAGCGCTATATTTTTTACCAGGCTCATTAACCAAATAGAGTTTGCATTGAACCGGATTTCCAGCTTTGGCAAAGGTATGAGCACTGGTTAAGATTCGTTGGCCTCCGATCATGAATGCAGTACCCTGGACAAGCTCCTGATCCATATCAAGACCTGGGACACCCCCAAAGTCAACGACCCACACACACCTTTGCAAGCGAGCCCTATTTTTATAACTATAGAAATGGAGCTTTTGTTCTAACTCATCTTTTATTTCAGCAGGGCCAATAGGAGATTGGATATCCAGACCCAAATCGTTAAATTTTTGTGAAAGCGTTTGATAAACAGAGCCACCCCTTCCTTTCACCATACCGATGAAGGCTATACGACCATGAACTACATTTTCCAGCCTGCGCTCAGGGTCGCCTCCAACCTTTTCAAAAAACTTCATATTTGCGGACTCAACACCCTGTGACAACGAAAAAAGCATTGCCCTGGTTGTCCTAATATAACGCCTGTCGACATTGACGACTGAATTAACTTTCAATCCAGTAACTACTTGTCGCTGATCATAATACTGAACTCTCGTCTTTCTTATATTAATTAAAAAACCGGCGTTTTCAATAATATCGACCAGCTCAACACTTGGCTTAACAACTCCCTCATCAACGTGAAAAATAATACCATCTGTCTTCTTTTGGAAAGAAAAAGTAATATCATCCGCGTATCTCGAGTAACGTGCTTTATATTTTTTTGCTAACCTGGACAGTTTATGGTCTAAGCTTCGAGCAACCATATTCGATATTAGGGGCGAAGTTGGCGCACCTTGAGGTAGCCTTCCGTTTAAGCAACAAATGTGAGCGATTAGCTTTGCAGTGTCGTCTCTTAAATTATAAGGAGGAGCGACTAAAAGTCCTTTAACTCGTCCAAAGTGAATATAATCAAAAAAAGAATCTAAATCTAGATTGAAAACGCATTCTCTTTTTATATGCCTTTTAGCATTATCAACGATACCTCTTCCAGCAACAAAAGCTGTTGCAGCCGAATGGGGTCTATAAAGCTTTTCCAAATGATTTTTTAGCCGTTTTTGAATAATCTTTAATTTTGGATTTGGAGCCCGAATCTGGCGGCTACTACCATTCTTCTTTTCGATAGTGAACTTTGTATAGGAATATTCTAGGGGAAAGGAATACAGTGTATAATTAAGCTTAGAATGAGTTGTTCCAAGTAAGCTAGCCAAATCCGAAGGTGATGTGGTTGGTTGAATCATAAAAGCCCGGCTCAAGTTTCACATTACGCTTTACTCAAATTTGCCTGCAAAGCTGCTGCTAGCAACGTGCTGAGAGGCGATTTGTGGTAACGTCGTTGTCATTAAGCAGCATTTAAAACCGCCAAGATTAATCACGAGCCGGGTTGCCAGAGGATAGCAATAGTATGCAATGCCTTCAACCATAGTTTCACAGCCAAATACCGTAGCACATGAAATTTCTTAATCCTTCGACATGAGCTGCCCCTCAACTGCGTTTAAGCGCCGCATTTAGCGAGCCGACAAAACGAGCAAAGCGAAGTAGGTTACATTAAGGTCTTTGCCGCCAGTTCGCTTGTTGCTGCTGATCGCAGCCCGAATCAATTGATCTGTAGGCGAACCAGTTTCCTGCCTAACAAACTGTCGACAAGCCTCAACCCGCGGTTGGTGACTGCCTGCCATTGCCCGAAAGGTCTCTGGTTAATCCAGCCAATGGCATGCCGACAACCCTACACGAGCAGAATAACTCGACCACTCATAAGACTCAGGTTCGTTCACCATGTAAGCTTTGACAGGATTGAGTTCCACGCACCGACAACAGGCCATGAGATAGATGTCAAGATCAATCTGGCTAATCTCGCAGCGTCATTCCCCCGCGACCCGTTGCGTTTCTCGAGGGCATTCACGAAACGGGTCTTCCGATCTGCCAGGCGCTTCATCAATTAGGAATTGCGGTCACGTTGTCGTTTGTATGAACAACCAGATGAACATGGTTCGTCATCATGCGCTAACTGAACACCTCCAGCTCATATACCTGCTTCCAATCCTGGAGGTTCGCCAAGTAGTACTCAAAATCACGGTGTTCAACGAACACCGATTGGCGGTTATGACCGCGTTGAACAATGTGATGGGGAAAACTGGGCACGATCACCCTGGTTTGTCGTGGCACCAGTTTCTCCTTGCTTTTGAAGCATAGAATCCGTTCTGAGCTTTGAAGGCTGATGTTAGCCGAACCAGAGAGGCTGTTGGTAGTGACTCGATTCGGCTTTCAGGCACTGGATAAGCTGGAAAAATAAATCTGTCCCGGTGTTCGGTATGGACCTGCAGTTTTCAACCCTTGCCAAGCTTATGTTGGTCTAAGAATCGTTGCCCCTGTATAGAAATTCCTAATTTGGAGGAAAGCTTTTGTTTCTCCTTATAATCCACTGGAAACATATAGATATGCTGAACAACCATCTCTTTAAGAATTCGCACTCCAACTGGATTATCGTGCAAATACGACAAACTCTTAGCAAGAGATTTTACATCTAAAGCCTTATTAAATTGGAGTTCAATTGATTGTCTTATAAGCGTAAACGCTGGAGTCTGCTTTTCTTTTTCAAGAAGGAAATAAATCTCAAGCGCTTCTTTTGATCCAATAGATCCGGCCACCTTTCGAACGACTGAATTTATTACACCGTACGTCAAATGCAAATATGCATTTTCCGCCTGCTTTTCAATTTCACGATCCGAAATACCAGGAGATTCTGAAAGATGGACGGAAATCATTTTAACAATTTCTTTTTTTGCAGAATCGGAAATTTCTATAAAGTACTTCAAAAACCGAAGTCCAGTGCTTACGCCACAATCTGCCAATTCAAACAATGATGATCTAGTTAGTGTGGCGTGACGATTTCTAATAATCTGACCTGCTATCTCGATACCTTTAAATGCCTTATTAATATTTGCAAGTAAGTCATGAGGTTCGCCTTGCTCCACCTCCTCAATACGTTCCAACTTATCAAGATTTTCATTATGCTCATCTCGCTCTTTTTGAATCTCTCGTTGCTCTATGACAAGTTCAGGGATCTTTCTCATGAAATCGTTCATAAAGGCCAACTGTCCGCGTTCAAGTGACGTAGGCACATGAGTATCGAAAAGTTCACGCAACGTGGTTTTTATTTCATCAAGAACCCACGAATCCTTAGTATGGTGAGAGATAAATATCAAGATATTTGCGTAATCTTCTCTATGGAGGTTCTTTAATAAGCTTTCAACCGAACGCTTAACCTCACTAATTTCGGAGTACGACTCTGCAATCTTCTTCCCAACAAAGAAATAATAAAGGTAGGGATATTTAAAAGATAAAACCTGATCACGATCAGTTAAAATAGAGTTTGACCTTAATTTTGAAAAAGCATCATCAAAATCTACTGACAAAAACCTTTTAGAATAAGCATCAACGAAATACTCCACCTTTGCTTCGTCTAACCCGCCATCTTTCTGAAACACTTCCCACGCAAACTCGGTTAATATATTTATATACTTATCAAACTCATTCTTCTTGATACCTGCCTTATCAAAGGCTTGGTATATTAACTGCTGATAGCAATGTCCATAGGATGTCAGATCAAGATTTAGCTGACTATTCGCTTCAAACATCTGAAGAAGCATCAATATATATATTGGCCTTGGAGGAACAATATTTTTTTTAATCACCGTATCTAATCTAGCTTTGAGCTCATCACACTCTGAATACAAAGAGAAATCATCTATACTTTCTTCTTGACCAAGCGCTATCCATTTCCTTACAAGCTCCTCTCGCTTTTTGTTCCCTAATGATAGAACCTCACCATGAACATAGTCATGAAGACCCTTTATTTCACCCTGTACATAGCTAAACGAACTGTGACAGGTCATAACTATAAACCCAAACACAGAATTCAACTCTTCTATAAACTTGCCTGCATATTTGCTATTCAAACCAATTTCATCAATATTATCAATTAAAATAACGGCCTTACCAGAAGCAACTAAATCGCGATACGAATAACTTTCGTACTGCCAACCTAAAGACTTACTAATTACCCCAAACAAATCAGCTTTCTTTATCTCAAGAGCGTTCAAATATACAGGAATAAAATCATCTTCAGAGAACTTTGAGCACAATCGCTTTAAAATCGAGGTCTTACCTTGCTGCTCCTCACCAGACAATAGGTAGAATCCGGAATTTTTAACAACCGACTCAATACCTTTTATAGATACGATTTCTGAATCAGATGACTCATCAAGCTCTATATCCGGCATGACAAAAATGTCTGCCAGAGAAACCTTATCGACCTTTCTGTGAGTAAGCGCTATCTCTGTATCATCTAACCATGCTTTAAATGGAACGCTTGCTCTTACACCACCAGTTATTTCAGGCACATCTTGCTCTATGAATTTCGGCTCGAAATTCTCGATATGGCTTTTTAAACCATTTACAACGTCTAACCAAGCGCTGTCAGAATCGCTCCAGGTTGTTATTGGCTTTGCGTCTTTCGGTACTGCTTGGTACCGTGAAAATTCACAATCGTTCCAGTCACATGGCCTTACGAGAATGGCGATTATTTCGGCGACCCCCTCATCTTTCCTTTCCATGGCTCGCTTAAGCTCTACATCAAAACAATAATCTGATGCCAGAAAGCTCGGACTGATCAGCAACACGACAATATCAGCTTCCTCTAGATTACGATCAATCTCACCCTTCCATTCAGAACCTGGAACAATTCGCCTATCATGCCAGACGTCCACAACACCTCGTCTTTTTAAGACTGAAAGGTGATCTTCGAAATCCTCACGGTGGCTTTCATCTTTATGCGAATAACTAATAAATAGTTTTTTGCCCATCAATAACAACCTTTCCCTGTAAATGCTTTCCGTGCGGCTCTGACGCGCCTGGAGTTCGTCGTTTAGAATAGATCATCTTACTCGTCACTGCCTGTTTTTCGATGCAAAAAAGCTGTACGGTCATCCCGCACAGCTTTTTGTTTTAACTCTGTTTTCTAAGCCAAAGCCATTACGCAGCAGCCAGAAAAGCTCCAGTTGCAGCAACCACACCACCCAGCACCCGGCCAAATCGGTTATCAGCCTTCTGCATCAAAGCACCAAGCCCCCGACCGACAAACGTAAGCGCCAGTGTGGCAATGGAGAAGCCCGCCAGATAAGCCACCAACGCAGCGACAGCCGGCATTTCCGTACCGTGAGCAAAGCCGTGAAACACCATAAAGGCCGCAACCAGTGTGCCGCCTACAGCGGTCGGCAGTTTCGCCATGGTGGCAATCAGAATGCCCGCCAGCAGCACGGAGAGGGCAATGCCGGTTTCCACGCCCGGCAGGCTAAGGCCACTCCAGGCAATGCCGGCACCAAGGATCATACCGCCGATCACGAACAGGGGTGTGCTGTTTTTCAAGGTGGCGGATTGGCGCACGCTCCAGAAGCCGATGGCGGCCATGGCCAGCAGGTGGTCCAGGCCCAGCATGGGGTGTAACAGGCCGCTGGCGAAGCCGGTGCCTGCGTCGTGGCCGGCGTGGGCGGAGGCGGCAGTGGCGGTAACCATCAGGCCGGTGGCTATTAGTAATTGGGCAAATGCTTTCATGATGTTTCCCTATGTCTGGTTCGGGTCTTAATAATTCTGAGTCGTTATCAGTTTTCGCTTAGGCTGTCGCAGCCAGCTTTTCAGGACGTCGCTCCGGCAGCATTCCGCGCTCCAGAATAAAGCTGATAATGGTCTCCAGCCCTACCCCGTCATAAAGGTTGGCAAACACAAACGGCCGCTCGCCGCGCATCTTTTTAGAGTCCCGCGCCATCACGTCCAGCGAGGCATGCACGTATTCGGCGATGTCGATTTTGTTGATGATCAGCAGGTCGGATTTGGTGATGCCGGGGCCGCCTTTGCGGGGGATTTTGTCGCCGGCGGATACGTCGATCACGTACAGGGTGAGGTCACTCAGTTCCGGGCTGAAGGTGGCGGAGAGGTTGTCACCGCCGGATTCGACCATCACCAGTTCCAGGTTCGGGTGTCGGCTTTGCAGGTCGTCGATGGCCGCCAGGTTCATGGAGGCATCTTCGCGGATGGCGGTGTGCGGGCAGCCGCCGGTTTCCACACCGAGAATACGGTCGGCCGGCAGGGCGTCGTGCTTCAGCAGGAAGTCGGCGTCTTCTCTTGTGTAGATGTCGTTGGTGACCACGGCGATGTCGTAGTGGTCTTTCAGGGCTTTGCACAGCTGGCGCAACAGGGCGGTCTTGCCGGAGCCGACGGGGCCACCTACTCCAACTCTCAAACAATGTTTCATGGCGTGTTCTCCCTTTCTCTTGTAATCAGTGTTTGTTCTTCAGCTTCTGAAAAGCCGTGAATACTGGGTTTCGTGTAAGGCGCTGCCGAGGGCCAGGCCGGGCAGTATCGGGCCAAGCTCTTCGTCGTCCCGCTGCAGGGCGGCTTCCACAGCCGTTACCAACAGCGGGCGCATGTGTTCGGTGATGCGTTGCGCCGCGGTGTGGCCAAGGGGCAGCGCTTTGCAGGCAACTGCCAGCTGGTTTTCCAGCCAGGCCCAGGCGAAGCCGAGTAAGGTCTGGCGCTCGGGTACATTCCGGTGATGGGCGACCCAGGCGAACATGGTGATATAACCGGGTTCGTGCGGGATCAGGCTCACATCCGGCAGCAGGCCCAGGTTGCGCAGCAGGGTGACCAGTGCCGCGCCAAGGCGGGTGTCTTCGTCGTTCAGTTCGGCGGTTTCCCGGGTGGCGTGCAGCCAGTCGTTCCACTGTGCAATGGCTTCCGCATCCTGAGCAGCCCAGGCCGTTTGCAAGCGCATCAGCAAAGGCAACTCGCAGCGGCTCAGGCCATCTTCAAGCACGCCTTCCAGCCATTCCTGCAAGTCTGCTTCGTTTTCTACCCAGCCAAGCTCAAAGGCGCTCTCCAACCCCTGCGACCAGGCAAAGGCGCCGATGGGCAGCGCGGGGCTGACCAGTTGCATCAGGCCCAGCAATGCCAGGTCGCCCGATGGGGCGGCCGGGCTGCTAATGGGAGTGAGCATGGTGATGGCCGTGCCCGTGGCTGTGGCCGCTGTCGGCTTGTCCTGTCTGCGCATAGGCGCCCGGTTCGGGATCAAAGGTTGCCGTGTGGCGAACCAGTTCTGCGCCCAGGTGTTCGGCCAGTTCTTCCAGAACATGGTCGGGTGGAAAGCGAATCCAGCTGCCCTGTTTATCTTCACCGATGGCGAGGGATACGTGGCGGTTGCCAAGGTGATAGCACAGGCGGGCCAGCGGCAGGCCGGCTTCTATGCGGGCGGTTACCACGGGCTCTTCCGCTGCGCGGACCCGGATGATCTCGCCGGTTCTGGCTTGCAGCAGGTCGCCGTCTCGCAATACCGGGCCGCGATCCAGAAACAGGCCAACGTCCTGGCTGGTTTCGGTGGTGGTTCGCAACCGGCCCCGCATGCGCAGTTCGTAGGGCAGAGTCAGGTTGTCGTGGATTTCGGAAGTTTCCACATTGGTGATGCGTTTAATCAGTTCGAGCATAAGGTTCTCCGGCATCCGGCTCAGAATAGGTGGTAGCGCTGGGCCAGCGGCAGTTCCGAGGCCGGCTCGCAGGTAAGCAGTTCGCCGTCTGCATGCACTTCGTAGGTTTGCGGGTCTACGGTGATGTGTGGGCAGGCGTCGTTCAGTTTCATGTCGCTTTTGCGGACTTGCCGCACGTTGGTGCAGGCGGAGAGCGTGCTGTCCAGGCCCAGTTCTTTGCCAATGCCGGCTTCCAGCGCGGCCTTGCTGACAAAGGTCAGGCGGGTGGCACTGGCGGCTTTACCAAAGGCACCGAACATGGTGCGGTAGTGCACAGGCTGCGGCGTGGGAATCGAGGCATTGGGATCGCCCATGGGCGCGGCGGCAATCATGCCGCCCTTGATGATGCAGGCGGGTTTTACGCCGAAAAATGCCGGGTTCCACAACACCAGATCCGCCAGCTTGCCTACTTCCACCGAGCCCACATCGTGCGCGATGCCGTGGGTAATGGCAGAGTTGATGGTGTACTTGGCGATGTAGCGTTTGGCGCGGAAGTTGTCGGCGCCCAGGCTTTCATCTTGCGGCAGCAGGCCGCGCTGTACTTTCATCTTGTGCGCGGTTTGCCAGGTGCGACAGATCACCTCCCCTACCCGGCCCATAGCCTGTGAGTCAGAGGAGATCATGGAGATCACACCCATGTCGTGAAGGATGTCTTCTGCCGCTATGGTTTCCCGGCGTATGCGGGAGTCGGCGAAGGCAACGTCTTCCGGAATGTTGGGGTCCAGGTGGTGGCACACCATCAACATGTCCAGGTGCTCGTCGATGGTGTTTACGGTGTAGGGCCGCGTGGGGTTGGTGGAAGATGGCAGCACGTAGTCTTTGGAGCAGGCGGTGATGATATCCGGCGCGTGGCCACCTCCGGCACCTTCGGTGTGAAAGGTGTGAATGCAGCGGCCTTTGAACGCGGCCAGGGTATCTTCCACAAAGCCGGATTCGTTCAGGGTATCGGTATGGATGGCTACCTGTACGTCGTACTGTTCCGCCACTGCAAGGCAGTTGTCGATGCTGGCCGGGGTGGTGCCCCAGTCTTCGTGGAGTTTGAGGCCGATGGCACCTGCTTTTATCTGCAGCTCCAGTGCTTCCGGCAAGCTGGCGTTGCCTTTGCCCAGAAAACCGATGTTCATGGGCAGGCTGTCCACAGCCTGGAGCATTTTACCCATGTGCCAGGCACCGGGTGTGCAGGTGGTTGCGTTGGTGCCGGTTGCAGGGCCAGTGCCGCCGCCAAGCATGGTGGTAATGCCACTCATAAGGGCTTCTTCCACCTGCTGCGGGCAGATGAAGTGGATGTGGGGGTCAACACCGCCGGCGGTGAGGATTTTGCCCTCGCCTGCAATGATTTCGGTGCCCGGGCCTATAACGATATCCACCCCTGGCTGGGTGTCCGGGTTGCCGGCTTTGCCAATGGCGGCGATGCGGCCTTTCTGCAGGCCGACGTCGGCTTTCACAATGCCCCACCAATCCAGAATCAGCGCGTTGGTGATCACTGTGTCCATCACCGCATCGTCGCAACGCTGGCTCTGGCCCATGCCATCGCGGATAACCTTGCCGCCGCCGAATTTCACTTCGTCGCCGTAATGGGTGGCGTCTTTTTCTACTTCAATCCACAGCTCGGTGTCGCCCAGCCTTACACGGTCGCCGACGGTGGGGCCGTACATGTCAGCATAGGCCTGCCTTGAGATCTTCATTTCTGCGCCTCCAGCTTGCCCATTACATCGCCCCGAAAACCGTAAATCTCACGTCCGCCCGCAAAGGGAATCAGCGTGACCTGCCGCGACTGGCCCGGCTCGAAACGGATGGCCGTACCCGCCGCCACGTCCAGGCGGTAGCCTTTTGCCTGGGCACGATCAAACGTCAGGGCCGGATTTGCTTCGGCGAAGTGGTAGTGCGAGCCGATCTGAACCGGGCGATCACCGGTGTTGGCAACGTCCAGCGTGATGCGCGGGCGACCAGCGCAGAGTTCAATGTCGCCGTCTTTGAGTTGGTACTCTCCGGGAATCATGGGGCGCCCCTCATACAATTGGGTTGTGAACGGTGACGAGCTTGGTGCCATCCGGGAAGGTGGCTTCTACCTGCACTTCCGGAATCATGTCTGCGATGCCATCCATTACGTCGTCGCGAGTCAGAATCTCTGCGCCGCTGCTCATCAACTCTGCAACGGACAGCCCTGCTCTGGCGCCTTCCATGATCTCAGCGCTGATCAGAGCAATGGCTTCCGGGTAGTTCAGTTTCAGGCCGCGGGCCTTGCGGCGTTCAGCCAGCAGAGCGGCGGTAAACAGCATCAGTTTGTCTTTGTCTCTGGGCGTTAATTCCATGTCCTGTCACTCCGTTTATCGCTACGCAATTCGAATAGTGTTCAGGTCAGCCAGATGCGGGGAACGCTGGCCGGCTGGCCGGTGAGTCTTGGCCTGAGTAGTTCCCAGGCTTGCTGGCATAACGCCCAGGCTTCGTTTCTTTCCTGCCCCAGGTAGCGCAGCAGCACCACGCCCCGGCGGCGGGTGACGGCCCATCGGTGGTTGGCGGGAAGAGTCGCCCTGAGTTCCTCGATCGCGGCGGCTTCGTCTTCCAGCCCCACAACCCAGAGTGTGGCTTGCACAGTGGCACCGCCCTGCCCCCAGTGGCCTTTGAATCTGGGGTGGTGCGGGTCCATGAGCTGGCGTTCGAACCATAAAGGGCGACCGTTCATCAGAAGACTGAATCGCTGCTCCAGATAGCCGGATACGAATGGCAACTTGCTGGCCGGGCGGCCAAGTGCGAGAACCTCCCAGCCCAGGCATTTGGCACCGGTTTGCAGTTCGATGGATGTGGTCTGTTCGCCCCTGGAGCCGTCGAACGCGAGGGTTTCCTGTGGCAGGTATTCGAGAATGCCGTTGTTCGCGACCTGCAGGCGGGTGTGCTGCCCCCAGGCCACACCGTGGCTGTCAGCCTTATATAGCTTGGCCGCAGCGGGGGTGGTTAGCAGCGCGTGCGCACCTTTAGCCACCGAGGCATCAATACGAAGCTCGTCACCGCTGACCAGCCCGCCGGGCGGGTGCAACAGGTACACGTGGCAGCAGCCGTGGCGCCCTTCCGGGTAGAACGGCCGCTGCACCCTTAACGGGCCATGGTGTTTTCGGCGCGTCAGGCGGGTTACCGGCTTTTCCCTCTCTTCGCCTTTCGGTTTCTCGCTCGCGTCGTGTCTTGCTTCAAAACCCAGAGACAAACTGGCACCCCAGCGCCGCTCCTGATCAAAGCGATGCCCGGAGTCCTGGCCAGGTTTATGGAATGGCTCTATCTGCTGGAAAACCGTCATACCGTAAGGTGCTTCTCAATAAGCTCATCGGTCAGGCCTGCAATGTCACCCTCGGCCACTCGTCGCCCCTGATCAAGGATGGCAAAGCGGTCAGCGTATTTGCGGGCAAAAGGCAGCTTTTGCTCCGCCAGCAACACGGTGAGGCCGTCTTCCTCTATCAGCTTGCGGATAACCTTGCCAATCCGGGCGACGATGTT
The DNA here is from genome assembly GCF_007671675.1 of Marinobacter maritimus. Taxonomy (GTDB): domain Bacteria; phylum Pseudomonadota; class Gammaproteobacteria; order Pseudomonadales; family Oleiphilaceae; genus Marinobacter; species Marinobacter maritimus. Next base: position 982,988 of record NZ_VCGW01000002.1, on the reverse strand, counting down.
GGGCTGAAGGCCTTCCGCCGGTTCGTCGAGGATCAGCAGGCGGGGTTCGATCACCAGAGCCTGGCCAATGGCGAGTTGTTGTTGCTGGCCGTCGGAAAGCTCGCTGCCCCGGCGGTGGCGCATTTCCCTCAATTCCGGAAACAGCTCGTAGACTCGCGCGGGGATTATCTTGCTGTCGCTCTGGCGCAGACCCAGGCCGGAACGGAGGTTATCTTCCACGGTCAGCATCGGGAAGATCTGCCGGCCCTGGGGTACGTAGCCAATGCCGAGGCGGGCGCGGTCTTCGATGTTCTTTTGAGTGAGTTCCACGCCTTCGGCAAACGCGAGGGAGCCGCTTTTCACAGGTTCCGCGCCCACGATGCATTTCATCAGCGTGGTTTTCCCCGCCCCATTACGGCCCATCACACAGGTGCACTGTCCCCGGGGTACGTCAAGTTCCAGATTCCAAAGAATGTGGTTCTTGCCGTAATAGTGGTTGAGCCTGTCGATCCTGAGCATCACGCCTCCTCCCCGAGTTACACCTTGATCATGTCCAGGCGGGTTGTGCCGGCGATGATGTCCATCATGGTGGTTTTGCCTGTGCAATTCGTAGTAACACAAGCCACCACTGCACGAGCCGTTCCAGACCTGAATAACTTGCTTTTTATTCAAATGGTTACATCAAAAATCCGAAACACCTTGCGGCCCATAGCAGGCAGCGGTGGACCCAAAAACGTGCAGTCGAATGAGCGGCGCCCCACAATGGCGCAAGCTGGTTGGGGAGAGGATATGGGGCGGGCTGTATTGAAGTGGCTGAGTGTGAGACCCTTTCACACATTCGTGGCTCTTGGCTCAAGAGCCTTGTTCATCTTCAGGGAATCCCGACACCATGAAAACATTGCCAACCCTCACCTCCCTGCGCTCAATGCGGCAACTGGCTGCGCTGCTCATGCTGGCATTTCTTCTGACCGGTTGCGGCATCAACAACATTCCCACCTACGACGAAAAGGTTAAGTCCGCCTGGTCGCAGGTTGAAAACCAGTATCAGCGCCGCGCAGATCTGGTGCCTAACCTGGTTGAAACCGTCAAAGGCTTTGCTGCCCAGGAAAAAGAGACACTGACGGCGGTCATCGAGGCCCGCTCCAAGGCGACCTCCATTCAGGTTGACGAGAGCATTCTGAACAACCCGCAGAAACTCCAGCAGTTTCAACAGGCGCAGGGAGAACTCAGCAGCGCATTGAGCCGATTGATGGCGGTTTCCGAACGTTACCCGGATTTGAAATCGAACCAGAACTTTCTTGCGCTGCAATCACAGCTTGAAGGCACTGAAAACCGGATAGCCGTGGCCCGGCGCGACTTCATTCAATCGGTCGAACGCTACAACACCGAGATCCGCACCTTCCCCGGTAAAATCTGGCACAGCATTCTCTACAGCGATATGGAGCTGCGTGAAAACTTCGAGGCCACCGCAGAAAACGCCGATGAAGCGCCCACGGTGACGTTTTAAATGCAGTTTTCTTCGCGCCAGTCTGCGTTCCGCTCTGCGTTTTATTCCATTGCGGCCCTCCTTGCTCTGATCGTGCTGCCGGTATCAGCGGCCCTGGCTCAGTCCGCCCCGGAGTTCCCGGAACTGAGTGGCCGTGTGGTGGACAAGGCCGGGATGCTGAGCCCGGCCACCGAAACCCGGATTACCCAAATGTTCCAGGCGCACGAACAGGCAACCACGGAACAGGTTGTCGTGGTTACCGTGCCTGATCTTCAGGGCTACGCCATTGAAGATTACGGGTACCAGCTGGGCCGGCATTGGGGCATCGGCCAGAAAGGCGAGGACAACGGCGCTCTGCTGATCGTTGCCAAGCAAGAACGCAAGATTCGGATTGAAGTGGGCTATGGACTGGAGGGCCGTCTCACCGATGCGGCATCAGCCACTATCATCAATCAGATTATTACGCCTGCATTCAAGCAGGGGCAGTTTGAACAGGGTATTAGTGACGGCGCTGCGGCCATGGTGCAGGTTTTGGGTGGCGAGCCCCTGGCGGTACCGAGCCGGACTAACCGCGGGCCTCAGGAAAAGCCGAACCTCTCCCTCGTATCACTGTTTTTCTTCATCATAATGGCCGTGATTTACTTCATTGGCGGTGGCCGGGGGCGTGGCGGGCGTAGTGGCGCTGCGCTACTGGGTGGTGCGTTGCTTGGCGCAAGCATGGGTGGCCGGGGCGGCGGCTTCGGTGGTGGTGGTTTTGGCGGCGGAGGCGGTGGCTTCGGCGGCGGAGGTGCTTCCGGTGGCTGGTAACAGCAAAGCACTCACCGAAAAAACTGCCTACAACTTAATCAAGAAGCGATAACCCATGACATTATTGAACAAGCAAGAACAGGAACAGGTCGCGGCGGCCATCAGCGCGGTCGAGCGGGAAACAGACGCTGAAGTGGTTACTGTGCTGACGGCACAAGCCGATAACTACGCCTATATCCCTCTTCTCTGGGCCGGGCTCATCGCGCTTTTGGTGCCCGGCATCGTCAATTACTTTACCGGCTGGCTGGCCGCAGACATGTTGCTGCTCGGCCAGTGGGGCGTATTTATCCTGCTCAGCCTTGTGTTCCGGATACCCGGCATCAATACGCGGTTGATTCCTCGCTCCGTGCGCTACTGGCGCGCCTCCAACCTGGCCCGTCGCCAGTTTCTGGAGCAGAACCTGCACCACACGGCAGGTGCCACCGGCATGCTGATCTTCGTTTCTGAAGCCGAGCGTTACGTCGAGATTCTGGTGGACCGGGGCATATCCAGCGAAATAGACAATGGCGCCTGGGAAGCCATCGTTGCGACGTTCACGGAGCAGGTGAAACAGGGTGAGACGCTACAGGGCTTTATTACCTGCATCGAAGCCTGTGGCACACACCTGAAAACCAAGGTTCCCGCCACTCGCCAAAAAGATGAACTGCCGAACCATCTGATTGTATTGTCTTAGCAGACCTGAAATGGCGCACCGGGAGCCGGCGACAATTACCATGAGCCAGGCACCCGGCAACCCGTTTCAAGATCACCTTCTGCCAATCGATTTTCTGTTTGAAATCAACTAAGCTCGAAAGTCCCTTCCCTTTTTTAGCGGGAGTGCTTTTTTAGACTGCGTTATCGCCTGATTCATCAAGGAAAATTACAATGAAAAAGCTCACTTTGAATACGCTGACGCTCAGCATTTCGCTGGCTTTGGCCAGCACAGCTTTTGCATCCGACTTTACCGATATGGACCCTGTCACTCTGCGCTTGGCACACGTGGTCAACGAGCAGGATGGCTTCCATATTGCCGCCGTCAAATTTCAGGATTTGGTCGCAGAGCGCACCGAAGGTGCGGTGAGCATTGAGCTTTATCCCAACGCCTCACTGGGTGACGAGCGCACCTTGCTGGAAGGTATGCAGATCGGCACCGTCGATATGGGCGTGATCACCAACGGCCCGGTGGCCAACTTTGTCGAAGAAATGGCGGTTTTCGAGCTGCCGTTTTTGTTTCCTTCACCGCAAGCAGCTTATGCCGTGCTCGACGGGCCTATCGGCCAGGAACTGCTCGACAAGCTCTCCGAAGTTAACCTGAAAGGCCTGGCCTATGCGGAACGCGGCTTTCGCAACCTGACCAACAGCGAGCGGGCGGTCAACACTCCCGAAGATCTGGATGGCCTGCGCATTCGTGTGATGGAAAACCCTGTGTATGTGGACACCTTCCGTGCATTAGGCGCTAACGCCATTCCAATGGCGTGGACAGAAGCCTTGACCGCCATGCAGCAAGGCACCATTGACGGGCAGGAAAATCCGGTCAACGTGGTTCACTCCTTCAAGCTCAATGAGACTCAGAATTATATGACTCTCTCGCGCCATACCTATGCCCCGGCAATCTTTGTTATGGGCATGCCCGCCTGGAACAAGCTTCCGGACGCGGCTCAGGATGTGTTGAAGCAAGCCGCCCAGGAAGCCGCCGAGCATGAGCGCCAGGTAAACGCCGAAATGGAATCCAAGCAACTGGCGGAACTGCGGGCAGCTGGCATGCAGATCAATGATGAACCGAATATGGAAGCTTTCCAGTCTGCAGTAGAGCCGGTGTACGAACAATACGGCAAACAGTTCGGTGATTACCTGCCGCGCATTCAGGAGGCGCTCAAGTAAGTGACGACAGCAACTCAATCGCTGCTGAAGCCGCTAAAGCGTATTGAGCGCGGGCTGGACGCAATCCTCCAGCCCGTGGTTTTCGCTGCCATGGCGGCACTGATCGGGGTAATTACCCTGCAGATTGTCTCCAGGGTTCTGTTCAGCGCGGTCGGTTGGACTGAAGAGGTCAGTCGCTTTTTGCTGGTGTGGATCACCTTTTTGGCAGCCACTCTGGCTTTTCAGCGTGGCCGGCATATCGCCGTAACCTTTGCTGTGGATGCCCTGCCCGTGCGCCTGCGACAAGCCGCGCGCATTCTCGCTACGCTGGCTGTGCTGGCCTTTCTGGTGGCACTGGTGGTGATCGGCTATCGCTATATGCAAGTTCAGAGTTTTCAGAAATCCGCCTCATTGCGACTTTCCATGACCTACGTTTACGCCGTGATTCCGCTCAGCGCGGTCATAATGTGCTGGTATGCCCTGGTAGACGTAGTGGAGCTGATAGTGGACGGCGAACGTGTTGAGGATTCTGCTCCATGACGCTGCTTCTATTCGGCCTGTTCTTCGGGCTCATGCTGCTGGGTGTGCCCATTGCTCTGGCGATAGGTGCCAGCACTATGGTTGCGCTGAGCCAGGCCGGGGTGCCTTTGATGGTGGTCACCCAGCAGATGTTTCAGGGCATCAATTCGTTCGCCTTGGTGGCCATTCCCATGTTCATTCTGGCCGGCGACCTGATGGCCCAAGGCAAAGTAAGCGAAAGGCTGGTCAACTTCGCCGACTCCCTGTTCGGCTTTCTGCGTGGTGGTTTGTCGCTGGTCTCGGTAATGGCGGGAATGTTCTTCGCTGCGATTTCAGGCTCCGGAGCGGCAACTACCGCCGCGGTAGGATCAAGCCTGGTGCCGGAATTGCGCAAGAAAGGCTACGACCCTGCGTCTGCCGCGAGTTTAATTGCCGCAAGCGGCACCCTTGGCGTGGTGATCCCGCCTTCGGTGCCCATGATTATCTATGCAGTGATTGCCCAGCAGTCGGTAACCGAGCTGTTCCTGAACGGCTTTCTGCCGGGGCTGGCTATGGGGCTGGGGTTGATGGCGATTGCCATTACCCAGGCCTATAAGCGCCAATACCCCAAAGGCACACCGCTCTCCCTCGCCACCATCTGGCGTACGCTGAAAAGCGCCAGTTGGGGATTGATGACCCCGGTGATCATTCTGGGGGGTATATTTTCGGGCATCTTCACACCCAGCGAGGCGGCTGTAGTGGCAGTCAATTACGCTCTGCTGGTCTCGCTGTTCATCTATCGCGACCTAAAACTTGGCGATGTGTATCGCATCCTCATTCGCTCAGCCATTACCACCTCAGTGATCATGCTGGTGATCGCCACTTCGGCGGTGCTGAGCTGGACGCTCTCAAGCTGGCAGGTGCCCGGCGCCATTGCGCAAGCCGTGCTCTCTATTTCCACCAACCCTTACGTGATCATGCTCTTGGTCGTGGGGATAATCCTGCTGACTGGCGTGTTCATCGAAACCGCCAGCGCCTTGATCATCCTGACACCCGTTTTGCTGCCGCTGGTACTCCAGCTGGGAATCGACCCGATTCATTTCGGCATTGTCATCGTTGTGGGATTGGCAATCGGCATGATCACCCCGCCGGTGGCAATCAACCTTTACGTGGCCTCCTCAATCACGCAACTGCCTCTGGAGCGCATCACACGAGCAATCGTTCCGTACTTGCTAACCTTGATCAGCGTCCTTTTACTGATCGTGTATGTTCCGATTCTCGTCGGTTGGTCCGGGAGTTAGATACCGAATCCTTGAGTCTGAATATCGTAAACCAACCTGTTCCGGTCTTTTACACAAAGGTTGAGATATACAGAGCTTCAACCTTATCCCGGGCCCACTGGGTTTTACGTAGAAACTTCAACGAAGACTTGATCGACGGGTCGTTTTTAAAACATTTTATGTCGATTCGCTGGGCCAACCCTTCCCAGCCGTAGTGTTCTTGCAGCCTTGTCACAACGCTCTCAAGCGTAATTCCGTGCAATGGATAATTCGGTTGTTCAATACTCATGCGTTTAATACACCACTATGCATAGTTTAGGCCGCGACCGACCAGGAGTGCCGTCAGGATTTTACAGGCTCTCAATATGAGTAACCATACGCCTGCGCAGTTCCTCATCTGGCAGCGCACCCATGGCGGCGCCCATATTGTCGATCATGTGGCGGGCTTTGCTGGTCGCGGGTGTAGCGGCCGTCACCACGGGGTGTGAAAGCACGAATTTCAGGAAGAACTGGGCCCAGGAGTGGGCATCAAATTCTGCCGCCCAATCCGGCAGTTCCTTGCCTTTCACCTTGTCCCACAGGCGTGAACGGCCAAACGGCGCGTATATCAGCACCGCAATGCCTTTGTCTTTGGCAAGGGGCAAAATGCGCTCTTCCATGGCCAGGTTGTCGACGGCGTAATCAACGCCGATGAAATCAATGGGCTCGTTTTTCATCACCTTTTCCAGGCCCTCATATTGGCGCTGGAAAGTGGTCGTCACCCCTATGTAGCGTACCCGGCCGTCGGTCCGAAGCTCCTTTAACAGGCCAAGCTGGTTGGGAATGTCCGCCATGTTGTGCACCTGGATCAGATCAATGGGATTTTTGCCGATCCGCTCAAAGGAAGTTTCTACCTGGGCCCGGGCGTCGTCCATGTTAGCGGTACGGCCACCCCAGCCGGCCACGTTCAGTTTGGTCGCCCAGAATAACTTGTCGACGATGCCCAGTTCGTTGGCGATTTGCCCGGCGACTTCTTCAGACGCGCCGTAGCTCGGTGCCGTGTCAAATACCGAACCACCCTCTTTAACCAGCGCAGCCAGCACTTCCCGCAGGGCCTCAAAATCCTCGCGTCGGGCGGTACTGGAGAAGCTTGCGGAACTGCCCAGGCCGACACCCGGCAGGCGCTCGCCTGTGGAAGGGATGGGGCGGGTGATCAGTTCCAGTTTGCGATCTTCTGCCCACAGCAGGCCAGGTCTTATAGCAAGGCTGGCGCCGGCCGCCATGGCGAGTTTGAGATAGGTGCGACGGGATATCATGATGGCATTCTCCTTTCTTGTTCTGCACTGGTTCGTTCATAAACCAGCGCCTTTTGTTTCTGGGACCGGCCAAGCCAGAAGGCCAGAACCGCCCACATCAGGGCAAGTGGAACCGCAACCGCGGCAATGCCCGCCAGGCCCATTCCCAAACGGGCCAGAAGACCTTCTGTCTGGGCGCCAACCACATCACCGGAGCGATAAACAAAGGTATCGATAAACGCCTTGGCCTTATATTTTTCCTCACGACTGGCAACGGTATACAGGGTTTCCCGGGCAGGACGCATCAGCGCGCGCTGCACAGCCCTGAAGGAGGCCTCGAATACTACCAATGCCGCAAAAGACCCCACCATCGCAAGGCCAACAAAGCCCAGCGCAGCCGTCAGCGGCAGCAACGCCAAGGTCACCGAGACCCCGAGGCGCTTCATCAAATGGCCCGCAACCAGCGCTTGCATCACCAGAGTGGCGATTTGGGTTATCAGATCAATGCGGGCAAACAGTGTGGTGCGCAGGTCGGTACTTTCTCCCATGGCTGCCACCATATGTAGCCGGGTGAAGTAGATGAAGGTGGCCATCACGGCAAGAATCACCACATAGGCGGCAATGCCCATCAGGTAACGGGAACGGCACACCGCCCGCAGCCCCTCCCAGGCACTGCCGCCAATGCGCGCATGCTCGTCCACCGGGAGCGGGTCTTCCGGGCTTTGGCGTTGCGACGGCGAATGAGGCTGCAGGCGGGTAAGAACCAGGGCCGCAACCAGCGCCAGAACCAGAAAGCCGGTGGCCACCAGCAGCAGCGCCGGTGTGCCCAGCGGCTGGGCCAGACGCCCCGCTAACCAGGGCCCGAAAATGGCGCCCAAGGTGCCTCCAACCGCGATCAAACCGAAGAACCGTTTGCCTTGATCAAACGAAAAACGATCCGCCATCAGCGCCCAAAACACCATGGTTACAAACAGATTGAACACGCTGAACCATACGTAAAAAACCTGGCCGGTGGTTACACCGATCACATTGGGCGTCAGCGTCATCAGGCCGTAAAAAACCAGCAGGCTGGCACTGAAAAACAGATAAGTTGCAGAGATGAACATACGCCGGGGCAATCTACTGACCAGCCAGCCAAACACCGGGTTAACGGCCAGAGTAACCACTGCGGTACCAATGAACAGCCAGCGAACCGTGTCGATGCCACCCTGAATGCCAAGCGCCTCCCGGGCGGGGCGCAGCACCATCAGTGCAGTCAGTACACAGAAAAAATACAACACTGCCACAAAAACCGGCAGGACTTCGTGGCGGTGAAGGTTAAAAGCGTTCTGAAACGGGTGGCGCATGGGAGGGATCCTGATATGGGAGGGCAGTAACCTCTTTTTCCACCTTAGACCAAGGAAAACACAGTGCAAATTGTCACGGATTAGTACCGGTAATCTGGCGGGTTAACCACCCATTCCGGATCTTCAAACTCGCCAAGGGGCCGGATTTCACAAAAAGGCGCGGCACTGCGGATAATCGCAGCCACGTCGGGATTGTGCTTTGCCTCCATCGCATCCCGGCTGGTTTTGCTATCCCAGTGGGCAATGGCGATAAGCGTATCCGGATCACCAATCTTGCGGTGCAATTCCGTTCCCTGCGCACCCGGTGCACGCTGGATCAACTCGCTTGCCCGCACCCAGGCATCCGCGTAATCTTCGGCGGCATAGCCCTCCTTGATACGCACTTCGAAAATGTACTTCATGCATGCCTCCTCTATTGGAAACCGGAACTCCTATTCCAGTATCTTTGGCCATTTTTCATTCGCCAGACGAATAAAGCCTTCAGGATCTTCCAACCATTGATCGTGCACTGATTTGCTATAATTCAGGTACAGTCGCCCGTCTCTGACAGACCAGTGTTTCGGGTCGCCTTTGGTCAAGGTGCCCTGACTTATAGCCCAGGCACAATAGCCACCATACGCTGGTGCGTAGCGCTCTGGATCTTCTTTGAAGAGCGCAAGATTTTCGGCGTTCGCGAACCGCCAGGTAGCGCCTTTATACTCGATTGTGTGCCTGGTGGAGCCCTCGGCGGGGCCCTCTGCTTCGAAATAGCTTACCGTGTCGTACCCACCAACGGCGGTGTTGCTTAGCAGCCCGGTGTAAACAGGCGGCTCCGATGCCAGGGCGCTGCTGGTAAAAAGCAGAATGACAGTCACGAGTGCGAAAAGCCTGGCCATGTTGCATTCCTTCCAGTCGAAATGTGAACGATTGGACAGCACGGGTTGGATTTTGTTTCATCCAGCGTTTAAAGCAACACGCTGACCATACCCGCACCGGCCCAGCGCGCGCTCTCCGCATTGTTTGCACAACCCCGGACCCTATGCTTGTATTAACCTGACAGGTCAATTGAATGGCTCAGCCTTTCGCTCTGCTGTCCGCAGCAGGATCACCCGGTTCCGCTTTCGCCAGGAGAATTACATGAATAGTTTGTTCAGCAGTGTAGGCAATGTCTTCGGCGGCCTGCTGAGTCTGATTTGGCTGATCATCGTTATCCTGGCCATCATTAGCGTTACCAAAAGCGGAGCAGGCACGCTTGCCAAAGTGTTCTGGATCATCGTGCTGGTTTTCTTCCCCTTGGTCGGCTTGATCATCTGGTATCTTTTCGGTCCCAGGAGTTCGTAGTTTCGACAAGGTTCACCGAATGACAGGCAAAACCGATAAATCGCAGCCACCTATAGGCCCGGCTCGGCAGCTTCTGCAATTCTCCCACCGGGTTTTACGCAACTTTCTGCGCAATCATGGGGTACTGCTGGCGGGCGGGGTTGGCTACAACGTGCTGCTGTCGGCGGTGCCAATGCTTGCTCTGCTGGCGGTATTGCTTACCCGCGTGGTAAACGAAGAGCAACTGTTGGAAGTCATGGCAGTGCAGGCACAGCACTTTGCCCCGGCCAACGCCGGCCTGCTGCTGGATGCGGTAAGGGCGTTTATGGAATCAAGGGACATCATCGGTATTGTCGGCTTGCCAGTGATGCTGTTCTTCAGTTCGTTTGCTTTCCGTATGCTGGAAGATTCCATTGCGATCATCTTCCACCGGCCAGAAAACCCACGTCGCAGCTTCTGGGTGTCGGCCTTTCTACCCTACGCTTTCATCCTCGTACTGGGCGCCGGCCTGCTGGCCCTGACCCTGCTGTTCAGCGTAATCAACGCACTTTACGAAGCCCCGGGGCTAACTCTGTACCTGATCAGTTTCATTGGTGTGTTTGTTCTGTTCAGCGCTATCTATAAGGTTTTGCCCATTGTGCGCATCTCTCCACGGAGAGCCTTGGTGGGTGGCCTGGTTGCGGCCATTCTCTGGGAAACTACCCGCTTGCTGCTGATGTACTACTTCCTCAATATATCCTTCGTAAACGCAATCTACGGGTCACTGGCCACGATCATTGTGATACTGATCAGCCTGGAAATCGCATCCATTATCCTGTTGCTTGGGGCCCAGGTGATCGCGGAGCTGGAGCGGAGCGAACGGCTGGGCCTGCCCTGGTATGTCTCCCCGGACTGAATACAGTGTCCAGTGAGGTTTGATTGCGATACAGTCTCATGTTCGAAGAGACACCCACGAACTCCAAGGAGTTTAAAATGTTAAGTTCATCGGAAGGTAAGAAAGTCCCTCAGGTTACGTTTCCCATTCGCCGTGATAACGAGTGGAAATCGGTAACCAGCAACGAGTTGTTTACCGATCAAACAGTCGTTGTGTTCGCCTTGCCGGGCGCGTTTACACCTACCTGTTCAAGCACGCATTTACCGCGCTACAACGAGCTGGCGCCGGTTTTCAAAGAGCTGGGTGTAGATCGGGTAATCTGCCTGTCGGTAAACGACCCGTTCGTCATGCAGGCATGGGCTGAAGATCAGCACGCTGACAACATCGAGTTTATTCCTGACGGCAACGGCGATTTTACCCGTGAAATAGGCATGCTGGTCAGCAAGAGCGAAATAGGGTTTGGTGATCGCAGCTGGCGTTATTCAATGCTGGTCAAAAACGGCACCATCGAAAAAATGTTCATTGAACCGGACAAACCTGGCGACCCATTTGAAGTATCCGATGCCGACACAATGCTTCATTACATCAAGCCGGATGTGACCTTACCGGCACGGGTAAGCATATTCACAAAGCCCGGATGCCCGCACTGTACTCGCGCCAAAACGCTGCTACAGAAGAAGGGCTACAAGTATGAAGAGATAACTCTGGGCGCCGGCGGCCTGTCATACAGCACCTTGCAGGCAGTAACTGGCAAAGGCACAACCCCTCAGGTATTTATCGACGGCCAACTGATTGGTGGCGCCGATGAACTTGAAACCGTGATGGCCAAGCGGTGATCGGACAGGCTAGTTAAGCAATCAGCGGCGCTTTCATTAAAGCGCCCTTTTTTTATTCTGAAATATGGTCGGCAACCTTTCCTGCCGGGGTAGTACCCACGAACTGAACTAGTCTCTTAACTGGCACCCAAATTTAGTTGAACACTACACTCTATAAAGGTTTGGGAAATCAAATTTCCAAAGCTACCAATCCCTGCGCTTATGGGTACACGAACAGGATGTAGTCTAATGGATAAGGTCAACGAGAACATTTCTGCCAGAATTCATTTACTCAAAGCGAAGTTCGATAGCGGATCTGTTCAACAAAACCGCCTTCGAAAGCAATCCAAACTTATTCTCGGATTTGTTTGGGTTGCAGCGATTCTGTTAGTTGTAACGTTCACTCAAACCGTTGTATTCGCAATCAGCGAAAACTTTTGCATAACTGACTTCAACCCTCCAGTGTGGGCAGCCAACTTAAGCGAATTCCTTTCTCCGCTGGCCATCATGGTATCGGTACTCATGGCCGCATATTTGGCCTTGAACCAACTTAGTGAAAAGGTTAACAGGGACAAAGTTGAACATGCACACGACCTTTGCTCATCCGCCCCGGATATTAATATCGTTTTCGCCTCAATAGGCCCTCTCAACAATCACTTGGAGGAAGCATACAAAAACTGCCTGGAGGCCTCCCATTCGAAAGAAAGACTGCCGTTAAACGACGATCCATGGGACATCTTTGTCACTAAAATGGAACAAATGGCCGACGATTTCCCGTCTGCTATCAAATCAACTGCGCAGGCTTTATCGGCTGACCACAAAGAAGAAATCTATAAAGTTTTTGAGGCACTCGCTTTCTTTGACAAAACCGCCATCGCTATCTGTGATAAACATGCAGATGATCGAGTATTCTGGTCCCGATATAACCATGCCGGGTTTAGCATCTGGATTTACTCGTTCCCCATTATAATAAGCTGTTGGATCCTGCATATGAATAGCTACTATCTGAGCAACTCGAAGTCATTTGGGGAGCCATTCGAACACTTCGAGGCTTGGCTTCGGTATCACAGTGGCCAAGCCGGCAACGCGGAACTCGATGAGATGATGGATCGACTATCACGTATTCGGAAAAAAGTTCTGGAGGCACAATAACGCGCCGCGACAGATCACAATCTGATTGAGATCCGGAGTGCCATCCCTATCAAAAACTAATTGACGACCAAAGGCGTCTGCTCAAGCTGCCCTGACAACTCAGTCATTATCATTCACACCCCATACCCTTTAGAATAGTTGCCCCTGAAAGCCCGGAATTCTCACTGGTGTCCAACCTGTGCGCGATTATTCGATGACTCAAACACCCTCACACTCTGCCGGGGTTCCGCAGCATAAGTTGCTGCAACTGCTAGCCCAATCCGGAGCGCCACTTGCGGACGGCCCACTGCCTTGTTGCGGTGAACGGCTGGGACGCCTGTTCGGGCTTTCGAACACGCTGACTCTGGATTCGGCAATTGCCTTTCGAACGCGCCAATCCGGCATGAACCAAGGGCCGGCTATTGAACGGGTAACCCAGGAACTGGCCAACACTCGCAGGGCGCTGATACGCAAAATCAGCAGCTACGGTAGCGAAGTTGAGCCCACCGAGAGCGTGGATTTCGAGCCGTATCTGAACGCATGGCTCACCCTGCAGCGCAGAGTTGTCGCCGCCAGCCGCCAGCTTCGAGACAAAACCCGCAAGGTGATGAAAGACCACAACCAGAACCTGGCCCGGCTGGCCGAACTGGATTCCGCGTTTGACCAGGCTATGGCCGGATACTCCAGCCAAAGTTTCGCCCATATTCCGAAAGTGCTGGAGCAGCGATTCCAGGCACTATTCCCGGCACTATCCCAGACACAACAGACACCCTCTGAAGCCTCCCAGGAAACCGGCTGTGCGCCCGGTGACCGGCTCCACCGTTACTGCGAGGAAGCGCAGAATCTTTTACTTGCTGAACTGGATGTTCGGCTGGAGCCGGTGCTGGGGTTGCTTGAGGCCTGCCACAACGAGGTAACGAATTCTCCATGAGCAGACTTTTCTTCATTTTCGCTTTTGCCATAGGCCTGGCCGTAGCGGCATGGATTGGCCAGCGCTTTCTTGGCTCCGACCTTCTGGCCCTGTCCGTTACCGCCATCATTGCCCTGGTGTACGGGTTGGGCTTTGTTGAATTGATGGGGTTCCGCCGCACCACCCGGCAGCTTGCAGAGCGGCTTGATAGTGTTCCGCAGAGCCGTGAACAGCTGGAGGGTTGGCTCTCTGGCCTGCCAGAGCAAGTTCAGTTTGCAGTACAGAAACGGATTGATGGGCATTTTGCCGCGCTGCCCAGCCCGCAGCTAACGCCCTATCTTGTCGGCCTGCTGGTGATGCTCGGTTTACTGGGTACCTTTGCCGGCATGATCGTAACCCTGAGCGGTGCGGCATCTGCATTGGACGGCAGCACCGATCTCAGCGTGATTCGTGGCGCTCTCGCCGCCCCCATTGCCGGGCTAAGCCTTGCGTTTGGCACCTCCATCGCCGGCGTTGCGGCCTCCGCCATGCTGGGATTGGCCTCCACCCTGAGCCGGCGCGAACGGTTACAGGTTTCTCGCAAGCTGGATAAAACCCTGCGCAAGCGGTTGCACCACCTGTCGGCGGACTATCAACGCCAACAGGCATTCAAAGCTCTGGAATCACAAGCCGACGCCCTGCCCCAAATGGCCAGGGCCATGGAATCCATGACTGCCCGCATGGAGCAGCTAGGCCGGCAACTGGAGCAGTCCCTGACCCGCAACCAGCAGGAGTTCCACAGTACCGTTGGTGATCACTACCAGACCCTCGCGGACTCTGTTGCCCAGTCTCTGGGAAAAGCGTTGGAAACCAGCACTCGCCTGAGTTCTGAACGCATAGAGCCGATAGTGACCGAAGCCATGACAACCCTGCAGTCCAGTGCCGGAAAGCTTCATGAAAACTGGTCTGCTACCACCAGGCAGCAACTGGCAGAACTCACCACCCATCAGCAACAAGGCCTGGATTCGCTCATTGCCCGTATCAGCGAGCAACTCACTAAACTTCATGAGCAAGAAGCAACTCGCGGCGAAGCGGCCAATGACCGGCTGGCTCAGCTGGAAACTGCCGTCACCAAACACCTGAATGAACTGGGCTCCAGCCTGGAAGCCCCCATGACCCGCCTGATAGAAACCGCGTCGGAAACCCCGAAAGCCGCGGCAAAGGTGATCTCGCAACTGCAAAGCGAGATGGCCCGCAACAGCGAACGGGAAAACGAATTACTGGAAGAGCGCCAGCGGCTGGTGCAGGAGCTGGACAGCCTTCTCGAATCCCAGCGCAGCAATGCAGACAGCCAGCGCCAGGCCGTGGATTCTCTGATCAGCGGCGCGGGCGATACCCTCACAGGGATCAGCGAACGCTTCAATGTTCTGATTCAGAAGCAAAGCCAGCAGCTCGGCAAACTGGGCGAAAACATCACGGGCAGCAGCCAGGAAGTGGGCGCCCTCAGCGAAGCCTTCCTGGCCGCGGTGGAACTGTTCAGCGCTTCCAATACTCAGCTGCAGGAAAGCCTGACCAACATCCAGAAGGCTCTGGATAGCGCCGGAAACCGCCACGACGAGCAACTGGCCTATTACGTTGCCCAGGCCCGCGAAGTGATCGACCTCTCGGTCACGTCCCAGAAAGACGTAATTGATGCTGCTGCGGCCCTGCGAACCGGCCACGCCGAGACCGGCGGAGCTGGCTGATGGAATACCTGGAAGACGGCGAACAACAGTCCACGCCAATCTGGGCGATTTTCTCAGACCTGATGGCGGCTCTCGTGGGCATTCTGGTGCTGATACTGGTGTGGGTGATCGGCGTTCAGGTGGAACTCAGCCAGTCTCTGGAGGAAGAGAAAGCCAAGCGGGAAGCCGAGCAGCAGCGCCGTATTGCTCTGGAGCAAGCACTGGAAGATCCACTGACCAAAGGTCTGGTGACCTTCCAGAATGGCCGCATCGGCATTAGTGGCAATGTGCTGTTTGAGTTGAACTCGGATCAGCTGCAAGCAGACGGCGAGGAAGTGCTGGAAGCCCTCGTTACCCCGCTACAAACCTACCTGGCCCAGCACGAAGAATTGTTGATGATCAGCGGCTTTACCGATGACCTGCCCATGCACAGCGGCAACCGATACCAGGACAACTGGGGGCTGTCGGCGCAACGGGCACTGACGGTCACCCGAACGCTAATGGAGCTTGGCCTGCCTAACGACCGAGTATTCGCCGCCGCATTTGGCCCGCACCACCCGGCCGTGCCGAATATGGATGCCGAATCCCGGGCCCGGAACCGGCGCGTGGAGATCAGTACCGTGCCCCTGGTTCCCGAAACGCCCGCAAACGCCGGGGCCGAGAACTGATGACCACAACAGTTGAGACTGCCCCCCTGCACCCGCAACTGGAAGAACTCCGAAACTCCGGCGCGGACAAGGCAGACCCGGTTCGCTTCCGCTATCTGGAAGCTCTGGCTTTGCGCCTTCGCGCGAAAGGCCTGCAGCACAGCTGGCATTGGCAGAAGTTGGAGCAGGCTGTCGCCGATTATCAGACAAAATCTGCATCATCAGCCCAGCCCTCGCAAACCATTGAAGCACGCACCCCCTCACCGTTTTCAGATCTGCTGGACAGGCTGAATCAGACACCGGATACACCTTCAACGGAAGCCCGGTCAACACTGGAACAGCTGGTTTTCGGAACGCCCGAGGAAGGCTCAGCCGCTACGCAATACACTGCAACAGCCGGAAGGCTCCAGCCACTGAAAGCCATGGCCAGGGTATACGCCGGCCGGGGCGAGCAAGCGCTGCAGGAGCGTATTCGCCACGCTATCGAACACGCCCCAAAAGATGCCGGCCCCATAAACGCCCACCGACTGGTGAGCCGCGCAATGGCTGAAATGCAGAAGTTGTCACCGGAGTATCTGAACCGGTTTGTGAACTACACGGATACGCTGATGGCTTTGGAGAGGCTGGGGCGGAAGGGGTAGAACACCGCAACGCGCAGGTGAGCAACTAAGCTGCAGAGAGCGATACATAACTGAAGCGCTTGCGGTACTGCTCCATGGTGCAGCCCGCCATCCTTTTGAAAAGGCGCCGGAACGAGCTGGCGTCTTCATAACCCACACTCCAGATAATACGCGCAGTTTGCTCACGGCTGGATTCCAGCAAGTGTTTAGCAGCCTCAATCCGCAGGTGTTGCAGATAACCAATGGGTGTTTCTCCGGTGGCCTCCTTGAAGCGGCGCTTGAACGTACGGGTGCCAAGACCCGCAACGACCGCAACCTCATCAATGGTCACAGGATCGGCATAATGCCCTTCAAGCCAGGTTTGTGCCTTGCGAATGGCCTCATCCTGATGAGCCTTCTGACTGTAAAACGCCATATAGGGTGTCTGTTCCATTCGACGACCATCCAGTACCAACATTTTGCTGCAGGCAAGAGCGACCGAAGGCGAAGCAAACCTTTCCACCAGATGAACACACAGATCCACAAACGCCGAAGCCCCGCCGGCACAGATGATCTGGCCGTTATCCACCAGCAATTGGTCCGCATCCATACGGATGTGTGGATAACGGCTGCGGAACATTGGGGCGGCTCGCCAGTGAGTGGTGACCACCTGATCGTCAAGCAAGCCCGCTTCCGCCAGCACAAAACTGCCTGTGCAAACACTCGCAATCACCGTACCCCGTGCCGCGGCCTCCTTGAGCCAACCGTGCAGAGGGATCGCCGGGGCCAGTGCTTGATCGAGGCGACCTGCACCAACAATCGCTTCCATTGAGGATCCCACCACAATCAAATCTGCCTGAAAGGCGCCGCGCGAAACGGTCGGTGTAACCACAGCACCGCTGTAGCCGCGCACCGGCTCGTCATCCACGGTGATTATCTGGCAATCGAACAGCGGCTGGCGCCGAGCCGCCGGTTTGTTACCAACGAAATTGGCAACAGTAAAGAAATCCATTATTCCGTGCACACCGGAGGCATGACAGTTCGGCAAGGCAACAATCGCGACATGAAACATTAAAATGGCCCTTTTCGCATTTTATATGTCGAATATGACACTCCTGCTGACCGCACGCAAGCCCTAACCTGAAGCTGTAATCAACCAAAGCAGGAAGAAGGACTTTCACTATGAACTCACCACTGAACACCCAACCGTCGACCACTCAACAGCCTTCAGTTCGCCGTGCCGGTCTTTCAGCCACCCGACTGGCATTGCAGCTTTACGCTCGCGTGGCACCGCAGAAAGCAGGTCAACTGATAAATCGCATGGCATTCCGGCCATCACGCCTGCCAATGCCCTCTCGCTATGAATATATGCTGGACAACACAGACGCCTATACCCGGCTCCAACAGGGTGCCCACAGCATTCCGGTGTATTCCTGGGGCAAGGGGCCCGTCATTCTGGGCGTTCATGGCTGGGCCGGCGCAGGCATCCAGTTTGGTGCCTGGGTGAATCCGTTGGTAGAAGCCGGCTATCGCGTGGTGCTGTTCGACGCAACAGCCCATGGGCGTGCCCAGGGCAGCAGTACCGACCTGTTTGAGATGGCCGAGGTCACAGCGAAAGTGGCTGACAATGTCGGCGAGGTTCACGGAATATTGGCGCACTCCATGGGCTGTATAGCGGCTGCAAGAGCAATTAAGGACGGACTTCATGCCCAGCACCTGGTCATGTTGGCGCCCCCGCTCAGCTTAACGGCTGTGATGGACAATCTGGGGCGGCAATGGGGGTTAAGCCAGGACGTTCTCGACGTTCATCTTCGGCTAATGGAGGAGCGTTTCGGGAATTCGGTTTGGGATAAGCTGAATCTGGAAGCGCTATCCCGGTCGCTGACCCAGCGTGGCATGATCGTTATTGACGATGACGATACTTCGATTGCGCCAAATGAAAGCGAACGAATCTCTACTAACTGGCAAGCCGCCCAGGTACTACGCACGAGTGGCCTGGGGCATCACCGGCTGCTGTGGAGCCCACTGGTCATTGAAACCGTTCTTCAGGATCTGGGCCGGGCCGGATAACTTCACCCAAGGCATGAGAGAGGGCTCCGCGCCCGTTCAAGGCTCCGCCAGGAAACAGAACGCCCGCTTGCGATTGGGTTTTGTGGGTGAAGATTTCGGTTACGCCATATCTATGGGGGTGCCCGCGCCGCAGGGATTTGCGGGCTACCAAGACCCCTCCATGTTTCAGTTCGACCCGGAGATAAAGCGTGAATGCATCTGGGCTGGCGATGTTTGCCGGCCCAGCAGCTGCCTGATCGACCGAGTCGGGCCGGTGGTTAAAGTGCGCTCCGGTCAAAAGTGGGTCGTGTATAACGCCCACCTCAATTCTTACGAGAGCATTCTGAACGAAATCAGTGACCCGGTGGCGGTGCCAGAGGTTCATGCCGTTAGACAAACCATCCGTAACTGGCGCTTCTACGATCAGTTCCGAACCGATTCCCAATCTATTATTCGCACACCTCAGATAGGCACACGAACCCCAGTGCTTGATCATGACGGCCATAGCCTGGTTGCAGCACTGCGAACCATATACGAGATTGGCGACCGGCAGGCGCTGTATGGCGCGATAGAGGATGCGTTTCCAGGAGCAACGATTAACTTTACCGCAGATTCCGGCAACCGCTTCGTACTGCAATTTCTGCAGGACGGACTTTTGCGCCCCCTGAACCAGGCAGAGCGTTCAGATGGCACGCTTCGCTACCTGCTGTTGGTGGCGGCGTTGCTCACGCCCAGGCCCCCTTCCCTGCTGGTGCTCAATGAGCCCGAAACCAGCCTGCACCCGGACCTGCTACCAGCCCTCGGGCGCCTGATTATCCGAGCCTCGCGGGAGACCCAGGTTTGGGTGGTTTCCCATGCGCCACGGTTGGTTGCCACGCTGGAGCAAGATGGTGAGTGTAATTCTATTGCGCTGAACAAGGAGCTTGGGGAGACAATCATTCAAGGGCAAGGATTGCTGGATGCACCGCCGTGGCAGTGGGCTGATTGATACAGTTTATTAACTGTTGCCGCAGTGCTGAGCATCAAATCTTTCGCACGGAACTGGCAGAGCTGAGAGCATCAACCGGGCATGAACGCGAGAGCGTGTCGCTGTTAAAGCAACACGCTCACCATACCGGCACTGCTGACCACCAAAAGCACCACGCCCAACATGCGGAAAAACACCGGTGTCTCTGCCTCCAGAATGCGCTCGTGAAAACGCAACCCGATCAGATGCCCTATGGCTGCACAGGGCAGCAACCACAGGTGATGAATCAGCTGCAGGTCGAGCCCGACCCAGATGAATGCCGCCAGCTTGATCATTACCAGAATGAACCAAAGGCCAAACAGTGTATCGCGCAGTTTCTCCCGTGCCACGTGCTGTGCCGCAACGGCAATAATCAGCGGTGCGCCTATCAGCGAGGTGCCGCTGATGTATCCACCGGCCATCAACAGGGCCACATCCACGGTTTTACTACTGCTGCGGAACGGTCGATTAATGATATAGGACACTGAGTAAATCGCGACAATCACGAAGATAATTGCACTCAGCACATTTGGTGGCAGCGTAAACAAGCCAAACACACCAATCAGCTTGGGCACCAGCATAATGCGCAGCATTCGCCACAGATAGGGCCAGTCAACCGTGCCTTCCGGCGCATCTGCGTCGACATCAGGCCCGAAGCCGGTTAGTTTCTGGCCACTTTTACCGGCTTTTTTCTTGTGACTGCGGCGATTGTTCGTCCAGATGGTCAGCGATGAGAACACCAGCAGGTGCACCGCAATAATAGGCAGAAATACCAGCGGATCGTCTTTCACCAGCAATAGAAATGGCAGTGACAGCACCGCCCCGCCAAAGCCCAGCCCGGAGCGCACAAAGCCACTCCAGATGAAAATGAGCGCGATCAGGGCATACTGGAATAGGGAAAGGTCTGACATAAATTCCTGAGCGGTGAGAAAACTCGTTCAAGTTTAACGGGTTTCAAACTAAAAACACCGGGCAAAGCCCGGTGCATATTTTCTATATATGCGCCGAAGCGGCTTACCTGACACTCAATCGCTGACCGGCCCCTCCTTGATGGCATTGCGCATACGCCGGCGCAGCAAAGGCCCGAACACCGTCGGCAACACCAGGCCCAACCCGGCCACCAGCCACAAACCGATGGCCAAAGGGCTTGACCAGAGCGTTGTCCAGTCGCCATCAGAGAGGATCAGCGCGTGGCCCAGATTCTTCTCCATTTCAGGCCCCAACAGCAGGCCCAGAATAATGGGCACCATGGGAATATCCAGCTTTCGCAGAATGAACCCGCCAACCCCGAACACAATCATGAAGTACAGATCAAAGGTGCTGTGGCTAATGGAGTAAATACCCACAAACGCCACCATGGTCACAATTGGCAGCAGATACATCGGCGGCACGGATAACAGCCGCACAAACACTCCGATCATCGGAATGTTCAGCACCAGCAGCAACACGTTACCGATCAACAGCGCAGCGATCACACCCCACACAATGTCGGCGTTCTGGGTGAACATCAGTGGTCCTGGCGTGATGTTCAGGGAAATCAACATGGCCAGCAATACCGCTGTGGTACCACTGCCCGGCACACCCAGAGTCAACATCGGCACCAAAGCGCCAGACGCCGCACCATTGTTCCCCGCTTCCGGCGCCACTACGCCCCGAATATCACCTTCGCCAAAGCGGCCTTTTTTCCCCAACACTGATTTTTCCAGGGTGTAGCTGATGAAGCTGCCTAGCGATGCACCGGCACCCGGCAAGACCCCGGCGATAAAGCCCAGTAAGCCACCACGAAGCTGGGTAGGAAGTGTTGACACAACCTCTTTAAAGGTCAGCGTCAGCTTGCCCATTTCCACTTTGCTGCGGCCTTTGCCCATTCGTGCTTCTACAAAAAACAGCAGCTCGGATATGGCAAACAGACCGACAATCGCCAGAATGAAATCGATACCCTCATACAGCTCCAGCACACCGCCGGTGTAACGCTGGGTGCCAGTGGAAATGTCGATACCCACGGTAGAGATCATAATGCCCAGAGTTGCGGCAATGACCGTCTTCATCGGATTTTTGCCGGTTATGCCACCCAGTGTCGCGAATGCCAGCAAGAACAGTGCGAAGTACTCCGCCGGCCCGAAAGTTAGCGCAAAGCGTGCCAGCACAGGTGCCAGCATGATCAGCCCTATGGTACCGATCAGGCTGCCCGCAAAAGACGCAATCGCTGATATCGCCAAAGCGTCTGCCGCCCGCCCTTTTTGCGCCATGGGATAGCCATCCAGGCAGGTCATCATGGCCGGCTCGTCGCCCGGAATATTCAGCAGAATCGACGAAATCCGACCGCCGTACATCGCACCGGCGTACACCGATGTGAGCAGAATCATCGCGGTTTCAGGCGGCAACCCCAGGGTGAAGGCCAGAGGAATCAGAATGGCAACGCCATTCGCCGGGCCCAGGCCTGGCAGGCAGCCAATCAACGTGCCCACAAAGGCACCGAACAATGCAAACATCAGGTTGTACGGCGTCAACGCCACCGCAAACCCTTCCATCAGAAAGCCAATGGTTTCCATGGTCAAAAGCCTCCCAGCAAGCCATTGGGCAGGCTTAACGACAGCCCATAGTTAAACAACCCAAACACCACAACGGCGCTGATCAGGCCGGTTACAAACGACCCGACGACCGGCGCGCCCATGCGCCAGCTCAAGGCACCAACGGCCAGGGTGGTGGAGATGATAAAGCCCAGCGGCTCCAGCAGCAGCGCATAAACCACCAGAACGATGATTGAAATCACCAGCTCCAGGGCTGGCCTGCCCACAGGCCACTTGGCATCGGCATCTGGCTTGATCATCAGATACAGGCTGCCCACCACAAGCACGATCGCCAGCATGGTGGGGAAAGTTTCCGGCCCTACGCCCTCGGCACCGCCGAAGGGTTCGGGCCATTGTTGCGCTACCCAGCCATAGGCAACCGCCAACACCAGCAGGAACAAACCCAGAATACGATCGCCCATGCCGGTCATTTCAGCAGACCTATTTCCCGGGACAGATCTTCAATTTCCTGAACCTGATTGGTCACAAAACTTTCAAACTCAGCGGCTTTGGGATGGAACGGAATCAGACCGTTACTTTTCATCACCGCTTTCCACTCTTCGCTGGCGTAAAGCGTGTCGATCGATTCAACCCAATACTGCTGCGCTTCTTCAGGAGTATCTTTCGGCATATAAAATCCGCGCCAGTTCGGACCAAGCGCATCAATCCCCTGCTCTCGGGCAGTAGGAATATCGCCAAACTTACCCGGCAGTCGTTCCTCTGAAAGCACCGCCAGTACGCGCAGATCACCGGATTCCATAAAGCCGGTCGCTTCCGATACGTCACCAGTGAAAGCATCCACCTGGCCGCCCACAACCTGGGTCATGGCTTCGCCGCCGTTGTTGTAAGACAGGTAAGGAATGGACGGCAGTTTGTCAGCGCCCGCAGCCTTTGCCGCAATAAGCACTTTCAGGTGATCCCAGCCGCCACGCGCACTGCCGCCAGCGAATTTGACGCCGCGCGGATTCTCTTTTACAGCATCCATTAACTGGTTCAGGTCTTGATACTTCGAATCTTTACCGACTGCGATGATGCCGTAGTCTGCGCCCAGCGCGCCGATCCACTTCACCATGGACGCATCCATACCGGGAAACTGCTTTTGCGCCAACCGGGTGGTGGTGGCAGTCGACGCCGCGACGATCAGCTTGTCGTCGTTTTTACGCTTGCTGACAGTGTGCGCGTAGGCCACGCCACCGCCCGCACCGGCCATATTCACGGTTTGTACCGACCCTTCTACCAGGTCAAGTTGCTGCATAACGTTGCCCACACTGCGGCAGGTAAAGTCCCAGCCGCCGCCCGGATCGGCCGGTGCCAGGCACTCAACTTTGCCGCTGGGCTGCCAGGCCATGGCAGACATACTGAAGGTGGCCGCAGCCGCAAATGCTATTGTTGTTTTGATAAACATATACATTGCCTCTTTGTTGTTTCAGCAAACAGAGTAAAAGGCAATGCGTAGTTGCTGAAGCTTGCGGGCGTAACGCATTTAAAAAAACTACTGCGCATTTTGTGCATAAAGTTCACGGGCAAACTCGACGACGGTGACCTACCCTTTACCCACCCCACCAATGGACAACTTTGATTAAAACCTATGCCTGTAAAACGACGCACAAAGCTCAAAACCCGCATGATTCTCACCCTGGGCCTGGTGAGCGCACTGCAAGCGGGGTTTATCGGCGTATTTGCCGGCTATTACCTTAGCGAATCCCTGTACAGCGAAATTGGGCAGCGCGCGCTGATGGTTGCCAAAACCGTGGCGGCCAGCCCCGCCGTTATCCAGGGTATACAGGAACGGGACATTGACGCTCTCAATGCCCTTACCCGCAAAATGGCCACCACCAACGAAGCCCTATTTATCGTGATTGGCGATCACGACGCTATCCGCCTGGCCCACCCTTCTTCGGACCGCATCGGCTATTCAATGGCAGACGACGATGGCGATTACGGCCGCCGTGCACTGGTGGAGGGTGAAGGTTATGTGGCACGTGCTCTCGGCAATCTGGGCGAGTCCATGCGCGGTAAAGCGCCCGTGTTTGAGCCTGACAGCGGCAACATTATCGGCATTGTGTCGGTGGGCTATAGCCTGCGCCAGGTGGAAGCAACTGTGCAGCGCTATAATTTTGTGCTGTACGGAGTTCTGGGGGTGGTATTGCTGGTTAGCATTCTGGCGGCGGTGGTCATCGCCAGCCGTTTCAAGCGTGCTATTTTCGGCCTGGAACCGGAAGAAATTGCCAGCCTGTTTCAGGAACGCGACGCCACACTGCAATCGGTGCGCGAAGGCATTATTGCAATTAACCGCGACGGAATTATAACCACCGTGAACCGAGCAGCTCTGACCACGCTGGGCCTGAACACCGACACCCCGGTGGCCGGGCGCCCCATTCTGGAGGTGCTCCCGGAAAGCGATCTGATGTCGGTTATGAGCAGCGGCATACCGGATTTCGATCGTGAGGTATGGCTACGCAACCGGCAGATGGTGGTCAACCGGCTGCCCATGCGTCAAGGCGATGACATTATCGGCGTGGTCGCCAGTTTCCGCCTGCGCAACGAGCTGGATCAAGTGAGCCAGCAACTCACCCGCATTCAGCAATACGCCGACACCCTGCGTAGCCAGACCCACGAGTACTCCAACAAACTGCATACCATTGCCGGGCTGATTCAGCTAGGCGCCTATAACGATGCGTTGAAGCTGATCGGTAGTGAAGTCAGCAGCCACCAGGCGCTGATTCACCTGCTACTGGAAGCCGTGCCAGACCCTATTATTGCCGGCTGCTTGCTGGGCAAACACAATCGCGCCCGGGAAATGGGTCTGCAACTTGAAATAGACCCAGGCAGCCAAATGGCCGACCTGCCTGATAACCTGCCCCGTGAACAGCTCGTGAGTGTGCTTGGCAACCTGATTGATAACGCCCTGGAGGCCACCCGCCGCCACACCGGCGCGAACGGCCGGGTTCAACTGTCGATGACCGATCTGGGGCAGGAACTTATCTTCGAAGTAGAAGATCAGGGGCCCGGCATCGCCCCCGAGGTGCAAGACCGGATTTTTGAAAAAGGCGTGACCAGCAAGCCCGGAAATGAGCATGGCTTTGGCCTGCACCTTGTGCGCCAATTTCTGGACACCTGGGGCGGCTCAATTACCGTGGAAAACCTGAGCGATGCGGGTGGCAGCCGCTTCACATTATACTTACCAAAATCATTCACCGGCAGGAGCCAGCCTTGACCCCCATCCGACTGCTGATCGCCGAAGATGACCGTCAGATTGCGGAAATCCAGCGCCGCTTTATTCAGCGCCTGGGTCAGGTGGAGCTATGCGGCATCGCACACACCCTGGCCGACGCACGGGAACAGGCCGATGTGCTGCAACCCGACCTGATACTGCTGGATGTGTACTTTCCCGACGGCAGCGGCCTGGATTTATTGCGCGAGCTGCGCGCTGGCAACAGCAGCAGCGACGTGATTCTGATTACCGCCGCCAAAGAAGTAGACACGCTGCGCACCGCTCTGCGCGGTGGGGTGTTTGATTACATTCTGAAACCACTGGTGTTCGAGCGCCTGGAAGAAGCCATCAACCGCTACAGTGATCACTATGCTCGTTTGTCGGCATTAAAACACCTGGGCCAGGACGAAGTAGACGCCCTGCTCCCGCGCAACGCCGGCGACACGGGCAACGACAGCCAGCACCGGCTGCCAAAGGGCATTGATGTCATTACGTTGGACAAGATTCGCGAATTGATTGCCGACGGCAAGCCCTGGAGTGCAGAGGAGGTGGGCAGCGCCATGGGTGCATCGCGCACCACCGCCAGACGCTACCTGGAATACATGACCGGCACCGGCACTCTGGTGGCCGAGG
Source organism: Marinobacter maritimus (assembly GCF_007671675.1). GTDB lineage: Bacteria > Pseudomonadota > Gammaproteobacteria > Pseudomonadales > Oleiphilaceae > Marinobacter > Marinobacter maritimus. Next base: position 957,029 of record NZ_VCGW01000002.1, on the reverse strand, counting down.
TCAGCTATGGCAGTATTGGCCGGCCAGAGCGGCGCTACCGAATGCAGCGCCTACCTACCTGAACGCTGCCCCGGTATTCCCAGGGTAGATAGATGGCTTAGTCATGCCGAAATACTCGCCGGAACACTCCGCATGACCAGCTAGCCGCCAGTCAACGAAGTACACTGACCGGCGCCAGGTTAACTGCAGGGCCCTGTTCGACGTGCAAACAAGACATAAACAGGTTAGTCATCGGTTCCCTCAAACATCCTGATCCTGGCGCTATTCAGGTGTTTCTTCATCGCTAATTCTGCGTTCTCGGCATCGCCATCGATGATATATTTCAGAATCGTCTTATGCTCATCCTGAACCAGGGTCATGCGATTAACGTCAGTGGATTGCAGTGATAGCGTACGAGTGATGTTCATCCCCTCTTTAATATTCTCCCGTAACGATTTCATCACCGTCGAGTAATACTGATTATTAGAGGCCTCGGCAATGGCGAGATGAAACTCAAAATCTTCTTCGCTGGCAATTGCATGAAGTCGGTTTGCTTCATCAATTTTTTCTGCGGCTACAACGATGCGATTAAGTTGATCGGCCGTGCGCCGCACAGCAGCGAGACCCGCTGCACTGCCTTCGAGATTCGTGCGAAACTCAAAACACCGCTGAATACCGGAAATACTGGAAATCCTGGAAAATGAAAGGACTGCATCATCCGGGCGCTTAATGACGAAACTACCTGATCCCCGCCGTGACACAATCAGGTTGTCTTCTTTTAGTCGGGTTAACGCCTCCCGCAACACAGGTCGGGAAACGCTGTATTTTTCGCAAAGCTTGGCCTCACTAGGAAGCTTCTCGTTCGCCGGATACTCGCCACTAATAATTGCCACCAGAATTTTCTGGTAAGCCACTGACGAGAGCGACCGACTGATTTCTTGTTTGTGCATCTGCATAGTTATACAACCAAAACAGGGTAGAAAATGCCACAAGAGACAACTTTTAACAGCTCTGGTGACCAATATGGCTAACGATTCATTTACACAGGGACCATAAAATCTTCGTTCACAGTGCCTTTATTATCTATAAAATTGCGCAAACATCGCCGAACATTATCATTTTAAAACATTTTTCCGCAAGACAATTTCCTGAAGACCGCTTTCCTGAAGCCTCCTTCTATCGACTACTGCCTAATAGAATATTACAAAAACAACTAAGTTGTAAAAAGTTGTTTGATTTGTAAAATCCCATAACGTACAGTCAGGGTGTGTTCCATTCAGTCAAGGTAGATATGCATGACAACAAGCACTAAAAATATGCAGGTAAGTCAGAAAGTTATTGACGATCTTCGTCGCGTGTCGACAGCAACTCTGCACACTGCGCTGTTCAAAAGAGGTTTACGCAACACCTACATCCAGGGTGTCAGCCTCATCAACAACCAAAAACTAAAGATGGTCGGCCAGGCGTTCACCCTGCGCTACATCCCGGCTCGTGAAGACGTTGACACCGTTGCGGCATTCAAAAGCCCTGAGCACCCTCAGCGCCTGGCCGTTGAATCCGTCCCGGAAGGCATGGTGCTGGTTTCAGACTGTCGTCAGGACGCAACAGCTGCTTCTGCCGGGAGCATCCTTCTTACTCGATTGGAAGTTCGCAAGTGTGCGGGTTTTGTTTCCGATGCGGGCATCAGAGATTTCAACGATGCATCTGAAATGAACATGCCGATTTTTTGCGCCAAGCCAAGCGCTCCAACCAACCTGACCAAGCACCACGCCGTAGACATACAAGTACCGATCGGCTGCGGCGGTGTGATGGTTAATCCAGGCGATGTGTTAGTCGGCGATGGTGACGGCATCATCGTTATCCCTGTGGAAATTGCACAGGAGGTTTCAGAAGAAGCACTTGCAATGGAGCTCTTCGAAGATTTTGTGCTGGATAAAGTTCGGGCGGGAAGCAAAGTCATTGGGCTGTACCCTCCTAACGCAGAAACTCTGGAGGAGTACAACAACCAAAAGGCATAGTGGTCACCAGACCCATGAGGTGAAAGCAATAATCACAACGATATTCGCGCCTCGCTCTGAATAGATTGTCGTAAGAATTGAGTGCCTATAAATAACAATCAAACAAAAAGAGACATAGCCATGATCTTAAAAAGATTGAAAAACCAACTTGTTTGCGTCATCGGCGCTTGCCTGCTCGCCTCAACTGCAGCGGCGGCTGACTATCCTTCCCGCGATATTCGTCTCATCGTGCCCTGGCCTGCCGGCGGCGGCGCCGACGCCATATCACGAAAGCTCGGCAGTATTGCCGAGCAGCAAATGCCGGTTTCAATTTACATAGAAAACATCGCCGGTGCCGTGACCGCTTCCGGTTTGATGCAAATGACCCGTGCTCGCCCTGACGGTCACACCATCGGTGTGCTGACCTACGACAGCGTGATCACCCTTCCGCGCGGCAAAATGGTTCCAGGCTACTCGCTGGATAACATGACCCCGATTGCTCGAATCACAAGCGAAGCCGACGCTGTAGTGGTGTCGGAAAAGTCTGGCTTTACCGATTTCAAGCAACTGATTGAAGCCGCCAAAGCAAAACCCAATACCGTCCGCGTGGGCGTTGCGCCCAGAGGGTCAGGGCCTTTTCTTGCCGTCCGTCGCCTAGAGAAACAGGCTGGGGTCAAGTTTAACGATATCACCTACCCTGGATCTTCAAGCGCTGAGGCAGAAGCTCTGCTGTCCGGTGAACTGGATGCCGCGATTTCAAGCCTGGGCGACTTCAGCGGGGTCATAGAATCTGGCGATGTGAAAGGCGTGGTGGAGCTGTCATCGATGCAGAATCCATCGTTTCCTGATGTGCCCCCCATTAGCACTCTCGGCTACGATCTGGAGACCGGAAGCTTCATTTTGCTGGCTGCACCGAAGAACACGCCTGACGAATTCATTGCCTCACTCGAAACGTCGTTCAAGGATGCTTTTGAAAGCGACGAGTTTCAAACCTGGGTAAAAGGTGTAGGCGTAACGCCAAACTGGCTGGGCGCCAATGATGTGCAGACGTGGATTGATGACCTGCAATCTGAAACGTTCAAAGTTATGGACGAACTCGGTCTATAACGATGTGGCGCACATCCCCCTGCAGTGCTGACAGGGGGATGATACCCAGAGGTGCATGATATGTTTTATTTTTATAAAAAAATCATCTTTCAGTTTTTAGTTTTTATTGTTTCTGTCGGATATCTCGTCACTGCCTTCAATATTGGAAATCCAATGTTGGACGGCCGACTGCAGCCGTCTTTTTTTCCGCTGATCATCGGCTCACTTGCCGTGTTGTTCAGTGGGATACTCCTTTTTAAAGAATGGCTTCTTGTAAAAAGCGGAGCAGCGGATTCCGGTGATGAAAGCAGCCCATATGCGGCTCCGATCCTTGTTCTTCTGATCTTCATCTACATTCTTGCCTTTTCAGCGATCGGGTATTTCATCCCCTCAGCACTGTTTGTTTTTTCAATGATGCTGTTGTTTTCCGAAAAGAAAAAAATTGCCCAAAAGGCCGTCATTTCAATCGTGATCGCCACTTTGGGGTACCTCGTTTTCGAACTACTTTTCGGAGTTAGACTCCCGACCTTGAGGGGTTAACTTATGGAATTCATTATACTTGTAGCCAGCAGTTTCACGAAGCTGCTCGACCCTGTGGTACTGGCCTACGTAATCGCAGGTTTTATCATCGGCACTATTTTTTCCGCCATTCCGGGGTTGACTGCAACCTTGGCGCTGGCGCTGTTGCTACCGCTGACCTACAGCCTGGATGTCACCATCGCATTGATGGCCTGCGCCAGTATTTATATGGCGGGCATGTGTGGCGGCAGTATTACAGCGACCACCATTAATATCCCCGGGGCGCCCTCATCCATGATGACAGCCCTGGATGGCTACCCACTGCAGAAACAGGGCAAGGGCGCCCTGGCTCTGGGGCACGCCGCCATTGGTTCAATGGCTGGCGGAGCGATAGGCGCTATGCTGCTTATTGGTCTTGCGCCCTTCATTGCAGAGGCATCGTTACTGGTACAGACCACCGGGAAGTTTTCATTGTTAGCGTTTGCCATGGTTGTCATCGTCATAGCGCAACGCGGCAAGGTCATTAAAGCTGCCATGGCCGCATGCATTGGTTTAATGCTGGCGACCATAGGCCTGGATGCTATGGAGCCCGTTACCCGCTTCACCTTCGGATTCAGCAGCCTCACCGCGGGCATCGACCTGATGCCGGTCATTATCGGCACCTTTGCCATCAGTGAAATCCTGATGCAGGCCGGGGCAGCAAAAGAAGACCGCAAAATGACCGAAGCCATGAGCGCGGTTAAGATCAGACGCCGCGACTTCATCCCCCCGCTCTCATCCATTCGTGAAATCGGCCTTGCCTGCTATATCAAGTCGTCATTGATCGGCTACTCGGTCGGAACTCTGCCCGGTGCAGGTGGGTCGATGGGCAGCTTTCTCGCCTACGTTGAAACGGTACGCACTTCACCGAACCCTGAAAGCTACGGCAAGGGCAACCCCAAGGGGATTGCGGCATCCGAAAGCGCCAACAATGCGGTTTGCGGTGGCGCCCTGGTACCTATGTTGACGTTCGGTATCCCGGGTGATCCGATTACCGCCATCATGCTCGGCGTCCTGGTGATCAACGGCATTCAGCCAGGCCCTCAGTTAATGGCAGGGCAAGCTGACCTGATTGCACCGGTGCTCGCATCCCTCCTGTTCAGCGCGGTGGTATTGATTCCTTTAACACTGTTCCTGCTTGGGCCCTATTTCATCAAGATTGTTTCGATCCGCAAGGACATACTCTATGGCTCTATTGCCCTTCTTGCCGTGGTCGGCAGTTACGTAGCCACCTATTCAACTTTTCAGATGATGATGGCGTTGGTATTGGGTGTGCTGGCGTACTACATGAGAAAGAATGATTTCCCGGTGGTCACCATGCTGCTTGGCTTTATTCTTGGCCCCAATCTGGAAGAGTTTTTGCGCCGTTCGCTCGCTCTTTCCAACGGCAACCCGATGACATTCTTTACCAGCCTGGACAGCTTGTTCTTTGTCATTCTCACACTGGTTTTCGTCTACTTTCTCGCAATCAAAAAGCCACTTCAAAAACCGACGGGTGCAGCTCAAAGCGCCTGACGAAGTTATTTAGCCCGCCCTACCCGGCAGCACACTGCCGCCGAGTAGGGCTATTTGTCGATACGTTAGGATCCAATCCTTTTTCTGTTATGTGCAACGTAGGAGCAAGAATATGCACCCCAAAGGTCAGCAATTGATCGGCCAGGATACTTTTTTCGCAACAGGTGCTCCCATTCAGGCAGTCAACCCTGCCACCGGTGAGCGGCTTGAGCCGGCATACCCAAGTAGTGGTGCCGCCGAGGTCGAACGTGCATGTGCGCTAGCCGACTCGGCAAGCGTCGAGTTTCGAACATCCTCACTGCAACAGCGTGCGGCTTTTCTGGACACCATTGCAGATCAGATAGAAGCGCTCGGCGATGAACTGATCCAGCGTGGAATGCTTGAATCCGGCCTTCCAAGGGCACGCCTGGAAGGTGAGCGGGGCCGGACCTGTGGCCAATTACGCCTGTTCGCATCCGTGGTGCGTGAAGGTGAATGGTTGGATGTCCGTATCGATCCGGCTTTGCCAGAGCGTAAGCCCTTACCCCGAGTTGATTTGCGCCAGCAACATATCGCCCTGGGCCCTATTGTGGTGTTCGGTGCCAGCAACTTCCCGCTAGCATTCAGCGTCGCCGGTGGAGACACCGCGTCGGCCCTGGCTGCGGGTTGCCCGGTCATTGTTAAGGGACACTCCGCTCACCCCGGCACCTCCGAGTTGGTCGGCCTCGCGGTGCAAGCCGCAGCCAGGCTGTGCGAAATGCCAGAAGGTGTGTTCTCACTGCTGTTTGGTTCCGGCAACGAGATCGGTCAGGCGTTGGTATCAGACCCGCGGATCAAAGCCATCGGTTTTACCGGCTCACGCCGTGGCGGCATGGCATTGATGGCAACGGCTCAGGCTCGCCCTCAGCCGATACCTGTTTATGCCGAGATGAGCAGTATCAATCCGGTATTTTTATTACCCGAAGCTCTGCAATCACGCAGCCCGGCGCTGGCGGAGGGTTTTGTCGGCTCCCTGGCGATGGGAGCTGGCCAGTTCTGCACCAACCCAGGCCTGGTCATTGCTGTACGCAGCCAGGCACTTGATGAATTCGTGGCAGCAGCCAGCAAAAGCATCTCCGCTGTGGCGGCCCAGACCATGCTGACGCCAGGCATCCATGATGCGTATGTACAGGGCGTTAAAGCGCTGTCTGACAACGACAATGTTCGCTCGCTGGGCAACGGCGAGAATAGCGAAGCGCCAAACCAATGCCAGGCCTTCCTGTTCACCACTTCTGCCGAAGCGTTTATCAGTGACCTGAGCCTTCAGGACGAAGTGTTTGGCGCCTGCTCCGTCGTGATTGAATGCGACGACATAGCACAAGTGAAGCGTGTTGCAGAAAAGCTGGAAGGGCAGCTAACCGCTACCATACAGATGGACGAAGGTGACATTGAGCAGGCCAGGTTCCTGCTTCCCACCCTGGAAGAAAAGGCTGGCCGGGTGATGGCAAATGGCTGGCCGACGGGCGTTGAGGTATGCCACGCAATGGTTCATGGAGGCCCCTTCCCGGCAACTTCAGACTCACGCACCACTTCCGTTGGCAGTGCTGCAATTCATCGCTTCTTGCGCCCGGTTTGCTACCAGAACCTTCCTCAGGCGCTATTACCTGAAGCTCTCCAGGACGGCAATCCACTGAAGGTTTCTCAGCTAGTGGATGGCAAGCGACTAGTTTAAAAGCTTCTGCAGCGAGGCTTATTCTATAGGCCTCGCTTTTTTCAGACTCCCAATGTACACCTGACAAGATAGCCCGACACACCGCCGTATAACGCGGTGTACCCGTGGAAAAATCAATCCCACTTTGTAGGCCTTGATACCCGGAGTCTCTCGATCTGAGTATAGGTACTACGCAGGGGCTATTAATTCGCCCGAACAAAGACCCAGTTGGTCCCGACGTTGTCGCACACGATGACATCACGATCGATGGCTTCACACAGAGACAGGTTTTCCGGCAACTCATCGTGGTAGCGGGCTTTCACCCCCAGCGTTTTTCGATCCTGTTTGAGCAACTCGTAGGTTTGCCCCATACGCTCGGAAAAATCCACGCCGCTGCTTTCAAGGGTGTGAAAGGCGTTGTGGAACGCCGTGAAGCTCATGGTGTTTGCACCAAGGCCAATGGCCAGCATTTTGGGAATGTAGAGATCATAAGCGACCGAAAGATAGGATCGCACGGCTTCATCATCGCTACGTTCGCCATCAAAAGGCGCTATTTCCAGGCGGTTACCCGGTTCCAGCACGCCGTCGTCCAGTGATGCCAGTGTGCGATTGTCTACCAGTTCATAGGCCACTGTCGGGCACTGGATGAACTCGCCCCTCAACTGACAATCCGCCAACCCCAAGGCAACCGAAGGTTCAGAGCCGGATTCATTCGCGGGTCCTCCCGGTAGTGTGGTCGCCTCAGGTTCAGATTCCGGTTCAGGGCTGCCCGAAACCTCGGGTAATGCCAAGTTCAGACGCTTGGCAGGCTGACGTAACAGCAGCGCCTGAACCTTTGGATCATTACGCTTGAAATCCATCATAGAAGGCAGGCTTGCACCTCCACCGCGCTCTACAACCTCGCAGTATAGGCGCTCCAGATCCGACTGGGCTGACGCCAGACAAGCTTCATCGGCGCTGGCGGTCGAAATCCAGCCAGCGGCGAAAATCATGAACAGTTGTTTTGGGTAGGCGATGGCTCAGACCTCAATAATTCTGTCTGCGACAAACAACGGTGGCTCGTATTCTTTCGGATAGGCCCCCGGGTTGGCGAATATCCGGGTGCCCGCCACCTGCAGATCAACAGGCTCATGAACGTGGCCGTGAACCCATAGATCCATCTTCCCCATCAGCGCCCGCAAATCCGAAGCAAAGGCCGGCGACAGCGAATCCCCCTGATACTTTGGCGGAATACACTCTGGTAACGGCGCATGGTGGCTGATCACCACTCGCGGCCCCGGGAAGGGTTCGCTTAGCGCCACTTCAAGCCAGGCTATGGCATCTGCGTGCAGCCTCTGACTCCCTTCAGGGCTGAACACCTCGCCCGCTGGTTGTTCGATAATGCGGAAATCGGGCATAAACGCGAGCGCACGTCGTTCAGTCTGCGACGGATCATACTCGGGGTGGCCATTATACAGGTCAAAATCTGTCCATAATGTGGTGCCATGAAAGCACACGCCGCCAATGTTCACCGTGTCGTTATCAAGCAGGTGGATTCCCAGGCGCCTGGCTTCAGCACGCAATGCTTCCCGGGTGTCGGGCATGTTTGTTCCGTAGAACTCATGATTGCCCGGAACGTAGATAATCTCCTGCCCCGAAAAACGTTCCGCTGCCCATGCAAGGCCTTCCGTTGTGCGGTGAATGTCTCCGGCAAGGATAACCACATCTGCGGCCACATCCGGCAGGTCGCGACCTTCTTTGAAACACTCAACGTGCAAATCCGACAGTACTCGCAAACGCAAAATCACATCTCCTTGATAACCGGGGCAAATCTAACTCTCAGAGCCGGTGTTCCCGGCTCACCCCAAATTAGTGCCGTCAAAACAATACGCTGACCATACCGGCACTGCCAACCACCAACAACACCATTACCAGAAAACGGAAAATCACCGGCGCCATTCGAATATACTCCCTATATGGCCAAATCCGACGTTAGTCTCCATTTGCGAAGTTATGGTGATGAAGGAAAACACCATTCCCATGGGCACCACCAACTGGTGTTGCCTCTGCTGGGCAAATTATCACTGTTTGTAGACCAAACCGAGGGTGCCGTTGAGCGGAACCGGGCCGCTATTATTCCGTCCGGAAGTGACCACGGGTATTCCGCATCCGACCAAAATCGATTTCTGGTCGCTGATGTACCAGAGATTCTTGCCCCTGCATTGGAGCGGCTCCCCTTCTTTGTTGAGCTGGATTCGGCATTGCTTCACTACATCCAGTTTCTGCACTCTCAATTGGTAAACGGGGCAGGCTCATCTCACACAGAGCATCAGATGTTGCTGTTGTTAATTCAGCTTTTGCAGGAGCGCCACGGCGATAAGCTGAACCTGGATAGGAGAGTGTCGACAGCGAAACAGTTCATTGACGATAACTTCCACAAGAAAATTATCACCGCCGAACTCGCGGCTGTCGCCCATCTGAGTATCCGGCAGCTTAATGAGTTATTTCGCAAACAGATTGGCATGACACCTCACCATTATCTGACAGAGCTACGCATGCAGGAGTCCTGGCGGTTATTGGAACAGTCGGATCTAAATATTCAGCGAATTGCTGACTCCGTGGGCTATAGCTCGCTGTCGTCTTTCAGCGATCGCTTTTCCCGACACTTTGGAAAATCGCCCAGTCATTTCCGCCGAAAATCGAAATAATGCTGCCGTAATCAGAAAGCCGGCTACCCTCGACTGATCATAAACTTCGTCTCCTGAAGGTTATGAACTGATTGGTTTCAAGGGGAAGTCATGGCAACTATTATTGCGGCGACGTGGATAGGCTCCATCTCTGTATTTTTGTGGGGAACGCTTGCGCTGTTGACCAAGCTTTCCGGTGGGGAGATTCCGGAATTTCAGCTGATGGCGATGACCTTTGGCATCGCATTTCTGCTGATGTGTGTTCGCTGGTTCCGCGCTGGGCATAGTGGAATCCGGTATTTGCGGCAGCCACTTTTGGCCTGGTGCATCGGGGTTGGTGGTCTGTTCGGTTACCACTTTGCCTATTTCAAGGCCATGACGCTGGCCCCGGCGGTAGAAGTGAGCCTGCTTGCCTACCTCTGGCCGTTGTTTATCGTTCTGATGTCTTCCTTCTTACCTGGCGAGTCCTTGCGAAAACAGCACCTCTTGGGGGCGGTGCTCGCCCTAATGGGATGCTGGTTATTGATTGGAGGCAATAGCAACGGGTTTGCGTTAGGCAATCTCGACGGGTATCTGGTTGCCTTCAGTTGCGCGCTAATCTGGTCGTCATACTCTGTGTTGTCACGGCTGGTAAAAAACGTACCGACAGATGCCGTGGGCTGGTTTTGTGGTGTAACCGCTGTTCTGGCCCTACTGTGCCATCTGGTTTGGGAAACGACGGTGTGGCCAACGGGATGGGTTCAATGGACCGGCGTACTGGGTCTTGGCCTGGGGCCGGTGGGTATCGCCTTTTTCACTTGGGATTATGGCGTTAAGCACGGCAACATCCAGTTGCTTGGCACCCTGGCATACGGCGCTCCGCTCATTTCCGTGGTATTGCTGATCGTCGCGGGCTATGGCGAAGCCACCAGTGCCGTTATCGCCGCCAGTGTTCTGATTGTGCTGGGCTCCCTGATCGCCGGCAGGGCAAAGCGCCAGCCCTTGCCCGAAACTGAAACCGCTTCGTTCAATAGTTAACGATGCGCCAGCGCATAGTCGATTCCGGCACACACCGCAGCAACCTGCGCAGCATTACATTGCTCGGGGGTTGCACGGGGGCTGTCGGGATACACCTCGGTGGTGGTTTTGTAAGGTGCGCTAGTGACACTGGCACACAGGCCCAACTGCTTGAGCGGGTACTGGATAACGCCCCGAGCTGCCATCGGTGAGCCAAGGATCTCCCCGTTTTCGTCAGCCGGAGCGATATGAGTGACCATCTCCACCGCCTCAATCACCGCCAGCTGAAATTCTGAATGCGGGTTCTCACTGTCATCGACCAGATAAAAACCATCGGGAATCTCACACGACTCGAACGACTTGCCGTCGCGTGCCGCCAGCGCAGGGCGAAATTCGCTTTCATCCGTATCGGTGGTTTCGTGCAGATCCATATGCATCAGCGCACGCTCACGAACGGGCGCCACCAATCGCATCAGTGCCGCCGACTCCTCAGCCGCACTGTCATCCCGGAATGAGCGGTTCGGGTCGACCGCGTTCGGGTTCCAGCGATGGATGCGCTCATAGGCCCAAGGGCTGACACAGGGGGCAATCAGCAGGTTGGCGCGGCCTGCGTAATCCTCCGCACGCTGATCGACGAACTGCAATGCGCCATGAACACCACTGGTTTCGTAGCCATGTACCCCGCCCGTTATCAGCACGACCGGAAGATCGTCACGCCAGTCGCGGCTGCGAATTGCCATCAGCGGGTAAGTATCCGGACCATAATCCAGGCGCCCATATTCTTCCACGTCAAAGCGCGGACGCAGGCGCTCGATCACGCTCAACACTTCGGACTCGTAGCTGCGCTGGCGCGCCTGTCGCGACAACCACTCAGCGCGCTCCACGTCGCCCCAGGGAGTGCCTGGCGTACCAATGGGATAGAATGCGGGAGCCGTGTTCATATTGATTTTCTCCGGAATGCTTTCATATCACCTCTCTTTCCCGAAGCCGCCTACGGACCTCCAATTATCATGCATTTAGCTCTGACCAGACGGCGTATTCATTGCCATTCGGGTCGTTGAAGTGAAAACGGCGGCCACCGGGAAACGTGAATATATCCTGAACGATTGTCCCACCAGACAGCTTCACGTTATCGAGCGTGGCTTCCAAATCGGCACTATAGAGAACAACCAGCACACTTCCGTTGCCGGTTGTGGCCACATGGTCTGATTTGAAGAAGCCGCCATCCAGACCAGCGTTCTGAATTGCCACGTACTCAGGGCCGTAGTCGATAAACGACCACCCAAATGCATCACCAAAGAATCTCTTTGTTGCTTCGAGATCTCGTGAAGGCATTTCCACATAGTTGATTTTACCGGTCTCTTTCACAGGCTTCTCCATGATGCATAAAGCTATGAACCTCGGTGGCGTTGAACCAGGCCAAGGACTCAATTGTGACGCGCATGCTCAAGCGCGATTCCGCCAGCCGCTTTGACTCGGTGGAGAAAGCATTGCTTTAGTAGGGATAAGGTATCCCACCAGTGCAAGCTACCTTCCAGATCATTCTACGAACAGCAATTAGCGAGCAAACTCATCAAGAGCATCCATGGCTTTGTGTGCAGATTTGCTCTGAATAAAAATATGATCGTGGTAATAACCTGCCATTACGTTTGCACTAATTCCATGCTCGGCAAGTCTATTTGAGAATGCGGCTGTTAGCCCAACGGCATCAAGGCTTGAGTGAACCTTCAATGTAATGCCCTTAAAGACAGATTCGTAAGCAAGGTTTTTCTCATCAGCCCTGGGTTTCGGGATGACTAATGTAAGCCCTTCAGATTCGCAGATTGCCGCTATTGGTTCCAACTCGGAATAATCTCCGAATCGGGCATCCTGAAATGTGCAAAATACATACTCCCCATCCATTAGCTCGGGAGACATGGATTCGAGTAACTTTTCTAAATTTCTCTCGCCAGTCATGGTTTGTCTCGCTCGTTAACGCTTGCAATTGAGGCAGGTACGGTGACAAGAACAGCAACCCATGATGAGACTGAATCAGCGCTTAATTCAAGTTGAGTTTGAAAGCTCAGCCCCAAGACAATTCCACCGATGACGACCAATGGTAAAAGTAGCCCTGGGGTGAGCCAAAATCCACTTTCTTTTCCTCCATACACACATCCAGCTCGTCCCTATGCGGCTTGGTTGTGCACCATGCAGTGAAGCTCTCACTGAACCCGAATTCAGGGCCGTCAGGCCCGGCGGACTTTCCAGCCAAACAAAACTGTTATTAAACAGCAGCAACCCTCATCAACTCAGGATCACCCGGGCGAATATCACAGAATGGATTAATACCAAGCCAATCCGTCATTGTTTTTGCCAAATGTTTTTTGCCGTGTGCAGTGACGCGTTCGCTTTGCAATGCAGCCTTTAGCGCCAGGTCACCTTCCCATATTTCAACCATGGCACGCAGCGAGCTGCGGATATATAGGTCGACATCCAGGCCGGGATTTTCTGTACAGAGGTCGGCGGTTCCGTCACGCACGATAACCCACCAATTGTTGTATCTTTCTATGTCATTAAAGATGAAACAGAATACTGTCTCACCCTCAGGCAATTTATCGATCTGCAGGCGGCGCTGGATATCCCACATCAGAAATTCAACATCCAGCTCCTCATCACGCAGTTGCCCGCGAGCCCAGCGCATACCCCACACCGCAAGGTTTTCGATCAACGGTGCCAGTTCTTTGCCCGCCGGGGTCAGATAATAATCACGCCCGGTGCGGCCCTGTTTTGATTTGCGCACCACCACGCCCGCCTGCTCAAGTTCCTTGAGCCGCTTGGTTAGCAATGACGGGGAAATTCGTGACAAGCCGCGCTGAATATCACTGTAACGATGTGAACCCAGAAAGAGCTCCCGCAGAATCAGCAACATCCAGCGTTCACCAAGTAACTCGGTCGCCTTCGCAATCGGGCAGAACTGTCCATAGTCCATAAATCCTCACCCCAAGTTATTTTGAATCAAGGACAACCCACAATCAGGTTACTACAGATTTAGTAGCTGTTTACTACATTTTCAGTCGTATCAGTCGAACCCGTGGTTGCATAACCTTTTCATATCGACAGATCGCGTCGATAAACAACCAACCACGTTAGGAGCAATAATCATGACCAATACAGCCATCAAAACTGACCACATCGTAAACGGCATTGATACAGCCCGCATTGTTGAACTCGCGACCAAAATGTCGCAGGACGATAGCTACGGCAACTTCCGTTTCCGGGCTGACAACGAGTGGGTCAACGGGAATTTGAGCCGCACCGCAATCAAGGACTTCTATGCGGGCAACGACGAAAGGACCGAGCGCGCCCATGCACTCATCGTTGCCGCAGACCAGCCCGCGTTTCTGGCGGGAGACAACACCGCCCCCAACGCCGTTGAACACTATCTGAATTCGCTGGTGAGTTGCATTACCACCACTGTCGTTGCCCACGCATCGGTTCAGGGCTTTGCGATCCAGGCGTTCAATGCTTCGGCGGAAGGTGAGATGGATGCACGCGGTTTCTTCGGTGTTTCAGACGATGCCAACCGTGGCTTCAGCAAGGTTCGCGTCAACGTGAAAGCCAAGACGTCTGCCGATGAAGCAACCGTGAGAAAGCTGATGAGCTACTCTCCAGTATATGAGTTGGTATCCAAAGCCATTCCGGTTGACGTCCATATAACGGTAGAGCAATTAACCAGAGCTTGATCTATTCAATGCCTGCCAATCAGACTGAGGGAACACCTAGTGTTCCCTCAGTTTTTTGTTCCGCTGAAGTCAGGTTGACTCCAGCCTATTTTCAACCTCCGCTGGCCGCCAACCTGACCGATTGCGCCTCACTCTCTACCCGCTCAATAACCTCCAGTATGGCGTTGCCGACAATCTCGGAATGCGTCAGTGGCCCCATATGGCCCATGCCGGCCAGTTTCAAAAGTGAAGCCTGGGGGAATTGCAGCGTGAGTATTTCCGACATTCTTTTTGCGTGGGCGTTGGTTTGCTCACCCACGAGTAGATTGACGGGGCCCTGGTAACGGATGGCTGACAGCACATGGGGCTCAACCGAATAGGCTTCTCTGAAATCCTGGTGTACCACAGGAGCCAGCCTGGCCAGCCTGGCTCGGGCGTTATCCGACAACCGTGACCAGGCGTCTGCTTCGTGCCAGAAGTTAATAAAGGACTCCATTCCCACAGCGCCGGAGGTTCCCCGGACAATCTCCGATAATCCCAGGATATCGCCGAGCAAGCTTAGATCCTCCGGTTGGTCCGTGCCTCTCAACAGCGACGGTGACACCGGCTCGAACAGCGTCAGGCTTGTGATTTGGTGTGGAATTCTGGCGACGACCTCAAGAGCCACTGAGCCGCCAAAAGAATGGGCCACCAAGTGGGTTGGTCGCCCGGACTGTTCAATGGCGTCGATGATCGGCCAGGCTCGTTCTTCAAGGGTCGAGAGAGTGTCTGGTTCGGGCGTTTCATCAATGCCATAACCTGTCAGGTCGGGCGCGAACACCGCCCGCCGGGCCATGGATAGTGTCGCAAGCTGACGCCATAGTGATCCCGTACTGGCAGAGCCGTGAATTGCAGTAATGGGTAGCAAATCTTCGCGGTAATCAGAAAGCTGTGGAATGTGCATGATCATCTCCTGAGTCAGTGGCGTAAGGCAAACCATGGTTTGGGTCACCCTCAGGATGTATTACTGCAAAAAGGAAACGGCCAAGCTTGAAGAAAATCGGGGGAATTCTGTAGAACACTGTAGGTTGAACGTTAAAACCCGTCAGAGCCCCAACCGGGTGAGCGAAGACAGGATCAGAGTGCGAATATTGCCGGCGACAAACGGCAAGGCCTTGAAGAAATACTGGCTGTCGATGTCCGGGTGTCGGGCTTTAGCCCGATCGATCCATTTAGCCGCAGCAACAGGGTCCTGGGCCATTTCACAGGTCGACGCCGCGAGGATATCCATCACCACAATGGACTCTGGCTGCAGTGCGGCTTTTTCGGCCCAAAGCCGGGCATTGTCGATGTCTTCATCGGCCAGGTAGGAAAACGCCCTGATGCCATAAAACCCATAGAGAAATGGGTCCAGCGGGCTCAGGGAAATCGCCTGTTCAGAACTGTCATAGCTCCTGAGCTCGTTGCTGGTCATCAAGGACGCCAAGCCATGAGCGTAAAAACCCTGGGCGTAGTTGGGGTTTAGCGCGAGTGCCCGCTCTAACCAGGGCAAACTCGCCTCAGTATTGTCATGGAGCCAGTGGGTCCGGCCCATAGCGAAATTGGCCAAGGGGTCCAACCGGTCGAGTTCGATACTTTTCTCAGCGCTTCTGGTCGCATTCGCGATGGTGTCGTTCCTGTCGACGCCCGGGTAGAGATTGAAGGCGTTCTGAAACTCCGCAGAAGAGAGCCCGGCGTGAGCTCTCGCAAAGCCGGGTTCGAGTGAAACAGCGCGGGTAAAAAGAGCAACGGCCTTGCGATTATCAATCTCAGTGAATCGATACAGGTGAGCAATCCCCAGGTGGTAGGCCTCCCACGCATCCAGATTCTCAGGCGCTTTCAATTGAGCCAACTGAGCCTCGCTATCCGAAATGCGAAGCTCCAGAACACTGATCATTCGCTTGATAATGTCAGATCGCAGATCATGGATGTCATGGGCATTCACGAGAATTCGGTCGGCCCACACCACCGAGCCGCTGAGAATATCGGCAAGCTCAACGCTCAGAATCAGCTGCCGTCTTTCCTGCTCAATAAAACCGGACAGGCAGTAACGCACAGACGTCAATTGGCACAACGCTTCCAGCCCCGTTTTATCGCCGCCCACCCGAAACGAGCTTGATCTGGAAATTACCTTCAGCCACCGCAGCCTTGATAGCCCGGAAATAACATCGTGGGCAAGCCCCTGAGGCACGATTGAAAGCCCCTCATCCACAGGCTGAAAGGGCAGCACGATAATGGACGGGCGGGAATCTCCGGCGGTTTGATAAACGTCTTTTTCTGCGGCGGGTCCGCTGGTTTGAATCGACGGGCTGGAAGGAAAGGCATTCACCTCGCCAACAAACCGGAACCCGATACCGTGAACGGTTTTGATTAAACGCTGGGCGGTGCCATCGTCACCAATCGCCTGGCGTGCACTCTTGATGCGGCTGGAGATAGCCGCATCAGACATGATGCGCCCTCGCCAGATGCGCTCGATCATTTCATCCTTGGAAACAACTCTGTGCCGGTTTTCGATCAGCGTGTGCAGCACCGAGAAGACTTGCGGTTCAACAGCTACCAGTGTGTCACCCTGAAAGAGCTGATAGGTATCCGTATTGAGGCGGTAATTGTCGAAAGCAACAATCATGATGTCGGGCCTGAAAAATTATAGACGCTCTGTAAGGCTCAACCACGCTCGAAATTTACCGAGCTGAGTCATCGACTTCACTTTCCTAGACGATAGCGGATTAGGCCGCCGATTTCGACGTCATAGCCACTTGGACGGCGTCAGCCCCGAGGTCTTTGAACAGGCCTCCGTTTGAGGCTGGGGTGTCATGCTTATCGGAGGGAGTCCAGAACGTACTACAACAATTTGTTAAGTGATTCTAGGCTATCGGGCCCGCCATCCAACCGAACACACCTCTCCGAATCTTGTTCCCAAGGGGCTGCAGAATTTACGTGGAGATGTGCAGAAATACGTGATTCGATCAACTCGTCGAGCAAGCCTGCGGGAACCCAGACCAGATCAGTTCCCCTCAGTTTATTCGGAACCGGACTTCCACAATTCGAACAAATATCGCTTCGAAAGCCGCTGGGCTTTTGGAAAGACCTAATCTCACTCTCGCCTGATACCCAGCGGAAACTGTGCCCCGGTACAAACGTAGCGGTGTTGGCGGCGGCCCCGGTAGCTCGGCGACACAACGAGCAATGGCACTGATAGAGGTTCCGTATTTCGCCCTCAATCTCAAACTTCACCTCTCCGCAGAGACAATCACCGTTCATCGATCATTCCTTTGACAATTAAGCCCGGCTCACGCGCCAGTTTGGAGGCGGGAAGCGGCGGAAAATCGGTCGCTGTGCAGCCGATTGTTAAAGCCTGCCAAGCCAGTACTACAGACGTCGTCGGTCATGGGCAACCGCCAGAACTTGAAAGCCGTCGGGTTTCGCTGCCGGGTGAAAAGAATAGTATATTTGATAAAAGCTCAAGCCTTCCTCATAACATTCTCACCAGACACAGCCTGAACTATGCCATTGTCGAGCCCGGCTGCCATAGCTCGATTGGGTTTCCTTCCGGGTCAAACAGTTTAGCGAACTTGCCAATTGGGCTTTCATCCGTGTTCAGTGTTACTTCAATGCCTGCTTTTTCTAGTTGCGCCACCATTGCCGGTAAATCTTTAACTCTAAAATTTATCATCCAGGACTTGCCTGCATTGCCAAAATATTCGGTCTCTTGTTCGAATGGAGCGTAAACAGTTGGGCCTGCCTCTTGTATCCATGGAAGCTGATCAAAATTCTGCGGAACTGGAGAAACACCTAGATTTTCTTCATACCACTTCGACAGCATTTCTGGATCTTTAGCCCTGAAAAACACACCGCCAATACCTGTTACCTTTTCCATACTTGATTTCTCCTTAGCGCCTACCGCGGAGCACAGCAACGCCAAGTCGGGCGTCCTGCGGCTATCGGTCGCGCACTGGCGCGACTGGTTACAAAACCATTGCACCCTGCATACTCCTGCACGGCAGGCATGAAATGAGGGTCGATAACCTGATAATGCTGCATAACCGGTTCTTGCGTCAGTGTATATAACGATGTCCACGCTCATGACGCTTTTCCAACCATGCCATCAGGGTCTCCTTCTGTTCGGAGGTCAGGCTTGCATGCAGTTCGTTGATTTTTGGCAGGAGCGTTCTGAAGCTGCTATTGATCGCTTGCTGGTGTTGCTCCAGAGCCTCCATTATCCGAGCTTCATCCAATTGGTCGGATTTCAGTTCTTCAACGACCATGGTGTGTGTCGCTTCCCGTTTTTCGCTCATTGAATTGCGAATCTGTTGCAGATCTGCAAGCAGCAGGTTCCACTGATCGTTCTGCTGTTGGTCGAATTTCAGCTCATCGCTGACTTTTTCGGCCAGATAATCCATCCGCCCTTCTTCTCCGTGTCGGCAGGCAGCCAGACTGAGAGCAAACACAATTAATGAGAGCCAGATCAGAGGTTTCTTCAGAGTTGTTGCGCGTTTCATAACGATCTCCTGATAACTGTACCATCAGGCTCGTATTGAGCCAGTGGTACCATCATAGGAGCGACCCGCTTTGGCTTCTTTTCACCGGGGTATCAGACTGTATCAGTTTGTAACACCCTATCCCTTTGATTTCTTATCGTTTCCACGCCAATCCGCACAAACACGTTAATTAAGCCGATATGGACTCGGGATAGGGTCGGGCTATGATGCAGACATGAACGTGCTATTGATCGATGACGATATCAACCTTGCCAGATTGCTCAAGCAATATCTGGACGGCTATCAGTGGCAACTGCAACACAGCGTATTGCCTTCCGATGCCTACAGAAAGATCAGCGAATATCCACCAGACGCCATTATTCTGGATATTATGTTGCCGGAAGAGGATGGCTTTCAGGTATGTCGCCGTATCCGTGAACAATGGGATATCCCCATTATCATGTTGACAGCAAGAGGTGACGTTACAGATCGCGTGGTCGGACTGGAACTGGGCGCTGACGACTACCTCCCCAAACCTTTTGAGCCCCGGGAGCTAGTCGCGCGCATTCAGACCATCGTCCGCCGCCTGGAACGTGCCACAGGCCGCTCAGATCAACCTCAAAGAGGCTATTCGCTGACCTTCAAAGGCATCACGATCTGCCCGGCGACCCAAGAAGTGAACGTAGAGGGACAGGCCGTACAACTCACTACCTCCGAGTTTCGCCTGCTTCTGCTTTTTGCCTCTCACCCAGGCAGAGTGTATTCCCGGGATGACATCATGAACGAGCTTCGGGGGACAGAAGTAGAGCTATTTTCAAGATCCGTGGACATTACCGTTAGCCGCCTCAGACAGAAGCTGAAACAGAAGTCGAAGCGAACGTTTATTACCACCGTATGGGGAAGCGGCTATCGCTTTTCCGGTGAAGCAACAGCATGAAACAACATCAGCAACCCATTGCGGGTAAGCATTTACAACGTAAAGGGCTATACAGTCTCAGCGCCCGACTGACGTTGATATTTTTGCTGACAGGCCTTTTGCTACTTGCGCTGGTGTTGAGCGCATTCCGGTTTTCCGCCGAGGAACGTTCCCAGATACATTGGCGCAATATGCTGGTGGACTATGTTGTCACCATCAGCCAGGAAATCGCCCCGCCCTTTACCGCTGAACAAGCCCGCAAGCTGGCCCAACGCACCATGACAGAGGTCAGTATCCAGTCCGACGATGGCCATTGGGTTCCCTCTCCTCCACCTTTTGCCATGAAAGATGTCCGCTGGAATGACACGCGGGATCCCGAGCTCAAAACTGGACGGTGGCGGGGGTATTTTGCCCTTGCCCGCAAAACCGAGGGAGGCACCATATTAATCTACGACCGCCCCATTCATGGTCTTAACTTTCTGACACCCGGCACGCTGGTTTCCCTTGGCCTGATCATTCTGGTGATCTTTGCCTGCTTCCACTATGTCAAATCCCTATTGCGACCCATACACACCCTGACCGCTGCTGTTGATGCGGTTCGAGACGGCAACCTGAATGTTGAAGTCACGGTTAAACGGCAGGACGAGCTGGGAGTTCTGACGTCGACATTCAATAGCATGTCCCAGCAGATTAAACGCATGCTGGACGCCAAACACCAGCTCCTTATTGCCCTGAGCCATGAACTCCGCTCCCCCCTGACCCGACTGCGCATGGCCGCCGAACTGCTCCCCACATCGGAGAACCAGGAAGGCATGATTAACGATTGTCGCATTATGGAAACACTCATAGCCGATATCATGGAAGGAGAAAGACTTGAGGGTCACCACCGGGCATTGAATTGTGAGGATGTGGTCATATCCGACCTGATTAAAGCAACCATCCCAGATATCACTTCGAACCAAAAGGACAAGATTGCAATCATGCCCGGCCCCGAGATAACCGTTAGCGGTGATCCGGTTCGGCTAAAGCTGGTGCTCCGCAACCTGCTGCAGAACGCTCTGGACTACAGCAACGAAAAACCGGTCACCGTAACATGGGGCCAAACGACCGATAGCGTGGAAATCACCGTCACAGATCAGGGACCGGGGTTTTCAGAAGAGGATTTACAGCACATCGGAGAGCCTTTTTACAGGGCTGATCCGTCTCGCGGACACCATCAGGGTAATGGCATGGGTCTGTACTTGTGCAAATTGATTTGTATCGCCCATGGAGGAGAGTTGGGCGTAAGCAATGACCAGGCAACGGGTACCGATACCCCTACCGGCGCAAAAGTGACTGTGACGTTGCCCATCTGATGACCGATTGCACATAACGGATATCTGGCGGCAACTCGACCTGCCAGCCTTTCGCACAACATCCTCGCCGGACACTGCCTGCACTGAGCTGCTGCCGCGGCTCGGTTTTTCTACTTTAACGCTTTGGCTATGGGGCGTGATCTTGACGTAGCGAAGCGGAGACAAGGGCATCCGAGTAACGCGCCTGGTTAGCTGCTCTCAAGCATGTACGCACGAAGCTGCCGCTCCTCTCGCATAACATAGAGGACAAGAACCCGCTTCTCATCCTCACGGTAAAAAATGCGACACGGTGGAACCACTACTTCCCTGTATACCGAATTAGGAAGCTCTGGTGGAATCCGTCCGGATTGGGGAAAAGCTTCCAAACGCTCGGTTTTATCGAAAATTTCTTGGACCAGATGACTTGCGGCAACAGGATTATCCAGCGCAATGTACTCAGCGATGGCATCCAGTTCTTGAAGGGCGGGCTCCGTCCAGATTACTTCAGCCATTTACTCATTTTATCCCTGGCCTCACTTTGACTGTACGTTCTTCCCTCAAGTACAGCACGCTCTCCTCGTGAGAGCCCCTCAAGCAGCTCAAGCCGACGCTGCATGAACTCGTAATCCTGCACATCAACAAGATAAGCGGATGGCTTGCCATGCTCCGTGATCAATATCGGCTCTTTAGACAAGTGCAGCTCTGCCAGAATCTTTGTGGCTTGGCGCTTGAGATTCGTAACAAGCTCAACTTTCATGGGCTCACCTTAAATCAGACTAAAAGTGACACTATAGTATCACTTTCCAGGTGGGGGCAATTGTAATCCCCCTATAAAGACCGGTGGCGTACTAAAAATGGGGGGATTACCGAGGTTCTTTGCAAGGTAATTCTGCAAGTCTTTCTCGTACGCAAACTCTGGGCTACCTTCCTCTGCCAGCTCTTGAGCCTCTTCCTTTACTGCTTGCTCTGCACTATTCCCTGGATAAATTGGTGCCGGGTCACTCAGGGGTTGATACAAACGAAAATGCTTTGAGTCAACTTGGAAGAACAGGTCATCCGTGCGACTCGAATAGCTATACACCAGCCTTGGCTTTTCGAATCAAAGTGGCCAGTTCCGGCTCAATCGGCATTTTTTTGAATGGGCTGACATTAGTGCCACCAGTATTGCCCTGAGGAACCAAACCAAACGCAGTTTTCGTTGCGGCACCCAGTATCCGAAAACCCTGGCCGAACACTTCTCGGGCTGAGCGGCTTCGAAAAGCCCACCCCAACATCAATACGTGAACCTTAACGTGCCAATACGTTGATTCTTGCCCGATTACGTGCGCCCGCTCCAGATGGGCAAATTCTTGCTGTGCATCACCAGCGGAACCTGCACGCTTGGCTTTCGCCAACTCTGCCTCGACGTAAGGCGCTATTTGCCGTGAAAATTCAGATTGCATAAAGACCTCCTCGAAGGGATCTGGCGCCAACAGTTTGGGTCGCTGACATTAATCACTATAGTAGAACTCCATGGTAAGGCTCTCTACGCCCAACCCCTGAGCTTTGCAGCAATGTACGGTGCTAGAACGGTCGCCGCGAGGACAACAAGCCAGAGATTGCCACCTTCGAATGTGTAGGCCTCTAGCAGCTCCAGCCACGACTTGCCTTGCAGCAGTCCAAAGGAAAACTCGAAAATGAGCGTGAGTGCGAGCCACGCCAAGCCAATACCCCAGACCTGCACCGGTTGGCTTGGGTTCAGCCAAGGTAACGACAAATACGCCACACCAACTATCAAAAACGAGAGTAGCAGGCCACTCAGCATGAGCGCCGCCTGAGCGCCCAGTACAGGAACAAGTAAAAACTCGCGCAGTGATCCATTGGCAATTGCCAGAACGACGATTGCAAACCAGATAACGAGTGCCTTAAATGCGACTGTTATAAACATTGATTGGCCTGAACCCGTTACGAGTTAGTCTTTTTTATCGATCGTTACCTCAATAGTTTTGCTGTTACCCGCGAACCACTTCTGAATATACAAAGTGCCCACGATAGGAGCCGTGCCTTCATCAGGGATCTCCTTATAGCGCACACTGTTTTTTGTTTCCTTCTCGTACTCAAACATGACTATTTTTTTTGACATGAAATGCTCCTAATGGCGAGCGACGAATAGCCTTAAGGGCGCCCATCGATTGTGGCAAGGTTTTGCTAATTTTGTAATCGATGAATGTCCTTTTCAGTCGCTAACTTCCTGTGTATTAACGCGAGTGGTGCCGGTCACTGTAACCAAAAATTTTTCGATCTTTTCTTCAATATGGCTTTCAACTGTTTTCAGGCGAAGCAAAGGCAAGCCCCCTTTATGGAGGATGCTATTCTTGAGCGCATCCCATTGTTTCTGTTGGGGCTTGTCGTGGCCCCCGCCGTCCACCTCAATAACTGCCAGCGGTTTCTTACCTACCTTGAAGTAGAGCACAAAATCACAGGAGCTTCGGCCTTTCATAAACCCGCGCTCTCTGGCGGTCAAAGCTTCATTGCCAAGTGACACCAACTGATTCAAGGCTATCTGTGTATGGAAGGTTACCGCTTGATTCGCAGGCAACGAAAGATGCTTTCGCAGTATCTGAGCTACGATCTGTTCTGACTTAAATTGGGAATCGCTCGCCCTTAAAGACGACCTCAGTTTTCCCAGAGACTGGTCATACTCGGCGTATAACAAATCAAAAGCCGACACCACGGGTGAACGATGGATATTTTCTGTTTCATTCGCGTAATACTCGATATAGCGAATCAAAGCGGCAACAGGGCCATTTGCTGCACTGAATACATCATCACCAGTTACCAACGTAAACCGATTTTTTGCCCTGGACACAGCTACGTTAATCAAATGAGGATCATCCACAAACTTCAGATTTTTCTGGTTGCTGGCCTTCTTGTCCAATACGGTTGAAAACACAATTTCATCACACTCCCTGCCCTGAAACTTGTGGGTAGTATCCTTGACGAAACTGGCAGGCAGGTGCGATTGCGACAGTGCAACCTGTGCATTGTATGGAGCAATAAATCCTCGCTTGGAGGTCTCATCCCACTGGCTGCTTTCGCCCCGACCCAGCACGTGAAGCAACGAATCCAGCTCTCGCTGGTTTTTGTAGAGTCGGGTGTGATTCCCTTTGGCGGTTACGATCAGTTGCAAGGCATCTTCGCCCGCATCCCGTGTCATCGGAATAAGCACGTTGTCATAAAACTGCTGATTACAGAACTGGATGATTCTGGGGTGGCACCGATAATGCTCCTTCAGCAGGGTCACCGGAACGGTGTCGCCAAAGACATTGAGACAAGAGTCCAGCAGGCTGTATTTTTCGCAGTCATACCTTTCATCAGGCGCTGCTTTGCCAACCTTCGCGAAAATTGGGGGCAACTGTTTTCCGTCACCAACAATAACGAGGTTCCGGGCGCAACCCAGCGCAAGTATTCCAGGAATAATGTCCTGCTGGGACGCTTCATCAATGATGGCGTAGTCAAGAACCGTTCCAGGCTTAAGCGAGTTGATGATGGAATGCGTACTGCTGCCGATGATTGGATAGCGCTTCAAAAACGCATCGATCCGATCCCGGTAACCTTCCGAAGTAAAGACTTCCTCAGACCGTTTTCGTTGTTGAAGCTGATCTTTCAGGTAGGCCATCGAGGAAGTTGTTACGCCCGCCAAAAGTGCATCGAAATCACCTTTCCTCAAAGTGTCCTCACAGGAAGCCAGCTCAGCTTCCTTTTCCTGCAATGCCTTATCATAGTAGCCGAGCTGCAAAGAATGAACCGTAGCCTTGCGCTTATCGGAAGTGCTAAAAGGTTTGGTGCGAAAAATCCGGAAATTCAGCCACAGCTCTATTCTGTTCCTTATGCTGACGGGTTTGTCATCCAGCATAGTCAGATAAGCCATCAGGTCTGTGATCTTTTGCCTTGATAACCGATATTTTTCCAATGGGTCTTTTTTGGGCAAGTTCGGGTCAGCTTCCAGATTCTCCTGCCGCCATTGCAGTAGATGTTTCCGCTCTATCTTCAATTCATCGATTTCAGCTTGCAGT
Organism: Marinobacter maritimus; assembly: GCF_007671675.1. Lineage (GTDB taxonomy): Bacteria > Pseudomonadota > Gammaproteobacteria > Pseudomonadales > Oleiphilaceae > Marinobacter > Marinobacter maritimus. Next base: position 932,061 of record NZ_VCGW01000002.1, on the reverse strand, counting down.
TTCGCCACTTCGTTCCGTGCATGCAGAAACTGCTTCAAATGTTCTACATCTGCCTCTATTTCCTGCAATAGCGGCGCAGGCGGGGACTCAGCTGATGGAACCTTGAGTGTGTTGGCAAAGAAATTTTTACGATTCTCACTGTTGCCGAGTTTGGCGACAAGAAATTCCAACCCTTCTTTGCCCAGCTTCTCATAGACGTTTTCAACGGCGGTATTATTATTGGAAAGAATGGCAACGGTTTCGTTCCGCAGCAGAATGTTGGCGAGGATATTCAATATCGTCTGGGTCTTTCCTGTGCCGGGAGGGCCCTTGATGATACTGACCTGCGAGGAGAAAACGCCCGCGACTGCCTCTAGTTGGCTTTCATTGATGCCAAAAGGGGAAATAAGTCTTTCTGCAGCTTCCCTTGGCCGGCTAACTCCTGTGCAGTATGAGTTCAACACAGTCTCTGGATTTGAAGGCAGGGCGTTCAGCTGGCGCAACACATTTTCCGCAATGGCGGCTTCTTCCCTGGGGTTTGCCTTCGCCCTTTCCAGCCTGGACTCGGCCACAGAAACGAAGTAACGGAAGATATCCCCATTCTTGAGCTTGGTTTTTCTAACCAGCCGAATGTTGTCCATATTCATAACGTAGGGTTTAGCGTTCACTGAATATTGGACAACTGCTTGCTTGTTACCATAAACCACCACTTTGTCGACGTGGCCGAACACGCTGCCGTTTTTCTTCACAAGGAGCGCGCCTTCTACTACTTCGGTGGGCGTGATCTCACATTCACTGAGCGGACGGGTATAGGATTTTCCTGAGGGGAAAAAGCAGGTCAGCTCCAGGCCTTGACGAGAATCCCGTATTTTCCAATCATTGATCTGCTTAGTCTTGTCTTGGCCGTTTACATGGATGCTGACCATGGCCCTCTCGATATTATTTGCTCTGAAAAAACTGATTGGAGCGCCTTGCAAGGTATGAAATGAACCAGGCAAGCAGCCATGCAACCACTACCCAAAAGATTACAAGCACAATGTAACCAAAAACAGTCGGGCTACACCAACCCCATCCACAGTGGCCATTATTCTGGAGCAACCAGGGCACTCCTGCACCATCGAGCATGTAAACCGGCATTACCTGGATAAGCCCCAAAACTGCATAGGGTGAGCTCAGCCAAGCCGGCAAATCACCCTGCCCAAGAACATAGGGGAGCCAGACCCCTGCATAGGCTACAGCGATTACCAAAAGCACCTTTACTGTTGTGCGCTCAAACATCTGTAACCTACCTGCCCCTGCTCTTGTGCTCGGAATGGGTTAGACTTCAAACAGCCAGCCGGACGCCCCGATAAAAGGAACAGAATGAGTAAACCTGGCACCATCAGACCCGAAACCCGATACCTTCTTTACTTCGCTGTTTTCTGGATTGTGTTCCTCACCGCTGCAACCTATTTACTCGGTAGCTGGGACTCCCGCAAAACCAACCCCAACCAGCAACTGGTCAGTCATACCCGCGATGGCGCCACCGAAATCAAACTGCAGGCAAACCGCCAGGGCCATTACCTCGCAAATGGCACAATCAACAACCAAAACGTGACCTTCATCCTTGATACCGGCGCGACAACCGTGTCTGTCTCAGAACACATCGCCCAAAAAGCAGGCCTTGTCCGGATGCAACCCAGCCTTGCACGAACCGCGGCTGGTACTGTACGTGTGTGGAATACAACCATTCCAGAACTCCGCATGGGCGATCTCACATTCAATAATGTACCCGGCACTATCAACCCGGAGATGGACCCGGACATGGTCCTGCTAGGCATGAGTGTACTTGGGCAACTCAACTTCTCCCAACAATCGGGCGTTTTGACCCTGAGCCAGGGAACACATTGAGATGGAGGGGAGCCTCTCTATCTCCATAACCTGGCGCCTGTCAGTGTCCGAGCCGTTTCAGAAGATGATGGTGTTCGGTGGAGGCAGCAAGTGCAAAATGAACTACAACTACTGGCTATGTGGTAGGGCTAATGAACACAAGGTTGCAGCGAAAACAAAAATAGCCCAAACCAAACATTACCCAACAATATCTGAAGCTTGATCGCATCCCGAGCAAATGCCGGAATATTTTGATAGCGGTATAAATAACCAATGACTACCCACTGCACTGCCAGCCATATCACAGAGAAATACAAAAAGCCTTTATGGCACTGAGTGTTGGGGGTCGTGTAATAGGCATACCACCAAGCCGATACTGCACCCGTAGCGATTAACACGAGAATCGCACACGACAAAAGATTGCGCCAACGCGGGTACTCCGTGCTTAAAAGCTTGTCCTTCGCTTCAGTCAAATTTTTCGGCATTCAAATCCCTTCATGAACTACCACATAACAGCGTATTATATTTTTTAGAGGCTGAGGTAGTGAAAACAGTCAAGACCACCCGCATTAAATTTTCTATGCCCGAATAAACTACGCCAATTACTCATTGATGATAAAGTCAATCGGGTCTCCAATAACGCTTTTCGATATCCTTTGGTTGAACGTCGGGGCTTAAGAATCTTTCTTCTTTTGCGGAGACCTCTAGTCTCCTATGAAAAAGCCCAACATAGTCTAAGTCGTTTAAAAGATCATCGCCTAGCTCCGCATTAATTTTCTCAGCTACTTTTAATGTGGCTCCACCCGTTGAAAGAACAGGAATAATGTCTTTTCCAGCCTGAAGTTGTGCGAAGAGCTCAAATTCATCGATAATCCCAGCCATCCCACCAATAAAAATAGCGGCTTTAAAATTATTATCAGAAAACATCCGTTCTCTCATGTGACGCAAACTTTTATCGCGGTCATTTTCTATATTCTCTGTGTATATAACATTTCCGAATTTCTCGTTATCTTGAGGAAACTGATCTTTAAAATAGAGTGATTGATAAAGCTTAACCCACTCGCCGTAATCAAGTCCCATTTCTTCCGCGACAAATTTTATCATAGGCGTTATAGCTGGATGCCCTCCCCAAACAAGTACTCTGCGCCCTAAAGTAACATGCACTAACGCTCTGACTGCGGAGGTGATCGCTACTGAATTAGACGTTTCTGCAAACTCGGGGGCACGCTTGGGATCAGGAACACTAGCTGATAAAAAAATTGAATCTTCCATTCTTATACCTCCCAGGCGGCAAGCATCCACCCTGCCTGAGTTATCTTAAGCCCACGAACAGCTTGAATATTATCTTCTAACCATTGCAAGTGTGCAGACCAGGTTTCTCTAATTCCAATATCATCGTAAACAAGTACGGGGATTTCTCTCTGATTAGCTACACGAGCCTTATTTGCAATATCATTTAAAGTCTCTGCTGTAGGCACTCCAACAACTGGATATGCCCAAATAGTTCTATCATCAATAAGCGTTATGGCAATTGCCCGATGAGCACCAATTCCTTTGAAACACGCACCAATTCTCTCAACATCCGCCCGAAGACGACCTGTAATAGACATATACCTAGCTGCAATGCTCCGACTCCGAACACTCTCCACTTTTAATACTATTTCATCCATTTTTTTGGACACAACTGGTCCGCAGTCTTTTTCTAGATCCTCCTTCTTTAAGTAAATGGTCTCAGCCAAGTCTGTCATTTTGTTTGGCTCATGATCAGGCCAAACGACTCGTAACACATGAATTTCCTTGGCACGAGCTCGACCGATTTCTTCACGGGTCCACCTACTTTCAAAATAGGTTGGTGTATCTAGCATCACTAGCACATCGGAGTCACATAGCCTGTGCCAAAGAACATCCTGAAAAGGATCTCCGGGCCGGATGTCATGCGTATCCAGAAAGACATCAAACCCTCTTGAAGTAAGAAGGTCGTGCATCTGCAAAGCAGCTTCGCGTGACTCCGTTCGGCGATAGCTTACAAATACCCGCCTCTGACGACGTAAAAGCCCAACACATTCAAGCATGATCGTCGCCAATTCTTCCATTTCTGGATCTTCTTTTTTGAGGCAGTATCCATTTGTAGCCCGCAAAAAGTCAGGAACAGAAGTAGAAAACTGTTCTAGATTTTCGACCACAGGAATTATCGGAACGCTCTCTGTAAATACCGATGAAGCGGCTTCTAAGTCGGTAGTGACGGCTCCGCCAAAGTAAACTGCTGCAAAAGCGGACGCTCTATTTCGACCAGCCAATGTTTCGGCATCATAGATTTTAACTTCGGCACCTATTGCAAGGCCGAATTCGGATATCATTTTACCAATAGTGTTAGTCAAGCGTTGCCGCTGTTCAGACGAAACATTACCTAGAATAGCAAACTCGTAAATAGACATCGCATTATCGACCTGCTGCCTTCGCAGCTTTTTCTATCCAAGAAGAAAGATTCTTGTATCCATCGTCATTTACCCAGTCGTAGGTTTCATACATTTCGGAGAAATATACTTTACGACCGTTCTTTTCTATGGACCAATAGTCCAGTGGGTTTTTGCCCTGAACATCAGAACCTTTTTGTGGATCTTTAATGCGATGAATATCTATTGCCAGCATGCCTTTTTTTAGCTTATAGCTTCGCTCTATTTCATGGCGCACCCATTTTCTATCATAGGTTTCAGCTCCAAAGAGGATGACAGTAACAGATGTTCCTTTGAGCTGTTGTTCAATCCACTCTTCAATACCACCAGCACGCCTCTTGGCTTCTTCAAACTCAGCTTTGTCGTAGAAAGGCTGCGCTTCTCCCTCTGGTCTGACAACCCAAGAATTCCGCACCTGAACGATTCGTCTAACGTCGCGTTCATAATGAAAACTAAAGAAAACTTTCCTAGCCATATATTCTTCTCCTACCTTTTTAGGTTTAGACTGCTATCTAACAGCCTGTCTGAATCAATTTCTTAATGACACCCTGAGACCGGAAATATAACAGCGTATTAGATAGAGCGCCTCATTATTGCAAAAACGTGACTTCCGCATTTTACGCAACCTGCGCTCTGCAACAGGAAGTTTTTATCTCAAACTATCAATAACTTAAATTCACCAACTTCCCGTACCCCGTAATCGCGTGACGTCTTCATTATTGCAATAACGACGAAGCATCGGCCTCTTGCGGTTTCGGGTAATCGCTCTAAGTTTTCTTCCGAACAGCACCGCATCACCCACAGGCAGAGCTGTGCCTAATAGGCGTAATAAGGAGAAGTATCCAGAATTGAAAAAAAGAGTTTGTATTCGTACTGAAGAGGTCATCGGCCATTGTCCCTGAAAAGCAGTACGTCCATAGCGTACAGCTTCCAACACTAGCCCATCCCCGAACTATTTGCCGTTGTCCTTTGCAATACTTTGTTAATTTGGGTGAAGAATATCGAGAAGGGAACCCGGAAGTGGAAATTACAGCCCCAGGCGTAGATCAGCAACACAAACAGTATTGCGGCCACTGTTCTTAGCTTGATAGAGAGCCTGGTCTGCTCTGTTAACCCAACTATCCAGAAGTTCACCGGGCGAAACTTCCGCGACTCCGAAACTGCAGGTAATGTTCCCGACCTGACCAAAAACCTGTTCAGCAATCGACAGGCGCAGCTTTTCAGCAACTTTTCGCGCTTCTTCAGCATCGCACTGAGGTAACAAGATGATGAACTCCTCCCCTCCCCAGCGCGCAAGAACATCACTGGATCTCAAGTTTTGAAGGGTCAACTCAGTGAGCCGAACCAGAACCTCATCCCCACCGTGGTGACCAAAGCGATCATTGATCTTCTTGAAGTAATCAATATCGAATATTATCAATGAAAGAGGCGTTCCATGACGCACTGTAAGCGAAACCTCCACTTCGGCTCTCTCTTCAAAATGCCGCCGATTGAAAGCTCCTGTAAGGGGATCCGTGGTTGCCAGCTTCGTCAGTGTGAGACTGGACTTCTGCAACTTCCGGTATGCAGACTTGATTTCAGCTATGTAGTTCGAGATCAAAGCGCGACCTACCAGTAGAAACACCACCAGATAAACTGGTAAAAACACGAAAACCAGACCAAGCTCTACCACCCTGATTCCGTATGTCTTGTCGACCGTGACCGAGCCCCCCATGAAAAACAATGCTAGTCGCGCGCACTGGACGACCAACTGCACTATCAGCAAAGTTTTAAGTGAATTCAGGGGAGGCTCACCCGAGCTTCGCTGAAGATGCAACACCATCACCTCCACCAAGGCCCAGCCCGCCAGACAAATAAACAGAATCAATAATAAAAGCTGGTGTTCCCTCTGTATGTCGAGCAAAGACAGAAGATCCAGGCTGAAATTCAGTGCCAGTATCAATGAGCTTAAAGCACCGACCATGCTGAGCGGGAGTTTTGCCCTTTGTAACCAGGGGGTTTGAACCAGCTCTCTCACTGACTAACTCCTGCTTTTCTCATGAGAACGGGTTCTACCAGTTCACGCCATTCGTCGGAGCAACCAGGGTAGAGCTGATCACAATGCTCAGCCCATCCTGGAAAGACGACCTCTTTAAAAGCCTGACGCAGCAATTGATAGTCCTGCTCACTCGGCTCAGCCTCAATCAGATTATAAGACGTGCCCTCACGGCAAGGCTGACCGGTATTGCACGCTGTAAACTGCACATGAAGCTGCTCAACAGACGCCCATACGGAGTCCACATAGGCTTTAAAGGCCTGCTCCAGGCTCTCCTGCTGATGGCTCGACAAGCGATTCCAGAGATTGAGATTAATGACATAGCCATTGATCCCCGCCTGCGTACGCAGGCGGAAAAAGTGGGTTGAGTACTCGGGCCAACCGGCCGCATTAGCCGAAGCTGCGCTACTGACAGCACAATCGATCAGCTCACGGCGCAGGCCCATTTGAACGTCTTCAAACGACATAATGACAGGTGACGCACCAAAATATTCTATAAGAGGCGAGAAGGTTTCATTGCCCACTCGCACCCTCAGCCCCTCAAGATCCTGAAGAGACTCAACCGCAGTTCGGCAGAAAAATACCTGAGGACCAAACGGCCACATACCCAGTAACTTCACATTAAAGCGATCCTGCAGCCGACGGTCGAGTGCCGGGGCATAGGCTTGCATGACCGCGTAGGAGGTCTCAATATCGACCGCTCCGCCGAACAGATCCACGCCGAGCAGTGCGGGTTCAGCCCAGGCATTCTGAAAAAAGCGCAGCGAAACCAGGTCAAGCGCGCCTTCTCTCAACATGATTAGCTGATGAGTGTCTTTGAATCCCAGGGTATCAACGGGCGTATAGCTAATTTCAAGCGGCAGGCCGGTCGTTTCTGCAAGGCCCTCAAAAAACTCTTGTTCCTCCATATGCACACTACCTGATGCATGCTGCTGACCAACAACCTGAACAGGAATACGGTCATATATTTTCCAGGCAATGGAAAAACCGGCAATCAAAATGATCGCTACTAGAACTCGAACCCACATATTACCAATTTCCTCAAAGTGTGCGCTGGCGAATCCTGTTTGCAGCCAAGTAGGCGTGCAGAATATGGAGGAATGAGCTCGGAGGGGAAGTCACAGCCCCGGGCAAGGCGCCCAGGGCTGTTGTACTGCAGTTTTACTTAACTTTCGGGTCCAGCTCACCAGACGCATAGCGCTCAAACATACGATCCAGATTGATCGGCTTGATCTTGCTCGCATTGCCAGCACAACCAAACGCTTCATAGCGCGCGATGCAGATATCGGTCATGGCTACCATGGTGGCTTGCAGGAATTTGCGCGGGTCGAACTCTGCGGGGTTCTGGGCCAGGAAGCGACGTACTGCACCGGTGCTGGCGAGGCGCAGGTCGGTGTCGATGTTTACTTTACGCACACCGTGTTTGATGCCTTCCACGATTTCTTCAACCGGTACACCGTAGGTTTCGGGAATCTCGCCGCCGTATTCGTTGATGACTTTCAGCCATTCCTGGGGTACTGAGCTGGAGCCGTGCATTACCAGGTGGGTGTCGGGAATGCGTTTGTGGATGGCTTTGATCTGCTCAATGGCCAGGATGTCGCCTGTGGGCGGGCGGGTGAACTTGTAAGCGCCGTGGCTGGTGCCGATGGCGATGGCCAGGGCATCTACGTGGGTCTTTTTCACGAAGTCTGCGGCTTCTTCCGGGTCGGTCAGCATCTGGCTCATGTCCAGGGTGCCTTCGGCGCCAATGCCGTCTTCTTCACCGGCTTGGCCGGTTTCGAGGGAGCCCAGGCAACCCAGCTCGCCTTCCACGGATACGCCACAGGCGTGGGCCATTTCTACGGTGCGACGGGTTACGTCTACGTTGTACTCGTAGTCCATGGGCGTTTTACCGTCTTCGCCCAGGGAGCCGTCCATCATGACGGAGCTGAAGCCCAGCTGGATGGAGCGCTGGCAGATGGCCGGGCTGGTGCCGTGATCCTGGTGCATTACCACCGGGATGTGTGGCCACTCTTCAATGGCCGCGAGGATCAGGTGGCGCAGAAAGGGAGCACCGGCGTATTTGCGGGCACCGGCGGAGGCCTGAACAATCACCGGGGAGTCGGTTTTGTCGGCGGCTTCCATGATGGCGCGCATCTGTTCCAGGTTGTTTACGTTAAAGGCTGGCACACCGTAACCATGCTCGGCGGCGTGGTCCAGCATTTGCCGCATCGAAATCAGGGCCATTTGGTTGTCTCCTTGGTTTTAGCTTTTAAAGTTTCAGTTTCAAAATTTTTTGGAACGAATGCTTAGGCGCCGCGTTCTTCCAGTACGGCAACCGCTGGCAGCACTTTACCTTCCACGAACTCCAGGAAGGCACCACCGCCGGTGGAAATATAGGAGATCTTGTCAGCTATGCCGTATTTGTCAACGGCAGCAACTGTGTCACCGCCGCCGGCCAGTGAGAAGGCGTCGCTGTCGGCGATGGCTTCGGCCAGGGTTTTGGTGCCGTTGCCAAACTGCTCGAACTCGAATACGCCTACCGGGCCGTTCCACAAAATGGTTTTAGCACTCTTGAGCAGTTCAGCGAACTGGCCAGCGGTTTCCGGGCCTACGTCGAGGATCATGTCGTCTTCGGTAACGTCGGAGATGTTCCGGATGGTGGCGGTGGCATCTTCTGCGAATTCGCTGGCAACCACTACGTCTACCGGCAGTGGGATGTTAACTCGGGAGGCGATGTCTCTGGCTGTATCCAGCAGGTCGTGTTCGCACAGGGACTTGCCTACCGGATGGCCGGCTGCGGCCAGGAAGGTGTTGGCGATGCCGCCGCCAACGATAATCTGGTCACACACTTTTTCAAGGGCGTTGAGCACGTCGAGCTTGGTGGAGACTTTGGCGCCACCAACAATGGCGACGACAGGCTTGGCCGGGTTATCCAGGGCTTTGCCCAGGGCTTCCAATTCTGCTGCCAGCAGCGGGCCGGCACAGGCTTCCGGTGCCAAACGTGCAACGCCGTGGGTTGAGGCCTGGGCGCGGTGGGCTGTGCCGAAGGCGTCCATCACGTAGATGTCGCACAGGGCCGCGTATTGCTTGGCCAGCGCCTCGTCGTCTTTCTTTTCGCCTTTGTTGAAGCGTACGTTCTCAAACAGCACCACTTCGCCGTCGGCCACTTCAACACCGCCGAGGTAATCCTTAATCAGGCGCACTTCCTGGCCCAGCACTTTGGTGAGGTGCTCAGCTACCGGCTTCATGGAGGAGGCTTCGTCGTACACGCCTTCTTCCGGGCGGCCCAGGTGAGACATCAGCATGACTTTGGCGCCGGCATCTTTGGCTGCCTTAATAGTCGGCAGGGATGCGCGGATACGGGCATCGCTGGAAATCACGCCGTTCTTTACCGGTACGTTGAGGTCTTCGCGAATCAGAACCCGCTTGCCGGCGAGGTTCAGGTCGGTCATTTTTTTGATGGCCATGATCTGGTTTCCGTTGTTTCGGGTTATTGGCAAAGAGTTCGGGGTTCGGCGCTAGCCCACTTTCTGAAGCCAGCTCTGGCTTACATCCAGCATGCGGCTCGCAAATCCCCATTCGTTATCGAACCAGCACAGTACTTTCACCATGGTGCCCCGGGTAACCCGGGTCTGGCCGCCGTCTACTACGCCGGAGTGGGAATCGTGGTTGAAGTCCGAGCTGGCCAACAATTCGTCGGTGTAGCCAAGAATGCCTTTTAACGGGCCATTCGCCGCTTCCTTAATCACACGGTTCACAGACGCCACATCGGTGGCTTGCCGCACATTGAACACCATGTCGATGGCGGACACGTTCATGGTGGGTACGCGCAGGGCTACCGAGCTGAAGCGGCCTTCCATGTGAGGCAGAAGCCGTTCAACGCCGCGCGCCAGCCCGGTATCCACCGGCACTATGTTGTGGAGTGCACTGCGAGTAAGGCGAAGATCCTGATGATGGTAGGAATCGATCACCGGCTGGTCGTTCATGGCGGCGTGAATGGTGGTGGTACTGCCCTGCTCCACACCGAAGGCTTTATCGAGCACGGTAATCACCGGCACCAGGCAGTTGGTTGTGCAGGAACCTGCGGCCACTATCCGGTCTGCTTCCGAAAGCTCGGCCTCGTTAATGCCGAAGACCACTGTGCGGTCGACATCGGATTCTGCTGGCTGGGAAAACAGTAACCGTTTTGCGCCTGCCTGCAGGTGCAGTTCGGCTGTTGCTCTATCCGAGTAGGCGCCAGAGCATTCCAGCACCAGATCGATACCCAGTTCTTTCCACGGCAGTTCTGCCGGGTCTGAATGGCGCAGCACGCGGATAGGATCACCGTTGATGATCAGGTCCCGCCCCTCTACCGCAATGCTTCCGGAGAACCGGCCATGGGTGGAGTCGTAACGGGTCAGGTGTGCAATCGTGTCGATATCGGAAAGCTCGTTAATCGCGACCACCTGCAGGTGATCGCGAAAACCGTTTTCGTACAGAGCACGCAACACGCACTGGCCAATACGGCCATACCCGTTGATAGCGATACGATAGGGCGCGTGGGCTGTCATCAGGCGTCCAGTAGCTCCGAGGCCACTTCCAGCACGTTCTCCACGGTAAAGCCGAACTCTTTGAACAGTTCGCCAGCAGGCGCAGATTCACCGAAGGTGGTCATACCCACAACGCGCCCGTCCAGGCCCACGTACTTGTACCAGTAGTCAGCAATCGCGGCTTCGATGGCAATGCGGTTAGTGACTTCTATTGGCAACACCTGTTGCTTGTACTCAGCGCTCTGGGCATCGAATACGTCAGTAGATGGCATGGATACAACCCGCACCTTGTTGCCCTGCTCTCGCAACTTGGCTGCGGTGTCTTGCGCCAGGCCAACTTCAGAACCGGTGGCAATCAGGATGAGATCTGGCTCACCTTCGCTATCCGTCAGCACGTAGCCACCTTTGGCCACGTCGGCCAACTGCTGCGCATCACGGGTTTGAGCGGGCAGATTCTGACGGGAGAAGACCAGGGCGGTTGGGCCGTCTGTGCGCTCAAGTGCGGACTTCCAGGCCACCGCAGATTCTACTGCGTCGGCCGGGCGCCAGGTGCTCATGTTCGGGGTAGTACGCAAGCTTGCGAGCTGCTCGACCGGCTGGTGAGTCGGGCCGTCTTCGCCAAGGCCGATGGAATCGTGGGTAAACACGAAGATGGAGCGCTGCTTCATCAGTGCGGCCATGCGCACGGCGTTGCGGCAGTATTCCATGAAGATCAGGAAGGTCGCGCCGTACGGCACGAAACCGCCGTGCAGGGCGATGCCGTTCATGATGGCGGCCATGCCGAATTCGCGCACACCGTAATAGATGTAGTTGCCGCTGGCGTCTTCTTTGGTGACGCCTTTGGTGCCGCTCCAGATGGTGAGGTTGGAGCCGGCCAGGTCAGCAGAGCCACCCAGCAGTTCCGGCAGCATCGGGCCATAGGCATTCAGGGAGTTCAGGGAAGCCTTGCGGCTTGCGATGGTCTCGCTCTTGTCCTGACATTCCTGAATGTAAGCCTGGGCTTTCTCAGAGAAGTCGGCGGGCAGATCACCGGCCATGCGGCGCTTCAGTTCGGCAGCCAGTTCCGGCTCGGCTTTTTCATACGCAGCGAAGGTTTCGTTCCAGGCGTTTTCTTCACTGGCGCCTTTTTCTTTGGCATTCCAGGCCTGGTAAATGTCGGTCGGAATCTCAAACGGGCCGTGCGCCCAACCCAGTGCTTTGCGGGTCAGTGCGATTTCATCATCACCCAGCGGTGCGCCGTGGGCAGATTCGCTGCCCTGCTTGTTGGGCGAACCAAAACCAATCACGGTTTTGCAGCAGATCAGCGTTGGCCTGTCAGTGGTGGTGCGAGCCACTTCCAGCGCAGAGCTGATGGCTTGGGCGTCGTGGCCGTCAACGCCGGCAAGCACCTGCCAACCGTAGGCAGCAAAACGCTGCGGGGTGTTGTCGGTGAACCAGCCGTCTACTTTGCCATCAATGGAGATGCCATTGTCATCGTAGATACAGATCAATTTGCCCAGACCCAGAGTACCCGCCAGCGAGGCCACTTCGTGGGAAATACCTTCCATCAGGCAGCCATCGCCTACAAAGGTATAGGTGTAGTGGTCAACAACGTTATGGCCCGGGCGGTTGAACTGAGCTGCCAGGGTTTTCTCAGCCAGTGCAAAACCCACAGCGTTAGCCAGGCCTTGCCCCAGTGGGCCAGTAGTGGTTTCTACGCCCGGGGTGTAGCCGTATTCCGGGTGGCCCGGGGTTTTCGAGTGCAGTTGGCGGAAGTTTTTGATGTCGTCAATGGAAACGTCGTAACCGCTCAGGTGCAGCAGCGAATACTGCAGCATGGAGCCATGGCCGTTGGAGAGCACGAAACGGTCGCGGTTGGCCCACTGTGGATTAGCCGGGTTGTGGCTCAAATACTCATTCCACAGAACCTCGGCGATATCCGCCATGCCCATGGGCGCACCCGGGTGGCCGGATTTGGCTTTCTGAACCGCATCCATGCTCAGCGCGCGAACGGCGTTGGCGAGATCTTTACGAGAGGGCATTGACGTTTCTCCAGTGTCTTTTCAAGGAAATAGGAAGGTAACCGGGCGTTTTTAACGGGCAATAGAAAGCCGCTCAAAAATATGGCGCGTATTTTCGCCGATTAGGGTGTGCCGGGGCAAATCGGCATTCAGCTTCTTTGGGAATATCCTGTCGGGGATTCCCGAAAGAGGTTGATTTCAAAGAATGATAAATCTATATCAAAAAACTTTGATATGGCTATTGATTGAACACCTCAACCCCCTTACACTCCGCAACCATGACAAGTTTGAACGCACACGCTAACCCCATATCCTCCGTGGACGTCCTTGCCCCGATCTTCAAGGCAAGCGGCGACCCGTTGCGCCTGGAGATACTGCGTGTGCTGCGGCGAGATACGTTTGGCGTGCTGGAACTGAGCCAGTTGTTCGACATGCGCCAGTCGGGCATGAGCCATCACTTGAAGGTGATGCACAAGGCCGGGCTGGTAGAGCCGCAACGTGAAGGCAACGCGATTTTTTATCGTCGCCCGCTGCACCTGGATAACGACAAGCCAACGGATCTGACCATTCGCCAGATTTTTGAAGCTGTGGATCGCGCGCCTTTACCCGTGCACCTGCAGGAAAAGATTGAATCCATCCGTAACCAGCGTGCAGATCAGTCGCAAGCGTTTTTCTCCCGGCATTCAGAGCAGTTTCGGGAGCAGCAGGAACTGATTGCGGCCTTCGATTTATACGCGGTGCCCGTGGCAGACATGATCCGCAAACGGACACGCAAGCGTCAGTGGCAAACCACTCTGGAAATTGGCCCCGGCGAGGGCGGCTTTTTGCCGATTCTTTCCGAACTTAGCGAACACGTTGTCGCCCTGGATAACAGCCGGGACATGCTCGCCAAGGCAACGCGCACCTGCATAGACGAGCGCCTTAATAATGTTGATCTGATAGAGGGTGTAACCGACACCTTGCTTGCCCGCGGCGATGCGTTTGACCTTGTGGTGGTCAATATGGTGTTGCACCACGTACCTAGCCCGGCGGACATTTTTCTGGATGCGGCAGCACTGATGAATAACGGAGGCTGCCTGATGGTTAGTGACCTGTGCCGGCACGACCAGAATTGGGCAAAAGAGAATTGCGGCGATCTGTGGCTGGGTTTCGAGCCGGAAGAGCTCACCGCCTGGGCCGCAGCGGCGGGCCTGAAGGCGGGTGAGCAGCTATTTATCGGCTTGCGTAACGGCTTCCAGATTCAGGTTAGGGAGTTCTGGAAAACCCAGTTACCGCTGAGGCAATAGAACCCTGAGATACCAGCCCTTCGCAGGGCATATCAAATAACTTTGATATTGTTGTAGGTAGTATTACTTACACATTAAACGACACGATTTCGAAACGCTCACAGAGGAGCAAACTTATGTCTGACTACAACGTCTTCACCTCCGAATCGGTCTCTGAAGGCCACCCGGACAAACTGGCTGATCAGATCTCCGACGCCGTTCTGGATTCCATCCTGACGGAAGACCCGCACGCCCGTGTGGCTTGCGAAACCATGGTAAAAACCGGGGTTGCCATCGTTGGCGGTGAAATCACCACCAGCGCCTGGGTGGATCTGGAAGATCTGGTTCGCGGTGTGATCAAAGACATTGGCTACACCTCCTCAGACGTGGGCTTCGACGCCGACACCTGCGGCATCATCAACATCATCGGCAAACAATCGGTGGATATCGCCCAAGGCGTTGATCGCCAGAAGCCGGAAGACCAGGGCGCCGGCGACCAAGGTTTGATGTTCGGCTATGCCAGCAACGAAACCGAAGTGCTGATGCCTGCGCCGATCACCTTCGCCCACCGTTTGATGGAACGCCAGGCCGAAGCCCGCAAAAACGGCATACTGCCATGGCTGCGCCCGGACGCGAAAAGCCAGGTAACCTGCCGCTATGAAAACGGCAAGGTTGTGGGTATTGATGCTGTCGTTCTCTCAACCCAGCACGACCCCGACGTTACCCAGGAAGATCTGAAAGAAGCGGTCATGGAACTGGTTGTGAAAAACGTGCTGCCGCCTGAGCTGTTGCACAAAGGCACCCAGTACCACATCAACCCCACCGGCAAATTTGTTATCGGTGGCCCGGTTGGCGACTGTGGCCTCACCGGCCGCAAGATCATCGTGGACACATACGGCGGCATGGCCCGCCACGGCGGCGGCGCCTTCTCCGGCAAAGACCCCTCAAAGGTCGACCGTTCTGCCGCTTACGCCGGCCGCTACGTTGCCAAAAATATTGTCGCTGCCGGCCTGGCCGACAAGTGCGAGATTCAGGTTTCCTACGCCATCGGCGTGGCACAACCAACGTCCATCTCCATAAACACCTTCGGCACCGGCAAAATCGGCGACGACAAGATCGCAGAACTGGTACGCCAGCACTTCGACCTGCGCCCGTATGCGATCACCAACATGCTCGATCTGCTGCACCCGATGTACCGGGCCACAGCAGCCTATGGTCACTTCGGCCGTGAGCCACAAGAGATAACCGTTGGCGGCAAGACCTTCACCACCTTCCCTTGGGAGAAGACTGACCGCGCAGACGCTCTTAAAGACGCCGCAGGCATCTAAATGATTTTCGGGCGTATTGATGATTTCAATCGCCAAAACAGAACTGACTGGAGAACACCAGAATGAGCAATTTCGAAGACTTCAAAGTCCGCGATATTTCCCTGGCAGGCTGGGGTCGCAAAGAAATCAATATTGCTGAAGGCGAGATGCCTGCCCTGATGGCTCTGCGTGACAAGTACAAAACGGAGCAGCCGCTGAAAGGCGCCAACATCATGGGCTGCATCCACATGACCATCCAGACCGCCGTGCTGATCGAAACCCTGATCGAGCTGGGCGCTGATGTTCGCTGGTCATCCTGCAACATCTTCTCGACCCAGGATCAGGCGGCTGCCGCTATCGCTGCCCAGAACATCCCTGTGTTTGCCTGGAAAGGCGAAACCGACGAAGAATACGACTGGTGCCTTGAGCGCACTGTCGGTGCTGACGTGGAAGGCTGGGAACCCAACATGATCCTGGACGACGGCGGCGACCTGACTGCCCTGCTCCACGAGAAGTACCCGGAAATTCTGGCCAACTGCCACGGTGTGACTGAAGAAACCACCACCGGCGTACACCGCCTGCAGGAAATGCTGCGCGACGGCAACCTGAAAGTTCCTGCCATCAATGTGAACGATGCCGTAACCAAGGCAAAGAACGACAACAAATACGGTTGTCGCCACAGCCTTAACGATGCCATCAAGCGCGGTACCGACCACCTGATGGCCGGTAAAAAAGCGTTGGTCATCGGCTATGGCGATGTGGGCAAAGGTTCCGCCGCTTCCCTGCGCCAGGAAGGCATGATCGTAAAAGTAACCGAAGCCGATCCCATCTGCGCCATGCAGGCATGCATGGACGGTTATGAAGTGGTTTCGCCATACCTGAACGGCGTGAATACCGGCACCGAAGCAGCCATAGATAAAGCTCTGCTGCAGAACACAGACATTCTGGTGACCACCACCGGCAACATGAACGTGTGTGATGCAAACATGCTCAAGGCCCTTAAAAACGGCGCGGTTGTGTGCAACATCGGCCACTTCGATAACGAAATCGATACTGCCTACATGCGCAAGAACTGGGAATGGGATGAGGTTAAGCCCCAGGTTCACGTGATCTACCGTGACAAGGCCACTAACGACCACCTGATCCTGCTTTCCGAAGGCCGCCTGGTAAACCTGGGCAACGCCACCGGTCACCCGTCACGGATCATGGACGGCTCTTTTGCCAACCAGGTTCTGGCGCAGATGTACCTGTTTGAGCGCAAGTTCGCAGACCTGCCGGAAGATGCCCGCGCCAAGGGTGTGTATGTTCAGGTTCTGCCGAAGCACCTGGATGAGGAAGTGGCCCGCGCCATGGTGGAAGGTTTTGGTGGCGTGATCACCAAGATGACTCCGGAGCAGGCGCAATACATCGGCGTACCGGTCGAAGGCCCGTACAAGCCAGAAAGCTACAAGTACTGATCGGAAAAACAAGATGCAATCCCAGAAACAGTTCAAACGCCGCTTCAGCTTTGAGTTTTTCCCGCCCAAGACAGACCAGGGCAAGGAAAAACTCCAGGTGGTACGCGATCAGCTAGCCGGGGTGAATCCGGATTTTTTCTCGGTCACCTTCGGCGCGGGCGGTTCCACCCGGGACCGCACCATCGAAACCGTGCTCAACCTGCACCAGCAGGGCATTTCCACAGCCCCACACCTCTCCTGCGTTGGTGGTACGCGGGCGGAGATTGCGGAGCTGCTGGACGTGTATAAAGAGAACGGCATCAACCGGATTGTCGCCCTCCGGGGTGACATGCCCTCCGGTATGGGCGCATCCGGCGAGATGCGTTACGCCAACGAGCTGGTTGCATTCATTCGTGAGCACAGCGGCGATCACTTCAATCTGGAAGTCGCGGCCTACCCGGAGTTTCATCCGCAGGCCCGCAACGCTGAAGAAGATCTTAAGAACTTCGCCCGCAAGGTGGAGGCTGGTGCCAACAGCGCCATTACCCAGTACTTCTTTAATCCGGAGAGTTACTTCTATTTCATCGACCGGCTGGAAAAGCTCGGGGTCACTATTCCGGTGGTGCCGGGCATCATGCCCATCGTGAACTTCTCCAGCCTGGTGCGTTTCTCCGACATGTGCGGAGCGGAAATACCGCGCTGGATTCGCAAGCAGCTTGAAGCCTATGGCGACGACACTGTAAGCATCAAGAAGTTCGGTGAAGAAGTGATCACAGAAATGTGTGAAAAGCTGTTGAAAGCAGGTGCGCCAGGGTTGCACTTTTATACTCTGAACCAGGCTGAGCCAAGTATCAGCATCTGGAAGAATCTCGGGATCAGTGGTCGGGAGAAGATTGCTTTTTGATTTCCTGCGCCCATCTGCGTAATAGTCTAAAGTGTACGTGATGCAGTTCCACTAATGCTCCCCGGGAGTCGCGGTCACCAGCAGTGAACTTCCCGGCCTGCCTTACCGGGCAAATGGAGCCTCATAAGAAAGAAAAGGAGAAAGCATGAGCACGAAATGGCTGAAGACACTGGGAACCGGCCTCGCACTTACCGTTGCGGCGAGCACCATAAGCGCTGAAACCTTGCGAGTGGCTACCGACCCCAGCTTTGTTCCATTCGAGATGTTGGATCAGGAAACCGGTGAAATGATCGGGTTCGACATGGAAATCATCGCCGAAGTCGCTCAGCGCGCGGGCTTTGATTACAAGCTCAACACCATGGACTTCAACGGCATCATCCCGGCCCTGCAAACAGGCAACGTGGATATCGCCATTGCCGGTATTACCATTACCGAAGAGCGTGAAAAAATCGTTGATTTCTCTGACCCGTACTACGATTCCGGTCTGAGAATTCTGGTTCGTAACGACAACAACGACGTTACAGAAGTGTCCAACCTTGAAGGCCTGAAGATCGGCTCCAAGATTGGCAGTACCAGTTACGATTTCCTGAAGAAAAACCTGGATGAGAACGACGGTGTAACCCCGTACCCAGGCAGCTCTGACATGTATATGGCTCTGATGTCCGGCGCAGTAGACGCAGTGTTCTACGATGCTCCGAACGTTGGTTACTTCGCCCGTACCAAGGGTGAAGGCAAAGTCAAAACCGTTGGCAAACTGTACGAAGGTCAGCAGTACGGCATCGCGCTTAAAAACGGCAGTGAGTGGGTTGACGAGGTTAATGAAGCCCTCGCCTCCATGAAAGAAGATGGAACCTATAAAAACATCTACGAAAAATGGTTTGGCCCGATGCCTGAAGGCATGTAAAGGCTGAAGGGGTCGCCAGGCCCTTTCTTTTTTGTAGCGCCGGGGCCTTGCGCCCCGGCGACTTCTGCCCCCAACCCCTGCGGAGACGCACACTGTGGATTCCCAGTTCCAATTTGACTGGCAAGCAGCCATCAACTCCATCCCTTTCCTTATAAAAGGGATACCCTACACACTGATGATTTCTTTTGGCGGCCTGGCTATTGGCTTTGCCTTGGGCATCATTTTTGGTCTGCTGAGCATCAACAAACAATGGTTTCTGAAATGGCCCGCAACGGCCTACATAGAAATCTTTCGTGGCACCCCGATTCTCGTTCAGGTTCTGTTTATTTTTTACGGCCTGCCGGACCTGATCGGAGGCCCCATCGACCCTCTTACCGCGGGTATTGCCGCGATTGCGCTGAACTCGGGCGCTTACATTTCTGAAGTGGTACGTGGTGGTGTTCAGTCCATCGACAAGGGCCAGGCAGAAGCCGGGCTTTCTCTGGGCCTCACTCGCTCTCAGACATTCTGGTCGATTATCTGGCCACAAGCCTTCCGGCGTATGATCCCACCGCTTGGTAACCAGGCCATTGTAAGCATCAAGGACACCTCTTTGTTCTCGGTTATTGGCGTGGGCGAGCTTGTTCGTCAGGGCCAGGTTTACATTGCCAGCACCTTCACTGCCTTTGAGGTGTATTTTGTGGTCGCGATTATGTATCTGGCCATTACGCTCTCACTGTCCCTGATTCTCCGCCTTGTTGAACGGCGCGGACTGGCCTCTGTCTGAAGGAACCTGACCCATGACTCAGATTGTACAAATGAAGGGCATGAACAAGTACTTCGGAAAACTGCATGTCCTTAAAGATATCGATTTATCCGTAGAGCAAGGCGAAGTGGTGGTTATTATCGGTGCCAGTGGTTCCGGTAAATCCACCCTGATCCGCTGCGTGAACGGCCTGGAAGAGTTCGAATCCGGCCGCCTGGAAGTCGACGGCCAGGCACTGGCCCCAAAAGGCGGCAACCAGCAATCCCTTGCGGAAATCCGCAAGGAAGTCGGCATGGTATTCCAGCAGTTCAACCTGTTCCCTCACCTTACGGTGAAAAAGAACATCATGCTGGCGCCCCAGAAAGTCAAAAATACGTCGCAAACCGTTGCGAACGCCACAGCAGAACGCCTGCTGGAGCGGGTTGGTATCGGCAGCCAGGCTGACAAATACCCCAGCCACCTCTCCGGTGGCCAACAGCAACGCGTTGCCATCGCCCGTGCCCTCGCCATGGAACCGCGTCTGATGCTGTTCGATGAGCCCACCTCGGCGCTGGATCCGGAAATGATCGGTGAAGTGCTGGACGTAATGCGCGAACTGGCAAAAGAAGGCATGACCATGATGGTCGTCACCCACGAGATGGGCTTCGCCCGCGAAGTGGCCGACCGTGTGATCTACATCCACGAAGGCCAGATTGTGGAGCAAGGCAAGCCGGACGACGTGTTCGACAACCCCCAGAACGAACGCACCCAAGCGTTTCTCTCTAGGGTGCTGGCGCACTAAGTCATAATGATTAAAGCCCCCGAATCGGGGGCTTTGTTGTTGAGCTAACGATAATCGTCAGGCGATAGCAGGCCCGGCGGAACGGTTCTGTTCTGCTTATCAGAAAGCCACCCCAGCACATCCGCCAAATGCCAGATTGCAGACGTACCTTCATGTAATGGAAGGGGAAAACTGGCCAAGTGAGTCTGAATAAGCTTGCGCATATTCTGGCGAGAGAATTCCAAGAGCCTCACGAGTGAAGTTCAGGCCCAACCGGCCTTGGACAGCCGTTCTTCGATTTCATCCTTAGCAATCGCTTCCGGAATCGCAAAGGTCAGTGAGAAGTCAAAATCACGATTCATGAGCGTCGTCTCCTGCACCATCTCGGCTCCCGGAACAATTATCCACAATGCGACGAGTCTACCGGGCATGACCGCTTCGCATTTCAATCCGCCACCCTTTAAATTCTGCGCAGGGTTGTCATAGGACAACCGTCATAAAAAACGGGGGCTGATCGTTTGATTTCCAGGGATACAACCCCCCAAGCGACTTCGGCGGTGCATCAATTCCCGATAACCACCGATCCCGAACCAATCGCCACGCCCCCACAGGAAATTGCGCTACCGGTCACCGCAGCCGGTATGCCGTTAATCATCACGGTGGCAGATCCGGCAGCAATTGCTCGCGGGTGTGGAGAATGTTTGGGTTTGGAGTGCGGCGCCAATGGGTCACCCACACGGGCTACCGGCTTGCCATCAATCAGCACATCAGGGGAGCCGGCAATTACCGGCGTAGGCGGGAAACCTTCGTGATCGGAGCCCAGGTCTCCGAGAAGCACAACAGCTTTACTCATGTCGCATCCTTTGCGTCAGATTTCGTCCTTGATGAACCATCGCCTTTAATCGAACAATTCTCGCCCCGGCGATGAAAGGCCCATCTTATACCGCCTGCTACTACTGGCCAAATCGTCTGAGCTCACAGTGTGACGCTGTCGAGCAGGCAGAAAGCCTCACCGAATACCGGCCAGGCCTTCACAACGCCATTGTGATCACACAGTCCAGTATCGTTCAGCTAGCAGTTCTCAGCTGGCCGGGGCTCCTTTGGGCATAAGATACCAAAGGATAATCGCTACGAGAAACAACGCAGGAACATCTCCCAACAGGTTTGCCCACTCTGTTTCATCGACGATCGCTTGCACGAACATAACCCCGCCGTGAACAATGCTCGACCAGATTGTGAACCATATCAGGCTCGCATTGGCTAGCGGAGCTTTCGCAGCCCGAATGAGGAAAACACCCAGGGTAGCGTACATCCCCATAATCATCTGTTCGTATTCGGGTTGCTTGGGCGTCCACGCCCAACCGGAAGGCCATACCCACATCATCATCAGATAGATTCCTGCGATGAAAAAAATGCCGATCGTCACAAGGGCTGCTTTCAGATATTTGAGTTTCAGTTCATCATTCATGAGATGCCTCCCTTCTGCTCCACGTGCCAGAGCGCCTTCACATCGGTCTTTCTGGTGAGCTGAAACCAACCGTGGGTCGATGATCGTAGTAGTTGTTTTCATGATCTGACTCCTTCAGTTTGAAGCTTGCGACTTCAAACTACTGCACAACAGAAGCCCAGAGCATGGGGCAGTTGTCCCGGTTGGATGGGAAGGTTTGAGTTTATACGGGACAAAAGTCCCTTATGGCGCTCAGTCTGCGCCAAAACCCTTCTCCCGAGCCTGCACAATCAGTTGTGCACGGGTCGGAATATCGAGATTGCCGCATATTGCGCAGATATGATTGCGTACGGTTTTTGCCGCGATAGACAGGGCCTGGGCGATTTCGGTATTTGACTGCCCTTGGGCCACGAGGTTGAGCACCACTCGCTGGCGACTCGTTAACTTGCCAACCCATGGAGCTGCCCAGCCCTCTTGTGCCTCCAGGCCATCGGCGAGAAAGCGGCGCAATTCACCAATGAATATTGGCCACGAACTGTCTTCAAGCTGCAGTATGTGGTTTGCGCCCTTCAGCGGTAAAAAATGTGCGTCAGGCAGTTGCGATGCCATGCTGCGCCCGAGCTCGAAGGGCACCATGGCATCACCTTCAACATGGGCAACCAGGGCCGGGATATGGATATGCGGGAGTACGTCACGTACGTCGATCTCGTGGAAACCGCGCCACAGTCGGACGGCATTCTCTGGTGAAGCCGTGGTTCTTTGCAGTTCGTCCCACCAGTCGATCTGCTTCAGGTCGTGGCGAGGAGATAAGCGGCGGGCAAACAGCTCACGGAATCCACATGAGTCAGCCAACCCCCGACACGAATGAGCGGAGGGCCGCTACCGGCAACAGCGTACGCAATTCGCACACCGTCCGATGTAGTACAGAAACTGATTCGCTGCCTCATATGCCACCGCCGCACTTTGGGTCAGTCTACGTCATGTGGGAAGCTCTGGTTCCGGGTAGGGCTGTTGTCAGTCTAGCAGACCTGAATACTGTGGCTGACACCCACCCCGGAGGCGTACATAGCACAGTAGTCAGTCGCCGCTGTTAACTGTATTATCGGCGTAGGTTAACAGCCAGAAGTCATCACTGCACAACGATCGTCTTACCGGAGCCCTCTATGCGCAATGCCGACCTCGTCGCCCGCGGCCTCAAATCCGTGTGGCACCCCTGCACCCAGATGAAAGACCACGAAACCCTCCCTCTGGTACCGATAAAAAAGGGCGAAGGCGTCTGGCTTGAGGATTTTGAAAACAACCGGTTTATCGATGCTGTCAGCTCCTGGTGGGTTAACCTCTTTGGCCACGCCAACCCCAGAATCAACGCTGCGATCCAGAAGCAGATCGGCGAGTTGGAGCACGTCATTCTGGCCGGGTTCACCCACGAACCCGTGGTCAACCTGTCCGAGCGGCTCATCGAGGTAACCCCTGAAGGCCTGAATAAGTGCTTCTACGCCGACAACGGCTCGTCTGCAATCGAGGCGGCACTGAAGATGAGCTTTCACTACTGGAAGAACGAGGGCAAACCCGGTAAGAAGAACTTCGTGAACCTGAGTAACAGTTACCACGGCGAAACCTTGGGCGCGCTAGCATTGGGCGATGTCGCTTTATATAAAGACACCTATCAACCATTGCTTATGGAAGTGTTAACCGCACCCTCGCCAGACGCCTACAACAAAGAAGAGGGCGAAACCGACGAGGCCTATGCTCTGCGCCAGTTCGAGGCCATGGAAAAGCTGTTGGCAGAAAAGCACGAGGAAATCTGCGCCGTTGTGGTGGAACCACTGATCCAGTGCGCCGGCGGCATGCGTATGCACCACCCGATTTACCACACCAAACTGCGCGAAGCCTGTGACCGTTACGGCGTGCATCTGATTGCCGATGAAATAGCCGTCGGCTTTGGCCGCACCGGCACCTTGTTCGCCTGCGAGCAGTCTGGAATCACCCCGGATTTCATGTGTCTTTCCAAAGGGCTTACCGCCGGCTATCTGCCGTTATCCGTGGTACTGACTACCGATACTGTTTACAACGCTTTCTATGATGATTATGAAACCCTCAAAGCCTTTCTGCACAGCCACAGCTATACCGGTAACCCCATCGGTTGTGCCGTGGCGCTGGCCACCCTCGATATTTTCCGTGACGACAATGTTATTGAGAACAACCGCCGGCTTTCGGCCTGTATGGCGGAATCTGTCGCTCATCTTTCCGATCACCCCAATGTCGGGGATATCCGCCAGCATGGCATGACTCTCGCTGTGGAAATGGTGAAAAACAAAGCCTCCAAAACGCCGTTTCACTGGCAGGAACGCCGGGGTGTTCGCGTTTATCAGCACTCTCTCACGCGCCAGGCCTTGCTTCGCCCCCTGGGTAATGTGGTTTACTTCATGCCGCCTTACGTCATCACCGAAGATCAGATTCGCCATCTGGCACAGGTCGCGACCGAAGGCATCAACATCGCCGTTCGGGACTGACCAAGGTAAACACGCATGCGCATCCCCAGAATCTACACCGATTCGCCACTGAGCGAAGGATCTCAGGCTGAACTTGACGAAAACGCCGCACAGCACGTTGGCCGGGTATTGCGCATGCAGCCAGGGCAGGAACTGAGGCTGTTCAACGGCGACGGCCAGGACTACCCTGCCACCATTACCGAATCGGGCAAAAAACGCGTGGAAGTGCTTGTAGGCGCCCCCGAAGCCAACCACACGGAAGCGCCGCTGAAAATCACCCTCGGCCAGGCTCTGTCCAAAGGCGACCGCATGGATTACGCCGTGCAGAAAGCCGTGGAAATGGGCGCCACCTGTATAGTGCCGCTCACCACGGAGCGCTGTGAGGTAAAACTCAAAGGCGACCGCGAAGATAAACGGCTGCGCCACTGGCAATCCATCGCGGTGAGTGCTGCAGAACAGTGTGGTCGCGCCCGGGTGCCCGAGATCCTGCCTGTTATGACTGTGGAGCAATGGCTGGAGCACAGCCGCAACTGCGACCTGCGCCTGGTCCTGCACCACCGCACTGAGCAGTCACTGAAATCCATGGCCAAGCCTGGCAACATAGCCCTGATGATTGGCCCGGAAGGCGGCCTGACCGCTGATGAAATTGCCCAGGCGGAGAAGGACGGGTTTTTGCCTGTAGCACTCGGCCCCCGTGTTCTCAGGACTGAAACCGCGCCGGTCGCAGCCATGGCTCTGTGTCACTGGCTGTGGGGAGACATTGGCCGTTAGACCGCGTTGCCGCTTCGAAGGGTCTGGCGAGTCATTGACAGACCCCCGCCTTCCACACATGCTCCATCCCGCAGACATAATCAAAAAAGTGAGTACGAGCCCGGATGACAAGCCTGTTTAGTAACCCAGAATTCTGGCAATACCTCAGCATCCCCGTTATTGCGGCCCTCATTGGCTGGACCACCAACTGGCTCGCCATCAAAATGACTTTCTTCCCGCTGGAGTTCGTTGGCAAGCCGCCGCTGCTGGGCTGGCAGGGCATTATTCCTTCGAAAGCCCGAAAAATGGCTGCCATCAGCGTCGACGCCACCATCTCCAAAATCGGCACCGTGCGGGAAATTTTTCAGCAGATTGACCCCAGAGTACTCGCCACCCACATTGTCCACTCCGTTGACCCTCGTATCGAAGAGTACGTCGACGAACTGATGCTCCGGGAACACCCCACGTTCTGGGAAAACCTACCCGCCTCGGCGCGAAAAATGGTCTATGACCGGGTGCGCAAATCCACACCGCAACTCGTTGATAATCTGGTAGACGATATATCCGACAACGTTGAAGATCTTCTTGATATCAAAAACATGGTGATCGAGCGCCTCGCCGCAGACAAACAACTCCTGAACCGTATCTTCCTGGAATGCGGCGACGCCGAGTTCCGCTTCATCGTGAACTCCGGCCTTTATTTCGGTTTTTTGTTCGGCCTGATTCAAATGACTGTCTGGTACTTTTATCAAAGCTGGTGGGTGCTGCCTTTCTTCGGCCTATTGGTAGGCTGGGCAACCAACTGGATTGCACTGAATGTTATTTTCCGGCCTTTGCACGCGAAAAAGATCGGCCCGCTCCGCATTCAGGGGCTGTTCCTGAAACGGCAGCCGGAAGTCGCCGAGTCCTTCTGCCACATAGTGACCCACGAAATCCTGACCGTTGGCAATATTATCAACGCCATCCTTGAAGGCCCCAAAGGCGACCGGGCCCGTAACATGGTGAAGAAACACATCAAGCCTCTGGTGGATGAAACCGCTGGCATGGGCAAGGCACTGACCCAGATGGCGTTTGGCCCTACCGGCTTTGCCACTCTCAAAAACCAGGTGGGCGAAAAAGCTATCGAGATATCGAAAACGTCGTTCAACAACCCGGTGTTTGAGACCGACCGCGCTCGGGCCGTTGAGTCGATTATGGTAGAGCGGATGATTGCCCTCTCATCCGAAGAGTTCCAGGACCTGCTCCGCCCCTGCTTTCAGGAAGATGAGATCAAGCTGATTCTGGTAGGTGCGGCTCTTGGCTTCGCAGCGGGTGTCTGCCAGCTTGTCTTGGTATTCGGTGGAGCTCTGGCGTAAACAGTTTGCTAGCCGCAAGGTGTTTAACCTGTGCAAGCCAGCGGCCGATCTCTATACTGCGTGGATACGGGTGCGTACTCTTTCACGACTGATTGACCGGGAGGTAGCGGATGTCAGGCTTCTTATCCTGGATTGCAGGTTTTTTCAAAAAAGCGGAACCGCCACCTCCTCCGGTTTCATCAGAAGCCCGGCTGTTTAATCCTGCCAAAACCACCGAGCAAGACAAAGCATCAGAAAACGCGCGGGAGCTTACGCTGCAGCTTGAGGAGAACCTTTTTTGCTGGCTTCTGGACACTGGGCCTTCAAACCTGCGAGCAGAGTTGGACCCGTCGAACGCCGCACTTCAGGAGCTTCATACCCGCCTTACAGAAAGCAAGATGGAAGAGGTGCCGAGGCGGCCCATGACGCTGCCCATGCTAATGAAAGCGCTCTCGGATGAAGGCGTCGACCGCCATAAGCTGACTCAGATTATTCTTGGCGATCCCGCGTTAACGGATCAGATCCTGCAGGTTGCCAACAGCCCCTATTTCCGCACCGGAGATTACACCATTGAGTCTGTGGACCAAGCCGTATTCATTCTCGGCATGGACGGCATCCGGAATGTGATCGCGGCTGCGGTTATGCGCCCGATGATGGCCGCCCGTAACAGCCGGGAAGCGCTGTTTGCCCAGAGGGCCTGGATCTGGGGCCTGACCTGCGCCCGTGCTGCCGAGTTTATAGCCAAGCTTCGCAATGAAGATGCGAGCGCATTTTTTACCGCCGGTTTGCTGCCAGCACTTTCCTATATAACGATTCGCAGGGAACTCCAGCGCATTTGCCGGGCACAGGCAGGGGCCGGAGAACCCGACGCCGCGCTGATTCGCCATGCACTTACACGCTACCAATGGGTTGCCTGCCAGCTGATTGCCAGCGAGTGGAACCTGCCACCCAAGTACCACGCTTACCTCATGATGGCAGAGCGCCCTGCCCCCGAGCAGGAACAGACCACTCTGAGCGACGGTATAGTGGTAGGCAGCCGCGAAGTTTTGCGCCATGCCCATCAGCGAAATCTGCCTGAAGAAGATCTGGGTAAAATCGTGCAGCTTACCCCGGAACAAACCCGTCGCGTGAGAGCGGCCCTGAAGGCGGGCCTCAGTGAGGGAGCCCGGGGTTAACCTCCGAGCTCGCACCGCCTTTCAGTAACGTCGCAAACGTAGTGGATTCGTTTTTGCGCTCGCCCTTGAGCAGTTCGACTGGAAATACCGGCGGCAAGCGGTCAACAACACGATCCTCATCGTGGCGCACCACCTCAAGCACATTACCGACCGTAATCAGATCAAGAGCCCGCCCAGGCACAAGCTGGTCGCCCTGCTTGCCCGCCAATGACAGCAAACCCGCACGAATCAGTTTGTCGCTGACACCGCGTGTTACCTCACCGGGAACCCGCAATGTTTGTTCGAGAGCCTCCTGCTGCGGCGCTTTCGCACCCTCGCTGAACGGGCGCGCTACGAGCCACATCATTGCCAGCGCAACCTTCTCCTGCAGTTCTGGCGATAATTGAACGTGGCTGCGCTTGGCAACAGCACCCGGGTTTTGCAGGTAGAACGCCAGGCTTGCCCCCAGAAGAAGGATCATCCAGTTCAGGTAGATCCAGATCAGCATGATAATGCCGATGGCAAAGCTGGAGTATATAGCTGCGTACTTGGCCGAGCCGGCCACAAAGGACGCAAACAGTATCCCGCCCGCCTGCCAGGAAACCCCGGCAACCAGGCCACCAATGAACGCACACCTGAGCTTGACTCGGGTATTGGGCATAAACACGTAAACAAACGTGAATGCACCCACCACAAGAAAGAACGGCGTAAAGCGGCTGGCCACAAGTATCAACGAACCAAATGGCTCAATGGCGATAAGCGTCTGCACAAAAGCGGACGAGAAAATGGTCGCACTGACACCAATAGCCGAGACCATCAACAGCGGCCCGACCATAATAACACTCAGGTAGTTGCTGAACCTCTGCGCAACGGAGCGCATTTCCGGCACCCGCCAGATCATATTGAACGAGCGCTCGATTTTCTGCACCAGCGACACAACGGTATATACCAGCAAAGCCAATCCAACGGAGCCCAGAACACCCACTTTCATGTTGTCCACAAAGCCCAAGATACGCTCGGCCATTTCGACGCCCTCGGGACCCATGGGCTGGAAGAACTGGAACAGGAACGGCTCCATGCGCTGATGCACACCCAAGGCTTTGAGCACCGAGAAACTCAGAGCCAGCAAAGGCACAATGCTGAGCAGCGTGGTGTAGACCAGACTCATGGCATGCAGCGTTAGCTGGCCGCTGATAACATCCCGTATCAGCGCATAAACGGAGCGCCCAACCTTGTACAGCCAAGTCCATGGCCAGCTACGGGGAGGGTTCGGGTTTGCCAGAATCCAGGTTTCTGCAGCCTGGAGGCGTTCTTTGAATTGGAAGGAAGCCACGTTAAATCCTGTTGTTCCTGTTTTGTTCAGATTATCAGTCAGATATCCGATTTCCACCAAGTATGACTGATTAAGCGCTTTTTGCGAGGCAGCGCTCTCAATACAGCCATATTGATATTCGACGACTTCGTGATTCCGCAATTCGATTGCAACAGTGAGCCTTCGAACGGAAGACTTTGATAAATACCGGAGGCGATCTGCCTAGCAGGAGGGACTTCGACATTCCACGAATGGTTAATGCAGGTGTCGCCTGACCCCCGCATGGCGGGTCAGGCATTCTGACAACTTCCTTTCTACATCAGCATGGATCAACAGGTAGGCATGTGCGCTTTCTGGTGCCACGCACCTTCTCCGCAGCGCTTTCGCTTGCGGACGAATAAGCACTACGACGCAAAACATGCCCGCTTCCCTCGACGCTTCCATCAATGACTTTGGCATACGCCATCTTAGGGGTACTGCGAGTGATTTCGACTGTGGCAATACGTTGTTCTTCCCGCCCAAGCCCACCCCGTGTATGGCTGTTCCGAACCACATCACCGAGCTTGAACACCTCCCAGGTATCGCCAACCGCCATGAGATTCCCGCCCATATTGACGACTAGCTCTCCACCTTGCTGTTTTTCCACTAACGGCGGCCAGACTGCATCAATGACTCTCAAGGCGACTTCACCGCCGATCCGGTCAAAGACCTTCTGAACCGAATGGCGGGTGCCATCGAGCGTCAAACCCAATGTCGTAGCCGTGGCATTCAAAGTCTGACTCCAGACAATTCCCCCCGTTGCTGGAACAACAACGCGAATCTCCAAAACCGCGGATCCGGTCGCGATGGTGCTTTTTTCACCGGTTAGAGTGCTGACTTGCTGCCTGGAACCCAGCGACAAATCCGCTATACGGGTCACTACCAGATATTCTGCACCGAGAGTATTACCCAGCATCGCTTTCTCGGACACCGGCACATCCGTGCCGGCCATGCGGTGGCGCTCGTTAGAGATCGCATCCTCACTATCTCTTGCCAGCACTGCAAAGCGCCGTGACTGGGTCAACGCATCGGAAATTGAGTGGGTAAAACGCCGGGAAACCTCCTCTGCCGATAACGGGGTTCGGTCGACTGTATAACTGCCGTGAGCCGTTTCAACCGGGTGGACTGCCATACGCCAACGGTTGTCTTGTGCAGATGATCCCGGCGCCTTGTACACGGGAACATCCACCTCAAGCCGTGCAAGTTTACCGCTGCCATCACCGGTATTTGTCACGGAAAGAATGCGGTAGCCTGAGATTAATCCGCTTGAAGCCACACGGGTTTCGCTCTTCTGGCCAGAGGACACAGTGGTACTGGACTCGCTACCATCGTTGTTGCGCTGGCTTACTCTTGCGAGTGCGCTGCGCACTTGCCGGCTTGCACTTATCTGCGCCCCACGCACCTGACGAACGGCTTCGCCCAACGCATTGTAAACCGCCTGTTCCCTGTCAATTCCGGTCGCCTCGGCAGCCACCGTGCGGATCTCGGTTGCAGCAAGTGCCGCAACCGGAAAAAGGCTTAACAAAACCAAAAGAAGTCCTTTCATTACCACTCTCCGAAGGAGCCCGTGCTTCGTGTTGTCCGCTTGGTTTCACCCTGGTTTTGACCAGATTCTGACACCGCAGGCTTTGCGGCCGCCTTTTTATTCAGGCCCTGAGCTTTGGCGGAGGTCTGCGGTGACCAGTACTTCACATAGCCAAGATAGGGATGGCCGGTAGCGGGATCAACAGCATTCCATTCGGCAATGGTCTGTACGCCCTGAAGGCGGGCGGTGGCTTCCGACTCAAGAATGTTATTAACCATCTTGCCAATGCCTTGGGTTGTTTTTATTTCGACCCTGCCATCGCCGCGGGTTTCTTTCACTTTCTGGTTCAGCTTGCGCTTAGTCGACTCTTTCTGGCCTTGTACCGTCATCGATGCAAACTGAGCAAGCCAGGCATCGGCCATCAGCTTTGCAGTTTCCTTGGACGCTTCGAGCTCGCTCGTAATCTCAAACTCGTCCATGGTTCCGCGCACCAGCTGGGGGCCCGCCATACCAAACGAAAGCAAACCGTAGCGGCCTTCGGCGTCAACCACGGGTTGGGCGCCGAAATAACCAAGCATGGGCACCCCTTCTTTTAACTGCGGCTTCAAGCGAGCCTGAATATCGTCTACGGGGATAGCCTGCCCGGGAGCAACATCACCCGTACGCAGTTGGCGACCAAACTCGTTAAAACGATTTGCCTTGACCACAACCACGCTCATGCGCCCGTTGTTAACCGGGCCGTCGCCGCCCACCTCTTCAATCACACCAAACACACCCACACCCGACAGCTGCCCCATCGCACGCCAGGTTGTTTCGGTAACGAACTCGTCGTAGATCATGTCTGTGCGTTCAGCAACGGTCATTTCAGGCAGGCTGGAGGGGTCTGTACCCAGCTCTTTCAGCAGAGCGTTCAGGCCTTGCACCGTTAACTCTGCTGCACGGCTCGCCACGGCCTTACCGAGTGCATCGAGGCTGGTGGTGTCGCGGACATCTTCCGGCAGATCATCTTTCAGAAAACGATCTGCCATGGATACGCCCACGGTTACGGCGTCTTGGGACACCAATTCACCCATGGCCTGAAGGAAGGCTTCTTCTGTTGCCAGAATCCGGGCTTCGCTGAAGGATATGCTGGTGGGGTCTGCGCTGATAGCCTGACTTGCGACAACCAGCGTCCCGCCACCCGGATTGTTTGCCGACTCGCCGCGGGCCCAGCCTCGGGCATCCAGAAACTCTTCAACTTTTTCATTGCCGGGATCTACCTCGGATACCGCCATGAACGGTGAAGGAGGTGTCTTTCGGGCGTCTTTTTCAGCAGCTTGAGCTTGCGATGAAAGATTTTCATCAGCAAGTACAGACGTTGAGATTGCGGGGGCAATAGAGACGGTACCGGCAATCAATAGCGACAACAGGGTTTTACGAAATGCCATGGTGATAATGCCTTGTTTTTTTACCAGGAAACGGAGCTATCAGAGCCGCGCTTGATGATGGGCGTTTCGCCTTCCCAGAAGGCCAGGCCAGAAGCAAGATCTGTCAGCGAAAGTTGAATGTAATACTCCACTTGCTGCTCTTTACCGACCCGGTGATTGCGTTGCAGGATTTTTCCGGACAAGCTGAGATCAGGCGCCTGGAGCGTACCTTTACGCTGCACACCAGATTGATCGAATTCCTCGGAATCGCGCAGCTCACGAGCTTTCATGCTCATTTCATCTTCAGCGCCATTGAGGCCGACCGCCGTGGTGGTAACAACTTTGCCTGATCGCAGCAGAGCCACACGGATTTTCTTGGTGAGCTGATCGGTATCAATACGCTGCATTGTGTCGTTAGTAATACGGCTTACAACCATGATGTACCGGCCGCCATTCGGGTTATTCACAGCTCCGCTCGCGAGCATGTCTTCCACGGAGTCAGTCGCCGCTTTTTCAAAATCCCGGTAATCCATGGTCATCGCGACAGGGCCATCGTCAGCAGCTGGATCAATGTAGCGGGTAGGCGCGGCACAGCCAGCAAGAACCGAAAGACTTAAAGAGATTGCAATGGTACGAATGAGCATTGGATTTTCCTTCTATTTAGGTTCGCGAAGATGCAACTGGTAACTGACGACTCGAGCATGGGGAGCTGTTGCCTTGAAGTAACGTGTCTGGCCGGTCAGCAATGAAGCCTTGCGATAACCTTCACCGACACCTTTAACCGTCATGCCAGTGGCATCAAACCAGGTAACTTTCCAGGCAAGCTCTGCATCAGACCTCGCCTCAACCGCAAACTGCACTTGCAGGAGGCTTTCGCCACCGGTCTGAGCCAGGCGCTCTTCAAAGAGCTCGGTCACATTCATGGTGTAGATGATTTCCGGATCTACCTTCAGCTCCTGCCTGTCGATCAACGAACTGGTGGTTTCGGGCTGAGCAGCGCAGCCCGCCAGACCAAGTACCAGCATGCTGGCAAACAATATCCTTTTCATAACGCACGTCCTGTCGTTTTGATGGGTTGTACCGGTTATCGATTATTGAATACCGGAAACCTGGGCGGACTCAGGCTGTTCCGGCAGGCGGGCAAACGCCGCCTTACTCCCACCCTGCAAATCCATTGTAATAACAGTAGCCGGGGCCAGTATTGTAGGCCGTTTTACATACACCAGGGTGAACGGCTGCTCTGGGATTTCCACTTTACCCAGGATCTCACCCCGATTATCCAACAGAGTCAGGCTTCCACTCTCCGGCCGGTCAATACGGGCCGCCTGCCAGTGATCGGGCATTGCCTGCCAGCCCCGCAGATCGGCCTGAGTGGTTGCGACCGCAAGTGCCGCAGCACCTAACTGGCCTAACGCTCCAAACCGCTCTGCTGCCTCATTCTGAATGACTGCTTTGATGACCGCTGAGGTTACCGCCCTGGTAAGTACGCCAGTAAACCGCTCTTTCATTTCGGTTCGAATAACCGTACCCATATCGGAAATCCGCTCAGTCTGGACAATTTCCCCAGTATCATTCACCACTCCGAGGCTTCCGGGCACGACTGCGCGCTGAGCGTACTTTGGCAGCGCAATACCTATATACGCGGGCGCCTGCTGATTCCCATGAAACAGCAACAGCGGAACATCAAAGCGCTCTTCCTGCAGAACCGGCCCCAACCCATTTTCATAAACGACCCAGACTTGGGCAGGCAAACCTGAAGGGCGTTGCTTGCCAGAAGCGAGGTTTATTGCCAACTCTGCATCGGCTTTCAATACAGAGCTTTCAGGGCTCATCTGCGCCACTCGTTTTAGCGAAGTAGCAGCGCGCTCATAATCCGCACCAGTTGTGGCATTAGCAAGGAAGTACATACCGTGAAGGTAGGTGCTTGAGGGAACGATGAATTCGGGGAAAACTGACCAGCTTGAAGCTGCTCCGTAATGATCCGTAATTGCCGCCTGAAACCCCTCACTTTCAAGACTGTCGCGTACCATTGAGGCTTTGCTTTCTTCATCCCGGGCCTCTTTCTCAAGCGCAGCCTGTTGTTCTGAGATTTCTTCACGGAAGTAGTCAACGGCTCGCCGGGTGCGTTCGTTGGCTCGGTTAAACTCAATCCGGGCGTACTCGTTATTGCCCGCCGCAAGGAACGCCAGTCCTTTATAGGTGTTGACCAGAACAGCCTCGGACATCAACGCCTCATAGTCGCGCTGCGAGTCGTTAACCATCACGGCCATAAATCCTTCTGCCGCGCTCTCCAGCACCCCCTCTGTATCCAGGTATTTCATCCCTTCTTCTGCCAGGTCGTATGCCTCGGCCGACTCCTCGTAATGCCCCGTCAGGCGGTACATCTCGCCCTGGTGTAGAAGCTCAAGCAGCCTGCCCTCAGAATCGACAGGCTTGCCTTCACTGACATTAAAACTCACCGCTTTCAAGGCTGATTCGTAATCGCCGGAGGAATAGGCTGTGTTGAATGATGCCATCTGATTGCGGTGTTGGTATGAGGAACACCCGGAAACAAGTGCTACCACTCCGAACGTCAGCACCAAACGTTTAAATGCTTTCACGCAGTTACTCCCTGAAGCTGCTGCTGGCCGGATTTTCCGCAAAGCAGGGCCAAGCCCTTTCTGTGCCAATATCCGCCGAGACATTACCAAATACTTACAGAGCCTTAACCTAAATTGAAAGCATCCTGTTTGATAGGAGTGCACCAATCTTTATTGCAACGTTTTACATTGCCTTCAACAAATCGCTACACGAACTGCAACCAGGAATTATTGACAGTTCGGAAACCGGCCAGATCATGAGGAACTTCTGCCGATTCACGAAATCGACGCGAGATTTTGCGCTGTGATGTCCACAATCCGCTGGCGCGCTTCGCGGCTGGCCCAAGCCGAGTGCGGCGTTATGATCAGGTTCGGAATATCACCCGCAAGCAGAGGGTTGCCATTGCGCGGTGGCTCCTCGGTCAAGACATCAAACCCGGCGCCGCCAATAACGCGGTTACGCAGCGCGTGGGCCAGAGCCTCCTCATCCACCAGACCACCACGGCTGGTGTTTATCACCAGGGCATCCGGCTTCATCATCTGCAACTCCCGGGCACCAATCAGGTTCCGGGTTTCGTCGGTGAGCAGGCAGTGAAGCGAGAGAACATCTACCTTGGGCAGGAGTTCCTCCAACGGGAGCCTGGCATAACCGTCGGTTTCACCTGCTGACTGCCCCGGGCGTGCGCCCAACAGAATATTCATGCCAAATGCCTTGGCCCGCTCGGCAACGCCTTGCCCGAGATCCCCGTAACCAAGAATACCCAGGGTACGGCCTTCCAGCTCCATAATCGGGTGATCCATCAGGCAGAACATGTCGCTTTGCGCCCAGCGCCCTGCCCGCACGTCGCGATCGTAATCCAATAGCCGTGTTGCCAATGCCAGCATCAGCGCCATGGTGTGCTGCGCCACCGTTGAGCGGCCGTAGTTGGTCACATTGAGCACCTGAATGCCATGTTCTCTGGCCGCATCCAGGTCGACATTATTCAACCCGGTAGCCACAACGGAGATGGTTTTCAGCTCCGGGCAGCTTTCAAAGTGCTTTCGCGTAAGCATAACCTTGTTCACCAGCACGGTATCAAAGCCCCGGATCCGCTCCGTCACCTGGGCCGATGTCGTGGCGCCATGCTTCACAACATCACCTGCAACGCGTTCGATAGGCGCCAGATCCACATCATTGCCAAGCGTGCTGGCATCCAGAAATACGGCTCTCATACTATTCTCCCTCATCAATACCGCCAGAGATTAAGGTAGACTGAGCCAAACGTCCAAACAAGAGACTGGAAATCATGGATCACGAATTCTGGCACGAGCGCTGGAGCAAAAAGGAAATCGGCTTCCACGAAGGCTCCGTCAATCAATTTCTTTACGACCACTGGCCAGAGCTCTCCGGCGGTGGCACTGAAGGCGTATTTGTTCCGCTATGCGGTAAAGCCCACGATATGTGGTGGCTGCATGACCGCGGCCACCCGGTTATTGGTGTGGAGCTGAGTGAAATCGCCTGCAAGGACTTCTTTGCCGAGGC
Organism: Marinobacter maritimus; assembly: GCF_007671675.1. Lineage (GTDB taxonomy): Bacteria > Pseudomonadota > Gammaproteobacteria > Pseudomonadales > Oleiphilaceae > Marinobacter > Marinobacter maritimus. The sequence goes on along the minus strand of NZ_VCGW01000002.1, from coordinate 896,333 downwards.
TGGCGAAAAAGCCATGGTTCATCCCGGTGAGCCGTTCACTACCTTCCGACATGAAAACCTGGAGCTCTGGGCTGGTGATTTCTTCCAGCTGGTTCCCGATGACCTGAAGGACATCCGCCTGGTATACGACCGCGCCGCTCTGATAGCTCTGCCTGCCCCCATGCGTAAGGCCTACGTGGAACACATCACGGCAATCATTCCCGATGGCACCAGGATCCTGCTCATTACTCTGGACTATAAAACCAGAATTTCTCCACCGCCGTTCAATGTCAGCGACGATGAGGTCCGGGAGCTCTATTCTGCCGACTACGACATCGAGCACATCCTCACCAACACGCTTCCCAACGACCACATGTTTACGAAACGCAAAGGCCTGATCGGCGCAACCGAGAGCGTATTCCGGCTGACTAAACGATAGTGCTGTGTAGGCCGCTGTCGATAGCCCAGGGGCGGCAGCGGTAACATAATTTAATGAACCTTAACCGTTTAATGCCTGTCCAACTTCGTGACCGTGAACTAAGATCAAATTAAACCGACCGAAATCCGACACAGATCGAGAACGGTCGAAACTGTTGATTCCTTTCCATCCACAACTAACCGAACCGCCAGCATGGCGTCCGTAACTGCAACGGGGATATTGCGTGTATTAGAAGCTGAAGACCAGCAAGCGAGGGGCTACCCATGAGCATACTGCAGCAGTTCAAGAACCGGTATGAGAGCACCCAGGAAGAAGAGTACAGCCTCGAGGAATACCTCGAGATCTGCAAAAAAGATCCCACGGCCTATGCCACGGCCGCAGAACGATTATTGATTGCCATCGGCGAACCCGAATTAGTCGATACCTCCCGTGACACCCGCCTGTCGCGCATTTTTTCCAACAAAATCATCAAACGATACCCGGAATTCTCCGAGTTCTACGGCATGGAAGAAGCCGTGGAAAATATTGTGTCGTTCTACCGGCACGCAGCTCAGGGCCTGGAAGAAAAGAAACAGATCCTTTACCTGCTGGGTCCGGTTGGCGGTGGTAAGTCGTCATTGGCAGAGAAGCTCAAGTACCTGATGCAGAAGGTACCCTTCTACGCCATAAAGGATTCGCCGGTTAACGAATCGCCCCTCGGGCTATTCGATCCGGCCGAAGATGCCGGCATTCTGGAGGAGGAGTACGGCATTCCGTCCCGCTACGTGAAAAACATCATGTCGCCTTGGGCCGTCAAGCGCCTGCATGAGTTTGGTGGGGATATCAGCCAGTTCCGTGTGGTGAAAATGTACCCTTCTGTTCTTGATCAGATCGCGGTGTCCAAAACCGAACCGGGGGACGACAACAATCAGGACATTTCTGCGCTGGTAGGCAAGGTAAACATCCGCATGCTGGAAGATTATTCCCAGGATGACCCGGATGCATACAGCTTCAGCGGCGGCCTGTGCAAAGCCAACCAGGGTCTGATGGAGTTTGTGGAAATGTTCAAGGCGCCGATCAAGGTGCTGCACCCGCTGCTGACTGCGACCCAGGAAGGCAACTACAACACCACCGAAGGCATGGGCTCGGTGCCCTTTGACGGCGTTATTCTGGCTCACTCCAACGAATCCGAGTGGCAAACGTTCCGCAATAACAAGCACAACGAGGCCTTCCTTGATCGGGTCTACATCGTCAAGGTGCCCTACTGTGTCCGGGTAACGGAAGAAATCGAAATCTACAAAAAGCTATTGAAAAACAGTTCGCTGGCCGGCGCACCCTGCGCTCCGGATACGCTGGATATGCTCGCTCAGTTTTCCGTGCTTTCGCGCATCAAGGAGCCAGAAAACTCCAGCGTTTTCTCGAAGATGCGAGTCTACGACGGTCAGAACATCAAGGACACGGACCCCAAGGCCAAATCCATTCAGGAATATCGGGATGCAGCAGGCGTTAACGAAGGCATGGATGGCCTCTCTACCCGATTTGCATTCAAGATTCTCTCCAAGGTTTTCAACTTCGATACTACTGAGATCGCAGCCAACCCGGTGCACCTGCTGTATGTGATTGAAAAGCAGATTGAACAGGAGCAGTTCGCGCCAGAAATTCAGGAGCGCTACCTGCGCTTCATAAAAGAATTCCTGGCTCCGCACTACGTTCAGTTTATCGGCAAGGAGATCCAGACCGCCTATCTGGAAAGCTACAGCGAATACGGCCAGAACCTGTTCGACCGCTATGTAACCTATGCCGACCTGTGGATTCAGGATCAGGAATTCCGGGATCCGGAAACCGGTGAGATTCTTGACCGCTCCTCTATCAACGAGGAACTGGAAAAAATCGAAAAGCCGGCTGGCATCAGCAATCCCAAGGATTTCCGCAACGAGGTGGTCAACTTTGTGCTGCGGGCCCGGGCCAACAACCAGGGCCAGAACCCATCCTGGCTCAGCTACGAAAAACTGCGCAGCGTGATCGAGAAGAAGATGTTCTCCAACACCGAAGACCTGCTGCCCGTTATTTCGTTCAACCCCAAAGCCAGCCAGGAAGATCAGAACAAGCACAAACAGTTCGTCGAACGCATGGTCGATCGGGGCTACACGGAGAAGCAGGTGCGCCTGCTGGCAGAGTGGTACCTGCGAGTTCGCAAGTCTCACTAGCAGTGATGGCGGGCTCGCAAAACGAGCCTGCGATCTTTGCCCCGAACGTGCAAGTGGAGTGTGAATTATGGGTATGACCCACATTGTCGACCGACGGCTGAACGGCAAAAACAAGAGCGCGGTAAACCGGGAGCGGTTTTTACGCCGCTACCGGCATCACATCAAAAAGGCCGTTTCTGATGCGGTGCACCGGCGCTCAATCACCGACATTGAACGGGGTGAGAATGTCAGTATTCCCTCGCGGGACACAGACGAGCCCGTGTTCCATCATGGTCAGGGTGGTCACCGCGAAATGGTGCACCCGGGTAACCGGGATTTTGTAGCGGGAGACCGGCTGCCCAAGCCAGAGGGTGAGGACGGTCAAGGCCAGGGGCAAGGCCAGGCCAGCCCCGATGGCGATGGAATGGATGAATTTGCCTTCCAGATCACCCAGGAAGAGTTTCTGAACTTTCTCTTTGATGATCTCGAACTTCCGAACCTTGTGCGCAAAAAACTCAAGGATACTGAAACCTTCAACTACGTGCGCTCCGGGTTCAGCACTCAGGGTGTGCCCGCTAAATTGGATGTGATTCGATCTTTACGCGGCGCTCACGCTCGACGACTGGGTCTGAGCGGCGCCCGCAAGAAAAAAATCCGTGAACTGGAAGCCCAGCTCGCCGAACTCAGAAGCGCTCCCGCCGACCTGGATGCAGCGTTCAGCCATGAAGATCAGATCAAGGCACTGGAGGATGAAATCGCCCGCCTCAAGGCCAATGTAAAGCGGATACCCTTCATTGATGAAATCGACCTGCGCTACCGCCAGCACCTGAAGCAGCCCAAGCCGGCCACCAGCGCCGTCATGTTCTGCCTGATGGACGTATCCGGCTCCATGACCCAGATGCACAAGGACACCGCCAAGCGGTTTTTCATCCTGCTGTATCTGTTCCTGCGAAAAAACTACAAGAAAATCGATGTGGTGTTCATACGCCATCACACCAGCGCCAAGGAAGTGGACGAGGAAGAGTTTTTCTATTCCCGGGAAACCGGCGGCACCATAGTTTCAAGCGCCCTGAAGTTGATGCACAAAATTATCGAATCCCGCTACTCGCCGGCGGAGTGGAACATCTACGCCGCCCAGGCGTCCGACGGCGACAACTGGAATGACGATTCTCCCGTGTGCGGCAAGCTGCTGACCGACCGTATTTTGCCTCTGGTGCAGTATTTCGCTTATGTGGAGATTACGCCCCAGGATCACCAGATGCTGTGGTACGAGTACGAGCGGGTGCAGGAGCGTTTCCCCGAGAGTTTTGCCCAGCAGCAGATTTCCGACCCAAGTGAGATCTACCCGGTCTTCCGCTGGCTTTTTGAGAGGAAAGCGGCATGAGTGATGCCACCGATCGTCCGAACGGGCCGGGCAGTGAGGGCCCGGAAACTCGCACACCGGTTTCCACCGGCTCGGAATGGACTTTCGAGCTTATCGGAAAATACGATGAGGAAATTGCCAAATGCGCCGCCGAGTTCGGCCTGGATACCTACCCAAATCAGGTTGAAGTGATCAGTGCCGAGCAGATGATGGACGCCTACAGCTCCGTTGGCATGCCCGTAGGCTACAATCACTGGTCGTTCGGCAAGCAGTTTCTCAGCACATCCAAAGGTTATCAGCGCGGTCAGATGGGGCTGGCCTATGAGATTGTGATCAACTCCGATCCCTGCATTGCCTACCTGATGGAGGAGAATACTTTGCCCATGCAGGCGTTGGTGATTGCCCATGCCTGTTATGGTCACAACTCTTTTTTCAAGGGTAATTACCTGTTCCGCGCCTGGACAGATGCCAGCGCCATTATCGATTACCTCGTGTTTGCCCGGAACTATGTTTCTGAGTGCGAAGAACGCCATGGCGTAGACGCAGTTGAGCAAATCCTGGATTCCTGCCACGCGTTAATGAACTATGGCGTTGATCGCTACAAGCGGCCTGCGCCTATTTCTGCTGCGAACGAAGTCCTGCGCCAAGAGGAGCGGGAAGAGTACCTGCAGCGCAGGGTGAATGATCTTTGGCGCACTATCCCGAAAATGGACGAGGATGAAGACCCGGTAAAACGCAAAAAGCGCTTCCCGGACGAGCCTCAGGAGAACCTGCTGTACTTCATCGAAAAAAACGCCCCCTTGCTGGAAACCTGGCAACGGGAAATTATCCGGATCGTGCGCAAACTGGCTCAGTATTTCTACCCGCAACGCCAGACTCAGGTTATGAACGAAGGCTGGGCCACCTTCTGGCACTACACCCTGTTGAACCGGATGTACGAGAAGGGCCTGGTAACAGACGGCTTCATGCTGGAGTTCCTGCAAAGCCATACAGCCGTGGTGTACCAGCCCCCGTTCAACAGTCCGTGGTATTCCGGCATCAACCCCTACACCCTTGGCTTTTCCATTTTCATTGACCTGCGGCGGATCTGTGAAGCGCCCACCGATGAGGATCGCGAATGGTTCCCGGACATCGCAGGTACCGACTGGGTGAAAACCCTGCACTTTGCCATGGCCAACTTCAAGGACGAGAGTTTTATCCAGCAGTTCCTCTCGCCCAAAGTCATGCGGGATTTAAAGTTGTTTGCCATTGAAGATAACGACATGGAAGACAGCTACACCGTAACCGCCATCCACGACGAGCCCGGCTACCGCGAACTGCGCGAGAAACTGGCCCGCCAGTACAATCTGAGCTACCGGGAACCCAACATTCAGGTGTGGGGCGTGGATATTCGCGGTGATCGTTCACTGATGCTGCGGCACGTGCCCGTAGACAGGGTGCCACTTGGCAGGGATACAGAAGAGGTTCTACGCCATGCACACAGGCTTTGGGGCTTTGATGTGCATCTGGAAAGCGTGGAAGAAGGCCTTGTGGTGGAAGATTACCATTGCCCCCACGCGCCTCCACCAGACTCCTGATCGCGGCTGCAACAGATGCAGAATAAACTCGCAGTGCCGGTATGATCAGAGCAGCGTCTGAATCCAATCTACCATCCACGGCACCAAAAGCGCTGTCGCGAACGCAGACAGCGCCATTGCCAACCCGGAAAATGCCCCCATTCGATTGCTCACCTGGAACGCTCTCGCGGTTCCTATACCGTGGGCCGCAACGCCCATGGCAATGCCTTTTGCGGTGTCATCTTTCACGCCAATCCACTCAAACAGCTTGGTGCCCAATACCGCCCCGGTGATGCCGGTAATCACCACCAGCACCGCGGTCAGCGAAGGCAAGCCCCCGATCTTCTCGGATATGCCCATGGCCACAGGGGCAGTAGCGGATTTGGGCGCGAGGGACATCTGGATTTCTAACGATCCACCCAATAACCGCGCCAATAAAACAGAGCTGCCCGCCGCGATTCCAACGCCACAAATCAGCGATATCAGAACCGGCAACCACAACTGTCGCAATCTCGAAAACTGCTGATAGAGCGGAACTGCCAACGCCACGGTAGCGGGTCCCAGCAAAAAGTGCACAAACTGTCCGCCGGCAAAATAATCGCTGTAGGAGATACCGGAGACCATCAGCAAAGCGATCAGCATAGCCACCGATGTAACCACAGGATTGGCAAGCGGGCTGGAATTGGTTTTCAGGTAAAAACGGTACGCCAATCCATAGGCTACCAACGTGACTGTAAGCCCCAACAAAGGGGTCGTCGAGAGATAAACCCAAATGTCCTGCAGCCCCGGGTTATTCATCACTGTGCCCTCTCACGGGCTTTGCAAACCAGCGACTTGTTTGTTGCATGATCAACGCCGTGGCCACCATGGTTATAACCGTGCTGAGAAGCAAAGCGAGCGTAATGGGCAGCCATTCATCTGCAATCCGGCCAAAGTGCGTCATCATGCCTACACCCGCAGGAACAAACAGCAAGGACAGATGACTTAACAACGCGGTAGAGGCCTGCTCCACAGATTCCGGAGCCTGGCCACGAATCATCATGGTAACAAACAGCATCACCATACCGAGCACCGGCCCGGGAATAGGTACACCAAGAAGGCGCACAATTATTTCACCTGCCAGCTGATAGACAAGCAGCAGGGTAATACCATTGAGGAAGTGCATTGAGCAGTCCTATCCTTACTTGATGCCAGGGCTGGCACTGGGAATCATGCGCCGCCCATACATGGCCAGCAAGAACCCGATTGGAAACATCAGAACCCCGTATACGGCCGCAGGTATGGACATGGAACTGGATTCCAGCAGCGTCAGCGTCACCATAAGGGCAATCGTACCGTTTTTGACACCCAGTTCTACGGCTACGGCAAGCGACTCTCTCTGTGTCAGCCCAGTGACCCGCCCCGCAAGCAGGCCTATAAAAATACCCGCAGCGTTCAGCAAAATCGTTGCCGGCCCCGCCTGCTTCAGCAGCTCCCAAATCTGATCCCGTACTCCATAAACAAGTGCAAAAATCAGGAGGGCGAGCACAACACCGCCGAACACACTGACAATGCTCTCGGCCTTACGCGCTACCTCGGGTTTGCGGGCACGCACTGCCATGCCTATCGTCACCGGGAAGAGCACGATCCCGATCAGCATGCCGATGGTTTTCCACACCGGCAGCACAATGTTCTCTTCGGTGCCCATATAGAACTGCAGGGCGACGTTGGCAATCAGCGGCAACGTTAGAATGGTGATCAGGCTGGCGCTGACGGTCAGTACAATAGAAAGCGCAATATTACCCCGCGCAAGCAGTACGAAGAGGTTTGAGGTTGTGCCGCCGGGGCAGGCGGCGATGATCACCAGGCCAACCGCAATCGCCGGCGGGACCGACAGCGCAGAGGCCAGAGCAAACGCGACCAGAGGCATCAGAAGAATCTGAGCCACGGTGCCAACAATCATACCTTTGGGATAAACCGCTACCTGACGAAAATCGCGAACAGTCAGCGTCATGCCAATACCGATCATGATAATAAACAGTGCGATCGGCAGTCCTGCCGAGATTAGCGGGCTGGATTCCATAGTGCCTCCGGATGTCTTTGTTTTTATTAACTCATTCTACTGAAAGTAGCACAAGCAGACGGCTTCCATTTTTTTTACATCGAAGATCGTCTGCAAAGGAAGTAACAAGTATACTTGCAGTCAACAATTAAAAGACTTTCTGTCAAGCCCGACTCGGGCAGGGGTGCATAAGGAATGAAACGCCTGGGAACACTGGATGCCTCATGGCTCGCCGTAGAATCTGAAGACACGCCGATGCATGTGGGCAACATGCAGATTTTTTCATTGCCGGAAGGCGCCCCCGATACTTTTCTGCGCGATATGGTCGACAGCATGAAAGCAACCGGGGACATAGCTCCGCCCTGGTGTTACAAGCTGGCATGGTCTGGTTTTCTGGGTCGGCTGTTGGCTCCGTCCTGGAAAGTCGACAAGGATATCGACCTGGATTACCACGTGCGTCATTCTGCATTGCCCAAACCGGGTGGTGAAAGGGAACTCGGTATTCTGGTCTCCAGGCTGCATTCCAACCCTCTCGACTTCGCTCGCCCGCTCTGGGAGTGCCACGTTATTGAGGGGCTTGAGAATAACCGTTTTGCGCTCTATACCAAGATGCATCATTCAATGATTGATGGCATCAGCGGCGTGCGCCTGCTGCAACGGGTGCTTAGCACCGATCCAAAAGAGCGGGACATGTTGCCACCCTGGTCGATGAGGCCAGAACGTCGGCGGGGCAACAAAAGCGATGCGGAAGCGAGCATTCCTGCGGCCTTCTCTCAGGCCCTCGACGCACTCAAATTGCAGGCCGATATGGCCCCGACCCTCTGGCGGGCGGGCACCCGACTCGTGCACTCAGCGCGCCACCCGGAAGATGGCCTGACCCCACCCTTCAAAGGGCCAGTTTCGAAGATCAATCATCGCGTAACCGGCCAGCGCCGATTTGCCACACAGCACTACCAGCTCGACCGCATCAAAGGCCTGGCCCAAGCGTCTGGTTCATCACTGAACGACATTGTGCTTTATTTGTGCGGTACAGCACTGAGGCGCTTTTTGCTTGAGCAGGACGATCTTCCGGATACCCCTCTGACGGCGGGAATTCCAGTCAATATCCGGCCGGCGGATGATGAAGGCACAGGCACCCAGATCAGCTTCATGATCGCCTCTCTTGCAACCAACGAGGCGGACCCCCTTACCCGCCTGCAGAACATCAAATCCTCTACGCGCCGCGCCAAAGAGCACCTGCAGAAACTGCCGAAAAGTGCCCTCAATCAGTACACCATGCTGTTGATGTCGCCTTACATCCTGCAACTTATGTCAGGCCTCGGCGGGCGAATGCGCCCTGTATTCAACGTAACCATTTCCAATGTTCCGGGCCCTCAGGAAACACTTTACTACGAGGGTGCCAGACTGGAGGCCATGTACCCGGTTTCGTTGATTGCCCACGGCGGCGCACTCAACATTACCTGCCTGAGCTATGCGGGATCATTGAATTTCGGATACACCGGCTGCCGGGACACCTTACCCAGCATGCAGAAACTGGCGGTGTATACCGGAGAAGCTCTGGACGACCTGGAGAAGCTGATTCTTCCACCCAAACCCAAGGCCAAACCAAAGCCCAAAAAGGCGGCGGCGAACAAAAACGGTAAGGCCTGAGGCCGGCGGCTCAGCTTTCACGGCCTCCGGTTATCCCAGTGCTGCGCACCGACAAAGATGAGCTGAAGGAAGCGGGTTGTCCGCTTCCTTATTTGCTCTACCTGATACTCGTCATCGGCTGAAACACCCAGCAAATCCGTCAGGCTGAAAGCAACGCTGCGAACCACCAGATCGCAGGTCATCTCCAGATCCCCGTCGGTAAGGTGATCAGCCAGTTTTAGCCGTCTCAAATCGTTCGCCAACTCACTGGCGAAATAGCGCATTTCACTGCGAATACCTTCCTGTATAGCCCGACTCTCGCCGGCAAGCCCCTGCGCCATGAACAGGAAGAAACTGCGGTTGGCCTGAGCGTGGCTGATAAAAATGCCCACAGACTCGTCAATAAGCTTGTCCGCCTGCAGTACGTTCTCGCGTGCCTCTCGCATCATTCGCCGTAAGACCAGCCCGAGTTCGTCAACCAACTGAAGCCCAAGGTCGTCCATATTGCGGAAGTGCCGATAAAATGACGTGGGCACGACGCCCGCCTGGCGAGTCACCTCACGAATGCCCAAGCTGGCAAAATGCCGTCCCTTCCCAACCAGCGTCAGCGGTGCATTCATCAGCTTCTCACGGGTTTCACCGGGTTTGCGTTTTCTTCGTTCCGACATCGCCTGCCCATACCGCATTAATCATTTAAACAGGACTACAAGTGTACACATCCGAAAGGTTTATAGTATCGGATGCTTGTCATTTAATGCCAAAAAAACCATCCCCATTGTGCCTGGAAATGCCCATGTGTACAGTCGTACACAATATGTGCACAAGTGTACACATTTGATCAGGCCGCATAAGGGGAAAACATCATGCTGGCAAAAAACACTCAGACAAAAGCGTTGCACTGGCTTGGAAAGCAGCTTTTCAACCGGAATGATCCTGCTGCGTTCTTCGATCCGCTTCTGGAACAAATAAGCCCCATGTTGGTGCAGGGCCACACGCCCGCGCGCATCGAACAAGTGATTCAGGAAACCCCTGATACGCGAACATTTGTTCTGAAACCTGTTGCACGATGGGCGGGATTTCAAGCGGGGCAGCACATAAACATCAGCGTTGAAGTAAACGGGGTTCTGCGCTCACGCACCTTCAGCCTGTCAAGCTCGCCCGAACTCTGGGCTCAACAGGGGCTGGTCACGCTGACCATCAAGCGACTGCCGGGCGGCCTCGTAACAAACTGGCTGCACGATAAATTGGGTTGTGGCACGGTCATTGGTCTGGGAGAAGCATTCGGTGATTTTTTGCTGCCGCAGCCGCCACACCCTGTGCTCTTTATTGCAGGCGGCAGCGGGATTACGCCCGTTTTGAGCCATTTGGAAACCATGGTCGCCCAGGACTTCCGGGCCCCAGTCACCCTGCTCTATTTCGTGCGCACTCATAAAGACATCATAGCGGCCGAGCAACTAAAGGCCCTTGAAAGCCGCTACGGCGCTCTGACTCTGAGCATCATCGCTACCGATGAAAGCGACAAACCCCGCTATTTGAAAAGCCAGGATCTTGAAGCCGTACCCGGGCTTAAAGCCAGGCAGATCTTCCTGTGCGGTCCAATGGGGCTAATGGATCTGGCCAACGAGCTGTTACGCAAGCAGGGGGTTCGTGAACAGGATATCCACAGCACCTTTTTTTCTACGGCAGCTCCGGCGCTGAGCGCCGATCTGGAAAACCAGGCTCTGGGCGGCAAAGTGCAATTTGAAAAGAGCAATCTGCAAGCCAGCTCCGAGGGCGATGCCAGCTTACTGGAAATAGCTGAGGCGTCGGGCCTTAGGCCACGACACGGCTGCCGCATGGGCATTTGCCATCAATGCAGCTGCCGCAAGACAAGCGGCACAGTGATCAACCGGCTCACCGGCCAAACCTCCGGGCCAGGGGAAGAAAGCGTTCAGCTTTGTATATCCATTCCCCATGGCCCTGTAACCATCGACGTTTAAGGAGCAAAGCATGAAACAGCTGACCGAAGACCAGCTCCAGGAACTGGCGCAAGATCTCAACACCATTCGCGATGACGTTCTTGCAGATCTGGGAGAGCGGGACGCCAATTACATACGCAGGGTAATCCGGTTGCACCGCGCACTTGAAGTGGGAGGTCGGGTCATGATGCCGTTCGGTTTTATCCCTCCGGTTTTTGTAGCAGCAACTTTCTCGCTGGGCCTGTCAAAGATCATAGAGAACATGGAAATTGGCCATAACGTGATGCATGGCCAATATGACTGGATGAACGACCCCAGCCTGCACTCACAGACCTACGAATGGGACACCGCGTGTTCGTCTGATTCCTGGCGCCGCACGCACAATTACGAACACCACACCTACACCAACATCATCGGCAAAGATCGGGACTACGGCTACGCTCTGTTGCGCCTGAGTGATGACGAAAAATGGCACCCGGCCCACATTCTGCAGTTTTTCAACTACATCCTGCTGAGCGTGTTTTTCCAGTGGGGTGTGAGCTTGCATGAGCTGGAGTTCGAGCGGATACGCAGCAGGGAAATCCGCCTGCGTGACAAACTCCCGTTTCTGAGGGATTTCGTGCGCAAAGGTGGGCGCCAGGCGTTCAAAGACTATGTATTCTTCCCGCTTGTCACCCTGCCGGTGGCACCCATCGTGCTGGCAGGGAATCTCAGCGCCAACCTGATGCGCAACCTTTGGTCATCCACGGTAATTTTCTGCGGCCACTTCACTCAGGATGCAGAAACGTTCGAGGCAAAAGACTGCGAGAATGAAAGCAAAGGCCACTGGTATTTGCGCCAGCTAACCGGCTCTTCAAACTTCACCGGCAGCAAATGGGTCCACCTGCTCAGCGGGCATCTGAGTTATCAGATCGAACACCATGTTTTCCCGGACCTGCCCGCACACCGTTACCCGGAGATTTCCGAAAAAGTTCAGGCAGTATGTCGCAAGCACGGCATAGGCTACAACACCGGCAGCTTCAAGCATCAGTACGCGAGTGTGGTGAAAAGAATACTGACCTATTCATTGCCCGACCGGCTGCGCATGAAACTTACGAGTCAACCGGCCTGAGCCAGGCAGGAACATGAAGGCAATCAGGCGATCTGAAGCAGTCTTAATAACTGCGGCTTGTACTGATCCTTCATGACATCTTTCAGGGTGTACTTGTCGAGCACCGCAAGAAACGCGTGCAAGGCTTCACCGAACATGGGCTTGAGCCCACAAACCGGAGTGATTTTGCAGGCGTTTTTGTCGGAGTAACATTCTACGATACTGAGGTCATGCTCTGTTTCGCGCACCAGGATACCCACATTGATACTTTCGGGCTCCATGTGTAGACGCATTCCGCCTTTTTTTCCGCGGACTGTTTCGATATAGCCCTTCTTGTTGAGCTGGTGCACCACCTTCATCAGGTGGTTTTTGGAAATGTCATAGCTGTCGGCGATCTCTTGAATCGTCGTTAACCGATCACCCTGCTGCGCCAGATAGATCAGTACACGCAGCGAGTAATCAGTGTAGCGGGTAATGTGCATTTAACACTCCGGTTGTTCAATCATGGCGGTCAGTACGATGGACGGGTAACGATATAACTTGCGACGCAAACCATAAAAGTGCCCGAAACAGCCAGTACCATTCCTGCGGCGCCCAAAAATAAAAGAAGGCCCCAACTCAGGATCATCATGCTGCATGCCAGCACCTTCGCCGTTAACGGGATAACCCGATTACGACGCCAGTCTCTGATGGCTGGCCCGAACGAAGGATGCCCCTCAAGCCAGCGCGCAAATGCAGGGGAACCTTTGCTGGCAAAAAACGCGGCAAGCAGAACAAATGGCGTCGTTGGCAACAAAGGCAGCACCACACCGATAGCAGCGAGCCCTATGGATATATACGCAAGAATTCTAAAACCGGTTTTACCGGGTTGCGCGGCCATAGCCTGTACCTCAGCGCTGTTCAATCCAGCATTCATTCTACCGCTAATCAGTGAACAGGTCTTCCAAGGCGACTTAAAAACACGAGCCTGGCGACGTAGGAAATCTTGATACCTACCGCAAATAACAGCGTGCCAATATGAGCCAGCACCTGAATCATCATCGGAAAGCGCCCGGCAAGGGGGTACGCCATCAAAATCGTGGCAATCAGTCCAAGTAGCGACCAAACTATCGCACTATTTGCACGAAACAGCAGTTTTTCCATCTTATCCTCCAGTACAACGATCGTAGGATTTATTCTTTCGCCCGATAAGATATATTTTATAGCTATGTTTAGATCAAAAATCAACCACTCTCTGCAAAGTTTTACGAGCCCCTGACAAAAACGGCGACCGCCAAAGAGAATCGCGAGACTTACCCCGCGAGGGGTATCGGATTCACCAGTTGATTCTGCGATACTCGTTTCATTATCAATCCGTAAACGCGCTTTCAGCAGTTACAGGAAAGAAACCGATGTCACAGAGCAAGCTGACAGACCGCTTTGGTCGGACCGTCAATTACGTGCGCCTGTCCGTTACCGATCGCTGCGATTTTCGCTGCGTATACTGCATGGCGGAAGAAATGACGTTCCTGCCCCGGCAACAGGTCCTCACGCTTGAAGAAATCGCCCGGCTAGCCAAAACCTTTGTGTCTCTGGGTACCGAAAAAATTCGTCTTACCGGTGGTGAGCCGCTGGTGCGCAAAGACATTATTGAGCTTGTCCGGGAAATCGGAACCTACGGCTTGCGTGATTTCGCCATGACCACCAATGGTAGCCAGTTGCCCACCATGGCAGAGCCACTGCGCAAAGCTGGCCTGAAACGCCTGAATATCAGCCTCGACTCACTGGACCCAATCAAGTTCGCGAGCATCACCCGTACCGGAAAACTGTCGCGGGTGCTGGAAGGCCTAGATGCTGCCCGTGAAGCCGGGTTTGACGGCATTAAACTGAACACCGTGGTGATGAAAGGCGGGAATGATCACGAAGTTCCGGATCTGATCGAGTTTGCACGGAAGAAAAACGTCGACATTACCTTTATTGAAGAAATGCCTCTGGGTACCATTTCCGCGCACGATCGCGGGCAGGCGCTGTGCACCAGTGATGAAGTGCGTGACATCGTCCGCCAGCACCATGAGCTGATCCCGACACCGGAAGACTCCGGCGGCCCGGCCCGTTACTACCGGATGTCTGACAGCCCTATCAAGGTGGGCTTTATTTCGCCCCACTCCCACAATTTTTGCGCCACCTGCAACCGGGTGCGCGTAACGGTTGAAGGCAGACTGTTGCTTTGCCTTGGGAACGAGCACTCTGTCGATCTTCGGCGGGTTCTGCGCGGCTACCCGGTAAACGATGACAAACTCCGGCAAACCATTATTGACTCCATGGACCTGAAGCCTGAGCGCCATCACTTCTCCACCAATGGCGATGTTCAGATTCTTCGCTTCATGAATATGACCGGGGGCTAACCCCCGGCAATTCTCCAACCTTTGACACCCCTCATGGCACTGGTTTGATTTATCGTTAAGCATTAAGCTCTTGGATCAACTAACAATAAGAATGAGCTGATAACGAGCCATGCATACCTACAACAGTGAAGTCGTCGTGATTGGTGCCGGCCTGGCCGGAATTGCAACGGCACTGGAGTTGCTCGACCTCAACGTGCCGGTTGTGTTGCTGGATGGCGCGCCGGATGGCAAACCCGGGGGCCAGGCTAACGAAGCGTTTGGCGGCATGTTGCTGAGCAACACAGCTGAGCAAGCACGCAACAAGATAAAAGACTCCCCGGAATTACTGCTGACTGACTGGCACAATGCGGCCTGCTTCAGTGACGACGACCATTGGCCCAAACGCTGGGCTGAGCTCTATGCGGAACAGAACCGGCCAATGATCTACGACTGGCTGAAGCAGCGCGGCATCCGCTTTTTTCCTTCCGTGCAGTGGGTTGAGCGTGGCCTTTACGGCAACGGCAACAGTGTGCCCCGATATCATATTGCCTGGGGCTGTGGCCGAGGCGTGGTGCAAACACTATTACAACAATTGGAATCCCACCCGAACCTTGAACAGCTCACCTTTCTCAGCGGCCATCGTGTGAGCACTCTGTGTCTGAGCGATGGAAAGATCACCGGTTGCGAGGGCGTCATTACGGGCAATGACAACGAACCAGGCAGCCGGGCTTTTTCTGTTTCCGCTACTCACACGGTGGTCTGTACCGGAGGGATCAACGGTAACCTGGACAAAGTACGCCAACACTGGGATCCCTGTTACGGCCCGGCCCCTGCAAACCTGCTCAGCGGTTCCAGCCCGGATGCCGACGGTGCTATGCACGATGAAGTTGCCAGAGCCGGCGGCCAGGTCGTCAACCTCAACCAGATGTGGAATTACGCTGCGGGCGTTCGCCACCCGGAGCCCGCCTTTTCTGACCATGGCCTCAGTCTGATACCGCCTCGCTCGGCGCTGTGGCTGGATCAACATGGCCGTCGAATTGGCCCCATGCCGTTGATTACCGGCTTCGATACACACGATCTCTGCAAACAAATCGGAAACCTGCCCGGACAGATTTCCTGGCAGGTTATGAACTACCGGATTGCTGTGCGGGAGCTAGCTGTGTCCGGCACCGATACCAATCCGGACTTCCGTGATGGCAAACTGCTTCGCGTGGTCTGGAACACCTTGCGCGGTGGCGACCCGGCACTTATGGATTGGCTAATAAAACAATGCCCGGATGTTGTCAGTGCAAATACTCCCGAAGAGCTGGCGGCAAAGATGAATGAGGCCGCCGGCAACAACGAGGTCCGCGCCAAAGATATGATTCGCGATATACGTGCCTACGACAGCAACATAGCCCGGGGTAAAAAGCTGCAAAATGACGACCAGATACGACGGCTCGTTCAGCTACGGAACTGGCTGCCGGACCGTTTTCGAACCTGCAACCTGCAGCCCATAATCGACCCGGCCGCAGGCCCACTGATTGCCATTCGTGAACAACTGATCAGTAGAAAAAGTATGGGTGGCATGCAAACAGACACCCAGTCCCGTGTTCTCGACGCGGCTGGTGAGTCCATTCCCGGGCTTTACGCTGCGGGCGAGGCTACCGGGTTTGGTGGTGGAGGCATCTCCGGAATAAGGTCTCTGGAAGGTACATTTTTATCCAATTGTATTCTCAATGGCCGGCGGGCCGCTCAAAGCATCGCCGGCAAGCTTTAAAGCTGCAGCGCAATGAACCACCGCCCTGCAATAATCACCGCACAACCACAATAATAATTTTCAGGATATATCCATGAAGAAGACCGGCGCTACCCTCGTTCGTCACGCACTGGAGCAACTCGGCATACGCCACACGTTTGGCATTCCAGGTGTGCACACCACAGAAATCTATGATGAGCTGAACCGTTCTGAGAGCATCGAGCCGACGCTTGTTACCCATGAGTGTGGTGGTGCATTCATGGCTGATGCAATAAGCCGCACCGGTGCGGAACTGGGCACCCTGCTGATTGTGCCGGCTGCGGGCGTTACTCATGCCGCCAGCGGCATCGGCGAAGCCGGAATCGACGGCATACCCATGCTGATTATTTCCGGCGGGATTCATTCGCAATCCGGGCACCGCTACCAACTCCATGAGATGGATCAGCACACCGTGCTCAAGCCGATCACCAAGAAAACCTGGCGCATTGCCAGCCACCGGGAAATCATTCCGACGCTTTACGAAGCCTATGACCTGGCAATGGCTGGCGAGCCGGGCCCGGTCTTTATTGAAATCCCGGTCAACATCAGCAACTTTCTGGGCGATGTGGACGACATGCCTCTTTACCAGTCACAGCGCGCGCCAAAGCAGCCCGAGCAGTCACTGATTGACGCTGCCGCAGAGGCATTGGTACAGGCAAACCAACCGGGGATTTTTGCGGGCTGGGGTTCAGTTGATGCCCAGGCCGATCTGATTGAACTGGCAGAGCTGCTGGATGCACCTGTGTCAACAACCCTTCAAGGGCTTAGCGCCTTCCCGGGCAATCATCCGCTGCATACAGGAATGGGCATGGGTGACTATGCCGTGCCGGCAGCCAACAATGCCTTTGCCCAGATAGATTGCCTGCTGGCGATCGGAACACGATTCTCGGAAATCCCCACAGGAAGCTATGGCATCAACCCGCCGGAATGTCTGATTCACCTGGACATTAATCCCGAGGTGTTCAGCGCCAACTACCCTGCCAGCCATACCATTGAGGGGGACGCGAGAGTGACCGTGCCAGCGCTCCTGGAAGCGGTAAAAGCGCTCAAACCCTCTGCATCCAATACCGGCATTCGCGAGCAGATTGCCAATGACAAAGCCGCCTACAAAAAAGAATGGCGGGACTACGACAGCGGCGATCGGGTAAACCCGGAACTGTTTTTCAGCCACCTGCGTGAGCGCCTGAACGACGACGCGATTATTGTCGCTGACGATGGCAACCATACGTTTTTGGTGGCCGAGCTCATGCCCATACTGGGTGCCCGGAATTACATGTCTCCCAGTGACTTCAACGCCATGGGGTACTGTGTCCCCGGCGCTATCGGCGCCAAGCTGGCAAACCCCAAGCGTCAGGTAGTAGGCATTGTAGGCGACGGCGCATTGCTGATGACCGGTATGGAACTGGTAACGGCTGCACGCCTGCAAGTCGGGGTGATGATTTTCGTATTCAACGACGGCGAGCTCTCACAGATTGCCCAGGCGCAGCAAATCCCCTACAACCAGAAAACCTGTACTGTGCTTGGCACAGTGGACTATGAGGCTTTTGCCAAGGCCTGTGGCGTTGAGTTCGTTTCCCTTGTCGGGAACCCGAATATTTCTGAGAGCATAGAGATCGCTCTCCAGAAATCGGCGGCCGGCCGGCCCGTGCTGGTAGACGTGCGCATTGATTATTCCAAATCGACACGCTTCACCAAAGGCGTTGTGAAAACAAACCTTGGCCGCATGGCGACTCGGGACAAGGTGCGGATTGTCGGGCGGGCTCTCTGGAGAAAAGTCCGGCCCTAGTGCTGCATACCACCGTGCATATCACCAGCGGGCATCTCGGTATTGAGATGTTCCAGGGTGATTGCGTCATACTGCAAAACCTCGCCACCATGCTCCATCATGAAATCATGGGCAGCCGATTGGGTGGAGAACGATGCCAGTGTCTGGCCCATAGCACCTTTACGCTCTGAGCCAGCCACGTAAACCGCGTCACGGGCGTCAATCAGAGCCGCATCATCCGGGCTGGCCCATTCGGTCTGGCTCATGTCGTGAACGTACAGAGTGTGCTTACGCATGACGTTTTCTGGCTGCAGTGCCCAGGCGAACATATCCCGGGTGGAGCAGAATTTGTGGACGGTCTGCTCTTTCTCGGTAATGACTTCGCCTTTAGGCCCGGGGAAGCGGGTTATCGCCATGCCGCATACGTGGCACTCATCGCCGGATTCGATATGCACCGGTGCGGGCTTTTCGGCAACTTTTTCGGCTTCTCCGGAGCATCCGGCCAGGAATACCGCAAACATCAGCAATGCTGTCAGGAATTTTAAACGAACAGGTTTCATGGAGTTCTCCAGAACAAGATTGACCAGAATGAGACTGGCAAAAGTCAGATACGACGGCGACGGAACAATGCCCAGGCGCCGATTAAGGGAATAACAAACCAAAGCACCAGTGCCAGCCATAGCCCAGTCGGGCCAATGGGCAAGTCTGCACCAAGGCTGAGAACACCGCTTAACTGGCCGCCATCGCTGAAGGCGACAATATTGAGCAAACGGTAGATATCCGTGGGGTTTAGCAGCAGAAGCCAAGGCAGCAAATCCGGATTGAATTCTCCCTGGCTGGCAACCAGCGTGCCCAACAGCAGCAAATCGAAAATCAGCACAAAAAAGAACCAGATGGCCAAGGCCAAACCTGCAGCAACCGGCTTCTCACCCACCCGCACACTGACCACATACGCCAGTGAAATAAAGCTCCAGCCCAACAGCGTTGTGGAGATAATAAAGCGCAGCATGGCAACCGCCAGAGCGCCAACGGCAACGTCTTCTACCAGCAGCGCAATAGCAACGCCTGCCACGCCAAAGCCAATCAGGGTCGCAAGCGCCAATGTCAGCCCGTGACCGAGAAACTTGCCGAACAGCAACTGCGCGCGGCTAAGTGGATAGGTCATCAACAGCAACAGCGTGCCGCCTTCCTCTTCGCCCACAATGGCGTCGTAGGCCAGTAGCAAAGCAATAAGCGGGATCAGGAAGATACCCAGGCTGGCAAGGCTGGCAATCGTCGCCGGCGTGGAAGCATAGCCCACCTGACCGGACGCCGCCGCCCCAAACCAGGCAATGCCTACTGCCAGCGTGGCGAAAACCAGAGCGATGGCAATCAACCAACGGTTACGCAGGCTGTCGCTGAGTTCTTTGCGGGCGATGGTCCAGATACTGTTCATTGGGCACCCCCACGATGAGCAAGGCCACCGGAGCCGATAAAGTGCACGTACACATCTTCCAGTGTCGGCTGATAGATATTCAGATCACGCACCTCGTCAGATGCCAACAGGGTTTTAACCAAGGCCATTTTTTCCGTTGACCGGACATCCACGTGCAGCCGCCCGTTGTCACGCCGCATCATCAGGCCGGCAGAGGCCTGGGCGTTGTTCACAACCGCTTCCAGCGCAGCCACGCTGGTCTCCGGCTCGAGAGAGAGAGTTATCGGCATGTTTGCCTGCCGGCGCAGCGAAGTGAGATCTCCAACGGCTTTCAGGCTGCCATCGGTAAGAATTGCCGCTCTGTCTATGTAGGGTTCCACACCCGGAAGTACATGGGAGCAAAGGACAATGCCGGTGCCCTCATTGCGCAGTGTGCGCAACAAACGGTAAAGATCAGCCGTGGCAACCGGGTCCAGACCAACGGTAGGCTCGTCCAGCATCAAAAGGCGCGGCTTGCCGAGCAAAGCCTGGGCAAGCCCCAGACGCTGGCGCATGCCTTTCGAGTAGGTTTTAACCCGGGTATCCATGGCATCATCCAGCCCTACCTGGCCCAGAAGCTCAGGAACCTGGCGCAGATTTGCGCCCTTCAGACGGGCAAAATGCGCAAGGATTTCACGCCCGGTAAGCTGCGGGTAAAACATCACATTTTCGGGCAGATAACCGATGGACTGGCTGATTTTGGGATCACCTGCTTCACCATCCAACACCGACACCTTGCCCTGAGACGGCGCCATGAGGCCCAGAATCAGTTTGATACTGGTGGTTTTGCCAGCGCCGTTGTGGCCAAACAACCCGAGAACTTCCCCGGGCTCAAGGCGCAGATCAATGCCATTCAATACCAGCGCCTTATCGTACCGGTAGCTCACATTCTCAAGACGAAAACAGCTCATCAGGACTCCGGTTGTAATATTTTGGGTGGACTCATCAACGGGTGCGAATCAGTGACACCCGCAGCCTTGACCACTGGAAACGCCTCCTGGACCCAGCGCAGCGTATCCACTGCCGGGCTGAACATCAGGATCTTGGCTTCCGGATAAGTCCACAACAGACGATCAACGTTATCGTTAGGCTCGTATGGCAGATCACCGACGCCATTCTGATTGCGATCCCAACCCAGATAATCACTCCAGAAGTTACCCTCGCCGTCCTTCGACCACTCCTGAGTGCGCAGCGCCACATACTTCACCTGGCGCTGATTGTTGATAAACGCATTACGGAAAACCTCATTGTCTTCCGAACCGGCGGTCAGATGAATGCCCACACCGCTATCCCGGAACACATTGTTTTCGAAAGTATTGTACAAAGAGTTATAAATAAACACGGCCTTGCCTTCCGCGCCGGAAACCGACACCCCGGCAGTCTGCCCCTGTGACACTCCGAAAACCACGTTCCCCCGCAGCACCGACTGGGTTATGAAGTTCATCAGAATGCCGTAATTCTCATCGTTCTCGGACCGGTTGTTGATCACCGTAAGCCGCTTGCTTTGCATCAACGCATAGCCGGTACGGGTTCCCCGGGTTATATTGCCTTCCAGAAGATTATCCATGGAATACATATAGTGTATGCCGTAACGCAGATCCGTCATGGTGTTGTTGCGGATCTCATTCCCGTTAGCCGTCTCAATATAAATCGCATCTCGCGTCTGGCGAATATCATTCCCCTCAATCAACGCGCCGGTGGTATTGAACAGGTGAATACCATTACCACGATCATTCGGGCGAACAGTCGCATCACCGCGAATGGTATTGTTCAAAACCGTCACACCCGGTGTCGCATCCAGCCAGACACCGAAAGCTGTACCTTGCAAATCATTGTTCTCAACCGTCGCATTAACCGACTCTCGGCTAATGAAAATTCCCGCATTCATCTCATTCAGATCCGTACCCCAGTTTCGGATACGGCACCCGATAAGCGTTACACCTTCTGCAAGAATCTCCACCGCATTTCCCGTGCCGCCACCATCAATGAGCGTTTCCGGACCGCATGCAACAGTTACCCCCGGCACCCGAATGGCCAAAGGCGAAATATTTTCAGAAGGAAGCTCAAAGGTAGCGCCCGGCTCCAGATCATCCAGCTGCCGCTGAATATCGGCCTGCGCGGTCAGCGCGGTCAGCGATAGCAAAGCGACTGTCAGGGCCGCCCCTAAACGCAAAATGTGGTGCATCAAATCGGTTCTCAAACTAGCAGCTACTGCCAAAGTTGGGCAATACACAGGAAGAGCCACTTCCAAAACTGTGCGGAGCCATGGATGGCGGAGCCAAGCTTACATGGAAGTATTCACAGCGTGTTTTGGAAGTGGCTCTTCCTGTGTATTGCTTCTCAAAAGTCAGAAAAACCGGAGCCCCTTACGGAACTCCGGTCGAAACTCCTAAATCAGGCCTTCTCGACCAGCATCCGACCCGTCATCTCCATGTGCAGAGCGTGACAGAACCAGTTGCAGTAGTACCAGTTAACGCCCGGCTTATCCGCAATAAACGTAACCGAAGACGTCTGCTGAGGGCTGATCTCCATGCTCACACCGTGATTTACCATAGAGAAACCATGAGTCACATCCTCAATGGTATCCTGGTTAGTGACGTACACGGTCACCTCATTGCCCTGCTTCACCTTGAATTCTGTCAAGCCGAACATCGGCGCAACCGACGTCATGTAAACGCGAACCTTGTTGCCATCGCGAATTACCTTGTTGTCGGATTCCAGAGTAATGCCATCTTTCTCAGCCTGAGCACGTGCACTGGCAAAGAACGGATCGTCACGAGTATAGAGCTTTTTGGTCTTGATCTGATCACGACGAACCATAATGCAGTCGTGTGGCTCTGCGAAGGCAGGGCCGTCGTGAACCAGCTTCATCTCCTCACCGGAAATATCGATCAACTGATCGTTCTCCGCGTGCAGCGGGCCAACCGGCAGGAAGCGGTCTTTGGAGAACTTGGACAACACAACCAGCCATTTGCCGTCGGCATCACGGGATTCAGTCAGCGACGCATGGTTGTGTCCCGGCTGATAATGCACATCCAGCTTCTGGCGTAGGTAGTTAACCTTTTCACCGTTGTAGTGCTTGATGGCATCCGCAATGTTCCACTTTGCCACCTGGCTGTCGATAAACAGCGTGGTGTACGCGTTGCCACGGCCATCGTAGGTGGTGTGCAGAGGCCCAAGACCCAATTCTGGCTCTGCAACAACCACATCACGAAGCTCGATTTTGTCATCAAACACATCGTCCAGCTTATCGATCGCGATCACCGTACAGGTGGGCGACAGCTTACCGGCAGCAATAAAATACTTGCCGTCCGGTGAGGTGTTCACACCGTGCGGGTTCTTCGGCACCGGAATGTAACGGGTGAGCCTGGATTTGCCACGGCCATCGACCACAGGAACTTTGGAGTCACCCAAGGTTTTAAAGTCACCGTTTTTCACGGCTTCTTCTATACGCTCAACGTTGAACACGACCACCCAGTCGCGGTCGTTGCGCATGGTGCCCGCCAGATCCGAAGCTTTCTCCGAGTTGTAGCAGGTAGAGGCAGCGTACTTACCGGTGTAGTCGGCATCGGTGTTATCCAGGTTACCGTCTACAATCACCTGCCAGGCGACTTCCATGGTTTCCGCATCCAGTGCGTTGAACATGGTGTAGCTGTTCTCCATGGAGAAGTCGCTGCCGTCGTTCGGATGGGGAATCACGTATTCGGCATTGCAGAAGACGTACTTGGTGTGAGGCACTTTCTGCAGACGTAAGCCGTGAATTGCCTGTACGTTCGGAATATGAGTGATTTTGTCACACTTCATGATATCCAGACGGATACGAGCTACACGGGTGTTAGCCTTATCGTTGATGAACAGGTACTTGCCATCGTAACGCCCGTCGGTCATGGAAACGTGGGGGTGGTGACAGTCACCATTCAGAAACTTGTTGTCGTGGCCGAGAACGTCTTTGCTCTCGTTGGTGATACCCCAGCCCGTCGCTGAATCAACGTTGAAAACCGGGATCCGCATCAACTCTCGCATGGATGGAATACCAAGAACGCGCACTTCGCCCTGATGACCACCACTCCAGAAACCGTAGTATTCGTCCAGTTCGCCCGGCCCTACATGAATCTTGTTCTGTGCTTCCTTTGCCGCAGCGGCAAAGGACTCACGGGTCATTACAGCACCACCGAGGCCCGCAGCACCCACGGCGCCAGCCAGAGCCGTGGCGCCCAGGAACCGGCGACGGCTTAAGCCGTTTTCACCGTTTTCCGACATGTCCTTTTCGAACTCATTTGTCTTTTTCATACTGTCCAACTCCGTTATTGGTAATGGCGTTTCTATTTCTCTTTTTTTTGGTTTTGTACTGCTAGGTCACCTGAACCACCGGAATTTCTTCCGGATGGCCCGGTGCGTTGTGACCACGACGCTTGCCCCGCCGCTTGACGATCAGCGGTGGACATTTATGGTCATCGAAATAGGTCATCTGACAGTCCAGGCAATAATGGCATTCCTGATAGTTGATGGTGCCATCAGGATGAATAGCCTGAACTTCACACTCTTTGTCGCACAAGCGGCAAGGGTTGCCACATTCCTTGCGCCGCTTCAGCCAGTCGAAAACACGCAGTTTGGTAGGCAGCGCCAGTGCCGCTCCCAGCGGGCACATGTAGCGGCAGAAGACCTTGCGAGTAAAAACGTTCACTACAAGCAGCAGGACTGCGTAAGTCACAAACGGCCAACTGCGATCAAAGTGCAGTGTTATTGCAGTTTTGAAGGGTTCGATCTCCGCCATTTTTTCGGCGGTTGCGAGGGAGTCCAAAGAGACTCCGAACAGCACTAGCAAGATGATGTACTTCACCGCCCACAAGCGTTCATGGATGGGCCAGGGCACTGTGTATTGGGGCACCTTGAACTTGCGCGCTATCTCGTTGATCAGTTCCTGCAGGGCGCCGAAGGGGCACAACCAACCGCAGTAAACGGCTCGTCCCCAAAGCAGCACAATACCGGCCACAGCGGCCCAGAGCACAAAGATGATCGGATCAATCAGGAAGGTTTCCCAAGTGAAGCCGCTGACAAGGCTGTGGACAAACGCCAAGACGTTAACAATCGACAACTGCCCCAGGGCGTACCAACCAATGAAAAACAACGTGTAGGTAAGAAAAGCGTGGCGAATCCAACGAGTGATTTTCGGCTTCTTCACCAACCAGTCCTGGAAGAACAAAATCAATAGCAGTACACCGATACCAATGCCCAGTACGATCACCTGAAACTGCCGCTGATACCACACCTGGACCCACAGCGGCTGCTCTTCAAGCCACTCCTCTTCCGTCAGTACCGGTTCAGCTCGGGTGTAATATTGCTCAGGAAGTTGGTACTCCAACGGGAAGACCTGGAACTCGCTGTCCAGAGGGCCGGTCTGGCGCTTTACGGTCAATTCCAGCGTCCAGGGCGCGCCCGGGTCAAAGTTGTGCTGTTGCCGAATGATGAAAATCGCCATCTCTTTAAAGCTTGGGATTCCTTCGGCGTACACATCGCTGAGACGGAAAAAGTCGAGATCGCGGAAGTTGAACGTATCGCCGTATTGACGAATCTGGACCCGGTCAAAAATACCACCGCGCACATAGCCGGAACCTTTGAAGGAGTATTCGCCATTGGCCATAACCGCAATGGCTTGCTCTCCTTCCTTTAGTTCAGACATCAGCCAGTCATACTGACTTTCGCCCAACACATTCTGACCAATCGTCGGTGTATCCAGATACGCTGCATAAAGATCAATCAAAGGCTCATCACGTTCATCAGGTGCGGCTGTTTCGATGCCCTCCGCATCGGTGCCTTTAAAGGAATCATCTACCTGGCCCTTGGTGAGCAGCATGCGACGAATGGAGCCGTCGCCGGCCAGCTCCTCCCAAGTACGGGACTGAAAACCATCTTTGACCACATCCGCCGTTGGTGGGCGCTTGGTGCCACTGCCTTCCACCAGCCCGAGCTCCACACCCACGCGATGGGCCGTGCGCATGATAACTTCATTAACAACCATCACCGTTACCGTGGCCCCTGAGAGCCCATCAACGGCAACCTTGCGCTCGGTGGAGGTTCCCCCCACCGTTACGCGCTGATCGGCCTTCAAACCGGCGTACTGATCCGTAAATGCGTGGAGTTTACTCTCCGGGATGCCCACCAGAAGTATGGGCTCATCGTGATGAATCACTTTGGTAAAGCGGATCGAGCCTTCGGTATCCAGCACCACCATGGCGTTCAATGGTTTGCCGGAATAGGCAGGCGTCTGCACGAAATCGAGGGACTGGTAGGCGTAACCTTTCAGCTCGTCCCCGGCGTAAAGCTCCTGTATGGCGCGGTTGCCTTCCCGTGGTTCGAACCGGGTAACTTCCGGGAAGGCTTTCTGGATAACCTGGCGCCCGGCAACCGGCTCATATGCACTGACCGGCTCGGCCTGAACCTGAGGCACAAGTGACAGCAAAAAAGCGAAGAAACAAAACACATTGCGGAAAAAAACGTTCAAAGCAAGCTCCCGACAAAACCCACGAATCACCCGTGTCTTAGCCAAACAGCCTAAGTGATTGGCAGATAAAACAAATACCTCTTCATGGATATGGCTTATCGTAAAAGCCAAAGCGATCGTTTGGCTCAGCCCAGACTGACCGCGTTTCCGCTCTTGTCCAGAGGCAGGTAGTTGCTGACATGCCCCAGGCGAATCGATTCAACCATCATGGTCATTGGCTGCTGAGCTTCATCTGAAGAAGGCGCAGTACCCGCTCTACCAGACATGGCAGCAACAAACACAACATCCCATGACTGACCGGTGCTACGTGATTCTTCAACCAGGGCGGAAAACTCCGTGACGTCGTCCGGGGTCTTGTCGACACAGATAACCGGTGTAAGTGCACCGCCCTCACCCTGTTCAAATGCGGCTTTTTCTTCTGCAGAGGCGTCATCTGGAAGCTCGGCCCGACAGAACACAAACAGCAAACGTTGAGGCTCCTGTTCGGTGCGGGTCGCTTTGATAAGATCACTGTAGCTGCTAATCATTAATGCAATATCCTTTCTGAAAACGGCTTTCTACTGAAGAATAACTACTGGCTGATTTCGATCAATCGTTTGGGATCGGATATGAACAACTTGCTTCGGTTGACCCGCACCAGCCCATTGGATTTAAGATCCGCAAGAATTCGGGAAAAAGTTTCCGGCTGCATCGCAAGCCTGGACGCGACCAGACATTTTGGCAGAGGCAGCTCTACTTCCCCGCCTTCTGCGGCGCCGTTTGGCAGAAGGTCAATCAAATAACGGATCAGTCGATCACGGGCGTTTTGAACCGTCATGATTTCAAGGTCGTGGAACCTGGAAACAGCGCGCTGAGCATAGTGCCGGAGTGCTGCATGCGCGTAGTCCGAGTTTTTGTCCAGCATCTCCTGATAGGCCTTTACCGGAATCATCAGTACTTCACTGGATTTGAGGGCTTCGGCGTAGCAGGCATAGCGAGCTGGATCAGCGTAGATCATGACCTCCGCAAAGCAGTCACCCGGAGCTATGCTGTCGAGCGTACGATCAATCCCTGAGGAATCCAGGCGGTATAGCCGCAAGCGGCCAGACATGACGAAAAAGAAGTGGTGGGCAGGCATATCCTGTCGGTAAAGCAACTGATGATGCCCAAGGCGAAGACGACGAGACTGCAGAATGAGGTTCTGGAAGTCTGAGCCACTGAGCGTGTTAAACAGGGCATGATTACGCAGCGCCTCCAGCCCGCTTTCGTCGCCCGTCAGCTTGTTTGTCGCCACCAGAACCGGTTTGGCGTAGCGGGTTTCCGCAGATTGCATCGCCACCATTGTTATACCCTCTTTAATATCATGCATTCAAAATCATGTTTTATGATAATAGGAGGATGTTCCAGAAAAATCGCTCCCTCCATAGGGGTAGAATCGTGCATATTTCCGGAATATTGACCTAAATCAATAGATCCCTCTGCTACCAATACGCCAGATAAGACGCCCATATCAACGCAAGGTCATTTACTGCATTAAGGGCGAGTCCGGTATCTCAAGATCCACACCTTTTACACCTGTCTCAGCCGCCAACACCTGCAGGTACTGACGGAATGCACGCCGGGTAACACTCTCACTCAGGTACTGACGGATCTTGGGCTTTACATGCTCGTATGGCAGCTGTTCGCCATCAATACGCTGGTCCACGCGCACAATGTGCCAGCCATACCTGCTCTCGACCAACTCCGGGTTGAGGCCCTCTTTGAGCGTCAGAACCGGTCGCTCAAACTCTTCAACCGTCTGGCCCTTGCTGATCTGGCCGAGGCTGCCGCCCTGATGGCGGGACTCACAAACAGAATACTGCTTGGCCAGCGCCGCAAACTGGGCGCGACCTTCCAACAGGGAGGACAATAATTGCCTTCCGACCTCTTCCTGCCGCATGCGCTCTTGCACATCGTCTGGTGCAGCCGCCAGCAATATATGGCTTACAGCCATCAGCGTCTGGCTTCGAAAACGACTGGGGTTGGATGCGTGGAAACGCTCACAATCTTCATCGCTCGGTTGCGGTACATCCAGCTCCTGCTCGAGCACGCGCGCTAAGGTGGCTTCTTCGTCCAGATCTTCCGGCAATTTCAGGGCTTTTGCCTGTTGCAGCAAAAGTTCACGAATAACCAGACTCTTGGCGGCCTCGTGCCATGCCTCAGCAACCTCTTCGGCGGGGTGGTGCTGCATTTCCCGTGCAATATCCTCTTCGGATATCAGGGTTTCACCCACATACACTGGTGGAAACTGGTTTCTGGGCTTTTCGGCTTCACCGGTGGGGATCAGTTGCATGGTAAATCTCCGTAAATGTGTTCAGTGCTCCCCCCTCCCACAGAGGGAGAGGGGACTTTCAATTACGCCCGCTTCCGCACCACCTGGTATTTCCGTCCGAAATACTCCAGCGGCACACTCAGCATGTGCACCAGCCGAGTGAACGGGAAGAGTACAAAGATCGTCAGGCCCAGGAAGATATGGAGCTTGTAGATCCAACCCACGCCCGCCATATACTCGGCTGCGCCGCCCTGAAAGGTGAAGATGCTTTGTGCCCAGCCAGCCAGTAACAACATGGTGCTGCCATCAAGGTGTCCTAGGGTCGGAACTATCGTCGCCAGCCCCAGCAAAACCTGAACCATCAGAATAATGATGACCAGGTTATCGGCAGAGGTGCTGCTGGCGCTGACCCGCGGATCCGTCAGACGGCGGTGGGCCAGCATGACGCCTCCCACCAGGCACATCACCCCGGCAATACCGCCCACCACAATAGCCAGCACCTGTTTGGTGCCTGCAGTCATGAAAGGCTCGTACACAAAGTGCGGTGTCAACAGGCCAACCAGGTGGCCAAAGAAAATCACCAGAATACCCACATGGAACAGCACACTGGCCAGCACCAGGTTTTTCTTGCGCAGTATCTGGCTGGAGTGGGCTTTCCAGGTGAACTGTCCATGGTCGTATCTCGCCCAGGTACCAACAACCAGCACCACCAGGGCGATGTACGGATAAATCCCGAAAATCAGTGTATTAAGGTAAGACATCATCTTGGTCTCCTCCTGCGCCGTCAGGCGTCTCTCGCGGCGGCACGCGCCTGAGCGGGCGTTACATCCGTCATCAGATGATCACTGAGGTGAATGGTCTGTGTCTGTTCCATTTCACGGCGACGCTGGCCTACAACGCCACCGGTGTTGCAGGAGCTGCCCTGGTCATCCACAAACTTCACCATCTCTTCTTCCCAGACCTTGTCCAGAGCCTCGGGCGTATCATCGCGTTCTTCCGAGGCGACAATCTGGGCCAGTTCCTGGCGATCCGTCTTACGGCCAGAAAGCTCCAGCAGAGAGTCCATGGCGACATGGTAAAAGCTCTCGCGCTGGTACAACCGCTCACCCAACAAGCCAAGAATGTGGTGAATGTCTTCCAGCCAGTTCTTGATTTCTTCCCAAGGGCGCGTTGACAGATACTCCAGGAATAGCGGCAGGTAATCCGGCAGTTCTTTGGCGTCGATTTCCAGACCGTTGGCGCGATACTGTTCCATCAGATCAACCATCGCCTGGCCGCGATCACGGGATTCGCCGTGCACGTGCTCAAACAACAGCAGTGAGGTAGCGCGTCCCTTGTCGAAGGTGCCGGTATAGGCCTCTTCAAGGTCCAACAGCTCACCGTCACAAAGGCGCTCGATACACTGGAGCAGTTGCTCCTTGTTTTTTCGTGGCAGCCGGCTGTCCTCGAGGACAACCGCAACCAGGGCGTCTTTGGAGGCCTGAAGCTCCGCGGAGGGATACTCCAGAATCCGAGCCAATACTTTTAAAAGTTTCATAGTGGCCTCTTTATTCCTGCAACTGTTTCGGGTCGACCTGTTTCACCGTGGCCAGCTTTTTCACCATGGAGGTGGTCTGGCTGCGGCCGCCGAACATATTGAACTCGCTGTCGCTACCACTGCACCCGTCACCAAAGCTGAAGCCACAACCACCGCGCTCGCCGTGTGCGTCCGGGAAGGCTTCCTTCGCCAGCTCACGATGGCTGGTAGGAATCACAAAGCGGTCCTCGTAATTAGCAATGGCCAGATAGCGGTACATTTCATCAGCCTGAGCCTTGGTAAGGCCGGCTTCTTCCAGTGCTCGCAAATCTTCAACTCCGTCTACCGTTTCAGCACGCTTGTACAGGCGCATGGCCATGATGCGTTTGAGCGCACGTACAATCGGCTTCTCATCCCCTGCGGTAAGCAGGTTGGCCAGATACTTCACCGGGATCCGCAGGCTTTCAATCTTCGGCAGCACGCCGTCGAACTCAACCTTGCCGGCTTCTGCTGCAGACTGGATCGGGCTCAGAGGCGGCACGTACCAGACCATAGGCAGCGTGCGGTATTCCGGGTGCAGAGGCAGGGCCAGTTTCCAGTCCACCGCCATCTTGTATACCGGGCTGCGCTGAGCCGCTTCAATAACGTTCATCGGCACGCCGTCTTTTTTGGCTTGCTCAATGACTTTTGGATCGTTCGGATCAAGGAAGATTTCCAGCTGCTTCTCGTAAAGCTCGTGCTCACCCGGAGTGCTGGCCACTTCTTCGATGCGGTCGGCGTCGTAAAGCAACACGCCCAGATAGCGGATACGGCCTACGCAGGTCTCGGAGCACACGGTCGGCATACCGGCTTCAATGCGCGGGTAGCAGAAAATGCACTTTTCAGACTTGCCGGTTTTCCAGTTGAAGTAGATTTTCTTGTACGGGCAGCCGGATACACACATCCGCCAACCACGGCACTTTTCCTGATCAATCAGCACGATGCCATCTTCTTCACGCTTGTAGATGGCGCCACTTGGGCACGCCGCTACGCA
Organism: Marinobacter maritimus; assembly: GCF_007671675.1. Classification (GTDB taxonomy): domain Bacteria; phylum Pseudomonadota; class Gammaproteobacteria; order Pseudomonadales; family Oleiphilaceae; genus Marinobacter; species Marinobacter maritimus. Next base: position 865,414 of record NZ_VCGW01000002.1, on the reverse strand, counting down.
GGTCGGGTTGAGACAGTGCTCGCACAGCCGCGGCAGGTACATCATGAATGTACTTTCGAACTGGCCGTAAATATCGGCCTGAATCTGGTCGAAGTTTTTATCCTTGCGACGTTTGGCAAATTCGGTGCCCAGAATTTCTTCCCAGTTCGGGCCCCACTCGATTTTCTGCATGCGTTTGCCGGAGATCAGCGAGCGTGGCCGTGCAACCGGCTGATGCTTGCTGTCGCCTGCGGTGTGCAGGTGCTGGTAGTCAAAGTCGAACGGCTCGTAGTAGTCGTCAATTTCCGGCAGATCCGGGTTGCCGAATATGTTCGCCAACACCCGGAACTTACCGCCAATGCGAGGACGGATTTTGCCGCTGGCATCACGCATCCAGCCGCCTTTCCACTTGTCCTGGTTTTCCCATTCTTTGGGGTAACCAATACCGGGCTTGGTTTCGACGTTGTTGAACCAGGCGTATTCCATGCCTTCACGACTGGTCCATACGTTTTTACAAGTCACTGAACAGGTATGGCAACCGATACACTTGTCCAGGTTCAGCACCATGCCTACTTGGGAACGGATCTTCATTTTACAGCCTCCTGAACAGTGTCGTTGCCCTCGCCATCAAGCCAGTCAACATTCTTCATTTTGCGCACCACCACAAACTCGTCGCGGTTGGAACCTACAGTTCCGTAGTAGTTAAAGCCGTAGGAGAACTGCGCGTAGCCACCAATCATATGAGTGGGTTTCGGGCATACCCGGGTAACCGAGTTGTGAATGCCACCACGGCTACCGGTAATCTCCGAGCCGGGAATGTTCACAATCCGTTCCTGGGCGTGGTACATCATCATCATGCCCGGCATAACCCGCTGGCTGACCACGGCCCGCGCCGAAATGGCCCCGTTTGCGTTGAACACTTCTACCCAGTCGTTGTCTTCCACACCTACATCGCGGGCGTCGTCTTCACTCAGCCACACAATGGGCCCGCCGCGAGACAAGGTCAGCATCAGCAGGTTGTCGCTGTAGGTGCTGTGGATACCCCACTTCTGGTGGGGTGTGAGGAAGTTAAGCGCCTTTTCCGGGTTGCCGTTGGGCTTGGCGTTCAGCAGCGGTTCGGCCGCTTTGGTGTTGATGGGTGGGCGATACACAAGAAGGCTCTCACCGAAAGCTCGCATCCACTCGTGATCAAGATAGAACTGCTGGCGACCGGTCAGGGTGCGCCAGGGGATAAGCTCGTGCACGTTGGTGTAGCCGGCGTTGTAAGACACGTGTTCATCTTCCAGTCCAGACCAGGTCGGGCTGGAGATGATCTTGCGCGGCTGCGCCACGATATCCCGGAAGCGGATCTTTTCATCTTCTTTATTCAATGCCAGGTGAGAGTGATCCAGCCCGGTGAATTCCGACAGTGCAGCCCATGCCTTGACGGCGACCTGGCCGTTGGTTTCCGGCGCCAGGGTCAGAATCACTTCCGCCGCATCAATCGCGCTTTCAATCTTCGGCCGGCCTGCGTTAGCGCCATCGATGTGCTTGTAGTTCAGGTCACCCAGAAACGTCACTTCTTTTTCAGTGTTCCAGTTGATGCCCTTGCCGCCGTTACCCAGCTTGTCCATCAGTGGCCCAAGCGCGGTAAAACGAGCGTAGGTGTTCGGGTAATCCCGCTCGACAGTAATAAAGTTCGGTGCTGTTTTGCCCGGAATCAGCTCACACTCGCCTTTCTTCCAGTCTTTTACATCAAATGGCTGACCCAGCTCTGCCGGCGCATCGTGCATCAACGGCAGGGTAACCACGTCTTTCTCGACACCCAGGTGACCTTCGGCCGCCTTTGAGAAGGACTTGGCGATGCCTTTGTAGATTTCCCAGTCACTGCGGGACTCCCACGCCGGATCGGTAGCAGCTGTCAGCGGGTGAATGAACGGGTGCATGTCTGACGTGTTCAGGTCGTTCTTCTCGTACCAGGTAGCGGTCGGCAGTACGATATCTGAATACAGGCAGGTGGTGGACATGCGGAAGTCCAGAGTCACCAGCAGGTCGAGCTTGCCTTCCGGTGCCTCGTCGTGCCACTTCACTTCCTGAGGCTTCAGGCCGCCGTCATGACCAAGGTCTTTGCCTTGCAGACCGCTTTTGGTGCCCAACAGATACTTGAGCATGTATTCGTGGCCCTTGCCTGAGGATCCCAGCAGGTTTGAACGCCAGATAAACATGTTGCGCGGATGGTTCTCCGGCGCTTCCGGATCTTCCGCCGCAAAGGCCAGTGAACCGTCTTTCATGGACTGGGTTACGTAGGCGGGCACGTCCATGCCGGCTTTTTCAGCTTCCGCCGCAATACCCAGCGGGTTGCGGTTCAGCTGCGGTGCTGATGGTAACCAGCCCATGCGCTCGGCGCGCACGTTGTAGTCGATCAGGCTGCCACCGAATTTCGACTTGTCCGCCAGGGGCGACAGGATTTCGTCTACGCCCAGTTTCTCGTAGCGCCACTGGCCAGAGTGCGCGTAGAAGAAGGACGAGCCGTTCATCTGGCGCGGCGGGCGCTGCCAGTCCAGACCAAAGGCCAGCGGCTGCCAACCCGTCTGCGGACGTAATTTTTCCTGGCCTACATAGTGAGCCCAACCACCACCGCTCTGGCCGATACAGCCACACATGATCAACATGTTGATCAGCGCGCGGTAGTTCATGTCCATGTGGTACCAGTGGTTCATACCGGCACCCACAATGATCATGGAACGACCCTTGGTTTTATGGGCGTTCTCGCCAAATTCACGGGCAATGCGAATCACTTTTTCAGCGGGCACGCCGGTGATTTTTTCCTGCCAGGCTGGCGTGTAAGGCTTGACCTGATCGTAGGAAGTTGCGCTGTCATCGTCACCCAGACCACGGCTGATGCCGTAGTTGGCCATCATCAGGTCATAAACAGTAACCACGTGGGCTTCGCCACCATCGGCCAAGTCTACTTTGCGGCTACCCAGCTTATGCGTCAGGGTGTCGCTGATTTCAACCGACTTGAAATGGTCGTGCTTGATACCACCAAAGTACGGGAAGGCAACGTCGACGACTTCATCGTGCTTTTCAACCATCGACAACTGTAGATTCACGTCTTCAGTTTTGGCTGTCTGCTTCAGGTTCCACTTGCCTTTTTCACCCCAGCGATAGCCGATTGAACCGTTAGGCGCGGTCAGCTGATTGGTGGTTTCATCAATGGCAATGGTTTTCCATTCCGGGTTGTTCTCTTCGCCCAGACCGCCCACCAGATCACTGGCGCGCAGGAATCGGCCGGGTACATAACGGCCATCTTCGGTTTTGTCGAGCTTCACCAGGTACGGCATGTCGGTGTAGCGACGTACGTAATCGGTGAAGTATTCGCTGGGATTATCGATGTGGAATTCTTTAAGAATGACATGACCCATGGCCATGCCCAGAGCCGCATCTGTACCCTGCTTGGGGTTCAGCCACTCGTCTGAAAGCTTGGAAACTTCGGCGTAATCCGGGGTAATGGCAACGGTCTTGGTGCCTTTGTAACGCACTTCAGTAAAGAAGTGGGCGTCCGGAGTACGAGTCTGGGGCACGTTGGAGCCCCAGGCAATAATGTAGCCTGAGTTATACCAGTCTGCGGATTCAGGAACGTCGGTCTGCTCACCCCAGGTTTGCGGGGAAGCCGGTGGCAAGTCGCAATACCAGTCGTAGAAGCTCAGGCACACGCCGCCAATCAGTGACAGGTAACGGCTACCGGCCGCGTAGGAAATCATCGACATGGCAGGAATCGGCGAGAAGCCGATGATGCGGTCGGGGCCGTGCTTTTTGGCAGTGTAAACGTTCGCTGCCGCAATCAGCTCGTTCACTTCGTTCCAGTCTGAACGCACAAAGCCGCCCATACCACGGCGAGGCTTGTACTCTGCGGTCTTCTTCGGGTCTTCCACAATGGAGGCCCAGGCATCTACCGGGTCGTTGAACTGGATGCGGGCGGCACGCCAAAGCTGCATGAGGTGCTTGCGCATCAGTGGGTACTTCAGGCGGTTGGCGCTGTACATGTACCAGGAATAGCTGGCGCCACGAGGGCAGCCACGGGGTTCATGGTTAGGCAGATCCGGGCGGGTACGGGGGTAGTCGGTTTGCTGGGTTTCCCAGGTGACCAGACCATTTTTGACGTAGATCTTCCAGCTACAGGAGCCGGTACAGTTTACACCGTGGGTGGAGCGCACAACCTTGTCGTGCTGCCAGCGCTGGCGGTAGCTGTCTTCCCAGTCACGATTCACATCGTGGATTTCGCCGTGGCCGTTCGCGAACGATTCGCGCTTTTTGCTGAAGTAGCTCAGCTTGTCGATCAAATGACTCATGGTCTCTCTCTCCATCTACCCGTCTACCGGATCGTTTTCCGATTTGAGACCATTGTGTGGGAGAACAACCCTGAAATCTGCGTGGTTACTACTACATAACCCACCCCTACCCCTGAGTGGGTACAGAGCCTATATCTCGGGCTGGAGAAGAGTCTGGCGCTCGTGGCGACGGCTGAAGCGGGCAAACATGAACTGGCAGATGCAAAGAAGGAGAAACAGAATCATGAACACGGCACTGCGCACACCCAACCAATGATTCACCGCGCCGAAAATGACGGGCAACAGGAAAGCCACAGAGCAGGCGCTGACCAATAGCAGCCCGGCAACAAAGGCTGCATTGTGGCGACTCTCAATAATAACCATTCTCTGCAAGCTACCCATGGCACACCCGAGCGCCATTCCGAGTACCACCACAAAGACACTCTCAACGTTCATAGGCAAAGCGAATTCGAATTTGATGGTTGTTTCCACCCCTCGAATAAACAATGTCATGGGCGGGTAAGACAGTATCACCAGAGCCACCAGGCCAATAACGAGAGACCGGCCGATGACTCTTGGGCTGCCATAACGATCAGACAATCCTCCACCCAGAATCTGCGCCAGAGCGCCAGGAATGATGAACCACTGTGCAAGCCTGGCGCCGGATTGCACCTGCAGCTCAAACTGCGAGGAAAGATAATCCGGAAGCCACAGCGCGAGAGCAAAAAAACTTCCTGCAATCACACCGAAGTAAGCACCCAGTTGCCAGACGCCTTGGCGCCTGACACGGCGGAACATGACTTTGACCGACGTTTCGGTTTCGAGATCTGCAATGGCATCTTCCGGATCCGTTAGCAGCAGCAGAAGAGCGAGCACAAGCAGGAGCACAATCAGATAGGCAAGCGGTACGCCATGCCAGGAGAAGGCCTCATGAAACAGCGGTACAAGATAGTAGGTAAACCCTGCCCCGGTAACACCCGCACCAAACACACCAAGCACAAGGCCAAGGTGATGGCGCTGGCAGTTGCTGGTTACAAACTGCATTCCAGCACTGTAGAACCCGCCGGCCAAGCCGAGGCCTCCCGCCGCCAGAAGATAGCCAGGGAAAGTATCCGTCGTCAGTAGAATCACCATGCAGACAGCAAGCCCGGCAAGGCAGATAAGCATAATACGGCGAGCACCCAATTTCCGGGCGGCGAGCCCGGCGGGAACGGCCAGCAGAGCACTGACAGCCATGGGCATGGCGAGCAGCAATCCAAACTGCAGATTGCTCAGACTGAGCTCCGCACGAAGATGTATTCCGGCAACCGCGAAAAGCGTCCAGCAACCTGCCGCGATTACAAATCCGGTTACGGCAAGCGGAAGAACCACGGCAAGCGATGCCAGCCGCTCATCTTCCTGATCCGCTTCTGACTCCATCCGTTACCGCCTTTGTGGACTGCTTCCAACACTAACTTTCAGTTTCGGCTTTTGCCCTGACGCAGGTCAAAGACTATGATGGGATACCGACCATTGGGGTAATTGACTATCCTCAAGGAGGTATTTGAGCCCGGCGACTGTAAAGACGAGATTCAATGAAATCCAGAAGCCCACTTGTTAACCGGATTGCTATCGTTGTTTGTGCCGTTGTGTTGACCTCCATTGTCAGCATGACCACAACGCTGACGGTCTCAAAAAGCATTGAAGGGAACGCCACAGCCATCAACCTGGCAGGCGCTCTGCGTATGGGCGCGTTCCGTTTGCTTTCTCACGTTGCCAGCCCGGAAGGGAGCAAGGCCGGCGAAAGCAGTATTCAGGACCTTGCGTCCCAATACGAACTCAGCCTTGAAGACGACAAGCTCACTCGCGCTATTCCGGCTACCGAAGATCACCAACTCGCTAAACAGTACCAATCCATCAGCATGTACTGGAAACAAAGCCTGCGCCCGAGATTGGAGAGCCACCCTCAAGGGGCGCCCATCAGCGCTGAGATGCTCGCAGTTACAGAAAACTATGTAGAGTCCGTGAATCAAATGGTCAGCATGCTAGAACGTCGTACTGAAGCACGAATCGGCCTGCTGCATCTAATTCAGATAATCAGCCTGGCGTTCTCCATCCTGATCATCATTGCCCTGTTCGTTGATCTGAGAAACCGGGTTCTCAAGCCGCTGCGTAAACTGGTCAGTATTGCCATAGCCGTTGGCGAACAGGATTTTTCACGTAAGGCAAACCTGCAGGGAAGTGACGAACTGGCGCAGCTGGGCAGCGCGTTTGACCAGATGAGCAGCGAGCTGGCCCTCACCTACTACGATCTTGAGGAACGTGCCCGCAGCAAAACCGAGGAGCTGGAAAAAAGTCATGCCGCCCTTCAGTTGCTTCATACTGCCAGCCGCAACCTTTTTTCCAATCATGATCTGTGCAGTGGCGCGGTTCCCATGCTGCAGGAACTGGAACAACTTCTGGGCATCGGCCCGATTCTGCTCTACCTCCACGATAAAGAGTCAACAGAACCCGTGCAGGCGGTTACAACAGCCTCGGCAGAACGCCCCTTCTACTGTCGTGACCACCACTGCAACGCTTGCCTGGTAACGTCGGAAGTCTATGACGAGCGCCCCATAGAAGAACACGACGGTCGCAGACTGTTGTTACCCATCCGGACCCCGAGCGGGCTCCTCGGCACTCTGGAGGTGTGGTACCCTGCTGACAAAGGTCTTTCTGACACGGCTCGCCGCCTACTGGAGACGCTCAGTGACCAGCTGGCTACCGCGATTTTCCTCGAACGGCAGATTACCGAACAGCAGCAGCTTACGCTGGCCGAAGAGCGCACGGTAATCGCCCGGGAATTGCACGACTCCCTGGCCCAGTCACTTTCTTACCTGAAAATGCAGGTAGCCCGTATGCGCCGGCTGAACATTGAGGGTGATCAGAAAATCCCTCATGACGCGATACTGGAAGAACTGAGCACGGGATTGAACAGCGCCTACCGTCAACTCCGGGAGTTGCTGGCGACTTTCAGGCTGAAACTGGATACGCCGGACCTGGCGACCGCTCTGCGCAAAACCATCGAGGAATTTTCAGAGCGGCTGGGTAAGTCCGTGGGGCTAAAGTACAACCTGCCGCCCCAGGCACTATCACCCAACGAGGAGATCCACACTCTACAGATTGTGAGGGAAGGTCTCGCCAACGCAGTCAAACATGCTGATGCTACCGAAATTTTTGTAGAGATATTGTTTGAGTCGCCCCAGGTAAAAGCAAAAATACGGGATAATGGCAGAGGCTTGCCCCAGGACGGTCAACCGGTCAATCATTACGGCTTGATTATCATGCAAGACCGCGCACGCACACTGGGCGGCCAGGTTGCCGTGCAGAATCATGAGAAAGGCGGTGTTGAAGTTATTTTGACGTTCGTCCCGAAAAGCCGGCACCTGATCCCAACTGAAACATCAAGCACGTAGACAAAGGAAGCGAAGTACCATGCCTGATAGACCGCCTGAGACACCCGCAAGCATATTGCTGATCGACGACCACCCACTGCTGCGTCAAGGTATCAAACAACTCGTCGAGATGGAGAGTGACATGGTTGTGGCTGGCGAGGCCAGTAATGCGACAGACGGGATTCGACTGGCGACCGAGCTCGAACCCGACCTCATTCTGATGGACCTCAACATGCCGGAAGTCAACGGCATTGATGCACTGAAAAAACTGCGGGAGCTCAACATAAGCTCCCGTATCGTGATGTTTACTGTTTCCGACCAGGAAGACGACGTAGTCGCTGCTTTGCGTGCCGGCGCCGATGGATACCTTCTGAAAGACATGGAACCGGAAGACATGATTGCCCAGCTACATCAGGCTGCAGTGGGCAAGATGGTTATCAGCGACCGGCTGACCACATTGCTTGCTGAGGCCCTGCGCTCCAACAAGCCACAACAGACATCACGACCGGATTTCGACAGCCTGACACCGCGGGAGAAAGATATTCTGCGGCTGATTGCAGAAGGCCTGTCCAACAAAATGATCGGCCGCAAACTGGACATCAGTGATGGCACCGTGAAAGTGCACGTAAAGCACCTGCTTAAAAAGCTCAGCCTGCGCTCACGTGTGGAAGTCGCCGTATGGGCGGTGGAAGAAGGTCTTCACAAGGGCTGAGCTATATCAAATCAAGTATTCACGGTTTTGGTTACTCTGGGCAGACCGAATTCACTGCCCGGAGTTGATTATGGCCTTGCCATCACTTGCCGCCTTCCCATGGCGCACTAACCCCTTGATCAGCGACACTCTGGCGCTGCTTTCTGAATATTTGCCTTCACCCTCTCCTTTGCTCGGAGCTATAGACCGCGCTGTTCCCATGCCTGTAAAACAACTGTTAGCCGAGGAGCCTCTGAACCGGATCTTTGCGGCCGCCATTGCAGATGGTGAATTTGACGATTTTGAAGGGCGTCGTATCCGTCTGGAAGTAAATGGTGGCCAACCGGGGGTCACCTTCGGCTTCTGGGCGGGCCGGCTCCGGGTACTGGAAGGCCCGGGCGAAGCCACCATTCGAGGTTCCCTCGCTGCGCTCAAGACCCTGGCTGAGCGCCAGCAGGACCCTGACCAGCTGTTTTTCCAGCGCCGCCTGGTAATTGAAGGGGATACCGAACTGGGGCTTGGGTTAAAAAACCTGCTGGACAGCCTGGAGTGGGACCTCAAACTGCCAAAATTGCTTTTATTCTGAAGCCTTCTGCCTCTGGAGCCATATAAACACCCTGCGAACCTGTGCGATGGTTTAGCAACAGACAAGCAAAACCTCAAAACAGAATCCTCTACGGATTTACCCAGTGAGCACGCAGAATGGACGGAACTCCAATAATGGCAATGGCTGAAAAACTCTGCCTCACCGCTGCCTTTGTTTTTTTTATGACGGGGCTGTTAACAGGCATCTGGAAATACTGGTGCATGGCAAATAGCCCGAAAGCAGCAGCACCACGGTACGTGGACATTGCCCATCGCAGCTCACTGATGTACAGCTTTGCGGCCTTGCTATTGGGCTGGTTTGCCAGCCACAGCGTGCACCCTGACTGGCTAAATACTCTGGGCGCAGTCTGTGCTCTGGGTTTTTTTGCCCTGGCTATCGGTACCTACATCGTCCATGGCGTGCTCCGCGACACCAGCAATCAGCTACGGAAACCCCATCGTCTGGGGGTCATGACACTACCCTCGTGGACTGTTCACAGTTTTATGGTTGCGCTGATCGTAGCTGAAGTAGGTGGCTCGCTGATTTTGGGAACCGGCGCCATGATGTCAATCTGGTAACTGCATTTGCGGCAAACAGACGATGGAGTTTTTAGATGGCAACCGGCATTGTGATCAGACAACTCAGAATCGGTAACCTGACAAAGCTTGGTGGTACCGACACCCTCACCGGTATTCATAAGCGGGAAATTGACTCGGCTTACCTGGGCGTAAATGGCCTGAACGATGACCAGCAAGGTGACAAGCGCCACCATGGCGGACCAGAAAAAGCCCTGCACCATTTTACCTCAGACCACTATGCGCGATTACGTTGTGAGCTTCAGGAGGGGCGTCGATTTGGCCCTGGCCTGCTGAAACAAGACGACGCAAACGCCCCATAACGTCCAGGTTGTTGGCTTCCATTAACTCCAGAGCTTTTAGAGAATCGTTTGAGCGACCTTCAGTGTGCGCGCACACAGCCTCTTTGGCGTATACATGCACCAGCCGATGAGGCTCTTCAATTGCGCGAAAGTTCATCTGGCCGGCGTACTGCTGGTTGCCGTCGCCTTTGTAATACCATTGCCCCAAACGGCACTCGGTTTCGCTCGGCAGGCTATCTACGGTTCTGTCGGAAAGTCCCGCTAAAATCTGGTACACCGTTAGTTTGATTTCCAGCTCTTCAAGATTGGCCAATTCGATTTCAGACAGCAACGCAGCGTTGCCCAAAGCCTCCGAGGACGCACTGGCCAAATCAATCAGTGTAAGCAGGCGGTCGCGTGCGCTTTCTGCCTCTGTGGACAAACTCTCCATTTCCTCGCTGTTACAACGGCTGGCTCTGGTAACACTTTGGGTTCGTGCCCGAATACGAGCGATGGCTCCTTCAATTTCCTTGGTGGCCTCCCCGGCCCGAGATGCGAGACTTCTGACCTCTGTTGCCACCACGCTGAACCCGCGACCATGTTCACCGGCCCGGGCTGCCTCAATACTCGCATTCAGTGCCAACAACGAGGTTTGGTCCGAAACGCCGTCTATCACATCCACCAGTGATGTGATGCTGCCGGTTTCATTTGCAAGAGATTCCATTTCCTGAGCCGAGCTGGCCGCACTGTTGCGGGCGCCACCCAGCCGTTGTACGAGCGACACCATTTGATCCCTGACTTGCCCGGATTCATCCCGGGTTCTCAGTGCTTCATTGCGACGAGAGCCCAGTAACAGTGACAACTCGCCAAACGACCCTTTGAGCTCGGTTAACGAGTTACCAAATTGGCCTAGCCCCGACATCAATCGTTGTCCAAGTTGCTGCTGAGCCGTAACTTCCTGCAACGCTCTGGTTTCCGCTTCAAGCCGAGCCTCGAGAAGGCGCCTGTCTTCGCCAAGCCTTGCCGCCCCCTCCTTAACCGCAGACAACTCCTGCTCAAGCGCTTCAATTTGTTTTTTGTACCGCCCAAAAAACATATGCGACTCCACCAATCAATTAGATTCATATTATATGAATCTTATAAAAAGAAAGGTGTACGGAAATGTAACAATACGCCCGGCGAGGGGCTATGCCTGGTTGATCACAAGATCCATCCCCGCTTTGCCATACCAGTAGCCATTGCAAGGCGGCGCCTCTACCAACTGCAATGGGTCAGTAGCTGGAACCTTTCCTCGACGCATCTGGTCATAGCGCCGAATGACTTCTTCCATACCCTGGTGCTCCGGGCTCAGGCGCACGGTGGATACGCCCATTTTCTTCATATCCGGCATTTCCCGCATCAGGTCATAACGGGAGCCAGACAAAGTTGAAATGCCATTCAAACGAAACAGCTCCTGAGATTCGCGGGAGCGCAACTCCATACCATCCGGATGCTGCAGGCAGCGGAATTCACAGTTGTCCTTCGGCAGATTGTAGTGCCGGGCCGTAAAGCAACGGGATGACCAGGCCAGCGGCAGAAAGCCCCAGGCGAACACCTCCGCAGGCAAATCCAGCCCGTCTTCGTTTAGTTCACCAATTAGTTTCTGCAAGGTTTCACGGCCCAGCTCTACCGGCAAACTCCACCCTTTCAACCCCTGTTTTGCCAGTAACTTCAGTGTTGCGCTGTTGTAGATGTTCATCGAAGGACCGGTCACGAACGGCAGTTTGTTCTGGGTCGCCAGTTGCAACGCACTTTGGTCGTTGGCCTCAACCAGATACTCCTGCTGGCTGCAGATTTTACGTAGCGCCCGCAAGTCCGCCTCGGATTCAATCAATGTTTGCGTTGAGAGCACGACCTGTTTGCCCGAGTCCTTGAGCACACTGGCAATCTCCAGCCAGTCGTTCAGTTTAAGCTCTCGACGGCGGGAACAAACCGTTTCGCCCAAATACACCACATCGACAGGCCATTCGGCGGCGTTGGCGTAGAAATCAAATACGGTTTGTTTGGACCAGAACCAGAGAATAGGGCCCAGAGAGAGCTTCATCATGGGTTGTTCAGCCTCATTTCCATTTGCGGTGATAGGCGCCGATAGTGGTCAAACCACCTTCAGACAAACCCGCCAGCGTGCTGTTCCAGGTCGGATCCACACGAAAATCCTCTGCGCCTGCGCCCAGCCTGTCCAGCGCCTGGCGCCAAGTGCGAGCAACATCGGCTATATAAGCTGGGCTGCGTTGACGACCTTCGATTTTCACTGCACTGATTCCCAGCTCTTTCAATTCGGGCAACAAATCCAGCGTGTTCAGACTGACGGGTTCCTCAATGGCGTGGTACACACTGCCCTCAACCTCAAAGCGGCCTTTACACAGAGTGGGGTAGCCAGCAGATTCGCCTTTACCATAACGATCAATAAGCACACCGTTCAGGCGGGACTCCAGCCCCTTCGGCGTTTCCTGCCAGCGCACAGCTTTAGCGGGAGAACAGGCGCCACGCGTATTGGGAGATTCATCAGTGAGATAGGACGATAGATAACACCGCCCTTCCGCCATAATGCAAAGACTGCCAAAGGCAAACACCTCCAGCTCTACCGGGCTGTGTTTTGCGACACCGCGCACCTGATCTATGGATAGCACACGGGGCAACACGGCACGACGGATATCAAAGTTGTCCTTATAGAAGCGCAGAGCCTCGTAGCTGGTGGCCGAGCCCTGGACTGAAAGGTGTCGGTGAACCTGCGGGTGCCGGTTGGCCGCGTATTCCAGTAACCCCATGTCCGCCAGAATAATTGCATCCACACCCAAGTCAGCCGCACGATCAACGGCGGTTTTCCAGCTTTCCCAGCCATCTGGCTGTGGATAGGTGTTGATGGCACAGAATACCCGGGCGCCTTTGCTGTGCGCGTACTCAATGCCCTCGCCTGCCCGCTTGTCGTTAAAGTTCAATCCGGCGAACTGGCGGGCATTGGTGCTGTCTTTGAACCCCAGATACACGGCATTGGCTCCGTTATCCACTGCCGCTTTCAGAGCCGGCAAACTACCGGCCGGACAAACAAGTTCCATGGCTGCCTCCACGTAAAAGTTGTACCGACCATACGCGGGGCGATCTTTCAGGGCATTGACCTTTGTCAGCAGAACCGTTGATACCCGGAATACTCCGAGCAGCTACCTATAAAGGAGTAACCCACGCATCATTACGTATAGACCGATAATTGCGTTGAAAAACGGGAGATTAACATTGAATAACAATATGTTACCGACATACATCTACCTCTTCGGGTACCTCGTTCTGTGAATGGTGCAGGCCAATGCGGTTGCCCACAATGAAGTCCATTTACAGATCTTGAGGACTCCCGATGAAAAACGCCATCAACAATCTCTCCATGCGGGGAAAACTCATCACGCTTGTGGTGCCGGCGTTGCTGGTGATCCTCTATTTAGCGGTTGAAAGCATCGCGTTGAGTACCGAGCAGCTAGGTGATATGGGCCAGTTACGATCACTGGTTCAGTTGGCTGATGTCGGCGACCCCCTGATCGAGACATTGCAGAAAGAACGCGGGCGGACTGCCGTGGTGCTGTCCACCGGAGCGGATCGCGATGCGGCGCCACGTGCCGAGCAGGCACTGAATAACCAGCGCCAACAAACCGATACGCGGCTCTCTGAGTACCGCACCCGTATTGGCACTCTCACACAAGAGGCCAATTTCAGCCCTGCCGTCAGTAACAGCATTCACTCTGTGGAGCGGGATCTGGCAACGCTGGGCCAGCTTCGCAGCAAGGTCGACAACCGCTCAATCAATGGCCGTGAGTCTGGCGCTCTTTATACGCAATTGATCACAGGGTTACTTGACCGGATCCCTCTGGTCATTTCGCGCTCTACCGATCCCGAGCTGACCCGTGACATCAACGCCTACTATGCGTTGGCGGAAGCGGCAGAGTCTGCCGGCAAAGAACGCGCAGCGGGGGCGGCTCTGATCAGCAGCGGAGACTTCGACCTACCCTCCATCCAGAAAATCGCCGGGTTTGAGGGTCACCAACAAGCCTTTATCCGCGAAGCTAGCGCCATGCTGCCGCCGGATTCCAGTCTGTTTGCCGCGCTGGAAGACCTGCCAGCCACGACTGAAAGCCGCAATCTGCAGGAAAAGCGCGACACCTTGTTCAGCAGTCCTTCCGGTATGTACGCCCTGGACTCTGCGGAATGGTTCGATATCACCACCGAGCGGCTAGGCAACCTGAACGACCTGCGCCAAGCTCTGCTGGATAACACATCGGGCGCTGCAGACCAAAGCCTCGCGCGCGCTCGCCAGGAGGTGTTTGCGACCTCTGGCATTGCCGGGGCTGCAATCATTATTGTCTTTGCGCTGATTCTGCTCATGGTCAGCGCAATCAACCGACAGATCAACAGCCTGCTCGTTGGTGTGCAGCACGCCATGGACAACAAGGACCTGACACAGCAGGTTCACATTTCCAGCAAAGATGAAGTCGGCACCATCGGACGCGCCATCAACGAACTGTTCGCCCGGTTTGGCGGTGCCCTCAAACACATCGACAGCGCCAGCGTGCAACTGGCAACGGCCACCGAAGAAACCAGCTCTGTCGCTGATCAGAACGCCACTCAAACCAAGACCCAACAGCAGCAAATAGAACAGGTCGCGGCCGCTACTGAGGAGATGTCGTCTACCTCAGAGCAGATTTCCCAAAATACCCAGCAAGTGGCTGATGCCGCTACGACGGTCATGGAGAGAAGCCGCGCGGGTGAAGAAGTCCTGCAAGGCAGCGTGCGCCGCATACGTTCCCTGGCCAGTTCGGTTAAAGATGTTAATGACGTTATTGAAGAACTGGAGAAACGTAGCGGCAGTATCGTGGAAGTTATGGATGTGATACGCAAGGTTGCTGACCAGACCAATCTTCTGGCCTTGAACGCAGCCATTGAAGCCGCCCGGGCCGGTGAACATGGCAGGGGGTTTGCCGTTGTTGCTGACGAGGTTCGTACACTGGCCCGCCAGACCCACGAATCCACTACTCAGATTGAAGACATTATCAATGGTTTTCAGGTGATCACTGAAAATGCCAGCCGTTCGATCATTGCCAGCCACGAACTGGCCAATGAAGCCAGCGCACAGTCTTCTGAGCTTGAGCAAACATTTGCTGCCATCCTTGGAGACGTAAACAGTATCTCTGACATGGCCACCCAGATTGCGGCGGCGTCCGAGCAGCAGGTGGCTGTAACTCGCGAGCTGGCCGCAAATATGGAATCTGTCAGTGAGGTAGCCACACTGACGCTGACCGGCTCCCAGGAGATCTCCCATGTTACGGGCGAACAGGCAAGACTGGCCCGGCAGCTTCAGGATCTGGCCAATGAGTTCAAGGTTTCAGCAGCCTGATCACGCTGCCGCGGGAGAGAGGTATCCGGGGCACGGGACGCCCCGGAGTTTACCCTGGCTGGAAGGAAGTCAGATGATGCGGGAAAACCGCTGGCTGGCACCTTCTTTGCGGTAAAAATCGAAGATCTGGCATATGGCACGGATCAGCAGCCGACCGGCCGGCTCTACTTGCAGCACCTGACCATTATCACCAATCAGCTCATCGGCAATCATCGGCCTGAGGCGAGCAAGTTCGTCCGCAAAGTAACCATCAAAATCTTCCTGCCACTGAGCAGCAAACTGCTGGCGATCCAGGCGGAACTGGCAAATGAGCTGGCCAATCACCCAGCGCCGAATGCGATCATCCCGCGTCAGGTTTACGCCTTTGGTAATGGCCAACTGGCCGGCGTCGATAGAGGCCTCCCAAGCGGGCAGATCGTGGTTATTCTGGAAGTAGGCATCGTCAGTCTGGCCGATCGCCGAGACACCCAGAGAAACCAGATCGCAGTCCGAGTGGGTGGTGTAACCCTGGAAGTTCCTGTGCAGCCGTCCGGCGCGCTGGGCCACGGCCAGGCTATCATCCGGCTTGGCAAAATGATCCATACCGATGTATTCGTAACCCGCCTCAAGCAGGCGGTTGATGGTGTTGTGCAAAATGGTCAGCTTTTGCTGCGGCGATGGCAGCGTGTCATTCTTGATTCGGGTTTGCGGATAAAACCGATCGGGCAGGTGGGCGTAGCTGAAAACAGACAGTCGGTCTGGAGACATTTCGAGCACCGCTTCCAGGGTATCTGCAAAGCTTTCCGGCGTCTGGTGCGGCAAGCCGTAGATCAGGTCAAGGTTGATGGAGCGGAACCCGAGCTGCCGGGCCTCGCTCAAAACCGCTTCCGTCATTTCCCGTGGCTGGATGCGATTAACCGCTTTCTGAACTTCCGGGTTCACATCCTGCACACCCAGGCTGATGCGGTTAAAGCCCAATTGCCAGAGTGTCGGCAGGGTGTCCTGATCCACTTCACGCGGGTCAATCTCCACGCTGTAATCACGCTCATCACCGCTTTGCAGGTTGAACAGCTCGGCGTAGCCGGCCATCAGTTCCTGCATGACATCTTTCGGCAGAAACGTTGGTGTACCGCCGCCCCAATGCAGCTGTTTTACCTGGCGATCCGAGCCAAAAAGCCTGGATTGCATGGCCGCTTCTTTCAGAACACGCTCTACATAAGGCATAGCCTTGTCACGCTTCTTGGTAATTACCTTGTTACAGGCACAGTAGTAACAAAGGTGTGCGCAGAATGGCAGATGGGTATACAGAGAAAGCGGCCGGTTGCTGGCTTTGCTGCGCGCTGCAGCTTCTACCATCTGCTCCACCGGGTAGTTCTGATTAAACTCCACAGCCGTTGGATACGATGTATAGCGCGGCCCGCTGAGATCGTAGCGCTTGATCAGCGCATCATCCCACATGAATTCCGGGAGGGTGGATTCAGCAGTCTGCGGTGCGGGTTTGGAAGCCATAATAAAAACTCTGAGCGTGTGATGTGAAAGATCAGCCGAGGAGCGGGACATTATATGCCAAGCGGGCTGCGCGCATCTTGATGCGAGTCATCCTGACGACCAGCTGTTGACAACTATCCGAATTTTATCATCTTGGGGCCTGAACCACCCTTGCGCACAAGGCGTATTCTGACTACCTACTTTGGGTAATGCCCCGCATGCCCCTCAGAACAAAAATCCGCCAGTCACTGGAGCGAACTCTTCATGGCCAATCTGATTCTGATCCTTGGCGATCAGCTAACAACCGATATCAGCGCTCTGGAAGGCGCCGATCCCAAGCGCGACAGAATTGTGATGGCGGAGGTACATGAGGAGGCGAGCTACACCAACCACCACAAGAAAAAGCTGGTGCTGCTGTTCAGCGCCATGCGCCACTTTGGGCAGCAACTGGAGCAGGATGGCTGGCGGGTTCACTATCAGCACTATCACCCAGACAACGAACATCAGAGTCTTGAAGCCGTTGTATCAACCCTGCTGGAAGATTTAAGCCCGGACACGATCATCACAACCGAGTGCGGCGAATGGCGCTTGCACAACCAGATCAATCAATGGCAAGAGCGCCTTGGTGTGCCAGTAGACACCCGCACCGATACCCGCTTTATCGCCAGCAAACGCGAGTTCGCAGACTGGGCCGAAGACCGCAAGCAACTGCGCATGGAGTTCTTCTACCGTGAAATGCGACGTAAAACCGGCCTGCTAATGACACCGGACGACAAGCCCGAAGGCGGCAGCTGGAACTTCGATGCCGACAACCGGCGCAAATGGAGCGGCAAGCCCCCCGCCCCGGCGCCATTCAGAATAGAGCCAGACACCATCACCCGTGATGTTATTGACTTGGTTGACCAACACTTCCCTGACCACTTTGGCAACACTGACGACTTTCACTTCGCAGTCACCCATGGGGATGCGCAAGAAGCCCTGAACTATTTTATCGAATTTACCCTCCCCTGCTTCGGCGATTATCAGGACGCTATGTCCGACACCGAAGACTGGCTGTTCCACTCGATTCTCTCGCCCTACATCAACTGCGGCCTGCTTGACCCTCTGGCCGTGTGCGAAGCCGCCGCAAGAGCCTGGTACGCCGGGCTGGCGCCCATCAATGCAGTTGAGGGGTTTATCCGTCAGATCCTTGGCTGGCGCGAGTTCGTTCGGGGTATCTACTGGTTGCACATGCCGGGTTACGCCAAGGAGAATCGCCTGGGCAATACTCGTTCCCTGCCCTGGTTCTACTGGACGGGCGAGACAAAGATGCGCTGCATGCACAAGGCCATCGACGCGACCCGGCGCAACGCCTACGCGCATCATATTCAAAGGTTGATGGTTACTGGCAACTTTGCTCTGCTCGCAGGTGTAAAACCGGAGGAAATCTGCGACTGGTATCTGGCCGTATATGCGGATGCTTATGACTGGGTAGAGTTGCCCAACGTGCTGGGCATGGTGATGCATGCCGATGGTGGCTATCTTGGCTCAAAACCCTACGCCGCCAGCGGCAAGTACATCCAGCGTATGTCTGACCACTGCGCCAATTGCCACTATAAAGTCAGCAAAAGCACCGAACCGGACGCCTGCCCGTTTAACTCACTGTACTGGCACTTCATCGACCGGCACCGGGCTGACTTTGAGGGCAATCCACGCATGGGCATGATGTACCGGAACTGGGAAAAGCAAAAGCCGGAAAAGCGCGAAGCCTTGCTCAAACGAGCCAATTACCTGCTTGAGCACCTGGAAGAGCTTTGAGCCAGGGCATCAAGGCGGCCCGACTTCGCAGGCAAGCACCAACGCCCAGAATTCCGAGAAATCATTCACCACCACATCCGGTTTATCCGGATGTTTGTGGGTGCCAGGGAAGATCCGGTTCAGCCACGGCAAGTCCCACTGCGCGCCATTAAAAAATACGGACGTCATGCCCGCGCGCTTGGCGGCAATAACGTCGGTGGTGCTGTCGCCGACGTACCAGACACTCGGGTCAGGCGGATAATCCAGCTTTTGCACCGCCAGCAAGAGCTGATCCGGGTGCGGTTTGCGCAGAGGAGTGTCATCGCCGCAAACGTCCGCATCAAACAACTCCACCCAACCGGTATCTTCAACAGCCGCCAGTTCGTGCTCGAAAAACTCCCGGTCACGATTGGTAATCACACCGACCTGAATGTCCAGGCGTCGCAGGCCTTCGAGCACCGCTCGGACTTTTGCCTCAAAGGCTTTTACGGTGCCGTAGTGATTACGGTAATGGTGATTGAACGCCTTGTGGGCAATCTGTTTTGCTTCCTGATCATCACCGAAGAGCACTTCAAAAATATCCGTGCGCGAGATCTTCCGGTCGGCCTTTACCTTGGGGTGAAGCTTGGCAAACTCACGCACATAAGCCACCAGTCTGGCGTCCTCAGGGGTTTTGCTGTCTTCAGGCGCCACCATTCGCGGCATTAACCCGAGCGTGTGGAAATCCGGGAACATGTCATCCACCGCGTGATACATGGCATCGAGAGTATCCACAAGCGTTGCGTGCCAGTCGAACAGTATCACCTCGGGCCGGATAAGCCGCACCACGGCAGGGTGCCAATCCGGCTCGATGCGTGGCTCGGGGCGGGCTGGCGGTGGAAAAGGGCTGGGACGAACTTCCGCCGGGGAGTGCAGGAATTTCTCCGGCTCATCCCGTTCAATCAGGGCAAGCAGATCCATCAGCTCTTCAAAGCTGTTCAACACCGCCAGAGGTTCATCGCGCCGGGTAAACCAGCTCCGAATACGGTCGGCCTCCCATTGAGCGCCGTTGTAAAAAATACCGGAAACTCCGGCACGGTCTGCGGTAAGCATGTCGACATAACTGTCGCCGATATACCAGGCGCGTTTGTCTGCAGGAAGATCGAGCTTTTCCAGCACCCGGCTGATCACCTGCGGATCAGGCTTGTATTCGGTAACGTCATCGGCGCAGACAGTGACCTCGAACAGGTTCTGCCAACGCCCCTCATCAACGGTTTTCAGCTCCCTGTCGAGAAACTCCCGGTTTCGGTTAGTCGCGACAGCCAGCCGCATACCCATGGACCGAAGCGCGCAGAGGTATTCATAGGCACCCGGCTGAAATGGCCGAACCTGTCCGAAGTAACGCCGGTACGCCTCGTTGTAGGCCTGATGGGCAACCAGCCTGGCTTTTTTGTTGTCGCCAAAAATCGCACTGAAAATGTCGGTTCGTGAGACCCTGCGCTCTGCGAGAATGCGCGGGTGCAAACGCCGAAAAATGCGAATGTAACGGACCAGCCTCGCATCGTCTTCCGTTCGGCACTGATCTTCAGGCAGCAGCTGATCCACCAGCCCAAGCTCCTCCAGTTGCGGCAACATATCTTCCATGGCGCTGAACATGGCGTCGTGGGTATCCACCAGGGTTCCATGCCAGTCGAATATCAGCACCGAGGGCGCAGACAGGCGCTCACTCAAGCGGTCCATAAACAATCCTTTGGCGTTTCGCAGCCGTATAGACGAACGTTATCCATCAGTTAAAACCATATTGGACCAATGCACAAAAAACCGCACCTGTCCGGACCGGCAAACAGGGCCCAGCAGGAGCGATTTGGCGGTGGCACCTACATCGCGCCGGTTCAGCGGCGACCAGGTGAAGGCAGAAGCAAAAAAGCTCCGAACGAAAACCAGCTTTCGCTGTTCGACGATGGCTTAGGATCTGAGCTGTTGAATATCAGACACCCCCTTAGCCCGCCGGGGGAGTGTCTCTGGTTTCTTCCGGCGCTTTCACCAGGGATGGCAAAATAAGTACCGCGCAGCAGGCGTTAACCGCCACATACTCAACCGTCGCCCGGCGCATTGGCCAGCGGCTGCTGGCGCCCTTGGACACCAGAACAAGCAGGTCTGCACCAATATTCACGGCCAACGCCAACAGCTTTTCTCCGGGAGTGCCGGCTATAACGTGCAGGCTGGCGCTGTACTTCATGGGCAGGTACTTGCGCGCCAGCAGGCTGAGGCTTTCCTTTACCTCGTTTTCACGGTCTTCCGGTGCGTCTGTGGTCACATGGGGAAAGAACCCGGCACCACCAGGGTTAAACACCGTGGCCAGGTGCAGTTCGCTGTCCTCACCCATCAGCCTCACACCTTCCTCCAGCGCCCGTTTGCCCTCGCCGTCGTCTTCATAATCTATGGCTAACAGTATTTTACGGTACATTCTGCCCCTCCTCTTTCTGCACTGCAGTGCCCTCCACCTCCGGGAAAACACGCCCCTGCACAAGTTCGCTAACGGAATACCCGCGATGGTCAGCTCTCAACGCCCGGAAAAGCGACACCGCCATAAAAATAAGCAATACACAGAACGGCAGCCCCAAAGAGGTAATGACGTTCTGCAGCGCATCCAGCCCGCCTGCAAGAAGCAGGGTTGCCGCAATCACTCCTTGGGCAACCGCCCAGAAAATCCTCTGACGCACCAGCGACGGCTGATCCTCCCGGCGCGTGAGCATATCGATCACCAGAGACGCAGAATCTGATGAGGTCGTGAAGAAAATAACGATAATGATGATGCTCAGCAACGAGCCCACTTCCGACAGTGGAAAGGCCTCGAGAAAGGCGAAAATGGCCACCGAGGGGTCCTGCTGAACCTGTTCAAACAGGGCTACCTGCCCGTTCATTTCCACGTTGATAGCGGAGAGTCCGAACACCCCAAACCACACCAGGGTAAACACCGTTGGCGCAAATAACACACCGGCGACAAACTCGCGGATAGTGCGGCCCCGGGAAATCCGGGCAATAAAAATACCCACATAAGGCGCCCATGTAATCGTCCAGGCCCAGTAAAACAGCGTCCACTGCCGCTGCCAGTCCGATTCGGTATACGTCTGCGTCCAGAACGCCAGCCATGGCAGTGCATCAAAGTAGTCGCCAACGCTCTGAACCATACCCTCAGCAATGAACACTGTGGGTCCCAGCACCAGCACAAACAGAACCAGCAGTAACGCCAACACAATATTGATCTGGGAAAGACGACGCACGCCCTTGTCCAGCCCCAACGCCACAGATGTGGCGGCAATACTGGTAATCACCGTAATGAGGAGCACCTGAACCCATCCTGTCGAGGGTGTTCCAAACAGGTAGGCCAGGCCACTGTTGAGCTGCAAGGTGCCAAGCCCAAGGGAGGTAGCCACCCCAAACAACGTACCCAGCACGGCAATTACATCCACCGTCCACCCCAGGGGCCCATATATACGGTCGCCAAGCAGCGGGTAGAACAGGCTGCTGATACGCATGGGCAGGTTATGGCGGTAGGCAAAGTAAGCAATCGCCAAACCGGGCATGGCGAATATCGTCCAGGTGTGCAGGCCGAAGTGATAAAGCGCTATGGTCATGGCGTCACTGGCGGCTTGTTCAGAACCGGCTTGAACACCGTCAAAAGGCGGGTTAGAAAAGTGCGATATCGGTTCCGCTACGCCCCAGAACATCAGAATGGTCCCGATACCTGCAGCAAACAGCATGGTGAACCAGGTGAGGTTGGAATAATCCGGCCGGGAATCGTCGGCGCCCAGGCGGATACTGCCATAACGGCTAACCGCCAGCCCCAGCAGGAACAGCAAAAGCGAGGTAACCGAGAGTATGTAGAACCAACCAAGGTTTTGCGCAACCCAGCCGGTCAGGGCGCCGAAAATATCCGCCACGGCCTGATCAAAAGGTATGGCCAAGGCAACAAACAGCGCCGCCACGCCAGCGGAAGTGAAAAACACACCCGGTATTGTCTGCAGTCCAAGCAAGCGTTGCAGGCGCTCCAGCAAGGTGAATCTCCCCGTTAATGTTCACAAGTGATAGGGTGACGTTCTACCATAGCCAAAACAGCCCGGTCCCGACACCGGCCAGATCAATAATAACGAGGAAGTACAGGCACGATGAAAATCGGTGAAATATCCAGGAGTTCGTCTGTGCCCGTGGAAACCATCCGGTACTACGAGAAAATCGGTTTGCTCCCCAAACCGGATCGGGATGCCAGCGGCTACCGCGCCTATCGCAACATGCACCTGGATCGCCTTTTATTTATCAAGCGCTGCCGCAATCTTGATATGGCCCAGGACGAGATTCGTGAACTGATCCGGCTCTCCGAAAGTCCCGAAGCAGACTGCCACGAAGTCGATGCACTTCTGGCCCGCCACCTGAATCACGTGCGTGATCGTTTGAAAGAACTCGCAAACCTCGAAAACACTCTGCAGCAACTACAAAAAGCCTGCTCGGATGCTGGCACGGTTAAGGAGTGCGGCATTCTGGGAGGGCTGAGCTCTGAACTGGAGGATCTGCACAACAAGCACAGCGACCACGAGAATCACGTGCCAGGCACTCACCGGCCAGGTAAAAATTAAGATTCTCTCACGACTGCTTGTTTGGTGTTGACCCTCTAGCAACTACAGGGTTTTTAATACCTACCTGCCTACTCAGGAGGTGTTTATGGCATGCAGTTGCTCTGGACCAGAACTGAAATCCCCTGCCCCGGGTTTTCGCCGCGCACTCTGGATTGCACTTTGGGTAAATCTGGCCATGTTTTTCGTGGAAGGTGTTGCCAGTTTGCAGTCCGGGTCTGTTTCTTTAATGGCAGACGCCATCGATTTCTTTGGTGATAGCGCCAACTACATCCTGTCGCTTTCGGTTCTGTCTATGGGCATGCTTTGGCGGGGCCGCGCGGCTTTGGTCAAAGGCATTACCATGGCCTTGTTCGGCACGGTTGTCTGGGCGCGCGCGCTCTGGGTGATGCAGCAAGGAACCACTCCCGAGCCGTTTACCATGGGATCGATTGGCCTGCTGGCTTTGATCGCGAACCTCTGCGTGGCGTTTTTACTTTTCCGGTTTCGGGACGGCGACTCTGATATGCGCTCGGTTTGGTTATGCAGCCGCAACGACGCCATCAGCAATCTGGCCGTCATGGCGGCCGCTCTGGGCGTCTTTGGTACAGGAAGCGCATGGCCGGACCTGATTGTCGCCGCCATCATGGGCACTTTGGCAATCACGGCCGGCGTCAGCGTAGTGCGCCATGCCCGAGATGATATTGCTGAGGCCAACCACCACCCTAGAACGCTAGCGAAATCATCACAGGGATAAACACCAGCGCAAAGATCGTCGACAGCATAACGGTGCCTGCAGCCTGCCGGGGAGAGGTGTCCAGCAAGGTTGCAATAACGACAGTATTGGCTGCGATGGGCGTAATGGAAATCAGGAAGATGGCCTTGTGCACCGCTGGTTCATAAATACCCAGGATCTGTGAATCCAGCCACCAGAATGCTGTTGCCAATAACGGCCAGGCCACAAACTTGCCGAAAAATGCCAGAGCGGTAAACCGCACGTTGCCCACTAAGCCACGGAAACTGCTGATACTCATACCAATGATCATCATGCCCAGAATGCTGTAGGCACCGCGCAGGTTGTCAAAAAGCGGCATAAACACCTCAGGAATGCCGATACCCGAAAGGTTGAGGGTCACGGCTGCAAGGAATGCATAAACCGAAGGCAGTTTTGCGACTCGCCACAGCGACTCTCTCAAATCATGCCGGCCGCGAGCGGCGAGGTAGAACCCCACCGAACTCTCAAACAGGGTGACGCCCAACATGCACACAATATAAATCGCCAGTCCTTCTTCCCCGAACAGCAGCAACGCGACCGGCACACCAAAATAACCGGTATTACCCGAGCCGACACACAGCGGAACAATGCTGGCACTGCCATCTGTCAGTACCCGCCGCGCGAACCTGAACTGCACAATGGCAAGCACCGACGCAAACCCGAACACCAGGAATGGCAGGAAGATCACTTCCGGTGAAAGCGGTGCCGCCATGACACCTGAAAACACCACCGAAGGCGTAACAATATAAAGCATGATGCCCGCAATGTGCTTACCGCTTGCCTCGAGATAGCGGCCGGCAACCCAGCCGAGTGCAACCGTGACATAGAGCGGAATCAGCTTGATAAACAACGCCAGCGCTGCGGCCATAATGACTCCGGGGCATCAAGATTCAGAGAAAACAAGTCGCGAAGTCTACCATCTACCCCTACGGAGGTAACTCCCCGGCGCAATAGTGTGATTCCCGACAATGCTTGATAATCATCAACAGCATTATGAATACATCTTTATATCCTAGTAGGGCAGTCAGGTATTCCACAACGACCGAGGAGAGAGACCAATGGCCGAACGCTTTACCAAAAGCATGGCCAGAAACATATATCTGGGGGGAAGTACATTCTTCATCCTGCTGTTTCTGGTTCTGACTTTTGATACTCAAGTACGGGCAATGCCCGAACGAGACAACAGGGATCAGCTTACCGAGCAGGTAGTCCGGGGCAAACATGTCTGGGAAAACAACAACTGCGTCGGCTGTCATTCCATTATGGGCGAAGGTGCCTACTTCGCGCCCGAACTCGCCAACGTATTCGACCGCCGTGGCGGTGGCAATAGCGAAGTCTTCAAGGCGTATATGAACGCCTGGATGAACGCCATGCCTACCAACGTGCCCGGCCGCCGGCAAATGCCACAATTTAACCTGACTGACCAGGAAATCGAAGATCTGTCGTCGTTCCTAGAATGGACGTCCAAGATCGACGATAACGGCTGGCCACCCAACATTGAAGGCTAAGGGGGTAGATATGAAATACGAATCTCAACGGGTCGCCATGCCCTACTTTATCTTCGCCCTGATTCTGTTTGCCGGCCAGATTGTGTTCGGGTTGGTTCTGGGCTTGCAATATGTCGTAGGTGATTTTCTGTTTCCGGAAATCCCCTTTAACGTTGCGCGGATGGTTCATACCAACCTGCTCATCGTCTGGCTGCTTTTCGGCTTTATGGGTGCAACCTACTACATGGTGCCTGAAGAAGCGCAAACCGAGCTTTACAGCCCGCTGCTTGCGTGGATTCTGTTCTGGGTCTTTGCCGTTGCCGGCACGCTAACGATTCTGGGTTACCTGTTCGTGGATTACGCCACTCTGGCTGATATCACCATGAACAAATTGTTGCCAACCATGGGCCGCGAGTTCCTGGAACAGCCGACGATTACGAAAATCGGTATAGCTTTGGTGGTGGTCGGATTCCTGTTCAACATTATGATGACCGCTCTGAAAGGCCGCAAAACCGTCGTCAATATTGTGCTGATTACCGGCTTGATCGGCCTGGCCGTGCTCTGGCTGTTCTCTTTCTATAACCCCGGCAACCTGGCCACCGACAAATACTTCTGGTGGTTTGTAGTGCACCTGTGGGTTGAAGGCGTATGGGAACTCATCATGGGCGCCATCCTCGCCTACGTGCTGATCAAAATCACTGGCGTAGACCGGGAGGTTATCGAGAAGTGGCTTTACGTGATCATCGCCATGGCACTGATTACCGGCATTATTGGTACCGGGCACCACTTCTTCTGGATTGGGCCACCTGAGTACTGGCTGTGGCTGGGCTCTATATTCTCGGCCTTGGAACCTCTGCCATTTTTCATGATGGTGCTATTCGCCTTCACCATGATCAACCGGCGTAAGCGCAATCACCCCAACAAGGCCGCTACACTGTGGGCCATGGGTACGGCGGTCATGGCTTTCCTGGGCGCGGGCGTGTGGGGCTTCCTGCATACTCTGGCTCCAGTAAACTATTACACCCACGGTACTCAGCTCACGGCAGCCCACGGCCATATGGCCTTCTACGGCGCCTATGTGATGATCGTGCTTACCATCATTTCCTACGCCGTACCGATCATGCGTGGCCGGCCTTATGGCAACAGCAATACGGCGCAGGTTGTGGAAATGTGGGGCTTCTGGCTGATGACCATTTCCATGGTCTTCATCACGCTGTTCCTGACCGGTGCAGGCATCCTGCAAATCTGGCTGCAACGCATTCCGGAGAGCGGTGAAGCCCTGTCATTCATGGCCACCCAGGACAACATCTCGCTGTTCTACTGGGCACGCATGATTGCCGGCTGCTTCTTCATGGCCGGGCTTGTGGTGTACTTCTGCAGCTTCTTTATCAAGGGCCAGGCGTCTTTCGACGAGGAAGTCCGCGGCGCGGCTATTCAAGACGTATAAGCCGCCGTCGTGAAACTCACCAGGGCCGGAACTCGTTTCCGGCCCTGCCTATCCGGAACTGAACTGTGACCGTGCAGCAAGCAAACCCCAAGGACACACTCCAGAGCAAGCGCCTGATCACTCGCGCTGCGTTCTTTGGGCTGTTCCTGCTGGCACCGGTTTTGAATATTTTTCGCTATGACTTAACGGAAGCCCGATTTGTTGTTCTCGGTTTTCCGCTTTCGTTCAACCTGAATCTCGACTGGGTGGTGCAGAGTTCCCCTGTGGAC
The DNA here is from genome assembly GCF_007671675.1 of Marinobacter maritimus. Lineage (GTDB taxonomy): Bacteria > Pseudomonadota > Gammaproteobacteria > Pseudomonadales > Oleiphilaceae > Marinobacter > Marinobacter maritimus. The sequence continues at coordinate 838,353 of NZ_VCGW01000002.1, read as the reverse complement.
GTCGCCAGCCAGGTTCTGCTGTGGTTTATTCTCCCCATTCTTGTTCTGGTTCCCCTTGTGCTTTGGGTTGCCTGGAAATGGGGCCGCATCTACTGCGGTTGGCTGTGCCCACATTTTTCTGTGGTGGAAATCATCAACAGCCTGATGACCCGCATTACAGGCCGCCCGACACTATGGGAAGCCCTGAGGAAAGGCCGACGCGGCAAGGTCATTCACTGGGCGGGGCTGACATCCGTGTGCAGCCTGATTGGCTTTTCCTGGGCTCTGGCTATGCTTTCTTACCTGTTGCCACCCATCCCGTTATATACGGACTTGGTCACCGGCAACCTGGCCTTCTACCCAACGGTGTTTCTGGCCATAGCCACCACCGTTTTTACCCTGGACTTCCTGTTTGCACGCCACCTGTTCTGTAAATACGGCTGCGCCTTTGGCGTGGTACAGAGCATTGCCTGGATGACCCACGGCCGTGGCCATCTGGTTACTTTTGATACTACCCGTGCGGCGGCCTGCCGCGACTGCACCAAGGCCTGCGACGAGGCCTGCCCCATGCGGCTGCCCACTCGCAGCCACAAACGTGCAAAGTTTTCCTGCACCCAATGTCTGCAATGCGTGAGCGCTTGCCGTGAAGTGCAGAAAAACAACCCGGAAGGCAGCTTGCTGCACTGGCAACCCGGTGAGCCTAGCCGGCAGACGGTTCTCATCCCAATTCACCTGCTGGATACTAACCACCAGCCTGCCAGCAAACCCGCCCGGCAGCGGGCCTGAAGGAGTTCGAGATGGAAGAGTGGGTCGGCTACAAATGGCATGAATACATTACCCGCCAAGCTCTGGGCGAATTTCCCGAGCACGCCGTTTACCTGAAAGACGAAGCTCGCAGCCTGGGCATTGTGTTCCGCGCCTTCGGGGGCGACCCGGCACTCAGCCTGGTGACCGCAGAACCCCGGCACTTCCGCCTGCGTCGGAAGTTTTTGCACAAACTCGCGGGAACACATCGCAAATTTGAACTGGCCTGGCGGGACGACCAAAACCTGCGTCTGCCGGAGAGAATCGCCCGGTTCCCTTCCAAACAGTTGAACCGGGATCTCTATATCTGGCTTGCTGCTCTCGCGGCTTCGCCGGCTCCATCTGACAGCGACTGGTTCACCGGCAACCAGGCTCTGGTGCAGGGCGTTCTCGCGCGCTGGCCAGGGCTGGAAAAGGTTTACCAGCGCCTGGTCAAGCAAGTTTTGTACTGGCGCCCTGATCCCGAAAGCCTGACTGCTCAGGAAGCGACCCGCGAACAGGCAATCCGACAGGCCCTCATCCATCCGGGCAGTGTTCCTTCCCTGCCCGCCGCCGACAACGATCTATGGCCGGTCATTCTCTGGCTGTACCCCGCTCTGGAGCAAGGCAAAGCCAACGGGCAGGTAACCGGCGATGAGGATACCCAATCCAGCCCCGGCGGTCTTACCAAGAAAAACAAACGCAAACAGGCAGAACGGGTGGAAGCCTTCAATCGCGACCAGGGCCTGATGCTCTTTCGGCTGGAAAGCCTGTTCTCCTGGACCGAGTTCATTCCGGTTGACCGGGCGGGCGACGATACCGACGAAGAAGATGCCGAAGCCGTTGCGAATGATATGGACATAATCTCCGTATCCAACGACCGCAAGGAAACTTCATCGGCCATCAAGTTTGATCTCGACCTGCCCTCGGAGGAGCACGACGACCTGCGCCTTGGTCCGGGCATTCACTTGCCGGAGTGGGATTGGCGCAGCCAGAGTTATCGAGACGCATTCTGCTGCCTGCAGCCCATGCTGGCAAAAGACGCCGTGCCCGCTGAGCTTCCGGAAGCACTACGTCGGCCGGCAAAGCGTCTGCAACGGCAATTCAGCGCTCTGAAGCCTCTGAAGCAATGGCAAAAGCGGCAAATGGACGGCGATGAGCTGGATCTCGACGCCTGCCTTGAGCGGGAAGTTCAAAACCGGCGTGGCCAAGGGATTATTGACCAGAAATTGTTCCGCCGTTGCCAGCAAAGCCAGCGTGATCTCGCCTGTCTGGTACTGGCGGATGTGTCACTCTCGACCGAAACCTATATCAACAACCATCAGCGGGTGATCGACGTTGCCCGGGACGGACTGCAACTGCTCAGCGAAGCCCTGCAGGCCAGCCGCGATCCCTTTGCTCTGTTTGCATTTTCATCGCGACGGCGCGACCACGTGCGATTCCATCATCTGAAAAGCTTTGATGAAGCCTACACCAGCACCATTCGAGGCCGCATACAGGCACTGGAACCAGGGTTCTATACCCGCATGGGCGCCGCTATTCGCCAGGCGACCAAACTGCTACAGGCGCGCCACGAGCATCAGAAGATTCTGCTACTGCTGACCGACGGCAAGCCCAACGACCTCGACATCTACGAAGGCCGATACGGCGTGGAAGACACCCGCATGGCGGTGCAGGAAGCCCAAAAAGCCGGACTGACACCGTTCTGCGTGACTATTGATGACGAAGCGAGCGAATACCTGCCTTATGTGTTCGGCAGCAACAACTTCGTGGTGATTCGCGACCCGGCACAGTTGCCGTTGCAGCTCCCCAAACTCTATCTGAATCTGACGCACTGATATGAGCGATATGACTGACTTGGCTCTTGAGCCCGAACCGGAATCCGGTGCACGCCAGCTACCTGGCGATATCGCGGCATGGATATTCATCTTCGCCGAACTGGCCGTCTTCGGCATTATGTTTATCGGCTTCGCGGTCGCCCGCAGCCTGGATCCAGCCACGTTCCACGCCGGTCGCGAAGTTCTGCACCCGTTGATCGGGCTGCTTAATACGGCCGCACTGATCACCGCCAGCTACCTGGTCGCAACATCGGTTCATCAACTCCGTCACCGACGCTCTGGCGTGCAATGGCGCCTCTGGCTGGCTGTTGCGGTTTCCTGCATTTACACCGTGGGCAAAGTTTATGAGTACGTGAACCTTTATAGCCAGGGCTATAACCTGGGTACAGATACTTTCTTCATGTTCTATTTCTTTCTGACGTTCTTTCACTTCATGCATGTAATTCTTGGGCAGGTCATCCTGATCGTTCTGGCCGTAAAAGTCGGCAACGGTGACTACGATGGTTCGGATATGAACGGCATGGAATCCGGCGCTTCGTACTGGCACATGGTGGACCTGGTGTGGCTGGTGTTGTTTCCGATGATATACGTTCTCGCCTAGGGAGGGCTTACGATGCTGACGGTCTATTTTGCATTGATGATTTGCACCGCCTTGCCAGTGATCGCACTTAAGGCTGGAATTGGCCCTGAATTTCTGGCTTGGTTGGTTTTTGGACTGGTGATTGTGAAAGCTATGCTACTGGTGGACCACTTCATGGAGATGAAGCACGCACCGCGCGGGTGGAGGCTGATTGCCCAGTCATGGGCGCCTGTGGTGATTGTGGCAATTGCAGGGTTTCATACATTTACGTGAGCTATGGTCTGATCAGATCCGCCCGGAGCGCAGCCGGGCGGATGATATGCTTGAAACGCCAGACGACTGCCTATCCTATGATTTCCCCATACCGTCTTTCATGTGCTTATCTTTCTTCATATCGTCATGCATCATGCTGTCATCTTTTTTCATGTCGTCGTGCTTCATGCCATCGTCTTTTTTCATGTTATCTTTCATCATTTCGTCTTTCTTCATTTCATCTTTCTTCATTTCATCTTTCTTCATGTCGTCTTTCTTCATGTCGTCATGCATCATGCCGTCATCTTTCATCGTAGCACTGTGATTCGTGTTGTCGCTTTTACCCATCTCATCAGCATTGGCCAAGCTTACACCCATCCCGGCAACAGTAATCGCTGCCGCAAGAAACATTCGAGTCAGCTTCTTCATACACTTCTCCCGGTATTTGTTATTAGCCAGAGGCATCTGCCCCCGGCTCTAACAACCATCATGCACGTACCGGTTCACAGAGACTTAACGCAGAGCTAAAGAATTTATCCCGAAAAGATCACGTTGAGTCAGAGCCACTTGGTCGGAAAGTATGGCATTTTCTCCGACATCGCTTGCGCCAAGGAAACAATTCCCCAGAGCACAAAGCCCGTATGCAAGGCGATTGCCCAAACCAACGCAAATGTCCCGAAATGTCCCACATCACCGAAGAACATCCAGCTAAGAGCAACACCCGAACTGATCAGCACAAACCCAATCAGTGACATGAACATAGCGGCACGGGTGTGAGCCCGGCGCAGCTCATTGGTTTCGGAACTTTTCATAAACAGCCAGAGTAAAATCACGAAACCGATAACCGGAGTTGCCAACAAATTCAGCAAATACCAGACAACTGGCACTATCGCCCCGCTAGCGGGTTTCTTCCGGGCGCCCGAATACTGCATATACCACCTCCATCAATGAAATAACCGTTGCTTCGTCGTCTGACAATGGCTCGATCATGCCTGCGCGACAGGCTACCTCTGCTGGCAAACCAGCACGTATCAAAAGGGCCGTGTGTATCAATAACCGGGTTGATGCAGCCTCTTCCAGATCGTGATCTTTAAGATTACGCAGCGCTGTCGCAAGACTCACGAGCTGCTTGGCAAGATCACGGTCGCAACCGGATTCTTCCGTCACGATGGTTTGCTCCGCCTCTTCAGAGGGATAATCAAACCGCAGGGATACAAATCTCTGGCGAGTACTGGGCTTCATGCCTTTGAGCAGGCTCTGGTATCCCGGGTTGTAGGAGACCACCAACATAAAACCTGGTGCTGCGATCAGCAGTTCACCGGTGCGTTCTATTGGCAGCTCCCGGCGGTCGTCCGCCAGCGGGTGCAGGACCACGGTTGTATCTTTGCGTGCTTCCACCACCTCATCAAGATAACAAATGCCGCCTTCGCGCACCGCGCGAGTCAGCGGGCCATCTTGCCAATAGGTACCTTCCGGTCCGATCAGATGTCGCCCAACCAGATCGGCTGCGGTCAAGTCGTCGTGGCAGGCTACGGTATAAACCGGCCGATTGAGCTTCTCTGCCATATAACGGACAAACCGGGTTTTACCGCAGCCGGTGGGCCCCTTGATCAGAACCGGCAGGCCATTGTTGGCTGCGGCCTGGAACAGTTCTATTTCATTACCAACTGGCTGGTAAAACGTCATGTATTACAGTCCTCTGTTACTGATCATCAGTTCTGGCAAAGCCATGAACCCATTCTGGAAAAACCTCGAACGCCTGCTTGTCGTCCGCTCGCCTCAGATTACCAAGCGCTTCTTCGCAGGCCAGTGCCTGCTCACTCCACCCATTACCCCGGTACCAGCCTACTGACTTTACCGGGTCGCCGAGCCAGGTGATCACCAGATCCCGGCTTTCAAGAAACTGGCCGGCAAACCCCGCCTCGGAGGCCGCAGCATGAGTGTTGTTATGCAGCAAAAGTCCCAGTGCCGAGCTAAAGTCTCCAGATTCATAGAATCTTGCCGGGGCCGGATAGACACCGGCTGCCTCCAGTGCGGCAAGCGGCAGCGCCGATGCCAGCGGGTCCCGACCCGCAACTGTGGCCAGGTCCCGCTCCGCCAAATCGGAAACCGAACGGACTCCGGCCGTTCTGCGGGTGACCCAGACTGAGCGAGGCCAGTCGCCATCGCGGTTCTTCGCACTCAATACAACCGTGCCCTGACTGTCTTGAGCAGACAAGCTGAACATCAGTGCCGCTGCCTCGGGTTCGCGGTTAAAACGAATCTCGGCCAGGCATCCCTGCCTTGCCAAGTGCTGGCTGAGGCGGTAGCGCGCAACGTCTGTTACGCGAGTGACCGAATCAATAGTCAATACAATTGGCTGAAGCCCTTCGGCCGTTATCGCAGCCGGCATACATAGTAGAAGCGCCGTAAATGCCAGCGCTTGAGTGTGCCTATAACCCAAGTGCATGGGCCCGGCTGGTAAAGAAAATGCCGCTGGGTTTTTGCGCGTCCAGTTCTGCAACGGGTTCCAGAGTCGTTGTGTTGTAAACCGTAACCCGGTTGCTGTCTCTCGACGAGATCCAAACCTCTTCACCTCGGGGGGTAAACTCCATGTGCAGCACCGCTTTGCCAGGCTCCAGTGTGCGGATGATTTTACGGGTCTGGGAGTCGATCACCTGAACCACATCGTTTTTCGGGTGCGCAAAGCTCACCCAGATTCTTCGGTTATCGGGACTGGCCATCACGAAAACCGGCTGGCCTTGTACCGATATTTTGTCCACCAGTGACCAGTCATTCATATCAGCTACCAGCACTTGATGGTGCCCAACTGCCGGCACGAATGCGCGACCATCAGCAACAGTCCACCCCTCAAGGTGAGGCATTTTGTAGACGGGGAGTTGCTGTTCACCTTTGCCGTAATTGGGCAGAATTTCGGTAACTCCGGCATCCGTATCCCAGAGGTCCAGCATTGAAAGACCATCTTCGCCAAACAGGCCAGCAATGTAGTAGCGCCCGTCCGGTGTGATCATGGAATCATAGGGTGCTTTACCGGCCTCGAAACGGGTCACTTCGGGCTTGCTGCCTGCAACGCCATCCGGCATATCAAGAATCCAGATCTGCCCGGCATCAAACAGGCTGAACACAAAACGGTTGCCCGGTGCGTCTACCAGCCCAACGGTTTTGGAACGCGCGGTTTCACCATTTTCACGGATATAGGTAGCAGGGATATCGGCGATCAGCTCAAGAGTCTGGCTGTCAAAGACTTTCACCCCACCTGGCTCGTAGTTGGACACCGCAACGTAGCGGCCATCCTGGGAGATAGCGCCACCAATGCTGTTACCGGACTGGATCACCCTGCCAACAATAGACTGCGTAAGCAGATCCACTTTGGTAAGGCCACCATCACGGCCAAATACGAAGCCGTAACGCGCATCACGGGAATATACAATGGAAGCGTGAGACAGATCCCCCAGCCCTTCAATACGGCGGATCACACTGTGGGTAGTGGTGTTGATAACCAGCAAAGAACCGGTCGCCCGTTCAACAATAAGACCCAGGTCGCCGGTGCCCATCAAGCTGTCAGCCATCGCGTTCTGCGCACTATCATCAGAAACAGAAAGAGCCTGGCAACCGCTCAGCAACACCGAAAACAGTGACAATAACAACACGCGCTTTGCACAGCGGGTTATCCAAAACATCTGGTACATCCTCCGGGCTAATTGTCAGGGCGATACCAGCGTACCGGCCTTTAACTGATGACTGATCCAATCAATATCGGCGGGAGCCAACAAAGGCTTCCAGGGCGGCATTGCGGTGCCCGGGATGCCTTCACGAATTATGGCGGCTATGGCGTCTTCAGGCAGGTGACTCAGGTTTTCAGGCCTTAAGGGCGGGCCAAGCCCACCCTTAAGGGTCAGCCCGTGGCACGAGCCGCAGTCCTGCACAACAAAGTTTTCAAGATCAGCCAGGTGACGCGACGGTTCCAACTGCTCGTTTGCCAACAATGCCGATGGCGCCAAAACCAGCATCAATAACACCATTGTGGCGCTGGCCTGCAGCCTGATCTGACCCCTTTCGGAACGATTCACGACTCGCTTTCTCCCATGGCTCTGCAGCGGGTTTTCACATGGTGGTGCCGCCAGTCAAATTCATCTTTGATATTGGTTAAAAACACCGCCCGCCACAACAACTCTTTGGTTATACCCATGGGTGGGTACTCAGTGGACAAATAACATCTATATGATTTAAATCAATGTTCATCAGGGTAAAGAAGACAAACCTAACAACACTCTTAACTCAAAGGAGAGAACCTGATGAGAGCAACCCATTTATTCCTGAAACCACTGGCGCTTGCCGTGGCTGTCGCGTCGTTCGGCGTGATGACCGCAAGTGCCGCCCCGAAGAACGCCGACCCCGCCGAAACCGCCTATGAGGGCACTTCCAGCCCCATCGCTTCGGAGTCTGCCAAAGTTGTCCGCTCACCGGGCGCGCCAGACCTTACCGATGCAGAGTTTGAAAAATCCAAAAAGATCTTCTTCGAGCGTTGCGCCGGTTGCCATGGCGTGTTGCGCAAAGGCGCCACTGGCAAAGCTCTAACCCCGGACATCACGCAGGAAAGAGGCATTGACTACCTCAAGGCCTTCATCACATACGGCTCCCCCGCCGGCATGCCGAACTGGGGTACCTCAGGTGACCTTACCGAAGCAGAAGTCGAGATGATGGCCAAGTACCTGATGCACGAGCCACCCGCACCCCCCGAGTGGGGTCTGGCCGACATGAAAGAAACCTGGGAAGTGCTCATCGCCCCGGAAGACCGGCCCAACAAACAGATGAACGATCTGGACCTTGAGAACCTGTTCAGCGTTACTTTGCGGGACGCGGGTGAGATTGCCCTGATCGATGGCGAGTCCAAAGAAATCGTGGAAGTCATCAAAACCGGCTATGCCGTCCACATTTCCCGAATGTCCGCCTCCGGCCGCTACCTGTTCGTGATTGGTCGCGATGCGGCAATCAACATGGTTGACTTGTGGATGGAGCATCCAGACACAGTTGCCAAGATCAAGATTGGCCTGGAAGCACGTTCGGTAGAAACCTCCAAATACAAAGGCTATGAGGACAAATACGCGATTGCTGGCGCTTACTGGCCACCGCAGTTTGTGATCATGGATGGCGAAACTCTGGAACCGAAAAAAATCGTCGCTACCCGGGGCATGACCGTAGGTACCCAAGAGTACCATCCGGAGCCACGGGTTGCCGCTATCGTTGCGTCTCACGCGCACCCTGAGTTCATTGTTAACGTGAAAGAAACCGGCAAGATCATGCTGGTCAATTACGAAAACCTGGATAGTCTCAACACTACCACCATTGATGCGGCAAGATTCCTGCACGATGGCGGCTGGGACAGCAGCATGCGGTACTTCCTGACTGCGGCAAACCAGTCCGACAAGATCGCAGTGGTCGACTCCAAAGAGCGTGAACTGGAAGCCCTGGTGGATGTGGGCAAAATCCCTCACCCCGGCCGTGGCGCCAACTTTGTAGACCCGGAGCATGGCCCGGTTTGGGCTACCAGCCACTTGGGCGACCCGACCATCCAGATGATTGGTACCGATCCAAAAGGTCATCCTGACAAAGCCTGGAAAGTCGTTCGCACCCTCAATGGTCAAGGCGGCGGCTCACTGTTCATCAAGACCCATCCAAAGTCCAAAAACCTGTACGTCGATACTGCCCTTAACCCGGCAGAGTCGGTCAGCCAAAGCGTTGCGGTGTATGACATCGACAATCTGGAAGGCGGCTACGAAGTATTGCCAATTGCCGAATGGGCAAATCTGGGCGAAGGCCCCAAACGCGTTGTTCAGCCGGAATACAACGTGGCGGGCGACGAAGTCTGGTTCTCTGTATGGAATGGCAAAGAGCAGAAGTCGGCCATCGTAGTGGTGGACGACAAGACCCGTAAGCTGAAAAAGGTTATCGACGACGAGCGTCTGGTCACTCCGACTGGCAAGTTCAACGTCTACAACACTCAGCACGACGTCTACTAGAGAGCGCTAAGCCGCGCCGACCCGGAGGAGACGAGCGATGAGACTGGATCATACGGACCAGCAACTGATCAATCACTTTCAGCGGCATTTGCCGGTGTGTGAACGGCCTTATCTGGAGATGTCCCGGCAACTGGGCATTTCCGAACAGGAGGTCATTGAACGGTTGCAATCGCTGCAGTCTCGCGATGTCGTCGGCCGGGTCGGGCCGGTGTTTGAACACAGCCAGGCAGGTGCAAGCCTGCTGGCTGCAGTGGCGGCTCCGGACGACCAAATGGACATGGTAGCTGCCCGTATTAACCGTGCTCCGGGGGTGAATCACAACTACGCCCGAGAGCACGCCTACAATCTCTGGTTTGTCATGACCGCGCCGGATAACGAATTACTGGAAGAGCATCTAGACGAACTGGAACAGGAACTGAAATTGCCCATGCTGCGCCTTCCCATGGTGGAGGGTTATCACATTGACCTGGGCTTCGATATCGACTGGGACGCCTTGTCATGAGCCAACCATTTCCGGCAGATTATCTGGCCCCTGATTCCGCATCGCCAGCTTCAAGTGAAGTAAGTGCATGGGGGCTGCTGCGACTCCGGCAACAACTTGAACAGGGATTGCCACTTGCACCCAGACCCTATCTGGCACTTGCCGAGCGTACAGGTCTCACCGAGCAGGAAGTGATAAGTGCCATTACCCAGTGGCAGGAGCAGGGCCTGATAAAGCGCTTTGGGCTTGTGGTGAAACACCGCACCCTGGGCTACACCGCCAACGCCATGGTGGTCTGGAACATCCCTGATGAGCAGGTACAGGCATTGGGGAAATCCATGGCCGGCGTGCCATTTATCACCCTTTGTTACCAACGCCCGAGACGCCTCCCGGACTGGCCTTACAATCTGTTCTGTATGATTCACGGCACGAATCGCGAGCGGGTGCTGGCACAACTGGAGGGTCTGATCGCTGACCACAACCTTCAGCACATACGACATTCCGTACTGTTCAGCAATAAAGCCTACCGGCAGCGCGGAGGTCGCTATGTCAGCCACGATTGAATCCCGCCGCCAGGCCCCCGTTGCGGATCTGAGCCCGGTTGAGAAGGTTCTGATCAACCGCTTACAGCACGGTTTGCCGCTGGTGCCCCACCCTTACGCGGCAGTCGCAGAAGAACTCAATCTCAGCGAGCAACAAGTATTGAGCACGGTTAAAAACCTGCTCGCCGAGGGCGTACTGACACGCTTTGGCCCCATGTTTCACGCCGGCGAATTGGGTGGCGGCCTCACTCTGGCGGCCATGCGCATTCCCGAGGTGGATTTCGAGCGGGTTACCGAACAGGTAAACAGCTTTGATGAAGTCGCCCACAACTACCGTCGCGAGCACGACCTGAACATGTGGTTTGTACTGGCAACCGAAACCCAGGGCGCCATTGAAAATACCATCGGCGCCATTGAAGAAACCACCGGTTACCCGGTTTACAACATGCCAAAGGAGCAGGAGTTCCATGTCCACCTCCACTTCCCTGTCTGATACCGAAACACAAAACGGCTTCGCAATGACAGAGCGCGACCGCGAACTGATTCTTGCCACCCAGGCTGGCCTGCCACTGGTATCCGACCCCTGGGCTGAGCTGGGCAAGCAACTGGACATGAATGCGGCTGAGGTGCTCGCCCGCTTCCAGGCCATGCAGCAAGCCGGTGTGATACGCCGCGTTGCCGCAGTGCCCGATCACTATCGCCTGGGCTATCGCTACAACGGCATGACCGTATGGGACCTGGCTGATGATCGTATTGCAGAGCTTGGCGTCGCCATTGGTGAACTGCCGTTCGTGAGCCACTGTTATCGCCGTCCACGCCACCTGCCCTACTGGTCGTTCAACCTGTTTGCCATGGTTCACGGCACCACCCGGGAAGAGGTAGAAGATAAGGCCGCACAGATTCGTGCCGTGCTGGGCGACGCCTGCCAGCAGCACACCATTCTTTACAGCTCGGCCATCCTGAAGAAAACCGGCCTGCGGCTGCGCAAATAACGCAAGGGGAAGCACCATGTTCAGAATGACGCGCTATATAAAAAGCCTGATGAATCCGTTCCCGGTGAGAGCCATCCCCAAGCCCTCCGGCCCGGTGGTAATCTGGAACCTGATTCGCCGCTGCAACCTCACCTGCAAACACTGCTATTCAATTTCTGCAGATATTGATTTCAAGGGTGAGCTGAGCACTGATGAGGTCTATACCGTGATGGACGACCTCAAAGCTTATGGCGTTCCGGTGCTGATTCTTTCCGGCGGAGAGCCACTGATGCGGCCGGACATTTTCGAGATCTCACGTCGTGCCAAGGACATGGGCTTTTACGTGGGCCTGTCCAGCAATGGCACCCTGATTACTGAGGACAACATTCAGCAGATTGCCGACGCGGGATACGATTACGTGGGCATCAGCATTGACGGCCTGGAAGAAACCCACGACGAATTCCGCCAAAAAAAGGGCGCCTTTGCCGCCTCCATGAAAGCGGTCAAGCTGTGCAAAGATGTCGGTATTAAAGTGGGCCTGCGCTTCACCCTCACACAGGACAACGCAGTGCAACTGCCAGACATGCTTAACCTGCTGGACGAGCATGATATCGACAAGTTCTACCTCTCGCACCTGAACTACTCCGGTCGAGGCGGTCGCAACCGCAAGCGTGACGCCTGGTATGACATGACCCGGGATGCGATGAACCTGTTGTTCAACCATTGCCACGAAGAGCTGAAGCGCGGCATCGAGCGCGAATACGTGACCGGTAATAACGATGCTGATGGGCCTTTCCTGCTTCAGTGGGCCGCAGAACACTATCCGGATCAGGTGCCGGCCCTGGAGCAACGGCTGCTTAACTGGGGTGGCAACTCCTCCGGCCAGAACGTGTCCAACATCGACAACCTGGGCGTCGTCCACCCTGATACTTTCTGGTGGGACTACAACCTGGGAAACGTGCGCGAAAAGCCCTTTTCGCGAATCTGGTCAGAAGCAAATGATGAGCTAATGCAAGGCTTCCGGCAGAAACCACGGCCAGTGAAAGGCCGCTGTGCCCAGTGCCAATATCTGGCCATCTGCAACGGTAACACCCGGGTACGAGCCTACAATGTTTCCAGTGATTATTGGGAAGAAGACCCCGGCTGTTACCTCACCAACGAAGAGATTGGCGTTCTCGACATGCCCAGACGCATCGCCGCCGCGGCGATCGAAATCCCGGTCAACAATCTGTAAGGAACGCAGCATGACAGTCAGTCAGAGAAAGAAGTGTCTGGTGGAATTCCAGTTGGCGGAACAGCCCTTGCGAGCCGGTGAAGTTGCCATTGTAGGCGCAGGCCCCGGTGATCCCGGCCTGCTGACGCTCAGAGCCCTGATGCTGATCCAGCAGGCGGACGCCATCGTTTACGACCGGCTGGTGTCGCCACAGATCATGGAGCTGGTGAACCCGGGCGCCGAGCGAATCCACGTAGGCAAAGCCAGCGGCTGCCATTACGTGGCTCAGGAAGACACCAATGAACTTCTGGTTCAATTAGCGGTAAAGCAGCGTCGCGTGGTGCGGCTGAAAGGCGGAGACCCATATATTTTCGGCCGTGGCGGTGAAGAAGCCGAGTTTCTGGTGGATAACGACATCGATTTTCTGGTGGTGCCCGGCATTACCTCCGCAGCCGGCTGCGCCTCCTACTGCGGCATTCCCCTTACACACCGGGATTACGCACAAAGCGTGACCTTCATAACCGGGCACCGCAAAGCTGACCACTCCCTGGACCTGAACTGGAAAGTGCTGGCAGCGCCAGGCCAGACCTGCGTGTTTTACATGGGCCTGCATAATGCGCCCACCATAGTGCGGGAGCTGATGGCCAACGGCCTGTCCGGCGAATGCCCGGTGGCACTGGTGGAGCGTGGCACAACCCCGCAACAGCATATGGCCGTGACCACACTTGAAAATCTGGAAGAAACCATCCGCATGGAAGGCTTCCAGCCGCCTACCCTGATCATTGTGGGCGAAGTGGTGCAACTGGCAGAAAAACTCGCGCAACCGGCCCAGGCAGGCTGGAACAGTGCATTAATCGGGCCGGCTGCGGCCACGGCGACGCGACGGCCCGCATAAACGAAACAGACCTGAACACATTACCAACGCTCCAAACTGGAAACTCGATGCAACAGCCCCTGAAAATCCTGATGCTGACCGCAGGCCTGCTGGCCTCACCAATTATCGCTGCCAGCACCGATGCACAAACCGAAGCCCTGTATCAGCAGCACTGCGCAAGCTGTCACGGCAGCGACAGGCTCGGCGGCATGGGCCCCGCCTTGCTGCCGGATAACCTCTCGCGCCTGAAAAAAGACCAGGCTGAAGACGCCATTCGTAACGGTCGTCCCGCCACCCAGATGCTCGGCTTTGCCGATACTCTGAACGCCGAATCGATCACCGCCCTGGCGGAATATATCTACCAGCCGCCTGCACAAGAACCGATTTGGGGCAAAAGTGAAATTACCGCCAGCCATCTGTTACCCCACCCGGCAGGCTCACTCCCTGACAAGCCGGCTTATGACGCCGACATGATGAACCTCTTTCTGGTGGTGGAAATTGGCGACCACCACGTAACCTTGTTGGACGGCGACAGCATGGAGCCCATCCACCGCTTCGCCAGCCGCTACGCCCTGCACGGCGGCCCCAAATACAGCCCTGACGGACGCTATGTCTATTTCGGCTCACGGGATGGCTGGATTACCAAATACGACCTCTACAACCTGAAAGTCGTTGCAGAAGTCCGCGCCGGCATCAACATGCGCAACATCGCTGTCTCTGCTGATGGCGAACACGTAATGGCGGCCAATTATCTGCCCCACACGCTGGTATTGTTCGATGCGGAAAACCTCGACCTGCTGGAAATAATCCCCGTTGAAAACGACGCCAAAGAGAGCTCAAGGGTAAGCGCCGTTTATGCCGCTCCGCCCCGGAACAGCTTCATCGCCGCCCTGAAAGACATTCCGGAAGCCTGGGAAATCACTGTAGAAAACGACAAAGCCAAAGTACGCAGAATGCAAACCGACACCTGGCTTGACGACTTCTTCTTCGACCCTGGCTACGAACACCTTATCGGCGCTGCACGCGATGGCAAACACGGCCTGGTGATCAACATGGACACCGGAAAAACCACCGCCGACCTACCCCTGCCCGGCATGCCCCACCTGGGCTCCGGCATCACTTGGGACTACCAGGGCACACGGGTAATGGCCACCCCCCACTTCCGCTCGAACGCCGTTTCCATCATCGACATGGACACCTGGAAAGTGATCAAAACCCTGGAAACAGCCGGACCAGGCTTCTTCATGCGCAGCCACGAAAACTCACGCTACGCTTGGGTAGACGTTTTCTTCGGCCCCAACAAAGACAAAGTCCACGTTATCGACAAACAGACTCTGGAAATCGTAAAAACCCTCCAGCCTGCCCCAGGCAAAGTAGCCGCCCATGTTGAATTCGACCGCTACGGCAAAAAACTGCTACTGAGCATCTGGGACGAAGAAGGCGCCGTAATCGTCTACGACGCCGATACCCTGGAGGAAGAAAAACGAATCCCGATGAACAAGCCTTCGGGCAAATACAACGTGTGGAACAAAATCAACTACGAAGAAGGAACCAGTCACTGAGCCTATATCGAGTAGGTGAAAATGCCTTAATGATTTAAGTCATTTCCGTTAGCGCCTTTCTGTTAGGATAATTGACACATATTTCAACGGCACTAATGCAATGACCCGCACTCTCAAACCCAACGTGTCGTCCTCTCCCTGCATGCTGGGAGAGGACAATCCGGACATCATCCAGCAGGAGCCGGCCCCACAGTCCGTGGCCTTGCTCAACGGTCTGAGCCGTGTCTTCGGGATAAGGCTGAACGAAAAACAGGAGAATCCGGACACAAGGTTTTTGAGTGATCTGACCCGGTTGTTTCATCAACGCCGGGTGGATGCCGAAGCGCAAATGGAAAAACACGACACCCCCTGGGCCAACGTGTACCTGATCCAGCACGGCATTATGCGCCTGTTCCGTGAAGCGCCCAGTGGCAAAGTGGCGGTGCACCACTTCTTTACGGAAGGCGACATGGTCTGGCCGGTGTTCGGGCGCAGCCGCACGGTGCGCAACACGCTTTGCCTCACCGCAGTCACCCCCGCCACCGTTTGGGTTGCCGATTTTGCTGCCTTTCGATCGGCCATTCAGTCCCATGGCGAAGGCCTCTGGCCGCAGTTTGCAATGGCCCTGACCGAAGAGTTGGCGGAGCTGACCAGCATGCGAGAATTTCGCAAGCACACCATGTCGGCGAAAGAGCGTTATCAACTGCTGTGTGAAGAATATCCCGAGCTGGTAAGGCGCGTACCAGATAACCAGCTAGCCTCGTGGCTGGGCGTGGTGCCCGCAACCTTCTCCCGGCTCAAAACCGGTGCAATAAAGTACTGACAAACCGCGCACAATATCGTCACCAGCAGTCATTGCGTACAGGTGTACGCTGAAGTACCGTGTTGCCATAATCAACACGGATCCTTCCACAATGACGACATCACCAACGCCCACCCATCCGACTCACCAGCGAATAGAAGAATGGCTGAACAGCGCTACCCATGGCATCGGCGCACTGCTCAGCGTAATCGGCACCATCGCGTTGATCGTTGGCGGCAGTGCCTGCCATTTCAGCGCCATCTATTTTGGCGTGCTGCCTTACGCTGCATAATTGCAGCAGATACCGGAACGAGCTTTCGAACGCCGGCGACGAAGCCACACAAAAAGCCCTTTTCGAAAGGCTGTTGGCCAAGCACTATGAGCAGGGTAAAGCCAGGTGCAGGGCACGACCGGCGGCGCCCAATGATCGACACCTGGTAGGCACATTATTCTCAAGAACAAGGAAAGCAGCGATGACACAATCACAGGAAGCGCCTGAACAAGAGTACTCGGCTGATCAGCCGTTCAGGTATTTCATGCAGGTTCGGTACAGCGAATGTGATGCCCAACAAGTGGTTTTTAACGCCCGTTATGGGGATTATATCGATCTTGCAGCGACGGAATTTCTGCATCACCTGAGTGCAGACGATCCCTCGTCAGATAACGCTTTCGATTACCAGGTGGTTAAACTGACGATCGAGTGGAAGGCTCCTGCTCGCTATCGCGACAAGCTGGAAATATCAGTCCGCACAACTCACTTGGGCAACACGTCTTTTGCCTTGACCACGGATATCCGTAACGCGACTACTGGGGAGTTTTTGGCTACGGGGGAGATGATTGGTGTGGCTGTCCACCCCAGGACTCTCGGAAAAGTTTCCATACCTGAAGCCATAAAGTACGCCATGAAAAACGGCGGCCAAGGTCAGTCTGTTGATCATGCGGGACTTTTCACGGCCCCACAGACCATCTGACCTCAAACAGCCACAATCAGTATGCCCAAACCATAGCCAGCAGGAGAACCCAGGCGAGCAACGACGCCGCCATAACGGTATAGGTCGCGGACATGGTGAGAACGTCGTCCTGAGTGCGACCGCACACGGATCTCAGGCCTTGGTAAACCAGAGTGCACGACAGCGCCATCGCTGCCAGAACGACGATCACACTGAATGCCACGGAGGGCACGAGCAACGCCAGCGACGACAGCCACAGTGGAAGCGGTGCAATTGCGGCAAGCAGATAGGCGTTATTGTAACTGACTTCGAGTTTGTGACTTTCCGCCACCGCATGAATCAGCCACCCCATCACAAAGAACGTCAGCAGTTCTGCGAGAAAGAGAATGGTGGTAATGAAGCGCCATTCCTTACCTGCGAACCCCGCAATGAAGTCATCACCGTAATGGGTTCCGGCGTAGTAAAGCATCACGGGAGGCAAAAGCGACATGGGTACCACAATGAACCACGCGAGCATGGGTATGGACAGCTGCCTGCGTTGAAGTTCGCCCCAACCTCCATTGCTGGAAAACGGCAGTTTAAGCAAGCTTGAAACGTTCATGATGGATCTCCTTTGTCTCTGGCGGAGACATTTGCCTCACGGGACTGCGTCTGCAATATTATTATGGTTTTCATTTATTCTTTTTAGGCGCCTCACGCCAAACCGTCAATTGACCGGGATGATCTTGAACAAGTCAGACAACAGGCGTAAGCAAAAACCTCAGGCGTTTTGGCTGTTTTTCCCTGCCGCAAGCCTGCTGGCCGCGCTATCGGTTCCGCTTTCTGTGTGGGCAGTGTGGTCCGGAACCGGTTGGCCTGCGGGGCTGCTTGGTGCCGGGCATGGGCACGAATTGATTTTCGGTTTTGCGCTGGCCCTGGTGGCGGGCTACACCCTCGGCCCTCAAACTGCTGCAGTGCTTTATCCGCTGTTTGCCCTCTGGCTGGCAGCACGAGTTAGCTGGATTTTCTTTCCTGATGCTCTTCTGGCCCAGCTTCTGGGCCCTGCATTTGCCCTGCTGCTTGCCTGGCACGTGGTGCCGCGCTTCAACGCCGCAAAAAAATGGCGCAACAAAATGGTAGGCCCTCTCATTCTGTTGATCTGCCTGCTTGCCGTCGCTTTCTGGCTTTCTACGGCAGTGAGTTTGTCGCACACACCTTGGTGGCCTGGCCCATTCAAGCTCATGCATTCAGCCATCTTGGGGCTGCTGTTACTGATGACGTTTATGGGAGGGAGGGTCATTGCGCCGGCGGTCGCGGGTACATTGGAAAAGAAAGGCGTCCCACTGGAGGCACGCGTTCAGCCGCGCATCGAGGGCATGCTGATTGCTGTGTTGGGTTGCCCGGTTTTTCTGGTGGCGTTTCCCGCAACAAACACGATCACCGGCAGCCTGCTGGTGGTCGCGTCAGGGCTGATCATCCTGCGCACCCTGCGCTGGAAACTCTGGCTATGCCCGGAGCGACCGGACTTGCAGGTTTTGGCGGTGGGTTATCTCTGGCTCGCCGTTGGCGCACTTGCCACCGGTATTGCGTTGCTGCGCGGCACTGCGCTGGCCCCTTCGTTGCATCTCATTACCATCGGAGCATTGGGCACCTTATCTACCAGCGTGATGCTTCGTTTGGCCTGGCAACGAAGCCATCGCAAAGCCCCTGTTGCCGCGGAGGTCTTTCCCATCGCAGCACTGGTCCTTGGTGCTGCAACCTCTCGGTTTATGGCCGGCGAATCACCATTCAGCGAACCTGCGTTGCTATGGTTCTCGGCCAGCGTTTGGGTACTGGCCTATTTGTGGGTAGCTCTGAGGCTCTTCGTTCTCGCTAAGCATGCGAAAAACCGCAGGAAATGAGTGGCTACCTCTCCTGCGCCAATCGCCACGACGCTTACCCATTTGGTGATATTCCTTCTATATCTCGTTGAAAAACAGAGATTTAAACACCATGAACCCTTGCTTTCTGAAGGCCCTTTAATACACCCCCATCCCAACAACCTTTTCCTTGATATATGTCATGATTTAACAGGTGCTTCACTTTGCACAATGGCGTCGGGAAGCCCGGAAACCGCGCCCAACGCGGTCCAGGGCACGCTAACCGAGGAGTACTGTCATGGCTAAAACCAACGCCGACATCGAGCACTGGGATGTCGAAAGTGAAGAGTTCTGGGAACGGGAGGGCAAGCGTGTCGCCTCCCGCAACCTGTGGATATCCATTCCCAGCCTGTTAATGGGTTTTGCGGTATGGCTGATGTGGGGAATGATCACCACCCAGATGAAGAACCTGGGATTCGCCTTCAGCATTGAGCAGCTTTTCACACTCTCGGCCATTGCCGGTTTGTCAGGCGCCACGTTGCGGATCCCGGCGTCGTTCATGATCAAAATTGCAGGTGGGCGCAACACCATATTTCTGACCACCGCCCTGCTGATGATTCCTGCTGCCGGCACCGGCATTGCATTGATGAATCCGGATACGCCGTTCATCGTTTTCCAGGCTCTTGCATTGCTCTCCGGTATCGGTGGCGGCAACTTCGCCTGCTCCATGAGCAACATCAGCTCTTTCTATCCTAAAAGCAAACAGGGTTACGGCCTTGGCATGAACGCTGGCCTGGGCAACTTCGGTGTTACCACCATGCAGGTTCTGATACCACTGGTGATGACCATCGGCGTTTTCGGCGCCCTGGCCGGTGGCCCCCTGGAACTGCAGGCCCCCAGTGGCACCCTGATTGGTCGCATCGAAGCCGGCACGGACACCTGGATTCAGAACGCAGGTTTCATCTGGCTGGTTTTCCTGATTCCGCTGGCGTTCGCTGGCTGGTTCGGCATGAACAACCTGAAAGTCGTCACCCCGAACCCGGGCAGTCCGGTTTCGGCTTTCAGCAAAATTCTTGGGCTTTATGGCGTGGGCATGCTCGCGGCCATCGTCGGGGTCTGGGCACTTAGCATCATGAGCATGTGGCTGGCTCTGCCGTTGACCATCGTTCTGACTGTGGTTCTGCTGCGCCTGATCCCTGGCGACATCAAGCCCAACATCAAAAACCAGTTTGCGATCTTCAGCAACAAGCACACCTGGTCCATGACCGTGCTGTACATTCTGACCTTCGGCACCTTCATTGGCTTCTCTGCCGCTCTGCCTTTGTCCATCAGTGTTATTTTCGGCAACATGATGGACGTGGCCGCTGACGGCACCGTTACCCGAGTAGTGAATCCGGATGCACCAAGCGCTCTGACCTGGTCGTGGATCGGACCCTTGGTGGGCGCTCTGATTCGCCCTGTGGGCGGCTGGATTTCCGATAAGGTAGGTGGCTCCATTGTCACCCAGATTATCTCCGCCATCATGGTCGTCGCTTCCGTGGCCACTGGTTATGTGATGATGCTGGCCTACAACTCCACCGACCCCAACAGCCTGTTCGTGGTATTCATGATTCTGTTTGTCGTGATCTTCGCGGCCAGCGGCATCGGCAACGGCTCCACCTTCCGCAGCATTGGCTACATTTTTGACCAGCAGCAGAAAGGCCCCGTACTGGGCTGGACCAGCGCCATCGCCGCCTACGGTGCGTTCATTGCGCCCAAGTTGCTGGGGCAGCAGATTCAGGCAGGTACACCAGAAGTGGCGATGTATGGCTTCGCAGTGTTCTACGCTCTGTGTCTGGTGGTGAACTGGTGGTTCTACCTGCGCAAAGGTGCGTATATCAAGAATCCTTAAACGTTCCTCAAAGACACGCAAGTAAACAAAAAGCCCGCAGGGGGTAACTCCGGCGGGCTTTTGCTATGGGCCTTACTAAACAAGGCCGGCCTACCCGCACCAAGATTACCTGAACGTCTTAACCCCACCACCTCTACCAGAAATGCTCCTGCCTATGACCTTGTGTCTACAGCCTGTGACCGGCAGTCATACGCAGCGCAGGCTCCGCCCCACGGGCCATCCCAGCGGGCATGTAGCAACACCCATACCTCCCTGCACACCGACATGGGAGAGGCTCACACCTCATACCAGGAGCCCCGGATCGAGCCTCAACAATGGCTGCAAACATGTGGACCCACTACAAACAGACATCCAACCCATCAATACAGTCGGCGCAACCGGTACATAAGCACCCACAAAAAAGCCCCGCCGGGATCACTCCCGGCGGGGCTTGGGTTCGAGCTATATTACTTCAGCATCACGCCTTACCGAGTGCTGCCTGGCGCTTACGCTCTTCGTCTTCGATCTGAAGGTCTACAGAAGACACATTATACTCTTCAGCAAAACCGGACTCCGGCTCTTTCAGCCACATCAGGCACAACACCCAGCTGATAAAGGCGCCGCCAGCGATGATGAAGAAGAACTGGTTAGGTGTTACGAAGGTAAAGATAGTCAGATAAACCACCGCACCCACGTTACCGTAAGCGCCCGCCATACCGGAAATCTGCCCGGTCAGGCGACGCTTGATCGACGGGATAATACCGAAGGTTGCGCCTTCTGCGCCCTGCACAAAGAAGGAAGTGAATACAGTGATTGCCACAGCAATAATCAGCGGCCAACTGGAGTTGAGCAGGCCCATCAGTGCGAAACCAACCGCAATACCAAACATGTAACTGAGCATCACGAAGCGGCGGTTACCCATGCGATCGGAAACCATGCCGCCCATGGGGCGGGCAACCAGATTCACGAATGCGAAGGAAGCGGCAACCATACCTGCGGCAGCAGCGCTCAGGCTCCAGGTTTGCTCAAAAAACATCGGCAACATGGAGACCACCGCCAGTTCCGCACCAAAGTTGGCAAAGTAGGTACTGTTCAGCGCAGCAACACTGTTGAACGGATACTTGTCGTCTTCCGGAACACCTTTTTTCAGGATAGGCAGGTTCACCCGAAGAATCTGCGCTATTTGGTAGCACACGATCGCAACGATGACTACGTAGGCAATAATCGCACCGGTCACGCTCAGGTAGCCCATGTTTTCAATGCGCCATACCAGGATTGCCAGAACGCCAATCAGGGGAATGGTCCACAGAATCAGCTTTACCATATCGCCCCAGGTGCTGACCTCCAGCGCGGTCGCTTTACGCGGCTTGCGGTGAACGGTCCCTACCGGGCCGTCGGTAACAGCAAACCAGTAGTAAACGCCGTATAGCGCCATCACGATAGCGCTCTGGGCAATGGCCCAGCGCCAGCCGTCATCGCCGCCGTACATCTGCAGAGCAATGGTAGGCAGAGTCAGTGCCGCCGCTGCGGAACCGAAGTTACCCCAGCCTGCGTAGAAACCCTCGGCAAAGCCGATATCGCGGGGTTTGAACCACATGGCTGTCATGTGGATGCCCACTACAAAGCTGGCGCCGATGGAGCTGAGCACCAGTCGGCTGACCAGCAGCTGGGTCATGGTGTCGCCAAACGCGAAGGTGAGCGCCGGAATGGACATCAACACCATCAATATAGAGAACACCCGGCGCGGGCCAAAGCGGTCAAGAGCCATGCCCACAAGGATGCGCGCGGGGATCGTCAGTGCCACGTTACAGATAGCGAACAGGCGCAGGTCGTCCGGGGTCAGCCAGTCGACACTCTTGAGCATGCTGGACGCCAACGGCGCCATGTTGAACCATACGTAGAATGTGATAAAAAACGCAATCCAGGTCAGGTGCAGGGCCTTGATCTCTGGATTTTTGAAACCGAATACGTCTGCGACTTTCATTTAAGCCTCCGTGGGCTCTCAGCTCTTTCAGTGCCAGCAGCTGTTAGCAGCTGGGCAGGATAAGTAACGGGCACTGGACACGGCGCGCAAGAAACGAGCTGACCTTGCCGAACGTCATGTAATCCAGTTCGTCCACGAAGTAGTTCAGCGAACGGGCGATCAGGCCGCCGTCCACCTCTTCACTGTGGCGAGCGATAACAAGCATGCCGGGCCTGATCTTCTTCTCCGCGGCATAAAGCAGCATCTTGCGGGCATCGCCCTCCAGAAGCAGTGTTTCTGAGGCAACACCCTCTCTCTCGCAAACCACCTGTGCATCAACAAGATGCTGCTTCAACTCGGCCAGCTCCTCCTGGAACATGTCTTCGTTTCCGGCGGTGATGTCTCTCGGGTTTTCTGCTACAGCCACCAGGGCAATCTGCGGTTTCAGTTCGCGAAACATCGTAATCGTCTGGACCAGGGCCAGCTTTGCGTTCCTGGAGCCGTCGTAGGCAATCATAATTTTCATAGCAATCTCCAGTGGCGGTAATGCCACTCAAACGCAGCGCGCCAATTGATATTGGTCAGCATTAGCCCACACTCCACACCCATGCATAATTGATTAAAATCAAAAGGCACAGCAGGTACCCCACCAGTGCAATCAGGGCTGTACTCCCTCCCATAAAATCCCCGCCAACGCCTACCACCAAGCCATCCCGCTAGAGGTACCTCCATTGCCCTCACCCCAAAAAACCGGGTTTTGATATTGTTACAAAGACCATAAACACAGGTCGTTAAATGCAGACAAGGAACGCCACCACAATGATCTTGCCAACCAAACCACAGCAGCATCGAGCACTTGGCCTTTCCACACTGGCGTTCACGCTTTGCTTCGCGGTTTGGACGATTTTTTCCATTATCGGCATCCGCATTGCCGAAGATCTGGGCCTTTCGGACACTCAGCTTGGCCTGCTTATGGCCACTCCCATCCTGACCGGTTCAATCAGCCGGCTGTTCCTTGGTATCTGGACCGATCGTTACGGCGGGCGCTGGGTGTTTGGCATACTCATGCTGACCACTGCAGCCTGTGTTTACCTGCTGACCTTTGCCACTACCTATCCGATGCTTCTCGTGGGAGCCCTTGGCGTTGGCCTGGCCGGAGGCGCCTTTATCGTAGGCGTGGCCTATACCGCCGCCTGGTTTGAACCCGCCCGTCAGGGCACAGCTCTGGGCATCTTCGGCGCAGGCAATGTCGGTTCTGCTGTAACCAATTTCGGCGCGCCCTTTTTGCTGGTGGCACTGGGTTGGGAGGCTACTGCGCAGATTTATGCGTCGGTGCTGGCGGTTATGGGCGTTGTTTTTATCCTGCTGGCTAAAGAAGATCCGGTTTCTGCTGGTCGTAAAGACGACGAGCAGAAACGTTCGTTTATGGAGCAGATGGAGCCGCTGAGGGATCCACGGGTCTGGCGCTTTTCGCTTTACTACTTTTTCGTGTTCGGGGCTTTCGTGGCTATGGCGCTCTGGCTACCACACTATCTGATTGGCGTTTACGGTCTGGACATTCGAACAGCCGGCATGATCGCCGCGCTCTACACCATTCCGGCATCACTGTTCCGGATTCTGGGGGGCTGGATGTCCGACCGCTTTGGCGCGCGGCGTGTGATGTACGGGACATTTATCGCATCGGTTATCTGCACGTTCCTGTTGAGCTATCCGCCTACGGATTACGTGGTACACGGAATAGAAGGCGACGTACGCTTCAAGCTCGAAATGAGCTTGCCAGTGTTCGTGGTGCTGATTTTTACCCTGGGATTTTTCATGTCCCTCGGTAAAGCCGCCGTATACAAACACATACCGGTCTACTACCCAATGCATGTTGGCGCTGTCGGTGGCGTGGTCGGAATGATTGGCGGGCTCGGTGGTTTTATCCTGCCACTGACATTCGGCGCTCTGAATGACTTTACCGGTATCTGGCAGAGCTGCTTTATGCTGATGTTCATCATTGCTGCCGCGGCGCTGGCGTGGATGCATTACGCCATTCGTTCAGCTGAGCGCGTCGAGTGGGCCGCGAATAAGGAGCAGACCGACTTGCCGGAACTGGCGTCACCGCAACTGTTCTACCCGCTCAACCGGAAAAAGCCGTAACCGGATATTGCTCTGCCGCTGGCAGCCCTCTCCTTGACGGGCAGCCAGCCTTCCACTCATTCGTCATGGGGAATAGGATCCGGGTTCCGGTCCCAGCCCACCAGAGCGAGGGTTGCGACTACGCCAATCAACAAGCCTATCCAGGGCTCAAAGAAAGCAAGACAGGCGCCAATCAGAACCACCGTTCCCCTTGAGGTATTGTCCCTTGGAATAGACATGGCAATATAGGCGCAGGCAAAGCCGGTGAGAACCAGCGTCAGTGACAGCGCAATGCCCAGCAGCGGCTTAAGCCCGGTCAGCAGGGGCAGCAGGAAATAAATAAACGGCAAACCCATCAGGTAATAGGACGCCAGGCCGCTGTGCAGGCTATTCATTGCCGTAGGCCCCTGCTTCCAGCGCTGCACCACGATCACATGCACACCTGTCCACACGGCTCCCTGGGTCGGGAAGAAGGGTGCAACAATTCCCATGAGCGCGTTGCGAATCGACAAGGAAAAGTGGGTACGATTGAGATTTATGTCGATGTGCTCGTCTTTACGAGTTTTCAACCCTTCCCTTAACACCTCATTGCCGGTGACAAGGTCGCCGAAAAGTATGATGTAGGCGATCAGCGCCAGGGGAATGCTTTGTATCAGCATCTCGCGGGACGGCCAGCCATTGGCCAGCGGCGAAGCTTTCGCCATGGCCTCACCCAGAGGCGGCACAATAAATCCCCACTGGATATCGAAGTTCACTTCGCCCACCAGGGGCCCGATAACCGCCGCTGCCAGAAAACCGGGCAACAGGCCCAGCGATCCCAACATAAAGAAAAACCGGTTTCGCGCTTTGAGCTTCTGCATGGGAATCGAGAAAGTGAAGATCAGGCAGATACCGCAAGCAAGCGCGGTTGCAATGGGCTGTTCAAGCAGAAAACGCTCTGCATCATCAACGAAGACCCGCTTGAGCGCAGCAATCGCGGCGCCCAGTATAATGCCAGCCTTGAGGGTATCGGGTAACCAGATGACAAAACGACGACCCAGGCCAGTAATACCGAGAACCAGAACAAGCGATGCGAAAACCAGGCTTAGCGCCGTCATTGCCTGGAATCTGCTGGCCGGGTCATCATAGCCGCCGATCACAAAGGCCAGAATCAATGGCAGCGCTGGCGTTATCCATCCGGCGGCGTAGGGTTCACCAAACACGATAACAGCTGAAGCAATCAGAGAAGCATGAATCATCGACAGGGCAACGGCTTCTTCAAAGCTCAGACCGAAGAACGCTGTCATGACCGGAATCAACGCCAGGCCCGTGGCAGCAGAAACAAAAAGCCCCTGTAAAAACTCGGGCCAGCACAACCGCGTATGGTAGAAAGGAACGCGGAACGTGAAAGGCCCCCAGCGCCACCCGGCCAACTCAGGTCTTTCTTTCATGGAATGTCACTCGTTTTTGGAATTGTTATGTGTGCTCCGATTATGGAAAAGCTTGCAGCACCAAACGAATGAATAATTCTGATCCCGCTGCATAAATCATGTTTATTGTGCCCGAGGCGCTGCTTCTGCCACTGACAGCCTCCGGGCACCATTCAAGCTATCCTATTGCAGCGCAGCCCTTTAGAATTCAGCCCTCCCCCGAATGATCTGGAGCCTTTGTCTGCCATGTTGCCCCAACTAAGCCCCACTTCCGGTTTTAACCAGCTACACCGAATTGAGTCCAGTACGCTTTTTCAGGGCGTGGTCATCACGATTATCATTCTTTCCGCTTTAACCATTGGCGCCAAGACCTATGACCTGCCGCCCCTGGTAGAGCAGTCACTGAGCGTGATGGATACCGCTATCACGCTGTTTTTCCTGATCGAGATTCTGTTCCGCTTTGCGGCCAGCCCGGCCAGACGGCGCTTCCTGATGGACGGCTGGAACCTGTTTGACACACTCGTGGTGGTTGGCAGCCTTATCCCTCTCGACAACTCTGAAGCCGTCTTGTTGGGGCGGTTGTTGCGAGTCTTCCGGGTGTTGCGTCTGGTGTCGGTGGTGCCTGAGCTGCGGTTCCTGATCAATTCTCTGCTCAAAGCCATTCCGCGCATGGGTTACATCGCGCTTCTGATGTTTATCATTTTCTATATCTATGCGGCGATGGGCTCGATGTTCTTTGCCAGCGTTGACAATGAGCTTTGGGGCGATGTCGCGATATCGATGCTGACGCTGTTCCGGGTAGCCACGTTCGAGGACTGGACCGATGTGATGTACGCGACCATGGAGCAATACCCACTAAGCTGGATTTACTACCTGACCTTTATTTTTCTGACGGCGTTTGTTTTTCTGAACATGATGATCGGGGCGATTCTGGAGGTTATGAGCGAGGAACAAAACGCTCAGCAGGCCCGGCAGGCTCACGATGAGCGCGATGAAATTACGCGCCAACTTCGAGAGGTGCAGGGCCAACTGGCCGAGCTAATAAGCTACACCAAGTCAGAACAGAACGGGTTTGGTCATCGCAAGGTGAAAGATGAATGACACCTGGAGCAAGGCCAGAACGGCTGCAACAATACGCACGGGGCGTGATACGGTGACTCTCAACGCGAACAGCCCGGCAGCGATGTAGCCCAGCAACAACACGATTTTAGCCAGAATCCAGCCTTGTTCCAGCGGGTTCCAGCCGCCAACAAATAGCAGACTGATAGCTGCGACCAGCAGTACAGTGTCGTTGGCGTGGGGAATCCAGCGCAGCGGCGTCTGGCGCCAACCAGGCCTTCCCACGGCGTCCATCAGCAGTCTCAGCGTGAACAGGATGACCGTCAGGTAGGCTGTGGACATGTGGAGAGTTTTCAGGATCACGTATGTACTCATAAATCATTCCATTGTGAATCAAAACGATAGCGGCATTGTACGCAAAGATACCACCAACCGGGTATGTTATTTCTGGCCACATGCGTTTAACATATAACTAATATATATGTATTAGCAGGAACCAACATGCAGGCTATTCCTACATCCGCTCAGGCCGATTCCGCCAGTGTCAGCCAGCTTTTCGGCTATCCATTCCGCATTTTCTTTCTGTCGATGACGCTGCTGGCGCTGCTGGTCGTTCCTCTATGGGTTTTGCAGGTAACCGGTGTCATCAACCTGCCCCTCGCTATGCCGGGGCTGTTCTGGCACCAGCACGAGATGCTGTTTGGTTTTCTGTCTGCCGCTATCGCCGGTTTTTTGCTGACCGCCGTCTGCGTATGGACTCAGACCGAGCGTACTCACGGCTTCCGGTTGGTGTTGCTGTGGGGTGTATGGCTGGTCGGGCGCCTGCTTCTGGCCTTTGGTGCTGATTTGCCGGACTGGCTGGTTCAAGGTTTTAATCTGGCTTTCCTTCCGCTGGTAATGCTGGATGCCGGATGGCGTGTCTGGCACGCAAAGCAAAAGCGTCAGCTTATGATTCTGGTGGTTCTGGGCTTGCTGTGGCTGATGCAAATAGGCTTTGTTACCCGTCTGGACATGGCCTTCAGCCACGGCGCGTTAATTATGTCTATGGCACTTATCAGTATTGTGGGTGGGCGCATCACCCCCGCGTTCACAACAGGCTGGCTGCGCCAGCATGGGCTGGATGCCGCCGCCGTAAAAACCATTCCGGCGCTGGATATGGCAACGCTCTTCTCGATGATCTTGCTTACCGCATCGCTGGTGACAGGCTGGCAAACTCTCACGGGGATTCTGGCAATCTTAGCCGGCACGCTCATGCTCGTTCGCCTGGTCAACTGGAAAGGCTGGCTTGCTCGCAAGGAACCCCTGCTGTGGGTTCTTCATCTGTCCATTCTCTGGGTGCCGGTTTCTCTGTACCTTCTCGCGGGCACGCTTTTCGCGGGTTGGCCATCCAACGCCTGGAGCCATGCGGCGGGTACCGGCGCTATCAGCTGTCTTATTCTGGGAGTCATCGCCCGAGTGACTCTTGGCCACACTGGCCGGCCTCTGGTGCTGCCAAAAGGCATGGTTATCGCGTTTGTTGCCATTCAGATGGCAGCTTTGATCCGTGTGCTTACCGCGTTTGATTTTATTCCCTGGCATCCAGGGATCGGCAGCAGCAGCCTGCTCTGGATTTTCGCCTACGGCATGTTTCTGGTGCGCTACACCAAAATACTTGCAAGCCCCAGACCTGACGGCCGCCCGGGCTGAGGGGGGGGGGGGGGGCAGCGCAACTTATCTCTGATGCAATTTAAAAAGGGCAGGTTCGTGGAGAGCCTGCCCTTTTTTCTATCCTGAATTCCGCCTTTTGACGAACATTTGGCACTTGCAACTACACCGCTTAAACGTTAATCATCCACTAATGGTCAATAGCGACTCGCGAAATAACAGCTAAAGTGACAATAAATCATTCTGTAACAGAGACTATGGCACTATGAACCCGGATCATTTTGACAAAGAAGACCTGATTAAGTGTGGTCATGGCAAACTTTTCCCGGGCGCCACGCGGCTGCCCATAGATGAGATGCTGATGGTTGACCGCGTCACCCACGTGGGAACCGACGACGGCCTTTACGGAAAAGGCAGCCTGGTGGCAGAGCTGGACATCAATCCGGATCTCTGGTTTTTTAAAGTCCATTTTGTCGACGACCCCGTCATGCCCGGCTGTCTCGGCCTTGATGCCATGTGGCAACTGGTTGGTTTTTACCTAGCGTGGGACGGCAGCGAGGGCAAAGGTCGCGCACTGGGCGCCGGAGAAGTGAAGTTCACCGGCCAGGTTCTGCCCACAAACAAAAAAGTGCGCTACTACCTCGACATCAAGCGCGTGATCAAACGTAAACTCACGCTAGCCATTGCCGACGGACGCATGGAAGTGGATGGCAGAGAAATCTACACGGCTAAAGACCTGCGGGTTGGCGTATTCACTTCCACCGATGATTTTTAGGAGTTAACAAGATGCGGCGTGTTGTTATCACCGGTATGGGGATTGTCTCCAGCCTTGGCACTAACCAGAAAGAAGTAACCCGCTCCCTGAAGGAGTCCATCCCAGGTATCGGCTTCAGCGAAGAAGCCCGTGACAATGGTTTGCGCAGCCATGTATGTGGCCAGATCAATCTGAATTTGCCGGACTTGATCGACCGCAAGCTTCTGCGCTTCATGTGCCCGGCTGCAGGTTACACCTATCTCGCGGCCTGCGAAGCCATTGAACAGGCTGGATTGACCAAAGAGCACCTCACAGCTAACAGCACCGGCGCCGTTTTTGGTACCGGCGGCGCATCAACTGTTGAGCTTCTCGATGCGATCGACACCCACCGCGCCAAAGGCATTCGTCGCGTTGGGCCTTATCGCGTGCCCCGCACTATGGGCAGCTCAATCAACGCTACCATCGCAACGGCATTTGGCATTACTGGTATCAACTACGGCATTACCTCAGCCTGCGCCACCAGCGCACACGCTATTGGCCATGCTGCAGATCAGATTGCTCTGGGGCGTCAGGATGTCATGCTTGCCGGCGGCGGCGAGGACATCCACTGGACCCTGAGCCTGATGTTTGATGCCATGGGTGCGCTTTCAACCAAGTACAACGATACCCCTGAAAAGGCATCCCGCACCTACGACAAAGACCGTGATGGTTTTGTTATCTCCGGAGGCGGTGGCACCGTGGTGCTCGAAGCCTTGGAGCATGCCGAGGCTCGCGGTGCGAATATCATTGCGGAACTGGTTGGTTTTGGCGCTACATCAGACGGTGCCGACATGGTTGCACCCAGCGGCGAAGGCGCCATACGTTGCATGCAGCAGGCCATGAAAAACCTGGACGGCGAGATCAGCTACATTAACACCCACGGCACCAGCACACCGGCCGGCGATGTCACAGAACTGACAGCGCTGAAAACGACCTTTGGCGACAAGATACCGCCGCTAAGCTCAACCAAGCCTCTGTGCGGCCACGCTCTTGGCGCAGCCGGCGTTCATGAAGCCATCTACAGCATGATCATGCAGCGGGAAGGTTTTATAGCACCCTCAGCCAATATCGAGAACCTGGATGAAGGTGCTGAAGGTTATCCGATAGTACGCGAGCGCATGGATAACCAGAACCTGGATCTCGTTATGAGCAACAGTTTTGGCTTCGGCGGCACTAATGCAACCTTGGTGTTCAAGAAGTACTGATCAGGAAAGCCTGACAGAGCGATATTCAGCCGGCGAAGTGCCCATCCAGCGCTTGAATGCCCGGCTGAATGCGCTCAGTTCAGAAAACCCGAGCTGCTCGGCAATCTCCACCAGCGGCTTGGTTTTATCCTGCATGTAAGTCAGCGCCTGCTTACGGCGCACATCTTCCAGCAGACGGGCAAAGGTTAACCCTTCCCGCTTCAGTTTCTTGTGAAGCGTGTACCGGCTCATGTGCAACTGCGATGCCACCACTTCAACACCCACCTTGCCACGGGCAAGCTGAATACTGATCAGTGAACTCACTCTGTTACTCAGTGAAACCCGCACCACCTCTGGGCCCAGAGGCTCTAATCCCATTCTGTGATTCTCCTTATTCATGAATACTGACCCACTCAATCCGGCATACAGCGTACACATGTTAGCCGAAAATAATCAATAAGACGTTTGAGCGGGGTCAAGGGAAAGCGCAATAGCTTGCGGCAAAATAGCCAGCCACCGATTTATCCGGAGCACCCCAATGATCATCCCGGAACTGCTGGCACCCGCTGGCACTCTCGAGCACCTTGAAACCGCGTTCGCCTATGGCGCGGATGCGGTCTATGCCGGCCAGCCGCGCTACTCTCTACGGGTGCGCAATAACAGCTTCAAAGACACCGCGGCGCTGGGCGCAGGCATCCAACGCGCCCACACTCTGGGTAAACAGTTCTATCTGGTCTCGAACATAGCACCCCACAATGACAAGGTGCGCTCCTATCTGAGAGATCTGGAACCGGTGCTCGAATACAAGCCGGACGCTCTGATCATGTCAGACCCTGGCCTGATTATGCTGGTTCGGGAAAAGTGGCCAGACCAACCTATTCACCTGTCGGTTCAGGCCAACGCGGTAAACTGGGCGACGGTGGAATTCTGGCGTCGCCAGGGCATCAGCCGGGTCATTCTGTCCCGGGAGCTCGCCCTCGGTGAAATCCGGGACATCCGTGAGCGGGTTCCGCAAATGGAGCTGGAGGTGTTTGTTCACGGCGCACTGTGCATGGCCTATTCCGGGCGCTGCCTGCTCTCCGGCTATATGAATCACCGAGACGCCAACCAGGGTGCCTGCACCAATGCCTGTCGCTGGGACTACAAGGAAGTGCAGCATACCCACGACCACACCGGCGACCTGATTGCCACGTCAGACACCAGCGATGTGCATAGCTACGAGCCGAAAGAAATCCTTCTGGAGGAGCCCAACCGCCCAGGCAGCTTTATTCCCGCCTACGAGGATGAACACGGCACTTACATCATGAACTCCCGGGATCTGCGCGCAGTGCAGCACGTGGCGGAGCTGGCGGCAATGGGTGTGCACTCACTGAAAATAGAGGGGCGCACCAAAAGCACCTACTACGTGGCCCGCACCACCCAGGTGTATCGCCGCGCCATTGATGAAGCCGCAACAGGCAAGGCATTTGACATGAGCCTGATGAACGAGCTGGAAGCTTTATCCAACCGCGGGTACACCGAAGGGTTTCTGCGCCGCCACATGCCTCAGGAATACCAGACCTACGAAAGGGGCTCGTCCTATCTGGGCACACAGCAAGTGGTTGGCACTATCACCGATGATGACGGCAATTGGCTGACCATCAATGTAAAGAACAAGTTTGCACCTGGCGACCAGCTAGAACTGATCACGCCATCCGGCAATCTGTTGTTCGCGATACCGGTTATGGAAAATTTGAACGGCGTCGTTATGGATTGCGCCCCCGGCAGTGGCCACATTGTTCGCATACCCCGCCCGCCGCACACTCCCGATTCGCTGCAGCACAGCTACCTTACCCGCATTCTGCCACCCGAAGCCTGATACCCCATCAGGCCTGGAACTCCGTATAAACTCATACCCAAGCGCTCTGCGCCCGTCAGGCTTAGCCTCTGACGGGTGTATTGCGATATAATCGATTTTCCCATAATTTAATACCTGACTAATTTACTCTGGTATTGTACAATCCTGTACCAGAAGCATTAAATTAGCCTCCCGCAACCCACTCTGGTTGCCGGCAAACCAAAGGGCCTCAGAGCCCGCGAGAGAGAATACGGAGCGACGATCATGGCGACCACCGACCAAGAGGTGAACGAACTGATCAAACGGGAATACGAACACGGTTTCGTAACAGAAATCGAAGTTGATACGTTCGAGCCCGGTTTGAATGAAGACGTTATCGCCCGCCTTTCTGCCATCAAGAAAGAGCCGGAATTCATGTTGGAGTGGCGCCTCAAGGCCTATCGTCGCTGGCTTGAGATGAAAGAGCCTGACTGGGCGCACGTGGGCTACCCAAAAATCGATTACAACTCAATTTCCTACTACTCCGCTCCCAAGCGCAAAGAGGACATGCCCCAGAGTCTCGACGAAGTAGACCCCGAGCTCCTCAGGACCTACGAAAAACTGGGCATCCCTCTTCACGAGCGTGAGAAGCTCGCGGGCGTGGCCGTGGACGCGGTGTTTGATTCCGTATCCGTAGCCACCACGTTCAAAGAGCCACTGGCGAAAGCCGGTGTTATTTTCTGCTCAATCTCGGAAGCTGTCCGCGACTATCCGGAGCTGGTTCAAAAATACCTCGGTTCCGTAGTACCCCACACCGACAACTACTTTGCCGGGCTGAACGCCGCCGTATTCTCCGACGGAACCTTCGTTTATGTTCCCAAGGGCGTTCGCTGCCCCATGGAGCTATCTACCTACTTCCGCATCAACGCAGCAAATACTGGCCAGTTCGAGCGCACGCTGATCATTGCTGACGAAGGCAGCTACGTTAGCTATCTGGAAGGCTGCACCGCCCCCATGCGCGACGAAAACCAGCTGCACGCAGCGGTGGTAGAGCTGGTCGCACTGGACGACGCTCAGATCAAATACTCGACGGTACAGAACTGGTACCCGGGCGACGAGAACGGCAAAGGTGGCATCTATAACTTCGTCACCAAACGCGCGGCCTGCATCGGCAAAAACTCCAAGGTTTCCTGGACCCAGGTTGAGACGGGCTCGGCAATTACCTGGAAGTACCCAAGCTGCATCCTGCGCGGCGAAAACAGTGTCGGCGAATTCTACTCAGTAGCACTCACCCACAACTACCAGCAGGCTGATACCGGCACCAAGATGATTCATCTGGGTAAAAACACTTCCAGCACGATCATCTCAAAAGGGATTTCTGCCGGCAAAAGCTCCAACGCCTATCGCGGTCTGGTCAAGTTCGGCCCCCGCGCGGAGGGTGCGCGCAACTTCACCCAGTGCGATTCGCTGCTGATTGGCGACCGCTGCGGTGCGCACACGTTCCCGTACATCGAGAGCCTGAATAAATCCGCGATCGTGGAGCACGAGGCCACCACATCCAAGGTTAGCGATGAGCAGATGTTCCTTTGCCGCCAGCGTGGCATCGATCCGGAGCAGGCCGTTTCCATGATTGTGAACGGTTTCTGCAAAGAAGTTTTCAAGGAACTTCCTATGGAGTTTGCGGTTGAAGCCGGCAAGCTTCTTGAGGTGAGCCTCGAAGGGTCCGTCGGCTAAGGCGGCATGAACCCAAAGCATTGCATAAGCAAACAGAATTCAGACGGTTAAAATAGAGAGAAGCCTACAAATGCTGAGCATCAAAAACCTGCACGCCTCCGTTGGGGGGAAAGAGATCCTCAAGGGCATCAACCTGGAAATCAAAGCCGGGGAAGTACATGCCATCATGGGCCCGAACGGGTCAGGCAAAAGTACCCTTTCCCAGGTGCTCGCAGGGAACGACGCATTTGAAGTCACCTCAGGTGAAGTTACTCTGAACGGTGACAACCTGCTTGAGAAAGAAACCGAAGAGCGGGCGCGAGAAGGCGTGTTCCTGGCGTTTCAGTACCCCGTAGAGATTCCGGGCGTCAGTAACCTGCAGTTCATGCGCACATCTGTGAACGCCATGCGCCACCACAGGGGCGAGCCGGAAATGAACGCGGCTGAATTCATGAAGCTGGCGCGGGAAGTTTCAAAGCAGGTAGACCTGGATCCCGCATTCCTCAAGCGCGGCGTAAATGAAGGCTTCTCCGGCGGTGAGAAAAAACGTAACGAAATCATGCAGGCTCTCTTGCTGCAGCCGAAGCTGGCCATTCTGGACGAAACCGACTCGGGGCTGGACATCGACGCCCTCAAGGTAGTTTCAGACGGCGTGAATGCCTTACGCGCAAAAGACCGCGCAATCCTGATGGTGACTCACTACCAGCGCCTGCTAGATCACATCGTACCGGATTACGTGCACGTTCTGGCCGATGGCAAAATCGTGAAATCCGGTGGTCGCGAGCTGGCTCTGGAGCTGGAAGCGCGCGGCTACGCTTGGCTTGGTATCAAGGATGAAGCAACTGCAGCCAGCTCAGCCAACTAAGGAGATCGCGGAATGAAACCAGCACCAACTCTTCTTTCCACCGCGTTCCTGCACCCGGCTGGCCAAGCGCTACCTGGGCCCCTTCTCGCGTTGCGCAAGCAGCGCGGCGCTGCCTTGGTGGATATGCCTCTGCCGACGCGTAAAACCGAAAACTGGAAGTATTCCAGCAAGTACCTGAAGCTGACTGACGAAATGGCTACATCACTGCCAACCGACGGTAAGACCGGCAGCGCACTGGCCGTGCCGGGCTACAAGGTGGTTTTCATCAATGGCGTGATGGTGCCGGAAGCCAGCGAGTATCCGGATCTGAACAATATTCTTATCCAGCGCTTCGGCGACCTGTCCGATGCAGAAGCCAGCGAATTGGCTGAGCGTCTGGACACGACCCTCGACACCAAAGCCGTGCAGTTCGCAGGTCTGAACTCAGCACGCTTTGAAGACGGCCTGGTAATTCGCCTGAAGCCGGATGCCGTTCTTGATCAACCTCTGTTTATCATCCATGAGGTGACCGCAGACGCCAGCGGATCCGCCTTCCCACGCATTTTTGTGGACGCAGGTCGCAACAGCCAAATTACTTTGGTTGAAGAGTATATTTCCAGCGGCCAGGAAGCGGTTTTTGTAAATTCTGTAACCGAGTTTACCCTTGCAGAAGGTGCGAACGTTACCAACATTCGCCTGAGCATGGGCGGCGAGAACGTGCAGCACATCGGCGCCACTGGTGTAACACAGCAACGCAGCTCACGCTTTCAGAGCCACTGCGTAGGATTTGGCGGTCCCCTTCGTCGCCACGACCTGCAAGTGCGATTGGAAGGCGAAGGCGCTGAGTGCAAGCTCAACGGCGTAGTTGTGACCCAGGGCACCCAGCACTACGACAACCACACCACCATTGAGCACATAGCGGCCCATTGCGACAGTGAAGAAACTTATCGCAACATCGCGGCGGACAAGTCTCACGCTGTATTCAATGGCCGAATTCATATTCATCAGGATGCACAGAAATCCAACGCGAATATGAACAACAAAAACCTGCTGCTTTCCACCGGTGCAGAAATCGACACCAAGCCCGAGCTGGAAATCTATGCTGATGACGTAAAATGTGCCCATGGGGCAACCATCGGACAGCTCGACGAAGAGTCGCTTTTTTATCTGGTATCACGTGGCATCAGCCGCAGGGAAGCCAACGTACTGCTGACCATGGCATTCATCAACGAATTGGTAGCCCAGATCCCGGTGGACGCCGTAAAAGACACGGTACAAACCCGGCTTAATCAGTTCTTTGATCAAGCATTTCAGGAGGCCTGACCGGTATGACTGACCTGTCCGTGGTAAACACAGCGACCCTAAAGGCGTTTGATGTACAAACCATCCGCCGTGATTTCCCTATTCTCTCACAACAGGTGAACGGGAAACCGCTTGTGTATCTGGACAATGGTGCGTCGGCGCAAAAGCCACTCGCTGTTCTGGATGCCATGGACCGCTATTACCGGGAAATGCACTCCAATGTACATCGGGGCGCCCACACCCTGGGCGACCGTGCCACAGCGGCATTTGAAGGTGCCCGCGAAACAGTGCGCAGCTTTCTGAATGCACGCAGCACACAGGAAATCATCTGGACAAAGGGCACTACCGAGGCCATTAACCTGGTGGCAAATGGCCTGGCACCGAGACTTAAAGCCGGCGACGAAATTCTGGTAAGCCGCATGGAGCACCATGCCAACATCGTGCCCTGGCAGATGATCGCCGAACGTACCGGCGCAAAAGTGGTGCCGATTCAGGTCTCGCCAGAAGGCGAGCTGGATATGGATTCGTTCACCACCCTTTTGACTGAGCGTACCCGCGTACTGGCCATCACCCATGTTTCCAACGTTCTGGGCACCATCAATCCCGTTACAGCGATGGTGAGTCAGGCCAAGGCTCGCGGCGTCATTACCCTGCTTGATGGCGCGCAGGCAGTACCCCACTTTCAGCCGGACGTGCAAACACTGGATTGCGATTTCTACGTGTTCTCGTCCCACAAGCTGTTTGGCCCAACGGGCATTGGCGTACTTTACGGCAAAGCCGCGCTACTGGAAGAAATGCCTCCGTACCAGGGCGGCGGCGAGATGATTGAACGGGTATCCTTCGAGCGCACCACCTGGAATGTCCTACCCTACAAATTTGAGGCCGGCACACCGGCTATCGCCGAAGCCGTAGGCCTGGGCGCTGCTATCGACTACCTGAGCCACCTCGACAGAGCGGCAATGGAAACGGCCGAAAATGCGCTCCTGCAGCGCGCCAACCAACTGGTTGAAACTGTCCCTGGCATGAGCATTATCGGTACTGCAGCGCACAAAGTGCCTGTAATATCTTTTAAAATCCAGGGCTTGCACCCGAGTGACATAGGGACCCTACTGGACCAGCAAGGCATCGCCATTCGTACCGGCCACCACTGCGCCATGCCGCTGATGGATTTCTACGGAGTTCCCGGTACAGCCCGGGCCTCCTTTGCGTTTTACAATACACTGGATGAGGTGGAACAATTGTTTACCGCCTTACAGAAAGTCCAGCGCCTGTTTGCCTGATGGAGGAGACACCATGACCGCAGAAGTCTTCACACCGACCGTAGGCGTCACCATGACGCCAAGTGCCGTCAAGCACGTGCGCAAGCAACTCGACAAAGCATCGAGCGCCAAAGGAATTCGGTTGGCGATCAGAAAAAGCGGATGCTCCGGCTTCAAATACGAAACCCAATGGGTGGATGAAGCGTCGGACGACGACAGAATATTCCACATTGATGGCGTTGATGTGTTTGTGAAAGAGGAACACCTGTCCTTGGTGAATGGCATCGAGATCGACTTCGTTACCGAAGGCGTGAACTCCATGTTCCAGTTCCGCAATCCAAACGCCACCGCCGAGTGCGGGTGTGGTGAGAGCTTTACCGTAAGCTGATTCCGCCCCTCGCTGCGCCAAAAGAGGTTTAACCAGGCATGCAAGAACGTGAAGTCGTCCTGACCAAACGCGAGGTGGAAGCCCGCCTTGTTCCAACCGGAACGGAAATCATGATTCCGGTAGACAGCTTTGTAACCATCACGCAGTCACTGGGTGGCACTTTTACGGTTGCGGTTAATGGCAACCTCGCCCGCATCGAAGGCCACAACGCCGATGCTCTGGGCAAAAAACCGCTGGAAAGCAGCTTTGAGACGCCGGCAGACGGGTCCATCAACGAAAACCAGGTGTGGGAAGCCATACGCAACTGCTACGACCCGGAAATTCCGGTTAACGTGGTGGATCTGGGTCTGATCTATGAATGCCGGATCGAAAATAATACGGCTGAAGGCAACCATGTTTTCATACTGATGACTCTCACGGCTGCAGGTTGCGGCATGGGACCCGTTATTACTGAAGATGTGAAGGTCAAGGTTGAGCACGTACCCAACGTAGATAAGGTAACCGTTGAGCTTACTTTTGATCCGCCCTGGAACAACGACATGCTTACCGACGAAGCCAAACTCGAACTGGGAATGTTATAAATGCCAGCGACAGAACAGGATTTTATGGACAACCCGCTCGGGGAAAACCCGACGCTTGAGGACGTGCTGGACAGCTTCGAGTTTCTGGACGACTGGGAAGAGCGGTACGCATTTATTATCGACCTTGGCAAACAGCTGCCGGCGTTTCCGGACGATGCGCGAATCGAAGAGAACTATGTTCACGGTTGCCAGAGCCAGGTATGGCTGATTTCCCATTATGACGAAACCAGCGGAAAGCTCTATTTACTCATTGATTCCGATGCGCTGATCGTGCGCGGTCTTGCTGCACTGATCCTGGTTGCGCTTAATGGCAGGCCTCCCAGAGACCTGCTGGCAACGGACATCGACGAGCTGTTCGAACGATTGGACCTGTTCAATCACATATCCCCGACCCGCGGCAACGGTCTGCGCTCCATGGTCGGAAAGATCCGCGATATCGCAGCTGCTGAAGTGGCGGCCTGATCAAGCTCACCGGCCTTACGGTGAGCTACCAGATAATGGCAATGTCGTCGCGCTGAATGTTAACCTGCCCACCAACCTGGGGCATACGGCCGTTACTGAAGTCCGGATGAACATTGTTGAGCGTCACCTTCATCTGGCTGTCACTCAGCTCCGGCGTTCCTCCCAACGAATCAAAATACCGGGCACTGCGATACAGATTCAGTTCATCTCCCGGCCTTAAACCAGCTGTCGCACCTGATGCCAGCGTCACGAGTTGCCCGTCTACCCGGGTAATACGTGTCATAAAGGGCTGGCACGCAAGGGCTTCGGTTGTTGCCTGCGCCATGTCGCCGATAACACCGGCCACGGCCTCTCCGTAGTGTGTTTTCCGGAACCCTTCAGAGCCGAATCCCGCGGCACTGCCGGGGCCTGCATTCCAGTCGGCTGCGGTTTCAAAACGCTGCTGATAGACCGGCGAGCCACTGAAACCATCCAGAACCACCATATCCACCACAAAGCGACGGCGCATATCCGATGCACCGATGCCCCGCTTCATCTTATCGAGAACGGAAGAGCCCCAGGCGGCAGGATCTGCAACACCAACATCCCGGATAACGCCGGCCACTACAAATTGAACCCCCATTTCCCGCGCCACCTGAATCACATTCGTAAGGCGGTTACCGCCCTGCTGTACCGTCGGCGCATTCAGGAGGTCGGAAAACAAGTGCGTGCTGGTGGTCGAAAACACCTGAAGATTGCCGGTTTCCCGCAGGTCTTGCTGAAGCAATTGCGGCAGGATTTCGCCAGCATCATCAATGCGCCCCACCCTGGCCTGATCCGGATACAGCAGTGGGAATCCGGTAACCGCTATCCGCTTCTTCAACCGCCCGGCCTCTCCGCCATCGCAACTTGCCTTCCCGGCGGAGATATCGCCACGCACTGTCACACGAAGCAGATTGCCGCTACGGTGCTCATCAATAACTTTCACATTCCGTGCCCTGGCGCTTGAAGCCAGGCGCATTCTGGACTCTGTCAGAACACCGTTTTCCATGGTGTCGCTAGTGCTTACCTGAGCCTCATACTGCAGGGCAAGATCTCGCATGGCCGCGTTGCGCGCTTCAGCACGGGCAGAGGTAAGATCATCGTCATGGATATTGGCATGACCCACGCCCTCCAGAACAACGGCGTGAGCGCTGCTAGCCAGCATCAGCGGCATCAATGAACACCAAAGTGCCAATCGCACGCACTGCTTTATAAACCCGCGCATCGTTCCCTACCCGTTTGTTCGTTCACTTTGCCGCCCCTCCTCAATCCAGATAGTACAGAGAGTCGACGTTTCTGCTCTGCACATCACCAACACTGTCGTTGTACCGGGGCATGGGTATCGCACAAAGGTCCTGAACCTGATCAGAATCCACCTTGGCCACACAGGCACGGAAGCGTGGCTCCAGCTTTAATTCCATTACCGTCTCAATAACACCGTCGCTGTGCTCATTAACCGCGACCATTTTGGCCCCACGGATGTAGCTGTCCACGTAGGTGCGGAACACGTCATTACGAAGAACGAAATCGTTCACGGTAGCGCTGCCATAGATAACAGTGCCGTAAACCCGCTCTGCAAGGTTTCGGTATGCATCCATCTGCGATGCCCTGCGCGCCATCAGCCGTTTGCGAGTGTTCAGCCGGTCCGCACTGACATCCTCATAAGTACCGAAGCCACTGACTCGCACCGTAACAGGCTCAAACCTTACGTCTGATTGAGCGCTGTTTCCGCCGCTGTCCCGGTGGCCACCTACGGGGGCGCAGGCCGCCAGTGTAAATGCCAGAAAGGGGATTAGTATCCAGCGAATGATCATGCTTTTGTCTCCAGAGATCGTTTCAGCTAACCGTTTCCGGTATCCATGAAAGATTCGCGCCAGTTTTTCTAACACGCTGATTAAAATCGTTTTCTGGGCAAACGGAACAAAGCGGAGTGTGAAACCGGCAATAAACTGCCTCTGTTTACACATCAAAGACAAACCGTTACCGCTTATGTCATGTCCGGGTACCCATATTGCTCTAATCTTTCAAAAGTTTAGAAATCCAGCAATTCATATCTCTTTTTTACCAAGGTACCCAAATGCACCAATATCGCCTGTCCAGACTGTTCATTGCCCTGAGTTTATCCGTGGCCACCACTTCCGCACTTGCCAGCCCTCAGGCATTCATGTCTTCACGCTCATTCGCCATGGGTGGAACCGGCGTAGCTGTTGCTCATCCTTCTTCTGCCACCTCAGCCAACCCGGCCATGATGGCTGCTGACCACCACTCATGGTCAGATGACTTTGGCCTCGCCCTGCCATCCATCAATGTAAGGGTTGCGGATGAAGAAGAAACGATAGATCAGGTTGATGACATTCAACAGACAATTGATGAACTTGAGGCAGCAATCAACACCTCAGATACAACCGATGCCCAACAACTGGCCGGCCAGCTACGTGAGCAATTCGAAGATTTTGATAAGGACACCATGCGTGCCAATGCCGGCCTCGGTCTCGCTCTCGCCATTCCGGGAAAGACACTGTCCGTTGGTGTGTTCAGCAACGGGAACCTCACTGCTACGGTCCGGGGTGAGTACGACCAGAGCGATGACGCAAAACTTCGAGCTATCGAAAATGGAATATTGATACCGGGCGCTACCGACGATCTCCAATCGCGCGGCAGAGTTCTTGCGTCCGCAGTCGTCGAAGCAGGTCTCAGCTTTGCACATGCTTTGGAGCTAAATAACGGCAGAACTCTGCAACTGGGCATTTCACCAAAGTATGTCGAGCTGAGAACTTACCAATACACAGAAACCGTTTCCGGCTTCGAAGATGACGAATTCGACGGTGATCAGTATCAGACCAGCAAGAGTGGCTTTAACCTCGACATAGGTGCGGCTTACGCTTTTGGCGATGAAAAACAATGGAACGCCGGTGTCGCCGTTAAAAACCTGATCCCGATGGAGCTGGATTCCGCGGCAAGCCGCCCATTGCTCGGCGAGCAAGTAAGATCTC
The DNA here is from genome assembly GCF_007671675.1 of Marinobacter maritimus. Classification (GTDB taxonomy): domain Bacteria; phylum Pseudomonadota; class Gammaproteobacteria; order Pseudomonadales; family Oleiphilaceae; genus Marinobacter; species Marinobacter maritimus. The sequence goes on along the minus strand of NZ_VCGW01000002.1, from coordinate 796,267 downwards.
TCAAGCTCAACCCAACGGCAACCGTGGGCATCGCGCACAAGAGCCCCTACCACGTTGTTACAGCCGAAATTGACCTGACCAAAAAAGAAGCCTTCGGTTTTGAAGATGACACTCAGTGGCTTGCGCTGGGCGCCGAATTTGATGCCTGGCGCTACGCCCAGCTCCGTGCCGGTGTCCGTCATAACCTGGCCAGCAACGACGATAACGAAGGCATTGAGGAGAAAACCCAGTTTACTGCCGGCCTCGGGCTCAATCTGATGGGCGTACGTTTTGACCTCGGCGCCCTGTTCAGCAGTGCCGATGTAGGTGCGGCTCTGGAGTTGGGCACTTCTTTCTGACCCGGCTCTGAGGGTTATTTCTGGCGTCAGGCAAGCCCTACAGAATAACGGGGTTTGCCTGACCCGCCCAGGCAAAGGATAATTCCCGCACACTTCTTCGAAAGGAACCTGCCCCTTCATGCAAACCTATCTGGTTGGCGGAGCCGTACGCGATGAATTACTGGGCCTGGAAGTCGAAGACCGGGACTGGGTAGTCGTAGGCGCGACCCCGCAGCAGATGCTCGCCCGGGGCTTTACCCAGGTTGGGTCAGACTTCCCCGTATTCCTGCACCCCAAAACCCATGAGGAATACGCCCTCGCCCGCACCGAGCGCAAGCAGGGGCACGGCTATCACGGCTTCAGCGTATACAGCGCGCCGGATGTCACGCTTGAAGAAGATCTGCTGCGCAGAGATCTGACCATCAATGCCATGGCGCGCTCGGAACAAGGCGAACTGACAGACCCCTTTAATGGAAAAAAAGATCTTGAATCGCGAGAGCTGCGCCACGTATCCGAAGCTTTTAAGGAAGACCCGCTTCGGATCCTGAGGACCGCACGTTTTGCGGCGCGCTTTCAGCCTCTTGGCTTTCGCGTTTGCACAGAAACCATGACCCTGATGCACACCATGGTTACCGACGGCGAAGTGGAACATCTTGTGCCCGAACGGGTATGGCAGGAGATCCAGCGGGCCCTGCATGAAAACACCCCCTGCACCTTTTTCCAGGTACTGCGAGACTGCGGCGCACTCGACGTACTGATACCCGAACTGGCATCTGAAGCCGACTTCCACGCTGCAATGAATGCCCTCAACTGCGTTCACGCCAACGACGGTTCTGCAGCAGAGCGCTATGCTGCACTGCTCGGCAGGCTTGATGAGCGCACCTGCGTGGCACGATCGAAGGCGATGAAAGCACCCAATGACTGCCAGCAACTTGCCAGGCTGGCAGCAGCGTTTACGCCAGTGATCAAGCAACTCGACCCAGTCCAGCCGAGCGCAGGCACACTTCTTGAGTTACTGGAAAAGTCCGACGTCTGGCGCCGGCCCGAGCGCTTCTCACAACTGATACAGGTGCTGGGATGCAGCCTTGACCCTGTGGACCGACAACTTCTTGAAGCACTCGAGAAAGCCGTCGTTGCCGCGTCGGACGTTGATCCTCAAACATTAATAAAGCAGGGGTTTTCCGGCAAAGAACTGGGCGAAGCAATCCGGACCGAGCGCCTGGCGCGTATAGCTCAGGCAGCTTCCTGGTCACCAACCTGAGGAAACTCCATGCCCGCAAATACACCCGTTGCCCTGATTACCGGTTCGGCGCATCGCCTTGGCGCCCGCACCGCGCAGTTACTCCACAAACAGGGCTGGAATCTGGTGATCCACTACCGGAGCCGTGACACGCAGGCCCAAAACCTCGCAGAAACCATGAACCACCAGCGCCAGAACTCTGCAATCGCGCTGCAGGCCGACCTGAGCGAACTGGCAGAGACAAAGCGCCTTGGCCATGAGGCAACGTTATACTGGGGGCGACTGGACGCGCTGGTTAACAATGCATCGGTGTTCTATCCGAACCCGACTGAGCAGGTGACTGAAGACGACTGGGACAGCATCATGCACACCAACCTGAAGGCGCCTTTCTTTCTTCTGCAAGCGTGCCTGCCTGCGCTGCGTGAGAGCTCCGGCAGTGTCGTGAACCTCATCGATATCTATAGCGAAAAGCCGCTGGAGGAACATCCACTTTACTGCGCCAGCAAGGCCGGTCTCGCCGCCCTCACCCGCTCCTGGGCCAATGACCTGGCACCCGAAGTGCGAGTAAACGGCGTCTCCCCCGGAGCCATTCTCTGGCCAGAAGGCGACACAGCGGTTAATGCAGACTATCAGCGTAAAATTTTGGCGAAAACGCCCCTGAACCGCACTGGCACACCGGACGACATCGCCCGAACCATTATGTTTTTGCTAACCGAAGCTCCGTTTATTACCGGGCAGATTATTTCTGTGGACGGTGGGCGAAGCCTGAATATGTAACCACCGTGATCGCGCCGAGCTTTTGCCGGCCCCGCCTTTCCGGCTACAATAGGCGCAGTTTTCCATGAGATAAGGGTAAGGCTCTGTCTGCTTTGCCTCCAGCCGCACAACATTTAAACGGAGAAACCCCATGCGTGATGTCGTCATTGTTGCCGCCCGGCGTACTGCCATCGGATCGTTTGGCGGAGGCCTTTCCAGCCTGCGTGCGGATCAGCTTGGCACTGCCGTTATCAAGGCACTGCTGGAAGAGACCGGTGTCGCCGGCGACCAGATCAATGAAGTACTGCTCGGCCAGGTGTTAACTGCAGGCTCTGGCCAGAACCCTGCCCGCCAGTCTGCCATTAATGCCGGCATTCCGGCGTCTGTGCCGGCAATGACCATCAACAAGGTGTGTGGCTCCGGGCTCAAAGCTGTGCATATGGCTGCACAGGCTATCCGCTGCGGCGATGCCGACATGATTATCGCCGGCGGACAAGAAAGCATGAGCCTGGCCCCTCACGTCCTGCCCAACAGCCGCAACGGTCAGCGCATGGGCAACTGGACCATGATCGACACGATGATTACAGACGGCCTCTGGGACGCCTTCAGCGATTACCACATGGGCGTCACGGCTGAGAACATTGTCGAGAAATACGGCATCAGCCGGGAAGAACAGGATAAGTTTGCCGCAGCGTCTCAGCAAAAAGCTGTCGCGGCGCAGGAAGCCGGGCACTTCGAGGGCGAAATCGTGCCGGTATCGATCCCCCAGCGCAAGGGTGACCCGGTCGTTATCAGCAAAGACGAAGGGCCCCGCGCCGGTGTAACCAGCGAAGGCCTGGGCAAGCTTCGCCCGGCCTTCAAGAAAGACGGCACGGTGACCGCTGGCAACGCTTCCTCGCTCAATGATGGTGCAGCGGCCGTCATGGTGTGTAGCGCAGAGAAGGCCAAAGAGCTGGGCCTGACCCCGCTGGTGACCATCAAAGCCTACGCCAACGCCGGCGTAGATCCGACCATCATGGGCACCGGCCCGATTCCCGCCAGCCAGCGCTGCCTGAAACTGGCCGGCTGGGGGGTTGACGATCTCGACCTGATTGAAGCCAACGAAGCATTTGCCGCCCAGGCCATCTCCGTCAATCGCGACCTGGGCTGGGATACCAATAAGGTTAACGTGAACGGCGGCGCCATTGCTCTGGGCCATCCCATCGGTGCGTCTGGCTGCCGTGTTCTGGTGTCGCTGCTGCATGAAATGGTGCGTCGCGATGCGAACAAAGGCCTTGCAACCCTGTGCATCGGCGGCGGCATGGGCGTCGCCCTGGCCGTGGAACGCTGAAAGCCCAATGCTGAATGTGGTGCTGTACGAGCCGGAGATACCGCCTAACACCGGCAATATCATCCGGCTTTGCGCCAACACTGGTTGCCGGCTGCATCTGATTGAGCCTCTGGGCTTTACTCTGGAAGACAAACAGATGCGGCGGGCCGGGCTGGACTACAGCGAATACGCCACAGTAAAGGTCCATAAAAGCTATCAGGCGTTCCTCGACAGCGAGCAGCCCCGGCGCCTGTTTGGCCTCACCACCAAAGGCCAGCGTTACTTCCATCAGGTTGCCTATCAGGACGATGACTACCTGATGTTCGGGCCGGAAACCCGCGGCCTGCCGGAAAGCGTGCGCGAAAGTTTAGCAGCAGGCCACTGCCTGAAAGTACCCATGTGCCCCGAGAGCCGCAGCCTGAACCTGTCGAACACCGCTGCGCTGGTGGTCTATGAAGCCTGGCGACAGCTAGGGTTCAAAGGCGCAAACCTTGAAAGTGAAGGCTCGGCATAAGCCGATACCCGCGCATCATCCTGAGGTATCACCAGCGGATAGCCCTCATCCAACTCCAGAACCCTTGCAGACAACCCATAAACCGCCGCCAGAACCGCCTCGGTGAGTACCGCCGAAGGCTGGCCTGAGATATAGCTCTGCCCCTGGTGGAGCAACATCAACCGGTCTGCAAATCTGGCTGCCAGATTCAGATCGTGGGCAACCGCCAACACTCCAAAACCTCGCTGCTTCGCCAGCCGCCGAAGCAAAGAAAATACCTGTTGTTGGTGCGCAGGATCCAGAGCCGAAGTGCACTCATCGAGCAACAGTAACACTGGGCCAGCTGTACTCCATACCTGCGCCAGTACCCGGGCCAGTTGAACCCGTTGCTGTTCACCGCCGGACAAGCCCGGCGCAAGGCGATGTCGCAGGTGGGTTATGTCCAGCAGTTCCATCAATTCCGAAAGAACAGGCATGCTTTTTGATAGCGGCTCGGGCGGGCGTCCCATACGCACAATTTCCTCTACCGTCAGAGGGAAGTTAACCTCAACCCTTTGGGGCATAACCGCTCTGTGCCTGGCCAGATCGCGGTTCGACCAATTTGACAAAGCCCGCCCGACAAACATCACCTGCCCCGCGCCCATCTTGTGCTCGCCCGCCAACCCTTTAAGCAAAGTAGACTTGCCCGCCCCATTGGGCCCCAAAATGACGAGCATTTCGCCCGCATCCAACTGAAAACCAAGGTCGCGGACGATCGGCTTTCCGGAGAGATGAACACCCAAACCGTCGACGTGCAAAAGCATCACGCTATCCTCGTTCTCAATAGCAGCAATAGAAAAAACGGGCCGCCTATCAACGCCATCATCAATCCTATGGGCAGTTCTGCCGGTGCAACCACAACCCGCGCCAGGCAATCAGCCCCCACCAACAGTGTTCCACCAGCAAGCGCGCTGGCCGGCAATACGATCCGGTGCCCTGCGCCCAGGGTTTGTCGCACAAGATGGGGTACAACCAACCCGACAAAACCAATCAGACCACTAACCGCCACAGCAGCACCCACGCCGAGCCCGGCGATCAGTATGGCTGCGCGCTTGGTCCAATCGGTGTTGTAGCCAAGGTGGCCGACCACCTGTTCACCTAACAGAAAGGCATCCAGCGGCCGTGCCAAAAAAGGCGCTGCACACAACGAAAGCAAAAGCCAGGGTGCGGCCATGGCAACATCATCCCAGGATGCATGACCCAGACTACCCATGGTCCAGAATGTCAGTGAGCGCAGCTCTTCATCAGAGGAATAAAACGTCAGCAAACCCGTACCTGCGCCTGCGATGGCATTGATAGCAATCCCCGCCAGCAGCAAGGTTGCTACCGATGTTTGCCCCGCTCTCCGGGCGATGCGCCAAGCCAGAAGAACCGTACCACTGCCGCCAAAAAAAGCGGCAATAGGCAGTGCCCACACGCCAGCCAGGTCGAGCCAACCTCCCAACCAAGTGCCGCCCAGCACGATAACGGCAATAGCCGCCAGGGACGCCCCTGCCGAGACACCGATAAGCCCGGGGTCTGCCAGCGGATTGCGAAACAGGCCCTGCAGAATCGCGCCCGAAACGGCCAACACTGCGCCCACCAGAAAGCCAAGAACCAAGCGAGGGAGGCGCACATCGAAAAGCACCATGCTGGCAACCTCGTCATCAAGATCACCCATCCATACCGCCAGGATATCGGCTGTAGAAAGCGGATAGGCGCCGCTGCTGACGGAAACCACAGAGACCGCAAAAGCGGCCCCGAGAATCATCAGTAAAGCCGGCCCTTTTGCCAGCCGGCCGGCACCATCAATGACCATTACGGGCAACCCGGCCCACTTTAGCCAATACACCCGCAACCTCTTCCATGGCTTGCGGCAGCCGGGGGCCAAAACCCAGCAACAGCATGCTGTCTCCTACGTAATGCCGGCCCTTCTTCCAGGCATCCAGTGCTGCCAGTTGCGGCCACTCGGCAATATCGAACTGACCGGGGCGGGATTCTGCGATAACAATGGCATCTGGCCAGGAGGCCAACAGTGCCTCACGGTTAGCAGGCTTGTAGCCGCTCACCTCATCCATTGCATTGCTCGCGCCAAGAGCTTGAAGAAGCGCATCAGCTGCAGTATCCCGGCCTGCGATCATGACTCCATGATTCCCCGCCGCCATCAGGAATAGCACCCGCACCGGCGAATTTCCCGCCACTGCACCAATGCGTTCAACTCTTTGTTGCATGTCGGCAACCATAGCCTCCGCCTGTGCGTCTTTGCCAAGAACCCGACCAATCTCACGAATACGCGCCATGGTATCCTCTGGCGAACGGGCTACTGGCAACTGGATGACTTCCACTCCAGACCGCTTAAGTCGCTCCAGCGTTTTATCTGGCGCAGCTTCAACGGTTGTCAGAAGCACATCCGGCCGCAGCGCCAGTACGCCTTCAAAAGGCAACGCACGCAAATAGCCCACTCTTGGCAGCGATCGAACTTCCGGAGGGTAGTTACTGGTCGTATCCACTCCCGCCAGGCTGCCCGCTGCCCCCAAGGCATAAACCGTTTCTGTGATGCTGCCATCGGCGCTGACAATGCGCGGCTCCGCGGCTTCCGCCAGCGTTAGGCCGAAGAAACAAGCCGCGCACACCGCAACCACTACTCTCATGCGCATAAGGTGCGCTCCAGCTTTTCAATTTCACCCTGCCAATGAGTAGATTCGGGGTTGCCTGGTTTGCGATTTCCGAACAGTGTAATCACTATCTCGCCGTCTGCGTTGTAGCCTTCCAGCGACGTAATAGTGCCATCGGTCGACGGCCTGCGAACCACAAACCAGTCTTTGATGCCATCGGTATTCGCGTGCAGATTGAAGCCTTTATCCAGCACATTAATCCACGGGCCCATGCGCTTCACATTATCTACCGTTCCGGAATAGATCTGGACAATACCCGGGTTCCCGACGAAGACCATGATCGAGCAGTTGCTGGATTTTGCCTGCTCCAGAATTCTGTCCAGCGGTGAACGGATTTCCGGGGTGGTGGCTTTCAGGCGAGTAACCCACTCAGTACCAACAAGTTCAATTGCTGTCAGGCGGTCCACTTTGTTGCGCTTGAGCATGGCGTGAAAGTGATGCACATCCTTCAGGCCGGACCAGTGCTTGCGTAGCGCTGCCACATCAATTGTGCCCGCATCTGCGCGCGGCTCCCGCGCCGGCACCTCAGTCAGCTGTGGAGCCGGTAGGGGGTTGTCCAGATAGTTACCCAGCAACACATTCCAGGCGGCGGAATCTGTGGCATCCGTTTTATAGATTTTGTGCAGGGCCAAACCGTAAGCACTAAAGAACTGCAGGCTTTCGCGGATTATTTTGCCCGCGTTCTCAGTTACCAAATATCCGTGGGCCCAATGGTTCAGAAACACCCGGACATCAATGTCGCCCACCGCAAGCCCCATGGCTCCCTTACCTGCTACGGTGAATTTTCTGAATGTAGCGGTTACTTCATGCACCACCTGATCGTTGCGGGTAAGAATCATCACATCGCCCACATTATCCATTGCCGACATTAGTGCGCCAAACGCCGGTTTCAATGGCCGAACGCCGTCTTCGCGACTAAGCAGTAATTCCAGCTCACTAACACCAAGAGCTTCAGCTGCATTGCGAATTCGGAGCTTGGGCTGCTCTTCAAGCAGCCCCTGCCAGCGTTGCGCAAGTGTCATTTCCGGTTCAGTAACGAGTGCTTCCATTTCAGTTCTCCTCGCTTGTGAGAGTGACCTGTTTCCAGCGGATTTCTGGCTGACCACTGTTACCGTCGGCCCCGTAATAGTTGATAATTTGCATCGCATATATGGGGGCAGAGGCATCTTCGGAGTCACTGTCGATCAGATACACACGGAAGTTGGGCCGTAGTTTGTGGGCACCCTGAAGGTTGTAGGCATACCAACTGCTGCCTGCGAACAGACCGCCGGTAGCGTCGGGGACGTAAGCATGCTCAAGAGATTCGCCTGTAGCATTATCGATTGTTGCGCTTGTGTAGGCTGACAACTCTGCCCAGGAAATCGGCCCTAGCGCCCCGCCCTGCCCCGTGCCGGATGGCCCGCTGTTGGTCTTGATGTACCACTCCCGACCAGAAAAACCGATCAGCACATCCCATGCATCCGAGGTGGCACAATCAACAGCTGCGCCTGTATCAAAATCGAAACAGGCATCGCCGCCGTCGTATTCAGCGGGCTCCGTGAAGCTAACCGTTGAACCCGAAAATTGGGTAGTACCCGCTGCCTGAACTTCAAATTCAAGGTTGAAGCTCTCAATACCGCTTCCGGCCCTGGTGGGGAAATCAAAATCCACGACGCGCATGCGTGCATAGCTGTCGCCCTCGCCGGAGCGAACCAGATAGCCTATGTCGGGAACCTCCGAAATAACGCCCCCGGCACCGTATGCCGACCAGCCATCCCCAAATGCATAGACCACACCATCGGACGTCCAGCTTTCCGGCACGGGAAATGAATCCGCAAGATGGTCCAGCTCGCCATCCGCTGTCGCGCCAACAAACTTGTTCAGATCCGGGTCACCGGCGACATCATAAAAATCCGCCTGTTCATCCCCCACCGCGCCCGCAACGCTGCCATTGCCGGAATCCCCCGAGTTAAGCAACACGCTGGTGCGATTGAAGGCCAGGTGCCAGTCCCCATCACTGGCAACCGTCTCTCCTGTAGCCAGGTTCAGATACCGGGTTTCAGCCATGGCATCAATCACTTGCTGACTGTAATCGCTATCCCCTTGCCCCCCTTCGTCCGTTTCTCCAGCTATCTTGTTTTCACTGCCGCCGCCACACGCAGTCATCATCAGGCCAAGAGCGGGAGCCAGATACTTCAGTTTGTGCTGATCCATGTAAGGGTTCCTTATTGTTCAATCGAGGGTGACAGTCATTGGCTGCCAAGAGTCATTGAGAAACCGGTATAGAGAAACCTACCGGCAATGGGCTGGAAGTCGTCAGGGTCGGAAAAATCACGCTGCGCATCGGTAAGATTGTCAATGCCCGCAAACAGCTTCAGCTCAGGGAGAAGCCGGTAATTGAGTTTGAAATCGACAGCGCTGTAAGCGGGGGATTTTCTGCCCAGGGAGGAATCAACATACTCAGAGCTCTGGTTACGGGCTCTTACTGACCAGGACAAGCCGTGCACGCCTGTCAGACCATCTATAGAAGCCTGTAGCTGATGTTGTGGGCGTCGGTTGAGGTCAATACCCGTTGCTACATCTTCCGTTTCGGTCCAGGTATACCCGGCAGATACGCGCCAGCCTTTGGAGATTTCCCAACCTACTGTGGACTCGACGCCCCAGGTGCGGGCCTGATCAATGTTGCTGTAGCGGTAGACCTGAACATTGTCCGTGCGTGCATCCGTTGCCTCTTGGTCTGCAGCGGTCTGAATCAGATCATCGATATCATTGAAAAAACCGTTTACATCAAACCAGATCTTCTTTTCAAAATGACCGCCAATGCCAAGCTGATAGCTAACAGACGATTCAGGTTCAAGTTCCGGGTTACCGTTAACAATGTATCCCAGCTGACTGTGATCAAAACGATAGTGGCGCTCTTTGAGGTTAGGAACACGATAGCCCGAGCCCACGCCAGCGCGAATGAAGCTGTCAAAGCCCTCTCCATCTTCAAAACCGAGACGGGCATTAATCTTCGGCGCCAGGTGATTACCGAAATCAGAATCCCGCTGCCCACGCAGGCCGCTGACGATCTCCAGATTGTCCATTACGAACCAGGTATCCTGAGCCCAAAGTTCATAGCCCTCCCTGGAGAACTCTTCATTGCTGGCAAGCTCTGAGACACCATCCTTGTACTGTTCAAGCGTTTCACGCCTCAGATCTGCCCCAATCTGGACGCTATGCGCATCGCCCACTGCGGATTCGATATGCCCGGAAGCCTGGGAGAGTGAGATATCCGCCTCACGCCGGTCAAAGGTGCCGGCAACGGAAAACTTGGACGTATCATCGCTCAATTGCTCGTGTAGCAATGCCCAGTTCCCACGCAGCCCGTTACCGTTACCATGATCGCCAGACAGGGTGGTTCTGAGACGGCGCACATCTTCGTCTTTACCTTGATTAATGGTGCCGCCTGGAAGTGCGCTAAAGCGAGAACTGGAGCTTTCATCAAAAACCGAGCCAGTCCAGGACAGTTTATTGTTCCCGGCTGGCAACCAGTCCAGACGGACTGTGGCATCGTTGCGATCGTACTCGTCCCCTGGGCGGGCCCAGGTTTCCGGCTCCGGATCAATGCCATCAGAGTGCTGCGATGAACCGGACACCCGCACGCCCCATTGCTCATTGCCAGCAGATACCGCCGCGCGACCGCTGTAGCGGGCAGCATCCCACTTCTCGCCGGAGGGATTCTGGTCACCGTAAGTACCGGCATCTGCGGAGAACATCCCTGTGATTCCCGGCCCCACGCCACGGGTAATCACATTAACAACGCCACCCATAGCCGCACTGCCGTACTGGGCCGAAACAGCGCCTTTTACCACCTCAATCCGCTCAATATCCAGCATCGCAAGCTGGCTCACATCAATGGCCGAACCAGTTGTAGCGCTCAACGGCATGCCATCCACCAGCACCAGTACACGGTCCGCATCGATACCCTGCAACCACACTTCATACCCCGGCTTACCGTGTATTTCCCGCAACTGCAGGCCAGGTACGTTTATGAGAGCTTCTTTCAGATTCCGTGCGTGGGTTTTTTCAATCTCCCTGGCGGTAACAACCTCAGTACGCACCGGAGTATCAAGAACCGTTCGCTCGCTGCGCGTGCCGGTAACAACCAACTCATCCAGATACCCGGCGGCATACAGAGGTGCAGAGGCTACGGCCAATGCAAAGAATGTGAGCGGATACAAACCGGTAAACAGCCAACGATAAGTGGAAGATTTCAAAACAAACCTCTTAATCATAAATGCGAATACGAGTAATTCTTATTCAAGCATTAACTTAAATCAAGATTTTTATGGATGAGATTCATTTTTATTTAAAGCGGGAGACGCGGAGGGCGATAAAACCGAAGGGCCAGAAACGAAACAGCCCGGCGCTTGCCGGGCTGTTCAGGGGTCAGATCAGAGCGAAACGGTCAGTGCGTCTTCTGCTCTTCTCCGGCTTCCCCAGCAGCCTCACTCTGCTTGCGCTGGAGCGCCTGAGCGTAGATGGCATCGAAGTTGACCGGTGCCAGCATCAATGCCGGGAAGCTGCCCTTGTTTACGACACCGTCGATGGCTTCACGGGCATAAGGGAACAGAATAGTCGGGCAGTAAGCGCCCAGCATCTGACCAAGTTGTGGTCCTTCGATGCCGGCCACGAGGAACACACCCGCCTGTTGAATTTCGACAATATAAGCGACCTTCTCGTCGATTTTCGTTGTTACTGTCAGCGACAGAACAACTTCATACTGATTGTCACTGACTTTGGTGTGAGCGGTGTTCAGGTCCAGATTCACCTGCGGCTTCCATTGCTCCTGAAACACCACCGGTGAGTTCGGGGACTCAAACGACAGATCCTTCACGTAAATACGCTGAAGGGCAAACTGGGCCTGGTTCTGGTTATCACTGCCTGCAGCGGCTTGCTGATTCTCAGCCATGTTAAGTCCTTTCCCTTTTGTAGAGTCGATAGAGTGGGCTCAAGACCCATTGTTATGATTACATCTGCCGAAACAGTCTACTGTCTGGCGGCGCTCGGTTATGTGAAACAGTGCGGCAGATCGGTGCTCAGATCAACCTCTGAAGCAGCCTCTACTTCTTCACCAGCGGCAAGTTGCTGGCTTTCCAGTCACTGACTCCGCCATTCAGTCGCACCACATTGGCGTAACCTTCGGCATTGAGCTGCTTAACCGCCATGGCGGAATGCTGTCCCATTTTATCCGCTACGATGATCTGTTTGTCTTTGTGCTTTTTCAATTCAGCAGCACGACTTTTCAGACTGTTCAGTGGAATATTCACAGAGCCGGTAATGCGGCCTTCGCCAAACTCTTTGCGATCACGGATATCAACCACTATGGCCTCATCCCGGTTGATCAGGCTAACGGCGCCCTGGGCAGAGATTTTAGCACCACCGCGCCTGGACTCCAGCACCAGAATAGCGACCAGAAAGGCCACAAACAGCGAGGCGAGAACGTAGTGGTTAACGACAAATTCAAACAACCGATCCATGAGGTTACCCTGAAAATAAGTTTGGGCGGATTATACACAGCCTGCTCGCCGGACAGAAGGTGACCATACAGGTGACGACTGTGGCCTCAAAGTGCAAAAATGGATAAGCTTCACATCGACTTCTGTAAACTTACCGCTTTTCTACTTCCGGACTGAATGATGACAGCACTGCGCAAGCCGACAGCACTGATAATTCTGGACGGCTGGGGCCATCGTGATCCCGCCGAAGACAACGCCATCAGCAACGCCAGTACACCTTTTTGGGACAAACTCTGGAAATCCAGGCCCCGAACTCTCATTAATACTTCCGGTATGTTTGTAGGGCTGCCACAGGGCCAGATGGGCAATTCAGAAGTCGGGCACATGAATCTGGGCGCCGGTCGCGTCGTTTATCAGAGCCTTACGCGCATTGACAAGGATCTCGAAGAAGGCACGTTCAATCAAAACCCGGCCCTGTGTTCCGCGATAGACAAAGCCGTGGGTAATGGCGGCGCCGTTCATCTTATGGGCCTGCTTTCGCCCGGCGGCGTTCACTGCCATGAAAATCATATGTTGGCAGCCGCTGAGCTTGCCGCCTCAAGGGGCGCAAAAGAAGTGTATATTCACGCGTTTCTTGATGGGCGTGATATGCCTCCTCGCAGCGCTCGCCCGTCCCTGGAGAAGGCTGCCGCGAAACTGAAAAGCCTTGGCGTTGGCCGGGTGGCATCCATTGTCGGTCGCTATTTCGCTATGGACAGGGATAACCGCTGGGACAGGGTTGAAGCCGCATACAACCTGATGACTCTGGGTGAATCGGAATTCACGGCCGCCGACCCCGTTTCGGGTCTGGAGCAGGCTTACGAGCGAGGTGAAAACGACGAATTCGTAAAGCCAACCCGTATCCAAAGTGCTGGTGAGCCCGCGGGCAACATTAATGATGGCGATGCAGTTCTGTTCATGAACTTCCGGGCTGATCGTGCACGGGAAATGACCCGCACGTTTGTAGGCGAGGACTTTGACGGATTTGAGCGCAAAAAACACCCCAAGCTCGCCGATTTTGTAATGCTTACAGAGTATGCTGCAGATATTGAAACGTCCTGCGCCTACCCACCTGAGACACTGGTTAACGGCTTGGGCGAGTATATGTCCAACCTTGGCAAAACCCAGTTACGCATTTCTGAAACCGAGAAGTACGCCCACGTAACCTTCTTTTTTAACGGCGGGCAGGAAACACCCTTTGCTGGCGAAGACAGAATTCTGGTGCCCTCACCCAACGTGGCCACCTACGACCTGCAGCCTGAAATGAGCGCACCGGAAGTAACCGACAAGCTGGTAGAAGCCATAAAGAGCGGCAAGTACGACCTGGTGGTTTGCAATTACGCCAACGGCGACATGGTGGGCCACACCGGTAAACTGGACGCCGCCATCAAGGCTGCGGAATGTCTTGACCAGTGCGTGCAGCGCGTGGTCGAAGCGCTGGAAGAGGTCGATGGTCAGGCACTGATAACGGCCGACCACGGCAACTGCGAGCAGATGACAGATCCGAATTCTGGCCAGGTTCATACAGCACACACCATCGGGCCAGTTCCTCTGGTTTACACGGGCAGCCGAGCAGTAAAGCTGAGTGACGACGGCAACCTGAGCGATGTAGCACCTTCCTTGCTCGCGTTGATGGGTCTGGAACAACCGAAAGAAATGACCGGGCATAGCCTGGTCAAAATCGGTTGATTCAGAAGCAGGCCTTGCCATTGCGTCTGACGGCATTACTGGCGTTCGCACTCACGTTTTCACTGGGTGCGGTGCCGGCAGCATCCGAGCAAGAGGTTACTCCAGCCCAGATTGAAGCCCTCAAGGAACGCATAGAGGATATTGATGGCTGGCTGGCCGATGCCGAAAAGGACCGCTCCTCCCTGGAGCGGCAGCTGGCCGATGCCGAACGCAAGATCAGTCGGCTGACACGCGAGCGTCGGTCTCTGCGAGAGCAGGTCAAAAAACAGCAGCAGCGTCTTGCCGGGCTCCAGGGCGAAGAGCGGGAACTGACACAAACCCTGGAACGCCAGCGCGAAAGCCTGAAACAGCAGATCCGCACAGCATGGATGGAAGGTGACGCCTCAGCCGTAAAAGTGCTGCTCAACGAAATCAATCCGGACAACATTGCCCGGACCATGACCTACTACGAATATCTCAGCCGCGACACGGTCGGGCGCCTGGAAGCCTTCCAGAAAAGCCTGCAAGAACTGAAGGTTACTCAAGCTGCCGTTCAGAGTACCCGAGCCGAGCTTGCAAAAACCGAGGCCGGCGTTATCAAGCGCCAACAGGAACTGCAGGCCTCTCGCCAGGAGCGCCAGATAACTCTCGCGGCTCTCAACAAGGACATAAGCAACCGTCGCAGCGAGAAAGATGAACTTGAATCGGATCGTAAGCGATTGCAGAAGCTGCTTTCGGAAGTTCAACAAGCCATTGCCAGTATTCCATCGCCAAACGAGTCACAGCCCTTTCCGTCGCTCAGAAATAAACTGCCCTGGCCTGCAAAGGGCAAGGTCACAAGCCGGTTTGGCGACAAATACGCAGATGGCAAACTAAGCAGAAACGGACTGCTAATTCAGACCAGCGAAGACGCGGAAGTAAAAGCCATTCACTACGGCCGCGTTGTGTTTGCGAACTGGCTCCGGGGCTTTGGACTGATAACAATTATTGATCACGGCGATGGCTACATGACACTCTATGGCCACAGCAGCAGTCTGTTTACCAGCCCCGGCGACTGGGTTGCCGCCGGAGAGGCCATTGCTTTGGCTGGTCGCACCGGGGGCACAGAAAGCCCGGCGCTTTATTTTGAGGTGCGCCATAATGGCAAACCAGACAACCCGGGGCGCTGGCTGGGCAAATGAAGCCCGGCAGCAGGGCTGACAAACGCGCCCGCTGACGCCATACTGTCGGGAACAGGGAATTCTGCTCAGCTTTCCGCTCAACTATCGGAATAACCACGGGATATGTGAATGAAACGGGTCCAAAGCAAACTCCAAGCCTTACCTTTGCGCTCTGCCATACTTGCCGCCTGTTTCTTCACTCTTCCCGGACTGGCGTTCGCACAGGACAAACCGGCAGCGGGCTCCCAGGTTCTGGAAGGCATCCAGGATGGAGAGCGTGTTGAAATCACCCTGCCCGACCCGGAAAAACAATTGCCGCTGGACGATCTGCGCAAGTTCACCGAGGTCTTCAGTCGCATCAAAGCTGCTTACGTTGAAGAAGTAGACGACAGACAGTTACTGGAAAGCGCTATCAAAGGCATGCTCTCCGATCTGGACCCGCATTCCACTTATCTGGCACCGAAAGACTATGAAAAACTGGAAGAGAGCACTTCCGGCGAGTTTGGCGGGCTGGGGATTGAAGTGGGCATGGAGAACGGTTTTGTAAAAGTTATTGCTCCCATTGACGATACGCCCGCCGATCAGGCCGGCGTTCAGGCGGGCGATCTGATCATCAAACTTGATGAGAAACCCGTAAAAGGCATGAGTCTGGAAGAAGCTGTGCAGCTCATGCGGGGCAAGCCCGGCACCATACTTACCCTGACCATCATGCGCGACGGTGAAAGCGCACCCGTTGAGATTGACGTTGAGCGGGCTGTTATCAAGGTCACCAGTGTAAAAAGCCGCATGATCGAAAACGGCTACGGTTATGTGCGGCTGACACAGTTCCAGGCAGAGACCGGCGGACAGTTCACAAAAGCACTGAACAAGCTCAAAGCGGATCATGGCGGCGTGCTTGACGGGCTGGTGCTCGACCTTCGCAACAATCCGGGCGGGGTGCTGCAGGCAGCTGTAGCAACTGCAGACGCACTTCTGGACGAGGGGTTGATTGTTTATACAGAAGGCAGAATCCAGAGCTCTCGCCTTCGTTTCAGCGCCAAAGACGGCGATGTGATGGCAGGAACCCCCATTGTTGTCCTGATCAACGGCGGTTCCGCCTCTGCATCCGAAATCGTTGCAGGGGCTCTGCAAGACCATGAGCGGGCCGTGATCATGGGCACCCAGTCCTTTGGCAAGGGTAGCGTCCAAACGGTTATCCCGCTGGATGAAACCCACGCGATCAAAATGACAACAGCTCGCTATTACACACCCGACGGGCGCTCGATCCAGGCCACAGGCATCAAGCCGGATATTGAAGTGAAGCCCGCAGAACTGAAGGAACTGGATAGCCGCCCATTCTTTACCGAAGCCGATCTGAGCGGCCACCTGATTGGCCAGGATGAGGAAGTGGAAGGTAACAGTAAGCAGCCGACGCCGGAGAATCAGGTCGGCTCAGTAGCCGACCGAGACTACCAGCTGCACTCAGCACTGAATTTGCTGAAAGGGCTACACATTCTCAACCGCAAGGGAGCTGACACAGCACAGTGAAGGCGCTCTCTAATCTGACTCTGGTTAGCCTGGCACTGGCCGCCCTGACTAGCCTTGCCTCTGGCGGCGTCGCGGCAGATCCGGCGAAAAGTGATGTGCCCCCAACCATCGCCATCATTATTGATGATATGGGACATAACCTGCACGAGGGCGAGCGGCTTGCCAACCTGGACCAGCCACTGACCCTGGCGTTCCTGCCCTATCGCCGGCACACAGGTGTGCTTGCCCGCCTGGCGCACAGCCGCGACAAGGAGATCATGCTGCACGCGCCCATGGCCAACACCCGCAACTTTGGCCTTGGCCCTGGCGGGCTAACACCGGATATGGATGAGCAGAGCCTGACAACCACTCTGCGCCGCGCCCTGCAGTCCATTCCCTACGTACGCGGTGTGAACAACCATATGGGCAGCTTGCTGACTCAGCAGCTCAAGCCCATGGACTGGGTGATGAAAGAGCTCTACCGCTACCCGGTGTATTTTGTCGACAGCAGAACCATTGCTTCATCCATTGCAGGCGACGTTGCCGCAGCTTATCAGGTACCCACCCTGACACGGGACGTTTTTCTGGATCACGAGCAAACGGAAGAATTTGTAGACAAGCAATTCAAAGAACTGATTCGGCGGGCAAAAGAGAACGGCAGTGCGGTCGGTATAGGCCACCCACATACCGTGACCGTCGATTACCTCGAAAAACATCTGCCGCTACTTGATGAACAAGGCATTGCCGTTGCCACGGTGAGCGGTCTCTGGGCGATACGTAACAACAACCGCAGGATGTTTGCAGAAGGGGAAAAGCAGACCATTCGGCCTGCTTTCGCTAAAAAAGACTAATCCCGGACTTCAATTCCCTGAGCTTTCATGAAGGCCTTGGCCTCTGGAATCGTGTGCTCGCCAAAGTGAAAGATAGACGCTGCCAGCACGGCATCCGCGCCACCTTTGGTTACGCCATCCGCCAGATGCTGCAGCTCACCCACACCGCCTGAAGCAATTACCGGTACAACGACCGCATCGCTGATTGCACGGGTCAGATCAAGATCAAAACCGATTTTGGTGCCGTCCCTGTCCATGCTTGTGAGCAGAAGCTCGCCGGCACCCATATCTACCATCTTACGGGCCCACTCCACAGCATCCAGACCTGTTGGCTTGCGACCGCCGTGGGTGAAGATCTCCCAGCGCAGTTCCTCACCTTCGGTACTGACTTTCTTGGCATCAATAGCCACGACAATACATTGGCTACCGAAGCGATCAGCAGCTTCACGCACAAACTCCGGGTTGAATACCGCTGCGGTGTTAATGGCCACCTTGTCTGCGCCGGCATTCAGCAGATTGCGTATATCCGCGACAGTGCGAACGCCGCCGCCGACTGTCAGCGGAATGAAGACTTCGGACGCCATGCGCTCCACGGTTTCATAGGTGGTGTCGCGGCTTTCATGGCTTGCCGTAATATCCAGAAAGGTAATCTCGTCGGCGCCCTGCTCGTTATAGCGACGGGCCACTTCCACAGGATCGCCGGCATCCCGAATATCCACAAAGTTGACGCCTTTCACAACGCGCCCTTTGTCCACATCCAGACAGGGAATAATACGCTTCGCCAGTGTCATAAGTTCTACCTTGTTCAGCCTTTCATGGAGTCACAGAACGCCTGGGCCTCTGCAACATCCAGGGTACCTTCGTAAATAGCACGGCCGGTGATAGCACCGATGATGCCCTTGTGAGCGACCGGCGCCAGCCGCTTGAGATCATCCATATTGGTTACGCCACCGGAGGCGATAACCGGAATGCCACCTTCTTCTGCCAGAGCAGCAGTGGCTTCAACGTTTACACCCTGCATCATGCCGTCGCGGTTGATGTCGGTGTAAACAATCGCTTCAACGCCATCGCTGGCAAAGCGTTTTGCCAGATCGGTCGCCATCACTTCGGAGACCTCGGCCCAGCCATCTGTGGCGACGCGGCCGTCTTTGGCATCCAGCCCCACAATAATGTGCCCGGGGAAGCGCTTGCACATTTCAGTCACGAACTCAGGTTCTTTGACCGCTTTGGTTCCGATAATAACCCACTGCACACCGGCTTTGAGATAGGCTTCGATGGTTTCCGCCGAACGGATACCGCCGCCAATCTGTATTGGCAGATCCGGGTACTTGCGTGCAATGGCTTTAACGATTTCTCCGTTAACCGGCTCGCCAGCAAACGCACCGTTCAGATCCACAAGGTGCAAGCGACGGGCACCGGCTTCCACCCAGCGAGTGGCCATATCAACCGGGTCGCCACCGAAAACGGTGGAGTCTTCCATACGGCCCTGGCGCAAGCGTACGCATCGGCCATCTTTCAGATCAATGGCGGGGATAATCAGCATGTTCCATTCCAGTCAGTAAAGTTCTTGAGAAGTTGCAGCCCTGCCCTGGCACTTTTCTCCGGGTGAAACTGCACAGCAAAAATGTTGTCCCGGGCCACCGCAGCCGCAAGATCAACGCCGTAATGGCTGCGCCCGGCGATGTCTGCGTTAGCTTCTGCCTCAGCGTAGTAACTGTGCACAAAGTAGAAGCGATCACCATCTGGAATACCCTGCCAAAGCGGGTGCTCCATGGCGTGATAAACCTCGTTCCACCCCATGTGAGGCACCTTCAGGCGCTCGCCGTTTTCTACCAGGTTCTCGCCAAAAAAACGCACTTCAGAAGGGAACAGGTTGATACAGTCAACGCCACCGTTCTCTTCGCTACGGGACATAAGCGCCTGCATGCCGACACAGATGCCGAGGAATGGCCGATCACGGGACACTTCCCGTACCAGCGTATCCACGCCCAGCCGGCGAATCTCTGCCATGCAATCACGTATGGCGCCGACGCCGGGAAGAATCACCCTGTCGGCTTCGCGGATTTTATCCGCATTGTCGGTTACCAGAACCCTGGTATCCGGGGCTACATGCTCTACCGCCTTACGGGCAGAGTGAAGGTTCCCCATGCCGTAGTCGATGATGGCAACGGTTTTCATGGTTAGTACGGTGTCCTTATGTGACTAGGAGCAGCTGAAAGCGGCTAAGAGCGGTGGTCTACAACAGGCCTTTGGTCGACGGTGTAATACCCGCCATGCGCTCATCCATTTCAATGGCAACACGCAAGGCGCGGCCGAAGGCCTTGAACACGGTTTCGATCTGATGGTGGGTATTCTTGCCCCTCAAAGTATCGATGTGCATCGTCACCAGAGCGTGGTTAATAAAACCACGGAAGAACTCTTCAAACAGGTCCACATCAAATCCGCCCACGGTGCTGCGGGTAAAGGGTACTTCCATAATCAGACCCGGGCGGCCGGAAAGATCAATCACCACGCGGGAGAGCGCTTCATCAAGGGGCACATAGGCATGACCGTAGCGGCGAATACCTGTTTTATCGCCAACCGCCTGCTTAAAGGCCTGGCCCAGGGTAATGCCCACATCTTCTACCGTGTGATGATCGTCAATGTGCAGATCACCTTTGGAAACGATGGTGAGATCGATCAAGCCATGACGGGAAATCTGCTCCATCATGTGCTCAAGGAACGGCACGCCGGTATCAAAGCTCGATTTACCGGTGCCGTCGAGATTGATTTCAACGCTGATCTGGGTTTCAAGGGTATTTCGTTCTACCCGAGCCTTACGTTCGGCCATGGGGACTCCGTAGCAAATTGAGGTGGCACAACGCCGGAAAACTTCATTCCGGGATTATACCTTTTATGCCCTCAGGAGTCCCATAGCGGGGTTAATCGGCACGATAGCCAGTCTGCCTGCAAAAAAATCAGAAAGCCTTCTTCAAATTGTTCATATACGTATCCACCAGACCGTTGAACTCGTGCTTGATAACGGGGCTGATAGCGAGTTTCAGCAAGCCGGGCAATGGCAGTGTCAGTTCGGCGCTGGTCTGGAATTTCGCGGCCGTCGCCTTGTCGCCTTTTGCCGCCAACGTCCAGGATCCACGCACCAGACCGTTACCTTCTCCTTTCACCGGCTCCCAGGTAATTTTTCCAGCCTCCTTGTCCGAATAGTACTTGCTGGCGTATATGGACTGGATTGCGTGCTTGTCGATACCCACCTTTTCCATTTCCCAGCGGTAGATATTGTCGCCCAGATCGGTCAGTTTGTGGACTTTCGGAAAATGACTTGCAGAGCGAGGCACATCCGCCAGCAGCGCAAAAACCTCATCATAGCTACCCGGAATTTCAAGTTCCCGGTTCAGTTCAATCGACACAGTAATAGCCACAGCGAACTCCTTATTATGTTTATGCGAACCACTTTTTATCTTGAAGCGTAACAGTCGAGCCAGAAAACAATGGGTGCATTTTGGCCTAACACTACGGCATTGTCATACTCCCGCCCTGTTAATTTGTTAACCCTGCGTTATCCTTTAGCATATTCGCGCCCGGATTCGCTTTGAATCCTGAAAGCTCCCGCACCAAGAAAGGAAGCCTGAATCATGAAAGCCATACGTTATGCGCTGATCGCCATCGTTGCACTTGTTGTTCTCGCCATCGGCGCGATTGCTATTGCCATGGCCGTTATCAACCCGAACGATTACAAACCGCAAATCGAAAAAGTGGTTGAGGATAAAACCAACCTGGACCTGATTCTGGACGGCGATATCGGATGGTCTTTTATTCCACTCGGGCTTGAGCTGAACGATGTCGAGGCCACCCTGGATGGCGAGCGCCTGATTGCACTGAAACAACTGGTCGCACAGGTCGACTTCTGGTCTTTGATTGCCATGTCGCCGCAGGTCAGCACTTTCGTTCTGGATGGCCTCGACGCGCGCTTGACGGTTAATGAACAGGGTGAAGGCAACTGGACTCGCATCATGCCGGAGCCAGCAGACGGTGTCGCGCAGAAGGACAAACAGGACGTTGCCAGCGAGCCAGAACAACCAGCCACCACGGAAACCGGCGACGGGCAAGGCAGCAGTGAGCCTCTGAATTTCAATATCGAGAACGTCCAGATCAGCAATGCACAGGTACATTACAGCGACCTGCAAACCGGCCAGACGGTGACACTTGAAGATTTCACCGTAAACGCCAGCAACATTACTCTGGGCTCTGAATTCCCGCTTGAAGTTGGCTTTCGCGTAGAAACAACGCAACCACAGTTTTCTGTAGACGGGAGCATCCAGGCCCGCCTGGCGGCCAACGAAGCGCTGAACGACTTTGCCGTTTCCGGCCTGGACGCCGAATTCAAAATGAACGGCGAAGCTTTTGCCGGCAAATCGGTAACGGCCAACCTGGGCGGTTCCGCCAAAGCCAACCTGGAAAACGAAACGGCGACGCTGAGTGACTTCACCGCCAGCCTCGCAAACCTGACACTGGAAACCAATCTTGATGTTAAGGGCTTTGGCGACAAGCCAACCGTGCAAGGCAAAATAGCCATCGCCGAGTTTTCCCTCAAGGACCTGCTCGAAAACCTGGGGCAACCCGCCGTTGAAACGACTGATGAAAATGTATTGCAGGCTCTCGCGTTCTCGACCAGCATTGGCGGCGATGCGGGTAAGCCAGCGTTGTCAGATCTCGTGATCAAACTGGATGACACCACATTCAAAGGCTCCGGCAGCTATAACCTCGACAACGGCGGCATTGTATTTAATCTTCAGGGCGACAAGCTCAACGCAGATCGCTACCTGCCGCCAAAGGTTGAAGGCGAGACGGCTACGGAAAGTGCCAACGATGCTCCCGCACAGACGGCAGGAACGGCTCCGGAGGGCGACCTTCTGCCACTGGAAACCTTGCGCAGCCTGCTGCTGGATATCGATTTCGGGCTGGGCGAACTGACTGTAAGCAACCTGACCATCAACGAAATCAAAGCCAGCACAACTGCCAGCAACGGCTTGCTGAAAGTAGACGAGTTCAGCGGCAAACTTTACGAGGGCAGCTTTGGCGCCAAAGCCACCATTGATGCCCGCAGCGATACCCCGAAGTGGTCAATCAACTCCGATGTAAGCAATGTGCAGACTCTTCCAATGCTGGCTGATGTGGCGGAAGTCACCATGCTGTCTGGTGGTGCCAACCTCAAAATAAACGCCACCACCTCCGGGAACCGTATCTCGGTTCTGCGGGACAAGGCAGATGGGCAGATCAGCTTCAATCTTGCTGAAGGCCAGTTCCGTAATATGAACCTGACCCGCATGGCCTGCCAGGGTATTGCGCTGGTTAATCAGGAGCAGTTGACGACTGATGACTGGGGCGACACGACCCCGTTCAACGACATGCGCGGCACCCTGGAGATCAACGGCAACACTTTCAACAACACGAACCTGATCGCGTCGCTGGCAGGCATGAAGCTCGAAGGTAAGGGCACCGTTGATATGAAGCAGTCTCTGGTTGATTACGAACTGGGCTTGCGGATTGTTGGCGAAATTCATCGCGATAACGCCTGCCGGGTAACCGAATATGTCGAAGACGTTGTTATTCCGGTCGAGTGCCGAGGTGATTTCTCGGACGGCGCAGCCAGCCTGTGCTCCTTTGATGGCTCGCGCTTCCGCGACGCGCTGAAAGACATTGCAGCAAACGCCGCGCGGAAAAAGGCCAACGAAGAAGTGGACAAAGCCAAAGAAAAAGTTGAAGAGAAGGCTCGCGAAAAACTCGAAGAGAAGCTCGGCGAGGGTGCGGGCGACAAGGTAAAAGATGCTCTCAAAGGCCTGTTCAAGTGATAGCAGACAGGTTCGTTGAAAGCCTTCTGGAATGGTACGACCAAAACGGCAGGCATAACCTGCCGTGGCACCACAACCGCAATGCCTACCGGGTTTGGGTTTCCGAGATCATGCTTCAGCAAACCCAGGTTGCAACTGTTATCCCCTATTTCCAGGCCTTCATGGAACGCTTCCCGGATGTGCAGTCCCTTGCAAAGGCGCCGGTCGATGACGTGCTCAGCCACTGGTCCGGGCTGGGCTATTACGCCCGTGCACGCAATCTGCAAAAAGCCGCCGTGTCTGTTGTGGAGGATTTTGGCGGTACTTTCCCCGACACACAGGATGAGCTGGAAAGCCTCACCGGCATCGGCCGCTCCACTGCAGCCGCAATTGTTGCCCAGGCATACGGCAAGCGCGCAGCCATTCTTGATGGCAATGTGAAACGGGTACTGGCCCGCTATCACGCCGTTCCCGGCTGGCCCGGGCAAGCTCCCGTGCTGAAGAAGCTCTGGGAACACGCCGAGGCACATACACCGAACGAACGTGTACGGGACTATACCCAAGGCATCATGGATCTGGGCGCGATGGTATGCACGCGCAGCCGACCGGCCTGCAATGATTGCCCTCTGCAACAAGGCTGCACCGCATACGCCAGAGATGAGACCAGCCTCTACCCCGGCTCCAAACCTAAAAAAGCGAAACCTGAAAAAACCACCTGGATGGTCATACTGGAAGATCACGAAGGCCGGATCCTGCTGGAGCGTCGCCCGCCCAGCGGTATCTGGGGTGGCCTCTGGAGCTTACCGGAACTGGACCCGGCTTATGGTGCGGAGGAGCTCCAGGAAGCCTGTGAACAGAGCCTTGGATTTAACTGCGGAGAACCGGAGCTGATCAGCAGTTTCCGCCATACGTTTTCCCATTATCACCTCCACATCCAGCCGGCCCGGCTGGACGTGACCGGGCAAAATAACGTGAAGGATGATGCGCAGCAAAAATGGCTGCACAGGCACGAAGCACTGACCCTTGGCCTGCCTGCGCCAATCCGCACGCTGCTCACCAATCCGGAACAAACCACCCTGCTCTGATAACTCTGTCCCAATCACCCCGCGCCCACTCGCTCAACCGGCACTATCTGTTATCATCCAGCCACTTATCTATGACAACAGGAGCGATCATGAGCCGCACCGTTTTCTGCCGCAAACACCAGAAAGAGCTGGAAGGCCTGAACTTCCCGCCAATGCCAGGCGCAAAAGGCCAGGACATCTACGAGAACATTTCCAAACAGGCCTGGGAAGAATGGCAGCACGAGCAAACCATGCTGATCAATGAAAAACACCTGAGCCTGATGGACCCCAACACCCGTAAATACCTGCAGGCGCAGATGGAGCGTTTCTTCAATAACGAACCCTTCGACAAAGCCGAAGGCTACGTACCGCCGGAGAAATAAGACCGGTTTGATCAAAGCCTGATCAACCCTGAAAAGATTCAGAAATTTTCCGGGCCGGCCTTGACTCACCACACCGAAACCGGTTTAATAGCGCCCCGTTGCACAGCAGTATGGCAACTTGCCCGGATAGCTCAGTTGGTAGAGCAGAGGATTGAAAATCCTCGTGTCGGTGGTTCGATTCCGCCTCCGGGCACCATTTTTCCTTTAAAATCAATGACTTAGATTTTAAAGGAAAAACCTCAAGTCCTTACACAAGACTTACACACTCGCACACGTTAGAATTGAGCCACCCCTAGGCTATTGGACGTGTGTAAGATGGCATGTGAAACACCCCATCCCCTCGAAAATAAAATCCAGATGTACAAGCGCAACGAGACAGCGAATGTCTGGCAATACCGCTTTTACGTCACCCAACCAAACGGCAAACCATTCGATCACCGAAAATCAGCCCATTGCTCCGATTTTAAACAAGCTTGCATAGTCGCATTTGAGGACTTCCAGCGAGTAAGCGACAAAGTTGAACAGGGCGAACGTGTATCACTCACACCAGAAACTACCGTTCACGACTGCTACCGCTTTGCCCGAACCCAGTATCTGCAAGACATCGCACAAGGGTTTACACAAAAAAGTACATGGGAAACCCTAGAGAACTATTATCTCCGCGAAATTGACCCGTCTCTAGGCTCCAAGCCCATCAAGTCCATCAACCTAGAAACGTGGATGACCTACCGCGCCAAGGTAATTTCTGAAAAACCACATCTAGCACCCCGAACACTGGACTACATCAAAAGCGCGATGCGCATGTGCCTAAATGCTGGGGTGGATATGCAGGTGATTCATGAAGTCCCAGTATTAGAACGACATTCACGAGGCAGGAAACGAAAACCACGTAAACCCCTTGTGTGGTTCAACCTACGCGCACAGAAAATCTTACTGGACGCGCTAGACGAAAATGTTAAGAAAAAATATGAACGTAAACGCAAGAATGAAATTGAGCATGCAGAAAGCTTGCGCGACTACGTTCACCTTGCACTGTCTACCGGACTTCGCACTGAAGAACTGAGCACCCTCACCTTTAATGAAATAGAAAAAATTGAGAGAAACAGGCGGACAAAGGCTAAGCTTGCCATCATCCACCTTCATTCAAAGGACGGACGCAAAACAGATGGGCGTCGCTTTACCGGTGTAGACGGAAGCGGTCAAGTAGTTGAGAGAATCATGAAGCGGCGCGGATTAAACATAAGAGACAACTCCAATTCGCTTGTCTTCCCGTCCGATCACAAAAAAAAGTTCAATGAAATAGTAAAAAAACACAAAATACAGCACGACAAAAACATGAATCGTCGGAGCAGGAGCACGTTACGTCACAGCTTCATCTGTAATCAGATATGTGAAGGAATGAACCTTAATGAAATCGCACTAAAGGCAGGAAACTCCGTAAAAATTATAGAAAATCACTACGCGCGCGTACTTCAAGACACTGATATTGCAGAATACAAAAAGACAAAAGCCTTGATCGAACGAGAAAAAAACAAGGAAAAAGAATTCGATGCAGACTGGATTTAGGACTGTTTAGAGAATCTTTTAACTCCCCCTGCTCTGCCCCCATTGTTCGGCAACCTTGGTTCGCCGTTTACACACTTTTACGTTCAGCTTTTAACTTCTGCGCGACACTGCCTGTCGTTCGCACCCACTAGCCTGATCATTTCCACACATTGCCCGCATATGCCCACACAGCTACACTCAAAGGCATTTTTATCCTCATGGGCACCCACAACCACCCATGATCATTGCAGTAAATGGAACCTATTGAATGAGCCACAACATCACCCTGCAACAGCTAGAATCCTTCCTATGGGAAACCGCCGACATCTTGCGCGGCAACATGGATGCATCCGAATTCAAAGACTACATCTTCGGCATGATGTTCCTTAAGCGCCTGTCAGACGCATTTGATGAAGCCCGTGAAGGCGTGGTTCAGTATTACGTTGGCAAAGGTAAGACTGATGCCCAAGCCCGTGAACTGGCAGACGATGAAGACGAGTACGATAAGACCTTCTATATACCGCCCATTGCCCGTTGGGATGCGATCAAGGACTTGAAACACGACATCGGCGCGGAACTGAATAAAGCCACTGAAGCCATCGAAGAATACAACGCCTCACTGGAAGGCGTGTTGGTATCCATCGACTTCAACATCAAGAATAAACTTTCTGATAAAAAGCTGCGGGACCTACTCAGCCACTTCAGCCGTTACCGCCTGCGCAACGAAGACTTTGAACGCCCGGACCTACTAGGCACGGCATACGAATACCTGATCAAGATGTTCGCGGACAGCGCCGGTAAGAAAGGCGGCGAGTTCTATACACCATCCGAAGTGGTGCAATTGCTGGTGTCGCTGCTCAAACCCGAAGCGGGGATGCGAATATACGACCCCACAGCAGGCTCTGGCGGCATGTTGGTGCAGACCCGGAACTATCTGGCGACCCACGGTGAAAACCCGTCTAACCTGTCCCTGTTCGGTCAGGAGATGAACCTGAACACCTGGGCTATCTGCAAGATGAACATGTTCTTGCACGGGGTCTACAGTGCGGACATTCGCAAAGGTGACACGCTCGGTGATCCGCAGCATACCCATGGCGGTGAGCTGATGACCTTTGACCGGGTGATTGCCAATCCGCCCTTCAGCCTGAAGAAGTGGGGCAAGGAAGAAGCGGACAGTGATTCTTATGGTCGCTTCCCCTACGGCACACCCCCCAAGGATGCCGGTGATCTAGCATTCGTTCAGCACATGATCGCCAGTCTTAATTCTGAAGGCATGATGGGCGTGGTGATGCCCCATGGCGTTCTGTTCCGGGGTGCCAGCGAAAAAGCCATTCGCCAGGGCATTCTGAACGATGACCTGCTGGAAGCCGTGGTTGGCTTGCCCGCCGCCCTGTTCTACGGCACCGGCATTCCCGCCTGCCTGTTGATCATCAACAAAAACAAACCGGCAGAGCGTAAAGGTAAGGTGCTGTTCATCAACAGCGAACTGGAATACGAAGAAGGCAAGAACCAGAACAAGCTCCGCCAGCGGGACATTGAAAAGATCGTCCAGACCTTCGACGACTACGCAGAGATCAAACGCTATTCCAAAGTCGTCACCCTGGCTGAAATTGCCGAAAACGATTACAACCTGAACATCCGCCGCTACGCAGACACCAGCCCGCCCCCGGAAATCTTCGACGTGCGCGCCATCCTGCACGGTGGCATTCCAGTGCGGGAAGTGGAAAGCGAGTACATCCGGGAAGAAATTCTGGAAGACTTCGACGTGTCCACGGTGTTCGTAAAGCGGGATGGAGAGCCTTCAGCGCATGGAGAGTACTACGACTTCAAACCGGAGATCGATACCAAAGACGCCATTCGTAAAGTCGTGGGCGATACCGACGCCAAGGTAATCACCCAGCTGGAACGTTGGTGGGACAAGTACAGCGTGTCATTGAGCGAACTGGATGCACAGGTGGCGGAAGCTGAGCATGCGATGAAGGCGTATCTGAAGGAGCTGGGATATGAGTAATACAGTTCCAAACGACTGGGAAGCAGCGAGCCTTCGAGAACTCTGCAAATTTTCTGGCGGAAGTGCATTCAAAGAAAAATACCAAGGAAGACGAAGAGGCGAGTATCCCTTTATCAAAGTCAGTGATATGAATATTGATGGCAATCATCGTTTCATCACCAACGCAAATCATTGGATTGATCAGGCAACGAAGATTGAGGCTAAGATAAAGTTATTCCCCGCATCTTCGGTCGTATTCGCAAAAGTAGGCGCTGCACTTTTATTAAATCGACGTCGCATACTTACTCGCGAAACAGCTATTGATAACAACATGATGGCTGCAATACCCAACAGCGACGACAATAATTTCCTATATTACGTGCTTCAGGAAGTTGATCTCAGAGAAATCGTTCAAGGGGGTGCCGTACCATCTGTAAACCAAGCACAGATGGAGGATATACCAACTTTAATTCCCCCACTCCCCGAACAACAAAAAATCGCAACCATCCTTTCATCCGTCGATGACGTGATCGAAAAAACACGCGCGCAGATCGACAAGCTGAAAGACTTAAAAACCGGCATGATGCAGGAGTTGTTGACCAAAGGGATCGGGCATACGGAGTTTAAGGATTCGCCGGTGGGGCGGATACCCGAAAGCTGGGCTGTGGTGCCACTCAGCGAAATCGTGCAATCAAAAGTACTTGGGACCACCCTGAGGGGGCAAGGGGACCAGAACGTTTTACTTCTGAAAATGGGCAACCTTTTAAATGGCGAGGTCGTCTACTCAAAGCAAGAGTGGGTTTCATATTCTTCAGAAATCGAACCATTGCTACTTCAACATGGTGACTTATTGTTCAATACACGGAACACCCCCGAGTTGGTTGGAAAAAGTGCGAACTATGTCGGAATGTCAAATTCAGTTACCTATGACAATAACTTACTTCGACTTCGTTTTTACAATTCGATGAATTCGTTTTTCGTAGGCTACTTTCTGAATCTGCCAACGAGTCTTCAATCGTTAGCGCAGTTGGTGTCCGGAACAACAAGTGTTGCCGCTATCTACTGGAAAGATATGGCTAGCCTGCTGATCTCAGTCCCACCAAAAGTCGAGCAAGACCAAATTGTTGCGGCTATTGGGGCTATTTCCGCCAAAATTGATATAACTACAAGAAAATTAGCTGACTTAAGGCAGCTCAAAAAAGCCCTCATGCAAGACCTGTTAACCGGCAAGGTCCGAGTCAAAGTCGATCAAAAGGAGTCAGCGGTTGCCTGATACGGCACCCGCCCCGTTATGTTTCAGGATGAAGTCGAAAAAGTCGAACTGCCCGCCATTGATCAACTAACCCGCCTTGGCTGGACCTACGTGCCCGGTGCAGACCTTGCGCCGGTATTGCCTGTTGATGGCGCACCGGTTGGTGAAAGGGGCTACTACCGAGACGTGGTGCTGTCCAAGCGCCTGGAAGCTGCCGTGGTCCGGCTGAACCCGTGGATCAGTGACGAGAATCTGCGCAAAGTCATTCGCGAATTCACCCACCCCAATCATGCGGGTTTGATGGAATACAACCAGTCCATTTACGACCTGCTGGTGAACTACCTGTCCGTTGAACAGGACCTGGGTGCCGGTCGCAAGGGGCAGACCGTCAAGGTCATCGACTTCGACAATCCTGAGAACAACGAATTCCTGTGCACCAACCAGTTCAAGGTTGAAGGCATCAATCAGAACATCATCCCGGATATTGTCTGCTTCGTGAACGGCTTGCCGCTGGCGGTGATTGAGTGCAAATCGCCGTATGTTGCCGACGCGGTAGCCGAAGGCATTAACCAGTTGCGCCGGTACGCCAACCTGCGCACCCCGGAAGACGACGAAGGTGCCCAGAAGCTGTTCTGGTACAACCAGCTGATGGTGTCTACCTGCCGGGACCAGGCGAAGGTGGGCACCATCAGTTCCAGCGCCCAGCATTACGGCGACTGGAAGGATGCTTACCCGTATACCGATGCGGATATTAGGGCGATGGTGCAACAGCCCGCTACCACCACCCTTAGCAGTCACAAGGTAAGCGATATCCCATCACCTGAGTATCTGGTTGCAGCGGAGAAAATTGCGTCCGGTGTCGATCTTGATCCCGACATCCGTTCCGATGACGTTACCCCTCTGCAGCGATTACTTGCCGGTATGTTCAATCCCGCCAGCTTTCTGGACCTGATCCAGAACTTCGTCCTGTTTGAGCCGGAGGATGGTCGCCTGATCAAGAAGGTGGCGCGGTATCAGCAATACCGGGCAGTGAACAAGGTCATAGAACGCCTTAAGAACGGCACCACACGTAAAGAAAAGTCCGGGGTAGTCTGGCATACCCAAGGCTCCGGAAAGTCCCTGACGATGGTCATGCTGGCGGTGAAGATGCGCCGTGACCCGGAGCTGAAGCAGTACAAGCTGGTGTTCGTCACCGACCGCACCCAGTTGGACGGGCAACTGTCCAAAACCTTCCGCGATGCCCAGAATGAGACCATCTACAACGCTGGCTCCGTGGCTAAGCTGAAGGAACTGCTGTCCAAAGATTCTTCCGACATTGTGACCGCCATGGTGCAGAAGTTTCAGGATGCCGAAGCGGAAGGCGACTTTACCAACCTGAACCCCAGTGACAAGATCATTGTGCTGGCGGACGAAGCCCACCGCACCCAGTTTGGCGGGCTGGCAATGACCATCAATGCCGCCCTGCCCAACGCCCCGAAGATCGGCTTTACCGGCACACCGCTGCTGAAATCCCAGAAGATGGACAAAGCCTTCGGCGGCTACATCGACAAGTACAAGATCAACGAAGCCGTGGATGACGGTGCCACGGTGCGCATCATCTACGAAGGTCGCCAGGTTCAGAGCGATGTGGTGGGTGATTCACTGGACGCGCTGTTTGAAGAGTACTTCAAAGACAAAAGCGACGACGAAAAGCGGGAAATCAAGAAGAAGTATGGTGTGGAGCGCGCGGTACGCGAAGCCCCTGCCCGCATTCACTGGGTGTGTATCGACCTGCTGAAGCATTACCGGGAAAAGATTCAGCCCAACGGCTTCAAAGCCATGATTGTGGTGGGCAGCCGCCATGCTGCCACGGTATTCAAAAAGACCCTGGACGACTTGGAAGCGCCCCCTTCCGAAGTGATTATCTCCGGCACTCATAACGACCCGGCATACCTGAGCCAGTACACCGACAGCGCCCACCAAAAGCAGGTGATCAGGAACTTCACCAAGCCACTGGGTACGGATAAAGAGAAGGAAGACCCCACCAGTTTCCTGATCGTGAAGGATATGCTGCTGACCGGTTTTGACGCCCCCATTGCCCAGGTGATGTACATCGACCGGAGCCTGAAGGACCACACGTTGATGCAGGCAATCGCGCGGGTGAACCGGACCTACAAGGGCAAAGCCTGCGGTTACGTGGTGGATTACTATGGGCTTTCAGATTATCTGACCGACGCTCTGAACCAGTTCAGCAGTGAAGACGTGGAAGGCACCTACCACACGCTGAAGGATGAAATACCGCGCCTGAAGGCGGCTCACACCCGTGTGGCTGCGATCTTTGCCGGTGCTAAGGGCACGGATGTGGATGATTACGTCCTGCACCTGAAGGACGAAGACACCCGTCAGCAGTTCGAACTGGCATTCAAGAAATTCGCCAAGCAGATGGATGTAATTCTGCCGGATACTGCCGCCAAGCCCTTTATCCCGGACCTGAAGTTATGGGGTAAGGTTCAGAATGCGGCACGAAATCGCTACCGTGACCCCGGACTGAACATCAGCGATGCCGGGGCGAAAGTCCGCCAGCTGGTGGATGAGCACATCATCAGCACCGGGGTAGACCCAAAAATTCCACCCGTGGACCTGATGGCAGCGAACTTCAAGGAGACGGTGGAGCAGATCAAATCACCGGAATCCCGCGCCTCGGAAATCGAAAGCGCCATCAAGCACCACATTACCGTGAATCTGGACGAAGACCCCGAATATTATCGATCACTGAGTTTGCGGTTACGGGACATCATTGAAAAAACCAACGGCAAGTGGGATCAACAAGCGGAATTGCTGTTTGAATTCAGAAACAACATCGAAACAGCCCGAACACAAGCCGCTGACGATTTGGGACTGACGGATACGGAGTTCGCCTTCTACAACATTCTGATGTCAGAAGTGACCGCCCACAGTGGCGACGATGCCATCAGTGAAGCCGTACACGATGAAATCAAACAGACCAGCCAAGACTTGGTGGGCATGTTTGATGAAGCTACGCAAATTGTGGATTTCTTCAGCAAACTGGATGAAGTGAAGCGAATGAAGAAAGAAATCAAACGTGCGGTTCTGGATTGTTCGTTTGGTGATAAAGCCATTGTGACCGTGGTGCAGGATCGTTTTATGGAACTGGCACAAACCCGCTTCGGTGCCAAGTGAGCGCATGATAACGATGGCGAGTGATTCTGGTTCTGAATATCGCGACGGCAACGGCTTCATTGCCGAAGTTATCCGCACCAACCGGCGCAAATCGGCGGATATTCGGGTGGAAGAAGGTGCGGTATCCATTGTGGTGCCGGTCAACACCAGTGCGGAAAAAATTGATCAGTTGTTGGTTACCAAGCGCCAATGGATCAAAGAAAAGATTGCACTTCAACGGGAACTGAATCCTGCCAGCACCAAGCAGTATGTTTCGGGTGAGGCGTTTCCATACTTGGGGCGTAACTACCGGCTGAAGGTTGAAACGGGCAACTTCGCCCCCGTGAAGCTGTTGAATGGGCGTTTGGTGGTAACCCTACCCGGCGGCAACGAACAGCCTCATATGATCCGTAACGCCCTTGTGCGTTGGTACAAACGACAGGCTGAACAGAAGCTAACCGAGAAAGTTGAACGCTTCGCTCCGGTGGTTGGGGTGGAACATGCCGGTGTTGGGATACGCACTTTTAAATCCCGTTGGGGTAGCTGCACCGCCAAAGGCAAGCTGGAATTCAACTGGCTGATTATGATGGCACCCAACCGGATGGTGGATTACGTGGTAATTCACGAACTATGCCATCTGATACGCCATGATCACTCACCAGAGTTCTGGCGGGAGATGGCGCGGGTTATGCCTGAATACCAAAAGTGCCGGGAGTGGTTGCGGGATAAAGCGCCCCAGCTTACCATCTAGACCACAACAGCAAACCACAATTAAGGACTTACGGTAATGTCCAAGGAAGCAACGTCAAAAGCAACAGAACAGCACTCTTCAAATGCTGCTAATGCGGCACAAAGACTGCTTTTTCCGGTTGAGCTTACCGAGATATATAGAAATGATATCGGCACCGCTGATTGCCAGACGATTGGGACAGCAACCAACGGCAAGGACTATGCCATTAAAACGGTGAATGAAGGCAATGGACACATACCAAGCTCGGAACTATTTAGTTATGAACTTGCGCGCGAACTCCAGATTGCGACCCCAGAGTACAATATTATAAAAATGCGAGATGAATCCTTGGCTTTCGGGTCTATGTGGGAAGGGGGCGCTTTAGACATAAGAAATCAACAGGTCATTCTTGGGATTTTACAAGGGGAAATTATTGTTCGAGGCTTAAAAAGCTTTTTTAGCAAAGTCTACGCCCTTGATATTTTTATTAACAATATTGACCGACACTTTGGAAACTATTTGTTTCGCGGCGGCTACAATTCTACGATAGCCCTTGCATATGATTATAGTCGGGCTTGGTACGCCTTTGCACCCTTCGACTACCAATCAGCGAGTGATCCGGTTCAGAACACATACCGTTGTCATGTAACGATTAAGAAGTTTGACATGTTTGACAAGATAGTTACACAGAACACTCTTGACGAAATCTCTCGAATTCCAAAAGACACCATCGATCAAATATTATCACTAATTCCAGAACAGTGGCTTAACAGCAACGAAAGAAACGATTTCTTAAATTGGTGGGCTGATGGATCAATGCAGGAAAGGGTTGGCATACTTAAAGGGAGCGTAAACTAATGCATTGGTTTGATTTTACATTAATAAAATATATGCCAAACCCCAAAAGGGGTGAAATACTCAACATTGGC
This sequence comes from Marinobacter maritimus, assembly GCF_007671675.1. Classification (GTDB taxonomy): domain Bacteria; phylum Pseudomonadota; class Gammaproteobacteria; order Pseudomonadales; family Oleiphilaceae; genus Marinobacter; species Marinobacter maritimus. The sequence goes on along the minus strand of NZ_VCGW01000002.1, from coordinate 761,896 downwards.
TTGGTGGTCTATCGTCCGACAGGCGTGGACGTTAGAGTCCTCAACGCTCCTGCCAAAGCCCGAATTCTTGATGGAGTGGCTAATTATGAGCACATCCTTGCAGTAAAAGAACTTTATAAGAAAGTGACTTCGGGAATCGAAAACTCTAAGCTGCAACATGAAACCATAAAGTCATTTAATGGGGGCGTATTTATATCAGAAAGATCAGCCTTCTCCATTGATGATATCGGTCAATATGAAAAAAAAGTCTCCGCACTATTTAACAACCTCGTAAAACCATTTTCATCGAGAGAGAAAGGTGAAGTTCAATCAAGGCTTCATACAAAAATAAAAAGCAGATTCAAGACAATGAAGGTTTTAGGAAAAGATCAGAGTGAAATAACAGAACACAAAATAATTCCTAATTACCCGATTGAAGGTGCACCGGGATTCTTTGCTGATTTCATGTTCAAAAATGGCAAGTATCATATATCTGAAGTAATTGACTTTAACGTCAATGACATTACAGCTAAATTTAAAGAAACAGCAATGAAGGTCATGACATTCGTTGAGGGAAAAAAGCGCCTTGGTGACGATACTGGATGTTACTTTGTTTACTCAGCCACATCGAAAAAAGAGTCTGAGATATTGCAGCATCTGAACATGGCTGAAGATTATAGTGATCGAGCCTTTAACCTTAATTCTCGTGAAGATGAGGCAAAATACTTCAGCTTAGTATCAGAGATGGCGGGTCAGCAAATTAGCATCCAATAATCAATTCTATATTGAAGTGGAAGCATCATTCGGATGACGCTTCCACTTCAACTTTCCGTGCCAGTTAAATTAAAAAATACCTAATAATTTATTTCTTAAATCGCGATTAGAAAATGACGATAAAAGCTACCATGCGTTTCAGCCTGAATTTTCATCAAGCCTAGTTCCTTTATTTTTCGAAAGCAGGGTGGGCACGTCCACCCCCAACTGCACAGCGATAGCCTCTACCACACCGAGTGTGACATTTCGCCCGCGACGCTCAATCAAGCTGATGAACGTTCGGTGCATTCCCGCCAGTTCCGCCAGCCTTTCCTGACTAAGCCCTTTTTCTTTTCTGTACCAGCGAATGTTGGTCGCCAGTGTATCCAGCAACTCCGGGCTGCAAGGCTTGTTTTTACTTTGCTGAGCTTCTTTCTGCAACTGTCGTTGACCTCAATCAAGGTGTCGAACAATTGCAACCTTCTGAACACTACTAATCTACAGACTACTATGTACGTTCGGAGTAACCTGCTACAGTTAGCTTGCTGTTTGAGCAGTATTTTCTAATAAGGAACGTCATGAAAAATATGAAAAAAGTCGTCTTGGCTGCTGGGCTGGCATCAACACTCTTGGCATCTGGTTGTTCTGCCAGTGATGCACCCCGAAAGACCGCTGAAGCGTTTTTGGGCGGAATGACCGCTGGCGGGTCTCCAGCGGAAGTCAGCATGTTCAAAAACTCCCCCCACTATAAGAACAGCGTTGAATGCATGACCCAGCATTTAGAGCAGTCAGGTTGGTCGGATGACGACTATGAAAAGTTCATGAAACATACTGATGGCACAGGTCAAGCAGACCGACTTACAGACAGTATGTCTGAAGCAGAAGCAATGCAGTTCATAGCTCCACTGATGCTTAGCCCCTGCATGTAAACGCACTTTTCAATTGAGGAATACGGATTAGGGTAAATTACTCAACGATCCTGTCCACTGCGCAGGTGGACAGGTTTACTGCGGTACGTCCAGTTCTTCCCACTTCGTTTTTGCAGCAACTGCGCATCCCCATTTTCCATTTCGAGTACCCGGCGGCTGGATGATGCGACTGTCCCCAGATAGTGAAAACGGATGACCATCATGATTTACGACTTCTCCGTTTTCATCAAAGAGCGGATTGCTTAGTTTTTTGACTTCCCCAATGGAACGCGGGCTTGTATCAATCAGCTTTCCATCTAACCCACCGGCATGAACAAAAAGGATAGAGTCTTGCTCAAACTCTGCACCCAGCTCACACAGTTTTTGTTCAAGGCAACCAGAATCAGCTATATCAACCACCAATAACAAAACGGCGTCTAGTTCTCTGGCATGATCCGACCCATGGCACTCAATATATGAACCGTTCACCTTCAAGGTGAAGTATCCGAGGTGGCGTAATTTGGCTATCAGCGACAAATTCCGTTTCGCATGGTCTTCTTCAGTATATTTTTCGCACCGTGCAGTGATGATTCCGGAATCGTGAACCTGCATATGCTTCCATGCTTGGTGAAGTGCGCTGTCGTTCATAGCTGTCTCCCTGTTATCAAGCTTTGGTTTACTACATCAACCCCAGTTCAGCAAACGAAGTGATGTCATGACCGACGATCAGGTGATCTAGCACCCTAACATCCACAAGCGACAATGCTTCTTTTAAGCGTTTGGTGAGTTGCTTGTCTGACTCGGATGGGTTGGTGATACCTGAAGGATGGTTATGGGCAAAAATGACAGCAGCTGCATTGTGTCGAAGTGCAGTTTTGACCACTTCGCGCGGATATACAGCTGCTCCATCAATCGTACCGGTAAACATTTCTTCGTAGGCAATGACACCATGGCGGTTGTCCAGAAACAGAACGGCAAATACTTCGTGCTCCAACTCAGAAAGCTTCAAACGTAGAAAGTTACGGGTGTCATTGGGGCTTTTGATGTAACTGGTTGGTTTCTTAATTCTTGAATCCAGAATGTCGAGAGCGTTCTGGATGATTGCACTTTCATGGATGAAGGATTGATTAATCGCGGTATTACTCAGCATAGGCGTCACCTAGTTACAGGAAGGAGTGTTTGCCGGTGATGCTGGATCACCACCTTTTTATGCTTTGGACGCGATTTTATACAAATACCCCCTGCTGACACCCCATCGCTTGGCAAGCTCCACTTTATTTGATGTGGTTTGAAATTCTTGCTGTATCTGCTCCACCTGCGCATCGGTGAACCGCGACTTACGTCCCTTGTACTTCCCCTCAGCTTTGGCGATAGCAACCCCTTCGCGTACACGCTGAACAATCAGTTCGCGCTCAAATTGTGCAATGGCGCTGACCATCGACAACATGAGTTGCTGGAATGGATCGTTGGATTCAGGTTGGAAGGTGAGGTTTTCTTTGTGGAAGCGAATGGTCGCACCGGCACCGGTAATGCGTTCCACAAGTTCCAAAAGGTCTTTTACGTTGCGCGCGAGTCGTGACAGTTCATGTACGTGCACCACATCACCGGCGCGGAGCGTCACCAGCATGGCTTGAAGTTGTGGGCGGTCGGTATGCTTTCCGGTCAGCTTGTCTTCAAATTCTCGGTCGGCTTGAAGTCCTGGCAACTGGCGGTCAGATTTCTGGTCGGTGGTTGAAACACGGCGATAAATGAACTGCATTAGGCATTCCCTATTCGGATGAATTCGCCATGTGTCATTTATAACTTTAGATTCATCGGAGAAGTGTCTACTTTACCCCAGAACAGGGTTTAATGCGACAGGTTTGATTGTGTACTCGCTGACTGTAGTCAACGATGACACCGTTTTCGGCGTACCGAATCGAAACAGATTAGGCGTTTAGCTTCATGTAAAAAGCCGGAAGTTGAATTCAGTCAATTTTAAAGTTGACTGAACTCAATTATAAACATTTGATTTAAAGCGATTTTTCTTTGACTTGCCTGGCATTCTCGGTCATGATTTTTTGACCGCGATAACAGCGGCAACCTAAAAAATAACAACAATAAAGGTGAGAAATGCCACATACAGACAATGTGGTGCGGATAGTATCTGCGCCATGCTCCAGCGGAAAAACCTATTCAACCTGCCAGCACCTGATGCAGCAACGAACACGCTGCAACAGGTTGTATGTTGCCCCCTCAATCAAGCTGTTAAATCAAACCGCGCTCGATTTGGAACAGCACGGCTTGAAGCCAGTTTTGATTACCAGTGAGACGGATAAGCACCATGTAATGGGTGCAATCATGAATCAAATAGCCTGTGCAGAGGAATCCGGCACGGTTTTACTGATCACATGGCAGAGTTATCAGAACCTACCCTTCTTTGAAAACCGGCAAAACTGGCAGGTCATCATTGATGAAGTCCCACAGGTGGATAATTTTTACGCCATCGATCTACGCCAGCACATGGATGAACTGACCCAATACGTCCAGCTGGGTGAAACGGTGAATGAAACACTGGCAACCGTCATCCCTGTTGATCCAGATATGCTCAAACGTCATTTGAACCGCCCGGATGACCTGACCAAAACAATCTATTCGTTCCTGAATGACGTGCTGACGCCCTGTCGGGACGTGTTTGTTGACTTGAAAACGTGGTCAGATTTCAGTGAACGTCGCAAGTTTGGCAAAAAGGGTTCCTGCACACGCATCTACTTTCTTTCGATGCTTAACCCCAAGTTGTTTGAAGGCAACACCCTGCTGGGTGCCAATATTGAAGACTCACTGCTCTACCAGTGGCTATTCAAATATCACGACACTGAATTCAAACGTAATCGCCAGATTTACCAAAACCTTCGATTCACTGAGCACCCACCAGAAACTGGTGAGCGGCTGCGCATCAACTACTTGCTCAAAGGGCGCGGATTCTCAAAGTACCTCGCTGGTAAAGAACTGGGTGAAGGCGGTCGCACGTGGATGGATGGGCTGGACAAAGCGGCACTGGATTACATTGGTGACCGTGAATTTCTGTATGCCATCAATAACGACTATACCGGAAAGCTTCGCGGGCACTCCAATGGAATTCAGATCCCGGTGATCTCTCATGGGTTAAATGAGTACATGAATCACAACCTCATTTATTTCCCAGTTGCTTTGAATCGCGCCCCACGACATCTGTCCATGTTGAATCAGCTAGGGCTGGATGACGAGATGATCAAAGATTCGACAATCCACGAAGTTATCTATCAGGCGCTGATGCGCACAGCCCTTCGTGATCCCAGCTCCAAGCAAGTGATTGAATGTATCGTCCCAGAGTATGCCGCCGCTGAGCGGCTGGCACGTGCCTTCGGCACGGTCTCAATGAAGTGGATAGGTGATCCGGAATTTGAGAAGAAGCAAGCCATAACCGCTCGTCAACTGCATCGGCAAGCCAATGCAGAAAAACGGCTTCGCCGTGTTTTGCCACATTTTGAGGAATTCCCTTTAATTCCTAAGGAATTACGCGAAAAGATGGCAGAACAGGATGCTCGCTCCGCACCGTTGTACGCAGTGACCTTTCATCCGACGATCTATGACACGGATACAGAGCAGTTTACATTGGACTACTTCGAGCCAAACGAGTTTGTGCGATTAATGCGCTCGTTCTCGAAAGATGTGATCAAAGATAAAACATCCAACTTTATGATCAACTCTACCGTTTTTTTGAAGCGGAATGGCGAAGACGAAGGTTTCCGGCAGAAGGTCAATTTTCTGGAATCATCGATGATGATCCTAGATTTCGACAATGGTGAACTTTCCATTGACGACTTCAACGACATATTTTGGAACAAAGCAGGACGCGGGAACAAACGGTCATTTCTGATTTTTAACAGTTTCAGCCGGAGTGAAAAACAGCCCAACCGCTTTCGAGTAATCATGCTGTACAAGCAACCGGCAACCAGTCTGGAAGCTCATCACGCAGTGTACGACTCTATCGTTTATCGTCTTGAACTGAACGGCTTTGATGAGGAAACATCTGGTCTGGATCGTGCCTGTCGCAACGGGGTTCAGTCCTTTTATATTCCATCAACGAATGCTGCGAATCCGGACTGGCACTACTTTAAGGCTTATGGCTGTACTACACGTGACGTAGAACGCCATGCTATCGATCCTGACAAATACTTGCGCACAGCAATCAAACCATCGACACAAGCGAAGGTGGTCAAGCTGGATGCCAAATCAAAAGAAATACACCACAAGTCGATTGAAGCGTGGAAAGCAGAGATTAACGCCATGATCAGTGGGCGTCGTGGTGTCGTATATTCATTCGCGGTCGCGTTGGTAACCCAGCACGGTTGCTCGCCTGATCAAGTGGAAAGCCATTTGTGGAGCTTGGCAACCGGTGACAACAATCTTATCAGCCACATTGAAGGTGCATTGGCAGCACTAGAAAAAGGGGGCTATTCGGCAAAAGCTGCTTAACCATGTGAAGGACGTTGGGACAACCAGTCGCTCAACGTCCGGTCACGTTCTCACAGCGGGTGATGCTTCCGTACTGAACTGAAACCCCAGTTAGGTTATAATGAGACCTGAGTTGCGATACCGGTTGGCAAAGAAATCTGGCAAGCCAACAACCAAAGGTACGCAAATGATTGCTTCTCAATTCCCCGCGATTCTGGTGGAACACGGGTTCACGCCCATCACCTACGATTTTGATTCAACGATTCTTGGTTTTCGCCACGACATCTACAACGCACTAATTTTCCGCAGTCCCGTATTTTCCGAAGATTCAAAAATCACATCACAACGTTTTTCGCCCGGAGCCTTTATTCGGGTCGAATTGCTAATCCATTCTGGTCATCTGGATTTGGATGTCGGAATTTCATTTTTCTTCCGACAGTGGTTCACCGAACTGCGTTATCAGCTTCCCATGTGTGAAATCTTCGACGTGCGCCGTGACGCCCTGACAGCCGATATACGGGTGTTAACGACCAGCGAACACAACGCCATGACATTCCTGTTTTCTATCAAGTGAGGTGCATCTATGAACCGCTTTAAAGCTGAAGAAGCCCGCAAGCGCCAGAAAGCCCGCGCCGGAAAGAATACCTCCGAAATTGAAGCGATTGATCGGGAAGACCGTCTGAAAGCCGAAATCGCTTCACTTGCGAGGAAAATTCATATCGATAAATTTCCGGAAGAATACGATTTTTACAACGATTCAATAGCGTGTGCTGCTGACCGCCGTCGAGGTATTAACCCAATATCAGCCGATCACGTTGCCAAGGTCGCGGAGAAGCGCCGTAACGAGGGTGTAACACCACTTGCCCCGAATGGTATGCCCCAATCTGACGACACTTGGGAAATCGCGTACAGCGAAGCTGAAGCTCGCTTGAATAACAAATCAGGAAGCTGATCAGGGGTAGGACTGACAGGGTGACCATAAATACACGGTCACCCCACGGAGAACACCCATGACACAAGCAAAAACCAAGAATTTAGTTATCACCAACCTCAAAGATGAACACCGGCAAGATTTTCTAGATTGGGCGGATGCCCTTGAACTCACGCGGGACCAGTTCTTTGTGGCACTGATGGTGAATGCTGGATTTGCAGATGGTGGGCTTGAAGCTTTTCTTCCAGATAAGGCTGCTTGTGAGGAATGGCGGGAGTTACTGGCACGACGGATGATTCAACTTGCAAATGCATAAGGAGAGTTTTTGATTAGCTTACTTTCGGTAACAGTTGTATTCATCTGGTTCGCGGTGTCGATGCTGTGTATCAGCAACTTCAATGAACACGTCTACAACAGCTGGGATGAATGGGATGCCCTGCCCATTTGGGTCAAGGGCATGTCCCTACTATTCGGACCGCTGCTATTCATCTGGTGGTGGGTTCGTTGAGTGTCTAATCAAAGATCGATGACCTGAAAGCACCTCAAGGCATTGTTGAATCAGCAAACCTTTGGTAAGGCACAAACAAATTGACGTAAATTAGCCCAAATTTTCCCAGTTATTTCACACAAAACTTACACAAACCCTTACACACACCAACGCTAAATTGTTGTTTTTTATTATAAACACGAGGATTGAAAATCCTCGTGTCGGTGGTTCGATTCCGCCTCCGGGCACCAATAATTCAATGACTTAGCCCGCCTTGTGCGGGTTTTGTTGTTTCTGAACCCTACGTTTTTCGGTTTCGCTTAAAAAGGCAGCAAGCACACGGCACTTGAAGGAATATCGAGGGAAAGCACAAACGAAGGATTTTCGTAAAACGACCTTTCAGGCAGCCTTGCGAAAATCCTCCATCCGTACGCTCTTGTCCCGATTGCGGCGGTATTTGGTTTTGTCTTCGACCACGCGCATCTGATACTTGGCGGTTCTGAGTTCCCGCCGCACAGCGCTGTCCCTGGTGGGCTCTGCCTTCTTTTTCGCCATAGTAATTCTCCACTGAGAGTTGGTTTACACGCTCAGATTATAGCACCTACCAATTTTTCACGAGTGTAAGGAGTAACACCCACTCTTTCACTGATCCTGAGAGCATATTCATATCACCTCAACAACCCAGATACCCTTGCTCTCGCCAGCCGCCAGTCGGTCAGCCCGACAAGGACAATCCCCAGGCCAATCATCAGGAACCCGAACACGTCGTGATAACCCGGCATCTCCCCCAGCAGGATGGCTGAAGAAATAAGCCCCACTGCCGGAACCGCTGCGGAGCTCAGAGACATGGTGACAGCGGGCAAGGATCGGATGGCCCCGATTTGTGCGGCCACACAGACGCCGGAAGCTAGAGCACCGCTGAACAGGATATTAACCAGAAAACCAGGCTCCCAGCGTATGCTGGACGGGTTTTCTATAATCAGGGACAAAGGTACAAGAAAGATCAGGGAGGACAGCAACTGCCAGGGAATAAGCGACAAGACGTTGCCATGCCATTGGTGTTTGCGAACATGTATCAGCCCCGCTGTCCAAACCAGCGTTGCCAGCACAATCAGCGCGCCCCCGAATAAAGTGCCCTCAGAACTCCAGTCAACATCCAGAGGATTAAAGATGGCCATCAGGCCCACCAGGCCAAGAGCCGTTCCGATTACCCTCGGAACCGTGAGCCTTTCGCCCAGAAACACCGCCGCAGCCGGAACCACCCATATTGGCGAGGTGTAAGCCAGTATGGCCGCCCTGCCCGCTGGCATGAATTGCATGCCCATGGTTACCAGCGTGATAAACCCCATGTTCTGGAGGAGGCCAACTGAAAAAACCACGGGGATATCCGCGCGATGCGGCATACGGAGAATGCCCATGGCACCGGCAATCACGAACATGGTAGCTGTTCCAATGAGCATCCGAAGGGTGGTGTACAGGAGCGGCGTGCTGTATTCGAGCCCCATTTTCATAACGGGAAAGTTGATTCCCCAAGTCAGAGCGGTGAAGGCCAGTAGCAGGTATCCGTTACGCCAGGCGTAGCCGGCGCCCGCCATGGGCAAGGATTCGGCGGGGCGCAACATGTTCAGTGTTCTACCTTGAGTGCACTTTCATGCCAGTTACGAAGAGCCCTGTCGGACATCCAGACCATAGCAGCAAATAGAATAATCCCGGTCAACGTGATCAGAATCAGCGCAGCAAACATCTTGGGAATCTGCAGGTTGTAGCCTGATTGCAGGATCATGTAGGCAAGCCCTGCTTTGGCACCACCGGTACCGGCAACAAACTCGGCAACCACAGCACCGATCAGCGCCAGCCCGGAGCTGATTCTCAGGCCACCAAAGAAATACGGCAGTGCACCGGGAATCCGCAAGCGTACCAGTTCCTGCCAGCGACTGGTCCGGTACATACGGAACATGCTCAGCAGGTTGGGATCAACACTGCGCAGCCCCAGCGTGGTATTGGAAATGATCGGAAAGATGGCAACGATCACCGCACAGATGGTCAGCGCCCAGGTAGTGTCATCTACCCAGATGATGATCAGAGGCGCAATGGCCACAACCGGCGTTACCTGCATCAGCACCGCGTATGGGAACAGGCTGACTTCAATCCACTTGCTTTGTACAAACAACAGGGACGCTGCAACACCCGCTATCACGGAAATCACAAAGGCCAGGAAGGTAACTTTCAAAGTCATCATCAAGGCACTGAACAGAGAGCTGAAGTCTGTCACCAGGGATTCAGCAATATCCACAGGGCTGGGCACCAGGTATTTAGGTACATCGAAAGCCATAACACTGATCTGCCAAAGCAGCAGAACCAGAACGCCTACCAGCAAGGGCGCAGCGATCTGGACAAATCGTTCATTCCGTATCAGTGGTGTACTCATTAGCAGTTCTCCTTGCTCTCACCCATTCCACTGGCACGTTCAAGAGCCTGCGATACCTGCCGGCAGTACCCGGCGAATTCCGTTGATATCCGGAAATCCGGAGATCTGGGATAAGGCTTGTCAATCTTGATGTCATCCACAATCCGCCCCGGACGTGCGGCCATCACAACCACCCGACTGGACAGATAAACTGCCTCATAGACGCTATGGGTAACAAATACGATGGTCCATCCGTTCTCTTTTTTGAGTTTCAGGACATCATCATTGAGCTTGTTCCGGGTCATCTCATCAAGAGCGCCAAATGGCTCATCCATCAACAACAAATCAGGCTCGGTGACCATAGCCCGGGCGATGGAAGCGCGCATCTGCATACCGCCGGAAAGTTCCCGCGGAAAGCTTTCGTCAAAGCCTTTCAGTCCCACCATCTCAAGAGCGTCATCGACTTTCTTTTCCGACTCCGAGCTACTCACATGCTCCAGATCCAGTGGTAGGCGCACATTCTTGCGTACCCGTGCCCAAGGCATCAGCGTGGCATTCTGAAAAACAAAAGCCAGCTTGCAGCCTTTGCTGCCAACCACATCATAATCCTGCTCCCACCATTTCACGGTGCCGGTGGTCACTTCACCCAACCCGGCCATGATGCGTAGCAAGGTGCTTTTACCACAGCCTGAAGGGCCAAGCAGGCTGACAAACTCTCCCTGCTTTACTGTAAGGCCTGCCCCTTTCAGAGCTACAGTGCCATTGCCATATATCTTATCAACGCCTTCCACCTGCAGAATCGGGCGGGACGGCGCACCCGCCTCAGCAACACTGGGTTCAGTTTCCGGTTCCGGCACCGGATTCAGCGGTGTAACCTTGGTAGCTGTCATCGTAATTTCTCCGTAGACAGCCGGGCTTGTTTCCGCCCGGCATCAGGGTATAGGGCTAACGGGTGCTTATGGCAGCACCGGCGCCTCAGGCAGGAACTCCAGCGTGTAAACATCGCTCATGTCGAGTTCGGCCGATGCCAGCCCAGCCTCTACCATGAAATTCTTGATCCTGGCCCAGCGCTCGTCAGTCATCACACCAATGCCCTTGGTTTGCGCATCGCCACTGGTAACAAGCTCATACTCCTTCATTTTTTCCAGGCCGTAAGCGAGCTGCTCCGGTGTCATTTCCGGGTTCTCCTGTATGATCAACTCATTACCTTTAGCCGGAGACTCAAGGTAGCTTTTCCAGCCTTCCATACTGGCCTGCACAAAGCGTTTGACCACATCCGGACGCTCCTCGATCATGTCCGTGGTGGTTTCAATGGTCGTTGCATAGGGAGGGTAGCCATAGTCAGACAAAAGAAAGACGTTAGGCTTTACCCCACCCTTCTCGATAGCAAATGGCTCAGAAGACAGATACCCCTGCTGCACAATGTTCTCGTCAGTCAGAAACGGCACTACACTGAAGGTGTATGCGTGAACCACATCATCTTCGAATCCGTACTCAGCTTTCAGCCACGGCCAGAACGTGGAGTGTGCAAAGGTCGCCAGATAGACAGGCAGGCCCTCTTCCTCGATCTGTTCTATAGATTCAACGTGTGGATGCGCAATCAGAGACTGGGGATCGCCCTGCATCGAGGCCGCTACCGTTTTCACAGGCAAGCCCTTCTCAACCGCGTTGATATTGCCGATGGAATACCCCATAAGCAGATCGTAACGCCCGCTCACCAATAGCTGGGTTCCGTTTACCTGCGGCCCTCCCATCTTGATTTCCACATCCAGGCCATAGTTTTTATAAATGCCGGTGGCTAGTGCCTGGTAGAAACCGCCGTGTTCGGCCTGGGCGTACCAGTTGGTTCCAAACACGACCTTGTCCAGTTCCTCAGCGGATACCGGGGAGAAAGCGACCAGGCCAGCTATTAAGAGGGAGCCAGCAGAGGCTGCTTTGAATTTACGCTTCATGGGTAGTCTCCTGAGTTCGAGGACGATATTTATTTAATTGACCACTTGATCAACTTTTTAAAGCAACCCTTATGCCACTCAGGAATTTAAATGAAAACTTTTTGTTTTCAGTAGGTTGAGAAGCCATAAAAGATCTTCAGGCGCACCACATTGGACCTGCTGTCACCCAACTGCTCTAGTTTTGTGCGCGTCAGAACCCGTGCCGCGCCAACGGCCCCGGCAAAAGAAAAACCGCCCGAAGGCGGCAAAGGGACACAGCATAACTCTCAGAATCTTACCGGTGCCTGAGCATCAGACTGAATAGGCAGCAAGCTCTACGGATGCCGGCTCAGGTTTGACCCAGCCAGCCAATCGGGCCACCCGGGCACCAAGAGCCCGAGCTATTGCCAGTTCATTATTATCCACTCCACGCGTGCCATCGAAGCCCGTCACTGTGGTGGCACCATAAGGGGACCCGCCCTTATCGGTATGCACCAACTCTGGAACACTATGTGGTACGCCCGCCAATACCATCCCGTGTTGCAAAAAGGGCAGCAGAAGAGTTAACAAGGTGACCTCGTTACCGGAATGCATGCCGCCACTGGACGTAAACGCCGCACCAACTTTGCCGATCAAGGCTCCCTGTCGCCAAAGTGGTGCCACCTCATCGATAAACGCACGAAGCGGCGTACTCATTAATCCATAGCGGGTGGGTGATCCCCAGACAATCCCCTGGGCCCACTCAAGATCTGCAGCTGAAGCCCGGGGCAGCTCTCTGTATTCCTTCTGGGCGGCAATGAAGTCGGGCCGCTCCACATTCACACTGAACTCCGGCTCGACAATCGCGACCCTGCACAGACGAACCTCAGCACCTTGCGAAACAACGCCATCGGCAATAGCCCGCGCCAGAGCCAGGGTGCTCCCATACCGGGAATCAACAATCACGGTTACACGGCTTTGAGTCATCACGTCTTCATGCTCCGTGGTTCTGCCAAAAGGTTTCGTGCACAGTCGCAGCTTCGTTTTCCAGGACCGGGCCTATGACTTCAACGGACCGCTGACCGGAAGCAAACACCTGTCGACAGGGCAGGTCCAGCGTCGGGTTTTCGGGATGATTACCGGTGATGATTTTCAGCCGATGCTCACTGAGCCCAAAGACCAAACGGCCCAATCCAGCCCAATAGGCCGCGCCGGCACACATACAGCAAGGCTCGGCGGAAACATACATGGTGCAGTTGGCAAGAAAATCCGGGCGCCAGGTTTTGCTCGCCCGGGTCATCAGTACCCGCTCTGCATGCCCGGTCATATCCTGATCTGGCAGGTAGGCATTGCCCTGCTCCATAAGAACATTCCCGTATCTGCCTGCCAGTATGGCAGCGAAGGGGTGAACGCCTTCTGTCGCCAGTTTATCGGCCAGCCCAATCACCTTGCGCATCATAGCCAGGTCGGTATCGTTCAGTTTTTCAAGTTCAGACATATCATTAATCTCGATTTATACCCGGAGCCTTATTTTTTAGGCAGACTCCAGGGGAAGAAAATTTGCTGTGTCCACTGCACAGACTTGAAGAGCAACAGGCTGACTACCGCCAGGAAGAACAAGCCCGCAAACGCCTGGGGAATCCGGAAGAACGAGGTGGAGAACTGAATGAAGTAACCCAGCCCCTCTTCTGCCGCAACGAACTCCGCAACCACTGCACCGATAATCGCAAGAGTGATCGCCACCCTCAGCCCGGTGAAGATGTACGGAATGGCATAAGGGATACGGATTTGCCAGGTCTCGCGGCGAGTAGGTGCGTCCAGTGACCGGCTCAGTTCTATCAATTCCGGCGGCGTCTCGTTAATTCCCGTAGCCGTAGATACCACCAGTGGGAAGAAGGTCAGCAGGCAGGTAATCAACACTCTCGATGGATCGTCCGACCCCATCAGAACGATGATCAACGGCGCTACAGCCACAACAGGTGTGGACTGGATAACCACCAGCAACGGATAGAGAGTGCGGGTCAGCAGTTCTGACCGCATCATGGCTATTGCGATGGGGACTGCAACCAGAATGGAAACCAGGAATCCCATCAAAGCCACTCTCAGGGTCGCCCACAAGTGAGTCATCCAGCGGCTGAACTCAACCTTGAAGAAGGCGTCAACAATAGCTGATGGCGCCGGCAGCACATACTCAGGCAGTGAGAATGCCCGGCACACCAACTCCCACAGCAGGATCAGGGCAACAAAAAACAACCAGGGCGCAGCTGCAAGCACAAGGCGCCTGGTTTTGGGATCAGGCTGCTTCAGGCTCATAAATGTGCTTCCTAAGACGTTCTGTAAGTTCTGCGAACCGAGGTTCGGAAATGGTATGCCTGGTCCGTGGACGGGGCAGATCAACATCCAGCATCTCCAACAGGGTTCCGGGCCGCTTGCTCATCACCAGAACACGGTCTGCCAGTAGCACCGCCTCCGCAATCGAATGAGTAATGAACAGCACGGTTTTGGGGTTTTCCTCCCAGATCCTCAGCAGATCAAAGCCAATCTGTTCCCGGGTCATGGCATCAAGTGCGGAGAAAGGCTCATCCATCAAAAGGATATCCGGGTTGAGCAAAAGCGCCCGGACAATGCCGACCCGCTGCTGCATACCTCCCGACAATTCGTCGGGCATTTTGTCGGCAAAGCTCTCAAGACCCGCCATCTCCAGCAACTCACCCGCCCGCTTCTCATCGTCATGGCTGTAACGGCCGTACTTGTGTTTGAGCGGGAACAGCACGTTCTTGCGAACATTCAGCCAGGGCAGCAACGTAGGCTTCTGGAAGACGATGCCCACATCATCCCTTGGCCCATCAACTGGCCGACCAAATACAGAGACTTCTCCTTCTGTCGGTTTCAGCAAGCCGGAGATCATCCGCAACAGCGTCGACTTTCCGCACCCGGAAGGGCCGACGACCGCTACGAACTCATGCCTCTGAATATCCAGATCGACGCCGGTCACCGCCATTGGCGTCGCCGGGTCCGGGTCGTACCTGTGCCCGACTCCGGAGAGCCTGACAAAAGAGCGGTTGGTGGCGGTTCCGGTCATACTTACAGCGCCTCAAGCAACGTACGATCGATAACGGTTTCCGGGTCCAGAGCATCTCCGGCCAGTTTTTCTGCCTGAGCCACACGACTCCAGGTCAGAGCCACACGTTCTTCTGTAAGTGCTCCCAGCCCATCACGCTCGCTGACATCGTTAACAATCAGCTTCATGGAATCGCCAATCTGGGCAACAGCCACATCAACATCAACCTCGGGCACCATGGTGTGCAGGGCTTCGGCGGCTTTGGTTGGATCGTCATGGGTAAGCTTCAGGGATTTGTCGTAAGCACGCATGAAACGCCGGGCCACGTCCGGACGCTCGCTCAGGAATTTCTCGGCGGCGACAACTGAGGAGGAATACAGTTCCAGCCCGGCATCAGACCAGGGCAAAACAACCAGCTTGTTGCCGGTGGTCTTGGCTTGATTGTCAAAAAGGGCGATATTGGTAACCCAGGCGATAATAGCGTCAGTGCCGCCGTTCATCAGCATTGGGCCAAGGGCACCCGGGTCCGCCTTGGTGAGCTGAACCGCATCTTCCTCCAACCCGTTGTCCTTCAATACCAGCGGCAGAAACGCGTTGGAAGAGGTAAACGGCGAGGTGGCAACCTTCTTACCTTCGATATCGGTCACCTTGCGGATACCACTAGTTTCAAGTGTAAAAAAGGCGTGAGGTGCGCGATTGAAGATGCTGTAGACAGCTTTCACTGGCAAGCTGCCATCCTGCGCTTTGGCGGCCATCAATGAAGCAATATCAGCGCTGCCTATGTCGGCTTGTCCGGTCGCAATTTTGGTGATGGCATCGGTGGAGCCTCGGCCATTTGCAATGCGGACTTCCAGCCCTTCGTCTGCAAAGAATCCTTCCTGCACACCGAGATAAACCGGAGACTTGTCGCCTCCCGGCAGCCAGTCCAACTGGTAAACAACTTTATCAGCAGCCAAAGCAGACTGGCTCAGCAGACCTCCAGCCAATGACGCTGCAATCAGAAACGAACGAGTGATACGTTTATGCATTTGCTTTCCCCTTCTACGGTTTATGCTCTGAATTTTTTGATCATTCGGTCAGGTTTTATTGAACAAAGCAAAGGCCAGGCCAGCTTGCCAACCCAGGCACAACAAACGTGACCAAAATTGGCGTTCACCTCTGAAAAGACTTCAATTAACGGGCCAGCTCAGGCTTTCATGCCGGCATACGAACAGAAGGCAACACCCACGGAAACACCCGCTTACCGAATCAAACTTGCGCCCGAATCCAGTGCAAAAGTGCACGAAGCGCCCTTATTTGAGGCCTTTCGACCGCGACCAACACCTCCCGAAACCCTCGAACATCAGAGCACTCGCGATTTACATGCCATTGAGCCGATACACATCACTGGCACGCTTTGTGAATTGCTGACCATATGGACAATATTATTAAAGAACCTGGAGTGACATCATGAGCGTCATTAACGAATCAGGGGCTTCGCTACCTGTTATCGATCTGTCGTTACTGGCCGGAACCGACCAGCAACGACAACAGTTGGCCCGATTGCTGGCCGACGTCTGCCTGCAGACTGGCTTTTTCTATGTCAGCCACCATGGAATTTCCGAGACATTGATCAGCCGGGTATTCAAGGAATCCCAAGCCCTGTTCAACCTGCCAGACGCGGAAAAAGAAGCCATCAACAAGAGCCTCTCCAAGGCCAACCGGGGATACGAACCTCTAAAAGGCCAGACTCTGGAACCGGGCTCTCCACCAGATCTTAAAGAAGGCTTCTACATTGGCCAGGAACTGGATGATTCAGACCCACGTGTTATGGCCGGTCGCTTTAACCAGGGAGCCAACCAGTGGCCCCATGCCCTGCCTGCGTTCCGCAACACTATGATGGAATACTTCGAGGCTCTGAATGCACTTAGTGGCCGGATCATGGAGGCCCTGGCCCTGTCTCTTGGGCTCGCTCATGATTTCTTCGAGGATTTTTGCCAGCAACCCATCTCCACCTTACGCCTGCTCCACTACCCGCCTCAGCCACCAAATCCGGCACCAGGGGAAAAGGGCTGCGGTGCCCACACAGACTTTGGCGGCATTACTGTGTTGCTGCTGGACGACAAGCCCGGATTGCAGGTCTGGGACGTGAAAGGCGACCGCTGGATCAATGCTGATCCAGTTCCAGGTACTTTTGTCGTCAACCTTGGCGACATGATCGCGCGCTGGACCAACGACCGCTATCGCTCCACCCTGCACCGCGTGGTCAACACCTCCGGTGCCGAGCGTTACTCGGTGCCTTTCTTCTTCAGCGGCAACCCGGACCACCAAGTCAGTTGCCTGCCTACTTGTCTGGCAGAGGGTGACCAACCCCACTACCCATCCACAACCGTGGAAGCTCACTTGATGGATATGTACCGGAGAACTTATGCCTGATACACAAATCACCGCGATTCTGATTCATGGCGCCTGGGCCGGCGGCTGGGTATGGGAGACCATTACACCTTACCTTGAGGAGCGAGGGTTCCGAGCCCTTGCGCCGGACCTGCCCGGATGCGGCGCAAGGCTGGGAAACCCCGCGGAGGCCTCGATTGAGCGGTGTGTAGCGGATCTCGAAAAACAGCTTGAAGAAATTGAAGGCCCACTGCTGCTGGTTGGCCACTCCGGCGGTGGCGCCGTGGCCACCCAGCTTGCTGAATCCATCGCTGAGCGAGTAATCGGCGTTGCTTATCTGGCGGGTATGATGCTGCCCTCAGGTACAGGATTCGGCGAAGTGGTAGGCGAAATGGTGAAAGAATTCCCCGAGGCCTCCGGCATTGGCCCTTTTCTGGAATGGGAGGCCGATGGCCTGGTGTCCCGGGTCCAGCCATCAGCAATCCGGAACATTTTCCTGCAAGATGTCAGCAAACAGGTGGCCGAGCAAGCCATCTGTCGATTTACCGCCCAGGCCGAGGGCAGCCGGGCACTGGTGCCCCGCTGGACGCAGGCCCGTTTCGGACAATTACCACGGCTCTATGTCGAAGCCCTGCAGGATCGTTCCGTAGTGTTGCCGGTTCAACGACGTATGCAGCAACTTGTACCCGGCGCCAAGGTAGTCTCCCTGAATACAGGTCACGTTCCCCAGGTAGCGGCACCCGAACCTGTAGCCGACGCTCTTGCAGAGTTCATATCTGGCTAGACCAACAAAAAAGGGCGACCGTTAAGGCCGCCCTTTTTATCTGTACCGTTATAACTCAGTCTGCATAAACCGCTTCGATAAACGAGGGATCAAACGCCTTCTCCCACTCCAGATCTTCCGGCAGGGTTTCCGCAGCAATCATGTCGTCAAAGAATGCCTTCCAGCGTTCAACGGTCATCATGCCATAGCGCCCACCTTCGGCGGCATCAGAAAGCAGCATGTTTTCTTCCTGCATTTTCGCATAGGTGTATGCGAGCAGTTCATCCTGCATCTCCGGGTTGTCTGCCTTGATCAGCGCATTAGCCGGCTCAGGATTTTCGAAGTAAGCCTTCCAGCCCAGTGCGGTTGCCGTCACCATTTTCTGCACGACTTCCGGGTTTTCCTCAATCATCTCACGAGTAGTATCCAGCGTAGCCGCGTAGGCTTTCCAGCCATAGTTGGCCAGCAACAGGCTCTTGCCTTCAACACCCGCCTGCTCCAGGAAGAACCCATCGTTGGTCACGTAGCCCTGCTGAATAGCCTGTTCGTCTCTGATAAACGGTGCAAAGCTGTAGTCATAAGCCTGAAGCTGTTCATCGCTATAACCGTATTCGGTTTTCAGCCAGGGCCAGTAGGCCACACGACCCGCCGTGGGCACGCGCATGGATTTACCTTTCAGATCCTCCAGTGAGTCGTTCCCTGCACCTTTATGCACCACGAGAGTTTGCGGATCTTTCTGGAAAAAAGCCGCCACTGTGACCAACGGAATATCCTCCTTCACAGCATTAAATGACTGCAGGCTGTACCCCATGATGAAATCCATCTTGCCGCCCATCAGCAACTGCACGTTGTTCACCTGAGGACCACCCATCTTGATGGTGACGTCCAGTCCCTGATCTTCGTAGAGCCCCATGGCTTTGGCCGCATAAAACCCACCGTGCTCCGCCTGGGCATACCAGGTGGTAGACACGGTAACGGGAATGAGGTCTTCCGCATAAGCAACACCGGAGATGGTGCTGAGCGACAAGATGATTCCGGCCACCAGGTTTTTGAGTTTGTTCATAGTGATTCCTCAGTTGCTGGGCTGGACGCCCCATAGGTATTGGTAAGCTTTTCATGCAGGTGCTGACCCGCTGAAATCGGACCGTAGATCGGTGGATTTTCTGCCGTTGCACAGCTATCAATGCAGGCTATTTCCGCCGATTTATTGGGGTGACAGAAAAAGGCGATGGAATACCGGTCTTTGAAACGGTTTTCCGGAGCCACATTCACCCGGTGAGGTGTCGAGCAAAAAACATGGTTGGTCCACCGGTGCATCAGATCACCCGTGTTAACCACAACCGTTCCGGGAATCGGTGTCGCCCTTAGCCACTCTCCACCGCGAGTACGGACTTCCAGTCCGCCTACCGAGTCCTGGAACAACAGAGTGATACTTCCGTAATCGGTATGAGCTCCGGCCCGGCTTTCTCCACCTTCAGGCTCAAACCATTCAGGCAGCGGTGGGTAGTGCAACAATCGCAACGTGTGATCATGCTCGTTGTGGGCTTCCATAAAGAAATCTGCAGGCAGATCCAGAGCAAGGGCAAATGCTTCCAGCACGTTACCTGCGGTCTGAGTACATTCCGCAAGGAACCCGCTCATTACTGCCTCAAACTGAGGCTGACCAGCTGGCCAGAGATTTTTAATCGCTCCCGGGCCTGAACGCTCCGGCGCCAGATTGAAAGCCTCTTTCAGATCCCCCGGGCGAGTGGGGTCCAGCTTCTCCCGCTTGATTCCAACATAGCCCCGGTTGCTCTCGGCATTTTGCCAGGCCACCTGTTGCTTCAGTTCAAGTGGCAGGCCAAAGAACGCCGTTGACGTAACGAATGCCTCCGCCAGCTTTTCTTCCGGCATGCCGCAGCCGGACAAGTAAAAGAAGCCCCACTCCTGGCTGGCCTGCCGCATCTGCGCCGCCACTGCCTTACGATCTGCTTCGGTTCCATTCAGGAACGGAGC
Organism: Marinobacter maritimus; assembly: GCF_007671675.1. Classification (GTDB taxonomy): domain Bacteria; phylum Pseudomonadota; class Gammaproteobacteria; order Pseudomonadales; family Oleiphilaceae; genus Marinobacter; species Marinobacter maritimus. The sequence continues at coordinate 741,853 of NZ_VCGW01000002.1, read as the reverse complement.
GAAATCAATTACAGGTATTTCCAGTCCCTCATCCGCCATGATCTCTCCTGTTGCATTAATAATTAACTACCCATTTGGTCAATATATTTGCAACAGGCGTGCCACATAAAAAAACCTAAAAGCCTTGGCTTAGAAGGGCCTAATAGTCATTTTCTGCATCAAAAAAGTGCAACCTCCCTACTTTATGACCATTTAGTCAACATTTTAGGCAATAAAATAAGGCACCACTATTGCATGTGAACTGACTGCAAACTTTCGCAACGGGAAAATGCCTGCAATGACAGACACACTGTTACTGAAGAACGCTCGAGTCATCGCCACCATGGACGACGAAGAGCGTGAAATTGAAAATGGTTACATACTTGTCAGCGACAACCGGATTGATGCAGTAGGGACTCACGATGAGTGCCCGCAGAATGCCGGCCGCACAATCGATCTTAGTGGCCATGTGGTAATTCCAGGCCTCATCAACACTCACCACCACATGTTCCAGTCCCTGACCCGGGCTTTACCTGCGGCCCAGAACGGGGAACTGTTCGACTGGCTCAGCGCCCTGTTCCCGGTCTGGCGCAACATCACACCGGAAATGCAACGGGCGGCAAGCCGCACCGCCATGGCCGAACTTATGTTGTCCGGGTGCACTACCGCAGCCGACCACGCCTACCTGTATGTGAACGGCATCACTCTGGATGACAGTGTTCAGGCAGCCATTGAGATGGGTATCCGTTTCCACGCTGCAAGAGGCGCCATGAGCCTTGGTCAGAGCCAGGGTGGCCTGCCACCGGATGAACTGGTGGAAGCAGACGAGCACGCGATTCTCAAGGACATGCAACGAGTGGTTGAAACTCACCACGATTACAGCCCCGACGCCATGATCCGGGTAGCGCTGGCACCCTGCTCACCCTTCACCGTCACCAAAGACCTGATGCGCGAAGCGGCCACCATGGCAAGATCACTGAAGGTTGGCCTGCATACCCATACAGCGGAAAACTGGAAAGATCTCGCGTTCAGCATGGAGCGCTACGGCATGACACCTACAGAATTCTCCGAAGATGTAGGCTGGGTGGGTGAGGACGTATGGCACGCGCACTGCGTACATCTTGATGCACCCGGCATTGAATTGTTTGCCCGCACCGGTACCGGAGTCGCCCACTGCCCCTGCTCCAACATGCGACTGGCTTCCGGTATTGCTCCTGTACGGCAAATGCTGGACGCCGGAGTCAAGGTTAGCCTGGGCGTAGACGGCAGCGCGTCTAATGACAGCGGAAATCTTCTCGATGAAGCCCGTCTGGCCATGCTGTCCGCACGGGTAAGGGATCAGCAACCGAGTGCCATGACAGCCCGAGAAGCACTGCGTATAGCCACTCGTGGTGGCGCCGAAGTTCTGGGAAGGGGCAATGTTCTTGGCCGCATTCAGCCAGGTTACTGTGCAGACATAGTCGCCTTCCGCACCGACGACATTGCCATGGCCGGTGGCCAGAGCGACCCGCTCGCCTCTCTGGTTTTCTGCACACCTCCAAGAGTGCACTGGAGCATCATCAACGGCCGTGTGGTGATTGAGGAAGGGCAGCTGTGCACCCGGTCACTGCCCCATATTATTGAGGAACAGAACCGGATGGCGGCACAATTGGTGGGGGCATAACTAACACTGCAAGATCAGGAGGGCGCGCGCCCTCCTGACAATCGTACAAAGCCGGCATCAGTCAGATTGGTATTCCCGCTCAGGTGGCTCGAAGCCAAACCCTCTTCCATCGACCACGCTCACATCGCCATCCCAGGGCAGCCGGTACTGGCCACGCACCATATCCTGCATGAATGTATACGGGCAGTCGCTGGCGCCACCTTTCACAGCCACATAACCACGGTGACCCAGCTGATAAATGTTGTTTTCGACACCCCAATGGATACGAGCTTCATCCACCAGGTCCGGACGCACTTCTGCGGTGATGATCTCGTCGGCAAAGCCATTACCTTCTACCATCGGCTCACCATCAAAGTTGACCACCATACCTTCGCCCATGGAGTTAAAGGTGCCGTCACTGCCCGCCAGGCAAACATTGGCGGTCACCATCAAGTTGCAGAACGCATTGGCTTGATTGGTGATTTTCCAGGCATGCCGAATCGGCGCGGTGTAGCCTGCGGTACGCAGCATGATATTGGCGCCTTTATAGGCACACTCGCGAGCAACTTCCGGGAACATCCCATCATGACAGATAGCCAGCGACAGCCGACTGCCATTCGGGCCGTCGCAGACCGGAATACCAAGGTTACCGGGCTCCCAGGGTTCCACCGGCACCCAGGGATGCAGCTTGCGGTAGAACAGTCGAACTTCGCCGGTGTTATCGATGATTACACCGGTGTTGTAGGGGTTGCCCCCAGGATTGTTCTCCATGATGGAAAAGCACCCCCAGATATCGTGCTCCCGGCAGGCCGCCTGAAACGCAACCATCTCCGGGCCGTCGCGGTCACACATGATGGCCGGGTCGATACTCATGGAGAGGCCGTGCAGGCAATACTCAGGAAACACCACAAGATCCATGGCCGGTGATTGGCGGCGAGCCTTGCCTACCAACTCACACACGCGGCAGGTCTGAGTCGCCAGCTGCTCTGGCGTGGCCACGTCCGGTAGCTGCAGCTGAACCAGACCTATCACAACGCCATTGGGAGATTTATTCAACCCACCTAATCCACTCATACTGCCTCCAGTCTTGTCGGTTTCATTCGGAATGAAAGCTATTGAGCAGGAACCGTGCCATCAGATTGAGCGTCCGCCCGAACTACCCTTCCAATTCCCTCAAACGCCGACGGGTTTCCAACTGAGCCAGAGTCACTTCACGACTCTTGGCCTGACTTTCGTGAATATGAGCTCGCAGCACATTGGTGGCCGCAGACAGGTCGTTGGCAAGGATTCTCTGACAGATCTCATAATGTTCTTCGTAGGTTTTCATCACGCTTTCCGTATCGGGCAGCCCCAGGCGCCGAACAATCCTGATATGGTCATTCACACCCTTCAGGTACTGCACCAGCACCGTATTGCCGCTGAGGCTGGCGAGCCGGATATGAAAAGCCTCTTCGGCATCCTTGAAACATTCCGTTCCTTCGGAACCGTACATCAGCTTCCGCGGGTCCCAGTCGTCCGCAAGCTGTGCTAATTCCCGGTAGGGTACCCGCTGGCTTGTAAGCGCCACCCCTTCCAGCTCAAGCCCAACCCGCACGTCGTAGTATTCCGCGAGTTCAAACACATCGAGTTGGCGAATATAGCAACCGTGCTTGGGGCGAATGGTCAGATACCCTTCCACAGCCAGCCGTTGCAGCGCTTCGCGAACCGGTGTCCGGCTGACACCAAACCGTTGCGCCAACTCCGTCTCTGTGACCCGGCTACCCGGATACAACTCGAGAGTCATAATACCCTGACGCAGGTTGTCGTAGATGCGATCGGTGGTCCACTTCCGTGTTGATACAGTCATGCTTCGCTCCTTCCTTTTGTTGCATACATCATTAACTATAGCCGGATACTATTCAATCAGTTCCACCCCCATATCCACGTCCTCCTTCTGTGCATACCCGGACTTATTGCACCAAAATAAAACATTGTTTCGACCGATTTTCACTGTGGTTCCGGTTAGTTATTGAACGAACCGGAATACAAACATCTCAACCATGCGCCTCTCCTTCATATGGCATGATCCATGCAGTCTTGCATACAACAGAAATAAACGCGCAAGAGTCGTAAGTCATGAATATCCAGCTTTACAACATCACCAAGCGCTTCGGCGACGTTACGGCAAATGACGGAATCTCTCTGGACATTCGCGCCGGAGAGGTGGTTGCACTGCTCGGAGAGAACGGTGCCGGCAAAAGCACGCTCATGAAGATGCTGTTCGGCCTGTATCCTCCGGATGGCGGCGCCATTCTGATTAATGATCGGGAAACCACCATTGAGTCACCCCAGAAAGCAATGTCTCTGGGCATTGGCATGGTGTTCCAACAGTTCAATCTGGTTCCCGCGCTGTCCGTGCTGGACAACCTGCTACTGGCCTACCCGAAATCGCCCTTCTGGACCTTTCGCCGGCTTTTCCGTACATCTCCTCGCAAGGCCGTACTCACCTATCTGCAGGAGCTGGCACCAGGACTGGCACCAGACACGCTGGTGCGCGACCTTTCCGTAGGTCAGCGGCAACTACTTGAACTGGTCAAGGTGCTGAACCTGGATGCAAAGGTTCTGATTCTGGACGAGCCCACATCAGTACTACCGCCCCAGGAAGCAGAACGCCTGTGGGGACTTATCCGCAAACTGGCGGAGGCTGGCCGCAGCGTGGTGCTTATCACCCACAAGATGCAGGACGTGATGGCCTGTGCTCACCGGGTTGTCGTGATGCGGGCCGGTCGGATGGTTCAGACGATAGACCGTAAGCAGTGCACCGAATCCTCTTTGGTCAGCCTGATGATGGGGGACAGCAACCAGCGCTCCGCCATTGAAGTCACGCCTCGTGAAGCCTTCGCCAACCGGCCGCCCCGGATTTCCATCCGGGACCTCCATGCCCGTCACGGAGCACAGTCAGTGGAGAACATCCGACTGGATATTGCGCCCGGCGAAATTCTCGGGGTTGCCGGCGTTTCCGGCAATGGCCAGCACCTATTGGCAGACGCACTGGTGGGCCTGACCCCGCTGGCCAGGGGAGAAGTCATCATCGACGGCTATCTCCTGCAGTCCGCCAGTCGCCCCCCGAGCACCTCAGGCAGGGTTTCCTATATACCGGAACAACCGGCAGTCAATGCGGTCGCGGCGGATCTGTCGCTGACAACCAATGTGGCGCTCTCTCATTTTAGGCATCTCAGCTTTTTCCCCGCCTGGGCACCGGAAGAACAACTGACCCGGAACATTATCCAGCGCTATCAGGTACGCCCCGACAACCCGGCCCTGGCGGCAGGCCAACTGTCTGGCGGCAACCTCCAGAAACTGGTGGTGGGCAGAGAACTGGAGGGAGACAAAGACCTGATCGTCGCCGCCTACCCCACCATGGGGCTGGATGCCGGCGCTGCCCATGACATTTACCAGGCCCTGTTTGCCAAGGCAAACGAAGGCGCTGCGGTGTTGTGGATCTCGGAAGACCTGGACGATCTCATGTCTTACGCCCATCGCATTGCCGTGCTGCAGGGCGGCCGGATTTCCGGGATTTTCGACCCACGGGAATGCGACCGGCTCGACATCGGCCGAGCCATGACTGGCGAACCTCAGCCTGCCAGAACCCAACGACCACCTGAGCAGAAACCCGCCGACCCGCGAGTGAGGGCCGCATCATGACAAATGCAACCCAACTCCCTGTAACACTCGGCCTGCGATTGCTCAGGGGCCCGGCCGGTGCCGTTCTGGTCATGGCAACCATTTTCGTGGTGGCGACCCTGGCATTCTTTGCCATCAACGGCCGTGAAGCGGTTTCCCTGTTCCAGGAAATGGTCATGGGTGCCTTTGGCGACAGTTATTCCTTCAGTGAAACCTTGGTCAAAACCGCCCCTATCCTGCTGACCGCACTGGCAGTCGCTTTACCCGCCCGGCTTGGACTGATCAGTGTAGGTGGCGAAGGGCAACTCTACCTGGGCGCCCTGTTTGGCACCGGGGCCGTGCTGGCCGCGGTGGATCAACCGGGCTGGATATTGATGCCGCTGATGCTGGCCGGGGCGATGGCTGGCGGCGCGCTCTGGGGCGTTATCCCCGGGCTGCTCAAGACCCGTCTCGGAGTCAATGAAACCATATCCACCCTGTTATTGAACTACGTGGGCATCCTCCTGGTCAGCTTTGTGGTTCATGGCCCCTGGAAAAACCCTAACTCTCTTGGATGGCCCGCCACTATTGAGTTTCCGGCCGGGGCGATCATGCCGCAATTCTTCGACACCCGGGTCCACATGGGGCTGGTGTTCGGCATAGTAGCCGCCATCATCCTGCACATACTGGTAACCCGAAGCCGCTGGGGCCTTGGACTTCAAGTCAGCCGCAGCAACCCACGAGTCGGGGCGACCGCCGGCATTTCCTACGAACGCAACGTACTCATTGTCATGGCCGTGGGCGGATTACTGGCTGGCCTCGCCGGTATCGCCGAAGCCTCTGTGATCCAGAACCGTCTGCAGGATGGTCTGGCCAGCGGCTATGGCATGACCGGCTTTCTGGTGGCATGGCTCGCCGGACAGCATTTCCTGCGAATCATTCCTCTATCGGTGTTGATGGGCGGGCTGCTGGCCTCCGCTGACTCTCTGCAACTGTATGCCCAGCTTCCCAAAGCCAGTGCCGACATTCTTCAGGCGCTGCTGTTCATCATCGTGCTCGCCGTGGCAAGCCTGTGGGGCCGGCGTCGTGACATCTGAACGGCCCAAGGCCCGATAGCAATCCAAAGGACCCTGTATGGAATATTTTGCAACCGAACTCCTTACCCTCCTGTTCGCCGCCCTGCGCAGCGCTACACCCGTGCTCGCCGTGGTGCTGGGCGAGGCCATGACCCAGCGCAGCGGTGTGATCAACCTCGGCGTGGAAGGCCAGATGCTGCTGGGCGCAATGACCGGCTTCGCGGTGGCGTCCGTGACCGGCGACCCCTGGCTGGGCGTCATGGCAGCCTGCTTTGCCGGCATCGCACTATCGATGGTGCACGCCATACTTGTACTCGGGTGCGGCGCTAACCAGATTGCCAGCGGTGTTGCCGTGCTGATTCTCGGCGGTGGTCTCAGTGCCTACTATGGCACGCCTTTCGTAGGCGACAAGATTGACACCCTGGGCAACCTGAACCATACGTTCGTCAGCGATATCCCGCTGCTCGGCCAGTTTCTCGGCCCCATCACTCCAACTGTGCTGATCACCCTGCTCGCTATCCCGGCCATCTCCATTTTCCTGTTTCGGACCCGTACCGGCCTGCGCTGGCGCTCCACCGGCGAATCCCAGGACATCACCCGCAACCTCGGGCATAACCCAGTGCACTACCAGTTGGCCGCCATTGCCTTTGGTGGTCTGATGTCAGGTTTTGCAGGTGCCGCACTGGCGGTGGACTACACCGCAAACTGGGTCGAAGGCATGACCGCAGGCCGGGGGCTGGTCGCCGTCGGTCTGGTCATTGTTGCCCGCTGGAACCCATGGTATGCCTTACCTGCGGCCTTACTGTTTGGCGCCTCCGAAGCCCTCAACCTGAAACTGCAGTCGTGGGGCGTGAACATTTCTCCCTACCTGCTGGCAACCCTCCCTTACATGATCCCCTTGAGCGTGCTGATGCTCAGCTATCGCGGCCTCCGGGCAAGCGGTGGCGGCATGCCAGCCGGTCTCAGTGTGGTCTTCCAAAGTGCCCGATAACCAACCAGACATTATCAAACGGAGAATCACCATGAAAAAAGTAATCCGCACTCTACTCGCTACTTCTATCCTGGCAATCAGTGTCCAGGCCGCCGCAGAGACCAAGGTTGGCTTTATTTACGTTGGTCCGAAGTCTGACTACGGCTACAACTATGCTCAGGACCAGGGCCGGCTTTACATGGAAGAGCACATGGACGACGTGGAAACCCTGTACTTCGAGAACATCCCGGAGAACGCGGATGTACAACGCGTCATGGAACGCATGGTCCGTTCCGGTGTGGAAGTGGTTTTCCCGACCAGCTATGGCTATCTTGATCACGCGCTGAAGGTGGCCGAGAAGTATCCCGACGTTCACTTTGCCCACTCCGGTGGCCTCAAGACCTCCGATAACCTGATGACCTACTTTGCCGAGATCGACCAGGCCATGTACCTGGCGGGTGTCGCCGCGGGCCTTACCACCGGGACCAACCAACTTGGCTTTATCGCCGCGCACCCGATCCCGCAAGTACTGCGTAATATCAACGCCTTCACCCGAGGCGCCCAGAGCGTGAACCCGGAAGTCACCACTTCCGTGATCTGGACCTCCAGCTGGTCGGACCCAACCAGGGAAGCTGAAGCGGCAGAAGCCCTGATCAGCGGCGGTGCCGACGTACTGACCGGCCATGTGGACTCCCCCATTAACTATGTCCAGGTAGCAGAGCGCCGGGGTGTCTACTCCGTTGGCTACCATGCCGACGCGAGCCAGTTCGCACCGAAAGGCTGGCTGGTTGGCGCCATCTGGAACTGGGGCCCGATGATGGTAAATATCGTCAATTCCGCCAAAGACGGCAGCTGGAAATCCGAGCATCTGCGCGGCGACCTGCTGACCGAGGCCGCCAAGCTTAGCGACTTCGGCAGCGCCGTCAGTGAAGAGGACCAACAGACCGTACTGGACCGTCGGGAAGCAATCATGAACGAGGAGCTTCAGGTCTGGGCCGGCCCGGTGTTTGGTCAGGATGGGACAGTGATCGTCGAGGAAGGTGACACCATGACCCTTGAAGAAACCGAGAAGATGGACTTCCTGGTGCAAGGCGTCCAGGGGCGGCTTAAGTGAGCGAAGCGGCAACCTTCACGGTAGCAGATGCAAGGCCCTATGCATGGCCTTGCATCGCGCCGGTGGCGCCTCGACGACTGGCGCTGATCGTTATCGATATGCAGAAGGACTTCTGCGCCCCGGGAGGTTACATCGACTCCCAGGGGGTCGATCTGACTCCCGCGAGAGCCACCATCGATCCCATACAGCGCGTGCTGGCAGCGTTTCGCAAGCTGCCTGAGGCGCTGGTCATCCACACCCGTGAAGGCCATCGACCGGAGCTGGTCGACCTGCCCGCGAACAAGCAATGGCGCAGCGAACAGGTCTGTCCCGGCATCGGCAATGCCGGCCCTCTGGGGAGGATTCTGGTGCGTGGTGAACCGGGGTGGGAAATCATTCCGGAGCTGGCGCCAGCCCCTGGCGAAATCGTGATCGACAAACCCGGAAAAGGCGCTTTCTACGCCACCGACCTGGATCACATTCTGCGGCTGCGAGGCATTACTCACCTCATCGTCGTTGGCCTGACCACCGATGTGTGCGTACACACCACCATCCGTGATGCCAACGACCGAGGGCTGGAGACACTGATACTGCGGGACTGCACCGCCGCCACCGAAACCCGGCACCGGGACGCCATATTCACCATGACAGAAATGCAAGGCGGACTGTTCGGGGCCACGGCGACCTCTGAACAACTCCTTGAAGCCCTTTCCACCCTTTGACCGATTCAGGACCAATCAGCCATGACCAACACCCTGAACTCCCGTCCCTATAGCTGGCCTTGGGACAACAACCTGGGCAAGACCAACACCGCCCTGGTCATTATCGATATGCAAACAGACTTCTGCGGCAAGGGCGGCTATGTCGACACCATGGGCTATGACCTCTCCCTTACCCGAGCTCCTATCGAGCCCATCAGTCAGCTTCTTGCCCGCTTTCGTGCTCTGGGCATGCCAGTGATCCATACCCGTGAGGGCCACCGCCCCGACCTCAGCGATCTGCCGGCCAACAAGCGCTGGCGCTCCCGGCAGATCGGCGCAGGGATTGGTGATCCCGGCCCCTGCGGGCGCATTCTTGTTCGGGGCGAGCCTGGCTGGGAGATCATTCCGGAACTGGCTCCCCGCGTAGGCGAACCGATCATCGACAAGCCCGGCAAGGGCTCTTTTTATGCTACCGACCTCGAGCTGATCCTCAAGACCCGGGGTATCCAGAACCTGGTACTGACCGGTATCACCACCGATGTCTGCGTTCACACTACCATGCGCGATGCCAATGACCGGGGCTTCGAGTGTGTGCTGGTGGAAGATTGCTGCGGCGCCACTGACCAGGCAAATCATGATCACGCCATCAAGATGATCCAGATGCAGGGCGGCGTATTCGGTGCCGTTACCGATTCCAATAGCCTGTTCCAACGACTGGAGGCGTTATGAACGAACGATTTACACCACCTGTGAGGCTCGACATTGATCATCTCCAGCACCTGTACCGCTCCGGAGATATGACTCCCAGAGCACTGCTGGCGAAGCTAGACGACTATCAGACGGCTTTCCACGACCGGAACATATGGATTCACTACCTGACTCCGGAAGAGCGCGAACCCTTTCTGCAATTCCTTGATGGCGAATCACCGGAATCACTACCGCTGTACGGCGTACCGTTTGCCATTAAGGACAATATCCACCTGAAGGGGATCCCTACTACGGTGGCGAATCGGCATGTAAACATCCTTCCGGAGGACAGCGCGTTTGTAGTCAAACAGTTATTGGCCGCTGGGGCCATCCCCGTAGGCAAAACCAACCTGGATCAGTTCGCTACCGGGCTCAACGGCACCCGCTCTGACTTCGGACCCTGTGGCAATGCCTTTGATGGAGACTGGGTCTCCGGCGGTTCTTCCGCTGGCTCCTCCGTGGCGGTGGCACTGGGCATCGTCAGCTTCGCGCTGGGTACCGATACGGCAGGCTCTGGTCGGGTACCAGCAGCACTCAACCATATCGCCGGTCTCAAGCCCACCCTGGGAAGGCTGAGCGTTGAAGGCGTTGTACCCGCGTGCCAGACCCTTGATTGCGTATCGATCTTCGCCCGCACCATGGTTCAGGCCAATCAAGTTCTGACTCTGGCGGACAAGCACAACCCCGCCGATCCCTGGCAAAAAAACCACCAACCCCCCAGCCGTCTGATCGGCAAAATATTTACTTTCGGTATACCCCCGGCCGGGCAACTCGCGCTGGAGGAATACCAGGAAGCGAAAGGGCTTTTCGAAGCCGCAGTTGAACATCTCGAGGCCCTTGGCGGGAAAGCCGTGGAAATCGACTTTCGCCCTTTCTCCGAGGCCGCAGAGCTGCTCTATGATGGCCCTTGGGTTACAGAGCGACAACTGGCTATCAGCGAACTCGTAGACAATCCTGCGATGATCAACCCTGTGGTCCGCGATGTCGTGGCCAATGGCGACAAGCTCTCCGCAAGCGACGCATTTCGCGCCCAGTACCGGCTCGCGACACTGAAACAAGAGGCCGACCGTATCCTGGCAACGGTGGACACAATCATTACGCCCACCTGCCCCGGACCCTGCACCATAGCCGACATGATCGCTGATCCCGTGGTGCTCAATGCGCGCCTTGGAGCATTTACCAACTTCATGAACCTGCTGGACTACGCGGCGGTGTCCGTTCCTGCCGGGTTCCTGGCGAATAACATGCCGTGGGGCATCACCCTGTTTGGCCCAGCTTGGAGCGATACCGTGCTGAGCGCCCTGGCCAACGGACTCCACCAACGGGTAACGGAAACTGTTGGTGCCACCACTGACCCACTCCCAAAGGAGAGCCTCTCCCAAACGCCAAACACCCTGGATGTAGCGGTCTGCGGTGCTCATCTGGAAGGATACCCTTTAAACAGCCAGCTGACCGAACGAGGCGCCGTCCTGGTCAGGCAAACTCGCACTGCCCCCCACTACCGCTTCTACGCACTGGCCGGGGGGCCACCGTATCGACCTGGTCTGATCCGATCTGAGGGCACCGGTTTCGTCATTGAGGTGGAAGTATGGCGGGTGCCGGAAGACAGGTTTGGCACTTTTGTGGCCGGTATCTCTCACCCTCTGGGCATCGGCCAGCTAGAGCTTGAAGACGGCACCTGGTGCACCGGCTTTATCTGCGAACCCTGCGGCATGGAGGGTGCCACAGATATCAGTGCGACAGGGGGCTGGCGCCAGTACATGGCTAAGCCTTCCTCCGTACCTGCACCACCCACTACCCCATCATCCCCGGAGATCGATAATGACTGATCTGATCGTCAATGCACCCGACGCAGTAGCCAGCGTCACCTATGCCTTCGAGACCTATGAAAAGGCTCTGCTCGATAACGAGCTGGACGTACTTGACGGCTATTTCTGGAGTTCTGAATTCACGGTCCGCTTTGGCGTTGCCGAAAATCTCTACGGCGCTGACGCTATAGAAGCCTATCGGCGGCAATGCCAGCCAGTAGGGCCGGGACGGACCCTTCATGGCACGGTGGTAACTACCTTTGGTGACACCTTCGCCACCGTCAGCACTCAGTTCCGGGATGGCGAAACAGACAACTTCGGCCGCCAGATGCAGACCTGGGTCCGATTCGCTGAAGGCTGGAAGGTGGTGGCTGCCCACGTCAGTCTGATGCGAACACCCTCCGAATAACTATGTACTCCGGTGATCGACGACTCAGGGTTCACTTCCAGATCGCGTAACGTTCCCTGGCGGGCGGCCTGCCACCTCATCCGTGTCCAGGATGGTGACATTGCCATAGTCCGAGTGGGTACCTGTTTCCCCATCTTCCCGGTCCGTGCTGCCGGCAGTCGGTGGCTAGTGGAGCATTCTCAGAGTCGCAATCGGCAGGGTCAGGAGCCGGCGTTTACTGGCAAAGGCAGTGATCATCATTGTTCTTCCGATAGTGACGCGCCCTGGCCATCCGCTTCATCCGGATAGCCAGGGGCAGAAAGTTGATCAATGGCACGCCGCAGGCCGCCATAACCGGTACAACGACAGAGATTGCCAGCCACAGATTCCGTCAGATCCACCGTACTTCCCTGTCGGCGCTGCCTGATGCCCGCAACCAGAGAGACCGCAAAGCCCGGTGTGCAGTAGCCACACTGCAAGGCACTCTCACTTGCCAGTGCGTCGCGTACAGAGAGAAAATCGGGATCTTTGTTCAACCCCTCCACGGTTTCCACATGATGGCCTGGCAGCTGCCAGGCCATCACCAGACAAGACGGCACAGCACGACCATCCAGCAGTACCTGGCAGGCACCGCATCGACCTACACGGCACCCGGCCCGGGCTGAGGTGATCTGGCCAGATTCGCGCAGGATATCCAGCAAGGTCTCGCCACTCGGCGCTGACCGGGTAACCGCCTCTCCATTCAGCTCGAAACTGATGTTTTCTTGTGCCGGTGTTTCGGGTACCTGATAATGATCACTCATAGGGTTTGTTCCTTTGCAGCCATCGCCACCAGCAAGTCTCCGGGATCTACCGGCAGTCGCCGGACCCTGACACCGGTCGCCGCCTCAATCGCAGCGGTAATAGCCGGTGCTACTGCTTCAATACCCAGCTCACCCACGCCCCTTACCGGGAAAGGATCGTCCTCTGGTGTATCGTCCAGAACATCAACACGCTGGAGGGGGGCATCGTGGAAGGTGGGGATCAGGTACTGGTCCAGGTTGTCCGCCAGGTAGCTGCCGTCACGGGTTGTCATATCTTCGGTCAGCGCCATGCCCTGCCCCATCACAGCGGCACCCTCGATCTGCCCCAGATAACCGGGCGGGTAGATCACACGTCCGGCTGCCGTGACGTGGTGAAGATCCGTCACCCGAACCCGACCGGTGAGACGATCCACCGCAACCCGGGCCACAGTCGCGATCTGCAGTTGCAGATAACGGCCCACGGGTTGTCCACTGTCCGGCGCCACAGGGAAATCCTGACTGGCGCTGGCTGCCATTTCGTCAGGGCTGGCGCTCTCAGCCAGTTCCCGATAGCTCAACACCTGACGACCATTGAAAAATACGCCCCCCGGGCCGAAGGCCAGCCCCTCCTCCGGGTGGCCGCTCACGCGGGAGGCATGCCCACGCACAACATCCATCCAGCGGGGCAGAATACTGGCCAGTACACCGTGCACCAGTACGGTACTGCGAGAGGCACTGGTGGGCCCGGAATCCGGCCCTCGGGAGCTTCCAAGTAAAACTTCCACGTCAGCCTCCCGGCAACCCACCCCGTTACAGACAGACCGGATAATGGACTCAACAATGTTCTGGCCATAATCCGAGAATCCGAATTCCACGCAGATACGACCTGCCGGTGACAGGCTGATACGACCACCACCACTGTCAGGCAAGCCATCTCCCAAACCATTGCCTTGGGCGCCCATAGCCATACCAGTGCCGGTCAGCCAGCGACCAGTGTCCGTGTCAGGGCGGGACCAAAGAGGGGAAGCAACGGCCGCTGCCAGCACTCCAGCGGGCGGCGCAGTCCAGCGAACAGTCTGATTGCGGCTACCGGCGTCGCCCGGGGACCGCAGATTGATCCGGCGGAGGGCCGCGGGCTCAATACCAAGGCCGTGGGCCAGCTCATCCAGCTGTGATTCCACGGCGAAAGTGGCCTGATTGCCGCCAAACCCCCGAAAGGCACCACATACACCGTTATTGGTATAAACCAGGCGGCCGGACACACGATATGCCTCAATCCGGTACAGGGGCGCCGTGGCGTGATCCAGATAGTTTTCCAGCACGGCTGGCCCCAGACTGGCGTAGGCACCGGTGTCCAGAATCGCCTCTGCCTTGTGGGCCAGCAAACGACCTTCGGCATCACACCCGGTGGTCATTTTTACCGACACCGGGTGGCGCTTCATGCCCGTCCGGCAGGACTCGAACCGATCCAGATGGATCATCACCGGGCGCCCGGTTTTCAACGCGAGCAACCCGGCAGCCGGCTGCACTGTGAGTTCATCCTTACCACCGAACGCACCACCGGTGACCGTGGACTCAACTGTCACCTGTTCATGGGCGACACCAAGAATATCCGCCAGTTGTTCCGCATCCCGATGGCCAGACTGGCAGCCTACCCGGAATAATACACCGCCTTTGCCATCAGGGATGGCCACACCGCCTTCGGTTTCCATAAACGCGTGCATCTGGCGAGGGGTCTGATAATGATGTTCAACGATCACAGCACAGCGGGAGAAGGCGTCGTCAAGATCGCCGCATTCAAGTGTTTCCCGGGCCAGCAGGTTGCTGCCACCGTGTTTTTCATGGGAATTGTGGAGAGCAGTCTGCTGCTCGGCTAACGCTGCATCACTGACCACCGGAAGTGGCTGGTAATCCACCTCGATTGCATCCAGCGCTGCCCTGGCCTGCTCTGGAGTGTCCGCTGCCACGGCAGCAATCGCATCCCCTTCGTAACGAACCCGCTCATCACAAAACACCGGCTGGTCCCGGATCACGATGCCGAAGCAATTCAGGCCCGGCACATCATTCGCCTTGATCACCGCGTGCACACCGGGCATTTCCAGAGCCTTGGAGATATCTACCCGGGTGATCAGAGCGTGGGCGCAGGCACTGCGAAGGATGGCACCATACAGCAACCCGGAGAGGTCCCGCTGATCAGTAGCGTACGCCAGACGGCCTTCGATACGCTGAGCCAGATCCATCCCCGAGGTAGCATTACGGATCGAGTCTCCGTCCAGGGTCACCAGATTTCCGACGCCCCCCGGTGAATTTTCATGCGCCACGGGTCACCTCCATCAATCCAGACTCCAGCATCCGTCGCACTGCCAGCCTTAATCGGGTGTCATGCCAGCCCAGCGTTTCCAGCTCACTGTCCACCACTATCGCCAGATCCGTGAGTTCACGAATACCCTCATCTCTCAGCATGGCTTCGGTAACCATCAGCCGCCCGGGGCCTCCTTCACCACACACCGCCAGCTGCACCTGCAGGCCAGCATGGACACAGGCCACGGTCGCGCGGGTAGGACTAAAGCGCTCCCGATAGCCAAGTTTTTCCACAGAGACTCCCCAACCACGGCAGTCCGGCACGGTGACAGACCTGAGCAGGTCGCTGGCCGGCCGATCCTGAAACCAGCGGGCCAAAGGCCGGCGGTTACTCCCTTTGCCCTCCACAACGTCCACTTCAGTGCCCAGGGCAAGCGCGAGCGCTGACAGGTCCCCGCCAGCAAGCAGATTGCCGCCGACCGTGCCCAGATGACGCACACCGGGCCCCGCTACACGATTAATCAAACCGCTCAGTGGAGGAAGGTACAGAGCCGTCAAAGGGTGGCGGGCCAGCTCGTCCAGCGTGGTCAGCGCACCAATGCTGAGACCATCTTCCGTCTCCTGAATGCCGCGAAATCCCGGCCAGTCAGGGTTCAGCGCCACCAGATGCACGGGCCACTGCCGGTCACGTTCACAGGATGGCTGCAGCCAGGTGCCACCAGCGATGTAAGGCGCCCGGAACCGTTTGGCGAAACTGACCGCCTGACGGGGCGACTCCGGGCGCATAACCCGGACCGCCTGCCGTTCGGTAACCTCGTTGTTCACAGGTTCCACTCAAAAGGTTTCCTAAATGACATAGGCCTGCTGCATAACCTGAGGCTGTGCGATGAACGGACCCATCTGGAAGGTATACGGGCGAACCTGTTCATCGGTATAGCCTTACTTCTGCTTCAACCACGGCCAGAATGACTGGTGAGCATCCTGGGACAGCAGGATCGACTTGCCTTAGGTGCCAGTTGGTGCGGAAGATCACCTTCTCAAGGCCGTCCGCCCACACGGAGCTTGGCACTGCCAGTATGGCCAGTCCCGCTGCCACCAACATAGTCGCCACCCGACCGGGGCGTCTTGCCTTCGTCGACAAGCAGCTCCACTGTTGCCAGCGATTGGAACCGCTCGGTGCGGCCCTGGTTGATGGGAAAAGAGTCTGCACCGCCGGTATCAATCACTTCATGAAAGGGGGCAAAGGCCTCCCGTGTAAGAGGTTCCGCGACGATTGTCCGGGAATGATTCATGACGCCGGCTTCCCGAACAGCCTCACCCGGCTGACACCACCATCGGGAATCATATTGAAACGGATATGAGTAATCGCACCCAGATTCTTCAGATCGGTAAACTGGTGGATAGCGTCTGCGGTCAGCGGCTGATCATCCATCAACGTGTGCCAGAACATACTCTGGGTGATGAGTGCCTGGGCAGTACTCTCTCCAGCTTCGACACAGGCCGCCTGTACAGAACAAGCCGCAGGAAAATTACCTTTGAAGTGCGCTGTGTCCACCTCGATGTGTTCGGCAATACCTTTGTGACCCAGGGCCAGAATGCACCAGTCATTACCCGGCTCACGCCGTCGTCGTGTCTCCCAGCCATCACCCATGTTGATACCCCGGCCCGGCCGCAGAAGCTTGCGAGGCTGACCATAGTGGGCGTCACTCCAGGCCACCTGATCACCACCATGCTCCAGAGCAAGCAAATTAACCGGACCACCGTTCAGCAATGCAGACCAGTCACAGAATGGTTTGCCGTATATTCGCAGACGCGCCAGCCCTCCATCGGGAAAAATGTGTACCCGCACATGGCTCCACGGTTGATCCGATGCGATTTCGCAGAAGCGGTGGTCGTTGCCTCGCAATTCGGTTGCGGGCACCAGCGTTTGCCAGTCGCTGTTTTCGCCGGGCTCACCATCCGGACAGTAACACGCCTCCAGTGAGGCTGCGGGAGGGAAGTTTCCGGTAAAGAAACTGGTGTCAAAATCCACACCCATCAAAACGCCAGGTGTCGCCAGACGAATAACACACCAGTCATGTCCGGTAGTACGACGACGGCGGGTCTCCCACCCGTCCATCCATTTGCCATTGTCATCAAAGCGATCAGGGTAAAACATCGGCTGAGCAGGCCTCAGCATGCGCTCCCGGGATGCAAAAAATTCGTCAGTCACCTGCGTCACTTCCGCTCCCAGGCTGCCATCGGCCAGATTCAGTCCTTTACGGGTGAAGTCAGGCCCCTCGACAACAGGCGCCACTATTGCATCAGTCATTCTTTTACTCCGGTGTCAGCTGCCTGAAAGGGGTGTTGCTGTTTCCAGTGGCGGGCAATATCAATACGCCGGCACACCCACACCTGCTCGTGCTGCTGGATATAATCAAGAAATCTCTGTAATGCCCTGAAACGGCCTGGGCGCCCAACAACCCGGCAATGCAGGCCAACGGACATCATCTTCGGGGCGTCAGCACCTTCTTCATACAACACATCAAAACTGTCTTTCAGGTACTGAAAGAACTGTTCTCCCGAGTTAAACCCCTGAGGCGAACTGAAGCGCATATCGTTGGCGTCCAGAGTATAAGGCACAACCAGATGGGGCTTGTGTTCTCCATCACGGGTTTCAACCGTGGTCCAGAAAGGGAGGTCATCGCCGTAGTAATCACTGTCGTATTCCAGGCCGCCATGTTCCACAGCCAGGCGCCGGGTATTCGGACTGTCACGGCCGGCATACCACCCCAGCGCAGGTGCTCCGGTCAACCGGGCATGCTGTTCCAGCGCGAGTTCCATATAGCGGCGTTCCTCCACCTCACTCATATCCTGATAGTGGATCCAGCGCTGGCCGTGACACGCAATCTCGTGGCCATCGTCTATAAATGCCTGCACCACCTCCGGGTTTCTGGAAAGGGCCATAGTCACCCCGAATACTGTCAGGGGTAACTGACGCTTGCGAAACTCACGCAGTATGCGCCAAACACCGGCACGGGACCCATATTCGTAGAGGGACTCCATGCTCATGTGCCGCCCTCTGTATGCTTCGGCACCAATGATGTCGGAGAGAAATGTTTCAGAGTGCTCATCTCCATGAAGCACGCAGTTCTCTCCGCCTTCTTCATAATTCAGTACAAACTGAACAGCTACCCGGGCGTTTCCGGGCCAGCGGGCATGGGGAGGGTTTTCACCATAGCCCCGCATATCTCTCGGGTAGGAGGCATTCTCATTCATTTAGGGCTCTCAAGTCCGCACCCTCGCAAGATCACATCAACCAGGAAGTCAGCCGCATGATCAAAGTCACGCTTCTCATACTCGGCCTTGTTCTCGACCATCAGGATCTGAACGTGGAAGTCGGCATAATGTTGTGTGGATGACCAAATCAGAAAAATCAGCTGTACCGGATCCACCGGCGCCATACGGCCATCGTCTATCCATGACTGCATGACATCCGACCGGCCTCGGACCCACTCACGCATATTGGTGCGCAGATGTTCCATAAGAAATGGGGCACCCTGGATGATCTCCATAGCAAACAGGCGGGAGGATAATGGGTACTTTTGTGACATCTCGACTTTGGTCCGGATGAAAGCAGCCAGTGCCTCGGCCGGGTCATCCTCCGGACGGATTTCTGTGAACACCTTGTTCCAGCGCGCCAGAATGTCATCAAACATGGCGCTGTACATTCGCTTCTTGTTACTGAAATAGTAAAGCACGTTGGACTTTGGCAGCCCGGCCCGCTCGGCAATTTTCTGGATTGTGGCGCCTTTATAACCGTGGAGAGCGAACTCTTCCTCGGCAGCAACCAGGATTTTCTCCCTGTTGCGCACCCATATCCTGCCTTTCCGGTACTTTCTGCCTTTCTCGGCCCCAGCCCCGTTGTCCGAAACGGAGCTGTCTGCAACAGAATTCTTGGTCATGAGCCTCTCACTTGTTATCCATTTATTCAGGAGTCCGACAGTATGATTCTGCCGGACTCCTGCTCAGGATCAAAAGTGGAATTTCACCAGCGCGCTGACAGAGCTCTGGTCGCCGATCAAGTTATCAGCCAGGCCATACTTATTTTTCCAGTACTGGTACTCAACACCTGCGTAAAGAACACCCGGCGCGCCCCAGAAGTTACCCACGTCCATCTTGATCTGCGGGGTGAACTGGAATTCGGATTTATGATCTGATTCAGCAGAAGACCAATCGATATACCCATCGATGAGGAATTTGGTCGCACCAATATCGAACGGATATCCCCAGGTTACCGTTAACTGCTTGTCGTCACTGACCTGATCATTATCAACGTAGTAAACAGAGGTATTAAAATACATGAAACCTGGAAGATCCCATGCGAAACCGATACCGCCCATATAGTTATTTACCTGGGTACCGCCACCAAATTCATACTGAGCAGCCAGGCTTACGTCCTTGATCGGACCAAAGCTGAGGTCTGCACCAGTAAGCCAACTGCCGCTCAGGTTAGGCGCAAATTCGCCGTATACGTTGTCTGATCCTTCAACCGAACCCTGACCCTGGTCACGGTCGATGAAGAAGAAAGTGCTACCCCAGTTATGGGCGGTGGCATTTTCGAAGGTGAAATAAGTCGCCTCATATTCGAAGCCGCCGTCACCGCCGGCATCGAATTCAACACCCTCATACTGGTTGCTGTGCAGAATGGAGATACTGGATCCCCCGAAGAACTTCTCAGCGTGGGCAGCCGGGGCAAAAGAAGCGGCAGCCACACAGCCGGCGATCAGTGTTTTACGAAATGCATTCATGGTTAATCCTCTCAGGTTACATTTTTCAGTTTTTAGAGTTGGCTCAGTACGGATCGTTATTGTTAGGATCCCGGCCGGTATGGCTGGCCGAGGGAAAGTGGGGTATTCAATCGGGTTCGCACCGGGTTCCAGGACAGCAGAACCAGCATCAGGATGGTGACCACGTAGGGCAGCATGGCGAGCAACTCCGTAGAGCTTTTCCAGCCCAGCCCCTGCAGTACCAGGTGCAAAATGCTGGCTGCGCCAAAAAGATAGGCACCCAGAATCAACCGCTCTGGCCGCCAGGTGGCAAAGACCACCAAAGCCAGGGCTATCCAGCCACGTCCGGCTGTCATGTTCTCCGTCCAGAGCGGGGTATAGGCCAAGGACAGGTAAGCACCGGCAAGCCCGGCCATGCCGCCGCCAAACGCAACGGCAAGGTAACGCACAAGCAACACTTTGAGACCGTTGGCGTTAGCTGCCTCCGGATCCTCACCGATGGCCCGCAACAGCAAACCACCACGGCTATTGCGGAGGAAAAGCGCCACGACCGCGAAGGCTATAAAGGAGGTGTATACCAGCGCATCCTGATTAAAAAACACGCGACCCAATACAGGAATATCACTAAGGAGCGGTATGGCCACACGGCTGAAGCCATCGATGGATGAGCCCACGAAGCCGGCGCCGAGAAACGCGCTCAAGCCAGTACCAAATATCGTCAGAGCCAGGCCTGCCGCGTATTGATTCGCTGCCAGGGTCACTGCCATAAATGCAAACAACAACGACATGGCAATACCCGCCATAACGGCTGCAACGACCCCAACAAGCAGGCTCCCGCTGGAAAGGGCTGCCGCAAACCCGGCTACGGCACCCATCAGCATCATCCCCTCCTGACCAAGATTGAGAACCCCGGATCGCTCACAGATCAGTTCTCCAAGTGCCACCAGCAAAAGAGGGGTTCCGGCAACCACAGTCGCAGCCAGAACATTGGTCAACAGTTCCATCTCAAACCTCCTGCGGTGCAGCTGCAACGGCCGCACTCGTTGGTTGCGGAGCCGCTTTCTTCAGTCGAACCCGGTAGTGGATAAAGGCGTCGCAGGTCAGCAGATAAAACAGCAGCAACCCCTGAAACAATGCCGTCACAGCTTTCGGCATCTGCATGGCAATCTGCAGAATTTCTCCGCCAATGAAAGTCAGAGCCAGTAAGGCACTGGCAGCAACAATACCCACGGCATGCATTCGCCCAAGGAACACAACAATGATTGCGGTATAGCCATACCCGGGAGATACCTGCGGCACCAGCTGACCAATGGGGCCGGTTACTTCCGAGGCTCCCGCCAGGCCAGCAGTTGCGCCACCAACAAGAAAAGCGAACCAGGTCAGTTTACGAACGCGAAATCCAGCGAACGCAGCCGCCCGGTGGTCCTGTCCGATAACGTTCAGCTGAAAGCCGATGAAGCTACGGGCAAACAGAACCCAGACGGCCACCGTGGCCAGCAAGCCGAAGGCGAGCCCCAGGTGCAGACGGGTACCCTCAATCAACACCGGCAGCAGTGCCGAGTCGGAGAACATCGCCGACTGAGGAAAGCCGAAACCGTAAGGATCCTTGAGCGGGCCATGTACGGTGTACAACAACAAATTCAATGCGATGTAATTGAGCATGATGG
Source organism: Marinobacter maritimus (assembly GCF_007671675.1). Classification (GTDB taxonomy): domain Bacteria; phylum Pseudomonadota; class Gammaproteobacteria; order Pseudomonadales; family Oleiphilaceae; genus Marinobacter; species Marinobacter maritimus. The sequence continues at coordinate 720,288 of NZ_VCGW01000002.1, read as the reverse complement.
TGGTGAGAATCTCATTACAATGCAGGTGGGTTTTCAGCCCAGCAGCAATAGCAGCCCAGATCATGCCACCCAGCACACCTGTGAGAAGCACCACTGGCAGCACCCAGAATCCATTCACAGCCGAGAGCTGCACCGCCATCACACTGGCGCCCAGAGCACCCATCAAAAAATGACCTTCAGCACCGATGTTCCACAGCTTGGCCTTGTAGCAAACAGTCAGGCCAGCAGCACACAGCAGCAGAGGTGCCATCTTCAGGCCGAGCTCGGCCAACCCGGGCAGGTCGCTGATTGGCGTTATAAAGAAAAATTTGAGGCCTTCTACCGGGTCTTTACCCACCACCATGAACAGAATGAATCCGGTGATAACTGTCAGAACCAGTGCCAGGAGCGGTGACGCCCAGCGCATCACCGACGAAGCAACGGGGCGACGTTCAAGCAACAGCATGAGCGACCTCCGTGGACTCAAATTCTCCAGCCATCCATTGACCCAGCTGCTCTATGTGCAGCTCTGACGTGGGGGCAAGTGGGGACAACCTGCCATCGCAAAGCGCACCCAGACGGTTACACAGCTGGTAGAGCTCATCCAGATCTTCAGAAATCAGCAGGATTGCTGCGCCTTCATCGCGGAGTTTTACGAGAGATTCGTGGATAGCAACGGCTGACCCCACATCAACGCCCCAGGTAGGATGGGAAGCCACTAAAAGACGAGGGTTTTGCAAAGCCTCACGGCCAATAATGTATTTTTGCAGGTTGCCGCCTGACAGGCTTCCTGCGGTGCTGTTTTCACCGGTACAGCGAACGCCAAATCGACGAATCACCTCGCGGGAAAATTCTCGCACCCGGCCAGACCGTATCAGGCCACGCTCAACCAGGCCCTGACCGGACGCAGTCAACAAGGCGTTATCCGCCAGGGACATATCAGGCACCGCGCCCCGGCCGAGACGTTCCTCCGGCACAATCGCCACACCCAGCTTCCTGCGTTGGTCGGGAAACAGGGTTTCGATATTCTGCCCACTCAGGCAGATCGTTCCTGCGTCGGCTCGAATCTCACCGGACAAGGCCTTGAGCAGTTCGTCCTGGCCATTACCAGCAACGCCGGCAATGCCTACGATTTCACCCTTGTGCAAGTCCAGGTTCACATTCCTTAGACTGGTGCCAAATGGATCCTTGCTCTTCCAGCCAAGGCCACTGACTTCCATCAGGGGCTCGCCCGGTTCCGCCGCAGTCACCCGGGTTGAAATCGGAGTGTCATCACCAACCATAAGGCGTGCGATTTCAGAGGCAGAGATTTCTGCAGGCTGACAGTCACCACTGACCCGCCCCTGACGCAACACTGTAGCCGTGTGGCAAAGGCTGCGAACCTCCTCCAGCTTGTGACTGATAAACAGAATGCTGCAGCCTTCCTTCGAGAGCGTCCTCAAGGTCGCAAAGAGGGAGGTAACTTCCTGGGGCGTAAGAACGGATGTTGGTTCATCCAGAATCAACAGAGTTGTTTCCTGAATCAGGCAACGAACAATTTCCACACGCTGTCGTTCCCCCACCGATAAAGTGCTGATATATCGCCTCGGGTCCAACTCCATACCGTATCGCTCGGAGACTTCGTTTATGCGCTGATTCAGTTGACTACGGTTGCGGGCTTCATCCGGCGGCAGGCTGAGTGCAATATTCTCTGCCACTGTCAGGGTCTCGAACAGGGAGAAATGCTGAAACACCATGCCGATACCCATACGGCGGGCCTGAGCGGGGTTATCCACTTGCACTGCATGGCCATTCCAGACAACCCGTCCCTCATCGGGCTGAACCACGCCATAAATCACTTTCATCAAGGTGCTCTTACCGGCGCCATTCTCGCCCAGAAGCGCATGAATCTCCCCTGCTTCCACAGTTAGATCAATGCCGTCATTGGCCCGGCATCCCGGGTATTCCTTGACGATGTTTTCAAGCTTCAGACGTATCGCCGCAGTCATACACAGCCCCATATTCGTTCGAATGCATTTGGCCTTTGAATTAATAAACTGACCAAACAATCAACATTTTGGGTACCAGCAATATACTTGCCAAAAATTAACACTCCATAAAATAGATTCATTAAACCAATTGGTCAGCTTTTTGCAGAAACCCTGCAAGAAACATTGAAGCGCTGGCCTGAAGGCAGGGGCCAGGGTTCCCGGAACACCGCAAATAGCCTGCTAACGGAGAGAGCTGTGATCGAATTTCTCTTAAACGGTCAAATTGAAAAACCTGACCATATCGACCCAAATTTGAGCATTCTGGAATGGTTGCGCACCAAAATGCGTCTTACCGGCACCAAAGAGGGCTGCGCCTCAGGTGACTGTGGCGCCTGCACAGTTATTACCGGCACCCCTGGTGAAAGCGGAGATATCCTCTATCAAGCGATAAACAGCTGCATCACTCCGATGGCCAGTCTGCACGGCAAGGAGCTGGTCACCATCGAGGCCTTTCAACAAGAGCCTGGCCACCCAGTACAAAGCTGCATGGTGGAGCAACATGGAGCCCAATGCGGTTTCTGCACGCCCGGCATCGTTATGTCGCTGACAGCGCTGCACGCCAACCGCAAAGAGGGGGGCACCAGTAACGATCAGATCCTTGAAGCCTTATCCGGCAACCTTTGCCGCTGCACGGGCTACCGCCCCATTGTTGCGGCCAGCCATCAGGCCATGGTGGAGGAATGGCAACCGGAACCGGGGCACCCGGCTGCAGGAATGGCAAACAGAGCTACCACCGCCCCCCTGGCAGGCATCCACCGGAACAGCTTTACACTGAACATGCCAGAAGGCAGCCGTTATGACGCACCGGTGAGTTTGCATGAGCTCCGCGCACTACGCCGCGAAGCCCCTTATTCACGCCTGGTGGCTGGCGGCACTGACCTGATGCTGGAGGTTACTCAACAACTCAACACACTGGACCACCTGATCAGCCTGGAGCGTATACCCGAGTTGCAGGGTTGTGTGTTGGACGACAATGAACTGGTGATCGGCGCGGCCACAACCTATCACCAGCTACGGGGCCCCCTGTGCGAGCTCTGGCCAGCCTTTGATGCCATGCTGGAGCGCCTGGGGTCTCTGCAGATCCGCAACCGCGGTACTCTGGGGGGCAACATCGCCAACGCCTCACCGATTGGTGATATGCCACCGCCTCTGATAGCCCTCGGCGCCACGCTGGTACTGGATGGACCGGAAGGCGAGCGAAAGCTGCCACTGGAAGAATTTTTCCAGGGCTATAAACAGACCAGCCTCCAGCCCGGGGAGTTCGTTCACTCCGTACGGGTGCCGGTACCTGAAGTAAATGAAGCTCTGTACATCTACAAGGTTTCGAAACGCCTGGACGATGATATTTCAGCGGTACTCGGAGCCTTCCACCTGACAGTCGATAACGGCGTGGTGCGTGCATGCCGCCTCGCTTTCGGTGGCATGGCCGCTATTCCTGCCAGAGCCCCCCATGCAGAAGCCGCCCTGACCGGTCAGCCCTGGAACGAAGAATCTCTCCAGGCCGCATTAACAGCTCTTGCGGATGACTTCTCGCCTCTAAGCGATGTCCGCGCCTCCTCCGGCTATCGACTGCAGGTTGCTGGCAACCTGTTACGACGTACCTTACTGGCGTCTACCTCCCTGCCCGGCGAACAACTGATGGTGACCGACTATGCGTAAACTCCCCCTGAACACGCCAGCTCCGGCGCACAGCGCCCGCGGGCTGGCTGGTCACAGCGTCAAGCACGACAGTGCCTGGAAACACGTCAGTGGCCAGGCGCGCTATATTGATGACATGCCCACGCCCGAGGGCATTCTCCACGCAGCTGTGGGCCAAAGCGAACAGGCTCATGCCCGCATAGTGTCCATGGACCTGGACGCGGTTCGCCAATACCCCGGTGTTATTGCAGTCATTACCGCCAAAGACGTACCCGGGCACCTGGATATCGGGCCGGTTTTTCCGGGCGACCCGGTTCTCGCTGATAACATCGTTGAATACATCGGCCAGCCGGTCTTCGCCGTCGCCGCAACTTCCCATGAAGCGGCCCGCAAGGCAGCGAAGCTGGCAAAGGTTGAGTACGAGGCCCTTGATGCCGTCGTAACCGTTACCCAGGCGCTCAACAAAGAATTCTTTGTTCGCCCCAGCCAGACACAACAACGAGGTCAACCTGACCAGGCGCTGGCACAGGCACCTAACCGCCTCAGCGGAGAACAGTTCGTGGGTGGTCAGGAACACTTTTATCTCGAAGGCCAGGCCTCGCTGGCCGAGCCTACCGAAGACCGGGGCATGTTCGTTCATACCTCAAGCCAGCACCCTTCTGAAGTTCAGAAGCTGGTGGCTGAAGTACTGGGGCTGCCCATCCACGAAGTTCATGCTGAGGTTCGCAGAATGGGTGGAGGTTTTGGTGGCAAGGAAACCCAGGCCGCACCTGTGGCCTGTATCGCGGCACTGCTTGCCAATGCCACCAACCGGCCGGTGAAATACCGTTTGTCCCGCCCGGATGACATGATCCAGACCGGCAAACGACACGACTTTTACAACACCTACGACATAGGCTTTGATGACGATGGCCTGATCCTCGGCGCTGACCTTATGGTTGCCGGGCGTTGCGGCAATTCCCCGGACCTGTCTGACGCCATAGTTGACCGGGCCATGTTCCACGCCGACAACGCCTACTACCTGGACCAGGCAAGGGTGACCGGTCACCGCTGCAAAACCCACACGGTATCCAATACTGCATTCCGGGGGTTCGGTGGCCCACAGGGCATGATGATCATTGAGCACGCCATGGACGATATTGCCCGTCATCTCGGCCGGGACCCACTCGACATCCGCAAACTCAACCTTTACCGGCCGGGCCGGGATACGACCCACTACGGCCAGACAATTGAACAACACGTACTCCCGGAACTCCTCGAGAAACTCGAAGCCAGCTCCGACTACCGAAAAAGGCGCAGTGACATTACTGCCTTCAACCAGTCCAGCCCGATACTCAAGCGTGGACTGGCTCTGACGCCGGTTAAATTCGGGATATCGTTCACCGCCAAGCACCTCAACCAGGCGGGCGCTCTGGTAAACATCTACACAGACGGCAGCATCGACGTAAACCACGGCGGTACCGAAATGGGGCAAGGGCTTTACATCAAGATAGCTCAGGTTGTCGCATCGGCTTTCCAGATCGACGTTGAACGCGTCAAGGTATCCGCAACCCGCACAGACAAGGTACCCAACACCTCGCCTACTGCAGCGTCATCCGGCTCAGACCTGAATGGCATGGCGGCGCTGGATGCGTGCGAAAAGATACTGGGCGGCCTGACAGAGTTTGCGTCCAGCCACTGGTCCGTAGCACCGGAAGACGTGACGTTCGCTAATAATCAGGTTCAGATCAACGACCTGAAGATACCTTGGGCAACGTTCATCCAGACGGCATATATGAACCGGATCCCCTTGTCTTCATCGGGCTTTTACGCCACCCCAAAGATCCATTACGACCCCAAGACGGGCACCGGGCATCCGTTTCTTTACTACTCGAATTGCGCAGCCTGTTCCGAAGTGGTGGTGGACACACTGACCGGGGAATACCGCGTACTGCGCACCGACATTCTTTTCGATGCCGGTCGCTCACTGAACCCGGAGATCGATATCGGCCAGATTGAAGGTGGCTTCGTTCAGGGTATGGGCTGGCTGACCACCGAAGAACTGGTGTACAGCGACGGCGGCAAACTGCTGACTACCGGCCCCGCCACCTACAAGATTCCTGCCGTATCCGACTGCCCACCGGATTTGCGCGTCGCCTTGCTAGAAAACAGCCCGAACCGCGAAGCCACTGTATTCCACTCCAAAGCTGTAGGCGAACCCCCTCTGATGCTCGGCATCGCTGTATGGAGCGCCCTTCGTGACGCGATCTCCAGCATCACCAACTATCAGTTCAGCCCCCCGTTGGATACACCTGCGACGCCAGAACGGGTACTGGCGGCGGTTACCGCCAGCCAAGCCTGGCACAACCAGCACAAGGAGACCGCCTGATGGAACGCCGGCTTAACTGGTACCAGGCCGTCGCCCAGTGTGAAGACAGGGGAGAACCCTATGTTCTGGTAACTGTGCTCGGAGTTACAGGCTCAGTACCCCGTGAGCCCGCCAGCAAGATGGTGGTCACAGGCGAGCAAAGCTACGACACCATTGGCGGCGGTCACCTGGAATACCGTATCTGCCAACAGGCCAGAGAACGTCTGGCCAGGCAGGATTTCATCAGCGAAATGGCCAACTTCCCCCTCGGAGCCAGCCTTGGGCAATGCTGTGGCGGCAGCGTATCGGTTCTTCTGGAAGCTCACCCCGGATGCGAACAGGAGTTGGTGATTTTCGGCGCTGGCCACGTGGCCAAGGCCCTGGTGACCGTTCTTGGCGGTTTACCCTGGCGAGTTACCTGGGTGGACGAACGCGCCGACCAATTCCCGGCAGACTGTCCGGGCAACGTCCGCATGCATCACACAGACGACCCGGCAGGCGATGCCCCCACTCTGTGTGCCGGCAAACAGGTACTGATCCTGACCCACAACCACCAGCTGGACTTCGAACTCTGCCGCACCTTGTTGAACTCAGGAGACTGCGCAGGCATTGGCCTTATCGGGTCTGCCACCAAGGCAGAGCGATTCCGTCAACGGCTGGAGCACCGAGGCTTCAGCGCCGCCGACATCAGCAGCATTCGCTGCCCGGTGGGGCGTACCGATGTGCCCGGGAAACGGCCTATGGAAGTCGCCGTTTCCATCAGTGCCGAACTACTGAGCCTGTCCGCCTTGCCTACCCGGACCACATCTGCCCGACGCGGGCTGCCCTGGAAAGAACTCAAGGGGCTGATCAAAAGCACCGAGACGGGAGACCTCTCAAAATGACCGCAAAAACACTCAACACCCTGCCCCGGGAGGAAGCAGAAAAACAGCTTACAAACTGCTGCGCTGCTGAAACCTGGGTAAAGGGCATGCTGGCCGGATTGCCCTATCGCGATCAAACCGCACTGATTACCCAAAGCCGTAACCTTTGGTCAAAGCTGACGAAACAGGACTGGCTTCAGGCCTTCAGCGCTCACCCGAAAATAGGCGATATCGACAGCCTGCGGGCGAAATACGCCAGCACAAAAGCGATGGCCAGCGGTGAGCAGGCAGGAGCCCGCCAGGCTTCGGAAGAACTTTTGAAACGACTCAAGGATGGAAACGACGCTTACCAGAAAAAATTCGGATTTATCTTCATTGTGTGCGCCACCGGCAAGTCCGCAGAAGAGATGCTGGGGCTACTGGAAACACGCCTGACTCATACCCGGGCACAGGAACTAGCCACCGCGGCAGCCGAGCAGGCAAAAATCACAGAACTTAGACTGGAGAAGCTGCTATGAGCCGTAACAGCCCCGTAACCACTCACATTCTTGATCTGGGGAGCGGCAAGCCCGCATCAGGAGTCAGCGTTTCTCTGTACCGCGTCACCGCACAGAGCGAAACATGCATCGCCAGCGGCATTACTGATGATGACGGCCGCGTAATGGACTGGTTCGACACATCTGTTGAAACCGGGCATTACCGTATCCGGTTTGCTACAGGTGAGTGGTACCACGCTCGCGGGCTGGAGACTTTCTTCCCCGAGGTTTGCCTGGACTTTCACATCAGTGATCCCGGCAGCCACTACCACGTCCCTCTGCTGCTGAACCAGTGGGGCTTCTCAACCTACCGGGGAAGCTGATGACTACCACGCTGGACACACAACTGCCCTCAGGCTGCGAAGCACATCGCGGTGCTATGCTTCATTTTCTGGACGACCCCGGAAATGACCCCGAACCCAGGCCAGGCACCTACGAATATTTCGAAGACGGCCTACTTGTCCTGAATCAGGGCAAGGTGCTGGCAAAAGGTCCTGCCAGCGAATGGCTGACCAAACTGCCTTCTGACGCCAAGGTTACCTGCTGGCAAGACGGCCTGATTGTTCCAGGCTTTATCGACACGCACGTCCATATGCCTCAACTCGGCGTCATGGCCAGCTATGGCACCCAGCTTCTGGACTGGCTGGAAACCTACACCTTCCCACACGAGGCCCGCTTCAGTGATGGCGACTGGGCCCGAACGGAAGCCAGAAGGTTCACAAATCTGCTTTTGCAGCACGGCACCACATCTGCACTGGTGTTCTGCACCTCGCATCCCGAGTCGGTAAACGCCTTATTCGAGGCGGCCGAAGAGCACGGCATGGGACTCACCGCCGGTAAGGTGATGATGGACAGGTACGCGCCGGAAAACCTGAAAGACACAACCGCCGAAAGCTATAGCGACAGCCTGGCATTGCTACAGAAGTGGCACCAACGTGGGCGCCAGTGCTACGCCATCACGCCCCGTTTTGCTGCAACGTCTACGCCGGAGCAGCTGACTCTGGCCGGCAAGCTGGCTGCCGAATACCCGGATGCCATGGTTCAGACCCATTGGGCCGAAAATATCGGGGAGATCACCTGGGTTCGTGAACTTTTTCCCGAGCGAACAAGTTACCTCGACATCTACGATCACTACGGGTTACTTGGCGACCATACCGTGCTGGCTCACGGTATCCACATCAATAATGAAGACCGCCAGCGACTGGCAGACACGGGGAGCAGCATTGCTTTCTGCCCCACATCCAACACTTTTCTAGGTAGCGGCTTGTTCGATTTCCGGGCTACCCGCGATGCAGACGTATCCGTTGGCCTTGCGTCGGATGTCGGCGGTGGCACCAGCCTTTCCATGCTTGCCACCATGGCCGAAGCCTACAAGGTCTGCCGTCTCCGCGACCAAACCATGACCCCCTGGCAAGCATTTTACCTGGCCACTCTGGGTAACGCCCGGGTTCTGCACCGGGATGAAGAGTGCGGCAACTTCGAGCGAGGGAAAATCGCAGATTTTGTCGTACTGGATCACCGGGCCTCCCCGATGCTTGCCATGAAGGAGCCCTTCATCAATAACCTTTCGGAAACACTTTTCAACCTGATGATCCTCGGAGATGACCGTGCCATTGCCGCCACCATCGTGGCTAGCCAGGTTCGGTACCAGCGGCCTGCCCTGCCTCAGCCCGATACATTGCCCACCCATTCTCATACTCAAGGAGCCTGACCCATGGAAGCTTATCTGAGCGAATGGCTATCCCTTCTCGTTCGCTGGTTTCATGTTATTGCCGGAGTCGCCTGGATCGGTGCCTCGTTCTACTTTGTCTGGCTGGACAACCATCTCCGGGAACCGCCGGAATGGAAAAAGCAGGAAGGCATCAAAGGTGACCTCTGGGCTATTCATGGAGGCGGCATTTACGAAATTGCCAAGTACAAGCTCAGCCCCAGAGAAATGCCCAAAGAGCTCCATTGGTTCAAATGGGAAGCTTACTCAACACTGCTCAGCGGCCTGGCATTACTGTTCGTGGTCTACTACATGGGCTCACCCGGCTACCTGATTGATCCTTCAAAAGCAGACATCAGTATCGGCACCGCCATTGCTATCGGCCTGAGCACCATTGTCGTGGTGCTGGCCATGTACGAAGCACTGATTCGAAGCCCGCTGGCAGACAACGGCAAGGCTTTTGGGCTGATTCTGTTCGCCATTCTGCTAGTGGCAGACTGGGGCCTGTTTCAGGTATTCACCGGGCGTGGTGCTTACATTCATGTGGGCGCCATTATCGGAACCATCATGGTCGCCAACGTCTTCCTGGGAATCGTTCCTTCCCAGAGAGCACTGGTAAAAGCAATTGAAAAAGGTGGTGATCCGGGCGCGCGGGTTGCCCGCCTGGCCATGCTTGCCAAGCTGCGGTCGACCCACAACAATTACCTGACATTGCCAATTCTGCTGATCATGATCAGTAACCATTACCCGTTACTTTATGGTCATCCCCATGGCTGGGCCGTTCTTGCCGCCATCGGGTTTATTGCCGCTTTTGCCAGGCATTACTTCAATTTGCGACACAGGGACATCAACCAGCCATGGATACTGGTAGTCGCCGCCCTGCTCATTGCAATTCTGATCTGGGCTATCGCCCCGGCACCGCTTACATCCGAGGCTAAGGATGGCCAGGCGGTAAGCGATGAAACAGCAAGCGCGATCATCAGTACACACTGTGTCGCCTGCCATGCCAGCGCCCCCAGCCATCCAGCGTTCCAGTCGCCTCCAGCAGGTTTCATGTTCGAGGAATTGTCACAGCTGAAAAGCCACGCAGGCAAGGTTCGCCAGGTAGCTGTTGACTCCCAATACATGCCGCTGGGAAATGTTACCGGCATGTCTGATGAGGAGCGCCAGCAGCTTGGGCAATGGCTGATGGCTAACCAACAAGAGTAAAAGAGCAAACAAAAAGGCCTCCATCAGGAGGCCTTATCTGGTTGGTGCTTTTACTTCGTGGCTATTGCTGCTTCATCGCTTGCGCTGCTTCCTCTGCCGCATCGAAGTTCGCCTGGATGCGCTGCAAAAGGTAATTGCGAGCTGTAATCGGCGGGTACTTCTTCTCAGGGCCCTGAATGATCTGATCCTTGTTGGCCTGGCAGAAGAACGCCATGCTATAGCGAGGGCCATTGTAGTCACCCGGCTTCGGCATCCGTACCCGGTGCAGCGTGGACTTCAGGCGATCATCACTCCAGCGCATCAGCATGTCGCCGATATTACAGGTAATGCGATCTTCCTTCGGAGTAACGGTAAACCATTCACGCTCATCACCCTTACCTTCAGCATCCTTACCCGGGCTCACCTGCAGGCCTCCCTGGTTCTCCTGCTGGAATACCATGGTCAGGCAGTCAAAATCCGTGTGCGCTCCCGCTCGCCAGATCGACGCATCGGGGGTCGTACCTTCCGGCAGCGGTAGATAATGCAGCAGGCGCAACGTGCTCTGATACTCCTCCGAGCTCCGGTCGTGGGCATGGGAAAAAAACTCACGGTCAAACCCCAGACGATCGGCAAAGCAAGACAACACTTTCATGCCCAGCTGCCAGGCTTTGTGCTCGAAATCCAGCATAACCCGATGAAACTCGGGCACCACTGTCTGATTAGGCCACAGGTCATCCATATGAGGCAGGGTGATCTGGTAAGACTCTTTGTCATCCGCAGTGCCGGTTGAGGGACGTACCTGCGACCTGAACTCCCAACCCGAGTTGAGGCCTTTTTTTAGCGGAAAACGCTGCTTCTCAGATTCGGGCAATGCAAAGAAACGTTCAGACAAACCGAAGGCCTGCCTGATCAACGTCAGATCAAGCCCGTGTTCTGATAGCTGGAAAAATCCGACTTCCGTGGCTGCGTGCCACAACTGCTCGGCGACTTCATCCCGACGTTGCTCGAAATCTGTCAGGTCTATCACAGGGACATCACACTCAATTTCCTTACCCATGCCACCGAAGGTGGTTTCCAGGTTCAGTTCTTTGAGGGCGTACTGTTCTTGAGGGTTGGTCATGGGGCCTCCAGGGCATAGCATCAGTAGATGAGCAGTGTTCGGAGGCAAACCAGCTTGAAAAACGGGCGGTCGGGCAAACTCACAGCCAGCGCCACCAATCACGCCAGTTGCGCATCCGATCAGCGACTGAGCAATGACCCGAAACCCCGTTTCATCAGAGGATCCCTGACAGCTTCTACTCAGGAGGGCAGGCCATCAATCTGTGGCCTGCTCCATGCAGTGAACTCAGCAGAATTCATGCCAGCATCCTTTGACAGAAAACCCTTCTCTTTCCCGCTTCTTCGGATATATCCATTAACGGGCACGCATCAGAAACGAACCAATCCGAGGCAAGGCCCAGATTTTTGCCCCATTTCAGCACCCTGTTGCAAAGAGTTTCTGGCCTTAACCATTGAGCTGACCAAGCGGTCAATAAATGGAAGGGTTCTTGCATTCGCTTCAAGGCTAAACACCAGCAAAAGAGTAGAAGCTGTCAGAGGCGCAGCAGATCAGTGCCAGCCTCGGGACATTGCTCTTGATAAAATGAAGGAGCAAGCATTGAACTACCTCATCCAGAACGCCCGGGCCATAGCGTCCGAAACAGACCAGCACGCCTGCGATATTCGCATTCGTGATGGCTACATTGACGAAATGGGGCGCAACCTGAAGCAAACGCCAGAGGACCCGGAAACCCTGATTGATGCCTCCGGCTGCGTCATCTGGCCTGGTCTGGTCAATACACACCATCACCTTGCCCAGTCCATCATGAAAGGCGTCCCCGAAGGGCTCAACCACAACCTTGGCGAATGGCTAAGCAGCGTGCCATATCGCTTCTGGCCCAAAGTAACACCAGACATCATGTATCACGCCGCACGGCTCGGTCTGTACGAGCTGATCCGGTCCGGCGCCACAACCTGTGCGGACCACCATTATCTCTATCACAGCACCACCACCCCTGAGCTCGAGGAGGCCGTCTGGCAAGCCGCAGAAGAGCTCGGAATCCGGATGGTGCTCTGCCGGGGCAGCGCGACGGAGACAGGATCGCACGAAGGCATGATTGAGCACGGCATAGCGCCGGAGAGCATTGAACAGATCATCGACCGCCTTGATGCGACCCTGAAGAAACATCACCAGCCCGGCCCTGATGCCATGAAAAAGCTGGTGGTAGCCCCCACCAGCCTGATTCATTCGAGTTCACCAGAAGGGCTGAAAGCCCAGGCTCGGTGGGCCAGGGAAAACAACCTGAAAATGCACTCTCATTTACTCGAAGTCGACTTCGACGAGAGCCAGGCCCGCAGCAAATATGGCATGAGTGCTATCGACTACGCTGAGGACTGCGAATGGCTCGGGCCGGATGTCTGGTATGCCCATCTTGTTCACAGTGACCCGCACGCGATCAGGCGCCTTGCGGCCACAGGCACAGGAATTGCCCACTGCCCCACCTCAAACTGTCGACTGGGCAGCGGCATAGCACCAGTCATTGATATGGAAGCGGCCGGCGTACAGATATCTTTGGGCGTCGACGGCTCTGCGTCGGCGGAGTCTGGCTCGATGCTTCAGGAGCTAAACCTGGCCTGGCTGATTCATCGTGCGGTGAAGGGCCCCAGGGCCACCACCCTGGAGCAGGTTCTGCAATGGGGCAGCTACAATGGGGCTGAAATGCTGGGTTTACACGATACTGGCACCCTGGAAGTTGGCAAGGCCGCCGACCTGGTCCTTTATGACATTGACCAACCACGATTCGCCGGTGTTCACAGTCCTCTGATGGCACCATTGATGTGCGGAGAACCCGTGCATGTGCGGGACAGCTTTGTTCAAGGCCGCCAGATCGTGGAAAACGGCGATATCGATGGGCTGGACGAAGCCGAACTGACCCGGAATGTTCAGGACAGTGTTTCGCGGCTACTACGCGAAGCCTGAGAATTTAAACGCAAAAAGCCGGCAGGATTCCCTCCTGCCGGCCCGGTTAACCTATTAAGCAAACAGCTTAATCAGACAAGGTTGCGGTCATACCTTCCACGTACCAATCCATTCCTGCCAGTTCTCCATTGGTCATGGAAACACCTGCAGGAACCCGCAATTCACCTGATTGGTCTTTCAACGGGCCGGTGAATGGATGGAACTCGTCATTTTTCAAGGCATCAATCACCGAATTGACCTTATCTTTCTGCTCACCTGAAAGGCGATCACTCAGGCCAACAATCTCGACGGTGTCCTCTGACATCCCGCCCCAGTAATCTTCAGGCTCCCAGGTGCCATCCATAACCGATTGTACGGTGTCGATATAGTAAGGCCCCCAGTTATTAACAACAGACAGCAGGTGCGCGTCTCCGCCAAATCCACGCATATCCGAGGCCTGACCTACACCCCAGTTACCGCGTTTGTCGGCTGCGATCAAGGGCGCCGGACTATCCGTATGCTGAATAATCACGTCGGCACCCTGATCCATTAATGCGTTGGCCGCATCGGCCTCTTTGGCGGGGTCGAACCATGTGTTCACCCACACAACTTTAAGCTCGATATCCGGGTTCACTTCCTTGGCGCCGAGATATACAGCATTGATATCACGGATGACTTCAGGAATCGGGAAGGATGCAATATAACCAAGGGTATCGGTCTCTGTTACCAGACCTGCAGCGGTGCCCGTCACATAACGCCCCTCATAGGTGACTGACAGATAGGTACCCAGATTCTCATCTCTTTTGTACCCGGTCGCATGCAGGAACGTTATGTCCGGATACTCCTTTGCGACCCGAGCAGTAGGGTTCATAAAACCAAAAGAGGTGGTGAAGATAATGTCGTTACCCGCTTGTGCAAGGCGTCTTATTGTACGCTCCGCATCCGCGCCCTCACTGACATTTTCAACGTAGGTTGTTGCTACCTTTTCCCCGAAATGATCCTCCAGCGCAAGGCGCCCCTGATCATGCTGGTAGCTCCAGCCGTGATCTCCGATCGGACCAACGTAGACAAAGCCAACTTTCATGGGGTCTTCTGCCAGAGCGTTCATAGGCAGAGTCAGTATCGCAGCGAGCAATAAACCAGACCTTAGTGTCATCAAACTTCTCCTTGCTGATTGCATCTCAGATAATTTCTGAAGTGAAAAGACTTCAAAAGGACTTTTGCAAAAAACTGGCCAACTGCTCAATTTTTATTGGGCATCTGATAGCCAGCACTTCCGGTATAGAAAACCAAAAACTTTTTCAGCAAGCACTTAGGTCCGGCAATGAAATGCGCCAATTAAGACGGGTGCCATAGCCGTGACAAATCTTTCGTCGATTTCTACGCTCACTTCATATCGAGCTCAGATGCCACCAAGCCTAAATGGTATTCGTTGTGGTTGGATGCGCTGATGAAAATCGCACGCAGCCACGATCCTGAGTACACAAAGGTTCTTTAAAACGCGTGGAAAGAAGTACTGACTCCGGGAATCGATCTGATCAGGGTGCCAACTGACAAGTTCGCCACACAGAGCGCATCGCCAGCAGCGCTGATACTTCTTGATTCAGTCCTTCTATTTCCACACACTTGCAGACCGGTCCCCAAGCGAAATGCTGCTTTTATGCTCTACAAATTATTGCCTGGTCTGCTTTGGCTGCAGGGATACACGGCTCATACGCTAAGACAGGATGTGGTATCGGGCCTTGTCATTGGCGTTATGCTGATCCCGCAAAGCATGGGCTATGCGGTGCTCGCGGGGCTGCCACCTGAGTTCGGGCTTTACGCCTCGATTTTTCCGCCGCTTTTATACGCGTTGCTGGGAACGTCCAACAAGATTTCGGTTGGGCCGGTGGCGCTGGATGCCATTCTCATACTTTCTGGCCTCAGCGTGCTGGCCAAGCCTGGCTCGGATCAATACCTGCAACTTGCGATCGAGCTGGCTCTGCTGGTGGGCTTGATACAGTTTCTGTTCGGGCTGTTACGGTTCGGGTTTATCGTCAACTTCCTCTCCTACCCGGTTGTTGTTGGCTACACCTCCGCCGCGGCCATTATTATCATCGGAAGTCAGCTCCAGAGCCTGACAGGCGTCCATTTGGATAGCGCCAATGTTCTGGATCTTTCCTGGCAGCTGCTGATGCACATAAACGATTGGCACGTCGTTACGGTGGGGATCGCGGTGACAAGCCTGCTGTTTATCTTTTTCTGCAAACGGCACCTGCCGAAGCTGCCTAACGCTCTGATTCTGCTTGTTGGTACCATGCTGCTATCGGGGCTGTTCCAGGCCGGGCAAGCTGGCGTAGAGGTTATCGACTCGGTACCACGTGGTTTTCCGGCGCTGCAGATGCCGTTTATCGACTTCGCGAGACTAGGTGATTTGTTGCCCGTGGCGTTTACCGTGGCCCTCATGGGGTTCGTGGGCACCATGTCGATATGCAAATCGCAGGAGTCGCCGAAGGACAAGCGCAGCGTACAGCCGAACCAGGAGCTGATAGCGCTTGGCCTGGCCAACGCCCTTGGCGCCATGTTCCGGAGCTTTCCGGTTTCTGCCAGCTTTTCACGCAGCGCCGCGCTGCGCGAGGCCGGCGCGCTGACGCAGGTTTCGGGCGTTGTTTCCTCAGCCCTGATTGCCATTACTGTTGTCTTTCTTACACCTCTGTTTACTGACTTCCCTCTACCCAAAGCGGTTTTGTCCGCAATCATCGTGATGTCGGTATTGGGACTGTTCAAGTACAGGGAGATGAAGATCCTGTTCCGGCAAGACAGAAAGGAGTTTCTGATCTTGCTGGTTACCTTCGTGATCACATTGATGCTTGGTGTTCAGCAGGGATTACTGGTGGGTGTTGCGGTATCACTGATGCTGGTTATTTATAACAGCACTACACCGCACATGACTGAGCTCGGCAAAATCGACGGAGAAGACCTTTATCGAAATATTCACCGCTTCGAAAGCATAAGTGTGCGTAAGGACCTTCTGATCTTCCGCTTCGATGCACCGCTGTATTTCGCGAACAAGGATTTTTTCAAATCGCGATTGTACAGCATGATGAAACGACGCCCCGAGGGTGCCCTGAAAGCCGTCATCATGGACGCGCAAGCTGTAAGCAGTATCGACAGTACCTCACTGATCATGCTTGAAAGCGTGATAGAAAACCTGCGGGAACAGGGTATCCAGTTATATCTGGTCAGCCTTATAGGCCCCGTTCGCGATACCCTCACACACTCTGCGGCTCTGCGCGAGTATGTGTTGGATGAGCATATGTTTCCTCAGATAACGGATGCGGTGCTGTACATTGACCAAGGTATCAGTTCGCGTGCCGCGATCGCCAGGCAGAGCAACGCGGCAAAAACCCGGAGAGGTTAGACTAAGCTCCGTTCGCCCCCTCTACCGCACCCGGCCCACCCGCAGCCAGTATTGCAGCGCCGTATATACAGGCCGCCATAACCAGCACAATAGGCATAAGAGCGCCACCAGCCAGAGTTGTCGAGAGCGCACTTATAGCACCTGCAATAGTGAACTGAGCCGCCCCGAGCATAGCGGCAGCGGTACCACCGAGGTGGGGAAAGAACTCTAGCGCGTTGGCCATGTTATTGGGAATGATGGCGCCCATGAATCCGACGGACAGAATAATGCAGGCAGCGATAACCCAGTATGGTGCTCCGGCCCAGGCACTAACCACCAGCGCGGTAACGGCTATGGCCTGGAGGAATACGCATGCTCGCAGTATCCGCACAGATTCGTAGCGGTTAAGCAGACGCCGATTGAGCAGGTTCAGGCTGGCCATGGCCACTATATTGGCAGCAAACAGCGCCGAGAAGGTGGCGTTTGATAGCTGAAACCACTCCTGATAGATAAACGATGCGTGTGTGATAAACACCAGCATGGCGCTGAAGCATAAGGCCTGCAGCCCGACAAACCTCATGGTTACGCGGTGCCGGAGCACAAACGCATAGTTGGTAATCAGCGTAGACACCGGGGTCGTGTCTTTTTGCCTGGACGGCAAACGGCGAAACAGAACAAAGTGCAGAACGATTGCCAGCAGCGCTCCATAGCCCGCCAGCATCAGGAAGATTGCGTGCCACTCGCTGAAGTAAAGCAACATGGAGCCAATTGACGGGGCTGCTGCCGGCGCTATAAACATCACAAGGCCAATAAGCCCGAACAGGCGAGCAGCATCCTGCCCGTTGGTCTGGTCACGAACGATAGCGGGCACGGATACCGCACAGAAGGCTCCACCAATCCCCTGCACAATCCGCCAGCCCAGCATCTCCGGGAGTGTTTGTGCCTGAGCAATCATAAACGCAGCAAAGGAAAATACCGCTAACCCGGTAAACAGGATCTGCTGCCGCCCGTAGCGATCTGACAAAGGCCCGCCCAGCAATTGAGCAAGTCCCAGGGCGCCGACATAGGCACTCAGCGTTAGCCCTACACCTCCGGGACCCAGGCCCAGCTCATCGGCAATTTCCGGAAACGCTGGCAAGTAGGCGTCAAGCGCCAACGGCCCCAGGGCAACGGTCATGCCCAGAAGAATGGCTAGCTGAAGATGCGATAAGGGTGTCGTTTTCAAACCGGCATCCAGATAAGAGTAACCAGACAGAACATGAAAAACCTTATATCGTTAGGGTGCTCATCACACGGCAGTCTACATCATCAGCGCAAAATACACTCACGGCTTAGTGATTGACTGAGTTTGCGCCGTTTGCGGCGCAGGTTATTCCCTTTGCTATTGCCATAGCCTGACCGGAGCTGAGACTGAACCTGCGCCAGTTTGCGCCGGTAGCTGGTGCAGGTTTTCTCCTGCTTTGCAGCTGCTTTTGCTTTGGACTTACTTCGCGTTGAATCACGCTTGCGGTCAGATACGAGCATACTCTGCACCTGCTCGCGTATCTCTGAAACACGCCGGTGTTGACCAAGATTATCCGCCATTGGCACGGTAACCGGGGCGGCGACTTCAACGGGCCGGTGGTTTTTATCGGGTGGCGGAGTGTCGGTGAAATGAACGACTCCGCTGGGGTCTGTCCAGGTGTAGATTCCGGCAGTAGCCGACGAGGCGAATATTAATAAAAAAACTGCAGTTGCCATAATCCCTGGCATGACTTCCCACTCCCTGTGGTGACGTTAATTGCCAGGGCAGTATAACGATTACCACCGGGAGTGTAAGGCGAGCTTGTGCTTCCGTTTACTGATCGAGCAGTTCAATCCAGTGCTGAACTGGCACTTGGGCTTTTGTTTCAAGGTGCATCTGGCACCCGACGTTGGCCGTTACGATACGATCAGGATTATCCACGGTTAATGCGTTGAGCTTGTTACTCAGCAGTTTCTGACTGAGTTCTGGCTGCAACACCGAATAGGTACCTGCCGAACCACAACACAGATGCTTTTCTTTGGTGACAGCCAGATTGATGCCTGCTTTGGTGAGTACCTGCTCCACGATGCCGTTCTGCTTCATGGCGTGCTGCAATGTGCAGGGGCAATGAAACGCCACTTTGCCAGGGTTGTTTTGCACCTTCAGGTTTTCAAGATCCTGCGCCAGCAAGAACCCGCCAAGGTCCGTGCACAACTGGCTGACTTTTTCAGCCTTCGCGGCATACATCGGGTCGTCTCTCAACAGGTGACCGTAGTCCTGCACCATGGCTCCACAGCCAGATGCCGTCGTCACCACAGCCTCCGCGCCAGACTCGATAGCCGGCCACCAGGCATCAATATTCTGGCGCATGCGATCGAGGCCTTTTTCGTGCTCTGAGAGATGGTAATTCACCGCGCCACAGCACCCGGCTTCCGGAGCTTCAACCATGGTAATTCCGAGCTTGTCCAAAACACGAGCCGCCGCCGCGTTGGTGTTCGGTGTCGCTGACGGCTGAACACAACCGGCCAGCGCCAGAACAATCCGGTTATGACTGGCGGCGGGCCAGGGGCTGGCCTTCTTTTTGGGCGGCACTTTGGCCCGCAGCTTGCCGGGCAAGATGGGGGCGAACGTCTGCCCGAGGCGCAGCAAGAATCCGAACAACACCCGGTTGGGCAGAACCCTCGCCAGCGCCCAGCGCATCCATTTGTCTTTCGGGGCACGGGGCAGCTCTTTGTCAATAAGGCCCCGGCTGATATCCACCAAACGACCGTACTGAACGCCAGAAGGACAGGTAGTTTCGCAACTACGGCAGGTGAGGCAACGATCGAGGTGTTCACGGGTTTTCTCGGTAACTTCGGCGCCTTCAAGGAACATTTTCATGAGGTAGATGCGGCCACGTGGGCCGTCTCGCTCGTCGTTCAGTTCCTGGTAGGTCGGGCAGGTTGCGGTGCAGAAACCACAGTGGACGCAGGCCCGCAGGATGGCTTCCGCTTCCTGTCCTTCCGTTGTGTTGGCAAATTGTTGAACCAGGTTTGTTTGCATGTTTTACCTGCTTTGAACTTACAACCAGCTGTAAAGGCGGCCGGGGTTAAATATTCCATCGGGGTCGAACGAGTTTTTCACTCGGCGCTGGATTGCTTTAAGCGCATTGGGTTGGCTGTGCATTACCTCACCGCTGCGATCGCCGCCCCGGAACAGGCTTACTTGTCCGCCAGCCGCACGTGCTAAAGGCTCCATATCGCCTAGCTCTCCTGCACCCCGGAACCAGCGCTGGGAGCCGGCCCAGTCGATGAACCATTTGCCCTCCATGGCGGGATTCGCAGCCGTGGAGTTCACGGAGAAGCGCCACAGTGGTGAATCGTCGTTGGCGAAGAATTCGTGTTGCATGTCCTGCACAGAGCGCCAGAAAGCCTGACCATTACCCATAACCTCACCGCTCCATTTTGCAGCGGTTGCTTCTACCGCCGATTTGGCACCGGAGAGGCGAAGGTAAACCTTGCCGTCGACCCAGCAGGCGGCGGTAATGGGTTTGGGTTCTGCGGCGCGGCTATTCATGTAGTGCAGCACTTCATCGATTGTCATGTCCTGCACCAGAGTCAGGCTCGCGGCCGGGCCGGGCATCACTTTCATGCTGATTTCGGTAATGACCCCCAAGGTGCCGAGGGCCCCAGCCTGAAGCCGGGAAACATCGTAACCGGCTACGTTTTTCATCACTTCACCGCCAAACCGAAGCTGCTCACCTTTACCATTAAGCAGGCGGATGCCAAGCACCTGATCCCGCACCGATCCGGCCCAGGGCCTGGCGGGGCCAGAGAGATTGCAGGCCAGCGTGCCGCCAATTGTCGAGTCTGGGCCAAAATGAGGCGGCTCACAGTGCATCGCCTGGCCTTGTTCGGCAAGCGCGGCTTCTATGTCACTCAGAGGCGTTCCTGCGCGAACCGTCATCACCAACTCAACAGGGTGATAATCCACGATTCCGGTATGCCCGCCTACGTTCAGAGTGCCGGCATCCGGGCTTGGCTCCCGACCCATAAAGGCTTTGGTACCGCCACCGACAATGTTGAGCTTCTCCCCGCCTGAGCGGGCCTGGAGCACTTGCTCCTGTAGTTGTTGCGAGATATCAGCCATGGGCGGCTTCCGTATGTTCATGCTTGTGTTGTTTGTACTCGAGCGAGCGGTATTCCTGGCAAAACTTCAGCGCGGGTACGCCTTTACCGGGGTTGAGAATGCCCGCCGGATCAAAGGCCGCTTTCACATCGTGAAACTGCTCCAACTCCTGATCACTGAACTGAATCGCCATCTGCCGAATCTTTTCCACGCCCACACCGTGCTCACCGGTAATGCAGCCTCCAACGTCCACGCACATTTTCAGGATGCTGGCCCCAAAGGCCTCTGTGCGCTCGAATTCTCCGGGTACGTTTGCATCAAACAAAATCAGCGGATGCAGATTGCCATCGCCGGCATGAAACACGTTAGCGACACGCAGGCCGAACTCTTCTGACATCTTTTCCATTTCTGCCAATACAAAAGCAATATGACGACGTGGAATCGTACCGTCCATGCAGTAGTAATCCGGGGAAATGCGGCCAACAGCCGGGAACGCGGACTTCCGGCCCAACCAGAGCAGCGCCCGTTCCTGTTCACTTTGTGAGGTGCGAACCGACGTGGCACCCAGTTTGCGAAAAACCGCCTCCGCCTCGGCAATATGCTCGTGCACTTCCTCTTCGGTGCCGTCCACTTCGCAGAGAAGGAGTGCTTTTGCTTCGCGAGGGTAGCCGGCACCGGCAAAGTCGTCGGCGGCCACAATAGCGTAGCCGTCCATCATCTCCAGACCGGCAGGGATAATGCCATGGGAAATAATGCCGCCAACCGCATCACCAGCCTTCTGTACGCTATCAAAACCCGCCATCACCACCTGCGCGACTTCCGGCTTGGGCAGAAGTCTTATCTTCACTTCCGTCACTATCCCAAGCAGGCCTTCCGACCCGGTCAGCAGGGCGAGAAGGTCCATGCCGCAGCCGTCCAGCCCATCGCTTCCAACCGTCACCACATCGCCCTCTGCGGTCACCATCTCCACACTGAGAATGTTGTGCACCGTCAGGCCGTATTTCAGGCAGTGAACACCACCCGAGTTTTCCGCCACGTTGCCACCAATGGTGCAGGCAATCTGCGACGAAGGATCGGGGCCGTAATAGAGGCCGTATTGCGCCGCCTCTTCGCTGATCGCGAGATTGCGAACACCCGGCTGCAAGTTGGCTGTTCTTGCCAGTGGGTCAATGTGCAGAATGCGGTTGAACTTCGCCAGCGAGAGCACCACGCCTTCTTTATTGGGCATGGCGCCCGCGCTGAGGCCTGTTCCCGCCCCCCGGGCAACGACCGGAACCCCATACTCATGACAGATCCGCATAATCCGCTGCACCTGAGTTACGGTTTCCGGTAGCACCACCAGCAACGGCATTTCGCAGTACATCGACATGCCGTCGCATTCGTAGGGCTTCATGGTTTCGTCATCGGTTATAACGAAGTCCGCATCAACAAACGTCCGGAACTGGTCAGCCAGTTCCGCCTTGCTGATTTTCGGTTTGGTTGTCATAAGATCTGCCTCAACCCGCCTGTCTTAGCCACGCTGGGTTTCGAAGTAGTCGATTCCCGCCTGGGCGCAATCCATATCCTGCTGTGGCGTGCCGGAACTCAGCCCGATGCCACCTACCACCTCACCGTCGATGGTCACCGGCAAGCCGCCGCCCACCGAGCTCAATCGCCCACCCACTTCGGTGTGAATACCAAAAGCCAGACTGCCCGGAACGTTGACGGCGTTGTAATCGTGCGTGGCTTTCTTTGCAGCGGCCGCCGTGAACGCTTTGTCCTGGGCAATCGTGACGCTTGTAATTTTTCCGCCATCCATACGCTCAAAGGCGATCAGGTTGCCGGACTCGTCCACAATGGCAATGCACATAGGCACACCAATTTCCCGGGCCTTTTCAGCGGCTCCTGCAATCAGCAGCCGAGCCTCGGGCAGATCCAGTCTTTTAATCGTTAACATATTCTTCATCTCCAAAAAAATCAGCCGTAAACCAACCCCGGCAACCACGTCACAACACCCGGAATAGCGATGCAGACCATCAGACCGAGGGCCTGAATGGCGAGGAACACCAGAGAAGATTTGAAAATAGTGCCCATGGATATTTCCGGCGGGCACACGCCACGTATGTAAAACAGTGCATAGCCAAAGGGTGGACTGAGGAACGACATCTGCATATTGACCAGATACAACACCCCGAACCAGAGTACTACATCATCCCCGTCTACCGGCGGCAAGCCGAAAAGACCTTCAAACGTCAACGCCTTCACGATCGGAATGAAGATTGGAACGGCCAGGAGCAGGATACCAACCCAATCCAGGAACATGCCCAGCACGATCAGCAGCCCCATCAGCAGAAACAGTATGCCGTAGGATGACATGCCAGTGCTGAGAATGGCGTCTGTTACGAATTGCTGGCCGCCCTGAAGAATGTAAAAACCGACAAATACAGAGGCCCCGAACATGATCCATAACACCATGGCAGAGGCTTTCGCAGTGGTTATTGAGGCTTCACGCAAGCCACCGATGCTGAACTTGCCGTGCATCATGGCGACCACAATGGCACCGAACGACCCGATACCCGCAGCTTCAACCGGTGTTGCAATACCACCGAACAGTAAGCCAAGAACCAGCGCCACAAGAATCAGGGGCGCAATCAGCCCTTTGAGCAAAAGCAGCTTTTCCCGTAGGGAAATGCGCTCTTCAATCGGAACAGGAGGCCCAAGACTGGGGTTCAGCCAGCTACGAATCAGAACATACGCGATATACAGGCTCGACAGCATCAACCCGGGTATTACAGACCCCAGATAAAGCTCACCCACGGATTGCTGGGCCACCACCGCATACAAAATAGCAAGGATAGAGGGCGGAATAAGAATGCCCAAAGTACCGCCGGCCATGATGGACCCGATAGCGATCTTGTGATCATAGCCACGCTTCAGCATCGCAGGCAGCGCAATGATGCCCATGGTTACAACCGCTGCACCGATCACCCCGACCATAGCAGCCAGAAGAGTGGAGGCCAGTATGGTTGCCGTCGCCAGGCCGCCGCTAAGGCCGCCCATCCATTTGTAGACCACACTGAACATTTCCTCGATCAGCCCGGCACGTTCCAGCATGGATGCCATGAAAATAAACAGGGGAATGGCCGCCAGATCGGAGTTGGTCATCATCGGGAAGATTCGGCTGGGCACGATGTTCAACATCATCGCGTCACCCACCAGATAAACGAACAGCACCCCAAGGCCGCCCGTCACGAAGGCCAGTGGCAAGCCCATCATAAGAGCCACGAAAAGCGAACCAAACATCAGGTATGTCAGTGGGCCAATTTCGACACTGGCAAGGCTGCCGGCAAACTTGAAGAGGAATTTCTCATCGCTGAACGGATCGTAGAACAGGATGTTGATCATCTCGACACAGATGATAAAACCGAATCCTACGGTGGCCAGGATCATCAGCCAGGTGCCGAGTTTACCCGACATAGTAGGGCCTGAAGCAATCGTTGGGCTGGTGCTCATGCGACACGCTCCTGTCCGAGGCGGATAAACAGAACAATATCCTTGATGAGTTTGGATATGCCTGCGAGCAGCAGCAAGGTAGAGCCCAGCATCATCATGCCTTTAACAGGCCAGTATTGAATGCCCCAGGTCTCAACCGTGGTTTCGTTCATGGAGTAGGAGTTCTCGAAAAAGGTCCAGGACGTGGTCATCAGTACCAGCGCGAATACAAAGAAAAACATCGAGGTAAAAATGTCCATGCCGATCCTGCCACGCACCGGCAAAAGGTTGTAAACCACATCCACGCGCACGTGGGCGCCATGGAGCATTGCAAACGCACCAGCCAGCAGGTATTGCATTCCCAGCAGGAGGAAACTGGCTTCATGCACCCAGACAGTCGGCTGGTTGAACAGATACCGCATGATCACTTCGAAAAAATAGAAAACAACAGCATTCACTGTCCAGAAGGCCACAAACTCGCCCGACTTCTCGCTGGTCCAGTCAACAATGCGGGTAAACCAGTTACCTTCAAACTTCAGGTAAATCAATGGATCATCTTCCTCTGACTGCAGCTCACCAGGCGTCATGCCAGGGTCGGCGGGCTCGCCGCCACGGGCGCGAGACCACCTGTGCCACGCCATCATGATCAGCGGCATCACTGCCAGCCAGCCCCAGTACAACCAGTGCGGCATTACAAATCCGAAGCCTTCTAGGTCAGACATTTTGTTACTACCTCAGCCAAAAAACAGGGAAGGTGGAACTCCTCTTTTCCGGAGCAGTCCCTGCCCTCCCCCACTATGCTTTTATTGTTGTCAGTTAACGCAGGCTTACTTGCCTTCGACGCCTTCCAGATCAGACTCGCTTACATAACCAACGGTGTCGTTCATCATGTACTCAAGCTGCATGTCGAAGATTGCCCGGGCATCCTCATCCTTGTTTGCCCACTTGTACCAGATGGGAATGGCTGCACGGCGGAACTCTGCGAGGTCTGCCTGGCTAAGCCGGGTTACCGTATCGCCGTCTGCCCTGAACTTCTTCATGGCTTCGATGTTGCGCTTCTGAATGGTGAGATAATGAATCTGAGAGTAATTGCGGACCTCATCTTCCACCAGTTTCTGCAGTTTCGGGTCCAGATTGTTCCAGTTCCGCAAGTTGACGGTAAGGTCCATCAAGTCCACCGGCTGGTAGATGGACATAACACCCGGAGGGCCGAACATGATGTAGTCGGTAACCTGGGAGAAACCCAATTCGTAGTTCACCGCAGGACCAACATAGTCCGCCGCATCAATGGTGCCTTTCTCCAAAGCCGGGAAAATATCAGAGCCCGGCAAGCTGACAGTAGACACACCGAACTGCTGGAACACTTCCGCAACCATCCCACCCGGCACGCGAATCTTCATGCCCTTAAGGTCGCCCAGGCTGTTAACCGGCTTTTTGGAGTGAATGATGTTGGAATCGTGCTGGATCGGACCAACGTAAAACAGGCCGAATTTTTTATAGATTTCGCGAGTCTTCTCCAACATTCCCAGAGAGTAGAACATGGTGTCCCACTGGTGCGGTTGATCCGGGCCCGCAGGATAAGAGGACAAAAAGACCGATGCCGGAATTTTTCCGGACCAGTAAAGAGTGAACGGGTTCATGCCTTGCAACACGCCATTACGTACTGCCTCAAACAGCGCGTTGTTATCGGCGGCAACGGCTTTAGCGGGGAAGGGCTTAAAAATCAGCTCTCCACCGCTTTTTTCCTCGATGCTCTCGCACCATTCTTCAAACAGATCATAACCGACGGTACCAGCATCCCAGACCGACTGAATCTTCCAGGTTGTTGCAGCGTGAGCCTGGCCGGCCCCCATCATCAACGCGCCAGCCAAGGCAGTGCCGAGGGCCGCTGTTTTGAGAAAACGCCTGCGCTGCGAAGCCGCGCCGGCTCCGCAATTATTGGTAATGGTCTTGCTCGGTTTCATTGAGACATCTCCGCTGAAATTGTTTTTATGTTTTTGTAGAGCTCAGAGCAACACCGGCATTACACCCGGCATCAGAAAGGATATTCGTAGGCGACACCGGTTTAGTCCAGCAAAGAGCACACTGGTCTGACCAGTTTCTGAATTTGCAAAAATGGACGAATGCTCCCCGATCAGCCATATTCAGAGGGCTTGCATGCAATTGGAAGCGAAGGCCTAATAACAACAATGGCAACAGGCACTGGTCAGACCAGTGAGCGCACAGGCAACAAGATGGCTATTTCACAGGAAATTTCCTACCGGCTGGAAAGGCTAATCCTCGACGGAGGCTTGGCACCGGAGCAAAAAATTCCTTCAGAACGACAGCTTGCGTCACGCCTGCGGGTATCGCGGTCGGTTATCCGTGAAGCGCTCCACGAACTTCAGGGGCGTGGTGTGATCGAAACCCGCCACGGCAAAGGCTCCTTTGTTTCCACCATGGTGCCCGGGTCGGGTGATCTTCGTGAGCAAGGCCCCTTGATGCATCTTTTCGAAGGGCATCCGCGAACGCTTTACGATCTCCTGGAAGTTCGAGAGCAGCTCGAGGGCCAGGCAGCCTGCCTGGCCGCGCAACGGGCGACCAGCCTTGACCGTCACCGGATAACCAAAGCCTTCCGCGCGCTGGAAGAAACAGACCCTCTGAGCAACGCTCGCCCGGACCACGGCTTTCACCAGGCAATTGTGGAGGCATCCCACAACCCGATTCTGGTTCACGTGCTGAACAGCCTCAAAAACATGATGCTTATGACCGTGCAGGCGTCGGTCGCCAATCTCAATCCACGTGCCGAGATGCGCAAAAAAATTGTGCTTCAGCATCGTCAGCTATACGACGCCATTATTTCCGGCAGGCCAGCCAGCGCACAAAAACTGGCTATGGCCCATGTGCGCTTCGTCAGCAAGTCCATGCGAGATCTGGAACAGGAAGGCAGCACATTGATCCGGGTTCCGGTTGAACAGGAGGCTGCTGGCGGCCATCAACACACCCAGGACTGAAACCGGCAAAATGCTTGCATTGAACACTCATTGCGCCACAATAAGCGGCGAAAATCGTCGCTGAAAAACCGTTAAACTGTGTGCACAAGGTATTGATTTCCAGCGCCACAGTCCGTAAAACAATCGCCTTTGAATGACAGCTTCAGGAGCCACGCATGGCGGACCAAGCGCCTTTGATCTGCAGGGACATATACAAAACCTTTGCCCAGCTTGAAGTACTCAAAGGTATCTCGCTGGAGACAAAAAAAGGCGATGTGATTTCACTGATTGGCAGTTCCGGTTCCGGTAAAAGTACCTTCCTGCGCTGCATCAATCTTCTGGAAACACCCACGTCGGGTGACATTATTGTGCACGGCGACCCCATACGGTTTACCAACAACCGCAAGGGTGAGCGGATTCCTGCAGACAACAAACAGGTCGAGCTCATTCGCGCCAAGCTGTCCATGGTGTTTCAGAGCTTTAATCTCTGGTCTCACATGACGGTGCTGGAAAACATTACCGAAGCGCCCATCAACGTTCTCAAGGTTCCCAAAAAAGAAGCCATTGAGCGCGCCGAAGCTTACCTGAACAAAGTCGGCATTTATGAGCGCAAGGATTATTATCCGGCGCAAATGTCCGGCGGCCAGCAGCAGCGGGCGGCCATTGCACGTGCATTGGCCATGGAGCCGGAGGTAATGCTGTTTGATGAGCCGACCTCGGCGCTAGATCCGGAACTGGTCGGAGAAGTACTGAAAGTTATGCAAAGCCTGGCAGAGGAAGGCCGCACCATGATCGTGGTAACTCACGAAATGGCGTTCGCAAAGGATGTGTCGACTCAGGTGCTGTTTTTGCATCAAGGCGTTATTGAGGAACAGGGAACTCCCGAGAAGGTGTTTGACCACCCCGACTCGGAACGCATGAAACAGTTCCTGGCTCCCAAGTTTTGATGTGCAGTGCTATCGTAACGGTTGTTGGATATAGAACTTCCACAAAAAATAACGCCCTCGAGGCGATCCACTGGAGAAGTGACACATGAAAAAACTGATGATTGCAGCAAGTTGTGCTCTCGCCTTTATGACTGGAAGTGTTCAGGCCCAGGACACAAGCATCGGGAGTTCCGACCCGAGAAGCCTGCGCATCGCATTCGACGTGCCTTACGAGCCTTTCGAATACAAAGATGAAAATGGTGAGCTGACCGGTTTCGAAGTCGAACTGGCCGAGGCCATGTGTGAGCAAATGAACGCGACTTGCAAGTTCGTGATCCAGGCATGGGACGGCATGATTCCCGGCCTGCTCGCTCGCAAGTTCGATCTGATCATGTCGTCCATGTCGATCACCCCAGAGCGTGCGGAGCGGGTTCTGTTCTCTGAGCCTTACTACAACACTCCGGGCGGATGGTTTGGTCCTGAAGGCTTCAACGCCGACGTTACCGATATGGACGCCATGAAAGGCAAAACCGTCGGTGTTCAGCGCGGCACCACAATGGACACCTATGTGACCGAGGAAATGAGCGGCGTAGTGACCATCAAACGTTACACCACTGCAGATGACATGGTTCTGGATCTGGAAGGCCAGCGTCTGGATGTGGTCTTTGTAGACTATCCGGTGGGCGAACAGACGGTACTCTCCAAGGAAGGCTTCAAAGAAGTCGGCGAGGCGGTCAAGCTGGGTGAAGGCGTGGGTGTTGCCATGCGCAAGCGCGACGCAGATATTGCCCGGGAAGTGAATTCTGCTCTTCGCACTCTGAAAGAAGATGGCACCTATGACACCATCATGCAGAAGTACTTCGCGTACGACGTAAAGATCTGAACACACAAGCCTCAGGGGTAGTCATCACGGCTACCCCTGATCACCGGACACTCCCATGTTTGATCTGAAAGGCTATGGGCCGGAACTGCTGAGCGGAGCAGTTGTCACCATAGAACTTGCCTTCCTGTCTCTTGCCCTCGCATTAGCCCTCGGGTTGATCGGCGCGGCTGCAAAGCTGTCAAACAGCCGTGTAGCGGTTGGCATCGCCACGGCCTACACCACGCTGATTCGTGGTGTTCCCGATCTGGTGATGATGCTGCTGTTTTACTACGGCGGTCAGGTGGGCGTAAACATGCTCTCCGACTATATTTGGGAAACCTACGAAGTCGATTTCTTCTTCCAGTTTAATCCGTTCATTTCCGGCGTGGTAACGATCGGACTGATCTTTGGTGCCTACATGACGGAAACCTTTCGCGGCGCCTTTCTTGCGGTTGAAACCGGC
Organism: Marinobacter maritimus; assembly: GCF_007671675.1. Taxonomy (GTDB): domain Bacteria; phylum Pseudomonadota; class Gammaproteobacteria; order Pseudomonadales; family Oleiphilaceae; genus Marinobacter; species Marinobacter maritimus. The sequence continues at coordinate 690,817 of NZ_VCGW01000002.1, read as the reverse complement.
CAGATTGAAGCGGCACGCGCGTATGGATTCAGCAACTGGCATACCTTCCGCAGGGTAATGGTTCCGCAAATGCTGCGCCATGCTTTACCGGGTATCGGCAACAACTGGCAAGTGCTGCTCAAAACCACCGCGCTGGTTTCCATTATTGGCCTCACAGATATGGTGCGTGTGGCGGAGGAAGCAGCCAAGGCGGAGCGCATGCCGTTCCACTTTTTCATTCCGGTGGCGTTTGTGTATCTCGCCCTCACGGCAGGCTCAGAGCTGTTTATCAAATGGCTCGATAAACGAGCCAATGCCGGCGTGATTCAGGAGAGTTGATGATGCCACCCGACTTTATCGCTGCCTGGCTCAACAAGAACGACATTTTTACAGCCATGACCATCATGGAGTACTGGGATGGGATGGTTACGACCGTTCAGCTGGTGTTTCTGTGCCTGATCATCGGGCTTGTTTTTGCGGTTCCGCTGGCGATTCTTCGCACGGTTAAAAATCCGTTTGTGTCTGGCCCTGTGTGGCTTTACACCTACCTTTTCCGTGGCACGCCACTGCTGATTCAGCTATATATCATTTACTATGGCGTTGCTCAGATTCCCGGTATCCAGGAAACCTTCTGGTGGGAGATTTTCCGGGAGCCTTTCTACCCTGCTCTGCTGGCGTTCACTCTGAATACCTGTGCCTACACTACGGAGATTATTCGTGGTGCCATTATTTCAACGCCCCACGGTGAGATTGAGGCTGCGAAAGCTTACGGCATGAGCTGGTTCATGCGGATGCGGCGCATTGTGCTACCCAGTGCCGCGCGGCGGGCGGTACAGGCGTATTCCAATGAGGTGATTTTCATGCTGCACTCGAGTGCGATTGCGAGTGTGGTGACCATCGTGGATCTTACGGGGGCGGCACGAAATATTTACTCGCGATTTTATGCGCCGTTTGATGCGTTTATCTTTGTGGCGCTTTGCTACATGGCGCTGACGTTTATCCTGGTGTTCGCATTCCGCAAGCTTGAAAATCATTTGTTGCGGCATCAGCGACCAGCGGGTTCCTGATTAAAAGCATTGCCTGAAACAACGTGCCTGGGCAGGCGATTACGGTCTTTCCGGGAGACGCTACGAGCACATTCATGTGCGCTTGACTGAAGCCATCCATGGCTTCAGACACTCCCGGAAAGACCGTAACCGCCCGCCCTCCGAAATTTTTCGGTGAGTCTCCATGACAGCAACCGCACCAATGCATTTATTTGATGCCAGCCCTGATTGGTTAGCCCACACGCTTGCCAATGCCACAGCTGATCTCCCGGAAATCAAAACCACGCTTCCCGATGGCACCCGCATAAGCCGTAAAGCTGTTGGTGTGTTACAGCTCTTACCGCCGGCCAACCGTGAAAATCCGAACCAGGAAGCCTTGATTATGTCTGCCGGCATTCATGGCAATGAAACCGCACCCATTGAGGTTCTGAACGCGCTGGTCAGTGAGCTGCTGAATGGGGAGTGGCAACTGGCTTCCCCGCTGCTGCTGATTCTGGGGAACCCACCGGCGATGGTGGCCGGGGAGCGGTTTCTGGATGTGAATCTTAATCGGTTGCTCAACGGCGCTCATGGTAAACAGGAGTATGTTGGGTTGCCGGAAGCGGCGCGGGCGCAGTTTCTTGAGGAGGCTTGCCGTCAGTTTGCCATGGCGCATCCGCAAGCCTTGTCCCATTACGATTTGCATACGGCCATAAGGCCTTCCAAACGGGAAAAGTTTGCGCTTTATCCGTTTATTGAGGGCCGGCAGGTGCCGAAGGTGCAGTGTGATTTTCTGCTGGAAGCGGAGGTGGAAACGCTGTTGCTGCAACACAAGGCGGGAACCACATTTTCGTCGTTTTCATCCTCTGTGCTGGGGGCTGAGAGCTTTACAGTGGAGTTGGGCAAGGTCAGGCCATTCGGCGAGAATGATCTGCAGCGTTTTGAGGGGATCAAGAAGGCCCTTCGGCGACGTTTTTGTGGCGAGCCTTGCCCGGCCAAGCAGCCACCGTTTGACCATCTCACGGTGTTTGAAGTGGTTCATGAAATCCTGAACACCGGGAAGAATTTCCGGTTTCACATTCCGGACGATGTGGCCAATTTTACTGAATACCCACCAGGCACCGTCATCTGGGATGATGACAATGCCTGTTACCGGGTTGGTGCAACCGCAGAGGCAGTTGTGTTTCCGAACCGGGATGTGCCGGTTGGTCAGCGGGTGGGCCTGATGATCAGGCCCAGGTAAACCCGCCGGAAATCTAAGCCGGGGCGTTTTCCGGCTCGGCAACTTTCACCTTGATCAACTGCGTGCATACCGCCGGAATCACCAGCAGGGTCAGTACGGTTGAGGCCAGAAGCCCTGAGATAATCGCCCAGGCCATGGGCGGCCAGAGTGTGGAGCTGGAGAACGCCAGCGGCAGCAGGCCAGCCACAGTGGTTGCTGTAGTCAGCAGGATGGGCCGGGTTCTTTGCACAACGGCTTTGCGCATGGCTTCGTGTATGTTCTCACCGCTCTCCAGCTCTCTGTCCATCACATCAAGCAGCACGATGGCGTTGTTCACCACAATGCCTACCAGCGCGATCACACCCAGCAATGACTGGAATCCGAAGGGTGATCCCGAGAGCACCAGTCCCGGGAAAATACCCACCGTGGCCAGGGGCACGGTTAGCAGGATGATGCCCACACGCCGGAACGAATTGAATTGCAGCAGCAGGAAAAACAGCAACAGGAGTATGCCGATCGGGGCGGCTGTCAGCAAAGCACCGTTGGCGTCGCCGGAACCTTCGGCATCGCCACCCATTTCCAGACGAGTACCTTCAGGCAGAGGATTTTCTTCCAGTGCAAGATTAAGGCCGCTCAGTGCCTGACTGAAACTGTAACCGGTCAGCAGGTTAGCGGTAACGGAGTTAAGCCGGGCACCGTTTCGCAAATAACGTGCGGCTGGCTCCCATGCGGTTTCAACGCTGGCAACGGCAGACAGCGGAACCGCTTGTCCGAGATCGTTGTAGATATTCACTGAAAGCAGGCGCTCCAGAGGCAAGGTTGTACCTTCCTGCGACCTCAACACCAATGGAATCGGGTCTTTTTCCTGACGGTAGCGCTCAGCAACAACACCAAAGCTCTGGCCGTAGAGGCTCTGCGCCACGTCCGCCCTGGTAAGCCCGTATCTTGCAGCGACGGCATCGTCTACGTTGATCGCAATGCTGGGAACGCCAATGTCGAGATCGTGCCGGACATCCACGGTACCCTCCACTTCGCGCAACGCGCTGAACAGCTGTTCCACCGCGTGAATGCGCGCTTGCTCATCGGCGTGATAAACACGCACCTCCACCGGAGCAATGCTAGGCGGCCCCTGCCCGAGAATGCCTACGGTTACGTCCAGCTCGGGCATTTGTTCATTCACATGGGCACGAATCCAGCGGATCATTTCGGTGGTGTCTTCCAGCGTTGGCGTCGTTACCACCAGCCGGCCTCTGTTCGGAGCCTGGGGTGCACGCTGGAGGTTGTAATAGAACGCAGGGCCGGTGAAGCCCACAAAACGATGGATTTTCAGCGCGTTTGGGCGTGTACGTATGGCGTGTTCCAGGTCGGCAGCGGCTTCTGCGGTGCGCGACTGGTCCGTGCCTTCTGGCATGAAGAGTTCAACAATCACCTGGGGCCGGTCGGCGTTGGGAAAAAACTGCTGCGCCATAAACGGAGTCATGGCCAGACTCATTACAACCAACAAGGTACCGGCCGCGATCAGTCGCCGGGGGTGACGATAAACCAGTCCGCCGAGAAATCGGGCCAGACCAATCAACCGATCAGCCTCGGCATTTCGGCGAGGCTTGAGGAAGCGGGCGGCCAGCAGGGGCACCACGGAAACCGCCAGCAAATAACTGACGGACAGAGTAAGCATGATCATCACCGGCACGCCTCGGGTGAAGTCTGCCGCCCCACCTTTGGCAAGCAGCAGAGGCGCAAAGGCAGCCAGCGTGGTGCCGGTGGAGGCGCCAAGTGGCCCAGCGAGTTCGCTGACGGCTTTGCGTAGTGCGTCCAGGCGTCTCATACCCTCGTCCAGATGGCCCTGAATATTTTCAACAATCACAATAGCGTTGTCGATCAGGATACCCAGAGAAATCACCATGCCGATTACTGCAATCTGATGCAGTACGCCGCCGCCAAGGTCATAAAGCCCAACACTGATCAGCGCCACCATCGGCAGGATAGAAGCCACCAACAGCCCCATCCGGATGCCCATGCCGGTGAATACCACAGCCACAATAATCAGAACAGAGAGCACCAGGCTCCAAGCCAGGTTATCAAGGCGGTCAGAAACCTTATCGGGCTGGAAGAACATTTCGCGGATTTCGTAAGGCTTAAAGTCAGTACGAATTTGCGCAACCCTTTCCCGCACACGCTCACCAAAACGGATCGCATCGGTCTCGCCCTCTTCCATGATCAACGACAGCAATACAACCCGCTCGCCATCAAACCAGGTTTCCGGCTGGCGGGGCTCGGCGGGGCCGCGCCATACATCAGCCGCCGCTGCCAACGGCACCTGAGAGCCATCCGGAAGTTCAATGGGGGTAGCACGAATGGCATCAATATCGGCAAACTCGGTGTTGGGAAGCACGGACAAGCGACGACCATCCACTACCACAAAACCGCCGGGCGTAGTCTGGTTGCGTTGAGCCAGGGTTTGCAGAATCCGGGCCGGTGATATACCTAGTCGGTAAAGCGCGGCGTCATCCAGGGCAAGTGTAATTTGCTCGTCAGCATCCCCTTCCAGTTCAATACGGGAAACACCGGTAAGATCGGAGAGGTTCTGTTTGAGCCGTTCGGCCACATCCGTCAGCTCACTCACCGAAGGCGCGCCGCCAATGGCCAGCACAATGGCAGGGTTATCGATCAGTCGATCATCCAGAACCATCTGGCCGACGTCGCCCGGGAAGTCCTGTCTCGCACGCTCCATCGCCTGGCGGATACGATCCCAGGCCGGGTCCGTATCATAGATGTCATCGTTGAGGCGCAATCTCACAAGCGCCACGCCTGTGCGGGCTGTGCCCTGGGATATGTCTACTTCTTCCACCTGGCGCAGCTCGTCTGTCAGCGGCCTGAGCACCAATCGCTCTACCGCATCGGCGCTGGCACCGGGATAGCTCACCGAGATCAGCCCGGCCCGGTATGGGAACGACGGGTCTTCCTGCCGCGGCATGGTGCTATACGCAGCCAGGCCCAACAGACAAAGCATGGTAACCACCATGCCCAATAAACGTTGGAAGTTAAGCAGCCGGCGCGTCATTAACGCACCTCCACGGCATCACCGTCTGCGAGGCGGGTTATGCCCGCGTAAACCACCTGATCTCCTGGCTCCAGCTCACCTGTGCGCACAACAACGCGCTCGCCGACTACACGCTCAACGTCTATACGCACACGGCGTGCCACGCCATCGCGCACCCGAAATACCCTCATACCGTCCGCGCTGCGGATAACCGACAAGAGTGGAACGGTAAGTGCCGACTCGCGAAGCGGTGTAATACCTACTTCTACCGGTTCACCCGTATCCAGAGTGTTGACCGGCAGGCTGACCAGAACCGGGTGAAGTTCACCACGGATTGCACCTGCCTGCGCAATTTCGACAACAGAGCCGGTCACCGGAGCCTCAATGCGATTCTGCACAGACCACACGGGTAGCTCCTGATCTACCGACACATGAGCCAACAGGTAGGCCGGCACTCGCACTTCCACTTCCTTGCCTTCCGGTGAAGACAAGCGCATAACCGGCTGACCGGCAGCGACAAACTCGTCATTCTCGACCAGAAGCGCCTCAACACGTCCGCCAAACGGTGCTCGTAAAGTGCTTTCTTGCAGTAGCTGAGTAGCCTCCGAAAGCGAAGCCTGAGCTGTCGCAACGCTGGCTTTCAGAGAGTCGCGTCTGGCGGCGATCTGCTCCAGGTTCTGCTCGGAGACCACACCGCGCTTGTGCAGACGGCTGGACCGTTCCCATTCGCGTTTTGCCTGATTGTATCCGGTTCTCAGTTCTTCCAGCCTGGCTCTGGCTGAATCCCGAGCGGGCTCCAGCGCCGGGTTATAGACCCGGGCGAGTACATCTCCGGCCGCAACTGTCTGGCCCAGTTCTACCGCACGCTCTCTCAGTGTGCCGCTGACCTGGAACGTCAAGGTTGCCCTCTGGGTTGAACGCACGATCCCGGAAAACCTCAGGGTTATTTCCTGAGCTTCACCGCCGGTTACTTCTGAAACGCGCACGGACACCACATGCTCGCCAGGTGCCTCCTGCACATCATCGGCCATGCAACCGGAAAGAAACAGGCCGCTGGCAGCGAGAAAAATAAGGGCAACAGGGGTGCGGAATGGTGTCATAAGTTATCCTTTCGTCCTTGTTCAAGTTGTTGTCGATACCGCTTCCTGCGGAAATCAGGTTATTGGTTTCGACATAATGTCATTCTTTGACATTATGTCAATAATCGGCTTTTATTCTCCCACTGGCACTTGGCCGGCGAAAGACTCTGATGAGAGGACCGGATGACTGAAGTTCTGAAAACACGTCGCGAGCGGGAGAAGCAGGCCCGTTATAACGCTATTCTGGATGCTGCAGAGCACGTTTTCTCCGAGAAGGGTTACGAGCGCACATCCATGGATGACATTGCACGCATGGCCAGCCTGAGCCGGGCACTGCTGTATGTGTACTTCAAGGACAAGGCCGCTATTCAGCGAGGCATTATGCTCAGGGCCGGGCACAGCCTGTCTGAACGCTTCAGAAAGGCTAAAAACACCGCCGATACGGGGCTGTCGCAAATACGGGCTATGGGGGAATCCTACTACCGCTTCTACCTGGACGAGCCGGATTACTTCTCAGCACTCACCAAAGCTTCAACCGCCATGGCAGAGGCCGACGAGACCCAGACCATGGAGATGCTTTGCTCGAAATCAGAACTTATGGAGCTGATGATAGAGGCTATCGAGCTGGGGCTTGAGGACGGCACTATGAGCCGTCAGCGTATCAAAAGCCCGGAACAGACCGCTCTTTATCTGCGTGGGGCGTTGCACGGTGTCATTTTGCTATGCCAGTCGGAAACCAGTGAAAGCGACGTCAGCTTCCCCGCTGAGAATCTGATCCGGCACACTATGGATATGCTGACATCGTCAATCGCTGCCTCTTGTTGAGGCACTGAGAAGTTCCTAAATCTGGAAGTCGTAGATAGAACCCAAACCCAGAATGCCTGTCAGCTCATCCAGTGCTTTACGCACCTCATCCAGCAACATAGGGTCGGCAAGATCTTCGCGGGCAAGCTGATCACGGTAATGCGCTGCAACCCAGGTGGTCAGGCGCTCGTATAGCTTGTCGGTGAGAATCACGCCGCGATGCATGGCCTGCAGTTCGTCGTCATTCAGAACCACACGCAAGCGCAAACAGGCAGGGCCGCCTCCATTGCGCATGGATTGTTTCACATCAAACACTTCCACCGCCGTAATCGGCCCATCAGCCGCCAGGAGTTTATCCAGATACTGACTGACAGACGCGATGTCCCTGCACTCGCCGGGAACCGCCAGCAGCATGCCATCGGGCGTATTCAGCAGTTGGCTGTTGAACAGATACGAAGCGACTGCATCCTCGAGCGCCACCTCCGCACTGCTCACACGAACAGCCTCAAGTTCCGCCCCGGTAAGGCGTGCACGGATATCGGACAATACCTGTTCTTCGTTCAGAAACGCCATGTCGTGGTAGAACAGGGTGTTGCCATTGCCCACGGCAATAACGTCGTTATGGAATACACCGGCATCAATTGCTGCCGGGTTCTGCTGGGCAAACACCAGGTTCTGGTTTTTCAGCCCATGCAAGCGAGCTATAGCCTGCGAAGCCTCCAGTGTTTGACGGGCCGGGTATTTTTGCGGTGCAGGTGCTTGCTCGTTGAACGCAACCTGACCGTACACGAACAACTCCACCCCAGGCTCACCATAGCGGCCACACAGGCGAGTGTGATTGGCTGCACCTTCATCACCAAAATGGCTGACCGAAGGCAGCGCCGGGTGATGGGCAAAATAGCCATCGTCCGCGAAGATGGACTTCAGAGTGCGGCCGGTCACGGTATGCTCAATGGAGCGGTGGTACTTGGCGCTCAGATTGGCGGGCGTGAAATGCACACGGTGATCGGCGGTGTCGGCACTGGGTGAGACGGTGGCGGCATTGGCTGTCCACATGGAGGAAGCCGAAGACACCGCCGCCAGAATGGAAGGACTGGATTTTGCAGCCTGTTCCAGAACCTGTGCATCCGTACCGCTGAACCCGAGCGCTCTCAGCGATGGGATATGTGGGCGTTCATGGGGCGGCAAAATGCCCTGAACATAGCCGTGATCAGCCAGCCGCTTCATTTTTGCCAGCCCCTGAAGTGCCGCCTCACGGGGATTGGATACCGCATTCACATTGGATTTCGATGCCACATTACCCCAGGACAGGCCCGCATAATTGTGGGTTGGGCCAACCAGGCCATCAAAGTTTGCTTCTACCGCATGCTTAACCATGGCTTAGAGTTCCGTCCATCCGGATTCAGGGAATGAGGCTCAGAAACTGCAACTCAAGACTCAAAATTCAGGCCCGGCGCCAGGCTTCCAGGCACCTCGCTTTTGCTGGCCTCAAGAGACGCCATGGGCCAGGCGCAGTAATCTGCCGCATAGTACGCGCTGGCGCGATGGTTGCCGCTGGCGCCCACGCCACCAAAAGGCGCCGCACTGCTGGCCCCGGTTAGCGGGCGGTTCCAGTTAACGATGCCGGCCCTGGCTTCCTCAACCAGGCGCTCGTATAGCTTGCGGTCGTCAGAGAGAATACCTGCAGAAAGTCCGAAGCGGGTGTTATTGGCAAGTTCAAGCGCATCGTCAAAGCTCTTGTAGCGATGGATCGTCAGCAGGGGCCCGAAGAACTCTTCATCGGCCAACTCAAGCCCAGTCACATCCACGATGCCAGGCGAAAGGAGGCCGGTTCCCGGCTTGATCTGCTTCATTTCCAGCAGTGACTTTCCGCCTTTCTCCAACATCCCGGCCTGGGCGGCCAGAAGCTTTTCTGCCGCCTGGGCAGAAATCACCGAGCCCATAAACGGCTGAGGATCGGCATCAAATTCTCCCACCTGAATACGAGCAGACACAGCTACCAGGCGATCCAGAAATTCATCACCCTTTTTGCCTTTGGGGACCAGTAAACGCCGGGCACAGGTGCAGCGCTGACCGGCCGACAGAAACGCCGATTGCAGGGCGTGGTGTACCGCGCCATCTACATCTGCAACATCCTGAACAATCAGCGGGTTGTTGCCACCCATCTCCAGCGCAAGAATTTTTTCCGGCTGGCCACCAAGCTGCTGGTGCAGCATGTGGCCGACCGTTGAGCTGCCGGTAAAAAACAGACCATCAATCATCGGGTGCCCGGCAAGTGACTTGCCAGTATCGGCGCCCCCCTGAACCAGATTGATCACGCCATCCGGCAGGCCGGCTTTTTCCCAGAGCTTCACTGTCAGCTCCGCCACGCCTGGCGTCAGCTCACTGGGTTTGAATACCACCGTATTGCCCGCAAGCAGCGCAGGCACAATGTGGCCATTCGGGAGATGGCCGGGGAAATTATAAGGGCCAAATACTGCAACAACTCCGTGGGGCCGATGGCGCAACACCGCATGGCCCCCTGCCACGTCGGATTCGAAATGGCCAGTGCGATCGTTATAGGCTTTCACAGAAATGCCTATCTTGCCGATCATGGCCGCCACTTCCGTTCGCGATTCCCACAGAGGTTTGCCAGTTTCCAGACCAATCTGGTAGGCGAGCTCTTCTTTACTGGATTCCAGCAATTCACCAAAGGCTTCAACAACCGCCAGGCGCTCAGCAAAGTTCTTTCGACGCCATTTCAAAAAGGCTTCCCGGGCTCCACGCACCGCCGCATCCACATCCGCGAGGCTGCCGCCCGTGCCTTCCCAGACCGCATTGCCGGTAACGGGCTGAACCGACTCAAACGCTGGGCCATGGCCCTGAAGCCAAAGCCCGCCGATAAACAGTTCGCCTGTCAGGTTTGCCATATTCACGTTATCTCCCGTTACTGAATTTGTAAGGACTTCAACCTGCTGCCTTTGCCCTGTCTTTCAAGGGGGCCACACGCACCGGATCACCCGATTCAATCTGCAAGGCTTCCGCCACATCTGGCGGCAGGCTGACGGTATCCATGGCCACGCAACTCGCCGGCACCGTCGTTACCCGGAAATTACGGAACGAACGGTTAGACACCATCACCCTCTCTGCTGCGGGCACATCGAGGTTTATGGTTTTGCGGGTTACCATGGCGTGGCGATTCCGGCTGTCCCGAACCGTTCGAATTGTGCTTATGAACGCCTCGACCACCGGGCCACCATCAAAAATATCCACCATACCGTTAAAGTTAAACCCTTCCGCCTGCAGCATCTTGAGCGCTGGAGCCGTGTTGCCATGAACACGGCCGATAACCGAGCGCGCCGAATCTGGCAGCATGGGCAGGTATATCGGATATTTAGGCATCAACTCCGCAATAAAGGATTTGTTACCAAGCCCGGACAGCATGTCCGCTTCGGTAAATTCCATATCAAAAAACTTGCTGCCCAGGGCATCCCACAATGGGCTCTGGCCCTGTTCGTCCGATACGCCGCGCATTTCGGCAAACACTTTTTCAGAAAAGTGCTTGCGGAACTCATCCAGATACATGAACCGGCAACGCGACAGAAGCAACCCGTTGCCGCCGCCCTGATAGTCATCTGAGAGCAACAGTGAACATATCTCGCTGGTATCTGTCATATCATTCGAGAGATGCAGCGTTGGAGTTCGTACATGAACCCCCAGCTCCTTGGAGGCGTTTACGGTAACGCTGAGGCGGTAGTTGTAGAACACTTCGTCAAGACCCACACGCGCCTGAATGCCGCTAATACCTACCGCTTTTCCGGCTTCCGTATCCTCCAGCGCAAACAGGTAGAGGCCAGCTTCCGGGGCACAGCGCTGGTTGAAGGTTTCCCTGGCAAGATTGATCTTGCGCTGCAACAGGGCTTTGTCGGCAGGTAGCGTGGTAAGCCCCTTGCCGGCTTGCTGCGCCATGGCATAAAGATCGTCAAGATCGTTTTCCTGGAGCGGGCGGATGACTAGCATGGTGCTACCCTCACCTCATCACCGGCTGTCTTGCCCAACAGTTCCCAGACACTCACCGGCACCTTGAGCGTGCCTTCGAGCGTATCGGCAACCTGAGCCAGGGTACAGCGGAATTCGGCACCCTCACCTGCAGCAATCAGACAGGTATCGCCGCCATCTTCGCTGGCGCCATGAAGAGTTTTAGGCCGGCTGGTGACCAGCGTGTGCAACGCATCCGTTCGCGCTTCAAGCACCGGCCCGGCATCAAAGATATCCAGGTAGCAGCCAGCCTGAAACCCTTCCCGTTGCAGCAACTCGAGATTCGATACGGTCAGATCGTGAGGCTGGCCCAGCGCCGCCTGAGCAGATTCGGAAAGCAAGGTCACATACACTGGGTTCGGCGGCATGAGTTCGGCAATAAACGTTTTGCTGAGCACACCCGAGTGCTGATCAGCGGTGTCAAAATCCATATTGAAAAAGTGACGCCCCAGGCTGTCCCAAAAAGGGACACTGCCATCCGCAAGCTGAACACCCTGAATCTCAACCGCAATTTTCCGGGTAAACCAGTCGCGGTGCCCCGCGATGAACAGCACCCGGGCCCTGGAAAGAAGCTCAAATGCTTCGGTGTTACGCAGTTCAGGCGTTATGGAGAATGAACAAAGCAGCGTGTGATCGGTGAGCGCATGGCTGGGATAAAGAACATCAACCCGGCTGGAGATGCCAAGTTCGTGAGACGCATGGATAAGTGCGTCGCGGCGGTAGTTATAAAATGGCTGGCCATTACCTGCTCGGGCATCGATCCCTGCTGTGCCATGAACTCTGCCAGTGGCCGTGTCTTCAAGCACAAACAGGAACCGCTGTGGTTGCCCACCAACGATGGTTTTACCCGCCAGAGAGGCAAGCGAGTGTTCTATTTTTTCCGCAAGCGCTTCACGCTGTTTGGGCAGCGTGGAAGACAGGCGAGCCGTCTCTGAACCAGCCGTGCCCGCAATTTCCAGTATCTGGTTTACGTCACCCGGTAACGCTGCGCGTACCAGCCACATAAAAGCTCCTACGCCGTCAGTTTTTTTACCGCCGCCTCAAAGCGCTCAAGCGCTTCATCGATATCGGTATCGGGAATGATCAGCGAGGGCGCCAGCCGAATCACATTGGCGCCTGCGATCAGCACCATCACGCCTTCATCAAGACCAGCGTTCAGGAAATCCTTGGCTTTACCCTGCCATTTTTCGGTCAGTACACAGCCTAACAGAAGCCCTGCCCCACGAACCTCACTGAATATCCCGTAGCGCTCGCCGATATCCATCATGCCTTTGCGCAGATGGTCGGAACGGGCTTTCACACCCTTGAGGATGTCGGGCTGGCTCACCGTATCGATCACCTTCTGAGCGACGGCACAGGCCAGCGCGTTGCCACCATAAGTACTGCCATGGGTACCGACACCAAGGCTGGCCGCAACTTTTGCAGTGGTCAGCATGGCAGCAACCGGGAAGCCGCCCCCCAGGCCCTTGGCACTGGTGAGAATGTCCGGCACCACGCCGTACATCTGGTAGGCAAATAGATGGCCGGTGCGGCCAACGCCAGACTGCACCTCGTCAAAAATCAGCAGCGCATCGTTGTCATCACAGAGCTGGCGCAAGCCCTTGAGAAACTCGGGGTCGCCCGGCATCACGCCGCCTTCACCCTGAATCGGCTCTACAACCACCGCGCAGGTTTTTTCCTTCGAGACAAGTTTCTTTACCGACTCCAGATCGTTGAAGTCTGCATGATGGATGCCGCCAGGCGCGGGCTCAAAACCCTCAAGATATTTGGGCTGACCGCCCACACTCACGGTGAACAGGGTGCGCCCGTGGAATGCATTTTTAAAGGAGATGATTTCGTGTTTTTCCGGCCCTGTGTGTTCCCAGCTGTAGCGGCGCGCCAATTTGAAAGCCGCTTCGTTAGCCTCGCCACCAGAGTTGGCAAAAAACACCCGCTCAGCGAAGGTAAGATCACAAAGGGTTTTCGCAAGCCGCAGAGCCGGCTCGTTGGTCATCACATTGGAGAGATGCCAGAGCTTTTCTGACTGCTCCCGCAACGCCCCAACCAGCCCGGGATGTGAATGTCCGAGGCAGCTCACGGCTATGCCACCCTGAAGATCTATAAACTCGCGCCCGTCCTGATCCCATATACGGGAACCCTCGCCTCGTACCGGAATAATCGAACCGGGAGCGTAATTAGGTACCATGACTTCATCAAAAAGTTCGCGGCTGACAGGTTCGTTGTGCATAGATCTCTCTCAGGAAAGCAGTTAAGCCTATAAAAATAGTAGAGTTGCCGGCGCGGGCAAGTACGTAGGTGTGCGGATCAATAGCTCATAATACGCCACTCAGGGCATAAGCACATCCGGCTCTCCAACGGCAGGCAGTTCGATCAGGGAATGCGCCTTATTATCGGGCCCCATCAGTGCCTTGACCAGCAGCTTGTAAGAGTCGAGATCAAAGGTAACCGACTTGCCGCGCAGAGACAGATCATGCAGCTCCTGCTCATCATGCACAGTGGCGACATGCATCCAGTTATAGACCACCAGTATGTCAGACTGTATCTGATCCTCCCTGCGTTCGACAATCGCCACTGGCCCTTTCCAGGGCCAGGTCCGCAGCCGTAGCTCGTGGAAGGCAATCTGCACCCGGAGGTTATAGCGGGCAACATCTTCTACACCCTCACAGGCGCCTTTGCAGCGCCCCAGCGCACGTTGAAAACACGGGCCTTCGTGTTCAGGCTCAAGGCCGAGTAACCGGTTGCAAAGCTCGTTCTTCGCGACGATGCCGCTCAAGGCACGCTCGGCATCCCGTTTGCTTCGAAACAGCCCGAAGTAATTACCCAAGCGATGCGGCTCAATTTCCCGCACCAGTTTTGCCTGCAAATATCCGGAACCATTGGGCGCCAATTCGATGCTCACCAGGTTTTTCGCCGCACGGGAGCGACGGTTAAAAAGCGGGCTTAGCGTTTTGATCTGCCGAAGCTCCAGCAACAACGCCCCGAGTTCGCCGGCGGTTTCGGTGTATTCCACACGACGCAGGCTCTCGGAAATGCGCACGCCACGGCCGGTGTTATGGTCCCCAGAAAAATGCGAGGCCACCCGTTGTGCAATATTGGTGCTTTTTCCTACATATAAAAGCACGTCGTTTTCGCCGTAGAACCGGTAAACACCCGGGCTACGCGGCAGAGCTTTCAGGGTATCCAGAGGAAGGTGCGACGGAATGCTTGGCTGTTGTAACAGAGCGGCAACAGCCTCCTCCATTTGCGCGCTACCTTTTTCCGCCAACGCGTGGGTGAAGAACGCCAGCATTGCAGATACATCTCCCATGGCCCGGTGCCGCTGAACTTGAGCCAGCCCATGGCGCTCGATCAACGCATCCATATTATGTCTGCGAAACTCCGGGTACAGGCGCCGTGACAGCTTTACGGTGCACAGTACCCGCGCAGAAAATACGCGCCCCAACCTGCGGAACTCCGACTTTATAAAGCCGTAATCAAAACGCGCGTTGTGGGCAACGAATACCGTATCCCCAAGCTTTTCCTCAAGAACATCGGCTATGGATTCAAAAGATGGCGCATCGGAGACCATGGCATTTGAGATGCCGGTCAACTGCTCGATAAAGGGAGAAATACGAGTACCCGGATTGAGCAAGGTTTGCCACTCGCCCACGATCTCGCCTGCCCGCCAGAAACGGATTCCGATTTCTGTAATGCGGTCATGGGATGAGTTTCCACCGGTAGTCTCAATATCGAGAAACGCAAGCGTGGTGTTACTGAGGAGAGTACTTTTGGAGAACATGAAGCTATCTTAATACCGAAATATATCCGCAGATACCTGTATAGAAACAAAAACCCGTCATAGACCTTCGTCTAACTATTGTGCAAATTTATTTGAATTGTCATGAAATGGTAACTATCTTGACGGCGGGTCCTACAAAAATAATTGTCTAATGTGTGGAGACAACAACAATGCAAAGCAACAAATTGAGAATGGCCATTCGTGCGACGGCGGCTGCAGCCGTGCTGAGTATTGCTGGCCAAGCGAACGCTGTAAGCCTGAACGTTGGCGACGACGTTGAAGCCAGCATTTATGGTTATGCTCGCCTGAACATGAGCTACGATCTTAATGCTGACCGTGCAGCGAGCACTCGCTCCGGTAAGTTTAGCGGCGGTGATGACGACATCGAAGGGCACTTCGGCGCCGACGTGCAGCAGAGCCGTCTGGGCGTTAAAGTCAAGCATTCCTCCGGCGTTATGGTGAATATCGAAGGCGATTTCCGCGGCTCGGGCTCGAGTCCTGGAAGTCTGCGTATGCGTCATGCCTATGGTACATACAACGGGCTTCTGGCAGGCCGCACTTGGTCAAACTACACAAGCTTTGTGGGCAACACTCCAACTTTGGACTTTGACGGCCTGGCGGGCACCGCTGGCGCCCAAGACCGTGCCGAGCAGGTTCGTTATACCACTGGCGCTATGTCCTTCTCTATTGAAGATCCTAGCTCGCAAGCGACTTATGGTGGCACTGGCCGCACTTCCGCGCCTGCAATCACTGCCAGACTCGAAGACTCTACAGACGCACTGTCATACTCTGCAGCGGTTCTAGCAAACCAGATTACGTCAGATGATGGTGTAAATGACGACAGCGCCGTCGGGTATGCCGTGTTTGGCGCCCTCAAACTGAAACTGAGCGATATGTTTACGGTTCAGGGCGCAATTAACTACACAGACGGTGCAAATGGCTACCTGTGGCGCTCTGGCGACAACTACTATGGCAACAGTGCGTACCTTGACGGAAACAGCGTTGAAACCATCAAGGGTTACGGCGGCGCAGTCGGTGTCAGCATGAACCTTGGTGGTGGTCGTAGCATCAACCTTGGCTATGGCACGACAACACTGGATCTGGATGATGCCATCGCTGCAGGCGCGACAACCGACAGCCAAGCAGAGACCAACCAGCATGTTTTGTTCAACTACATGTGGACTCCGGTTAAGAACGTCATGATGGGCGTTGAGTACGCTTACCTTGATCAGGAAACCGTAGCTGGCGACTCTTCAGACGCGAATCGCCTGATGTTTGCAGCCCAGTACAACTTCTAAAACGTACTGTTAAGCAACGATAGATACGCCCCGGTTTTCCGGGGCGTATCTATTTCTCGCCTTACCTTTTCTTCAAAACCCCATCACACCACTGCAGTACAGCCACTTCAGAAAACGGCAGATCAACCGCTTCTCCACCACCGAACTCGTGCCACTGCTTCAGAAATTTACGCTTTACAACCGTCAGCACAGGTATACCCGCGTCCAGTAGCTGAAGAAACTCTGCACGGCACCCTTTGCCGTCAATTTCCTGCTGACCAAAACGGTTCACAACCGCCAGCCGAGGCGGGTCTTCCAGCAAAGCGCGCAGTACACCGGTGGCCTCTGCCAGCCCACGAGGGTCCAGGCAGCAGGATTGCGACGCTTTACCCAGGTTCTGTGCAATAGAGTACTCTTGCCCCGTCTCCAGATCCTGAAGCGCCATAGGCTCCCGCCGCAAACCCTGCGCATTTAATGCCATTACCAGCCCGGCTACTCTGTCGCCACGGCGGCTCAGGCTCGCTGCCAGTTCATGCAGCAACGCATCAACCGGCTGATCGTCGTTATCGGAGATAATAGCTGCAAGGTTCAGTTCTGTGCTCATACAAGTCCCCAACAGGAAAGTCCTGCCTACACTCCTGCCTATAATTACGGAAAAAGGGGGTGCAGATTGCTCTGCACCCCCTTATGCATTTCACACTTACGATCTTAGCTAGTTTAAGCCAGCGTCGGTTGCGCTGGATCAGAAACCTGCAACAACGACTTACAACAACAAGGTACGAATATCCCCAAGAACCTGGCTAAGCAGCGACGTGAACCGCGCCGCATCGGCCCCGTTTACCGCGCGGTGATCGTAAGACAACGACAGCGGCAGCAACAGCCTTGGCTGGAATTCACTGCCATCCCACACCGGCTTCATGGCCGCTTTGGAAACACCAAGAATCGCCACTTCCGGAGCATTCACGATGGGCGTAAATGCGGTGCCACCGATACCGCCCAAGCTTGTGATGGTAAAGCAGGCTCCTTGCATTTCTGCCGGTTTCAGCTTCTTGTCCCGGGCTTTCTGGGCAAGTTCAGCACTTTCGGCTGCCAGCTCCCAGAGGCCTTTCTTGTCCACATCGCGAATCACCGGAACCATGAGCCCGTTCGGTGTATCCACCGCAATACCAATATGAATGTATTGCTTGCGAATCACCTCTTTGCGCTCCATGTCCAGAGACACATTGAATTGCGGCAGTTCCGCAAGAGCTGTCGCACAGGCCTTGAGCAGGAACGGCAACGGCGTCATCTTCACGCCCTTTTTCTCACCGGCGGCTTTCTGCGATTTGCGGAACGCCTCCATATCAGTGATGTCGGCGTCCTCAAACTGGGTCACGTGGGGCACATTAAGCCAGCTACGCTGCATGTTAGCCGCCGTAACCGACATCATTCGTGACATCGCTTCTTTCTCGATGTCACCAAACTGGCTGAAGTCCGGCAGCTTAACGCCCGGAATACCGGAGCCTGTCGCCACAGCGCTGCCCTGCTGGGCCTGCTGCAGCTGGCTCTTCACGTAGTTCTGCACATCGTCTTTCAGGATCCGGCTTTTCGGGCCAGAGCCTTTGATGCGGGTCATATCTGCGCCCAGCTCGCGGGCGAGCTTACGCACAGCGGGGCCTGCATGAACGCTAGCGCCTGGCGGCGGTGGCTCACTGACCGCGCTCTGAGGCTGCGCCGCCGGTTCTTTCGGAGCGGCCTTCTCATCTGCTTCAGCTTCAGGCTTTGACTCCTGACCGGATTCGGCGGGCGCATCGTCCTGATCGCCACTCTCTTCAACATCATCGTCGCCGCCATCTTCGGCAACGGTCAGCTCAAGAAGCTTGTCGCCTTCGGACAGCTTGTCACCTTCGGCCACAAAAACCTTGACCACTTTGCCACCGAAAGGCGACGGGATTTCCATCGATGCCTTGTCGGACTCTACGGTTACCAGAGCATCATCGGCCTCAACAGTATCGCCCTCCGATACGTTGATTTCGATAACCGGCACATCTTCCATGCCGTCCAGAGGCGGAACCAGCACGACTTCCGTGCGTGAACCGCCAGATTTTTTCTTTGGCGCCGGTTTGCTCGCGTCCGGCTCAGCCCCACCTTTGGAGCTGGATTCCGCCTCAGTTTTTTCTTCGGCCTTCGCTTCCGGCTCGTCAGCAGAATCATCAGAACCGCTGGACTCGCCGCTGGAGTCAATCGTGCCCACCACATCGCCTTCTTTCACCTTATCACCCACCTTTACGGTGAGCTTGATGATCTTGCCTGCCCCGGGGGATGGCAATTCGACGGAGGCCTTGTCAGTCTCAACGGTCAGAATCGGATCTTCTGCTTCAACCGAATCGCCGGCGCTGACCAGAAGCTCAATAACCTCAACTTCGTCTGCCCCGCCGAGATCCGGGACCCTGATTTCCTGTTCGCTCATAGCGGTCTCCTTAAAGGTGCGCCGGGTTCGGTTTATTGCGATCGATTCCGTACTTGCGCATGGCTTCAAGAACCTGCTCTTGCTTGATCTCGCCGTCTTTAGCCAGAGCGGAAAGCGCCGCCAGGGCCACGTGGTAGCGATCAACCTCAAAGAAATCACGCAGTTTTTCACGGGTGTCGCTGCGACCAAAGCCATCCGTACCCAGAGTCAGGAAGGTTTTCGGGATGTACGCCCGAAGCTGTTCGGAATGCAGCTTGATGTAGTCAGTAGACGACACCACCGGGCCCGTCTGGTTTTCCAGACACTGGGTAACATAAGCCTTACGGCCTTTATCGTCAGGGTGCATGAAGTTCCAGCGTTCTACGTGCTGGCCATCGCGGGCCAACTCGTTAAAGCTGGTGATACTCCAAACATCGGAGCTAACGCCCCAATCGTCTTTCAGTAGTTCGGCAGCCGCATTCACTTCGTTCATGATGGCGCCGGAACCCAGCAACTGAACCCGCAATTTGGTTTTACCCTTGCCTTTGGCTTCAACAGAACTGAACTTATACATGCCCTTAATGATGCCTTCTTCACACCCTTTCGGCATCGCAGGCTGTACATAGTTTTCGTTTTCCATGGTCAGGTAGTAGAAGACGTTCTTGTTGTCTTCATACATTTCCTTCATACCATGGTGAATCACCACCGCCATCTCATAGGCGTAAGCCGGATCGTAAGATTTACAGTTGGGAATGGTGTTGGCCAGGATATGACTGTGACCATCCTGATGCTGCAAGCCCTCGCCATTCAGAGTGGTGCGCCCTGCGGTACCGCCAATCAGGAAGCCACGAGCCTGAATGTCGCCAGAAGCCCAGGCCAGATCGCCTACCCGCTGAAAACCGAACATGGAGTAAAATGCGTAAAACGGAATCAGCGGGAAGTTGTTGTTGCTGTAGGAGGTAGCAGCCGCCATCCAGGCCGCCATTGAACCGCCTTCGTTGATGCCTTCCTGCAGAATCTGGCCCTTTTTATCTTCACGGTAATACATGATCTGCTCGCGATCCTGCGGCACGTACTTCTGCCCTTCTGAGGTATAAATACCCAGCTGGCGGAACATGCCTTCCATACCGAAGGTACGGGCCTCATCCGGAACAATCGGCACAACCCGCTTGCCTACACGCTTGTCTTTAACCAGCGCACTCAGAATGCGCACGAACGACATGGTGGTGGAGATTTCACGGCCGTTGGAACCTTCCAGCACCTGCTTGAAGATATCCAGGTCAGGAATCTGCAGTGGCTGGCTGTCTTTACGACGCTTGGGATAGAAACCACCCAGGTCCTGCCGGCGCTTCTTCATGTACATCAGTTCGGGGCTGTCTGGCGCCGGGCGGTAATAAGGTACGTCGTCCAGCTCTTCATCTTTCAACGGAATGGCAAAACGATCGCGGAACGATTTCAGGGTTTCGGTATCCAGCTTTTTCAGCGAGTGAGCCGTGTTGGTGGCTTCGCCAGCAGCACCAAAACCGTAGCCTTTAATAGTGTGAGCCAGAATAACTGTGGGCTTGCCATTGGCCTCGGTTGCCGCTTTCTTATAAGCCGCATAAACCTTGTATGGGTCGTGGCCGCCACGGTTCAGTTTGTTGATGTCATCATCGGTCCAGTTTTCGACCATCTTCGCCAGCTTCGGGTACTTGCCGAAGAACTGCTTCCGCGTTGCAGCCGGGCCAGCATTAGTGAAGCTTTGCAGCTCGCCGTCGACCACTTCGTCCATGGCACGCTGCATGGTGCCGTCTTCATCCTGATCAAACAGCGGGTCCCACATGCGACCCCAAACCACTTTGATGACATTCCAGCCGGCGCCACGGAACGAGCCTTCCAGCTCCTGAATGATCTTGCCATTGCCACGCACCGGACCGTCCAGCCGTTGCAGGTTACAGTTCACTACGAAAATCAGGTTGTCCAGATTTTCACGGCCAGCTTTGGAAATACAGCCAAGGGTTTCAGGTTCGTCGGTTTCGCCATCACCAATAAAGCACCACACTTTGCGGTTTTCCATCTCGACCAGCTCACGGCTGTCGAGGTATTTCATGATGTGCGCCTGATAAATAGCCTGAATCGGACCCAGACCCATAGAAACCGTGGGGAACTGCCAGTAGTCCGGCATCAACCAGGGGTGCGGGTAAGAAGACAGGCCACCGCCGTCGACTTCTTCGCGGTACTTGTCCAGTTGCGGCTCGTCAAATCGGCCTTCGAGATAGGAACGGGCGTAAATTCCCGGCGACGCGTGCCCCTGAAAATACACAAGATCGGACTCGCGTTTTTCATCACCGCCGTGGAAAAAGTAGTTAAACCCTACATCGTACAACGTGGCTGCAGATGAAAATGTGGAAATGTGACCACCCAGATCACCCGGGCGTTTATTGGCCCGAACTACCATTGCCATGGCGTTCCAGCGAATCAAAGAGCGAATACGGCGCTCCATGAACAGATCACCCGGCATGCGGGCTTCCTGCACTAATGGAATGGTGTTGCGAAACGGAGTGGTAATTGCATAAGGCAACTCGGCGCCATCCCGGCTGGCACGCTCAGAAAGACGCTCAAGGATGTACTTTACTCGGTCTATACCTTCATTTTCGATCAGTGACTCAAGCGCATCAAGCCATTCACCGGTTTCAATCGGATCATCATCCTGGTACATCAAACCTCCCCCCTTCAAATCAAAAAAGTGCTACAGGTGCCGGGACCGGCATCCGCGCTTGCGATAACGATGAGCTGCGAAAATACAGCTTCTTGTCTTTAAACAACCTGCCGGGCGATGTTCCAGCCAATGGCAAAATTTATGTTTATAAAGCATAGAACAGCTTTCGCTGCCCTGCCCCGCAGATTGAGCCATTTATCGCCAGACAACTGCAGGACATATCAATCAAGGCCGGATTTCCGTAGTATTTTTACTACCTATTACTCAAAAACTTTGGCTGAAACGTGAAACCTTCCGACAAATCACAAAGATAATTACGATTAGTTACGCAATAATGCCTTTTTTTCGATATCCAAACAACCAGACTCCGACCAACGTCTTAGTACCTGCAGAACCTCTCTTTTCATTACCGTCCTAAACGATATCGATACAAAACCTGACAGCCATTCACGGCAATTAATATTGTTTTTCAGATAGTTAATAGCTTTACGCTTGCCGCCCCCAGTTTACTCTTCACATTTTTAATTAGACCTGAAACTAAACAATAATTTATGTATACTCCTCTGCCCATTTTTTGACCATCGGAGCGGCGCTTATTTGCCCTCCGCAATTTCAGACTCTTAATCACAGAGGGCGAACCATGAATTCAATCGTCACTTTTCCCAACCGGATTCCTACAGCTGAATTCGAGGAGCGACGCTTCAAGGTTTACACCGACCGCCAGTTAGACAAGATCGAGATCATTCAGAACCTCCCTGCAGAGACCTTGTTTGAAATGAGGGTCGTCGCCAGCGTGCTGCCTTTTCGGGTGAATGAGTATGTGATCAACGAACTGATCAACTGGGACAAGGTGCCCAACGACCCCATTTATCAGTTGGTTTTCCCCCAGAAAGGCATGCTCAAAGACGAGCACTTTGAGCGCATGGCCCAGATGCATCGGGACGGCGCCGAGAAAAAAGAAATTCAGGCCGTCGCCAAAGAGATCCGCGACGAGCTGAACCCTCACCCGGCCGGCCAGATGGAAATGAACATGCCGGAGCTTGAAGGCGAAGTGCTCGACGGCGTGCAACACAAGTACCGCGAGACCGTGCTATTTTTCCCGGCCCAGGGCCAGACCTGCCACTCTTACTGCACCTTCTGTTTCCGCTGGGCGCAGTTTGTCGGCGACAAAGATCTGAAAATGTCGAGCACCGAAGCGGACAAGCTGCATGGTTATCTGCAGGAGCACACCGAAGTAACCGATTTGCTGGTGACCGGTGGCGACCCCATGGTCATGAAAACCAAAAGTCTGGCTCAGTACCTTGAGCCTTTGCTACAGCCAGAGTTCGACCACATCCAGACCATCCGAATCGGCACCAAGGCTTTAACGTTCTGGCCATACCGCTTCGTGACGCACAAGGATGCAGATGAGCTGATCGATCTGTTTGCCCAGCTTGTGGACGCCGGCAAGCACGTTGCGATCATGGCCCATTACAACCACTGGCAGGAAATCACCACCGACATTGCCGAAGAGGCCATTCGTCGTATCCGTGCTACCGGCGCGGAAATCCGCGCACAAGGCCCCCTGATCAAACACGTGAACGACGATGCAGATGCCTGGGCCAAACTGTGGAAGAAAGAAGTACAGCTCGGCATCATTCCCTACTACATGTTTGTGGAGCGCGACACCGGCGCCAAGAACTACTTCGAAGTGCCGCTTGCAGAAGCCTTCAATATTTACCGCGAAGCCATGAAAAAAGTCAGCGGCCTGGCACGCACCGCGCGCGGTCCCAGCATGAGCGCCGGACCTGGCAAAGTGGAGGTCCAGGGAATTGCCGAAGTGAATGGCGAAAAGGTTTTTGTACTGCGTTTTCTGCAAGGCCGAAACCCCGACTGGGTGCAGCGTCCATTCTTTGCCAAGTACAGCAAGACAGCGACTTGGCTGCATGAACTGGAGCCGGCATTTGGCGAAGAAAAGTTCTTTTTCGAGGATGAGTTCGAAGCGATGAAGAAAGGGACCGGCTGAGGCTGCAACCAGACAAAGATAAAGCTTGAGAGGAAGGCCAGATGGAGGGATTCATCTGGCCTTCTCACTTTCGGCAGCCCTCACGGGCTGACAACAAGTGCTTGAACCCGAACTAAATGGTTAAAAAGAGTGAAATTGTGTTTCTTTATATATCCGGGCGTCTTCCACCGGACAGGCTAAAGCCAGTCCCCTGGCGGGCTCCCGCCCTGCTCTAAAGTTCATCCCCCAAGCCTTGCGATCTCAACACCCCCATATGGGGGCATGCGCAAAAAAAAACACGTGATAGCTTCATCGACTTCAACATTGGCGGTTCATAAGGAGTTTTCGGTGAAGATAATAAAACACATAGCAATAGCAGGCGCGCTGTCTTCTTCATTACTGCTTGTTGGTTGCGGAGGGTCATCAAGCAGCAACTCGGCACAAAACCCTCAAGCCAACTCACAAGACATTTCCGGCACAGCGACCGCTCCGGCAGGCGCAGTCGCACATTACGAGGCGCAAAACGCGCTCGAACTGGCACTGAACTTCTTCATTTCTCCCCTTGCGGCAGCCATTACGGGGCTTGATCCGATCAGTGGTGCCACAGTTGAGTTGATCCGGGTCGACAATTCCGGCAATCAAGTGGGTGATGTGCTGGCAACAACCGCCACGTCGATTACCGGGGACTACAATCTGACCCTGCCTCAGGGCGTCAATCTTGCGGGCAACCTTGTTGTCAGAATTACCGGTAGCAATGACACGCTCCGCGCTCAAGTGGTCGAGCAGGATGTAGACATTTCACCAGTATCCGAGTTTGTACTGCAGAAGTTCATCAGCCAGGGTGCCGCGCTGGATCAGCTTGCTGTAACCGATGTAGTAAAGCTATCCGGCCGGGTAGAGGAGTTTGATCTTACGCTATCAGGCTCAAACAATCTGGAGCAGGCTTTTACCGCACTGGAAGATAAACTAGGCGATTTTCTTGAAAGTGAAGTCGCTATCGTTACATCTACCAAAGGGGATGCTTCCGGCATTGCCGGCAACTATCGCAGCTCTGCACTCTCTTTCGGATTGCACGACAGCGACAGCAACAACTTTGGTACCTTCGCCAACGACCTATGGTCCAGCACGTTTACATTTGCAGATAACGGAAACGGCGCCGTCACCATTACACACCTTGCAGAAGACAGCTTTTACTACAACCTGTCTGGCAATGCACTGAACCAAAGCAGCGTTTACTACGAATCAGAAACAGAGTCGGTTGACGAAAGCTTTCCTGCAACCCTTACCTCCAGCGGCATATTGTCGATTGCCGGTGAGTTTGAAGAGGACATAGACGGCGATTTTGGTTGGCGCTTTCCTGGCATCAACTTAAACCTCTTGCGTGTCGCAGATACTGGCACGTTCTTCCTGATTTCAAACGAAGCCGCTGTGCGATACGCAACAGTTGATACCAATAACGATGACATCAAAGACGCTATAGATCCACAGAACAAGTTGGGGGACGAGGCCTTCCGTTCACTGGAAGTTTTTAGTCGGCAACCCGCCGCATTTACCAATAGCGACCTGACCGGAACATTCGGTCGGGTTTTCCTGGAGTCCTGGGTAACAAACGGCATCATTGAGGTTCAAACTGAAATCAATACATTAACCTTTGATGGCGCCGGGAATTACGATTACGGTACCGTCGCAGGCCACCTGATAGGCCTGACACCAGGGGGCGCCACCTACAACCCCATCACAGAGACTGCCGAAACCAACCAACCTATGGTCATTACCGCAGATGGCGACATCACGTCAGCCGGTGGCGAGCCATCCGACGGTTTCATTAACGACACCTTTGACCTGCTGGTATTCGCTGAAGCCGACGGCACCAATCAGCAGGAAGCTGAAACCAACAAAACGCTGCTGGTAAAACTACCGGAATCAGCCCCAACGGTTACGGGCAACGAGTACCGCATGCTGCTGATGTCCATGAAGCTGGACGCCGGCGAGGAACTGTTGATGACGTCAAGCAAGTTCAACACCTTCCTGACGATGGCATCGGAAACGAGTGGCACTATTGACGGCGCGTTTTTCGAAGTTCGCAAAACCGGCCTGGGCGGTAATCTTGACATCGCCACCGATACCGCCGAAAACCTCTCAGTCGACGTGAGTCTGGGAGGCGCGGGCATAAGCACCCTGACAGTCGGCGGAGAAGGCGGTGGTACGACCACTATGGAAGGTTTTTTCAACGAAAACGCCACTCTTGGTGTCTTCACGCTCAGCTACGCAGAAGCAAACGAAGACCCGGATGAACTGGGCATGGTTGTTCTGGTAAAGACCGGTAACTGACGTCACCGACGATAGGGCGCGTCTTTCATTGCGCGCCTTATCGCAATTATCGCAATAACGCCGAAAGAATCGTACTGATTAGCTGGCCTTGCCGGGTTTGCCCGGTTTTATGGAATATCTGCTTAAGATAACTTCGGATCGTAGCCTCGCTTTTACACCGTTTTTCGGCAATATCTTTGAGACTGAGCCCCGTAACAAGATCCTCACACACCTCCGCTTCTACCGGTGACAGAACAAAACACTCAGCTATCGCGGCAGCGCTGGGAAATACTCTCGAATCCGAGTCGATCAGCGTTATTAGCACTCCGCCTGTGAGCAATTCGTTGTACTCAAGAGGCCGGATAGTCATTACCAGCGGTGACCTGGCGTCGCGATTGATAATCAGTGTTTCCGGTCGTGCCGCTGCGCCCGTTATCGCGGCATCCGAGGCTCGTGTAATAGCACGGAAAAACATCTTCTGCGTGACTTCAGCCGGAAAACACAAACGCTCGGAGCGCATAGTCAGGCAGCGCTCACCTTCCAGCAACTGATTTCCGCGCTGGTTCGCAAGCACCACCATACCCCGGTTATTCAGAAGAAAGGCCGCCTCGGGAATCAACTCCGCTATTGCTGATAGCGACTGCTGCGTGCTCGGGTGCTGATGAAAGGTTTGCGCCAGACTGACAGTTTGCCGCACAAACGGCACCAGCCGGTTCATGGCACCAAGCTCCTCAGGGAAATACCGACCTTGAGCAACGGTTCGCTGCACAGTAAGCAGAATGATGTGTGTGGCAGACGAATCAACCACAAGCCATGCCGAATCAAGCATGCTCTGATCAGATTCCCAGCGACCATAATCATCACCAGGCGGGCCGTTTGCAATTAACGGTAAGGCAGAGTTGAACACACCTGGCTGCTGGTTGATGGCATGATTGGTAACCGCGTCATGCTCAATCATGTTGTTGTCCAGGTACCAGCCTACCATCTCATCAGAGAGCCCTGCGTGCCATATGTGTTCTATGGTTCTCGGCGCCCTGCGGATGAAAGAGAGTTGCGCAGCGCAGCCATTAACGGCCGAGGTCAGCATTACCAGGAAATCGTGGAAGCCAGCCTGATGCTGCAACGACTGGTAAAGACACCGGATCAGCTCAGATTCGTTAGGCAGAACTTCTTGAGGATTCGATACCCCATGAAGTGGTTGAGACTCCAGTGGTTGAGACTCCATGAAATCCCTCGTTCTTTTTTTTATGGAAGCACATTGCCTGTTTCAACAAGCCAAACTATAAAAGAATCTCTACCGATGTGAAGCAAAAATAGATATATCGAAGATCTCTGGCCCGGAGCGCCAACCATGCGCAATGGCATCGCCCTCGCTCCGGCTTGTGGAATTAATGCATCAGTGTATACAGCTTTCGCCGATAGGTGCGCACGTCCGGGTTGTTATTTCCAAGCTTCTCAAACAGCTCAACCAGTGTGGTTTTGGCCACTTCATCTTTATATTTGCTGTCAACCTGCATAAGCCGGATCAGCAGCTCCATGGCTTCGGCATTCTTTTCCGCCAGCACGTTGTGAAGTGCCAGGAGGTGCAAAGCATTCGGGTCTTTCGGGTCCTGTTCCAGAGCCATTTCCAGATCCTTTACAGGTGGCAGCTCCGCCGACTGCTTGAGGAACTTTATTCTGGCCGCCAACTGCTTTGCCTGCTGTTGCAGCTTCTCCTCCGGCGGCAGACTTTCCAGAACCTGTTCAGCGGTTTCGAGATCACCGGATTCAGCCTTCAGTTGGGCAAGGTCAATCAGCACCTTGAGGTTCTCTGGATCGTCCCGGTTCATTTCTGAAAGAATTTCCATGGCGCCTTCAATATCGCCCTCTTCCCAGATGCGATGGGCTTTCTCGTAAGGCGCCTCATCAGGCAGCTCGATGTGCTTTTCCAACACTTTGCGGATTTCACTTTCTGGCAAGGCACCGTTAAAACCGTCAACCGCCTGGCCATCCTTCACCAGAATAATGGTTGGCAGGCTACGCACACCCAAGCTGGATGTGAGCTGCTCCTGCTCATCCGCATTAACCTTGGCCAGCCGGAACGCGCCATCGTATTCGTTTGCCAGCTTTTCCAGCAGTGGCATTAGCTGTTTGCAGGGTGCACACCATTCGGCCCACACATCCACAAGTACGGGCGTGGAAGCAGAGGCATCCATAACGTCCTGTTGGAAATTTTCCATGGTAGCTTCAAATATATGGGGAGAACTGCTCATGTCTGGCACCTGAAACGTTCATTATGGTTTAAGGCGTTAATGGGGCGCCTGGTGTAATAATTCAAGAGCTTCACTCCAGAGCATTTACAACACCCAAGCTTGAAAATGCGGCTTTCGGCTCTAGTTAGTAATGAACCACTCCTCATACCAGGAAGCAGATACGGCATGAACTACGACAGCGACAAAGACCCACTGGAAGAACTCGAGGAAGACGTCACTGAATACATTGGCAAAAACGAACACAGCAAAGAGCTGGCCCTGCCTCAACAATCGTTGCCGAAGCGCATGTATGTACTGCCCGTATCAAATCGCCCGTTTTTCCCGGCGCAGGTACAGCCGGTTGTGGTCAATCAGAACCCCTGGCAGGAGACGCTCAAGCGCGTAAGCGAAACCGACCACAAAATGCTCGGGATCTGCTTTGTCGATGACCATCAGCCTGGCCAAAGCGTGCCGGCGAGCAACGAACTGGCGACCGTTGGCTGCGCTGTGCGCATTCATCATGCTCAGAATAAAGACGGCAATGTTCAGTTTATTGCCCAAGGCCTGCAGCGCTTCCGGATTGTGCAATGGTTACGCCGGAAGCCGCCGTATCTGGTAGAGGTCGAGTATCCGCAGGAGCCTGAGGAAGATGCAGATGAAACCAAAGCCTACACTCTGGCCATCATCAGCGCGATCAAAGAGCTCCTTCGCACCAACCCTCTGTATGGCGAGGAAGTAAAACAGTACCTCTCGCGTTTTGGCCCGGAAGACAGCTCTCCGCTGACCGATTTTGGCGCCTCCATGACCAGCGCGCCCGGCCCTGAGTTGCAAAGCGTTCTGGACACAGTACCCCTGCTTCCGCGCATGGAAAAAGTGCTTCTGCTGATGCGCAAAGAGCTGGAAGTGGCGCGTTTACAGTCTGAAATCAGCGAAGAAGTAAATGAAAAGGTGCAAAAACACCAGCGCGACTTCTTCCTGAAAGAGCAGCTGAAAGTGATCCAGCGTGAGCTGGGTATGTCGAAAGACGATAAAACGGCCGATGCCGAACGCTTTGAAAACCAAATGGCAGAGCTGAACCCTCCCGAGGCGGTGCAGGAGCGCTTCGACGATGAGTTGCAGAAACTGCGCATTCTGGAGCAGGGCTCGCCGGAATATGGCGTTACCCGCAACTATCTCGACTGGCTGACTCAGGTGCCCTGGGGCCAGCATTCCGAAGACCACTTTGATCTGGCGGAGGCTCGCCGTATCCTCGACCGGGATCACGACGGCCTGGGCGATGTGAAAGACCGGATTATCGAGTTCCTGGCAGAAGGGTCATTCAAAGGCGAAGTTAGCGGCTCAATCCTTCTGTTAGTTGGTCCTCCGGGCGTCGGCAAAACCTCTATTGGCCACTCAGTGGCGGATGCGCTGGGCCGCAAATTTTTCCGGTTCAGCGTTGGCGGCATGCGTGATGAGGCGGAAATCAAAGGTCATAGGCGCACCTATATTGGCGCCATGCCAGGCAAGTTTGTGCAAGCGCTGAAAGATACCAAAGTAGCCAATCCGGTCATCATGCTTGATGAAATCGACAAGATTGGTGCGTCCTATCAGGGCGACCCGGCCTCTGCCCTTCTGGAAACTCTGGATCCGGAACAGAACAAGGAGTTTCTGGATCACTACCTGGATGTCCGTATGGACCTGTCCAAAGTGCTCTTCATTTGCACGGCCAACCAGCTTGACACCATTCCCAGGCCGCTACTGGACCGCATGGATGTTATCCGCCTGTCTGGCTATATTGGTGAGGAAAAGCTTGCCATCGCCAAGCATCACCTCCTGCCGCGTTTGCTTAAGCGGGCGGGGCTTCTGAAGAAACAGTTCAACATTACCGACGCCGCCATGCGGCAGGTTATAGAAGGCTATGCCCGCGAAGCCGGTGTCCGGAACCTGGAAAAGCTGCTACACAAAGTCATGCGTAAGGGCATCGTAAAACTTCTGGAAGCACCGGATGAGCCGATAAAAGTAGGTGTATCCGATCTGCAGGAATACCTCGGACAACCCACGTTCCGGAAAGAGAAAGCGCTCAAAGGTGTCGGAGTGGTTACCGGGCTCGCCTGGACCGCCATGGGCGGTGCAACGCTTAGCATGGAAGCCACACGGGTTCACACCAGCCAGCGCGGATTCAAACTGACCGGCCAGCTTGGCGATGTCATGAAAGAGTCTGCAGAAATCGCTTACAGCTACGTTTCCTCCAACCTGAAACGATTCAAAGGCGACCCCGGCTTTTTCGACAAGTCCTTCGTGCATCTCCATGTACCGGAGGGCGCTACGCCCAAAGACGGCCCCAGCGCAGGCGTCACCATGGCCACTGCCCTGCTTTCTATCGCCCGGCGTGAGGCGCCTCAGCAAAATACCGCAATGACTGGTGAGTTAACGCTCACCGGACAGGTTCTGCCTGTGGGCGGCATACGCGAGAAAGTCATCGCTGCCCGCCGGCAGAAAATCAGCAATCTGATTCTGCCAGAAGCGAACCGCGGAGATTACGAGGAGCTGCCGGACTACCTCACGGAAGGCTTGACCGTTAACTTCGCCCGACATTACAACGATGTGTTCCAGGTGTGCTTCGGCAACAAGCCCAGAACGGGCTCGTCGGTACACTGAACCGGAGGGAAGAAAAGGCTCAGGCTTTTTCTTTCCAGCCATCGTCCTTCAATACCGGGCCTACATCCAGAACCGGCGAAGCATCAATGTCGTCTGCATCCATCATGTTGGCCACGCGCTGAAGGGACGCCAGAATCATATTCTGTTCCCACTCATGAAGGCTCTGGAATTTCTTTATGAAATCCTCCTGCAGGGGATTCGGTGCGCGAGACAGTATGTCTGCCCCACCCTCGGTCAGATGCGCGTGAACCTTTCGTTTGTCCTGCGTACTGCGAACACGATAGACCAGCTGTCGGTGCTCAAGGCGATCGAGGATGGTCGTAACCGTGGCCTGGCTGAGGCTGACCTTATCGGCGATCGTGCCTATAGTCACCTCTCCCAGATCCCGGATTGTTCTCATGATTAACAGTTGCGGGCCGGTGAGTCCGGCATTTTTGCTAAGGCGCTTGGAGTGAAGGTCCGTTGCCCGGATAACACGCCTGAGTGCCACCAGAACATGCTCATGATTGTTCACTGTAATAATGCTCCGCTGAAACTTCCCGATCTTTACTTACACCACTAATTATTAGAGGTTTTCGGACCCTGGAATGCAAGTAGCAGATTCTCCCACCCCATTCAGGTAAATCCAAGGCGATACTTCGTTCGATATCAATCTGGAAAAGTTGCGTGTCCACGAAAGCTTCCGCACACTGGTGTTCCCGGTCCATCCTGACAGAAAAGAAGTTTGAGCCGGAAAATGTTAAATATTCAACGAAGGCTCAGGCTAGCTTGACAAGGCTGGATACGTAGTGTTTGTTTAGCTTTCTGAGAACATAAGAATAACCCTGAACCTAACAGGACAGACACAATGACAACTTCACTGAAAAAACTCGTAACCGCCGTTAGTGCTTCCGTTGCCCTCATGGGCGCCGGCCACGCAGCCGCGGACATTCAGATTGGCATCGCAGGCCCAATGACCGGCCCCGTTGCACAGTACGGGGACATGCAGTTCTCCGGCGCTCGCATGGCCATTGAGCAGATCAACGCCAATGGTGGCGTGATGGGCGAGAAGCTCGTTGCTGTAGAATACGATGACGTTTGTGACCCCAAGCAGGCTGTAACTGTCGCAAACCGACTGGTCAACGATGGCGTCCGTTACGTGATCGGCCACCTTTGCTCCAGCTCGACCCAGCCCGCCTCGGATATTTATGAGGACGAAGGCATCCTGATGGTCACGCCCGCTTCAACCAGCCCCGAGATCACCGAGCGAGGCTATGAGCTGATCTTCCGCACCATCGGGCTCGACAGCATGCAGGGACCGGTTGCCGGCAACTACATCGCCAGCCAGAGCCCCAAGCGTGTTGCGGTCATTCACGATAAGCAACAGTACGGTGAAGGTATTGCAACGGCAGTACGTGACACTCTGAAAGACAAAGGCATCGAGATTGCCATGTTCGAAGGTGTTACTGCCGGCGACAAAGACTTCTCTTCCCTGGTCACCAAGCTCAAGCAAGCCGATGTGGATTACGTTTACTTTGGCGGCTATCACCCTGAATTGGGACTGATTCTGCGCCAGGCGCGTCAAGCAAACCTGGACGCCAAGTTCATGGGCCCGGAAGGCGTTGGTAACAAAGATATCAACACAATTGCCGGTGAAGCCGCTGAAGGTCTTCTGGTAACACTGCCACCAAGTTTCGACGAAAAAGCTGAAAACCAGAGCCTGGTACAAGCATTCGAAGCCAAGGGTGAGGACCCCTCAGGCCCGTTCGTTCTGACCTCCTACGCTGCTGTGCAGCTGGTTGCTGACGGTATCGAAGCTGCGGAATCCACGGATCCATTCGATGTTGCTGCCGCATTGCGCAGCGGCAGCTTTGAAACACCAATCGGCACGGTGCAATACGACAAAGCCGGCGACATGAAGTCATTTGAATTTGTAGTGTACGAATGGCATTCAGATGGCAGCAAAACTCCGGTAAACTAAGCCCAATCGTTAATAAACGGTAATCATGAGGACACCTTCTCACCGCGATCCGGGAGAAGGTGTTTTTCTAGGCTCCTGTTGATCCTGTCCCATTGCCAGCCCGGTTATCCCGTGTGTGGTGTGTTTCAGGGGAGGGAGCAGGCCTCCGGAGTCAAACAACAATGCAAGACCTCCTGTATTTCTCCCAGCAGCTCATCAACGGGCTAACGATCGGGAGCGCCTATGCCCTGATCGCCATCGGTTACACGATGGTTTACGGCATCATCGGCATGATCAACTTTGCCCATGGTGAAATCTATATGATCGGCGCTTACACGGCGCTGATTGCGATTACCGGCCTGACCGCTCTCGGTCTTGCCTGGCTCCCTCTGATTCTTGTCGTTGCGCTTTTGTGCGCGATGCTTGTTTCCAGCTCCATGGGTTGGGCCGTGGAACGTGTCGCCTATCGCCCCGTGCGTGGCCGTCACCGCCTGATTCCCCTGATCTCTGCGATCGGCATGTCCATCTTCCTGCAGAACTATGTGCATCTTGCCCAAGGCTCCCGCAACGTCGGTTTTCCCGCACTTATTGAGGGTGGGTTCAACTTTGGCTCTGACGGGAATTTCCAGATGTCGCTGTCGTATATGCAGATCACTATCTTTGTGACCACCCTGATTTGCATGACCGCGCTCTCGCTGTTCATTTCCCGTTCCCGTACCGGTCGCGCCTGCCGGGCAGTTTCCCAGGATCTGGGCATGGCCAGCCTGCTGGGCATTGACACCAACCGCATTATCTCGGCCACCTTCATCATTGGTGCAGCACTGGCGGCGGTTGCAGGCTTGCTTCTGGGCATGTACTACGGCTCGATTGACCCATTGTTCGGCTTTATTGCGGGGCTCAAAGCCTTTACCGCAGCCGTGCTCGGCGGCATTGGCAGCATTCCCGGCGCCATGCTCGGCGGTCTGATTCTTGGAGTGGCTGAAAGTATGACCTCCGGATATCTCAGCGGCGAATACAAAGACGTCGTCTCGTTCGGCTTGCTGATCCTTATTCTGCTGTTCAAACCTACGGGCCTGCTCGGCAAACCGGAGGTTGAAAAGATCTGATGGCTGCTAACAACTTCAGACATGCGCTGTTTTGCGCAGTTGTCACGCTAATAATCTCTATCCCTATCCTTGGGCTTAACCTGGAAGCCAAAGGCATCAACATCATCCTCACGGGAGCCAAAACCTCAACCTACGTTGCCATTGTTCTGGCGGCGGTTGCCGTGTTTGTTTTCCAGGCATACCGTGACTCGATCATGGGCTTACTGGGCAAGTTGCCCAATTTCAACCCGCTGGCAGACAAAGAACCCATGGAGCAATCCAAGCGGGTAAAGCTGGAGTCCTGGATACTGACCGGTATCGTAGTGCTTGCACTGTTCTGGCCGTTTGTCGTGTCACGAGGCTCGGTGGATCTTGCCACTCTGGTTTTGATTTACGTCATGCTGGCTCTGGGGCTGAACGTGGTCGTCGGTCTCGCTGGCCTGCTGGATCTTGGGTATGTTGCCTTCTATGCAGTGGGCGCCTACACCTTCGCCCTGCTGTCGCAATATACAGGCATCTCGTTCTGGATGGCTTTGCCCATTGGTGCGTTACTCGCAGGGCTGACAGGCATGATTCTGGGCTTCCCGGTTTTGCGCCTCAGGGGAGATTACCTGGCGATCGTCACCCTGGGTTTTGGCGAAATCATCCGCATCCTGCTTAACAACTGGACCACTCTGACCGGCGGCCCCAACGGAATAGGCGGTATTCCTGAACCTACGCTGTTTGGCATGGAGTTTGGCCGGCGTGTGAAGGAAGAAGGCAACACGTCGTTCCACGAAACCTTCGGCATTGCGTACAGCGGCGAGCACAAGGTCATCTTCCTGTACCTGATCGCATTGGTACTGGCTGTTATCACGGCCCTGATCATCCGCCGCTTTATGCGCATGCCGGTAGGCCGTGCCTGGGAAGCCTTGCGGGAAGATGAAATCGCTGCGCGCTCTCTCGGCCTCAGCCGCACCGCCGTCAAGCTCTCTGCTTTCACCATCGGCGCGTTCTTTGCGGGCTTTGCAGGCACTGTGTTCGCCTCCAAGCAAGGCTTCATCAGTCCGGAATCTTTTGTGTTCCTCGAGTCCGCCATCATCCTTGCGATTGTGGTTCTGGGCGGCATGGGATCACAGCTCGGCGTTATATTGGCGGCTATCGCGGTAACCATCCTGCCCGAGCTGGCACGAGAGTTTTCCGAATACCGCATGCTGATTTTTGGCGCTGCCATGGTGTTGATGATGGTCTGGCGACCACAGGGTCTGCTACCTATGCGCCGCATCCACATCACACTGAACAAGCAGGAGTGACAGACAATGCTTGAAGTACAGAATCTGTCCATGCGCTTCGGCGGCCTGCTGGCAGTAGACGGCGTTTCGCTGGACGTTCAGGAACGGGAAATCGTTTCCATTATCGGCCCCAACGGCGCTGGGAAGACCACCGTATTCAACTGCATGAGCGGCTTTTACAAGCCTTCCGGCGGAAAGATACTTTTCGAAGGCAAGGAAGTGCAGGGCACGCCGGATTACAAGATTTCCCGGCTGGGCATGGTCAGAACCTTTCAGCATGTTCGTCTGTTCACTCAGATGTCCGTCGTGGAAAACCTGCTGGTCGCCCAACACCGACACCTCAACACCAACATGCTGGCGGGGCTTTTGGGCACGCCCGACTACAAGAAGCGGGAACAGAAAGCGCTGGATCGCGCTGCTTACTGGCTGGAACGTGTCGGCCTACTGGATCTCGCCAACCGGGACGCAGGCAACCTTGCTTACGGCCAGCAGCGACGGCTTGAAATAGCGCGCTGCATGGTCACAGAGCCGAAACTGCTGATGCTCGACGAGCCGGCAGCAGGCCTTAACCCGGCGGAAACCAAAGAACTCAATCAGCTCATCGTGAGCCTGAAGGAGGACTACAACGTTTCCGTGGTGCTGATTGAGCACGACATGAGCCTGGTAATGGATATTTCCGACCGGATTAACGTCATCAACCAGGGGCGCCCCCTGGCCAGCGGTACTCCGGAAGAAATCCGCCAGAACGACGACGTGATCAAAGCTTACCTGGGCGAGGCCTGACTATGAGCATGCTTGTACTAGAAGATGTCCATACCCATTACGGCAAGATTGAGGCCCTCCACGGGGTCTCTGTTGAAGTAAACAAGGGTGAAATCGTCTCGCTGATCGGTGCCAACGGCGCCGGAAAAACGACGCTGCTGATGACCGTATGCGGAATGCCACAAGCCAGTTCGGGGCGCGTCGTCCTGGAAGGCCGGGATATCACCCATGAGCCTACCTCGCAGATTATGCGCTCCGGACTGGCGATAGTGCCCGAAGGCCGTCGCATATTTTCGGGCCTGACGGTTGAAGAAAACCTGCACATGGGCGGCTTCTTCAATACCAAATCCGAAATTCGCAAAAGCCAGGCTCACGTTTACGAATTGTTCCCGCGCCTGAAAGAACGTGAACATCAGCGCGCGGGCACCATGTCCGGAGGCGAGCAGCAGATGTTGGCGATAGGGCGGGCACTCATGAGCCGGCCCAACATGATTATTCTGGATGAACCATCACTGGGCCTTGCACCACTGGTGATCAAACAGATCTTCGAGATCATTGGCCATCTTCGGGAAGAAGGCATCACGGTGTTCCTGGTGGAGCAAAACGCGCACCAGGCGCTGCATCTCGCCGATCGTGGTTATGTGCTCGAAACCGGAAAAATCCGCCTGCACGATACAGGCAAGAATCTGCTCGAGAACCCGGACGTGCAGAACGCCTACCTGGGTGGCTGAAACAGCGCCCACGATACTACTGAACCGGAGCCTGCTCCGGTTTTTTTATGCCTGAACTTTACACTGCTGCCCGCTAAGCAGACCAAATAATCTCTTAAAATCAAATGGTCACCGAACTATAGACTTGCCA
The DNA here is from genome assembly GCF_007671675.1 of Marinobacter maritimus. Classification (GTDB taxonomy): domain Bacteria; phylum Pseudomonadota; class Gammaproteobacteria; order Pseudomonadales; family Oleiphilaceae; genus Marinobacter; species Marinobacter maritimus. The sequence continues at coordinate 654,390 of NZ_VCGW01000002.1, read as the reverse complement.
CTTCCAAATCTGCACTATACTCAAGGCAACGGTCTTTGCGCTTTTTTCACGAGAAATCTGTCAGAGCCGTTCCCACACAGCCCGCAATTCAGTTGGCTGTGTGGATTTTGCGACGACTGTAAAAATATTCAAAGGAGTGGAAAATGAAAAAACTGATCGCAGGTGCAATTCTTCTGGGTGCTTCTTCCATGGCTTTTGCTCAACCGGGCTGCGGCGTTGGCGCCATGATCTGGAAAGGACAATCCGGTGTTGCTCCCCACGTACTGGCTGCAACAACCAACGGTACCTTCGGCAACCAGACATTCGGTATGACCTCGGGCACCCTGGGCTGCCAGACCAACGAGTCTGTTCAGTCAATGGCCATGTACATGGACAGCAACATCGATAAAGTAGCTCGCGACATGTCTCGTGGCAACGGTGAGAACCTGGAAACTCTGGCAGTTCTTCTGGGCGTTGAAGAAGCAGATCGCGGCGCTTTCCGCGACGTCCTGCAGGATAACTTCGCTGCTATTTTCCCAAGCTCCGAAACGACCTCCGGTGAAGCAGTGGACGCCATTGTCGCCCTGCTGGAAAAGAATGAGTCGCTGAGCAAATACGTAGCGGCCTGATAGCTGAACTGCAGGGATGCCCGAGCGCCAAGGATGGCGCGCTTTCCCCGTTTTATCACCTTCGACCGGAAATCGCATTTACCCATGAGCAACACGCTTCGCATTGGGCCAGCTGTGCTTTGGCTCATCATCAGCTTACCGCTGCAGGCTCAGGTACAGACGGCAGACAAACCTTTACACCTGGACCCTGCGTGGCTCACGCTCATTCACTACCAGCCTTCGCGACTTGGCGGTGGCTATACCAGCCAGGCCGATGATCCTGCGTTTTTTCTTAGCGAGAGCGGCAAGACCTCGCCGAAAGCAGAACTCGAAGCAACACTGGACGCGATCCAGCAGCCGGGAAACGGAAACGAACACGCCAGATGCCGATTCCCCGCAAGGGACGCCTGGCTTCGCGAACGCCTTGATCTCCCAGCAAATACAGCAGACTGCCCCGGTTACCAGGAATGGACGGAAACGCTGAATACCGAAAGCGTTACTTTGGTTTTTGCCGCCTCCTACCTGAACAGCCCCTCATCGATGTTCGGCCACACTTTCCTGAGGCTGGACCCACCGCAAGAAGACGAGCAAACAAACCTGCTGCTTGCCAATACGATTTCCTACGCCGCCGATGCCGCCGCCCACGACAGCGAGCTGCTTTTCGCCTACCGGGGAATTTTCGGCGGTTACCCGGGCATTACAACCGTGCAGCCCTACTACGAAAAAATCAGGCTCTACTCAGACATTGAGCACCGGGATCTGTGGGAATACACGCTGAATCTCGATCAGCAGGAAGTGGATTTTATGCTGGCCCACGCCTGGGAGATCCGCGACCGTAATTTTGATTACTATTTTTTTGACGAAAACTGCGCCTATCGCCTGCTCGCCCTTATCGACATCGCGCGCCCTGGAACCAATCTGCTGGATGAAGTCAGCACCCACGCCATACCATCCGACACAGTGCGCTGGGTCATCGACAAGGATCTGGTCAGTAAAGTGCATTATCGACCTTCAGCGGCCACCTCGGTTGCGCATAACCTTTCAACGCTATCCAGCTCGCATCAGACCCTTGCGGCGGCCATAGCCAATGGCTACGTAAAGCCAGACAGTGATGAAGTGCTTGCGCTCTCCCCACAGGAGCGCGCGCATGTGCTCGACGCCACCTACGACTACGTGCGCTACCAAAGCGAGGCAGACAGCTGGCCAAGAGAAATGGCCGCCCCCCTCTCTCACAATCTGCTGCGTGAGCGCAGTAAAATCGACGGTGTTGCGCCACGTGAGGAACCGCCTGAGCCGGAGGTACGTGACGACCAGGGCCACGATACGTTCCGTATCAGCTTGGGCGCCGGACAACTGGCCCATCGTGAGTTTACCCAGCTCACGTTCCGACCGGCTTATCACGATATCCTCGACCCGCCTGCCGGTTACCGAAGCGGCGCCCAGCTACAGTTTTTACGCGTAGACGCTCGCTATTACACCGACAACGACGAACTGCAACTGGAACAGCTCACGGGTGTGGAAATCCGCTCCCTGAGCCCCCGAAACGCATTCTTTTCGCCGTTGTCGTGGCAGGTGGGCTTTGGTGGCCGCCGCACCGACACCGGCGACAAAAGAGTTCTGGCGCCCTATCTGGAAGGTGGCGCGGGTGGCAGCTGGAGTCTCGGCCAACAAACTCAGGCATTTGCCATTGCGACGGCTGATCTGGAAATAGATGACGACCTGCGCCGTGGCTATGACGCTGCGCCCGGTGCCGACATTGGCCTACTGCACCAGAACAACCGCTTCAGCCTGACGGCCGGCGCCAAAACCAAAGCCTGGATTGTCAGCAGCCAACACCGGCAAGATCAGGTATACGCCAAAGGCAACTGGCACATCGGCCGTGAATTCAGCCTGTTCGCCGAATTCACCCGGGAAGATCACTACGACAGGTACCAGAGCACATGGCAAGCCGGACTACACGCTTACTTCTGAAAACCACCAGCCTGAAAACCCCCTTGCTGGTCCTGCTCGTCTCAGCCGCTGCGCTATTACAAAGCGGCTGCAGCAGCCTGTTCTTCTTCCCGGATAAAACGACCTACATAACGCCGGACAGGCTCAACCTGTCCTTCGAAAATGTATACCTCGACACGTCCGACGGCGAAACTCTTCACGGTTGGTGGCTACCCGCGCAAAGCCGACCTAAAGGAACTGTTTACTTTCTGCATGGCAATGCCCAGAACATCAGCAGCCATCTGCTCAACATCGCCTGGCTGCCCGCAGAAGGCTATAACGTCTTCACCATCGACTACCGGGGCTACGGCAAATCCACCGGCGCACCCGACATAGAAGGCGCCCTCCACGACTCCGAAACCGGTCTGCGCTGGCTGGTAAACAAACCTGACGTCCAAAACGCCCCCATCTTTCTCCTTGGCCAAAGCCTGGGTGGCGCCCTGGGGCTGACTCTCGCCAGCGAATGGGTACAAAGAAACGAAACCCCGGAGATAAACGGGGTCGTCCTCGACGGAACCTTCTCCGGCTTCCGCGGCATAGCGAAAGAAAAGCTCTCAGAGTTCTGGCTAACCTGGCCGCTCCAGATTCCCCTGAGCTGGACAATTCCAAATGAATACGAGGGCGTGGACCAGATAGCAAACATCAGCCCTGTGCCCGTTATGGTCATTCACAGCGTCCGCGACGGCATCATCCCCTTCCATCACGGCCAGTCGCTTTATGAGGCCGCCAGTGAACCTAAGCAGTTCCTGCAGACAGATACACCCCATGGGGCAACGTTCATCATTCCTGCTTACAAGAATTCGGTACTGGAATTTCTAAGGGATGACTGATTTCGCAGGTCGCAGGCATTGGTGAGGGCTTTTCAAAACTGTGCGGAGCCATGGATGGCGTAGACAAGCGTACAGGGAAGTATTCACAGCGTGTTTTGAAAAGCCCTCACCAATGCCTGCCATCTCCGAGTTTAAGTCCGGAAAACAAAAAACCCGCCAATCCAGAGGAAAGGCGGGTTTTTAGTAGCTGCTAGCTATCAGTCAGAGAAGTCCGTCGGCTGCTCGCCTTCTTTCACTTCCTTCATGGACAGCTTCACACGACCACGGTTGTCCACATCCAGAACCTTGACCAGAACCTCCTGACCTTCGCTAAGCTCGTCAGTCACGTTCTCGATCCGGCGGTCAGAGATCTGGGAAATGTGCACCAGACCATCCTTGCCAGGCAGGATGTTAACAAAGGCACCAAAGTCTACAATGCGCTCAACGCGACCCTTGTAGATAGCACCAACCTCAATCTCAGCAGTAATTTCCTTAACCCGGTTAACCGCCGCCTGGGCCGCTTCCATGTTATCTGCGTAGATCTTCACGTTACCGTCGTCATCCAGATCAATGGAAGCACCGGTCTCATCACAGATAGAACGGATCATGGAACCGCCCTTACCGATAACGTCACGGATTTTCTCAGGATTGATCTTGATAGTCGTGATGCTCGGAGCGCGCGGAGAAAGCTCGGTACGCGACTCGGAGATAACCTTGTTCATCTCAACCAGAATGTGCTGACGCGCCGCATGGGCCTGCTCAAGAGCAAGTTCCATGATCTCGTCAGTAATACCCTGGATCTTGATGTCCATCTGCAGAGCAGTAATGCCGTCTTTGGTACCGGCAACCTTGAAGTCCATATCACCCAGGTGATCTTCGTCACCCAGAATGTCAGTCAGAATGGCAAACTTGTCGCCTTCCTTGACCAGACCCATGGCAATACCCGCTACTGCCGCTTTCAGTGGCACACCAGCATCCATTAGCGCCAGACTTGAACCACAAACAGACGCCATAGAGCTGGATCCGTTGGATTCCGTAATCTCGGAGACCGAGCGAATGGCATACGGGAACTCTTCCAGAGTCGGCATAACCGCCATCACACCGCGTTTGGCCAGACGACCGTGGCCAACTTCACGACGGCCAGGGGTACCAACACGACCAGCTTCGCCTACCGAGTACGGAGGGAAGTTGTAATGGAACAGGAACGGATCCTTGCGTTCGCCTTCGAGTGCGTCGATTGTCTGCACGTCGCGGGAAGTGCCAAGAGTCGTCGTGACGATGGCCTGGGTTTCACCACGGGTAAACAGCGCAGAACCGTGAACGCTTGGCAGAATGCCCACTTCGATTTCGATCGGGCGAACCGTTTTGTTATCACGGCCATCGATACGCGGCTTGCCATCGATTACCTGCTGGCGAACAACGGTTTTCTCGACCTTTCCGAAATTCTTTTTGACTTCATCTGCGGAAGGCTGGCCTTCCTCTTCGCCAGCCAGCTTCTCAACGGCCGCCGTTTTGATCTCGCCAAGACGCGCGTAGCGGGCCATCTTGTCGTGAATGCCATAGGCTTCTTCGATAGCACCGGCAAACTCAGACTTGATCGTGTCCAACAGTTCGGTGTTTTCAGCAGCTGGCTGCCAATCCCAACGGGGCTTGCCATTTTCAGCAGCAAACTCTTTGATAGCGGCAACAGCCGTCTGCATTTCCTGATGGGCGAACAGAACACCACCGAGCATCTGATCTTCGCTCAGGCCTTTGGCTTCGGATTCAACCATCAGAACCGCGTCTTCAGTACCCGCAACTACCATGTCCAGCAGGGAAGTCTTCAGGTCTTCAAAACTCGGGTTCAGAAAGTAACCCCTCTCGTTGGTGTAACCAACACGGCTGGCACCGATGGGGCCAGCGAAAGGAATGCCGGAGATTGCCAGGGCGGCCGACGCAGCCAGCATGGCGGCGATATCCGGATCCTGCTGTTTGCTGGATGACATAACCGTGCAGATAACCTGCGTCTCGTTCATATAGCCGTTCGGAAACAGCGGACGAATCGGACGGTCGATCAAACGGGATGTCAGGGTTTCTTTCTCGGAAGGACGGCCTTCACGTTTGAAGAAACCACCGGGGATTTTGCCCACGGCGTAGGTTTTTTCGAAGTAGTTTACAGTCAGCGGGAAGAACGGCTGACCCGGCTTGGCATCTTTGGCACCAACGACAGTACCCAGAACCGAAATATCACCCACGGTGACAAGAACGGAACCTGTAGCCTGACGGGCAATACGGCCCGTTTCCAGAGTGACAGTTTCGCCACCCAGTTCAAATGATTTTTTACGCGGTTGCAGATCCACAACGAACTCCTGCGTTATCTGTTCAGAATGATTGAAGCGTGTCTCTGAAAGTACTCTGCCTGAAAGCTAACAGGCTGTTGCAAAACCCCGGCCAGGCAATTGGTACGCCTTATCTGCGCACCGCCCGGGCTTTCAACAACCTGCTATCAATTTCAGCTTTCCAATACGACAGGAAATCCCAGATTCACTGAAAATTCAATGCGGTGATGTAAAGCACAACCGGCAGGCCCCTGAGGAGCCCGCCGGCTGGTGGCCACACCGGAAAAAACCGGGGCGGCCTTCAGGTCGTAAGACCGGATTTAGCGACGCAGTCCCAGGCGCTTGATCAGCTCCAGGTAACGGTCAGCATTCTTCCGACGGAGGTAGTCCAGCAGCTTACGACGCTGGTTTACCATCCGGATCAGACCACGGCGGGAATGGTGATCCTGCTTGTTGATCTTGAAGTGGTCCTGCAGCTTGTTGATGTTGGCGCTCAGCAGTGCAACCTGCACTTCCGGGGAACCTGTATCGCCATCAGCTTGCTGATAATCATTAACGATCTGTGCTTTTTCATTGGCAGAAAGTGCCATAACTCACCTCATGGTTGCGATGCTGTCAAATCCGGCCGAACCGCGCATCTCTACAGCCCGGCTAAACAGCGGTCAAACTATCGTTTGCCGCTGCTACTTACCAGCCGACGGGGTACCAGTTCGGTTTCCTCGCCTTCCGGCAATGCTTCTGCCAGCCCTACAAAGCCTTCGTTGCCATAAATGCGCACGAAGCCGTCGTAAGCCCGGCCCGGTATTCTAACCGGTTGTCCGTTCAATATCGACACCAAAGGCTGCCCCGACAGGCGGTGCTCCGGGAACATGGAGAGCGCCGCATCAGGGGCAACAAGCAGGCCATCCAGGCTCTCACTACGCTCGCGCATTGCCTCGAGATCAGGCACTGCATGGACGTCAGCAAGAGTGAACCCGGCCGCCAACGTACGCCTGAGAGCAATTACATGCGCGCCGCAACCCAGAACCTCGCCGATATCTTCAACGAGTGAGCGAATATACGTACCTTTGGTGCATTTCACCGCGATATCCATTTCGTTCTCGCGCACATCCAGAAGGCGGAGCTCGTAAATGGTTACCGGGCGCGCCGGACGCTCTATTTCAATACCCTCACGGGCGTATTCGTAAAGCGGACGTCCGTTGTGCTTGAGCGCGGAATACATAGAGGGGACTTGCTGAATATTGCCACGAAATTGCTCAAGCACCGGCTCTAGCACCTCCGGCGACAAGTCTTCTGGTACCGGCTTTGTGGCAACCACCGCCCCCTCGCTGTCACCTGTTTCGGTGCGCTCGCCAAGCCGCGCGGTAGCGATGTAGGCCTTGTCGCTGTCCAGCATCATCTGCGAAAACTTTGTCGCCTCGCCAAAGCAAAGGGGCAGGACCCCTGTTGCCAGAGGATCCAGTGCACCGGTATGGCCAGCCTTGGCGGCACCATACAGGCGTTTAACCTCTTGCAGGATGCCATTTGAGGTGATGCCAAGCGGTTTGTCAATTACCAGAATACCACTGACATCACGGCCCTTACGTCTGCGACTCAAGGGTTTGACTCCGGATTACTTTGATTGTCGCTCTGGTTTTCACCCTGACTGTCGTCGTTCCGCTCAACGGCTGATTTATCACCAACCGCTTCCCGGATCAGACTGTCCATTCGGCGGCTGTAACCCTGAAGCGCGTCAAAATGAAATCGAAGTTGCGGTATCACTCGCAATTTCATGGCTCTTCCGACTTGGCCGCGAAGGAACCCAGCCGCCCGATTCAGTACCGAAATCGAATCCTTGACCTCGGGAGACTCAGCAGTGAGCTCTTCGGTGGTCAACAGCGAGACATAGATATCGGCGTAGCCAAGGTCACGACTGACCTTGACTGCGTTCACCGTCACCATGCCCAACCGCGGATCCTTGACCTCCCGCTGAATCAGCTGAGCAAGCTCACGCTGCATCTGATCGCCAATGCGATCAATACGACTGAACTCTCTAGGCATCAGGCCCCCGTAGATTCGAGTTTACGCTCGACTCTGATACGGTCGAAGACTTCGATCTGGTCACCGACCTTCACGTCGTAACCTTTAACACCGATACCACATTCCATGCCGTTGCGAACTTCAGGTACGTCATCCTTGAAGCGGCGCAGGGATTCCAGCTCGCCTTCAAAGATAACCACGTTGTCGCGCAGTACACGGATCGGCTTGTTCCGGTATACGTTGCCCTCGGTCACCATACAGCCAGCAACCTGACCGAACTTCGGTGAACGGAACACGTCGCGAACGTCGGCAATACCTATGATGTCCTCGCGGAACTCCGGCGCCAGCATGCCCGTCAACGCGGCTTTCACATCGTCCAGCAGGTTATAGATAATGCTGTAGTAACGCAGATCCAGACCTTCCTGCTCCACAAGACGCTTGGAGGCTGTATCCGCACGCACGTTGAAGCCGAAAATAACGGCGCTGGTGGCCATTGCAAGGCTTACATCCGTTTCGGCAATACCGCCGACGCCAGACGATACGATTTTCACTTGAACTTCGTCGTTACCCAGGTCTTGCAGCGACTTGGTGATCGCTTCCAGAGAGCCACGAACATCCGTTTTGAGAACAACGTTGAGGGTTTTGACCTCATCTTTGCCCATGTTCTCGAACAGGTTCTCAAGCTTGGCCGCTTGCGCTCGCTGCAAACGCTGCTCGCGCTCACGAATATGGCGGAATTCGGCCAGTTCTTTGGCCTTGCGCTCATCAGCTACGGCAAAGAACTCGTCACCGGCGTTTGGCGTGCCGTTGAGGCCCAGAATCTCGACCGGAATCGACGGACCGGCTTCTTTCACCTGTTTGCCAGCTTCATCCGTCATTGCACGAACCTTACCGAAGTAGGATCCCGCAACAACCATATCGCCCTGGCGCAGTGTCCCGTTCTGAACCAATACGGTGGCAACAGAACCGCGGCCACGCTCAAGGCTGGACTCAACCACAACGCCTTGTGCTGGCGCATCGGGAGAAGCCTGCAGCTCAAGGATCTCGGCCTGCAGCAATACGGCTTCCAGCAAGTTATCGACGCCATCACCTGAGTGAGCGGAGATTGGCACAAACTGGACATCGCCACCCCAGTCTTCAGGAATAACGTCAATCGCTGCTAACTCGTTCTTCACACGATCGGGATCGGCTTGTTCCTTGTCCATCTTGGTGATGGCGACAACGATAGGCACACCAGCCGAGCGTGCGTGCTGAACCGCTTCCTTGGTTTGCGGCATTACGCCGTCATCTGACGCCACTACCAGGATAACGATATCCGTGCACTGCGCACCACGGGCACGCATCGCGGTGAACGCCGCGTGGCCCGGCGTATCAAGAAACGAGATCATGCCGTGATCCGTTTCAACATGGTACGCGCCAATGTGCTGGGTAATACCACCGGATTCACCGGAGGCAACCTTGGTGCGCCGGATGTAATCCAGCAGTGATGTCTTACCGTGGTCAACGTGGCCCATCACACTCACAACAGGAGCGCGCTTGGCCTTTTCCTTACCTTCAACGCTGAACTCGCTGAGCACACCCTCTTCGAAAGCATCGTCACTGATGGGCTTGGCCTTGTGGCCCAGCTCTTCAACGACCAGAGTCGACGTCGCCTGATCCAGCGGCTGATTAATGGTTGCCATCACGCCCATGCCCATCAATGTCTTGATGACATCACCGGATTTGACGGCCATCCGCTGGGCTAGATCGCCAACGGTAATAATTTCTGGAACTTCTACTTCTCTGACCATTGGTTTGGTCGGCCTCTCGAAGCCATGACGCTTCTCTTTGGGTTTCTTTTTCGCACGCAGTGGTTTGCGCAATGTGGTGTCATCATCATCGTCAGAAATCACCACGGGCGCGTCCGCAGGGCGGTTACGTGGACCACGATGACCAGCCTGCTTCTTCTTGGGCTTGCCTTCTTCGGTTTCGTCGCCACGCTCACGAACTTTTTCTTTCTTTTTCTTCGGCTTCCGATCCTTGCCTTCGCCATCAGCTGGTGGCGGTATCGGCATATCTTCCGGAGCGGGAACAGGCTCTGGTTCTTCTGCTTTCTTCGGCTCAACCTTCTCGGCCGCTGCCTTGTCTTCAGCCACTGGCGCTTCTGCTTTCTCAGCGTCTACTGGAGCTTCTGTTCCGGCCTGAGGCGCCTGATCAGCCGCTACATTTACAGTCGGCTCTGCCTGCGGCTGTTCAACCTTCTGCTCTTCTTGCTGTGCTTCCGGCGTCTCTTCTTCCGCCTCAGGCGCAAGCTCCGCACGCTTTATATACGTGCGCCGCTTGCGCACTTCAACATTGACGGTCTTGGCCTTGCCAGCCTTGAGCGTGGTTGTCGTCTTACGCTTCAAAGTAATCTTGTTCGGCTCAGCGCCTGCTTCACCGTGGGTCTTTCTCAGATAGGCCAGCAACTGCTGCTTCTCATCGCTGGATACAGCGTCGCTTTCTGAGCGGGCTTTAAGGCCGGCTTCCACGATCTGCTTCAGCAAACGATCCACGGGAGCGCCTACATCATCGGCCAGTTGTTTTACCGTTACTTCAGCCATACTGGTCTCCTCCCGAATTAAGCCTGGTCTTCAAACCAGGGGGCGCGTGCAGTCATAATCAACTGTCCTGCACGCTCTTCATCCATACCTTCGATATCGAGCAAGTCGTCAACCGACTGCTCCGCCAGATCTTCCATGGTACGTACACCCATGCCGGCAAGCTTGAACGCCAGGCCACGGTCCATTCCGTCCATACTCAGAAGATCCTCTGCAGGTTCCGCGCCATCGAGGGCTTCCTCGCTGGCCAGTGCCTGATTCAACAGGACATCCTTGGCACGGCGGCGTAATTCAGTGACGGTTTCTTCGTCAAAACCGTCAATCGCCAACATCTCTTCCATAGGCACATAGGCGACTTCCTCAATAGACGTAAAGCCTTCGTCAATCAGCACTCCGGCAAACTCTTCGTCGATGTCGAGGTGGGTAGTAAAGTGCTCAACCAGAGTGTTGTACTCCTGCTCCTGGCGCTCACCCGCCTCTTCTTCGGTCATCACGTTCAGGGTCCAGCCCGTAAGCTCGGTAGCCAGGCGCACGTTCTGTCCATTACGACCGATAGCCTGCGCCAGGTTATCGGCTGCGACGGCTACTTCCATGGTGTGGCGATCTTCATCCATCACGATAGAAGCCACTTCCGCTGGGGACATGGCGTTAATGACCAGCTGTGCCGGGTTGTCGTCCCACAGCACGATATCGACGCGCTCTCCGCCGAGCTCGTTGGAGACTGCCTGAACGCGAGAGCCGCGCATGCCTACACAAGCACCAACGGGATCAATACGACGGTCGTTGGTTTTCACTGCAATCTTTGCACGTGAACCGGGATCCCGGGCCGCGCCGCGGATTTCAATCAACTCTTCTGCAATCTCCGGCACTTCAATACGAAACAGCTCGATCAACATCTGTGATGCAGAACGGCTCAGAATCAACTGAGGGCCGCGATGATCTGTGCGAATTTCGAGCAGCAATGAGCGTACCCGGTCACCCATGCGGAATGTTTCACGCGGGATCAGGTGCTCTCTGGGCAGCAAAGCTTCAGCGTTGGCACCAAGATCGACGATGACGTTATCGCGGGTAACCTTCTTTACGGTACCCGAGACCAGTTCACCAACACGATCGCGATAGCTATCTACAATTTTGCTGCGCTCAGCTTCACGAACTTTCTGGAAAATGATCTGTTTCGCTGCCTGCGCACCGATACGGCCGAAAGCAACAGACTCTGCTTTCTCCTCGTAGGTGTCACCAGGCTTCAGCGCAGGGTCAATTTCTTCAGCTTCCTGAAGCGTCAGCTCGGTACCCAACGCAGGAACGGCATCGTTGTCAACGATCAGCCAACGGCGGAAAGTATCGTATTCACCCGTGCGACGATCAATTGATACGCGCACATCCGACTCTTCGTCTTCGTAACGTTTTTTGGCAGCGGTGGCGAGTGCAAGCTCGATCGCTTCGAAAATTACATCCTTCTCGACGCCTTTTTCGTTCGAGACGGCTTCAACCACCAGCAAGATCTCTTTACTCATTGGATTGCCCTGCTCTGAAAATAAACTGTGCATCTACTGAGTTTTTCAAATAGCTCACTCGAATACCGGAATAATCTGGGCTTTTTCGATGCTGTCAAAAGGCAACAAATACTCGTGATCATCAACGACCACGACAATATCATCGCCCTCCACACCTTTAATAAGCCCCTGAAACTTGCGCCGGCCTTCAAATGCCATGCGCAAGCGGATTTGTACCTGGTGCCCCACAAATGCCTGATACTGCTCAGGCCGAAAAAGGGGGCGATCCATCCCCGGAGACGAAACCTCCAGTGTGTACTCGGTCTGGATGGGATCTTCCACATCCATCACGCCACTGATTTGACGGCTGACTTTCTCGCAGTCATCAATGCCGATGCCATTCTCGGCATCGTCTATAAAGACCCGCAGCATGGATTGATAGCCCTTGGAGCGATACTCGATGCCCCAGAACTCGTAACCCAGGCCTTCCACCACAGGCCGAAGAATGTCTTCCAGTTGTTTAAGCTTGCCTGACAAGTTAGGCGGTCTCCGTATTAAAATTTACCGGCCCCAAAAACAAAAAAAGGGCTGTTAATCAGCCCTTTTTACGCACCAGGGCCCGTTGCGCCAGGGCCCCTTAATCAAAAAGCCCCGATAACTGGGGCCTTTTGTTGCAAGAACTAGCAGAAAGCAAACCGGTAAACCGCTTCCTGCTGACAGACACCTGGCCTGCCAGAAACCCGACAACAAGAGATGTCTGGCTCCAATCTCCGCCGGAGTATAGAGACGCCGGACGAAGTGGTCAAGGACTGCTCAAAAAAACGGCCTGGAAGATCCAAGCCGTTTCTCTTCTTAATTGGTGCCCAAGGCCGGACTCGAACCGGCACGGCTTTCGCCACTACCCCCTCAAGATAGCGTGTCTACCAGTTCCACCACTTGGGCAACACTCTTACTCGAGCTCGGGGAGATCAGACTCCCCGCTCCCGGTTTCGCTCTTCGCAGCATCACCATTATCTGCAGCTCCCTCAGAAGGACCCTGGCGGGAGTCCGTCACTACCGGAATGCCTGCCTCGCCTGCCACTTCAGCACGCTGCTTGGCAAATACTGCCAGCGAAAAACTCGTTACAAAAAACACGATTGCGAGCAAGGTTGTCATGCGGGTCAGAAAACTGCCGCTACCCTGACTACCGAATACCGTCTGCGAAGCACCACCCCCGAAGGCCGCACCTGCATCCGCACCCTTGCCCTGCTGGATCAGCACCAGACCCACCAGCGCCACCGCGATCACCACGTGCACAACGACTACCAGTGTTTCCATCCAATCCATATCGAATCTCGCGAACCTTTAACTTTAGGCACTCGCCGGTAAGGACCGACAAATACTCATAAATTCTTTTGCGACCAGTGATGCGCCGCCAATTAAACCACCATCTACATCTGGCTCTGAAAAAAGAGCCGCTGCATTATCTGCTTTTACACTGCCGCCGTAAAGCAGTGAAATCTCTTCGGCAGGGGCGCCCATACTTTTCAGCACACCCCGTATAGCTGCATGCATAGCCTGAGCATCATCAGAGGTTGCCGTTTTACCGGTACCAATCGCCCAAACTGGCTCGTAGGCAACTACGATATTCTGCCATTCACCCGACGCCACTGACGACAAACCTGTGCGCACCTGGTTAGCAACGACTGCCTCAGCCTGCCCGGCCTCGCGCTCTTTCAGCGTTTCACCAACGCAGACAATGGCCGTTAAACCGCTGGAGACTACCAGCGACACTTTTTCAACAACCTGCTCGTCGGTTTCACCAAAGAGCTGACGGCGCTCGGAGTGACCAACAAGCGCGTAGCGGCAGCCTGCATCTCTGGCCATTTCCGCGGAAACTTCCCCGGTATAAGCTCCCGACTGCCACTGACCCACATTCTGAACACCAACTGACACAGTGTTTCGGGCCTGCTCCAATACATTCGCGACATAAATTGCAGGAGGAATAATAACAACCTCCACGCCGTTATCAAGAGACCCGGCTTCAGACCGGACATAACCCACCAGCTCATCCGAGAGGTCTTTCGACCCGTTCATCTTCCAGTTTCCGGCTACAATCTTGCGACGCATAACAGTTCCCGAATGTAAGGGAGGGCGCACTATACAGCAGTCCCTCAGAACAGACAACCGCCTGAAACCAACAAAATCAGGGCGTTGAATTTTCCACGATTTGCGCGAGCTTTTCAGCAATACGACGAATATCGTCCGCACTCTGACCTTCAGCCATTACGCGAATCAAAGGCTCAGTTCCCGACGCACGCAGCAGGATTCTGCCCGTGCTGCCAAGTTCCGATTCAGCCTTTTTAACCGCTGCAACAATATCCGCACGGCTGGAAGGATCAAACCGCTTTGCAACGCGCACATTGATCATCGTCTGGGGCAGCTTACTCATACCCTGCCGCAACTCGGCGAGAGTTTTGCCGGACTTGCCGATAGACAGCAGCACCTGAAGTGCGGACACGATACCATCGCCGGTACTGGTGCAGTCGCGGATGACCATGTGCCCCGAACCCTCACCACCGAGCACCCAGTTATTCGCCAACAGCCGCTCCATCACATAGCGATCGCCCACATTGGCGCGCTCGAACGAGATACCCATTTCCGTCAGCGCCAGCTCAACACCAAGGTTGGTCATCAGCGTACCCACCACGCCGCCTTTGAGGCGATCTTCGGCAAACCGCTGGGATGCAATCACATACAGAAGCTCGTCACCGTCAACTTCAGAACCGTCACGATCAACCATCAATACCCGGTCACCATCGCCATCAAAGGCAATGCCCAGATCCGCATCCTTCTCGATAACAGCCCTCTTGAGCGCGCCCAGATGAGTGGAGCCCACATTCAGGTTGATGTTAAGTCCGTTCGGCTCCGCACCAATGACAGAAACATTAGCGCCAAGCTCACGGAACACTTTCGGCGCAACGTGATATGTCGCACCATGGGCGCAATCGAGAACGATCTTCAAGTGATCAAGGGTGAACTCATTCGGCACAGTGCTCTTGCAGAACTCTACGTAGCGCCCCGGAGCGTCTTCTACCCGCGACGCCTTACCCAGCTCATCCGGACCGCAAACCTCGATCGGCTTGTCCAGCCAACGCTCGATTTCGGCCTCCAGGGCATCGTCAAGCTTGGTGCCGTCTGCGGAGAAAAATTTGATGCCATTATCATGATGCGGATTGTGGGAAGCACTGATAACGATGCCTGCGGAGGCACGGAAGGTGCGCGTCAGGTACGCGATGGCTGGGGTTGGCATAGGCCCCAAAAGCTTCACATCCACTCCCGCCGCCGATAATCCGGCCTCAAGAGCGGACTCGAACATGTACCCCGACAGCCGGGTGTCCTTGCCAATCAGCACACTGTTGCGCTGCCCGGCCCTTTTGAAAGCCTGCCCGGCAGCCCACCCCAGATGCAACATGAATTCCGGCGTAATAGGCGGCTCACCTACCCTGCCGCGTATTCCATCCGTGCCAAAATACTTTCTTCCGGCCATCAAACTGCCTCCTTTACAGCCGTCGCAATCTTGACGGCATCTACGGTTTCCCTGACGTCGTGCACGCGAATAATACTTGCACCCTTCATGGCCGATATTGTCGCGGCCGCAAGGCTCGCGGGCAACCTTTCATCAACTTCCCGGCCCGTTATATGGCCGAGCATGGATTTTCTGGACATACCGACCAACATTGGATGCCCCACGACCTGCAACTGCTCAAGCGAAGCAAGCAAACGCAAATTATGCTCAAGAGTTTTCCCGAACCCGAACCCGGGATCCAGAATTATATTGTGGGCCTCTATTCCAGCCTTCTCCGCGACGCGAATGCGCCCAGTCAAAAATTCACTGACTTCACGCAGCACATTCCGATATTCAGGATGGTCCTGCATGGTTTCAGGCTCGCCTTGGATGTGCATGATGCAAACCGGTATTGCCGCACGCGCTGAAGCATCCAAGGCGCCCTCCCTCTGCAGCGCTCTCACATCGTTAATCAGCCCTACGCCGAGCTCAGCCGACTGAGACATCACTTCAGGCGTGCTGGTATCTATCGAAACAATAACATCCAATTCCCTTACAAGCGCCTCAACGACGGGGCAAACACGATCCAGCTCTTCCTGAATTGATACCTTCGCCGCACCCGGGCGTGTGGATTCTCCGCCCACATCAATAAACGCCGCACCATCCACGACCATCTGGCGAGCTTTAAAAAGCGCTGCATCCAACTGGTTGTACCGGCCACCATCAGAGAACGAATCCGGAGTCACATTAAGAACACCCATCACGTGACAACGGGACATATCCAGGATTCGTCCGGCAAATTTCATTTCCATAACAAACCTTCTGGGCGGGCATGGCTTAGCGTGAAAAACAGCGTCTGGCAAAAACAAACGCCGCCCGTAATCGGGGCGGCGCAAGTGTCAGCTCGGGTCATCCAAAGCCTGAAGCCTCAGTGCTCTCCGGCTGGGCGACCAACATCCGGCCTTTGACCATCATCAGAAGGCTTGGCCCCTGCTGCGGGCTCCGAATCGTCAGCCTTGACGCCACCGGCAGAACCACTGTCATCCCAACCTTTCGGCGGGCGTGGAGTGCGGCCCTCCATGATGTCATCAATTTGGTGACGATCGATGGTTTCATACTTCATCAACGCCTGGGCCATGATATCCAGCTTATCCCGGTTATCGACCAGAATTTGCGTGGCCGTTTCGTAACAGGTATCAATGATGTTGCGAACTTCCTCATCAATACGCTGTGCCGTTTCGGGCGAATAGACAGTTTGAGCCTGTCCGGCAGAGCGGCCAAGGAACGGCTCTTCGCTGTCGGTATCGTATTGCAGCGGTCCAAGCTTCTCGGACAAACCCCAGCGGGTAACCATGTTACGAGCCAGACTGGTCGCACGCTCGATATCATTCGAAGCACCGGTGGTAACGCCGTCAAAGCCCAATGTCAGCTCTTCCGCAATACGACCACCAAACAGGCTGCAAATGGAGCTGATCAGGAAGCGTTTGCTGTGGCTGTACCTGTCTTCTTCCGGCAGGAACATTGTGACACCCAAGGCGCGGCCACGAGGGATAATGCTCACCTTGTAAACCGGGTCATGTTCAGGCGTCAGCCGACCCACAATGGCGTGACCAGATTCGTGGTAGGCCGTATTCAGCTTTTCTTTCTCGCTCATCACCATGGACTTACGCTCAGCGCCCATCATGATCTTGTCTTTCGCGAGCTCAAATTCTTCCATGGAAACCAGGCGCATATTTCTGCGCGCTGCAAAAAGCGCTGCTTCGTTGACCAGGTTCGCAAGATCTGCGCCGGAGAAGCCCGGCGTACCGCGCGCGATAAGTGCTGGCACTACGTTTTCATCCAGGGGCACCTTCTTCATATGCACCTTGAGAATCTGCTCCCGACCAATAATATCGGGCAGGCCAACAACGACTTGGCGGTCAAACCGACCTGGGCGCAACAACGCCGGATCAAGAACATCAGGGCGGTTGGTCGCAGCAATAACGATGACGCCTTCATTACCTTCGAAGCCGTCCATCTCAACCAGCAGCGCGTTCAGGGTTTGTTCACGCTCATCGTGACCACCACCCATGCCGGCACCACGATGGCGACCGACCGCATCGATTTCATCAATAAAGATGATGCAAGGGCTCTGCTTCTTGGCTTGTTCGAACATGTCACGCACACGTGATGCGCCAACACCCACGAACATCTCAACGAAGTCGGAGCCGGAGATAGAGAAGAATGGAACCTTGGCTTCACCGGCAATGGCTTTGGCCAGCAGGGTTTTACCGGTACCCGGCTGCCCCACCATCAAGACGCCTTTGGGAATACTGCCACCAAGACGCTGGAACTTGCTGGGGTCCCGAAGGAAGTCAACCAGCTCCTTAACGTCTTCTTTAGCCTCATCCACACCGGCGACGTCGGCGAACGTGGTCTTGATCTGATCTTCACTCATCAACTTCGCTTTGCTTTTGCCAAACGACATGGGGCCTTTGCCACCACCGCCGCCCTGCATCTGGCGCATGAAGAACACGAACAGTGCGATTATGATCAGAATCGGGAAAGCCGCGACCAGCAGCTGCGTCCAGAGACTCTGGCGCTCCGGTTCCTTGCCGATTACTTCTACTTGATTCGCCAGTAGATCGTCCATCAGCTTGTTATCCGCCACCTGCGGGCGAATTGTCTGGAATTGGGAACCGTCGCCACGGGTGCCCTGAATTTCCAGACCATCAATAGTGACTTTGTTGACTTGGCCCTGCTGAACCATTTCAACGAATTGGGAATAATTGACTTGCTGACCGGTGGTGGTGGGAGAGAAATTCTGAAACACCATCAACAGTACCGCGGCTATTATCAGCCAGAGAACCAGATTTTTTGCCATATCGTTCAAGGATCATCACCTGTGAATTGAAGAGCAGGCCATCGAAGGAACTACTCTTTACTGACACCTTACACCAATTATACGTCTATCCACCAGAAACGGCCTATCCGTTACGGCCACAGAAAAACGCAGCTGCGGATCAACCTGAAAGCGTTTAAGAACGCCGGATAAATCCCCATATTACTTGTATGTGGGCCTCATCTCGGAAATTACAACGCCTGCAGGGTGATCTGTATACAAGGTTGTCTGTTACAATCCGCCAATTATACGACGTTGCCAGCGAATATGCCGCTGACCTTTTGTTAATTGCACTGATAAAGAGATTACATCATGAGTCTTTCACCGGAACAGCGCCGGGAATACCGGGCCATTGCCCATCACCTGAAACCCGTCATTATTGTGGGCGACAAGGGCCTCACCGAAAACCTTCAGGAAGAACTGGAGCGCGCCCTGAACGACCACGAGCTCATCAAGATCAAAGTGGCAAGCCAGGACCGGGAAGCCCGCCAGGAAGCAATAAATGCTCTGTGCGAAGCCAGTGGCGCTGAAGTGGTGCAGACCATTGGAAAAATCGCCGTTATCATGCGCAGATCCAAGCAGCCCAACCCGAAGCTTTCCAATCTGCTGCGCCATAAAAACTGACGCCTGCAGAGCACCTGAATTAAAAAAACCGGCTATGCATAACACAGCCGGTTTTTTGCTCTCTGCGTGCTGGCAACGCCAACGCCGCTCGAATCAGATGTACTCCACCTTTTCGATTTCGTATTCCACGGTACCAGAAGGCACACGAATAGCGACTACATCGTCTTCACTCTTGCCGACCAGCGCACGAGCGATGGGTGACGAGATCGACAACTTGCCTTCCTTGATATCCGCCTCATCCTCACCGACAATCGTGTAGACCACCTGCTCATCCGTATCCATATTCAACAGATGAACCGTGGTACCGAAGATAACCCTGCCGGTATTCTCCATGGCCGTAACATCAATCACCTGAGCGGCAGATAACTTGCCTTCTATTTCCTGAATCCTGCCTTCAATAAAACTCTGCTGCTCCCGGGCAGCATGATATTCTGCGTTCTCTTTAAGGTCGCCATGCTCCCGCGCATCTGAAATTGCGGCGATAACCCGGGGACGATCCTCGGATTTCAGCTTCTGGAGCTCCGTACGAAGGCGGGTCTCACCCGCTTTTGTCATAGGTACTCTTTCACTCATAATCTTACTTCCCTGCGTGGAGGTCTTGCAGGCGGCGTACTGTGCGCTCCGGGCCAAACTTGATAGCCCGACAGAAGGCTTCGCCACCCGCCAATGTTGTTGTGTATGCTACTTTGGTCTGCAGGGCTGACTGGCGAATTTGCGCCGAATCAGACACTGCCTTGCGACCTTCAGTGGTGTTAATAATGAGCTGAACCTGTCCGTTCTTGATAGCGTCCACAATGTGAGGACGCCCTTCACCCACTTTATTTACCCGCGCTACTTCGATGCCTTCCGCGCGAAGAGCTTTTGCAGTGCCAGTCGTGGCAACAAGCTGGAAGCCAATATCGACCAGATCACGGGCAACCTGAATGGCGCCCGCCTTGTCCACGTCACGAACCGACATGAACACGGTACCGCTGGGAGGCAAACGCTCCCCGATGGCCAGCGAGGCCTTGGCAAACGCTTCATCGAAGCTGTCCCCAAGCCCCATAACCTCACCCGTGGACTTCATCTCGGGCCCAAGGATCGGGTCAACAGACGGAAACTTGTTGAACGGGAACACAGACTCTTTTACAGCGTAGTAACTCGGAACAACCTCTTCGGTAAAGCCCTGCTCTGCCAGAGAGGTGCCAGCCATAACACGCGCCGCCACCTTGGCCAGCGATACACCGATGGCTTTCGATACAAAAGGCACCGTCCGTGAAGCTCGCGGGTTAACCTCAATCACATAGATTTCATCATCCTGCCAAGCCAACTGCACGTTCATCAGGCCAACAACTTCCAGCTCAATGGCCATTTTCCTGACGGCCTCACGCATGGCGTCCTGAACCTCGGGCGGCAAGGTGTAGGGCGGCAAGGAGCACGCAGAGTCACCGGAGTGAATACCGGCCTGCTCAATATGCTGCATAATGCCACCGATGACCACATCCTTGCCGTCGCAAATGGCATCAATATCGACTTCAATGGCAGCGTTGAGGAAGTGGTCCAGCAATACCGGGCTGTCGTTGGACACCAGCACCGCACTGCGCATATAACGCACCAACTCGTCTTCACCAAAAACAATTTCCATGGCTCTGCCGCCCAACACATAAGATGGGCGAACCACCAGCGGGTAACCAATCTCGCTGGCTGCAACAATACCCTCTTCGAGGCTCCGGACGGTGGCGTTTTCCGGCTGCTTGAGACCCAGGCGCTGAATCATCTGCTGGAATCGCTCACGATCTTCTGCCCGGTCAATTGCATCCGGACTGGTTCCGATAATCGGCACACCAGCAGCTTCCAGACCCCGAGCCAGCTTCAGTGGTGTCTGGCCGCCGTACTGAACAATCACGCCTTTTGGATTCTCGACGTGGATGATTTCCAGCACGTCTTCCAAGGTAATTGGCTCAAAATACAATCTGTCGGAGGTATCGTAATCCGTTGATACCGTCTCAGGATTGCAGTTGATCATGATGGTTTCGTAGCCATCTTCACGCATGGCAAGCGCCGCGTGCACACAGCAGTAATCAAACTCAATACCCTGGCCAATGCGGTTAGGACCGCCACCAATAACCACAATTTTCTCACGATCGGTAGGCTCCGCCTCGCACTCTTCCTCATAGGTGGAGTACATGTAGGCAGTATCCGAGGCGAACTCGGCGGCACAGGTGTCCACACGCTTGTACACCGGGCGAATGTTCAGATCATGCCGTAACTTGCGCATGCTTGCTTCGGCTATGCCCAGCAGCTTCGCCAGCCGCGCGTCAGAGAAACCCTTACGCTTGAGACGGAACAGGGTGGCATGGTCGATATCCGCCTTGCCGGCGGTCTTTAACGCCTGTTCTTCACGAATAAGGTCTTCGATTTGCACCAGATACCAGGGATCAACCTTGGTGTACTCGAACACGTCATCCACACTCAACCCGGCCCGGAAAGCATCACCGATGTACCAGATACGCTCCGCACCGGGAACGCTGAGCTCTTTGGTAAGGGTTTCGCGGGAGCTTTCGGAGCTGAACTCTTCGAGCTGCTCATCGAAACCGTCTGATCCAACTTCCAGTCCACGAAGGGCTTTCTGCAGAGATTCCTGGAAAGTGCGACCAATCGCCATAACCTCACCCACAGATTTCATCTGGGTGGTCAGGCGGGCATCGGCCTGCGGGAATTTCTCAAAGGTAAACCTGGGGATCTTGGTAACAACATAATCAATACTGGGCTCGAAGGATGCCGGTGTCACGCCCCCGGTTATTTCGTTACGCAGCTCATCGAGCGTGTAGCCCACCGCCAGCTTGGCTGCCACTTTGGCAATCGGGAAGCCGGTCGCCTTGGAGGCCAGTGCGGATGAACGCGAAACCCTGGGGTTCATCTCGATAACAACCATGCGGCCAGTGTCCGGATTAATACCGAACTGTACGTTGGAGCCACCGGTTTCCACACCAATTTCACGCAGCACGGCCAGCGAGGCATCGCGCATGATCTGGTATTCCTTGTCGGTCAGCGTCTGGGCTGGTGCAACGGTGATGGAATCCCCGGTGTGAACGCCCATGGCATCGAAGTTCTCGATGGCACAGACGATAATGCAGTTGTCCGCCTTGTCGCGAACCACTTCCATCTCATACTCTTTCCAACCGATCAGCGACTCATCAATAAGCAGTTCGTTGGTAGGGGAAAGATCAAGACCACGGGTACAGATTTCTTCAAACTCGTCCCGGTTATAGGCAATACCGCCACCGGACCCACCCATAGTGAACGACGGGCGAATGATGCATGGAAAGCCAATTTCTTCAGCGACTTGCCAGGCTTCTTGCATCGTATGAGCAATGGAGGCGCGGGGGCACTCAAGGCCAATCGCTTTCATCGCCTTGTCAAAACGGCTCCGGTCTTCCGCCTTGTCAATGGTGTCGGCATTGGCGCCGATCATTTCCACGCCGTGCTCAGCCAGAACCCCGTGCTTTTCCAGATCCAGCGCACAGTTCAATGCAGTCTGACCACCCATGGTAGGCAGCAAGGCATCCGGTTTTTCTTTTTCAATGATTTTGGCGACGGTCTGCCAGGTAATCGGCTCGATGTAGGTGGCATCCGCCATCACCGGATCGGTCATGATGGTGGCCGGGTTCGAGTTAACCAGTATTACCCGGTAACCTTCCTCACGCAGGGCTTTACAGGCCTGAGCGCCAGAGTAGTCAAATTCGCACGCCTGCCCGATCACAATCGGGCCTGCGCCCAGAATCAGGATGCTTTTAATATCGGTCCGTTTTGGCATGTCTTGGTAAACCTGTCAGCAACGTTTAAATTCTTGCAGCGCAAAAAACGGCGCGTGCCTGGAATGGCGTATCTGTCCGTAAGCCGGTACTAACCCTTTCGGACGTCCATCAGACGGATAAACTCATCAAACAAGTGCGCAACATCACCGGGGCCCGGGCTCGCCTCGGGGTGCCCCTGAAAGCTGAACGCCGGCTTATCCGTGCGACGAACCCCCTGCAAAGTGCCATCGAACAGTGACTTATGGGTCACTTCGAGCACGGCAGGTAGAGAAGCTTCATCCACTGCAAATCCGTGGTTCTGGCTCGTGATCATGACGCTGCCGTTTTCAAGACGCTGAACCGGGTGGTTGGCGCCATGATGGCCGTGATTCATTTTCATGCTTTTCGCGCCACTGGCCAGCGCCAGAAGCTGGTGCCCCAGGCAGATGCCAAACACCGGAATCTCGGTTTCCAGCACGTCCTGAATCGCTTTGATCGCGTAGTCACACGGCTCAGGATCGCCCGGGCCGTTGGAGAGGAATATGCCATCCGGATTCATCGCCAGCACCTCTGATGCCGGGGTTTGCGCAGGCACAACGGTGATGTCGCAGCCCCGGGATGCGAGCATGCGCAGAATGTTGTACTTGACGCCGTAGTCCCAGGCCACAACCTTGAATTTCGATTCGCCACCTTCTGCGTAGCCCTCGCCGAGCGTCCACTCTCCCTGGGTCCACTTATAGGATTTTTCGCAGCTGACCACTTTGGCCAGGTCCATGCCTTCGAGCCCCGGGAACGCATTTGCGAGTTCTAATGCACGCTCTGCAGTGGCATCAGCACCGGCGACAATTGCGCCGCTCTGTGAGCCTTTATCTCGCAGAATGCGCGTCAGGCGCCGAGTATCTATATCGGCAATTCCTACAATGTTGCTGCTTCGCAGGTATTCGTCCAGCGCCCCGGTGCTGCGCCAGTTGCTGGCCACCAGAGGCAGGTCGCGAATAATGAGGCCGGCGGCCTGGATGCGGTCTGACTCAACATCTTCTTCATTCACTCCGGTGTTACCGATATGAGGGTAAGTCAGGGTAACGAGCTGGCGTGCGTAAGACGGATCGGTGAGTATTTCCTGGTAGCCGGTCATGGCGGTGTTGAACACCACTTCTCCGCTGGTTTCGCCGTCAGCGCCAATAGCGGTGCCGTAAAACAGGCTTCCGTCTGCGAGTGCAAGGATTGCGGGTGTGCTCAAGGCTTGTATCCTCATCGAGTGGCGTATCGGTTCGTCACGAACAGGAACGCAAGCGCAAATTCAGGTCGCAAAAAAGCGAGAGGGAGTAAAATCTCCGTCCCGCTTTTTGTTATCCGGGAACTTTTTTGTTCCCTGGGCTTTTCAAAGCCTACGCTTGGTGCAGTTAAACCGCCTTATTGTATGAAATTTGCGGTTTTGTGTCCATGCAAAATCTCACTTAGCTCAGGCACCGGCCGCGCACTGGGGTTATCTTCCGGGAAACGCTACAAGCACCCCTGCGGGGTCCGGCCAGCAATCACAGATTGCCGTCGTTCGGCTGCGCATGAAGCTTCGCTTCATAAACGCTTGCCTCACCCCTGTGCGCTTGACTCCGGCCATCCATGGCCTCCGACATTCCCGGAAGATAACCCCAGCCCGCCACCTCAGGATTGCCTAAAACTCATTTCAACGAAAGGACGTCCTGCATATCGTATAAGCCGGCAGGCTTGTCTTTCAGCCACAGAGCCGCTCGCATTGCGCCTTTGGCGAAAGTCATGCGGCTACTCGCCTTGTGAGTAATCTCAATGCGCTCGCCCTCGGTGGCGAACAGTACGGTGTGGTCGCCCACTACGTCACCGGCGCGAATGGTTTCGAAACCGATTTCCTTGCGGGTGCGTTCGCCGGTGAAGCCTTCACGGCCATAGACGGCGCACTCTTTGAGATCACGCCCAAGTGCATCAGCAACCACTTCGCCCATGCGCAGGGCGGTACCAGAAGGCGCGTCTTTTTTATGACGGTGGTGGGCTTCGATGATCTCGACGTCGTAGTCATCACCCAATGTCGCTGCCGCGGTGTGCAGGAGAGTGAGAACCACGTTCACGCCAACGCTCATATTGGGGGCAAAAACCACTGGCGCAGACTCCGCTGCGAGGGCTAACTGCTCTTTTTCGGCATCGGACAGGCCGGTGGTGCCAACAACCAGCCTTTTGCCGTTGGCTTTGCAGAATTCGGCGTTTTCCAGGGTCAGGTCCGGGAACGTGAAGTCGATGAGCACGTCGAAATCGTCTTTCACGTCGGCCAAGGTACCAGCCATCTTTACGCCGGTTTTCCCGATGCTGCTCATTTCGCCAGCATCGGCACCAATCAGGCTGCTGCCCGGCTCGACGACAGCGGCGCCCAGTTCCAGCCCTTCTGTGCCGTCAACCGCCTCAATCAGCACCTTTCCCATGCGCCCGGCGGCGCCGATGATTGCTACCCTCATGGCCTTTTCTCTCTATGAAGCTGATCAGAATTTCATTTCGTCGAAGAAGCTCTTAACACCCTCAAACCAGGACGTTTTCTTCGGCGCGTGGTTTGTGCCGCTGCTGCCATCAAGGGCGTCTTGAAACTCGTTCAACAGTTCTTTCTGCCGCTTGGTCAGATTCACCGGGGTCTCCACCGTTACGCGACACAGCAGGTCGCCGGAAGGGCCGCCTCGAACCGGGCTGACACCTTTATTCCGCAGCCGAAAGAGTTTTCCTGTCTGGGTTTCCGCAGGAATCCGGAGTTTCACGCGGCCATCCAGTGTCGGCACTTCCAATTCACCACCAAGCGCTGCAT
Source organism: Marinobacter maritimus (assembly GCF_007671675.1). GTDB lineage: Bacteria > Pseudomonadota > Gammaproteobacteria > Pseudomonadales > Oleiphilaceae > Marinobacter > Marinobacter maritimus. The sequence goes on along the minus strand of NZ_VCGW01000002.1, from coordinate 628,949 downwards.
CAACAATGCTGATCGGCACTTCGCAATACAGGTTACGACCATCGCGGGTAAAGATGGAGTGCTCCCGCACCGACATCTGCACATACAGATCACCGGAAGGGCCGCCATCCACACCCATTTCGCCCTCGCCGGAGAGCCGGATACGATCACCGGTATCAACGCCCGGGGGTACTTTTACGGAGAGGGTCTTCTCTTCCTGCACCCGGCCCTGACCATGGCAGGACCTGCAAGGATTTTTGATAATCTGGCCCGCGCCCCGACATGTCGGACAAGCCTGCTGGACGGTAAAGAAACCCTGCTGCATGCGCACCTGCCCCATACCTTTACAGGTACTGCAGGCTTCCGGGCGTGAACCTTTTTCAGCGCCACTGCCGTCACAAACGTCGCACTCCCGATGCCCGGGTATTGTAATCTCGACGGTTTTTCCTTTTACCGCTTCCTCAAGGTCCAGCTCCAGTGTATAGCGCAGATCTGAGCCGCGAGTGTTGCGGCCGCGACCACCGCCGCCACCGAAAATATCGCCAAACACATCACCAAAGATGTCGGAGAAGTTACCACCTCCACCTCCGAAGCCGCCGCCGGCCTGGCCATCTACTCCGGCATGACCGAACTGATCGTAGGCCGCCCGCTTGGATTGATCCGCCAGAACTTCGTAGGCTTCGCTCGCCTCTTTAAACTTGTTCTCGGCATCTTTATCTTCCGGGTTACGGTCAGGATGGTACTTCATCGCGAGCTTTCGATACGCCCGCTTAACTTCTTTCTCATCCGCGTCCCGGGATATTCCGAGAATGTCGTAATAATCGCGCTTGGCCATGCTTTAAAACCCTGTTTTTTAAACGCGGAAAACGCGGAGTTGCTCCGCGTTTTCCAACTACCTGATGTACGTCAGATTTACTTCTTTTCGTCGTCTTTGACTTCTTCGAACTCGGCATCTACCGCGTCGTCAGCAGTCTGCGACTGAGCGTCGTCCTGACCGTCGGCCTGCTGAGCCTGGCCATCCTGATCTGCGTACATTTTCTGAGCCAGCTCACCTGAAACTTCGGTCAGCTTTTGGGTTTTGGCCTCAATGTCGTCTTTGTCAGAACCGGTCAGTGCCTCTTCCAGTTCTTTGATGGACGCTTCAATCGACTCTTTCTCGCTCTCACTAACTTTGTCGCCAGCGTCTTTCAGAGTCTTGCGCACGGCGTGAACCATGGCATCACCCTGGTTGCGGGCCTGAACCAGCTCTTCGAACTTGCGATCCTCATCGGCATTTGCCTCGGCATCACGCACCATCTTCTCGATTTCTTCGTCGTTCAGACCAGAAGAAGCCTTGATTACGATGGACTGCTCTTTACCGGTAGCCTTGTCTTTCGCAGACACATTCAGAATACCGTTGGCGTCGATGTCGAACGTCACCTCAATCTGCGGCACGCCACGCGGTGCGGGCGGAATATCTGCCAGATCAAAACGACCCAGTGACTTGTTCTGTGTCGCTTGCTTGCGCTCACCCTGAACCACGTGGATGGTTACCGCGGTCTGGCTGTCGTCTGCCGTTGAGAAGGTCTGCGATTTCTTGGTCGGAATCGTCGTGTTCTTCTCGATCAGCGGCGTTGCAACGCCACCCATGGTCTCAATGCCCAGAGACAGCGGGGTTACATCAAGCAGCAGTACGTCTTTTACATCACCGGACAGTACGGCGGCCTGAATTGCAGCGCCCATGGCAACCGCTTCGTCAGGGTTAACATCCTTGCGAGCTTCTTTACCAAAGAACTCTTTCACTTTTTCCTGAACCAGTGGCATACGGGTCTGACCACCAACCAGGATAACCTCATCGATCTCGCTGACTTTCAAACCTGAGTCCTTCAGTGCAACCTTACAGGGCTCCAGGCTGCGCTCGACCAGATCTTCTACCAGCGACTCAAGCTTCGCGCGGGTCAGCTTCACGTTCATGTGCTTGGGACCGCTGGCATCTGCAGTAACATACGGCAGGTTTACATCGGTCTGCTGGCTGCTGGAAAGTTCGATCTTGGCCTTCTCACCAGCTTCTTTCAGACGCTGCATAGCCAGAGAGTCGCCGCGCAGATCGATACCGCTATCCTTCTTGAACTGGTCGGCCAGGAATTCGATAATTTTCATATCGAAATCTTCACCACCCAGGAAGGTGTCACCGTTGGTTGCCAGCACTTCAAACTGGTGCTCGCCGTCTACATCTGCAATTTCGATGATGGAAAGGTCGAAAGTACCACCGCCCAAGTCGTATACCGCCACGGTGCGATCACCGCTCTTTTTATCCAGACCGTAGGCCAGAGCTGCAGCAGTTGGCTCGTTGATAATACGCTTTACTTCCAGACCGGCAATTCTGCCCGCGTCTTTGGTAGCCTGGCGCTGACTGTCGTTGAAGTAAGCCGGCACGGTAATAACCGCTTCGGTCACTTTCTCGCCCAGGTAATCTTCTGCGGTCTTCTTCATCTTCTTCAGAATTTCGGCAGACACCTGTGGTGGCGCCATTTTCTGACCCTTGACTTCTACCCACGCATCGCCGTTATCCGCTTCGGCAATTTTGTAAGGCACCATCTTGATATCTTTCTGAACAACGTCGTCCTTGAAACGACGTCCAATCAGACGCTTGATGGCATAGATAGTGTTGTGGGGGTTCGTCACCGCCTGGCGCTTGGCCGACTGGCCAACCAGAATTTCACTATCATCGGTATAAGCGATGATGGACGGGGTGGTGCGATCACCCTCTGCGTTCTCAATAACGCGAACTTTGTCGCCATCCATGATGGCCACACATGAGTTGGTCGTACCAAGGTCAATACCGATAATCTTGCTCATTGAGTCACTCCAGTTCTTCTGAATGCTGTACTGAATAGTTGCCCGGAAACATCTACTCCGGCTGCTGCTGTTTACAAGCTATATTGGCGCTTTAGCTGATTTTTCAAGCCTGCTCATCAATTTTTGGTGCATCCTGAGCCTTCGCTACCATCACCATTGCCGGGCGCACCACGCGACCGTTCAGCAGGTAGCCTTTTTGCACCACAGCCACCACGCTGTTCGGCTCTGCATCCGGCGCCGGAACCATAGACATCGCTTCGTGGTGCTGAGGATCGAACGGCTCGCCGATCGGGTTCAGCGGCTCAACATTGAATTTTTTCAGACTCGACTCAAGCAAACTCAGCGTCATCTCGACGCCCTGACGGATAGACGCCACAAGATCGCCGGCATTTCCCTGGTCTTCTGTGCTCTCAACCGCCTTTTCAAGGCTGTCTGCCACGGGCAACAGCTCTTTGACGAACTTCTCCAGTGCAAACTTGTGAGCCTTCTCCACGTCCATTTCTGCCCGACGACGGACATTCTGCATTTCTGCCTGAGACCGCAGCGCCTGTTCTTGAAACTCCTGCACCTGCGCTTTCAACGCGTCAAGTTCAGACGTCTCGCCCTGCTCAAGCTCCTGCTCGCCGGCTGTTTCTGCCGCCGCTTCAGCGGGCTCATTCAATTCCTCTACCTGCTCATTGCGGTTTTCGTCAGTACTCATGACTACTCCTGCCAGATCTTCGGTGGCCGGCTAAAACGCGGCCCATTAAACATAGGCTCCGGCCCCGCAGAGCCGGAAGTCTGTTATTGCGAACGGATATGGGGCTCACCGCTCAGGTTTCAACCACCAACACTTGTATTCCTGAAAAAATCCCACCCAGATGTTTGCAAAGCCGAAAATCCCTGTATATATTCACAGTCACTGTATGTACGAACAGTATATTTTGAAGAGCGGAGGTTATCTGCATGCTCACACAGCTCACGGTTTCCAATTACGCGATTGCCGAAAGGGTAGAACTGCAATTCGGCAAAGGCATGACAGCCCTCACCGGCGAAACGGGAGCGGGTAAATCCATTGTGCTGGATGCTCTCGGGCTTGCCATGGGCGGGCGCGCCGACGCCGGAGCAGTGCGCTATGGCGCCAAGCGTGCAGATATCACCGCAACCTTTGATGTCTCTGCCATCCCGGAGGCACTGCGATGGCTGGAAAGCCACGAACTGGACGACGACAACGACTGCATCCTGCGCCGTGTAATCAGTAAAGACGGGCGCTCACGGGCCTACATTAATGGCCAGCCCTGCCCGCTCGCGCACTTGAAAGATCTGGGCGGGCTACTGATGGACATTCACAGCCAGCACCAGCACCAATCTCTCCTGCGTAAGGAAACCCACCGCAAACTGATTGACGAATTCGCGCGCGCAGAAGACCTTGCCAGCGAGACCCGCGAAGCATGGCAGGCGTGGAACCAGATCCGCACAAAATTGCTCGAACGCCAGCAGAATGCAGAAGAATCTGAAGCCAAGCTGCAACTGCTGCGCTATCAGGTTGAAGAGCTTGACCGTCTTGCGCTGGAAAGCGGCGAGCAGGAGCAACTGGAACAAGAACAAGCGCAACTTAGCCAGGCCGATGCAATTCTTCACAGCAGCCATCAGGCAGCCCTGCTGTGCACCGAAGATGAAACCAATGCCGCAGGACTCTTACACCAGGCACTGCAACAGCTTGAGCAGCTGCCAGTTGAAATGCCCGCGCTGGCCGACACCATCCAGATGCTCAACGAAGCGCAAATCCAGATCAGCGAGGCTGGCGATAACCTCCGCCATTTTGTCGATGACTACGAAGCAGATCCCGCGCGCCTGACTGAAGTTGAAGACAGACTCAGCGCCATATACCAGATGGCACGCAAGCACCGTATCAGCCCCGAGGAACTCCCGGAGTTTCACAAGCGGCAAAGCGCAGAGCTGGCAGAGCTGGACGGCGGCGAGGGCAGCCTGGAGAAGTTGGAAGCGGAACTGGAAAGCCGGCGCGACGGCTTTAATGAACTCGCAGGCAAACTGTCAGGCATCCGGGCCAAAGCTGCAGGGCAGTTAGATCAGCGCATTGCCGGTGAGCTGGCCCAGCTGAGCATGCCCGCAGTTCAGTTTGTTACCCACCTGAGCCGCAACAACCAGGACGAGCCAGCACCCCACGGGCTCGAAGAAATCGAGTTTCTGGTAAGCGCCAATCCCGGGCAGCCAGCAAGACCTCTTGCCAAAGTCGCGTCCGGTGGCGAACTGTCCCGAATCAGCCTGGCGATCCAGGTAGTGGTTGCACAAACATCGACAACCCCGACCCTGATATTTGACGAAGTTGACGTGGGTATTGGCGGCGGCACCGCAGAGGTGGTTGGCAAATTACTTCGATCTCTGGGAGACAATGGCCAGGTTATCTGCGTAACTCACTTGCCGCAGGTTGCGGCCCAGTCTCACCAACATCTGTTTGTCAGCAAATTCACTCAACAGGACGCGACTTTCTCGAAAATCGAGTCTCTGGACGATCAGGGAAGAATCAGTGAAGTTGCAAGAATGTTAGGCGGCGTGGATATGACTGAACATACCATTGCCCACGCGACAGAAATGTTTTCCAAAGGACAGGCAACCCATCACTGACGTGATGGCAACCACTTCCCCCTCTCGACACTGAGAGCTATTGGGGCAGGCTTAACGGCCTGCCCCTTTTTTATGGGATTTTCGGCGCCGAGCGCTTAAGATTTTATGGGCTTAACGTAGAGAATAAGGCTGTGCTCTACTATTTCATAGCCATGCTCTTTGGCAATTTTCTGCTGACGCTCTTCTATCACGTCATCGACAAACTCAATCACCTGACCTGTCTGGGTGCAAACCATGTGATCATGATGATCTTCGCTTGCCATCTCGAATACCGCATGGCCGCCTTCAAAATTATGACGTAAAACCAGACCCGCCGTCTCAAACTGGGTCAATACCCGGTATACGGTGGCCAGACCCACATCATCACCCTGATCCAGAAGCCGCTTGTACACATCCTCGGCACTAAGATGATGATCCTTGGCGTTTTCCAGGATGTTAAAGATCTTCACTCTTGGCAGAGTTACTTTGAGACCGACTTTTCGTAGTTCGGCGTTTTCAGATGACATGTTACTATTCACTCTTTGGTGTGCCTCACGGCTTCCGGTATGATGAAGCCGCCATTTAACGGTTAACCCGTGCCACACCTGCCCTTGGCAGGCGATTTCAAGATAGAGGATTTCCTCCGGCGATGCAAAAGCTCACAGCTCTCATTCTCACTCTCATTCTGTCTGGTTGTGCTTTCCCGGGCGTTTACAAGATCAACGTCCAGCAAGGCAACATTGTTACCGAAGAAGAGCTAGCCAAGCTTAACGAAGGCATGCCACGAAGCCAGGTTCAGGCGCTGCTCGGCAGCCCTCTGATGCTGAACCCGGTTGACCCTTCCCGCGAATACTATGTGTACACTTTCCAGCGCCGCGGCGGTGATATCGAAGAACAGCGCATCATCGTTCACTACGACGCCGACCGCTACTCGCATCACGAAGCCGAGCTTCTGGAAGAAACGCCAGCCTACTGATCTGAAGCGGATTTCTTTTTGGCCCGGTTCAGGCGCGCCTGCTTCGGGTCAATCTGGAGCGGGCGATACAACTCCACCCGGTCTCCGTCGCGCAGCTCATGATCAGCGGGATTTTTAATTACCTTGCCGAATATCCCCATATCTATGGAATCTGCGTCGATTTCCGGGAAGATCGCGCAAATGCCTGACAATTTGACCGCCTCAACGGCAGTTGCACCCTCGGGCACCTGCACGGGGACGATTTCCTGCTTGTCTGGCCGGGCATACGCCACCTCAACCTGAGGCATCAGGCGCCTCCCTTGTATATGTCGTCTGCGCGACGGCAGAACGCGTCGACCATAGTGTTTGCCGCCTGATTGAATATCGGGCCAAAGGTCATGCGCGACAGCGAACCTGAAAACTCGAACTCCAGCGTCAGGATCACCTTACAGGCACTCTCATTGAGCGCCTTGAAGTGCCAGCGCCCCGTGAGATTTCGAAATGGACCGTCTACAAGGTTCATTTCAATGGCTTCTGGCATCAGTAGCTGGTTGCGCGTAGTGAGCTTATGGCGCACGCCGCCCTTGGCTATTTCCAACGACGCCATGATCTGTTCCGGGCCATCGTGGTGAATCTCGGCCCCTGCACACCAGGGAAGAAATTCCGGATAACGGGCTATGTCATTAACCAGGTGAAACATGCGCTCGGCAGAGTGCATAACCAGGGCTGTCTTATCAATCTGATGGGGCATTGGAACCGGTTGTCCTGCATACAAACACGCTTTAAAAATGATTGCAGGCGCTTATAGCGCCAATAAGGCTGCAATCAGACGCTATGATAAAGGATATCGTCGTCTTTAGGGGCATTTTCAGGGAGCGATCGCTGTTCATCGGGCTCACTTTCAGACGGCTGATCTGCTGGGAGCAACCCCCCGGGCTGCTCATCAACTCCGTCTTCGATTGCGTCTTTTGCGTCCGCCTCTGCGGCCTCAACGGGCGTCTCCCCCTCACCCCGAAAAACCATACCCGGCGCCTGCTCACACCAGAATGCCTTGCTGCCATTGTCGCAAAGGTTTGCCAATGAAGCCGCGGTGTAATGGATGCCGATATAAACAACTACCAAAGGTAACACCAGGCGCATCACCCAGAACCAGATTGTACCAAAAAGCTTCGGCGCCGTTCCGAGCATGGTTCTCGAAAGATTGCGTGTAAGACACCAACCGGTAAAAAGCGCAATGAGAATCGCCACCAGAGGAATCATCAATCCCCCGGTTGCCAGTTCCAGCCAGCGAAAAACGGTCGCCCCACCCACCCGGTATTCCGCCCACACGTTGAACGATAGCAGGGAGGCCAATCCTGCGAGCCAAACTGCCAGACCCACCAATACAACAGACAAGCCCCTAGGCGCGCCTGTCCATTCGCGAAACCAGCCAACAACCGGCTCCAGCAAAGCCAGCGCGGTCGACCATACGATCATTACCACCATAAGAAAGACCGTCGCGATAACGAACTGGCTTACAGGGAGCTGCGCAAGCGTAACCGGAAGCGAGACAAACAGAAGACTGAACCCGCGCTCGCCATCAAAAATATGGCTTTCCGTAGCCATGGAAAAAATCATCAACCCGGCCAGAATCGCCACCAATGTATCCATCAATACGGCGGCCAGAATGGATCGCTTCAGGCGTGTATCCGGCGTGGTATAGGCACCCAGAACAGCCCACACCCCCATTCCAAGACCAAGCGTGAAGAACGCATGGAATAGCGCGGCTCTTAAAGAGGCCCAAGTGAGATCTTCCGGGTGCATCTCAAGAATCTGACTGATCGCGCCATCAATCCTGCCGTGCCAGGCGGCAAGCCCAAACAACGCGAGCATAAGTAAAAGCGTGCCTGGCACCACAATTCTGAAGGCCCGCTCAAGCCCCCCAACCACACCTTGCCCGGACACCCAAAGCACCATGGCCAAAAAAAACGCATGCCAACCCATAAACTCGCGAAACGCTCTCGGGTCAGAAACAAGCCCGGCCAACACATCGGTGGCCTCTACTTGGCTCGCGCCCGAAAACCGGCCTAAAGCACCGAAAAAAACATAAGCCAGTGCGATGGCACCAAATACCGCAGAAAACGACAACACAACAAAGGCAGCCAGCACGCTTAACCGGCCCGCTGCCATCCAGACTCTTGAGCTTTTCGCACTGCGTATCAACCCATCCATCGCCAGCACGATGCCATGGCGAGCGTAGCGGCCAATCGAAGCTTCGGTAACCATCAGGGGCAAAGTGACCAGTAACAGACACCCGAGATAAAGCAAAATAAACAAGCCACCACCGTGCAGGCTTGCCAGATAGGGAAACTGCCAAAGATTGGCCAGACCCACAGTTGCGCCTACTGCAGCCCAGAAAAAGGTTGATTTTCGGGTAAACGACCCGATATGTGTCTGATACGGCGTAGGCATTTGCGCCCCTGAAAGAGTCTGGTCAGATAGTGTAGCCGAAGGACTCGATTACATACGAACCTGCAACGCCTTCGGCGGCCATTTCGTGACCAATCTGGCACTCCTGGGCTACAATGCGCGTTTTGCCGACCTGAGTCTGGTCGGCCCGTTCACTCGTCCGAACCCGGATAACTGATTCATGAGCAAGAAAAAAGCCGGTACGCCAAGCGGTACCATCGCCCTTAACAAGAAGGCGAAGCACGAATACCATATAGAAGAACGCTTTGAAGCGGGGATGGTTTTGCTCGGCTGGGAAGTGAAATCACTGCGAGCTGGCAAAGCACAGATCACCGACGCCTATGTTCTGCTGAAAGGCGGCGAGGCGTTCCTGCTGGGCGGGCACTTTGAGCCACTTACCACGGCGTCCACCCACGTTATTGCTGACCCCACCCGAACCCGCAAACTGCTGCTGCACGCCAAAGAGCTGGCAAAGCTGATCGGGGAAACGAGTCAGGCCGGACAAACCTGTGTACCTCTGGCGTTGTACTGGAAAAAGAACAAAGTGAAGTGCGAAATCGCCCTGGTGAAAGGCAAGAAGCTGTTCGACAAGCGCGCTACGGAGAAAGAACGCGACTGGGACCGCCAAAAGCAGCGCATCCTGCGTGAAGGAAATGCCTGACCGGTAGCCATTACAAGCGGCAATTTTTCTGACCCGAGTCATGGGCGAACTTCACCTTGTGTAGCATACTCTTCCTCTATGCGCCGTTTTCTACCCTGCTTATACTGCCGGGTTACGGCACACCTCAGAGGGAGGGGTTATGTCACCCAAGCGGATTCCGATGGCGGCTGTTGATCGCTCGTGGTTGCGTATGGACACCCCAAGCAATCCGATGATGATCTCAACGGTTCTGGTATTTGACAAACCCATTGCCCTCAACCGGCTGAGACACCTCCTTAATGATCGTTTCCTTCGCTTTCAAAGGTTCCGCCAGAGGGTTGTCGATGAAGGTGACAAGGTTTACTGGCAAGACGACCCTCTCTTCAATATCGACAACCACCTGCACCGGATTGCACTTCCGGGAAAAGCCGGTCAAGCAGAGCTTCAGGCCTTGACGAGCGATTTCAACAGCACATCTCTGGATCTGCGACACCCCCTTTGGCAAGTTCACTATATTGATAACTACGATGGCGGCTGTGCACTTCTGATCCGCATCCATCACTGCATTGCCGATGGTATTTCGCTGGTGCGAGTACTTCTCTCCCTGACCGACAAGACGCCGGAGCCCCGCAAGCAAACTACGCTTCCGCCCCGGCCTCGGCAGCAAAACAAATCCTCAACCATCAGCAAGTTTTTGCACCGCGCTCTGGATACTACTGAGACTGCAACGCACCAGGCCAGGCTGTTTATTCAATCCGTGCGTGAAGAACCCAACTACCCTTTGAAGCTGATTAGCACTGCCAGCGGCGTTGCTGCGGACCTGCTCAAACTGGGGCTCTCACCTTTCGAGCCGAAAACCTGCCTGAAAAGCCCGCTCTCAGGGCGCAAACAAGTTGCCTGGGCGGAACCGCTGGACCTGGCGGAAGTAAAAGCCTGCGCGAAAGCGCTGGGCGGTACCATCAACGACGCACTGCTCTGCGCGGCGACGGGTGCGCTGCACAGGCACTTCAAAGCGAGCAAGGAAGTTATTCCGGAGTGTGGTATCCGCGTCGCGGTGCCCTTCAACCTTCGGCCGCTCAACCAACCCATCGAAACCCTGGGAAACCAGTTTGGCCTGGTTCTGGTATGCCTGCCCGTGGAAATCGCTGACCCGGTAATGTGCTTCCGACAGGTTCAGGAAAACATGACCCGCCTCAAACAGTCCTATCAGGCTCAGGTTACCTACAGCCTGCTCGACCTGTTTGGGCGGGGCCCGGATATTCTGGAACGGAGAGCGCTGGATTTACTGAGCAACAAAGCCTCAGCAGTACTCACCAACGTGCCCGGGCCCAAGGAGCCGGTATATCTGGCCGGCAGCAAACTGATACAACCCATGTTCTGGGTTCCACAAAGTGGCAATATCGGTATTGGCATGAGCATTTTCAGCTACGCTGGCACCGTGCAATTCGGCATTACGGTAGACAAAGCCATTCACGCAGACCCGAATGCCGTGATGGGCTACTTCCGCGAAAGCTTCGAAGCCTTACGCCATGCGGCATTAGCGGGCCGGCACGAGAATATAAAGCGCCAGGCAAGCTGAAATACTGAGCCTTGCATGCTTGCCTTTGAGAAACAGCAACAAAGAAGCCTTGAAGTTAAGCGAGGCGCCCACATATACTGTGAGTAAGGGGACGACATGGCTTCGACGCTGGTGGCGAACCCTTGGGTGCATGTCGAGATGGCAGCCAATCTCGTTAATCCAAAGCTGCAACGCAATAGTCGCAAACGACGAAAACTACTCACTAGCAGCGTAAGCTGCTAGTCGTCCTGACTGGGTCGCCCGTAGCCCAGAGCTACATCTCAGGACGTCATCGCTTACGGGATGCTCCGTTATACAGAGTTCACTGTCTAACGGCTAAGATTTAAAGAACTCGCCTTTTGCACCCTGGCCTTCGGGTCGCAAGAGGTTAAATCAATAGAAGGACACAAGCATGTAGATCTCAAGGCACAGTGCTGGCGGACGCGGGTTCAATTCCCGCCGTCTCCACCAAACGACAAAAAGCCGCCCTCGGGCGGCTTTTTTAATGCCTGAAATAGTATCCTAAAGCTGCGCTTTCATTAGGCTCTATAGGGCCAAGGAGATTCTCAAATGTCGATACTCATTACAGGCGCCAACCGTGGCATAGGCAGCGCCTTAGCAGTGGAGTGGCAAAAGGCAGGAAAAAAGGTCATACAAACGGCCCGAAACTCCCCGGGCATGGAGCCGCTCGATGTCGCCGATCCCGCCAGCATCAAGCAATTTGCACAGCGTCTGGATGGGCGCCCAATCTCCACTCTGGTCTGCAATGCCGGCGTTTCTCTGGATAAATCCGACGATCTGGAAACGGGGTACGCACCGGAAGACTGGGCGCAATCTTTTGCCGTTAATGTAACCGGTGTCTTCCTGATGGTTCAGGCGATGCTGCCAAACCTACGGGCCAGCCAAGACGCCAGCGGGGTCGCGAAAATCGCCATCATTGCCAGCCAGATGGGATCACAGAACTCACCGGTCGGTGACCGGCTAATGTACCGCGCATCCAAAGCAGCAGCCATTAACCTGGGGCGGAACCTGGCAGTGAGTCTTGAAAGTGAAGGCATAGCGGTCGGCATCTATCATCCGGGATGGGTGGCCACAGACATGGGAGGCGACTCAGCGGAGCTGACCCTCGAAGAGGCCATACCAGGGCTGCGGAAACAGATCGATGAGCTCAGATTATCCGAGACCGGTTGCTTTAAATCCTGGGACGGTACCAACTGCGAGTTGTAAGCGCCCCGCAGGCGAAGTCAGTCAGCGCCCTGCTGCAACTTCTCAAGCAAAAACGCCTGCATCGCCTGCGCCGCTGGCGCGAGCGTTCTGTTGGCTGCTTTCACCAAACCTATCCGGCGCACTACCTCTGGATCGTGTAGTGGAATAAAGCGCAGATTGGCGTTGTATTCGGGAAAGGCCAGCCTTGGCAGGGTTGTAATTCCGGCGCCGGCTTCCAGCATTGCGATCAATGAAATCATGTTGGATATGTAGAAGGCACTGTTTTCGACCAGTTCAGCAGCGGCAGTGCTCATCAGCAGCCTGGAGGTGCCGTTGCGTATCAGTTTTTCGCCCTGCAGACTCTGCCAGCCCAACGTTTCAAGGGCCGCTAGAGGATGATCCTGGCGGCACACAACGCCGATTTTGTCCTCGAACAAATGGGTATACTCCAGATCTTCCTCGCGCTGCCAAAGGCTGGTAACACCAAGATCAACCTCTCCATGGGCCACCATCTGGCATACGTAGTAAGCGTTTTCATCGTGCAGGCTGATTTTTATATCCGGGTAGCGGCCAATGAACTCTGCCAGCAAAGCCGGCATGATTCGGCTGGCAACTGAGGGCACCGTGGCTATGTGTATATGCCCCTGGGTGCCCTCTGCCTGATTAACCACATCCTTCACCATCCGGTCGTGTACGCCAACCAGATCACGAAACCGGGGCATGCAGTATTCGCCAAAAGGCGTGAGCCTGGTTTTTGAACCCCGCTCAAAGAGGTTCTGCCCCAAGCGCTGCTCCAGTTCACGCACTGCCATGGAAAGTGCTGGCTGCGTTCTGTGCAGTCGTCTGGCTGCGCCGTGGAAACTGCCTTCCTCGACAACTGTGATGACGTACCGCAACTGCTGGATTTTCAGGTCTGACACGACGCCTCCAGATGATAAAGATAGCTTATCGTTTAATCTTTATTATTGATTATTCTTATTATGCCACCTTCGTTACCATGAGGGCATCGTAATAAGGAGACATTCATGACCAATTCTCACCCGCTTTATATCAATGGCCAATGGGTAACCGGCGACACCAGCATCACTAACGTTAATCCGTCAGACCTCAGCGATGTTATTGGTGAGTTCGATCAGGCCAGCGCCCAGCAAACCAACGAAGCCATCAGCGCAGCACAAAAGGGTTTTGCACAGTGGAGCAAAAGCGGCCTTGAGCAACGCTACAAGATTCTGATGGCGATTGGCGACCAGCTGATTGCGCGTCAGGAGGAGCTGGGTGAACTGCTGTCCCGCGAAGAAGGCAAGCCTTTGGCGGAAGGCAAAGGTGAAGTCTACCGTTCCGGTCAGTTTTTCCATTATTACGCGGCAGAAGTGCTGCGCCAGATTGACGAGCGTGCAGATTCGGTTCGACCGGGCGTGGAAATCGATATACGGCGTGAACCGCTGGGTGTCGTAGGCGTGATCAGCCCCTGGAATTTCCCCATGGCCACAGCCGTCTGGAAGATTGCACCGGCGCTGGCGTTTGGCAACGCAGTGGTATTCAAGCCGGCCAACCTTGTACCCGCCAGCGCATGGGCACTGGCCGAGATCATCAGCAAGCAGGATTTGCCCGCAGGCACCTTCAACCTGGTGATGGGCTCTGGTGGTGAAACCGGCGAAACCCTGATCAACAGCCCGCATGTGCAGGCCATTACCTTTACCGGCTCTCTTGAAGTGGGTCGCAGGGTCGCTTCGGCCACCGTGGGCAATCTGGTGAAATGCCAGCTTGAAATGGGCTCGAAGAATGCCCTGATCGTGCTCGACGATGCCGACCTTGATCTTGCCGTAGAAGCCGCGTTTAACGGTGCCTATTCCGGTAGCGGGCAGAAGTGCACCGCATCCTCTCGTCTGATCGTGACCGATGCCGTTCATGATGAGTTCGTTGCAAAACTGAAAGCCAGACTTGAGCAGGCCAAAGTTGGCCACGCGCTTGAGGCCGGCGTACAGATCGGCCCCATTGCCGACAAACGCCAACTGGATTCCAACCTGGCGTGGATTGAGCGCGCCAAAGCCGATGGCGCCACCCTTGCCTTCGGCGGCTCGCGCGTTGAAACCACAACTGATGGGTATTACATGGCGCCGGCCTTATTCACTGGCACCACGAACGAGATGGCAATAAACCGTGACGAAGTGTTCGGCCCTATTGCCTGCGTGATCCGGGTTGCCGATTACGAAACCGCACTGGCCACGCTTAACGATACTCAGTACGGGCTTACAGCGGGGATTATCACCAACTCCCTCAAGCTCGCCTCCGATTTCAAAGCGCGGGCTCAAACCGGTTGCGTGATGGTAAACCTGCCCACTGCTGGCACCGATTACCACGTACCTTTCGGCGGCCGTAAAAACTCCAGCTTTGGCCCCCGCGAACAGGGCCAGTACGCCCGCGAGTTCTACACTGTTGTTAAAACCTGCTACGTGCGGGCCTGATGTGAGGGCGAGCTCCATGCTGACTATTGATGGACTTCAGTATTCCAACTGGTCCCGTGAGATTTTTGAGCAGATGCGTTCCGGTGGAGTATCTGCCGTGCACGCCACGCTGGTGTACCACGAGAACACCCGTGAAACCCTGTCACGCTTTGGCGACTGGAACCGGCGCTTTGAACAACACAGCGATCTGATCATGCCGGTCTATGAGGCAGCAGATATTGAGCGCGCCCGTGAAAGCGGTCGCGTGGGAGTGTTTTTCGGCGCGCAGAACTGCTCACCCATTGAAGACGACATCGACATGATTGCGGTGATGCGCCGGCTCGGTCTGATGATCATGCAGCTGACCTACAACAACCAGAGCCTGTTGGCGACTGGCTGTTACGAATCCGACGACACCGGCATCACCCGATTCGGGCGTCAGGCGATTGAAGAGATGAACCGGGTCGGCATGATCATCGACATGTCGCACAGCTCGGAAAGATCCACGCTGGATGCGATAGAGCTATCGAATCGGCCGGTGATTATTTCTCACGCAAATCCCGCCTCGTTTCATCCGGCGAAACGTAACAAGTCTGACAGGGTACTAAAAGCCATAGCCGAAAACGGCGGGCTGCTGGGGTTCTCGGTTTACCCATTCCACCTCAAAGACGGACCAGACTGCACGCTGGAGAGTTTCTGCAACATGGTGGCCGATACCGCCGACCTTATGGGCATCGACCACATTGGTATTGGAACTGATTTGTGTCAAGGTCAGCCCCGCTCTGTGCTGGAGTGGATGCGTAACGGTCGATGGTCGAAGCAAATGGACTACGGCGAAGGCGACAAAAACAATGCCGGCTGGCCTGAACCGCTTACGTGGTTTCAGGACAATCGCGACTTCCCGGCAATTATTGAGGGGCTTCGGACAAAGGGATTTTCCGAAACAGAGGTAGAGAAAATCATGGGCCTGAACTGGCTGAATCAACTAGAAAGCGGCACCCGGACACTGAGCTGAGCGCACGTGGCAACAGCACTTAAGTTGCCTGGCAACAGTGAAAAACAACGGGGCCCAAACTTATAGGTAAGCGTTATGAAGGATAACAACCTCAAGTCAGGCGGTGACTACTCCATCGCCCAGCTTGGTGACCCGGTGGTACTGGCGCTCAGCGTGGGTTTCATTGTTCTGTTCGTCGGCTTCTCGCTGTTCGATCTCAAAGCCGTGGCCGACCTTATTGGCAACGGCTTTGCCTGGACCGCCAAAGTGTTTGGCACCTACTTCCAGATGCTTCTACTGGCTACCTTTTTTATTGCGATCGGGCTGGCCTGCACGCCTGCGGCAAAAGCCAGAATAGGCAATCTGGACAAACCGGAAATGAGCACGTTTCGCTGGCTCTCGATAATCATGTGCACTCTGCTTGCGGGAGGCGGCGTGTTTTTTGCTGCGGGCGAGCCGATTTATCATTTTGTTGTGACACCACCGGCCTTCACCTCAGAGCCCGGCACTGCAGCCGCAGTTTCTAATGCTCTGGCGCAATCGTTCATGCACTGGGGCTTCCTGGCATGGGCCGTTCTGGGCACGTTGGCTGCCATAGTGCTGGCACACGCCCACTACGTAAAGGGCAAACCACTACAGCCAAGAACCCTGCTTTACCCGGTATTTGGTGAGCGTGTAATGAGTGGCTGGCTTGGCAGTGTTGTCGATGCCTGCTGCGTTATTGCGGTGGTTGCGGGCACCGTTGGTCCTATCGGCTTTCTGGCTACCCAGATGAGCTTCGGGCTCAGCGAACTCTTCGGCCTGACCGACGGGCTGGGCACGCAAATGGCCATTCTGGTGGTTCTCGCCATTATTTACGTAACCTCTGCGGTTACCGGCATTCACCGTGGCATCCAGTTCCTGAGCCGGTTGAACGTGTTCCTGGCGCTGGCAGTTGCCGCCATCATTTTCATCTTCGGCCCCACTCTGTTCCTCACCAACACCTACTTCCAAAGTATCGGGCAGTACATGTCCTCCTTTATGGACATGGCGACCATGACCGCTGAAACCGCCCCCGGCTGGTGGATGCAGTGGTGGACGGTGTTCTTCTTTGCCTGGTTTATCGGTTATGCGCCGCTGATGGCGATCTTCGTTGCCCGCATCTCCCGTGGCAGAAGCATCCGGGACATGATTCTCGCAGTGGCCGTTATGGCACCCATTGCCACTACCATCTGGTTCACCCTGTTGGGCGGCTCAGGCATCTACTATCAGATGACTGGCGTGATCGACCTTGCTGAAGCCCTGAACAACTTCCGCTTTGATGTGGCCACCCTCACGGTTGCCCAGGCTCTTCCGGGCGGCGCGTTCATGGCACTGGCCATTCTGGTACTGACCACGATATTTGTTGCAACCACAGGCGATTCCATGAGCTATTCCATTGCGGTGGTAAGCTCAGGCCACGATGAACCGAACACCTTTGTACGGGCGTTCTGGGGTTTGGCTATGGCAGGCATGGCGGCCATCCTCCTGTATATGGGAGCGGGCCAGATAAGCGTACTTCAGCAGTTCATTGTGATAACGGCGATTCCGGTTTCACTGGTTCTGTTGCCCTCACTGTGGCTTGGCCCCAAAGCGGCTTATGCCATGGCGCGGGAGCAGAAACTCATCTCCTAGCAACCTGAAAATATTCGCCTGACAACAACAAA
Organism: Marinobacter maritimus; assembly: GCF_007671675.1. Lineage (GTDB taxonomy): Bacteria > Pseudomonadota > Gammaproteobacteria > Pseudomonadales > Oleiphilaceae > Marinobacter > Marinobacter maritimus. Next base: position 611,598 of record NZ_VCGW01000002.1, on the reverse strand, counting down.
GTGAACAGGCAAGGGTGACATCATGATTTCAGCAACCTCTGCATCCGCACCGAACAACCTGCGCCCCGCGAGCGAGGTTATGAAGCTGGAACGACTTGGCAGCATGTTTGCCAGCAGGCTCAGCTTTGTAAGATCGCTGATGCGAAAAATGATCACAGAACGATGGCAGATTACGAACACGGTGTTTGATCTGGACTCCAAAGGCCACGGCCTTGCGGTCTACCGCATCACAACACCAGGCCACTGCTACCACTGTGTGATTTTTTCGCGGGACCTGGCACCGGAGCAACGCTCCGACCGGGTGATTGCAGAAGCCTGGGATGTCACCTTTGCCGTCGTTGAAGGTGAAGCAGAAGACTCTTTACTGGAGCAGATGGCTGCCAACGTGCCTTTACAGGAGGCGGGGCGGCAGCATCCGAGAGTTCTCGTGCTCTCACGCGCCAACAAAAGCCTGCGTAACTTCAGCCAGTTTGCAACCTCGCTGGCGACCGGCCAACAGCCGAACCCTGCGTGGCTGACCTCAGTGGGCTACCTTTACAGAACCACCGCAGTGTACGGTAACGGCAAATTCGGCATCGCCGACTTTGCCCGGCTTGAGCGCAATCCGGACTTTAACCGCCCGTTTGCGGCCCAAATGCTTGCCGTCTATGTACTGCGTCAGTTCTCGATTGAACAGCTCAATCACCTTGCAAGGGTACAGTCACCAGAACAGGCCGTACCCTTGCACCCCGAGCTGCAACGCTATCTCGGTGTTGGCAACTCGACAGGGCTAGGTATGGCGCCCTTTCTTATTAACCATCCGCAACTGATTCAGCAATGGGTTTACGGCAGAGAACGGGCACTCGCCAGTGCCAGGTTAGAACCTGCCAACGAGCAAACTCATACGAAGCTGCGCGCACTGATGGCCCGCGCGCTAAAACACCTGCAGCAGACCAGAACCGAAGACAGAGACCAGACGCTCCGCAACCAGGAAACCGTCGGTTCTGTGGCGGAGGTCATAGACTGGCTGGATCGCACTCCAGCTCACCATGCGCTATACGAAGAGCTTATCACCTGGGCCCACTCGCACTGTTCCCTGGAAACCCAGGAACTCATTAACACCATGCTGATAGAGCTTTACCCGGAATTACCGGACGGCCTTGAAGACGAACTCGGATGCCAGGAGTCCATGGATCTGCAGCCGGATATGAAAGCCCGGCAGTTGAAAGACCTGATTGAGCGCAAGTTTGACTGGGCCCTGAGTTACCGCGAAGACTGTCCAGACGATAATTTCTGGTTCTGGTATCGCTCCGCTGAAAAAGAAGAGCCCAGGCTGGGCATTCGCGGAGCCGAATCCGGAGCCGAAAAGGAAACCGCGCTGGCGGTTGGCCCCCGGATCAGCCGCTGCCACGCCAAGCTCGAGCGTTTTTTGCAGCGCAGCCCAAACGCCATGGTGGTGGAGTTTCTCATGGCACATCCGGAGCAGAAGGAGTGTGTGCGTCGAATTCAGACCCTCGGCGAAACACCTTACGGTGAAATTCGCGCGAATCTGTGGCACCGGGACATGAAACCGATGCACCTGCTGAGAACCAAACTGTCGTTCTTTGGCGCCAGCCGGTTTGATCCGAAATCCGACCGCTGGGTGCGTATTACCCTGTTTCAGGGGGCGCCGCTGTCTGCCGAGCTGAGCAACCACGAACTGTCGCCGGAAAAGCTGGATGACTGGGGTTTCCCGCTGGAGCCCGTCATCGAAGCCGGCGAAAGCGGTCAAACTTTACAAGGTGGCGCACTGTGAAAGTTTCATTCAACGAACTGCAGGGGCTATCCCGAAAAGCGTTCAGTGGTATTGGATTTGACGATGGCGATGCCAACGATGCGGCAGACGTAGTCGCCTGGATGGAGGCTCATGGGCTCGGCGGCATTACAGCGCTAAAAAAGGGCCTGGACTTCCTGCTTAACGAAGACAAGTCACAGCCCCCTGAGCTGGTCTACCAGGACGCGGACTTGTGCGTTGTGGATGCTCACAATAAAACGATACTGGGCCATGCCAGCCTGGCGATTGAACTGGGCTACGCAAAATGCAGGGCCCGGGGGCTTTCGGTCACCAAAATCCGCCATTGCCACAATCGCATGCTGATTGTGGGATATCTGTCGCGCATTGCCCGTCGTAACATGAGCGTAACGGCGTTCTGGCGCAATGCCCATGAGCCTCTGACAGAAATTCTGGTGAGTTTTAGATCCGGTGAGGCCGAACCGGAAATCTGTATGTACAGCCTGCCATCAACACCAGACGACACCGAACCCAATGATGGCATAACGCTGGTCATGGTGAACCATGTAAACCTGTTGCCAGACCTGAAACCTGACGCGCCGCTGAACAACCTTCTACGCCAGGATCGTGACGCCATGGCGAGCTGGCATGAGCGCTCACTGGTTGAAGGAATCGAAGTGGACACCGCACTGTGGGAACGACTGAAAACACTGGCAACAAAAATGCTGGTGGAAGCGTCCGACGATTCACGCCTGGGTGCTGGCGCCGGCACGAATGACACCGACTGAGGACACACACATGAACCCGTATCCGGTTAATACAAACTTGCCTGCCTCCAAATCACCCCTGGCCTGGGCGACCGTGGGCAATGGCATTCTGTTTACGGCACAGATTCCCATTGATGCTGAAGGCAAGGTTGTGGAGGGTGGCATCGAGCCACAGATCATCCAGACTCTGGCGAACCTGAAACACACTCTGGAAAGCGCCGGGAGCGGCGTATCCGACCTCACTCAGGTGGTTATTTACGTGACGGACCGGGAACACCTTGCTATCGTCAATCATGTATACGCAGATTTCGTATCACAGCCCTTCCCCAACCGGGCGGCGATTATTGTGTCCGGATTTGCCCGGGAAGAAATGCTGGTGGAAATCCTTGCCTATGCGGTTGTACCCCCACCAAAAGACAGCTACCCGTATTAACATTTCGGCTTTATCGGATGATAACAGCACGTAAGCTTGCTATCTTTAGCCCGTATCATCTTTGATTCCCCAGAAACCCGCCGGTTTCGGGGGAGCTTTTATCTGAAAGGATCGGGTTATGTCCAGCAAAGCGAAGCAATCCCAGAAACTGCTGCTGTTCAGGCTGTCTGGCTCTCGGCTGTTCGGGATTGGAACGCTGAAGATCCGTGAAATACTGCCCTACAAACCGCTGACAAAACTTCCGCACAGCCACCACGCTGTCGTGGGAACGACCAGTTTTCGCGGTTCTGCTGTACCGGTGATTGATATGGCCGCTGCCGTTGGCTATCCGGCTTTAACTCAAGAGGAGCAGCAGAAGTCGTCAATCATTATCACCGATGTCCAGCGTCAGGAAACCGGCTTTCTCGTGCGCGGCGTGCAGAAGATCATTGAAACGGACTGGAAGAAGGTAAAGGCGCCACCGGCAGCACTGGGCGAAAAAGCGTTTATAACCGGCCTGCTGGACGTGGAGGGCGACATCATTCAGCTGCTGGATGTCGAGCTGTTGCTGGCGAATGTCTACCCCGATTCGCTGAATACCGGCGATGTCGCGCTTACCGACGTACAGAGCGAAACTCTGCGAGCCCTCAATATTCTGCTGGTAGACGACTCCCGCATCGCTCGTAAGCAGCTGTGCGATGTGCTGGATGCGAAGGATATCCCCTATCAGGTCACCACCAACGGTGACGAAGCCTTGCAAGTTCTTCTGAAGGACAACGAGCTCGGCCAGCCGGTTGATATTCTGGTGAGCGATATCGAGATGCCAGGGCTGGATGGCTATGAGCTGACGTTCGATGTGCGTGACAACGGCGTGCTGAAGCAGCCTTACGTCATTCTGCACACGTCCCTGAATAGTGAGATGAGCCTTAGCTACGCCAACCAGGTGGGCGCCAATGAGGCGCTCACCAAGTTTGACGCAGACGAACTGCTGCATGCCATGTTAAGGGGCGCGCGCCAGCCGGGATAACCGACAGGCTTGCGAGCCAGCCTATTCGGCCTGCGGCGGCTCGGCCTGCAGCTCTTTTGCGGGCAGACGGTTCTCGCCCCAGCTTCGATAGACTCGCTCCATCACTCGCTGCAGCTCCTCTTCCCCTACATCCGCAGGCTCACCACGTTCTAGCGGATCGTAGTGAAAGATGTAGAGTCGGGAGGCAAACTGTTCTAACGGCAGAGACGCCTCACCGAATCTTTCGCCACAGCCCTCCGTGCCCACGTGTACATCATCGCCCCAGCTCTGGCCGCTGTCGTTGTTTGGATTGTAAAAATACACCCGCATCTCGCCTTCCGGGTCCAACGCCACCCGAAGAATCGTTATTGCGTGCCAGCCGATAAATCGCGCTGCCCTGTCCGTGACCGCAATACCGGCAGGCTGAGGATGTATGAGCGGCTGATTACCGTTGTAGTAGGGGTGGTAGCTGGCGTAGAAATGCCGGATAAACCCTTCCAGGTCATCCAGATTACCGGTGGCCACATCCACGTTGATTGCAAAACCTCGCCCCGCAGACCAGCCATGGAATTCCGGGTTCACCCATCTGTGTGGATCGCCTTCGCGCCCGATGCACATGCGGCCCATCTCGCCGTATATTCGGTCAAGGTGTGGTACTACCACCAGAGATACCGGATCCAGATCAAAGGTTACTTCCGAAGCCACGCCACCAAGGCTGCGCGCCGAGGAAACAGGCTGACCTTCAAAGTGCATGACAATTTCGTTGTCACGGGCGGCCCAAGCAACCATCTGCAACAGATAGTCCGGATCGTTGTAGGCCCACATGGAAAGCGCCCGGGCGGATTGGCAGGTCGGGTTGTTTCCCTGGCCAACGCCCAGCGGCTGTCCCAGAATATTCAGCACGCCCTGAATCAACCAGGCGCCGGCTTGCGGCTGATAGCCGTAGGCAAGCTGCAGGCGCTCACGGGCCTGCGGGCACAGGTTCAGCCGGGCCTGACGCCAGAGCGCAGGCGCTACGGGTGGCTGGTAGAGAATGCCCCGTTCCAGCAAGAGCGCCAGGCCGTATAGGCCCTGTGCAGTTTCGGGAAAAATACCCTCGGTGATCAGGGTATAAACAAGCTCCCGATAACACATCAGGCAGTCGCGACCTGTACTGGAAAGCCCCAGCGCTTCGCTGAGAAGATTATCCTGGCCTTCCAGAATGTAGCGTACAAAGGATGCATGGTAGGGAGAGACCAGGCCGGTGTCATGCATGGAGCGTGCAAACCCGGTGGCTTCATTTTGCAATGTTTGGGAATCCATGGTTTCCAGACGCTGCTGGTAAACCACGGTCCCCGGATCCTCACTGCAGCCTCGAGTCGGGCCGTAAAGGCTGGAGATCAGCCGATCTGCTCCGCGCCCCGCACTGCCGAGATCGGCTTCTGGCTCCGCCCGGCAAATAGCAATCTGAGTGATCATCTTGCGCACGCCAGCTACCTGAATTGGCCGCTGCTGCAGAATTCGCCAGATTTCTTCAATCAGGCTATCGATAACATGTTCGTAACCAATGTGCCGAGCTACGTGCTGCACGGCGTGTTGGCTGATGAGCGCCAGCTTGCCCTGTTCGCGCTCAGCTTCGCCGGTCATGCCAAACAGCAGACCAAGGTTGATTGCGAGAACCTGAGTCAGGTAGTGGTGGGCCTGCTCGGCCGACACCGTGGGGTGCGAATACATGCCGCGAGCAACCGCCAACAGGCGAAGCTCACTGAGCGCTTCAATAACCACCGTGTCTGTATTCTTGCTTTGCAGAGCGTAGGTCGTTAATGAGGGGAGCAGAATCCCCGGCTCCGCCCAGTCGGTGCCAGTAAAAACCCCGGCGTTTTCCAGGCGTTCTGCTCGCGCTTCCACGATTGCGCAGCCTCCCGGCTGCAGCAGTATCCTGCGGACAAGATCAAATACCTGCGGCAACTTTCCAAGCTTGGCGAACGACCGGCTTTCTTCCAGAACCCGAATCGAATCATCCAGCTTTGTCGCCAATTTTTCCAGATTCACAACAGGAGCTGCATTGCCCGATTGTTGATCGTTCAAACGATGTTCCTCAGGGCCTGAGCCAGGCCCTATAGTTGTTAATGCATCGCCCGATTATACATAGAAATCCAGATCTTCCTGATGTTTCAGCAGATCACGCATAACGTACGGATCCTCACCGAAGAAATACACCAGGCCCCAGTGAGTGCCGAATGCTGTGCGCTTGGTGACGGTTTCTTCAACCGGCGGCGTCAGCTCATGGGATTCAAAATACTCATGATTCTCGGTCTCTTCGGGAATCTCGAGCTTGCTGACAACCCTGCGTCGTGGGTACACACCAAAGCAGCCCGCATAGCCCTTGGCATCCTCCACCTCTTTCGGGAAGAAAGCTTGGATTTCTTCCTGCGTGGTTTTGGGATCGAAAGCCAGAATAAGCCCCTGGTATGCGTTAAAACCATAGGCCTTTTCAAGCAGTTCGAAAACCTTGAACCCGGGTGGCCGGTAAGCCACTTCACCAAAGTACATGGTGCTGTCGCTGGTCACGAAGTATTCCGGGTGAACAAAGCCGAAATCAATATCGAAGGTCTTGATCAGTTTTTCGATTTCACCGCGAATCTGGTCACGGTACTTTTCAAGATCCGGCGTGGCGGGCACGAAAACAGAGTAGCCCAGAGTGACGTACTCGGAGATGTTCAGGAATGCGATTTTGCCATTATGGATCCAGGCCTCTACGGCAAACTCCCAGCCATCAAGGTGCGACTCCATAAGCACGGGGAACTCTTCATCCGGAATGGAATCCACCTCGTCCGGTGTGCGGATTACCCGGTGGCCGAGACAACCGGCCTTATCGAAGGCTTTCAGGTGAATCGGGTCGTTGGGATCGCCATCAAGCTTGAGCAGTGTCTGGTTAACGCGCTTGAGGAAGCGGATGACATCGCCTTTGTCGTGGGCCTCTTCAAAAATGCCTACACGAATACCGCCAAGCTGGGCACGGCGCTTCATCAGCGCTTTGTCACGCAACAGCATGGCTTGGCCAAACAATCGCGGTTTGTCCATCAACACCGAGTTAATCGCGCCGGCCCACTCAACGGTTTCTTCAAACAGGGGGATGGAAACATCCACTCCCATATCCTTGAGGGTCTGCGCAATTTCTACGGAGCGGTCGTTGAGGCGCTCAAAGTTCCAGGGCACGTAGGGAATGTCATGCTCTTCGCAGTACGCCTCTGCCCAATCCGGGGCAACAACCACGTAGCGGCGATCAAATTTGTCTGCAGCCTCTACGGCATTCAGGCTCCAGCCAAGAAGTGCGACATACCCCTTTTCCGGGTCATATTCTTGCTCGCTCATCGGCTATCTCCTTATCTCAATATGTCCCTTTACCCTACGCCGATGAGTGAAAATCGCAAATGTCAGCCCAGCTTCAGCGCAACTTCAAGGTAGCGAGCGTTCTTTCTCGCACCTTCGTCAGCAGCGCTTCATCGTCCACCAGAGACTGGCCGTAGGAAGGCACCATCCGCTTCATGCGCGCCTGCCATTCAGCCGTTTTGACACTATCCGGGAAGCAACGTTCGATCACGCTGATCATCGCATTAGCGGCTGTAGAAGCACCAGGAGACGCCCCTAGCAAGGCCGCCAGGGTGCCGTCTTTTGAAGCGACAATTTCGGTACCAAATTCCAGCTTTCCGCCGCCGCCTTCAGCCTGTTTGATAATCTGAACTCGCTGGCCGGCATTACGCAGTTCCCAGTTGGCTTCCTCCGCTTCCGGGAAAAAGTTACGTAGCGCTTCAACACGGTCACTGTGAGACTGAAACACTTCGCCAATCAGATAGCGAGTAAGGTCCATGTTGCTTTTGCTCACCGACAACATCGGCTTGAGGTTGGTTGTGCGCACCGAACCAAACAAATCAAAGATGGAGCCCTGTTTGAGAAAACGGGTGGTAAAGCCGGCAAATGGGCCAAACAACAGAGCCGGTTCACCATTGATAATACGGGTATCCAGATGCGGTACCGACATGGGAGGCGCACCAATAGGCGCCTTGCCATATACCTTGGCGTGATGCTGAGTTACCACCTCGGGCTTGCGGCACACCAGCCATTGACCGCTAACGGGGAAGCCACCATAGCCACGCGCCTCGTCAATGCCGGATTTCTGCAGCAGCGGCAGTGCACCGCCGCCAGCGCCGAGGAACACAAAACCGGTTTCCAGTTTGGTCTGTTCACCTGTGTGCTGGTTTTTCACCCGAATCTTCCAGCGGCCATTATCGCGCTGATCTATGTAATGCACCGGGCATCCCAGCATCAACTCAAAGTTGGGCTGGCTTTGCAGGTAATCGACCATGTTTCGAGTCAACGAACCGAAATCCACATCCGATCCGTGGCGGATACGGGTGGCGGCAACGCGTTGCATCGGATCCCGGCCCTGGACCACCAGCGGCATCCAATCTTCCAGATCCCTTGGCGACTCGGTGTATTCCATGTCGCGGAACAAGTGATGGGCGCTCAAACGCTCATGACGACGTTTGAGAAAAGCCACATCTTTTTCACCCCAGACAAAACTCTGGTGCGGTGTGCGATTAATGAATTTAGAAGGCTCCGGCAACAGCCCCTGCTCTACCAGGTGCGACCAGAACTGCAGAGAAACTTCATATTGGGCATTGATTTGCAGCGCACGCTCGATGGCCACATCGCCGTCTTCAGTCTCGGGCGTGTAGTTCAGTTCGCAGTACCCTGCGTGTCCGGTTCCTGCGTTGTTCCATCCATCCGTGCTTTCATGAGCAACGTGATCAAGACGCTCCAACATGACGATTTTCATGGACGGATCGAGTTGCCTTAGCATCACACCGAGAGTGGCGCTCATGACACCACCACCGACCAGCACTACGTCTGCCTGTTTAACGGCCATTGGTTTTTTCACCCTAGCTAGTTTTGAGCCTTTGACCCCTCCACGATCAGCAGAGGCGGTTGTCGGATGCGGGCGAGTCGCGAGGTAAATGGCGATGCCCTGTGCGTCCGTTCTGAATGTGCGCGCAATTATCCGGATTTTACGAAAATAATAAATTGCGATTGTGAATCGTTGCGGGTCGGCGTACGACCTTGAGGCTGCATTCTTTATTTACGAACAATGAGTTGAGCCAGCTTATAGGTAATCACACGGACACATTGTGCAACAAGCTTTTGGGGCATTTTCTCGCCTTTGACCCGCAATATCACCGCAACTTTAGTCTCATGCCCGTGACCGCCCCGGATCATAACACTTCAGCCGAAAGGTGCTGACCTTAACCGCCCATATGCGGTATCTTGCACACCTTCCTGGTGCCTACGCCCTTGGATCCACAGGGTTAGCGCCGGATTTATTTGCAGAAGGTATCTGACTGAGGCTTATCTATGGGAATGGCTATTGGCGCAATCATCGCCGGCCTTGTATTGCTGGTCTGGAGCGCAGACAAATTCGTGGAAGGCGCTGCTGCCACCGCCAAACATCTGGGCATGCCCGCGCTGCTTATCGGCATGGTGATTATCGGGTTCGGCACCTCGGCTCCGGAACTGGCTGTGTCTGCCATGGCGGCCGCCGATGGCAACCCGGGGCTTGCACTGGGTAACGGTTACGGCTCCAACATTACCAACATTGCGCTGATTGTGGGCCTGACTGCGGTGATAGCACCCATCGCGGTACATTCCCAGGTACTCAGGAAAGAGCTCCCCCTGCTTGTGGTGCTGACCCTGATTGCAGGTGCGCAATTACTGGATGGCGAGCTGTCACGATTTGATGGCTGGGTATTGCTGGGCGTGTTTGCCGTGGTAATGGGTTGGTCGATCTTCCAGGGCATGCGAGGCAAAGCCGACGCGATGGCCGTAGAAGCCAATGCCCAGATGACCGACGAACTGATGGCGATGAAAACAGCCATCATGTGGCTGGTTATTGGCCTTATTCTGCTTGTTGTCAGCTCTCGCCTGCTGGTCTGGGGCGCCGTCACTATTGCGCAAAGCCTGGGTGTCAGTGACCTGGTGATCGGCTTGACCATCGTGGCAATTGGCACGTCGCTACCAGAACTGGCTTCAGCTCTCGCCGCCGTGCGAAAGAACGAACACGACCTGATACTGGGCAACATCCTCGGCTCGGGCATCTTCAACACGCTTGCCGTTGTCGGGTTGGCAGCTGTTATCGAGCCGCTGTCGGTGGATCCGGAAGTGTTGTACCGGGATTGGTCTTTGATGCTCGCCCTGACGCTTGGCTTGTTGGTTATGGGTTTCGGGCTGACTGGCTGGCGCAAGGTCATCAGCCGGTTTGACGGCTCGATTCTGCTATTGGTTTACGTTGCCTACACAGGCTATCTGCTTTCTACCGTTGTTGCTGCCAGCACGAGCTGACAGCAACAACGGTCTGCATTAACTGTTTTCCTGGAACACCAGCGCAATGGAGTTCAGGCAATAGCGCTGCCCCGTAGGGGGTGGGCCGTCGGGAAACACATGCCCAAGATGGCTTTCACAGCGAGGGCAACGCACCTCTGTGCGGGCCATACCAAGGCTTGTATCTTCAATGTAGCGGATGTGTTCCTTGTCGAACGGCTGGAAAAAACTGGGCCAGCCGGTACCGGAATCAAATTTCGCGTTTGAGCTGAACAGCGGAAGATCACAAAGCCTGCAGTGATAGACACCGGCAAGTTTATTGTCCAGCAAAGTCCCACAAAACGGGTGTTCTGTTCCGTGATTCAGCAACACCTGGCGCTCTTCAGGTGTCAGGCTGGCTGCTTTCTCTTCTACCTGCGCCTCGGTCAGTGGCGTCAGGTCATATCCTGCAGCAGAACTGCTCATTATTCATCTCCTCAGGCCAGGTTTTCCCCGGAGTTGGAATCGACATTGGAATTGACGACAGTGTATTCCGGTTTGAGCCGGTCACTGAAGCCATCAATAAGTTTTTCCATTTTAGGCGCCGCCACTGCCATGATGTATGGCTGGTAAGGATTCCGGGCGGCGAAATTCTGATGATTCGCCTCGGCCGGGTAAAAGGCTTCCAGCGGCTCCAAAGTAGTTACTACAGACTCGGAATAGACTCCTGCCTCATCGAGTTGGCGAATATAAGATTCTACAACCCGTTTTTGCTCGGGGGTTTCGTAAAAAACGGCCGAGCGATATTGCGTACCCCGGTCATTACCTTGCCGGTTCAGCTGAGTCGGATCATGGGCAACCGAGAAAAACACCCGGAGTAGCTCACCAAAACTGACCCGGGCGGGGTCGTAGTGCACATCCACCACCTCCGCATGGCCGGTAGTGCCGGTGCACACGGCTCCGTAGTTAGCCGTTTCCTGCAATCCGCCAGCGTAGCCAGACTCCACGCGGTTTACGCCATCCATTGCCAGAAACACGGCCTCCACACACCAGAAACAACCACCCGCAAGCACGACTCTTTGCTCACCTTCTTCGGCTGGCAGATCCTGCTCGGGCTCCGGGAAGCGGCTACGGGCTACGTTCAAGCCGGGAATACTGCAAGATGATGGCATAAAGACCTCTACTACGGATGTGAATGTCTACTGGCTACAGATTGTGGCTGCTAACCCACCATTTTTCCAACTGGAACTGTGATGGTAGTCGGAGCGCACTCTGCCTCCTTGTTAGAAAACTGAAATGGAAAAAGTTCCCGGCCACCTGCAGGAACAATGTAGCAACCGGGTTGCATCCCTTCTGTTGCCTACCATAATGAGAAAGAATGTATTGAAAAACGATGCAATGACCCGATGCAAGATCAGAGGACGACCGATGACCTCACCGGCCAGAAAACCGGAACACCAGGATGAACTTCTGGAGTACCGCCTGAGCCTGAGGCTTGGGCCGGTTCATGCTCGCCAGCGGCTGGGCATTGAGCGCGAAGCCGAAACCAGAGTGTTTGGCCGGGATCGCGCCTCGTTTCATCTTGAAAACCTGACATCCGCACCCGGGTTTATCCGCTTCTGCCTCAGAATTTCGGGGCTTCTGGGTCGCGGGCAGGCTAATAGCCTGCGCTTGGACACGGTCCATAATCGCTTTCTTCTGCCAGACTTGCCCGCGAGCTTTGAGGGTTTCCGCATCCTCCACCTGACGGATCTCCATGTGGATATGGATGAGGCGAACCTGCAAGCAGTTATACGACAGATTTCTTCGCTGGATTACGACCTGTGTGTGCTCACCGGCGATTACCGCAAAGAGACCTGGGGGCCTACCGAGCCCGCCCTTGAGGGCATGGCACGGCTGCGAGACGCAATCCGGGGGCCGGCCTACGCTGTACTTGGTAACCACGACAGCGTGCGTATGGTGCCCGCTCTGGAAGACATGGGCTACGCTCTGCTGATGAATGAGATGGTGCCGATAGAGCGGAGCGGTGAACACCTGTATCTCGCTGGGGTTGATGATCCGCATTTCTACAAGGTTCACAATCTGCACCGCGCCGGCGATGACATTCCCCCGGGTGGTATCAGCCTTCTACTCAGCCACTCACCCGAAATCTGGCGGGAAGCCTCCCACGCCGGCTACGATATCTTCCTCTGCGGACACACCCATGGCGGCCAGATCTGCCTGCCCGGCCGCATTCCGCTCACACTGGACGCCGACTGCCCGCGCCATCTCGGCCGCGGCTATTGGCGAGCGAACGGCATGCAAGGTTACACCTCGCCCGGGGCAGGTACTTCAGTGGTTAACGTGCGGCTTAATTGCCCGCCGGAGGTGACTATTCATACCCTCACACGAGGCCCGTCTCAGTGAGGCTGGCGCCGGATCCCCAAACGATAAAGCAGAGGCGATATCCACATATTGGATAGCGTGAAGAGCACAACAATCAACAGCGCAGCCCAGGCTCCTATCAGCCCCCAGCCCATCGCCAATAACACAGGCAAAGCTGCCTCGGGCACCTGATCCAACCACGACATGCGCTCGCTGGGGGTGAGCCCCAACCGGCGCTTGATGAAACTGCTGAGCAGGTCTCCAATGAGTGCCAGCACACCGAACAGCAACCCGAACAGAAATCCCTGCCCAGCAGCCAAGGCAAACAGCGCACAGCACAGGGCACCGGAAACGATCCCCCTCCAGGTTTTGCTTTTGCCTAGCAGCGGGCGACCATCAAACCATGTCCGCCCGGCATCCACCGGTGCCGACCAGCGGTGCCGTAAAACCTTTGCGGCAACCACTGGCGCACCATTGGCCAGGACCAACATCACAAATAATTTCAGGGATATCAGCAATCGCCGCTACTCCTGATCCGTTTATTTCAGGTGCCCCCGCCTTGAGTCAGCTTGAGCGGATCCATCAGTTCCTCCAGCCGTTCCCGGCTGAGACCACTTCTCTCTTCTGCCACATCAATTACCGGTCTGCCGGTTTTATAGGCTTCCTTGGCAATGTCCGCTGCCAGGCTGTAGCCGATTTCCGGATTCAACGCTGTCACCAGCACAGGATTGCGGCCTACGCTGGCATCCAGCGTTTCTGTATTCACGGTAAAGCCCCGGATAGCCTTGTCTGCCAGTATGCCGGTTGCGTTTGCGAGCAGGTCGATCATATCCAGCAGGTTGCTGCCGATCAGCGGCAACATCACATTAAGCTGAAAGTTACCAGACTGCCCGGCAATGGCATTGGCGCTATCCAGGCCCATTACCTGCGCGCCTACCATGGCGACTGATTCGGGAACAACCGGATTTACCTTGCCCGGCATAATACTGCTGCCCGGCTGCAGTGCCGGCAGGCTGATTTCCGCGAGCCCATGAATCGGGCCACTGTTCATCCAGCGCAGATCATTGGCAATTTTGGTGAGCACAATCCCCAGGCCACGCAATTGCGCTGAGAGCGCAACCGGGCCATCCACCGAACTCAGCCCTACAAATTTGTGATCCATAGAACGGAACGAGTAACCGGTGTTTGCCTTCAGGAACTTCACAAACTGGCTGGAAAACTCAGGCAACGCATTCACGCCTGTGCCGACGGCAGTGCCGCCCTGGGGCACTGCCAGCAGTTCAGTTGCCGCCGCTTCAAGGCGTTTTTCAACCGCAAGAACTTGCTCCCGCCACGTGCGCAGTTCCTGGCCCAGGGTAATCGGCATGGCATCCATGAGGTGGGTGCGGCCGGTTTTCACCTGAGTGGAGAAGAGCGCTTCACGTTCGTAAATAACCCCACGCAGGTGCGTGAGCGCGGGAATAAGCCTCTCTGTCACACCAATGACTGAACTCACGTGGATGGCCGTAGGAATCACATCGTTGGAGCTCTGGCTCATGTTTACATGATCGTTTGGGTGCACCTCAACGCCGTTGTTAGCAGCAATGGCCGCAATCACCTCGTTCACATTCATGTTGGTGCTGGTACCAGAGCCCGTCTGGTAGCGATCAACCGGGAACTGATCGGAAAATTCTCCACGAATAAGCGCCCGACAAGCGTCCGTAATAGCGTCGCCGCGGCTGTTATCCAGGAGCCCCAGACTGGCATTGGCCTCTGCCGCCGCCTGTTTGACTCGGGCCACCGCCGAGATGAAAGCCGGCGGCATGGGCTGACCACTGACCGGAAAGTTATCAATCGCGCGCTGGGTCTGGGCTCCCCAAAGTGCGGCGGCGGGTACGTGGACATCGCCCAGACTGTCGGTTTCTACCCTGGTTTGAGCATCTATGCCCATGGCTCTGTTTTCGCTCATGGCTCCTCCTGTACTGTTTATGAGTCAGGATGGCTTACTACGCATCAAACGGTGCGACAGACCAGCCTTTCCTCAGGCCGCCTGTCGCAGCCAGGTCAGAAAAAACCTAGCGGGTTGATGTCATAGCTGGTCAGCATACACTTGGTCTGCTGATAGTGCTCCAGCGCCATCTTGTGGGTTTCACGGCCCACGCCGGATTTCTTGTAACCACCAAAGGCCGCGTGTGCCGGGTATGCGTGATAGCAGTTCATCCACACCCGGCCCGCCTGAATGTTACGGCCCACACGATAGGCACGATTGGTGTCGCGGGTCCATACACCGGCACCCAGCCCAAATTCCGTATCGTTGGCAATCGCCACCGCCTCTTCTTCGGTTTTGAACGTGGTCACACCTACAACCGGGCCAAAGATCTCCTCCTGGAATACCCGCATGGCGTTCTCACCCTTGAACAGGGTGGGCTGAACATAGAAGCCGTCTTTGAATTCGACATCCATTTCTTCCTTGCCGCCGCCGGTGAGAACAACAGCCCCTTCCTGTTTGCCAATCTCAAGGTAGGACATGATCTTGTCGTACTGCTCTTTGCTGGCCTGGGCACCCACCTGCACGTCGGTGTCCAGCGGATTGCCGCGTTTGATGGCCTTGGTGCGCTCAACAACCTTCTGCATGAATTCCTCAAACATGTCTTCCTGCACCAGAGCGCGGGATGGGCATGTGCATACTTCACCCTGGTTGAAGAACGCCAGAACCAGACCTTCGACACACTTGCTCACGAACTCCGGCTCCGCTCTCATAACGTCAGAGAAATAAATGTTGGGAGATTTACCGCCCAACTCAACCGTTGAAGGAATGATGTTTTCCGCCGCGCACTTGAGAATGTGCGAGCCCACGGGTGTAGAGCCCGTGAAGGCGATCTTGGCGATGCGCTTACTTGTCGCCAGAGCCTCGCCAGCCTCGATGCCGTAGCCGTTAACAATGTTGATGACGCCCGGTGGCAGCAGGTCACCAATGACCTCCATCAGCACCAGGATACTGGCAGGCGTTTGTTCTGCCGGCTTGAGCACGCTGCAGTTACCAGCCGCCAGGCAGGGGCCAAGTTTCCACGCAGCCATCAGTATCGGGAAGTTCCAGGGGATGATCTGTCCGACGACGCCAAGGGGTTCATGGAAGTGGTAAGCCACGGTGTTGTGATCAATTTCACCCATGTGCCCTTCCTGGGCCCGGATGCAGCCGGCAAAATAACGGAAGTGGTCTGCCGCCAGCGGAATGTCGGCGTTCAGGGTTTCGCGCACCGCTTTGCCGTTATCCCAGGTTTCTGCGACCGACAGCTTTTCAAGGTTGGCCTCAATGCGATCGGCAATTTTGAGCATGATGTTGGAGCGCTCTGCCGGAGACGTTCTGCCCCAGGCCGGTGCAGCCTTGTGCGCAGCATCAAGAGCCAGATCGACATCCTCAGCGGAGGAGCGCGGGATCTCGCAGATTACAGCACCGGTTACCGGGGTTATGTTTTCGAAATACTCGCCTTTAACCGGTGCAACCCACTCGCCGCCGATGTAGTTTCCGTAACGGGATTTGAAAGAAACGACGGAACCGTCTTTTCCAGGTTGTGCGTATATCATGGTCGTCACCTCTTGTTGGATTTGTAAATGACAACGCGGTCATTCGCGTTCACTCATTCACTGTAGACCTCAAACAACAATAGGTGAACCACCCGGGAGCTCTGACAACTCCTGCAGACAATCTTCCAGGAACGCCTCGGGGTCATCCAATACGGCTTCATCTGCCACTACACCAAACTGCACCTGCCCGGCATAACTGACAATGCTGACGCCCAGCCCTATATCACCGGCCTGAGGCACCCAGAACATCTGCTCCGCAATTCGGCAACCGGCGATATAGCGCGCCTCAGGTGTACCGGGCACGTTCGATACCACGGCACTGGCTTTGCGGTAAAAAACATCCGAAAGCGGCTGGCGCAGGGGTTCAGGAATGAGGGATGAACAGCACGCCAGGCCCCAGGCAATTCCGGGCTGCCAGCTCTTTTTCAGCCGACGGGTTTCCTGCTTGATTCGGTAGAGGCGCTCCAGAGCGCTCTCTCCGTCCACAGGCAAAGGTACAAACACCGTACCGAAGTAATTGCCGAGAGAATCCGGCTCGGGCTGCAGGTCATCCGGCAAACGGCTGCGGATATCAACAGGAACGGCCGCGTGCATTACCGCATCTTCCAGAGTCGCCCCGGAAATCCCGAGGCGCGGGCGAACCGCTGCCGCCACACAGCTAAGCAGAACGTCGTTGATGGTTACATTTGTTGCTTTGGCGATTGATCTGAACCGTTCAATAGGAACCGGCGCAGACCACCGGCAATGCCGCCGGCCCAGCAGTGGGCGCTTGAGATCAGACGGCGTATCCTCTGGCTCTGCCAGAAAATCACTGAATTCATTCACCAGTTTCAAGCCGTTGCGGGCCACTTGGTCCAGCAACCCGCCAGCCTGCTCACCCTCGCCTACCGGATTCCGGAGGTGCTTTTCAGTGTCCGTTTCCGGTGCAAAACCACTGGCAACCAACTGTTCAATCCGGCCTTTGGCCGCCGATATCCAGGGTGCCAGATCCCCGGTTTGCCGGGCTCCATAAACCGCTGGATGTTGCTGTGGTGAGGCGGGGCACAAACGGTCAAAAATACCCGTAAGGGATACGCCATCGGCATAGCAATGATGCACCCGCAACAGCAATACCGAGCCACCCTCGGCGTTCGGCGCAAGCCAGAATTTCCACAGCGGGCGGTAAAAAGGCAGGGGTTGGTTCAGACGAGCGGACACCCACTCCTGAAGGGAAGATTCCGTGAAGCGGTCGAGCACCACATCCAGGTGATGCCTGAGATCAAAAACCGGATCCGGCTCCCACCACCACGCTGGCGCACGCTTGACTGGCATGTACCGGAAGCGCTCCCACGCCATCCAGTAAACCCGTAAAAACTCCCTGAGCCGGGGCGCGGTGAGACCATCCACCCGCATCATGACGGTAATGGTCATAGGGTTCCGGGCGTTCTCCAGAGCCAGCCAGGCTGAATCCGCAGGAAGCATGAGGTGCGTTTGTTCTTGGCTCAATCCCGAACGTCCCCGGAAGTGGTGGAGTAAAAAACACAGTGCCCGGCATTGTGCCAGACATCCTCTAACGGCTCCACAAAGCCACGGGCAACGACATGTTACAAAAATTTACACGTTGACATCCCTTCACTTCTATACTGGTTATAAGGCTTGGTGTAATAGTTATTAAACGCCACGGCGAATACCGATTGGCCGCAGCAAAGCAGTAAATGCGTTGCCAGCGCCAATACCGATCGGGTCGAACAGGAGTACAACTGGGTTACCAGCACAACCAGGTCAAACGACCAAACACCAAAAACAAGTTATCGCCGTGCTGGGAGTGGAGGCAATATGAAAGCAAGCCATATACGCAAGCTGATCAAACCGATCGACCATGCCTATTCAGAAATGTTCTCAGGGCGGGTCTTTCGTGTTGGTGAAGGCGCAGTGTCTGTTCGCAATCACAGCGGCGAGGCAGAGCATACCGTTATAGGCGTACATGGCTTTCTGGAAAACCATTGCTACTTCACTCAAACCTACGACGCCCCAACCACAGAACTGATCCTGCTGACCTGCAGCAACTACCATATACCGGTAAACGGCGTAACACCGGAAACGCCGGAATGGGAAGTGCCAATCAAACACCTGGAAGGCACCATTGAATACGATGCCTGCATTCTGAACCAGGCGTTGACAAACTTGCCCAGCACCCGACATGTGCGCATTCACGGCCATTCACGGGGTGGCGCCGTGATTCTCGAGGCGATTAAACAACGGCCAGAACTCTACGAAGACGTAGAAGTAGTGCTTGAAGCGCCGGCACTGCCACAGGGCAAGATTCACCCGCTGGTGTCCGCCATTCTGGAGCCCGTCAGCCATGGCATGTGGCCGTGGGTGATCCGCCTGATTAACAGCGCACCCGCGTCTGCCTACGGGCAAACATTTTTTGGAAAAATGAACCCGCGCAAGAAACAGCTACTCGGCAAGCTGTTTTACGCAACCCGCGACCACCTGACCATTGTTCGCAATATAGAGAACATTCTCGACTGGATGGAACGCACCGATCCTGACGTATACCGGCATGTGCGTCATGGCACCTTCCTGATTGCCGGCGTAGACCGTATTCTGGATCGCCCGGCCATGCTTGCCAGCGCGCGCAGGAGCCCGACCAGCATGCGCATTATCGAGACCCAGGCACCAAGCCACTTCGTTACGCTCGACAGCAAGGAATGGCTGCCCGACTTTGAATCCCTGCCTGTTGCCGCACACGGCTGAAGCCCAGGGTTACTGCACCCACGCTTATCCTCCGGTAAACTACCCAGCTAAATTCAAATCCCTACACAGATCTACCGGAGCTGGTCCCATGTATCGTGAGCGCCTTGTTGGCACGGAAGTGCGCTCAAAAAGCGCCCGCCGCTTGCAGCAGCTGTTACTGGACTACCACGACTTCAGGCATTACAGAGCGGACCACAGGCTGCTCGACAGCGCACTCAGCGTGGCAGACTGGCAGGCCAGGCGACTGAAACAGACCCACCAGGACCTGTACCAGCACCCCGGCTATCGGGATGGGTTGGAATTCCTGCTCACCGATCTTTATGCCCCCGCCAACATGACCCGGCGCGACGACAACATAGACAGGGTCTTCCCGAAGATGGTCAAGTGGCTGCCAGACCATCTGCTGGAAACACTTGCCGGGCTCGTGGAGCTGAACCTGATTACCCAGCAACTGGATCTTGAGCTGGCTGAACTGCTTGATGAGTGCGGCATGCATGCCAGAGTGATCACCGCTGAGCACTACTGTGAGGTGTATCGCGCCAGCCAGAAACTGGAACAACGCAAACATCAGGTGATGCTGGTTGCTGATGTGGGGCAGCAGCTCGACCGTTATGTGCGCAACCGCACCCTGGGTTGGCTGCTATCAATGAGCCGTACACCCGCAGAAATGGCTGACCTGAGCGATCTGCACGATTTTCTTCACAGAGGGTATTCGGCGTTTCGCAGGATGGACAAGGTGAACGTGCTGATCGACCGGCTGGTAACCCGGGAGCAGCGGGTTATGGCCAACATTCTCAGCGGTCACCCGGAACCGTTTGTGCTCCCGGACGACCTTTAAAAACGGGTTCCCGCTTCTTTTTGAAAGCAGGATCAGGCCTTCAGAATCTGGTCCAGCTGACTGTGAATCTCTTGCTCAATCCGCGATTTGAAAGGCCGCAACAGCATACCCAGCTCCAGATGCACGTTGAGGTCGTCGCTGGTAATCTTGAGGTGGCCTTTTACCCCGGAACGTTTGAACTTGAGATGATCACCCTCCCACTGGTAATCGAGCTCGAACTTGCTGGAGAGATCCTTGGCAAGCGCTTCTGCCGCTTCGCGGGCATGTTCTTTATCAAGGGTGTGGGCGCGATGTACATCGATTACGGACATGAGTCAGTTTTCTCTTCAAAATTGAAAGGTTTTACAGTGTAAGGCGGTATTTAACGTCTAGCCACCCTTGTAGCAACCCCGCCAAGCGTTAGAATACGGGGTTCAGATTCTGACAGGACATGCCCCATGAGCGATCAACAAACGCCAGCCAGTTCCGGCAACGGCCAGGACGACGTCACACATTTCGGTTTCCGGGATGTACCCAAGAGCCAGAAGGCAGGCCAGGTCGCCGAAGTTTTTCATAGCGTAGCGGGCAAATATGACCTCATGAACGATCTGATGTCCATGGGGATCCACCGGTTGTGGAAGCGCTTCACCATTGAGCTTTCCGGCGTGCGCCCCGGCCATCAGGTGCTGGACATCGCTGGCGGCACCGGCGACCTGACCATGAAATTTTCGGACCTGGTTGGGCGTGACGGCAAAGTGGTTCTTGCCGACATCAACGCCTCCATGCTGCAGGTTGGCCGTAGCCGCCTGACCGATCGTGGTTATGCCGGCAACATTGAATACGTGCAAGCCGATGCCGAACACCTGCCTTTTCCGGATAACAACTTCAACGCAGTATCCATTGCCTTTGGCTTGCGTAACGTGACCGACAAGGATCAGGCACTGCGGGATATGACCCGCGTATTGAAACCCGGCGGCAAACTGATGGTGCTGGAGTTTTCCAAGCCCTCCAACCCGCTGCTCAGCAAAGCCTACGACACCTACTCCTTCACTGCTCTGCCGCTGATTGGCCAGCTCATCGCCGGCGACAGTGAGAGTTACAAGTACCTGGCCGAATCCATCCGTATGCACCCGGATCAGGATACGCTCAAAGGCATGATGGAAAACGCGGGCCTGGTGAACTGCAAGTACTACAACATGACCGGCGGCATTGTTGCCCTGCACGTGGGAATCAAACCCTGATGTTTCCTGGCCCGACCCTGCTTACGGCAATAACAGCCATAATCGAGCGGGCACTGAACCACGCGCTTGAACTGGATCCTGCTGGCCAGCAAGCGCTGCTGAAGGCGCTTGAGGGGCCGGTACAGTTCCGCATTACCGATCCAATCTCCCTTACCTGCTCTTTACACAGGGTTGGCGACAGTGTGCAGGTACGCAGCCAGCCCGCAGATCACCCATCACTTGAAATCAGCGGCAAACCGTTGGCCTTCGCTGCACTGGCTACGGGCGACAGCCGCGTGTTCGCAGACAACCGCCTCGAAGTCGTTGGCGATACCACCCTCGCACACCAGTTCCAAAGAGCGCTGGACCAGCTCAACCCGGACTGGGAAGCTGCCATGGCAAGGCACATTGGCGACGTACCCGCCCACTTTATCGGCAAGCGCATTCGCAACTCAGTGAGCTGGAGCCGCCAGGCTTTCAGCACCCTGAACGCCAACATCGAAGAATACGTGCATGAAGAAAGCCGTGCCCTACCCGGCCGACGCGAACTGGAAGCCACGTTCGAGGATATCGATGCCCTCAGCCTGCGCACAGAACGCCTGGAAGCACGCTTGAACCAGATCGAAAGCCGCAGCAATACTGACAAACCGGAGACTCCGTGACCCGCCTGCAAAGAATGTTCCGAATCTCCTGGGTATTCTGCCGCTACCGGCTCGACATATTTCTCCCAATAGCGGAGCTTCCCGGGCCATTGAAGCTATTTTTCCTGCTGGCACCCTGGCACCTTTTCCCACAGCCCAAGCTTGATCGTGGTGATCGCCTGCGCCTGGCTCTGGAAGAGCTCGGGCCGGTGTTTGTGAAGTTTGGCCAGATTCTGTCTACGCGCCGTGACTTGCTGCCCGACGACATGGCCGATTCGCTCAAAACCCTGCAGGATCGCGTACCACCGTTCCCCAGCGATGTCGCACGCAACATTATTGAAAAATCCCTTGGCGCGCCGGTATCCGAATTGTTCAAAGAGTTCAGTGCAGACCCCTTGGCTTCAGCCTCTGTGGCACAGGTCCATGCCGCGACTCTGCTGAACGGCCAGGAAGTAGTGGTCAAGGTGCTGCGCCCTGGCATCGAGAAAGTGATCCACCAGGATCTTGCCCTGATGTACCTGATGGCAAACCTGCTCGAGAAATACTGGACGGAAGGCAAACGCCTGCATCCCGTAGACGTGGTGGCAGACTACGATTCCACCATTCACGACGAGCTGGACCTGCAGCGGGAAGCCGCCAATGCCAGCCAGCTGCGCCGTAATTTCGACAATTCCCCGCTGATTTATATCCCCTTCATCGACTGGGATTACACACGCAAATCCGTGATGGTGATGGAGCGCATCCACGGCATTCCCATTGCCGATGTTCCGGCCCTGAAAGCGGCGGGCGTGAACCTGAAGGTGCTGGCGGAAAAAGGCGTTGAAATCTTCTTTACCCAGGTATTCCGCGACAGCTTCTTCCACGCAGACATGCATCCGGGCAACATTTTTGTCGACGTTTCCAATCCCGCCGATCCGAAATACATCGCCATTGATTTCGGCATTGTCGGCACTCTGGCGCCGGACGACCAAAGCTACCTTGCACGCAACCTGCTCGCCTTCTTCCGCCGGGACTACCGGCAAGTAGCCCAACTCCACATTCAGTCCGGCTGGGTGCCGCCAGATACCCGGGTGAATGAATTTGAAGCCGCCATCCGAACGGTATGCGAGCCGATTTTTGAAAAGCCCCTGAAAGACATTTCCTTTGGCCACTTCCTGCTTCGCCTGTTCCAGACGGCTCGCCGGTTCAACATGGAAGTGCAGCCGCAGCTGGTTTTACTGCAAAAAACCCTGCTTAACGTGGAAGGCCTGGGGCGCCAGCTTTACCCGGAGCTCGACCTGTGGAGCACCGCACAACCCTTCCTGGAAAGCTGGATGCGCAAGCGAATCGGGCCGGCGGGGCTGATCAAATCCTTGCAAACCCACCTGCCCTCATGGCTGGAACAATCTCCTGAAATGCCACAACTGATTCACGATGCCCTGCTGCAGCTGCGCGGCGCCGGCCCCACAGAGAAACAGAACCAGGACACCCTGGCACTGCTTCGGGAGCAACAACGCAGAACCGACCGACGCTGGCGCCGCGGGATTACCATCGTGGCACTGATTGCTGCAGCCGTTATAGGCACCCAGCCAGAAGCTCATGAATGGGCAAAGAATGCTCCACTGTGGACTTGGGCACTGCTTGCGGGTGCAGGAGTGCTGGTTATGCGTGGCAGCCACTGAAATACACATTGATGCTGCAGTAACTCGCAAAAATACTTGTGCGAACCTCGGCGCCTGGCCGAGGTTCCTAGCCCCTCACAATTTTGGCTCCCGGCCTGACGCTGTTTTTCGACTGTGTTATTGCGAGCATGGATCGCAGAGGCCAAACGGTTGCATGGCAGTGGCAACTGAGGTGGGCGGGTAATCCCCCCATCTGCGCTAAGGGGTTGGCACCGGTGATAGCGACGCTAAGCCACTGACCCGGAAATTCTCTTACGCCAGCACCAAAGCTTGCCATCGCGCAGGGTTGATGGGCAAAGAATATGCGCATAATATTGGTGTGTCATTTCTTCCGAGGACTGAACCATGCAAGCTTCTGAAGCCACCAAATCCATACGAAAGCCAACAAACCTATCGCTGGACAGCGCCCTTCTCAAAGAGGCAAAAGTTTTGGGAATTAATGTCTCGCGGTCAGCAGAAGCTGGGATCGCGGAGGCTGTGAAACTTCATAAGCAGGCGAACTGGCTGAAAGATAATGCCAAAGCCCTCGCAAGCTCGAACGCATACGTCGAGGCTAACGGCTTGCCTCTCACAAAGCATCGCCAACTCTGATGGCTCGTTTCGATGTCTTTGAAAATAACGGTGGGGCTGGCTTTCTACTGGACGTTCAGTCAGACCTTCTCAGTGGTTTGAACACCCGAGTTGTCGTGCCACTGTTGCCCAAAGCCTCGGCACCGTCCCCTGCTCAGAGGCTGAATCCTGTATTTAGCATTGAGGGTCAAGAGGTAGTCATGGCTACTCAGTACATGGCTGCTGTGTCCGAAGGTGAATTGCGTTCTGGCGTTGGTAGCCTTGCTGAACAACAGGATGAAATTTCCGTAGCGTTGGACATGCTGTTTTCAGGTTTTTGATACAAGGCCCTCTTTAAATTGGACATGCGGTACTGAGACTATGAGATGTATCCCGGTTCGGAGTCTAGTTAACAAGCCGCGTGAACCGGGCGCTAAAACTTTCTAGAAGGAGGCATCATGCCAAGGATGACATTACCTAGCCTGTTCGTTCTATCCACACTCCCTGGTTTCGTACTTGCCGGGCCGCCAACCGCAGATGATTATTTGGCGAGCAAACCATTGCTTCTGGAAGTCCGGTACTGCGAGTGCCAGGCCACTAAACCAGATAGCCCTCCATCAGATCTGTTGCCAGATTTTCTCAAAAATTCAAACCTTTTGCAGGCTTCCGTTTCCGGCAAAGATGAGGGTTTCCTTTCGTCCCAGGAGTTTTCCATGGGCTATGAGTTAAGGCCTGTCGAAGACTCGCCCGGAACATTTAATTTCAACTACGCTGGAGAGTATGTAGCAAGTAGCGGTGACAATTCCGGCTACGGGAATCTGGCGTTGAAGGAGGGCCAATGGGTTACTCTTTTTGGCTCACATCACGAAAATGAAACTGGCTCGCAACATACCGGTGTCGCGGCAAGGTTGGTCAAGATGGGTGGCTCCTGATCGTAAGTTTTGACAGTGCGCGCTGACTAAAAATTGACCATTCTCAATGTAGATCTACACTCATCTCATGGCGTAACAAAATGTAACGACAACAACAATCAAGGGGCAACCATCATGAGTCATAAATCATCCCTTCGTTCACTCAGCGTGGCGGCTGCCTCGGCCGTTTTGGTGAGTTTGCCGCTGGCCCTGCAGGCTAAAGCGCCTGAGGTAAGCCAAGATGTGTATTTGGACGGACTGGAAAGCCCGTGGGATCTGGCCTTTATGCCCGACGGCACCATGTTCTTCACTGAAAAGTGCAAGGGCCTCTCAGTTCAGTTGCCCGATGGCACGGTGAATAACCTGTTGGGTATGAGCGGTTCCGAAGGCTATGCCATGACCACTGACGATCTGTTCTGCTCCGGCCAGGCCGGCATGAACGGCGTTACGCTGGACCCAGATTTTGCGGATAACCACACCATCTACGTCTATTCCGCTTATCGCGTAGGCGACAACCCCGCTTCCAATCGGGTGTTACGACTGAAGGTGGGCGGTGACCTGGCCACCGTGTCTGATCGCACCGACATAGTGAAAGACATCCCCTACAAACAGGCGCCCACGGATCATCCGTTCGGTGACTCCGGCGCCCACAACGGGGGTCGCATTCGCTTCAGCCCGGATGATGGCTTCCTTTACGTTACAACGGGCGACAACCACAACAGTAGCCTGCCGCAATTCGGGGACAACCTGGGCGCCAAGGTCTTGCGCATTGACGGCAATGGCGACGCGGCCCCCGGCAATGCCGATGCCACACCGGAGGGTTTCGACCCGCGCATATTCACCTACGGTCACCGCAACGTTCAGGGCATCGCATTTCACCCGGAAAGCCACCAGCCGATCGTCACCGAACACGGTCCCTGGCATTCTGATGAAGTAAACGCCTTGGTGCCGGGTGGCAACAGCGGTTGGGACCCGCGCCCAAACATGGCAGGCCGGGGAGATTGCCCGGATGATTACTGCGGTTACCAGCCGAACCAAAACGAGGGAATGGACCCCGAGGAGCGCTCGGCCTACATGCCCATGACCGACCTTGAAACGTATCCGGATGCCATGAAGCCGCTGTGGAATAACAACGGCTACTCCCAGGGCATAAGCAGTGCTGCCTTTCTGGACGGTGAGCAGTGGGGTGACTGGAACGGCCGCTTGGTAGTCAGCTTTATGGGGATCGGTTTTGGTGGTACACCGGTAGGCCAGCGTATCAACGTGATTGATCTGGGGGCCGATGGGCCAACCGTTCAGGACATCACCGAAATGCCGGTACCGGCGGGTTCTGCCCGTTTCCGCGGCCTGGTGATGGGGCCGGATGGCGCGCTCTATGTTACCGTTGATGAAGGCCAGGTTCACCGGTTTACTGTTGAGTGATTATCTGACTGACTGCACTTCCCTCGGGCAGTGCAGTACCCACCAGAAGTAGAAGGACACTTTATGAAGCGAACAATGCTGTTTGCGTTGGCTTGTGCTATAGGTCTGGCCCAGGCCCAAGCGGCAGATACGGCAGCAGGCAAGAGCCTATACGCCAGCAACTGCGCTCAGTGCCACGGGCCGACCGCCAAGGGTATGGCCAGCTTTCCTGCTTTGGCTGGAAAAGATGCAGACTACCTCCAGTCTCGGCTGGAAACCTATCGCGCGGGCGAGAAAGTCGGGGCGAACTCCAGCCTGATGATTCCCAATGCGCGGAACCTGAGCGACGACGACATAGCTAACCTTTCGGCTTTCCTCTCCAACAACGCCCAGTAGTTCCTGCCTTGTTACAACCGCCACCCCTGTGTTCCGGTTCACCGGATGCGCGCAGGGATGGCTTGTCTATTTTTTCAAAGGTTACTACCAAGGGGTCAGTTTTGTTGCCTGAGTTGAAAACGGTTGGGCTTTTCCTTGTTACAGCGTTGGCGGAAATTGTTGGCTGTTATTTGCCGTACCTCTGGCTTCGCGAGGGCAAAACTATATGGCTTTTGGTGCCGGGCGCGCTGAGTCTTATGGCATTTGCCTGGCTACTGTCACTGCACCCCACCGCTGCTGGCAGGGTCTATGCTGCGTATGGTGGCGTTTATATTTTTACGGCAATACTTTGGCTGTGGGCCGTTGATGGCGTGAGGCCAACGGCATGGGATTTGGTTGGTTCAGGTGTTGCGCTAGTGGGTATGGCTATCATCATGTTCGGGCCGCGAACCACATAACATTGGTTAACTCACGCGTTAGACCTTGGAGTAATGTCCAGATGCTGACATCCACCGAACTGCACTCCTGCGTTTGAACCAAGAGAAGCTGTTGTTAATCACGAAGGCATTGACGGCCGGTTCTGGTAGCATTGCGCATACAAACAGGAAGCCTTCACAATTCCAGGTTTCAAGCACTACAGGCGGCTTCGCTTCAGAGCTCAGGATTCATAAAAATGAAAGATTTGCCCGATACTGTAAACAACTCAGACTGGCTTGAAGCCATTCGCTGGACGACAGACGGCCTGGTTCCGGCAATCGCCCAGGATGCGGCCACCGGCGACATCCTGATGATGGCATGGATGAACCGGGAATCACTTCGCCTCACGGCTGAAGAGGGTCAGGCCGTGTACTGGTCGCGATCACGAGGTAAACTCTGGCGCAAAGGTGAGACGTCGGGGCATCAGCAGGTTGTTAGGGATATTCGCCTGGACTGTGATGAAGATGTGATCTTGCTGAAGGTCGAGCAAAAAGGCGGCATTGCCTGTCATACGGGCCGGCGCAGCTGTTTTTACCGCTCCCTGAAGGACAACCGATGGGAGAGCGTTGAGCCCGTTATTAAAGACCCTGATGCCATCTATGGCAGCAATTGAGGAGTGTGTGCGTTGAGTGATGTCCTGGAAAACCTGGCTCGGGTTCTGGAAGCCCGCAAAGCAGCCGACCCCGAAAAATCCTACGTCGCCAGTCTCCATGCCAAAGGCCTGAACAAGATATTGGAAAAAGTCGGCGAAGAGTGCACAGAGACATTGCTGGCCGCCAAGGATGCCGAACACTCTGGAGACACCCGTGCGGTAATCAGCGAAACTGCGGATCTCTGGTTTCACAGCATGGTGATGCTTTCCAGCCTGGGCCTGTCCCCGAAGGATATTCTGGACGAGCTGAACAGCCGGTTTGACCTGTCCGGCCTGGAAGAGAAAGCGTCCCGAGACCAGTAAGGCAGCAATACCTCTTTGGAGGGTTTCCGCCAACAGCCTCCGGTAACGTACAATACCAACGAACAGAAACATTTAAACGAGGACCCCCGAAATGGGTATCAGTATCTGGCAACTTCTTATTGTACTGGGCATCGTCATTCTGCTGTTCGGAACCAAAAAACTGCGCAACATTGGTACCGACCTGGGCGGAGCCATTCGCGGCTTCAAAAAGTCCATGAGTGACGAAGACACCAAATCGGAAGACCCGGACTCTCTGGAAGGCCAGGCCGACGAGCAAACCCGTCAGGCGGCTGACGAGAAGCCCAGGGACAAAACCAAAAGCTGAGACCAGACAGAATGTTTGATATCGGCTTTCTTGAGCTGCTGATCTGCGGCGTTATTGCTCTGTTGGTGCTTGGTCCCGAACGGCTACCCACCGCTGCCCGCGCGGCCGGGCGGTGGGTTGGTGGTGCCCGGCGCATGGTCAGCCAGTTTACCTCAGAGCTCGACCGGCAGCTGAAAGCCGATGAGCTCAGAAAGGAACTTCGCGACGCGGGTGATGTTGGCCTGGATGACGTTCAGAAAACCGTGCGTGGCGCTTTGGACGAAGCCAAGAAGTACGAACACATGATCATGTCGGACAAACCCGCGAGCAAACCGACAACAGACAAACAGGCTATGACTTTCGATAGCCCGAAAAGTGAGACAAAAACAGACTCCGGTGAGAACCCATTGGCTCAGCCAGACGTCGCGCAAAAACCCTCGGACAAGTCTTCATGAATGCAAAAACGGAGGGTAAAGGCCCGGACTACAAGGACACTTCGGCCGGCCACCCGGAAATGCCTCTGGTTGAACATTTGCTGGAACTTCGCAACCGCTTGCTGAAAATGGTTCTGGCTGTGGTGATCTGTTTTGCGGCCATTTACCCCTTTGCCAACGAACTGTATCTATGGCTGTCTGAGCCTATCCGATCACTACTGCCGATCGGGCAAACAATGATCGCAACGGACATCACCTCGCCGTTTTTTGCGCCTCTTAAACTGGCGCTGTTTTTGTCAGTTTTTGCAGCTATTCCGATCATTCTTTACCAGCTCTGGAGCTTTGTTGCACCGGGGCTCTATGCCCATGAAAAACGCCTGGCGTTTCCGCTGCTGTTTACCTCCGTCATCCTGTTCTATCTGGGCGCTGCGTTTGCGTATTACGTGGTATTCCCTCTGGTGTTTGGCTTTTTCACGGCCATAGGCCCCGAAGGTATTGTTGAACTGCCAGACATCAGCAGCTACCTGAACTTCGTGTTGAAGATGTTTTTCGCCTTCGGGATCGCCTTCGAGATCCCCATTGCCACCATTCTGCTAATCCTCAGCGGCGCAACAACACCGGCAGATCTGGCGGCGAAACGGCCATACGTGGTGGTGGGGTGCTTCGTGATCGGCATGATGCTGACACCGCCAGACATCATCTCCCAGACACTTCTGGCTGTGCCCATGTGGATTCTGTTCGAGCTCGGCATTTTATTTGGCCGTCTGGCCGTGCGTGAAGTATCGGAGCCGGATGCCGACGAGCCATCCTCTGAATGAACCTGGCCTTACTGTTTAATGAGGACTTTGTTGCGCCCGACCGCGTGGTGCTGCGGGGCCGCCGGCTTGAACACATCCGGTCTGTACTCGGCGCATCCACAGGAGATCAGCTTCCAGTTGGCCGAGTAAACGGCCTGATGGGGCTTGGAGAAGTGATAAAGCTTACGGATTCTGAAGCTGAATTGGTTGTTGTGCTTGATCAGCAACCACCGCCCCTCCTACCCCTTACGCTTATCCTGGCCATGCCCCGGCCCAAAATGTTCCGCCGTATTCTGCAAACCAGCGCGACACTGGGTATCAAGGACATTTGGCTGATCAACAGCTACAAGGTGGAAAAGAGCTTCTGGCAGACGCCTTGGCTGTCGGATCAAAACCTGAGGGAGAACCTGACCCTCGGGCTTGAGCAGGCAAAAGATACGATCATGCCTAGTGTGCACATTCGCAAGCTGTTCAAACCCTTCGTGGAAGATGAGCTGCCCGCCCTGCTGAACGGCAAACAAGCCCTGGTAGCACACCCGGGCACTGCTATGCCCTGCCCCACGCACCTGAACACGCCCTCTGCGCTGTGCATAGGGCCGGAGGGTGGCTTCACTCCTTACGAAGTGGGTAAGCTGGAAGAAGCTGGATGCCAGAGCGTTCATCTGGGGCCACGCATTCTGCGGGTGGAAACGGCCGTGCCCGTTCTCGTCAGCCGGCTATTTGACGCCTGCCTGTAATGTAAATTCAGGAAGCGTTTGACCTCGCTTCCCAAATCCGCAGTACAGGCGTAAGCACCGCCACCAGCAACGCACCCGACAGCAGGCCGAACAAGCCATTGGCCAGCATAGGAATCAGTGTTGCCGAGAGGCCACCAAAATCCGCAGCAAAGTGTTCGATAGCTTCATAAACCGGCGGGATACCGTGCACAAGGATGCCACCGCCCACCAGGAACATGGCAAGAGTGCCAAATATGGATAAGGTTTTCATAAGATAGGGGGCAAGCCAGAGAATGCCATTGCCTAACCGTTGAGCCAGCGCACTGTCTTTCTGGCTCAGGTAGAGGCCTACGTCATCCAGCTTCACGATACCTGCCACCAGGCCGTAGACAAATACCGTAACCCCCACTGCCACCACCGAGAGCACCGCAAACTGCATCCCGATGCTCGCCGCCGCAACCACTCCGAGAGTGATGGCTATAATCTCTGCGGACAGAATGAAGTCTGTTCGGATAGCGCCTTTTATCTTTCGCTTTTCCAGGACTTTCAGATCCACATCAGGCTGCTTCAGAGCCTCGCGCAGCTGCTTTTTGTTCTTTTCATTTTCCTCTGCATGCAGAAATTTATGTGCCAGTTTTTCTGCCCCTTCAAAGCACAGGAAGGCACCGCCGAGCATTAATAACGGCGTAACCAGCCAGGGCACAAAAAAACTGATCGCGACGGCGGCCGGCACAAGAATTACCTTGTTCACCATCGAGCCTTTGGCAACTGCCCAGACGACAGGCAACTCCCGGGCCGGCTTTACACCGGTTACCTGTTGCGCGTTCAGGGCGAGGTCGTCCCCGAGAACACCGGCTGTTTTCTTGGTTGCGGCTTTGGTCATCAGGGAAACATCATCGAGCAGTGTCGCAATGTCGTCGATGAGCATGAGCAGACTGGTTCCTGCCATCAGTGCAGATCCTTTATTGTGGTAGCCGTTTAAAGAATAAGGCCCATGGCCTCAGCGGCAATCCGGTTTTTAACCGGGCCAAGCCCGTCAAGCCAACGCATGCCGGTATTTCTCAGCCATCTCAGCGGCAGCTCATCACGCCCAAACAATTGTTTGAAACCTTCCATGGCAGCCATCATAGCCAAATTCTCGCCCTTGCGACGGCGCTGATAGCGCGCCAGCACCAATTCGTGAGCGGGGCTCAAACCGGTGCCTTTTGCTTTCGCCAACTCCTCCAGCATAACCCGGACATCGCCGTACCCGAGGTTAGCGCCCTGGCCCGCAAGCGGGTGAATGGTATGAGCGGCATCACCCACCAGCGCAAAACCGGGAGCAATATAATCTTTGGCATGGCGCTGCCTGAGCGGGAAGGCAAAACGCTGGGACACGGCTTCAACGGCGCCGAGTTCTCGTTCGATCGCCCGTTCCAGTTCAGCCGCATAGGTTGCATCATCCAGAGCCATCAGGCGGCGAGCTTCTTCGGTATCCTGCGACCAAACGATGGAGCAGAAGTGCTCATCACCGCTTTCCGTTGCCAGCGGCAAAAACGCCAGCGGTCCGGTTTGAGAAAACCGCTGCCAGGCGGTGTATCGGTGACTTTGGGCCGTGCGCACGGTGCACACAATCGCTTGCTGATCGTAATCCCATTCACGGGTAGGCAATCCTGCCCATTGCCGCAACCGGGAGTTGGCGCCATCCGCCGCGATCACAAGGCAGGCCATCAGTGTGCGGCCATCCGCAAGCTCAATACTGCGATGGTCACCAGCCTGCGCACAGCTAGTAACCTGCACACTATCAATCAGCTCAACATCGCTGGTTTCAACAACCTCGAACAAGGCCCGGACCAGGCTGCGGTTTTCAACAATCGTACCCAAGGCGCGGGCCTGCAATTCGGCCGCATCAAAATGGATACGCCCGGTGCCGTCTCCGTCCCACACGGTCATACCCTGATAGGGACAATGGCGACCGGCCACGACACCCTGCCAGGCACCCAGGGATTCCAGCAACTGCTGGCTTGCTACGGAGATGGCGCTGACACGGGGCTCAAAATCCGCCACACGCTCAACAGGAGATGGAGCCTGCAGCAGAGTGTCGCGGTCTCCGCCTTCGATCAATCCAACCTGCCAACCCTGACGGGACAGGCCAAGAGCGAGAGCTGTGCCGGTCATGCCACCGCCGACCACGAGAATATCGAACACTCTGGCATCACTCATGTTCTGAGGTCTCGAGCTGATCGCGAATTGGCTTTTCATTGAATCCAGGCTTGTTGATGACGGCACGGCGCCCGCCGGTGCCCATAGCGTTGCGCGCAAACAGGCGTTTGGCTCCGGGCAGAAGATCCAGGCCAATCAGCCCTGCGTCCCTTGCTGCCGCCACTGGTGCCGGGGATTGGCCAAAGATACGGATCAGTGAATCCGAAAACTGCACGGTCTGCCGCCAATCCGGTCGATGCAACTCGTGATAACGGCGCAAAATCTGAAAGTCACCCGCTGGCTGGCCTTGCTCAGCCGCCAACCGGAACTGCTCTACCAACGTCATCAAGCCCCGCAGTGCGAGATTGAAGCCCTGTCCGGCAACCGGGTGCAAGGCGTGTGCAGCATTGCCTACAAGCGCGACACCCGGCCTTACTGGCTCATCGACTGTGGTCAGCGTCAGGGGATAATAGTTGCACTCGCCTATCCGGGTGAACCGCCCCAGCCGCCAGCCAAAGCGCTCCTGAAGCCGCTGGCATTTATCGCTATCTGGCATGGCCAGAACCGCTTCGAGCTCCTGGTCGCTCAACGTCCACACCAGTGCGGATTGATGCCCTGCCCGGGAGGGTGAGCCGTGTGGCAACATCGCCATGGGGCCAGCGTCGGTGAAACGTTCGAATGCAGCGAACTGATGACTGTCGCTGGTGGACACGTTGGCAATCAGCGCATTCTGGCCATAGTTGTGATGGCTTGGCTGGAAGCCGAGTTTTTCTCTCAACCCGGAACGGCCACCGTCTGCGACAATCAGGCATTGCGCCGTTACAGTGCGGACCGCATCGCCGGTCTTCAGGGTAACACCCACGCCCTGTTCGGACGGCGTCATGTCCGTGACTTCAGCGGGCGCCTGCCACTGGATGTTTGTTTCGAGCAACTCCCGCATCAGGCAAAGGCCCATCCAGCGGTTATCCACCACATAGCCCAAGGCTTGCTGTTCATACTCTTTGGCATTCAGGCGAGTGGCACCGAAACGCCCCCGATCAGACACATGAATGTGCTGAATGGGCGTCGCATGTTCCGATATCCGCTGCCAAAGCCCGAGCTCTTCAAAAATCAGTCGCGAGCCCCAGGCTAACGCAGTGGACCGTGCATCATAACTGGGCTGATAGGCATCCGGCAGGGCATCCGCAGACAGTGGAAATGCCTCAGCCACGGTTACCCTCAACGCAGGAGCAGCCTTGGCAAGCGCCAGTGCCAACGTAGCACCCGCCAGCCCTCCGCCGGCAATGATCACATCGGTATCGGAGTGTTTCACAGGCTCATCCCGCCATCAGTGCTTCGATCTCTTCAATGGTCTTGGGCACGCCGTCGGTTAATACACGGTGCCCCTCTTTGGTAACCACTACGTCGTCTTCAATACGAATACCGATACCGCGCCACTTTTCATCGACATCCGTATTGCCCGGTGCGATATACAAGCCGGGCTCAACCGTGAGCGCCATGCCCGGCTCAAGCAGCCGCCATGCGTCACCAATTTTATAGTCGCCCACATCGTGCACATCCAGGCCAAGCCAATGACCCGTGCGGTGCATAAAGAACGGCTTGAAGGCTTCGCTGGCAATGGCGTCGTCAACCGTGCCTGACAAAATGCCCAGGTCAATCAGGCCGCCGGTCAACACTCTCAACGCTGCCTCATGGGGGTGGTTCCAGTGATTGCCGGGGCGCACTGCATCAATGGCCGCGTATTGAGCCTCCAACACCACGTCGTAGACTGCCCGCTGTTCAGGGCTGAATTTGCCGTTGACCGGGAAGGTGCGGGTAATGTCGGAGGCGTAGCATTCTACCTCACAGCCCGCATCGATCAGCACCAGATCACCGTCATTCAGGGGCGCGGTGTTTTCGATGTAGTGCAAAATACAGCCATTGGCACCGCCACCAACAATGGATGGATAGGCCGTGGAGCGGGAGCCGTGATCCATAAACGTATGGATCAGCTCGGCCTCAAGGTTGTATTCGTAACCACCCTTGCGGGCACGCTTCATGGCACGGCAATGGGCTTCTGAGCTTATCTGACCTGCTTTGGCCATGGCCTTGATTTCGTTGGCGCTTTTGTACAGCCGAAGATCGTGAAGAAGATGCTCCAACGCCACGAATTCACCCGGAGGATGCGCACCGCTTTTCACCTTGCTGCGGATAACCTTGACCCAGTCCATCACCCGGGTATCGAAGCCCTGATCCTTGCCCAGCGGGTAATACACCCGGCTGCGACCTTCAATCATGCCCGGCAGAATGTCGTCGATATCCGCCACCGGGAAAGCATCGTCCAGGCCGTAGCGCTCAATCGCGCCCTCAGGCCCCACCAGAAAACCATCCCACAGTTCCTTTTCAGGGTTTTTCTCTTTGCAGAACAGCACCGACTCTCCGTGCTCACGGCCAGGGATCAGTACCAGTACCGCCTCAGGCTCACCAAAACCGGTCAGGTACTGGAAATCGCTGTCCTGGCGGAAAGGGTG
The DNA here is from genome assembly GCF_007671675.1 of Marinobacter maritimus. Taxonomy (GTDB): domain Bacteria; phylum Pseudomonadota; class Gammaproteobacteria; order Pseudomonadales; family Oleiphilaceae; genus Marinobacter; species Marinobacter maritimus. The sequence continues at coordinate 576,714 of NZ_VCGW01000002.1, read as the reverse complement.
CAGCACATCGCGGTTACGAACGCGCTCCGGCGCGGCCGGAATAATGGCAATACTGTCCGGCGCCATGCGCTCCATCAGTTTGCTACGGCGCTCGGCGAATTCCTTGACGGGTATAATGGACGGCATAGGTTCTCCCGCATTGTTTGACATGATCAGTGCAGCGTTGGTGCTTGCGACGCCGGTTTTTCCGGAGGGTTGAACTCGGTGAATACGGCCAAAGCCCCGAGCCGGATGTACTCGGTTATTTCCACCAGCTGCTGCTCGCTTTCCTGGTCTGATTCCTGTTCTTCAGAAACCTGACTGATAGCCACCATATCTTCAATAAGCTCGCGAATCTCATCCGGCGCTTCGCCAAGAGACTCCCCGGCAGACAAGGCCATGCCCTCGAGAAAACCACGCACCCAGGCCACAAGGGCTTCAAGGCGTTGATCGATGGCATAATCATCGTCAGGCAACAGGGGATGAAAGCTCATATCCGCTGACTTCAAAAACACCAGCACCCGTTCGTACGCTTCGTTCATGAAGACGGACAGGTCATCGGCCTCCGCAGCTGCACTTTCAGGCAACCCCATGTGTTCGCAAACCATGGCAAGCCATTCGTCTTCCTCAATGCGGGAACCAGCAGCCAGACGGCCACAAAGGGCACCATGAAGCTCGGAAGGATGGCTGAACGCTTTGTGGGCAGTAAAAACATTCGCCCAGCGCTCGAATTCAGCGGCATGCGCCGCGCTGGCAGTGTCGGTTTCTGACATGAACCAAGACAATCCTGTGTTGTGAAGTTAGGGCTCTATCCTAGCATTCAGGTGTCTTCAAGACACTCTTCGCGCGCTGCTCACACAATCACGCGGCATACGCCTGTTGATTTTCGGCGAGCAAGAGAACAATATGTTATAACATATCAATAAACTCTCAGGGACGAAGGTATGCTCTTCAAAAAATTTCTGGCCTTATCCATCGCCTCAGCGCTGACCAGCACACAGTCAATCGCGGCAGACAACCCCGGTTCACACCAACATGGCCATGCCGAAATGCAACTTGCCATCGGCAACGGTCAGATTGAGATACTGCTCATGTCACCGGCTGGGAACATGTTTGGGTTCGAACACCATCCACGCACACCAGAGCAACATCAGATTGCAGAGCGCGTCAGCCATTGGCTGAGCGAGAATCCGCTGGTTAACACTCTGAAATCAACCTGTGAGATACAGGCCAGCACCATTCAGCATGAGGTTGCAGGCGGTCACGATCATGACAGGCACAGCCACGATGAACAGGGTCAGCACGCCGACATCACTGTCACGCAGACTCTGAGCTGCATCGGGCTGGACAAGCCAGCATCACTGACAACGCCTGTCACCAAACACTTTCCGGCTCTGGAACAACTCGACATTGCCTGGGCCGGCCCGAACGGGCAAGGTGCAACCCGCCTGGGGCGTGGGGAGAGCTCGTTCAAACTTGAGCGCTGAAGCTATTCCTCATAAGGTTCGACCGCTTTTGCTACCATGGAATATGAAGACGTACCGACCGCTGTTTCCGTTCGGTCTATGACAAGCGTGCCCTTAACCCACACGGGATCGTACAGGGCATCGAGTTTGAACCCCTGCTTATACTTGATATGGATGATCTGGTTGGGCGGCGGAGGCGGCACATGAATGCAGGCACCGTAATAAGGCACCAGGAAAAACTCCAGAATGCGCATGTCTTTGGTTGTCTTCAGGGGCACCACAAATCCGGGGATTCGGCCTTCAATATCAGCCATCTCAGGAACAACCCTGCCGGTCATGATCTCATCTGGCAGCAAAGGTGGGCCGTCACCCTCATGCACCACGTCTGGCATATTTTCGAGCAGGGCCAGATCCTCGGCAGGCATCAGCTCCAGCCAGTCGATTTCGCGCGGTTCCGAGTAAGCTGACATGGGAAAGCTCAGCAAGAAAACCAATAGAGCCAGGAGCAGCGCCCCGGCAGGGCAACGTAAAGATTGGAACATTAGCAAAGCTCTCCGAAAAGCCAGATAGCCAGACACGCGTCGGCGAATGTAAGCCAGACATAATACACGGGGCAGACAACGATCAACATGAACAGACAACCAGAATCCGGTGCGCGTAGCTCCGAATATGTACCTGCAGCACTCGAAGTCAAAAATCTCACCTTTTGCTGGGACAGCCAGCACCCGCCACTCGCGTTCCCGGACCTCAGCCTACCCCGGGGAGAACATCTGTTCCTTCACGGCCCAAGCGGTACTGGCAAAAGCACCTTCCTGAGCCTACTGGCCGGAATGCTCGCGCCAGCGACGGGCTCAATCAGATTACTGGGCGCTGACATCCACAAGCTTGACGCGGGTAAACGTGACCGCTTCCGGGCGGACCACATCGGTGTGATATTCCAGCAGTTCAATCTGGTGCCCTACCTCACAGCCGAGGCCAATGTGTCACTGCCATGCAGGCTCTCGCAACGCCGAAAAACTACCACCGGCAAAGCTCCCACGCCGGCAGCTCAGAGATTGCTGACGGCCCTGGCCATTCCGCAAAGCCATTGGCAGCGGAAAGTCACCCAGCTCAGTATTGGCCAGCAACAGCGCATCGCTGCAGCACGGGCATTGATCGGAGCCCCGGAGATTATTCTGGCGGACGAGCCCACATCCGCACTGGACAGCGACAACCGCGACCGCTTCATCAACCTGCTGCTGACCATGGCAGAAGAGCGCAATACCTCCGTGCTGTTTGTCAGCCATGACCGTTCCCTGGCCAGGCACTTTCACCATCAACTCCAACTTGAGCAGGTGCCCGCATGAAGGCTCGCCTGGCAATTTCATTGGCAGGTGCAAGCCTTTGGCACCGGCGCAAAGTGTTGGCTCTGGTGTGCCTGACTCTCACCCTGAGCGTTACCTTGCTGCTCGGCATCCAGTATCTGCGCACAGAGGTGAAGCAATCCTTTACCAGCACCATCAGCGATACCGATCTGATCATCGGCGCCCGCAGCGGCCAGCTCAATTTGCTGCTGTATACGGTGTTCCATATTGGGGACGCCACCAACAATATCCGGTGGTCGACCTTTCAGGAGCTCGAACAAGACACGCGCATTGATTGGCTGATCCCCATTTCTCTGGGTGACAGTTACAAGGGTTTCCGGGTTGTAGGCACAAGCAAAGACTTCGGAGAGCACTTCCGGGTTGGTCGTGGGCAGCCCCTGAATCTGACTGACGGCCAATGGTTTGATGGAGTTTTCGATGTAGTTCTGGGCGCAGGTGTTGCCAGAACGCTAAACCACCGCATAGGCGATGAAATCATACTTTCTCATGGTGGCGGGCGCACCAGCTTCTCGAACCACAAGGATACGCCCTTCACGGTAACCGGCACTCTTGAAGCCACGGGCACGCCTGTGGACCAGGCTGTCTATATCAGCCTGCAGGGCATGGAGGCCATGCATGTAGGTTGGGAGTCGGGCGTTGCCATACCCGGTCGCACATTGACGCCCGAGCAGGCAGAGGGCCGGGATTTTTCACCCAGCGCTATCACTGCTGTTTTCGCCGGACTGGATCACAAAATACTGACATTTCGCGTGCAACGTGAACTTAACCAGTACGCAGGAGAGCCCCTCTCTGCCATTTTGCCAGGTGTCGCGCTAAGCGAGCTTTGGCGCCTGATGAGCCAGTTCGAGCGGGCGCTGCTGGGCATTACCGGCTTTGTGGTAATTACCAGCCTGATCGGACTGGTCGCAGTGCTGCTCACGCTGCAAACCCAGCGAGCGCACGAAATAGCGATTCTGCGCGCTACGGGCGCGTCTCCCGGCCTGATCGCAAGTCTCTACCTTATCGAATGTCTGGGCCTTGCCGTCGTAGCCTGCGTGACGTCGCTTGGGTTGAGCGCTTTTGCGATTTCAATGCTTGGCCCTTGGCTGTTGACGAACTACGGGGTTCAGATACAGTTGCGCCCACTGAATATTGAAGAATGGGCTTTGTTGATATCCGTGCCCCTGGCCGCAGTACTGGTGGCTCTGGCGCCGGCACTCAGTGCCTGGCGACATAGCCGTTACCAAGGTTTTGGGAGCCCCGGTGAAGCGTGATCCGGGTCTCACCCGAGAGCCAAATAACAGTAAGCAGCCATCTCATGACATGCCTGTAAATTGACCGCTATGGCGCGCGCACTTATAGTTAGTCGCAATAACTTCAACCTATGCTGAGCACGTCATGGAACAGTCCGAAGTACAAGCATTAGCGGACAAGCTGGACAAGCTGATCGAACACTGCCAAAAACTGGAGCAGAGCAACGCAAACTTCAGGCAGTTGCAGGATGACTGGAACCGGGAACGGTCCCAGCTTATGCACAAAAATGATCTTGCAAAAAACAAGATCGAAGCCATGATCGGCCGCCTTCGGGCGCTGGAGCATCATTAATGTCCAAGCAATCCACTACTGTTGAGGTGAAAATTCTCGATAAGGAGTACCTGGTCGCCTGCCCGGCAGAAGAACAGGAAGCCCTTATTCGCGCTGCCAGGCATCTGGACAGCAAAATGCGTGAAATACGCACCGGCGGCAAGGTGTTCGGAACTGAACGTATTGCCGTGATGGCGGCCCTGAACATGACCCACGAACTGCTTGAACGGGATACCATGTCAGATGCCACCAGCACTCTGCTCAAAGCCATGGACAACAAGCTGGAAGGCGCTCTCGGGGAACACTCAAACCATTGAACCTAGGGAGATTCCCCGATAGGTGTTGCAATCGGCCCCGGGTCTGGCCCTATAATGAATCTACTTCCTGGGCTGTTCGCTGGTCGGATTCGTCCTCGAGCCGATGCGCTTTACCCAGGTGGCTACTCTAGGGCATTGTGAGCACGTCCCCGCAAGGGGAAAGCCTAATATGTCACAGCGGCCACCGACCTTGAACTTTGGGTTCAAGGGCTACATCCGATAACGGCAGCCCGGGAAGCTTCATTTTGAGCCAGACTACCGACTCACACCCTTCTGAACCCGATTTACCCCTCTTGTCTCGCAACGAACTGCGCAAAAAACTGCGTCAGCAGCGGCGTATGCTGTCGCCCCTGGAACAGGAACAAGCCTCGGCTTCCCTTGCTCTGAACCTGATCAAGAATCCGGACTTACACAGAGCCAGACACGTAGCTATCTACCTGCCCAACGATGGCGAGATTGACCCGCACCCCTATATGGCTATGGCTCGGCGCAAAGGTATTCACCTTTACCTGCCGGTGCTGCACCCGATTCATCCGGGCAAACTGGTTTTCAGCCCCTACTACGATGGCGTTGAATTGACAGCCAATCGCTTTGGCATTCCCGAACCCGCATTCAGCAGTGGACTCAGGCGACCCGCCTGGGCGCTGGACGCCGTGTTGTTCCCACTGGTTGGGTTTGATGAAAACGGTGGGCGGCTGGGAATGGGAGGCGGATTCTATGATCGAACTTTTGCGTTCAGCCGTCAGCGGCCAAGGCTGGCGCCGAAACTGATTGGCCTGGCGCACGATTTTCAGAAAGTGAAAAAACTGCCGGTAGAACCCTGGGATGTGCCGCTGCACAGCGTGGTGACAGACAGGCAGCTTTATCGGGTCAAATAGCTCAGGGGAAGCTTTAGCGGGCCAGCGGGGATTTGGTCATCTGTACGGAGTCTGCAGCAACAGAACTTTTCACCACGGCCGCGGAGGGCTTGTCTTCCGACGCCTGAAGCGAAGTAAACCCGGTGATAACAAGGCCGACAGCAAAAATCAGCACAATTGCCCGGATAATATCAGGCTTGCCACCCATGACGCGTATTCCTGTTCCAGATAAGGTTAATTCTGCGGGAAATCAGTTAGCTATTCTTGTTTCCAAGAATTTGACGAAAGACTAACACGCATCCTGACTTTTACAATTTTTGACAGATTAAAGTTCAGTAAGAAAGCTGGCGGGGCATTCAGAAAAATGGTCCGCAGGGGCCAACCCGGAAGCGAACTTCCGGGCAGACCGTATTTGCAGGCTAAGGCCGCTTACCGTTCCCAGCTCCAAGGAACAGTTGATAGGCTTCGTTGTCCGTCATGTTTTCATAACGGAAACCCACTTTTTCAAGCATCGCTTCAAAGTCTTTTACTTCGTCATCATCTACCTGTGCACCCAGCAGTACCCGACTGTATGCCGCACCGTGATTGCGGTAATGGAACATGGAAATATTCCAGCGCGTGCCCAGCGACATCAGGAATTTCAGCAGGGCTCCCGGGCGTTCCGGAAACTCAAACTGGAATACCTTCTCATTGGCAATCGTGAGCGCATGGCCGCCAACCATGTGGCGAATGTGCTGTTTGGCCATATCGCTGTCAGTCAGGTCGAGAACTGAGTAGCCGTTTTCACGAAGATCCTGCACCAGTTCGTCCCGACCCAAGCCACCGGCCTGCACCTGAACACCCACAAAAATGGTCGCCTGACCTGCATCGGCGTAACGATAGTTGAATTCGGTGATGCTGCGTTTATGCAAGCCGTTGATAAAGGTCTTGAAGGCCCCCGGCTTCTCGGGAATGGTCACCGCAAGAATAGCCTCACGCTTCTCGCCAATTTCCGTGCGTTCGGAAATGTAGCGCAGGCGATCGAAATTCATGTTGGCGCCACTGAGGGTGGCGATCAGGTTTTCATTCTCGATCTTTTCCCTCTCGATGTACTTCTTTATGCCAGCAACACCCAACGCACCGGCAGGCTCTGAGATCGAGCGTGTGTCTTCGAAGATATCCTTGATGGCGGCGCAAATTTCGTCGGTGGAGACGGTGATCACCTCATCCACGTGGTCCTTGCAAATCTCCCAGGGATATTTCCCGATCTGCTTTACCGCCACTCCGTCCGCAAAAATACCCACTTCGTCCAGAATCACGCGCTTGCCTGCTTTCATGGCCGCCTGCAGGCAATTGGAGTCGTCAGGCTCCACGCCGATCACCTTGATTTCGGGGCGCAGATACTTGATGTACGCAGCCATGCCGGCGATCAGGCCGCCACCGCCCACACAAATAAACACCGCGTGAATAGGCTTGCTGAACTGCCACAGCATCTCCATGGCAACGGTGCCCTGCCCGGCGATCACATCCGGATCGTCGTACGGTGGTATGTAGGTGTAGCCATGCTTCTCAACCAGCCCTTGGGCGTGAGCAGCGGCTTCATCAAAGGCATCACCCTTGAGCACAACCCGCGCGCCATGGTCCCGTACCGAGCGCACCTTGATCTCCGGCGTGGTCTGCGGCATAACAATAACAGCCTTGATTCCCAGCTCTTTAGCCGCCAGTGCCACACCCTGAGCATGGTTACCGGCAGAGGCACAGATAACCCCCTTGGATTTCTGCTCTTCTGACAACTGGACAATCCGGTTGTACGCGCCGCGAATCTTGAAGGAAAACACCGGCTGAAGGTCTTCCCGCTTGAGCATAATATTGTTGCCAAAGCGCTTGGACAGGCTGCGGGCTTCAGTGAGGGGTGTTTCAATGGCCACGTCATAGACGCGCGCATCGAGAATCTTCTTGATGTAGCGTTGCGGCATGTTGGTTCCGGTTGCTGATGGATGGTCGGGGAAAACGGACAGTGTAGAAAGTTTGCACCACAGCCGTCTATAAGCCCAGCGTCCTTAAGCGCTATAATGGCCCCGAACTCACAAGATTTTTACCCGGAGTGCCCGATGACCCAGGACGAACTCAAGAAAGCCGTTGCCAAAGCCGCCGTGGATTACATTGCCCCTCGTTTGGAGCGCGACACTGTTATCGGCGTTGGCACAGGAAGCACGGCCAACTTTTTTATCGACATGCTTGCCGATCTGAGAACCGAGTTCGACGGCGCTGTTGCCAGCTCTGAGGCGACGGCTGAGCGCCTGAAAAGCCACGGCATTCCGGTTTATGACTTAAACAGCGTTGGCGACCTGGAGTTCTACGTAGACGGTGCCGATGAAACCAACGAGCGCCTTGAACTGATCAAAGGTGGTGGTGGTGCGCTGACCCGCGAGAAAATTGTTGCGGAGGTCGCCAGGACCTTTATCTGCATAGCTGACGAGTCCAAAAAGGTGGACGTGCTGGGCGACTTTCCTTTACCGGTAGAGGTTATTCCCATGGCCAGGAGCCACGTTGGCCGTGAAATCGTCAAGTTGGGCGGCGACCCGGTATACCGGGACGGCTTCACGACCGACAACGGCAACATTATTCTGGATATATACAACATGGACATTTCCCGCCCGATTCAGGTTGAGGAACGATTGAACAGCATTGTGGGCGTGGTCACCAACGGGCTGTTCGCCCGCCGCCCGGCTGACCTGCTGTTGATCGGCACCAGCACCGGGGTTGAGAGCATTCCCCGAAACGGTACCTGATCCCGACGGCGCGACAAAAAGCTGGCATCTCAGGCCAGTTTTTTTGTCTCCACCTACACCCTGACCAAGCGCTTGCTTGGTATCCGAAATTGCGCGACACTACCTCGCATAAATTCTGAACAGGGTGGCTCATCGTGTCCGATTACTTCAACGATACTCATGAACAGGCACGTTTGAGTGCGCGCAAATTCATCACCACGCACGTTCTTCCCCATATCGATGAATGGGAAGAAGTCGGTGAATTTCCTCGTGAAATCTTCAGAAAGGCAGGTGACGCCGGGCTGCTCGCCGTCGGCTTTCCGGAAGCACTGGGAGGCGTGGGGGCCGGCGATGTGTTTTTGAAAGTTGCAGTTTCCGAAGAACTGATGCGCTCCACCTCCGGTGGTTTCGTTGCCAGTTTGGGCTCCCTGGATATTGGCCTGCCACCCGTTGCCAAGTGGGCAAAGAAAGAAGTGCGCGAACAGATCGTCCCCTCGGTACTCAGTGGTGAGAAAATTTCCGCACTGGCCATTACCGAACCCGGCGGCGGCTCTGATGTAGCCAGCCTGAAAACCCGTGCGGTGAAAGATGGCGATCACTATGTTGTGAACGGCAGCAAAACGTTTATTACCAGCGGTACCCGCGCGGATCACTACACGGTTGCCGTGCGCACTGGCGGCGAAGGCCACGGCGGCATCAGTTTGTTGTTGATCGACCGTGACACCCCGGGTTTCTCCACGGGCAAAAAGCTGCGGAAAATGGGCTGGTGGGCCAGCGATACGGCGGAACTCTTCTTTGAAGATTGCCGAGTGCCTGCTGATCGACTGATCGGCGCGGAGAACGCAGGCTTTATCGCCATTATGAGCAACTTCCTGTCGGAACGCCTGATGCTGTCAGTAATGGCGTACATGACGGCCCAGATTGCCTACGAAGCCGCAATGGAATACGCCAAGCAGCGAAAAGCGTTCGGGCGCAACGTTGCAGGCTTCCAGGTAACCCGCCATAAGCTTGTGGATATGGCGACTCAAATCGATGTAGCCCGCGAGTATACCTACCGCTGCGCGGCCCTCATGCAGGCAGACAAGAACCCCATCACGCAAGTGGCCATGGCCAAGAACTTTTCAGTAGAAGTGTGTGAGAAAGTGACTCGCGAGGCAGTACAGATCTTCGGCGGCATGGGCTATATGCGGGAATCGGTAGTTGAGCGCCTGTACCGGGATGCGAAAATTCTTTCTATTGGCGGTGGTACCACTGAAATCATGAAAGAGCTGATTGCCAAGCAGATCCGACTGTAGGCTGCACAAAAAGCCAAACCCGCAGACGAAGGTTTAGTTTCGAATGATTGTAGAGTCCCGTATAATTGCGCTCACTTTTCAAGCACAGTTAAACGAACCTCACATATCAGGAAGGATCGCACATGCAATTCGACAACATCCCCGCAGGCAAAAACCCGCCTGAAGATATTTACGTTGCCATCGAGATTCCGGCTAACAGTTCTCCGGTCAAGTACGAACTGGACAAGGACATGGGCGCTTTGCTGGTAGATCGATTCATGGCTACTCCCATGTTTTATCCTGCAAACTACGGGTTTATTCCCCACACTCTGGCTGATGACGGCGACCCACTGGACGTTCTGGTTGTTACGCCTTACCCGCTTCAGGCCGGTTCAGTGATTCGCTGCCGCCCGGTAGGCGTCCTGAACATGGAAGACGAAGCCGGTGGTGACGCCAAGCTGGTCGCAGTGCCCCATAGCAAGCTGACCAACGCCTATCAGGATGTGAAGGAAGTCGAAGATCTGCCAACGCTGCTGCGCGACCAGATCCAACACTTCTTTGAAAACTATAAAACTCTTGAGCCAGGCAAGTGGGTCAAGGTGCAGGGCTGGGACAATGCGGACGCTGCCAGGAAAGCTATCGTCGAGTCGATCAACGCCTACAAAGGCTGAGTCGATCGGCACCAAATAAAAAACCGGGCCCTCTCATAGCGGCCCGGTTTTTTTATGCCTGCACAGGAACCTTTAGCCCCGAGACAGCAGATCCCTCATGTCACTGATCGCCGCATTGGCGCGGGACAGGTAGGCCGCCATTGTCAGTGAATGGTTCGCCAGAACACCAAAACCGCTACCATTCAGAATAACCGGGCTCCACATTTCGCCTTGGGCACCTTCAAGCTCAATGATCACCTGTTTGACGCTGGAAATAGCGTTCTTGTCCTGAAGTACCTTGCGGAAATCCACTTCAATCGCGCGGAAGATGTGCAGCAAGGCCCAGGAGCTGCCCCGGGCTTCGTAAAACACATCATCAATTTTGGTCCAGTCGGTTTTTATATCCCCGCCACCTGTTTCTTCATTCAGAGGGTTGTCTGAATCAACATTGGCGACGGCTTCTGACACCGATGCTTTGCCAACGCTTTCACCGAGAGTGCGCGAAAGGCTGCCCAGGCGGGTTTCCAGATCACCCAGCCAGTTGCCAAGGTTATCGGCTCTTGCATAGAACTGCGCATTGGCCTGCTCCGGGCTGGAAAGCCGGTTGAGGTAGCGCTTCAGCGCGGTAATGCCTCGGCGGTACTCGGCCTCTGTCGATGGAATGGCCCAGCTTGCGCTGTCAAAATGAAATTGCGGCTCGGCAATGATCAGATCCGGATCTTCCGCCGACTGGCTCTGGGAGCGGCTGATGTCCTTGCGCATGGCGCGGGACAGATCTCGCAACTGAACCAGTACACCGTATTCCCAGTTGGGCATGTTATCCAGCCAAAGGCCCGGCGGGAATATATCGTTGGTGATGTACCCGCCCGGCTTGTCCAGAAGGGTTTCGGCTATGCGGATCATCGTAACAGTCGTGGCAAAACCGGTTATGGGCTCTCTCTGCATCTCATTGGCGACGGCACGGGTGTGTTCGCGTACAGAGAAGGATTCCGGCTCACTGCTCCAGTACATTCCCACCACTACCGCCACTATGAGATAGACCAGCAGAACAACCGCTAAAAATTTGCCAATCACGCCGTTGTTGCCAGCGTAATCCTGAGCATCATCTTTCTTGTCTCTGAAATACTGTCTGATTTTGCCTGGCATATTACGTTGAGCCCCTTGTCTGTTTATTGGCTGTGCAAACGGTCTATACCGATCCTAACCTATGGTGCCCTCTATATACACCGCAGAAGTGACAAACAGTTACACAGTGCAACCTTCGCCGACAACTCAAAACACTATAGACTCCGGAAACATATTAAGGTTGGGAAAATCGTCCATACCGCAAAGGACGGCCCATAAAGAAAAGAGACAGGCCGGAGCACAATGAACGACGCAAGCCAGAAAGAAAAACTCAGGCAACATTTTGCACGCCGCGTAACAACCCAGGCGCGGGTTGTGCTGGACACCTGGCAAAAAATTCACACGAATAAGGGTTCCTTTACCGCCCACCGCGAAGAGCTAAAGTCTGCCTCCGACAAGCTTGTGCGCTACGCGCAGCGGTTTGAGATGGCAGGTCATGCCGAAGCTGGCAACACCGTTCTCGGGATCCTCCGCGACTGGCCTGCCGATACAGCTCTGGACGATGCAACCGAGCGGCAGCTTCAGGATGCCATTGACGCGCTTGCACGCAGCACCTTGCGGCGAACGGATCAACGCAACACCGAAGCCCCTCACCAGTTCCGGCGCACACCGGTTTACATCGCGCTAGCAAACGCCGAGATGGCAATCAGATTAATTCGCCAGCTCGAGTTTTTCGGCTTCCGTGCATCAGCTTTCGATTCTGCCGAGGAACTGACCGAGGCCTGCGCGCTCCATAAACCCGAAACCATTTTGATGGACGTGAATTTTGGTGGCAGGCCGAATGCGGGCATCGCCACGATTGAACATTTGCAGGAGCGGCACGACACGCCCATCCCGATTATTTTCATGAGCGACGAAGACGGCACCATTCAGACCCGCCTGCGGGCCTCCCGCTGTGGCGGTGAAGAGTTTTTCTACCCGGCGGTTGATCCGGGCCAGCTTATCGAGAAAATCGAAACCTATACCCACGGCAACGCCGTTGAACCCTATCGGGTACTGGTTCTGGACGACTCCAGGGCACAGGCAAAGTTCATGGAAACTGTTTTGAAGCGCGCGGGAATGACCGCACACATCATTACCGACCCCATGGAAATCGTTGATGCGCTGGACATGTTCTCCCCGGAAATCATCATTCTCGACATGTACATGCCTGGCTGCACCGGCATGGAGATTGCCCGGGTAATCCGTCAGCAGGACCGGCTTCACAGCGTGCCCATTATTTACCTCTCAGCCGAAGACGACGTTACCAAGCAGTTGCACGCCATGAGCCTGGGCGGCGATGACTTTCTGACCAAACCCATTGATCCCAAGCACCTTATCGCAACGCTCCATAACCGCGGCCGGCGCGCGCGCTCCCTGCTCGCCCTGATGATCCGTGACAGCCTCACCGGCCTTTACAACCACACCCACACGCTGCATCTGCTGGATCAGGAAATCGGTCGTGCACGACAGAAGAACCAGCCACTGTGCTTTGCGATGATCGATATCGACTATTTCAAACGGGTAAACGATACCTTCGGCCACCCCATTGGCGACCGGGTTCTTCGAAGTCTCTCGATGTTCCTCAAGCAGCGCCTGCGTAAAACCGACCATATCGGCCGGTATGGCGGTGAGGAGTTCGCGATTATCCTCCCCGACACACGTCCAAGCGATGCCCGCAATGTTCTCAACGAAATCCGCGAACGCTTTTCGGAACTCCAACAACCTGCAGGTGACAGGGAATTCAACGTGACCTTCAGTTGCGGTATAGCCGCCTGGAATAATGAATCGTCCCAGACGCTGTGCGAGCGCGCCGACCGCGCTCTCTACGCCTCCAAAGAACATAACCGCAACTGCGTCACGCTTGCCGATAATTGAAAGACGAAGTAACGGGTCGGGTGGCCGTGACAGGTCGCCCGTATGAAACCATCGTCGTATAGAAGTCCTCCCTACCGTTCACGACAATGATTGCTATCATTAGATAGGTTCCGGTTCGGCTTTCACGTTCTTTTTTGTGCGATCCGGGGCCATGAAGGATCATTGTCAAAAAATGTTGATCTGAAGAATAAAAGCACACACCATTGGTGGAACATGCCGTTAAATTCGGCGATCCTGTTAATAAAGAGACAAAGGCAAACACATCCATGTCGACAATTCTCGTGCTCCATGGTCCAAACCTGAACATGCTCGGAACCCGCGAGCCTGAGGTTTATGGCCACGAGACTCTGGCAGACATCGATGACCGGTTGCGGAATAAGGCAGCAGATCAAGGGCACCACTTGTTGCATCTTCAATCCAACGCTGAATACGAACTGATCGAGCGGATTCACGAGGCGCGGGCAGAAGGTGTGGATTTCATCATTATCAATCCTGCTGCCTTCACCCACACCAGCATTGCCTTGCGGGATGCCATACTGGCTTCAGGAATTCCATTTATAGAAGTGCATCTTTCAAACGTGCATGCGCGAGAAACATTCCGCCATCACTCCTATTTTTCCGATATCGCCGAAGGCGTTATCTGTGGACTGGGCAGCCAGGGGTACGACCTCGCGCTTCAGGCCGCCATGCAACGAACTCACCGATAGACCTGACAACACGGGACTGGATTGACTATGGATATTCGCAAAATCAAGAAACTGATCGAACTGCTCGAGGAGTCTGACGTCGAAGAGCTTGAGATTCACGAGGGCGATGATTCTGTTCGCATCTCGCGTCGTCGTGAACAGGTTTCCGGCGGCCAGTACATCAGCCACTATGCACCACCGCAGCCCCAGTATGCTCCGGCACCGGAAACCCCGGGACCAGTTCAGGAAGACAGCTCGCAGCAGACAGTTCACAGCGGGCACGCGCTGCGTTCTCCCATGGTTGGGACTTTCTACCGGGCGCCTTCTCCCACAGCCGATTCTTTTGCAGAAATCGGCCAACAGGTTAAAGCCGGCGATGTTGTCTGCATCGTAGAGGCCATGAAAATGATGAACCAGATTGAGGCCGACAAGAGCGGTACGGTCACAGAAATTCTGGTTGATAACGGTCAACCTGTAGAGTTTGACCAGCCGCTGTTAATCATTTCCTGAACCCGGTGATAGCTACTCATGGCCATGTTAGAAAAAGTTCTGATCGCAAACCGGGGTGAAATAGCCCTCCGGATCTTGCGTGCCTGTAAAGAGCTCGGCATCAAAACCGTAGCGGTTCATTCACAGGTTGACCGTGATCTGATGCACGTGCGTCTGGCCGATGAATCCGTCTGTATCGGCCCCAACAGCCCTTTGGAAAGCTACCTCAACATTCCAGCCATTATCAGCGCGGCTGAAGTGACGGATTCAGTAGGCATCCACCCGGGCTACGGCTTTCTTGCCGAGAATGCCGACTTCGCTGAACAGGTCGAAAAAAGCGGCTTCCGCTTCATCGGTCCCCGAGCCGAAACCATTCGCCTGATGGGCAACAAGGTTTCGGCCATTAACGCGATGATTCGCGCCGGAGTTCCCACTGTCCCGGGCTCAGACGGTCCGCTGACAGAGGATGACGAGCGCACCCTGCAAGTTGCTCGCCGAATTGGCTATCCGGTTATGATCAAGGCGGCCTCCGGCGGCGGCGGCCGTGGCATGCAGGTGGTTCATTCCGAAGCTGCGCTGCTCAAGGCCGTCCAGATTACCCAGACCGAGGCCCGGAATGCCTTTGGCGACCCCACGGTTTATCTGGAAAAGTTTCTGGAAACCCCACGCCACGTGGAAGTTCAGATTCTGGCGGACATGCACGGCAACTGCATCCACCTGGGTGACCGTGACTGCTCCATGCAGCGTCGCAATCAGAAGGTGATAGAAGAAGCGCCCGCTCCGAACATCAATGCGGAATCCCGCGAGCGCACACTCAAGGCCTGCGTGGATGCCTGTAAGGAAATCGGCTATGTCGGCGCTGGCACCTTTGAGTTCCTGTATCAGGATGGCGAGTTCTTCTTCATTGAAATGAACACACGCGTGCAGGTGGAGCACCCGGTCTCCGAAATGGTTACCGGTGTTGATATTGTTCGCGAACAATTGCGCATTGCAAGCGGCCTGCCGCTTCAGTACAAGCAGGAAGATATACACATCAGCGGTCACGCTATGGAATGCCGCATCAACGCGGAAGACCCCGATACCTTTGTGCCCAGCCCCGGCAAAGTGAAGCACTTCCATGCCCCTGGCGGTTATGGCGTGCGGGTGGATTCACACCTCTACAGCGGTTATACGGTTCCGCCGTATTACGACTCACTGATTGCCAAGCTGATTACCTGGGGCGACGATCGACAGATAGCACGGAGGCGAATGAAGAACGCCCTTGATGAGCTTTTGATCGAAGGAATTAAAACCAATCAGCCTTTGCATCGGAAACTGGTGCGCGATGGCGGCTTTAAAACGGTAGACTTCACCATTCACTACCTTGAGAAACTGATGCGGGACTAGCCTTCTGCATCACATTGCAGGAAAAACTATGCCCTGGATACAACTTCAGATCCCGGCTGATCCCGATACTGCGGATCAGCTTGAGGATCTGCTTATGGAGATGGGCGCTGACGCCGTCTCCATGGAAGACGCCGCAGATCAGCCTCTCTACGAACCCGATCACGGCACCACCCCCTTGTGGAGTCAGACCACCGTTACCGGGCTCTTTCAGTCAGACCGGGATATTGACCAGCTGTGTACGGATGTGCGCGATGCCTGGCACCAGCAAACCCAGCAATCCCTCGCCAACATTGACGTAACTCTGGTCGAAGACAAGGACTGGGAAAGAGCCTGCATGGACGACTTTCACCCACTGCAGTTCGGCAAGCGCCTGTGGATCGTACCCAGCTGGCGTGAAGCACCCGATCCTGATGCCGCCAACCTTATGCTTGATCCCGGCCTCGCCTTCGGGACGGGAACACACCCGACCACGGCCCTCTGCCTTGAGTGGCTGGACGGGCAGGATGTAACTGGCAAACAGATTACCGATTACGGCTGCGGCTCGGGAATACTGGGTTTGGCGGCACTGCTTTTGGGAGCGAACCACGTGGTTGGCGTAGACACCGACCACCAGGCTCTGGAAGCGAGCCGGGAAAACGCCAACCGTAACGGCGTAGACGAAGCCAGGCTGGATCTTTATCTTCCCGAAAACGAGCCCGATACCAAATCCGATGTAATGCTGGCGAACATTCTGGCGCAGCCTCTGATCGGCTTGGCACCGCACCTGGCAACACTCACAAAGCCAGGGGGCGACCTGGTGCTTTCAGGCATTCTGTCGAATCAGGCCCGCGAGGTGATGGCCGCCTATGAACCCTGGTTTATTATGGATGAGCCAGAACAGCGTGAAGAGTGGATACGCCTCACAGGACGACGTAACGACAGATGACGAAGGCTGTTTTAACAACTAAACTCCCAGACTCGTAGTTCAGTCGCTTTCAGGAACGAAGCATGCCCCAGAGTAGCCTGCAGACCCAGTGCCCCAAATGTCGTACCCGGTTCCGGGTTACCGATGAGCAACTTGGCATTGCCAAGGGCAAAGTGCGCTGTGGACACTGTATGGATGTCTTTAATGCGGTCGAGCACCAGGTGGCAAACGCCGCGGCCAAGACGCCAGGAGCAAGCTCTGAGACCAGCAACCGTGCGCCAGCAGAGGCTTCCCCGCGAGCCCCATCAGACCAGCCTTCGCCCGAGCGCTCCGCCACTGGCTTCGCAAGCGATATAACAGACGAAAACTTCATCTTCGCTGACAACCCGGAGGAAGATGCCGAAGAGGGCCGTTATGCCGGCACCAGACTGACGTTTTCCGATGATGAGTTGAGTGATAGCTTTCGTGGCTTTGACGACCGGGATTCGTCTGCACGGGATCATACAGATGACGACGATCTCGCCGAAAACGTTGATGAAAGCTGGGCCGAAGCGATTCTTCAGGAAGACACCACACCTGCCCAACCCATACCGAAAGCAGACACAGAGAAGCCGCAGACAACACCCGAGCCAGAGCCCAAACCGGAACCACCGCAGAAACAAAAGTCTTTCGCTGAGCCTGCAGGCTCCGGCGCTACCAGCGGCGGCGAACCGACCAACGAGCAGCCCGGGGAAGAAGCATCAGACTTTTATATTAACGAACGGCCCGATCCTGCATTTGAGTCCTTTGCCAACGAACATGGCGGTGCATCAGACTACGAGAGCACGCAACAGGATGAGCCCTTCACAGCAAGTGGGCAGTTTGGCGACCTCAGGCATGACCCTGTATCGATAGGTGGCAACAATAAAAGCTTGCTGCGCACAGTGGTCTGGTCAGTGATTGTGCTTGGCCTTGTGGGAGTTCTGATTGCACAAATAACCTGGTTCCAGTTTGATCGGCTATCTGCGGTACCGGAGCTCCGCCCGTTTTATGAAAAGGGCTGCGAGCTGGCTGGCTGTGAACTGAAGCCTTTGATCAACGTTGGCGCCATCCAGAGCCGCAAACTGGTCGTACGTACCGACCCGGAAAACCGCAGCCAACTGATTGTCGATGCAGTCATTGTCAACCAGGCGGACTTTCAGCAACCCTTCCCGGCCATTGCCCTGACCTTCTCCAACCTGAATGGCGACGTGGTTGCTCAAAGCGTTTTCACACCTGCGGAATACCTTGCGGGCGAGGGCGAAGAGCTCGATATCATGCCGGTGCAAACACCGGTTCGCATTGCGATAAGTATTCGCGACCCTGGCCGGGATGCCGTCAATTACAACATCAGCTTCCGGCCCTACGCGCCTTGAGACTGTTTGGCGATGATGACCTGGCGGACACGCCAGTCGCCACCTAGTAGAGCAAAAGTCAACCAGAAAGAGCGAAAAATAATCAGTTTTTTCGCCTCACTGCCCCTTCAATCACAGCCCCCCCGGCGGTATCATTAGCGCCCTTCGGAACTGGCATCGGTTATTTATTAAACAACCGCCCCACTCCGGCTTATGCTCAATCTGCCGTGATACGGATTCAGACCATGTTGCCAATGGCAAAAATCGGGCCGTACACCCTGCCCAATCCGCTGATTGTTGCACCCATGGCGGGTGTAACAGACCGCCCCTTCCGGCTGCTTTGCCGCAGAATGGGCGCAGGCTTGGCAGTGTCTGAAATGGTTATCGCTGACAGTAAGCTCTGGCATACACGCAAATCCAGAACCCGTATGGATCATAGCGGTGAGCCAGAGCCCAGATCCGTGCAGATTGCCGGCGGTGACCCGGAAATGCTGGCCAACGCGGCCCGCCTGAACGCAGAGTCTGGAGCCCAGATTATCGACATCAATATGGGCTGTCCGGCCAAAAAGGTGTGCAACAAAGCAGCCGGCTCAGCGCTGATGAAAGATGAGAATCTGGTGCGGAAAATACTGGAAGCAGTGGTTAATGCCGTTGATATTCCGGTCACTCTGAAAATGCGAACCGGCTGGGATCAAGACAATCGCAACGCACTGACGATTGCGCGTATGGCAGAAGATAGCGGCATTCAGGCGTTGGCGATTCACGGCCGTACCCGGGCCGACAAGTACAACGGCGATGCCGAGTACGACACCATTGCTGAGGTAAAATCCAGCATAAGCATTCCGGTGTTCGCCAACGGTGATATTACATCACCCGAAAAGGCCCGTCGGGTTCTGGAGCATACCGGAGCCGATGGCCTGCTCATCGGCCGAGCGGCGCAGGGAAGCCCATGGATTTTCCGGGAAATACTGCATTTCCTTGAAACCGGTCAGCACCTGCCAGCGCCCCCACTGAGCGAAGTAGAACAGATTTTAAGTGAACACCTTGACGCCCTGCACAGCTTCTACGGAGAGCTTATGGGCGTGCGCATTGCCAGGAAACACGTGGGCTGGTATCTGCAGTCCCACGACCCCGGCAAACAGTTCCGCAATCGCTTCAATACATTCGACGAAGCGTTAGAGCAGAAAGACAGTATCCGACAGTATTTTTCAGGTTTACGAAATGGAGAGGAATTCGCAGCATGACCGCTGAGACTTTGGCAAACAACACCCTGAACGCCCCGGCCAACGATGATATTAACCAACTGCAAACGGTGAACAGCAGCGGCAACACCGTTACCCTGCGCGATAACGTTGAAGTGGCCCTGAAAAACTACTTCACTCAGCTTGACGGTGCGCCCGTTACCGAAGTGTACCAACTGGTGCTTTCCGAGGTAGAAGCACCGCTGCTGGAGCAGGTAATGAAGTACACCCGCAACAACCAGACCAAGGCATCCACCATGCTCGGCCTGAACCGCGGAACCCTGCGCAAGAAGCTGAAGCAGTACGGCCTGCTATAATCGAAGCACCCTGACTTGATGAGGGCCTCCCGGACACCCTTCGCGAGGCCCTCGTTCGTTCACCCCAAGTGAAGAATGTGACCCCATGGCAAACCAGGCTAATACCTCCGTTCGTCGCGCACTGATCAGCGTCAGTGATAAATCCGGCATCGTCGAGTTCGGGCGCGCCCTCACCGGCCGCGGTATCGAACTGCTCTCCACCGGGGGCACCTTTCGCCTCCTGCAACAACACAGCGTTCCTGTTACCGAAGTCTCTGACTACACGGGCTTTCCGGAGATGATGGACGGCCGGGTAAAAACCCTGCATCCGAAAATACACGGCGGCATTCTGGGTCGCCGGGGCACAGACGACGCAATCATGGGCGAGCACGGCATCAACCCGATTGATATGGTTGTAGTGAACCTGTACCCATTCGAATCCACAGTTGCCAATCCGGACTGCGATCTTGCCACCGCTATTGAAAACATCGACATCGGTGGCCCGACCATGGTTCGTGCAGCGGCGAAGAACCACGCCGACGTCGCCATCGTGGTCAACGCTTCAGATTACGACCGCGTTCTGAAGGAGCTGAATGATAACGATGGCCAGCTGAGCCACAGCACCCGCTTTGATCTGGCGGTAAAAGCCTTTGAGCATACCGCAGGCTACGACGGCGCCATCGCCAACTACCTGGGTGGCCGCACCGCCGATAATGACAACGCCGATTTCCCGCGTACGTTCAACAGTCAGTATGTGAAAGTTCAGGACATGCGTTACGGTGAAAACCCACACCAGCGCGCAGCATTCTATGCCGAACGCAACCCGAAGGAAGCCAGTATTGCCACGGCAAAGCAGCTTCAGGGCAAAGAGCTGTCCTACAACAACGTAGCGGATACTGACGCCGCCCTGGAGTGCGTGAAGCCGTTTGCAGACCCGGCCTGCGTGATCGTCAAACACGCCAACCCCTGTGGCGTGGCAATTGGTGCGGATATCCTCCAGGCCTATGACCTGGCTTTTGCCACCGATCCCACCTCGGCCTTTGGCGGCATCATTGCCTTCAACCGGGAGCTGGACGCAGAAACCGCCAAGGCAATCATTGAGCGCCAGTTTGTGGAAGTCATTATTGCGCCAACCATCGCGCCTGAAGCGATAGCGCTGGTTGCCACCAAAAAGAATGTACGCTTGCTGGCCTGTGGAGACCTCGGCGGTGAACGCGCCCAAACCATGGACTTCAAGCGCGTAACCGGCGGCCTTCTGGTTCAGGATCGCGACCTGGGCATGGTCGCCATGGCCGACGTAAAAGTCGTGACCAACCGCCAACCAACCGAGCAGGAGCTGAACGACCTGCTGTTCGCCTGGGAAGTGGCTAAATACGTGAAGTCCAACGCCATCGTTTATGCCCGGGCGGGGCGTACCATCGGTGTTGGCGCAGGTCAGATGAGCCGCGTTTACAGCGCCCGCATTGCCGGTATTAAAGCCGCCGATGAAAACCTGGAAGTGAAGGGTTCGGTTATGGCGTCAGATGCCTTCTTCCCGTTCCGGGATGGCATTGATGCAGCCGCCGAGGCCGGAATCACAGCCGTTATACAGCCGGGCGGCTCCATGCGTGATCAGGAAGTGATCGACGCCGCCAACGAGCACGGCATTGCCATGGTATTCACCGGTATGCGCCATTTCCGGCACTGATACGACACTTTGTAAACGTATAGGGTAGCGAGATATGAACATTCTGGTAATCGGCAGCGGTGGGCGCGAGCACGCACTGGCCTGGAAGGCGGCACAGTCTCCGGAGGCAGATACAGTTTTCGTAGCACCAGGCAACGCCGGAACCGCCCGCGAGCCGGGCGTTAAGAACATCAGTATTGACGTGCTGGATCTTGAAGGCCTGGCCAAATTTGCCACTGAGAACAACGTCGGCCTTACCATCGTTGGCCCCGAAGCACCTTTGGTGGCGGGCATAGTGGATCTCTTTGAAGAACGTGGCCTGCGCGTATTCGGCCCTAGCGCCGGCGCGGCGCAACTGGAAGGCTCCAAGGCGTTCACCAAGGATTTCCTTGCCCGCCAGAATATTCCTTCTGCTGCCTACGGCAATTTCACTGACGTAGACGAAGCCTTGGCTTACGTTCGCAAACAGGGTGCGCCCATTGTCGTCAAGGCAGACGGCCTGGCCGCAGGCAAGGGCGTGATCGTAGCCATGACTCTGGAAGAGGCTGAGAATGCCGTCCGCGACATGCTGGCAGGCAACGCTTTTGGCGACGCCGGCAGCCGTGTTGTTGTTGAAGAGTTCCTCGACGGAGAAGAAGCCAGCTTTATTGTGATGGTGGATGGTGAGCATGTGCTTCCCATGGCCACCTCTCAAGATCATAAGCGCGTAGGCGATGGTGATACTGGCCCGAACACCGGCGGCATGGGGGCCTACTCTCCTGCCCCTGTGGTAACCGCTGATGTACACGAGCGCATCATGAATGAAGTCATTTACCCGACGGTTCGTGGCATGGCAGCCGAAGGCCATCCCTACAAGGGGTTCCTGTATGCAGGCCTGATGATTGACACCTCTGGAGCACCCAGGGTTATCGAGTTCAACTGCCGCTTTGGCGACCCGGAAACCCAGCCCATCCTGCTGCGTATGAAGTCCGACATAGTTGAGCTCTGCCAGGCCGCCATCGACGCCAATCTGGACCAGTGCAGTTCCGATTGGGACGAGCGCGCCGCGGTAGGTATTGTTCTGGCAGCGGGGGGCTATCCCGGCAGCTATAACAAAGGCGACGCCATTTCCGGCCTGCCGGAAACCGACATTGAGGGCGAGAAGGCATTCCACGCGGGAACCACCCTTACCGGCAACCAGGTAGTCACCAGTGGCGGTCGGGTACTCTGTGCAACCGCACTGGGCAACACCGTGACTGAAGCCCAGCAACGGGCTTATAAGCTCGCTGAAAAAATACGCTGGGATGGCGCATTTTACCGCAACGACATTGCGTATCGTGCCATCGCACGGGAAAAATCGTAGCGACGCTCTGCAAGCTAAAGCCCGGCCAATGACCGGGCTTTTTTATAGGGTAAGGTGAGTGCATTCACCCAATGGGTGTAAAAAACAAACAGCCAGGAACCGCCCCAATGCTGCAGAAATTCCCCTTCACCGCCGCTTTTCTACTTGTATGCATGCTGCTTGTAAGCGCGTGCTCACGCCATGCCATATACGAAACCGCCATTAACCTTGAGCGCTCCGCTGCCGGGCTTGAAGCTGCCCAAATTACGGTGGGCGAACTGGACATCGCTTACCTGCGGAACTCAGAAGCCAACAATGGAGACACGATTGTTCTGGTTCATGGGTTTGGAGCCAACAAGGATAACTGGACTCGTATCGCGCGGGAGCTCACCGATGATTTCAACGTGTATGCCATAGACCTCCCGGGCCACGGCGAGAGCAGCAAACCGCTGGACCTGGGTTACAGGCTGGAGGAGCAGGTTGGCCATCTTGATCGCATTCTCGAGGCACTGGGCATAAACGGCATGCATATGATGGGCAACTCCATGGGCGGCGGCATTACCGCACTCTACGCTGCCACCTACCCCAACAAGATCAAAACGGCTGTTCTGTTCGATCCTGCGGGCATTCTCGATTATGAAAACGAGATGGTCGATATGGTCCTCGCTGGTGACAACCCCCTGATTCCCAGCAAACCTGGTGACTTCAAGCGTTTGATGGACTTTGCAATGGAAGAGCAGCCCTTCGTTCCCTGGCCGATCTTGAGTGTTATGGAAGAAAAAGCCATCGCCAATCAGAAGGTGAACAAAGTGATCTTTGCCGCCATAAAGGAAGTCGGCTTCACATCGGATTTCCGCAACACCATCAAGCGCACCCAAGTCCCCGTCCTCATCGTCTGGGGTAAAGAGGACCGCATACTTGACTACCGCAACGGAGAAGCCTTTCTGGAGGCAATTCCCGGAGCCCGACTGGAGATCCTGGAAGGGATTGGCCACGCACCGATGATTGAGGCGCCGGAAGAATCGGCCCATCTGTTCCTTGAGTTTGCCAAAACCCACAGATCAAAAGCCGGGTAAGGAGAACTTGAACGAAGTTCTGTTGTTATCGACTTCAACGGTCAGATAAAACAAGGTAGCCTTGAAAGGAATGTGACCCGCTACCCCTGAAAGAATCTCTCATGCCTGAAGCTATCTGGATTTCTTTGGCGTTTGCCCTTGGCTTGGTGATCAAGACCATTGGTTTGCCGCCGTTAATCGGTTACCTGGGCGCGGGTTTCGTTCTCAGCGCTATTGCGGCCAACCCATCCATTCCTATCTATCCCGAACCTACAGCGGCACTCGCCCACATCGCGCACCTGGGTGTTCTGCTCATGCTTTTTACTGTAGGCCTGAAGCTCAAACTGAGATCGATTATCAGCCCGGAAGTGATCGGCGGCAGCCTGTTACACTTTGGCATCACCTGCCTGGTGTTTACGCCCGGTCTTTACCTGCTATTGGATATCACCTGGTACGTGGCCTTCATGCTGGCCGTTGCCCTGTCGTTCTCATCTACCGTGCTGGCCGCAAAGGTGCTGGAAAACAAGCGCGAGCTCAGAGCCTTCCACGGTCGGGTATCCATCGGCATCCTGATCATTCAGGACCTGATTGCACTGCTTGTCATGAGTCTGGCAGCCGGCCAGACGCCTTCGCAGTGGGCACTGATCGTATTCGGTCTGCCACTGCTACGGCCACTGTTGTACAAGCTGCTGGATGCCAGTGGCCATGACGAATTGCTGGTTCTGCTGGGCATGTTGCTGGCACTGGTTATTGGCGGCATGGGTTTTGAAGCGGTCGGGCTCAGTTCGGAACTCGGCGCCCTGATCTTCGGCGCCATTCTTGCTAACCACCCCCGCAGTCAGGAGTTGGCAAAATCTCTGTGGAGCGTGAAGGAAATCTTTCTGGTTGGCTTTTTTTTGCAGATTGGCATAGGTGGCCTGCCCGATACCAATGCCATCATCTTTGCCGTAGTAGCTGCGCTGGTACTGCCCCTCAAGGGGATTCTGTTCTTCTTCCTGATGTTGCTGTTCCGCCTGCGCGCCCGCAGCGGTTTTCTCACCTCGCTGGCGCTCACCAACTACAGTGAGTTCGGACTGATTGTCGCCAGCATTGCGCTGCCCGAATGGCTGGTGCCTCTGGCGATTACGGTCGCGCTATCCTTTCTGGTTTCCGCTCCGCTAAACCGGGTCGCACACCCACTATATGAACGCTTGAGCCACCGTCTTGTACGCTTCGAAAGTCACAGACGGCACCCCGATGAGCTACCCGTTTCCCTTGGCGATACCCGCGTTCTGGTGATGGGAATGGGGCGAACCGGCACGGCGGCATATGATTGGTTGCAAACCTCAGAAGCAAGACTGATGGCACTGGATTCTGACTTGCCAAAGGTTGCACGGCACCAGGCCCTGGGGCGCAACGTTGTCTATGCTGATGCCGAAGACAACACCTTCTGGGAAGCGCTCCACATGCCATCCGTGGAAGCAGTTATTCTTGCCATGAGTGATATAGAAGCGAAACTGATCGCAGCAAGAATGCTGCGAAAACTGGGTTTTACCGGCTACATTGTCGCCCACACCATGTACGCCGATGAAGCCGAGCGCATTCGTGAAGCGGGCGCCGACGATGCTTACCTGACCATGAGCGAAACCGGCGTGGCTCTGGCTAGCCACCTTCTCGACGAGATTCCGGCAATACCGGAACTGGCGTCTGAAAAAGCCAGCTGAACTCAGCTACCGGTCAAAGCGCAAGTTCGGAACCCGGTGTAAACGTCATTTCTTTGGGGCAGATAAGCCTGCCGATAAGTGCCACGGATCAGACTGGACGAGGTCGCGCAGCTGCCTCCGCGGCTGACCTTGTGATCACCGAACTGAAGCGTGGACATGAACGGATACATGTCTATGCAAAAGCCATCGTAGGGGAAAAACTGACTGCTGGTCCATTCCCATACCGTGCCGATCATCTGCCGGCAACCGAAAGGGCTATCGCCCGCCGGGTAATCAGAAACCGGGTTCTGGGCCATTCCGTTGGCGTTCATATCGGCGTGATTGGGCTCTGGCGACTGATTACCCCATGGATACCTCTGAAGTGGATCACCCTTGCGGTTAGCAAGCGCCGCAACCTCCCATTCCTGCTCGGTAGGTAGCCGCCGCCCCGCCCAGTAACTATAGGCTTCGGCCTCCCAGTAGCTGACGTGGATTACCGGTGCATCCGGATTCAATGGCTGCCATTGGTCGAATAGTTTTTCCTGCCACTGACCATCGTGCCTGCGCCAATATAACGGGTGCCGCGGCGCCATCATTCTGGGCTCCACTTCCCCGTGAACCAACGCTACGTCAGTTTCTGTTCTGAGCCATTTCTGGCCTCCAAAAGACCACAGCTCGGGTTTTTGATAACCACCGCTCTCCACAAAGGCCATAAACTCCTGATTGCTGACCAGACACCGGGAAATCGCAAATTCATCCAGGCTCACTTCGTGCCGGGGCTTTTCATTGTCGAATGCAAAGTCGGCAGTCGCATACTGCGACGAGTCGCCTGGCATGCCAATCAGCCAGTGACCCGCGGGCACAACCGCATCCTGTTTCAGGAGATCGTTTGAAGAACCGGCGGCGGGGCGCGGGAAATTTGCCCCGGGGGGTGGAGCATAACCGACAGTCTGACGGCACCACACCAGCGATTCTATGTGCATGTTCTGATGAAATATGGCGTAGCGACAAAGGTAGAGTTCGCGATCGCTCAGTGGCCTTCGCTCAATGCGCTCCGCCATCTTGTCGTAGACATGATCGAAGTAGGCCAGAGTACTTTCAAGGCCGGGAAACAGATCACGGCGCCAGCGATCCTTGTGATCGATGTGAAACGAATCCCAGAGATCGTCCATAGCGGGGTCGAAGCTATCATCACCATCAAGAAGGTTGAAAACGAACACTTCATAGAAAAAAGCCGCATGCCCCATTTCCCAAAGCGGCGGATTGACGCCCGGGTGATAAGGAACATCCAGCTGCTGGTTATCCAGCGATGTGATGAACTCACGTGTTCGCCGCCGCGTCAAAGCAAGCTCCGCCAACAATTCAGCTTTCTGCATCGGCTTCGCCTCCATCACGATTCCTCACGTTTGGTTCATTCATATTTTATCAGGTCCAGACCAGCATGATCACAGGCACAGCAACAACCGTAACGATTGCGGTCAGGGGTAAGCCCAAGCGCCAATAATCACCAAATTCATAACCCCCAGGCTCCATAACAAGGGCGTTGGATTGATGACCAATGGGTGTCATGAAAGCGCAGGAGGCGCCAACCGCAACTGCCATCAATACTGCATCAGAGGGCATCTGCAGTTCACTGGCCAGGCTCAGGGCAATAGGCGCGACCACAATGGCCGCGGCTGCGTTATTTACTACGTTGGATAACAGCGCTGTGCCCACCAGTATCATCACAAGCACCGAAGCAACTGACAGGTTCTCACCCAGCACCAACATCTGAGAGGCTATCAGAGCTGCGCCTCCAGTGGTTTCCATGGCCTGGCCAACCGGTATCATGGCCGCCAGCAAAACGATCACCGACCAGTCAATTGCCTTGTAGGCCTCCGCCGCCGACATGAGGTTCACGAGTACCATGGCAACCGCCCCGGCCACCAGAGCAACGGGGGCTGAGAGCAGGCCTGTCACAATAACCGCAATACTGGCCAGAAAGATGCCGGTTGCCATCGCAGTGTTTCGGGTAGAGCCCAGTCGCAACCCTCGCTCAGCCAGCGGCAGACAGCCAAGCTCTGCCAGGGTGCCGCTGAGGGAGTCTTCAAAGCCCTGAACCAGCAATATATCACCGGCATTGAACCTTATATCGCCAAGGCGTCGCTTTAGCCGGTAACCCAGCCGTGCCACGGCAACAATGTTGAGCTGGTTTCGCTCCCGCAACTTCAGCCGGTTAGCGGTCTGTCCTACCAAAGAAGACTCTGGAGCAATAACCGCTTCCACCAGGAACAGCTCGCCTTTTGCTATACGGGCTGAAGCATCGTCGTTGTCTTTGCCATCGCTCTCACTGGCGCCGTTAATGCTGTCTTCTTCGCTTGTTTCATTTTCGTTTGTTTCTTCATCTTCAGCTGCCTGATGGGCCAGCTCAAGCTTCGTTTTATCGAGAAACACCTGCAAGCTGGAAGTATCGGCTTCAACCAGCAGCAAATCCCCCTCACGCAGAATTTGATAGGTGGAAGGAACAGCCTGTAACTTCTCGTCGCGAATCAGTGCCAGGACAACAATATCTGCTTCGTCTCCCGCGATAGCCAGTAGGTTGTGCAAGGTGGCGCCTGCATGGACTGAATCCTTTGGCAGGCGAAGTTCCGTCAGATATTCGCCAACACTGAACAGCTTCGCATCGGCCGAATTCTGTTCACGGCGGGGCGTTAAACGCCAACCGACCAGCGTAATGAAAACTATTCCAGCGAGCGTAATGGCTACGCCGACCGGCGCAAAATCGAACAACCCAAAGGTGCCGCCTTCACGATAGGAGGCAATGATGATATTCGGTGGCGTGCCTATAAGCGTCATGGTGCCGCCAAGCAAAGACCCGAACGCCAAGGGCATCAACAGCATTGAAGGCGAGCGCCCCGCTTCCCGCGACATCCAGATTGCGACCGGCATCAGCAACGCCAGCGCACCCACGTTGTTGATAAAGGCGGAGCAAAGAGCCACCACGCTGGTCAGCGTGAGCACCTGAAGCGTAGGCCGGTGACCAATCTTCCCGAGCAGGCGCGCAATATTGTCCACCACGCCACCATTCACCAGCCCCTGACTGATTACCAGAACAGCAGCCACGGTAATCACGGCGGGATGACCAAAGCCGGCAAACAGTTCTTCCGTTGGCACCAGCCCGGTAATGGCGACCGCCAGCAAGGCGAGCATGGCTACCACATCAAACCGCACGCGGTTCCATACAAACATGGCAAGGGTGATTCCGAGCACCGCAAATACAATGCCTTGCTCGATACTCAAGGGCAGTCTCCTGTTCTTTAATCAGGTAACAGAATATAGCAAAGCCAAGACAAAGTAGTGCAAGTGCGCGCTCTCAGGTCAATACAACAGGCACCCTGAAAACGTCAGCCTTCTATACAGTTTTGTGTCGCGAAAAATACATGCAATTCGCAGGTAACTGTATAACCGTATCTATATGCCGTCTGGTACAGATCCTGCACACAGAATAGCAAACCAAAATGATACTCTTGGCTGTATAGAGCAGCCATGGTGGGCCAAACAGGGCAGTGGCCGGGCTCTTCGCAGTACCGGTTAAGCAACGTAATCCTGAGCGGCTGGCAGTCCCATTTCCGAGGCACAACTCCTGTGGAGGTTTGCCATGATGGAAAAGCGACCGCTTGTTTGGTTGTCAGCGGCAAATAGCAACAACAGCATACGAAAGGAACTGGAAGCAAACTGGAATCTGATCGATTTCAATCTTGATGAGCCGGTACCCCTTTTTACTCACGTTCCGGATGAGGCCCGAGTTGGCGTACTGGAACTCCCAAACCTCTCACAAGACAGCACGCCCTGGCCGGACAGCTGGCTCGAAATGCTTGATCTGAGCTACTGGGTCGCTATCGCGCCCCAGCAACCTCTCAGCGGAACGCGCGCTGCAAGACTCATCGTGCGCTACTGTTCCGATTTTCATACATTGCCTGTGGACTATAAGCGCCTCAGTACAGTGCTCGGGCACTTGTGGGGTATGGCGACGATTCTGGAGCCTGCCGGCAGCCTTGTTAACGATGATTACCAGAATCTCGCTTTATTGGGGGACTCTCAGCCCATCCAACATGTTCGCAATTTGCTCCGTCGTTTTTCGAAAACCCTGGAACCGGTGTTAATTTCCGGTGAGAGCAGCACCGGGAAGGAGGCGGCTGCCCGCTTCCTTCATTCGCACTCGGCCCGCGGAGCAGGCCCCCTGGTTATCATTAACTGCGCAGCCTTGCCCATCACACTCACCCAGAGCGAGCTGTTCGGGCATGAAAGAGGAGCCTTCACCAGCGCTCTGAGTTCGCGCCAGGGACGGCTTGAACAGGCGAATGGCGGCTCGGTAGTATTCTCCGGCATCAATGAACTTCAGCTCGAACAACAGTCTGCACTCCTGCGGTTTCTTCAAGAAAGTCTGGTTGAGCGAGTGGGCGGTAGCGCCCAGATACCGGTTGACTGCAGAGTTATTACAACCACGAGCGAGCCCTTGGCGGACCTTATTGACCTCGGGCGATTTCGAAGTGATGTTTACTTCCGGCTTGGCAGTCTTGAAGTAAAGCTCCCTACTTTAAAAGACCGGCGGGAGGATATACCGATCCTTGCCCGCTCACTGCTGGAAGCAACGTGTCAGGGAGCAGAGCCAAAACAGCTTAGCAGAGGGGCTAATCAGAGCCTGCTAAACCACTCTTGGCCCGGCAACCTCCAGGAATTACAGAACCGCCTGCGACAGGGGTGGTTGCTAAGCGACCGGCCTGTTATCGAAGCGTCAGATCTCGGGCTCTCCCTGCCCGTCCCAGGTTCTGATGCAGCCGCTAATCTCAGCCTCAAAGAGTTTCGGGCCCGGGCCGAGAGGCAGGCGCTGCGGTGCAGCCTCAGGCTGGCAAACCACAACATGTCTGAGGCTGCCAGACTCCTCAACATATCGAGGGTGTCACTGTACCGACTTATGGAGAAGTACGACCCACGTCCGCATAACCGACCTACGCGACAACGGCCTCACCGAAAGGGGGAATTAACATGAACATCCAAGCTCGACTCCTACTCACCCTATGCGTTAGCCTGGCTCCCGTAACGAGCATCGCAAAACCTGAAAACAATGAGGAGGGCCTCGCATCCGCCCAAGCAGAGGAATATAAAGAGCAAGCCTCGGATATTGCCTCCATTACCTCCGACCGGGGCATTGTCACCCAACCCGGCCGATTCACCATTGAACCCTCATTTTCTCACGCCCACAGTAACGCAACGCAGGTCGCGGTGGAGGGCTACACCGTGATTCCTGCGCTGCTGATAGGGTTGATAAATATTTCAGAAGTCCAGAGGGATATTTTTGTCGGGGCCCTGTCTCTTAAATACGGTTTTACCAGTAGATTTGAAGCCGCTTTGCGGGTGCCTTACCTGAGCATCCAGGAGGACCTTCGGGAACGACAGGCATTTGAAGGAACCCCGGTAGATACACTGCGAGAGTCTTCAGGAGAAGGCCTGGGCGACGTGGAGCTGTCCGTACGCTACCAACTCAATGACGGCCTGGAGGGCTGGCCTTATGTCATTGGCTCCTTACGGGTAAAAGCGCCGACTGGGGACAGCCCATACGACGTCGATCAACAGGTTATTAACGATAGCCAGGGCAACCCTATCGGAATTGAGCTTGAAGAACGACCAACAGGCTCAGGATTCTGGTCCTTCGAGCCGGGTGTGTCATTCATCTACCCGTCGGACCCTGCAGTTCTCTATGGCAACCTCAGCTATGTTTTTACTTTGAAGGACGAAAAGGGCTTTGAGAACGGTAATACGGTTGATCCGGGCGATGTAATCAGGTTCGGTTTTGGTATGGGTTTCGCCTTTAATGAACGGACGTCTTTCAGCCTCGGCTATGATCACTCGGTTATCCGAAAGACCACTTTCGAACGCGACATAGACCTGTTCAGCGCTAACTTTGACAGCATCCAGATCGGTTCATTGGCATTCGGGCTCTCTCAGCGGCTAACACGCAGCACAACGCTGAGCCTTACCGTCAATGTCGGGGTAACAGAGAATGCTCCGAACACTGAGATCACCCTGAAACTGCCGATCAGTCTCTAGGACCTTGCGGGCGTTTACACTCAGATGATCAATGCCCAAGAAACTGTAGGATGGGTGCCCGCAGGTTATCGGGCATACGATAGCCTGCCCCCAGATTGTTCAGTTCAATATTCAGTTGTCGCGCATTCTGGATAACGGAGCTATTCAGGTCATTCTGGATCAGCGTCATCCACCCGCCATCGTTTGCGGTGGCTGAGACAAGTGCCTGCCCGTTCTGCCCGGAGTTGATGATACCAAGCACAGTCTCCACCTTATGAGGCATAGCCTTACCGCTGACCAACTGATTCAGGTTCGGGATGGTCAGGCGATTGATCGCCAGGGTTTCGCCGTTCACCGAAACCACTTGCTCAAGCCCGATCGAAATCTCCAGATTGTCCAGACTGAAACCGCCCCTGTGTGTGGCAAGCTCATCGTCGCTCAGAGCCGGAGCTGAAAATATTCCATCGGCCAATGCGGGCATTCCCGCAATTCCTAGAGCAACGACCAGTCCTGTAATTGCACATCGCGGAAGGCTAACCATGGCGTTACCACTCCCTTGTTGATGGCCAATATGGCAGCGTATGACCGAGTGATGGTCCTTCCTGTCCTTTGAAAAGCGGTGCCCGGACAATCTGCGGCCAGTTTCCATCGGTAAGGAACTTGCTACGCCCCTGCGGTATATCGCTGCGAATAACAAAGGCTGCGCCATTCCAGTAGTCTTCAAACTCCACTCTGGAATAGGCTTTCAGTCCGCGAGCGGGGTCGCCAACAAACACCTCATTCTCACTGACCCCCTTGATGACAACAAAGTGTCGGAAACCGTTCAGATTCAAAAGCACAATGACCGGCAGGCGAACCTTGTCCCGCAATCCCGTCAGCGGCATGCGGAAACCATCAGCCTGATACCCTTCAGATTCCAGAAACCGTTTCATATCCAGCATGGAGAAGCCTTCCCTGCGAACCTTTTCCGGATCTGCCAAAGAGAACATTCCGGAGAAAACTTCCTGCTCCGTGACCTCGTGATCGTAATGGTAGGTCAGTAGCGATGCGATCGCGGCAGAACCACAGCTGAAGTCGTATTGCTGCTGCATAACCGAGCTGAAACGCTGTTCCTTGAAACTGCGAACCTCCACCTGAAGCCCGCCACTCAGCCCCGGCAACATGACGGTACCCGCAAACGCAGTGGACCAGAGCATCGCAACGCCCGCTATTGATATAACAAGCCTTCGCTTCACCATGGCCCACCTCCTGTCAGCGATTGATAAGAATGTTGACCTGAGTGCTATCCTGAATCACCACCTGGTTACCGGTGTTCTGGATGACCGTCGCAATACCACTCATATTCCCGAATGCCTGGTCCGAGATCATGTTGTTGCCGGTCATTGAAGGACCCGACAACGTATTTCCTGTAACCACCGCGCTCTGTTGATTGTCATTGAGCTGCACCTGGACAGGAACCCCCTGGCGACCGCTGGATTGCTCCAGCTGATCCGCAGTCATCGGGGGCTGATTCATCCATTCTTCGGCGGCCGTTGTTGCAGCTGGCCCCATGACAGCGAATAAACAGGCGACCCTCAGGATCCTTCTGATGACGTTAGTCATGACACGCCTCCCGGCAGGAACCGGGCCACACCCTGAGGTGCGGCCCGCCTTGCTCACTGGGTGCCGCCACCACCTGCGGACAGGTTGGACATAACACTCACGTTGGCCTGGGTAACACTACCCACGCCGGCGTTTTGGGCAAAGGCGCCAACACCCGTGAAGTTGGCAGAACCTCCGGAGATCTCGTTGGAAGCACTGACATTGGTGTAGGAATAGTCACCGTTGGCATCGCCATAGGTCACAGTGCTTCCACTGACAGTGCCATCAAGATCAGCATCGTTCATGAACACCTCCAGCGAGACATTCAGCTCTGTAACACTGTTGTCAGAGGCGTCACTGCTGTCGCTGTTGTAGGAGTCCGTGGCGTTGGTGGAGTTATCTGAACTGTCGCTGTTACCACTGTCAGCGATCTTGAACGAATCGGTTACAGCGGTGCTGTTGTCAGAGTTATCGGAGTTGTCCGAATTATCCGAGTTGTCTGAATTATCCGAGTTATCAGAGTTGTCGGAGTTATCAGAGTTGTCCGAGTTGTCCGGATTGCCACTGTCGGCAATTTTGAACGCATCGTTCACATTTGTGCTGTTGTCTGAATTGTCCGAGTTGTCGGAGTTGTCGCTGTTATCGGAATTGTCAGAGTTGTCGGAGTTATCCGAGTTGTCAGACATATCGTTCCCACTGTCAGCAATCTTGAACGAATCGGCAACGTCCGTGCTGTTGTCCGAGCTGTCGGAATTATCCGAGTTGTCGGAGTTGTCGGAAGCGTCGGAATTATCCGAGTTGTTTGAAGCATCCGTATTGCCGCTGTCGGCAATCTTGAACGAATCAGCGACATCCGTGCTGTTGTCTGAGTTGTCCGAGTTATCAGAGCCATCCGAGTTATCGGAGCTATCGGTGTACGTGGAGTTGTCGTTCCCTGAATCGGTATTGCCCGACTGATCGTTGTTGGCAGTTGAGGTATTATCCGCATTGGTATTCGGATCCCCGTCTCCCCCCTGATCCGCAAAGGCGAAACCGGAAACACCCAGACTCATTGCAATGGCAGCTGCTAGCAATCCCTTCCTGGTTTTCATGATGTCGTTTCCTTTTAGGTTATTGGCTTTTAAGGGATCCGACCCAACCCGCTAGCCTTCGGGTAAGCCAAGGTCCAGACCCGCAAGACAAACGCTGCCATTCTCGTGCCAGAACAAGGCAGCAAAGGCTAAGCTTATATTTTTAATGAACTTTTAGAGTTTTACTGAAAGCAAACCAGCATTTGCGGAGGCAGGAACTGTTTCAGGGATGAAACAGTGTGGATGCCGAGAAAGTAGAGAATCGAAGGTTTGTGCCGCAGTTTCAGGCACATACATAAATCCGGCAGTGTAAAAAACAAAAACCCCGCAAACTGACTCCAGCTGCGGGGTTTTGTGCTCCCGGAACAAGTCCGGGAGCAGGAGCATTATCAGCCGTTCGATTAACCGAACTGATTCATGGTGTTGTCTGAACCGCCGGCCTTCAGCGCAGCATCACCTGCGAAGAATTCCTTGTGGTCGTCACCAATGTTGGAGCCAGCCATATCCTGGTGCTTAACAGTAGCAATTCCCTGGCGGATTTCTTCACGCTGTACGCCTTTAACGTATGCCAGCATTCCTTCTTCGCCGAAGTAGCCTTTGGCCAGGTTGTCGGTAGACAGGGCCGCAGTGTGATAAGTCGGCAGAGTGATCAGGTGGTGGAACACGCCGGCTTCACGGGCAGCATCACGCTGGAAATTGGCTGTCCACTCGTCGGCCAGCTTGCCCAGCTCGGTGCTGTCGTATTCTTGGCTCATCAGCTTGGCGCGGTCGTAGGCAGAAACGTCCTTGCCTTCTTCCTGCATTGCGTCGAATACCTGCTGACGGAAGTTCAGTGTCCAGTTAAAGGACGGGCTGTTGTTGTAAACCAGCTTGGCATCGGGAACGACTTCCTTGATGCGGTTTACCATGGCAGCGATCTGGCCAACGTGCGGCTTCTCGGTCTCAATCCACAGCATGTCAGCGCCGTTCTGCAGGCTGGTGATACAGTCCAGAACAACACGGTCTTCACCAGAACCTTCTTTGAACTGGAACAGGCCAGATGCCAGACGCTTGGGCTTAACCAGCTTGCCGTCCTGCTTGATCACAACGTCGCCGTTGTTGATATCCGCAGCGTTTTCGATCACGTCGCCGTCGATAAAGCTGTTGTACTGGTCACCCAGGTCACCTGGCTCATCAGTTACAGCGATTTGCTTGGTCAGGCCAGCTCCCAGCGAGTCCGTACGGGCAACGATAACACCGTCGTCAACACCCAGCTCAAGGAACGCCAGACGTACAGCATTGATCTTGGACAGGAAGTCTGCGTGAGGAACGGTTACTTTACCGTCCTGGTGGCCACACTGCTTCTCGTCAGACACCTGGTTCTCGATCTGGATGCAGCAAGCACCAGCTTCGATCATCTGCTTGGCCAGCAGGTAGGTGGCTTCGTCGTTACCGAAACCGGCATCGATGTCGGCGATGATCGGTACAACGTGAGTTTCGTGGTTGTCGATCTGCTTGATCAGTTCTGCTGCTTTGGCATCGTCGCCAGCTTTTTCAGCGGCTTCGAGATCGCGGAACAGGTGGTTCAGTTCCCATGCATCAGCCTGACGCAGGAACGTGTACAGCTCTTCGATCAGACCCGAAACGGCTGTCTTCTCGTGCATGGACTGGTCAGGCAGCGGACCGAATTCCGAACGCAGAGCAGCAACCATCCAGCCAGACAGGTACAGGTAACGACGCTTGGTGGAACCGAAGTGCTTCTTGATGGCAATCATCTTCTGCTGGCCGATAAAGCCGTGCCAGCAACCCAGGGACTGCGTGTACTGCGACGAGTCATTGTCGTAGTTCGCCATGTCTTCACGCATGATTTTTGCAGTGTACTTGGCGACATCCAGACCGGTCTTGAATTTGTTCTGGGCGCGCATACGTGCAGCGTGCTTGGGATTGATAGCGTTCCAGGTCGGGTTTTGCTTCAGGATGGAAGCAATGGTATCGACGTCTTTTGCGTAAGGCATGATCTCGATCCTTAGTGTGTTGATGAAGTGCATTAATGACAGAGGCCCGGGCACACTGCCAGGCTGCTTGACCGTATTGTCACGTACTCTAATTGCTCAGGATTTATAATTGAAATTTATATAATCTATTTTCAGCATTCCCCTTATGAATAGTGGTCGACAACCATTTTGCGGCGACTGAACAGCTTTACCCGAGCGGTGTCTCAGGACTGACACAACACCACCAGCCGGTCTCCGGCCTGCAACTCCAGGTATTCTCTGCGCGGAGGATTCATCAACAGATGCCTGCCACGAGCGTCGGCAGAAGCCCGGAAAACCCCAAGTGCCACTTCGCCTTCTTGAGCCAACACCTTTTCCAGTAGGTGAAAGTCCGTGCTCGCCGGTAGCGAATAGTCGTCAGGATCGCGAAACTGGATCTCAGCGCCGCCAACGGTAAACAGCTCGTCCAGTACCGCTCTGAGTTCCCGGCGCAACGCCACTTGAGCAAGTATATGACTGAGGATCATGGGGCTGATGAGCATTTCGCTCTGGTGGCCATAGAGCAGGTGGCGGTTGTCCGGATCGCTCAGCTCCATAATCAGCTGCGGGCGACCCGGCGCCTCAGCCAGTATGTCTTCAAGTTGCAGGTAGCCAACCATTGTCCGTGCATCGGCCTCTTCTCCAGAGGCCAACCGGTCGCTACTTAGCAATATAATGGTGTCGTAACCGGCGGGGTTGATCCGGCGCAATTCATCCTCAACCATGTAATCAGCTTCGATATGACTGTAGCCGTTGAGAAGTTTCCCGGCCGCATAGCGGCTAAGCGCATTCTCTCGTTCGGATACTGACACAACGGAAACAATATCCAGCACAGGCTGCCCGGGGCCATAACTTGCTACCTCAGCCATCAGGCTGGGCACCCTGCGATTCCACCCAAGCAATAGAATGCGATGGCCTGCAAGACCTTCTCCGCGCACAGAGCGTTTCGCTTCTCTACGATTTATCTTGGGTAGTGCCTGGGCTTTTGGATCCGCGTCCGTTTCGGAATAATCACGAGCCATCATAACAACCCGATCCTCCGCCTCTATAAGGGTCTCAGAGGGTGCCGCCAAACGAATATCCCAACTCTGTCCGTTGCTGCGAAGCAAGCCAAGAACGATCACGCTCGGGCGCTCGGCAGCGAGCTCTCCAAGGGAAAGGCCCGCTACCGATTCTCCACCACGAACGTAAATCTCATTACCTTCGCCCGCCGTGAGCAACTCGTTGTAGATTTCAGACAATCCCGGATGCAGCACGTTTTGCACCATCAGGCGGCTGATAGTGGCATTGCCTGCGACCACCTCAATAGGCCCGGGGTAGGCTCGCTCAACCACCGGAAGCTTACGGACATCCTGAATCTCTGCGACCACAAAAGGCAGTGGCGCTTGGTACTGCCTTGCCTGGGCCGCAATCGACAGCAGGGCTTTAACGGTTTCTACATCAGAGGTTATCAAGCTTCCTGCTTCGTAAACCGCACTGGGCACTATCACTGCAGCAGCATCAAGGCAGGCGACCCGATGCAAGGCATCCGGTTGAATGGCAGAGCCAGAGCGCAGGATAATCTGCCGGGCGCGGTGCCCAATACCAGGTTCATTACGCAGCTCATGGACCTGTTCCGCAGAGGCTTCTTCCGACAACACCACCAGGTTTAATCTCTGAGTGTCGTGTTTTTCCAGAAACCGTCGCATACGGCCAGATGAGCCCAGCAGTTCGGCAAGCAGCGGCAACGTCTGGCTGGTCCAACCCAGCACAACCACGTGTTTTTTCAGGGTAACGGGCGTCAGCCCACGCTCAAGTTCTGCCATTTTGGCAATCAGCCAGCGGGTAAGAATGGCCACCAGGGTACCCATGAACACCACATAACCGCTGATGGTCAGCAGCGTTGAGACAAAGCGCTGCCAGGTGCCCACGTCATCACCCAGATAGCCGGGGTCCGTGAGGCGCAGAAACGCCCACCAGACAGCAGATCCGGGGTCATCAAAATCGCCGCCCTGAGGCACCACCAGCAGTCCACCGATGAGTGAAATCAGGCCGATAAAAACACCCACCACCACCAACTGGAAGCCGGCACCTTTTACCAGCTGTCGCTCAACAACAAACTTCACTCGGTCGACTACACGAAAAGGCAGCATCGCGGGTTTTTTCATCAGTTTGCTCCGGTGGGCGTTGAGGGCGTGGTGTACTGCCGAGCCATGGATGGCAAAGGCAATGCCAGAGCTTCCTGCAGTGACGGCGAAAACTGCAGCACGCCTTCAATCGGCCCAAGGCCGCCGCGCGCCAGCGTGCGCTGAGGTTGGGACTGCA
Organism: Marinobacter maritimus; assembly: GCF_007671675.1. Lineage (GTDB taxonomy): Bacteria > Pseudomonadota > Gammaproteobacteria > Pseudomonadales > Oleiphilaceae > Marinobacter > Marinobacter maritimus. The sequence continues at coordinate 538,380 of NZ_VCGW01000002.1, read as the reverse complement.
GGTCTGCAATAACAATACGGGTGCCGTCTCTCCTGCAGGTAGCGATCAGTTTGTTAAGCGACGACAGGCCGCCAGCATCAAGCACGGTAACGCCATCCATATACAGAATGAACCCGTCAACGTTCCGGGACAGCGCCGCAAGCTCACCAAAAATCCGGTCGGCGGCCGCAAAAAACAAAGGGCCATTGATTTTGAACACGCGCCAGCCCGCCGGCAGGTTTTCTTCGCTTACCCGTTTGCCGGTGGTGATATCGGTTACCTTGGTCATCTCCGCCATTTCGCGCATGAACAGCACGGCGGCCAACAGAATGCCGGTGGTGATGGCGATAACCATATCCAGGGCGACCGTCAGCGAGAAGCAGGTCAGAAAGACCCACACATCGCTGCGCGGCGCGGTCTTCAACAAGCGCACGGCCTTGGGCGCTTCGCTCATATTCCAGGCTACCATGATCAGCAGAGATGCCATGGCTGGCATGGGCAAGTAGGCCAGCACGCCGGCCAGTGATACCAAGGCCAACAGAACCACTACGGCATGAATCATGGCTGCAACTGGCGATTCCGCACCGGCACGGTAGTTTGCGGCAGACCGGGCTATGGCGGCCGTGGCGGTAATGCCCCCGAAAAACGGCACCACAATATTGCCGATTCCTTGCCCCATCAGTTCGCTGTTGGCGCTATGGCGTTTCCCGGTCATGCCGTCAAGCACTACGGCGCAAAGCAGAGATTCGATAGCGCCAAGCATGGCGATGGCGAAAGCCGCCGGTAAGAGTTCGCGCACCATGTTCCAGGAAAGCCCGATGGCCTCGCCACTGGCATTTGCCTGCTCCCAAGGCCAGGCAAACTCGGGGAGGAACGGCGGAATGCCTGCGCCCGTGCCACCGCCCGGCAGTAGATAGCTGAACCTCGACCCTATGGTATCCACCGCAGCGCCATTCGCGTTCAGCCACATCGCCAGCAAGCTTCCAATCACAACCGCCGGAAGGTGAGGTGGTATTGGCGTTTTCAGGCGCGGCCAGGTCAGCATGACCGCAAGCGTAACCACAGCAACCAGCGCGCTCATTGTATCCAGCGCGGGAAAGCTCTGTGCCAGCACCGCCAACTTGTCCCAGTAGTGCTCCGGCATCGTCTCAACAGGCAAACCAAAAAAATCTTTTACCTGCAGAGTTGCGATCACCACCGCAATACCGCCGGTAAACCCGAGGGTGACCGATTCTGGAATATATTCGATAAAGCGTCCCAGCCGCATGAGCGCCATGATAATCAGCAAAACACCAGACATCAGAGTCGCCAGCAACAGACCTCCGAGGCCATAGGTCTGGGCAATGGGGTAAAGAATAACGACAAAGGCTGCCGTGGGCCCGGAGACACTGAAGCGACTCCCCCCGGTCAGAGCGATAATAAAGCCAGCAATAAACGCCGTGTACAGGCCGTACTGGGGCGCCACACCGCTTGCAATCGCCAGGGCCATAGCCAGCGGTATTGCAATAATACCCACCGTAACGCCCGCCATGAGATCCCGCAGAAAGCGGCGGCTGTTGTAGGGCTGGTCAATGCAGGCTTCACGGAAAGCGTGGGCAATCCGCAACGAGAAAAGGTGGGCGCGATGGGACATAATGGCCTCGTGTCTGGGAATACTTACAAGTAGCGAGGCCGTATATCATATATAATTTTGCCATGAAAAAGTTGTCCATTGCCGTGCTTGCGTTATTAATCAGCAACCTTTCCGGGTGTGCGACCATGATCCATGCCAGCGACAGCAACTCCGAGGCCAGACCACAAACTCTGTATGAAACGCACCTGATTGACGCCGAAAATAGCAAAGTGCTGAGCGTCGATTCGCTTGTTCAACGCATTGCTTCGGCCGATGTGGTTGTGATTGGTGAATATCACGGCCACCAGGCTGCGCATCTGCTGCAATCACAGATCCAGTTTGCGCTCTACCGCCAGCAACCGCTGCAAGTTCTGTCCATGGAGCAGTTTACCTTCGACAATCAACACGCCATTGATGCCTACCTGAACGGTAAAACCGGCGAAACAGAAATGATTGAAGACAGCAGCGCCTGGGACAACTACCGCGCTTCCTATCGACCGCTTGTGGAATTTGCTCGCCAGCACGGCCTGCCGGTGATAGCAGCCAACGCGCCCGCAGCCATCGTGCGATGCGTGGGTCGAACAGGCCCAGGTTATCTGGCAAGGCTGCCTACTGCTGACCGGGCGCAGTTTCCGGACAATGCGTTTATGGACACTCCGGCCTACCGTGAAAAGTTCACTGCCACTATTTCCAACAGCCACGGCGCGGCGGATGACGCCATGCGCGAGCGCATGAACAACACCTATAAAGCTCAACTGCTACGGGATAACACCATGGCAAATCGAATACTCGCTGCCCGCGGCGCGCATCCCGGCCACCAGATCGTCCACACCACGGGTACTTTTCATAGTGAAGGGCACCTCGGTACAGTTGCCATGCTCAGACAACGGGCGCCGGAGCTTTCAGTTACGGTTATTTCACCGGTAGTGTGGCCAGCGGATGAAGAAAATGCGCCGTTTTATGAGAACCGCAACAAAGGCGACTTTCTCTACTTCATCCAGCCTCTGCCGGAGGAGTTCCTTGATGAAGAACGCGAACACAAGGCGATGTCCGCAAGATTCCGACGCCCCACTGAAGATACCTGCCAGGGAGATTCTCCATGAAAGTCATTGTTGCCCTTATTCTGGGTTTCAGCGCCATTATTTCAGCCTCACTAATCAGTGACGGCCTGACCGATCTGCGCACCGGTGATCGCTACGTAACTGTGAAAGGTGTGGCGGAGCGGGAAGTGAGTGCCGACCTGGCCCTCTGGCCGATTCGCTTTGTAGCCACCGGAGCCAGCCTTGGCGAGGCTCAGGAAAAAGCACGCAGCAGCCGCAATGCCATCATGGCGTTCCTGAAACTGCAGGCTATCAGCGACAGCGCAGTCGAACTGCAGCGTCTGGATGTTACCGACACCCGCGCCAATCCCTATCAGGACAACAACAGCGAGCAGAAATTCATCATCAGCCAGACCTTGATGGTGCGCAGCGATGATATTGAAAAAATCCGTCAGGCCGCACAAGCCGTAAGCGAACTGGTTGATTCCGGCGTGGTGCTGTCTTCTGACTATGGCCCGAGTGGCCCGACCTATCTGTTTAACGGGCTAAACGACATCAAACCCGCCATGATCGCCGAGGCCACCGCTTCCGCACGCGAAGCCGCCAGCCAGTTTGCCGAGGATGCCAAAACCGGGCTGGGCGATCTGCGCCGGGCCAATCAGGGAGTGTTCCAGATACTTGCAAGGGATCAGGCCCCGGGGATTTCCGAGCAACAACATCCTGTGAAGACGGTTCGAGTGGTTTCTACCGTTGAGTATTATTTACGGTAATAGTCCTTGAGGTAACAACCTTGAAAGAGCAGTCGCTTATTGGGTCTGCACCATCTCGTCGGTTACCTGATACTCCCCCACCAGCCAGCGCAGTATTTCGCTGGCTGCCGGGTGGTCATAGGCATCGTAGGTACGCATCAGGCTTTGCCGTTTTTCCTCGTTGATGCGCCCCAGGCCGACATCCTGTAACACCAGTAAATCCGCATGGAGCTGGTCTGCCAGCTCTCTCCCAAGGATTTCTTTTGCAGCGTTGCGGAATGCCTGCCCATACTGGTATTCCGGCCCCTGACGATAAGACTCAGCCAGTGTTATTGCAGGAATCGAGGTCAATGTTGGCTGCAGCGCCGGGTTGATGCCATGGCCAGACAGATAGGCTCCGTTTGCCGAAGGGCGGCCGGTAAAGCCACGCAGATGCAGATGCTGTGACATGCGATCACCATCGTTCACCGGGTAGTTGTCCCAAAGCACAGGCTTACGCCCGAGCCGCTCACCCACGCGCTTGAGGTGACCGGGAGAGACCTCTCTGGAGCAGACCTCCTCGCCCGTCCAGAATACCTGAATATCATGGTCCAGCCGGCGACCGAGGGTTTCCAGATACGCTGTTGGTCGCTCGCCGAACACACGGTCCAGTACCGGGTCGTCAGAATAGTAACTGGGGCACATTGAAAGATAGTGCGCCTGAGTGCGCTCACGGACCCAGTGCATGATATCCGCCTGGGTTTCTGCAAGTGCAGGGGTATCCGCACGCATGTCGTCAAACAGGATGGCCAGTTCATCAATCCCTATGCGGTCAAGCATCTCCAGTTTCGCGACAAGCGCGGAGCGGGCAGCATCGTCAAAGCGGTTAAAAATTTCGAAAGGGCTAAGCCCGATACCAAAACGCAGGCCCTGCTGGCGGCAAAATCGACCAAATTCTGCCAGTTCCGTAACCATCGCCGGCGGGTGAGGCTCCTGCCAGCGCCGGCGCAAAAAGGCATCAGCTTTGGGCGCATATAAATAGAAACCGTAGCCATGGGGCGCCAGTGTGCGCACCAGTTGTTTCCGCTCCTGCCAGTTCCATACTGGCCCGTAAAAGCCCTCGATAATCCCCAGCAGTGTGCTCATGGCGCTCTTCCTGTAATAGCCCGGTGTATTACCACATGGTATATCTGCGGCAAGCGAATGGTATATCACATCTGTATTGCCAGCCTTCGAAGCAGGCTAATATAGATGAAACCCCAACGGAAACTGTTATGAACCCTTCCCAGGCCCGACTGGGCAGTCTTGATGCATTGCGAGGTCTCGCGGCTCTTGGCGTCGTGCTTTTTCATTACCTGCCCTACTACGACAAGCTTTTTGGACACTCATTCGAAATACCTCAGCTGCTGACGGACACCCTGCTGTTCGGCCGTTACGGGGTGCACCTGTTTTTCATTCTCAGTGGTTTTGTTATCTTCATGACCCTTGAGCGCACCCGCAATGCCGCCTGGTTTGGGCTGGCACGTGGAGTGCGGCTGCTCCCGGCACTGTGGACCGGGATTATTCTTACCTTTGTTTCTGTGCACCTACTCGGCCCCGAAAGCCGTGCCGTCAGTCTTGAAACCGCCTTTCTGAACGCAACATTGTTGCATGAATACCTTGGCGCAGAGCATGTAGATGGCGCTTACTGGAGCCTGGTGGTCGAAGTGACCTTTTACAGCTGGATGGCGCTGCTGTTCTACACCCTGCGCGGCTGGTCTCGGCTTCGTGTTGCCTTCTGGGTCTGGATGCTGGTGAGCTATGCGGGTGTGATCTGGTGGAAACAGATACCAGTCAGCCTGGAGCTCCTGATCAAGGACCTGATGTTTGTTAAATACGCTCCGCTGTTCATTGGTGGCATGCTGATCTATCGCATTTACCGATATGGCCGACCGGCAGCTGGCGATGCCCTGTTGCTAACACTGGCTGTTTGCCACGGCCTCGTTGCTTACAAATTCCCTTACAGCCTCTTCGTTCTGGGCTGTTTCACGGTATTTTCCCTGGCCGTGGCAGGTCGCCTGAACTGGCTGGCCAATGCACCCATGCTCTGGCTGGGCAGTCTTTCCTATAGCCTTTATCTGGTGCATCAGAATATTGGCTACGGCGTGATTAGCTGGAGCTACAACGCAGGCCTGCCCGGCTGGCTAGGCATCTGTCTTGCTCTTGGTATGGCGTTGTTTCTCGCCTCTGCGATTCACTACGGCGTTGAACAACCGGCGTTGCGGTGGTTCCGGAGCTGGCGTAGCCGAGCTGAAACAGCCAGGACGCTGGAAGCAACATGATGTTCTGCGGTTAGTCCGCCAGATAAGCCGCAAGAATGATCTTTGAATGCACCTACGACCTATGTCGTAGGGCGCACGTTTTTTCATTTCACTGGTCAAGAATAATTGATAATGTGAACCAGTTGCATGGTATTCCCCACGGAATACTCGCTCGACCAAAACAATGACAAAAGGACACAAGAGCAATGAAAATCCGTTCCGTTTTCTCCGCGGTGGTACTCGCTGTGGCAGCAACCTTTGCCTCCACGCAGGCACTGGCTCAGGATACATTTACTCTCAAAATGGCAGAAACCTGGGGCCCGAACTTTCCGATTTTCGGCGACACCACCAAGAATTTCGCCAAATCCGTCGAGGCCATGTCCAACGGGCGTCTGAAAATCCGTATCGATTCAGCCAACAAGCACAAGGCTCCCCTGGGTGTGTTTGATATGGTCAAGGCCGGCCAGTACGACATGGGCCACTCCGCGTCCTACTACTGGAAAGGCAAGGTTCCCGAGACTCTATTCTTTACTAGCATGCCGTTTGGTATGAACGCCATTGAACAGTACGCGTGGTTTTACCATGGCGGTGGCATGGAGCTGATGCAGGAAGTGTATGCACCGCACAACATACTGTCGTTCCCGGGCGGCAACACCGGCGTTCAGATGGGCGGCTGGTTCCGCGAGGAAATCAAATCGCTGGAAGACCTCCAGGGCCTGAAAATGCGCATCCCGGGCTTCGCCGGTGAAGTTTTTGCTGAAGTGGGCGTAAACCCTACCAACATTGCTCCGGGAGAGCTTTACACAGCTCTTGAGCGCAACACTATTGATGCAGTTGAGTGGGTAGGCCCGGCTCTGGATCTTCGTCTTGGCTTCCAGCAGATTGCAGACTATTACTACACCGGATGGCACGAGCCTGCGACAGAGCTTCAGTTTCTCGTGAACAAGAAGGTTTGGGAAAAGCTGCCGGCTGATCTGCAAGAAATCATGCGCGTTGCCATGCGTACTGCGTCCTACGACATGCTGGTAATGTCACAGCATGCCAATGCGGAAGCCTGGGCCAACATCAAAAAAGATTATCCAAACGTGCAGATCAAGCAGTTCCCGCAGGATATCTTCCAGGCCATGTACGATGCCAACAAAAAGCTGCTGAAAGAAGTCTCTGAGAACAACGAACAAGCAGCCCGGATCGTAAAATCCCAAGAGGATTACCTGGAGCAAAGTCGCGCTTATACAGATATTTCTGAGCGTGCATACCTGAACACCATGGGTACAATCGAGTAAGATAGGGACTTGAATGGAGCCGGGATCGCTCTGAAGGTGATCCCGGTTTTGTTGTTTATAGCAATAGCAGAATCGCCAGGCCATCTGGCGGAGGAATGGGAATGCAGTGGATTATTAAGCTGGATGATGGCCTAGCCCGTTTGTCCTATCTTTGTGGCTGGGTAGCCTGTGTCGCAATGCTGCTGATGGCCGGTAACGTTTTTTACGACGTTGTTGCCCGTTACGCGTTCAACGAAGTCTCCATTGGTATGCAGGAGATGGAGTGGCACCTATACTCGATAGTCTTTCTGCTTGGCATCCCCTACGCCCTGCGTACCGATGGCCATGTGCGGGTCGACGTGTTTTACACCCGCTGGAGCAACAAAGCCAAAGCGTGGATCAACCTGACAGGCGCCCTGCTTTTCGTGGTGCCGTTTGCCTATCTGATTGGCATTTACGGTTACGATTTCGCGCTCGACTCCTACAGCATGGGTGAAGGCAGTGGTGACCCGGGCGGTTTGCCCCATCGCTGGCTGATTAAATCCGTCATTCCTGTCACTGCGTTTTTTATCGCCATCGCGGGCCTCAATATGGCGACATTCGCCCTGCGCGTCATGTCGGGTGAAAAACAGTACGAAGGTGAGAACAGCGGAGGGGGCCTCGCATGATCGGTATGATTATGTTCCTCGTCGCCCTTTTCATGTTGATGCTGGGCTTCCCTGTCGCCTTTACTTTTGGCGGCGTTGCATTGTTCTTCGGCGTATTTGCAGAAGGTATGGACCTGTTTGCCTTCATGCCGTATCGCATCATGAGCGTTATGCAGAATACCGTTCTGATGGCAGTGCCTCTTTTTATCTTCATGGGCGTCATCCTGCAGCGTACTCGTCTCGCCGAGCAGCTTCTGACCTCCATGGGCCGCCTTTTTGGTGGTCTCCCGGGCGGCCTGGCTATCTCTACCATTCTGGTAGGCGCCCTGCTTGCCGCCTCCACGGGTGTTGTAGGCGCAAGTGTGGTTGCCATGGGCCTGATCTCTCTGCCTGTCATGCTTGCCCACAAGTACGACAAGCGCTTGGCAACCGGCACCATCTGTGCCGCAGGCACGCTGGGCCAGATCGTCCCTCCTTCAATCATTCTGATTATTCTGGGCGACGTTCTGGGCCTCCCTGTAGGTGATCTGTTCAAGGCAGCCGTCGGACCTGGCGTGGTTCTTATCGGGTTATATGTTGCCTACATCCTGATCATGACCCGCTTCAAGCCCGAGACCGCTCCGGCCATGCCGGAAGACAGCAGCATTTCCCGCAAAAAAGAAATCATGAATGCGCTGCTGGCGATCATTCCACCGCTGGCGTTGATCGTCATTGTGCTTGGTTCTATCTTTACCGGCATTGCGACACCTACAGAATCCTCCGCGCTGGGGGGCATCGGCGCCATTGTTCTGGCCATCATCTATCGTCAGTTCTCATTCCAGATGGTTTGGGAAGCTTCAAAAGATACGGTCAAGGTAACCGCCATGGTGTTCGCCATCCTGATCGGTGCAACCGCCTTTTCGATGGTCTTCAGCTACACCGGTGGCGATTACCTGCTGGAAGAGTGGATGCTGGCGTTACCTGGCGAAAAATGGGGCTTTATCATCCTCGCCATGCTGGTGATTATGATACTGGGCTTCTTCATTGATTTTGTTGAAATCTCTTTCATCATCGTGCCAATTCTGGCGCCAGTTGCTGAGGCGCTGGGCATCAACATGCTCTGGTTTGCCATTCTTATCGCCATGAACCTGCAAACCAGCTTCCTCACGCCGCCTTTCGGGTTCTCTTTGTTCTACCTCAAAGGGGTCGCGCCACCGGAAGTGCGAACGGTGGACATCTACAAGGGGGTGTTGCCATTCATCCTCCTGCAGGTGCTCGTACTGGCACTGATCGTGATATTTCCTGAATGGTTTGGCATGAGCTCCTCTTACTGACCTCCGCTGCAGCCGGGTCATATGACCCGGCTGCACAGCCTATCTCCCCCTGACTGCCTCTTCCTTGCACTTTTTCGACACCTGATTCACGCCGATGTGCGACATACCTGACAAAATCAGAACGTTTTCTATACTAAACGGACAACCGGCAATTCTCAGACGGGTATTCGGGACAAGCCCTCGCGTGCAGACGCCAGCCTGGACAGCAATGTCAGGGTAAAACAAGGGAGCAAAATCCGTGAACCAGAAAATCGCCCGGAAAAATACCAAGCAATCCGGGCTTACTGAACAATCTGATAAATCACACATCCTCAACCTGCCCCTGCAGGACACTCACGTTGACCGTGAACCCCATACCTATGAGCGCTGGCTGGTAGCCAAGCTGGTGCGCATGGCGGGATCTCCACCGATTCGTTTCCGGCTATGGAACGGCGACGTGATTGAGCCCCACGGCAAGCCGGCCCGTTTTACCCTGCATCTCACTGATCCAAAAGCACTGTACACCCTGGTTACTAACCCCAACCTGGCCTTTGGCGACCTATACAGCGCCGGTCGCCTGGGTATCGAGGGCGACCTGCCCGACCTGATGGAAGCACTTTACCGGGCCATTCATCAGGCCCGCCAGAAATGGCCACGATGGCTTGAAGCCCTTTGGCGAAACCACGCTCCGAGATCAACAGGCCTGTCGGAAGCACAGGAAAACATTCACCACCATTATGACCTCGGCAATGATTTCTATCGGCTCTGGCTCGACCAGGCCGAAATGCAATACACCTGCGCCTACTATGAGCGGCCGGAATTGACCCTTGAGCAGGCACAACAGGCAAAGCTGGAACACGTATGCAGAAAGCTCAGACTCAAGCCCGGCATGACGGTGGTTGAGGCCGGGTGTGGCTGGGGCGGATTGGCGCGTTACATGGCCCGAAATTACAGAGTAAGCGTCCACGCCTACAATATTTCCCGGGAACAGGTCGCATACGCCCGCGAACAAGCCCGCGACCAGGGCCTGGATAATCTGATTGACTATATTGAGGACGATTACCGCAACATTCAGGGTCAATACGATGCGTTCGTCTCGGTTGGCATGCTGGAGCATGTGGGCAAGGAGAATTACCTTGAGTTATCAGAACTGATCAAGCGCTCACTGAAGCCGGATGGCTTGGCGCTCATTCACAGTATTGGCCGTAACCGACCCATGCTGATGAATGCCTGGATTGAAAAGCGCATCTTCCCCGGGGCTTATCCACCCAGCATTGGAGAAATCATGACGCTGTGTGAGCACGGTGATTTTTCCGTCATCGACGTGGAAAATCTGCGACTGCATTACGCCCGCACCCTCAGCGCCTGGATGGAGCGCTTTAATGCCGCGGAAAACGTAATCTCTGACATGTACGACGAGCACTTTACTCGGGCCTGGCGCATGTACCTGGCCGGCTCTATTGCCGCCTTCCGGGCGGGATCACTGCAGCTTTTTCAGGTTGTGTTCACCCACGGCGATAACAACCGGTTGCCTGCGACCCGGCAGGATCTCTACAACCTTCCCGCCGCGCCCCAAGACACATGAGGTTACCGCACATGGAAGCTTATGATGTGATTATCGTGGGGGCAGGCCCGGCGGGATCCACCTTGGCAAAGGCCCTGGAGAGCAGCGGAAAGCGGGCTCTGCTGATCGATAAACAGACGTTCCCCCGGGATAAAACCTGTGCCGGCTGGGTAACGCCCACGGTCATGGAAACCCTGAAGATTAATCTCACCGACTACAGCAACGGTCGAACGCTGCAACCCATACGACGTTTCCGTATTGGAATGATGGGGCAAGCCGCGATTGAAAATAATCATGGCCGCGTAGTCAGCTATGGTATTCGGCGCTGTGAATTTGACGATTACTTGCTTGGCCGTACAAACACTCCAAAACAACTTGGCACTCCGGTCAAAAACATCACACGAAGAGACGGTAACTGGCTGATTGACGATACCTGGTCAGCGCCACTGCTGGTCGGCGCCGGAGGGCACTTTTGCCCGGTTGCGAGACTGACTGGCGATGGCCCTGGAAGCCATGAAACCATTGTGGCGGCCAAAGAGATAGAGTTCGAAATGACTCACGAGCAGGCAAGGGCCTGCAAAGCCCGCGGAGACACGCCGGAGCTTTGGTTTTGTCGGGATCTCAAAGGCTATGCCTGGGTCTTTCGCAAGGGCAACTACCTGAACGTTGGCCTTGGGCGGGAAGACAACCACAAGTTGAGCACGCATTTACAGGACTTTGTGGCAACTATGAAATCCGCCGGTCGACTTCCTGAGGATCTGCCCGATCGCTTTAAAGGTCATGCCTATTTGCTTTACCATCACGCAGGGCGACCGCTGGTAGACGATGGCCTGTTGTTGATTGGTGATGCTGCTGGGCTTGCCTATACCCAAAGCGGAGAAGGTATTCGCCCGGCTATTGAATCGGCTCTACTGGCAGCTGATGCGATCCGGCAGGCACCGGATTTTTCTGCCACCTATCTGCAAGCATACGGTGATGCCATAGCGGAGCGTTTTGGCCATCGTGGATTCGTAGCAGAGGAAAACTTTCAGATACCGGACTGGATCAGAATGCCGCTGGCGAGCACCTTGATGCGGTCCCACTGGTTCACGCGCAAAGTGGTGACTGAAAAATGGTTTCTGCACCAAGAGGTACCGGCCCTGGCAGCAGGTACCTAGTAAACAGCATTTTGACCAGATAAAAAAAGGCGGCCAATTGGCCGCCCGATAAACATTTCAGGGCTTAGTGGCCCAGGTAACTGCGATACATCCAGACCGTTTTTTCCTGCTGGGATATGTAATCGCTCATCAGCGCAACCGTACCCTCATCACTCGCATCGCCGGCAAGGCGCAGCAAGTCCCGCTGTTTGCCAATCAACTTGGCAAAACTGTCGACTATGTTGTTCATGGCTGCTTTGCCATCAGCAACGTCTTTCTGCTCAGGGATTTCCGAGCGCTCAATGTAAGTACTGTAAGCATGGGAAGGGCGATGTCCCAGCGTCAGAACGCGCTCTGCGATTTCATCAATCTTGAGCAGCAAGTCGTCGTACAACTCCTCAAATTTCACGTGAAGCTCAAAGAAATTATCGCCCTTGATGTTCCAGTGATAACCGCGCACATTCATGTAAAAAATTTGATAGTTAGACAGCAAATCGTTAAGAGAATCGGCCAGTTCTACGGTTTTTTCCTTATCCAGACCAATAAAATTCTTACTCATTGTATGCCTCCTTCGTGGCTGTAAATTTCAATCTGGGGCCAATATAGCGAAGGCCCCGGGTATCCGGGAAGTTGGGTTTTCCCATGGCTGCCATAGCGCAGATCAATCTTCGGTGAAAAGCCTATACGCCAGGGCCACAGTCGGTGCAGTCACCCTCGGGAACTGGCCCTATGTTGAGGTTTCGGTTCAGGTCTCTCAGCGCCGTTCTCACGCCCTCTTCAATAACCGGATGATAAAACGGCATTTCCAGCATTTCACTGACCGTCAACCGACGTTGCGCGGACCAGGCCAACAGGTGGGCTATGTGCTCGGCTGCCGGGCCAAACATCTCGGCACCCATGAACAACCCGCTACCATGCTCGCCGTATACCCGAAGCAAGCCGCTGTTTTTGCCGATCACCCGGCTACGGCCCTGATTCTCAAACGATACCTCGCCCACTGCGAAGCGACCGCCACAGCGCTTATCCACCTCATCAATCGTCAAACCCACACTGGCTATCTGGGGGTCAGTAAAAACCACTGCAAGGGGCGTGCTCCTCAGGCCCACGCGAACATCCGGGTAAGACGCCGCATTATTTCCGGCAATGCGTCCTTCGTCGGCGGCTTCGTGCAACAGCGGCAGATTGTTGTTGGCATCACCGGCAATAAAGATATGGCTCTGGCCGCAGCGCAGCGTGTACGGGTCGAACAACGGCATGCCTTTTTCATCCAGCTCGATATCCGCATTCTGTATATCCAGACCGTCAACGTTAGGCCTGCGCCCCGTGGCCGCGAGCAGATACTCAAATGTTTCGGTTTTTTCACCACTGCTACCGTCGGTGAATGTGACAGCCACCCCACCATCAATTCGCTCAACCCGCTTCACCTCGCCTTCCGGATCTAACGGAAATTCTTCGTTGAAGCGCTTGAGTGCGTATTCACGAATACTGTCGTCCTGGATCGGCCCAACAGCTCCGCCCACTCCGAACATTCTTATTCGGACACCCAGGCGGCTGAGCGCCTGACCCAGCTCCAACCCGATCACCCCTGGCCCGAAAACCACGACAGACTCCGGCAAATCCTGCCATTCGAAAATATCATCGTTCACCACCAGGCGGTCTTTTGCTTCTTTCAAAAAGCCGGGGATATTGGGGCGTGAGCCAGTTGCAATGATGATCCGCTGGGCGTTAATTTCGATTTCGTTGTCGACAATCAAGCGGTTAGGGCCAGCGAAGCGGGCGTGGCCCCGGATTTTGTGCTCTTCGGGAAACTTTTCGACAGAGCCTATAACCGAACTGACAAACCGGTCTCGCTCCGAGCGCACCCGCGCCATCACACGCTTGCCATCCACAGAGATCTTGCCCGCAGACACCCCGAACAGGTCTGCCTGCGACATCTGCCAAGCGCTGTCTGCAGCAGCAAGCAGCAGCTTACTCGGCATGCAACCCACTCTCGCACAGGTAGTGCCGTAATGGTCACCCTCAATCAGCACAACCTTGTCCGTAACCTTTCGCACACTGCTGTAGGCCACCATTCCGGCCGTCCCTGCACCGATAATGGCTACATCAACTTTGCGCTTATCCATAAAACAGTCTCCAGACCGATATTCCCGAAAGTCGGGAACGTGGGTGAAACGATAAATCCTGTATACGCCAGTATAGGGGCAAGAATTAGTTTGTGCGGTACGTGAAAAAAACGGCGATGGGATTTATGCTGACAGTCTTGAATTAATTCTGACAGTCTCTGAGTTCTTATCCATAAGCCTTTACCCGTAAAGCCTGTATGGCCAAGCCCAAACATAGAAATATTGAGAGAAACTTGCGTATGAACAGTTACTGGCCCGAATTTCTCACTGTGGCATTGGTGCATCTGCTCGCCGTTGCCAGCCCGGGGCCGGATTTCGCCGTGATGCTCCGGCAGGCATTGTGTCAGAGTCGGAAAAACGCGCTGCTCACAGCGTTCGGTGTTGGCGCCGGCATTCTGGTGCACGTTAGCTATTCACTGCTGGGTATTGGTTTGATCATTCAGCAGTCAATTCTGCTTTTTACCATACTCAAAATTGCCGGTGCTCTTTACCTCACCTGGATTGCAGTCCAGTGCCTGAGGGCCCGGGCAGGTGGCATTCATGTAGAGACCGAACCTGTGATTCTGCAGTCTGGATTTGCCGCCCTGCGCCTGGGATTTTTGACCAATGCACTGAACCCGAAAGCCACGCTGTTCTTTGTTTCGCTGTTTTCGGTCGTTATCAGCCCGGGCACGCCCGTCGCAGTTCAGGCTGGCTATGGCTTTTACATGGCGCTGGCGACAGGGGCCTGGTTTTCACTGGTTGCCGTATTTTTCACACTGCCCGCCGTTCGCAAAGGCTTCAATCGTTTTGGTCACTGGCTCGACCGGCTAATGGGCGGGATTTTGCTGCTGTTAGCCGGCCAACTCCTGCTCTCTACAGTGAGCGGATCAGAGCCTCTGTCTGATCCCAGTCCAGGCACGGGTCGGTAATGGAGCAGCCGTATCGCAGATCATCGCCGTCGTCCTGTCGGCCAGCTTCCAGGAAGCTTTCCAGCATCAAACCGCGAATGCCATCGCTACCCATCCGCTTCTGCCGCATGACTTCACGGGCCACATCGATCTGCCGTTCCGCCTGCTTGCAGGCGTTATCGTGACTGCAATCTACCATGATTGCAGCACACAACCCTGAACCAGACAGACTTTGCGTAGCGTGCTTTATGCTCACTTCGTCGTAATTGGTAAGGCCCCGGCCACCACGCAGTACAAGGTGAGTGTCCGGATTGCCCCGGGTGCTGACCATAACCGGTGCACCATTGCTGGAAACGCCCAGGTGATGATGCGGGTGCGCTCCCGATTTCATGGCATTAATCGCAACGCTGATGCCACCGTCGGTACCATTTTTAAACCCGGCCGGCATGGGCAAGCCGCTGACCATTTCGCGATGGATCTGGGACTCGGTTGTGCGGGCTCCAATCGCAGTCCAGCTCACCAGATCACCGAGATAATCCATAGTGAAAGGGCTCAGGGCCTCGGTCGCAAGCGGCAACCCCATCTCGGCCAGGTTCAGAAGCAAACGGCGTGAGCGCAGCAGGCCTTCGTTGAGGTCACCGGTTCCTGTGCGCTCCGGATCGTACAGCAAGCCCTTCCAGCCCACTGTGGTTCTCGGTTTTTCCAGGTACGCACGCATAACAATGAGAAAACGGTCGCTGACCAAATCTGCCAGTGCCTTGAGCTTTTCGCCATACTCCAGCGCGGCGACCTCATCATGGATTGAGCAGGGCCCGACCACTATCAAAGTGCGATCATCCAAGCCGTGCAGCAGGTTCCGGATCGCTTGCCGGTGCCTGTCCACCTGCCGGGCAAGCGGTTCCTCGACTGGCAAGCACTGCCGCAGTTCAGACGGCGTTGGCAGTGCAGTTTCCTGCCTGTGCGTTGCAGCGGCGCTCCGCATCTGGCTCTCTCCGGCTGTTTTCAAAGGCATGTTCATATCTGTGTTCCCGTTTCCCTGCGTCAGAATCTAAAAAGCCCCGGCTGGGCTACCAGTCGGGGCTTTCTGAGTCCGACAGCAGCCTGGCTTTCCCCGGGCTGCCATCCTCGTTATTCGTTTGGTGAAGATGTTATGGGCGGCCCTGGGACTGGCTAAAATAAAAGCCATAACCAAACCACCAAAAAAACACAGCAGCGACTGCCGCCACCGGCTTTTGGCCGAAAGCTTGCAGAACATTCAATTGACAGATCGCTTGTGTCGTCTTCATGCTTAACAATATACCCCCCGGGTTTTCAACTTGGCAACCCGCAAACCGGACTTTTAGCAAACTAACCGGACTTTTCGGGACATTGGGATCCAGAAATGACACTGAATCGACAGCCTTACCGCTCCCTGCTCTTGTTCATCCTCGTGTTGGCACTCATCGCCGCCACAGGTTCTGCACACGCTGAGTCCCGGGCTTACCAGCTCAAGAATCGACCCGGTACCGATGTGGCCGTGCAGGTGCGCGAGCTCTACCAGGGCGAGCCAGTATCCGTCACCGCCCGGGGGCAGCAGCTTGTCGTTCGCGGCAACCAACAATTGCTGGATGAAATCGGCACCTTGATAGAAACCCTGGACGTGGCACCGGCGCAGCTACGGATAACCGTCAGGTCTCAGAGTGATATCGGCGGCAAACGGGGCGGCGGTGGCGTTACCACAACACGAAACGAACTCGGTGTGACCGTGGAACGCAAGGTCATTAGCACCGGTGGCTCACAAGAGCGAAGCCTGATGGTAATGGATGGCCAGTCTGCTCATATTACCTCCGGCCAGGTGCGGACATTGCCTTTCGCGCTGCGCGGAGGCAGAAACCCTGCAGCGATCTTTGAGCAGGTGGAAACGCGAAGCGGGTTTGTGGTCAGCCCGCAGGTGATTTCAGACCGGGCTGTGGAGCTGAACATTGTGTCTTTTGAAGCCGACCCTGCGGAACTGGAAGGTTATGAAACCCAGGCTGTGGTGACCATTCGCCAGGTAGAGCCCGGCCAATGGGTGTCTCTGGGCAGCACGTCGACCCATTCCACCAGCAGGCAGTCGGGCATTGCCTACAATGTTAACAGTAGCCGGTCAGACAACCGGAGTTTCGAAGTGAAGGTCGACGTTATTCACTGAAGCTCACGCTCTGTTGCGCAGCAATACGCTTTTGGCCTCGTTAATCTTTGCTGCAAGATAATCGCTCCCGCCCCTGTCCGGATGCATTTTTTGCATCAGGCGGCGGTGAGCCATAATAACATCTTCCCGTGAACACGCTGCCGTCACGCCCAGAATCTCGCAGGCTTCACGTTCAGACATATCATTGTTGTGCACCGGACCATGTTGCCGCTGGCCTGACTCATCCGGGTTGGCACCGTCCGAACCAGAAAAGAAGCCCTTCAGACCAGGCACAAACCGGGCAATCTCCGGCAGCTTTCGCAACAGCGGAATCAGTGCGGCCACAGCCGCTGTCAATGCGTGCACGCGACCGGTCAGGACCATAAATACCAGCAAGGCACCACCAACAACGAGAACGACTTTCCAGGTTGCGGCCTTCTTTCTTTCTGCTGACAATCCGCCCCATTGTTTCAGAACCACAAAGACGGCGATCGTCAACGCGATTCCCAATATCCAGTGCATGGTTGATCCTTTAGTAAGGTAAAATCGTAATTCTGGCACCTGAACTGGTGATA
The DNA here is from genome assembly GCF_007671675.1 of Marinobacter maritimus. GTDB lineage: Bacteria > Pseudomonadota > Gammaproteobacteria > Pseudomonadales > Oleiphilaceae > Marinobacter > Marinobacter maritimus. The sequence goes on along the minus strand of NZ_VCGW01000002.1, from coordinate 521,083 downwards.
ATACCAGCGACAAGTACCTACAAACCGGTGACAACTACACACTGAATTTTGTAGGATGCTATGCTTTGTCGTTGATCAATAATTTCCGCATCCATACAGTCTGTTGTTATGCACCGATTCGGCGAGGAAACACAGCAAGACTGTTTCTTCACTGCTCAACGCAAACCCCGGACCAGACAGAGATTTCCAGGACCTGAACTATGCGCACTGCTTCCCGCTTCCTGATCGTAATCGTTTTCCTTGGCGTGGTGCTTGGCGGCATCTTTGGCTACAAGTTTTACCAGTTTGGACAAATGGAAAAACAAATGTCCCAACCACAGCCGCCTGCACAGATTTCCGCCACCGAAGCTCGCACTGAGAGCTGGACCCCGTCCATAAAAGCGGTGGGAAGCATCAAGGCCATCAACGGCATCGAGGTCGCCAACGAGGTTCCTGGCGTTATCGAAAGCATTAACTTCGAATCCGGTGACATCGTCAAGCGGGGCGACATCCTCATTCGTCTTAATACCGCAATTGATGAAGCCGCTGTACGTACGCGCCGAGCAGAAGCCCATCTGGCGGAGCAAGAGTTCAAGCGCATCTCTGACCTGCTGCCACGGCGAGCTGTTTCCCAGTCCCAATACGACGAATCCAAGGCAAACTTCGACGCCGCACGTGCCCGCGTTAATGAAGCAGACGCTCAGCTTAGCAAAAAAGTGATCCGCGCACCGTTCGATGGCACCCTGGGCATTCGCATGGTGGATCAGGGGGAATACATTGCCACAGGCACGCCGATTGTTGAAATCAACATGCTCAACCCGATTTACGTGGACTACACCCTGTCCGAAAAGAACCTGCAAGCCGTTGACCGAGGCTATTCTGTCGTCGCTACCGTTGCTGCCGTGCCCGATCAGGAATTCAAAGGCCAGGTCAGCGCCATCAACACCTCGGTGAATCCGGAAACGCGCACCGTTCGCATTCGCGCTACGCTGGACAACCCGGAGAACCTGCTGCGACCGGGCATGTTTGCAACCATACTGACCAAGCAGCCAGAAGATAACGAAGTTGTTACCATCCCCCGCACCGCCATTTCCTACAACACCTACGGGGATTTCGTGTTTGCTATTGAGGAAAATGAAGGTGGTGATCTGATTGTCAATCGCCGCACCATTACCGCAGGCCAAACGCGGGATAAGCGGGTGGCAGTTCTCTCCGGTCTTGAAGCAGGCGAGAAAGTCGTTTCCAAAGGATTGCTGAGGCTTCGTGCCGGACAAAAAGTTACCATTCAGGATGGGGACAAGGACGAAGAAAAGCAGCCGCGGGAGGCATCTGAGTAATGCGATTCACCGACATTTTCGTCCATCGCCCCGTACTGGCGACGGTAGTCAGCCTTCTTATCCTGTTGCTCGGTGCCCGGGCCGCCATGGAAATGGAAATCCGGCAATACCCGGAACTCGAGAGCACCACGGTTACGGTCACAACGGCCTACCCCGGAGCCAGTTCAGACCTGATAAAAGGTTTTATTACCACGCCCCTGCAACAGGCTATTGCTGAAGCCAGCGGCATCGACTACCTGACATCCACCAGCTCTCAGGGCACGTCCACCATTGAAGCGAAGATGGTCCTGAACTACGACGCCAACGCAGCTCTAGCCGAAATCCAGGCAAAGGTGGCGAGCCAGCGAAACGTCCTCCCAACAGAGGCGCAAGACCCGGTTATAACCTCCACTACCGGTGATTCAACGGCGCTGATGTACATCGCTTTTTACAGCTCAGAGATGGCTGTTCCAGAAATCACCGACTACCTGACCCGTGTGGTGCAGCCCAGACTGCAAGCCCTCTCTGGCGTTGGTAAGGCAGACCTGCTTGGCCGCAAGTTCGCCTTGCGCGTCTGGCTCGACCCGGAACGTCTCGCGGCGGTGGATATGACGCCTCAGGAAGTGGTGGCCAAGCTGCGCGCCAACAACTATCAGGCCGCCGTTGGCAATACCAAAGGTGCCTACACAGAAGTCAGCATGACCAGCGATACCGATGTGTCGGATCCGGATGAGTTCCGCAATCTGGTGGTCAAGCAGGCTAACGATACCCAGATCCGGCTTCAGGACATTGCCCGGGTAGAGCTGGGATCGGAAACTTACAGCGCGCTGGCCCTCTACAAGGGCCAGCCGGCGACTTACGTTGCAATCGAACTGGCCCCCGGCGCCAACCCACTGACAGTGGCGGGCCTGGTAAAAGGCGATCTTCCGGACATCGAAAGCCAGCTTCCTGGCGATCTGAACGTGCGTCTGGCCTACGACGCATCGGACTTTATTGAAGATTCGATCAACGAGGTGATCTCCACCCTGCTGGAGGCCATGGGGATCGTACTCGTCGTAGTATTCCTCTGCCTGGGGTCGATCCGGGCCTCAATTGTGCCGTCTGTCGCCGTTCCTCTGTCGTTGATTGGCGGGGCCTTTTTCATGCTGATGTTCGGGTTCTCCCTCAACCTGCTTACGCTGCTATCCATGGTACTGGCTATCGGCTTGGTGGTAGACGATGCGATCATCATGGTAGAGAACGTACACCGACATATTGAGCAGGGCGAATCGAGACTTGAGGCTGCACTGCACGGTGCCCGGGAAATGGCGGTGCCAATTATTGCCATGACCACAACGCTGGTGGCGGTCTATGCACCGATCGGCTTTATGGGCGGCCTGGTTGGCTCATTGTTTACAGAGTTTGCATTTACTCTGGCCGGCACGGTGGTGATCTCTGGCATCGTTGCACTTACGCTTTCTCCAATGCTGTCCGCCAAGGTACTCAAGCCCCACGGCAATCCGGGTAAATTCGAGAGACGGGTAGAGCACGCGTTCAACGGCCTTGCTTCGGGCTATAAATCTGCTCTGGGCTCACTGATGCAAACCAAGTCTGTAGTGGTCTTTTTTGCACTCGTCGTACTGGGCTCCATCTATTTCATGGCAATGATGAGCCAGAACGAACTGGCTCCTACAGAAGACCAGGGCATCCTTTTCTATCAAGGCCTCGGACCGCAGACATCCACTCTGGATTATCTGCTTGAGCATGGCGACGAAGTTCAGGAACGCATGAGTTCTGTACCTGGCTACTCCGAAGACTTCATGATTGTAGGTATCACTGCACCCAACGCCGTGTTTGGCGGGTTCAAACTGGCACCCTGGAGTGAACGGGAGGTAAGCCAGTTTGAGGTCCAACCCCAACTCGATGCAGAACTCAAGAACGTAACAGGATTGCAGACAGCCGTCTTCCCAAGGCCATCCTTACCCGGGTCGGGTGGTGGCCTGCCGTTCCAGTTCGTGATCACTACGGGCAACAGCTACGAGCAGCTCGACCAGGTGGCTGATGAATTGCTGGGCAAAGCGATGGGCAGTGGTAACTTCATGTTCCTGCAGAAGTCCATTAACTTTGATCGCCCGGTGACACGCATCCAAGTTGATCGCGACAGGGTCGCCGACCTTGGGCTTTCCATGCAGGACGTTGGCCAATCGCTTTCCAGCATGCTTGGCGGCGGATACATAAACCGCTTCAGCATGGAAGGCCGGTCCTACCAGGTCATCCCGCAGGTAGACCAGAAGTTTCGACTGGATGAACAAGCGCTGAACGATTACTACATCCGCGCAGGCAATGGCACACTCGTGCCGCTGGGCAGCGTGGTGAGCTTCAGCCACGATGTGGAGCCCTCAAGCCGCACACAGTTTAACCAGCAAAACTCTCTCACCCTGCAAGGGGTCATCATGCCAGGTATAGCGGCAGGCACGGCCATGGACTTTGTCGAGCAAGCTGCAAATGACGTGTTCCCACAGGGATTCACTTACGATTACACAGGCGAAAGCCGACAGTTGGCAAACCAGGGTAGTGCCTTGATCGTCACGTTCTTCCTGTCCCTGCTGGTCATCTATCTGGTGCTTGCGGCTCAGTTCGAAAGCTGGCGTGATCCGTTTATCATTCTGGTTTCGGTTCCCATGTCGGTAGCCGGCGCAATGGCATTTATCGTGCTTGGTTTTGCAACCATGAACATTTACACACAGGTGGGCCTGATAACGCTGATCGGGGTTGTCTCCAAGAACGGCATACTGATCGTGGAATTTGCCAATCAGCTGCAAAAAGAACGTGGACTGGGCAAAGTCGATGCGGTTATTGAAGCGGCCGCCATTCGTCTACGGCCAATCATCATGACGTCTCTGGCCTTGATCTTCGCTATGGTGCCGCTGCTGATCGCATCCGGCCCGGGTGCGGAAAGCCGCTTTGCGATTGGCCTGACAATCAGTGCCGGCTTGGGTATCGGCACCCTGTTCACCGTGTTCGTGCTGCCAGCGTTCTACATTTTGCTGGCCCGCGATCACAATGCGGGAACAGAGACAGCGGCTGAGTCTCAACCGGTGCCAAAACACTCGTAACCGGTAGCAACGTAATAAAAAACCCCGCTAACGTTTGGTTGGCGGGGTTTTTTTAGCTTCAATTACCTCTGAGTCAGCATTTCACAGGTCAACTCGCCCGCGTTCATATCGGCTTCATAGAGATGTTGGCGACACCGCACTGTCTTGCTGGGCAATTCGCCAAAATGCTCCCGGTAAAGTGCCGCAAAACGACCCAAATGGGAGAAACCCTCATCCGCGGCATACCGGGATATATGAGGCTCCCTGGCTTGGCAATCCACCAAACGGCGTCGAACCCGGATAAGGCGTTGACGCTGGTAAAACCGGTAGGGTGTCAATCCCGTGCTGCGTTTCATCAGATAGTATAGGTTACGCTCGCTGGCACCTGAGTAACTGGCAAGCTCCTGCAGGTTAAATTCCCAATTCGGATTCTGTTCGATTTTATCGATTGCTCGTTGCAGGCGTCGATCCGGAGGCGACGTATCCAGAACCTCCGTTATCTGGCCCCCGGCCTGCAACTTTGCCAGCTGACCAAAAAGCTCACGGGTAAGTGCCTTGGCATGCGCGTCGTCGATATAGAACCGGGTGCTTTGGAGATAGCGTTTTATCAATGGCGCTATGGCGGGCAATTGTTGGTACGTCCCGGCCAGCAGGTTTGTCTCAGCCAACTCAAGGGTTGGCTTCAGAACAATAAGCCGGCTGTTTTCTGCGAGCCTGAGATCAAATTCATCTCCTGAACGAACCCAGGTCGGCACGCTCAGTGACTGCCAGGCACCGTCAGAAGACGAGATTGAAATGTCTCCACCAGAAGCAAATAACAGGAGTGGAATCGATGCCCGGCAATGGCCGGCTTCCATCTGTTGAGCAACGTGCAGACAAATAACCTTGCCCGCGCTGGTAGTTAACCAGGCCAATCCGCCTACCGGTTTGGTAACCTGGTACGACCGGCAACCGGTAAATGAAAGGCCGGATATCAAACCAATTGTTCGGAACCACGGTTGGCAGAACACCCGATCAATACGGATATAGGCGTCCAGTTCAGATTTTGTGATTGCGTTTCGCATAAATCCCGTAAATCAAGGAGTTGGTACGCGCCTTCGTGCGCCACGCGCCATCTGTAACAACCTGTATTAATTTGTTTTAATTTAATACAGTTCGCCTCCTCGACATGGCCGCTTATTGCAAATCGTGCAAAATACGAGCCCCAGATTAACAATTTATTGACATAGATCAAGAACCGTCTTCTTCACCTGTTGCCAGGGCTGCGGTCGGGCCATTAAATACCCCTGCCCTCGCTGGCAGTTCAGCTCCTGCAGTTCCTGGTATTGAGCCTTAGTTTCGATACCCTCAGCCACAACCTCCAGCTCCAGGGCATCTGCAATCCCCAAAATGGCGGACACAATCCGGGAATCGGAATCCTGCGTACCCAGGCGACGGATAAACTGCCGATCTATCTTGAGGACCTGTACCGGCAGGTTCTGCAAATACGCCAGCGAAGAATAGCCTGTGCCAAAGTCATCAATGGCTATCCCCACGCCCTGATTTCGGAGTTCCTTGAGCGTTTCCAGGCACTGCCTGGTAAGGTGCATGATATGGGTTTCGGTAATCTCGATCTCCAACTGCCAGCCAATTTTCTCGATACGTGCCAGCAGGGGGCCTATAACGAGGCCAAGCCGGGCATCGGTGATCTGGCGAGCTGAGATGTTAATTGCCAATCGGAACGAAGCGGAGATTTCCGGCGGCACTTCCTGCAAATCTGCCAGTATCTGGCGCACCAATTGCTGTGTCATTTCGTGGATCTGCCCCCGACGCTCGGCCAGAGGAACAAACACAGCTGGCGAAACCGAACCGAACTCCGGATGGTCCCAACGCAACAGGGCCTCCATACCCACAGCCTGCCCGGAGTGGAGGTCGTATTGAGGTTGGTACATCACATGAAACTCGCCAGGCGAGGTTTTCAGGGAAGCGACCAGGGCCTCTGAAAGTTGTTGCTCACGACGACCTTGCTCATCATCGGCCTCGCTGTATATCCGGTAGCAGGCCCGGCCGGCCAGCTTCGCCGCATACATGGCACGATCTGCTTTCTGTAATAACTCCGCGCCACTTTTCCCATGTAAGGGGTAAACGGCGGCGCCTATCGACGCCGATAAAAAATACTCCCGTTGGCCCACGATCACCGGGGCACGAAAAGCCTGAATCAAGCGCTGACCAACGTCCTCCAACTCATCGAGATTTTGCAGCTCCACAATAACCGCGAACTCGTCACCAGATAATCTGGCGACCACATCAACTTTGCGCACCACACTCCGAATGCACATCGATGCTTGCTTCAATACACCATCACCGAATTCATGCCCATGGAGATCATTGACTGACTTGAAAAAATCGAGATCAATGAATAAAACAGCAAAGCGGGCACCATCACAGGAATGCTGGCTCACCCGAGCTTTCAAGAACTCCTGAAACAATGAACGGTTGGGCAGCTCGGTAAGAGGGTCATAGTAGGCAAGCGAAGCCAGGCGCTCATCCGCCCCGGTTCTTTCGCCCATATCCATAAACATGCCCACGTATGCATGCCGCCCTTCGTACTCCATCGGATAAATGCTGAGCCATTGAGGATAGACCTCGCCACTTCTTTTCCGGTTCCAGATCAGCCCCTCCCATCGCCCTTTGTTAGCCAGGGTCTGCCACATGGTCTGATAAAATTCCGGCGCATGCAGTCCCGAGCTAAGGATTGAAGGGGGCTGACCCACTACTTCATCGCGCTCATACCCGGTCACCAAGCGAAACATACGGTTCACATAGGTAATTCTCGGCTCTTTGGTGACCAACATGATGGCGCGTGGGTATTGATCCACCAACGCCCTGAAATCTTGCTGCTGCTCAAACTGCATGAGTGATCTGCCCCCGTCATTTCAACCCGTAATCTTTGGGCTGCGTACCATCAGCATACAAGGAAGTCCGCATTCAACTATCCAGATTACGCAAAACAGGGTTTCCGAAATTGAATAATGAAGCCCTGCTCATCTTTTGCGTTATATGGATACCACTCAAAGCTCCTTTCATCGCAAACTGGTCTTTAATCAGGTTCGCTGCTGTGCTCGCGCGCCTTGAACTGCGTGCCTTGCACGCCTGCACAGCAACAATACAATGAGATCCAAGCAGAGTGAGATATGCGCAGAAACGAGCCGGTTACCCAAAAAGAACGGACCTATCCCGACGACTTCAACCTCATCACCACCACCGACCTGCAAGGCAAAATTACCGCTGCCAATGACGCTTTCTCAGAGGTTTCCGGTTATACCGCAGAGGAACTGATTGGCCAGGACCATAACTTCATACGGCACCCTGACATGCCGCCCGGAGCATTCGGGGATCTGTGGCAAACGATCAAGAACGGAGATTCCTGGCGCGGAATGGTCAAGAATCGATGTAAAAACGGTGACCATTACTGGGTAGATGCCTTCGTGACCCCAATTTTTAGCGACGGCCGCGTCGTTGAATACCAGTCGGTACGCGTACTCCCCGATCGGGCGCAGATCAAAAGGGCTGAAATGGCTTACGCCGCTTGGAATCGCGGCGACATATCGCGGCGGTTTCTCGCCATAAGCCCTGCTCTGCCCTGGAAGCTGCTATGCCTCTACGCAGTGGTTGCCACAGGCCTCCTGGCTTTGGGTCTGGCTACTATGCCCTTCCAAAGCCTGGCCCTCCTTCAAGGGCTGTTAGTTGTGGCTTTTGTGACTCTGCATTGGCTGACACGCCCAATGGTTCTGAGCGCAAGAGCCGTTTGTGGCGATGCTCACCCGGCCATGCCATGGATCTATACCGGCCGCCGTGATGAGAGCGCATGGATAGAGTTCGACCGGCAAAAACGCAACGCCATACTGCGGGCAGTATCGGCTCGAATGCACACGAACGTTGGTCAGTTGCACGGCAACAAGCAACGCACCATCGAGTGGGTATCGCATTCCGTTGCCAGCATTCGCAGCCAACGTGAAGATATCCAGAACATCACCCGGGCATTCGACGAACTGTCGCGCAGCGTCAAAGGCGTGAGTGAGCTGACAAGCCGCACCCATGGCGCAACCATGGATGCCACCAAGTCTGCCGAACACTGCCAGCAACAGATGCAGATAATGAATGACGACCTGTCGGGTCTGGAACGTCAGCTTTTCGCAGCAAACGAACGAATAACCACTCTCTCGGAAAAGAGTGACGCGATCGGTCTGGTGCTTGATGTAATTTCTGATATTGCAGAGCAGACCAATCTGCTCGCGCTCAACGCAGCTATTGAAGCGGCGCGAGCCGGAGAGGCTGGTCGCGGCTTTGCCGTTGTAGCCGATGAAGTTCGAGGGTTGGCCAAGCGCACCCATGAATCAACCCGCAAGATCGAGGAAATTATTGGCGCTCTGCAAAACGAAACCCACGGCGTGGTCGACGTTATAGAACGTGGCGCGAGCGCCTGCAAACAAACTACCTTTATGGGAGGGGAGGCCAGCAAGGCACTTTCCTCTACCCTCAAAGACATTGAGATCATTACCAGCTGCACCCACGAAGTGGCCGGCGCCACGGAGGAACAATCGGCCCTCAGCCTGCAGGTGCAGCAACAGGTGGACCGCCTGCTCGCACTGGGTGACGAGTCCGTACGGAGCGGCGAAAGCGCCCGTCAGGAATCGGAAGATCTCGGTGACAGCGTGGATCAGGCCCAACTGCTCACCAGTCACTTCCTGAAAATGCTTTCTGCCCCGCTACCAGCACCAAACCGGGCTAGAGCCCAGGAAAAAGCATAGCGATTCCCCGCACTCTCACAATAAGGTAGTCTGGCGCTCTGACCCGCTATTTCTTTCGGAAGATCGCCGCTATCGTGTTGTTATCATGACTCTGGGAACGCTGTTCTGGTTGTTTGTTGCAGCCTTTTTTATCTGGTACTGGTGGCGCGCCAAGGCCATCAAGGACTCGGTGCTCCAGGCGGCCCACCGCTACTGCAAAACCATGGACGTCATGCTGCTTGATGATGCCATCTATCTGCGGGGCATATGGTTCAGGCGGGATGACCAGGGCCAGATCCGCGTGTGGCGTCGCTTCATGTTTGACTTTACGTCTACCGGCGAAGAGCGATACAGCGGCAGGGTTATCATGCTCGGCCCGCGAATACTGCATATGGAACTGGACCCGCATCGTTTTCCCTGACCCCCAGGAGTGGCTTGTTCCATTGTTGCGACTGCCTATAGCCACTGAAACATTCCCGCAATAATTCTGCCTCATTCTTCCCGCAACACTGACTGTTTGTTGCCATGAGGTTTTATGATGAAACAACGCCACTCACTCCAGGCGCTGCAGAGTGCTCTGTCCGGGGTGCTCTGCCTGCTTTTGATTTTTAGTGCACCTGCTGGCCACGCCGAAGACATGGAGATTCACGGCTCCAATACAATTGGCGCAAAACTGGCCCCCATGCTTGTCGAGGGCTTCCTCGAAAGTCGCGGCAGCGATCCGATCCGAACCCTTGGCAACGGCAAGCACAACGAGACGCTTCTGGTTGGGAACCGGAGTGGTACGCCCCTTCGAATCCTGGTCGCCGCTCACGGTTCCAGCACCGGCTTCAAGGCACTGGACGCCGGAAACGCCGATGTATGGGCGTCATCCCGGTCAGTCAAACCGGTGGAAGTGCAGCAAATGGCAGGGCGCGCCAACCTTGGGAATCTCCAAAGCGAGCATGTGATTGCGATCGATGGCCTCGCGGTACTGGTTCATCCTTCAAATCGAATCAATCAACTAAGTACCCACACACTGGCCAGAATATTTTCAGGCGAGATCCGCAATTGGTCAGAGGTCGGCGGCGCCGACTTGCCCATTAACCTGTACGCGCGGGATGATCGTTCTGGAACCTGGGACACCTTTAAGAGCCTGGTTCTGGGCAAGGATTACCCGCTCCACGCTTCCTCCAAGCGCTATGAATCGAACGACCAACTCTCAGACGATGTGAGTGCCGACCCCGGAGGCATTGGCTTCTCCGGGCTGGTCTCGGTACGCAATAGCAAAGTACTGGCGATTTCTGATGGCGAAGCTCCCGCAATGAAACCATCCAGGCTGACTGTTGCCAGTGAAGACTACCCGCTTTCCAGACGTTTGTTCATGTACACACCTGGCGATGTCACAACAGCCGTAGCGAAAGACTTTGTCGAATTCGTATTGGGTGCGGAAGGCCAGGCCCTTGTCTCCAGATCAGGATTTATTTCCCAGAATCTACGTGCCGTCAAACCCAACTTGGCCGATAGCACACCCACCACGTTCAAGTTGCTGACCCAGAACTTCAGTCGACTGACCGTTAACTTCCGATTCTCCGAAGGGCGCACCAAGCTGGACAACAAGGCGCAAAGAGATCTGACACGAGTTGCTGAGTTTCTCTGCAGGGAAAGTCGCAAAGCCGATGACTTATTGCTCATTGGCTTTGCCGATCAGCAAACCAACGAGTTACGAGCCCAGATGATTTCAGAATTACGCGCACTTTCAGTGCGTAAGGCACTTTCTGATCTCAACGTCCATGATGTTCATTACACCGGTTATGGCCACTATATGCCTGTGGGCATGGCCGGCGGCACGAGCGGCCAGAAGCGCAATGGGCGAGTAGAAGTCTGGGTTCGCGATCGCTAAGGCCAATTGGAGATTCGGCCGTAGCCAGGCACAGTGATAGCGCGCCGGTGCGGCTTCGGCAATCACCTATCCGCAAAGCCCACACAGATATGTTTGGGTTTCCTATACTGTCGGGGCCACTCTCAACAAACAGACCGGGACAATGGATATCCACAACGACCAACGCTTCGCAATCAACCTGAATGTACGCGGCATTCAACCCTCCGCCACCCTTCGGATCAACGAACTGAGCAACCAGCTTAAATCTGAAGGCAAGGACATCATCAAGCTCGGGCTGGGGCAGTCACCCTTCCCTGTTCCAGAACGCGTAGTGGATGCGCTCAGGCACCACGCCCACGAAAAAGACTACTTGCCAGTCAAGGGGCTCAAGAGCCTGCGTGAATCCATTGCCGGTTACATCAACCGCAGTGAGCGCATGCGGTGTACCTGGGAGGATGTACTGATTGGTCCGGGCTCCAAGGAGCTGCTGTTCATTCTGCAGCTGGCCTATTACGGCGACCTGCTCATTCCGCGCCCGAGCTGGGTTTCCTACGCCCCCCAGGCCCGTATTATCGGTCGTTCCGTGCACTGGCTGCCCACCCACGCAGAAAACAACTGGCAGCTCACCGCTGAGGAGCTGGACATCGTTTGCCGGGACGACGTTTCCCGCCCGCGTATTCTGATCCTGAACTACCCGTCGAACCCGACTGGTTGCACCTACACAGACGACCAACTGCTGGCCATTGCGAACGTGGCCCGCAAATACAGGATCATCCTGCTTTCCGACGAAATCTATGGCGAAGTGCACTTCGAGGGCAAGCATAAGTCCATCGCACGCTACTATCCGGAAGGCACCATCATCAGCACCGGGCTTAGTAAGTGGGCAGGTGCCGGTGGCTGGCGTCTGGGCACCTTTATCTTCCCGAAGGAACTACGCCCCCTGCAGGACGCCATGGCGATCATCGCCAGCGAAACCTACACGGCTACCAGCGCACCCATACAGCACGCCGCAATCACTGCCTTTAACGGAGGCGACGACATAGATGAGTATTTAAAACAGTCCCGCCGTGTGCTGAAGGTGGTTGGTGAGTATATGCACCGGCGCCTGAGTGAGATGGGCGCGGTGGTGCAGAAGCCCGAAGGCGCGTTCTATCTGTTCCCGAACTTCGACAGCTTCCGCGACCAGCTTGCCAAAAAAGACATCAAAACCAGCCAGGCATTTTGCCAATCGCTGCTGGAAAACACCGGCGTAGCCATCCTGCCCGCCAGCGACTTCGGCTTCGTGCCTGACCACCTCGGCGCGCGCCTGGCATTCGTAGACTTCAACGGCGCCGAGTCGCTGCAGCTGGCCGGCGGAGACTATGCCGATCAGGAGCTGGCTGACGATTTTGTCGACAAGGCATGCCCCCGCCTGGTGGAAGCCATGGACAAGATGGAGGCCTGGCTGAACAGCCTTTGATATTGTCATGCTAAACTGGCGCCCTCACTCTTGGAAAGATTCGAACGGGGGCGCCATGTCTGATTCTGTTTTCCTGCGGGACATTACCGATTTCGCAGAAGATCTGGCCCGGGAGGCCGGAAAGCTGATTCGCCGGGAGCGTGATCACAGCTCCCTCCGTACTGACTACAAATACCAGGCCGAGCTGGTCACTCACGCTGACATCATGGCCGATGAGTTCATCACCAGCGCCATCCAGAAGCGTTTCCCGGATCACCGCATCCTGTCTGAAGAAAACACACCGGATCTCAGCCAAGCCGAGAATCTCGAAACACCTCTTTGGATCGTTGATCCCATTGATGGCACGGTAAACTATGCCTATGGCCACCCGCAGGTCGCGGTGTCCATTGCCTACGCAGAAAACGGCCGAGTGCAGGCTGGCGTGGTACACGCGCCCTTCCCGAACGAAACCTTCCGCGCCACCAGGGGCGATGGTGCGACACTCAACGGCAAGCCTATTATCCATAGCGGCGCTACGGTTCCGAGAGACTCCCTGTTTGCAACCGGTTTTCCTTACACCAAGGATAATCTGGCACCTTTGGTGAGCCGTTTGGACGCGATGATTCACCAATGCCGCGACCTGCGCCGTATCGGTTCCGCGGCTCTGGATATCTGCTGGGTAGCTTGCGGTCGACTGGACATCTACTACGAAAACGTCAGCCCCTGGGATTTCGCCGCTGCCCGCCTGATCGCGCTGGAAGCCGGCGCCACAGCTGGTCACTTCAGCGAGGTTCCTCAGGGTTACCCTGCCGACCTCTGGGGTCGCGATATCCTGATTTCGGCACCTGCTATCTGGGAGTCTGTTCGCCAGATTCTTCGGTCTGCTTCCGGGTATGAGTGAGGCTTGGGCTTTGGGAGTTTTCTTCTTTTTAGCCTGATGGTTTCGGAGTGGGCACGGTCAGGAAGGCCCTGTCCCGGAACCGCTACAAGCACGTCCGTGTGCGCTTGACGTAGGCCATCCATGGCCTCCGACATTCCGGGACAGGGCCTTCCTGACCGCGCCATCTAACTGACGTAAAATCTCATCAAAAAAAAACCAGACATCCTTCCGTTTGTCTGAACAGAAGTTAGAGTAAGACGGAAAGAAACGAGATATATCTGAGTTGCCTGAAAGAGGTTGGTGGGATCGGTCTGCACAGAATGTTGGAGGCCAAGGATGGCCGGAAACAAGCGCACATGGACGTGCTCGTAGCGGTTCTGTGCAGACCGATCCCACCAGCCTCCAGCACCAAAACCCGAAGGCTACCAGTAGAAAACCACCAAATTCAGCCCCACAGAGCCTCAGCAACCAACCCCCAACTCTCGTCGAAATCGGCCGAGGGCAACCGTGAAAACGATGAGCGAATGAACCGCTGAATCCGGCCTTCCATGAACACCAGAACAAAGTCAGCACCCCGGGTAGCACTGGTGCGTGGCCGCAAACCCTGGCGGATTTCGCCTTCTTTCAGGGTTTGCCGAAGCTGGGTTTCCAGGCGTTCGAAAAACTGGGAAGCACGCCTGCGTAGCGTCTCGTTTTCGCCGACCAAGGCATCGCCGGTGAGCACACAACACAACCCCGGATTGCGCTCGGCGAACACAAGAACCAGATGCACCAACTGCTGCAAACGAACGCGCACATCTTCCTGCTCCTGCAGGATGACCTGACAGCGGGAAAACACAGCTTCTTCTGCAAACTCCAGAAGCGCCTCGAACATTTTCCGCTTGCTGGGAAAGTGGCGGTATAACGCCGCCTCGGTCACGCCAACGGATTTGGCGAGAACCGAGGTGGTGATTCTGGCTCCTGGATCGTTTTCCAGGAGTTCCAAAAGGGCGTGGAGAATCACCTCCCGGCGACTGGGCTTCTGATCGGTTATGGCCATACTGCAGCGCTCTTAATCAGAATTTAAATCAGAAGAAGGTGCCATCGAGGGGCGACGACGCACTCGCATAAAGTTTTTTGGGCATCCGCCCTGCGAGATAGGCTTCACGGCCTGCTTCAATAGCCAGGCGCATGGCGTTGGCCATTTTGACCGGGTCTTTGGCCTGGGCTATAGCGGTGTTCATCAGTACGCCGTCGCAGCCCAGCTCCATGGCGATCGTGGCATCGGAGGCCGTGCCTACGCCAGCATCCACCAGAACGGGCACCTTGGCGTTTTCAACGATCAAACGGATGTTATAGCGATTCTGGATGCCCAGGCCCGAGCCGATGGGTGCGCCCAGTGGCATGATCGCGATGCAGCCCATTTCCTCAAGGCGCATGGCCAGTAAGGGATCGTCGGAACAATAAACCATGACCTTGAAGCCGTCGTTGATCAGTTCCTCTGCAGCCACAAGGGTTTCCGGCATGTTCGGGTACAGGGTCTTGTGTTCGCCCAGCACTTCCAGCTTGACCAGATCACGACCGTCGAGCAGCTCGCGCGCCAGTTTGCAGGTGCGCACAGCGTCTTTGGCGGTATAACAGCCGGCAGTGTTGGGCAGGATGGTGTAGCGATCCGGGGAGATGACGTCCAGAAGGTTGGGCTCATCCGGGTTCTGTCCGAGGTTGGTACGGCGAACCGCTACGGTCACGATGTCGGCTCCGCTCATTTCAATAGCTTGGCCGGTTTCCGTCAGGTCACGGTATTTGCCCGTGCCGACCAGCAGTCTTGACTGGTAAATTCGACCAGCAATTTCAAGAGGTTTGTCTTCTGGCAACTGAATCTCTGGCGTGTCGGTCATAGTGTTTCCGGGTTGGTAAAACGTAATGATGTAAATTCTTGAAGACGTGTATCGCGGCCAGGCTTTCGACCGACCAGGCCGGGGTTAACCACCTCCGATCGCGTGTACCACCTCAACACGATCACCGTTATTGAGAGCGAATTCTGCGTGTTGGCTGCGGGGGACTATGTCTTCGTTAACCTCTACCGCCAGCCGTTTGCCCGCAAGGGCCATTTTTTCCACCAGTAAGGTAACCGTGGCTCCTGCGGGGAGATCCATGGCTTCACCATTTACCTGAACCTGCATAGCGTTCTTAACCTCTGTCTTGATTCACTTGATGGCGCGCACCAGCCGCCAGCAACAATGCCCACCCAATCATAAAGCATACGCCGCCGATGGGCGTAATCGGGCCGACCCAGCGCATGTCGGTCAATACCAGTGTATACAAGCTGCCACTGAACAGCAGGATGCCCGCCAGAAAGAAGCTGACAGCCAGCCCCAGCAGACGTCGTGAAAGACCAAAACCAGACAACACGGCAACCAGCATCAGTGTGATGGCGTGATACATCTGATAGGTAACCGCCGTCTGGAATACCTCCAGGCTGCGTTCGCTCACCAGGTTACGCAGGCTATGAGCACCAAAGGCACCAGCCATGACCGCCGTAAGAGCAAAAAAAGCACCAGTAACGATGGGCAGGCGCATAAGGCCTTGGCCCCGCAGTTTTACGGTTTCAGCAGTCACAGTGGATCTTTTCTCCGGTATCCAGATTCATCATCGTGAGCGCACCACCCCAGACGCAACCAGTGTCCAGGCCAATAAAACGCTCTTTCCCGGTCTCGCCCTCGATAGCCGCCCAGTGCCCGAAGATAACTCGCAGGTCGTCAGGGCGGGGAAATTCAAACCAGGGCGAAAAGCCCTTGGGCGCACTGCCAGCGTGCTCTTTCGTGGTGAGCTCCAGCCTGCCATCCCGGGCAATAAAGCGCATTCGAGTGAAATAGTTGGTGATCACCCGCCAGCGGTCCATACCCGTGAGGTTTTCATTCCAGCCTTCCGGTTTGTTGCCGTACATCAGCGTGAAGTATTCCGGAGCATGCTCCCCACGAATCACATCTTCCACTTCCCGGGCATGGGCGAGAGCCTGCTGAATGCTCCAGATATGGGGCACCCCGGCATGGGCCATCATGATGTTGCGTTCAGAATCGTGCACACACAGGTTCTGCTGACGCAGCCAGTTCACCAGCTTGTCGCGATCCGGAGCCCGCAGTATTTCTGCGAGAGTGTCCTTGCGCTTTGGCGCATGGCCGCCAAGAGCCACCGCCAGCAGGTGCAGGTCGTGGTTGCCAAGAACTACCACGGCTGAATCACCCAGGCTTTCAATGTAGCGCAGGGTTTTCAGGGATGACGGCCCACGGTTTATCAGATCACCCGCCACCCAGAGGCGATCACGGGAAGGCGAAAAATCCACTTTGGCAAGCACATCTTTCAAGCGATCGTAACAGCCCTGAATATCGCCTATGGCGTAATCAGTCATGGCTGTCTCCGCTTGCGTCTCCTGCACTAGCTTCGGCGCCCGAAACACAGCCTTGCTCACTGCCTTTTTCGGCTATCAGCATGTCTGCGATGCTTACGTAGTCCGCCAGGCTGAGATTTTCCGGTCGCAAGCCGTCATTGATACCCAAAGCCTGCAACTGATCAACCGTTACCAACCCTCCCAGAGCCTTGCGCAGGGTCTTTCTGCGAGCGTTAAACGCGGTTCTGACCACGGCCTGCAGTGTGCCGAGATCCTTTGCCGGATAAGGAAACTCTGTATGGGGAACCAGACGCACAATGGCGGAGTCCACTTTCGGAGCCGGCCGAAATGCGCTGGGGCCCACTTCAAACAACGGCTGAACCTTGCAGAAATACTGGGTCATGATGCCCAGCCGGCCATAGTTGTTGTCGCCGGGCACTGCGGCCATCCGCTGCACCACTTCCTTCTGCAGCATGAAGTGCATGTCTTGCACCACGCCTGACTGGGCCAGCAAATGGAAAATCAGCGGGGTAGAGATGTTGTAGGGCAGGTTGCCAATAATGCGCAGAGGCTTCTCGTCCACAAGCTGGTTGAAATCAAATTTCAGTGCGTCGGCTTCGTGGATGCGGAAGTCGGGATAGTTGAAAAACTTGGTGCGCAGCACGGGAATCAGGTCGCGATCCAGCTCCACCACTTGAAGCTTCGGATTAACCGCCAGAATCTCCTCGGTTATTGCGCCAAGGCCGGGACCGATTTCCACAATGGCATCGTCCGGCTTCGGGTGAATGGCGCGAATGATGCGCTCTATCACGCCCGGATCGTGAAGGAAGTTCTGGCCGAACCGTTTCCTGGCCTGATGGCCGGCTTTTTTGCTCACTCAGGTTTCTCTCTTTTTAGCGTATTTGAGGGAGCGCGCCATTTGCTCGCCCACTCGAATGGCGGCGTGCAGGCTACCCGAATCCGCTTTGCCTGTGCCAGCCAGATCCAGTGCGGTGCCGTGGTCCACCGATGTACGTACAATGGGTAATCCCAGAGTAATGTTTACAGCACGACCAAAACCCTGAAATTTGAGAACCGGCAGGCCCTGATCGTGGTACATGGCCAGGGCAGCATCGGCGTTGTCCA
The DNA here is from genome assembly GCF_007671675.1 of Marinobacter maritimus. GTDB lineage: Bacteria > Pseudomonadota > Gammaproteobacteria > Pseudomonadales > Oleiphilaceae > Marinobacter > Marinobacter maritimus. The sequence continues at coordinate 503,274 of NZ_VCGW01000002.1, read as the reverse complement.
GCCAGTGCGGCGTGAACAGTGTATCTGCCGGTAAAGGGCCTATGAGATCTATACCTTGCCCACGAAGCCTCTCAAGCGTGGGCTCAATCACCTCAATTTCTTCCCGCCCAAGATGGCCTCCCTCACCCGCGTGGGGGTTCAGGCCCGCGACAAGAATTCTGGGCCGCGCAATGCCAAAAAACTTCTTCAGGTCGGCGTTCAGAATGCTGGCAACCTGAGTCAGCCGCTCTGGCGTAATCGCCGCGGAGACATCCTTGAGGGGTAAGTGAGTTGTTACCAACGCCACCCGCAGTTCTTCTGAGGCGAGCATCATGACCACCCGCTCTACGGAACAAAGCTCCTGAAGGAACTCCGTATGGCCGCTGAATTCAATGCCCGCTTCGTTGATAACACCTTTGTGGACCGGTGCGGTAACCATGCCGTCAAAGTCGCCCTCAAGGCAGCCTTTGGCGGCAACGGTGAGGGTGTCCAGCAGATAGCGGCTGTTCGCAGTATCCAGTTTGCCCGCCTGAAGAGATACACAGCCCTCAACGTGCAAAACAGAAAGCTCGCCCGCCCCCTTTTCAGGCTTCATGCCCGGTTTCCAGGAGTGCAGCGTCACGTCGAGGCCCAGCAACCGGGCCCGTTCCTCCAGCAGTGGCTGGCTGGCAACGACCACCATGCCAGCATCACGCTGGCCGGTCGCCAATTGCAGGCAAAGCTCGGGGCCTATGCCTGCGGGTTCACCAGCAGTCAGAGCCAGAACAATCCCGTCACTCATTATTCTGCAGCTTCCTGCGCGTCGCCGGGTTCGTCTTCATCGGCGTTCTGTTCATACTCGCCCTTGAACTCGATAAAGGCTTCATCACGGATTTCCCGGAGCCAGTTCTGCAGTTCGGTTTCAAACTTGCGGCGATAAATTGCTTGGCGGGCCTCGGCCTCCTTCACGTCGCTGCTTATGTCTTTCTGGCGGCGCTCCTCAACCTGAAGAATGTGCCACCCAAACTGCGAGCGGAATGGCCCCTTAATCTCGCCTACTTCTGCTTCCTGCATGGCCTGTTCAAACGCCGGCACCATTTGCCCGGGACTTACCCAGCCAAGATTGCCGCCGTCAGAACCAGACACGGGGTCGTCCGAAAACTCGCGAGCCAGCACGGCAAAATCATCCCCGTCCTGAAGCTGCTGCGAGAGTTTCCGGATGGCGGCCTCTGCTTCAGTATCCGTCACAGCTTCAGACGGCCGGATCAGAATATGGCGCACGCGGTTCTGCTGGATAACCTGCTTCTGCGAGCCTCCGCGTTTGTCCATTACCATGACCATGTGGAAACCGCTGTTGTTCTCCAGAACCTCTGAGGGTTCGCCAACCGCCAGCCCCGGTACAATCGGCGCAACCAATGACGGCAACTGGCGCTCACTGCGCCAACCCATATCGCCGCCTTCGAGCGCGTTGCTGGCATCGGACTCAGCAACAGCCACCTCGCGAAAATCACGGCCGTTCACTATAGCCGCGCGGAGTTTTTCCGCCTTCTCGCGGGTTGCATCTAAAGCGGCATCATCAGCCGGGTTGTCCAGCTCGATAAAAATGTAGGCAAGCCGGTATTCCGCATCGGTACCACCACCAGACTCCAGCGCCTGCAGGTAATTTTCAACCTCGCGCTCGGTCACGCGAACACGGTTGCCAACCAAACGCTGCTGCACCCTACTGGTGAGCATTTCCTGGCGAATCTGCTCTCTGGCCTGGCGATAGCTTACACCCTCTGCAACAAGCTGGTTTTCAAACTCGGGCAGGCTCATGCCGTTGCGCTCGGCAATGTTGGCCAGGGTTTCGTTCAGCTCGTTATCGCTGATGCGCATCCCCATCTTGTCCGCCATCTGTAGCTGAACCGATTCGGTGATCAGTTGTTCCAGAACCCGCTCTTCAAGAAGGCGGCGCGGCGGCAAGCCGGTGCCCTGGGCACTGAGACGCCCGGTGATGGTGTTGATCCTTGCTTCCAGTTCGGTCTGGAGGACTACGTCGTCATCAACAATCGCCACTACCTGATCGAGTAATTTGCGCTCAGCCTGGACCGAAAAAGAAAGCGCCACTGCCAACAGCATCAGCAGTGTCATTAAACCTTGGCGAATCGTCGCCTTCATAATCACCTCTTAATGAAGATATAAGCCTGCGAACAGGGTACCGGAAGGCACGGTTGTCGTCAGGGGGGTAACATTAAGGAGCACCAACAAGGAACGCCAATCAGGGAGTTCCATAGCGGCGCTGCTCGCGCTCATCGAAACCGTAAATGGCTTCGGAGATCGACGTTGAAGATCCTCCGCTGCCGCCCAGGCCTTTTAGCTGAATCTGGAACAGTATACGGCTGTCCAGCTCTTCATCATCGGTCAGATAATTCTGGTGCACCACCTGAACGCTCCAGCAGCAGTTGTTGTACTCGATTCCGGCAAGAGAGCCTACAGTGCGATCCAAGTCCGAATCGTACACCCAGCGGCCGATCAGACTAACACGGTCCGTTGCAGGAATAACCGCTGCAATATCCGACTGTTCCAGCTCGTCCTTGCTGTAAGTATGACCAACACTTGCCAGATACCGGTAGTCCTGTGAGTGGAAAATCAACTGGCTCCGGCCCTCTTCGGTATCACCGGTGTCCGGATCCCAGAGCCCAGAGGACCGGATTTGCAAATTCTGTAACGGATTAAGCACCACTTCCCCGGCGAGCGGCGAGCGACTGCGGGTGCCACCACCTTCACCGAACAGTGTTACCTCACGGTCCTCGAAATACTGGATCTGGCCCACACTGAAGCGCGCCCGCTCGGCGCCGGTAACCAGATCATTGAACCGGCTGGTCAAAGCCACTGTCAGCTGATTGGCATCGCCTACCCGGTCACCCCCAACAAAACGATCTGGCCGGAACAACTGCTCAAAGCGAAAGGTCTGCAAGGCAGTATCAAACGCCGGAATATCGTTCTGATCCGCCTCTGCGTCCGCCCAGGCGTAATAAAGCCGGGGCTCAAGGGTCTGGTTGTAGGGCACATCGAACAGGGTCGACTGACGATCAAAATACAGCCCGTTGTCCCACTCCACCACGGGGACCGTGCGATCAAACCCACCGTCATCAACGTTGTAATCTTCCAGCTCATAACGGGTGTAATCCAGGCTAACCGACGGGCGGCTGAAGCCCCAGAGCGCCCGCATCGGTATGGCCAGTTCGGGGCGGGCCCGAAAGCGCTGGCCATTGGCTTTGTCGATGCCGGTCAAGGATTCGTTATCCCTGTAAAACCAGGTGTACTGACTCTCTATTCCGGCTTCCAGCCAGCCAGCCTCAGCCACTCCACCATAAATGACTTCCGGTAGTTGTGCGTAAGGCTTGTCGACCTCAGCAATACTGTCGCTAATCGTTTGATAATCATTGAGATAAGCGTCGAAATACTGATTGGCCGTTTGGTAACGTACTCCGCCACGACGCTGCAGGTGCGTAGTCTGATTGATCTCCAGACTGCGATTCAGATCACTAAGGTAGTCATCGTCACTGACCACGGAGAAATCGCCGTAACCGTTCCAGCCGTTGCCCAGAACAGCGCGCGTGGACGCGTCCAGGGCCCAGCGCTGGCCGGATTCACCAGGGTTTTCGTCTGTGTATGCGGAATCATCGTTGATATAGCCGAGCTGTAGCGTCGTCTGACCGAAACGACTGAGATACCGGCCTTCGGCCTCGTTAAACAGGCCGCGGCCGTGAATGTACTGGGGCGTGAGCGTCGCATCGTAGTGAGGGGCCAGGTTCAAATAATAGGGTGCGGCCAGAAACGCTCCGCTGCCGGCACTGGAGGAACCGAACTGCGGATACAGAAAACCGGACTTGCGGCGGTCATCAATGGGAAAGCTGGCATAAGGCCAGTAAAACACCGGGACATCCAGAACCTCAAGGCGAACGTGCCTTGCGGTGCCGAAGCCTTCGGTCTGATCAAGCTCAATCTCGGACGCGACAATAGCCCAGTCGTTCTGTTGTGGGCCACACGTAGTGAGCATGCCATCACGAATTTCTACTCTGGAATTATTCACCCGGGAGAGACTTCCGGCACGGCCCCGCATTTCAGGACCATGCAGCAGGAAGGTCGCGGTGTTGATATCAAAGCGCCCTGAATCCACGCTGTATTCGGCGTAATCCCCGGTTAACAAAAATCCTTCACCACGGCTGACCAGTGGGCCCTGGACAGATACCTGACCGATGTTTTGTTTGTAACGGGCTTCAGATCCGGTCACCTGAAAGCTACCCTGGCGCACCCGGACATCGCCTTCGAGGTATAATTCCTGGTCAATTTCGTACCGGGCATTCAGCCCGCTGGCCTGCAACGGAACTGCACCGTCAGCGCCTTCACCAAAAACACCGGAACCGTCTTCTCCGGCGCTGGAGGGCAAATAGCCTCCCTCGCAAAACGCCGGCAACGAATTTCTGACCGCCTCCGGAAGCTGGTCTTTAGGGCGCCAGTCCAGATCGGCAGCCGACGGCGCTTCCTCACCTGCAGAAAAGCCGGCACCCGACATCAGGGCGAAGGCAACAAGCAGGCTCGCAAGCCGGCGTTGCAATGTGCCGTTCTGCGCCTGCAGACAGTTGTCGGACATTGGCACGGTAGCAAGATTCCTGTTCCGGGTGCATAAGGGGATGTGGACGGCGCAACGGGGCACGAATACACAAACGACAGCGCCCTAGTTTACACATGCCTCTGAAGCTTGTTAACGGAAACGGCGACGGATAAACGAAACTCCGCTGCAAAACCGTTTTACCCTCTTTATACTCGTCTGCTAACTTCTGCTCTAAGCTCACTTACTTTTATCAGGATAACCGCCCGAGTCATGGACAACCGCCTGCAAATGCTGACCGCTTGGGTCAGACAGCTTCCCGGCTTCGAAAATGCCGATGCCCGGCCCGTTTCCGGCGACGCCAGTTTCCGGCGCTACTTCCGGGTTTGCAAAGCGGATATCAACGGCAATGACACGCCATTCATTGTTATGGACTCCCCTCCGGAACAGGAAGACTGCAGGCCTTTTATCCACGTTGCCAAGCATTGGCACCTTACAGGCATTAAGGTTCCGAAAATATTTGAAGCTGACCCTGCACACGGTTTTCTTTTACTGGAAGATTTTGGTGACCAGCTAATGCTGGACCAACTCAACCCCAAAACCGCAAGCACGCTTTACCGTAGCGCGCTGGACGAACTCGTGCTTATACAGCAGTTGCCCGCCTCGCCTGACTACCCAATGCCAGTTTATGATACAGCGCTGCTTAACCGTGAAATGGCGCTGTTCCGGGACTGGCTGCTGGAAGGTTACCTTGGGCTGGTACTGAGTAACACCGAACAATCCATGTTTGATACAACGTTTGCGCTGCTTCGGGAGAGCGCGCTGGCCCAGCCTCAAGTAACCGTGCACCGGGACTACCATTCCCGGAACCTTTTGGTACTTGAGCAAAGCAGCCGCCCGGGTGTTATCGATTTTCAGGACGCGGTAACCGGCCCGGTTACCTACGACGTGGTTTCGCTACTCAAGGACTGCTACATTCAATGGCCCGAAGAGCAGACTGCCCAATGGCTGGAAACGTTCCGTGAACAGACCCTGGATGCAGGCTTGCACCGGGCCGACAGTGACACCTTCCGCCAGTGGTTTGAGCTGATGGGCATGCAGCGCCACCTCAAGGCCGCCGGTATCTTTGCCAGATTGGCCATGCGTGACGACAAGCCGCGCTATCTGGGGGACATCCCCCGCACCGTAAGTTATCTGATTTCCGCCAGCAAACGGCAGCCAGCCTTGAGGCATTTTCACGACTGGCTGACAATGGTCGCTGTACCGCGAATCGAAAACCTGATTGGCCCTGTTCCGGGCCAGGAGCACTTGGCACTGTGAAGGCGATGATTCTTGCTGCCGGCAAGGGCGAACGTATGCGCCCCCTTACCCTTACGACCCCCAAGCCTCTGCTCAACGCTGGCGGTAAACCGCTCATTGAATATCATCTGGAACGCCTCCACCGTGCCGGTTTTCGGGATGTGGTCATCAACCACGCGTGGCTGGGGGAGCAGATCGAATACACTCTGGGCAACGGAGAGCGGTTCGGGCTTTCACTGCACTATTCACGTGAAGGCGAACCGCTGGAGACCGCAGGCGGTATTGTCCGCGCCCTGCCGCTGCTGGGCACCGCTGACACCGACTGGTTTATGGTTATAAACGGCGATATCTGGACCGACTTTGACCTGACCCGACTCCAGCCACCGGCATCCGGCGAGCCGTCTGCCGTGGATGCCATTCTGGTGATGGCAGACAATCCGGTGCACCATCGCCAGGGCGACTTCTGCCTGAACGACAACGGCACACTGTATGAAGAATGTGCCGGGAAAGAAGGCGAGAAACTGACTTTCACCGGCATCAGCCTTCTGCATCGCAAGCTGTTTGACGGTCTGAGTGACCAGGCAGGCAAGCTCGCGCCTGTTCTGCAGGCAGCAATGGCCAAAGGCCGGGTCGCCGGGCTGTACCATCCTGGCCTCTGGGTAGATGTAGGAACGCCTGAGCGGTTGCGGACGCTTGATCAGCAATTGGCCATTCAGGAGCTGTAGCGCAATGCCAACCCATTCTGCGCACCCAGCCCTGTCGCCGCGAATGGAAGCCGCTTTCTCCGGCCTGCTGAAAAAGCTCTCAGTCGCTGATCACCAGGCACAAAAGCTGATGGGCCAGACTCGCCTGCCGCGCTGGTGTCGGCGCCCCCTGTTTTTCTTTCTGGGCTATATCGCGAAAGCGGAAGGGCGTGTGTCAGAGCAGGACATCGGTTTCGCTGAAAGCCTTATCACGGCGCTGGCGCTATCCAAAAGGCAAAGACGCAAAGCCATCAGCAGTTTTCAAAAAGGCAAAGCATCGGAACAGATTCCATCCTTCACGGGCCTCACATTAAGGCTCAGCCACCGCATCTCGCCTGCGCCGGCCCTGAAAGTGGCCATCTGCCTGTGTCACGCAGCTCAGCTCAGGGGCCGGCCGGCCAAGCCCCGCCGCTACCGGTGTGAGGATACCATTGACCAGATTGGCCTGCCGGTCACCATCAGCGAAGATATATTCGACAGCTACGCCAGCCGTGTTTGGGGTGATTTCAGCGATGCACCCTCAAAGCCGGCTACACTCGAACAGGCTTTCGCCCTGCTTGGGGTCACCCGACGAGACCCACTTACGGCAGTCAAGCGCGTTTACCGAAAGAAAGTATCCGAGTGCCATCCGGACAAGCTGGCACAACAGCAACTCAGCGGCGCAGAGCTCGCGCTAGCCAAAGAGCGGCTTCTGCGTTACCAGCAGGCATGGGAGCTGATCAGGCGACATCAACAATAGCCCACAACAAGCGCTACTCTGGCTTGAGCCAGGCCGAAATTCTGCCCGCAAGCGCCTTTCCGTCTCGCGACACAAAGGGCGCGTAGGACCCCATAGACTGAACACTGAACCCTGGCACCCTGGCGCGCTTCAGCCCGGCCTCGCGCTGCTCTCCTGTGTCGGACAGCGAAAGCTCCAGAATACGCGGCACGGACGCTTTCTCCAGTGTTGCGGCCAGCCGGCTGGCGTCATGGGGGTAGAATTTCGGCCCGACCCAGATCAGGGCTGGAGGTGTTTCCAGTTCCACCGCATAGGCAACGACATGATTGCCTCCTCGTCCAATACCGATCACACCGATAAGCTCGTATTCACGCTTTCCAAGTTCGGCGGCGCCGGCCACAAGCTCCTCGCGGATATGCTCCCTGTAGGCGACTTCCAAATCATCCACAGCGTCTGGCGCCATGACATCTATTGTGGCCGGGCTGCCGGTATCCGGGCTGGGTTCTTCGGACTGCAGCTCTGGCGTGGGTCGCGGACGCTCCATAATTTGTTCAAGGGCCGCCGATGGTGGCTCCAGACCAAGCGCAAGCACGGCAAACTTCCGGTGCGCCAACTCCCTGGCCAGAGTGCCTGCCAACCCCGATTCTGCATTTTCACCTTCATCCGCCAGAATGATCAGCGCGCCTCTGGCGGGGGGCTCCATCTCGGGCCAGAACAGCGCCAAGGTGCGGGAGTCGTCCTCAAGATCAAGCCAGAGTGCTGCATCCGGAAATCTCTGGTTCAAGCCCCACTCACCCAACCCGGACGACACGACTCCGCGCACTTCGTTCGCCGGCGACTGAGCGGGCGTTTCCGGCGCCTTATTTTCCTTGGCAGCCGCTGGCAAAACGCTGCCCGCTAATGCCAAAGCCAGCAACCAGCCAGCTGGGCGCCTGCGGTAGCCGTTTCGGCTTATTGTTCTGAATCGGCGCACAGTTCCTGCTCCTCTGGCTACGAAAACACGCTCTTGTGCTGTTAGACTGTCATTATTATCAATGGCTGCCAATTGTTTGCGAGAACCGTGATGAATCCTTATCTGATTGCCCCGTCCATTCTGTCTGCCGATTTTGCCCGCCTGGGCGAAGAAGTGGATAACGTTCTGTCCGCCGGCGCAGACGTGGTGCATTTCGACGTGATGGACAACCATTATGTGCCTAACCTGACCATCGGGCCGATGGTGTGTGAAGCATTGCGCAAGCATGGTGTTACCGCACCTATCGACGTACACCTGATGGTATCGCCGGTGGACGACCTGATTCGCATGTTTATTGACGCCGGTGCCAGCTATATCACCTTCCATCCCGAGGCGTCCCGGCACATTGATCGCTCCCTGCAACTGATTCGCGAGGGTGGCTGCAAGGCCGGACTGGTTTTCAACCCGGCCACTCCGCTGCATCACATGGATCACGTGATGGACAAACTCGACATGGTGCTGATGATGTCGGTGAATCCTGGCTTCGGCGGCCAGAAGTTCATTCCCGGCACCCTGGACAAGCTGCGGGAAGCCCGCAAGCGCATTGATGCCAGCAACTACAACATCCGGCTGGAAATCGATGGCGGAGTAAAAACAGACAACATCCGTGAAATTGCTGAAGCCGGGGCAGATACCTTTGTCGCGGGCTCGGCTATTTTCAATACCGACGATTACAAAGCCACCATCGATACGATGCGCGTGGAGCTTGAACACGCACGCATGGCACTGGGCCACACGGTTCCGGGCCAATGAGCCTGGCCGGCCTGTTTAACGCCCGCTGGCCGGGTGTTGCCCTGTTTGATCTCGACGGCACCCTGGTAGACAGCGCGCCGGATCTCGCAGCTGCCGTTGACCTGACGCTTGAGCAGTTGGGGCGCAAGCCAGCCGGGATCGAACAGGTACGCCAATGGGTGGGTCACGGCTCCCCCATCCTGATGCGACGGGCCCTGGCCGGCAAGGCGGACTGGAAGCCAGCAACGAACGGTGACGAAGCCCTATTCAACGATTCGCTGAAACTCTTTTACCAGAACTATCAGCAACTCAACGGCCAGCATTCAACGGTCTTCGCCGGTGTTGAGGCCTGCCTTGAAACACTGAGTGGACGTGGCTGCCGCATGGCCGTTGTGACAAACAAACCTGAACAGTTTGTGAGCCCTCTGCTTGAGCAGATGGGCTTGGAACATCATTTCGAACTGGTGGTTGGCGGCGATACGCTGAGCACGAAAAAACCGGATCCTGCGCCGCTGCTCCATGCCATGGAAGCACTTCAGGGTAGCCGTGGCACCACTGTGATGGTGGGCGACTCGGCGGCAGACGTCAGTGCCGCCCAGGCAGCGGGCATTCCCTGTGTAGCGGTCACCTATGGCTACAACTTTGGCCGTTCAGTACAGGCACTGGGAGCAGACGCTGTGGTTGATTCCCTGAGCGAGCTTTTGTAACCTCTCAGGTCTTGAACGTTAATTCTTTTCAATTCGGGAGATTCCTGCCGTGCAGGGACTGAATCTGACTGCAGCGCGAGGCATCCTCACAACCCGCGCAACACGATGGTGGCGATGGCGTACCGGCTGAAAACACTCAGCCAGGCATCAAGCGAGCGCCTGCTCGAACGCAGATCAGATTCCAGGAAGCCCGACCATGAACTCCGAACAATTCCGCAAGCTGGCACACGCCGGCTTCAACCGTATACCCGTGTACCGCGAAGTACTTGCGGACATGGACACCCCTTTAAGCACGTACCTCAAGCTGGCCAGCGGGCCTTATTCTTACCTGTTTGAATCGGTACAGGGCGGCGAAAAATGGGGCCGTTATTCCATCATCGGCCTGCCTAGCCAGGAAGTGCTCAAAGTATATGACCACCGCATAGAGATTCGCCGGCACGGCGAGTTGGTGGACCGCCGGGGCGAGTTGGTAGAGAGCGCTGAGGTAGACGACCCACTTGCGTTTGTTGCCAGCTATCAGGAGCGCTTTAATGCGCCAGACCTGGAGGAATTACCCCGCTTCAACGGCGGTTTGGTCGGCTACTTTGGCTACGACACAGTGCGCTATATCGAAAAGCGCCTTGCAACCAGCTGCCCCCCGGATCGCATTGGCACGCCCGACATACTACTGATGGTATCCAATGAACTGGTGGTGTTCGATAACCTGCGCGGCAAGCTGCATCTGATTGTGCACGTAGATCCGGCCGATGAAGGCGGTTACGAACAGGCTCAACTAAGGCTCGACGAACTCGAACAGCAACTGCACCGGAAAACCGCCAACACTCCGAAAACACCGGAACATCTGCGCGGCAAAACCGTCGACGAAAGCGAGTTTGTGTCCGGTTTCAGCCAGGAAAAATTCGAGGCCGCCGTCGATAAAATCAAAGACTACGTGCTGGATGGCGACGTCATGCAAACCGTCATTTCCCAACGTATGTCGATCCCTTTTGAAGCTCCGCCGCTGAATCTGTACCGCTCGCTAAGGGTACTCAATCCGTCACCTTACATGTACTTCCTTGATCTGGATGATTTCCATATTGTCGGCTCATCGCCGGAAATCCTGGCGCGTATGGAAGACCGGGAGGTCACCGTGCGCCCCATCGCCGGTACCCGCAAACGCGGCGCCACCGACGCCGAAGACCGGGCCCTGGAAGCCGAATTGCTGGCCGACCCGAAAGAAATCGCCGAACACCTGATGCTGATTGATCTGGGTCGCAACGATGCGGGCCGCGTGTCGGAAACCGGCACCGTTAGGCTAACCGAGAAAATGGCGGTAGAACGTTACTCCCACGTGATGCACATAGTGTCCAACGTAACCGGTCAGGTAAAAGACGGCACCAGTTGCCTCGACGTACTCAAGGCCACCCTGCCTGCCGGCACTCTGAGCGGCGCCCCGAAAACCCGAGCCATGGAAATCATTGATGAACTGGAGCCGGTAAAGCGTGGCGTCTATGGCGGCGCCGTGGGCTACCTTTCGTTCAACGGCAACATGGACACCGCCATCGCCATCCGCACCGCCGTGATCAAGGACAAAACCCTGCACATACAGGCCGGTGCCGGCATAGTGGCCGATTCGATACCTCGCCTTGAGTGGAAAGAAACCATGAACAAGGGCCGCGCCATCTTCCGCGCGGTCGCAATGACCTACAACGATTTTGACCACTGAGGCGAGGGAAATATCATGCTATTGATGATCGACAACTACGATTCCTTCACCTACAACGTGGTGCAGTATCTCGCTGAGCTGGGCGCCGATGTGCAGGTGCACCGCAACGACGAAATCACTGTGGAGCAGATTGAGGCACTGAATCCCGAACGGCTGGTAATCTCTCCCGGCCCGTGCACACCGAATGAAGCCGGGGTTTCCATGGACGTTATCCGGCATTTTGCCGGCAAGATCCCCATTCTCGGTATCTGCCTGGGCCATCAGGCTATCGGCCAGGTATTCGGCGGCAAGATTATCCGCGCCGGTCGAGTGATGCACGGTAAGGTTTCACCGGTTTACCACCACAGCACCGGCGCGTTCCGCGGCCTCAACAACCCGTTGCAGGCCACCCGCTATCACAGTCTGGTGATCGAGCAAGCCAGCCTGCCGGAATGCCTGGAAGTAACCGCCTGGACTCGCAACAGCGACGGCAGCGTGGAAGAAATCATGGGGGTGCGCCACAAAACCCTGGCCGTCGAAGGGGTGCAGTTCCACCCGGAATCGATCATGAGCGAACAGGGCCACGAACTGCTGCGCAACTTCCTGCGAACCTAATAAAAAGGCAAAGCCAATGAACATGAAAGACGCACTGAACCGGGTGGCCGAAAACCTCGATATGTCCCGGGAAGAAATGAAACAGGTAATGAGCATCGTCATGAACGGCGAAGCCACCGACGCCCAGATCGGCGCCCTGCTGATGGGTCTGCGCATCAAAAGCGAAACCGTCGACGAAATCACCGGCGCCGTGGAAGTCATGCGTGAGCTGGTCTCCGGCGTAACCATCAAAGCCGAACCTTTGGTGGATATCGTAGGCACAGGCGGTGACGGCGCCAACCTGTTCAACGTATCCTCAGCCTCCGCTTTCGTTGTCGCCGCCGCCGGCGGCTTTGTCGCCAAACACGGCAACCGTGCTGTTTCTTCCAAAAGCGGCAGCGCCGACCTGATCGAACAGGCGGGAATCAACCTCAACCTCACCCCGGAACAGGTTGCCCGTTGTGTAGAGCAGATTGGTGTCGGCTTCATGTTCGCCCCGGCTCATCACGGTGCCATGAAACACGCCGTTGGCCCGCGCAAGGAAATGGGCTGCCGTACCCTGTTCAACATCCTCGGCCCCATGACCAACCCGGCGGGCGTCAAACGCCAGTTACTGGGCGTGTTCAGCAGAGCCCTGTGCCGCCCCATGGCCGAAGTACTGCAAAAGCTGGGTTCCGAACACATCATGGTGGTGGCCTCCAAAGACGGCCTCGACGAAATCAGCCTGGCTAGCGCCACCCACGTGGCTGAGCTGAAAAACGGCGAAATCACAGAATACGACATCACCCCGGAAGATCTCGGCATCAAAAGCCAGACCCTGGTAGGCCTGTCTGTTGATACCGCCGAAGAATCCCTGAACCTGATCAAAGCCGCCTTCGGCCGCGGCCACGACGAAATGGCGGAAAAAGCCCGGGACCTGATCGCCCTCAACGCCGGCGCAGCCATCTACATTGCCGGCCTGGCCCCAACCGCTAAAATGGGCGTGGAAATGGCCCTGGACGCCATGGGCTCAGGCTTGGCCGCCGGCAAACTGGCAGAACTGGCAGATTTTTCCCATTGTTTCTGAGTCAGGAAAAAATTTAATGAGCACGCTCAACGATAAAACCCCAACGATCCTGCGCAAAATCGTTCACAGAAAATGGGAAGAAATCGAGACCCGCAAGCTTACCGCCAGCCTTGAGGATCTCAAAGCCCGCGCTGGCGACCAGCCCGGCACCCGCGGCTTTACCAATGCTCTGCGCCAACGCATCGAAGCCGGCACGCCCGCGGTCATCGCCGAAATCAAAAAAGCCTCTCCCAGCAAAGGCATACTCCGGGACCCCTTTGAGCCCGCCGAAATCGCCGAAAGCTACGAAAAAGGCGGCGCCGCATGCTTGTCAGTACTTACTGACCACGACTTTTTCCAGGGCCACGAAGACTACCTGATAGCCGCACGCAACGCCTGCAGCCTGCCGGTTATCCGCAAAGACTTCATGGTTGCGCCTTACCAGGTTTACGAAGCCCGCACTATCGGTGCTGACTGCATACTCCTGATCGCTGCCTGCCTTACCAAAGACCAGATGCAGGAGCTGGAAGGCACGGCCCACGAAATTGGCATGGACGTGCTGGTAGAAGTGCACAACAGCGAAGAAATGGACGACGCACTGACGCTGACCACACCGCTGATCGGTATCAACAACCGCGACCTGCACAGCTTCGCAGTGTCACTGGAAACCACCTTCAACCTGCACCAGCGCATAGGCAAAAACCGGCTGGCGATCACCGAAAGCGGCATCATGACGCGCGCCGACGTGGAAGCCATGACAGGCCACGGCATTTACGGATTTCTGGTGGGCGAATCCTTCATGCGCGCTGATAACCCGGGCGCGAAGCTGCAAGAGCTGTTCTTCCCCCAATAGCCAGATACAAAACCCGCACCCGGGGCGAATCAGGCAGGATCCGCCAACGCTTCCTGCATCAGCAGTTGCAAATGTTCAGGCAGCTTCGTCGATAACGCTAAAGCCCGCTCATGGGCACGCGGCGACATTTTGCCCCAGGTGCGCCGTACAATCCTCAGCCACTTCTCCCGCTCGTATTCGGCGTTGTCCGCATAAAACTGTGCAAAATACTTTTCCAGGAACACCATGCAGGCAACATCTTCGAGCAACTGGGTGTCTGCGTCTTTACGCAACTCCCGTTTGGTCAGAATCACCTCAACACGCTCGCATTCACTCGCAGGATAGCCGCAGTCCGCCATAATCTCAGCGGCCCTGTGGCCGTGCATACGGCCGCAGGCCTGGCGCCATTCGTAATAGGATTTTCGGCCTTCCGGGTAATCGCTGCGGGGCATTTTCCAGCGTTCGATGTGCTGGGCGCGACAGGCAATCTGCATCCGTTCTGAGGGCGCAGGCTCCAATTCGTGCAGCCAACGAGTCATGTGCAGGCTGTAAACGTACTCTCGGGGCAAGCGCTCGTCTGCCACAGTCTCCTTATTTGGATCTGCGCGGTTTGCACTGTCAATCGTATCCAGAGCACACGTGAGGGATGCTCGCTCCATACCGTCTCCTTTAGCGGCACAATTACCCCGCAGGGGATATTGCGCCGGGCGTCGTATTATCTGATGATTGAAACTACTGGCAGCCGGATTATGACGATGGTGAGATTTTCAGACCTCAAACCGCCATATAAAAAGGTACCACCTCAATGGCTTCCCGCTTATGAAGCCCACATCCGGATGGTGGAACGCCAGGTCGCCGTTGTTGCCGCCTGGGTTCTCCTGATCACTGTGATTTTCTACCAGTTTACCCATGAACTGCGTCTCGCCCTCCGTCCGGATCTCTGGCTTACGGAGCTGGCCTTCCGGACACCGGTTCTACTGAGCGCTTTACTAACGCTGCTTTCCCATTATACCGGTAAGCCCATGTGCCGAAGCCTTTACTTGCTCAGGGCCATGGGGCTTTCAGTCATGACCATGATACTTGCACTGTTTCTGGTTCACTACAACGGGGTGTCTGCCGACACGTATCAGATCACCAATGGCATGGTCATCAGCTTTTTCGGGGTTGCGATTCTGTCTGTTAGGGGCTGGAGAGAATGGTGGCTGCTATTTGCCCTGCCTTTAGCGATTTTCGCGCTCGTCGCCCAGGCACGGCGCCTTGCTCTGACAGAGATACTGCCTTTCATATTCGACCCACTGGTCATGATGCTTATCGGCATAGTAATGAGTGAAGCGCTGAGACAGCTCAGAGCAGGAGAGTTTCTTGCCCGGCAACAGCTCCGGGAGCAGGCCACTACCGACCAGTTGACCGGGTTACTGAACCGCAGGGCCATGCACCACTTGCTTGAAAAAGAGCATGCCCGTGCACGGCGGTACGGAACGAGGTACAGTCTGATCCTCGGGGATCTCGACCGGTTCAAGCTCGTGAATGACCGTTACGGCCACAATGTCGGGGATATAGTACTGCAGGAAACCGCGCGCAGGTTGGGTAGCCAGATGCGCGCGCAGGACGTTTTATGCCGCTGGGGTGGTGAGGAAGTCCTGATGCTTTTACCCGAAACCGGCCTGGAAGGCGCCATGCAAGTGGCTGAAAAAATTCGTTTATCTCTCGCCGACGAGCCCATTCTGGCAGGCGAGCACAGTATTCCGCAAACCATCAGTCTTGGGGTCACCAGTTGCTTGGGGCGCCATGACATTGTCAGCGCCATCAAACGAGCTGATGATGCTCTTTACCGGGCCAAGGAAAACGGCCGCAACCGCTCTGAGGCCGTGGCCTCCCCATGTTCTGAGCAGGACTTGCCAAACATCAGGCCTGCGCGGACGGGCGCGACTTGATGCGGTCATACCATGCCTGAAGGTGAGTATGCTCGGGCAGAATACGGATACTTACCACGCGGGCGAACGCCACCGTGGTAAAGGCATTGATGTCGACAGCGGTAAACCGGTCGCAGCAGATGTATTCCCGGTCGGCGAGGTGATCATTGAGGAACGCCATAAACTTGTTGACGCTCTTCCCGCAATCCTCGCCCCATTCCTTGATGGGATTCATCCTGTCTTTGAAATAGCCGCTGGTGTGCTGGAAACACATGCCTGTCGGCGTAAAGAAGTAGAACTCGATCCACCTGACCCACTGCTCAATTGTTGCTTTCTCAAGCGGGGTGTCGCCCAAGAGGGTCGGCGCCTCCGGATAGCTTTCCTCAAAGTAACGGCAAATGGCCATGGTCTCGGAGATGCAGGTCCCGTCATCCAGTTCCATTACCGGCACTTTCTTCATCGGGTTACGCGCCACGTATTCCGGCGTCAGGTTTTCACCTTTCTGCAGATCAATCTCAATGAACTCAGCCTTATCAAGCAACCCCTTCTCCGCCATAAACATGCGTACACGACGAGGATTCGGTGCAGTTTTCGTTTCGAAAATCTTCATTGTTATCAGCTCCGTTCAGGAATAAGCAGAATGAGTCAAGGTGACAGACAACCGAGAGATTGGCTCGAAAAAAGGGTTGCGTCAAGCAACTGACGAGAAGCCTCGCAAGCTTATTCAATACGTCTTCATAAATGGCCCATTTTCGTTAAAACCTTGTAACTGAGCTCAGGATCCTTATGCTTATGGCTACGTGGTAACCGAGACGAGTCGTTTTGCCCTACTCCCAGCATTGCCAGAAAACCGCAAACCAGAGAGCCTTTCCCGGTTACCTCACATCAGTCATAAAACAATTAGCAAAACAACTGATACCAGAACTCACCAACCCTCGAACGGAGAAGTGACTATGCGAAAGCTTACGTCTGCCGCACTGCTATGTGCGCTATCGGTGCCCGCCATGGCACAAGCCAACTGCGGTGAAGTATCAATCACGGAAATGAACTGGGCCTCCAATACAGTGGTCACCAACGTAGCCAAGTTCATTATGGAGCAGGGCTATGGCTGCGATGTGTCGGTTATCCCTTCAGACACCGTACCTGCGGTAACGTCCGTAGCGGAGAATGGCGAACCGGATATTGTCACCGAACTGTGGTTGAATTCTGCCGGTGAGTCTTATCTTCGCCTTGAGAAAGAGGGCAAAATCGAAAGGCTCGGAAAAGTGCTTGATCCCGGCGGCGTGGAAGGCTGGTGGATTCCCACTTATCTGGCCGAGAAACACCCCGAGCTGAAAACGATCGAAGGTGTGATGGCCAACCCCGAACTGGTGGGCGCGCGCTTCAACAACTGTCCGGATGGTTGGGGCTGCAGAGTTGTCAGTGACAACTTGATTCGCGCTCTGGATCTGGAAGACGCCGGCATCAAGGTGTTCAACCACGGCTCCGGTGAGACCCTTGCCTCTTCAATGGCGTCTGCTGTTCAGAAAGAAGAGCCATGGTTCGGCTACTACTGGGGCCCGACCGTGCCACTGGGCAAATATGACATGACCCGGGTAGAGCTTGGCGAATACAAGCCGGAGGTTCACCAGAAGAACCAGACTGCCAACGCGGACAACCCCGGTGTATCCGAGTTCCCGGCAGCAACCGTTCTTACCTCTGTGACCACCGACTTCAAGGACCGCGAACCGGAAGTGACAGAGATGCTCAGCAAAATGACATTTAAAACAGACACCATGAGCGCGCTTCTGGCCTGGATGGACTCCAGTAACGCATCCGGTGAAGAAGCTGCGGTTTATTTCCTGAGCAACAACCGTGATGAATGGTCTGGCTGGCTGAACGATGACGCCAAGAAAAAACTTGCTGCCATTCTTGAAAACTGATTAACCCGCCCTGGCCCGGGAGCAGTATCTGCAAGGATATGCCCCGGGCACATCTGATAGTGACAGCAACCGAATTCTGTTGCGGATGGCTCCCCATGCGCAGAAGAGGCTAAACGCAAATGGCAACCTACGACTCCCTGTTTTCGGCACTTGGGTTAAAAGAATGGTGCGCGGAAGGTAAAGAAGACGGCCCCATGTCGATGGCCGACCTGCTCGCCAAAGCCAAAGGCGATAATGCAGAACCGGAATCCCTGTGGGACTTTCCATTCCCATCGATGGATTCTCTCAACGACTCCTGCGCTGCATTTCCACAATCCAGAGAACTCACCAAGGGCCTGGAACAGGGCTTTCTTGCCGTAAAAGACAATCTCAGCCTGGTGCTTGATCCACTGACTCAGCCGCTGAGCTGGGCCCTTGATGGCGCCCTGTACGGCATGCTCACCACACCCTGGTGGATCATAATCCCGATTATGTTAGTCATTGTTTTTCTGGTCACCAAATCCTGGAAACTGGTGCTGTTTGTGGGCGCCAGCATTTGCCTGTTGGCCTTTATCGACTACTACGAATACGCCATGCAGACGCTTGCCATTATTTTTGTCTGCGCTTTCCTCTGTGTCCTGCTTGGCGTACCCATAGGCATCGCCATGTCCAGAAGCAACACAATGCAGCGGCTGACGATTCCGGTGCTCGACATGCTCCAGACGCTACCCCCATTCGTTTACCTGATTCCGCTGATCTTCCTGTTCAGCGTGACCGAATCCAAGCTATACGGTATCGCCATTATTCTGTACGCCATCGTGCCTGTAGTGCGGCTGACCAATCTTGGCATCCGGCTGGTGGACAAGGATGTGATCGAAGCGGCGGATGCGTTCGGCATGACGCCCAGCCAGAAACTGTTCAAGGTCCAGATACCCCTGGCTCTGCCCAACATCATGGCTGGCGTAAACCAGACCATCATGATGAGCCTCGCCATGGTTGTTATCGCATCACTGGTTTCGGCTCCCGGCCTCGGTGTGCTGGTGCTTCGCGGCATTCGAAATCTGGAGCTGGGTGTTGGCCTGGTTTCCGGCCTCGGCATTGTGATCCTGGCCGTCATTCTTGACCGTGTGACCAAAGCTTCTCTGGCACGCATCAACGCCAGCCAAAATCAGTGAGGACAGCACGTGGCAAATGAGATAAAGATTTCCATCAAGAACCTTTACAAAATTTTCGGTCCGACACCGGATGTGGCACTTGAATATGTAAAACGGGGCATGAACAAGGCCGATCTGCTGGATCAGCAAAACCATGTCCTGGGGCTCAGGGATATCAACGTGGATATCCTCGATGGCAAGATCACCGTTATTATGGGGCTTTCGGGTTCTGGCAAGTCAACTCTGATCCGCCACCTCAACCGTCTGATTGAACCCACCGCCGGAGAAGTCCGCCTTGATGGCGAGGATGTTCTCGACCTGGACGAAGAACAACTCCGTCAGCTCCGGCGGGAACAGATGTCCATGGTGTTCCAGAAGTTCGCATTGCTGCCGCACAAAACAGTGCTCGAAAACGCCGGCATGGCCCTCAACATTCGCGGTTCCACCGTCGCGGATTTTGAAGGCGAAGCGGTAAAGTGGCTAGCGAGGGTGGGACTTGAGGGCAACGAAAACCAATATCCCCATCAGTTATCCGGTGGTATGCAGCAACGGGTGGGCATAGCCCGTGCGCTGGTGTCCAACTCCCCGGTCATGCTGATGGACGAAGCCTTCTCTGCGCTGGATCCGCTGATCCGGTCCGACATGCAGGATCTGCTGCTGGAACTGCAGGGCGAGCTTCAGAAAACCATTGTGTTCATCACGCACGATCTGGACGAAGCACTGAAGCTCTCGGATCATCTGGTCATTCTCAAAGATGGCGAAGTCGTTCAGCAAGGTGACCCACAGGACATCCTGCTCAACCCCAACGATCCATACATTGTCGCCTTTATAAACGATATCAATCGTGCGCGGGTGCTCAGGGTGCGCTCCATCATGAATCCTGATGTCGAGAGCGATACAGATTATGCAGGTGACATTTCCGAGAAGGACAACCTTGAAACCGTGCTTTCCCGCTCAGGTGGCGACACGGACCTGATATTCAGGGTGATTCGCAACGGCGAGGCAATAGGCAGCCTCAGCATGAAGGATCTGACTCGTGCACTGGTTCCGACAGATGCTTCAACCACGAACAGCGCCAGTAAGGAATAATTAGCCGTAACCGATGCAAAGAGCCGGGCGTGAGCTATTCTCTCAGTGCACGCTCGCCTTCGTAGTACCCTGACATCACTAATGCGGCTTCAACCATGCCCCGAGCAATCCTGATTGCATTGTTCATTAGCCTTGCCGGCTGCTCACCGCCAGAAGAGCAGCCGGTCAGCTACCCTGCGCAAACCACTCATCCATCGGATAAAACCCGGCCTGCAAGCCGGAGTGAATTCACCATTGTTATTGCCGCAGACCCTTGGTGCCCCCACAACTGCGTGGCTGGCGCTGCCCGCGAGGGCTACACCATAGACACGGCAAGAGAGGTCTTTGCTGCAGCGGGATACGAAGTCGAATACCTGAATGTAAGTTGGGCGCGGGCCATTCAACTTGCCAAAGAAGGCCGCATAGACGCAATAACAGGCGCGTTTACAGGGGGCGCTCCGGGGTTCGTTTTCCCCCGGGAGGCCATTGGAGTCTCACGTACAAGTCTGTACACCAATGCTGCCAGCCATTGGGTTTACCAAGGCATTGAATCCCTGAAAGGACAAACCCTGCTTGCAATTAACGGCTATTTCTATTCACCGGAACTGGGTGCTTACATCGAACGTAATCTGGACGACCAGAACCGCGTGTGGATACTGTCCGGGCCGGCGCCACTTAACCGCGCTGTGAGCCTACTTGAACGGCACCGGACAGACGTTTTTGTGGAAGATGAGTTTGTCATGAACTGGGCACTGGAGACCCGAAGCGATCTGACGCCGCCGCGCAACGCCGGCGAAATATACGAAGCACCTATCTTTATTGCGTTCTCGCCAGCCAACCCGAAAGCCGCAGAACTCGCCCAGGTGCTGTCGGATGGCACCAGAGAACTGCGGCAATCGGGGCGGCTCAGTGAGATACTGGCCAGCTACGGATTGCCCTTGTTCTCCGTTGATTGAAACGCGGTGATCTCCTCGCCTGTCGAGGTTGTCAGCACCAGCTGTCCGTTGCGGCCAATCGATGCACGTTTTACCTTCGACATGAGCTCCAGAAAGCGATCTTCCTGGTTCATCAGGGCCGGCGCGCAGGCCATTTTAGTTGAAAACATATAGTCAAAGCTCATCCCTTCAGCAGTGCGCTCATACTGGCCTCCGTAGCGATTACAAGAGGCACGGCCAGCAAGGCGGTTTTCATCCAGAAACTCAACAGTCATCCGGGAGCTATCAATAATGCCGGCGCCTGCCAGGTCTTCAACAACCCACTCGGCTCCGCGGAACAAGCGCTCAGGATCACCACCACAGCCCTGGAAGACTTCACCGTTCAGTTCCAGGCGAACCTGCGCCGGGAACTGGGCTCCAGACATAGTGTCTTCACACAGCTGATGCGCCACCTTAAGCGTCAGTTCCTGCCCATCCAGCTCACCACGTAATTCGCGGCCATGGCGGCTAGCGACGGTCGTTTCCAGCGCGACCTTTTCAGGCTCACCGGTATCATAAGGGCGATTCAACACCAACTCCTTATGCGCTAAACGGACGTGCCAGAAAGGCTCGTTGCCAGTGGCCTCAAACGGCATTTCCAGCGCACCGTCCTGCAAGCACTCCGGGTATTTCTGTCCTTTTACGCTGAACAGCGCTCGCTCGCCTTTACTCCAGAAGTAGGTTTCATCATCTTCCGGCGCTACATAACGCGCTCCGGAAGCGCTCACTGCCTGTTTTAGCACAAGGCGCTGGCCCTGATAGTCAACGTCAAGCTGGTCGCCGTTTCCAACACTGGTCGCAGCGACGCTCAACTGGCCACACTGATAGCTGCCTGACGTCGCCGGCGAATCCGGCCCGGTGGCGCAGGCAGAGAGAAAAAGCCCACTGGCTGCGACGACAGACGTCACCAAGATCCGTTTCAGGTACATGGACACACCTCGGCATTAAAACGTGAATGAATGTCGGCATCTTAAAGGCAAGCCTTGAGGAAAACCAATTGCAGAAGCCCTGGAAGCGTTAGAATCACGCAACGCATACAGCCATGCTGCTTTTTATCCCTCCAACCGACGGTTATGCTAAAGATCATCACACAGGAGACAAAGCATGGCTCTCAGGCTTTATCAGTTCGCCATATCCCACTACTGCGAGAAAATCCGTTGGGCACTGGATTACAAAGAGCTCAGTTACGAAACCACAACTCTGTTGCCAGGCCAGCACATAAAAACCGTGAGGAAGCTGACGCGGGGTGCAGGCGCCTCAGTACCGGTATTGGAGCATGATGGTGAGGTAATCCAGGGGTCGTTCGACATTCTCGATTACCTTGACAGGACCTTCCCTGACAAGCCGCTCACCCCAGCGGATGAACCTGCAAGAACGCAAGCATTGGAGTGGGAAAAGCGCCTGGACGCAGAAGCCGGCCCCGCCGTCCGCTGTTACTCCTACCACCATTTCCTGCAGCGCCCGAAAATAGTGGTGCCACTACTCGCGGCGGGGACGCCTTTCTACAATCGCATACTGCTCAGCCTCGCCTTCAGCCGGGTAAATGAAGTGATGCGAAAATGGATGAAGATCAACGAAAAAACCGCCGAAGAATCCCGAAAGGCGATGGAAGGTCTGCTTGTCGAACTGGCGGAAATCTACAGCCGGCAGCCGTTTCTGGGGGGTGATTCCTTCTCTCGTGCCGACCTGACGGCTGCCGCACTTTTTGCACCGCTGTTTCAACCTGAAGCCTACCCGGTACCCTGGCCAAAGCCGGCGAGAATCCCCAAGGAAGTCAAAGATTGGCTCACCCAATGGCAACCGCAACTGCAGGTGCTTGGAAAATTGTACAGTGACTACCGATAACTCGTTGGCGTAAATCGCTACCCCCAGTGGCGTGATACGACTGCCCCCATCCCGCGAGCTCGTGCCAGAATACAGCGGAATATAGAAGGGGGAAAGCTTATGTCACTAACGGACATGATGTTAGCGGTACTTGAGGAAAGTGGCCTGCTGGCACTCTGGCAGGCGATTTCCCCTTGGCTGGCACTGGATGAACGGCAACTTATATTTGTTGTCGCCACACCGGTTTTTCTTGCCGTAGCGGTTTTCGAGTATCTGAAAATACGACACAACCCGAATCTGATGGATACCCGGGAAGCCATCCGGAACTTCACCCTGGGGGCGGGTTACCAGGTCACCGAGCTATTGTTTGCCGGCATTATTGCCTTTCCGGTTTACGCTCTATGCTACCACTACCGTCTTTTCGAGCTGGAGCTGAACTGGCTGACCGGTTTGCTTACCTTTTTGGGCGTGGATTTTTGCTTCTACTGGATGCATCGTGCCAGCCACCGCATGCGATGGTTCTGGGCCGCCCACGTTGTTCATCATTCCTCCGAGCGAATGAACTTTTCCACGGCAATGCGCCAGAACGCCACCAACGTTTTCAATGGAGGCTGGGCCTTTTACCTCCCCCTGGCTCTGCTGGGCTTTAATCCGGTATGGATAGGCATCACCTACGCACTGTCTCTGGTCTATCAGTTTTTTGTTCACACCACATTGGTTGGGCAACTGCCGGGCTGGATCGAACAGGTTTTCAACACCCCGAGTCATCACCGGGTTCATCATGGCCGCAATCCGGATTATATTGACCGCAATTACGGCGGCACTCTGATTATCTGGGATCGCCTGTTCGATAGCTTTACGGAGGAAGACGCCAAGGTACCGGTTGATTACGGAATTACCCGCCCTGCGCCGTCCCAAAATCTGTTTGTGCTCTGGACTCACGAATACGTGGATCTGTTCCGCGACATGGCCCGCCCCGGTGGACTAATGTCTCGGCTGAGCCACCTTTGGAAACCGCCGGAATGGGAACGCCCGGCCCCACCTGCTCCCGGAGCGCTGCATGCAAGAGCAACCCCTAAGTCTGAACGGCCAGAATAATCATGTGATAACGGGCACGATTTTTTGTCCGAAAACGCCTCGTTCAGCTCTGGTTATCGCCCACGGTATGGCGGAGCATGCGGGGCGTTATGCTGATTTCGCCCGTTGGCTGGCCAAGCAAGATATTGCCGTTGTTACTTTGAATCATCGGGGCCACGGCCCTGAATGCCCGCCCCATCAGCTTGGACATTACAGCGATACTGACGGCTGGGAAAAGGTGGTCGACGATCTGCACCAGGTACTGCTCGATGCACGGGAACGTTTTCCTGGCATACCTCTGGCCTTGCTTGGGCACAGTATGGGGTCGTTCATCGCCCAGAGCTGCGCGCAGCAGCATCCTAACTCACTGGACTGCCTGATACTAAGCGCCAGCAACCGTATCTCCCGACCCCACTTATGGGTCTCTGGAATCTTGATCAGGGGAATTCGTCGGCTATACGGCCAACATCACCGAAGCCCAACCATTGCCGGAATGACCTTTGGCAAGTTCAACCGCCTGTTCCGCCCCAACCGCACTGACTGCGACTGGCTAAGCCGGGATACCGCCCAAGTAGACCAATATGTAGCGGATCCGCTGTGTGGGTTCGAATGCACCGCCGGGCTGTGGCATGATTTTATTCAGGGTATGCTTACCATTAAACCTTCGCTTTGGCGCCAGACCCTCCCCGTTCACCTGTTTTCCGGCTCGGACGATCCGGTTGGGGAAATGGGCAAAGGAATTACCCGGCACGCTCAGCACATCCAGAGGGCAGGCGTGCGGGAAACAAGTTTGCGGTTATTCGAAGGGGGCAGGCACGAGATGCTGAATGAAGCCAATGCCGAAGAAGTCCGGGAACATGTATTCTCGCTGCTTGTCACGGAGAATGAGTTCGATAACTGAGAAGCCGCCCGCCCTGGCCCTGAGGCAACCATACCAGGCACATCGCTATACACATCCGGATACAAAAAAGACGCCCATGCACTTACCCAGGAAACGTTTTCACCCAGCAGCAGCCCTGTGCCTGCTACTGGCGTTCAGCAGCATGGCTCACGCTGTCGATGTTCGGATTGCTGTGGCTGCCAACTTTACCGACACCACCCGCGACCTGATTGCAGCATTTGGTGAGGCAACCGGGTTGGAGGCCGTTGCCAGTTTCGGCTCCACTGGCAAGCTTTATGCACAAATAGAACATGGTGCGCCGTTTGACGTGTTTCTTGCCGCCGACAGCCATCGCCCGGAGTTGCTTGAGAAGAGTGGTCAAGGCGTAGCGGGCACCCGGTTCACCTATGCCAAAGGAAAGCTTGCGCTATGGAGCCCGGTACGCGACACATTTGAGGATCCAAAGGTATGGCTTGAATCCGGAAAATTTGCTCGCTTGGCGATTGCGAACCCTAAAACAGCGCCTTACGGTCTCGCAGCTCAGGAAGTGCTCACCCAAATGGGCCTGTGGGAATCGTTGCAGGATCGCCTGGTGCGTGGCGACTCTATCGCCCAGACCTTCCAGTTTGTCGCCACCAGCAACGCCCAATCCGGTTTTGTCGCTCTCTCGCAGGTGCGCGCCTGGGACGAAAAAGGCGGCTCACTGTGGGTGATTCCGCAAGCCTACTATTCCCCCATCAAGCAACAGGTTATTCTTCTTACCCGCAGCGCAACTAAAAATGCGGCGCACCAGTGGCTTGAGTTCCTGCGCGGCGACGAAGCCCGAAGCATCATTGAAGAATCTGGCTATGAAACCGAACGCTGAGAAGTAACCCGGCCGATACCATGGACATATACTGGGAGCCCGTCTGGCTCACCCTGAAACTCGCAGGTTTTACCACCGCCATACTTCTGGTACTGGGAACGCCTATTGCCTGGTGGCTGGCCCGGAGCAGCCATTGGATAAGGCAGCCTATTGCGGCAATTGTTGCTCTGCCGCTGGTATTGCCCCCCACCGTTCTCGGGTTCTACCTGTTGGTTCTGATGGGGCCAAAAGGCATGGTCGGTCAGCTCACCGAGCAGCTGGGCCTGGGTTTGTTGCCCTTCACCTTCGAGGGTCTGGTGATTGCCTCGGTCATCTACTCCCTGCCGTTCACCGTTCAGCCCCTGCAAAATGCATTCGCCTCAATCAATCAGCAGTTACTTGAGGTCGCATCCACGCTTCGGGCGTCACCCGGAGATCGTTTTTTCTCCGTTGTACTCCCCCTGGCCCGCTCCGGTTTTTTAACCGCTGGCGTGCTCACCTTTGCTCATACCATCGGCGAGTTTGGCGTTGTGCTGATGATTGGCGGCAACATACCCGGTGAAACCAAGGTGCTCTCAGTGGCCATCTATGACCATGTAGAGTCTCTGGAGTACACCCAGGCCCACTGGTTGGCGGCTGGCATGGTTGTCTTTTCTTTCGTCGTGCTCGTGACGCTCTATTCGCTCAACGGCCGGCTGCAATCCGGGTTGGTGAAATGATGGGGACAACGGGGATACAGGCACGATTCGCCTGCAAAGTCGGAACATTTACACTGGATGTCGATCTGGACCTACCGGGTAGCGGGCTCACCGCTCTGTTCGGGCACTCGGGCTGCGGTAAAACAACGCTGCTGCGCTGTATGGCAGGCTTACAAGTAGCGATTGGCGCCATGCGTGTTAACGGTGACGAGTGGCAGAGCGAATCCGGAAGCCGCCCTGTTCACCAGCGGCCTCTTGCTTACGTGTTTCAGGAAACCAGCCTGTTCCCTCACCTTTCGGTAAAGCGCAACTTGATGTACGGATACCGACGCATTCCACAAAGCGAACGCCAGATATCCTTCGATCAGGCTATTGAATGGCTGGGGCTCGCACACCTGCTTAACCGTATGCCCGAAAAGCTCTCAGGTGGGGAGCGCCAGCGAGTCGCGATTGCCCGAGCACTGCTCACAAGCCCTAAACTCCTGCTGATGGACGAGCCCCTGTCTGCACTCGACCAGAAGAGCAAACAGGAGATCATGCCCTACCTGGAAGCTCTGCGGGACAACCTCGCCATTCCCATGCTCTATGTGTCTCACTCCACAGCGGAAGTTGCACGACTGGCGGACCACATTGTAATGCTGGACAAGGGGCAGGTAATTGCCCAAGGTCCACTGCAACAGATTATGGCGCGCACAGATCAACCCTTTGGGCTGGAGGAGGACGCCGGGGTCATTCTCGACGCCACTGTCTCAGAACGTGACGAACGATGGTACCTCTATCGGGCTGATTTTGCAGGGGGCCATCTATGGCTACGTGCCGATGAGAACCTGGCTATCGGTCAAAGAGTTCGCTTACAGATACTTGCAAGGGATATTAGCTTGGCCCTAAGCGAGCAGGCCGATCAAAGCATCCAAAACATCCTGTCCGCCACCATTAATGAAATAGCCTCAGACGTGAGCCCTGGGACCTCGATGGTGCGATTGCTGGCGGGGCAAACACCGTTTCTGTCTCGCCTGACCAGCAGAGCCGTGCACACTCTGGCAATTGAGCCCGAACAGCAAGTCTGGATGCAGATCAAGTCCGTCGCTATCGTCGACTGATCAACCGGACCGGCTTATGGCCCTATTGGCCAAAGCCCCGCCTGCCTCTGACAAGTAAGCTTCTTCGCATAAACCGTTCAACTCCTTGATCCCGGACTTGTAATGACGTTCAGCACTCACCGTGTCACCAGCGGAAAAATTTGCCTGCACGCCGTAACCCAAGGGAACCCGGACGGCGTACCTCTGGTTTTGGTCCACGGATACCCGGACAACCACCGCGTCTGGGACAAAGTAGTTGACGCTCTGGCGCAAGATTATTTTCTCCTACGCTACGATGTCCGAGGTGCCGGCCTTTCCGACAAACCGGTTCGTACGCGGGATTACCGGTTAGCGCTACTGGCGGAAGATCTTGAAGCTGTCGTGGATCAGTTACTGCCAAACCGCCAGTTTCATATACTTGCCCACGATTGGGGCTCTATACAGAGTTGGGAGTCTGTCGGCTCAGGTCCATTGCAGGGGCGAATTCTTTCCTTTACGTCCATTTCCGGCCCTTGCCTTGATCATATTGCAGCCTGGTTAAGGGCGCAGGCTTCAAACCTTACCGGTAGCGGGTCAGTCCGAGTTGCCAAACAACTACTTAAATCCTGGTACGTTTTTCTGTTCCAAGTGCCAGCCATACCGGAAGCCGTTTGGGGTATGGGCCTTTACAAACAGTGGCCAGCTTTTCTGAAGAAGCGGGAGGGCGTTGTAGATGCCCGTTTCAGCAGGTTACAAAAAGATGACGGGCGCTTTGGTATGCATCTGTATCGGGCTAATGTCATACCTCGTCTGCTCAGGCCTCAACCAAGGTTCGCAACCTGCCCAGTGCAGCTAATTATTCCGAAGCATGACAACTATGTGAGCGCAGACTTGCTCTGTCATTTAAACCAGTGGGTGGAAAAACTAACCCGAGTGCAGATTGATGCACCGCACTGGGCGCCTCTTACAGAGCCAGAGACTATTGCCAGTGCGGTACACAGCTTTATTCACCCTTAGCGGGTGCCGAAAACCACCATGGTTTTGCCTTTAACTCTTACCAGCCCCTGATCTTCGAGAGTTTTTAAAACCCGGCCCACCATCTCGCGCGAACAGCCTACAATGCGGCCAATTTCCTGACGGGTGATCTTGATCTGCATGCCATCAGGGTGCGTCATGGCGTCTGGCTCCTTGCACAGATCCAGCAAGGTGCGGGCAACCCGACCAGTTACATCCAGAAATGCCAGATCGCCAACTTTGCGGGTAGTCTGGCGCAGCCGCGAAGCCATCTGCTCGCCAATAAAATAGAGAACTCCGAGATCCTGCTGGGCAATTTCCCGGAATTTGGGGTAGCTTATCTCAGCTACCTCACATTCGGTTTTAGCCTTCACCCAGGCGCTGCGGGAATCCATATTGTCGAACAGCCCCATCTCACCAAAGAAGTCTCCGGCATTGAGATAGGCCATGATCATCTCGCGACCATCATCATCCTCAATGATGACCGTAACGGAACCCTTGACGATGTAAAAGAGAGAGTCGCTTTTGTCGCCCGCGTAAATAATGGTGCTCTTGGCCGGATACCGGCGGCGATGACATTGCGAAAGAAAATAGTCGAGATGCTTGGTTTTCTGCTCAACCGGCTTGACGATAGTGGCCATAGTGCGAGTCGTGCCTCCTCAAATACTGGCGGGTTCCGATGTTTGTTGTTCACCCGGCTTTCCATGCGGGTTCGGTTGTTTTTGCTACAAAACAGAGCAACTTATAGCAAGAAGGCCTGCTTCGAGCAACTGGAAACAGTATACAAGATGTATCTGGAATGTCTGTCGCCACCTGTCAGCAAACCCGGGTTATGCTAGCATCCTGATCCAACAGCTTACCTCGGGGCCTGCTGACGCCAGCCCTGTTTAACAGGAGAACACCCTTCATGAAAGCAACCGTCGACTGGACAGGCAACGCCAGCTTCCGGGTTACCAGTGGTACCGGACACTCTGTGCAACTGGATGGCCCGCCCGATCACGGCGGCGAAAACCTCGGCCCCCGCCCGATGGAAATGCTGCTGATGGGTCTTGGGGGATGTTCATCCTTTGATGTCATGAACATTCTGAAAAAAAGTCGTCAGGACGTCACGGCCTGCCACGCCGACCTGGAAGCAGAACGAGCCGATGCAGTTCCGTCGGTCTTCACGAAGATCCATCTCCATTTTGTGGTGACCGGCCACAACCTCAAGGAAAATCAGGTAAAACGCGCCGTAAGCCTGTCAGCCGAGAAGTACTGCTCCGCCTCGATCATGCTCGAAAAGGCAGGGGTGGAAATCAGCCACAGCCATGAAATCCGCAGCGCAGAGTAAGCCTTGCTCACAGTACTATTCAATACCCGGCGGGGCGTGCATAATACCGCCCTTTCTCCGCCGGTCTGCGCAAAAGGTGAACAACCTGGTCAGTAGTCGGTGGCGGCCTATGCAGGGCGTGCAACCGCCGCTCTGACGTCATTCATCTCCATAATCCGGAGGGGCTGAGCATGGAACCAAAACTCCAGTTGCACGGTTTCAATAACCTGACCAAATCCCTGAGCTTCAACATCTACGACATCTGTTACGCGCAGACCGAAGAGCAACGCGCAGGTTACATTGATTACATTGACGAGATGTACAACGCAGAACGCCTTACCCAGATCCTGACCGACGTGGTCAAGATCATCGGTGCCAACGTTCTCAACATCGCCCGCCAGGATTACGAGCCCCACGGTGCATCGGTTACCATGCTCATTGCCGAGCATGAGCTGACCAGTGGCGAAGAGCCAGACAACGAAGAATCACCCGGCCCGCTTCCCGACACCATCGTAGCCCACCTGGACAAGAGCCACGTGACGGTGCATACCTACCCCGAAAGCCACCCACATGAGGGCATCAGCACCTTCCGGGCAGACATCGACGTGTCTACCTGCGGCCTGATCTCACCATTGAAGGTACTGAACTACCTGATCCACAGCTTCGATTCCGATGTGGTTACGGTTGACTATCGTGTACGCGGATTTACCCGGGATATAGACGGCACCAAACACTATATTGATCATGACATCAACTCGATCCAGAACTATCTGACCGAAGATACGCAGAACGCCTATCAGATGATTGATGTGAACGTTTATCAGGAAAACCTCTTTCACACCAAAATGATGCTCAAGGCGTTCAACCTGGATAATCATGTGTTCGGAGAGAATGCCGACGAACTGGACCCGGAAGTGGCACAGTCCATCGAAGATCGTTTGCGGCGCGAGAAGCTGGAGATATTCTACTCGCGCAACGTGGAGTAAAAACGCGCGGCAGAATCAGGCGAAGGATTTCTGGGCAATCAGGCGCTGCAACATGGGTCTCACGATCAAATCCATGGCCAGCGCCATTTTTGGCCCCGGAATGACCAGAGTGTCGTGGCGTGACAAGGTACTGTTCGGTATTGCTTGCAGCAGGTAGGAAAAATCAACTTCAGAGGCATCCCGGAAGCGAATCACCAACATGCTTTCATCTTCCGTAGGCACATCCCGGACCACAAACGGGTTGGACGTGTCCACCAGAGGGATGCGCTGGAAGTTGATATGGGTATGTGAAAACTGCGGCACGATATCGTGAACATAATCGTCCATTCGATTGATGATTGTTGCGACCACCGCTTCCTGACTGTAACCCCGCTGATAGGTGTCCCGGTGTATTTTCTGAATCCACTCCAGATTTACAATGGGTACCACGCCGATCAGCAGATCCACATACTGCGCGATATTAAACGCCTCACTCACCACGGCACCGTGCAGACCTTCGTAGAATAACAGGTCGGTATCGGGGTCCAGCGAGCCCCAGGCCGTAAACGTACCCGGCTTGTGGCCTTCAGCCTGCAATCCGCGATCTTCATCGTGAACATACTGTCGATATCGACCGTTGCCTGATTGACCATAGTCGTAAAACAGCGCCTCCAGCTTATCGATATGGTTGGCCGCGAGAGCAAAATGGTTACGCTCACCAAATTGACCCTTGGCGGCCAATCGAGCCATCTGCTCCCGGTTATAACGGTGAAAACTGTCTCCGCTGACCATCGCAGCGGTCAGCTCCTCACTCGTAAACATGCGCCGGAAAATCTGGCCTGTGGTGCTTGTGCCGGCACCGGATGAGCCGGTAACCGCAATAATGGGGTGACGTTTCGACATGGCTGAAGCGCGCCGTGGTTTGAATGAAAATTGAATACGGGTTAGATAAGAACCGGGTTAACCTCAGGCAAGGCTGTCGAGCGAACGGGGGTTCTCGATCACAAAGCCCTGAGCGTAATCCACGCCCAGCTGTCTCAGTGTATCCAGCACGTCGCGTGATTCAACCTGAGCTGCAATCACTTCCCGATCCATATAGTGCGCCATATCCACCATGGATTGCACCATAGCCCGATCGGTTTCGCTGGTGCTCAGCTGGCCGGTGAACGCGCTATCAATTTTGATCATATCAACCGGTAGCGAGCGCATGAATTCGAACGAGCTTGGGCCGCTGCCGAAATTTCCGAGGCAAAACCTGCACCCCAGCTCTTTCATCTCAATAATAAAGTCGGCCACCGCCTGCACATCATTGATCGCGGACGCTTCGGTTATTTCGAACCAGAGGCGCTCGATAGGTGCGTCTTTTTCACTCAACTTTTCATAGATGTATTCAAGTAGCGATTGGTCGTTCAAAGAGTATCCGGACAAATTGATGCACACGCCACCAAGATGGCGAGGGTCCGGTGCCTTTACCCGCAACCAGTCCAGCAAATGCCCAACTACCCAGCGATCAACGGCCTGCATGCGGTCATACCGCTCTGCCATGCGTACAAAATCCCGGCCGGTAATCAGCACCCCGGAATCGTCGTACATGCTGATCAGCACTTCATACTGGGTTGCCATCCGGGCACGTCCGTGTAAAGGAATAATCTTCTGACAGCGCAACAACATCCGCTCTTCGTCGAGATCACCAAGGCTGGCAACCTTGGCCGCTATCTGCTCCTGACGGGCCTGATCACC
The DNA here is from genome assembly GCF_007671675.1 of Marinobacter maritimus. GTDB lineage: Bacteria > Pseudomonadota > Gammaproteobacteria > Pseudomonadales > Oleiphilaceae > Marinobacter > Marinobacter maritimus. The sequence goes on along the minus strand of NZ_VCGW01000002.1, from coordinate 470,937 downwards.
AGCATCCAGGGAATAAACAGAAATCTTGCCCAGCCCTTTATGCTTGGAGACCTCCAGGGCCTGCTCAGAGGCTCGCAGCCAGCGCTCAGCGCTAACCAGCCCAGGCAACTCCGGAACAACCCCGACACTGGCTGACAACCGGTAACTTCTGCCACCGTATACGAATTCGGCCTTCTCGACGGCCGCAATCAGATTAAGGGCCGCATCGTCTGCATTCTCAGACGGCACCAGCATGCCAAATTCATTCCCGGCAAGCCGCGCCAGAGGCATTCCATCACCAACATGATCGCGCAGCAGATCCGCAACACTTTTCAGGGTGTCGTCACCGGCCTGATACCCGGCCGTGTCGTTCAACAGGCGGAACTTGCGCAGATCCAACCGCAACAAGGAGCGCTCGTCCTCACGCCGGGCCAGCTGCTGGTCGAGCATGCGCTCAAACTCGCGACGCCCAAGGAGCCCCGTCAGTTCGTCATGAGTAGAAGCCCAAGACAGCTGGTCATAGACCTTACGAACCATTCGGTCGATACTTTCATCCACCAGCGGCCGCTCGTATTGGCCATCGGGCACAATAATACCCTTTCGCATATGACGCGCCAGAGCTTCGAGCTCAAGCTCCACAACCCGCATACCCTGATGATTCACAAAAACAAACCGGCTGAACCCACGGGCCACCCAGACCAACCGGATATACTGTGGCTCGTCAGGTTTTTCCTGATCCCGCAGCCAGTCCCCAGTACGAAGCTTCTGGGCCCGGTTTATCCAACGTTGAAGGCTGCGTTGCTCACGCTCCGACAACGACTGTTTGAGGTCTTTATCAGTCGTCGTCGCAGGCACCTCCACCATTTCCGGTGGTTTGTCAGGACTGCGCACCAAAAACTGCTTCAGTTCATCACGTATCTGTGAGGACGGCATGTGATTACTGGAAATAGATGCGAGGCCGTCCTGAATAACCCGGAGCAGTTCCGGCAGATTCACTGAACTGTCACGGTCTTCAGCAAACGCCAGTAGCGAATCAACCACCGATAGGTAATCTTGCCAAACCTGGCTGTCCTGTCCCTGACGTATCCAGGTCAGTGACAGCAAATCCCGCCAGCCACCATCAAGCAGGCTGAGCACGGCTTTTGGTATTTTGCGTCCCGCCAGTTTCCGGTTCAGCACCTCGGCTACTGCAGATTTGGACTCGGCAACTTTCTGGGCGCCCTCCGCCGCGGCCGTTACCCGCTCCACATTTCGGCGGTATACCAGGTTCTGGCGATCAATCAGGCTGTCAAGCTCCTGAACTGTCTGCTCAAAAACCCCGGTATCCTGCTCAAAGTCTGTGGTGATACGCTGGACAAGCTCATCGACCCGGCGCTGAACCACCGGGTTGAGCCGGCCGCCCTTAACGCCAAGCTGCGCCAGCCGGTTCATAACGCCTCTGACGGGGCTGTTCTCGTCATCAAAAAATGCGGGGTCGCGCATCACCACTTTCAGAACCGGCACTTCAAGCTGGCGCATCCGGTCCTGGGCGTATTCGCTGAGTTTCGGACTCTCGGTTACAGACTGAAAGAAACGATCGACAACATCCAGCGTACCCTGCTGTTCGTCATCCAGCTTTTTTGCACCGCTCTCGCGAACTTTTTCGACTACCCGCTCCCGCAGTGGGATAACGTTGCTGGCACCGTCAACCGGTTCTGCCTGGAGCTGTTGAAGCTCGCGTTGCAACTCGCCCGAAGACATGGGTTTGGCATTGACCGGAAATGACGCCGGCTCAGTACCGCCACGCGTTGCACGGCTGTCAGCGAGCGTTCCCAGCAAATTCCGTACGGTCGCAAAGGCTGACTGCGCTGCCTGAGCATAACTCCGGAATTCATTGCCCGAGCGTGCCTTTCCAGGCCCCGTATCGCGGTTCTTTGGTGTGGGCTGTGGCTTGCCAGGAGCTGGCTCGCTCGGACTTTGAACCGGTTGACTCTGCTCTGCCGCCGGCTTGCTCTGAGGGCTAGTGACAGCCTGCTCACTCAGATACTTACTGAGATCCAGTTCCGGCAACACGCCATGGCGAATGAGGATATTGTTCAGTTCTTTATACAGAGGCCCCAAGTGGAACAGCACGGACTGTTCAAACACTTTAAGGCAGATTTTTTCAACCTCTCGGGAGGCTTTGAGCTGGCTCAGGCCCGCGTGAAACGACTCGCACACAAGTGACGGGCCAAGCGGATTATGATGCCCGGTTGCGTTGGCAATGCCCAGCTTGTCCAGGCGCAGCTTGAGCTGAAGCAGGTCTTTACGGTATTGGGTGTCGGCTTTTGTAACCATCACCCGGATCGTCAGCCAGTCTTCAAACTCGCCCTTGTCCACCATCGAAAGCTCGGAGCCGGGAAAACCTTTAGGGGCCGGTTTTAGCGGAGATTCAAGGCTACGAGCTATCTGGTGCCATATAACCCGCTGCCGCGCCTGAACCTGGCCCGAAAAATCCATCAACTCATTAGCCTGCTGGTCGTTCGTAGCTTTCTGTGCTGCCGCTTTCAGGGCTGTGGCCATCTGCACAAAGCAGACGTCCATGAGTGGTTCTATGTGCTGGATAACCGCACGGGCAGACTGGTGCAGCACAAACTGGACACGTTCACTCGGGGCGCGCAACGAGGCGCGATCCTGACTGTGGGAACCGCCGCACTGCTGTAACATGGCGGCGACTGCTTCCGGGTTCGTACGGGTGAAATTAACGCCCATGGCGCCGTCAATACGCCTGACCATACTGACATGGAGTTCATGGCGCTTTTTTCCATCCGGACCGCGAAAGCGCACAATCAGCTCGGGTGGCGTGGCGGAAGCAAAGGCCCGATCAAGTTTGCGTGATGTTTCACCGGAATAGCGTACAAACAGGCCCTCGGGACAAAAATCCGCAATCTGACATGGCCACGACTCGCCGGTACCCAGATCAATCTGGGCGGCAAGTTTGATGGGTTTACGGGGGCTGTTGCGCCGCTCTCTCGGATCCATGAACTACCTGATATTGCACAAAGCCGGAAGGGGCCGGATACTCTGCCCGCTAACGGCTAACGTCCCTGAAAAATAGTGGTCGCTGCCACCTTCTGTTATGAAAAGCGTGACCGTGCTTGTAACCGTTATTATGAGTGTACTATAGCGACTATCCCGGGGCACACAAACCCCACCGTCTTAACGTCGTAACCTATGAAGCAGCTTAGTCAGATCTATACAGTTTTGCTACTGATAACGTGCCTGAACGGTTGCACTTCCATCAGCTACTACACTCAAGCCATTTCGGGCCACTTGGCGCTGACGATGGCGGGCAAACCGGTAGACAGCTATATCGCCAGCCACGAAACACCGGATGGACTCCGAAACAAGCTGATTGTGTCCCGCCAGGCTCGCCACTTTGCAACTGAACGCCTCGATCTGCCAACGGGTAATGCATTCAAAGACTATGTGGCTCTTGATCACTCCTGGGTGGTGGTTAATCTGGTCGCCGTGCCGGAGTTTTCGCTACAAGCACACCAGTGGTGCTATCCGGTGCTTGGCTGCCAGGCATACCGGGGGTATTTTCATCTTGAAGACGCTGAGCTGGAAGAGCAACGCTTCCAGGCCAAAGGCTACGACACCTTCATCGGCGGTGTAACGGCGTACTCGACACTGGGGTGGTTTGACGACCCACTCCATTCCGGTTTTACCAATCTGTCCGATGACCGCATGGTGGCCCTGATGTTCCACGAGCTGGCTCACCAGGTTGTCTATATCAAAGAAGACACCGGCTTCAATGAGAGCTTTGCCACCGCGGTGGAGCTGGAAGGCCTGAAACTCTGGCTGGCACATCAAGGGGAGCCATCAGTATTCGAACAGGCACTTGTGCGTTTCGAGTTGCGCAACAAAACCTATGCACTGGTAGAGTCCGCAAGCGTTGATCTGAAGAATCTGTACCGGCAGCAGGGCATCCTTTCTGACAGCCGTCTTCGCAAGCGCAAACGGCTCATTTTTGAAGAGCTGAATGCGTCTTACGAAGGGCTGCTTGACGACGAGAACCAAAGAACAGAGTCAAGAGGCAACAGGGAAGAAATAAAGGGGCCCTTCGGGACGCCACCTGTCGCCTTCAACAACGCTCGTATCGCTCTGTTCAAGCAATACAATCAGTATGTGCCCGCCTTTCGCCAGCTACTCAAACAGTCAGACTACGACTTCCCGACGTTTTACCGTGCCGTGAAATCCCTTTCCCGACAACCTGATGGACAGCGTCAGCAAATGTTGCAGGACCTTTCAGAGCGGTTTAAAGAACACTTTTGAATTGCGCTGTGTATTGTAGGCAGCAAGCTTTGGCCCGGGCAATGCCTGCACCGTGCTGGGTTGGAAACCGCGCTCACGAAACCAGTGCTCAGTTTGTGTGGTGAGCACGAACAGCTTCTGAACACCCTGACTGCGGGCATGCCTTTCGATCATCAGCAGAATCTCGTCGCCACGACCGGCGCGGCGATAGGCGGCATCCACAGCAAAGCAGGACAATTCTCCGGCGCCCTCATCCGGATAGTTGTGCAAAGCGGCGCAACCGACAATGGTGCCATCACGCTCTGCGACAACAAAGTGTTCGATATCAGTTTCCAGCATTTCCCGCGACCGCCGCACCAGAATGCCCTGCTCTTCCAGTGGTTCAATCAGCCCCAGAATTCCACCGATATCCTCGGCCCGGGCCTGCCGGATCTGTTCGTAGTGATCACCACTGACCAGCGTGCCGGTTCCGTCGCGGGTAAACAGTTCTTCCAGCAGGGCGCCATCATTTACGTAGCTGATAATGTGCGCTCGTCTAACGCCCTTCACGCAGGCGTCACAGGCGGCCCGTAGCAAATCGGCGTCGTGCCCGGTGACGGTTCCATCCGCCAGCCGCCCCGGCGCCTCGCGTGCTGAAAGCTCTCTGATAAGCGAGCCGTCCCGCTCAAGCAGCCCCTCATCATCGATAAACACAATAAGTTTTTCCGCCTGCAGCGCCGCCGCCACTTGGCTACCGACATCTTCGTACAGGAGATTGAAGGTGTCGCCGGTGGGTGAATAGCCCAAAGGGGGCAGTAGGACAATATGTCCCTGCTCCAGCAGCTTCTCGATACCGGCCACATCAACCCGCCGCACCTTGCCGGTATAACCAAAATCGATGCCGTCCAGCACACCAACAGGTTTCGCAGTCACATAGTTGCCACTACTTACCCGAATGCGCGCATTGTGCATGGGCGAATTCACCAGCCCCATGGACAACTGGCTTTCGAGGTATGCGCGCAGGCCACCAGTTGCTTCCATGACCAGCGGCAAATGGTCTTCGGGGGTTATCCGCAGACTGCGGGCAAACGTCGATTCCAAACCGGCGCCATCCAGGCGGCGCTGAATTTGCGGCCGCGCCCCGAAGGCGACAACCAGGCGCACGCCCAGACTGCTCAGTAGCGCAATGTCATGAATGATGTTGATGAAATTTTCATGCTCGACCGCATCGCCCGGAATGGTCAACACAACCGTACGGCCACGGTGCGCATTGATATAAGGTGATGAATGACGGAATGAATGCAGCCAGCCGTTCGATTTCAAGTTTTGTTCCCCAGTCCGTATTTTTTGATGCGCATACCAGTTTACTCCAAGAGCGCTGCCGGGCACCCACGCCAAAACCGTGGAGCGCCAGGGATGGCGCGACCGAGCCCTACAGGGACGTATTCACGGGCGTGTTTCGAAGTGGGCGCCCGGCAGCGCTCAGCCCGGAATCTGGCACGCAAGGATACTTAAAGACAAAACTGCCGGATAAGACCCCTGAGAATCTTCACCGTAGGCTCAAGCTGCGACAGTTCTATGAACTCGTCTGGCTGGTGGGCCTGATCAATCGAACCCGGGCCCAGAACCAGGGTTTCCATACCAAGCTTCTGCAGCCAGGGAGCCTCGGTCGCAAAGGCAACCGCCTGGGCAGTATGGCCAGTAAGCGTTTCACAGGCTTTAACCAGCGCGGCGTCCGCTGACGTTTCAAAGGGTGGCACGCCGTCAAACAGCGGTTCGAATTCCATAGTCAATTCGCGCCGCTCAGCCACCGGTTGAATTTTGTGCAGAATGTCCTGACGCAGATTTTCCATGCTCATGCCGGGCAGCGGGCGCAGATCAAAGTGCAGCTCGCAGCGGGCGCAAATGCGGTTCGGGTTATCACCACCGTGAATGCAGCCAAGGTTGAGTGTTGGCACCTGAACGTCAAAATTCGTGTTGCGGTACTGTTGTTGCCAGTCTGCGCGCAGTGTCAGAAGTTCACCAAGGGCCTCGTGCATGCCCTCCAGAGCATTACGCCCCAGCCCCGGATCGGAGGAGTGGCCAGATTGCCCTTCAAACGTTAACCGCTCCATCATAATGCCTTTGTGCATACGCACTGGCCGGAGACTGGTGGGCTCGCCTATGACCGCATAACGGGCTTTTGGCTGGCCAGCTTCCGCGAGCGCTCTGGCCCCGTTCATGGAGGTCTCTTCATCCGCTGTCGCGAGAATGATCAACGGTTGCTTCATGTCTGCGGCTGTAAACGCCTTGGCAGCCTCGATTGCCAGGGGAAAAAAGCCTTTCATGTCGCATGTGCCCAGCCCGTACCAGCGGTTGTCGCGTTCGGTCAGGGTAAAGGGGTCGCTTTGCCAGCGCTTGTCATCAAAAGGCACGGTGTCCGTGTGGCCAGATAGCACCAGGCCGCCAGAACCGCTACCCAGAGTGCCAATCAGGTTGTACTTGCCGGGCATCCCGGGCACAGCCAGAACTTCAACGCAGAACCCCAAGGCTTCCAGCCACTCCCCAAGCGTTCGCACCACAGGCTCGTTACTGTGATCCCATTCTGCGGATGCGCTGCTGATAGACGGCAGCGAAATCAGCTGGGTCAGCATCTCACGCACGCCCGGCACGGTGTCTGCCCTACTGGTACTTTTACGGCCGCCAGTATCGTCGCTGAACTGCTGCATTGTCTCTCCTTGTCCGGCTTGAACGCTATTTTGCCTGGCCCCGTCGCCAGACCTCAAACGCTGTAATAGCACGGACAGCTATAGGATAGGCCACCTCACCTCCTGCAACCTTGCGGGCAACTTCCAGCTGCCGCTCGGTAACACTCGCAAGTCGGCCATCCACCACATTCCCGTTCGAGAGTGACACCCGGACCTTGCGATTGATCCACATGGCCGCCTGTTCAAGATCTTCGGTATACCAGCGGGTAATATCCGGGCTTTCCCGAGGCACAACCGGCTCAAGGGCTTCTTTTGGTGGTTCAGGAACAACCGGCTCGGCTTTGCGAAGAAACACATCTGGCACCATAGCGCCATTGTATTGCAGCGCCCAGGCCACAGCACCATTCGCACGTTCATTCTCTGAGCGCACCGGTATACCCAGTGTGTCTGAGCTCGGCTGCACAGAGGCTGTTATTTCCCCACCCTCAAGTAGCCACTGCCGGTAAAGCGCCAGTAACTGATCGCTGGCACGCCAGCCACGCGCCTTCAATCCGGCCTCGAAGCCGGCCAGGGCACGCCCTGCCCACTGAACCGGATCCAGACCGGCTTCGCGGGCGCAATAGGCCGCCACTCGCCGCATAAGCCCGCCATCTCGCAATGTAACTTCAAGGGGCTGGGCCGAGCTTGTCAGTGTCGCCTCTGGCGATGCCAGATTAATTCGTGCCTCTGGCCAGCTAAGCTCCAGACTGCCGGTATTTGCGGAGTTCAGCTCAAGGTGAACGCGATCTGGCGTCTGATTTACAATTAGCTCGCCGGACAAACCGGTTATGCCCATGCGTAACAAATCACCACTGCCGAGCTGCTGACGTGGATCGGGTGCGCAGGGAAGCGCGAACAACGCCGCCTTCTGACGCCGGGTAACTCCCTCTGCAGTCACCCAATTCCGGAACATGGTTGCCTCAAGGGCCAATGCCAGCCCTTCTGCCCGCATAGTCCAGCTGGCCGGTATATCTGAAGGGGTCGCTAACGCCGTTAACAGGGCAAGGGGCGAACCGGCATCAAACTCTGCCCGACCGATAACCAGCGGTTGGGTCAGCTCGAAATCCTGCCAGGATGCACCCGATAGCACCAAGCGGCCCTCGACGCCGGAAGTGAGCCTGCCGCGCTCCAGGACTCCGCTTTCGCCAAGCGCCTGACGCGCTTCTGACATGCGCTGATCCGCCAGCCACCAAACGCCTGCCTTAAACGCGGCAAAGCCGAGCAATGCAGCCAGAATCAGAATTGTGAGCAGACGTTTCATCCGGAAAATCCTCAAGCAGCGCCGTCAGTTGCGGAAAATCGTTAGTTACGGGAAATAAGTGTTCCGACACCCTCATCCGTAAAGATTTCCAGCAGGCACGCATGAGCCACCCGGCCATCAATAATATGGGACGTTCGCACCCCATTCTCTACCGCGCTCAGTGCGCAGCGGATCTTTGGCAGCATTCCGCCATGAATGGTGCCGTCTTCAATCAGATCATTCACCTGTTGTGCGGTCAGCCCGGTGAGCACTTTGTCTTGCTTGCTTTTGAGCCCGGATACGTTGGTCAACAGCATCAGCTTTTCGGCCTTCATGGCCTCGGCAACCTTGCCGGCAACCAGGTCTGCGTTGATATTGTAGGATGCGCCATCAGGACCCACTCCAATCGGCGCAATCACTGGAATCACGTTGCTGCGGGTGAGCATATCAATCACGTCAACATTGATGCTGGCCACCTCGCCAACGCGCCCGATATCAATAATCTCAGGGCGCTCCAGCTCCGGCGAACGATCCACAACTTCCAGTTTTCGGGCGCGAATGAGGTTGGCATCCTTCCCGGTCAGGCCTATGGCGGTTCCGCCCTGGGCATTGATCAGGGACACAATTTCCTTGTTCACCTGGCCACCCAGCACCATTTCCACCACATCCATGGTTGCCGCATCGGTAACACGCATGCCGTTCACGAAGCGGGACTGGATATTGAGGCGCTGCAAAAGCTCGCCAATCTGGGGGCCGCCACCATGAACAACAATCGGGTTTATGCCAACCAGCTTCATAAGCACTACGTCACGGGCGAAACTGCTTTTGAGTTCCTCGTTTTCCATGGCGTTACCGCCATATTTGATAACGACCGTTTTCCCGGTAAACCTCTGAATGTACGGTAAACCCCGGCTCAGAACTGTTGCCACCTGCATTGCTGTTTCACGATCCAGCGTCATCTTGTTGCCTTAATAAATCAGAAATTAAAATCGGGAGCCTGAGCCGCCTGCAAGGCTGACATCAGAAGTCCGCCACGAGATCCGGCGCTGCCTTCTGAAGCTGAGCCCGGAAAATATCTTTTATCCGTTCCAGAGCCTCTTTGGTTTCAGCTTCAAAGCGCAACACCAGAACCGGTGTGGTATTGGACGCGCGGCACAAACCCCAGCCATCGGCGTAATCCACACGAATGCCGTCAATAGTGCTGATATTACCGTCACCAAAGTCTCCCACATTGCCCAACTGTTCGATAATGCTGAACTTGCTGCTTTCGGTTACTTCGACGTTAAGCTCAGGCGTGCTGATATCCTCCGGGAAGTCTTCGAACACGTCGTCACTGTGGCGATCTTCGATGCCCAGTATTTCCAGAAGTCTGGCAGCGGCATAGAGCCCGTCATCAAACCCGTACCAGCGTTCTGTGAAGAAAAAATGGCCACTCATCTCGCCCGCCAGCAAGGCGCCGGTTTCCTTTATTTTTGCTTTCATCAGGGAATGACCGGTTTTCCACATGATGGGGCGCCCGCCGGCTTCGGAAATCACGCTGGCAAGCCTTCGGGTGCATTTCACATCGTAAAGCACATCGGCACCAGGGTTTCGTGACACCACGTCCCGGGCGAATAGCATCAACAGACGGTCCGGCCAGATAATCTTGCCGGAATTGGTCACCAGACCCAGCCGGTCACCGTCACCATCGAATGCAATGCCAAGATCCGCACCTTCTGCTTTAACCCTCGCGATCAGGTCAGCAAGGTTAGCAGGCTTACCGGGATCCGGATGGTGGTTCGGGAAGTCGCCGTCAACGTCGCAATACAGCGGGATCACTTCGCAACCAAGCTCTTCGATCAGAATGGGGCCCAGCTCACCCGCAATACCGTTGCCCGCATCCACCACGACCTTAAGGGGCGCGGCGACGGCGATATCACCCACGATACGGTCAAGATAAGCCCTGCGAACATCTTCAGTAGACTGAGTGCCACGCCCGGCAGCAAGGTCACCGGTTTGAACCCGACGGTAGAGCGCCTGAATAGCCTCGCCAGAGAGCGTTTCGCCGCCCAGCATGATTTTGAGGCCATTGTAGTTGGCCGGGTTGTGGCTGCCCGTCACCATGACCCCCGACCCGTTTTCAAGGTGATGAGTGGCAAAATAGAGTACCGGCGTGGGCACAGCACCCACGTGGATGACGTTACAGCCCGACGCCATAACGCCACGGGCGAGGGCATCTGCCAACTCAGGGCTTGAGTGACGACCGTCGTAACCAATGCATAGCGATGCCAGCCCGCGACTGATAGCTTCTGAGCCTACAGCCATGCCAATCCGTTCAACAATGGACGAAGACAGAGTCTCACCAACAATCCCACGGATATCGTAGGCCCGGAAAATAACCGGTGACATTTCTATTCCTGACTCATCCGTCTCCTCAACCCCCGGCATCTCGCCACCGGAAAAGAATGAACTGTCACGATTGCCGCTACCAAAGCCCAGAACATCCTCGTCACCATCCAGCATATCGATATCGGGCAGTTCCTTGTCCTGAAACAAGGGCTCGGCATCCGTCGTTTCCGTCGTTTTTGTGCCCTTCGAGGACTTTGGTCGGGCATTTTCAGCCGCTTTGGTCACGCGCTTGTCCACCACCTGCGACAGTCGGTACAGAACCTCGCCAGCAGAGGAAACCATGTCCCACTGGAAGCTGGGCAGCTTCTGACGCTCTCCGCCAAATACTTTATGCGCCCATTGAATCAGGCTGGTCACTTCAAGACGCAGCCCTTTCTGAGCACGGATAAGCAACCACCAGACCAGCATCGCTGCCACCAAGACTGGCACGCCCACCAACAAAGCTACCATCAGTATATTAACGGGAGGCTCTGGCAAGACGCCTGGTTTATAGCTGACAGTCCAGTCCGGATTCACGAGAGCCCGGACTTCCGTGGCGCTCGTGCCGGCTCCAGCGCCACCTCCCTCGTTAACGAAGGTACGGGAGGCTCCCGAAACCGTCTGAACCAGCGCAAGCTCCCCGCCAAGCCGTGTATTTACAACAGAGAGCAGCGGCTGGAGCAGCGCGGCATCGAAGACCACAAGAAGGCTGCCTACGACGGCCTTGCTGGCCGGGTTCCGCACAGGAGCAGCCATCTGCATGTACCAATTATTTTCCCGGGGAAAGGCGTCCGGATAGAGGGGCTGACCATTTTCTGCCCGACGTGCCAGTTCAAGCCCGGCAAAGCCCAGCAAACCGTTTGCACCCCCGGTCCTTGGAATCTGGCGATAAGGGAAAAGAAAAGCCGCCTTGACGCCTGGCATTGCCGTTAACAGCTTCTGCTCGACTGCCCCCGAATCAGCACGCTCTATCAACGTATCCACCACGTGAGGCTGGGTCGCCAGACCGTTTACGTTCTGCTGCACCAGCTCAAGGTACTGGTTTATGCGCTGGGCGGCTGCATCGGCCTCAGCGGTTTTCCAGGCTTTGAAGCGCTCTTCTGTGGCAGGTTGCAGCACCAGAAAATGCATCAGAGCAATCGCCGCCACAGCAGCCAGCAAAACCACTAATGCCTGGCTGAGGGCAGTTGATCCAAGGTGTTTGCGTTTTGACCCTGCGGGTGCGCGGGTCTTTGTCTTTGTTTTTGGTTCTGCTTTGTCAGCAGGCTGCTCATCAACAGACGCTTCGGGAGCTTTCTTCCTACCCAGTTTCATAGTTCATCCTGCAATTATTTTTTTGCCCTGGACAAGCACTTAACGGCAAAGTATAGACGCGGCAATAGGTTTCTGCGCTATGGTATAACGGTTATCGGGTACCTGTAGAGCCAAACCCGCCTTCGCCCCGACTGCTGGCATCAAACTCGGAAACCACTTCAAAATCGGCTTGAACAACAGGCACCAGAACCAGCTGGGCTATCCGCTCGCCGACATCAACCGTAAAGTCGGTGTTACCCCGATTCCAGCAGGAGACCATCAACTCGCCCTGGTAGTCCGAATCAATCAGCCCCACCAGATTACCCAGCACGATACCGTGTTTGTGGCCGAGCCCGCTTCTGGGCAAAATCATGGCTGCCAGCGACGGATCGGCGATGTGGATGGAAAGCCCGGTCCGGATTAACGTCGTATCGCCTGGCGCCAACGTTAGTGGCTCATCCAGACAAGCCCGCAAGTCCAGGCCTGCAGAACCTTCAGTGGCGTATTCCGGAAAAGCGATCTGGTTGCCGATCCGGTCGTCGAGAATGCGTACCTGTAAATTTTTTCTATTCATATCAATCCTGCTTCAGGTGTTCGCTAATAAGCGCCACGAGACGCGATGCAATAGCTTTTTTGGTATCGGGCCCTATCGTCTCCTGCCCGCTCGGCCAGAATACTGTTACGGCATTATTTTCACTGTTGAACCCCAGCCCTGGCGCAGATACATCATTGGCAACAACCATGCGCAAGTTTTTGCGTTGCATCTTGCCCTTGGCATAGCGGGCGACATCTGAGGTTTCAGCAGCAAAACCAACGGTGAACGGCGCATCCGGACGCCCGGCAATCGTTGCCAGCGTGTCCGGGTTGCGTATCAATGGCAGCGCCATGGACTCGCTGGATTTCTTTATCTTGTCGCTGGCAAAGCTCTCGGGCCGGTAATCCGCAACCGCAGCCGTCGCGATGAACAGATCACAGCCTTCGTCGACCGCTCCTGTGGAGGCCTGCAGCATATCCTCGGCAGTCACGACGCCACGAACGTCAATGCCCGCTGGTGCCGGCAAATTGACTGGCCCACTGACCAGAACAACACGGGCACCTGCATCCCGGGCGGCTGTGGCCAACGCGTAGCCCATTTTGCCCGAACTGTGGTTGCTGATATAGCGCACCGGGTCTATCGGCTCGCGGGTTGGGCCGGCGGTGATGACGACACGCTTACCTGCAAGCTCGCCAGCACCGGCCTGCCTGTTCATGATCAGCCCGGCGATGACCGCAGCCTCAAGCATGCGCCCGGGCCCATTATCGCCGCAGGCCTGGTCGCCCTGGTCCGGGCCCCAGAGCGTAATCTGTGGATCGTCCTCAAGCAGATGGATGTTGCGCTGGGTGCGCCAATTACTCCACATTGCCTGATTCATCGCAGGCGCCAGGGCAACAGGGGCCTCAGTTGCACAACAGACCGTAGTCAGCAGGTCGTTGGCCATACCCTGAGCAAGCCGAGCAATAAAATCTGCAGAAGCCGGGGCAATGACGACCTGATCAGCCCACTTCGCCAACTCTATATGCCCCATGCCGGCTTCGGCTTCCGGATCCAGCAGGGAGGTGCGCACAGGCTCGCCGCTGAGCGCCTGAAAGGTCAGGGGGGCTACGAAGGCTTCGGCACCCTGTGTCATGACAACCCTCACCTCGTAGCCGGCTTTTTTCAGCAGGCGCACAAGCTCGGCACTCTTATAGGCTGCAATGCCGCCGGTTATACCCAGCAGAATTTTCCTGACCGCCATACAGACTCCGTATCCGCTTAAAAAGAAAGGCTTATAAGATAGCATGCCCTGACCATACCGACAGCCCGCAAGGCCACCCGCTCGTTTACCATTTGTTACTTTTTGAAGTAGTCTTTGTAAGTGAAAAGCGCAGGATGCGCCAAACCTCTCCAACGATATGCAAGGAAGCCCATATGACCGACCCCGCCTGGCCCATGGACGAACGCCCCCGTGAGCGACTGCTTGCCCACGGCTCCGAAAGCCTTTCAGATGCCGAACTACTGGCTATTTTTCTACGCACTGGTACCACAGGCATGCCCGTTATGGACCTTTCGCGTTTTCTGTTGCAGGAGTTTTCCGGCTTACGTGGACTGCTTACTGCATCCCGCAGGCAGTTCTGCAGTGTAAAGGGGCTGGGTGCTGCGAAGTACGCTCAGGTACAGGCCGCATTGGAAATGGCACGACGTGTAATGGATGAGCCATTGCGCCAAGGTGATCCGCTGCGCTCACCGGAAGATACCCGGCGTTTTCTCACAAGTCGACTCGGCACCTACCCTCATGAAGTCTTCGCGGGCCTGTTTCTGGACAACCGACACCGGATTATTCAGTATCGGGAGCTGTTTCGCGGCACTATTGATGGCGCTGCTGTATACCCGCGGGAAGTCGTCCGGCAGGCACTGGAGGACAACGCCGCTGCTGTCATTTTCGCCCACAATCACCCTTCCGGGGTGGCCGAACCCAGCCAGGCCGACATCTCCCTGACCAAACGCCTGAAGGAAGCGCTCGGGCTGGTGGATATCAGGGTTCTTGACCATATGGTGATTGGCCACGGTGAGGTAATATCCCTCGCGGAACGTGGATTAATGTAGGTCGTCAAAAACAGATGTCGGAAAACTGGCCAAATTCCCAACAATTTTTTGCGTTGGGGGGCTGGTTCTGGTATAAAAGCGTCCCTTTCTGGCGGCGTCTGGCGAGCAGCGTTCAGTTTAGAGGCGCAAACGGGGGCGTAACCGTTCCTTGGCAACCAGAGACGCATTAAAATCGAATTCGCATTTATTAAGACCAATGCTCAGGTCGGAGGCAAGTATGTCCAGAGTTTGTCAGGTAACCGGTAAACGTCCGGTTTCCGGTAACAATGTATCTCACGCGATGAACCACACCCGTCGTCGCTTTCTGCCCAACCTGCAAAGCAAGCGCTTTTGGGTTGAGTCTGAAAAGCGTTTCGTAAGGCTGCGCACGTCTACCAAAGGTATGCGCATCATCGATAAAAATGGTATTGACGCTGTATTGGCCGATCTTCGTGCCCGCGGCGAGAAAGTATAAGGAGCCGCATCATGCGCGAAAAAATCAAGCTGGTATCTTCAGCAGGCACGGGTCATTTCTACACGACCATGAAGAACAAGCGTAACACCCCGGAAAAAATCGAGATCAAAAAGTACGATCCGGTTGTCCGTAAGCACGTTGCGTACAAGGAAGCGAAGATCAAGTAATTGATCTGCGCTCACAAAAAAACCCGACCAGCGAGTCGGGTTTTTTTGTGAGCGCAGAAGAACCTCACGGCGTTACGGGCACCGAGACATCCAGCGCGATAGGCAAGTGGTCCGACATTGGATAGCTGACCACTCCGGAACTGTGCACCTGGAGGCTCGGACTAACCAGAATGTGATCCAACGCTTTCTCCGGGCGCCAGCTGGGGAAGCTGTGGGCATCCGCAGGTAGCGGGATCAGGTCGGTCTGCTTCAGCGGCGTGTTGGTAAGCAGTTGTTCTGCGTGAGCGTTCATATCGCCCATCAACACCACATGCCGGTAATCGTTGATCAGATCACTGACAAAGCCCAATTGGCGCTGCTGGGCGGATTTGCTCAGGGACAGGTGCATCATAACCAGCACCAACGGGTCTTCCGGGTTGCCGTATTTCGCCACAATTACACCCCGGCCGGGAATCAGTCCGGGCAAGCGGTGCTCTTTCACCCCCAGCGGCCTGAACCGGCTCAGCAGACCGTTGCTGTGCTGGGCAAACTGCCCCAGATTGCGATTGAGTTGCTGATACCAGTACGGGATTCCAGCGGCCTCGGCCAGGTACTGCACCTGATTGATGTGTCCGCTGCGCAAACTGCCGCCATCGCACTCCTGCAAAGCCACTACATCGTAGTTGCTGAGCAGGGTGGCAATCCTGTCCAGGTTCTCAAACCGGTTGCGATGGGGCAGCACGTGCTGCCAGCTGCGGGTCAGATAATGCCGGTAGGCCGATGTGCTGATGCCCACCTGAATGTTGAACGTCAGCAAACGAATGCGACCGGCGGTTGCAAAATCCGGAACATGGTCCAGACCCGACGAGCTGCCGCGGGCAACATCCGCGGCCTTCTGGCTCTCATTCCATTGACGTCGTAAACGCTTATACATAGCCACCCACATCCATCGGAATAACGCTCAGCCCACCCACTGCGCGCCAGCGTTTATTCGCTTGCGGCGTGTTCCCGGGCAACCAGATAATCAACAACCTCCAGCACCCCCTCAAGGCTACCCGCCATGGAGGCGCTGACTGTGTACTTGCCATTGACAAGCATAGTCGGTGTGCCGGTAACGCGCGCACCCCGGATTTTTGCCTGCGCCTGCTGCATGCGGGCATTCACACCGAAGCTGTTATAGCTATCAAGAAACTCCTCGCGATCTACACCGTAGCCGGCCACAAACTCCGCCAGAGACTCGCCATCATTTAACGGCCGGCGCTCACCTGCCAGGGCATCAAACAGAGCATCGTGCAGTTTATCCAAAGCATTGATGGCCTCAAGCGCATAAAAGGCCCGGGCGTGCGGCTCCCAGGAGCTACCAAGAGCCGCGGGAATTCTCACGTAGTCTACGTAGTCCGGAGCTTTTGCTTCCCAGCTTTCAGCCAATGGTTTGAAGTTATAGCAGTGCGGGCACCCGTACCAGAACACCTCCACCACCTCAACGCGTGAGCCGCTGTCTGTGCGTACCGGGGTGTCCAGTTTCTTGTAATGCGTGCCTTCCTTCCATTCGGCCGCATTGGCCTGGCCGAATATGGCAAGGGCTGACAACAGCAGGACGACCGTTCTGAGCGCTCGGAACATGAAATATCTCCAGGTTTTTGTGATGTTGTTACTTATATGAATGACGTTACCGGGGAATTATGACCCGTCGAGCCTGAAAAGTTCCATCGTTCGTGGATTACAGGTTCGAAAAACAAAAAACCCCGCACATGGCGGGGTGTGTCTGGCACCGAGTAAGTGAATCAGTTCAGGCCGGAAATATAACTGGCAACGGCTTCAATCTCTGCATCGGTCAATCTGGACGAAACATCCATCATGATAGCCGCATTAGAGCCATTCGCCCGGGTACCGTCGCGGTAGGCATTCAGCTGCTTGACCAGGTACTCCGCATTTTGTCCGCCAAGGTGTGGATACCCGGCCGGCCCATTACCCTTGCCCTGCGGGCTATGGCAGCCGGCACAGGAGGGAACGCCAGAAGCCATGTTACCACCGCGGTACAGAGCCGCGCCTTTTTCTACCAACTCTGGGTCTGCCTGGCTGACGCCCATGTCCTGTGCAGCAAAATACGCGGCCAGATCCTGAAGATCCTGGTCGGATTTACCGTCCAGCTGCCCGGTCATCTCGGGAATGGAACGGGCGTTCTCCTGAATGGCCACCAACTGGTCATACAGGTACCTCTCACCCAGTCCTGCGATTTTCGGATAGGCGCCCATAATCGGCTTCGCTCCACCCTGGCCATGACACGCCTGACAGGCTGCCGCCGCTTGCTTGCCCGCTTCAGGATCCCCTGCTCCGTGCGCCATGGCAGTAAGGCCAACGCCGAAAACAAACCCTGCGATCAGTTTCTTCATGCTCGCTCCGCTTCTCTCATCTCGAAATATTAATGGTTTGCAGCCGGCAGGCGCTGTTCAGTCAGGCTCAAAACCAGGGCTGACAGCGGTTACGCCAAGCGTACCGCCAGGAATTGGTGTAGCATTATACATTAATCCCTGATAACTGAAATCCAAAGGAAAGCCAACCGCTGTGGACTCTGATCTGACTCAAAAAAGCATCTCTTTTAATAGCGCACGCTTCCTGGTCAGCGCGCCACGATTGGAGGACTGCCCGCCTGATACCGGCGCCGAAGTCGCCTTTGCCGGACGCTCGAATGCGGGAAAGTCCAGCGCCATGAACGCCATTACCGCAAACGGCAAGCTGGCCCGAACCAGTAAAACGCCAGGGCGCACACGTCTGATCAACTTTTTTTCCCTGAACCGTGAGCATGCCCGGTTGGTGGATCTGCCAGGGTACGGTTACGCGAAAGTATCCCGGGACATGAAAGACGACTGGCAAAAACATCTTGGGCACTACCTGAACGACCGCCGATGCCTGCGCGGCTTGGTCCTGGTAATGGATATCCGCCATCCGCTTACCGACTTCGATCAAATGATGGTGGAATGGTGCGAGCATAACAAGCTGCCACTGATGATTTTGGCAACCAAAGCCGACAAACTCAAATTCGGGCAGGCAAAAACCAGCATGCTGAACATTACCCGAAAGCTTGAGGCCTTCAGCTGTGTTGAACACCTGATCATGTTTTCATCCACCTCAAAACTCGGCGTTGATGAGTGCCGGGCAGCGCTGATTAATTGGCTGGAAGATGAAAAAATGCGGGAATAACACAGAAAAAACCGGCCTGAGAAAAACAGGCCGGTAAAACGTCAGGGTTTGCGACGTGTTAAAACCTGAAAACTCACTCAGGAGGCGCCAGAAATGTCCGGATTTCCAACACCCAGTAATGTGACAGTTTCGCCTGCCAAAGGTTCCGGAAAAGCCTGATCTGCACGTTTTTTGCTCTCAAAAAGCAGCCCACTCAGCTTACAGGGGCCTCTCGCTTCTCTTCCTGATTCGGCATTGTTGGCCGGTACTGTTCCCTCAGCGACATTACTTGTTCACGGTAAGCGGGTGTCAGGTATGGAATCTCAAGCGTCAGAACCTGATAAATGCCCTGCTTCAGTTCGTGAAGGCTCAGGCTGGCGGAGGCTTTAGCCGCATGAGCTGTCTTCAGATATGCCATCCAGTTAGTGATCACAAGCCAGACGTTCAGTGACATGGCTCCGCGCAAGGATTCGGGCTGTGGCTCGATGATGCCTGAATCTGCCAGTTTCTCGAATATCCGGCTTATGGCCGAGAGGCACCGGTTGGTAAACTCCCGATAGTCACTGCGCAAGCGCGGATCTCTGTCCAGCAGGTATTCCAGATCCCGGTGGAAAAACCGGTAGCTCCAGAGCCCATCAAATACCGACTCCAGATAAAACGTCATGTCGTCCAGCGTCATGGGACGGTCTTCCGGGATATCCAGATAGAAATCTACCAGCTTTTCATATTCCTGGAATATCTCGTAAATGATGTCCGACTTGTTACGAAAGTGGTAATACAGATTGCCCGGCGAAATCGCCAGATACGCAGCGATATGATTTGTTGTGACATTCCGTTCGCCCAGATCGTTAAACAATTCCAGACTGGACAGCAGTATCTTGTCTCTGGTTTTCATAAGCTCATCAGTAATCGTTGTTTTACAGCTCACAGATGGCCTGATTCGCCATTGGGCTCCGCTTGACTCCCTAGAGTATATACTCTAATAATACTCCTCAGTGCAAATTGAGCGTTTTTTCACCACCACACGCCGACACAAAACAACAGGTCGCCGCCGCAAAGCGACGGCTCCGACAGGAGGACATCATGGGTGCAAGCGTTGTTCAGCTCACTGAGAGCAAAGACCATATTCAACATACTCATCAGGTGTTCAAAGATCAGAAAAATGCATTTCACGATAATCCCACACCGTCGCTGAGCGAGCGCCAGGACAACCTGAAGCGCCTCAAGCAGGCCTTGCTGACTTATCAGGACCGCCTTCTTGATGCTATTGACCGGGATTTCTCATGCCGATCGAGGGACGAGTCCCTGATTGCCGAAGTGATGCCGTCCATCCAGGGGATCAACTACACCCTGAAAAACCTTGAAGGCTGGATGAAACCTTCGCGCCGTCACGTATCCATATTGTTCCAGCCCGCCAGCAACAGGGTCTGCTACCAGCCGAAAGGTGTTGTGGGCATTATTGTGCCGTGGAACTACCCGCTATACCTCGCAGTCGGGCCACTGATTGCCTCGCTTTCGGCGGGTAATCGCACGATGATCAAGATGTCCGAATTCACGCCTCACACTTCAGCTTTGTTCAAAGAGCTTATAGAGGCGACCTTCCCGGAAGATCTGGTGGCTGTCATCAATGGTGAAGCAGATGTTGCCGCAGATTTTTCAGCGCGACCGTTCGACCACATGCTGTTTACCGGCTCCACGTCCGTTGGCAAACTGGTAATGCGTGCCGCTTCCGAAAATCTGACACCGGTTACACTGGAGCTCGGCGGCAAATCACCGGCTGTTGTTTCCCCGGACGTACCTTTGGAAGATGCCGCTCAACGCATCGCTTTCGGGAAGGCATTCAACGCCGGCCAGACCTGCGTAGCGCCAGACTACGTACTCTGCCCTAATGACCGCACACAGGCGTTCGTAGACGAGTTCCGCACCCAGTTTTCGGAAATGTACCCGTCGTTGCGCGATAACGACGACTACACGGCTATTGTCAATGAGCGCCAGTACAAGCGCTTGCAAGGCTACCTGGAGGATGCCAGAGCCAAGGGTGCCGAGCTGATCGAGATGAACCCGGCACATGAAAACATGGGCGACGGCACCCACAAGATCCCGGTAACACTGGTACTGAAAACCACGCCGGACATGAAACTCATGCAGGATGAAATCTTCGGCCCTATCCTTCCGATCGTGAGCTATAGCAATCTCGATGAGGCCATTCAATACATCAATGATCGACCGCGACCGCTGGCTTTGTACTTTTTCGGCTACGATCGCGACCAGCAGCATCAGGTCATCGACAACACGCTCTCCGGTGGCATGTGCATTAATGATTCTCTGATGCACGTCGCTCAGGACGATCTGCCTTTCGGTGGTGTAGGCGACTCAGGCATGGGTCACTATCATGGCAAAGAAGGCTTCCTGACTTTTTCGCACCAGCGCGCCATTTTTTCCAAGCAGAAATTCAACAGTGGAAAGTTTGTCTACCCTCCTTACGGAACATCCTTCCACAAAATGGTTTACAAGTTCTTTATCCGTTGAGCGAGCCATCTATGCCAAACCACCTTAGCCCATCCGAAGGATTGGACTCTGTATCCCTGAACCGGCGCAGCTTTCTGCGCACCGGTCTGGGTGGCGCCCTGTTTCTGGGCACTGTCAGTGTAACCGCCGGCCTGAGTGGCTGCGCGACAGCACCGGCCGACAGGCTCGGCGCCGTTGAAACACGCATGGATGCCCGCTACCAGTTCCAGTTTTTGACAACCGGGGATATCGAACTGTTTGAAGCTCTGCTTCCTGCCATTCTTGGCTCTGCACTTCCGGAACAACCCAACGCCAAACGCATGACTGTTGCAGGAACGATCGAGCGCATTGACGCCGGCATCCACAAATTCGGGCCAGCCAACCAGAAAGAGCTGCGGCAACTCTTCGACCTGCTCAACTTCGGTCTCACCCGGGTGACCATTGCCCGAGTCTGGCCTTCCTGGCGCAATGTCACCACAGAGCAGGCCGACGCGTTTCTGGAACGCTGGCGCTCGAGCAGCATCGGGTTGTTCAATAACGGCTATATGGCGCTCACCAAAATCAGCAACGTGGCATTTTACGGCTACCAGGAGAACTGGGACCTTTCCGGTTATCCCGGGCCGCCTGAGTGGGCAGTGCAAGTCCTGCCACAATTCCGCAACGTGTGAACTTCAGCCTGCTGCTTTAGCTTGCTGTTTTAGTCTAAATTAGGGATCCACCAACCATGTCGTTCACCGATCGTATTGCCCAAGGCCTGGAATCCGGCTGGAAAGTCACCGACGGCGCCACTCTTACCGAAAACCAGACTGTAGAAGCTGATGTCGTTATCGTCGGCACCGGCGCCGGTGGAGGCACCACGGCTGAAATTCTCTCCAAAAGCGGCCTTTCGGTTATCCTGGTGGAAGAAGGCAGGCTGTATTATCAGAAAGACTTCAAAATGGACGAGCTTACGTCCTACGCAAATCTGTATCAGGAAGGTATGAGCCGCACCACCAAAGATGGCTCCATTGCCATTCTGCAGGGCCGATGTGTGGGTGGCTCAACCACAGTCAACTGGACCAGTAGCTTCCGCACGCCAGACGCAACTCTCAATTACTGGAGCAAACGCTTTGGCCTCGATGCACTGAGCCCGGACGCCATGGCGCCCTGGTTCGATGGTCGGGAAGCGCGCCATTCCATGTCGCCCTGGGAGGTGGACCCGAACCTCAATAACGACATCTTGCGCCAAGGCTGCGAAAAGCTGGGCTACAGCTGGCAGATTATCCCGCGTAATGTAAAAGGTTGCTGGAACCTTGGATACTGCGGCGTAGGTTGCCCAACGAACGCCAAGCAAGGCGCGTTGATGACCACGATTCCCGGCGCGCTGGACCATAACGCCCGTTTGTTCCATGGCTTGCGTGCCGAACGCCTCGTAATGAACCAGGATCGCATCGACTCTCTGAAGGCCAGCGCCATGGCCAGTGATGGCATTACTCCGTCGGGCATCACGGTAACGCTGAAAGCCCGGCACTTTGTGGTCGCAGCAAGCGCTATAGGTTCACCTGGCTTGCTGCTGCGCTCTGAGCTGCCCGACCCTTATGGGCGCGTTGGCAAGCGATCATTTATTCACCCGGTTAACGCCAGCGTTGCACAAATGCCCAAGTTGGTAGATCCGTTTTACGGCGCGCCACAGTCTGTCTATTCCGACGAATTCAATTTCAGCAACGGCGTGGATGGCGATGTAGGTTACAAACTTGAAGTGCCACCACTGCATCCGGCCATGTCTGCGGGCGTTGTCCCGGGCCACGGCGATACACAGGCTAAAAATCTGGCGCGCCTGCCCTGGATGCAGTCTGTTATCGCACTTTTGCGGGACGGCTTTCACGAGGACAGTCCTGGCGGCACTGTATCGCTTCGTGATGATGGCAGTCCGGTACTGGATTATCCGATCACCGATTACCTCTGGAAGGGCATCCGCAATGCCTTTTATACCATGGCCGAAATCCAGTTTGCGGCTGGCGCCGACCGGGTGCGTCTGATGCACCTGGACTCCGACTGGTATTCCAGCTGGGCCGACGCCAAAGCTGCTATTGACGGCTTATCCATGGAGCCTCACCGGGTTCGCCTGTTCACCGCGCACCAAATGGGTGGCTGCGGAATGGGAAGCAACCCGGAAGAATCGGTGGTCAACGGGTTTGGCGAGCATCACCACGTCAGCAACCTCAGTGTGCATGACGCTTCCGTGTTCCCGACCAGCATCGGCGCCAATCCACAGTTATCGGTGTACGCGTTGGCTGCAAGAAACAGCACCCGCTTGGCACAGCGTCTACAGAAATAGCCGAAATGCTGATAATGTGGATGCCTGTTAAAAAAGGAGCTGTGCATGCCTAAAGTCATTTACCCGGGCACCTTTGACCCCATCACTAACGGCCACACTGATCTTATTGAGCGTGCCGGGCGCATGTTTGATGAGGTTGTTGTTGCCGTCGCCTACAACTCGAAGAAAAAACCACTGTTTAACGTGGAAGAACGCTGCGAACTGGTTCGACAGGCCACGACCCACATTCCGAATGTCACCGTTACCGGCTTCAGTTATCTGCTCGCTGATTTCGTCCGCGATCAGGGCGCAACTGTGATTATCCGGGGCCTGCGGGCGGTTTCCGATTTCGAATACGAGTTCCAGCTTGCGGATATGAACCGCCGCCTGGCGCCGGAATTGGAAAGCGTGTTCCTGACACCGTCCAACCACCTTTCCTACATTTCCTCAAGCCTGATTCGGGAAATTGCGTCTCTGGGGGGCGATGTGTCCGAGTTTGTTGACCCGGCTGTGGAAACAGCCCTGAAAAAGAAGTTCAGCGAAACCTGAAACGCCCGCCGATAATAAAAAAGCCCCGGTCGGGGCTTTTTTATTGCGAGGACACTAAAACAGAGGCGGCAACGGAATTTCCTGACCGTTAACATCAACAACCATGTCGTTCAGCCTTGCGGCCAGCACCAGCCTGTCTCCCTCCGGCACCAGAAATCCCTGTTTGATCAGAGGCGCAAGCTGCATTCTGACTGCGGGGTAATTTTCTGCGAGTACCAAGGGCACGCTCAGATTCATTTCTCCGGTTAACTGCTGCATCACCATGAGCATTTCTGCTTTCTGATCTGCCGACAGCTCGGGATGGGTGATCATCAGGTTGCCCGTGACCTTGCCTTCAGGCGTATCCAGTACCAACTCCGGGAGTCCGACTGAAAACCCGGCAGCCGATAAATCGCGTGCGGCCGTATTCACCGCACCCATAGCCGCGATCTGCCGCTCAAAGGCTCCCTGGCTATCGGCATCAGGTGCCAGGGCCATGCCCTGAAGCTCTGCCATGCTGGTTGTCAGCGCACTCCAGCTTGCGACATCCAGGTTTTCAAGGGCGAATACCACTTTGTGCGGGCCATAGGCCTGGTCTTTATAGCGAACTTTTCCAGCCTCAATTGATAAACCGGAATTCAGACGCTGCCCGTCAGCATCTGCCTCGGCACTACTGTGCGCCCGCAAACCTTCTATCGTTAGCGGCTGCGCTTCGGGAGACTTCAATGCAACAGAAGCCATCGACGCTTCCGCAGTTCCCGTCCAGATATCTCCCTCCAGATGGGTCATCTTGTGCTCAACCCGGAAATCATCAATACGCATGCTCATATCGGGGCCAGAGAAACTCAGTTGTGGCCAGACGACCAGCGCTTCGGCTTGAGACCCGGCATCGCTGATTTCAATTCGCGCAACGCCACCGCTGGTTCTGAGCGAATCGCCACTTTCAGGATTATTGATCGCGATTGCCGGAGCTTCCAGCTCAAGCACGGCCGTACCCCAAAGTCGCGTTTCCAGAGTCAGCCTGGGGCGCTCCTGAAACCAGTTAGCGCCTTCAGGCGCCCAACCCTCAACCGGCTTGAAATCGATAAAGCTGCCAGTCACGCCATGCGTCACTTTGGCACGATACGCAATCGGGCGAGTCTCCCCGCTCTCAGGATTCAAAACCGTTACAACCCCTCCCAGCTCCGACCCAAAAAAGCCACGATCATAATGGTCTGTTTGCATCTGAACGAATGGCTGCGCCTGATTCAGTTCACGAGTAACCTCTTGCCATTGCTGCTCGGTAACGTAGCCCACTGCCCAAGGCATTGCGCCGGCGAAAACCAGTACACCAGCGCCGGCAATTATCCACTTTGCTTTCAAGAATACTCTCCGTCTGAAAATGTCAGGATTTGCCGGTCAGGCGTTCCAGCAATACCAATTGCGATGCCACACGTTCTTCGCCTTCAGTGGGCTGATTTTGAATGTAACCACCGTCCGGCTGCAACATCCAGGACTGGCAATTATCGGCAAGGTACGTATCCAGGTCTTCGCGCACGCGCTCTATAAGCTCCGGATCTTCAATTGGAAACGCCGTCTCAACCCGGCTTAGCAGGTTACGTTCCATGCAATCTGCGCTTGAGCAGTAAACTTCGGGGTTGCCATCATTGCCAAAATAGTAGGCCCGGGTGTGCTCCAGGAAGCGCCCGACGATGGATCGCACCCTAATGTTGTCCGAAAGGCCGGGAACCCCGGGCCTGATGCTGCAGATGCCGCGAACAATCAGATCCACTTCGACGCCCGCTTGCGACGCCCGGTACAGGGCCTTGATTAGCTGAATTTCGGTTAACGCATTGATCTTGATAATAATGCGCCCTTTATCCCCCAGTTCGGCTTCACGGTCGATGAGGCTGAGCAGTCTCTTATGGAGCGTAAACGGTGCATGGAACAGCTTCTTGATCTTCAGCGCCTTGCCCATGCCGGTTAACTGCTGAAACAGCTTGTTAACGTCGTCGCCGATAGACTCGTCACAGGTCATATAGCTGTAATCGGTATAAAGCCGCGCATTGACCGCATGATAATTGCCGGTTCCCAGGTGAACATAACGGCGCAGGCGGCCTTCCTCGCGGCGCACAATCAGGATCATCTTGGCGTGGGTTTTATAGCCCACCACGCCATAAACCACGATGACGCCGGCTTCCTGCAGCCGGCTTGCCAGCTCCAGATTCTCCGCCTCGCTGAATCTTGCCCGCAGTTCAACAACAACTGTGACCTCTTTGCCGCGCCTTGCTGCGTCTGCCAGGGCCTCAACTACCTCCGAATTGGCGCCGGTACGATAAAGCGTCTGCCGGATCGCCAGAACTTGCGGATCCTTCGCGGCCTGGCGCAGCAAATCGACTACCGGGCTAAAATTCTGAAAAGGATGGTGCAGCAGGATTGGCCGCTTGCGAATGGCATCAAACAGGGTTTCCTTACTACGGATCTGCTTCGGTATGGTGGGCGAGAAGCTGGAATACGACAGATCCGAGCGGTCTACCAGCGTGTTAACCGCCATAAGCCGCGTCAGGTTAACCGGCCCGTTTACCTGATACAGGTCCCTCTGCCCAAGGCCAAACTCCGTCAGCAGAAACTGCACCAGTTCCTGCGGGCAGTTGTCCGCCACCTCCAGACGCACGCCGTCACCAAAGCGACGGCTGAGCAGCTCGCCGCGAAGTGCGGATGCCAGGTCTTCAAGGTCGTCTTCCAGCTCCAGATCGGCATTGCGTGTGAGGCGGAACTGATAACAACCCTTGACCTCCATGCCCGGAAACAGCTCGTCGGCGTGCGCGTGGATCATTGACGACAGGAACACCAGATTCTCCCCGCCATTGCAAACTTCATCCGGCAGGCGCACCAGCCGGGGCAACGAGCGCGGGGCTGGCACGATCGCCATGCCAGTCTCGCGACCAAAGGCATCCTTACCGTCCAGTTCAACAATAAAGTTAAGACTTTTGTTCACCAGGCGCGGAAACGGGTGTGACGGATCCAGCCCGATCGGGCTCACCACCGGCAGAATCTCTTCTTCGAAATAGTTGCGCACCCACGCCGCCTGCTCCTGCGTCCACTCCCGACGGCGCACGAAGTGGATATTTTCTTTTTCCATCTCCGGAATCAGGACATGGTTCAGAATGTCGTACTGCTCATCGATATACTCATGGGCAACACGGCTGATCTCACTCAACGCCTGTTCCGGCATTATGCCGTCAGCACCGAGGGTCTCACGGCCATACTTGATTTGCTGGCGCAGACCAGCCACTCGTATTTCAAAAAACTCATCCATGTTGCTGCTGAAGATACAGCAGAAAATCAACCGGTTAATCAGAGGATGGGTGGTATCAAGCGCCTGCTTCAATACCCGGTAATTGAACTGGAGTTGGCTTAGCTCACGGTTGAAGTAGTTTTCACTGGCGTCCAGATTGATCACTTCACCCACCGGCGGGAGATCCATGGGAGCCGGTATGCTCTGCTCCCCTTCCGCTGTCAGATTCCTGGCGATTTCCGTTGTCATGGCCTTCAGTTCCTGTCTGATTTACCGCCGGCCATTCCCCGGCGGCGACGAGTCCGTAAACGGTTTCAGCGCCGCTGATCCCGCATCAGGCGGGCAGCACGCACTGCAAAATACGTAAGAATGCCATCGGCTCCAGCGCGCCGCATAGCCATCAGGCTTTCCATCATGACCGCATCACCATCAAGCCAACCGTTCTGTTCTGCTGCCATGTGCATGGCATACTCGCCGCTGACCTGATACACAAACGTTGGCACCTGCAACTCGGTTTTCACCCGATGCACGATATCCAGATATGGCATGCCGGGCTTGATCATCACCATATCCGCGCCTTCGGCCAGATCCATCATCACTTCATGAATCGCCTCGTTGCTGTTAGCCGGATCCATCTGATAGGTCGCCTTGTTGCTCTTACCCAGGTTTGCTGCAGAGCCAACTGCATCCCGGAACGGCCCGTAATAGGCAGACGCGTACTTGGCAGAATAGGCCAGAATACGGGTATTTACATGCCCTGCCGACTCCAGCGCCTCGCGCATGGCAGCAACGCGACCGTCCATCATATCTGAAGGTGCAACAATATCGGCACCGGCGTCCGCATGGGACAACGCCTGGTTCACCAGCGCCTCCACGGTGATATCGTTCAGCACGTACCCATCGTTATCGATGATGCCATCCTGGCCATGTGTGGTGAACGGATCCAAAGCCACATCGGTGATTACACCCAGCTCCGGGCAGGCCTTTTTCAGGGCTCGAACGGCTCGCTGCGCCAGCCCGTCAGAATCCCAGGCCCCGGAGCCAGAAAGGTTTTTCTTCTCCGCCGGAACCACGGGGAACAGCGCCACTGCGGGAATGCCAAGTTCCACCAGCTCCGCCGCCTGCTCAACCAGCAAATCAATACTCAAACGATCAACGCCCGGCATGGATAGCACCTGCTCACGCTGATTTTCACCTTCAAGGACAAAAACCGGGTAGATCAGATTTTCCGGCGTCAGCTGGTTTTCTCTCACCAGTCGGCGAGAAAAATCGCTGGCACGGTTGCGACGCAAACGGGTAGCGGGGAAAACGCGGGGTGTTGAGAGCGACACAGAAAACCTCCTGAACGGAACTGCAAAGAGTTGGATCGAAAATCACGGCGCAGTGGCTGCGTCGCTTGCACCATCATACACCGCCGGGACCGCTGGTTGCAGGCTGCTTCTGGATACAGATAAAGATTCCGAGCAGTAGCAAGGCGCCAGAAGCCCACAGCAGGGATTGTTCCGATGCCCCTGTTACTGAATGGAATCCAGCGCTTTAGCGCGAATACGTTCAGTTTCACTGAAGTACTTCTCGCGCAGCCGGGCCAGACCTTCCTCGCGCTCGGGCGCGGCCAGACCGGAGGCCTTCAGCGCGTCACGCTCCTTTGCATAAGATTGCCAACGCTGCTTCCAGTCCTTCTGCTCTGCATCCAGCTCCTCCAGTCTTTGCGCGGCCTGGTCTCCAAACTCCTCCTGCCGCCATGCGCGCAACGCTTCCGGATCGTTTGCCAGTGTTTCACGTGCCTCTTCGTAGCGTGAGAACTTTCGGGTCTCCTGACGGGCCAGCCGCACAGGTTCTGGCAAAGCCATTTCCGCTTCGGCAAGAGCGTCTTCTCTCTCTTGCTCAGTCAGGCTCTCGTCCTCTTCAAGGTTACGTTTTTGGAGCTGATAATGATCTATCGCCTCCTCGTCAGCAAAGAAGGCCTCAGCGGTATCCGCGTCCATCCAGGTTCTTCGCAGGGCCTGAATTTCCGCCATGCGGCGTTGAATCTCATCGGAGCCGCCGGCTCCTGTATCTCCATAAGCTGCCTCCAGATCTGCGAGCGCCAGTTTGTAATCCAGATATCGGCCCAATGTATCGATTGCCTGGCCTCGTGCTGGCTCATCCAGAACAGAGAGCGCAAGCCGGATTCGAACTACCAGTTGCGGCAGTGCTTCCTCTCCCAACGCAGACAGATAGTATTCAAACAGCTGCCGCAACTCGCCCGTAGGGACAAGATTGCCAAAACGGTCTGTTTTTGCCCAACCACCCGGTTCTGACGTTCCAGCCAGAGACGCTGGCGGCTGGTCCGGTATGGTGAACTCTGCCGATTCAACTACCATTTTTGAAGGCAATTGCTCGCGCACTGATGAAAAGCCGACCGCATCCGCCTTTGCAGGGCGATCAGAGTTACGGGTGGAGACAGGTTGATCCCGGGCGCCGTCGGCAAGCAGCCAAAGTGCAATGGCAACTGCTATGATCACCGGTATGGCAAAAAAGAGTCTGGAAGTTGGTTTCATGGTAACAGGCAGGTCCGGTGAATCGATGATGGCTTGGCCGCACTCCCGAGCGCCGGGAGAGAGACGAAGAACGGGACTGTACACGGACCATGATAAGCAGAACCTGAGTGCTATACCGAGACAGACCGCAAAAACAGGCCGGGATTCACCAACCCCGGCCTGTAAAGACAACGCTCAAAGAGCGCGGTTGTTAAAATCTGCCTCTACCTTGCGCGGGTAATCAGCCCTGAAAGATGTCTCAACTTCCTGAATTCTGCCTCCTTGGCTCAGGAACGCTTCGATATCCTGCTGTAACTGCGCCCGAACCCGTGCCCGGCCTGCAATCGAATGGGTATCATCAGTCTCATTGCTTGAATTAACCCAGTTCCCGGATTGCTCCAGGTTGCTTTCGTCGAGCTCACTCATGATTTTCTCCTTCAACGAAAACAGCGTTACAAGTGCTACGCCTATTCCGGACGCCGCACTCCGTATCGACTAGCCACTACTGCGGCAACGTCTTGGCGTCTTTATAATCTGCTTTCGATTACAGCGCTATTTATAAACAACGGATTTTTTGTAAATTTTTGTAACGTGATATAACCTGATGAATTCCAATGGCAAAATACAAGCGTTCAATGGCACTTGCATTGACACAAAGAATGAATAATGATTCACTAATTGCAGGGAGCCGAAATGGCTTATCGTGAAACGGAAAAAATGCGTCAGCGAAAAGCTGCGGCGCGCCAGAGGATCGCAGAGTGCACCTATCAGTGCGTTGCTGAAGGCGGCTTTCGCAATGCGAGAATCACCCGTGTTGCACAGCTCGCAGGTGTGG
The DNA here is from genome assembly GCF_007671675.1 of Marinobacter maritimus. GTDB lineage: Bacteria > Pseudomonadota > Gammaproteobacteria > Pseudomonadales > Oleiphilaceae > Marinobacter > Marinobacter maritimus. The sequence goes on along the minus strand of NZ_VCGW01000002.1, from coordinate 440,712 downwards.
CTACAGGAACGATCTACCGCCATTACGAGTCAAAAGAGGACTTGTTTGCCGAGATTTTCCGCAAGGCCACACAGCGCGAAGTGGACAAGGTGGCGGAAGCACTGGCAACACCGGGAATCGCTACGGCACGATTGGAAAAAGCATTACGGCAGTTTGCCGAGCGCGCATTGAAAGCCCCTGTTATGGCTTGGTCACTCATTGCTGAGCCGGTAGACCCGAAAGTTGAAGAGGAACGGCTGGCGTACCGGAAGGCATACGCCAGTCTGTTCGAACAAGCGATTCGCGAAGGCATCGAAGAAGAATGCATTCCGGATCAGGATGCCCGGCAGAGCAGCACCTGCCTGGTAGGCGCTATTGCGGAAAGCCTGGTTGGCCCGCTGTCACCGGCCCAGGCCGAACAGGCAACCGCAGACGATACTGACAACAACGACCCGCTGGTCAACACCATCATCCGCTTTTGCATACAGGGGTTGACCGGCGCCAGGAGATAGCCATGAACGCCTCGCAACCCCGGCCCGGAATACCTACAGATAGTGATCGCTATCTGGCGGCTACCCACGAAGTGGTCAACCAACCACCCGCGTTGGAAAACTACAACCTGTATGAACAGGATGTCGCTCTTCAGGAAGCCGTGAAGCGCGAAGGGGCGGGAAAGGCAGAAAGTGAGCTAAAATCCTTTGGTGCCTTTGCTGGCGACGCCGAAACCATTGATCTGGGTTTTCGCGCAAATAACAACAAGCCGGCGTTCAACACCCACGATCGCTTTGGCCATCGCATCGACGAAGTAGACTTCCACCCCTCGTACCACGAACTGATGCGCGTAGCCTTCGAAAACGGTCTGCACAGCAGCCCCTGGACGAACCCGTGCAAAGGTGCACATGTAACCCGCGCTGCAAAATACTACATGCACTCCCAAGTGGAAGCTGCACATTGCTGCCCGGTAACCATGACCTTTGCGGCCATTCCATCCATCCGTAAACAACCGGAACTCGCATCGCTCTGGGAATCCCGGGTCCTGGCCAACAGCTACGACCCCCGCAATATCCCCGACAGCCAGAAAAACTCCGTAGCCATCGGTATGGCGATGACCGAAAAACAGGGTGGTAGCGACGTTCGCGCCAACAGCACCCTGGCCTATCCCACTGGGGCCAATGGCCCGGGCCAGGCTTATGAGCTGATCGGCCACAAATGGTTTGTCTCCGCCCCCATGTGCGACGCCTTTCTGGTGCTGGCCCAGGCACCCGGCGGCCTGTCGTGTTTCCTGATGCCACGCTGGCGCCCGGACGGCACCAAAAACCCCTGGCAGATACAACGCCTGAAAAACAAAATGGGCAACGTAGCCAACGCCTCCAGCGAAGTGGAGCTGCGCGGCGCGCTGGCCTGGATGATCGGCGAAGAAGGCCGTGGCGTTCCCACGATTATAGAGATGGTCGCCATGACCCGCTTCGACTGCATGATTGGCAGCTCCGCCGGCATGCGCCAGGCCGTGGCCCAGGCTACGCATCATTGCCGCCACCGCAGCGCCTTCGGCAACCGCCTCAGCGACCAGCCTTTGATGCAAAACGTGCTTGCCGACTTGGCCCTGGAAAATGAAGCCGCCCTAACCTACACCATGCGTATCGCTCGCGCTCTGGACAACCAGGATCAGGAACACGAACGCCTGCTAGCCCGCCTTGCGACACCTGTAGGCAAATACTGGATCTGCAAACGCACGCCCAACCACGCCTACGAATCCATGGAATGCATCGGTGGCAGCGGCGTAATGGAAGACTGCATCATGCCCCGCCTGTTCCGTGAATCCCCGGTGAATGCCATCTGGGAAGGCAGTGGCAACGTCCAGTGCCTGGACACCCTGCGCGCCATCCAGAAAGAGCCGGAAACCCTCGACGCCTTCTTCCGGGAAGCCGCCGAAGCCAAAGGCGCAGACCGCCGCTTTGACCAGTTCCTCGCGCAACTGCAAAACGACTTCGCCGACATCAGCGATTTCCAATACCGCGCCCGCAATCTGGTAGACCGCATGGCCTTGGTACTGCAAGCCTCCTTGCTATTACGCAACTCCGATAAAGCCGTCGCTGACGCCTTCTGCGCCTCCAGGCTGCAGTCCAACGGCGGCATGAACTACGGCAACCTGCCCTCAGGCATCGATGCTGCGGCTATTATCAAGCGGGCGACGCCTGTAGTAGGCTAGTGTTTATGCCCACCAAGGCGTAAAGATACCCATTTGGTAGACTCCACTTGAATTGTTCGGGAACCGGCGGGGCAAGGCTGTTCAAAACTGTGCGGAGCCATGGATGGCGAAGCCCAAGCGCCACATGGATGTGCCGCAAGGAGCGTGTTTTGAACAGTCTGCCCCGCCGGTTTCAGCACCAAAGCCGGAACACCCATGTCTGAAGCACTCAGAAAACTGCTCAAAGAAGGCAATGCGCCTCAACACAACACCGCGATTACACCGCACGTGGGCATACTCACCCTGCACTTCCAACTCTACGGCTGCGAAGACCTCAAAGCCAAGCGCAAAGTCTTCACCCCGCTGAGAGCTGTGTGGGGCAAAGAACCCGACCTGGCCGTAGCGGAAACCGCTGACCTCGAAGCCCTCGACTGCGCCACCTGGACAATCGCTGCGCTAGGCACCTCCTCGCAGCAGATCACCCAGCGCCTGGACCAAGTGGAGAAAGCCATAGAGGAAAAGGTCGATGCAGCCATACTGGACATTCACCGTGAGATTCTCTGAAAAAGCGCTGTGGCACAACATCGAAGCAGGCCGTATACTACGCCACCTCAGGGATGCCAGTGTGCCTGTAAGCTACAGGTGACAAGTAACCAATGCCGGAATCAGACCCCGGCTGTATCCGTCGGGCATCCGGAACCGGCCCTGCGGATGACCACTGATTGTGTGGTATCTATGACCGGCAAGAAAAAAACGGCCCAGGCCTCAATTGAAGCCATGTATCGTGTGTTCACCGTGCCCGAGGCACCGGAGTCCACGCTCAGCCGTATTGACCAGAACATATCCCGCAACCTTGCAGGCTTCCTGCAGGAGCATATCGTTGCGGTTGAGCGGGATCTTGCAGACGTCGAGAAAAACTTCTCCGACTACGCCATCCCGGAGAAACCCGTGTTCGTTTCCGAGCAGGCGCAATTCCTGCTCGACAAACTGGTTGCCAACTCCGTTCATACTGCATCTCCGGCCTTTATCGGCCACATGACCTCAGCGCTGCCCTATTTTATGCTGCCGCTGTCGAAAATCATGATTGCCCTGAACCAGAACCTGGTGAAAACCGAAACCTCCAAGGCCTTTACGCCCATGGAGCGACAGGTTCTGGGCATGATTCACCGGCTGGTGTATGAAGAAGACGGCGCCTTCTACCGCAAGTGGATGCACGACCCCCGCTACGCCCTCGGGGCTATGTGCTCCGGTGGCACCGTCGCTAACCTGACCGCACTCTGGGTTGCCCGCAACCGTGCCTTCCCGGCCGAAGGCAGCTTCCGCGGCCTGCATCAGGAAGGCCTGTTTCGCGCCCTGAAATATTACGGTTACGAAGGCGCGGCCATCGTGGTGTCCCGCCGAGGTCATTATTCTCTGGCCAAAGCGGCCGATGTGTTAGGCCTGGGCCGTGAATCGCTGGTGGCTGTCGATACAGACGACAGCAACAAGATCCAGACCGACGCCCTGCGCGACAAGTGCCTGGAATTGCAGAAACAGAAAATCAAGGTTTTGGCGATTTGTGGCGTTGCCGGCACCACCGAGACCGGTAACGTAGACCCGCTCGACGCCATGGCAGACATTGCCCGGGAATTCGGCGCGCACTTCCACGTAGACGCCGCCTGGGGCGGGCCCACACTGTTCTCCCGAACCTACCGGCATCTGTTGCGAGGCATCGAGAAAGCTGACTCCGTCACCTTTGATGCCCACAAACAGCTGTATGTACCCATGGGTGTTGGCCTGGTGGTATTTAAAGATCCGAGCCTGGCCAGTGCAGTTGAACACCATGCCCAATACATTATCCGCAAGGGCTCCCGCGATCTTGGCACCACCACCCTGGAAGGCTCGCGCCCTGGCATGTCCATGCTGATTCATTCGGGCCTGAAAATCCTGGCCCGGGAAGGCTACGAGATACTGATTGACCAAGGCATTGAAAAAGCAGCCACCTTCGCCGATATGATCGAAGAGCAGCCAGACTTTGAGCTGGTTACGCGCCCGGAACTGAACATTCTCACCTACCGTTACTGCCCGGCCAATGTGCATCAGGCACTCGCATTGGCGGACCCGCTTCAGGCAGAAAAACTCAATGCCTGCCTGAACAGAGTCACCAAGTTTATCCAGAAAGCGCAACGGGAGCGCGGCAAGGCCTTTGTTTCAAGAACCCGATTGGAACCTGCCCGTTACTACAAATTCCCGTGCATTGTGTTCCGGGTTGTTCTGGCTAACCCCCTGACCACACCAAAGATTCTGGCGGATATTCTGGAAGAGCAGCGAGAGCTTTCAGGAGAAGAGGGAATTCAGGACGAAATAAGGATATTGCATCAGATGGCGAATGCGGTGCTGAAGCAGCATGAGCAGGGTCAAAGGCAGGCCTGAATTTTTTTTACGACCCGCCCTGACTCAAAACTAATCTCTAACTTCGGCGCTCGAGGGCGATTAACTCAGTAAAGCGCCTCTTCATCGTCCAGCACTTCATGGATGATATCCAGAAACATGCGATCCGCTTCGCTCCACTTTTCCGGAATACGGATGGTGGTGTTGGCACTGATCTCCCGGGCGATCAGTTCGTCAGAATCAGCCTCTGAACGATACTTTCGGGCAATATCTATCGACTTTACCGCGATCGTCGGATCACTTAGTACCTTCTTGATGAACACTCTCAGCTCATCAATCACCCTGGCCTGACGACGGCTTTCAACCGGTGTACTCATAACTCACCCTCCGGGCAAATGAATTCTCGGGAAGCCTGCAGCTCCCTCGGCATACGCCTAGTATGACCAAACCCGCGCATTACAACCAGCCAGTGTCTCAGACAAAGAGCCCGCGCAGGGTGAAAAACAAGATAGCCGCCATAATTGCTGAAGCGGGCACTGTGATAATCCAGGCTGCCGCTATACGCACCAAGTGCGAGCGTTTGACCATTTCTTCTTTGTAGATCTTCTTGAGCCGCTTTCGGTCCGACTTGGTCAGGGGCACCTGCTTCTTTTTCTTCGCCCGCTTCAGGAGCTTTTCCATTTCCTCAACGGAGGCATTGCGAAAATCATCCAGAAACGGCTTGAGGCGCTCCCGATCGTCTTCATCGCGTTCTTCCATGATTTTATGCAATTGAGTGGCGTAGTTGGACTTCAGATACTCACGCAGGAAGCCAACGCCGAAAACACCGCCAATGGCAATGTGTGTGGAGCTCACAGGCAAGCCAAGTTGTGACGCCAGAATAACTGTCAGTGCCGCCGACAAGGCAATACAGAAGGCACGGGTTTTATCCAGCTCGGTAATCTCGCTGCCCACGGTCTTGATCAGGCGAGGGCCAAACAACATAAGGCCGACTGTCAGCCCCAGAGCACCAATCATCATGACCCACAAGGGAATACTTGATGCAGTCACTACTGCACCGTTGGATAGCGCATCATTGATCGCCGCAAGCGGGCCAATGGCGTTGGCTACGTCATTCGCACCGTGGGCGAAGCTCAACAGCGCAGCTGCAAATATCAACGGCCAGGTGAACAGGGTATTCACGCCGCCAACGCTGTTTTCCATTGTCGCTGCCCGGCGCGCGGCCAGCGAGCGCACAACAAAAAATGCAATAACAGCGGCGACCAGGCCAACCAGGGAGGCCTGAAGAAAGTCTACCTTGATGATTTGCTTGACGCCCTTGATCATCAGGTAAGTGCCGAACGCCCATGCCATGATGGCAACAAGCCAAGGCACGAACGTACGGGCGGCGGGTATCACGTTTTTTCGGTACAGCACCGTCTTGTTGATGGTGAACAGCAACAGAGCCGCCAAGGCACCGCCAAGTACCGGAGAAATAACCCAGCTCGCGGCAATCTTGCCCATAACGCCCCAGTCCGCAATGCCCCAGCCTCCCGCAGCAATACCTGCGCCGAGCACACCACCCACGATGGAGTGCGTGGTGGATACCGGAGCACCCATCCAGGTCGCCAGGTTGAGCCAGAGCGCACCCGCCAGCAGCGCGGCGGTCATCAACCAGACAAAGGCGCGGCTGTCCTCCAGATTTGTTGGGTCAATAATGCCACCTTTGATGGTGGAGACCACATCACCGCCGGCAATCAGCGCACCGGCCGATTCAAAAATGCCCGCAAGAATAACGGCGGCGCCCAAAGAAAGGGCTCCTGAGCCAACGGCAGGGCCAACGTTGTTCGCAACATCATTAGCACCTATATTGATAGCCATATAGCCGCCGATGACAGCAGCGGCCATTAGCAGCGTGCTGTTGGGCAACCCTTCACTGAAGGAGCCGACAACCAGCCAGACGCCCAGCAGAAACAACAGGCTGAATCCGACTCGGTATCGTTCGGTAGAGTTGCTGGTGAGAAGGGTATCCAGGAATCCGCTTGAACGGGCCATAACAGAAAGGGTCTCATTTGGTCTGAATGGAGAACGAACCGATGTGTAGCGCGCAACTATAAATTTTTTGCCCCTAAATTGAAACAAATGTGCGAGAACGCGAACCGGTCACACGATACACCGGTGATGGACGCATACATACCGTTACCTAACTCACAATAAGCAAAATGACAGAATACTGCACAATAAGTGCAGCGCATTCACACAGAGCCGTTATGACCATAGATTCATCCTCTGGCTATCAAGCCGCCCGGGAACGCGAAGATGCCCAGGTTTCACGGGTACTTACATGGCTATCGCTTGCCGCTATTCTGTTTCTTATCGGCATTGCTTCAAAAGCCTGGTATTCCGGCCACACTAGCCACGCCATCACTCTGTGGGCATTTGTCGTTCCGCTGCTGGCAAACATGGCCTGGTTTGCGCACAGGGGCAACCGTGTGGCGCAAAAAGGCGGATTGCTGATTATTGCGAGCATACTTTTCACCTACCTGATTGCCTCAGGCGGCGAGGGCAATACCGGCCCGCTCTGGTTTTACGTCTTCCCGCCCCTGCTATTTTTCCTGACAAACCTGAAGACCGGAACCATGATTCTGCTGTTGGTCTACCTGCTGGCCCTTATTGTGTTCCAGTTCCCAAACTTGCCGTTTGTGCTGGCAGAGTACGACAGTGACTTCAAAATCCGGTTTTTTGCCTCTCTGACCTTTGAATCATTTTTCTGTTTTATCCTGGAAGCAAGTCGACTGAAGGCCCGTAACGAACTTCTTGACCTGGCCTTGATTCAGGAACATGCCGCCAAAACAGATGAACTTACCGGGCTTTCAAACCGCCGGGACATACTGAACCGGTTGGCGGAAGAGTTTTCACGGTTCCAGCGTTCCGGACATCACTTTTCCGTTACCCTGATTGACCTGGACCTGTTCAAGAACATCAACGATCAATACGGCCACAACGCTGGCGATGCGGTCCTGAATCAGTTTGCCGAGCTTGTGCGGACCGTCATCCGCCAGACAGATGTTGCGGCTCGCTGGGGTGGCGAGGAATTTCTTTTGCTGCTACCGGACACCTCCCTGATTCCGGCACTCACCCTGGCTGAACGCTTGCGCAGCGAAGTCGCAAAACACAGTTTCCGCTTTCAAGGGCAGGAATTACCCGTCACCATGAGCGCGGGCGTCTGCTCTATTTCACAGACCGACTCCATCGACAGCATGCTCCGGCAGGCAGACTCGCAGCTTTACAGCGCAAAAGCAGCCGGTCGCAACCGGATTGCGCCTCGGGTTCGCAGCCAGGACACGCATTCAAAATGAGCCAAAGGCTTGAGGCCATTTACCTTCGTCGCTATGATCAGGCACCTCGATAAACTCGGCAATCCGCGCTTGCGATGAACAGGTAACCCCATGACAGACATTCAAATTCTGGTAGGCAGCGTCTACGGTGGTGCACTGATGACCGCCAGAGCGATCAAGCAGGCGCTCGACGCTGACGGCTACTCGGTGTCCGTTCTGGAGAACCCGGAGCTTGGCGATATAACATCGGATACAGCTCCTCTGCTGGTCTGCACATCGACGACAGGCCAGGGCGAGGTTCCAGGCAACTTGCTGCCTTTCTACGTAGCCCTGCGAGAGCAGTTGCCACAGCAGCCAGGCCGGCCATTCGGTATCATTGTGCTGGGAGACAGTTCTTACGGCGACACCTTCTGTGGGGCCGGCGAGCTGATGGAAGAGGCTCTATACGAAACATCGGCCCACAAGATTGGCGAAACTCTTTGCATTGACGCACTGGAGACCATGGAACCCGAAAGCGAAGCTTTGCCATGGGTGCGTGAATGGATATCGACCGTGTTGAAATGAGTACAGCTTGAGTCGCTATTGGCGACAGCTCATACTCTCTCTCACAGCAACAACGACGACAATCGGTGAATGGTGACAAGATCCCAATGGTCTCGCGTTCTGGCAGCACTAATGCTGCTTCTGTCCTTGGCGTTTAACTGCCAGGGAGCCGAGGCGTTACGCTCCCCCAGCATTGAGTTCTTGCGCATAGCGCCCGACGTTCAGATTTCCGCAAAAGAAGCACTGACCTCCAGCGACTGGCAGCCCCTTGAAACCAGCAGCCCGAATTTCGGCTACACCCGCGATGCGGTCTGGTTCCGTTTTAGCATACCCGCAAACCGCCAGGTTGACCTGCTTGAAGTTGCCTATTCTCAACTTGATCACATCGCGTTTTATCTTTTTGACGACGGCAAGCTGGCCCAGGTAGTGGTTACCGGTGACCGCTACCCCTTCACCCAACGCCCCATTCTCAATCGTCACTTTCTGTTTCCGTTCAGCCCGGACGCAAAAGGGGGCCGGCAAGTTCTTCTGGAGGTGCGTACCGAAGGCACGCTTCAGGTTCCGATGACCTTCTGGAACACTCAGGAATTTTTCGAACATGCGTCCGTTGAGGAGCAATTGCACGCCGTTTACTACGGCATACTGATCAGCGTTATTTTCTTCAACCTGTTTGTCTTTTTTGCATTGCGGGAACCCGTTTATCTACTTTACGTGTTATCCACGCTCGGTTACCTGCTACTCATTGGCAACATGAACGGCACAGCATTTCAGCTGATCTGGCCCGCAAGCCCGGAAACACAGAACCACGCCATGCTGCTCACAATCCCCTTGGCTGTGATGTCCACACTACTGTTCTCACGCTCTTTTCTAAGGCTCAAACAAACCGGCCCTGCCCTCAACCGGGTTGTACTTGGTTTCGTTGCCCTGAACGCCACCATGGTGGTAATCACCGGCGTTATGGAATACAGCACAGCCATCCGGTTAACCGTTGCCATGGCCATCCCCAGCACCTTATTGCTCACCGTGATCGGTCCGCTACAGTGGTTTCGAGGCAAGCCTCAGGCAGGCTATTACACCATAGCCTGGGGCGCACTATCCCTTGGCAGTGCCATCACAGCAGCCAACAAGTACGGGCTTCTTCCCAACAATTTCATTACTACTTACGGCATGGAAATCGGTTCGGCCTTCGAGGCAATTTTGCTCGCCCTGGCCCTGGCAGCGCGACTGTATCAGGAACGACAGGGAAAGCTGGAGGCACGAGAGGCGGAATTGGCAGCCATGGCTGCGAGGCGTTCAGCCGAACTCAAACTGATCGAAAGTGCACTGCACAATCCTCTTACGGGGTTACCCAACCGTGCCAGCTTTGAGATGCAAGTAAGCGACCTGATTCGCCAGTCCCCGGATACACGGCTCGGCGTTGTGGTGATTCATCTGAACAACCTTCAGTCGGTCACCAAAACTCTGGGGCATCAGAACAGCGATCGCATACTGGAGCTGGCCTCGCGGAACATGAGTGCCATCATGCGTGAGCTCCCGGGTATTATCTCTTTAGGGCAGCATAATGGGCGCAACTTTTTTCTGGCGTCTCTCGACTCGGAGACCTTTGCCTGTGTACTGGATGCAGGTGTTGCTGAAGATGCACCTCGCACCGTTGTCGCTGCTTTGGATGCCGTTCGCAGCCCAATCGACTTCCTAGGCATGCAAGTGCCGTTAAATGCCCAGGTAGGCGTTGCTATTTCCCCGGTAAACGGCACAGATTCCACATCGTTGATCCGCCGAGCGATTATAGCCGAGGGTTCTGACCGCGCCCGTGAGCGCGGAATAGCCTATTACAAACCTTCTCGCGATTCCTACAGTGCGGGCAGGCTGACAATGGTCTCAGAGTTGCAGCAAGCACTTGCGAACGACGGGCTCAAGCTCCACGTGCAGCCAAAGCTGGATTTGAAAACCGGGCGAATTGCTGGCATGGAGGCCCTGATTCGCTGGCCAGGCCGGGATCAGCCCGTAGGTGCGGATGAAATCATCGTTCTGGCAGAGCAAACAGGGCTGATCAAACCGCTGACCCGCTGGGTGCTGGAGCAGTCTCTGAAGCTGCGAAGCAGTCTTCTTGAAACCGGACACGTCGTCGACCTCTCGGTCAATATCTCACCCAACAATCTCCGGGAGCCGGACTTCCCGCTGTTCGTGAAGCGACTAATGAGCGACCACCCACAGCACAGTGGCGCAATCATCTTCGAGGTGACCGAAACATCGATGATGCAGGATCCTGTCAACGCCCTTAAAGCACTTAACTCACTCGCGAATGCAGGTATTCCCGTTTCCATTGACGACTTCGGATCCGGTTACTCGTCACTTTCCTACATCAAGCAACTGCCGGCGAGTGAAATCAAGATCGATCGATCACTCATTACCGACCTGTCTACCCGGGAGGAAGACCGGGTTATTGTCCAGACCACCATCGACATGTGCCACAGCCTCGGCTACCTGGTGGTGGCGGAAGGCGTCGAACACCAAGTGACTGCGAACATGCTCAAGGAAATGGGATGCGACATGATTCAGGGCTATCTGTTGAGCCGACCTTTGCCGATTGAAGACATGCTGGTCTGGCTCACCGAAAGGCGCGAGGCGGTCTTGAATCACGCGCCCGACTGACAGCTTTCAACGCTGGCGAATGAGCGCCTCCTGAGTTGTCGATGCCACCAGAACGCCGGCCTGATTAAAAAAGTTGCCGCGATTAAAACCTCGCCCGGAAGAAGCACTTGGGCTGTCCTTGTCATAAAGCAGCCAATCCTCCATACGGAAATCCCGGTGAAACCAGATAGCATGATCGAGGCTCGCGATCTGCAGCCCCTTGTTCATGAATGACACTCCGTGGGGGTTGAGCGATGTCCCCAGGAACGAAAAATCCGATGCATAGGTAAGTAAGCAGCGGTGCAGGACAGGATCATCCGGCAATGTCCCAAGAGCACGAATCCAGCTCTGTTTAAGAGGCGGACGCTTTTCAGGCTGAAGCGGGTTCACGGGATTCACCGGGCGAATTTCGATGGGGCGGTCACGGGTCATGATTGCCTGCAGTTTCTCTGATACCTGCGACGCCATCAATTTGCCCCACTCCTGCTCAGAGCGCAGGGTTTCAGGGTCTGGCGCATCGGGCATTCCTGCCTGATGCTCGAAACCTTCTTCAGCAACGTGAAACGACATGGAGCCGGTCAGGATCTCCTTTCCATCTTGGCGGGCGATGACCCTGCGAACAGAAAAGCTCCGCCCGTCGCGCACCCGCTGAACCTCGTAATCGATGGGCATATGCTGATTACCCGGGCGCAGAAAATAGGCATGCATGGAGTGGCAGAGGCGGTCTTCAACCGTGTGACTTGCAGCCATCAGCGCCTGCCCAAGAACCTGACCTCCAAACACGTGAGGGAACCCGAGATCCTGGCTGTCGCCCCGGTAGTGATCATCGCCATTGGGGGAAAGATACAGCAATTCCACCAGTTTTTTTGTAACGTCAAGCATGCCTGCTCCTGTTAATTCGTTAGCTCACGAAGGAGTTTCTACCCCAAGCGCAGACAGTTCGCAATGAAAAGCCGCCGCCACCCACTCTTTATTATCCAGGGGGGGGCGGGCTGAGCCAGCTCAAATGAAAAAACACCCAGAGATGTTGGGTGCTTACGAGTGAATGGGTGGCACAACCTTGGACAACGACTGCTTTTCCAGCGCAAAGCGGCCAGTAACCGCGAATCCCAGCACATCACCCTCCGCGTTTCTGAACAGGGCTTTTACATGGGTGCCATCCTGCTCGGTTTCCCAGCTACCCTCAGCATCTGACGGCGGGGGGCAGACGGCCGCAGGACAGCAAGGTGTTTTAATCATCACCGGCATGGCTCCATAGCTCACTTCGGTGCGTTCACCGGTCAGCGTTTTTGCCAGCGCTCGGGCACAGGCCATCAGAGGTAAAACATAGAGCAGCACATGGCCGTCAACCTCTGCGCAATCGCCCAAGGCAAAGACATCCTGAGCCGAGGTTTCCAGCGCACGGTTCACCCTGATTCCCCGGCCTGTATCAATTCCTGCTGCGCGAGCCAGTTGCGCCCGGGGCCGCAGGCCCACCGCCGAAATCACCAGATCCGCTTGTATCTTTTCACCATTTGCCAGGTGCAGAGTTACACCCGTTTCCGCCGGTTCAATCCGCTCAACTACCGTTTCCAGATGAAAACGCACACCCAGAGATTGCAGTTCTGTCTGCACCGCATTGGCGGCGACGGGCGGCAGCAGGCTCGGCATGACGGCATCGGAAGGGGCGATCACCTCTACCTCGTAGCCACCATTGCGCAAGTCGTTCGCGAACTCGCAGCCAATAAGCCCCGCACCCATAATGGCCACGCGATTTCCCGGCTTGAGCGCCTTACGGAATGCACGATAATCGCCAAGATCGTTGATCGGAAATACCCGTTCCAGACCATCACCTGGCAAGCTCAGGCGAATGACGTCCGCACCCCAGGCGAGGACCAGTTTGCTGTAAGGCTGGCTCTCGTCCCCCAGCAGTAGCCTGCGACCCTCCGTGTCTATACCGGTCACCGTGGTATAGGTGCGCAGCTCCAGATTCAGCTGCTCTGCCATGGCCTCAGTATCAGCCTGGGCCAGGCCGTCTGCACCTTTGCCTTTGGTAAATCCGGTGGACAGCATAGGCTTGGAGTAGCTTACGCCATCATCAGCGGTCACCATCACAATCCGGGCGTCCTTGTCCTGCTTGCGGATTTCGCGGGCCAGGGAGTACCCCGCCAAACCGGTTCCGACAATAACGATGGGGGCCTGTTCTGTCATAACCATACTCCGTCCGGATCAGCTGATCTCGATCATTTCAAAATCTTCCTTGCCCACGCCGCAATCGGGGCAAACCCAGTCCTCGGGTACATCGTCCCATGTAGTACCAGGCTCTATACCGTCCTCAGGCCAGCCTTCTGCTTCATCATAGACCAGGCCACACACCACGCACTGCCACTTCTTCATAAACAATCTCTCCACCACATTTTGTGGCCGCAATATTAATTGTCGAACAATACTTCAATCAAGTGCTTTTTTCCCACTGACAAACCCTTGCGTCCGCCGCGCCGATTCGCTTATGAGCACCGCAGCGCCATAATACCCGGCACACCCGGATTGACCAATGCCGGTGAAGACGCAGCCAATACGCTTTTCTGCCAATTGTCCACCTTACACCCCCTCCCCTCCGCCGACCCTCTCCGGTATAATCGCCGGTTTTATGACAGGACCGACCGTTATGACCGATACCGTCGCCGAAATGAATCAGGTTATGGCCGAAGCTGATTGCCTGGTTGATGAACAGCAGGTGCAGGCTGCCATCCGCAATCTGGCCGACGACATTACCGGCCGCCTTAAAGACAGCAACCCTCTGCTGCTTTGTGTAATGAACGGCGGACTGATCTTTACCGGCCAGCTACTGCCCCGGCTCAAGTTCCCGGTGCAGGCAGAATACCTTCATGCCACACGCTACCGGCAGGAAACCACCGGCGGTATTCTCGAATGGAAGCTTCAGCCAGAAGCCGACATGAAAGACCGCGTTGTACTGATCGTTGACGACATTCTCGATGAAGGTACAACCCTGTGCGCCATCGCCGACTATTGTCTGGCCCACGGTGCAAAACAGGTACTGACAGCCGTGCTGGTTGACAAACAACATGATCGCAAGGCCCGCCCGGACCTGAAAGCGGATTTCACCGGCATGAATGTTGAAGACCGCTTCCTGTTTGGCTACGGCATGGATTACAAAGGCTACTGGCGCAACGCGCCCGGGATATACGCCGTCAAGGGTCTCTGATATCAACACCTGTGAAAACAACACCAGCCTGATCATTCCGCCAACCGATTGGTACCGGTCTTTCGCAGCAGCCGGGCTCCGCAATCCGGACGTTCACGGCCCGGCGCGATACTGGCTGCAAGTGGAAGGGTCTTTTACCCGGGCGCTGCAGAACCGGTGCACAAGCTCATTTCACGTGGAAGTGCAGCGGGAAGGCTTTGCTGCACCCACTCTTGAAGAGGCCAGGCGCCTCAGGATTCCGTTGCGCCAACTTGCCTGGATCCGCGAAGTACACCTCTGCGGTGACGGCAAACCCTGGGTTCTCGCGCGCACAGTTATTCCTCTTGCCTGCCTGGCGGGCGAGGGCCGGCGCCTTCTTCATCTTGGCAGCAAACCCCTGGGCGCTTATCTGTTCAGCAGCCGAGGCTGGCATCGCGGGCCCCTTGAAACCGGGCTTTGCAATCATCAGGGCCTCGAATCTTCGAAAACCGGCATGCCTGAGATTGCACGCCGCTCGCTGTTCAACAACAAAAAGAGCGCTCTGCTCGTAGGTGAATACCTGCTACCGATTCTTTACCGCCAGAACTGACAAACCATCAGAGAAGCGCTCCGGCTTTCACCCTGGCCCAAGCACTGGCTATAATCCCTGCACTTTCATTATCCAGTCCTTCTTTTTCAAATACCCAAAACGGATAGATCCATGCTGACTGATGCCGTGCCAGAACACATACGGAGCCGTCTTGCCGATTACGCACAGCTGCTGCGAATCAACCGCCCTATTGGCACACTGCTCCTGCTCTGGCCTACTTATTGGGCGCTCTGGCTTGCCGGGGACGGCAGTCCCGGCATTGGCAACATCATCGTCTTCACGCTGGGTGTATTTTTCATGCGCGCCGCCGGTTGCGCCATTAACGATTTTGCCGACCGGGACTGGGACAAGCACGTCGAACGCACCAAAGACCGCCCGTTAACCACCGGCCGCGTAAACGCCTGGGAGGCCGTCGCGCTGTTTGGCGGCCTGTGTATCGTCTCGCTTCTCATGGTCGTGCTGTTCACCAATACGCTCACTCTTTACCTGTCCTTTGGTGGCGCACTTCTGGCTTTTATTTACCCCTTCACCAAACGCTATACCCACTTGCCACAGCTGTTTCTCGGCGCCGCCTTCTCCTGGGCCGTCCCCATGGCGTGGGCCGCCGAGGCCGGCGAACTCAGCCAGATCACATGGCTGCTGTTCACCGCCAACGTGCTCTGGACTGTCGCTTACGATACGTTTTATGCCATGGTTGACCGCGACGACGACCTCAAGGTCGGTATTAAATCCACGGCCATCCTCTTCGGTGATGCCGACCGCGTCATCATTGGCGCACTTCAGACCATGGTGGTGCTCATTCTCATTATTGTGGGCCACCGTGTTGAACTAGGAACCTTCTACTATCTGGGGCTGGTTGCCATGGCCTGCCTGTTTATCTACCAACAGTTTCTGGCCAAGGACCGCGAACGCGATGGTTGCTTCAAAGCATTCCTGAACAACAACTGGGCAGGATTTGCCGTTTTCGTTGGTTTGGTCGTCGATTTGATTATTTCCTGATAACACCTGTCACATGGTTGTAACACTGGGGCGTTGTAATAAGTCCGCAACAAATCAAGGTCTGATACAGGTTATAGCTTATGTCTGGAAAAACCGTCCTGATTGTCGACGACGAACCCGCCATCCGGGAAATGATTGCAGTCGCCCTGGAGATGGCCGATTACGAGTGCCTGGAAGCTGCAGACGCCCGTGAGGCCCACGCCCTGATTATAGACAGGCAACCGGATATCATTTTGCTTGACTGGATGCTCCCCGGCACCAGCGGCATCGAGCTCGCCAGGCGCCTGAAAAAAGAAGAAACTACCGCAGACATCCCCATTATCATGCTCACCGCCAAAGTCGAGGAGGACAACAAGATCCGCGGTCTGGAAGTTGGCGCTGATGATTACATCACCAAGCCATTCAGCCCCCGGGAACTTGTCGCACGACTGAAAGCCGTGCTTCGCCGGGCAACGCCTCCCGGTATCGATGCACCCATAGAAGTCGACGGGCTGACACTGGACCCCTCAAGCCATCGTGTCGCCGCCAACGACAGCTTTCTGAACGTAGGGCCTACCGAGTATCGCTTGCTGCAATTCTTCATGACGCATCAGGAACGAGTGTATACCCGCTCACAGCTCCTGGATCAGGTGTGGGGCGGCAACGTTTACGTCGAAGAGCGAACCGTTGATGTACACATCCGGCGCCTGCGCAAAGCTCTCGGAGAACGCCACGACTATCTGATTCAGACCGTGAGAGGCGCCGGCTACCGGTTTTCCACCCAGCCAGCCTGACAGGCTGCTGCAACCCACGAAGATATTTCAAGGCAGGTTTTAATGCAGCAAAACTGGTCGCGACACCTGCGCTACACACTTGCCGGCCTCACAGGCACCACTCTTGCCGGCCTCTATTTGGGATATCCTGTTTACGGACTGACCGCCGGGCTAGGGTTCTATCTGCTGTGGACTCTCAACCAGACCCGTCGACTGGCGCAATGGCTGGCAGACCCGGATGCCAACGATGAAGCCCCCCAGAGTCTGGGCATTTGGGGCGATCTGTTCGACAAGCTGCACAAGCTCAACCAGAACTATCTTTTAACCCGTGACCAGCTACGGGCCAGGATCGACCGCATACAGGAATCCACCAACGCCATGCGTGATGCCGTCATCATGACCAACGCCCGTGGTGCCATGGAGTGGTGGAACGGTTCGGCAGAACACCTGCTGGGGTTCCGTCGTAACACGGATCAGGGCCAGTACATCTATAACCTCATCCGCACACCGGCCTTCAAATCCTACTTCGACGCCAAAGATTACCGTGAGCCGCTGGAGCTGCATTCACCCGCCAGACCCCATATTCATCTACAAATCCAGATCAGCCTGTTCGGAGAGGAAGACCGTCTCATCGTAGCCAAAGATGTCACGCGACTGCATCAACTGGAGCAGATGCGCCGGGATTTTGTGAGTAACGTTTCCCACGAAATGCGGACTCCGCTTACTGTGATCAGTGGCTACCTGGAAACCCTTGCGGACAACGCTGATGAATTGCCATCCAAATGGCGACGAGCCATCAATACGATGGCTACCCAGTCTTTTCGCATGGAGACGCTGGTTACCGATCTCATTCTGCTATCCCGGATCGAAACCGGCGAACAGACTGTGAGTGATACTCCAACGGATGTTGATCGATTGGTTCGACAGATCTGCCAGGACGCGCGAACACTCAGCGGTGAAAAGCAGCACGAGATCATTTTCGAGGCAATTGACCCACATTTGCTTAAAGGCGATGAAAACCAGCTACGTAGTGCATTCTCCAACCTGATATTTAACGCGGTAAAATACACGCCTGCCGGCGGCCGGATTACCGTCGCCTGGTTCGCCAACACTGAGGGGGGACACCTCTCGGTAAAAGATACAGGCGCCGGTATCGATCAGGTTCATATCCCCCGGCTCACGGAACGCTTTTACCGTGCCGATCCCAGCCGGCATAAAGACACCGGGGGAACCGGTCTGGGGCTGGCCATCGTCAAGCACGTGCTGATCAATCATGATGGCAGTCTGGAAATACACAGCCGCCTCGGTGAAGGCAGCGAATTTGTCTGTCACTTCCCCCCGGAACGAGTGCTTGAGAATCCTCAAAGTCATACGATGGGTGTGGGTGATGCTTAACGCTTACCAGCTCTGAAACGCGCAACAAACCGGGACAGATCCTCAAGCTTTTTCGGATCCTCGTCCACAAAGCGGATGGTTACGCTGACGAAGTCTGTGTCCTGACGTTTGTCCACGGCCTGCAACTGGTGCACATAGCCGTTCAGCCTTGCCATCTGCCCATCGCCGATCTCTATATCAACCACCGCCTGATCCAGGATGCCCGGAAACGCCTGCTCCCGCTTCGCAATCACTCGTACTTCCGTCAGGTTGATATCCTTGACCGCTGATCTCAGCGTACTTTCGGCAAAACGAATCGAGGCCAGGCTCATACTGCCTTTTGAAACTGCCGGTTTTGAGCCTTCCGCAGATGGTTGGGCAGAGGCTCCAGGCGCAGGTTGAGTCGCAGCGGTCGGCAAGGGCTCACGTTTTTGCGTTAGCAAAGCCGCCGACTCTTTGAGAGCATCGGTCGGCCCAGCCATGGATTTGCCGTTTTGGTCCATGGCAGTTTTGAGGGTCCCCCCCATCACCTTGATGATTTTCTTGCTCAGGCCTTCCGGACTGAAAGGCTTGCCCAGATACTCAGACACACCCTCTTTCACAGCCTCGATCACATGATCTTTGTCGCCTCGACTGGTAATCATGATAAAAGGCACTTTCTCGTACTGGGGCTGCTGACGCATCCATTGCAACAGCTCGAGGCCAGACATCTCCGGCATCTCCCAGTCACACAGAATCAGATCAAAGCTCGCCCGGGACATAAGCGACTGCGCCCTCCGGCCATTCTGCGCATCGGTGGTTTCTATCACCGGAAAGCGCTGGCGTATCGTCCGCTTAACCAGATCTCTTACAAAACTGGCGTCATCAACCACCAGCGCTTTCAGCGTTGCCATGTTCCGAACTCTTGTAAAGGTTTCGCTCAACTATAGAACAAAGGCCCGCCGGGAAAACCTGCAAGCTACAAAAAACCACAAACTTCAAACGTAAACGCAGATAGCGACACCCTTTCACAAGGCCCCGCATGCACCAGGTTAAAGAACTGTCACTCCCGGTGGCCTCGTTAAGTATTTCCCTGACCCCAAAACACGCTACCATGGGATCAAGCATCATCCACACCGTTTACCCTGATCGAGGTTTCACGTGCTGACCAAGCTTGCAAGGATTCTGCCCAACCGGCATATGGCGTGCCGTCTTTCTGTATCCGCCATTCTGGCTATCGCCACCCTGCCTGCAATGGCTAAAGTGGCAGACAGTGAGGCCGTTCTGGAAGCATCCGATGGCTTCGAAGAGTGCAAGCTGCAATTGCAGGAAAAAGCCATTGCGGCCGGAGTCAGTGCGAAAACGGCTCAGGAGGTCATGACCAGGGTCGAGCACGTAGACCGGGTAATCGAGCTGGACCGCAGACAGCCCGAGTTCACCACCACGTTTGCAGACTACCTGAACCGTCGGGTTAACGATGACAGGGTGAACAAGGGCCGTGAGCTGATAAAAGAGCACAGCGCTCTGCTGGAACGGGTTACCGAGGCAACGGGCGTTCCCGCAGCCTATCTTGTTGCCTTCTGGGGGCTGGAAACCAACTTTGGCAGCTATTTCGGCAAAATGTCCGTGCCGGATTCGCTGACAACACTGGCCTGTGACGCCCGCCGCAGCAAGTTCTTTACCGAACAGCTGATTGCCGCACTGCGGATTATTGATGAAGGCGCCATACCGGCAGAACAGATGGAAGGATCCTGGGCTGGCGCCATGGGCCACGTACAGTTCATGCCCACCGTGTTTCTGAAACATGCCGTCGACGCCGATGGCGACGGGCGCCGTGATCTCTGGAACAGCCTGCCAGACGCCATGATGTCCGCCGGGCGTTTTCTCGAGTCCATGAACTGGGATGGAGATTATCGCTGGGGCCGAGAGGTGCTGCTGCCAGAGAGCTTTGACTACTCTCTTGCCGACGGTCGCCGCCTTGAGTTGAGCAAGTGGCGGGAACTGGGCATTACTGATGCATTCGGCAAAGCCCTTGCTCGGGAAGATATTACCGCTGCGCTGATTGTTCCTGCCGGCCATCAAGGGCCTGCCTTTCTCGCGTATCACAACTTCAAGGTGATCATGGGCTGGAACCGTTCGGAGTTTTACGCCATTGCAGTGGGCCACCTCGCAGACCGCATTGCCGGCGCCGGGCTGCTCCAGAATCCACCCCCAGTAGATACACCCGCACTCTCACGAGACACAGTGCTTGAACTTCAGGCTGCTCTCAATGAACGCGGATACGATGCCGGCAAACCGGATGGAATTACCGGACCCGCAACCCGCTCAGCTATCCGCAAGTATCAGCATGATAACGGGATGATCGCTGATGGCTTCCCGGGACAAGAGTTGCTTGATGACCTTGGAGTAAACAACTAACCAGACCTGTCAGTTTTCTTTACACAGAAACCAAGCAAAGACAGCAAGTAATTGTTATTAATAGATATTATTAGTTGGCACGAAACTAGCTTAGAAGTAGCGAGTTGCGACACAAAATGAATTGTGTCATTTCATCATTTAAAGCTAGGAGTAAGGCCATGAAGATGTTGGCGAAAGGATCCCTTGGTGCACTGCTGCTGACAGCGGCCATGAGTGTTGCGGCATTTCCGGTTGATGTGACATCCATTGACGGCGTTTTTGAAAACGCTCTGAAGAGCAACGGCAGTTTGGCCGATGGGAACAACACCAGCACAATCAGCTGGGGCGACACCGGTAGTCGCTGGAATCCAAAGCCGCAAAGCAGCTACAGCTTTACAGGCGCATCCCCTCTGCCAATGCAGATTATTGATGATTCTGTTTTCAGCCTCGGCTCACTGACCCACATAAACGAACAAGTCACCGGACCAACACTGACATCCACTGATCTCGCCGTAACACTTGGCTTTTCAGGCTTTGGTGAAACCAGCACATCGAATGGTGAGTTTGTATTTTCACACACCGAAACTGTTGACAACGGTGTATACCAATCTTGCTTCCTGTTCTGGTGCTGGAATGAAAACGACGGCCCGGTTAATGACGTGATCTCGCAAACTGGCGCTACGGTTACAAGCTCTAGCTTCGTTCTTGGCGGATTTGAGTACACATTGGAACTGCTTGGCTTCAATGCTGATGCCAGCACTCCCGAAGACACTATTCGTCAGTACGAGCTATTCGCAAAACTGAACGCAACGGCAGTCCCAGAGCCCGGCACCCTGGCCCTGCTCGGCTTGGGCCTGGCTGGCCTTGGCATGGCACGTCGCCGCAAAGCCGCGTGATTGACTGAGACACCAACAGGAACGCCATAATCCTGTAGTGCACATAGTACAAAACCGACACCCCGCGCTTTCAACAAGCCCGGGGTGTCGGTTTTTTTAACACCTGTTTTATTGGCAATTCTTTCTCCCCGTGATCTGAATCCCCATTCCGCGCATAATACTTACCATCACTTTCTACTTTTACGGAATTCATGGACTCAATCACTCAGGCAGCTCTTGGCGCCTCAATAGCAGGCCTTGTGGCAGGCAAGGCTCTCGGGCGGCCGGCTCTTCTGACCGGCGCACTGCTGGCCACGCTTCCCGATCTCGATGTGCTGATTGATTACGGAACGGCGGTTGCGAATTTCACCCAACACCGCGGCTTCAGCCATTCGCTGTTCGTCCTTGCACCCCTGTCGCTGTTACTTGCGGCCTTGCTCTGGCGCTGGAAGCCGGAACCGGGATTCCCGCGCTGGCTGCTGCTGACCGCCCTGGTGCTGATGACCCACCCCCTTCTGGATACCTTTACCACCTATGGCACCCAACTGTTCTGGCCGGTTGGCAGGCCTCTTGCGATTAGCAGCATCTTCATCATTGATCCGCTGTATACTCTTCCCCTGCTCGCAGGCTGCGCGGCCTTCCTGATTCGCCCTCCCGCATTGCGTGCCATAACGGCTGGTCTGCTTCTGTCCACTGCGTACCTCTGCTGGTCTTTTGTTGCTCAGCAGGTTATTACCGAGCGCGTGCAACCTGCACTCGCAAAAGCCGGCCTCTCTGACGCCCGGCTGCTGGTACAACCTATGCCATTCAACACGGTACTCTGGCGCGCCACTGCGATCACTGACCAGCAGCGAGTTGAAATTGTTACCGGCTTTCTGGATGATGACGCTCCCTTAACGCTCGAGTACTTCCGCCGCCAACCGACGCTCGCAAACTCCGTAGCACAGCTGCCGGAAGCCCGCCGGCTGGAATGGTTTACCCGGGGCTTTCTCGACTACAGAGCAACCAATGGCGAAATCACCGCAACCGATGTTCGCCTGGGCATCCCGGGAGCTCATCCGTTTTCTTTTGTACTGGCCTATGAACAGGATGGTAGCCTTACACCGGCTAATGGTGAACGAGCGCCAAGGCGAGCCATGAATAGCGGGGCACTACCGTTACTCTGGGCCCGCACGACCGGAGCCATTCCAGTGCTGTGCCTTGCCAGTTTTGCGACGCCGGCCCCCGGCGAGGAGTGCTAAAACCATGCGTCTTGATCAGTTTATTGCCACAAGCTCAACACTTTCACGCAAAGAAGCCAGGCGCGCCATACATGCTGGTAACGTCGAGGTAGACGGTGAGGTCTGGAAGGGTACCGGTAAACATTTGCCAACCGGAGCTCAGGTCATGCTGGAAGGTGTGCGGCTAACTCTGCCGGGTGAGCGTTATCTGATGCTCAACAAGCCCGCAGGAGTCATCAGTGCGACGCGCGACAGCGACCACCCCACAGCGCTGGACCTTCTGCCAGCAGAGCTGACCAGCAAGCTTCACATTGCCGGCCGGTTGGACGCCGATACCACCGGTTTGCTGCTGCTGACAAGCGACGGCCAATGGTCCCACAGGATCACCTCGCCGAGAGTAGACTGCCCGAAAACCTACCGGGTGAGCCTGAGCACGCCCCTTTCAGAGTCGGCCATTAAAGAGTTGAAAACGGGCGTTATGCTCCATAACGATGCAAAGCCGACAAAGCCTGCACAGGTAAAGATTCTGGAGCAAAAGCTGATTGAGTTAACGATTTCAGAAGGGCGCTATCATCAGGTCAAGCGCATGCTGGCCGCGGTGGGCAGTCATGTAGAAGCTCTGCACAGACAAAGTATCGGAAGCATTACACTGGACCCGGCGCTGGACCCCGGCGATTATCGGGAGCTGACAGAACAGGAAGTCGCCTCGGCCTGCTAAGTTCAGGTGCGCTCGAAGCGCTGGGCTCTCAGGTTTTTCCTTACGGTTCCTGCCTCGAACACTTCTCCGTTCATGGCAACATAGACTCCAGGCGGCAAAAGTTGCACGGCTGCCCAGGCAAAGCCAATATTGAAAACCGCATCACTGCGGCGCATGCGGGCAGGCTGCATGGCCCCGGTGAGAACAATGGTTTTGTCATTCAGCGACGACAGTGCCTGGGCAGTTTCAGCCATGGTGTCAGTACCATGCGTAATCAGAATGCGGTCGCTGTCGCAGCCTGAGACAGCCTCAAGAACCTGCGTACGATCCCCATCGGTCATTTCCAGACTGTCCTTACGCAACAGCCCCTGAAGAATATAACCCTCGTGGATATTGGATTCTGCCAACAGTTCCGGCACCAGAGACTCACCGATTTCAAACTCGCTGTTGGCGTCAAAGTACACCTTGTCGATGGTGCCGCCCGTCGTAAAAATCCGGATCATGGAGTCTCTACCCTGCTCAAGGTGTCGCGTGCTTCCGCACGGGTTTTATTAAGGCTTATTTCAGTGCAGTCGTCGTGCTGTGGCCCACGACGGAGTTATAGGCAGCGTTCTTTTCCAGTGCATATTTCCGCGCGACGTTCGCCACTTTTCCACGTGCGCCGGTATCCAGCCAGCGTTTGATACGCCCGGCGTCTCCCATGGGTGACCGGGTTCCCAGTGAGTCCAGCAGAACCGTAACCACCTGTTTGCCGTTCATATTGGAGACCATCACCAGGCAGCGACCAGCCTCCGACAGATAGCCGGTTTTGCTCAAGCCTACACCCCAGCTGTCACGATGCACCAGAGCGTTGGTATTGCCAAACGACAAACTGTACCGGGGCTTACGGAACTGGCCACGGAAATAATTGGTTGTGGAGTACTCCCTGATCTCAGGATACTCGGCAGCCGCATTGACAAGCTTTACCAGATCCCCGGCGGTTGAGAGATTCGCTGCCGAAAGTCCCGTCGGATCCACAAACCGGGTGCCCGTCATGCCAAGCGCTTTGGCCTTGGCGTTCATGGCCGCCACAAACCCGTCAAAGCCATCCGGGTGACTTCGGGCAAGCGTGTAGGCCGCAAAGTTTTCTGATGACATGAGAGCAATGCGTAACACATCTGCACGACGCATCTGCGAGCCTATCCGGATACGGCTGTAGGCGTTGGCCGCCGCGGACGTATGGCGTTTCAGGAAAACCAGCCATTCATCCAGCGGCGCGCCAGACTCCAGGACCACCAGTGCTGTCATCACCTTGGTAATAGAGGCAATGGGGACAGGCCGGTCCGCGTTTTTACCAAACATCAGATCATTGCTACCTGCCAGGGCCACAGCCGCATTCACGGATGCCAGGTTCGGGCCTTGAATATCGACGTCAACTTTACCGGACTCTTTGGAGTGGGCGCAAACCACCATCGGCAGACTGAAAAAAAGCCACAACAGAATCTTCGCCATCTTCGTTCTGAACATCGATTACACTCTTGGTGAACTGTTAATATTTGCGACTTCTAATGCTCTACGGCAGATCGGTAACGGCACCCGTGGATGCGGAACTTACGGTGCGGGCGTATTTTGCCAGCACTCCGCGGGTAAAGCGTGGCTCGGGCGCTGCCCAAGCGGCACGCCGGCGCTCCAGTTCTTCAGGGGATATATTCAGCTCAATGCTGTTGGCAACCGCATCAATGGTAATTGTATCGCCATCCTCAACCAGCGCAATGGGGCCACCGTTTGCGGCTTCCGGCGTAATGTGACCGACAACAAAACCGTGGCTGCCGCCGGAAAAACGACCGTCTGTAATCAGCGCCACATCGTTGCCAAGCCCTTTACCCATGATTGCCGACGTCGGCGTCAGCATCTCGCGCATACCCGGGCCTCCTTTGGGCCCTTCGTAGCGGATAACCAGCACATCACCGGCAACGACCGTCCCATCCATAATTCTGTCCTGGGCCTCTTCTTCAGAGTGGAATACCCGGGCGCGACCGGAAAAGTGAGTACCTTCCTTTCCGGTAATCTTCGCCACCGAGCCCTCCGGAGCGAGGTTGCCGTAGAGAATGCGCAAATGGCTGTCGGCCTTGACAGGATTGTCAAAGGCATGAATGATGTCCTGTGCCTCAGGGTAAGGCGCAACATGCTTCAGGTTTTCCGCCATCGTCTGCCCGGTTACGGTCAGACAGTCCCCGTGCAGCAAGCCCCGCTCCAGCAACATCTTCATCAGGGGCTGAATACCGCCAATCGCCACCAGTTCTGACATCATGTAATGCCCGCTCGGGCGCAGGTCTGCCAGCACAGGCACGCGCTTACCAAGCTCGACAAAATCTTCCAGACTCAGCTCAACATCAACGGTGCTGGCCATGGCCAGAAGATGGAGCACCGCGTTGGTTGAACCGCCCAGGGCAATCACAACGGTAATGGCATTTTCAAATGCCTGACGGGTCATGATATCCGAAGGCTTGATATCTTTGTCCAGAAGATTCAGAACCGCCGCACCGGCGGCTCGGCAATCGTCCGTCTTGGTGTCGGATACCGCATTCTGAGCTGAGCTGCCGGGCAGGCTCATGCCCATGGCCTCAATCGCGGATGCCATGGTATTGGCGGTGTACATGCCGCCGCAGGAACCGGGGCCTGGAATGGCTGTTTCCTCGATTTGCTTTACCTCGATCAAGTCAAGGTCACCCCGGGCGTGAGCGCCCACCGCCTCGAAAACCGAAACAATATCCGTGTGGTTTTCACCGGGCATGATGGTGCCGCCGTACACAAACACCGATGGCCGGTTCAGGCGGGCAAGACCCATCATGCAGCCCGGCATATTCTTGTCACAGCCGCCGATGGCGACCAGCCCGTCAAATCCTTCGCAGCCAGCGACGGTTTCTATGGAGTCTGCGATGACTTCGCGGGAAACCAGAGAGTACTTCATCCCGAGAGTGCCGTTGGCAATGCCGTCGGAAACGGTGATGGTGTTAAAGATCAGTGACTTGCCACCCGCCGCATCGGCACCCGCCGAGGAGGCTTCTGCCAGCTCGTGGATGTGCATATTACAGGGCGTCAGGTTGCTCCAGGTTGAAGCAATACCAATCTGGGGTTTGCGAAAATCTTCATCGGTGAAGCCGACGGCCCGGAGCATCGCACGGCTGGCGGACTTGCCAATACCGTCCACCACAGGGGCGGAATAACGGCGGCGCTTGTCATCGGTCATCGGTCTCTCCTCATAAAAAGTGTTCACAAACTGCGTTTGGTGTCAGAAGCAGGTCTGACTGACCTGTATCAAACGATTTTCGGGCTGCGTGTCTTAAAATCGCATTCAAATAATCAAGCCGTGGAGGCACGCCATGTCATCACCCACTTCGCCATCAACGGCTTGCCCTGAGTATGAACTCTGGCGCCGCGGCTATGGCGTGATCCAGCACACCGCTACCACCTGCGATCACGTACAGGCGCTCGCTTCACGCCTTGTGGCTGCCGGGCTTCAACCCGATACTGCAACCGTCTATCGCAAACTGGCAGATCTCGACCGGCTGACCAGCGCGGGTCTGTGGCTGGTTGTGCACATGACTTATGCCACACGCGTTGACAGCTCTGGCGCCCCGCTGGCGGCACGGGATTTCAAAAGCAACCCTGAAGGCCATACCGGCGGAGCACTGAATATGGTGCCCGCTTACGCGGCATACATGGCTCTCAATAACCTGACCGGGCGAACCCGAAGCTGGCTGATGGGCCAGGGGCATTGCGTGGCAGCCATCGACGCGCTGAACGTACTGACCGGTAATCTGCTCCCGGAACAGCATGAACGTTATACAGGAACAGGCGGGCTGTCACGAATGGTAGCGGATTTTTACAGCTACCAGCAAAAACCGGACGGCAGTATGGCGGCGCCATTGGGTAGTCACGTGAACCCATACACGGCGGGCGGCATTATCGAGGGCGGTTATCTGGGCTTTGCAGAACTCCAGTACGCCCATATGCCATTGCCTGGTGAGTCACTGGTAGCGTTTCTTTCTGACGGCGCCGCTGAAGAGCAACGCGGTAGCGACTGGATCCCCCGCTGGTGGCGGGCGGCCGACTGTGGTCTGGTAACGCCGATCATGATTGCCAACGGTCGCCGCATTGAACAGCGCACCGAGCTGGGTACACGGGAAGGGCTCGAACGCTTCGAGGCGCATCTGGCAGCCCGGGGCTTTGATCCCTTCCGGTTTGATGGCCACGACCCGGCGGCGTTTGTGTGCGCCCTGACTGAAATGGAGCTCTCTCTTCAATATCGGGGCGACCGTGCGCTGGAAGGCGAACAGGATTACCCGATTCGTATTCCCTATGGCATTGCGGAAACCGTCAAAGGCTTTGGTTTTTACGGCGCAGGCCTGAACTCTGCCCATAACCTGCCGCTGCCGGGGAACCCGCGGATGGATGTGCGCTCCCGGGAGCTGTTTCAGGAACATGCCGCTCGCCTATGGGTCGATCCGGAAGAACTTGCACACAGCGTGCTGAACCTGAAGGAACACGAACAGCAGGCTCGCCCTCTGGAGCGCGACCACCCACTGGCAAAACGCAATCCGCCAGACATCGTTATTCCAGCCATTCCCGCGCGCCACGATCCGGTTTCCCCGATGCTGGCAGTGGATAGCTTTTTCCGGGCTCTTGTTGCGCAAAACCCTGACCTCCGGGCCCGAGTGGGCAACCCTGACGAGCTCGCGAGCAATCGCCTGACCGGTGTTCTGGAAGATCTCAAGCATCGGGCGAACGACCCCGAAAACTCATCGGAATCGGTGCACGGAAAAATCATCACCGTGCTCAACGAAGAAGCCGTTGTATCCGCCTGTCTGGCGAACAAGGCAGGGCTCAACCTGGTTGCGAGCTACGAAGCCTTCTGCGTAAAAATGCTTGGCGCCATCCGGCAGGAACTCATTTTCTCACGCCACCAGAAAGCCGTTGGTCGCCCGGCGCGCTGGCTGGGCATGCCGGTTATTGCCACTTCCCATACCTGGGAAAACGGCAAAAACGAACAGTCCCACCAGGACACAACTTTCTGTGAAAGCCTGCTGGGAGAAATGGGCGATGTGTCGCGGGTCATCTTCCCTGCTGACTACAACAGTACCCTGGCAGTTCTCCCATCAGTTTTCACGGGGCGAGGAAAAATCAGTTGCATGGTCATTCCAAAAAGGGAACGGCCTTGCGTTTTTGATACTCACGAAGCGGAAGCGCTTGCCCGGCAGGGCGCATTGGTGGTTGACGAGGATACGTCCGGAGGAGAGCCAATATTGCTCATTGCAAACGGCGCCTACCAGCTATCCGAGGCGATTCGCGCCTGCGAGCGCCTGCGCGAAACCGGCACGTCGTTCCGCCTGGTCTACCTACAGGAGCCGGGGCGTTTCCGCGAGCCAAGGGACACTCTGGAAGCGAAAAGTTGCATGTCCGTGTTTGAGCGCGAGCGCCTGTTACCGAATCGACTGCACCGCAGAGTCGCGCTCACACACATGCGACCTGAAGTATTCCGCGGACATCTTCACCCGCTATTCCCGGATCCGGGCCGAAGCAGAGTCCTCGGCTATGTCAACCGGGGCGGCACACTGAACGAGGCCGGTATGCTGTTTACCAACCGTTGTTCCTGGGCCCACGCTCTGGCGGCCTGCGCCAGTGTTCTGGACAAGCCTCCCGGAGAGTGGCTGTCCAGCGCCGAACTGGCCGCAGTGGAGGGCCGCGGTGACCCAACCCTGATCACCCGCGGCCTGCGCTGACAATCAGACGGGCGCCGGCTCCACACGCCGGTTGCCTGCACCAGGCCGGACGATGCGGCTCTCGCTGCGCGCCGTGTCGATGGCGTAGTCCCGGGATTTGATGGTATCAACGAAATACCAGTCGGCCCGGGCTTCCTGGGCTGTAAAAGTCACCACCATATAACCGCGCTGATTGATATTCAGATAGTCCAGATCATCCACCAGAAGGCCGATTCCCTGCTCGGCGCCAGCAATCTGGTTCTCTGGCAGCTCGAGATACTCTTCAAGGCCCGGCGAAGAAACCGACGATGCTGCGAACTCCACGCCAATCTGGTCGCCATTAATATCTTTCAGGTTGTTAGCCCAAGCGTTATGTGTGTCGCCGGCCAGTACCACAAGATTCTTGTTCAACTGCTTTGCGGTGCCCAAGACCACTTCGCGCTCATACTGGTAACCGTCCCACGCATCAAGGTTGTATGGGGCAACGGTGTTTATCCGAGCCAACTCTGTTGGTGTCAGGGAGGGGTCATTTTGCAGCTGCCTATACTTGAGTGCTGCAAGCTCCCCAAGTTGTTGGGGCAAACCGTTAAAGTCCTCTGTTGCAATTTTGACGAGCAACTCTGCCGGCAGGTTCATTCGCCCCATCAGTATTTGCTGCCCCAACACTTGCCAGGTAGCTGAGGAATACCCCATCGAGGCTTGCAGCCAGAGCAGCTGCTCTGCTCCGAGTAAAGTACGGTTCGTACTTCCGACATCGGCTATGAAACGGGCCTGATCCAGCCCGGTGGCCGTGAAATAGTCCAGATAGTCCAGTTGCTCATCCCGGCCCATATGGCGGGTGTCCAACATATGCAGGGCCACCAGGTCGCCAAACTGGAAAGTGCGGAAAATAGCTTCATCGTTGCCCTCGATCACCGGGCGAATAGGCATCCACTCAAAGTACGCCTGCAACGCCTCAAGCTTCCGCGTGCCATAATCGCCTTCACCATCATTATGGTTGCTGGCGCCATTTTCCCAGGCATCGTTGGCTATCTCATGGTCATCCCAGACCACGATGAACGGTACTTTGCTATGCAGGGTCTGTAGATCGCTATCGCCCCGATAGATGCCGTAGCGGCGCCGGTAATCATTAAGCCTGATCAGCTCAAGGTTGTTGTCCGCAGGGAATGTACGCCCCAGCGCAGCCGCGTCTGCTGCGCCATAGCTGCCAGCCTCACTGCTGTATTCGTAAATATAGTCACCCAGATGCACGACTGCATCCAGATCATCGCGCTTACTGATTTCACGATAGACGTTGAAATAGCCCGCCGGGTAATTGGCGCAAGAAACCACCGCCAACCGCACAGAGTCGACGCTACCTTCGGGTAAGGTCAGGGTTGTGCCGACGACCGACTGGCTGTCGGACGTATGGAACCGGTAGTAGTAGGTTTGACCTGCGGAAAGGCGCCGCACATCGACTTTGATCGTAAAATCGTGTGCCCTTCTAGCGTCTGCAGTGCCGGAATGAACAAGGTTCTCAAACTCCCTGTCTGTTGCGACCTCCCAAGCGACGCTCACGGCTTTATCAAGATCTTTATCTGGCACCACTCGAGTCCAGAGAACGACACCGTCCGCCAGAGGGTCGCCACTGGCAACCCCATGGGTAAACGTCGTTGAGCGCTTGTCATCACTGTCCAGTACACAGCCAGCCAGGCCTGTAGAGATGACCACCGCACCCATACCCATGGCGGACGCTTTCAAGAAATCCCGTCTCGTCAGTCTTTTCATTATTCTTTTCCCTGTAAATTCCCGGTATCAGGCAATCGTCGCCCGAAACATTGCAGCGTGCACCTTAAAGGCGCCTGCGTAGAAATTAGTCCGCTCAGGTCAAAAACGCACTGCCAAATTACGACAACACGATGTCCAATTGCGACAAACTATCCGTTGGGAGAAGGGTATTCAGACAGGAAAAGCTGGAAAGAGTAGGGATTAACGACAACTACCGCATGACAAGGTACCCGGAAAACCGGGCACCTTCGGGCATATCGCGCTTATGAATTACGCGGATCTGTTTCGGCAACCCAGGGGTTGGTTTTCCGGCTGTCCCGGAAGGCAAGCAGGCTCTCGATACCGGCGAAGTGAACCAGATCACGAAATTCCAGCCAGTCCACCAGGCAATAGAGGCACATTGCCGGGTAGTTCCAATCTTCAAACTGACCGTCTTCCACCTGCGCGGCGAGCGTGCGCATGGTGGTCATGATGCGCTCGCGCTGCAAATCAAAAAACAATACGCCCGGGGTGTCTACATCCAGCCCGGAGCGTTTGGCCAGAAGCAGAATGACGGCTGAGTCGTTGGCGCCATCAATCAGGGTGAGCTGGTTCTGCTGATCCCAGGTAAGTGGGTCTTTGCCTTGCTTGGCGCTGATATAACGGGAAATAATTCGGGAGTCGTAGATTTCCTGACCATCGTTTTCCAGAACCGGTATTTTAAGCGCCGGATTGGTCCGCCTGATTTCATCCCGGTCTGCGCCGTAAATATCGAGATTAACGAAGTCGTAACGCTCTTCGTCCAGCAAAATTCGGATGCGCCGAACATAGGGCGAGGTACTCGATCCAATCAGCTTCATAAGCTCTCCGGTTGTTTAACCCAGTAATACTCAGTGTCCGGCTGAAATGTATCACATCAAGGCCCCGGCGCATGAAATTAACAGGTCCATTCCAACAAAAAAAGGCAGCCGAAGCTGCCTTTTTGGCGGTTACTACTCTATCCGAACGGGATTAGAGAGGAGTAACGTTCTCCGCCTGAGGACCTTTCTGGCCCTGGGTAACGGTGAACTCAACTTGCTGGCCTTCGGCCAGAGTCTTGAAACCGCTGCCCTGAATAGCGCTGTAATGAACAAAAACGTCCGGGCCGCCTTCACGAGTGATAAAGCCAAAGCCTTTTGCTTCGTTGAAGAACTTAACAGTACCGGTAGTAGTAGACATACTTAAACTTCCTGAAATCAATCATATTATCTGCTGCCATTCACTGAATGTGGCTGGTCAGCGTTTTACGGAAATACAGAACTCGCGGAATCAAAAACAGGACGGTCACTACTAACTGCGGAGTACGTCTTATTCATGAAATGCTTTACTGAATCTTTCCTTCCAAAACACTCTACTACTGAATAACCGGCTTGCCAAGTAGATTTGAAACAAATCCTGTACGTAAAGTTACCAGTCAGCCCTTCACAAGACCAAAGAAGTAAATACCCAACGCCGTCATCAGAATGGAGCCAAGGACATGAACCAGAATACCGGTTACCGCCATGGCCCATTTACCCTCTTGAATCGCAGCAAACATCTCAAGGGAAAACGTGGAGAAGGTTGTCAGGGCACCGCACAGACCGGTGATGGCAAACAGGCGCCACTCGGGCGCCAGCGCACTGGAATGACTGAAATACCCGATCAGCAACCCAACCAGCCAACCTCCTCCGAGATTGGCTGCAAGCGTTCCCAGGGGAATGGCGTGATAGCTTGTATTCAGCCATAGCCCCAACAACCAGCGCAGATTGGCGCCGAGAACGGCGCCAGCGCTAACGGCAAGGATCGATAGCCACATGTTCGCCAATCACCATTTTATGCCGGGTTGTGATCAATCAACGTTTCCTTGTTCCGGGCAAACTCGTCAAACGGAAAGTCGTCTACACTCAGCATTTCCAGAACAACAACTTCATACTCGCGCATGAATTCAGCTTCTTCCCTGGTGTATATCCCCGCTTCCAGCGCCGCTTCGAAGCGCTCTTCCGGGTGCAGTGCGGTCATTGGCAATTCGCCTTTGGCGTAGGCTTTGGTTGCTTTGCGGTAGAGTTGCTCGGCTTTGTCATAGTCTTTCAGCAGATCATTATAACGAGCCACGGGGTTTTCTACATCGCCTTCACCTTCTGTGGTCCAGGTGCTAGCAAGCAGCTTGTGACGGATAGGCGTATCTGTCGAGATAAACCGCGCAAGCTTGCGCGCCTGATCGTCATGGGGATTACCCCAACTCCGGCCCAGAGGTAGGGTAACTGCGCGCAGAATCAAAGCAACCGCGCGATTCGGCAGATTTTGCAGGAAGCCATCCAGCGCTTCTTCTGTGCGATGCAACAACAAGCCAAGGCTGTACTGCATCACTTCTTTTTCACCTTCCACCGGCTGGGTTTCGTGCCAGTTCTTGAGAACCATGGAGGCCAGATACAGGTTGGACAGCATATCGCCGAGACGAGCAGATATCAGCTCACGCATTTTTAACTCGCTGCCAAGCGTGGTCATGGCCGCATCCGAGCAAAGACCGAAAGCAGCACTGAAGCGTGCAACTGCCTGGGCGTATTTGCGGCTGGCGCTGTCAAACGGTACGTCTGCGCAACCGAGACCAAGCCCCTGAGTGAACGCACGTGCAGCATTCCCGAAAATCAGGCCTGCATGGCCGAAGAAGGCATCGTCAAATGCATGAATGTCGTCGTTATCTTTCGCAGCCAGTTCTTTCAGCACGTAAGGATGACAACGGATAGCGCCCTGGCCGAATATCATCAGGCTGCGGGTCATGATATTTGCACCCTCTACCGTAATGGATACCGCAGCACCGCTGTAGCCAATACCTAGATAGTTACGTGGGCCTAGCGTCACTGTTTTACCACCGTGAACATCCATGGCGTCCGTCAGGATTTCACGCTGGAATTCGGTCAGGTGATACTTGAGGATGGCTGATGGGACAGCGGGTTTCTCGCCCTTGTCGATCATGTTTGCAGTGTGGTTAACCGCAGATTGTGCAATATAGGTTTTTGCGGCGATGCGGGCCAAAGGCTCCTGCACACCTTCCATATCCGCCACCGGGGTGTTGAACTGTCGACGGATGCGGGTGAAACCACCCGCAGTGCCAACGGCGTAAGCGGCAGAACCCGCCGCGCCGGAGGGCAAGGTGATACAGCGGCCGACAGAGAGACACTCAACCAGCATACGCCAGCCCTGGCCGGCCATTTCCATGCCGCCAATAATGTAATCCAGCGGGATAAAAACATCTTTCCCAATGATCGGACCGTTCAGGAATGGGCTACCGATGGGGCAATGACGGCGGCCAATTTCCATACCCTTGGTATCGCGGGGTATCAGTGCACAGGTAATGCCATAGTCTTCGGTATCGCCGAGCAGGCCGTCCGGGTCAAACATACGGAACGCCAAACCAACCACGGTTGCGATGGGCGCAAGCGTAATCCAGCGCTTTTCAAAATCGAGCTTGATACCAACCACTTCCTTGCCGTCGATCATACGCTTGCACACAATGCCGGCATCCGGCAATGAGGTGGCGTCTGAGCCCGCACGGGGGCCGGTCAAACCAAAGCAGGGAATTTCGCGACCATCAGCCAGGCGCGGCAAATAGTGATTCTTCTGTTCATCAGTACCGTACTTGAGCAGCAATTCACCGGGACCGAGAGAGTTGGGTACGCCTACTGAAACCATGAGCATTTCATTGGCTGCAATTTTCTGCAGTACCGCCGTCTGAGCCTTGGCGGAGAAACCCAACCCACCGTACTCTTTCGGGATAATCATCCCGAAAAACTTTTCTTTCTTGAGGAAATCCCAAAGTTCTTTCGGAAGATCGGCGCGCTCGACAGCAATATCCCAGGCATCGCACATGGATATGGCCTGAACGCATTGATTGTCCACAAACGCCTGCTCTTCTTCGCTCAAACCGGTATGGCGGTTGATCAGCAGGTTGTGCCAGTCGGGCCGGCCGGTAAACAGTTCGCCGTCCCAGCCTACCGTGCCCGCTTCAAGGGCTACCTTCTCGGTATCAGAGACTTTCGGGGCAACCTTTTTAAACATGGCGAAGACACGTGGCGTGAGCCAGTTCTGGCGCAACCCCGGCAATCCGGCCGCAGCCGTAATAGCGGCGCCGATAAAGAGAACCAGGGCCAGCCATCCGGATGCAAACATCATCGACAGCAAGCCAACCACAATCATCACACCAATAGCCGGCTTGGCACCGGATTCACGTCGCATGACCACCAGCAAGGCTGTCAGCGCCACCAGAAACAGGATAAAAGTCATCATAAGCTCTCTCTGTCATCCATGGTTTGAAACTTCAAATACTTACGTTTACGGTATCTCATCGGATGAATACTGGCTAGCGAGCGCAGCAGCTCCCAACGGTTAACCGTTTCACAGAATGCACATTCTCAGGCCGTGACAATAACCCGGATACCTTCCAGCGCCAGACTGGCGCGCCCGATTGCTTCACGGGCGGCGTCCAGCTGGTTTCGGAAGTAGTCAATTTCATCTTCGCGAATAGCCGGGTTTACTTTTTTCAGGGCTTCCAGCCTGCGAATTTCCGGCTCAAAGTTTGCCTCTAACTGCGCCAGTGCCTTTTGCTTCATAGGCTCCAGATGCGGTGCAGACAGTTGTTCAACATGGTCCACCATGGTTTCGACCTGAGGCCGGATCTGCGGCACAACTGCCTGCGCGGTGCGCCGGCGAATGTTCGAACAAAGATCGTTCAGGCGATCATGGGGCAATGCTGCGGAAAGCTCTTTGCCGTTCACATCGACCAACAGCCGCAGAGGCGAGACCGGTAGATAGCGGGTCAACTGCAGCGCTTCCGGGGCCGGACAATGCACGGTAAACAGGGCCTCCATCAGCAAAGTACCCGGTGGCAGGGCCTTGACCGACAGGCTGGCCAGCGCTGCCTTGCCCAACCCGGAGCTGGTCACCGAGTCCATCACACCGGTTACCATCGGGTGCTCCCAGCTCATGAACGCAATGTCTTCGCGCTCCAGCGCATGCTGTCGATCCCAGGTGACGGTTACCCCGTCTTCCGGCAGCTCCGCAACGTGGCCGGCCTGGTACTGCTCTCCGGGGCGCAGAATATCGGCGTATTCCGAGTGATCCTCCACTTCCACGCCAAGAATATCGAAGGCTTCCATCATGTAATCGCGTACCTGAACAGAGCTCTCTTCCTCCTCAATACCGGCAATCAGCGTATCGGCTATATCGCGGCGACAGGAGTTGAGCTCGATCAGTGCGTCCCGGCCGTTCTGTAGCAGCGTTTTCAACCTGCCGGCCTCGGTGGCAGACGCCTCAACGAGACCATCCAGCACGGAGGTATCGCCGGCCAGAGCACTTTCCCACTGCTCGCTGACCTTTTCCTGCACCGCCACGCCGACGGCACAGCTTTCGGAAAACGCATTCAGCCCTTCCTGGAACCAGCGGTACTGAACCTCCTGCGCGGTATTGCGAAGATAGGGGATATGGATATCAATGGTTTCAGTCTGCCCAATCCGGTCAAGCCGCCCAATACGCTGCTCAAGCAAGTCCGGGTTAGCCGGCAAATCAAACAGCACCAGGTGGTGCGCGAACTGGAAATTGCGGCCTTCGCTGCCAATCTCCGAGCAAATAAGCGCTTGGGCACCCTGTTCATCGTCGGCAAAGTAGGCGGCGGCGCGGTCACGCTCCACGAGGCTCAAGTGCTCATGGAATGCAGCGCTGCGAATGCCTGCCCGGAGTTGAAGATAGCTCTCCAATGCCATAGCGGTTTCAGCCATGGCACAGATGACCACGACTTTGGCGGGCCGCAGTCCTGCCAGATTTTTCTCCAGCCAGGCAACTCTCGGGTCATCCGCGAGCCATTGTTCCTCCGGTACGGACTGCTCTGGCGCCAACCCCGGGTAACCAAATTCCTGGCCCTGATACATGGCGGGACAGTCCAGGGGCGCGGCATTGGCACGTCGCTCGGGGAAGCCTTGAATCGCCGCCCGGGTATTACGGAACAGAACGCGCCCTGTGCCGTGACGGTCGAGTAATGCATCAATGATAGGCTGCCGCGGCGAATCCCCCTTCAGCAACTGCGCCAACTCGCTGCCCAGCCAGGCTTCCAGCGCATTGCGATCTTCCTCAAGGATATCCGATCCTTCATCCTGCAGGCGCCGCACGACGCCGTTAATCGCTTCGTACTGCTGCTCTTCTTCCTGAAACGCCTGCAAGTCGTGAAAGCGCGCGGGGTCGAGTAGCCGGAGGCGAGCAAAGTGGCTGGCTACACCCACCTGCTCCGGCGTTGCCGTGAGCAATAACAGCCCTTCGCTGGTTGCCGAAAGCTCCTCCACTATCTGGTATTCGGGGCTGACACTTTCTGTACTCCAGGCCAGATGGTGCGCTTC
Source organism: Marinobacter maritimus (assembly GCF_007671675.1). Taxonomy (GTDB): domain Bacteria; phylum Pseudomonadota; class Gammaproteobacteria; order Pseudomonadales; family Oleiphilaceae; genus Marinobacter; species Marinobacter maritimus. The sequence continues at coordinate 403,730 of NZ_VCGW01000002.1, read as the reverse complement.
ATCTACAATCATCAGGTCCCAGCCGGCACTCAAGACATCCTTCCGGGCTTTCTCACTGTTCACCAGAAAATCAAGGCTGCAAAGCACCAACTGGTCGCTTTCAAAGGGGTTAACAGAGGAGTCACCCCCAAAGATGTGGTCCATCAGAGCATCGACATCGTCTTCGCTGTCTTTCAGGGCGTCGTAACGGCTTTGGTCAACAATCGAAAATCGCAGATTGAAACGCCGGAGCATTTCAACAAGCCATTGATGTATAAGAGAATCTGGCACCACAATCAAGGCTCGCCGGGCTCGCCCTGTCTGCAGTTGATAGTGCAGAATAAGACCTGCTTCGATGGTTTTACCCAAACCAACTTCGTCTGCCAGGAGCACTCGTGGCGCATGACGTTTGGCCACTTCGTGAGCAATGTAGATCTGGTGCTGCAAGTGTTGAGTGCGGGCACCAATCAGGCCCCGGGCGGGAGAGGCCCGCAACCTGTCCATGTGTTGCACTGTCGCAAACCGAAGGCGGAAGGCACCGTTACGATCAAACTGCCCGGCGAAAAGGCGCTGATGGGGTGCAGAAAAATTAACGGAGCCGGCGAGTTTTACCTCGGATATCTGCTCAAGGTCCCCCTCAGGTTGCTCGCCATCTTCTCTGTCAGCATCGGCGTGATACAGCAGCACGCCACCAATGTCCTCGACAGCGCGCACACGATACTTTGCACCGTCGAAGGTCTCGATTTCCTCGCCAATCTGGTAAACGATGCGAGAAAGCGGTGCATTGTCAATGGCGTAGGTGCGTTCTTCGTCAGCTGCAGGGAACCCCAGGGTTACCCGGCGGCCGGAAATATCTGTGACTATGCCCAAGCCCAGCGACGTATCACTGTGACTTACCCAGCGCTGGCCAATAACAAATTCCGATGCGTCCAAAAAGCCTCCCGACTTATTAATTTCGTGTTGCGCCGTTCTCGCGCACCCAATAAGCGGTCGCGCCACAAACAGCGGCAGGGACCACAACAAGATTCAGAACCGGCACCATGGCAGCCAGTGCCACCGGCAGCCCGAAGCCCAACGCAGACAGTCTGGTATCGCCTAGCAGCTGACGCAGTGCCTTGAAGCTCACTTTGTGATTGTCTGCGGGGTAGTCAACATACTGCAGTGCCATCATCCAGCTGTTGAATAAAAACCACAGCACTGCAGCAACAAGGTTAACCACCGGGATCAAACCGATAATAAACAGGCCAATGGCCCGCGGCAGGTAATAAACAATTTTCTGCACTTCGCGCCAGAGTGACCGGGGGATGTCTTTTACGATAGTCGCCCAGCCGTCGTCCGGGCTGACTTCCTGGCCGGTAAGGTGCTTCTCGGTGAGCTCCGCAAGGTAACCGTAAAACGGGGAACCAATCAGATTTGCAACAATCACAAAACCGAAAGCCAGCATAAGCAGAATCACGGCGCCATAAAGGATCCAGAACAGCCAGTCCAGCGCCTGCAACCAGGCCCAATCGGGCAGCCAGGACATCGCAGTGGCAATCAGGATGCCAAACAGTTCACCCATGAAGTAGAACAGCAGTCCAAAGAGGAGAACATTGATCACAAGCGGAATGACAACAAACAACCTCAGGCCGGGTTGGCGTATCAGGCGGAAACCCTCCCCCAAGTAGCCCAGGCCACGAAAAAAATTTCCTCTGAGCATCGCCGTATAATCCTCCGCTTCAATGACAGTGACGGGGCGCAAAGCATATCATGTTGAAAACCTTCACACAGCCAGAGAACTCTGACGGATTTCACCAATGGCAACACTGAAACATCAACTGACAACCTTGCTGCACTTCCGGCCCTTGTGGCGCTTTGCGCTTCTGATATCGGTGGTCGCTATTGGTTTTCTGGCAACGACCAGCAGCAACTATCCCATACCGTCCGCCCCTAGCGACAAAGTGAACCACCTGATTGCGTTTATCGAGCTCACCATTCTTACCCGGTTGGCCTGGCCGGAGCTGCGCAGTATCTGGTATGCGCCGGCCCTTCTGGCATTTGGGCTGGGCATAGAGATTGTGCAGGCCAACCTGCCGTACCGGGATTTCTCTCTGGCAGACGTGGCCGCCGACGGCGCAGGAATACTGATTGGCCTCCTGCCGTGGCCGGGCTTACGTAAAGTCGCCAGAAAAGACTTGAGAGATTCGCCCGGATCCGTGTGAGACATATCGCACATTGCTGTGAGATCTTGTAGTGATTTAACGTACGCGGCAGCGATTAACGCCGCTCGTCAAACCCTAATACCCTGATACTATTAACCTTTATTAATCTCAGAAAAATGACGCGCCATGCAGACGTGCATGGTTCCCACGTTTCCGTATCACCGGTTGGTATAGTGATTTCGTCAAGGATGACAGGGAAAAGGACGACGCACCGGATGCACCCCGGCAAGGAATGCAGGGAGAAGCAGGAATACAGGGATATCTGGCTTAAGGGATAACTATTCGGATCGCTGGCTAGGAAGCCGGCACCACGGAGTGGGCCAAGGATTCGCGACAGGGCTGTAGCACTCAGCGCAAGGATGCGCCGACCTGTTCCGGTAAAGGGCAGCCTCAGGGTTGCCCTTTTTTATTCCGGATTTTCCTTGAATTTCTGCGCAGTCTCCCCTGAAATCAAGTCCACAAAGCAGGGAAACCTCGCATCCGTTATACTGCCGCCTTATTCTGGCAAGCGATTGAGCCCTGAAATGGCAAGCAGACCCGATACCGAAGACTACCTTTCCCTGTTCCTGAATGATGCACCCCTGCTGGATGTACGAGCACCAGTAGAATTCGCCAAAGGTAGCTTCCCGGCGGCAGAAAATGCTCCGCTGATGAACGACGAAGAGCGGCACCGGATAGGCATCTGTTACAAGGAAAAAGGTCAGGATGAAGCAATCCGGCTGGGCCATCAGCTGGTTTGCGGTGACATCAAGGCCCAACGTATTGAAGCCTGGAAGCGGTTTATAGCGCGCCATCCCGAAGGCTATCTGTTCTGTTTTCGCGGCGGCTTGCGATCCAGACTTACGCAGCAGTGGATCCGGGATGCGGGTATTGACTTCCCCCTCGTCAAAGGCGGCTACAAAGCTCTGCGCCGATTCCTGATCGACAGTCTCGACAACCTCGTTGAATCCGGCGATTTCCGCATCCTCAGCGGGCGTACAGGAACCGGCAAAACCCGTGTATTGCAGCAACTCCCGAACCCGGTTGATCTGGAAGGACTGGCAAACCACAGGGGCTCCAGCTTCGGGCGTCAGGTAACACCCCAGCCATCACAGATTGATTTCGAAAACCGTCTTGCTGTCGCCATGCTGAAGGCCCGTCATTTAAAGAATGGACCCGTTTATCTGGAAGATGAAAGCCGCCTGGTTGGTCGCTGTGCCATGCCGGATGCGATGAAAGAGCGAATGGCCCAGGCACCCCTGCTTATTCTTGAACAGTCACTGGAAGATCGCACGCGCATTATCCGCGAAGACTATGTAGAGGCGATGTCAGCAGATTACATCAACCGTGATGGTGAGGAAGCTGGCTGGCTGAACTTCCGTGACTACCTTCTCGAGGCTTTGGGACGCATAAGCAAGCGCCTGGGTGGTGAGCGCTACAGCCAGCTGCGCAGCGTTATGGAACAGGCGCTGAAGGAACAGGAGCGCAATGGCGATGTCCACGCCCACGACGCCTGGATTCAACCTCTGCTGCAGGACTATTACGACCCGATGTATGATTATCAGCTCAGCAAGAAGCAGGGGCAAATACTTGTCCGTGGCGGCACAGATGCGGTCATCGGGTGGGCCAGTGACAATGCCTTTGCGTAGACAGTACTTACCTTAATAGTGGCTCTGATGTACCCACATCATTTTGTCTGCTATACAGGCCTTGAACACACCCTGCCGCTCCAGAGTTATACTGACGGCTTGATAAATAAGAAACAGGAATTGACAAGGAAACCCTTATGGAAGATTTACTAAGCGCTGACGGGCGCGCCGCTGAATATATCGACCAGGCCATTGCGCTGGTCATGACCTATGCCCCGAAAGTTTTGTTGGCCATCATCACGCTGATTATCGGTCTGTGGCTGATCAATCGCTTTGTGGGAGTACTGGACGCAAAGCTTGGCAAGAAAGATCCGACGCTGAACAAATTCCTGTGTGGACTGATTGGCGCCATTCTCAAGATCCTTCTGCTGATCTCTGTCGCCTCTATGGTTGGCATTGCCACCACTTCCTTTATTGCCATTATCGGTGCTGCAGGTTTGGCTGTTGGTCTCGCACTTCAGGGCAGCCTTGGGAACTTCGCGGGCGGCGTACTGATTCTGATTTTCAAGCCGTTCAAGGTAGGTGATGTTATCGAGGCGCAGGGGTTCCTGGGTTCCGTAATCGAAATCTCCATTCTGTATACCATCGTTAACACCTTTGACAACCGTCGGATTGTGATACCAAACGGTGATCTCTCCAACTCAAGTCTGACCAACCTCAGCGCCTACGACACACGTCGTTGCGACATGAAATTCGGGATCGGGTACAGCGACGACATCGACAAGGCGAAGAGTATTTGCAAACGCCTTATCGAAGAAGATGAGCGCGCACTCACGGATCCGGAGCCACTGATTGTGGTGGGGGGTCTGGGTGAAAGTTCTGTTGACCTTACCGTTCGCGCATGGACAAAATCCGGAGACCTGTGGCCGTTTTACTGGGACATGCAGGAGCGCGTGAAAAAAGCGTTTGATGCCGAAGGTATCTCCATTCCCTTTCCTCAGCGCGATGTACACATGTACAAAACCGAGTGAGATAGCAATCGGTATCGAGTAGATACAACCCGTTACTCGCAAACTGCTAAACCTCAGCTAAGCTGACGATAATGGTGGGGCGTGACAGCCCCGCCAGAACGTCGCCGGAGCAGACCAGACACTGCGCCAACCGCTCCGGATTGCTGTCATTGCTGGTAGGAGGCCGTCACTGTGCCGATACAGCAGTTGAAAGAATTTCTTGATGAGGCAAATGTTGAATACATGAGCCTCACTCACCCTCCCGCGTTCACCGCTCAGCAGCTTGCTCACCACGTAAAAATTGCGGGTGACAAGGTCGTCAAAACCGTCATTATCGAACTCGATGGAAAAATGGCCATGCTGGTCATGCCCGCAACCTGGCGTGTTCGCTGGGAGAGCCTTTCGCGCATTCTGGATACCGACTTTGTCGACCTTGCCGACGAGCAGGAGTTTCAGGATCGCTTCCCGGATTGTGAAGTCGGCGCCATGCCGCCCTTCGGCAACCTGTTCGGAATGACCGTGTACTGCGCCGAGCCGCTGACAGAACAGCCGGAACTCGCCTTTGCCGCAGGCAGCCATACCGAAACCCTGCACATGAAAACCCGGGATTTCCTGAACCTGGTTCAGCCCATGGTGCTTCACCGGGGCTTCATCAAGCCCGGGGCACAGAAGCCTGCCTGGCTGACAAAAAACCGACGCCAGCCCGGAGAATCATCTGAACAACAGGTATCCGGCATGATAGGTTGATCATGATTTCATAACCGGCTTGACTCCGGTCGCTTGTCTGATCCTTGCCATCGCGTAAACTGTGGGCATCAGACAGGAATCCGATATGACTCAAGCTTTTGATATTGTGATTGTCGGCGCCGGCATGGTCGGCGCCGCACTTGCCACCGGCCTCGGACGGGAGGGCTTCAGTGTCGCGATGGTTGATCGCGCCCCTGCGCCCAAATTCGACCCGGGCTCAGCCCCCGATATTCGCGTATCAGCTCTGAGCGCAGGCAGCGAGCGTTACCTGCAGAGCCTGGGCGCCTGGGATCACATCCTCAACATGCGCGCAACGCCCTATCGCCGCCTCGCAGTGTGGGACGAAACCCGACACCCCCTGAGCAACCTGCTGCCGAAAACGTCAAACCAGGTGGTGTTCGATGCCGCCGGGCTGAACACCTCTCACCTTGGTCATATTGTTGAAAACTCAGTAACCCAGCAGGGCCTTTGGCATGCGGCGAAAGCAGAACCCTCGGTTACCATACTGGCCGGCAATGGCGTCACTGGCATTAACCAGACAGGTGAGCAGGCAAGAGTTGCGCTTGAGAACGGCGAGGAACTGACCGCCATGCTGGTTATTGGCGCCGACGGTGCGCAGTCGCGAGTGCGGGACATGGCCGGCATTGGCGTTACCCGCAACCAGTACGGCCAACAGGCCATGGTTATTTCCGTGCGTTACCAGGGGCCGGTGCAAGACATCACCTGGCAAGGATTTTACCCCTCTGGCCCCAGAGCCTTCCTGCCGTTATACAGCGCAGGCTCAGATCACCCCGGAGAAAGCCGCGCTTCGCTGGTATGGTACGACTCGCCAGAAGAAATCGCCCGCCTTAAAAGCCTGAGCAATGAAGCACTGATAACGGCAATACAGCAGAGCTTTCCAACCGAGCTGCCGCACCTTACCCATATTGAAGATCGCGCCAGCTTTCCCATCGCCCGCCAGCACGCCAAACACTACTCGGTGGGTCGCATTGTACTTGTGGGGGACGCCGCCCATACCATTAATCCGTTGGCGGGACAGGGCGTAAACCTTGGTTTTCAGGATGCCCAGTGCCTGCAAAGCTTTCTGAAAGAGGCAAGGCGGGCAGGCAAAGATCTGGCCGAAGCCTCAGTACTGGCCAGCTATGAACAACAGCGGCGCCCGGCGAACCGGCGCATGATGTACGCCATGGATGCCTTCTATCACCTGTTCAGCAACCGGATTCCGCCGCTTCATCTGCTTCGGAATCTCGGTCTGGGCACCGCCCGCGCTCTGCCCTTTGCCCGGAACCGGGTGGCACGCTATGCCATGGGCATCGACGATGAGCTGCCAGCTGTTGTCCGGCAGCTGGCAGCCCGGCTGCCGGGCCTGAACCAGCTTTAAGTGTCTGAACAATCAAACCACAACAAATAAGAGGAAATCAGGATGTCCGAAACCATTTTCACCAAAATCATCAACCGCGAAATCCCGGCGGATATCATTTATGAAGACGATATCAGTCTGGCTTTTCGCGATATCAATCCGCAGGCGCCGGTGCACTTGCTGATCATCCCGAAAAAAATGATCGCGACCATTAATGACATCGAAGAGATGGATCGCGAGCTGGTTGGCCACCTTTACTGGGTAGCGGCCAAGCTCGCGAAAGAGATGGGCTTTGCCGACGACGGCTATCGCACCGTGATGAACTGCGGCGAAAACTCCGGTCAGACCGTGTTCCACATTCATCTTCATCTGCTGGCTGGCAAGCCGTTCGGTTGGCCGCCTTATACCGATAAAATGAAACAGGCCTGAGTGGTCGGGGGCAAAGATCAAGTGGGGCCTAGCGCCCCACAACCCGCTCCGCTTCTTCCATTGGTGTGTGGCGTACATCTTCACCCTTGACCATAAAGATCACGTTCTCGGCAATGTTGCAGGCGTGATCGCCTACCCTCTCCAGCGCCCGCAGAACCCACATCACCGACATACAGCGGGGGATATTTCGGGGGTCTTCCATCATGAAGGTAAGCAGAGTGCGGGCGGCAGCCTGATATTCCTCATCCACTCGTTTGTCTTCCTTCATGACTCGCAGAGCCTGTTCGGAATCCAGTCTCGCAAAGGCATCCAGCGAGTCGTGGAGCATGCCCATCACATGGGCACCGATATTGCGCACTTCCACATAGCCTTGGGGCGCCTGTCCTTCCTCGGTGAGCTTGATCGCAAACTTGGCAATCTTTTTGGCTTCGTCGCCCACCCGCTCCAGATCCGCCACCATCCGAATCACTGAAATCACCAGCCGCAGATCCCGGGCGGTGGGCTGGCGACGAGCGATGATGAGCATAGCTTCCTCGTCAATATCCATCTCCATCCGGTCCACCATCTTGTCTTTGGCCCGGATTTCTTCGGCCAGATACCCATCCCCGTCAATCAACGCCTTTACGGCGCTGTCGATCTGGGTTTCCACCAGGCCACCCATTTTCAGGAAACGGGTTTTCAGGGCCAAAAGCTCATCGTTGAATCGGTTGGAGATATGATCTCCGTATACGTCGTCTTTTTTCGCAACCATGGTGTTTCTCTCCCCTGTTCTTTGCACCCGGATCAGCCAAAACGACCGGTAATATAGGATTCCGTCAGTTCATGTTCCGGCATGGTAAATACCTTGCTCGTGTCGTTTACTTCCACAAGATGCCCCAGGTGGAAGTACGCAGTGCGGTTGGAAACCCGCGCGGCCTGCTGCATGGAATGAGTCACGATCACAATGGTGTAGCTCTCGGATAACTCGGCAATCAGCTCCTCAATTCGCGCTGTCGCAATGGGATCCAACGCCGAACAAGGCTCATCCATCAGCACCACTTCCGGGCTGACGGCGATGGCTCTGGCGATACACAGCCGCTGCTGCTGGCCACCGGACATTCCGGTGGCCATAGCATCAAGGCGATCCTTGGCCTCATTCCAAAGGCCGGCCTTGCGCAGGCTGTTTTCCACGATATCGTCCAGATCCGACTTGCGGTTGGCCAGGCCATGAATACGGGGGCCGTAGGCGACGTTATCGTAGATAGATTTCGGGAACGGATTCGGCTTCTGGAACACCATGCCCACACGGGCCCGTAGCTCCACCACGTCACGTTTGGAGTCATAAATATCCTGGCCGTCCAGCTGCAGCGAACCTTTTATCCGGCAGCTATCAATGCTGTCGTTCATCCGGTTCAGGCAGCGCAAAAAGGTTGATTTGCCACACCCCGAAGGCCCGATAAACGCAATAACCTCATTGCGGGCAATATCCAGGCTGATGTTTTTAATGGCCGGAGTTTCACCGTAAAACACTTCCACGTTCCGCAGCTGGAACTTGGGATCATCCGAAAGCGGAACACCGACGGTTTTGCCTTCTTCAATTACCGTATCTGCCGGGCGCTCAATCGGAGCTTTTTTCGGGTCTGCTTCAGGCATATCTGACTCTTTGATAGCTGTTGGATTCATAGTGCTCGAAATTGCGCTCATAAGTGTTGCCTCTTTACCAACGGCGCTCAAGGCGCTTACGCAGCCATATGGCGAACGCATTCATGGTGATCAGGAAGGCGAGCAGAACCATAATGCCGGCGGAGGCCAGCTCCACGAAGCCCTGCTCGGCACTGCCGGCCCAGATGAAAATCTGCACGGGCAATACGGTGGCGGAACTGAAGAACCCGTCAGGAATCTCGACAATGAAGGCCACCATACCAATCAGCAACAAAGGCGCAGTTTCGCCCAGCGCCTGCGCCATGCCGATAATGGAACCGGTCAGCATACCGGGCATGGCCAGGGGCAACACGTGATGCAGGACCACCTGCATTTTTGAAGCGCCTATACCCTCTGCCGCCTCGCGGATCGACGGCGGCACACTCTTGATCGCCGCACGGCTCGAGATAATGATGGTGGGCAGTGTCATCAGCGCCAGCACCAGGCCACCCACTACCGGCACCGACCGTGGCATACCGAACAGGCCGATAAACACCGCCAGCCCGAGCAACCCGAAGATGATGGAGGGCACTGCAGCAAGGTTGTTGATGTTAACCTCAATAAAGTCCGTAAGGCGGTTACTGGGTGCAAATTCCTCAAGATAAACCGCCGCAGCTACACCCACCGGGAAGGCGATAACCAGTGTGATGCCCATGGTCAGCAAAGAGCCGATCAAAGCGCCCAGAATGCCGGCGTTAGAGGGCTCCCGGGAGTCGCCACTGGTGAAAAACACATCGTTGAAACCCGTATCGACAACGCCTTTTCCAAGCAGTTCGTCCGTCCAGCGCTGCTGCTGCTCTGTCAGGCGTATGGAGTACCCGGGGTCGCCCGCATGCTTTACGTAAACCGACACCGTATCGTGGGCCGGAAACTCAATGGTGCGAGTGCTGCCCAGCCAATCCGGATTCTCCATCAGCAGATCACGCACCTGATTGCTGGCGTAGCTGCCTGTCATCCGGCTGAGCTCACGCTTATCCGCCCGGCTCGTAGCCTGTGGGAAATACCCTTGCAAGGCCTTGATGATAGGCGCCTGAAAGTCCGCCATGGCGACCTGCTCCGGATCCGAGGCGTCGTTCAGGTACATCAGCTCCCCATCCAGGTGCACCTCAAGGGTAACCGTGGTTTTGATGAAGCCTGTGTACCCCTTGCTGACAATGTCGGTAAACAGGATCACCAGCGAGAACAACGCAATCGAAATAGCGGCTATGCCATAAAAGCGGAAGCGACGTTCCTTGCGATAGCGACGCTTGAGTGAGCGGCGGACAAGCTCCGCCTGTGAGCCTGGGTTAGTCATATTGTTCCCTGTATTTACGCACAACTTTCAGTGCGATCACGTTCAGCAGCAGCGTTACGATGAAGAGCATCATGCCCAGTGCGAATGCAGCCAGCGTCTTGGCGCTGTCGAATTCCTGGTCACCAGTGAGCAGGGTGACAATCTGTACCGTGACGGTGGTCACCGAATCCAGAGGATTGGCGGTCAGGTTTGCAGCCAGGCCGGCGGCCATAACCACAATCATGGTTTCGCCAATCGCGCGGGATGCGGCAAGCAGGATGCCGCCCATAATGCCGGGCAGCGCCGCCGGAAAAATCACGTTCTTCATGGTTTCAGACTGGGTGGCGCCCAGCGCCAGAGAACCGTCCCGAAGGGCGCGCGGAACCGCGTTGATCACGTCGTCCGACAGCGATGACACAAACGGGATAATCATGATGCCCATCACCAGTCCGGCCGCCAGTGCGCTCTGGGAGGAGGCCTCAAGGCCGAGCATAAGAGCCAGATCACGGATGAACGGCGCTACCGTGAGCGCTGCAAAAAAACCATAAACCACGGTGGGCACGCCTGCCAGCATTTCCAGCAGGGGCTTGACCACCGCGCGAACCGGCCTGCTGGCATATTCGGAAAGATACACCGCCGACAGCAGGCCCACCGGCACAGCAATCAACAGGGCAATCGCAGAAATCATCAGAGTGCCGGTAAACAGCGGGATAATGCCGAACGCGCCCTCAGACCCTATCTGATCCGCCCGAAGTGCGGTTTGCGGACTCCAACTGGTACCAAACAGAAACTCGCTCATCGGCACCTTGCCAAAGAAACGGACGGTTTCAAAAATAACCGAGAAAACAATACCGATGGTGGTGAGAATCGCAACGGCGGCGCACACAAAAAACAGGCGCTGCAGCGTACGCTCCACACTTTTGCGAGCGTTGATGTGCGGTGCTACTCGTGTCCAGGCGAAAGCGCCGCCAAGAACAGCAATAAGAATCACCAGTAACGCTTTGAAGCGGCTGCTTTGCTCACGCAGCTCCTGCAACAACGCCGCCGCGCCCGATATGCCATCCGGAACCATAGCCGGGTCCAGTTTGCCGGCGGCCAGATTACTGATCTGGGAAAGCGTCAGGCTGGCGTGCCCCGCCGATTGCGGTGCCAACTCTGCGGGCAAGGAGGCCATCACAACGTCCTGAATGACTTTGCCTTCAAAGGCTGCCCAGGTGCCCAATATAATCAGCGCCGGGATTGCGCACCAAAGTGCGGCTCTGGCGGCATAGTAAGCCGGCAGAGCCTTGAGGTTACGAATGCCGCCCAATGGCGCTGCCACAGCCCGGGAGCGCATATAAGCGAACCCGTAAGCCACTGCGGCAAGCACCAGAACCAGGGGCAATAAATCAGCTGTCTGCATTACTATCTCCTCGATTCATTGCCCCTTCTCCTTCCCCGCTCGGGGATTAAAGCTCATTACCCGTCATTGGCTTGAGTTCCCTGACCGCTTTCGCTGTCTCCATGCGTACACTGCGGGGGTTCGGGATCAGCCCAACATCTACCAGGTAGCCGTTGTCGCCCCAGGCACCTTCGCTGGTGAACTCCTTGGCATACTCCTGGACACCCGGAACAACCCCGGCGTGAGCATTTTTGATATAGAAAAACAGGGAGCGGGCCACCGGGTATTGCTCATCGGCAATCGTATCCGGGGTGGGCTCTACACCGTTAATGGTTGAGGCCTGAATTTCACCGCTGTTTTCCATCAGAAAGCTGTAACCGAAGATACCCAGCGTGTCTTTGTCCTGGGCAAGGCGCTGAACGATCAGATTATCGTTTTCGCCGGCTTCAACAAACGCGCCGTCTTCACGCATGTTGTGGCAAACACCGCGCATTTCTTTCTTTTCCATTGCCTTGATGAACCCAAAGGTCTTACAACCACCTTCCATCGCGATTTCAACAAAGGCGTCACGGGTACCGGATGTAGGAGGCGGCCCCATCACTTGAATGTCTTTGCCAGGCAAGCTGGAATCGATATCGCTCCATTTCTCGTAAGGGTTAGCAACGAGCTTGTCACCGCCTTTGGGATCCGGAACGTCCTTGGCCAGAGCCAGGAATACTTGACGCAGGCTCAGGTTCATCTGGTCAGCTTCCCTGGAGTTGGCGATTACAATGCCATCAGCGCCGATTTTTACTTCGGTAATGGCCTCGACACCGTTGTTCTGGCACATCGCGAACTCACTGGATTTCATCCGGCGGGAAGCGTTGGTGATGTCCGGATGCTGAGTACCAATGCCGGCACAAAACAGCTTGAAGCCACCGCCCGATCCGGTTGATTCAAGCTTGGGGGTCGGGAAGTCAGAGTTGCGACCGAAGCGTTCGGCTACAACTGTGGCGAAGGGGTACACCGTAGACGAACCCACAACGTTCACCGTGTCACGGGCAGCGGCGGGGGCAGAAACCATGGATAAGCTGCCGGTCAGGGCAACGATAGCAATAGCTGAATTCGTTTTAATCACGTTGAATCTCCATCAGTCACTTATGTTGTGTACAGCACCGGTTTACTGATGGGTGAAGGCTAAATGTTCTGTGTGACATCTTTGTTACACCGCCTGAAATATTCTATATAAGCTCCGAATAAACTTGCAGCCCCGAGCTGGGCCGTTAACATGCTAGGAAAATAATTCCAGAGATTAAAAATAAAGGCTGGCTTCATGACTGCGTACGATGACGACAAACCCAAGCCCCGTGGCGATCTGACCCTTCAGGTAGTGCCTCTGCCACAGGATACAAACGCCAACGGCGACGTGTTCGCTGGCTGGTTAGTCAAACAGATGGATATTGCCGCCGCCACCATGGCGGGCCGTATTTCTCTGGGCCGCAACGCTACGGTGGCGATGGACAGAATGGAGTTTCTCTCTCCACTACGAGTCGGCTCCCAGGTCAGCTGTTACTGCCAGCTGGTAGACATAGGCCGCAGCTCCATGAAGATCAATGTAGATGTCTGGACCCTGGATCGCACTGCCAAAAACCCCCGCAAGGTTACGGAAGGCCGGTTCGTATACGTTGCCATTGATGAGCACGGGCGTATTCGGGAAGTGCCTGAGCAACATCAATAATCAGGATTTTGTCAGCCGGTCCAGCCGCAACCGCTCGCGCTCGTCGAACAGGCGTCGTCCACCCCAGGATACCGCCATCAACGCACCAAACCCGGTGCCGGCGGTAATGATCAGCATCACCAGAATCTGATATTTCACCGCCACCGCCGGCGGGCTACCGGCCAGAATCTGACCGGTCATCATGCCCGGAAGGCTGACAATGCCAGCCGCCGCCATGGCGTTGATCGATGGCATCATGCCGCTGCGCATGGCCTCCCGGCGAATGCCTTCCAGGGCTTGCTGCCAGGTTTGCCCCAGCATCAACCGGCTTTCAATTACCGCACGCTGCCGCCAGACGGACTCATTCAACCGGTCCAGAGCCAGACTGACACCGGTCATGGTATTACCCAGCATCATGCCCAACAGGGGGATAGCGTATTGCGGGGCATACCAGGGCTCCGGGCCGATCACCACCATCAAGGCCAGCACCGTGACCGTAAAGGACGACACAAACATCGCCCCGGTGCCGATGCCGAAGGCCCACCAGCCTCGAAGCCGCCGGCTCTGGCGAACGACCACTTCCCGGCCTGCCACCAGCAGCATGATCGTGGCCAGCAGGGCAATCCAATAAAACGCAGAAGACGCAAACAAGGCTTCCAGCACCAGCCCGATCAGGGCCAGCTGGATCACCGTCCTTATGGCGGCAATCAACAGGCTGCGGGTGATACCAAGCCGGCTCAAATGGCCGGTCGCCGCCAGAGCCAGCACCAGCAGAGCCGCCAGCCCGAGCTTCCACCAGGCCAGATCAATCACTTCCATGGACAGGCTCCAGTCGGGCTCGGTGAATACGGTAATGGGCGTTGGCCACACGTTGAATCTGGGCCGGGTCATGGGCCACCCATAGGGTAGCGAGCTGCCGCCGCCGGATTTCTTCGAGCAGCCAGGTTTCAATGGCCCTCGTGGCCTCGCCATCGAGGTTGGCGGTAGGCTCGTCCAATAACAACGCCAGAGGTTGCAACGCAAGAGCCCGCCATAGCGCCAGCCTCTGCCGCTCCCCGGAAGACAACCGGCTGACCGACCAAGCCATCACCTCCGATGGAAACCCCAGTGCCTCGGGCACGTTTTCACCGGCCTTATAGGGAAAGTGAGCACCCACGTCATCAAACCACCACTGGCTGTCCGCCGGCACCATAACAACCCGGCTTCGCCACTGGTGTGCCGGCATATCCAGTTGGTCGGCGCCATTATGGGAAATCGCGCCGTTGTGTGGCTCCAGGTCGGCTACCGCTCGCAGCAAACGGCTCTTGCCACTGCCGGAGGGGCCAGACAAGCAAACTACCTGCCCGTCGGGCACCGCCAGTGACACCTCACTTAGGGCGCCAACGCTGACATTTTCCAGCAAAAGGCCGGTCAAAAGCGGCTCACCACGGCAATTCCTCACCGTTGCTGTGCCAGAAGGAGCCGGTATTCTCCAGGCTCAGTTGGGCAATGCGTTCCGCCAGTCCCCGGGCGGACTCTTCCGGAGTAATCAGACCGCCAAAGCTCACCATGCGGGTCTTAACATAACCAGGGTGTAGCTGCGCCACGGCAATCCCCTCAGGTTTCAAGTCCATCGCCATGGATTTACCAAACGCATTCAATGCCGCCTTTGAGGCGCGATAGCCGTAGCGACCCCCGGAATCGTTATCCGCAATGGAGCCCATACGGCTGGTGATATTGGCGATCTTGCTGCCCTGCCTCATCAACGGGATTAGTGCCTGGGCCACACGCAGCGGTGCGTAGGCATTGATTTCCATCTGAGTGCGGATGGAATCGAAATCGATGCTGCCCAACTGCTCATCCTGCAACAGACCGGCATTGTTAATCAGCAGGCTGATATCTTTGCCCACCAGCCCGGCCTTCAGTTTTGCTATGCCCTCATTGGTGGTGACGTCTACCCCTTCGATTACTTGCGCGGCCACGCTCGCCAGTTCTTCGGACGATTGCCGACACACGCCAATCACTTCATGCCCGTCACCCGCATAATGGCGTGCAAGTTCCAGACCTATGCCGCGATTGGCACCGGTGATTACGACTACGTTGGTATCCGACATCAGAAACGCCTCCATTCCGAGCAGACTCATTGCTTAATTGGATCATCCTTACCTATTGGCAAGGTCGTCCTTATCCGTAATGGTGACACCATAACGTTCAACCTGACCAGAGCGCGACAACACAGACCCTGAACCCGGGAACTTCAGGCAGTTAATCGCATTGGCGCCAGACTTTGCTTTCGACGACGGCGAGCTCAGATATCGCAGCAGCGGCTACCTCCAGGTTGAAGCGGGTGCCGGTCTGGTGCTGCGCTTCTGAAGCATTTCCCGCTGTCAGGCCAGGGTTTCATGCCTTTGGGGAAGCATCAATGATAGCAGCGAAGCCATGGCCACAAGGCCCGCAGAAATCCACAAGCAGGCTTCCAGGCCGTAATTCTGATAGACCCAGCCAGACAATATCGTCCCCAGTAGCCGACCCGCAGCGTTGGACATGTAATAGAAGCCCACATCCAGCGACACGCCATCGCCGCGGGCATAACTGACGATCAAGTAGCTGTGCAGAGAAGAGTTAATGGCAAACAAGACGCCAAACAGCAGCAGACCACCGATAACCACAACTTGCGGCGGCCAACCCGCCATCAGGCCAAGCGCAATGGCAGCGGGAATCAGTGCCAGAGCAGCGGCCCAGAACACAGCCGGCTGTTTGCTTTCCAGATTGCCGGTAATCCGGGGCGCAAAGGTCTGGACAAAACCATAACCAATGACCCAGGTGGCCATAAAGCCCCCGACTTTCCAGAAATCCCAGCCAAATACCGTGTGCAGATACACCGGCAGGGCCACCACGAACCAGACATCCCGGGCGCCGAACAGAAACATGCGGGCGGCGGACAGCACGTTGATGGCGCGGCTTTTCGAAAGGATTTCACGAAACTTCGGTTTGGCTTTGCTCTTGCCAAGCTCCTGCTTGAGCAGAAACAAACTGGCCAGCCAAACCAACCCGAGAGCCGTCGCCATGATGAGCACCGCGCCTGTAAAACCGACTGACATCAGCAACACGCCGCCCAGGAAAAAGCCCACGCCTTTCAGCGTGTTCTTGGAACCGGTCAGGATGGCCACCCACTTGTACAGGGTACCCTGCTGTTCATCCGGCACCAGCAGTTTGATGCCGCTCTTGGCGGACATCTTGTTCAGATCCTTGGCAATGCCGGACAAAGCCTGCGCCGCCATCACCCAGGGTACGGTCAGCAGGACCGCTGGAACGGCCAGCATGGCCAGCGCCGCAATCTGCAGGAACAGCCCTATATTCATGGTGCGATTCAGGCCCATACGGGCACCCAGATAGCCACCCACCAGGTTGGTCACCACCCCGAAGAACTCGTAAAAAATGAACAACAGGGCGATTTCCAGGGGCGAATAACCCAACTGGTGGAAATGCAGCACCACCAGCATGCGCAGGGCGCCGTCCGTCAGGGTGAATGCCCAGTAATTGCCGGTGATCACCAAATACTGACGGATGGCAGCTGTCATATCAGGCAGAACCTACCTTGCGCACCAATTCTGCAGTCCGGTTGGCGTAACCCCATTCGTTGTCGTACCAGGCGTAGATCTTTACCTGTGTGCCGTTGACCACCAGCGTGGACAGGGCATCGACGATGGAGGAGCGCGGATCGGTCTTGTAGTCGATGGACACCAACGGGCGCTCTTCGTAACCCATAATACCCTTCAGTTCGCCCTCGGCGGCTTCTTTCAAAAGCCGGTTCACAGTGTCGCGATCTGTTGGCGTTTCCACTTCAAATACACAGTCGGTCAGCGAGGCGTTGGTGAGCGGTATCCGCACTGCATGGCCATCCAGTCGCCCTTTCAACTCCGGGAAAATCTCGATAATCGCCGTGGCAGAACCGGTGCTGGTGGGGATCAGCGAACTGCCGCAGGCACGCGCCCGGCGCAAGTCCTTGTGGGGTGCGTCAAGGATGGTCTGGGTGTTGGTCAGGCTGTGAATAGTGGTGATAGAACCATGTTTGATACCGAGCTTCTCGTGAATGACCTTAACCACGGGCGCCAGACAGTTGGTTGTGCACGAAGCTGCGGTAAGGATGCGGTCATTGGCCGGATCGAAAATATGCTCGTTGACGCCCAATACGATGTTCTTGGCCCCAATTTCCTTCACCGGCGCGGTAGCCACGACGCGTTTCACGCCCTGATCCAGATATGCCTGCAGCACCGCCACCTTCTTGTTCACGCCACTGGCTTCAATCACCACGTCGCAGCCGGACCAGTCGGTGTCACCAATGGCCTTGTTGTGGGTAACCGTGATGCGCTTGCCTTCGATCACCATCTCACCACCACTGGCCGAAGCTTCATGGCTCCAGGGACCGTGAACACTGTCGAAGTTCAGCAGGTGTGCCAGGGTATGAGTGTCTGCCCCGGGATCATTGATGGCCACAAATTCCAGTTCCGGCCAGCCCCAGGAAGCCCTCAGTGCCAGGCGGCCAATGCGGCCAAATCCGTTAATGCCTACTTTGATCTTGTTCATGGCGGTCTCCTTGCGAGATTGGCAATCCGTGTTTCCGATTAATGATCAGGGGCACTGCACAGCCGGGCGTTCAGCCATGGCCCGCAACTGCACCAAGGGAGTTTCGATCAACGCCTCATTGTTCCGGGCAGTTTCATCCAGCACCCGCAACACCCACGCTGGTAGCCGGGGGTTAAGATAATAATAGACCCACTGACCACGGCGCTCCGTTTCCACCAGCCCCAAATCCCGCAGAATGGCCAGGTGACGGCTGACTTTAGGCTGGGACACCTCAAAGGCTTCCGTCAGTTCGCACACGCACAGCTTGTTTTGATCCCGGATCAACAAAAGTGCCGCGAGCCGCAACTCATCACCCATGGCTTTGAAAAGAGTCACCGGGTCGTAGTCTGCCGGTTTCGGGCCGGCTTCATTTTGCTGCAGAACGCTTCTTTTCATAAAGTCTTCCGCTATTCACAC
Organism: Marinobacter maritimus; assembly: GCF_007671675.1. GTDB lineage: Bacteria > Pseudomonadota > Gammaproteobacteria > Pseudomonadales > Oleiphilaceae > Marinobacter > Marinobacter maritimus. The sequence continues at coordinate 385,384 of NZ_VCGW01000002.1, read as the reverse complement.
TGCCGCATATTCGATTTGCCATATATGCATTTTTAGCGATAATAGGTAGGGAACGTTACAAAGTAAAGACACAAGAATTACGCAAGCCTGTTATCGGCCTGACCGGCGTTCTCAATGCTGGCAGCAAGGAGCTTTGGGGTAAACAATGACCAGCAATGCAGAAACCACCAGACCTGAAGGCGCCAGCGGCGGCATGGATCTGTTCGGGAGATACCTGTCGGTCTGGGTGGCCTTGGCTATCGTCACTGGTGTGGCCTTGGGCCAGCTTGCACCAGTGGTACCAGAGACACTGTCCCGCTTCGAATACGCTCAGGTATCTATCCCTATCGCCATCCTGATCTGGGCAATGATTTTCCCGATGATGGCGCAGATTGATTTCAGCGCCATCGTGAACGTGAGAAAAGAGCCGAAAGGTCTGGCCATTACCACCGTCGTGAACTGGCTGATCAAGCCGTTTACCATGTTCGCCATCGCATGGTTCTTCCTGATGGTGCTGTTTGAACCGTTTATTGCACCGCAACTGGCCAGCGAATATCTGGCTGGCGCAATTCTGCTGGGCGCCGCTCCCTGCACCGCCATGGTGTTTGTCTGGAGTTACCTCACCAAAGGCGACGCTGCCTATACCCTGGTGCAGGTATCCCTGAACGACATCATCATGCTGTTTGCTTTCGCACCTATTGTAGTTTTCCTGCTGGGCATCTCAGACATTCAGGTGCCCTGGGATACCGTGCTCTTGTCCGTGGTACTGTACATCGTGATACCGCTCACTGCCGGATACCTGACCCGCCGGACCCTGATTGCCCGCAATGGCGTGCACTGGTACGACGAGGTATTTATGAAGCGCCTGAGCCCGGTAACCCCGGCGGCGTTGATTGTCACTCTGGTGCTATTGTTTGCTTTCCAGGGTGAGGTAATCCTGAACAATCCCCTGCACATTGTGTTGATTGCCGTACCACTGATCATCCAGACCTTTCTGATCTTCTTCCTGGCCTACGGCTGGGCCAGGCTGTGGAAGGTTCGCCACTGCATTGCCGCCCCCGGCGCCATGATCGGCGCCAGCAATTTCTTTGAGTTGGCCGTCGCTGCCGCCATTGCGCTGTTCGGCCTGCAATCCGGGGCTGCCTTGGCCACTGTGGTGGGCGTACTGGTGGAAGTACCCTTAATGTTGATCCTAGTGCGCATTGCCAACAACACCAGAGGGAAATTCCCGGCCTGAGGCTTCTGTATAGCCTCAGGGCGGTGGCCCAAGGCTATGCATCTGTTCAGCCAACCACCACCCTGCTAACATCCTGCCCAACTTTGTGACGCACCGAACCCCAACGGAATTCTACGAATGGACTTTCTCCAGGCTCTTTTCCTTGGTCTCCTCCAGGGACTGACCGAATTTTTGCCTATCTCCAGCTCTGCACACCTTATTCTGGTTCCGGCCTTCTTTGACTGGGTAGATCAAGGCGTAGCCTTTGACCTTGCAGTGCATATGGGCACTCTGCTGGCGGTGGTCCTCTACTTCCGCAACGACGTGTTCAGTATCGCGCGGGACGGTCTGATTTCCATAGGCCAGCGACGTGTCATCGGACAGGGGGCGCTGGCGCTGTACCTTGTGATAGGGACAATTCCCGCAGGTCTTGCCGGACTGGCGTTGCTGGATCTCATCGACAATGAATTGCGCGCAGTGGAGATCATCTTTGCCACCACACTGATCTTCGGCCTGTTACTGGGCATTGCAGACTGGATGCCCAAGCGCCAGCGCACGATGGACACACTAAACTGGAAAGACGCGGTACTGGTGGGAGTTGCACAGGCACTGGCACTCGTGCCCGGCACATCCCGCTCGGGCGTGACCATAACGGCCGGTCTGTTCCTGGGCATGTCCCGGGAGACAGCCTCCCGGTTTTCGTTTCTGCTGGCCATACCGATCATCGTACTGGCGTCTGCCGTCAAGCTTCTGGAAGTGGCAACATCGGAGATTTCGGTCGATTGGAGTGCTTTTCTGGTTGGCGGCGTAACTTCATTTTTAATCGCCATTACCGCCATCCACTTCTTCCTGAAATGGCTGAATAAAGTAGGCATGTGGCCTTATGTGATTTACAGGATTGTTCTGGCGGGGGCTATTTACGCACTGCTAATGTAAAGCCTGTCCGCCTGGGCAATAAACTCTCTATTACCCGTTACACTGAGCTTTGTTGGCTAGCCCTGGTCCTGAATAATGGCGGCCCATTCCTGACTATCAGGCCCAACGACGCATTGGCCTCTCTCGCGCAGTTCCAGACGCAGGCGGCATTTTTTTATTTCGTTTTCGAATTCGTGCTCGGGGATACTCTTTACCGCCGCCAGCAGTTTGACATGAAAACGCGTTCCCTCCCTGTTGAGGGTATAAAAAACCCACTTTCCTTCCTTTTGTGCAGTCACCAAGCCGGCTTTCTGCAGAATTTTCAGGTTACGCGAAACGTTGTAGTGCGTTTCACCAAGAACATCCATCGCTTCGGCTACGCAAATCCGCTCATCGATTTGGACCAGCAGCCAGAACAGCCGCAAACGATTCGAGTCCGCGATAGCTTTCAACCCTTCTACATAGCGATCATCCATCATTATGCTTCCAAACCTCCATTGGTTCGGATCTTAGGCCATTAGCACCAGAGCGGCAATCCGGCGAGCCTAATCACTGCTTCATCCTGACCAGAGCCCGGTTGACCGCCCCAGCAGAAAGCCATTGAGCATCTGGCAGACAGCTTCACTATCATCAGCACCCAGCATTCCAAGGCGCGCCTGGGCAACAGTCTTCTCATCGAATCGGGATTCAGCAATCTTCAGAAACTCAGCAAAAAAATCAGGGGTGAACTCCGGGTGCCCCTGTATTGTCAGGACCCTATCTGTGTGGCCCATCAGATAATAGGGACAGAATTCGCTACCCCCAAGATGCTCAAAACCTTCAGCAGGCGTTACAACCTGGTCGCGGTGCATTGCATATAGCGCAACAGGCTTTTTGTGCGACAGGCCAGCTATCTGGCGACGCAGGTGTATCGGATATATTCCCAACCCCCATCCAGCATCTGCCCGATCAACGCGCCCGCCTAAAGCCTGATGAATCATCTGATGACCAAAGCAGATCCCCAGCAGTCGCCGTCGCGCACTGTGAGCGTGACGGATAAAGGAGCCCAGTCGGTCAATCCAGGGTTCCCGGTCGAACACACTGGCCGGGCTACCACCGACCAGATATGCATCTGCCTCCATGACATTATCGGGCAACTCGCCTTTCCAGGCATGCCAAGTCCTGACCTCAAACTGCGCGCTTTGTAGTTGAAGCCGCTCAATCAAACATCCAGCATAGTTATCAAACACAGGTTGCAGGGCTGTGTGCACATCACCACACAACAACAGACCGATACGTACCGACCGTTGTTGTGACTGTGCCAAGCCGGTTCGCATTTCAAAAGACGACACTGAAAACGACCCCTCCGACTATGGCCAGAGCAATAACAGTAATCACAAAAGCCACAACCGCTTTTGGCTTAAGCACCGAAGAGATAATCGCGATTTCGGGCAAGCTGGCACCCGTTCCTCCAATCAGCAGAGCCATAGCGGCGCCCATACCCATACCTTTCGCGATTAGTACCTGCAGCAGAGGAATAGCCATCTCGATGCGCAGATACAAAGGCACGCCAATAGCCGCTGCTACAGGGATGGCATACCAGTTGTCATCGCCAATATATTCCTCAACAAGCTCCGCGGGGAGAAACGCTGCAGATAGTGCACTGATGACGGCGCCAATCAGAACATAAGGAATAATGCGCTTGAACAGTGCCCAGGCGAAACGCATAGCAAGCCGCATCCGCTCCTTGTGAGTCACAACGGCATCGCTGGTGTAGGGCGCACAAGCCGTGGCCATACACTGTTGCAGAGCCTCCGTACCGGAGCGGTCGTCTATTGCATTGTTTTCGCCCTGGCAGGATGACGCCGTGACAGCGACGGCTGCAGCCGGTGAACTGCTGCAACTGCTTACTGGCACTTCAGAAATGCGACGAAAAGAGTTTCTGAGTGGTGTCAGACCAATTACATAGCCAGCAAGGATGGCCCCGGCAAGCGTCAGAGCGAAATACAGGAGTGCAACTTCCCAACCGAACACGGCGAGGACCAGGCCAACAACTACGAAATTACATAAAGGTGCGGAGATGAGAAAGCCGAAGACCATTCCCATCGACGCTTTCATTTCAATCATACCCATGACGACTGGAACCATGGATGCACTGCAAAAGGGTGTAAGTGTACCCAGCAGAGCGCCCACCAAAGGCCCCCGTTTTTCATGCTTTGCCAGTTTTTTCTGCAGCTTTTCCTGCGGGATATATTCACGGATAATGCCCGTCAGAACCACAACTACAGCAATTATAAGAACGAGAGTACCACCCACATGGAGCAGCTCCTGTAGAGCTACCGCCCAATTATTCTTCTCCATAAACTTTCCTGAAATTAAATGACAACTTTATAAATGCACATACGCGCATTTATGCATATGTTGTAATTTAACCAATTCCCCCACCTCTGGCAAGAGATAGACAGATACCAGGCCAGAGACGTCATCATTATGCAAAGGTGTGTCGGCAAGGTGGCGCTCGTTTTGGCAACAGGGGCTGGCTAAACGAGCACTTTAGTTTTGCTAAAATGGATGGTGTTGGAACGAAAGCCCGCTATTATCTCTAGCAGGCTTCCAGGGGTGCATAGGCAAGCACCAGCCATTTTGCACCTTCATCGAAATTCACTTGTACCCGCGTGTGGTGCCCGCTGCCTTCGGCATTCAGAACAACACCTTCCCCAAACTTCGGGTGCCGAACTCTTTGCCCCAGGCTGAAACCGGACTGCTTTGCAGAGTCCTGACTGAACAACCCTTCGTTTGGCCGCTGGGCCATCGCCGGGCGGGTCACCGTGTTGCGCAACCGCACTTCCTGCAGACAATCGCTGGGGATCTCCCGCACGAAACGGGAGAGCGCATGAAACTTCTCCTGTCCATACAGCCGGCGGGACTCAGCGTAAGTGATCACCAGCTTTTTCATGGCCCGAGTGATGCCCACATAGGCCAACCGTCGTTCTTCCTCCATGCGCCCTGGCTCTTCCAGAGACATGCTGTGAGGGAATAACCCCTCCTCCACGCCGGCCAGAAACACCAGCGGGAACTCCAGGCCTTTGGCGGAGTGCAAGGTCATCAGCTGTACGCTGTCTTCGTGATCTCCGGCCTGGGATTCGCCGGCATCCAATGCTGCCTGTGCAATAAATTCCGAGAGCGGATCAACGCCTTCTTCCACTTGAAAGTCTGCAAGAGCGTTAACCAGCTCCTCCAGATTCTCAACCTTGGCCTGTGCTTTTTCGCCCTTTTCGCTGGCGTGGTAGTCCTTCAGGCCGCTGGCTTCGATCGTTTCCTTCATAAGGCCGTGGAGCGACGCGTCCTCTGCTATGGCGGACAATTCTTCAATGATATCGATAAATTTTTGCAGCCCGGTTTTCGCCCGGCCTTTCACCTGCCCGGCCTCCAGCAAACGCTCAGCTGACTCCCACAGGGACACGCTCTGGTTGCTTGCGTATTCACGCAGCTCCGCCAGGCTTTTGGCCCCGATACCCCGGGTCGGCACGTTCACCACCCGTTCGAAAGCGGCATCATCCCGGCGATAATGCACCAGCCGCAGATAAGCCAACGCATTGCGGATTTCCTGGCGATCATAAAAGCGCAGACCGCCATAGACCCGATAAGGAATACCCTGGCGCATTAGCGACTCTTCCAGCACCCGGGACTGGGCGTTGGAGCGGTACAGGATGGCGGACTCGCTGCGCAGATTGCCCTCATCAACCCAGCTGGAGATGCTGTCAGCGATGTAGTTGGCTTCATCCTGCTCGTTGAATGCGGCATACAGGCTGATGGGCTCGCCTTCCACGCCATCCGTCCAGAGTTCCTTGCCCAGCCGGCCCTGGTTGTTGGCAATTACGGAGTTGGCGGCTTTCAGAATCAGCTGTGTAGAACGGTAGTTCTGCTCCAGTCGCACCAGCCGGGCGTTGGGAAAGTCACGCTGGTACTGCTGGATGTTCTCGATTTTTGCGCCACGCCAGCCGTAGATGGACTGATCGTCATCGCCCACCACCGTCAGCGGAACACGGTTACTGGCCAACACCTGCAGCCAGGCGTACTGGATGGTGTTGGTATCCTGAAACTCGTCCACCAGAATGTGCTGAAACCGCTGTTGGTAATGGGCCAGCAGCTCCGGCCGATGTAGCCACAATTCGTGGGAGCGCAGCAGCAACTCGCCAAAATCCACCAATCCGCTCTGTTGGCAAAGCTGCTCGTAGCGGCGGTACACCTTCAGCATGGTGGAAGTGAAGTGATCCCCCGGGTTTTCCTGAATGTGGTCGGCCCGCAAGCCTTCGTCTTTCTGGCTACTGATAAACCACTGGGCTTGCCTGGGCGGGAACTGGCTTTCATCAATCTTTGCTTCCCGCATAACCCGCTTTACCATGCGGAGCTGGTCGTCGCTGTCCAGCACCTGAAAATTCTCTGGTAACCCGGCATCTTTCCAGTGCGCTCTCAGCAATCGGTGAGCAATACCATGAAACGTGCCAAACCATAGGCCGCGCGAGGGAATGTTCATCATCTCTTCGATGCGGTAGCGCATCTCTTTAGCGGCTTTGTTGGTAAAGGTGACCGCCAGAATCCCAGTGGGCGGAACCCTATCCACCTGCATCAGCCAGGCAATCCGGTGTACCAGCACCCGGGTTTTACCACTGCCGGCACCGGCCAGCACCAGCAGATGATCGTTCTGTGCCGTAACCGCCTCACGCTGGGCATCATTCAGGGAATCAATAATGTGGGAGACATCCATAGGGAACACTTTCGCTACTGGTTAAATGAACAGGTCGGAAGTATATCAGCTGTGATGGGCGCCTGCTTTCCTGCCCTGAAAAACAAAGAAGGCGAGCCGTGGCTCGCCTTCTTTTCCAGCACATCGAAGAGATCAGAACCCGCGAGGCACCGTCTGCGCTTCAACAAACTCGAACAACCCCTCATGCCCGCCTTCGCGACCTGTGCCGGAAGCTTTCATTCCGCCAAACGGCGCTTCAGGCGTGGGCCCGGTGCCGGTATTCCAGCCAACATGCCCAAACCTCAAGCCGGCAGCAACCCGCTGTGCGCGCTCCACATCGGCGGTAAACACATAGGAAGCCAGGCCAAACTCGGTATCGTTGCCGGCGTCGATCACTTCGTCTTCGGTCTGGAAACTTGCCATCGGCACCAGCGGCCCGAAGGTTTCTTCCCGGAAGCAGCACATATCCCGCGTTACACCGGAGACGACCGTCGGCGGGAAGAACAGGTGGCCATCGCCCAGATCACCTGGCTGTTTACCGGCAACCAACGATGCGCCTTTGCCAAGAGCGTCCTCCAGGTGGCGCCTTACCTTGTCGAATCCCGCTTTGTTGATCAACGGGCCAATGTCGACATCACCTGCAATGCCGTCACCCACGGTCATTTTATTCACGCGCTCTGCGAGCTTTTTGCCAAAGGCATCCATCACTTTTTCGTGAACAAAAACCCGGTTTGCACAGACACAGGTTTGCCCGCCACCACGGAATTTGTTGGCAATGAGGTTGTCGGCGGCAGCGTCCAGATCGGCATCTTCAAACACAATAAACGGCGCATTACCGCCCAGTTCCAGGGCGAGTTTCTTGATCTGGTCAGCAGTATCCAAAATCAGCTTGCGGCCCACTTCAGTGGAGCCGGTAAAGCTCAGCATGGGCACGTCCGGGCTTTCACACAGCACCTTGCCGATCACGCTGGCTTTGCCCATGACCAGGTTCACCATGCCATCTGGCAGATCCACATGCTTATCCATGAGCGTGAACAACGCAATCATGGTGAGCGGCGTTTCGCTGGCCGGCTTGATCACAGAAGGGCAGCCCGCTGCCAGGGCGGCAGAGAGCTTTTTGGCGATCATGCCAATGGGAAAGTTCCAGGGCGTGATCAGCGCAGTAACACCGACTGGCCGATAGTGCACTGTCCAGCTGCAGTCCTTGGGGGTTTCCGGAAGCGTGTGAGCATCCAGCGCCTGAATGTGTTTGGAGCAGTAATCAAAAAAGCCGGCAGCGTAATCCACCTCACCCTGAGCTTCGTTCAGCGGCTTACCGTGCTCCATGCATAGAATCCGACCGACTTCTTCCCTGTTTACCTTAAGCGCATCGCGGATATCTTCCAGCCATTTTCTGCGGGTTTCGATGGAGTAGAGGTTTGTCAGGCGAAGCGCAGACTTACCCGCCTCGACCGCCGCTTTCACTTCGTCTTCAGGCATGGAGGCAACCTGTGCAATTACCTCACCCGTTGCCGGGTTGTAAACATCAAAGGTGCTGCCCTGTTCGTTGTCGGTCCAGCGACCGCCGATGTAGCCAGTCAGCTTTTCCAGCAGTGGTGACTCGATCATTTCGGCTCCTGTTATGTCAGTAATTGCACCTGAGACGGTGCACGGTTGCGTAGTTTGAATCTGTCTTCCATAGTGGATGCTGAATCTCTACCTGTAAAGTCGATAGCCCGGCTTTTGACCATCCTCTGTCTGAGCCTATACTCCCAGTCGCCACAGTTGAATACAGCGCCTATATCAATAGAACCGGAAATCCAGGAGTTCGGATAATGAAAGCATATTTCCATCCCGCGCAAGATAAGCACTCGCCCCGAACCTATTTCACCAGGGGCCAGATGCGTCAGCCTCAGGAAGTACCCGATCGCACCAACGAGATGCTGGAAGGCCTGAAAGAAATGGGCATATCGGTGCTGCAGCCTTCCGATCATGGTGCGGGCCCGATTTCCAAGGTGCACGACCTGGGGTATCTGCGCTTTCTCGAATCAGCCCACCGACGCTGGATGAAAATGGACGACTGGGGGGAAGAAGTAATTTCCAATATTTTTGTGCGTTCCCCGAATCACCTGACCGGCATTCTTGCCGAAGCGGCCCGATACCAGGCCGATGGCAGTTGCCCCATTGGTGAGCACACATGGAATGCGGCTTATTGGTCGGCCCAGACTGCGCTAGGTGCTGCCGACGCAGTGATGGCAGGCGATCGCACAGCCTACGCCGTCTGCCGGCCACCGGGTCACCATGCTCGCAAGGATGCCGCCGGTGGCTTCTGCTATCTTAACAATGCGGCTATTGCAGCCGAGCATATGAAATCCCGGTTCCCCCGGCTGGTCATTCTCGACACCGACATGCATCACGGCCAAGGCATTCAGGAAATTTTCTACGATCGCAGTGATGTGCTCTACATATCCATTCACGGCGATCCGACCAATTTCTATCCTGTGGTTACCGGCTTCGAAAATGAACGCGGCGAAGGCGAGGGTTACGGCTACAACATCAACATGCCCATGCCGCACGGCTCATCTGAAAGTGATTTTTTCGAGAAGGTGGACGAGGCCATGGCGGCCATCCGGCTGTTTCAGCCAGATGCGCTGATTCTGACTCTGGGTTTTGATATTTACAAAGACGATCCCCAGGCCAAAGTATCGGTAAGCTCGGAAGGATTTTGCCGGCTCAGCACCCACATGCGCCAGCTTGGCCTGCCCACGCTGGTCGTTCAGGAGGGCGGCTACGATCTGGACACCCTGAGCGAGAACGTTCAGCAGTTCTTCAAAGGGCTGGCCGGCTGAGGCACTACAAGGCGGGCGCGTAAACTCTGATGTTTTCGTGCCCGTCAGCCTTCAGGTGGACGGCATGCATACGGCTCATGGTGCCGTGCTCACAATACAGCAGATACTGACGATTGGCCGGAAGCTCTCCGATGTGTCGATTCAACTCGTAGAATGGAATCTTCAGAATCTCGTTACCGGTTAGCTGCAGAGGAGATTGCTCGCCTTCCGCCGGATGGCGCACGTCGATAATAATATCGCTGACAGCGGGCGTTTTTACCAGCTCGACCTCTTCGGGCGTCGTAAGGGTGCTCAGCAGCTCGCTGACCGGGGTATCTTCACGGGCCTCAATGGCGTGAGCAAGAATCTCGGGATCCATTGCCGCCTCATCAGCTTCCACCCGGCTCAGTTGTGCTCGAGTAGAGGGTTTTTGGGATATCACACCGCAGTATTCCGGCATAGTCCGGGCGAAGGGCTCTGTGCCGATGTCCCGGGCAATACCAATAATGGTTTCCTTGTCCATGGCAATCAGTGGCCGCAGAACCACCTCGTCGCTGGCCCGATCCACGACATTCAGGTTGGTCAGGGTCTGGCTCGACACCTGACCTGCAGCATCTCCGGTTACCAGAGCAACCGCGTTGTTGTTCCGCGCAATCTCACTGGCCGCCTTCAGCATCTGCCGCTTGAGTACCACACCCCAGTGTCGGTGACCGACCGATCGCATGATTTCTTCTACCACTCCGTCAAACGGCACGGAGATAAACTTGGCGCCGTGAGACGCACCGTAGCGCTCCCACAGATAGTGAACCACCTGCCGCACACCCACCTCGTGCGCCACGCCACCCAGGTTGAAAAACACGAAGTGACTGCGCAGGCCGCGGCGCAGCATCAGATAAGCTGCTACCGACGAATCATACCCACCGGACATCAGCGTCATTACGTTCTCGACACTGCCCAGTGGATAGCCGCCCAAGCCACGATGTCTACGCCGGGCAATGTGAAACTGATCACCTCGCACCTCTATGCGCACCTCCACCTCAGGTGACTTCAGATCAACACGGGCATTGGCAACAGCCTGCATCAACGCGCTTCCTGTCAGCCTTTCAAGATCGATGGAGCGAAAATCGTGTTCCCCATGACGTCTGACCCGAACCGCGAAGCTTTTCCCGCCGAGGCGATCAGCAAAGGCTGCAACGGCTTTCTGAACAATGTCATCAAGGCTGACAAACGGAAACGCCGCAATCTCCTGAATAGTCGAGATGCCGGGGATGTGCAGAAGCGCATCAACCACAGGGCCGGCCAGCCCTCTGCCGTCCGGCATCTCAACATCGACTCTGTCCCAGCTGCCCTCCACAACAATGTCGTGATCCAGGCGCGCCAGAAGTTTACGAATGTTCTGTCGTAAATGGCGCATCTGTCGACGACGAACAGGCTTGCTCTTGATTGCAACTTCCGGGGCGGGACGAATAAGCAGTTTCATAAATCGGCGTTTGGTCGGATGGTGTATGATTTGAAAGGCGCTTAGTGTAGCGTTTTGGCGCTATGCCTCAAAATCGGGTATTACCGCAACACTCAGGAGTTTTTCTGTTCATGACCGCACCCACCATCAATGCTCTTGTCTCACCAGAGGGCAGCCTGGAAATACTGTCCAATCACGAAGTCAGTTTGCTCAAAGACAGAAGCGAAGGCGGTTTGTACCGGCTGTTTCGGCAATGCGCCCTGGCCGTTCTGAACACAGGTGTCGTGACCGATGACTGCCAGGACTTGATGGAAGCCCATACGGATTTCGATATACGTCTGATACCACAGCCCAGAGGCCTGAAGCTCGAGCTGATCAATGCGCCAGCGCACGCGTTTGTGGATGACGAGATGTTGCGTGCTATTCGTGAGCATCTGTTCTCGGTTCTGCGGGATATAGTTTATACCCACTCCACGCCGCAATTTGCCCGGATTCTGAAAAGTAATGAGCCGGACGACCTTACCAACATGGTGTTTCACATTCTGCGCAATGCGCGGGTGTTGCAGCCCGGCCGCCAGCCTGACCTGATTGTGTGCTGGGGTGGACATTCCATAAGTCATGAAGAATACCAGTACAGCAAGGAAGTGGGCCACCAGCTTGGCCTGCGCGAATTGAGCATTTGCACTGGCTGTGGGCCGGGCGCCATGAAGGGCCCGATGAAAGGCGCTACGATCGCGCACGCCAAGCAGCGAATTAAAAATGGCCGCTACATTGGCATCACCGAACCGGGCATCATCGGTGCTGAAGCACCCAATCCGATCGTGAACGAGCTGGTGATCATGCCGGATATCGAAAAGCGCCTGGAAGCCTTTGTACGTTGCGGCCATGGCGTAGTTGTCTTTCCGGGCGGCGTAGGTACTGCAGAGGAAATCCTTTACCTGCTCGGCATACTTTTGCACCCTGATAACGCCGACCTGCCTTTCCCGGTGGTTTTCACCGGCAGGCCGGAAAACGCTGAATACTTCGAGATGATCGACAAGTTCATCCGTAACGCCCTGGGAGACGAAGCCGCCAGCAAATACCAGATCATCATTGATGATCCCGTGCGGGTGGCGCAGGCCATGAAAAAGGGTATGAGGGAGGTCGAAACCTTCCGCCGGGCCATGCAGGATGCTTACTACTTCAACTGGATGCTGAAAATCGATCCGGTATTCCAGCTGCCCTTTGAGCCGGATCACGAGAACATGCTTGCGCTGGAATTACACCGTGATCAACCGGTTCACCTCATTGCCGCTAACCTGAGAAAGGCATTCAGTGGCATCGTGGCAGGTAACGTAAAGGAAGGTGGGATCCGGCAAGTGCAGGAGAAGGGGCCTTTCGAGATCTCAGGAGATCCGACCCTGATCAAGCCTCTGGAGGCCATGCTGGAGCAGTTTGTCGCCCAGAACCGAATGAAACTGCCTGGCACCTCTGCATACCGCCCGAGCTACCGAATCATCAGTACAGCAGCCTGAGCTGCTGTACTGATGCGCCTGGCGTTTACTTGCCGCCAGCCGGCAGGCTGGCGTAGTACGCTGCGAGGTTGGCGATGTCTTCGTCGCTCAGCGCCGCTGCCTGGCCCTGCATGATGGCTGCCTGACCACCACTGCGCTGCTTGTTCTTGTACGCCTTGAGGGATGAGACCAGATACTGCTCGTGCTGGCCCGCCAGATTAGGGTACATCGGAATCTGGGCAACCCCGTTCTGGCCATGGCAAGCTGCACAAACGGCTGCTTTTGCCTTACCAGCTGCGGCATCGCCGGCAGCAGAAGATACCGCAGGAACCGCGGCGCTCAATGCAAAAAGCCCTGCAACAGCATAGTGTTTAAATTTCATTATGATTAACCTCTCATCATCGTTTTAAGTTATTCAAACCGGCGTTCGAAACCGGACAGCAACTGGCAGAAACTTATATCACAGACATGCCACAGAACAAATGCCATAGATCAATGCGCCTGCTTCGACGTTCGTACTCTTCATTTTATGTCCGGTTGACGACATAGTACGAACAAAGGTCACATCAGAGATTATTTTACCGTCCGGAGAAACCATTAATGTCTGTAGAGGTTCAGGAACTCCCCTGCCGCGAAGGCCATATCGGCTTATTGACTCTGAATTCCCCCGCGACACTTAATGCACTCTCTGAGGGGATGATTATCACGATCAGGGACACCCTGGAGCGCTGGGCTGCCGATGATCGCATCTGTGTTGTTGTCCTCCGGGGAGCCGGAGAAAGGGGCTTTTGTGCGGGCGGCGACATTCGGGACCTGTACCTGGCCTTGACCAGCCCCGAAAAAAACCCGGAGAGCCCCGAAGAGGCATTCAGTGTTTTCAGCCACGAGTACGAGCTTGACTACACGCTGCACGTGTTTCCCAAACCCGTTGTTGGTATCGGGCACGGTATTATTATGGGTGGAGGCCTGGGCCTGTTTTCCGCGTGTCGCTTCCGGCTATTAACACCGGACGCCACTCTGGCTATGCCGGAGATCTCCATCGGCCTGTTTCCGGACGTTGGCTCAAGCTGGTTTCTGAACCGACTGCCGGGGCGTCTGGGGTTGTTTTTGGGCCTGACCGGTGCACGCCTGAACACAACCGACGCCTTGCGCGTGGGGCTGGCGGATATGGCCTTGCCAACCAGTGATCACCAGGGCCTATTGTCGCGGCTGCAGGAAGAACGCTGGAGTGGGCAAAGAGCATCTGACGACAGCCGCCTGTTCCGCTTGTTGAATCAGCTTGAGTCTCAGGATTATCGCACGTTGCCCGCCAGCCATCTGGAGGTGCACGAACGGGATATTGCACGGCTGTGCGCCGGAACCAGTTTGCCGGATATCGTCGATCAGCTGCTTACTGCTCGCGTCGACAGCGAGTGGTGGAACACCTGCATGAAAACGCTGAAGGGGGGCTGCCCGGTATCGGCATGGCTGATCTGGAATCAGCTCAAGAAGGCTCAGCAAATGTCATTGAAAGATGTGTTCCGGATGGAACTGGCTATGGTCTGGGAGTGCGCCCGCAGGCCCGACCTGACCGAGGGCATCCGGGCCCGGCTGATCGATCGCGACCAGAACCCGAAGTGGTCTTTCTCCCGCCTTGAGGACGTGCCAGAAGCGGTTATCGACGCCCACTTCCTGCCCGTGTGGAACGATCAGACAGACCCCATGCAGCTGGAATAGCAACCAGTAGACATCCTTTTTACAGTTCAGCTCCAGCCTGTACCAGCAACATCTCCAGATCCTGATGGTTGTTGGCACGGGCGACGTCCAGAGCTGTGGTGCCGTCCTCAGAACGAAAACCTGCATCGGCCCCGGCAGCCAGTATCATTTCAGCCGTTAGCAGATCGCCTGTGGCGACAACTTTCATCAGCAGTGACTCGCCCCCCTGGCTGACATTAACGTTAGCCCCAGCAGCCAGCAGCACTTTCACCACCGACAACTGGCCTCGTTCAGCAGCCCGCATTACCGGTGTATAGCCCTGCATATCCGTAGCATTCACTCTGGCACCTGCTGACAGAAGCAAACGCACAAGCCGGCGGTCGCCCTGCTCTGACGCCTTCATCAACGGTGTTACCTGATCGCTTTCTGCAAGGTCAGGGTCCGCTCCCTTGGTTAACAGATACCACGCAATCCGGTCTTCCCGTGCATGGACAGCGGCCATCAGGGGTGTGCCGCTTCCTGTCAATGTGTTCAAGGGCGCACCCGATTTGGTCAGATCGCTTACGGCCTCAAAATTTCCTTGCGCCGCAGCTTGATAGAGCTCTGAGTCTGATGCGCTCTCAGCCTGCTGACCCAGGTTGGCCGAAGCCTCTGAAGAAGCACACCCGGGAAGGACAGCAAACGCTGGCACGAGCAGCAGGGCGGATAGCAGAATAGAGTGCGGGTAGAAGCCGGTTCCCTTGGCCATAACGAACAGTCTCTGTCAGATAAGTGGTGTCTATTCTGAACAGATGGCCGTCACAATTAAATCGAGCGGGTCACATCTCCGGCCCGTTTTGCAGAAGATCCCGGACCACACCGCGCAAACAATCCTCACCATCGCGCTGGCCAACGCACAGCCCCTCTCTTTGCAGCTCGGGCCAATTCCAGCCCTGCAACACGGCACGGCACCAGACTACTGCCTCTCCATGCTCGCGAAGCCAGCTCATAACGCCGGGCACCTGGCTCAGATCCCGCAGTACCGGCAGCATCAGTCGAAAACCTCGGTGGCCGCCACCAAAGTTCTGCAGATCCCGGATATCCGCTGCATCTGGCGGGGCCCCTGATGACAGATCCGATGTCATACTCATTAACAGTTCGGGCTCCAGATCTCTCCAGTTCAGTGGCACAAGAGCCAGCCAGTGCCTCGCCAGCCGCGCCTGTATCTGCGAAACCAGAGACTTTCCTCCTGCACTGTGGGCAAGGACCATCTGTACCGGATATTCCCCGCTGGTGGCTTCCTGCTGCAGCCCGATACGCACAAACACCAACCTGCAAGATGCCCAGAAAGCGTAAAGATCAGAACTGCCGCCAAAACTGGTGCCCGTAAAGTCCAGCCCCTCCTGTTCCCCAAAGGCAGTCGCAGCAGCAACCAGGCTGCACCCAATGCCTGAGCGCCTGGCGTGCGCTGTAACCGCAATCCGGATAATCCTCAAACCGCGCTGACTGGCTGCTTCCGGAAAACCGCTGTGGCTGGCAAGAGACTGGGGCAAAAGGTGGCCACGAACCCGGCGCTTGCCGCTGGCCACCTGTTCTGCCAACTCACTGCTTAGCCCGCCCTCTACGGCGCCCCAGAGCACTCCAACGGTTTCGCCGTTTATGAGGGCGCGCCAACTTCTCGCTGAAGGATCATCCATCCATTGCCGAAGGTCGGCGGGTGTTGTCCGGTAATGCGCGTTTACCAACAGGCCGAATGCATCAGCAAGTTCCGCCTCGGAAGCCTGGGCAGGCCGCCAGGGTTCGATCACGACTTCGGACGCCCCGGTTTTCGGCAACTCAACCGGGTCATGATCGGCACCCAGCAGAAACAGATCCGATATCAAAGGTTCCAGTGGATCTCCTTCGGCCCAGCGTACCGGTTGGGAAAGCGTTTGTGCCTGCCACTGCGGCGTTGCCTGGTCGAGAATCTGGCGGAAGCGAATGGCAAACCCACGCCCGGCACCTTCATAACCATGCACCGTTGATACAAAAGTCACCCGTGGCCAGCCCAGAAGAACACGTTTCAGCAGGGAGACCGGAATAGCCGCCGCTTCGTCCACCAGGACCACCTCAGCCTCCGGTTTTTCCCGCAGCAGATCCCGGACCGGTAAAAAACGCAGTAGCGCACCAGAGGCTGTTTCTATCCGGTCGTTACCCGTTTTCAGCACCTCGTCACCAAGGCTTTCCAGAGCATGCGTGAACAAGGCGCTTACATTTTCTCTTGAGGGCGCAGTTACCAGAATCTGCCTGCGGCCCTGTTGCAGCAATCGGGCGGCAGCCATGCCCAGCGCAGCAGACTTACCCCGCCCCCGATCCGCCGTCACCACCAATGGCCGCCGCCGGCGCCCCAGCCCGAACGCCACAAGTTTACGAATCAAATTCTGCTGATCGGGCGTTGTGGCGACCCTGAACTCAGTGGTTGGCGAAGGTAATTCCGGAAGGGTCAGTGCCTCTGGCGAGCCAGGACGCACCCGGATTACCGAAGAATCTGCCGCCAGAATACTCGCCATGCGTTCAGCGAAAGGGTGGGCCTGACCATGATCCAGACCGGTTCTCGCGTAATCCGGATCAGCAAAATGCCCCCACTCCTCCAGTGAAGGCATCATCCAGAACAACAACCCACCCGCTGTCAGCGTGCCCGAAAGCGCCGCAAAAGCATCCGGCGGATTACCCCGCCAGCCATCCCATACAATCAGCGGTGTTTCACGACCCAGCCACTGCCGAGCCTTCGCCGGTTCAATGTTGATAAGGCGAGTGTCCGGAGCATCACCAGCCTCTCCAACCCAGAGTCCGCCTTCCAACTCCAGAAACGGCATCAGTGCCTGCAGCCACTGCATGGAGAGATCACGTGCGCCTTCCAGCAACACCAATCGCCGTTTTCCGACAGCCGCAAGGCCAGATTGCAGTGAGCGCCAGGCATCGACATCCAGCGCCTGCGTTACTGTTCCAGAGCTCATTAACTTAGATCTACACCCTGGGCTTTCAGATTTTCAAGGGCACAATGCTCCAGCGCCGCCTGATGCGTGGCACGCAGCCGCACTCTGGGCGCGCTGCCCGCTTCAAAAGCTTCATGCCAACGAGCAGCACACAGGCACCAGCTGTCTCCGGCCTTCAAACCCGGGAACCCGAAAGCCGGCACGGGTGTGCTCAAATCATTACCGCGGGCTTTGGAGAACTCCAAAAACTCGTCGGTCATCACCACGCATACGGTATGCGACCCATGATCATCCGGCCCCGTATTGCAGCAGCCATCGCGATAGAACCCGGTTTCGGGGTCAGTGCCGCAAGTTTCCAGCTTTTCACCTAGCACATTTATTGATTTTTCAGTTTGCATATCTATTATCTCTGACTTTGAGAGTTAGCAACGAGGCAGAACCTTCTCCAAAATACGCTGTAAATACATCCATGTACGCTCGGCTCCGCCATCCATGGCTCCGCACGATTTTGGAGAAGGTTCTGCCTCGTCGCTCTCCAACTAATGAGGTGGATTCGCTAAATCAATCAATCATGTTAACGGCACAGGTACCCGCGCTACCAGTTGGCCAGTACAATAGCATCTATGCCAACCCATACCCCCGAATCCCCCGCCCTGGATCTGCCTGATTTTCTCACCGACGAGCAGCGGGCGATTGTTACCGCTGGCTACGAGCACTCGGTAATCACCGCTGTGGCGGGCAGCGGCAAAACCTCCACGCTGGCCTGGCGCATTCGCTACCTGCTGCAACAGGGCCATGACCCGAGCCGCATGCTGGTGCTTATGTTCAACCGCAGTGCCCGGGTTGATTTTGAACGCAAGCTGCAACAGATTTGTCACCAGAGCGGGCTGGCGCTGCCAGAGATACGCACCTATCACGCCATGGGGTTGCGACTGTATAAACGATTTGTGCAGGAAGGCTACCTGCCGGGGTTCTCCGAGAAAATCCTGACCGAGCAGGAAATCAGTTTTCAGGCCTGGCTGTTAACACGGCGGCTGGCGCCGGAAGATCTGGCTGATGAGATCCGGCGCAACAAGAAAGATTTTGTAGAGACAGCAACAGGGTTCATCGATCTCGTAAAAACCACCCTGTCGCCGGCCGAAATCGTCTTCGAAGAGCTGGGCTACTCGGAAAAACACCGCTACCTTATCGACCTGTTTCACAGCTTTGAACAGTGGCGTAAGGGGCAAAGCAAGATCAGCTTTGCCGACATGCTTTACGAACCAGTGATGGCCATTCATCAGAACCCGCCGCTACAGAGGCTGGTGGGCAACAAAATGGATCTGATTCTCGTTGACGAGTACCAGGACACCAACGAGATTCAGCATTTGCTGCTGCGCTATGTTGCCGGCGACCGGGCCCGGGTAACGGTGGTGGGGGATCCGGATCAGACCATTTACGAATTCCGGGGCGCGAAGCCCGAGTTTATTCTCAAACGCTTCAGCGACGAGTTTGAAAGCCCGCTGGAACAAACGCTGAGCTTCACCTTTCGTTATGGCCACCGCGTTGCTCTTTTGGCCAACCACCTGATTTGCCACAACACCGGCCGCAAGGATGTCCTTTGCCAATCCCATCCCTCCACCCCAAGCACGGAAATCACCCTGCACCGGGCTGAAAACGACGCCGATGCCGTGCTGCAGATTCTTGGCCAGAAAGCAGACGATGCACTTCCGATTACGCTGGCGGATACAGCCATTCTATTCCGGGTCTGGAGCCAGAGTGTGCCCATTGAACTCAGGTTGCTCGCACGGCAGATCCCCTATCGCATTGATGCGGGCAAAGGGGCACTGTTCAGTCGTGAGGTGCAGGCCATTACGGCTCTGCTAAAGGTCGTTTCCGGAACGCTGGAAAAGCTGCCAGAGGAGGATCGGCTCGAGCTGGCCCGACTGCTTCTGCGCTTCCCTCACGTGGGCCTCAAGGAACCGGAGCTGGAACAGCTGGCACGCTTTCTTGCAGCGTTTGCCACCGATTGGCACGAGCACCTGCTGGCACTGGATTTCGGGGCCCTGGCGCCCATGGCGGCGCGCAAACTGCGCAAATTGGGTGAAGTTCTGGAACAGTTGCGCGGCTATTCAGGCTCCGTTGCAGGGCTGATCACAGTCTATGCGGAGCACACAGATCTTTACGAAGGTGTTCGCAGTCTGGCGCTGACTCATGACAACGCGGAGGAACGCATTGATACCATTCACGGCTTCCGCGAGTACCTGAAAAGCCTGGATGTGAATGCCTCAGGCGCTCTTGCGCATCTCAAAGCACTTCGGCAACAGGCCAGTGAGAAAAAGGGGGGCGGGGGCGTTCTGCTCTCTACCATTCATCGAACCAAGGGGCTGGAGTGGCCACAGGTAATCATCCCGGGGCTGCAAGAGAAATACCTGCCCCACAGCCCGAGACCCCAGGACGACGCCCGAGCCTCCCTGGAAAGCGAGCGCAGGCTATTGTACGTCGCCATGACCCGCACCCGGAATAAGCTGCACCTGATCACCCGGCCAGTGAGCAGGCAGCCCCATCTGGACGGCGATCAGGGCCCCAGTCGGTTTGTGGAAGAATTCTGTTTTGAGCTGGCCAATGAGTTCGGGCGCTGGTTGGATAAACGGACATCGGATACCCGTCATTCACTGAAGCTGGAAGCACCAATAACGCCGGTGAGCGTGCGGTACGCAGCTCGCGAGGATGTCGCTCTGGAAGGCGAGGTTCAGACGAGTGACAGCAGTACTGCACTTTTGTGGCAACAGCCTCGCCTCAATCACGCCATTTTCGGAACAGGGACAGTGATTGCAGAAGACGAGAGCTCATTCGAAGTGCACTTCGGCAGCGGCGAAAAACTCAACTTCAGTAAAAAGAGCGCGCATCTATATTTCAGCATTCCACGTCAGTAAAGTGTTGCCACGGGTGGCAAATACTTCAGCAACACCTAAATTTCCCAATGTAACCGTTAATATATATTCTTTGTTTTTTGTAATCCTTTCGCTTAGATTGCGCGTAAGCATCTACTTGATCAAGTGAACACTCAGTAGCCATACAACGATAATCGAACAGGAGGTTCTGCATGAACATCATGCGTCCCATAGCGATGGCCGCCATCGCCAGTACTTTTGCGGCCCCAGCCCTGGCTGAGCGCCAGGAAACGGTTTACATCAACCCTTTCGCCGCCTACCAGCTTTTTGACGATGACCGTGACCTGAGTGAGACAGGAACGTTTGGCGTTGGCCTGGAATACCGGTTCAAGCCGAACTGGGCGATTGAGACAATGTATTCCCGGGCCGATGCAGATCGCAAGTACGTCTCCGGATCATCAGACTTTGAAGAAATCCGCGTAGACGGCATCTACTACTTTGCTGATCAGGACAAAGCCTGGAACCCATACGTTTCTCTGGGTGCCGGCCATGCTGACTTTGGCGTAAACGATGCCAGCGGCGTGCGTACCGCAGGCACCAACCACGATGAAACACGCGTTAACGTGGGTACCGGTTTCCGCTACAACGTAAGTGACGCGATCTCCGTGCGTGGTGACTTGCGCGAATTCCACGGCATCGACGAAAGCACCTTTGATACTCAGGTTGCTCTGGGAATCAGCTTTGCATTCAACCGCACGGTTGGAAGCGCAGCACCCATGGCCCCGGCGGATACCGACAATGACGGTGTACCCGATTCCCGTGATCAATGCCCGGGCACTCCCGCTGGCGCATCGGTGGACAGCACTGGCTGTGAGCCGGATGCAGATGGCGATGGCGTAGCCGACGTACGTGATGCATGCCCTGACACCCCGCGCGGTGCAGAAGTTAACAGTCGTGGCTGCGAACTCGACAGCGATAACGACGGTGTCGTCAACAGCCAGGATCTGTGCCCGGACACTGCCGCCGGTGCAAAAGTCGATGAAACCGGTTGTGAAGGTATCACCGAGACCGTCGATACTTTCACCATTGAGGTTCAGTTCCCGACGAACAGCTCGGTGATAGGCCACGCCTTCGATGATGAAATCCGTCGCGTTGCAGATGCACTTAAGGACAATCCGGGAACCGTTGTGGAAATTGCCGGCCACGCCGACAACACAGGCAAAGCCAGCTATAACCAACGCCTGTCACAGCGTCGTGCCGAAGCTGTAGCAGCACGTTTGACTGGCCCACTGGGTGTAGACCCTGCAAAAGTGAGCGCCAGAGGCTATGGTGAATCGGAGCCAGTTGCCTCCAACGACACTGCTGCAGGTCGTGCCGAGAACCGCCGGGTTGAAGCCCGCATTCAGGTTCTACGCTAATACAACCTGAGCGAACGCAGACGTAGGTGAAATCAGGAAAGGCGCCCTCGGGCGCCTTTCTTTTTGGCAGCTTTCGCAGCAGTAGGGAACAGACCATGCCGAGATTATTGATAAGCCTGGCGTTTCTACTCGCGTTCATCACGCCCACCCAAGCTCAGGTATTCCGATGTATCGGTGCAGACGGCAACACGGTTTTTTCCGATTCGCCTTGTGGCGAAGATGCCGAAGCCATTCAGCTCAGGGATAATCGCATTGGAGGCAGTTTCAATCAGAATCTACCAGCGCCGGAAGCGGCTGAACCAGAGCCAAAAGAGAATTCTGAAAACGCCTCTGACACCGCATCGGGAGCGGAAACCTGCCGTTTTATCAACTCAACGGATCTGCGCCGATATCTGATTCGGGAACAGGTTGTGGAGGGCATGACCCGGGAACATGTACGTCGGGCGTTCGGCAACCCACCGGAAACTTACGGCGGCCCTCAGGAAGTCTGGATTTATCAAACTCGATATTACGGCGCACTTTACGAGCTGACCTACGTTTACTTCAAAGATGGCTGTGTCGAACGCGTGGAGTACCGCAAACCCTGACCGCATCCAGCAACAAATTCCTGGGCGTCAGCGACCGGGCGCAAAAATGGCCAAGCCGCACCCTGTACCCCTGCTCTTCAAGATAAACGGCGTAGTCCAGAACCATCCACAGCTCTAACGGCCGGCGAAACACATGCCTGAGGAGCTCATAGCGACGCACTTCAGCGTGGCGCTGTATGCCGTGGGCAAGCCAGTAATCAAAATCGGTGTTTTCAGGCAGGCGAAGCTGCTTTTTCTCGGCTGCCCAATGGCAGAAGGCGGAAAACCCTTTTCGAATCAGCCGTGGAGAACACGAAGGCAGCTGCAGGTAATGGTCGTCGCCCCGAACGGCGCGCTGCAAGCCATCAAAGCCCAGGCGCCACTGGCTTAGCGTTTGCGTTTGCGCTCTGACCCCAGCCGGCGCCGTTACGGTTTCCCGCACCGCGAGGCGCAGATCATCGCTGTGTGGTTTCAATCTGTTGTCGTAGGCCGCTGCACGCTCGGAGAGAACCTTATAGATGCCATCCTTGGTCTTGTGGAAAGTCTTGTGATAACAACAGGGCGAAATGCTCAGTCGCGGCAATGCAGCAGCAGCGCCTCGTCTCAGCAACTGTCGGTGAAGATCGCCACACGCATGCAGGGCGACGCCATGAGTGGCGCCTGGAATGGACAGGTTCTGCGCCATCACATCCTGACAGTGGATCTGAACGGAGTCTCCAAAGCGCGCGGCGAGCCGGTTGCCGCTGAGCACCAGTTGCGGGTCCCATTCATAGCCTTCAGCACGCTTCTGGCTATGGGCAGCAAGCGTTCGCGACAAATGCCCCTTGCCGCTGCACCAGTCAAGAGTGGCGTGCTGTAGCGGTCCAAGCGCTGCCGCAAAGGCCCCCGCCTGCTCCCGCTTACGCCCGGGCATGTCTGTTGCGCGAACTTCCGGGAGCGTCGCTGCCACGACATCCGCGAGCCCGGGTGACAACTCGGGCAAACCAGTCAATCGCTCATACAGGGCCAGTTCGGGAAGGAATCGGGCCGCATGTTTTGCCATTACGCCGGGCGCATCCACCAGCTCATCACACTCAGCATCGGTGAGTTCTTTCACCATACGCGCCAGCCCGGGGTAGCTTTGAGCCCAAGCTGGTCTTGGTTCTGTAAACGGTGCTGCCTGCCAGATGGACCGGTGCAACAGCAGCCAGTCATTGAGCGTTTGCCAGCGCGAATAACAGGATTCCGCTGGCTGGAGAGCACTCACTCCTGATAGCGTCCCGGACGGAAGGCATCCAGGCAAACCGCCGGTTTTTCACCGTCAATCACCTGGGCGATCACATCCGCACTGCCCGCTGAGAAGGTCCAGCCAAAGGTGCCGTGTCCGGTATTGAGATAGAGATTGTTGCGCGGCCCGCGCCCGATAATGGCAGGGCCATCCGGCGTCATTGGGCGAAAGCCGGTCCAGGTTTCCGCGGCACTCAGGTCTGCACAACCCGGGTAGCGGGATTCCACGGATTTCCGGATGGTAGCAATACGCGCTTCGGGAATATCACGGTTGAAATCGGCCAGCTCCACAAAGCCGGTGGAGCGCAAACGGTCACCCAGGCGCGTCGATACGACTTTGTAGTTGTCGTCATGGATCGTGGAAACCGGCGCCCTTTCCGGGTTTTTCAGCGGCACAGTAATGCTGTAGCCTTTGACCGGGTATATAGGCAGTTTAAGGCCCAGAGGCCGAACCAGCTCCGGAGACCAGCAACCGGCACTGATCACAAACGCGTCCGCAGCCAGGGTTTCCTGTTGGCCATTTTCGTTGCGCAGTATCACCGCTTCGACAGCCTGACTGTTAGCCTTCAGCCGCTCAACCTGAACGCTGTAACGGAACTGAACGCCTTTGTCTTCGCAAGCCTTGGCAAGCCCCTGGGAAAACAGGTGGCAGTCGCCTGTGCCGTCGGTATCGTAACTCAGGGCGCCATACAACGGGCCGTTGCGGGCCATGCCTGGCTCTGCTTCGTATACCTGCTCAGGCGTCAGCAGTCGGGAGGCGATGCCCATTTCATTCAACAGCTGCTGCGTGCCCCGGTAGGCTTCCAGCTCGTCAGGCGTGCTGGCAAGGTGTAACAAACCGCGATGCCCGCCATCAAACGCGAGATCCAGCTCGTCTTCCAATTTTAGAAAGCGCTCACGGCTATGAATGCCAAGGCGAAGCATGGCGCGCTTGTTGAAACCGAACAGGCCAGGCGACCAGGCATAGCGCAGCGTCGAAAACATGAACTGCACGGCGTCCAGCGAAGGCGGCATACGCAGTTTCAGGGGGCCGTCCTGTTTGAACAGCCAAGGCAGTGCTTTGAATACCATGCTGGGGTCTGCCCAGGGGTAAACCACGCCGTAAGAACGCTGCGCCGCGTTGCCTTTGCTGGTCTCATTGCCGGCGATGCTATGGCGTTCAAGCACCATGACCTGGTGACCACGACGGCTCAATTCAAAGGCTGTGGTTACACCCACAACGCCACCACCAATAACGACAACGTGCATCTGCACCTCCATCCCGAATTAAATGTGAGCCGCGACATTCATCAAGGGAACCCTTTACCGATGAATGTAGGCCAATAAACAGACAGCTGGTAAGCTTGTCCTCTTGAGCCTAAGCGTAGCAGCCAAACTAAAGAGTAGCCGTCGAATTGTCCGCCTGAATCGGAGCCTAGCACCTGCCCATGAGTAAAAAACGTCGCGAGATTCCCGTATTCGATCACCCGATCATAGAAACTCACTGTCACTTGGACTACCTCAAGGAGCGTCCTCTCGAAGAAACCCTGGAGCAGACGCAAAAGGTGAACATTGAGCGCGTGATTACCATCGCTGTCGCACCAGGCAATCTGGCGCAGGTACGTGAACTAAGCACAAAGGCTCCGTGGCTTTACGGAACACAAGGCGTCCACCCGCACGAGGCGGAAAGTTACAGCGATGCCGTTGAAGCTGAAATCCGCGCTCACACCCGGGACGACAAGATCGTTGCGGTGGGCGAGATAGGGCTGGATTATTTTTATGACAACGCTGATCGCTCCATCCAACGCGAGGTATTCCGGCGCCAGCTTCAGATTGCCTGCGACAGCGACCGCCCGGTGGTTATCCACAGCCGTGATGCAGACGAGGATACCATCGCCATACTCAAAGAGTTCGAACGGTCCCTCGATCGCCGTGGCGTCATCCACAGCTTCACATCGGGGCCGGGTCTTGCAAGATATGCACTGGATCAAGGCTGGAATCTCGGCTTTAATGGGATTACGACCTTCAACAAAGCTGAAAACGTGCGGGATATTGTTCGTATGGCGCCCATCAGCCAGATTCTTCTGGAAACCGACGCTCCGTTTCTAACACCCGTGCCTTATCGTGGCCGCGAAAATGCGCCTTTCTATTTGCCATTTGTAGCGGAAAAGATCGCCGAGGTGAAAGAACTGCCGCTGGAAGACGTTATTGTCCAAACCTACAACAACAGCCTGAGAACGTTTTTCCCCATGCAATGATCAAACGCATCCCCATATCCGCCCTGAAAGTCGGAATGTACATCACTGACCTCAACAACGACTGGATTCCCCATAACACCCAGCGCAGGCTCGGTATTATCAAACGCGAGGAAACCCTCGAAAAAATCCGCAAGATGGGAGTGCAGTTTGTTTATGTTTTGGCGCCCTGCTGCACGACCTTGGCAAGATACTGACCCCCGACGGGGTATTGCACAAGCCAGGGCGCCTGTCACCGGAAGAGTATGAAGTCATGAAACTTCATGCCCGGCATTCCCACGATATTCTGTCTGCAACCGAGGGCATCGGTGAACTCACGGTGATCACCGCAGCCCAGCACCACGAACGCATGGATGGCACCGGCTATCCGGAAGGCCTCAAAGGCGAGGAGATTTCCGTTTACGGCCGCATGGTAGCCATTACCGATGTGTACGACGCAATTACCGCCGACCGTGTTTATCACCGGGCCATGACGCCCACCCAAGGCCTCAAGAAACTTCTGGAATGGAGCGGAAATCACTTGGACCCGGCACTGGTCAAGCAGTTCATCCGTTGTATCGGCTTATACCCGGTAGGATCACTGGTTTTGCTCGACAGCGGCCGGCTCGGCGTTGTGATTGAAATCAACGAGGTGGATCAGCGGCTGCCTGTTGTAAGGGTGATGTACCACACCAAATTCCGGATGCCGATTACTGTTGCAACCATTGACCTTTCGAAAGCAGGCAATCAGGACTGCATTTTGCGCGCCGTCGATCCCGATGAGTATAAAATTGACGTACGAAAGTTTCTTTCCTGAGCCTGGCTAGCCAAGAGACAGAAAAACACCCATCAGAACCGGCGACAGAAAGGACAGCAGAAACCCTGAGGCGATAGCAACCGGCACACAGCTCAAACCGCCGTTACTGCGTATAACCGGGAGGGTGAAGTCCATGGCGGTGGCCCCACCATAACCAATGGCCATGGCAGGCCGGCTGCCAATAAGCAGCGGAATAATGGCCAGCGCAATAATCTCACGCAGCACATCGTTAAGAAATGCCACACCGCCCCAGGCAGGACCAAGGGCTTCCCCAATCACGATTCCGGAGAGCGAGTACCAGCCAAACCCCGAGGCCAGGGCGAGTACATCATGCCAGGGCAGGCCCAGCACAGGAAACAGCAGCACGCCCGCCAGCAAAGAGCTGAGCACAAGCACCAGCGCAATGCCCAACCCCTGAGTGTTCATCAGCAGCTTACGCAGGGAAAGCCCGGCATTGCGCAATTGCAGGCCAATCAGAAACAGCAAGAGCATGAGGGACCAAGTGGCCAGTTGTTCCGCCTGTGGCAGTTTTGGCAGCAGGAAATAGCCCGATAGCACGCCTGCCAGCACTGCGAGCATAGGCTTCAGCGCGGCCATGAACAGACGCAGGTAGCCCGCGCCCGCCGAGCCCGTGTCTTTGGTTACAGGCGTCATCGGCTTCCAACGGTGAAGCAGCCACAGCCCAGTCATATTGGCCATGAACAGAACCACGACAAGAGCAGACATATGGCCAGCCATGGTTCCAAGCTGGCTCGTTAACCCTTCCATCTGACCCAGGCTAAAGCCCAGCAGCGCCAGAATGAAATACACCAACGCTTCAACGGAGTAATGAATAACCGTCATCAGGCGGCGGTTTTTCAGCGACAAGGCAAAGCCCAGAAACAATGGCGCAAGAATCAGCAAGGCACCTGTCAGCATCAATGCACCGAGGCGTCAGAACGATCCTGAACCAGTACCCAGGGCGCTATAACCACAGCCCAGAGTTCTGCATTGCGGTCGTACCAAACGCGGGCGAGGTCGGGTGATACATCCCCTACGTCGCCGGCGGCTAGCCATTGCTCAAAAAGCGTTCGATTATCTGCCACCAGTTCGCAAGCCACATCCAGCAGATCCAGGCCTGCGCCCACGCGCACCACCTGCCCCCGGGCGTAGTAGGTTTGCAGCTCGTGCCAGCGTATACGGGAGGTTTCCAGATTGAGTCTGGCTTTGGTTTCATCGTTATTGCGGGAGGACATGGCAACCTTTTCGGGTAGTGACAGTAAAAACCGGCAAGAGCTTAACTGATCGCACAGGCTTCGTTCCAGATTTCCCTTATCTGGTCGGCCAGTGTCAGCGGATCAAACGGCTTGGGAATAACACCTGAGGCACCTTGTGCAAGATAACCTTGAACTTCGTCACTCTGCACCTTCGCGGTCATGAACACCGCCGGTGTGGCGGCATAGTCCGGCAAACGCCGGATAGCTTTCAGGGTCGTCGGGCCATCCATGCCCGGCATCATGACATCCAGAACAATAAGCTGGGGTTTACACCGGTCAATCTGTTCCAACGCCTGCTGCCCTGATTCACAGGCCGTCAGTTCAAACCCGCCAATAGCCTCCAGAGCGAGCTCCGCTACTGCGCGGATATCCGGCTCATCTTCAATCATCAGAATCCGCTTAAGGCCTTTATCTGGCATCGTCCAGTCCCTTCTGTTCGTGCTCAATCCCAAGCCTTCGCAATAATGTGCGACACTCCGGGCCCTCGATCTGCTCCGCAGCCATCAAAGCAGCGGCACGCATAACCAGTTTCGATCGGCTGACATTGCTTCGGCTCAAAAAGTATACGGCACCAATCAATTCCCTGAGATCCAGCGGTAAACGCCATTGCACCTTGATGCGATTGCCCAACTTTTCTGCCCAGTAGGTAATGGCGGAGTCAATCTGTTCAAACTCCGGCGGCTCACCACTCTCGTCACACTGGTTCTGCAGCACTTTCAGGGCCGCCAACTCTCCGGCCTTACTTAGCAATCCTGCCGTGTAATACGGCGCAGGGTTTTCTCCCACCTTTTTCGCCAGCGTGCGGGCTGCCTCAGCAATTCGCAGCGCCTGCTCCTGCTCAAGGCGCGCGCGTTCAGCCAAGCGCGGGCAGGCCAGCTTACCGGCGATATCCAGAGATAAAGCAAGTGCCTGATTCAAAGCCATGGCAACGCCAATCGTGCTGATCGCCTCTCTGGGTGTTTTGACCGCCGTTCCGGAGCGTCTGAACGACGCGCTGTTGGCGACATCCAACATTTTGGCACTCAGGGCCGGCACCTGCTTCCATCGCTCTGCAAGCATGGTTGCATCCAGTTCGTCGCGTTTCTCCATTAGGGCAAGAACGTCGCCAGTGTCAATCTGACCCGGCAACTGGATCGCTGAATTACAGGCAGCCTCCATTTTCTCATACAAGCTGCTCCCCCCTCTTTTCTGTGCGGTCAAAGTCGGCATCAGCTCCGTGAGCCGCTTATGCAGCGCATCCACCTGGAATGGCTTGCTGATATAGCCACTAATCCCCAGATGAGCGGCAGCGAGGATAGAATTACGGTCAGCACGACCGCTGATCATGAGAACAGGCGTGTCAGCACTGGTCCTTCTGACCTCTCGAATCAAATCCAGCCCGGAGCCATCGGGCAGGTTCCAGTCGGTAATAATCAGATTTGCGGGTTGTTGCTGCCAGCTGCGGAGCGCCTGCTCCAACAGACCGAAAAGACCTATTTTGACGCCCGGGCAGGCGCTTGCCACGATAGTCCCCAGCAAATCGCCTATCATTTCATCGTCTTCAAGAATCAATACATGCATCGTGCCACTCTCAAATCGCGACAAGCACTCACGGTTAGTCTCCTGACGCCACAGTAACGCCGTTGCGCCCTGCGCGTTTGCGTTGATAGAGAGCCCGATCTGCGGCCTCGATAGCCTGTTCACCGGACTCATAGGCAGTCAGTAAGGCAACGCCAGCGCTAAAGGTCACTGAAAATTCTTCGTTGCCAGCATTGAACACCAGCCGCGCAAAATCCTGACTCAGTGCTTCAAGTACCTCAACGGTTTTCTCCAGTGAGCACTCGGGTAACACAATGACAAATTCCTCACCCCCGTAACGGCCGATAATGTCCGTCTTGCGCAACCGGTGGCGGAGTAGATTGGACAAGGCTTTGATGACCATGTCGCCGGTCCCGTGACCGTAGGAATCATTCACTTGCTTGAAATGATCCAGATCCAACATGGCAACCGCCGAATCATGCCCTGTGCGGGCAGAACGCGCGTATTCCCGGTTCAGCTCTGTTTTAGCAAGAGCGTGTTTCAGCAGGCCAGTGAGACTGTCCAGTGATACCAGTTTGCCAAGTTGCCTCGCGCGGTAGCACCGGATTCTAGCCGTGCGTAGTAAAAACTCATCGGATACCGGCTTGGTGACAAAATCATCACCACCGCGTGCAAGCACATCCAGTTGCAAATCGCGATCTTCTTCAGACGAAAAGAAAATAATAGGCAAGCTGAGCCACTCTGCCTGAAACCGCAACATCCGAGCGAGAACCGGTCCGTCGTATGGACCCATTTGAACGTCCATTAACAGAATATCCGGCCGGAACTCTGACAGCTCCGACAGCAAGCGTGAAGGGTCGCCCACGGCCCGCACCAGCAGCCCACCACTGGTGAGTACCAATCGGTAGTGCTCCAACAGCTCGCTGTCATCATCAACAATCATCACTCGACCGGTAAGCGTGGTCAGCCCCTCAGCAAGGAGCTGTTCTATACGGTCTGCAAGAGCGGGAATATCCTGGGGCTCATCAATGCAGGCATCGACGCCCAGATTTGCCAGACGGTAACGGGTGGTAAAGTCATGGGCCTCGCTGAAACAGATCACAGGGTGATCGTGCAGCCTGGGCAACCAGTGCCCCCCCTCATCCTGCAGCAGAACATCTCGGACAATCACCAGGTCAACATCGTCCATGCTGTCTGACCACGCCTGACCATTGCTCAGAATGCGCAACCGATAACCATAGAGTGCAAGGCCCCTCAATATCTGCTCGGCAAGTGCAGGGTCCGGTTCGAGAATCAACAGCACAGACGTGTTATCAGCATCTGCGGGCCGCGGCTGATGCCACTGGGTTGAGACGGGTTCGACTGTGCCCAAAAATTTGCCAAGACCGACAATATCACTCTCATAGCCTGCAGCCAGCAAATGCTTTAACTCAAGCTGGACAGGTTCGCTGTCAGCACCCGCAGCGACGCGATCGGCAAGGGGTTTTATGGCAATTTCGAGCTTGCGGGCCTGCTCGCCGAGCTGAGTGAAGCCCAAGGTACCAGCCGAGCCAGCCAGCCTGTGCAGGAGCTGATAAGCGGCGATCAGGTCTTCGGTAGCGCCTGGGTGCCGGGATGCATTAAAGATACTGGCGACCAATCCTTCAATTTCACGTATCGTTTTATCGCGAAAACGATTCCGAAGGGTTTCCAGTTTTCTTCGTACCTCGGAAGAGGGACTTTGAGGCATAAAGACTCTTGGCGATTGGAGCGTGCAAGCGCTGTGAATTCCGATTCAATTACTGTTCAATCAAAGCAAGTTTTCCGGAAAATATCCAGACAGGAGCATGTTTTGAACCATTTATCTCTGGGCACACGCCTTGCCGTGATTATCATCGTCGGCAGTGTGGCAATCGTTGGCTCTGTAATCTATGCCGCTTACGGCGCTTTGCTGGAGGACTTTGAAAAAAACCTTGCAGCTCAACAGGTAAACGAAACAGCCCATATTTCGAGCCTCGTTAGCCAGAAACTTGAGCTTCGCACCAG
Source organism: Marinobacter maritimus (assembly GCF_007671675.1). GTDB lineage: Bacteria > Pseudomonadota > Gammaproteobacteria > Pseudomonadales > Oleiphilaceae > Marinobacter > Marinobacter maritimus. The sequence continues at coordinate 354,188 of NZ_VCGW01000002.1, read as the reverse complement.
CGCCTTGGCTCAGTTTGCCACAATGCTGGGAAACGGGGGCCAGTTATTGGCTCCGGAAGAACTTACAAAACTCCTGCAAAAACAGCAAAAACTGAGAGAGTTGTTTCCCCATAGTCTGACTATTTTGTCTCCGAACGCCATATTGATTGCCGAAAATATTTATGTGCCCGGCAGAGTAGGAACCTATTATGCCGACCGGCCTCACTGGCAAAGGGCCATAAACACCCGCCGCCCGGTAATCAGTCGCCCCATTATAGGCCGGGCAACGGGCCTGCCGCTGATGGTTTTTATTGCGCCCATAGAGACAGATACCGGAGAACTCCTAGGTTTTCTCTCAGGTACCCTGCAAATCGATCAGTCGCTTCTGATACCGGCACACATTCGAAGTGATGCCAGTAAAGACGCTATTTTCCTGGTGGTAGATACAGCGAACTTCCTATTTGTAGAGGGCGCGGATGAAGGCAAAACGATAGAGTACCTTCCAGCGCCGGGAGAGAACTTACTGATTGATGCGGCCCTCTCAGGCATCCGTTTTGGCGAGGTCAAGGCTACCACCGGTGAAACACTGATCTATGCAACCAGCCATCTCCAACGCCTGGGATGGCTGTTTATCCGTGCTGTTCCCAAGTCCCTCGCTACCGCCCCCGCAGAGCAGGCTTTCAGCCGGTTTTGTCTGACCAGTATCGGATTAACCGTCGGCATATTATTGCTGACATACTTGGCATTGCGCTCAACAACCGCATCTCTCACACAGATGACCCGTCGAATACGGTCCATGATTCGGACACCGGAATCTTCCCGGCGCCTCAAAGAGCAGGGTGCTCCTGAGGTACGCGACCTGGCACAGGCATTTAACCAGCTGATGGATGAGCGTGATGCCACCAACCAACTCAAAGACAACTTTGTTTCCAACGTGAGCCATGAATTGCGGACACCGCTGACCTCCATAAATGGCGCCTTGCGTTTGCTCCAGGCCGGTACAACCGGCGAACTCCCTGGGCCCGCCAGGGAGATGACAACCCTGGCTTTACGCAACGGAGAACGCTTGCAACTGCTGATCAGCGACATGCTTGATTTCAACAAACTGTCCAGCGGCAAAATGCGCCTCAGCTTCCAGCCTGAAAACCTGCAAAAACTGTTTGCAGATACGATCAGCGGCAACGAAACAATGGCGCAGGAGTTCGGCGTCAGGCTCGCCGCTCTGAACACACCCGCCATAGCTCTGCAGACTGACGGTCACAGGTTGCGGCAAATCCTGGACAATTTCGTCAGCAATGCCATCAAGTTTTCACCGAAGCAGGGCCTGGTGACACTTCATGCTGAAAAAACCGATCAGAGCCGGCTCCGAATCACCGTCAGCGATCAGGGCAAAGGCGTACCTGAACGATTTCAGAGCCAGATTTTCGAACGTTTTGCCCAAGCAGAAACAGGTACGACCCGCGCAACTAATGGCACCGGCCTTGGCCTGGCGATCAGCCGCCAGCTTGCAGACCTGCTGAACGGGAGTACCGGCTTCTACAATAAGAATGGGGCACATTTTTGGGTTGAGCTGCCCATGAACAGCGTCAGTTCGCCAGAGGAGCGTTATCATGAGAGCACCTGAGCTTCCAGCCAATGAAAGCGCAAGGCAAGCAACACTGGATCAATTGCGGATTCTCGACACTCCTCCGGAAGCGCGCTTCGATCGGCTGACGCGAATGGCAGCACGACTGCTGAATGTGCCCATCGCCCTCATTTCATTGATAGACCGAGACCGACAATGGTTTAAATCCTGTGTCGGGCTGGATGTCAGCGAAACCCCGAGGAGCATTTCTTTCTGCGGCCACGCCATTCTCGACAGGCAACCGCTGGTGATCGAAGACACATGGGAAGATGAGCGTTTTTGCGATAACCCACTGGTGACCGGCACCCCAAACATCCGGTTTTATGCGGGCACACCTCTGCACAGCGCAGACGGCCAGGCGCTCGGCACTTTATGCGTTATTGACCGCAAACCACACACGCTGAGCGAGGAAGACAGACAGTCTCTGCGGGATCTGGCTGACTGTGCCGAAGAACAGATCAGCGCCCGTGAACTGGCCATTCACTACCGCGAGCAGGAACTGCAACAACAGAATGAATCCCTGGTCATGCTGAAACAGCTAGCGGATATGGTACCCGGAGGCCTTTATCAGTTCCGCCGCTATCCTGATGGGCATATGAGCTTTCCTTTCAGCAGCGTGGGGATTGAGCGAACGCTTGGCGTGACCCGCAAGCAAGCCCGGGACAATGCGGTAGAGTTGTTCAAGATTATCAACCCCGATGATCTGCCCGCCGTAGAAGCTTCGGTTAATGAGTCTGCACGTCAGCTGAGCACCTGGTCGATCCAGTTCCGGGTCCGAGGGAAAGAGGGCAGGTGGCGCTGGATTGAGGGCCATTCCACACCACAAAAACTCTCTGATGGCAGCATAATCTGGCACGGGTATCTTGAAGATATCGATGACAAAAAAAGCGTAATGCTCAGCCTGAAGGAAAGTGAGCTGCAGCTTCGTCGCCTGTTTGAATTGGCGCCCAATGGTATTCTTCTTTCGGACTATCTGACGTCAGAAATCATCGATGTGAATGCGGCCATGCTCGCATCGACCGGTTACAGCAAGGACGAATTCCTGAAGCTGGACTACCGCAAACTGCTTACTCCTGACCATGTAACACGGCGCGCCGACGCTCTGAACCAGCTAAGGACGACGGGATATTTTGGCCCCATAGAGCAGAACGTGATCAATCGCGAGGGAATCACCTACCCCGTTATTCTGCACAGTATGCTGATACGTGACTCATCAGAGCGCAAATTGCTCTGGGTGCTGATGGAGGATATTTCCGAACGCAAAAAGATCGAACGTATGAAAAACCAGTTCGTCTCGACCATCAGTCATGAGCTGCGTACACCACTAACATCCATTACGGGCGCCATCGGTCTGCTCGCCAGCGGCGCCGCCGGGAATCTTCCGGAAAAAGCTCGGGATATGATGGCAATCGCCAAACGCAATGCCCAACAATTGACCAGGTTGATCAATGATCTGCTGGACATGGAAAAGCTGGTAGAAGGCATGCTGGACATCAAGCTGGAACGACAGCCTCTGCAGCCGCTGCTTGAACAGGCGGTCGCAACAAATCAGTCTTACGGCGCGCAACGTAAAATCACCATCGATCCAGTGTCCGACATTCCCGGAAGCGATGTATTTGTTGACGGCCAACGGCTATTACAGGCGCTAAACAACCTGATCTCCAATGCTATAAAGTTCTCGCCGGACAACGGGCGTGTCTACTTGTCTGCCTGCCATGAGTTATCAGAAGGAAAACCGACGGTTCTTATTGGCGTGGAAGACAACGGACAAGGGGTTCCGACCGCCTTTCGGGATCAGATCTTCCAACGTTTTGCCCAGGCAGACAGTTCTGACACCCGCAGCCGGGGTGGAACCGGTCTTGGGCTCGCCATAACGCGAGAACTGATTACGGCGATGGGGGGCGAAGTGGGTTTCGAGTCTTTGCCCGGTCAGGGCGCCACTTTCTGGATACGCTTGCCGGTCGCACACAGCGATAGGCCATAAAAAACGGCAACCCTTCAGGGGCTGCCGTTTTTGGTGAATCAGAAAAGCAGTTGGCTTAAGCAGACTTGAGCATCTCGCGCACTACATAGTGCAGGATACCACCATGGACGAAATACACGGCCTCATTCGCCGTATCGATCCGCGACTTCAAATCACAGGTTGCAGTGGAACCGTCCTTGTAGGTTACCGTCATGGTCAGCGTCTGACCCGACGTAATCTCGTCAGACAATCCGCTGATGCTGATGGTTTCCTCACCCGTCAGCTTGAGACTCTTGCGATCCGTGCCTTCCGGGAATTGCAGCGGCATCACACCCATACCTATCAGATTGGAGCGGTGAATCCTCTCGTAAGACTCAGCCACTACCGCACGAACGCCCAGCAACCGAGTACCCTTGGCAGCCCAGTCGCGACTTGAGCCGGTCCCGTATTCTTTGCCGGCAATCACAACAAGGGGTGTTCCCTGCTCCTGGTACTTCATGGCAGCATCGTAAACCGGCATTTGCTCCCCGGTGGGTACAAACTTCGTGAAACCGCCTTCAACACCATCCAGCATTTCATTGCGGATGCGCACGTTGGCGAAGGTGCCGCGCATCATCACCTCGTGGTTACCCCGACGAGAGCCGTAGGAGTTGAAGTTTATCGGCTCAACCCCCCGTTCTTGCAAGTATTTACCAGCAGGGCTGTCAGCGCGGAAGGAACCTGCAGGGGAAATATGGTCGGTGGTGACCGAATCTCCCAAAAGCGCAAGAATATTAGCATCGCGGATATCTTCCACCGGCTCAGGTTCCGGGCCCATGCCTTCAAAGAAGGGTGGGTGTTGGATGTAGGTGGAGTCATCTGACCACTTGTATACCTTGGTTTCCGGGACTTCTATCGCTTGCCAGGTGGCATCGCCATCGAACACCGCAGCGTATTCGGTGCGGAACATGTCGGTTTTGACCTTTTCCACAGCCTCGGCCACTTCCTGTTGGCTGGGCCACAAGTCCTTCAGATACACCGGGTTGCCGTTCTGGTCTTTACCCAATGGATCTTTCTGCAGGTTCAATCGCACGTTTCCGGCCAGTGCATAGGCTACAACCAAGGGCGGTGATGCCAGCCAGTTGGTTTTTACCAAGGGGTGAATACGCCCTTCAAAGTTACGGTTGCCTGACAGAACCGAGGCCACCGTAATATCGCCATCGGCAATGGCTTTTTCAACCGCATCCGGCAGCGGACCTGAGTTGCCGATACAGGTTGTGCAGCCATAACCCACCAGATCGAAACCCAGCTTGTTCAGGTCTTCCTGGAAGCCACCTGCGTTAAGGTACTCCGTAACCACTTTCGAGCCGGGCGCCAGTGAGGTTTTTACCCAGGGCTTGGTTGTCAAACCCTTGGCCACCGCTTTCCGGGCGACCAAGCCGGCAGCCATCATCACGCTGGGGTTGGACGTGTTGGTGCACGACGTGATAGCGGCAATCACGACCGCGCCCGGGTCAAGACGTGTCTGCTCACCGTTCATTTCCAGCGGCTGGCTCGACGGGTGATGGTAGCTGTCATCCACACCCACCGCTGTCTGGCCACCTTCTGATTCCAGATTGCTTTCACGGCTGTCGGCCGCCTCCGGCACGCCTTCGGCCGTCGACATCAACAGCTCAAACGTTGATTTCATGTTCTTCAGCGCGACCCGATCCTGCGGCCGCTTCGGCCCGGCCATGCTGGCTTCCACTTCGCCCATGTCGAGCTCGAGGGTGGCCGTGTATACCGGCTCATGACCGGGCTCGCGCCAGAGTCCCTGGGCTTTGGCATAAGCCTCAACCAGTTCAATCTGCTCGTCGTCGCGGCCTGTCAAACGCAGGTATTTGAGGGTTTGCTCATCCACCGGGAAAAAGCCACACGTTGCGCCATATTCCGGAGACATATTGGCGATAGTGGCACGGTCTGCCACTGGCATGTCTTTAAGACCGTCGCCATAGAACTCAACAAACTTTCCAACCACACCTTTGTTGCGAAGCATTTCGGTAACGGTCAGCACCAGATCTGTGGCAGTGATGCCTTCACGCAATTTACCGCTAACCTTGAAGCCCACCACTTCCGGTATCAGCATGGATACCGGCTGTCCAAGCATGGCCGCTTCGGCTTCGATGCCGCCGACACCCCAGCCAAGGATGCCCAGGCCGTTAATCATGGTGGTATGGGAGTCTGTACCAACCAGCGTGTCCGGGTAGGCTATGGTTTTATCGCCCTGCTTCTTGTGCCACACGGTTTTACCAAGATACTCCAGGTTTACCTGGTGACAGATACCCGTTCCCGGCGGTACCACGCGGAAGTTATCAAAGGCTTGTTGGCCCCAACGCAGAAATTCATAGCGTTCCTGGTTGCGTTCCATCTCAATGGCTACGTTTTGCCCAAAAGCAGAAGCCGTGCCGAACTCGTCAACCATCACCGAGTGATCAATCACCAGATCCACAGGAGACAGCGGATTGATCAGCGCAGGATCGCCGCCCGCCTTTTTAACGGCCTCACGCATGGCGGCCAGATCAACCACACCGGGCACGCCGGTAAAGTCCTGCATCAGAACCCGCGCTGGGCGGAACTGAATTTCAGTGTCCGAGCGTTTGTCTTTCAGCCACTGCACCATGGCATCAACATGGCTTTGATCCACGGTTACGCCATCTTCGTTGCGCAACAGGTTTTCCAGAAGCACTTTCAGTGAAAAGGGTAGCCGGTTGATATCACCGAGAGATTCCGCCGCTTTGGGCAGGCTGTAGTAATGGAAGGTCTTGCCACCTGCACTCAGGCTGGTCAGGGTATTCAGGCTATCTTTGCCAAGGCTATCATTCGACATATTGTGCCTCCGTTATTCGTCATAATCCGAGCACTTTTACAACTTCTGCTTCGAACCCAAACAAGCAGGCTGGCGTAAAAGCCAGGGAATGTGAAGTCCTGTATAACTATTGCACCGTTTGGCCAGAGTTCAACCATGATCCTGTGAATGTCCGGAATTCGCGCGCTGAATACAAGGCCGCAGCTCCATTAAGACGGGCTGCAGACTGCTATGACAGAAGAGGCTGTGATCCACCCGGACATCTGGCATCATTATCACTCCCTTCTCTGATGGATCAGGACAAGCACCTAACGTGAAACACGATTGCCACTACCACCCAGGTGACCCTGCCAAATGGCACTGCGGCGAATGCCAGATTCATTTCTGCAGCAGCTGTATGCCTGATGCCGACATTCGTCAACGCAAGGCATTGTGTCCAAGCTGCAGCAAAGCCATGCGGTATCTGGGAGCTGCGACGGAAGTAACACCTTTCTGGAACCGGATCGGCTCTTTTTTTCGTTACCCGTTCCACTCTGATCCACTGATCGTCATCGCAATCTGTACGCTGGTGCCCCTGGTTGCGCCCGCCAACCTGATCGGGATCCTGATCTGGTTGGTGCTGGCTCTGGCGCTGTTCAAATACACCTATGCGGTCATCAACCACACAGCCGAAGGTCACCTGAAGCCGCCTTCAGTGTCTGTCGCCTTTACTGGCAGCGGGTTTAACATCGTTATTCTTCAACTGCTGGTGTTTATTTTGATGGGCGGGCTGGTCGGCGCCGCCGCGATGCTGGGCGGCCCGTTGCTCATGCTTCTGGCGCTGGCTTTTGTGGTGCTGGCACTGCCGGCCAGCATTATGGTGCTAGCCATGGAGCGATCCGTGGGGGCCGCGGTAAATCCGATGAATCTGGCGGTACTGATTTCCCGCATCGGCACCCCCTACTTTCTCCTTTACGGCTATCTGATTCTGCTCACCCTGGCCTCCGGCGTGGCCCAGGATTTTGCTCACAACCACTTTCCCTTCTGGTTTTCACAACCTTTATCCGGCTTTCTGAACAGTACCTTCACTCTGATTCTGTTCAACATGCTGGGCTACCTGTTATTTCAGTATCAGGAGGAGCTGGGATTCGCCTCGGATATTCAGGGGGAGACTGCGAATGTGGATATGGGCCAGAGGGATCGCAGTACCCGCTTTGATGCAGACCTTGATATGAACCTGAAAGACGGCAATTACGACCGGGTTCAGGGCATGCTGACGGAAGCACTGAAGCGCAACCGGGACGATGCACTGCGTATCGGGCAGCTCTACCAGCTCCTGATTGCCCGTAACGATACGACTGAACTTTACCAGTACCACCCACGAATTCTGGGCTGGTTGGCCGACCGGAACGACGGCGAAGGCATAGCTTCGTTGCTCGGCAGGCTTGAAACGGCGGAACCGGGTTTCAAACTGGATGATCCGGAGCTGGCCGTGCGCTGCGCCCGCTGCCTGTATCAGCGCGGGCAATACAAACCGGCCGTACGGCTGCTGCAGGACTTCCATAAACGCTTCCCGGACAGCGATGAACTGGCCCCAGCCTACCTGCTGATTGCGCAAAGCCTGGCTAACGGCCTGAACCAGTGGGAAAAGGCGACGGCTTTCCTGACGTTTATCCAGAAGCGCTGTGAAAAGCACCCACTGCACGAACAAATTCCGGTTTTTCTGGAGCAGGCTGAGAAGCGGGAGCTTCTCAAAGGCCCCCGGGCTTCGTTTGTGATTCAGGACTGAGGGAGAAAGGCCTGTGAGAGCGGAGCTCCCCAAAACACGCTGTGAATACGTCCACGTATGCTCGGCTCCGCCTCTCGCTGCTTCATGCTCCTGCGTCGCAGCGAGAGTCCTGGGCAGGCCATCCCTGGCCAGCCCGAGAAGAGCTTTGCGCTCTTCTCCCATGGCTCCGCACGGTTTTGGGGAGCTCCGCCCTCACAGGCCCCCGGCTGCGTCAATTCGCCTGAAGCAACTGCCGATAATGGCGAGCCTTGGGCTCCATCTGCAATTTCTCGAACTCTTCTGCGAGTAACCGGCAAGCCTCATTGGTCAGCAACAGATCATCAGCACTACGCAGGCGCTCAAACGCCTTTTCTGCAGCTTTCAGATCATGTTGCTTGAGGCTGGCGAACAACACCCGGTTGTGATCCTCTGCGGCAAGCGGGTGGTAACTTTCCCCTTTGCTCAGGTATTCCTGCCAGACCGCAATCATTTGTTCCGGCTGCCGGCGGCTCAGGTTGCCGTTCATCAGCTCGCGGGTAAGGGACAGGTACTCGGGTAAGTCCGGGCGCAATTTGGCGAGGTTATACAGGTGCTCTAGCAAAATCGGCCTGTCCGGATAGTGTTCACGCAACGCCTCGAACTGACGCCGGGCCAGATCAAAATCCATGCGCCCCAGACTTGCCATGGCTTGCGCGTAGCTTGTCGTAAAGCGATCGTCCTGCTCGTCTTCTTCCGGCTCAAAAAATTCCTCGCGCACCTGCAGCCAGCTTTTGCCCAGCAGCCATACCAGCCCAGCGCCCGCCAGCAGGCCACCAGCGTGGGCCATGTAGGCAACGCCGGTCGCACCGGCAAACCAGTAATCGTAGATTTCCTTGCCCAGCCACACTGGGAGTATGGCCAGCGCGGGCGCTCGGAAGTAGTTGAAATACACGCCAAGAAAATAGAAGAAGCGGATTCTCTGCAAACCATAGATGGCTACGTACATGCCCATGAGCCCGGATATTGAGCCAGACGCGCCCACAAGCGGAATATGACTGCCGAGCGAGAAAACGGTGAAAACCACGCCAGACAAGGCGCCGCACACCAGATAGGCAAGCAGGAAACGACCCGGGCCAAGCGCTTTTTCAACGGTAAAGCCAAGCAGGAACAGAAAGACCAGGTTACCAATAATGTGTCCCCAGCCGCCGTGAAGGAACTGGTAGGTAACCAGGGTGTACAAAGACAGTTGTGCGGGGATCAGGCCAAGCTGCTGGGCGCTCAAGCGCTGGATGTAGGTTTCTTCAATGAGGGTGCGTTGTTCCAGCCAACGCACCCGATCAGCCGGGGCCCAGATCACGTCGCGATTCTGCAGCAAGTACTGGTAGAACTCACGATCCATAAGCAGGCTGACCGCCAGCCAGAAGTCTTCGTCTTCAGCTCTCAGTTTCTGAAATCTCTGCAACTCGAAAACCAGCTCATCTTCGCCTTCGAACCGGATTTTCCGTTGCAGGTAGTCCTCATAGGCAGGACCTTCCAAAAGCGGCAAGCCGAAATCCACGTAAGTATCAACCGCCTGTTCAAGTTTTCGGCTGTCTCCACCCTGGTAAAACAGGAAAACCAGAAGGCAGGTGAACATCAACCCGAGGGTTACCCAGGGCGGGCGCTTCCAGTTAACAGCATTCTCGGCAGGAATAATCAGCATGGGCGGTCACAATTCATCATAATCTGTCCCTGAAAAACTGTTTTCTATCATACCAGTGTCTTATTTTCGCGCTTAAATGATTTTCAGCGTGGATGTCATGTCGACCATCCGCCAATTGCCGTTATTTCTGTCTCGGCCAATAGTGGGCAGGAATAACAAGAAAAACCAGAGACCTGGAACAAGGATATTGCAGATGACCGTACTCGTATTGGACAACCCGGAGTTGATCGCCAAAGCTGTTGTGGCATCCGGCTTTAATGCAGCCGCCCTGACGGCTGAAGCCCGCCCCCCACACCGGATGAGGTTTCATTACGGTTTCAACAAGCACGCACTGGACAGTTCAGACAAAGCAATCATTCTGCAACACGCTGTCTACCTCAGACAGCACCCGACCGTCAGCGTCCGGATTCAGGGCCACTCTGATAATTTTGGCGCCGAGGACTATAACCGCTTTTTGTCGAGGCTTCGGACCAACGCTGTCGCCAGATTTCTGATTAAAGAGGGGATCGCCGAATCGCGAATTCTGGTTGCCAGCTGGGGCTCTGCCCGCCCTTTCACAAATCCAGACGATCGAGCCGCCAACCGCAGGGTCGAGATAGAGTATCTGACCAGCGATATGGCAAAAGCACTTTAAAAAGGAAAAAAGCCCGGGGCCAGAGCAAATGGCCCCAGACGCTATGACTGGCGCAATCAGCCGTAGACTTGCCAGACATTCCACAACAGCAGAATCGCAGCGGCCAAAATCGCCAGCCAGGTCAGAACAATGCCAATCGCCCGGGCTTTATGCTCGCCACCGTGACCATTGATCATGCCCCAGGCATGCAGGAGACGACCGACCACCAGGGTCATGCCCGTCCAGTAAACCAGGCCGCTTGCTACACCGTTGAGTTCTGCAATGCCCAACATGATCAGGCATAGGGGTGCGTACTCGACAAGGTTGCCGTGAGCGCGGACGGCGGCTTCAAAGTCAGGATTGTCAGTAACCCCCATGCCTTTACTGTACTTGATGCGAAATCTCACTACGTGGGCTGAAAGTACCAACAGCAAAATACCGAGGACGGCCGCAAACACTCCGGTAACAGGTACAATCATGATCAGCGCTTCCTGATCTGGCTGACAATAGCCAACAGCAGCACTGCACCCACAGTTGCGGTTACCAGCTCACCAATGGCGCCTTGGGCGGCCAGGCCCAGCAAGCGAAAAACAAAACCGCCGATAAATGACCCGACGATACCAATACCAATATTCGCCAGCACGCCAAAACCACGGCCTTTCATGATCAGGCCAGCGAGCCAGCCCGCAACACCACCAATAATCAGAAACAGAATCAGGTTCATCGTTTTCCTCTCTCCGCGGGACGTCTTTCAGGAGGTTCTTTATACAGAGTAATCAGGCCGGGCGCACCTCAGAGACCCGAGATGGTCTCTGCCATCTCTTTATGACAGCGGGCGATCAGGGCAGGGACATCTTCAGTAGTAAGCCCGGTTGTTTCCACCAGGGGCAAAATCCGGATGGGCACCGGTTCACGCCGGCCAGACCAGCCAAGCGTTTTGTTCCGGTACTCGGCAGTACACACCATCACAATCGGTGCTCCAGCAGACACAGCCGCGTAGAAAGCGCCTTTTTTGAACTTCTGCAGCCCACGCCCCTTGCTCCTCGTGCCCTCCACAAACACCCACAGGCTCTTGTTATCACGGGTGATCGCGTCGCTGGTAGCCTGCATGGCGGCAATGGCTTTGCGCGAATGCGCACGGTTTAACATCACATTGCCACCCAACCAGAATACCCAGCCAAAGAACGGGAGCCAGATCAATGATGACTTCCCCACGGTTACGGTACGAGGCGCAACGAGATCACCCACCACAAAAAGATCATCGTTGTACTGATGGTTGGCGATCGCAACCACAGGCCGATCCTGGGGCATATGTTCCGCACCTTCCAAAGGCCGCTTCATGCCCAGTATCAAACGGCCAGTCCGCGCCAATGCTATGGCCAACAACCGGTTGTTATCAGGGTTGAATGGCCTGAGAATGTAGAGTGGCAAGGCGAGCATACAAAGCACGGGAACGCTCATCCAAGCCAGAAAATTTCTGATAAAGCCCATACGGCAAACTCTGCAACAGGATTTTGGCGCACAAGTGTACGCCAAGTTTATAGCCCTGCGACAGTATCAATTTGCCCTGAGGAACCCTGACTGAGCAGGCGCGTGTTGGCATCACCCTCTGCGCGGGCTTCCACCACATACCGGAGCGGACCGCCTGCGTCCATGCTCTCGAACGGATAGCAGGTAACCAGCAAAAGGGTACCTACAGGCAAATTTTGAGTGTCGATGAACTCCGAACGGCTGTCCACAATTCTCGTTTCTTGTACCCGATAACCTTGCCAGCGCCCGTCACGGTTTTGCAACCGCAGTTCATTGCCGGGTTCCAAATACTGCAGAGGCCGAAAATGAGTGTCTCTGTGGCCGGCAATGATGACCGTACCCCGTTGACTTTCCGCGCCCATCATCTGACCCGGCCCAAAGGCCAGACTCTCGCCATGGACACCCGCCAGCACAATCATTGAGTCTCCCAACTCTGGCATGGACAGCTTCGCAACAGGCCATGTGTCGGCCCAAGGCCAGGGCCGGGATTCAGTCTGCCGAGCCTGGCTCTCGGCCCAGGCCATTTCCAGCAGCTCCTGAGCCACGACCGCCTTCAGAGGGATCCACAATCCGAATACCAGCAGGGTGGCAGAACTTGTGATCAGCAACAGCAGCAAGCGGCTCATGGGTACGCCCGCCTTTGCAGGAGCACGATGGCGGCAGAAAACATCAAACCAAGCAGCCCCAGAGCAACAAGCAGAGGCGCAACGGTGGCCGTTTGCGGGTAACGCGTCATGCCAGGCTGGCTTCCAGCGGGCAGCAGCGTTGGCAGCTTGTCTTTTACCAAAATGCTTTCGGGCCCCCTGGCCGGCGTTGCATCCACCGCCACAAAGCTGGTGTAGGGGGACATCAACCTATGCTCAACCGCCAGACGGGTAATTCTCGTTTTATCCGGTTCCTGGCCCTCTACCCGTGCTTCATCGAGAAGACTATCGATTTTCTCCCGCGCCCAGTAACGGTTCAGGCCCGATCCAGAGGCGGACTGCTGCAAATCCAGACTGCGCTGCCATGTCGCACCACCCGGCAACCGGCCAGACACATTCAATTCACCGTTTGCTGGCACACCACGCACCACCTGCAATAGGGGTTCACCCTGAAAAAGATCACCTGGGCGACGCGGAAAGCTGTCTTCCTGCGCCGAAGCGGACTGGCCCGGCCAGCGCACTTCGATATCCGTCAGTACCGGCGCCTCCATAGCCGCGAACAACCGGGCCAAAGGGCCGCGGATATCCGCCGGATCCTGCACAGCGGTGTAACTGCCACGTCCCCAACGCGCAGCCTCACGCATAAAGTGCCTGTTAGGCGCAGAACCTATAGCAACCGTGAACAGCCTTTGATCACCCAACTGACGGCGGATCTGGCTGAACAGTGCTGACTCATTGCCAACCGCCCCATCGGTCATGAACACCACCTGGCGCACTCGTGATGAATCCTCCGGTGATGCATCTTCCGACAACTCACCCTGGCTCTGCAGAGCCATGGTCAATGCCGGCGCCATCTCCGTGCCCCCATCGGCCTTCAACCGACCAACATACTTGCGCGCACGAGCCAGATTGTTCGCTGTTGCCACCTCCGGCTGCATAAACAAAGCGTGTGGTTGAGAATTGAACTGAATCACATTGAACCGGTCACCGGGTGCCAGTGTCTCCAGCCCCAGTTGCAAAGCGTCCCTTGCCTGCTGAATAGACTCTCCCGCCATGGAACCGGAGGTATCAATCACAAATGTCAGCTCACGCGGCAAGCGGGTTTTACCGGCCCGCCCGGGCACCACCATCGCCAGCAGATAGTCTTCCCCTTCCCACTGTTGATGAAAAACAGCGGCGCCCGGTTCCTGGCCCGCAAGAGGCTGCCAGCGCAACACGAAATCCCGGTTCATCACAATCTCTCCGGCTTGAGGCTGAACCATCATCACCTGCCCGTCCTGCCGGGACGCCAGCTCATGGCTGGGACTGGACACTCGCGCCAGCGGAAGACCCGCATCAATACTGAACCGAACCGACGCCCGATGATTGTCCGCAGCTACATCTGCCACATCCACCGTAAACGGACTGATGGCATCAGCATCCGGCACTTCCGTGGTAGGCACAGCCCAGCCACCCTGCCACTTTTGCGGAGTCGCCGCCAAAGGTTCACCCGGCATGTATCTCGGTGTCAGAGTCGTCGGCACACTCAACTCAAAAACCCCATCCCGATAACTCACCAACTGCTGATAATTCAGCTCCACACTCACCGTCGCCCCTGGGGGAATATTCGCCACCCGGGTGGTGAACAGATTCGGCCGCTGCTGCTCAACCGTAGCCGCATGACGCCCGGAGTCACGAGCTTTCTCATAGGTCTTCTTTGCCTCCTCTCGCGGCTGAACCTCCCCCACAATCGTGCGCTCCCCCACCTTCATCGTCAGCCCGTAAACACTGGCCTTCTCTGGCAGCGGAAACACGAATACCCCTTCACGCCACTGATCACTGGTGTTCCGAAACGTTCGCACCAGCGTGCTGTCTGCTATCAGCCCACTGACCCGAACATCAAAATCACTCCCCAGCACCAACGCCGGTTCCTGCCATTGGCCTTTACCGCCCACAAAATGCAGCACACCTGCAGTGTCTTCGCTGCCGGTGCTGGCTTCTGCATAAAGAGGCTGAACAAACAGAACCAGTAACATGGCCATCCACAAACTGACCCCTTCCATAAAGCGCCGAACACGTATCGAGCGTCCTGCACTTAGCCCTCCCGGGCGGCTGGGGTCTCTCACGAAACCGTGCGGAGCCATGGATGGCGGAGCCGAGCGTACATGGACGTATTCACAGCGTGTTTCGGGAGAGACCCCAGCCGCTTGGGAGGGCGGGCTCAGACAAAGCAGGAAAGCACTGTGTTTAGACGATAAGGCAGAAAACATCATGGCAAGATCCTTTAGCTACACGATTCAATAAGACCTCGCCATTTCAGCAATCCGAAAAGGAACTCCCGTGGCAGAATCAAACATTCCGCGAACAAAAAATGATGAATTATGACAACACCGCAAGCTAACCTTGTTCTCAAGGCAGGCCGTGTTTAAATAGAGCCTCATAACCCACGGATAACAGCCAGAACCATGAAAAAACACCTTGTCCTGATAGAGGACGAACCCGCCATCCGCGACAACTACCGCGCCGCCTTCGAGCGCCGCGGCTATCGCGTGTCCACCTACGGCGATCGCGCATCTGCGTGGCAGGTGCTACGCCAGGCGCTGCCAGACCTCGCCATAATTGACGTTGGCCTGGGCGACGAACCCGAAGGTGGCTTCACCCTTTGTCAGGACCTGCGCTCGCTGTCCGGAACGCTGCCCATCATTTTCCTCACCGCCCGCGACAGCGATATTGATTCCGTACATGGCCTGCGCCTCGGTGCGGACGACTACGTCACCAAAGACATGAGTATGGAACACCTGCTGGCACGGGTAACCGCCCTGCTACGCCGGGCCGATGCCTGGGCAGAGGCTCTGCAAAAACCCGATGAAGTCGTAAGACGTGGCCGCCTCGACATCAACGTTGATCGAATGACCGTCGCTTGGGATCAGGCGGCAATAGACCTTACAGTCACCGAGTTCTGGATGCTGCACGCACTGGCACAGCACCCCGGCCACGTGCGCAGCCGCGACCAATTGATGGAAGCTGCCAGCACGTATCTGGATGACAACACTGTGACCTCCCACATCAAACGCATCCGAAGCAAATTCCTGCAGCTCGACAGCACCTTCGACGGCATCCAGACCGCCTACGGCATGGGCTATCGCTGGAATGCCCGTGAGTGCTGATTCGTGACGCTCAAGCGTCAGCTTTTTATTGCCAGCCTGTTGATGCTGCTGATCCCCTGGGCCGGCCTGCAGTTTGTGCTGGAGCTGGACCAGGCTCTGCGGCAACAGGCATTCCAGCAGCTGAAAGATCAGGCTGAGCGGCTGGCAAAAACCGCCGGAGATCTGAGCCTCGGCCTGCCCGCGATTTCACCTCAAACACCCGCCATCTATGTCGAACATCTGAGTAGCCCTCTCAATCTGGATGGCTACGGTGACGACTGGCCCGGTTACGATGAAGAGGATCAGTTCCAGCCCTGGCAATCTGATGAACATTCACATCAGTCAGAAGCAACGACAGGCCAACCCACTTTGCAATGGCAAGCAGCGACCGACCTGCGCCACCTGTACCTGTTGATACGCATCAGTAACCGCCACCCCGTGTTCTTCAACCCTGGCGCGCCTGATCAGACCCATGATCGGCTTCAGATCTGGCTGGAGCCCCCGAACAAAAATCTGGACGCGGATATCCAGCCTGCCTCCTGGCTCATCCGCACCCCCGCACCCGGCAAGGTCTACGCGACGATTGACACCACTAACGGAAACGAACAAAAACCCGATTACCGGGTCAGTGGCTATTGGCACAGTGTGGGGAGCGGCTGGCAGCTGGAACTGAAACTGCCCAAGCCGCCACAAGGCAGCCGCCTGGGTTTTGCCGCCCGGTGGCAGGACAGCCCGGATTCAGCGCAAACATCCACCTCTACAGACCCATTACCCATTCTGGTCGAACGCAAACCCGAGCTTGAGCGACAACTGGTCCAGGGAATGAGCAAAGGGCAAATTGCCCGGCTGATTGAGTCGGCCGGGTGGGTGGTCGCTCAACAGTCAACACCTTCCCGGCAAGAACAACCAGAGTTCGAAGCGCTTAGCCCTTTGCAGATAGTTGAGCACATCAGCCTCAATGCGCTGAGGTCGCTGGTACAGTTCTACCAACCCAGGCCTGCAATCCTGGCCGCCAGTAGCACCCGGCTCGATATGAGCATCCTGCCTCGCGAAGGTCTTGTCCGTCATGAAGATGACAGTGTCTGGCTCATGACCACCCAGCCGGTGTTCGGCAGCCGAACTCTGGTGCTGGAACAATCATTGGATCAGCTGCTGACGCTGTCAGGCTCAACTCTCGGCTCGGTTATTACCCGTAGCATTCTTATCATCGTAGGCCTGACCTTGGTACTGCTGGGCTACGCAAGCTGGCTGTCCTGGCGTATCGCCCGTTTACAGCGGGCCGTCAGCGTCAGCATCGATCAGGACGGTCGGATTATTGGCACGCTGCCTGTCTCAAAGGCCCGGGACGAACTGGGGCAACTACAAAACCACTTTGCCCAGATGGCCGACCGGCTGCACGGCTATAACCGGTATCTCGAGAGCTTTTCACAGCGTCTGTCCCACGAGCTCAAAACCCCGGTTGCAGTAGTGCGTTCATCCCTGGAAAATCTGTCACACAGCGACACCGAAGAAGAGCGCTCGCAATACATCGGGCGCGCGACTGCGGCTACCGGCCGTTTGCGGAAAATTCTCAATGGCATGAGCGAGGCGACCCGGCTGGAGCAAAGCTTTGATCATGCCGACAAGGAAGCATTCGATCTGGCGGACGTTATCAGCCAGGCGACCGCGGCCTACCGGACCCTCGATGCACATCACCAATTTGACTATACCGGGCCGGAGTCGGGCATCAACCTGACTGGCTCCCCGGAGTTGATCGTGCAACTGCTTGATAAACTCGTGGATAACGCACGGGATTTTACACCACAAGACGGTCAGATCCATATCGGTGTGGAACAGATCGGGAATCATGTCTGCCTGTCCGTTTTCAACCAGGGCTCGGCTCTGCCGGATAACCCGGACACCAGTATTTTCAGTCCCTTCGTATCGGTTCGAAAAGGCCACGAAGAAGGCCACCTCGGGCAAGGGTTGTTGATTGTCCAACTGATCGCCGATTTTCACGGCGGGCGCGTTGAAGCCTCAAATGAGACTCGCAACGATGTTGTCGGTGTCTGTTTCCGGGTTATTATTCCGACCGTCCATTTTTAACCACAGGATCCGTCCCATCGTGAACGCGTTAACAGACTCCCTGAAGATTCACCCTCTCAGGGACGATCTCTACAACGAGCTGCATTCCCGGCCTTTCCAGGTTCTCCCCTCTTCTGCCCGGGTCACCCACATTGCAGTGCTCACCACGCCAGAGCAGCGCCAACAACAGTTCGAGCACCTGCAGGCCCTTTCCTGCCAGTTGGGCTACCCGGTTCCGGAGCAGGAAGCAGGTTGTTTTGAGCAGACCTTCGGCACTCTGCGAGTACGCAGGGAAATGCATCTGGAGTTCGCCTCTTACACGTTCATCAATCTCGGCGCCAGTGACTCCGAACCCTTTGCCGAAACCGGTATCACCCCTCTGCCAAAAGGCTGGTTGGAACAGCTGCCCGGCACAGTAGTTGCCGCCTTCCACCTCGACATACTACCCGCGCAATCCGGCGGGGATGGCGATCCCGACGATGTGCGCAAACACTTCGAGGGGTTGCGACTGGTTGGCAGCAGCCCTAAGGAGGGCGCGGCAAAGGTATGGGGGACGTTCCGGCTGCACTCTGATGGTTTCGGGCGCTTTATGGTGGTGAACCACGAGATGTCAGACAGCCAGCTCGGCCGTCTTACCCAGCGCCTGATGGAGATTGAAACATACCGACTGATGTCACTTCTGGCACTGCCTGTTGCCCGGGAGATCACTCCATCGCTCAACGATATGGATCAGAAGCTGGCCATCATTACCCGGACACTGGCAGACCATCATGATGTGGACGAAAAAAATCTGCTGGCGCAGTTAACCAACATAGCCGCTCGTATTGAGGCTTTCCGGGCCAGCACCACCTTCCGGTTTTCAGCGACCCGTGCTTACCACCGCCTGGTGCTGACACGCCTGGAAGAACTCAGGGAAGATGAACTTTCGGGGCACCTGACTCTTACCGAATTCATGACCCGGCGCCTGACTCCGGCAGTAAAGACCTGCGAAGCGGTCAGCGAGCGAATGGAAGATCTTTCAAAACGGGTGGATCGTGCCTCGGACATGATGCGCACCCGGGTCGAGCTGGCGATTCAGAGCCAGAACCAGCAGTTGCTGAGCTCCATGGACCAGCGTTCGAAAATCCAGCTGATGATGCAGCACACCGTTGAAGGCTTCTCGGTTGTTGCCATCACCTATTACCTGATCGGCCTGCTTAAATTGATCATGGACTCGATTTATGAAGCCGGAATTATCTTCAATAAATCCCTGGCCCTGGGTGTTGCCATTCCAGCCACCCTGGCTCTGGTGTATCTGGGCATACGATTTGTCCATCACCACTTTATGCGCCTGGCAAAGCAGCAGTAAAAACGGCTTCAACAGATATTTTCATCTCCGGCAAACTGTCGATAAAACTGCTGCGCCGTGCGGCCATTACGCACGCCTTTTTGGGTTGCAAACCGGATGGCTTCACGGTGCAGGTTTTCCCGGTCAGTAACCTGCGGGAACAACGCATCCACCGCCTGCAAATAGACCTCCTGAGGAAACGCGTAGAAGGACAACTGCAAGCCAAAAC
The DNA here is from genome assembly GCF_007671675.1 of Marinobacter maritimus. Taxonomy (GTDB): domain Bacteria; phylum Pseudomonadota; class Gammaproteobacteria; order Pseudomonadales; family Oleiphilaceae; genus Marinobacter; species Marinobacter maritimus. The sequence continues at coordinate 334,838 of NZ_VCGW01000002.1, read as the reverse complement.
GATCGGCCAGAGAAACCTGCTCTTCTATTGCCTCGGCAGGGTGAATTTCACCATCCTGAGTGTGGCCTTTCAGGTTGTCGGACATGAATTCAGGCATCAGATGGCGTCGGTTCGACGTAGCGTATACGCGAACATTCTCAGGCGGCAGCTCCAGCGAACCTTCAAGCACGCTTTTCAGCGCCTTGTAACCGGACTCTCCCGCATCAAAAGACAGGTCGTCACAGAAAATGATGAAGCGATAGGGCAGATCGCAGATATCATCCACAATTTCTGGCAGATTCACCAAGTCGTCTTTATCCACTTCGATAACTCTCAGGCCCTGCTCTTTATAACGATTCAGAAGTGCTTTTATCAGAGAAGACTTGCCGGTGCCCCTGGCCCCCCAGAGCAAAGCATTGTTTGACGGCTCCCCGACAAGAAAGCGCTCGGTGTTGCGTGCCAGCGCACTCTGCTGACGGTCAATTCCTGTAAGGGAGCTCCACTGAACCGGATCCAGCCTGCGCACAGCACGCAGGCCTGCGCGATGGCGGCGCCACACCGCAGCGGGTGTCGATGACCAATCAAACACTTCATTTCCAGACATGTGCTCTATTCCTGTACAGCTGTTTACAGACTCGTGCTAAGGCTCATTGCCGACCGACCGGACAGCAGTATATCTGTTAGGGCTACAGGTGGGCTATCGTGAAGGGTATAAGCAAAAAAAGTGCAGAGGCTTGGCCTCTGCACTTTTTTTGGGGGGGGTCACATCACAACTGATCAGAACTGGAACTTCAGACCAACTTGAGCAGTATCGAAGTCCGGACCGTCGTTATTCAGCTGACCATTGAAATCGTCCTCATCAACGTCAACGTTGTAACGGTTGTATTCCAGAAACGTGGTCAGATGCTCTGTGATACGGAAGTCCACACCGGCACCCACGACGGGGCTTACATCGTCATAGGTCTCGTCCTCGTCGAACGCATCTACATCCAGTGCAGCCGCGAACGCACCCGCTTTGGCGTAGACACCAAAGCTATCCGTGACCGGCAAGCGACCAATCGCCACGAGGGAACCACCTTTAAGTTTGCCGTCAACGTCGTCATCGCCAAAGTTGCCAAAATCTATATAGGCCGCTTCAAGCGCAAAGAACTGGTTAAACTGATAACCGAGGCCCGCACCATAGAGATCGTTTGAATCGTCGAAATCTCCACCGTGGGATTTATAGCCACCGTAACTACCTTTGATGTAAGGGCCGGAGGCATCACGATCAGAAGAGCCTTGGGCGAACACTACCGGAGCAGCAAATACACTGGCAGACAAAACTGTGGCAACGGCAATACGAGCTTTAGAGTTCATAATGCTTCATCCTCGCTAATAAAGAATTCCATTCGTCAAAGCGTTCTTCGGGTGACTGCGTCAAGTCATTCACCGCCCCCGAAACACGTGCTTCTACCTTAGTACCTCTAAATACAGATTTGGGTTACATCCAGACTAAAATCTCTTCATGTTATCTTAATTTTCCCAAAGGATAAATTCAATAAAACCCTTTAAAATCAGAAATTTATAAATTAATAATTTGAACGCCCGTCGGTACGGAAGCGCAGATTCACGCTCCCAGATGAGAAAATTCGCTTGTTGCCGGAGGGAACGAAATTGTTATTCGGAGGAAGTGTTGTCTGCGGAAGGCGCGGGCGCACCCTCTGAATCGCCGGTTACCGTGGAGCCTGAACCAGCAGACTGACGCATCAGAACCATGCCGCCCTGAAGCAGCAGGTTTTTCAACCTCGGATCGCCCTGCTCTGCAACGCCAACTGCGAAGGCCAGCGCTGCTGCCTCTAACGGATGGCTGGCAATCAGAGAACGTAATACATCGATAGGTGAGGAAGTACCCGAGCCGGACGAGTTGCCCTCAGTTTCCCGGAGTGCCCTGGCTGGGCGGGTCAAGCGGTAAAAGAACAGAGCCAGCAAGCACAGGCACGCAAGTCCGGTGATCGCCATGGCCCCTGGCTCGCCCACGAGGGGAGCCAGGGCCAGTGCCGCAGCGTTAACCAGCAGATAAAAACCGGTGATCAATAACGCCGTAAGCAGCACCAAAGCCAACACGATCCCGGTAATAGCCGCGACCGCTTTGCGAAGGCTGCTCTGGATAGTTGCAGAATCAGGTAGCATCAGCGATCAAGCATTTTGCCCACAATGATACCCGCCAGGAACATGAGAATAATACTGAGAAAGGGCCGCTCCTCGATTTTGTGCTCCACACTCTCTACAGTTTGCGAGCCAGCTTCTGTCGCACGGGCAATCGCTGCGTCGCCCCGTTTGCGAAGCTGATCAAGAACCGCCCGGGTCTCCCGGCTGATTTCATCTTTCAGATTATTGGCGCTGGATTTCTGACCTTCCGCAACCGCCTTTGTCAGTGATGCAAGATCGTCACGCAGCACCTGCAGATCATCTTTAACGCGATCATAATCATCTTTCGCTGTTTGCTTTTCCATGAGCTGTCTCCTGATTCGGTTCTGATGTTCAATCGACAACGGCCTGGAACAGACCTGTTTGACTCAAACCCAATGGGCTGTCCCGAAATACTCTAGCACACGTCCGGGAATCCGTAACTGTACACAGATCCCGCAGAAGACAAAGTCGGTATATGTGGAAGGCTGCTACGATTTGTCACTGACTTTCAGAAACGAACCGGCGATGATTAAACCTCTAACAACCTATAGCCCTCTTTCTGCGCGTCAGACTCACCTATAAGGACATTCGAATGCCCAAGACTTCGGCTGCAATTACTCTGAAGATTGTGAACGATGTAAGGACCTGTTTACTGTCGTTAATGCTGGCCGGGTTTGCGGCCTCAGCAACCGCTGCAGACCAGCTGTACATTTTTACCGAGAAGTACCCACCCTATAACGATTCGGTTTCCGGCGCGGGCTTCGCACACGACGAAGATGACATTGCAGGCATTTGCACTGACATGGTCAAAGCCGCCCTCGCGCGAGTTGACTACGATTACGTTATGAAAATGCGGGCATGGAGTTACGCCTACAACTGGGTTCAGGATCGCGAAAATCACGGCCTGTTCTGTACCGCCAGAACGGATGAACGTGAGGGTCAATTCCAGTGGGTGGGGCCTTTAGCATCCATTAAATGGACGCTTTTCGCCGCTCCGGACTCAAATATCCGCCTGGACTCCCTTGAAGAGGCAAAAAGTCTGAAAATTGCCGGCTATAAGGGCGATGTCATGTCTGACTACCTCATCGCCAACGGATTCAACGTCATCACAGCGGTCTCTGGTGACGTAAATACGCGGCGCCTGATGCTTGGACAGGCAGACTTGTGGGTTACGGACGGCCTGGTTGGCCCGCTGGTTGCCAAAGATGAGCATGGTATAACCGGCCTCAAGCCAGTGCTGGTATTCCGTGAAACGCCCATGTATCTGGCGTTCAGCACAAACACCGATCCCGCTATTATTGCCGACCTTCAAAAAGCCCTGGATGAGGCTCGTAAAGCCGGCGAGCTGGATAAAATCGAAGACAGTTACAAACAATAGCGAACGCATTTAAAAGCCATCAGGGCGAAGGCTCTGGTGGTTCGTCGTCGCGCACTCGCAGAAAGCTTGCAAAGCGCGGCAGGCCCGTTGCCGTGAGGCCATAGTACTTGAAGGTTATGCGAGTTCCACGAGCGGGTGGCCGGGCACGCAGCTGGTCACTGAAACCGGTTCCGATACGGAAGCGGCGACCGTTTGGAAGCTCTACTTTCAAGGCCCCCATCATGCCTTTCAATCGACCCTTGCCGCCTAGGTGTGCGACCACCACGGCCTCCGCGTCTTCATAGGTTTTTACCTTCAGAAGATCCTCAGAGCGCCCCGCCGTATACCGACTGTCGCGTCGTTTCAGCATCAAGCCTTCACCACCTTTAGCGACGACCCTGTCCAGATCAGCCATCAGCGCAGGATGAGTAGAGGCTGGTTTTTGCCCCACCAGTTTCAGGTACCGGGAATCCGCTTTTTCTACCAGTGCCTGGAGCTGCTTGTATCGCTCATAAAACGGCCCCGGGCCTGGCATATCAAAAACATGAAACCGGATGTCCCGCCATTCGCCGTGTACCGGAACGCGTTTACGTACAGCCCCGGAAAGTTCTGCAAAACGTTGTCGCCCCATCCACAGCTCGCCATCCAGAGGCACATCGGGAAAACCTGCAGTAAACCAGTTTGGCGCCTGGTAGAGGTTGCCATTGCGAGACAGAAACACCTGTCCATTCCAGTATGCTCTTACTCCATCCAGCTTCTCACTGATCCAGTATGGCTCCAGCGCAACCCCTTGCTGATAGGTGCTGGCGAGGGGCACAGGTGGCGGGCTGGCTTCGCCGGCCCGCGCAGAAAACGCCATAATCAGCAACAAGGCAGGCAGTAACCCGGTGAAAGCAACTCGCATTTGGCAGCTCAGCATGCTCTGCGCCCCGTCTTTTTCTGCAACTTCATCAGAGCTTTCTCCGTGTCTCTTTATAAAGCGTGAGTTGCTTAGTACAGGCTGCGCGGAATCCGGTACCCAGATAGCAGCTGCTGAGTGAACGGGTTGATATTGCTCGCCGCGTGCAGACGGTAACGCATCTCGCCGTCGTCAACCTGAAAACGGACATCCACTGCGCTGCTGCTAACGCCCGTTATATCGGCTTTGTCGAGAAGCCGGAACAGCGCCCAGGGGCCGCTCTCCGAGATGCTGCGCGGAGACCGATTAACACGCACTGGCACCAACGTAACCCGGCTCTCCACAGAGTCTCTGAGGGTGTTGGGCCAAACCAGAGGAATACTCTGCCGCGGGCCATGGCTGAACTCCACTAACTGGCCATCAAGGTTCACAACACTGCGTCGCTTGTTGGAAGACAGGTTCAGGGGTTCCAGGGAAAATTCCACATCCAGCGTGCCGCCGCGAGTGAAGTAGGCGCTGCGAATCTTATCCGCGTTGCCCAAAGACGCCAGCACGTCTCGTCGCACCAGCCCGGCACGGCGGGCATCTCCTACTTGCTCCGGATGATCCTCCAGAAACAGCTTCAGGTTGTCCTTGTAGAAGGTATCCAGCACGCCGCCCGGGGCAAAAAACCGTTCAAAATCCTGCAAGGCAACGTCGCGACCGGCGCCGGCATTAAACGGGTAATGCCTGGCGAGATTTTGCTGAAAAGGCTGGTAGACCTCCCGATACCATTCCCGCTCCAGCTGCGCCACAGCCTGGTCCAGCAGCACACGCCAGCTTTCCGTCGCCAACCGGTTCAATATCCTGTTCAGCGGTTCAGGCTGATGCCCCGCCATTCGCTGCAACGTGAAAATCGGATCCGCACCCTGCAGTCCCATTCTGGCCCGGGCTGCATTGAGGGCGGCTTTGCCCTTGTCTGGAGCCTCCTGGACATTGCGCATGTATTCGTGCAGATCGCTGACCACCAGCATGATCTGCTCAAGCCCACTGGGCTGATCCCCGTTCTTGTGGGTGAGCTGGTTCAGGTCGCTAAACTGGCGCTCGATGTTCTGTAACATCCGGAAGTGGGTCGACTGCTCCAGCAGCTCCCGCGCCATGGCAGCATCCCCCTCGGAGGAAGGGATAAGCTGGGTATTCCGGCGCACCTGTCCGAGGAACTGTGCCAGGGGTTGATGGCCACTGGTAAGACTTTCCAGTACCCGAACGCCGTGGTTCAAGTCGTCGAACTGCTGAACATCCACCCGGCTCAGGGCGGTTCGCCATGCGTTGGCATAGTGTTCGGCGTAGAGGTTTTGCAAACTGGCCTGCAGCTCAGCTTCATCGGCTTTGCTGAAGTCTACGTTGTCCCGGCGGCCCAGCACCCAGGCGTCGATCAGAGCCAACTCAGTGACTGTGGCGGATTTGCGCAAGAACCACTTTTCGAGGCCGTCACGGGTCAACAAGGCAGGAATACTCAAGGGATCCTGAGCCGATTCCAGCGGTTGTCCTGAGTGTTCACCCACAGGCTCGTCTGACCAGTCTCCGACCGGCTCACCATACTGATCGACACGCACAAACACGTTGCTGAACGCAGGGCCAGAGGTACGGGCCAGATCGTTTGGCTGACTGAACTCGCGCCCCGCCTCAATTTCCAGATCCCTATACACACGATCCGGCGTCGACATGCGCCCCAGTTCGTGTTGCGACCACTGCACACTGCTTTTGAAAGGCGCCAGCGCCATATCGGCAGTTACATCGCCGTTTTGGGCCTGCTGTGCCAGGTCGGTATAGGCCATGGCGTAGTCAAGATGTGCCACAAGCTTTTGCTGGACATCGCGTCGGCCCGGGAAAGCACGCTGCCAGTATTCGCTCATGTAGTTGGCGACAATATCGCTCCGGCGGCCACTGGCATCGTAGAGCATTCGCAACACTCGCAGATGTTCAAGACGCTCCGGGCTGCCGTCCGGCGCCCGGCTCATCTCACCCATCACCCCGAACATCAGTGCGGGCAGGTACTGGTAGGCCAGCATGTCGAGGTAGGAGGCTTCTACCTCCGGCCCTACCTTGTGGCCTTGGTAGAGCCCCATATCACTGATCAGCAGCCATTGTTTGCGATGGTCTCCGAACGCCAGAGTTGCCTGACGCAACTGGTCCAGTGGATCGAGTAGATTGCGGCCCGTGGTGTCCGGCTCGTAACCCACCGGTTGCCAGTTATCGATGAAACTCTGCACCCGCGTCTCAACCGAGGCCGCCGCCTCGGCGTTCTTGATGAAATAGTGCTGCCAGCCCCCTGTTATCCCCGCTCCAGTACACAAAGCGATAACAGCTGCAATGGCCACCCTGCGCTGCCGACTGCGCACAACCCGGCGGTTATCCCCGGCAAGCCCTGCTTCGGGATAGATAACGCCCGGAAAAAGCGACTGAGTAAACAGGCTTGCAGACTGGCCCGTGCGTTGGGCCGGCTGAATCGGCCCGGCTACCTGATAATGGCTGGCGGCTGCCGAGACAAAAGCATCTTCCGGCACACCTTCCTGCACAACAGAAGTGAAGTAGGTGCCGCGCACCAGTGCGGGTGTCGAGAAGGCGTCCGCAGACAGAAGGCTGGTAAGGAAGGTTTCAAGCGCGGGCTTCATGCCGGCCAGCTGGCGGGTGAATGAGTAGGCTGCTGCCCGATCTTCAGAGTCCCGCGTGCTGGCCAATACGTCCGGCAGGCGCGCATTCAAACGCGCGACCATTTCGCTGTAGCGCTCGGAAAACTCATTCAGCCAGTCATCGTTATCCAGCTGACCTTCCAGCAGGAAGGTAAACCCGAGAGCCTGCTCTTTCTCCTGTTTGCTGAACGTGCGAACAATGGGCCCAAAGCCATAAAGCAGATCCATTTTGGTAAAGGAAACATACACCGGCAGGCGCGAGCCTATCTGCTCCATCAACTCTCTCAGGCGCGTGCGCAGCAAAATTGCGTGGGCCTCTCGCTGTTCCTCGTTGGCCGCGCTCAGCTGCGCCAGATCAATCGCCAGTATCACTCCGTTCAGCGGGCGTTGCGGGCGATTACTCTCAAGCCACTGGATAAAGTGTCCCCAAAGTCGTTGCAGCATCTCCCCGGCCGCGTTCTGGCTTTGGTTCTGGCTTAGCAGTTCGCCATCCGGATCGATCAGAACGCCGTTATCGCCAACCCACCAATCGAACCCGAACGTATTGCGATCCGCGCGATTATTGCGGGTTACGTTGGTCAGGGTATAAGTCTGTCCGGAACGTTGGATAAGGCTGGATTTACCCGCGCCTTCCAGGCCCATAAGCAAATACCACGGCAAGCGATAGACTCCCCGGCGACCAGGCAGGTTTTTCTTCAGGGATGCGAGCTGACGGTCCAGCAAGCGCTGCTGCCGGCGCTCCATGGGCAGGATCGGGTCTTCCTGCTCCTGCTGCTCCTCGGCCTTCGCTGCATTAACCTTACCCAAACGGCGGGCCAGCACCGTGCCCCATATCATGACGACCAGTAACACCACACCCAGAGTGACCAATGCCCGCATCTGCCATGCCGCCAGCGGGAACTCTCCGCGCACCTCCCATTTTGGCCCGAGCCACCAGGTGGCGATCAACAACGCAATCAGGCCGAGCGCCAGAGTAAACGGTGCTGCGTTTCGAATGTATGGCAGAAGCCAGCGACCTATGAGTAAAGCTTTTCTCCACATGGTGTCCATTCCTGCTGTTCGTCCATAAAAAGGTAGCTATTTTCCCGACTCAACCCTTAGGCAAATCGTTCAAGTTGTTTCAGGAGCGCTGGTTCCCAGTCTTCAATCGCCAGGCCACCTAACTGCTGCTGCAGATCATGAATATGCCGGGCGGCCAGGCTGACCAGACCGCTGTCTTTCATCAGTCGTGCCGATGCCAGGCGCCAGTAAAACTGCTCCCGCGGTTCCCGGGCTCCTGCCAGGCCGTCTTCGAGAATTTGCATCGCTGGCGCCAGGCCTTTCTGGTCCATAAGCTCCCGCGCCGTATCGTAAGCCTGTTCCCAGGGGCTGGCACTGGTGCAGAACTGCCCCGAGGTATGTACAGGCGCCGACCAAAGCCACTCCTGAGCTTCCGCCGGCAAGAACGGGGTGCCATCGTTAAACGTCAGCTCCGCAAGCTGCGGCAGCCTTTCGACAAATTCGTCAACGTCAGAGCGAATGGCATCAGCACAGGCGTTACACCCCAAAGCGGCGGCCACACTGGCACTGAGCCGATGCCCCTCAAGCCAGAACGGGCTAACCGAAAGGCTCTGTTCTATACGCTGCCAAAGCGCCTGGTCTGGCGACTTTTCCAGGGCTTCACGGTATTGCGCAACGCGATCCGGACTCACAGCCGCCAGGTCAGAACGCTTACCATCCCGAGTGGGCGGGACAGACGTAATACTCTGCCAGATGGCGTACCGGCGAATCTGGTAGCCCAACGGCCGCTCCGGCTCGGTTCCGGTTAACATATCCGCCACTTTCAACAAGCTCTGGCGTGTGGCCCGCTCGTTACTCGGGTCCAGTGTCAGGTTACCAAGCGCCGGGCTTATAGACGTCGCCGAAGGCGCTGGACCCGCCTTGGCGCTATCGCCTGCGGCAGCGGAGCTTGCAGAGGGCGTCTCTGTGTTTTTTTCAACGTGGGTGCCGATATCCCGGGTTTGGGGCAACTGTTCAATGGCGCGCCTGAGATCAACCAAGGCATCGTCGGGCAGCTCTCGTTGTTGCGCTTGCGCCTGCAGTTTAGTGAGCACCTCAAGGCAAAAGCTGCGACCATCCCCCACACTGGCATCAAAGGAATTTCCGGCCACGCCTTTGCAGGCGCGTTGCAGCATCTGGGTAAACATCATTTTCCGGGCTCGCTTTCCCCTATCGCCAGGATAAGGCCAGCCTTCATCCCACCAGCTTTCAAGCACGCGCTGGAGCAAATACAGCGAAAGCGCAAAACGCTCTCCGTCGCCGCCCCGCTGCAGCGCAATCAGGAGAAAGCCGAGAACTTTCAGATCCTTGCTGCGGGCTGACAGTATTTTCAGGGATTCGCTCTCAACCTTGCCCCAGTCAATGTCAGTATGGGCAAGAGAACCGATTTTCATGATCTCGTCTTCAAGGAAACTGAGGGCGGAGTCCTCTCCCAGCCCGTGACCGGCGGTCGACTCGCCTTCCAAAGGTGTGACCACCAGTTCAATGTAGGGATGCTGCTCTATGACCTGCATATCTTTCTATCCTCGCGTCCTTGCGTTTGCGCTTTCACGACTCGGCTACCAGCTACAGCTCTCGCGAAGCGGGCGGATGGCGCTCTCAAAACCCGTCAGATCGAACAACAGGCCATCGATACGACTGTTTTCCGAGTAAACGCGAATATCGGTTTCCGACCCTATCGTCTTGACGGCCCGGATAGCCGGCAAGCCGCGCCCGACACTGAGCACGTAGCCGTTATCCCGCACTCTCCAGGCGCTTTGACTTGCCGTTTCCGGGACTCCAAGGCCCAGGCTTACCCGCTCTGCGTCAAGCTGCTCCGGCAGCATCAAAGTCAGTTCTGTGATGTTGTTGTGGCACTGCAGGACAAGCAAAGGCCGCGGAGGCTGCGCACCCAGCGCCGGCACTGTGACCAGAAGTCCAGCGGCCTGCCCGGTGTTGCGGTAACCGATACCACCGGCTGCAGGGTCTGTTTCCACCTGTGCATAAGCCTCACGCCAGCGCCTGGAGCGTTTTATATTGTGAAGGCCGTCATCCGGCTCTTTACCCATTTCGGGCTCTGCCAGAGGAGTACCAAATACCTCGTCAAAACACGCCAGCCTTTCCAGACGCTGGGTTTCGCCGGTGCACTTGCTGGCCTCTTCCAACTTTCCAGCCTGCGCCTGCGCGCTTATGGCTCCAAGGATCAGAGCACCCAAACAAAAAATACCGAGACTGGGCGCCCTCACGTAGGTAAGCATTAGGATTTTCATACTTCGACTACCTGATACTTCAAACACTTGTGGGCGAGCGTGCGCTTCGGCAGACCAAGGCTTTGCGCCGCCTGAGCGCGGTTGCCGCCGTATTGACGCAGGCGGTCGCGAATAATTTCAGCTTCAAACGCCTGGGCGGCGGCTTTGAGGTCGCGAATACCCTCTACGCCAAGTGCTGCGGCAACCTCTGACCTGTGTGGCTCACCGCCACAACGTTCCGTACCGTAGGGCTCTGCGAACAGATCTGTGAGGTTGAGCACTTCCGGCTGAATGTCGTCCCCGGCTGGGGTTTGCAAACACGCCAGCTCGATGATGTTGCGCAGCTCCCGGGCGTTGCCCGGAAAATCGTACGTTTCGAGGGCGCGCAGTGCATGGCTGCTGATGCCCAGAGGGCCGGTGCCTTCACGCTCGGTGTACAGGCGAATAAAGTGACGGCTGAGGGATTCAAGATCGTCCAGGCGTTCGCGCAGGGGTGTTATCTGCAGCGGAAACTGGCTCAGGCGATAGAACAGATCCCGTCGGAAGCTGCCGCCTTCAATGCTCTGGCGCAGTGGCTGGTGGGTAGCCGCTACCAGCCGGAAGTCGGAGTGCTGTTCCTTTTGTGCGCCAAGAGGCCTGAACTGACGGCTTTCCAGGACACGCAGGAGTTTGGATTGCAGCGCCATGGGCATGTCGCCGATTTCGTCCAGAAAGAGCGTGCCGCCATTGGCCTGGGCCAAAAGCCCCTCTTTGGCCTGGTCAGCGCCTGAAAACGCACCTTTGGTATGACCGAAGAGTTCGCTTTCCAGCAGGCTGTCGGGTATGGCGGCACAGTTGACCACGACCATGTTGCCGTCAGCGCGATCTGATAATTCATGAATACCTCGGGCCACCAAGTCTTTGCCGCAGCCGGTTTCGCCCTGAACCAGCACCGACAATTGGCTGCCAGCGGCGCGGACAACCTGAGCCCGCAGGCTGGTCATGGCTTTTGAGGTACCCACGAGTGTTTGGGCCAGGCTTTCACAGCGCTTACGGAGGGTTTCTGCGTCGTGCAAGTTGTCCAGTGAGCGTTTGAGCAGGCGGCGCTGCCACACCTGATCCCGGCTTTGCAGTTGCGCTATCCATTGGTGGGTGAGCAACTGCAGGAGGCCGCGATACAGAGGTTGGGCGGTTATGCTGCTCCAGTCGGGTTCGTCGCGGCAGAGTACGAGTATGCCGAGAGTTCTGCCGTCATCGCCTTTAAGAGGCTCGAGCCTTAGGGATTTCGGGCGATGACTGGCTTCGAGGAGGCACTGGAAGCCTGGGTGATCGAGGCGGTGGCTGGCAGCCCGGGCAAGTTCGCGAGCCTTGCCGGTTTGCAGCAGGTGGGCGAAGGGGTGGCTGAAGTCGCCACAGTCGAATTCGCAGGTTTCAGCCAGGTCGCTGCAGTGCAGTGTGCGGCCGCTGAGGTCGAGTTCGAGTGCCCAGCAGCGGGTTAAGCCGAAGGCGTTTTCCAGCTGTGTTGTGGCGGTTTTCAGCAAATCCGGCAGTGTGGTCTGGTGTGTCAGTGCGACTGCCAGTTCAATGCCGGTGTGCAGTTCCATCTGCATCCGTCCCATTTTTTTGTTCCCAGTATTGTTAAAACGGAGATTGCCGTCCGCGTAGCCTGCGAGACGGCTTTCCAAAACACGCTGTGAATACATCCTTGTACGCTCCGCTCCGCCATCCATGGCTCCGCAGGGTTTTGGAAAGCCGCCTCGCAGGCTACGCTAGGTTTCAGTTACTCTCAGACAACAATGCCTGTGAATCTATTTTCTTCAACGCTCAACGTAACTTTTGTTACCGGTTCTTTCGCAGCCAGCTTCTCCAACAACGCCAGCGATACCGGCGGCAGCAACTCACCCTCGATAATAGACTCCAGCATCCTCGCACCGTTTTCACTTCTTGTCGCACGGCTGCGGATGGCGTCTACCAGGGCGCCTTCCATCACCACTTCGGTGTGATAACGGTCGCGGATTTGCTGGGCCAGGCGTTCCAGTTTGTCGCCGACGATGCGGTTGAGGGTGTCTTCACCGAGCGGCAGGTAAGGTACGACTTCCATTCTTGCCAGCAACGCGGGTTTGAAGAAGTCGGCCAGCTCCGGGTACAGGGCTTCTTCGATCTTTTCCGGGTGTTCGGCGTGGTTGACGATGGTCTGATAGCCGAGGTTGGAGGTCAGGAAGAAGACGATGTTTTTGCAGTCGATCAACCGGCCTTCGCCGTCTGCCAGTTCGCCTTTGTCGAAGGCCTGGTAGAAGAGGTTGAGGACTTCCGGATGGGCTTTTTCGACTTCGTCGAGCAGCACCACGGAATAGGGTTTCTGGCGGATGGCTTCAGTGAGGATGCCGCCTTCGCCGTATCCTACGTAGCCTGGTGGCGAGCCAATCAGGCGGGAGACTGCGTGCTTCTCCTGGTACTCGGACATGTTGATGGTGGTGAGAAACTGGCGACCGCCGTAGAGGAGTTCGGCTAGTTGAACCACTGTCTCGGTTTTACCCACGCCGCTGGGGCCCACCAGCAGGAAGGCGCCCATGGGGCGGCCGGGGCGACGGAGGTCGGCGCGGGCGGTTAGCAGGTGCTGGTGCAGGCAGTCGATGGCGGTGTCCTGGCCTTTGATGTGGGCTTGCAGGTACGCCGGCAAGTGGGTGATTTTTTCCAGCTCGTCGGTGGTCATGCTGTTGACGGGGATGCCGGTCCAATCAGCGATGACTTCGGCAATCTGGCGGGCGTCTACCCGGGCGTGCACAAGAGGCTCATCAGCTTGCAGTTCAGCAAGTTCCTGTTCGAGGGCAGCAGCTTCGTTTTGCAGGCTGGGGTGTTCTTGCAGGCCAGTCTGTTCGGGCACTGCTTCAATATCGGCTTCGTCTTTTGCAATGGTTTCCTGAACGCCCGCCGGGTTGAGCAGTTGTTCGCGGATGTCCACCAGGCGGGCGACCATGTCGCGCTGGGTGTTCCAGCTTTCTTCCAGTTCGGCGGCCTGTTCATTAAGTTCGGCAATGCGTTGCTCCAGTTCCGCTTCCCGGTCTGTGTCGACGCTCTGTCCGAGAGTGTGTTCACGGTTCAGCAGTTCCTGTTCCATGGAGAGCTGGTGCAGTTCGCTGCGCACGTGGCTGAGTTTGCGCGGTGGCGTGCTCAGGTTGAGACTGACGCGGGCGCAGGCAGTGTCCAGCACATCAATGGCTTTGTCCGGGAGCTGTCGGCCTGCCAGATAGCGGGCGGACATTTCGGAGGCGGCTTGCAGGGCGCTGTCAGCGATGAGCACCTGATGGGCTTTTTCGTACACGGTGCGCAGGCCACGGAGAATGTGTACGGCTTGTGCCGGGCTGGGCTCATCCAGTGCCACTGGCTGGAAGCGACGGCTGAGGGCCGGGTCTTTTTCAAAGTACTTTTTATATTCACGCCAAGTGGTCGCTGCAATGGTCCGCAGCTCGCCACGGGCCAACGCTGGCTTGAGCAGGTTGGCGGCGTCAGAGCCGCCTTCGCTGTTGCCGGCGCCAATCAGGGTGTGGGCTTCGTCAATGAACAGAATGATGGGGATGGTTGAGGCTTTCACCGCTTCGATCACGCCTTTCAGGCGCTTTTCGAACTCGCCTTTTACCGAGGCGCCGGCCTGCAGTGCGCCCATGTCGAGAGTCCAGAGCTCTACCTTTTGCAAGCGCTCAGGCACTTCGGCGTTCACGATGCGCAGAGCCAGGCCTTCTACGATTGCGCTTTTGCCTACACCCGCGTCCCCTATCACGATGGGATTGTTCTTGCGTCGACGGCAGAGGATATCAATCATCTGGTCGATTTCGGCATCGCGGCACACCACCGGGTCGAGCTTTCCTGAGCGGGCCAACGCGGTAAAATCGGTTGCGTAACGCGTGAGCGGGTCCATATCAGCCTCGACCCCGGGGGCACCTGCTTCGCCCTGTACCATGCCTGGCCGCTCGGCGGAACCTGCGGTCATGGTGTCGAACTGGCGGCGCAGCTGTTCGCGGTTTATGTCCTGGAGTTGCTGACTTACCTGGGGTGCAAGGTAGCGGTCGGCGTTCATCAGCAATGCCAGGAAGATCGCGCCGGAGCGCAAATCCCGGTGGTCCAGCTCCGTTGACGCCAGCAGCCAGGCATCCTGCAGAAGATCAATGAGCAGCGGCGAAAAAGATGGATAAGGCTCCGCGGTCTGCAGTTCACCGCTCAGACTTTCACCAACAACAGGCTGAAACTCCTGATAGTTAATGCCCGCCTGTTCCAGAATCTGGCGCACGTCGGAAAACGGCGTTTCCAGCAACTTGAACAACAGGTGTGCCGGGGTAATTTCTGCTCCCTGGCGGCTGATGCAAAGCGCAGCAGAGGCTTCCAGCCCGTTGCGGCATATGTCGTTGAGGCGCCCGATAAGCGCCGGCAGTTCTACCCGAATCACAGTGATATCCTTATTTCGGTAGTTGTTCCAGTACGCTGAGCACATCCTTTATGCGTTCTTCCAGCGCTATGTTGTAAAGGCTGTATATCCCCACCATGGCCGCCGCAAACAACCCTGCAATGCCCCAGAGCGGCAGCCCGCTGCGTAGCCGGTTGCGCGCCGGTGTTACGTTGATCTGTGCGTCTGCCAGAGGCTCAGGGGCAGAGTCTTCCTTGAGCGACTGAAGCTGCTCATGAAGCCCACGCAAAATCTGCTCGTACTCATCATGGCCGTTTTCCATTACCTTGTAACGGCCCTCAAAACCCAGGCACAGACACAGGTAGATAAACGCCAGCATGTCTTTGTAGCGTGCCGGCTCCTGTTCCATGCGCGCAAGGATGGCGAATACTTTCTCGCCGCCCCAGGTTTCATTGTGGAAACGAGACAGCAACGAATGCTGCGACCACACACTGTGGGCGCCCCAGCCCGTGCCCAGCACCGCCTCATCAATGAAGGCGCAAAGCACGTAACGATAAGCCACCACAGTGGGGCGTTCGTAGCCCTGCTCAATCAGCTCACGATCTATAGCGGTCACCTCATCCACCACCTGCTGGTAGAGACTCTCTACCGCGCCAAAATCCGCCAGCCGACGAATCCGGATGACCAGCCCGAGCAAAGACGTGGCTGCATCAGTCAGACGATTATCTTCCAGCCCCCTGAGCTGGAACTGGTCATTGCCAAAATCGCCGCCGGAGACGCCGTTTTGCTGCTCTTCGGCAAACAACAGGTCACTGAATGCACTGCCGCCGGAATGCCTGCTGCCATTGGGTAAATCCATTACCTGTGCATTTGTCATGATCTAACTCCTGATTGCCCAGAACTGCATTTCCAGACCCGGGAAGCTGCCCGCCACGTGGAAGGCAAAACCGCTGGCGTTGTCGAGCATTTGCCAGGCCTGGCTTTGATCGTCCAGCCGAAAGTACACAAACCCGGCGTGATACGGCAATTGACGCGGCGCCACCGGCAAAGCAGATAGCGGAATACCCGGAAGTTGCAAGCTGATGAGATCGCGAATTTTCTCCACCGAGGCCACCTTGCACTGCTGGGTAAACTGCTTGCGCAGATCGTCCAGTGGCATGTCGGCTTTCACCGCCAGAATGAACTCGGCACCGCTTATCAGCTGGCCGTCCTGAACCGGAGCGACCGTCAGTCCGTACTGGCGCTGCTGCAACTGAATAGCCAGTGCACGCGGCTCCAATACCGTGCTGAGAGATTGCCGCAGGACCTGCATCAGTGGGGTAAAACAGTCTTCCGGCAGGTCGTGATCGTAGGCCGCGTATTCCCGCGGAAGGCGGCCCTCGTCGGTAAAGGTCACCAGCTCGCCGCAAAGCTCCAACAAGGCTTCGAACAAACGCTCCGGGTGCAGCTGGCGTAAACGGGCCAGGTGCATGAACCTCGGGTGTGCGCGGTTGAGCAGCTGCAGCAACATGAAATCCGCCACGTCAGCAACACCACCCTGCCCTGGCGCACCAACACGTTCTGCAATATTGCGTGCACGTTCGCGCATTAAACCGGCCATTTCGCCGACAAACCGCTGCAATCTCGGCGCCGACCGAACGCTGAGCATGGTCGGAATAAAGCTCGGGTCCATCACCAGGCTGCCGTCCGGACGTTTCTCCAGGATCCGGCCGATGGCCAGCGCGGCGTAGGCGCTTCGGTCATCTCGCTCCAACATGAGGCGCGGGGCTACACCGGCAACGTCGATAGTGTGGGCATCACCATCAATGGAGTGCAGATCCCGGATTTCTGTACTCTGGGCCCGGAATCGTCCTGCCACCGGCGCATCCGGCCATTCCACCTCCGCCAGACTGTCGCTACCCAGCGGTAAAACCAGATACACAACCTGATTGGCCACTGAGGCATCGGCGATTTCCAAGGGCTCTGGCATCACATCGTCCTGGGGCAGGTTGAAGCGGGTGCCATCGGGGAACAAACCAGTGGCCCGCACCAGGCCGACGCGCCCGAAGCTCAGATATTCCGCGTTCAGCTCCAGATCGCTGAATCCATACAGGTAGTCCGAAACTGCCAGAGATCGTTCATTGATCTGATGTTCCAGATACCGCTGCTGTTGCTGGAAGTGCTGGGGTTTGATAAATAGACCATCACTCCAGATCACTCGATTTGTCACGGCCATCAGGTTTCTTCCGACCGCTTGAGTTGCACTTCCCTCTCCCGCAGATTCACCAGAAGATGATAACGACCACCGACAGGGTCCACCCTGACCACCTTTTTCCACTGGGACAGATTCGGGTAGGCGTAGAAAGCAATCACACCGATAAACCGGGTGTCCTTACTGATCTCAAACGGTTCCACAAACTTGAACTGACCGGGTACCAGTGTGTAATCGCTGTGATCGATGTAGTTCCGACCAAGGGAGTCCTTCAGGTTATTCAGCAGCTGGTCAAAATCACCCGCCATCAACAACGAGCTGTCACGCATTTCAATAATCTGAAAGGCGACCGGTGTCGGTGCCAGGGACTCGTTCGGGTTCACACCCGGCTCGGCCACCATGGTCAAATCTACGCGACTGGGGAGATCTTCCGGGTAGCCCACTGGGATGTCGGGATCCCAAAGTACTTTCGCGGTTTTAGTGACGGCGTTATAGGGCGTGCTGCATCCCGCAAGCACAAATACCATCGTCATTATCAGCAAGTTCCATTTGCGGGTTTTCACAGCAAGTTCTCCCTTTGTAGTTGACGCAAGTGCTTGTCGTAAGCCTGATCGAACACTTCCTGAAACAGGCGTTCAAAACCCTGCTGACGACTCGATTTCAGTTCCCGGTAATAGTGCTGGTACATATCCCAGGCCCAACGACCTTCGTCTTCATTCTGTTGCAAGCCCCGGCGATAACCATGGAAACGGCGCAACAGAGCTTCCGGTGAAAACGCATGGAGAATGGCGTCCAGCGCTTCACCGATCGCCTCGCGGGTAGCTCGCTGATGGTGGTTCAGGCTTTGCAGGCTTTCCTGAACGGCAGCAGGCGCCGACAAATGCACTGGACTGCGTTCGCTGGCAAACAGGGTTTGTACGGTTTCCTCATAATCCCCGCCAAGACGCAATGGGTTATCTTCGATGGGCTGCAAGCGTGTACGCAGCGCCTGATGCCGGCTGTCTTCACCCAGGTGCAGGGCCAGCAAGCCTTCTATGGTTGCTTTCAGGGTCTGCCCAACCTCTTCCAGGAAAAGCTGCATGCCGTCGCTGTCGGCAAAGTTGAGCCCTGTTCCCATCCCCTGCATCAGCGGAGTAGCACTGATATGTTTGCGGCTTTGATCGCTCTGGTGAAGGTTCGTTTCACCACGCCTCTGCTCCCGTGCGTCGGTATTGGTTTGTGACATCCTGTCCCTCTCTCCTTTTCTTGCCGGAAGCCCCATCGCCACATCGCGATTTTCCCGGTACTCATCCGTTACGTCGGTTTCAGCCGCAAACCAGGCGCGCTCGCTTGCCATCAGCGTGCACTCCTCCTGATCAGCGCGGGTTGGCTCATCCTGCCAGTGCAGCATGGGGTCCGAACTTGCGGTTTGTGCAGCCACCGGCACCAGCCCTTCCAGAGGTTCTGCTACCTGCATGTCGCTTTCACGCCCGCCCCCGCGGGCCAGCTCGCCTTCGGCTATATCCACAAGCTTTCTGTCTTCTACGGCCTCCCGGGGCTCGAGCTCCTGACCGGCCGGCGCATCTGTCAGCCCTCCTGCCAATAATTCTGCCCGTAGGCGATAACGACCAATACTAACCGTGTCGCCCTGGTTCAACCGCGCCCGGCGGCCACGCCCCACGGGCTGAGTGGCGCTGTTGATGTAGGTTCGGCCGCTGCGATCAATCAGGCAGTAACCGCCATCAAGAAGCCGGATTTCCGCATGGCCCGGAACGGCGCCGGTGCGGTGTGCCGAAAGCTGCCAGGTATCACTCTCGGCAGTGCCTATAGAGCCACCCTGGGGGCCAAAACTGTGTTCAATGCCTGCCCCACTGCGCGTGCTGCCGGGGTTGGTGACCGTCAGCTTCAGTCCGGTTAACTGCCGCTCTTCCATGATCGGGTTCCTTTTCATATTAACGGCGTATCTGAATCCGCACGGCGGGCCGGCGCCGAGACTTTTCCGGGGTTACGAAAGAGCTCCAGCCCAGGCGCACGTCCTCACCCAGCTGCATCGGGCGGATATCCTGTGCCCGCATTTGCAGTTCCAGGTCGTAGGCCAGTTGCTCTCGAGTGGCGAATTCCACCAACTTCACCAGGCGCTGGTGATCCCGTCCATTGGGCAGAAAATCCGCAAAACGTTGGCGGCTGAGATTGCGGACCCGCAAAATAAATTTACCGCTGCGGTCACGAACCCGGGAGCCCACCAGCGTGTCATTCCCGAGTGAGGCGTTACTTTGACCAAGGCGGGTTTGCTGATCCTCATCGATGGTCACCTTGCGCAAAACCCATTGTTCAATGCTGACGTCGTCCAGATCGAAACAGTGGCCCACAATGCCACTGACAACCTCTGGAGAGCGGCTCCGGCCTGCCATCAATCCGGAATAGGCCAGCATCTTTGACCAGTTAACCGGGGTAGCCTCCCGCAAGCGGCTATCGCCAAGACCTATGAGGGCATAGATCAGATTGGAAAATCCATCCGACGCGCCGGGGCGAAAACGCACGTAGTAACGGTATTTGCGCCATGATCGGTGAAATAGAGTGACCAGCCGGTGATTGAAAAAGTCCAGAAAATGCCGGCGCACCCCCAGATCCTGACCGGCTTCCCAGGCCAGATCCTCTAGGTAGTAACCGGGCAGCGGCGACTGGGAACCGTGCAGGCCCAGAAAGCTCACTTCCATCTGATAGGGGCCGTGCTCATGCTCCGGCGACAAGGCCGAAATCACATCGCTGCCAGGAAACCCCAGCCCCGCAGATGACGAAAAGCGGATGCGCTCCTGTCGCGGCTGATCGTCCCGGAGGCCCTCCAGATCATCACCATGGTGCCGATGTATCAGATCCACCAGCTGAAAAAAGCTGTACCGTCGCGCATTGCCCAGAACGGGTTGCAGGCCGGCTACATCAGCGGCTGCTGACCTTGCTGTAACGTCCATGTATACCGTTCCTGGTTGTCTGTGTTCACCACTTCCAGTTGGTGAAACGCGTTGATGCTGGCATAAAGTGCAAAGAACTGACTAAGTACGGTGCCAAACAGGTACAAATCGCCTTCCGAGGCAAAGGCCTGCTGGTCCAACTTCATTACCGAACGAATCCCCCGCACCGGCAACCCCCGGATCATCTTGTCCACCGGGTTGGTTTCGATGGCGCTGATGCCTGCAAGTCGCTTCTGGGATACCCGCTCCGCCTGGCGATCCACCAGCGCGCGGAAGTCATACACTCGCAATACGGTGCGCAGAGCATCCACGTCCAGCATCGAGAGATAGTTCAGCGACAGATTCGAAATCAGCGTCCACAGCAGGCTGCCATCAAGCGTTGGCCTCAACGTCGCAGTGGGACGAGTGATGTTGCTGAATGACGCGAACGCTGGCGTGGTTTCCGTTGCCATGCACACCTCCCCGACCGCCAACTGCTGAGGCAGTTGCCGGTTGGTGCAGGTCAGAGTCAGGGAAATCGCTTCCTGGCGATCCATGCATTCAGACTCATCGCCCCGAACGAACGAGATATAGTGATCAAACCCATCACCGCGCACACTGTCCCTGGCCCGAACCCGGTAGTACAACGCTGTGCGGCCACGATCCCTCTCAACCTCATGCTGAAAACTCTCGAAAGCCGTGTAAAGCCGACGCTCGCCACGCCCCGAACGACCTTCCAGCCAGCCTTCAACCTGTTCAATGCTGAACACTTCAAAATGATCCGGCGACCGGCTGGAGGCCAGAATCCGGTACTCGGTCTGGAGCCCGTTAAGATCAACCGGCTCACCCTCATGGGTAAACAGATTCACCGCCGGCGTGCAGTAAAGCTGCATATCCTCAGCCCGAACCCGCGCGTCCGGCGGTAGAATCCGGCTGAAATGAAAACGCAAACTGATCTCATCTGCCTGAACCGCCGGCAAACGATTCCCAAGGCCGGTGATATCCACAAACCGGAACGCCTCCGGAAAACTCAGGTATTCCTGCAGAATCCGGTAACCTGGATAAGCATTCTTGGGATAAGGCAACAAAGCCTCATCACTGGCAAAACCAACCGGCTTCAATAAAGAGGTCGGCAGGCTGTAAACCGAATCGCCAACGACCAGCTCCATGCGACTCAGATAGTGGTTCAACCACAGATAGAGCGTTTCAGCCGTGTGATTATCCCCACCCAAATAAAATCGCAGGCTATCAAGGTCCAAGGCGCTTAAGGGTTGGTCCGTGTGAAGTGCCAAATCCACTGTCATCGACGACACTTCCCGCGAATGTTCTGCGTGAGCATCGGCGACACTTATAGGAAACACATCTACCGCTCGACAGGTGCGAAACCGGCATTGTGTCTGCCGCGTGGCATCACCTAAAGGGCGACTTTTGATCTCGGTATGCCGCTCAACCCGTTGCCGCTCACTGATCGCGTGCAATTGAGGATCAAACCGCATGATGGTGCAGCTGGGAACCGGGCGTAGGTAGTTCGGCCACAACATATTCAGCAGAGAATGCGTCAGCTCCGGAAACTCATCCTCCACTTTTTCACGAAGTTTCCCGGTCAGAAACGCAAAGCCTTCCAACAAGCGCTCAACGTCCGGGTCGGTACTTTGCTCCGACAAAAACCGAGTCAACTGCGGATGCGCCTCAGCAAACTCACGCCCCTGCAAGCGCAAAAAGCTCAACTCATCCCTGTAAAACCGATTCAACTTCATCTCAACTACACCAATGTTCGACAAGAGGGGGTGGGGATGCTTTTCTGGCGGGAAAAAGATGTCTGAGCGAAGCGAGTTGTTTTTTCCCAGAAGAAAAGCATCCCCACCCCCTCGCCCCACCATGGTCCCAGTCAGTCACATCACTCGGTAGTAACGTTTGTCATCCAGTAATAAATCTATCGTTGTTTTGTCGTCTTTTGCGCCGACGTTCAGGTAGACCGTTACCTGAAAACGCAGTTGCAAGGGATCCTGCCCTTGGGGCAAGGCAACCACATCCACCCGTTTTACTCTGGGTTCATACTTCTCGATGCATTGCCGGATCGCACTTCGAATCTGGATACTCAGATCGTGGGTGCCCAGAGTCGCATCGTTGAAGTCCAACAACCCAAGTTCTGGCGCGCAAGCGCTATTGCCGGGGTGGGCATTGAGCAGTCTTACCAGATGGCGCTTGATGGAGCTCACCACATGGGTAACTTCGCCCATGCCTTGCCCTTCCGGAGCGGCGGCCTGCTCCAATCGTTCGAACAGGCTCCCACCCATGGTTTGCGCGTCACTGCTGAACACGGATTAATCCTTGTCCAGACGGCCTACCAGCGACAGCTCAAAGTTAGCCCCCATGTATTTGAAGTGCGGACGCACAGCCAGGGACACCTGATACCAGCCCGGATCGCCTTCCACATCGGAGACCGTTATCTGAGCCGCGCGCAACGGCCGGCGGCTACGTACTTCAGCTGGCGGGTTTTCCTGATCGGCCACGTACTGGCGAATCCAGGTGTTCAGTTCGCGTTCCAGATCCTGACGCTCTTTCCAGGAGCCAATCTGCTCGCGCTGCAGCACCTTGATGTAGTGGGCCAGGCGGTTAACGATCATCATGTATGGCAGCTGGGTGCCCAACTTGTAGTTGGTTTCCGCTTCTTTGCCTTCTTTGGTGTTCGGAAACTGCTTGGGCTTCTGCACGGAGTTGGCGGAGAAGAAAGCCGCGTTATCGCTGCCCTTGCGCATGGTGAGGGAGATAAAGCCTTCATCGGCCATTTCGTATTCACGACGATCAGTGATCAGCACTTCGGTCGGAATCTTGGCTTCAAGCTGGCCGAAAGATTCGAACAGATGAACCGGGAGGTCTTCTACTGCACCACCGCTTTGTGGGCCGATAATATTCGGGCACCAGCGGTATTTGGCAAAGCTTTCAGTCAATCGGGTCGCAAGCAGGTAGGCGGTATTGCCCCACAGGTAATGCTCATGATCGCCGGACACGTCTTCCTTGTAGTTGAAGCTGCGCACCGGATTCTCGCTGGGGTCGTATGGCACCCGCAGCAGAAAACGCGGAGACGTCAGGCCCAGGTAACGGGCATCTTCGGATTCACGCAGTGAACGCCATTTGGCGTATTTCGGGCCTTCAAAAACAGCTTTCAGCTCCTTGATGGCAGGCAGTTCCTGGTAGCTATCCACGCCAAAGAACGATGGAGCAACCGAAGACAGGAAAGGCGCGTGGGCCATGGCACCAACAGACGATACATACTGCAACAGCTTCATGTCCGGGGTGGAGGGTGTGAACGAGTAATTACCCACCACGGCACCCACGGGCTCGCCGCCAAACTGGCCATATTCCGTGGAGTAGATGTGCTGGTAAAAACCGGTCTGGGTAACGTCGGGGGCAAACTCGAAGTCTTCAAGCAGTTCGGTTTTAGTGGCGTGCAGGATATCCACTTTGATATTTTCGCGGAAATCGGTGCGATCAACCATCAGCTTGAGGCCGCGCCAGGAGGATTCCAGTTCCTGCAGTTTTGGTGCATGCAGGATTGCATCCATCTGGGCGCTGATCTTGCGATCCAGTTCGACCACCATCTGGTCAACCAGCGCCTTGTTGACGGGCTGACCTTTCTCTTCACTTTTCAGCAGGTTGGCAATAAATGTTGCGACGCCTTTGCGAGCGACATCATAGCCCTCGTCGGCCGGGGCCATACGGCTGTTGGCCATGACCTGGTCGAGTAACGAGCCTTCCATTACGGATTCGGAGGCAGCAGATTGCTGCACAGTAGTATCAGACATACCACATCCCTTTAGTACGTGATTGATATTCAGTGGTGTGCACCGCGCTCGGGCGGCAGCTCTGTTTACTCGCTGTCGGTAGCCAGTTCCAGCTCAGACAACAGGGTTTCCCTGGCTTCGTCGTTATCCAGTAATTCCTGAAGCTTGGCCCGGAACGACGGAACATTACCCAACGGGCCTTTCAAGGCGACAAGTGCTTCCCGCAGTTCAATGAGTTTCTTCATCTCGGGAACCTGACGGGCGATGCTGTCGGGGGAGAAATCATCCAGGGTCTGGAATTCGAGATTGACCGGCAGTTCGTCAGCTTGCTCTTCCAGCTGGTTGGATACGATGGTGGATAGCGTGAGGCCCGCCTCTTTCATGACAGAACGAAAGTTGTTCTTGTCGACAGAAATGGCCTTACGTTCTTCGATGGGGGTTTCTTCAGCGTGTCCCTTGAAATCACCAACAACGAACATTTTCAGCGGCAGTTCAGTTTCAGCCTGCTGATCTCCGGTGGCGGGGACATACTTGATATTGATGCGCTCTTTCGGCGCGACAGAACCGTCTTTGGACGACATGGCTTGCTCCCTGTGCAAATCATTTGCAGTTGTTCAATCCCTTGTGCGAACCATCCTGGTACGCGACGTCAAAACTGTACACATGTGGCCAGGGTTTCTCAAGCAAAAACTGGCCAGCAATCCGTCAACTTGTGAGCACGGGCAAACTTTTGCCACATCGCCACGGCTGTGCCCTGTGAGCCACGGCAACCGGAGAATGGGTCAATGACTGCAGGCAGCGCCGTGGCTATACTCTTGCAAACAATTGCGGAATATCACTGCAAGATCCCAAAAACCAAGGAGGAAATTGATATGAGCGACCTGAGAGCCAGGTTCGATGAGGCGGTAAACTACATCCAGAATGCAGAAGGTGATTTCAAACCTTCCAACGAGATGAAGCTGGAGTTTTACGCTCTGTACAAGCAGGCAACTGCAGGCGATGTGTCGGGCAAGCGCCCGGGCATGATGGATTTTGTGGGCCGCGCCAAATACGACGCCTGGGAACAGTGCAAAGGCATGTCCAAAGACGACGCCATGCAGAAGTACATCGACAAGCTCGAGGCCCTCAAGTAATAAGCTACCCTGCATTCCGATCCCGGCAAAAACCTCGCCGGGATCGCACTCCTGATTCGGAGCCCTGTTGATACAGAGCCACTGTCAGCGGTCGGTCATATTCACATTGAGTGCGTCGTAAGTGCGGTTTTCCGGCGGGCGGATCACATAATTGTTACTGTGCGTCTGTCCGGGAATGGACTTGGGTGTGCTGAAGCGAAACTCTACCGGTATTTCCGAACGCCCGAGATCTGTCCGGCCGTCGCCCGGCTGCAGCGCCAGGGGGTCCAGATAGAAGTCATCGTTGCCCGCCGGCTGCACTGGAACACCCTCAGCTGGAGCCGCCAAGCCACCTTCAATTACCGTATCAGACAAGACGTCTTCGGCAATGGAGCGGAAGCGGATGGTTTCCAGCGTTGAACGTTGCTCCACCTCAAATACCAGACTGTCGCCAGGGCTGGTCTGCGCGCTTGCCGATCCTGCTACCATGATCAGGAAAGCCGCCGGGGTAATCCGGAGGCGTATCAATTCAGATGATCTGGCAATACGATGCAAGATATTCATGGACTCAATCCTGATCTGCGACACGCCTTCTCCGAAAGCTGTCAATTTTTGATCAGTTTATCCCCAAGCCAGTCGTATTTCTCAGCTGATTGACCGTTTTGTGACAACTTTCACCAGTGCGAGCCATCGAACACTGGAATTCGCATACCATGCAACACAGGAGCAGCCTTGAAAACACCGCTTATCACCCGACAGGGCTACGACGACCTGCAGAAAGAACTCGATGAACTCTGGCGATTCGAGCGCCCGGAGATCACGAAGAAGGTCACCTGGGCTGCCAGCCTGGGTGACCGCAGTGAGAACGCAGACTACCAGTACAACAAAAAGCGGCTCCGGGAAATCGACCGACGGGTTCGGTATCTGAGGCGTTGTCTGGAAAACCTGAAGGTGGTTGATCAACGCCCGGAGCAAGAGGGGAAGATTTTTTTCGGTGCCTGGGTAGAAATCGAAAACGATGACGGCAAAATCCTGAAGTTCAGAATCGTTGGCTACGACGAGATTTTCAACCGAACCGATTATATTTCCATCGATTCTCCGATGGCCCGCGCCCTGCTGAAAAAGGAAGTGGGCGACGAAGCCGAGGTGAGAACCGAAGCGGGGACAACCACTTGGTATATCAATGCTATTGAATACCAGGCATAAAAAAACCCCGTAAGAACGGGGTAAGGCTAGCGCTGTGCTGGAGGAAGAAACAAGCGGCTATTGGTGCTTGCCTCTATCTACAATATCCATTCTCCACACCCGGTATTACCGCGCCCTTACCGATGAATTACCTTTTGGTCAGGGTAAGTCGGGCGGCCCTGGCTGGAAATTAGGTTGTACACTCTAGGGAACGCCGATAGTTTTCATGAATCGAATCTTATATACGCTTCCAGCTACGGAGATAGCAGCATGAACACACAGAAGCTCTTGAATATGGCACTTGAAGGCGTCGATGCCTTGGGCTTTCGCCTCGATCAGATGGGTATTACCGGAAAGGTTAACCGCCACAATATTGCGGCTTTCCTGATGTCAGAGCAGAAGCATCTCGAAGGGGAGTGGGACAGCATTCAGGTTCGTCTCAACCTTCGCCGTTCACAGTTTGAGCGCATGACTCAGCAGCTTGAAACCCGCACAGATGCATTGATCGCTCCGGTGATGTCACAAGTCAACCGGTTCCGCCCGAGTCACTAAAGCTTCAGGCTCGACCGGTTTGGGCTGAGGCAGAAATGTCGCTATCGGCAGAACCTGCAGCCTGCTCAGCCTGAGTCGCTCTGATGCGCTTGCGTATGCCGGTAAATGCGGGCATGCGCACGGCTACCGTCAGGCCGGGTGGCACCTCTTCGGGATAAGTATCACTAAGCACAATACGGCTCTGGTGAATCTCGGCAACGGCACTCACCAGGCTGAGGCCCAAGCCGTTACCCGGCAATGAGCGGCTCTTGCCAACGCGGTAGAAACGCTGGAACACCTGATCTTTTTCATCGTCAGGTATGCCAATACCGCTGTCCCTGACTTCAAAAACGGCCTCCTCACCCTCTTTCCGCACCGCCACACCAATCGTGCCGTGCTCGGGCGTGTATTTGATAGCGTTATCAATCAGGTTGCTGATCATCTGGAAGAGCAAATCCCGGTCACCTTCAATGATGACTCCCGCTTCCAGCGACTGCTCAAACATCTGATCTTTGTCTTCAGACAATGCCTCATAGAGCTCACAGGCATCGGATACCAGCTCATCGAGGGCGACCTGCTTCATATCGGAAGAATTGCCTTTGGTTTCCAGGCGCGCGATACGCAACAGAGCATTAAACGTCGCCAGCAGCTGATCCGCCTCTGCAACAGCACGCCCGGCCTGCTCTCGAGCCTCATCGTTATCGACGGACATCAGGGTGTTTTCAAGCTGGTTGCGCAACCGCGTGAGAGGTGTTCGAAGGTCATGGGCGATACTGTCAGACACGTGCCGGATACCTTCCATCAGGTAAACAATCCGGTCCAGCATCTGGTTCAGGTTTTCCGCGAGCTGGTCAAAATCATCCTCTGTCCCACGAGTCGGAATGCGCAAGGAGAGGTGTCCGTTCATGATTCGCCGGGAGGTATTGTTGATGATTTCGATCCGGCGCGTTGTGCTCCGGCTCATCAGAAAGCCGCCAAGCAGCGCCAGTGCAAGGGTGATTCCCATGCCCCAATTAATAGCGGTTTCAATAACCCTTTTAAGGTTGGTCAGCTCGTCAACATCCCGGCCAACCAATAATCTCAGGCCGCCCTGAACCTCAAAAATACGGGCACGCGCCAAACGTTCCGATCCTGTCCACCCAACAGCCGAGCTAAGTGTAAAATTGATCCAGCCGCTTTCCGAACGGGAACCTTCCGGCCAAGTCTCTATGTTGCCAGCGAGCTTGAGGAAATCTTCGGTAGTCAGCAGGTAGATGGTTTTTGCATTGGGATCGCGGGCGACCCGCTCACGGATGATCGTGATCAGGCCGTTAACACCCCGCCCCCGGTATTGTTCCGCCAACCCGGCAATTTCCGCTTCAATGGTCTCGTCGGTCTGAGCGGTCATAAAGCCCGCTGTACGCCAGTAGATAAAGGCCAGCAACAGAAACACCGAGGTGGCAAACACCACCATGTACAGCAGGGCAAGCTGGAAGGACGACGTCCTGAGCTGGCTAAGCAGTTTCACGTAGCATGTACCCTGCACCACGAATGGTTTGCAGTAGGGGCGTCTCGAATTCCTTATCGATCTTTGCCCGGAGACGGCTGATGTGCACGTCGATCACGTTGGTCTGGGGATCAAAATGATAGTCCCAGACCTTCTCCAGCAGCATGGTCCGGGTGACCACTTGGCCGGCATTGCGCATCAGATATTCCAGCAACCGGAACTCCCGGGGCTGAACATCAATATTCTGACCCGAGCGCTTTACCGTCCGGGCAAGCAGATCCATTTCCAGATCGGCCACCCGCAGCACGGTTTCGGTTTCCGCAGACTGGCGGTTCCGACGTACCAGCGACTCAATCCTCGCAAGAAGCTCGGTGAAAGAGAAGGGCTTGGTCAGATAATCGTCGCCGCCGCCCCGCAGGCCTTCAACGCGATCGTCGACATCACCCAGGGCGCTCAGGATCAGCACCGGTACCTGGTTTCCCGTGGCACGAACCGTCTTGATGATCGAGAGACCATCCATGCCTGGAAGCATGCGGTCAACAATCATGATGTCGTATTCTTCACTGGCGGCCATCATCATGCCGTCTTTGCCGTCGGCAGCGTGATCTACCACGAAGTCTGATTCCTTCAGCCCTTTAACAAGATAATTTGCTACGTCCTGATCGTCTTCGATTACCAGCGCTTTCACCGGATCCCCTCCTGATAGCGGATTACATTAACAACAGAGTACGAATAACTCGGGACACCGGCCAGTTACGATCTTGTAAGAGGGTGTCGCCAATGGCGACGGTCAGTTTTATGCAGGCAGCCAATGAAGGCTTTCTGCAGTGGTACCCGAGGGCCGGTATTCCGCGCTTACCCAGCCGTCATAATCCATTTTATCTATCGCTGAGAAAATATTCGAAAAGTTAATCTCCCCTGTTCCCGGCTCATGCCGCCCCGGGTTATCCGCAAACTGAATGTGACCAATCCACGGCAACAGACACTCCATGGAACGTACGAGATCACCATGCATGATCTGCATGTGATAGATGTCGTACTGCAAGCGAAGATTATCGGCATCAATTTCCTCGATCAGCGCAATGACCTTACCGGATGTGTCGAGGAAGAATCTGGGCATATCGACTCGCGAATTGATGGCTTCCAGGCACAAGGTAATCCCCTCATCCGCCAGCTTTTCAGCCGCCCACCCAATATTGGCCACCAGCGTCTTCCAGGCCGTGTCTTCATCCAGCTCCGTCGGCTTCAGCCCGGCCAGGCAATTCAGCTGCGTGCAACCCAGCTCCCGGGCGTACTCGATGGCCTGGTCCACTCCGGCGCGGAACTCATCAACCCGGTCCGGCAGGCAGGCAATACCACGCTCACCGGCATCCCAGTCACCCGGGGGCAGATTGAACAGAACCTGAATAAGGCCATTGTCTTTCAGCGCACTACTGAGCACTTCCTTGGGCCAATCGTAGGGAAAAAGATACTCCACCCCGGTAAACCCTGCTTCAGCAGCTTTGCCAAAACGCTCGGTAAACGGCACTTCGGTAAACAGCATCGACAGATTGGCAGCGAAACGCGGCATGGCCAATTACTCCTTGGGGCCCGGGCCAGTGGCACCGAGGCGGGTTCCGTTAATATGCTCCAACTCCAGCAACAAACCGCTGTGATCAGCATCACTGTGGCCATTAGCGACCAAAGACAGATATTCATTATGCACCTGTTGCGACAGTGGCAACGTTAGCCCCTCTGCCCGAGCCTCATCCAGAATCATACGCAGATCCTTCAACTGGATTCGGGCAGGCGCCCCGGGTGCAAAATCCCGGTCAATCATGCGCTGACCGTGCAACTCCAGAATCCGGCTGCCGGCAAAGCCACCCATCAGCGCCTCGCGCACCGCTGCCGGATCAGCGCCGCCCTTGGCGGCCAGCAACAGGGCTTCAGACACCGCCCCAATGGTAATTCCCACAATCGCCTGGTTCGCCAGCTTGGCAAGCTGCCCGGCCCCCACAGGGCCGATCCTCGTGCATTTGCCCAACACCTCAAACACCGGCCGAGCCCGGGACACATCGTCCTCCGAACCACCAGCCATGATGCTCAAGCGTGCTTCCTGGGCACCCAGGGTGCCACCGGAAACCGGCGCATCCACATAACCTACGCCTTTTTCGGCCGCAAGAGCAGCGTGACAGCGGGCGACCGACGGCTGAACGGAGCTCATATCAATCACCAGAGCTCCCGGCTTCAGGGCTTCCATAGCTCCGCTTGCAACCAGCACTTGTTCCACCACATCGCTGTTTTCCAGCATGGTAATCACAACATCTGCGCTTCGCACGGCATCTGCAGGGGCGTCGGCAACTGTTGCTTCACTGGCAAACGGCTCGCACTTGCTGGTCGTGCGGTTCCACAAGGTCATCGGAAAGCCTGCATCGAGCAGGTTACGGGTCATGGGGGTGCCCATCAGGCCAATGCCGAGAAATGCGATCTGAGGGAGTTTTCTTGTCATGTTAGCGGTCTCGACTTCAAGTATCGGGAAGAAACGATTGGGCAGGCCTTTCCAAAACCGTGCGGAGCCAGGGATGGCGGAGCCGAGCGTACACGGACGTATTCACAGCGTGTTTTGGAAAGGCCTGCCCAATCGTTTCGTGCACCAAACTATAAGCCACAGACGAGACAAACAAAAACGCCACCAACCTGAACGGTGGTGGCGTTTTCAGAACACTTACGCGTGAACGACCAGATCAGGCAGCTTCAACCATCTGCAACCGGATCTTCTTCATCGCATTCTTCTCAAGCTGGCGAATGCGCTCAGCAGAGATGCCGTACTTGTCGGCCAACTGATGAAGCGTTGCCTTGCTTTCAGATAACCAGCGCTCACGCAGGATATCCTGACTGCGCTCATCAAGCATTTCCAACGCTTCCATCAGGCGCCCGTTGGAATCCTCCGTCCAGTCCGAATTTTCAAGCTGGACAGCCGGATCGCTGCGACGATCTTCGAGATAATACGCCGGTGCTTTATAAGCGCTGTCTTCGTCATCATCCATGGGACCATCAAATGCGGTGTCATGGGAAGACAACCGACCTTCCATTTCACGCACGACTCTTGGTTCAACACCCAGATCTTCAGCTACTGCGTGCAGCTCATCGTGGCTCAACCAGGCCAGCTTTTTCTTCTGGCTGCGCAGATTGAAAAACAGTTTGCGCTGGGACTTGGTGGTGGCCACTTTCACGATGCGCCAGTTGCGCAGAATAAACTCGTGAATTTCCGCCTTGATCCAGTGCACGGCAAAGGAAACCAGTCGGACACCGTATTCGGGATTGAAACGTTTAACGGCCTTCATCAGGCCCACGTTGCCTTCCTGGATCAGGTCTGCCTGCGCCAAGCCGTAGCCTGAATAGCTGCGAGCAATGTGAATAACAAAACGCAGGTGCGACAGTACCATCTGACGGGCCGCGTCTACGTCTTCATCGTAGTGAAGACGCTCAGCCAGTTCCCGCTCTTCATCCACGGTAAGTACCGGGATGCGGCTCGCGGCCTGGATGTAAGCCTCGAGATTGGCGCCCGGAACCAGTCTTTCAATGAGCTGTAAGCTCGTACCCATGCTTTATCCTCCGAACCTGACGACCGCATAATATATACGAATAAAACTTAGACCGCCACGAACCTTAAAAGTTCCAGAATTATCCAATATTACGTTTTAAATCAACAAAATGGATAATTCTCCCTGACTTTTTCTGCCAATAAAGCTAACTCGCAATGCACCCCGGTGACAATACGGTTTTACCGCAATCCGGACCACTAGCCACCGGCAATTTCGCCCGGCTCAATATCACTCAGATGGCGCTTTACCGCAACCCAGGCGCCGAGCCAGCCTAGCAGCATCGCCGCAATAATCAATGCGAGCGCACCGTCAATACTCAGGCCGCTGAGTGAAAAATCACTGCGATACAGCCCGGCAAGACGCTCAACAGGCCCACTCAGCCACCACAGCGAAAGTTGCAGCAATATCCAGGCAACAACGCCACCGCCCAGCCCAAACCAGGCGCCGGTGTACAAAAACGGCCGACGCACAAAGCCATCGGTGCCACCAACCAGCTTGGCCACCAGAATCTCATCCCGACGACTCTCGATAGACAACCTTACGGTATTGCCGATTACCAGCACCACGGCCACAGCCAGCAAGATGGCAAGTGCCCATACGGCTCGTGCAAGCAACTCTGTCATGGCATTGAGGCGCTGCAGCCAGCCAAGATCCACTTGAACCCGCTCGACCGAATCCATACCTTCAATAAAGGTGACCAGCGCTGCGACACCATCTGCAGACCGGGCATTCTCCTCAGGCGTGATCAACAGCGTGTGGGGCAAAGGATTTTCTTCCAGATAATCCAGCGCGTCATCAAGCCCCGACGATGCCCGGAACTCTGCCAGCGCCCGGTCCCGGTCTACCAGCTCCAGCTCTGCCACGCGGCCGTCTGACTCGATTTCGCTGGCCAGCTTTCGGGTCGTCTCAAGACTGGCATCCAGATCCATATAAGCGGTCACACGGGCACTGCTTTCCCACCCGGCGCTCACGCCTTGAAGACTGGTTAATAACAGCAGGAGCGCGACCGGCAAAGCCAGTGCAACGCCCATAACAGCCCAGGTCATCAGGCTTGCCACCGGCGTTCGCCACAGTCGGCCTGCGCTGTCGCGGGCTACTTTCCGGTGGTGCATGAAATAAGATTCTGCCTGTTCTCGCCACGGCGAGCGGGATACTTTAGCACCCCGAGCAGGATCAGGCTTGCGGGATCTGGATGAAGGGTCAGCGGCCACTTGAACCTCCCTGTAACGGCGAACCGCCGGCAATCAGATTGCCATGATCCAGAGTCAGCGTGCGCCTGCCCATTTCGTTGATCAGCGCGAGGTCGTGACTGGCAATCAGCACGGTCACACCTACTTGGCTGAACTGGGCAAACAGATTCATGATATCGGCAGACAGTTTCGGGTCGAGGTTACCCGTAGGCTCATCCGCCAGCAGCAGGGGCGGTTTGTTTACCACCGCACGGGCGATACCCACGCGCTGCTGCTCACCACCGGAAAGCTGCAAAGGATTCATTTTTTCCTTGCTGAGCAAGCCGACTTTGTCCAACGCCGCTCGCACCCGCCGGCCCATGTCACGTGGAGAGGCGCCCATCACTTCCAGCGGCATGGCAACGTTATCAAACACGGTGCGATCGAAAAGCAGCTGGTGATTCTGGAACACCACACCAATATGCCTGCGAATATAAGGGATTTGTCGCCTCGGCAGACGATTGAGCACCTGGCCACCCACGACAACTTCGCCAGCACTGGGTCGCTCCATAACCATAAGGAGCTTCAGCAAGGTACTTTTGCCGGCCCCAGAGTGCCCTGTCAGAAACGCCAGTTCTCCGCGATCCAGGTGAAAATTCACCTGGCGCAGTGCGGTATGGTCACTGTCATACCGCTTGGTAACCTGACGAAATTCGATCATGGCGGGCTACTGCTCCAAAAAACCGGATTATTCAGCAAACAGGGCGTCTACAAACGTTTCCGCATCGAAGCTGCGCAGGTCGTCCACCTGCTCGCCAACACCGATAAAACGAATGGGAAGCTGCAACTGGCGGGCGATGGCGAACACGATACCGCCTTTCGCAGTGCCGTCCAGTTTCGTTAAGGTAATACCGCTCACGCCAACAGCTTTCTGGAATACCTGAGCCTGGCTCAGGGCGTTTTGCCCGGTGCCGGCGTCCAGCACCAACATCACTTCATGGGGCGCAGAGTCGTCCAACTTTTTCATAACCCGGACGACCTTTTCCAGCTCACCCATCAGGTTATCCTTGTTTTGCAGTCGGCCTGCCGTATCGGCAATCACCACGTCCACGCCACGGGACTTACCCGACTGGATCGCATCAAAGATCACCGATGCGCTGTCTGCACCTGTGTGCTGAGCAACCACTGGAACGTTGTTGCGCTCCCCCCATACCTGCAACTGTTCGACGGCAGCCGCACGGAACGTGTCACCGGCCGCCAACATGACGGACTTGCCTTCGCCCTGAAACTTCTTGGTGAGTTTACCGATGGTGGTGGTCTTGCCAACACCATTTACGCCGACCATGAGGATTACATAGGGCATTTTCGTTGAATCAATCGTTAGCGGTTTGGTGACGTCCCTGAGCAGGCCATGCAGTTCGTCACGCAAGGCTTTGCGCAACGCCTCGCCATCCTTGAGCTGATTGCGCTGGAGCTTGTCTGTAAGAGACTCAATGATTTCCGAGGTTGCGGTTACGCCCACATCTGCCATCAACAACGTGGTTTCAATTTCTTCCAGCAGCTCTTCGTCAATTTTTTTACCGGCGGAGAACATGTCCGTCAAACCGCCGGTCAGGCTTGCACGGGTTTTACCCAAGCCTTGTTTGATACGCTCAAACACACTGACCGAAGGCGCAGATTCCGGAACCTTTTCAGGCTCTGGCACAGCATCCAGCTCAGCGACTGCCGGTACTTCCGCGGCTGCCTCAGGTACGGACTCGGGAACCGCTTCTGTGGCTTTCTTCTCAACCGGTGCCTCAGGCGCAGGGCCTTTTACAGCTTCCGGCTTGCGCTGAGGAACAGGTTTGGGGCGCGGCACGCGGCGGCGGTTGCTGGCAATATCCAGCACGAACACGAGCACAAGAAGGGCCAGAAGGCCGACGGAAATCCACTCTGCCATCATAAAGTCATACCATCAGTCTGAATGGGCGGGACGAATAAAGCGCACATTCTAGCAGACTGTCCCAGGGAAGTGAGGATCGCGTGGATTATCACGGGGGGCCGGGTTTCCGCTAACATATACCCCACACAAGTGACCGCGACCCACATCCAGAGCCAACGACATGACGCGCAGAAAGTCCACAGGCCCTCGCCTGTCAAACAAGCCTTCCAAGGGAGCGACCAAAGGTCAAAGCCAAAATCAGGGTTCTGCAGGGGAGTTGCGCATTATCGGTGGTGACTGGCGTAGTCGAAAACTTCGCTTTCCTGACGCTGGGGGTGTGCGCCCAACGCCTGCCCGCACACGGGAAACGCTTTTTAACTGGCTTTCATTTCATATCGCGGGGAGTAACTGTCTGGACCTGTTTGCCGGCTCCGGCGCGCTGGGTCTGGAGGCACTTTCCAGGGGTGCTGCCCGGGCAACTCTGGTTGATAGCAGTGCGCCGCTGGCAACAGCACTGCGGGATAATCTGCGGATGCTGGGCTCAGAGTCGGGCACCGTGTCATGCACCAGTGTCGACACCTATCTCAGCCAACCAGCGCAGCAACCGTTCGATATTGTCTTCATGGACCCACCGTTCAGGAAGGGTTGGCTGACCACCCTGCTCCCACTGATTGATGTTCATGGCTGGATAAAACCCGGTGGCTGGGTCTATGTGGAGCACGAAAGTGACCTCCCGGCACCGACGGCACCCGCCAGTTGGCAACTGCACCGTCAGAAAACCGCCGGCCAGGTCACTTACTGTTTATTCCGGGTAGCTCAAGCAGCCGGGCGCAGCGAGTAAGCTCGCAAATGGCCTGCAAAGTCTTCCAGATACCGTATGCCACTGGCCTCAGCTTCTTTGCACCACTCCATCAATGCCTGCAATTTATCCTGGGGCTTGAGCCCACGCTGGCGCCAGAGAGCCTGTAACTCGTTGCTCTTCTCGTAAATCTGGCGCAAAACAGCGTTGCTCTCCAGAACGGACTCCAACGTCTCTTTTTCCCGGGGCTTTATCAGCGTTACTTCCCGTGACAAAAGCTGCTTGAGTTTTCGATACCGGGGGCGAATCTCCTCATCCATAAGACTCTTTTGCTGACGCAAAACCGGCTCCGTCACCCGCTTGCGGTACTGGCGCATAATATCGAAGCGGTTATTGGCAATGGCCTGCACGGTCTCCACATCCATGTCCTGCTTGCCAGGCACATAGTGGGCGATCGGGCGATACCCTTTGGGTTTGGCGAGACCGAACAACTGAAACAGGCGGATGTACCCCCAGCCGATGTCCACTTCGTACCAGCGACGCGAGAGCTTGGATGAATTCGGATAGGTATGGTGGTTGTTGTGGAGCTCTTCACCGCCAATAAGAAGCCCCAGCGGAGAAATATTGCGGGCGTTATCTGCGCACTCAAAATTGCGGTAGCCCACCCAGTGACCAACCCCGTTCACAACGCCGGCAGCCCAGAAGGGAATCCACGCCATCTGAACAGCCCATATCCAGATACCATGAACACCAAAGAGCGCCAGATTGATCACTGCCATCATCATAATGCCCAGCATTCTGTAGCGGCTGTACAGATTGCGCTCAACCCAGTCTTCCGGAGTGCGCTGACCGTAACGCTCAAGATTCTCCGGCGTTGCTGCGGAAGCATAGAGTTCGGCGCCTTCAAACAGCACTTTCTTTATTCCCAGTACCACCGGGCTGTGGGGATCCTCTGCGGTTTCGCACTTGGCGTGATGCTTGCGGTGGATCGCTGTCCATTCTTTGGTATTCTGCGCTGTGGTCAGCCACAACCAAAAGCGGAAGAAGTGCTTCAGTACAGGATGCAGATCCAGTGAGTTGTGAGCCGAATGACGATGCAGATAAAGCGTTACACTGATAATAGTGATGTGGGTCATACCCAGTACAACCAGAATGAGCTGCATCACCGACAGGTCAAGAAGACCGTTTAACCACATAGTTATTCCTCAAATCAAAATCCAAGGCGACCGAAAAAGCGCCACTCGTTGTACTTTAGCGTACAGGTGTTAGCCAGAACAACAGCCTTTCAAGGCAAATTTGTTACGCTTGAGACTTGTTGAACACAAAGCCTCTATTTAACTGACCGGAGACCGGCTGCGTGCCCGAATTACCCGAAGTTGAAACAACCCGGCGCGGCATTGCGCCCCACTGCGAAGGACAAACCATCGCCCGGATTGAAGTTCGCAACGGCAGCCTGCGCTGGCCGGTGCCCAGCGATCTTGCTGCACAAATGGAAGGCCAGATTATCCGCACGGTGGACCGGCGAGCAAAATACCTGTTTCTGAATCTGGACCATGGAACAGCCATCATTCATCTGGGCATGTCCGGTAGCCTTCGCATAATCACCGACAATAAGCCTGCGCTGACACACGATCACATCGATCTTGTGCTGCACTCCGGTGTTATTTTGCGCTTTAACGATCCGCGGCGGTTTGGCTGCTGGTTATGGTCTGATTCTGCAGCGGCACACCCGCTGATTGCCAACCTCGGGCCGGAGCCATTGTCACCAGAGTTCAGCGGGCGGATGCTGTTCCACTTGTCCCGAAGCAAAAACACGCCGGTAAAAGCCTTCATTATGGACAGCCATGTGGTTGTCGGCGTAGGGAACATCTATGCCAACGAAGCGCTGTTCAAAGCCGGCATTCACCCGCGGCGCAAGGCCGGCCGCATAAGCCTGGACCGTTACCAGCGCCTGGCAGAGGCTATCCGGGAAACCCTGAGCGCTGCGATTCTGATGGGCGGCACTACCCTGAGAGACTTCGTCAACAGCGACGGCAAGCCAGGCTATTTTGCCCAGTCCCTTCTGGTGTATGGGCAGGCCGGAAATCCGTGTTCCGAGTGCAAAACGCCACTGAAAGAAATCCGTATGAGTGGCCGATCCACAGTTTACTGCACCCGCTGTCAACGTTAGGCCGCAGTAACCCTCTGTCTGAACCGGTCATGACTGCACAATTTGCAACGAAAATTCGTTTGAAAATGCGCAAATATGATTCATAGTTAACAGAGGATTAATGCCCAATTGTTACAATAAGGGCCGATATGCCCGATACAAATCCGGTACTGGAACATACCGCCCAGTACCAACGGGGCCCAAAAGTTCAGGAGACAGACTAATGACCCGCAAGATTTCACGCACCCTTATGGCCACTGTGGCAGCCTGCCTGCTGGCTTTTTCATCCTTAGGCCACGCCCGCGCCGTTGACGAAAGCCCGTCTGCACTGGCTATGACAGGTGACGCCGTATTCGTACGCCCGGTGCTGCTGGCCACCACCATTGTGGGGAGCGTTGTCTACCTGGTGTCTCTGCCGTTCTCGCTGCTCGGTGGCAACGCTGAAGAGGCAGGAGAAGTTCTGGTCGTAGGCCCTGCGAAAGCAACCTTTGTGCGCTGCCTGGGCTGCACCAACTCCGGCCGGAAAACAGCGACGGTCGAGCAGACTGGCAACTGATCCCGGCCTGCAAGCTGGTCTTTGCATGACATCAGTATCATCCCGGCTTGTCTCACGCCGGGATCTGCGGCAGCCTGAGGAAAATTCTTCAGGCTGTTTTTGTTTATGATTAACTGGGCTTCCCTGGAAACCGTGTTCCTTGATATGGATGGAACACTGCTCGACCTGCACTTCGATAACCACTTCTGGCTGGAACACCTGCCCCGGCGCTATGCCGAGCAATACGACCTGCACCCGGTGGAAGCCAGAGACCAGTTGATCACCATGATCATGGCCGAAAAAGGCACGCTCAACTGGTATTGCACCGATTACTGGAGTGATCGCCTCGCCATGGACATCACAAGCCTTAAGTCCGAGGTCGGCGACCGGATTGGCTATCGCCCTCATGTTGCAAATTTCCTTCAGGCGCTCAAGAGTACCGGGCTGCAATCCGTCATCGTAACCAACTGCCACCCCGATCCTCTGGAACTTAAACTCCAGCGCACGGGCCTGGATAGCTTCGTAGATGGCATTGTCTCCAGCCACCAACTGGGCAGACCCAAAGAAGACATCACCTTCTGGAAGGATCTACAGCAACTGGCACCCTACCGAGCCGACGCCACCTTGATGGTGGATGACAGTTTCCCGGTACTGGAAAGCGCCCGCTCTGCCGGTATCGCCCAGTGTCTGGGCATTCTGGCGCCTGATAGCAAGCAAACCGCCCGGGAAACTCACCCGGAAATACCTTGCGTACATCACTTCGATGAAATTCTGGCGGAGATTCACCAGCAACGGCCCCTGCCATCTATAGGCTGAGAGCGCTATAATCCGGGCATACGCCCATCAGGTGAGGAGACATGGCGGCATCCACTTCGGACGATCAACGGGTAAGGCTCGACAAATGGCTCTGGGCTGCGCGCTTTTACAAGACACGTGCCCTGGCCAAAGAAGCGGTTGAAGGCGGCAAGGTTCATTATAATAGCCAGCGCTGCAAACCCGGTCGCCTGGTAGAGCCCGGCGCTACGCTCACCTTACGCCTCGGCATGCTGGAAAAGATCGTAGTCGTAGACGATGTAAGCGAGCGCCGACGCGGTGCGCCCGAGGCTCAAAAGCTTTACCACGAAACCGAAGACAGCGTGAAAAAACGGGAGGATCTCTCGTGGCAGCGGAAGACCATGCAAGCCGCTCAACTGCCACCAGCCCGGCGACCTTCCAAGAAAGACCGCCGCAACATTCAACGATTCCGTGATCAGAATGGCATCTGAGCCAAACCGCTCTGCCACTTGTTTCTGTCACCCATCGTTTCACGTACCGATTCAGACACCCAGTTTTCAGGAGAATCACCATGGCATCCCGCGACCAGTTTCAGCGTTTTATATTTGAGCACAGCCAGGTGCGCGGAGCCTGGGTAAAGCTTGACGAGAGCTACCGGGAAATTACCAGCCAGGCGCCCTACCCCGAATCCATTCGCGGCCTGCTAGGCGAAGCGCTTGTAGCCAGCATTGTGATGAGCAGCAGCCTTAAGTTTGAAGGCACCCTGTCCATTCAGGCCCAGGGTGAGGGGCCATTGCGAACGCTGATGGCGGAGTGCAGCCATGACCGGAAAATCCGAGGGCTGGCGCGATTTGACGAGCACGCAGTCAGCGAAGAAAGCTTCCACGACTTGTTGGGCGACGGGCGCATGGCTATTACCATTACGCCACAGCAAGGCAGCCGCTATCAGGGCGTTGTTCCCCGTGAGCGTGACAGCCTCGCAGGGTGTATTGAGGAGTACTTTGAACGCTCAGAGCAGATTCCGACCAGTCTGTTCCTGTTTTCCAGTGAGCACGGGGCCGCCGGACTCATGCTTCAGCGCCTGCCCGGAGCCACAGAAAAAGACGACGAGCTTTGGGAGCGGGTCAACCATCTTGCCCGAACCGTGAAAGCGGATGAGCTCTTGGAACTG
The DNA here is from genome assembly GCF_007671675.1 of Marinobacter maritimus. Taxonomy (GTDB): domain Bacteria; phylum Pseudomonadota; class Gammaproteobacteria; order Pseudomonadales; family Oleiphilaceae; genus Marinobacter; species Marinobacter maritimus. Next base: position 294,800 of record NZ_VCGW01000002.1, on the reverse strand, counting down.
GACAGCGAAACCCTGCTGCATCGGCTGTTCCATGAGGAAACCGTACGGCTTTTTGATGCCGAAGCCGTCGCTTTTCATTGTAGTTGTTCCGAAGAGAGAACGCTCAGTGCGCTTGAGGCCATTGGCAAAGAAGAGTGCTACAGCATATTGGAGGAACAGGGCGCCATCGACATGGACTGCCAGTTCTGCCACGCGCACTATCGCTTCGACAGGAATGATATTGATCATCTTTTCACTGGCCATACGTTACACTAGAAATGGTTTCGAATTCGCCCGGACGCCAGCAATCACGCGGCTTCTGGAGCAGTCGTTTTTTACCGGCGCCTCTGGCATAATAGCGCGCCTGAACTGATTCGATTGTTCAGTTTTCCGCCAATTTCCGGGGGGCGGCCTGAGCAATCACCAAGACATCCCGAGGGCGAGGTCGAAGTGAGCAACACTTATAATGATCTGAGTACAGCACAGCTGGTTGAGCAGGCACTGGCACGTAGCGAAGGCGAGCTGGCTTCCAATGGCTCACTGGTCGTGAAAACCGGTCATCGTACCGGCCGATCCCCTATGGATCGCTACATTGTGGAAGAGCCGAGCACGTCTGACGACATCCACTGGGGGCCGATTAACCGCCCGTTTGAGGCCGATAAATTCGATGCCTTGTGGGATCGTGTAGAAGCCTACATTGCTGAAAAAGACAGCTTTGTTTCCCTGGTTCACGTCGGTTCCGACCCCGAACACTACCTGCCGGTCAAAATGACTACCGAGACCGCCTGGCAAAACCTGTTTGGCCGCAACCTGTTCATTCGCCCGGAAAACTACAATCAGGCTGACAAACAGGAATGGCAGATTCTGAACGCTGCCAATTTTGAATGTGTGCCAGAGCGCGACGGCACCAACAGCAACGGATGTGTGATCATTAACTTTGCCCGTCGCAAAGTACTTCTGGCCGGCATGCATTACGCAGGTGAGATGAAAAAAGCCATGTTCTCCGTGCAGAACTTCCTGCTGCCGGAAAAAGACGTACTTCCGATGCACTGCTCAGCTAACGTGGGCGAAGATGGCGAGACCTGCCTGTTCTTTGGCCTCTCCGGCACAGGCAAAACCACACTCTCCGCTGATCCGCACCGCTTCCTGATTGGTGATGACGAGCACGGTTGGGGCCCAGGCACTGTCTTCAACATCGAAGGTGGCTGTTACGCCAAGTGCATCGACCTGAGCAAGAAGAACGAACCGATTATCTGGGACGCTATACGTTTCGGCGCTATCGTTGAAAACGTAACCATTGATCCGCAGACCCGCGAGCCGGATTACAACGACGTATCCCTGACCGAAAACTCCCGCTGCGCCTATCCGCTTGAGCACGTGGAAAAACGTGTGCTTGAAAACCGTGCCGGCGAGCCATCCCACATCGTTTTCCTGACATGCGATATGACCGGCGTACTGCCGCCCGTGTCGATCCTGAGCCGTGAAGGCGCGGCCTACCACTTCCTTAGCGGCTACACCGCGTTGGTTGGCTCCACTGAGATGGGCTCATCTTCCAAACTGAAGTCCACGTTCTCTACCTGCTTTGGCGCCCCCTTCTTCCCGCGTCCAGCGGGCGTTTACGCTGAACTGCTTATGAAGCGTATCGACGAGTACGGCAGCAAGGTCTTCCTGGTCAACACCGGCTGGACCGGTGGTCCACACGGCGAAGGTACTCGTTTCAGTATCCCGACGACTCGCGCGATTATCAGCGCGATTCAGAACGGCGATCTGGACGATGTGGAAACCGAGCACCTGGCAGCTCTGAACGTAGATGTTCCCAAGCACATTCCTGGTGTAGACGCCGGGCTGCTGAACCCGCGTAAAACATGGGCCAGCGCTGACCACTACGATGAGAAAGCCAAAGAGCTGATCAGTCAGTTCGTCGAGAACTTCAAGAAATTTGATGTCTCCGACGCAATAGTAGAGGCCGGCCCGAAACTCTGAGCCTGCCTTCTACAAAAAAGCGCCCTGCGAAAGCACGGCGCTTTTTTTGTACCCGAATCAACACTTTCCTCATTCCACCGGGAGCACAGCCCACCGAGCCTTGTCATCTGATTGATCGCCCGTTGTTGGTTTTGCGGCTATGCTTGTTCACAAACCGCCCGCACATTGCACCCGGCGGCGTATTTCAGTGAGCAAGCTTGGTGGAGGTAGAACTTGGCTGACAATAAAACTGTGACCGTCCTGTACGACGAGAGGGTGCTTGCCCATTTTCCCGATACCAACTCAGAGTTCCTGCCAGGCAGGCTGGATAAACGAGTTCGTGCAATTCTGTCGGGATTGAAGGTGCAATGGAAATATCCCGAGCACCCCGGTCGCCTGACCGCCATCATGGACCTGCTGGCAAGGGAGCCGATTCCCGGCGTACAGGTTGTCGGCGGGCAGAAAGCAACCCGGGACCAGCTGGCACGGGTTCATACCACCGGTTTTCTGGATCAGATTTTTGAACTGCGCAATCAAAGCGCTTGGTTGGACGTAGACACCACGGCTGTCTCACCGGGCAGCGTTGAAGCGGCGGAAGTAGCCGCTGGCACCGCCATTGCCGCTGTTGAAACGGTCATGAAAGGTGAAAGCCACAGCGCGTTTGCGCTTGTACGCCCGCCGGGGCATCACGCCGAGCCCACCCGTGCGCGGGGCTTTTGCCTTTTTAACAATGTTGCTGTGGCCGCGGCCCACGCCCAGGCCGAGCTCGGATGCCAGCGAGTCCTGATTATTGATTGGGATGCCCATCACGGCAATGGTACTCAGGATATTTTCTGGGCCGACCCGGATGTCCTGTTTTTCGATCTGCACCGGGCCTCACCCTTCTACCCCGGTAGTGGCGCGCTCACAGATACCGGGGCGGGCCTGGGTGAAGGTACCATCGTCAACGTTCCCATGGCTGGTGGTGCGGGCGATGCAGCGTACCTGAAAGCGCTGAGGGAAATCCTGGTGCCTGCTGCAGACCATTTCAAACCCGACTTGATCTTGGTCTCCGCAGGCTTCGACGCACACTCTTTTGATCTCGCCCTCAACGTCACCTATGAAGGTTTTGCCTCAATGACCGGCGTTGTGCAGCAGATTGCGGATAAACACTGTAATGGCCGCTTGGCCATGATTCTTGAAGGTGGCTACAACACCGAATCCTTGTCCAAAAGCGTGCATTCAGTCCTGCGCGTACTGGCCGGCGCTGAGCCGCCGGAACCCAGAGTCTCCGGTATGGAGGAAGTCGATATCGCCATCGACTTTCACAAAGGCGCTTTCGAGCCGGACTGAACCCTCTCAGGCGTAAAACAGCAAAGGCACAAACGCGACCAGAATCAGTGAAATTCCCATAGCAATCAGTGGCATGATGATACGCTCATGGCGCTGGTAAAAGGTACCGGTTTCCTGCTGTGCGGCCAGCACCTCGGCCTCCCCCACCACCTGGCGCGCCAGCAGGTGGTTCAGAGCAACCGGCGGACTCAGGTAGCCGAGCTCGAAAGCCACGAGCGTTACCATCCAAAAATGGATGGGATGAATACCGCTGGAATAAGCAATTGTTGCCACCGTTGCAGTAACCAGAATTACGGCACCGAAGGCGTCCATGATCATCCCCAGAATAACCAGAATAACCACCATCAGCACCATCGCAGACCAGGCGCTGTCAAAGGCCTGCGGAAAGCTCTGCATGATCTGGGACCGCTCAATTACGCCACCGATGCTCACCGACAGGCCCAGTAGCAATAACAATGCACCAATTTCTGCCGTGGTGTCGTTGGTGGCTCCGCGCAGGCTGTGTTCCAGGCCCTGGTGGTTCAGCTCGCCGGAGGCTCTGCCCTTTCGGTTTTTCAGGCTAATGTGCTCATAAAGCAGAATGGCCAACATGATGACTGGCAATAGCCTGGGTGCCGAAAACTCGTCCATGTGCACATCCAGCGCATAGCGATAAAACAATACAACAGCAGCCATCACCAGTACGTAAGGAATCAGCGGGCGGAATGCCTGAAGCATAGCCGGCAAAGCCTGGGATGCCGGCGCCATATTAAACTTGCTCTGGCGGTTTACGGTGAGCGTGACCAGAGTAAACATGGCAGCGGTCAGCACAAACACCCAGATACCCCACCCGAAGAGATCGTCGGTGGTGACTTCCCGGTTGAGGTACGCGATAACGACAACCAAAAGGCACGGTCGCAACACCACACCGAGCGAGCCGGACATGGCAGTGGCCGCAAGTGCCAGTTGCCTGCGGGCGCCAGCAGCCCGCAGCTCACTGTAGATAACCGCACCGGCAGCAATCACGAAAATCCCCGAGGCACCGGTATAAGCAGTCGGAATAGCAGCTACCAGCACGGCAACCACAGCCAGCAGTTCCGGCGGCATGCGCCAAGGCCGGAACAGATTGAACACCAGCGTCGCCAGCCGCGTCTGCTTAAGCATCATGCCAACCCAAACGTACAAACCCACGTTCAGGAACATGTCCGCCAGCTCCATCATTTTGCCCAGATAGATTCCGATACCCGAGGCATGCCCAATCAGAGCGAAATAACTTCCCGAAATCAGACACATAACGGTGTACAGGGGCACTGACAAAAATGCCTTGTTCGGATTTCCGCCGGGAACCAGGTCCGGCGGTACACGCAGCAGCCGGTAGATGCTGGCCAGGGTCAGGCAGGCAAACCCGGTAATCCAGAAGTTGTGGAGCAGGAGCTCATCGGAGGAAATCGTTGTTTCAGCGCCCATACTGGATTGCCGGAAGATCAGGCTCGAACCCAGCAACATCGCGTTAGCAACGGTTTGCAAGGTGTGGGAGACGGTGTAATCCAGACGCGTCTCCATGGGTCGCATGGCGATATGGTGACGGGTAAGGGTTGCGGTGCCTGCGCACAGCATGACCAACAGCACCAGAATGTAACGCTGGGACTCAAGGCCAAACGCGATCAGGTCAGCCACGAACAGCTCCACCACACGGTAGACTTTTACACCCGGCGTAAGTTGCCCCTGAAGGGCATCATAACTTTGGTGTGCGGTTTTGCAGTCGGATACCGAGCGCTCAATGGCCAGCCGTACATCAGCGGGATCTTTTTCCTGAGCTCCCAGCAAGGCCGCCATAGGGTCGTCTTCAGCGGGCGCCTGGGCGAGCTCCCGAGCAACAGCTGCTTCAATATCCCGCTCGGGATTACATGTTGGAGCAACAGGATCCATGCGAAGCTTGTAATAGCCGCTCCAGAGCTGCTCGCCGCCCCGCAGCATCTGGTTGTGGATATCGCTGCTTGTCGAGAAAAGAACCACAGACAGCAACAGCAGACACGCGGGCAGCGATGAAAACCACTCCAGACCGCTACGACGAAAACCACCCTTGAACATAACCGGATACTCTATTTAGATGCTCTGAAACGTTGGCGGATTAAAGCAGATCATCCAGGTCCATGGTCTCGACTTCTTTGCGCTGGTCGTCCCAGAAGGTGCCCAGTTGTCCTAGCGGTGTGCGATGGCCGGTATTCTCTACCCACAAACGATCGGATATTGCGACGATCATATTGGTAGCCATGGCGTCCACAAAAGCCCAGTCTTCATTGGCAAGGCGCGCTTCAAGCGAGTCTGCGTGCTGACGAACCACCGCCTTCACCATTGCCTCATCACCTTTGTTGGTGGCGGCAATTGCGTGGAAAACATGGCTCAGACGCACACCTGCCTCTTCGCCCTGACGGTCGGTCATAGACAGTCGTTCAAAGGCATCCTCACCTTCCGGCAGCGCGCCGGGCATCATGGCCCATACCGTCGCTTTCAGTGCCATGGGCGCACCCCACCACTTGTCATTTTCAAGGCAACTTGAGGCTCGCGCGACCACCGAACCCACGTTCTTGGGAACACCTGCGGATGAAGTAGACTGGATCTCCGCGTTAAGCGCCTGCAAACCTGAAAGCAGGCCGGCAAGGTAGATAAACTCGTCCAAATCGTCGTCAAAATCCGGGCATACACCTGTGCCAGGTTCTCCGTAATAGGTGTTGTGATACTCCCAGGATTTCAGATAACGCCTGGACGCCAGGGCGTAAGCCCTCTTTTGGCGGATCATGGCGTCTTCAGCAGCATTACCTTTTCGTTCGTACATGGCTGCCAACGCTGCCAGCTCATGCTCACGACCCTTCTCTTCGGCACATCCTCCGGCAGAGAGGTAAAGCACTACGGCCAGCTGATCCGGCTCGCTGGTCACACGACCAAAAGACATGAGCAGCGGCGCGGTGGCCTCACTCATGGCGCAACCCATGGCCAGATCACCGCTGGCCATCAGGTAAGGTATGGTGTGCTCACGGGAAAACCCCTGCATTACATCACCCGTGGTTTTGTACATCATGTTGTTGACTGCGCTACAACCTGACAGAACCGCTCCAAAAGCCAGAGCAACAGCAAAGCCCCTGAACCGGGCTGCCGAACACATAGTTGCTTTCCCGAGAGACTGGAGGCGGGCGCTACCCCGGACGGAAGACTTTGCGAATCGCATTCCGGAATACATCATGGTTTCTGCACCTTCTAAACGTTTTGCATTATTGTTCTGAACGCGCGCTCATCGCGCTTGGTTGTGCTGGAAATTGTTACAAACTGTAACCAGTGCGGCATTATGGCTTAGAGCGACCGTAGTTTTTGAGACAGGCACCGCAAATGACGCCTGTGTACACAGTTTTAACCGCACCGGGATTTGCACAAAGCGCAGCAAAGCACTATAGATTGAGGCAGCCGCACGCCAGCCTGGCTGCGACTCCCCTGGACAAAAACAAAAAGGAATACTCAATGCGCAAACCTGAACTCGCTGCCACTATCGCCGAACGTACTGGCCTAACCCGCGAAAAAGCCAGCGAGGTGATCACCGCCTTTACAGATCAGATTTCAGCGGCCGCTGCGCGGGGTGAGGACACGACCCTGATTGGCTTCGGCACCTTTAACATCCGTGCCCGCGAAGCACGGGATGGCAGAAACCCTCAAACCGGAGCGTCTATCCGCATTCCCGCCAGCAAAACCGTGGGCTTTAAAGCCGGCAAGGCATTCAAAGACGCGTTCCGCTGAGCAAAATCCCGCCCGATCTCACGGGTGGGTTTTTTGAACTGCATCGCTGAGGATCAGTTGCCAGCCACTGAAGCGCACTCGGAACGAGTTGCGTCCACACGACAGCGAATAGCTTTCATAAGCTTGATTGCTCGCTCGTCGTAAATCCCGTCTTCGAGCAATGACAAGCGCACCTTACGTAGCATCTTGTCGTACTCGGCCGTGTCTTCCTGTGGCAAATTCATCCAAACGGCTTCCGGTATCCCGGCTTCTGCCTGGGCGATAATTTCGTAGGCTTCGTCGAGGCGTTTGATGGATTCATCACGCACCATCTGGCCCGCAGATTCCGGGAAACGGTCGCGGTGAATAATGACCTGGAAATTCATATACCCAAGCGCATACTTCACAACGGCACCATCAGGCTCAACGCCCTTGTAAAGCTCCAGAGGGGTATAGGCAACGGCCGGTGCGTAAGCGAGATCGACACTGCCGTTGTTGAACTTACCGGCAAAGTTGGCGGAATTGGAACCCACTACCGATGCGCCCACATGTCGCACCATTCGCACAGAGGCCTGGTCGTAATCGAGCGTTGCGATGCGCTTGCCCTGAAGTTTCTCGACGGAATCGATGCTGCGATCACGGGTATGTAGGTATATTGCGCCTCCCGGGAATACACCGGCCACTTCGTATTGGCCATCAATCAGCAGTGGGCGGGCCTTAGGCTGGCTAAGGGTGTTATAAAGCAAACGCATTTCTTCTTCGCCGGGTACAGCGCCCATGGCCTCCAGACTACCGGTAAACTTGTTGAATTCGCGGGCGCGAGTGCCGGTGAGCAGCACGGCGTCGCACTGGCCGGCCTTGAAGTCTTCGGCGGCAACCTTTTCATCGGTGTAGGCGCTAAGATTGAGCTTGATACCACTTTTAAGCGCAACTGGCTGAAACGTTTTCGTGATCGCAAACAGTGGCCCGCTGGCTCCTACCGGATCAAACACACAAAAGCTTCTCTCCAGAATGTCGGCGCCGGCTTCAGCATTTGTCTGTGCGTGCCCGAGCGAGGGCAAAGAAAGGCTGACGCAAAAAGTAGCCGCCAAGGCCACCCGATGCGGGAAGGTTATTGGTTTCACGGGATGACTCCTGAATTATTATTGTCTGGCCGCAGCACTTGTCATTTCGTCGGCCGTGTCACATTTCGTTGTGCCAACGGTATGCCGGCAGGCATAAGAATACGTTGGCACAGGCACCCTGTTTCAAGAGTTTTTAGGCAACATGCGGGATTATGTGATGGCGTCGACAGAGGCTGAACCACCTCTGCCGCATTTTCGAGAGGATTTACGGCGTCAGGCGCTGACCCAGGCTTCTTGCCCCTCCACCAGCGTTAATCGAACAACGCCTGCCAAGGCTTGGCCAATCACCGGCGCATGCCTACCGGCGGAGATCAGAGACTGGTCATCAGGCGTCCAGTGCGCTTTGGGGTCGAACACGCAGAGGTCAGCGATGTCGTCATGACCAATCGAGGCCACCCGGCCAATCACCGATGCCGGGCCCGAGGTAAGCCCACGAACCAGATCTGAAAGTGCTAATTCACCGCGCTTTACCAGACTGAGACCCAGTGAAAGCACGCTCTCTATACTCGAAAGGCCGGGCTCGGTCGCAGGCAATGGCGCCTGTTTCGCAGCGCTGTCATGGGGCAGGTGTTGACTCACGATCGCATCGATTACCCCCTCGCGAACGCCGGCAACCAGAGCCTTGCGATCCGCTTCCGAGCGCAGTGGCGGACGCAAATGAAAGCGGCTGTCGAAGCCCGCCAGTGCGTCTTCTGTGAAGACAAGCTGGTGCATGGCTACGTCGGCCGTCACAGCAATTCCACGGCGGCGCGCATCGGCGATCATTTCGACACTGCGGCCGCACGAAAGTTGGCTAAGGTGCAGGCGCACGCCGGTTTCTTCCGCCAGCAGCAGCATTTCCATGACCGACGCCGTTTCTGCCACTTCCGGAATACCCAGCAGACCGAGCCGGGACGTCACCAAGCCATCATGTGCATAACCGTCTGCAGCCAGAGACTGGTTTTCCGGGCGGAACATGATGGTAAGACCAAAGGTTTGTGCGTACGCCATGCAGCGGCGCAATATTCGCGCATTGCGCACTCCACGGGATCCGTTGCCTACGGCAATACAACCGGCGGCGGTAAGGCCCGCCATATCGCTGAGCATTTCCCCTTCCAGGCCCCGGGTCAGCGCTCCTACCGGCAATACCCGGATGGGAGAATCGGTAACTGCTGCGTCGCGGATAAGATGGGTGACCGCCCTCGAATCATTAACTGGTGAGGTTTCGGGCGAGGCACATACCGTCGTGAAGCCGCCCTTGGCCGCAGCGCGGGTTTCCGAGGCAATGTTCCCCTTCTGGCCATTGCCTGGCTCCCGCAGATTGCAGTAAAGATCCACAAACCCAGGAGTGATGAAACAGCCGTCTGCATTAAACGTCTGGTCCGCTTCAGCATGCCTGGCCGCCTCACCGGTAGCAGCAATGCGCCCACCACGTATCAGCAGGGCAATGTTTGATGTTTCAACGCCGTGGCCATCCAGTAGTTGCCCTCCGGTAATTTTCAGGCTGACACCGGAGGATCGCTCGTTACCACTCATGCCTGGCCCCGCTCAGTCAATTCAGTCAGTTTTTGCTGGCGCTCAGCCACCTGCCCACCCATCGCCATGGACATCACCGCCATACGAATGGCAATACCATTGGTCACCTGATTCAGAATGACCGATTGTGGGCCATCCGCGACAGAGGACTCGATTTCGACACCGCGATTGATCGGCCCCGGATGCATCACTATGCATTCCGGATGCGCCAGGGCGAGCTTGTCCTGACTCAACCCGTAAAGCCGGTAAAACTCACGTTCGCTCGGCAATAGCGCACCCTCCATTCGCTCCTTTTGCAGACGTAGCATAATCACTACATCCAGATCCTTCATGCCTCTGGCCATGTCATATTCCACAGTGCAACCGAGGCTCTCAACATCGCGCGGTAACAGCGTTCCGGGCGCAATAATCCGGATCTGTTCAGCGCCCAGTTCATTCAACGCACGGATCTGGGAGCGAGCAACCCGCGAGTGCAGGACATCCCCCACTATGGCAACTTTGAGGCCTTCGAAAGCGCCCTTGTGCTGGCGGATGGTAAGCATATCGAGCATGGCTTGGGTGGGGTGGGCATGGCGGCCGTCACCGGCGTTGATAATAGCGACCCCGGGGGTAACACTCTCAGCGATAAAATGTGGCGCCCCGCTTTGGGCATGGCGCACCACAAACATATCGCTGGCCATAGCTTCGAGGTTCAAAAGGGTATCTGAGAGCGATTCGCCCTTGGACGTAGCAGAGGTATTGATATCGAGATTGAGCACATCCGCAGAAAGCCGTTTGGCGGCAAGCTCAAACGTGCTGCGAGTGCGGGTACTGGACTCAAAGAAAAGGTTAACCACCGTTCGCCCCCTCAGCAGAGGCACTTTCTTTATGCGTCGCTCACCCACTTCAATAAACGAGTCGGCGGTATCAAGAATGTCAGTCAGTAGATCCCGGCCCAAGCCATCAAGCGTCAGAAAATGCCGCAACTGGCCGTCCCGGGTGAGCTGCAAATGATTGGGGGAAGCTGCGTTTGCGATCATGGCGTGCCTGCTGTCGGGTTCGGGAGTTTACTGTCCAGCTGCCTGGATTTCGATCCGGAGCGGGTCCGGGCCGCGAAGTTTAACGCGCTGCTGTGCGCCAAGCGTCAGAGCCTGTCCGGCCACATCGGGCTGAATGGGTAATTCACGGGCGCCAAGATCGATCAGTGTGGCGAGTATGATACTGGCGGGTCGGCCATAATCGAACAGTTCATTCATCGCCGCACGTATGGTGCGGCCACTCATGATGACATCATCAACCAGTATGATGTCCCGATCTTCGGTATCAAACGGCAGGCTTGAAGGCGTTACTTTGGGGTTCAGGCCAATACGGCTGAAATCATCACGGTAGAAGGAGATATCCAGCTCTCCGAACGGCTCATCAATACCGAGGCGCTTACCCAGAATATCCGCCACCCAGACGCCACCTGTGCGTATACCGATCAACACCGGCGATTTAATACCACGTTCTGTAAGCAGATGGCGTAGCCCAGCTTCCAGCTTGTCCATCAACTGGTCTACATCAAGCAGTGCGCTCATTAAATCCTCGCTTTTTGTTCTGTTTGCAGCCGACACCAGGTTTCCAGAATCAGCACCGCTGCACGATCATCCACTCCGTGGCGGCCAAAATCCCGACTGCCTCCGGCGGCTATAATGTCACCCTTGGCTTCGTAGCTGGTCAGGCGCTCATCTACCATTTCCACAAGAACATGAAAGCGACCATGCAGGCGCTTGCCAAATTTGCGGGCACGGCCACACATGTCGTTTTCACTGTCGTCCATATTGAGAGGCAAACCTACCAACACGATATCCGGCTGCCATTCCTCCAACAGCTTTTCGATGTGAGCCCAGTCCGGCGCTCCGTTGTCGGCGGGAATCATGGCCAGAGGCTGCCCTGTACCAAGCATTTCCTGGCCGGTCGCTACGCCAATGCGGCGCAGCCCGAAATCAAAAGCCATAACACTGCGACGACCCGCTTCAGGCATGCCCAACCGTCTCACTGAGCTGGTTCAGATCAATCCCGATTAGCTTGAGGGCGGCGTTATAGCGGTCAGACCAGGGTGTTCGGAACAGAATGTCTGTGTTCGCCGGACAGGTCAGCCACGCATTGCCCCCCAGCTCTTCTTCCAATTGCCCCTCACCCCAGCCGGAATAGCCCAGCGCCATCAGAAACTCTTGCGGGCCGTCATTGCGGCCAATACCCGCGAGTATATCGCGGGATGTGGTCAGCATGACATCGTCAGTGACTCTCGCCGTGTTCTGCCAGCTCGCGCCCGGCGAATGCAGAACAAAGCCCCGTTCGGTCTCAACCGGGCCACCGCTGAACACAGGCAAGTCGAGCTCGCCACCCTGGAGGTCAAGCTGCTCCAGAATTTCCCCGAGATGAATATCCAGAGGCTGGTTGATCATCAACCCGAGGGCGCCATCTTCAGAATGTTCGCAAAGATAGATAACAGCACCGTGGAAACGTGGGTCCGCCAGATACGGCGAAGCCACCAGAAAGTGGTGCCTCAGGCTATGAGGAGAATGTTTCGATGCCGTCATCCGGATGTCAGCCCCCTTTGCTGGAAGGACCAGGTGCGTATGATTTCCAGTTCATCCACGTCTTTCCGCATTTCATCCGGAAAGGGCGCGAAAGGTGCGGCCATCCTGACAATACGAATCGCCGCGTCATCCAGCAGGGTACTTCCGGACGATTGCAGAATAGCCACTTCCTTGATTGTGCCATCTTTCTGCATGGATACCAGCATGCGCAGGGTGCCATAAACTCCGGCACGGCGGGCTTCTGTGGGGTAGTTGATATTGCCAACCCGCGTCACCTTGCTGACCCAGTTCTGAACATACCAGGCGTTGGTAGACTTCAGGGTGGAAGCAGCCGTTACCCGCATCACTCTGGGTTTACGGGCATAGGCTTGCTGCTGGGCATCAAAGCGCGCTTCGAGACTGGCGATTTCCAGACTACGCTCCATCAGGCTCTTCTTTTTTTTCACCGGTAGCGGCTCGTCTTCCGGCCTGGTGCGTTGCTCCGGCTGCCGAACCTGTCGGGTCGACTGGCTCTGAGTCTGCACCACCGCCTGTTCCTGACGGCGAACCGGCGCAGTTTGTGCCTGCGGTTCAGGCTGTACCTGAGCAACCTCTGACTGGCTGATTTCAGAGGGTTGCGGCGTGGTCATCTCCCGGGGCTCGTCCTCGGTGCCGCTGCCCTGTTGACTGGTCTGGGCCAAAAAGTCTGCCTTCTCAGGCGCCTGCTCGTCATCAAACTGCGACAGGGTGATCTCCATGGTCTGGGCAGAAGAACGTGGCAACTCCGGAGCAAAAGTGATCCCCAGCACCACAACCGCATGCACCACCAACGCCATGAACAGCGTGAAGGAAAACCTGTCGAAATCGCTGACCTGCACTGCCATTACTGCGCCCGTTTCTGTCGTTGACCCTGATCCATGTTTTCCCCGTCAGCTCCGGTTCTGGTTGAGACGTTTCTCGACGGCATCCATCAACATACCCCCGATGTCGGTTCCAAAAGTGTCGTCCAGCTCACGGATACAGGTCGGGCTGGTCACGTTGATTTCCGTGAGGTAATCACCGATCACATCCAGCCCAACAAACATCAACCCCTTTTCCTTTATAACCGGGGCCACCCGTGCACAGATCTCGCGGTCGCGGGCGGTTAGCTCGCGACCCTCGCCTCTGCCACCGGCCGCCAGATTGCCGCGATTCTCGCCCTGCGAAGGAATTCGTGCAAGAGAGTAAGGCACGGCCTCACCCTCGATCATCAGAATGCGTTTGTCGCCGTCGCTTATTTCAGGAATGAACTTCTGGGCCATGGCCTGGTGCGTGCCATAGTTGGTCAGGGTTTCAATAATCACACCCAGATTGAAGTCGTTTTCCTTGACGCGAAAAATGGAGTGGCCGCCCATTCCGTCTACCGGCTTCATGATGATGTCGCCATGCTGAGCGTAGAACTCCCGGAAGCGCTTTGTTGACCGGCTCACCAGTACAGGCGGCGTCAGATCCTCAAACTGGGTTGCAAACAGTTTCTCGTTGCAGTCCCGCAAAGTGGCTGCCGGGTTAACCACCAAGGCGCCCTGCAGCTCTGCAGATTCAAGAATATAGGTAGCAATCAGGAACTCACGATCCACCGGCGGATCCTTGCGCATCAGGATCACATCAAGATCGCCCAAGGCGCGGTCTCTGGCAGGCCCGAAGCTATACCAGTTCTCTGGATCCCTGTGCACTGTCAGGCTGCGCGTGTGGGCCATGGCCTTGCCGCCATCCAGATACAGGTCTGGCAGCTCCATGTACTCGATTTCCCAGCCACGGTTTTGAGCCGCCAGCAACATCGCCAATGAGCTGTCTTTTTTGAAATGGATGTCCTCAATTGGATCCATCACTATCCCGAGTCGAACTGTCATAGAGCCTCTTGCGTTCCTGTGGAGTTAAAAACACGAACCGGTCTGCAGAGTGAGCCGGACAATAAGTGCTATGCTGAGACGTCAGATGGTATTGTACCCGAGCCTTGAATGCATCCGCAGAAATCCTTGGTCAATTACGTGATGTTTCGGGCAGAAGTACATTTAGTCACAAAGTAATACTTTTTATCAGGCCATCGATAATCTATAAATGAGCGGGGTTTATAGAAGAACCTTAAGGTTTATGCTAAAAACCACCGTTTGAAAACAATGACAGTCGCTGAGCGCAAGGCACCTGGACAATGGATGACAACTTCGAGAACTTGAAGATCATGGTGATCGACGATAGTAAAACCATCCGTCGCACCGCAGAAACCCTCCTGAAAAAGGTTGGCTGTGAGGTTATCACGGCGACAGATGGTTTTGATGCTCTGGCTAAAATCGCCGACTCACAACCGGACATCATTTTTGTGGATATCATGATGCCCCGCCTGGACGGCTATCAGACCTGCGCGCTCATCAAGAACAACTCCTCATTCAAAAAGACGCCGGTCATCATGCTGTCGAGCAAGGACGGGCTTTTCGATAAAGCCAAGGGCCGTATCGTCGGCTCTGACCAGTACCTGACGAAACCGTTCAGCAAGGATGAACTGCTCAATACGATCCGTCACTACATACCCGTGACGTCACAGTAAACCTGCTGACGCAAAGAACCATCGAGGAACCCATGGCCCGCATTCTGATTGTTGACGACTCTCCTACCGAGGTTAAGAAAATCTCCACCATTCTGGAAAAGCACAAGCACGACGTGCTTACCGCCGACAACGGCGCTGATGGTGTTGCCAAGGCTCGCGCCGAAACCCCGGATCTGGTGCTCATGGATGTGGTCATGCCTGGCCTCAACGGCTTTCAGGCAACACGTCAACTGACCCGTGCTCCGGAGACTGCGTCCATTCCTGTGATTATTGTCACCACAAAAGATCAGGAAACCGACCGCGTGTGGGGCACCCGCCAAGGCGCCAAAGGGTACCTGGTAAAACCGGTTAAAGAAGACGACCTGATCAAGACAATCAACAGTCTGATTTCCTGATCCCCAACCGTGGAGTAAGCATGTCCGCCCAGGCCGCCCCTTTTGCCGTTCTGACGGATATCGCCCAGCGCAGCCGATCCATGGCCGCTGGTCTGCCGGAACAACAGGAAGCCGTAGAACTCTGGAACGGCATCGGTTTTGTTCTCGCAGGTGAGCGCTATGTGGCTCCCATGGGTGAGGTCACTGAAATTTTGCACGTGCCCCGGTTTACGCACATTCCGGGCGTTCGGCCGTTTCTGATGGGTGCCGCCAATGTTCGAGGACGCCTCCTTCCCCTTATAGATCTCGCCGGATTCTTTGACATTCCCCGCTCATCCCGCAGCCAGCGGGAACGGCGGGTTCTTGTTATTGAGCAGGGTGATATTTTCAGTGGCCTGGTTGTCGATACCGTGCTGGGCATGCAGTACTTCGCAACCGACAGTTTCAAGGCGTCGCCAGCTGGCGTGCCTGAAAGCGTTCATCCGTTTGTCGCAGGCGGATACGAACGAAACGAAGAAATCTGGAAAGTGTTTTCCGCCGTCGACCTGCTCGAAGACGAACGCTTTCTTGATGTCGCACAGTGGTAAGGGTGATGACCGTGGCAGGACAAACGCCCTGACTGCCTGAAGCCTGATTAAAACAACTTGCCAAATTATTGAAGAGGCCGGGAGCCAGAAAATGAAAAACAGAGCCGGAAGAATCGGTATGGGCCAGGGAGGCAACAAACTCGTTGCTGGCCTGATCGCCTCGCTGATCGCACTCACCGTCCTGCTCGTTGTGGTCCTGTTTATCGTTAACAGGGACAGCCAGAACGACCAGGAATACATCGCAAACGCAGCTGAACTCAGGGTGCTTTCTCAGGAAATCGCAAAGAACGCGACTGAGGCCGCCGGTGGTACCGCCGAGGCATTCAACCAGTTACGCCGCTCCCGCGATGAATTTCAGCAGCTCTGGGCCAACGTCACTGAAGGCAACCCCGAAACCGGCCTGCCTCCCAGTGAACTGGCCAGCGAAAGCGGCGTTCAGCAGCAGTGGAATTCAGTGCGAGAGAACGCAGACAGCATTCTGACCACACAGGACGCCGTGCTCGGCCTGCACGATGTAGCGCGCACCCTGAACGAAACCATCCCCCAGCTTCAGGTCGAGTACGACGACATCGTACAGATCCTTCTGGATAACGATGCACCGGCGGAACAGATTGCCCTGGCACAGCGTCAGTCGCTGCTGGCAGAGCGGATTGTTCGATCGGTAAACAACGTACTTTCCGGTGACGAAGACGCGGTTATCGCCGCTGACCGTTTCGGCCGTGACGCCAGCCTGTTTGGCCGGGTACTCGAAGGCCAGCTCAACGGCAACCAGGCGATGGGTATTTCCAAGGTAAATGACGAAGACGCCATTTACGGCCTTGAGGCCGTTGATGAGCTGTTCGAGTTCGTTTCCCAGAACGTAGACGCGATCCTTGAAGCCTCTCCCGACCTCTTCAAGGTGCGCACCGCCGCCAGCGACATCTTCCAGAATTCCGAAATCCTGCTTTCTGAACTCTCCGTTCTGGCCGAAAGCTTCCGCGCCCAGAGTGGCTCACGGCTTGTAAGCCCGACGCTGGCCTTTATCATCCTGGCTGCAATGGCTGCCATGGTTGTGTTTATCGGTCTGGCTCTTTACCGGGAAGCTCAGGCGCGTCTGGCAACAACCCAGGAGCAGAATGAGCAGAACCAGAATGCGATCCTGCGCCTGCTGGACGAACTGGCCGATCTGGCCGACGGTGACCTTACCGCAGAAGCCACGGTAACCGAAGACTTTACCGGTGCCATCGCCGACTCCATCAACTACGCGATTGACCAGATGCGCGGTCTGGTACAGGCAATTCGTGGCACAGCGGTACGTGTAGCCTCCGCAGCCCAGGAAACCCAGTCTACCGCCATGCATCTGGCAGATGCGTCCGAGCACCAGGCTCAGGAAATTGCCGGCGCCTCTGCAGCGGTTAACGAAATGGCCGTATCCATCGACCAGGTATCGTCCAACGCTGCAGAATCCTCTGCGGTAGCGGAGCGCTCGGTTGCGATCGCCAAGAAAGGCGCTGAAGTGGTACAGAATACCATTCGCGGCATGGACAACATCCGTGAGCAAATCCAGGAAACCTCCAAACGGATCAAGCGTCTGGGTGAGTCCTCCCAGGAAATTGGTGACATCGTATCCCTGATCAACGACATTGCCGACCAAACCAACATCCTGTCCCTGAACGCGGCAATCCAGGCCTCCATGGCTGGTGACGCGGGTCGAGGCTTTGCGGTGGTTGCGGACGAGGTTCAGCGCCTTGCGGAACGTTCCTCAGCGGCAACCAAGCAGATTGAAGCGCTGGTTAAGACGATCCAGTCTGACACCAACGAAGCCGTTATCTCCATGGAACACACCACCGCCGAGGTGGTACGTGGTGCTCGCCTGGCACAGGACGCGGGTATTGCGCTCGAGGAAATCGAGAACGTATCCATGAGTCTTGCGGAGCTGATTCAGAACATCTCCAACGCCGCGCGCCAACAGTCATCTTCTGCAGCACACATTTCCAACACGATGAACGTTATCCAGGAAATCACTTCCCAGACATCGTCCGGTACCAACGCAACCGCGAAATCTATCGGGAATCTGGCAGAAATGGCCTCCGAGCTGCGGTCCTCCGTTGCCGGCTTCACACTGCCTGAAGAAGACATGGCGGATCACGAGGAAGAGGAAGACAGCAACGTTCCGGTGGTGGGCTGATACACAGCCCGGGGTTAATGGCGGTTTATGTCTGAGCTTCATAACCATCCGTCACCTGCTGAGAGCACTTGGTTTCTGCGCCGTCTTCCTCACATGGACGAGGCGCAGCTAAGCCAGTGGCAGGAACTTCTGGAGCACCGCACGGGCATGACGCTGCCTGCAGAGCGCCGCTCGTTTCTGGAAACCAATCTGGCCATCCGGATGCGTGAAATAGGCTGCGGCAGTTATCAGGCCTACTACGAGACGATTATCTCGGGGCCAGACGCCATACGGGAATGGTCGACGCTGGTGGACCGGCTTACGGTGCAGGAAACCCGTTTTTTCCGGGACCCTGACGCCTTTCGTCTGGTCGCCGACTACGTTCTCACACGGCCCAGAGAGCAGTTCCGGAAGCATGCGCTTGAAGCCTGGAGCGTCGGGTGCTCCACCGGCGAAGAGCCCTACACTCTTGCCATGATATTGAATGAGTGTATGAACCAACTGGATCTGCACTCGCTCTATGGCGTGACCGGCTCGGATATCAGCCTGCCGGTGATCGAGAAAGCCCGGACAGGTCAGTTTAATGCCCGCAAATTGCTGGGTATGGAAGAACACATGAAGACCCGGTATTTCCGCCCGGCCGAGCGAAATACCGTTGAAATTGTCGATAGCATCCGGGAACGGGTCTGCTTCACCAGACTGAATGTATTGGATCTGGATAAAGCACCCATGCACGGGATGAACATTATTTTCTGCCAGAATCTGCTGATCTACTTCCGTCGCTGGCGCCGGCGGGACATTGTCAGGCGACTTGCAGAGCGGCTGGCGCCCGGGGGACTACTGGTTCTGGGCCAGGGAGAGCTGACCGAATGGCAGCCCCCCGGCCTGCAAAGAGTTCCCTCGGAACATGTACTGGCGTGGATAAAGCGCCAGGCTGACGAAGAATAACCGGAGAGGTTATGGGCAACCACCATGACAGCATCGCCCTCGACTGGGTTCGGGGCGAGATACAGGACACGCTGACGCAGGGTCAGCATGCATTGGAAGCGTATGTCGAGAATCGTGACGACACCGCTCGCCTGCGCTTCTGCCTGAATTATCTCCATCAGGTGCATGGCACTCTCAAGATGGTTGAGCTTTACGGTGCAGCCTTGCTGACCGAGGAAATGGAAAAGCTCACCCAGGCGGTGCTGAACAACAGCGTCACCAGCGTAGATGAAGCCGTTAACGTGCTGATGCAGGCAATTCTGCAACTTCCGCAGTATCTGGAACATCTGGCCAGCAGCCAGGATGACTTCCCCATGGTACTGCTGCCCTTGCTGAACGATCTCCGCGCTGCCCGGGGCGAATCCCTGCTCTCGGATACCTCCCTGTTCAAACCCGATCTGAGCCCCTCGCGCATGCAGGTTGCAGGCAACATTTCGCAACGCCTGCAGGATCCAACGGTACTCGGCCATATCCGCAAGCTCCGCCAGATGTACCAGTACGCTCTTGCCGGCGTCATTCGTGAAGAAGACCTCAACGCCCAATTTGTTTACCTGCAGAAAGTCATTAACCGGCTGATTCGCCTGTGTCAGAAAACGCCACGTGGAGAGCTCTGGAAAGCCGCAGCGGCCTTCGTAGAAACACTCCAGGCGCGGGCCAATCCGGTCAACGCAGCGGTTAAATCCCTGCTCCGGAATCTGGACAGCGAGATCCGTCGGCTCATAGACGAACATACCGATATCCTCGCTCAGCCAGCACCCGACGCGCTGTTAAAGCACCTGCTCTACTACGTTGCCCGCGCACGGGACCTGGATTCCGAGAAGGTCCAGGAACTGCGCAGCCGCTATCAACTCGAGCAGGCCCTGCCCTCCGAGGATGACGTCGATGCGGCCAGGAATCGGGTTTCCGGCCCTGGACGTGAAGCCATCCACTCGGTTGTCAGCGCGCTGAATGAAGAGCTTGCCAAGCTGAAAGATCAGCTCGATCTGTTTGTCCGCTCAGAAGTGCGGCAGAACAGCGAACTCGAAGACCTTCTGCCCGGCCTGACGCAGGTGGGTAATACACTCGCAGTATTGGGCCTGGGAATTCCGCGAAAAGTCATTACAGAGCAGACCGAACTGGCTGAGCAGCTCAGCGCACAATCAGAACCGGTCGATGACGGCACCTTGATGGACATCGCCGGAGCTTTGCTTTACGTAGAAGCCAGCCTCGCGGGTCTGGACAGTGATCGTCAGCCCGAGCGCTCGGGAGACGGCAGCGATAACCTGCCGGTCAACCACGGCTCACGGGAACTTGGCGAGGCCAGCAGCGCGCTCCTCCGGGAGTCGCGTAACACCCTGGAGCAGGTGAAATCTGCTGTCATCAACTTTATTGCCTCCCAGTGGGACACCCGGGAAATCGAACATGTCCCGGGCCTGTTGCACAGCATCCGCGGTGGGCTAAGCCTGGTCCCACTGGAGCGTGTGGCCAGCATGCTAGCCTCCGCCGAGCGCTACATTTCGGACGTTTTGCTCAGTGACCGACACGTGCCCGACTGGAAACAACTGGACACCCTGGCTGACGCAGTCACCAGTATTGAGTACTACCTGGAGCGGCTGGCTGAGGGTATCAGCGATAACGAAGACATCCTGAAAATTGCTGAAGAAAGCCTGGCCAAGCTCGGCTTCCCGGTCGGTGAGGCGCCCACCTGGGGCTACGAGCCTGCCCAGGAAGACGTACCGGTTGTGGAGCAAACCGAAACCAAAACGTCGGATGAAGACCTTCTGGACGATGAGATTCTCGGTATTTTTGTGGAGGAAGCCGAGGAGGTTCTGCAAACCATCCACGAGTATTACCCACGCCTGCGCCAGAACCACGATGATCGTCCTGCACTGACCGAAGTCCGTCGGGCCTTCCATACGCTTAAAGGCAGCGGTCGCCTGGTAGGCGCAAACAGCCTTGGAGAACTTGCCTGGTCTGTGGAAGACCTGCTGAACCGGGTCATCGACCAGAGCATCAAACCGAACGATGACCTGTTCACTTTGCTGGACGAGGTCAACGCCCGCATTCCTTCACTGATTCAGGAATTCCGTGATGGTCAGGTAGCAGGTGACATTGCCGAGCTAACCGAGCGTGCAGAATCCATGACGACAACTCGCCGCAGTGACAGCGAGCCAACGGATACGCCTGTGGCGGGCCTGGATGAGCCGGCCCACGAACAAACCCCAGAGCTGGAAGCGACCGCCAGCAATGACACGCAAGACGATCTGATTGACGATGAAATCCTGGAAATCTTCATCGAGGAAGCCGGCGAAGTTCTGGATACTGTACGCGAATACCTGCCCATGCTCCTGCGCCAGCATGATGATCGCAGTGCCCTTTCGGAAGTGCGTCGAGCATTTCATACCCTGAAAGGCAGCGGTCGCATGGTTGGTGCGATGGTGGTAGGTGAACTGGCCTGGTCTGTAGAAAACATGCTGAACCGCGTGATCGACGGCAGCATTTTCATGAACGACGACATAGCCAGCCTGTTGGATGAAGCCACCGCCATTCTCCCGGCACTGGTAAGCGATTTTGAAAACCATCAGCCGCCGTCAATTGATTCGGCTGGCCTTGAAGCGCGAGCCACCTCCCTGGCCAACGGCGAAATCCCTGACACCATGCCAGCGGCGGAAACCGAGAGTGCTACCGGGGCAATTGAGCTAACCGAAACTGACCACGACGAAGATGAAGGTGTTGATCCGGTACTGCTGGACATCTTTGAGAGCGAAACAGAAACCCACCTGAAGACTCTCAACGAGTTCCTGGCGTCTGCAGGCGACAAGGTCAATGTCTCCTATACCGACAACCTTTCCCGTGCTCTGCATACTCTCAAGGGCAGCGCCCATACAGCAGGAATTGCCCCGATTGCAGCGGTCATTACGCCGCTTGAGCGCTTTATCAAGGAATCCCGCGCCCAGAACTTGCGCGCCGACCGGGATGTGCTAGCACTGATCGAAACAGCCTGCGGCTTCCTGACCCAGGGGCTGGCACAAATTCGTAGAGAGCCCCAGGCCACCCTGCCCGGCACAGAAGCCTTCCTTGAAAAACTGGAGCTCATTTCCAACGACACGCTCCGCACCTACACCGAAGACGCAAACTACGACCAACAGCAGCTCGCACCCTCACAGCTTTTGCAGCTGTTCCTTAGTGAAGGCCTGGACGTTGTTCTGGATGCCGATCTGATACTTGATCAGTGGGCAGATAAGCCACAGGATACCGATCTGCTCCAACGTCTCAATGCCGAACTGGTAAAGCTTACCAATGCGGCGACAGATGCAGGCGTGCCAGATATTGCTGTCTTATCGGAAGCGTTGCAGGAGGTCTACGGGGCGGCCATCACCTGGAATGCAGAACCGGATGAGCGGTTTTTCCCGACTGTTCGCAACGCCCACGAACACCTGATCAACATGATGGATCAGGTTGCAGCGGGGCTGGCAATCGAGTCTGGCGACGAGCTGGTTTCCGGGCTCGAAACTCTCACCCTGTCCCTAGCCGGGCAGGAAGCCCATGCCGCCAGCGCTTTCGACCAGGAGTTCACCGAGAACCTGGAAGAAATTGATCTCAGCTTTGACATGGATGAGTTTGAAACGTCTGCGGTCGAGGAGGCCGGCACGGATCAACTGCCAGCTTCCGATCTGCCCCTGCCCGAAACTGACTGGACTGAAGATGCAGGCGCCACGGCCTCCGACAGCGAGTTGGATGAAGAGCTTGCGGAAATATTTCTCGATGAAGCCCGTGACCTGATCGACAGCACAGCCGATGCCCTGCAGAGCTGGAGCGACTCAACAGACAACCTGGATATCCTGCGCTTGCTTCAACGGGATTTGCATACCCTCAAGGGTGGCGCGCGCCTTGCCGATATTCCGGCAGTGGGCGACCTTTCTCACGAGCTTGAAAACCTGTTTGAAGGGCTGACAGAACAACGGTTGTCGGTTAATGACGAACTGTCAGACCTGTTGTTCCGCTGTCATGACAGGCTGGCCGGCATGGTAGAAAACATGGAAGCGAAGGCGCTTCCGCGCCCGGCGCCGGACCTGATCAGCGAAATCCGCGCCTACGTCGACACCACGAGCGGCTCGCGGCCGGTCACAGATGTAGCGGTATCCGACGAGTCTATCGAAGCAGCATCTGATGAGATTGGGCTCCCGGTACCAGAACTTGAGGAAGCTGACGAAGCCGAAAATAGCGAGCACGGGACCTACCTCGCGCATCTGGACCCGGAACTGATCGGTATCTTCCTCGAAGAAGCCTACGATCTGATTAACTCCACAGGCAGTGCGCTGCACACCTGGAGCGAGGATCCGTCCAACCGCCTGGTAGCAGCAGAACTGCAACGGGACGTGCACACCCTCAAGGGTGGCGCCCGGATGGCCGGCGTGGAATCTATTGGCGACCTGACCCACGTACTTGAAGATCTGTTCGAGAAAGTGGCAGAGGGCCGACTGGAAGCCAGCGATGCCATGAATGACCTGCTGTTTGCCTGCCACGACCGGCTGGCACAGATGGTTGAACAGGTCGCAACCCGGAAGCCCTGCCCCCCCGCTGCTGACCTGGTGGATCGGGTTGAAGCCATCCTCCGCGGCGAACCAATACCTGCGAGCAACGCCGTTACTGCACCGATTCCGGAAGCCGATACCTTCGAGACGAAGTCCGGTGACCAGGAGCTCACCGGCATATTCCTGGATGAAGGCCACGAGATCCACGATGCCATTAGTGAGTGCCTCGATCAGTGGCGCGAAGATCCCCAAGCAATGGACGGCGTTGCGCAGCTGCAGCAAGAATTGCATACGCTCAAGGGTGGCGCACGGCTATCCGATGTCGACCCCATCGCGGAACTGGCAGACGCCTGGTCGGGCGCACTTGATGCGCTGATTTCCAGCCCCGGCAACCAGAAGCTTCTTTTGACGCTCAGTGACCGCGGTCTCGCCGACCTGACATCCATGCTCAACGCTTTGGCGCAGGGTAACGAACTCGCTGCGGAGCCCGAACTTCTTGCAGCATTCAACAGCGCACAAAACCCTGATGCTGGCAGCCAGGAACTATCAAAGGAACAGGCTGCAGCAGCAGATCAGGAAGCGGCTGACCCGGAGATTCTGGAAATCTTCCTGGAAGAGGCCAGCGAAATCATGGATCAGCTGGAGCAGCTCCTTGATGACTGGCGTAAAGATCCGTCCAGTAACCATTTCAATCAGGAAGCGCAACGCGCTCTGCACACGCTCAAAGGCGGTGCCCGTTTGTCCCAGCTCCCTATGCTGGGCGACAAGGCCCATGGTTTAGAAACCCGCCTGACTGAACTTGGCGGCAAAGCACCAGACGACAACCAGTGGCAGGCCATCACCGAGGACCACGACGGCATCATTGCCCTGGTGGCTGAGGTACGTAAGCGCTTCGCATCAGGCACGGTTGCACAAGAACCCCAGGGCGAAGTTGCGTTAGAGCCCACGCCCAAACCTGCACCCGCAAAAGCGCCGGCAAAGCTCCGAAACAAAGGCGCAGACGCACAACGCACTGCCGCACAGGAGACCATTCGGGTATCCGCTCCTCTGCTGGACGAACTGGTCAATCTGGCGGGCGAAACCAGTATCACCCGTGGCCGACTCGAACAGCAAAGCAGTGATTTTGGCAACACCCTGGATGAAATGGCAGCAACCATCGAGCGCTTGCGCGAACAGCTGCGCAGGATGGAAATCGAAACCGAGACACAAATCCTTTTCAGTGCCGAGAAAGAGCACGGCCCGGACTACGGCGACGACTTCGATCCACTGGAAATGGATCGCTACTCATCCATCCAGCAGTTGTCCCGAGCCCTGACCGAGTCATCTTCGGACTTGGCAGATCTGCGCGAAACATTGTCTGACCGGGTTCGCGATACGGAAACCTTGCTGGTTCAGCAATCCCGCATCAACACGGAACTCCAGGAAGGTCTGATGAAGACCCGAATGATTCCGTTTTCCTCCATGGTGCCGCGCTTGCGCCGGATTGTTCGCCAGATCAGCGGCGAGCTGGGCAAGAAAGTAGACTTTGATGTGCGCAATGCCGAAGGCGAAATGGATCGCAACATTCTGGAGCGTATGATCGCGCCGCTGGAACACATGCTGCGTAACGCCATCGACCACGGCATCGAAAAACCGGCCGACCGCCTGAAAAATGGCAAGGAAGAAGCGGGCCAGATTACCCTGTCGCTTGTCCGGGAAGGCGGTGATGTGGTGCTTCGCATGATAGATGACGGCGCGGGCATCCCTTCTGCAGTCGTCCGGGACAAGGCTATACGCCAGGGCCTCTTGCGGGAGGATGAAGATCTCTCGGAACGGGAGATTCTGCAGTTTATTCTGCAACCCGGGTTCTCGACCGCACAGCAGGTTACCCAGATTTCCGGTCGAGGCGTTGGTATGGACGTGGTCGCCAGCGAAATCAAACAGCTTGGCGGTAGCCTGGACATCGAGTCACAGCTGGGCCGGGGCGCTGTATTCACCGTTCGACTGCCGTTTACCGTTTCGGTAAACCGCGCCCTGATGGTGTCCACGGGTGAAGATTTTTACGCTATCCCGCTGAACACTATCGAAGGTATTGTCCGGGTCAGCACCTATGAGCTTGAGGAATACTACAAGCCGGATGCGCCCATGTACGAATATGCCGGCCAGGAGTATCGCCTGCAGTATCTCGGCAGCCTGCTGAACAGTGACCATCATCCCAAGCTCCAGGGGCAGGCACTGCCGCTACCGGTTATTCTGGTTCGCGGCGCAGAGCAGCCAATGGCCCTGCAGGTAGACAACCTGATGGGTAGCCGGGAAATCGTTGTTAAGTCTCTGGGCCCGCAGTTCGGCACCGTTCGCGGTGTATCCGGTGCAACCATTCTTGGTGATGGCAACGTGGTGGTCATTCTCGACTTGCCGGCCATGATCCGCTCCGACATCCTGTCTGAACGCCAGCGCCTGGCCGATTTGGAAAAGGCACGGGAGTCAGCCCGCTACGAAGAGCGCGCTACGGTCGTTATGGTGGTGGACGATTCGGTTACGGTGCGGAAGGTTACTTCTCGCCTGCTTGAGCGCAATGGTATGGAAGTTATCACCGCGAAAGATGGCCTCGATGCGGTAGCGCAGCTGCAGGATCACAAACCGGACATCATGTTGCTGGATATCGAAATGCCACGTATGGATGGTTTTGAGGTAGCGAGCTTCGTGCGGCACGATGACAACCTCCGCGATATGCCGATCTGCATGATCACGTCGCGAACCGGCGAGAAGCACCGTGAGCGGGCATTGGCCATCGGCGTGAACGAATACCTCGGCAAACCGTTCCAGGAGACTGATTTGCTGAAGACCATTGAACGGCTGACCGGTAAGCAGTGATGACCGGCCAGAACGGTCGGGGTTCGGTCGGAATTGTGTCGGATGTTGTCTTGCAACGGCACCGTCTGCAGGCTGCAGCCGCCAAATTTGGCCTTGAAGTTTGCTTCTCCGGTGACCCTGAAAGGCTTCTGGCACAGCCCGGTTTTCCAGAGGCCGGTTTGTGGCTGATCACCCTGGCAGATGAGGCGGACCACCCGGCTCTGTTCGACTGTTTGTTGGAGAATACCGAAGCCCCCGTTCTGTTCGGGCTGGACCAGGCACCTGCGTCAGGAAGCCCGGAGTATTTTCGCTGGGAGCGCAGGCTACTGGGCAAACTGGAACAACAGTTGGGAGAGTTGGGAGTGCCTGTTGTGCCGGCACAGCTGGATTCCAAAGCCAGCCTGGAAGAGCTTGCAGAGCAGGGTCCGGAGACCGATGTAACGTCGGAACTCCCGCAATGGTTAAGGCCTGCTACGCCGGGCTCTGTCGCTGAAGAAGTCTGGGTACTATGCGCCTCTCTCGGTGGTCCGGCCGCCGTGAAGGCATTTCTGGATAGCCTGCCCCCAGGCTTGCCGGTAGGTTTTATATACGCCCAACATATTGATGGGAATTTTGCCGAGGTACTCACCCGGGTGCTCGGTCGTCATGCGCACTACAAGCTGAAGCCTGCAGAGGAAAACTACCGGGTAAAAAATGGCGATGTCGTGCTAATGCCGGTTGAGCACGAATGGACATTTGAAAGCACTGGTGTACTGACCGAGCTGGATACCGCCTGGCCCGGGCCTTACGGCCCTTCAATTGACCAGGTGCTGCTGAATACCGCAGACCATTACGGCGCGCATTGTCATGCAATTCTGTTTTCCGGCATGGGCAGCGACGGCGTAATTGCAGCGCCATTGCTCAAGGCCTATGGTAGTCGGATCTGGGTTCAGGAAAGCGCCAGCTGTGGCAACAGCTCGATGCCGGATTCCGTAGCCGCGACCGGCTGCTCCGGCTTTACCGGCACGCCCGAACAACTGGCCCGTGAACTGGTTAAAACCATCGAAAAATCCTGCTTGCTTAAAGGCCGGCAGAAACGGGACACCGCCTGAGGACACAAGCAATGAAAGACAGCAGCCAGACCCTCTCCTGCGTTATGATCCCCGTAAGCAGGCGGCAGCTTATACTGCCCAACGTATCCATTGCCGAAGTGGTGGACTACGCCAGCAGCGACGCCGGCACAGGCGCGCCTGACTGGCTGGCCGGCCGACTGGAGTGGCGCGGGTTGAATCTGCCCGTTATATCCTACGATGCAGCGAACGGCGGTACGCTTGCAGTGCCCGGTGAAAATCGTGGCAGGATCGTTGTACTCAACAGCGTCAGCAACAACAACAAGAAACTCCGCTTCATGGCCCTGATAACTCAGGGTATTCCCAGTCAGGTTCGTATTGCCGAAGATCAGGTCAAGCAGTTAGAGGGCGAAAACGGCCCTGCCGACCTTATGCTGGTCGAAGTCGATGGCGAAGCCGCGTGGATTCCCAACCTGGACTACCTGGAATCTCTTGCCAGCGAATCGCTGGTCTAAACCCGGGTTATTCGCACGTCCCGTGGCAGGAAGATCCGTGCAACTGTTATAATGTTGCACTTTTTTGCAAATGCAGGATCCCGACCATGTCCGCCCGCGCGCTTCCGTACCGCCCTCACAACCACGATGCCTGTGTCAGCCAGGCTCTGGCCGACGCCAGGATCATCTGTCAGCAGCAGAGTGCCCGCCTGACGCCCACTCGAGAGCGGGTGCTGGAACTGGTATGGCAATCGCACAAGCCTCTTGGGGCCTACGATGTACTCGCAAAACTTACCGCTGAAGGCCATAACGCAGCCCCCCCAACGGTGTACAGAGCGCTGGATTTTCTGCAACAACACGGGCTGGTCCATCGAATAGCCTCGCTCAACGCATTTATCGGTTGCGCCCATGTGGGCGAACATCACACGGGTATGTTTCTTATCTGCCGTGCTTGCGGCAATGTTCTCGAGCTGACCGATACGTCGGTATCCGCAGCCATACGCAACGCGGCCGGTGCCGAAGCATTCCGGGCGGAAGCGGTTACGCTGGAAGTAGCGGGCCTCTGCCCCGCCTGCCAAACGGAACCAAGCCATGAGTGACACGCTGGTTGCCATCGAAAACCTTACCGTCCGGTTTGGTGACCGGCCGGTCGTCGACCGGGTAAACCTGTCACTGTATCGCGGCGATATCATCACCATTATCGGGCCCAACGGCGCCGGTAAAACCACGTTGATCAAAGCCATTCTGGGCATTCAAACCGTAACCAGTGGCCGCATCATCCGTACAAAAGGTCTGGTTGTCGGGTACGTGCCCCAACATTTGAGCCTGGAATCAACGCTGCCCCTGAGCGTCAGGCGTTTCATGCTGCTCAGTGGCCAGCCGCTGGCAGAGTGTGAATCTGCATTGGCGAGAACCGGTGTCAGCCATCTGCTCGACGCCTCAGTGCATCACCTTTCAGGGGGCGAGCAGCAACGACTGCTGCTGGCCAGGGCCCTGGCCCGAAAACCTGATCTTCTGGTACTCGATGAGCCGGCCCAAGGCGTTGATATTAATGGCCAGGCCGCGCTTTACGATTTGATTCGCCAGTTACGGGACGAGCTGAATTGTGGCGTCATCATGATTTCCCATGATCTGCATCTGGTCATGGCCGCAACTGACAAGGTTATCTGCCTGAACCAGCACGTATGCTGCAGCGGGTATCCCGCAGATATTTCCCATGACCCGGCTTTTGTCGAAACCTTCGGCCGGCCGGTGGCGGAGGCTCTCGCGGTATACCACCATCATCACAACCACAGCCATGACCTGCATGGCAACGTGGTCGACAGCGACCACTCCAGCCCGGCCATAAGCTTTGGCGACAGTCAAGAAGGTAGCCACAAAGGGTGTCAACATGACCATCATTGATGCCCTGCTGAACGATTTTTTCTGGCGCGCGCTTATTGGTGGCCTTGGAGTGGCGCTGATCGCCGGCCCTCTGGGCTGTTTCGTGGTGTGGCGGAGAATGGCCTATTTTGGCGATACCCTGGCTCACTCGGCGCTGTTGGGCATTGCTCTGAGCTTTTTGATCAGTGTTCCGCTGAATCTCGGGGTTATTATTACCAGTGTTATTCTGGCCATCGCCTTGATGCTGTTTTCCCGCAACAAAACGCTCGCCAGCGATACCCTGTTGGGCATTCTCGCGCACAGCGCTCTGGCCATCGGCCTGGTAACACTCAGCTTCATGCCGGGTGTTCGAATCGACCTGACTGGTTTGCTGTTCGGCGACTTGCTGGCCATGAATCGCAATGACCTGCTGTGGATCTACGGCGGTGCCGCTTTGATTCTGACGCTGTTAACCGCGCTTTGGCGCGGTTTGTTGATGAGCACCATTCACGAAGAACTGGCGCGAGTGGAAGGCGTACCGGTTGAGCGCTTGCGCCTGTTGCTTATGTTGATGTTCGCATTGGTGATCGCGGTCGCCATGAAGATGGTCGGCGTTCTGCTGATTACCGCACTGTTGATCATCCCGGCCGCCACGGCGCGCAGGCTCGCCAGCACTCCGGAACAGATGGCTGTCATGGCGGTCGTATTCGGGTTTAT
The DNA here is from genome assembly GCF_007671675.1 of Marinobacter maritimus. Lineage (GTDB taxonomy): Bacteria > Pseudomonadota > Gammaproteobacteria > Pseudomonadales > Oleiphilaceae > Marinobacter > Marinobacter maritimus. The sequence continues at coordinate 264,961 of NZ_VCGW01000002.1, read as the reverse complement.
TGCCGTGGCAGGCGGCCTGAGCATGTCGTGGCACCTCGATACACCCGCCGGTCCCTCCGTCGTGGTAACGGCCTTTGTCACGTTTCTCGTTGTCTATGGCGGCGCTGGCCGGCTCTCAACAAGGCGCTCTGCTTAAGCGGACGTCTCCCCAGCCGTCATAAAGGCTGGAGAACGTCCAGCAGGCGGCCGGTTTCCAGCAGTTCAAGAAACTCGTCGCCCAGACGCTCACTCTCGGCAATGGCTTTTCGCCATGAGCGCTCCCGACCGCTATCGTTTCCTGCGTAAGTTTCAAAATCCTTGCGATCCGGCAGCTTGCCATCTGGCAGGCGCTCCAGATAGTCCGGGGAAGGCGCCACCAGCAACACATCCTGCAGGCGAGTTGCATCGCCGCGACGCCAGGGCAGAGTCTTGTCAAACCAGCCCGGCACGATGCGATCCGCGAAATGCGGGTAAAGAACGACGCCCGGTTGCTCATAAGGCAGGTCAAGATGGTAATCCAGAAGCCCGCCATCGCGGTATATACCCTCTGGAGCGCCGGGAATATTCCGGACACCGGACATCACCATGGGAATAGAGGCTGATGCCAGTAACGCAGGTAGCAGGTTATCGCGGCTCAGCGGCACCTCATGGCTGTGGAAATCAGCCAGTGGCGACAAGGGCGCTTTCAGCCTGGCATCGTGGAGAATGCCCCGCTCCATAAAACGCCCCAAGTGCCGCCGGCCTACCATATTGGCGCTGATGGCAGTCATCAGTCCGAAACTCAGGCGGGCTCTGGTATCCGGCTCCAGCATGCCAAGGCTGCGGACAACAACCACGTTCAGGCGGTACCACGGATGCTCAAGAATGTGACCCTCCCGGCCACCGATCAGTTCTTCAAGGAACAGAATACTTTGACGAGTAACCTCTGCAGCGCTGACACCTTTGGAGAAACGCTGGGAGGTGTAGAGTTCGGCCAATTTGGCAAGTTGAGCCCGGGGGTTATCCGAGGACGCAATAGCGGCAAATCGCCAGCTGCCAATGGACGAGCCAATAAGGGAGCGCTCCTGTTCAACACGGGGTAACCAGTCACCAAAAATGGCCTTGTCCAGGCCGCTAAGGCCAAGAGCCTTGGGGCCACCGGCTGCTCCGGGTATAACGTGCACATCATCCGGGGTCAGCGGTTTTTCCTGTAGCCGCTGCAGGGTTCTGCGGCCTGCACGGATGGTGAGCGCCGGGGCGCGAGTATGAATGGCGGTCATATCAGTTTTCCCGTCAGCATGTCTGCAAGAATGGAAATCAGCAAAGCGAAGGTCCGAATTTTAACCAACCAGGTACCAGGGGCCAACTGAACAAAACTAATGGCGCCAATAAACAAATACTCGTGCATCGCCGGGCAAATACCCGTGCTAAACTTAAACTCAGGATCGGCAGTGGCTCTAACCAGACAGCGGGAGTATGCAGTGAATACGTTCCCCTTAACCGATTCCAGGTCTACCAATCCGACGATTGCCGTGCTTGGCTTCAAGCGTCAGCTGGTCTATCACCTGCATTTCTGGGCCTTCATCGCTGTGGCGCCGCTGGTAGTCGTGCAATGGCAAAACCATCATTTCCTACTCTCCAGCCTGCTGATTCTTTTCTGCGTGAATGCCATTCTGGTGATTGGTCTGTTGCGGTTCCGCAGCACCTACTTCCTCAAGGGCCGCCTGTTCCCTCTGCTGGCTGTGGTTTGTGCCGCCTACTCAACGGCCATCAACGGACACGCGGGTTTATATTGGGCTTACCCTGCCGCCTCAGCCCTGTTTTTCCTGTTACCTCTGCGTGAGGCTATTGCCAGTAATGTCGTGTTTGTCAGCGTTATGGCTGTGGTTTCTTTCATAAAGTTTCCCGAGGCTGATTTCTGGCGCATTACCTTTTCGCTCGGCCTTACTTGCCTGTTCTCGATGATTTTTTCCTGGCTGGTCGGCAAACTCCAGACTGAACTTACCCGGCTTGCAACTACCGATCCGCTCACCGGCTGCCTGAACCGGTCACAGCTGGCCGATGTTCTGAACAGCCAGATTCAGATGCGGGAACGCTATGATCGGGTATCCAGTCTGATCCTGCTGGACCTGGATTACTTCAAAATGATCAATGATCAGTGGGGGCATCTCGCGGGCGACAAGGTTCTTAAAGAGATGGCTCTGCGGCTGCGCAATCGGCTCAGAGAAAACGACCAGCTTTTCCGTATCGGCGGAGAGGAGTTCATGATCGTGCTGCCCGAGACCACTCAGCAAGAAGGCAACCTTCTGGCTCACCAGCTCCTGACCAGCATTAGTGCCCGGCCGTTTCTCGAAGATATCAGGATAACTGCCAGCGCCAGTATTGCCGAGGTAAGCAAAGGCGAAACCTGGTCCGTTTGGCTGAACCGCGCTGATCAGGCGTTGTACGACGCAAAATCCCGGGGGCGTAATCAGGTGGTCGGTGCGGCGCGCCAACTTGCGACAGACAGCAGCAATCCGGACGAATTTCCCACGCCCATTGTCAGCTAGATTTCGGGTTGGTGTCGCACCGGCGTTTGCGAAAATCCCTGTAAGCGCAGAACACCTCCCAGGGACTTTCAAAATGCGGGTAGTGCCCGACATTCCGCAACTGCACCACATCGGCCTCAGGAATCATTTCCTGATAACGCAGGGCCATCGCAGCTCCCGATACCGGATCTGCCGAGCCTGAAATCAGTCGCATTGGCTGCCTGGCATTTTGCAACGCGGACACCCAACGATGACGATGACACCGGCGATCTTCCATAAACTGGATCAGGTGGTGCAGAATTCCGCGGCCGTTGTTGTAGGTGAGCAAGTGCCAGAAATCGTCCATATCCCGCTGGCCCGGGAGATTTTTGCTGCCAAACAATTTCAGAAAGCTGCGCTCGAAGCTGCGCCGCGTCAGAGCCCGACCGAGCAAACCGCCAAATGGGCTGCGTAACAATCTCTGGATCAGCAGCGGGTTGTGCACTTCCGGAAACAACGCGCCGTTCAGGAAACAGACGCTGGCAATCTGAAAGGGCAACACCCCTTCCTGTTCCCGGGCCAGAAGCTCCTGGGTGACACTGCATCCATAGTCGTGAGCAAATAAATGCACCGACGCCAAGCCGAGGCCTTCCAGTAGTCCCTGCACCAGATCTGCCTGGTCTTCAATGCTGTACGCATGCTCCCGGGGCTTGTCAGAAAAGCCGAAGCCCAGAAAATCCAGAGCCAGCACGTTGTTGTTCTGAATCAGCATGGGCCAGATCCGGTTCCAGTCCCAGCTTGCAGTTGGGAATCCGTGCATCAATACCAGCGGTTCTCCTCCGCCCGCCATGCGGCTGAATATCGCGTGACCCTCGTAGGTGAACCATTTGCCGCCCTGTTGCCACTCTTCCAGCCCAAGCGCTCCAGCGCCCGCTGCCGTTCCCTCCCTGATACCCGGTATCTGCTGTTCCACACACTGTCCCCGATAGATCCTTCATAGCCTGCGACTTTAGAATAAACCCGACCCTCCCGCCAGAGGCAGGCAATTGTGTTTGATAAACTGCGAACGAGTGCTGGTCTTTTCTGAGCGCGTCATCGTAAACCGTAGAGATGCCAAACAAATTCGCTTAAGCTTTGGCGCTCGTACCATAAAGAGAATCGGAAACCACTATGACCAAACTCCTTGACGACCTCGCGGGCAACTACCGCGCCATCATCAACGGGCTGGGTGAAGACACCAACCGCGAAGGTCTGCAAGACACTCCGATGCGTGCCGCCAAAGCCATGCAGTTCCTGACCCGAGGCTACCAGCAGGATCTTGGCGATCTCGTGAACAATGCCGTATTCGAATCGGCGATGGACGAGATGGTTGTGGTTCAGGATATCGAGCTCTACAGCATGTGCGAGCATCACATGCTGCCGTTTATTGGCAAGTGCCACATTGCCTACCTGCCTCAGGGTCGCGTTCTCGGCCTGTCGAAGTTTGCACGCATTGTGGACATGTATGCCCGCCGCCTGCAGATCCAGGAAAACCTGACACGTCAGATTGCCGAAGCCGTAGAGAGTGTTACCGATGCCAAAGGCGTTGCGGTGGTTATCGAAGCACAGCATATGTGCATGATGATGCGCGGAGTGGAGAAGCAGAACTCGAAAATGAAAACCTCCATGATGCTCGGGCAGTTCCGTAAATCCCAGGCAACGCGGTCAGAATTTCTTAATCTGATCAGCAATCATCGTTGATCACAGCGGTTCGGATGGAGGCGATATGACAGAGGTTTCCTGCAACCACAAGGCAAAAGTCCAGATCAAGAATTTGCTGTTGCGAGCGTACATAGGCATCAAGGAAGAAGAGATTAACAATCTGCAGGACGTTATCATCAACGTTCGCCTGACCTACGATGCCACAGAAGCGATCGACCGGAACGAGATTACGGCAGCGCTCAACTATCGCACCATTACCAAGCAGATAATAGGCCACGTGGATAGCAATCGCTTTGCGCTTCTTGAGCGCCTGACCCACGAGGTGCTGAATATCGTTATGGAGCACGGAGCCGTGCAGTGGGCGCAAGTGGAAATCGACAAGCCACACGCGCTACGCTATGCGGAGTCGGTGTCTGTCTGCCTTGAGGCGCACCGGTAGTTCAATACCGATCGTTCAATAGCGTAAATTCAATACAGGTGGTTCGTTACGATGCCAAGCAATCAACCCGACCAGATGCGCGCTATTCTTGAAAGCGTCCGCACCATTGCTCTTGTAGGCGCTAGCGAGAAAACGCACCGCCCCTCTCATGAAGTCATGGAGTTCATGCAGGGGCATGGGTACCGGGTTATTCCGGTCAACCCTCGCCTTGCCGGCCAGAAGATTCTGGGCGAGACCGTTTACGCCGATATTGCTTCTCTGCCGGAACCTGTCGATATGGTTGAGCTGTTCCTGGCTCCGGAACGCACGGACGCGGTGATTGATCAGGCTATCGAGCAGAAGGTTCCCGTGATCTGGATGCAGATCGGCGTTATCAATGAGGCGGGCGCGGCCCGGGCCGAGGCCGAAGGGTTGACAGTTGTGATGGATAAGTGCCCCAAGCAGGAGATTCCGCGCCAGGGTATTCCGGCAGTCGGCTCCAGAGCCTGATCCATCGGGCATCAAGATAGGCGTTCCGGAAAGAATGATTTATGATCGGTCTGCAGCCGCTAAACTGATGAATTGATCTTCTGGTAAACGGAGCGCTTCTTGGAACACCCCCCCTATAAATTTGGGCTCTTGGTCAAGCGACTGCTGCATCCCGCCGTTCCTGTCGTAATCTTCCTTGTTTTTCTTGCCATGGCAGCGGGGCTCCGGTACGGCCTGATCCACCAGTACACAGGCCAAATACAGGCCAACCTTGAAAACGAAGCCCGAAGTATGGCCAGCACCCTGGAATGGGAGTTTATGGTTCATACCAATGCTATTGAGCGGATAGCTAGCCGTCTGGCAATAGATCCGAAAACGCCGGAGAGCGAATGGCGCGAGGATGCGCTCAATCACCTGGAAGACTTCCGCATCTATCAGGCCATCGAGTGGATAGACCGTGATTTTATCATTCGCTGGCTGGTACCGGCTGCCGGCAATGAGAACGTGCTTGGCTTCAACGCTGCGTTTGATCAAAAGCGTCTCATGGCTCTGGAGGCGGCCAGGCAATCCGGAAATTATGACGTTTCAGGAGTGATAGAGCTGCGCCAGGGCGGCAAAGGCGTTGTCATTTATGCGCCGGTCGACACCGGGCCAGATAATAATGGCTTCGTGGCGGGAGTGGTAAGGGTGGAAACTCTGGTACGCCAACTGTTGGCAAGCCGCGAGTCGGCCATGTTCCGGATAAAGATTCACAGCCAAGGGGCCCCGGTTTATACGCTGGGTGATTTTGAAAGCACCGGAGACCCCATCTCTTACACCGTGCCGGTGAAGCTTCCTACCCAGGAGTGGCAACTGACTCTTGAGCCATCACCGGCATGGGTAGACAAACAGCGTAGCCCCTGGCCTCGCTGGACCTTCGTTACCCTACTCGTTATGGGCCTGCTAACCAGCCTCACGACCCTATTGCTCCAGCTCATGCTGAAGCGCAATCAGGATCTACTGACAACCCGGCGTGAACTGGACGAGGAAATTGCACAGCGCAAAACCATTCAGAAAGACCTGGTGCGACTGGAGTCCACCGATGTGCTCACCGGGCTGGCTAACCGGCGTTTCTTCATGGAGGATCTGGCCCATACGCTGAATATTGCGGATCGCCAAATGCGGCAGGTGGCGCTGGTGATGCTGGACCTCGACCGTTTCCAAATGCTGAATGACTCGCTTGGACACCAGTTTGGTGATGAACTTCTGGTTAAGGTGGCCGATCGACTGAATCAGTTAAGTAATGAATGTATCACGGTGGCCTACTCTGGTGGCGATGAATTCATGATCTGCCAACAGCATGTTGAAGATATTGATGATGTCATTCACCTGCTAGGGCTGATCAAGCAGTGTTTCGAGTCGCCTTTTGTTGTCCAGGATGAAGCCCATAGCATTACCTCGACTCTCGGCGTTGCCGTATACCCGCATAGCGGCCTCGACGCCGATATCCTCTTGCGCAACGCTGACATCGCACTGTATCGCGCCAAAGAACAGGGTCGTAATACCTACCAGTTCTATACCGAAGGGATGCAGGAGCGGGAAGTGATGCGCCTGGAGCTGGAAAAAGACCTCAGCCAGGCCCTTGCCAATAACGAATTTGTGCTCTATTACCAGCCACAGTTGAACCTGAAGAGTGGCGAAATCAACAGTGTCGAAGCGCTTATCCGGTGGCAGCATCCTCGCCGGGGCCTTCTGCCACCGGCTGCGTTTATTCCGCTGGCAGAAGAAAGCGGGCGGATTGCGGATATCGGGCGCTGGGTAGTGATGGCTGCCTGCCGGCAGTTAGCGGCCTGGAAGGGAACCCGCTTCGAGAGCTTCACCGTAGCGGTAAACCTATGTGGACGCGAGCTGGACGACGAAAATCTGGTCGAACGTATACGCGATGCTCTGGAAGCCAAGGATATTCCGGCGAATCGGCTTGAAGTTGAGCTGACTGAGGAAATCTTTATTCAAAACATTGAGCACAACCTGGATCAGCTAACGCGACTGCACGAGCTTGGCGTGCACCTGGCGATTGACGATTTCGGCGTCGGTTATTCTTCCCTGGCCTACCTGAGAGATTTCCCGGTAGACATCCTGAAGATCGACCGCTCATTCATCACCGAAATCACGGAACGCCATGATGATGCCGTGATCACCCGGGCAGTGATTAATCTCGCTCACAACCTTGGTTTGCGAGTGGTTGCCGAGGGCGTAGAAACTCAACCCCAACTGGATTTGCTCAAGAGCCAAGGTTGTGATGTGGTTCAAGGCTATCTGATCAGCCGCCCTGTTCCTGTAGCAAAGCTGGAAAAAGCGTTGGACAGCGGCGCTCTCGAAAAGCTTGCAACGGCCGGTACAGATTTGTAATCGCCGTCCGCCACCCCCAACATAACGATGGTAGCAATTAAATTTTCAGGTGAGATTTTATGGCCACGGGTTATCTGACGCCGGAACAGGACAGCAAGCTTCGCCGCTGGGAGCGCTGGAACCGGAACTATTTTATATTTGCGTTTGTGGCTCTCGTTGTTGTTCTGGTGTTCAGCAGCCAGCTCGGGCTTTCCAGCGGTGACGGCTGGGGCCCTCTCGGCTTTTTGATTATTGCGCTGATTACGCCAATCATTATTCTGCAGCTGCGTCTGGCCTGCCCGGCTTGCGGTCAAAAGATTGGCTGGCAGGCCAAGTTGATGGCACCTGACCAGTGCAAAAGTTGCGGCACCTTCCTCCGGGCGAAAAGCCCTTCTTCCTGAAAACCTTTGACCTGTGAGCAGGTCATAGGTTTTATTGTAATGTCAGCTTAAAACCCTGGGCGATCCAACTTGGGCTGTACCCGCTTTGGTATGGGTGGCCCTTCCGAAAACCGCTGCGAATACGTCCATGTACGCTTGCTCTCCGCCTTCCCTGGCTCCGAGCATTTTCGGAAGGGCCACCCATACCAAAGCTCGTTTAAATTTGGCGGGCACTGCTGATTATGAAAGTTAAAGAACTTGCTACCTCTGCGGGTGTGAACCCGGACACTGTGCGTTTTTACACACGTGAGGGATTGCTTAAACCGTCTCGGAACCCCGATAACAACTACCAGCATTACGACGCTGAGGATCTTCGGCGGCTGCGTTTTGCCCGCAAGGCCCGTCAGTTGGGGTTTTCATTGATCGAGGTTCGTCAAATTCTGGATCAGGCAGATGACCATCACTCGCCCTGTCCTTTGGTTCGGGATGTATTCCAGCAACGGCTGGCAGAGGTGGAGCGAGAGATTAACGAGTTACAGCAGTTGCATAAGCGGATGAAGACGGCACTGGCTGCCTGGCAGGATATGCCCGACGGTACGCCGGATGGTCATACTATTTGCCGTTTGATTGAACATTGGGATGACAACACTCCCGTAAAGCAGGTTGAGGAGTAGATCTTTATGAGTGAAGCCCCTGTGCTACACGCCACTCTCAGTATTTCCGGCGCCACCTGTCAGGGATGCGCGAAAAAAATCCGTAACGCTCTGGAACCATTGACCGGTGATGCTGACCTGATAGAGGTTAATCTGGAAGATCAGACAGTAGCCTTGCCGGAGGATGTTGATGCCACGGAAGCAGCCCGGATCGTGACGGAAACGGGTTACCCGGCGGAACCGATGGCTGAAACTGGGAAGTCCGGCAGTTGCTGCTCTTCCAAATCCGCAAAGGCAGACGCCAACGCTGCCGTAAAGCGTGATAAAGAGACGGATGAGAGGGTTGCTGAAGATACGAGTGAGCAGCGTCATTCTTCAGAAAATACACCTGGAGAATCAGCAACCCCATCTCACGAAGACGATCAGGTTCATCTTGCGGTAACCGGCGCTACCTGCGCTTCCTGCGTGAATACCATTGAGAAGGCACTGCAGTCGGTGCCGGGCGTGACTCACGCCCATATGAATCTTGCGGACAATACGGCTACGGCCACCGGAGTGTCCGACCCGCAAGCTCTGATCAAGGCGATAGAAAGCTCCGGTTACGGCGCCAGTGTAATTGAAGATGCAGACGCCGCAGACGATCAGAAGCAGGAAGAGGACAAAAAGCGGTACAAGACCCTGCTGGTAAAGATGGCTATCAGTCTCGGCTTGGGCGTTGGCCTGATGGTTTGGGGCATGGGTTTTGGCTCCATGACAATAACCGAGTCGAACCAGAGTATCTGGTTTGGTTTGGGCCTGCTGACACTGGCGGTTATGGCCGGCACGGGTGGCCATTTTTTCACCGGCGCCTGGAAGGCGCTCCGGCACCATAACGCCAATATGGATACCCTGATTGCCCTGGGTACAGGTACTGCCTGGCTGTATTCCATCACGGTAGTAAGCATTCCCGAAGCTTTGCCGGAGATGGCGCGGCATGTGTATTTTGAAGCTTCGGCCATGATCATCGGCTTGATAAATCTGGGGCAGGCGCTGGAACTCAGGGCCAAGGGCAAGACCTCCGAAGCGGTTCGCCGATTGCTGGATTTACGGGCAAAAACCGCACGGGTTATCCGTGACGGGCAGGAGCAGGATATTCCGGTAGAAGATGTGCGCAAGGGCGATCACATTCGGGTTCGCCCCGGTGAGAATCTGCCCGTGGACGGGCGAGTTGTTGAAGGCAGCACCCGTATCGACGAAAGCATGCTCACCGGCGAACCCATGCCTGTGAGTAAGGGTGTGGATGACGAAGTTTCCGCCGGTACGCTAAACACCCACGGTGCCATTGTGTACGAAGCAACCCGGGTGGGCAGTGAAACCGCCTTGGCCCAGATTATCCATCTGGTGAAGAAGGCCCAGGGCTCAAAACCCGCCATCGGGCGGCTGGCAGACAAAATATCGTCGGTGTTTGTGCCCAGCGTGATGCTAATTGCCGTGGCCGCAGCACTGGTCTGGTACAACGTGGGTCCTGAGCCAGCCGTTGTGCATATGATCATCGCAGCCACCACGGTTCTTATCATCGCCTGCCCTTGCGCCCTGGGCCTGGCCACACCCATGTCAGTTATGGTGGGTGTCGGCAAGGCGGCGGAATACGGCGCACTGATTCGCCAAGGGGATGCCCTGCAAACCGCGGGCAAACTGGACTTGGTGATTCTCGACAAAACCGGCACCATCACCGAAGGGCACCCGGCGGTGACCAGCGTGCATGCGATAAATGGCGATGAGCAACAGTTGCTCGCACTGGCCGCAGGTTTGGAGCAGCATTCCGAGCATCCGCTTGCGGAAGCTATCGTTAATAAAGCCAAAGAACAAAGCGCACAGCCCCTGAGCGTTACGAACTTCGAAGCGTTGAATGGCAAAGGCGTGACAGGTCAGTTTGAGGGCGAACCGGTTCGCCTCGGCAACCGCCGTTGGCTGGAAGCCGAGGGCATTTCGCTTGGAGGCATGATCGATGCTGAAAAAACCATCACCGAGCAGGCTGGCACGCCACTGTTTCTTGCCCGCGGCACCGAGTTGCTGGGGGTTATGGGCGTTGCCGATGCCATCAAAGCGGATTCGGAGGCCGCCATCCGGCGCATGCACGATGCCGGCATCCGGGTAATGATGGTCACCGGAGATATCGACGCCACCGCCAAAGCCATTGCCGCGAAGACCGGCATCGACGATTACCGCGCGGAAGTATTGCCGGAAGACAAAGCCGACGTGGTGAACGAGATGCGCGGTAAAGGCTACACCGTCGCCATGGTGGGTGATGGCATTAACGACGCACCCGCACTGGCGGCAGCCGACGTTGGCTTCGCCATAGGCACAGGTACAGACGTGGCCATTGAAAGCGCCGCCATTACCCTGATGCGAGGTTCCCTGCACGGAGTACCGGATGCCATCGAAATTTCCCGGGCTACCGTGAAAAACATTCACCAGAACCTCTTCGGTGCCTTCGCGTACAACAGCCTGGGCATCCCCATAGCGGCAGGGCTTCTGTATCCAATTTGGGGCATATTGATGAGCCCGATTCTTGCTGGTGCTGCCATGTCGCTGTCCTCGGTTACCGTTGTTACCAACGCCAACCGGTTGCGGCTGTTTAAAACCAGTCACAAGCCGGTGCAAGCGCAAAACCAAAGCCAACAATCGAAGGAGGAGCGGAACTGATGGAAACAATACTGGTCAATGCCGGTGGAATTGCGCTGATGGCCGCCATCGTCTGGTGGTTCTGGCTTTCGTCAGCGGATAGCGACGCCCCTGCACAAGATCACAGCCATCACTGAACACGACATTAAAGAGAGAAAAACCATGAAAAAACAGATTCTCGGAATGGCCCTGGTCGGCGCCCTCGGTTTCAGCACTCCACTTTTGGCAGCGGGCGCCGCTCAAAGCATTCACGTTTATAAATCACCCACGTGCGGGTGCTGCACAGACTGGGTCGACCACCTGGAAAGCAACGGCTTTGAAGTGGAAGTCACCGAGACCCACGACATGAACCGCGTCAAAATGGAGGCCGGGCTCAGTCCCAACCTGGCGAGCTGCCATACCGCCTTTGTGGGTGACTACGTGATCGAAGGCCACGTACCTGCTGACGACATTCACCGGCTGATCGCCAACGCCCCCAAAGCCAGAGGCCTTGCCGTGCCTGGCATGCCCGCCGGCTCACCCGGTATGGAAATGGGCGACCGCAAAGACCACTACCAGGTACTGATGTTTAACGACAACGGCCAGACCAAAGTGTTTGCCGAGCACAACTAGCCAACGAGAATGGCCAGGCCAAAGTGATCCCAGCCTGAAGCGCAGATCCGTACCGGAGCGATAGAAGCACCGGTACGGATCTGTAACAGATTCTCATGCTTTTCTGACATTCTTCTCTACACACCCGCCAGCCTGTGTTCTATGATTGCCTCCGACCCCCGGAAAACGGAGACGGAAATTTTTGAGCCTTAAAACCCGGTTTCTCAGCATTGCCGCCGCCCTGATCGTCATCGCTGCAAGTGCTTCATGGTTAGCTTACCAAAAGCTGTCTGAAGACCTCATCGAACGCTGGGGACGCCAGGTTGCCGAGATACAGGTGCGTTATGACAGCGCCCGCCTCCTGCAATCTCTGGAGCGCGAGATCGGCCTTGCTCGCCAGATGGCGGACTCCAGCGCTTTGCTCAGCTGGGCTGCCGATCCTAGCGATCAGGTCCTCGAAAACACTGCCATTCGCGAGATGGAAAGCTTTCGCGCCAACTTTCGCGACAATAGCTATTTTGTAGCCCTGAAAGAAAATGGTCGCTACTACTTCAATAACGAAAAAGATGAGTTTGGCGGTCAGCAATTCCGTTACGTTCTGAACCCGGAAGAACCCAATGATGCCTGGTTCTACCAACTGATAGACGAAGGCCGTGATTTTCATCTGAACGTGAATCCCGATGCGGAACTGGGCGTTACCAAGCTCTGGATCGATGTGCTTATGCGCGACTCTGAAGAACAGATCGTGGGCATGGTCGGCACGGGTATGAATCTCGATGCTTTTCTGCAGGATATCGTTGATATTAACCAGGAAGGCATCACCACACTGTTTGTCGATTACAACGGTGCGATTCAGCTATATCGGGACCGTAACTACATTGATTTTGCAAGCGTTATCAAACCCGAAGGCCAGAAGAATACCGTCGACCTGCTGTTTGACGACACTGAAGACAAACAGAAAATTCTCGGCATGCTGCAATTGCTGAAAAAAAACGCGGGCAATACAGGCTATGTTGAAAGCAGCTTTGTCACCGTAGAAGGCCGAAAGCAGCTGGCCGGAGTCGCTTTTTTGCCGGCAATCGGCTGGTTTGAAATTACCCTTCTTGATCTGAACACGTTGCTACCCCAAAGCTATCTCTGGCCTCTGGTGGCTGTTTTTATCACCAGCCTTCTGGTCACGCTGATCGTCTTTCATCTCATTATCCAGTCGCGCATTGTTAAACCCATTGTTGGTCTGGAGGAAGCTGTCGAAAAGGTTCGCAACGGCAACTTTACCCTGCCCCGACTGGACAAACCGGATAACGAGATTGGCAGGCTCGTCGACCACTTTGAGAAAATGACGGCCAGCTTGCGTGACACTACCCGGGACCTCGAAAACAAGGTTATTCAACGTACCGACGACCTGCACCGACTGGCACGCATTGATCCGCTCACGAATCTGAAAAACCGCAGGGGGCTGGACGAGGCTCTGGATGAGGAAATTCAGCGGGCAGAACGATCGGGCAACGGTTTTGGCGTGATCTGGCTGGACATTGATCACTTCAAATCAATCAATGATCAACTTGGCCATCAGGCCGGCGACGAAATCCTCTGCCGTGTCGCTCTTTGGCTGAAAGCCGGCGTTCGCCCCTATGATCAACCAGGGCGCTGGGGCGGTGATGAATTTGTAATTCTGCTTGCCCCCTGCGACCCGATAACGCTGGAGCATGTCGCCCGGCGTATTCGCGAGACCGTTGAGCAGGAAAGCCGAAAAACCGGCACGCCTGTCACCGTAAGCGTTGGTGGCTATTTCTCGAAGCCTGGTGACAACATCGATACGGTGCTGCGAAATGCAGACAACGCGCTTTACCGTGCCAAGAACGAAGGCCGCAACCGTATTTGCATCAATCCCCCGGAAAATACGGAAATTAACCCCGCGTAACGGGTCTGACTCGTCTCGTCATAAACGTTATACTCCGCCCCATCATTCATTTTTTCAGCCAGGTTAACCCATGCTCAACGCCGACGCTCTCAACCAGTTGCGCCAGCTAAAGTCTGATATTGAGGAAAGCAAAATCGTTTCTCCGGGGACGGTTAAAGCCACCAATGGCCGCTTCGGATTCGTCGCTCTGGATGAAGGGCGGGATGTGTTCCTGCCTCCCGAGGAAATGCAAAAAGTGCTTCCCGGTGATCGGGTTAATGTCACCGAGCAGGAGGTGGACAAGGGCAAAACCCAAGGTGTGGTGGACGAGCTCATTGAGAGCCGGCTGACCACCTTTGTCGGGCGCTATCTGGTGAAGGGCAAAGGGCATTTTGTGGTGCCGGAGACGCCCGGCATCAACCGCTGGATATTTATTCCCCCGAAAGAGCGCATGAACGCGCAGCCAGATGACTACCTTTATTGCTGCATACACAAGCACCCGATCCACGACGGCAAAGGCCAGGCGAAAGTACTCCGGGTCATTGGCAAGGCCGGCGAGGCGGGTATTGAGCGCGCTCTTACCCTGGCCACCTTCGATCTGGCAGACGCCTGGCCCGATACCGTCGTACAGCAGTCGGAAAGCCTCGACGAGGCTGCCATAGAAGCCCTTGCAGCCGATCGGGAAGATCGTACCGACCGCGCCTATGTCACTATCGATAGCCCTGCCACTCAGGACATGGACGATGCTTTGCTGGCTGAGCCCAATGCCACGGGCTGGGCACTGTCCATTGCCATTGCTGACCCCTCCGCGGTCATTGGCCCGGAAAGTGCGGCCGAGCTGGAAGCTTTCAACCGGGCAACCGCCATCTATTTCCCTGGCGACCCTCTACCCATGTTACCGGACACCATCAGCACCCGGCTGTGCTCACTGATGCCCGATGTGAAGCGTCTGGCTCTGGTCTGTGACTTGCAGGTCAACAACGATGGGACTCTGGGCGATTACAGCTTCCATCAGGCGGTTATCAGCTCCCGCGCCAAGCTCAGCTATGACCTGGTATCAAATCTGATTGAAGGGCGGGAAGACGAAGACATCAAAGCCCTGCCTGACGCCGTTGCCAACAGCCTGGATCAGCTTCATCAGGCTGCAACCGCGCTGCGTAAATGGCGCAATGAACACGCTCTGCTGAGCGGCGATCGGCCCGAATTCCGGCTTCGGCTCGACGAAAACCGGCGTATTCGCAGCATTGAACCTTCGGTACAGAACGAAGCGCATCGCCTGGTGGAAGAATGCATGGTAGCTGCCAACCGTTGTGCTGCGGACTTCCTGGCCAAACAGCCATCAGGTCTGTTTATCCAGCACACAGGGCTTCGGGACGACCGCGCAGACAACATACGCGCCCTGATCGAAGGCTATGCGCCGCATCTTGCGGACATTGATGCCACCAAGCCGGAAGGCTTCAAGGCGCTGATGAAGCAAACGACAGACCTGGACGCGGAATTACCGGTGAAAGCTATACTCTCACGCCAGCTGGCCCGGGCTGAACTGGCGTTTACCGCAGCCCCGCACCAGGGCATGGGGCTGAACGGCTACACGACATTTACATCACCCTTGCGCAAATATTCTGACCTGTATGTTCATCGCGTGATCAAAGCTGCGCTCTGGGACACTCCGATGAAGGCGTTAAGCAGCGACCAGCTGTCGGCACTTCAGAGCACTCAGTTCAAAGCGCGCCAAGCGGCCAATAGTCTGGAAACCTGGCTCAAGAGCGACTTTGCAAAAACTCTGGGCGAGGAGCCGATGGACGGCGTGATCAGCCGGACGATTCCTGCCGGCTTTTTTGTACGCCTGGAGGCGAACGGGCTGGAAGGGTTTGTCAGTTGTAAGGATCTGAACGGCAAATACAGCTTTGATCCGGTCACTCTTCGCCTGATTCACAACAAGAATGGGCGCATCTTCCAGGTGGAACAGGCGGTGAAAGTCCGTTTCTCCGGGGTTGAAGAAGAGCGCCGGCAGATTAACTTCAAGCTGGTGGATGCCGAGGAAATTCCTGTAGCTACCAGGTCCTGAGCCGGTTGAAAAACCATAGGAGCAGGCGCATCGTACCAGTAGAAGTAATCTGATCCTTCAAGGAGGTGCGCCATGCCCATCAGCCCGGACGAGTTTTTGAAAAAACACGGTTTTGACAAGGAAGAAGAAAGCCCTGATCACAGCCTTCGCCACAACGCGAGAGAGCACGCAAAACACCTGCGCCGGCCACATGCCGGCACACCTCACGATTGGGAAGACTGGGAAAGATACAAACAAGAACACCCCGATGAAGTCGAGCCAGACGAAAAGGAGAACGACGACAGGGAAGGCTGACGTCGCTCCAGACTGGCAGGGTGTTAGCGAGATCTAAGAGCGGAGCATTTCTTCCAGGCGGGCATCCTTGGCCTGCCACTGCTCTGCCAGCCAGTTCTTCACGTTGCGCCGGTGTTCGCCATCGGTTGAGTAGTCCCGCCCTTTCAGGTGCTCCGGGATAGTAACCGTCTGAATCTCCATTTTCACTTCCGGCACCCGCCCACAAATAAAGTCCCAGAACGAAGGCGCGCCGCCGGGATAGGCAATGGTTACGTCAACAAGCGTCTGTATCGAATCACCCATGGTGTCCAGAACAAAGGCCGCGCCACCGGCTTTTGGTGTCAGCAGATGGGTATAGCGTGATTTCTGCTTGTCGTGTTTGGCCTGGGTAAAACGCGTGCCTTCCACAAAGTTCATCACGCTCACCGGGGTGTAGCGAAACTTTTCGCAGGCGCGGCGGGTGGCTTTCAGGTCTTCTCCGCGTTTTTCCGGATGCTTGATCAGATACTCCCGGGTGTAGCGCTTCATAAACGGGAAATCCAGCCCCCACCAGGCAAGCCCGATGACCGGCACCCAGATAAGCTGTTGCTTCAAAAAGAACTTCAGGAAAGGCGCACGGCGGTTGAACACTCGCTGCATTGCAAAAATGTCCACCCAGCTCTGGTGATTGCTGAGTACCAGATACCAGCTTTCACGACGCAGGTTTTCTGCGCCGGTAACCTGCCATTGCGTACCGTGGGTCAGTTTCATCCAGCCGGTATTGCAGGCTACCCAGGATTCCGAAATCCAGATAATGACGCGTGTGCAGAGAACCCGGAAACCTTTGTGGGGGATAATAAGTTTTAGCAGCGCTGGTATATAGAGCAACAGGCACCAGAACAGCGTGTTGATCGCCAGCAAAATGGAGTTGAGTACGCCGATAACGGAAGCAGGTAGAAAGCTGAGCATGCAATTCCTGTTGTGATTGTTTGGCCAGTGATGGGCAATCATACCAATCACCAAGGGCTATTGGCAGTGGTCGATTGTGACCGCATCGCCAACCCGGGCGCAACGCCATCGTTCTGGGATCACCTGTCGATAGCGATGGGGCTGGCCGTTCCGGGGTAATTGAATCAGCGGCTGGCTGAGCGTTCGGATTGATGTAACGCCCGGTTCCGGGAACGGCGGTTCTGGATTACACTGCCATCCATGAACCTTATTGATACATTCAATCTTGATATCCGCGCGCTCCTCACCTTCGTCGCCGTGCTCGACGAAGGCAGCGTCTCCCGTGCGGCAGTCAAGCTTGGAGTCAGCCAGTCGGCCGTGAGCCATACGCTGGATCGCCTGCGCAGCGCTCTGGGTGACCCGCTGTTCGTCAAATCCGGACGTGGCATTACGCCCACGCGATATGCAGTGCAGGCGGGCCCCCACGTTCGGCAGATTCTCGACGACCTGCACTCGCTGGCATCCGGCCCGCCCTTCACGCCGGAAACCACAGAATTCACCTTCACCGTTGCGGCAAATGACTACGAGCGGGACCTGCTCCTGCCTCCGCTGATGCAGCGCCTGCGACAACAGGCTCCAGGCATCGTGCTGCAGGTGATTGCCTCCGGGATTCCCAGCGCGGACATGCTGCGCAAGGATATTTGTGACCTGATCATTTCACCCCACGCGCCGGAAGCCACCGACATCATGCAGAGAGGCCTGATGGCCGATCGCATGGTAGTTTTCTACGACCCAAGCCAGCGCGAAGCGCCAGAGACCGTGACCGATTACCTGCAGGCCGATCATATCGCCCTGGTCTTCGGCAGCGGCGAAAAGCCAGCCATCGAAGCCGGGCTGACTGCCCGTGGACTGACCCGTCGCAACGTGATTACCGTTTCCAACTTCTCCGGCCTGCCAGAGTTTCTTCGGGACAGCGACATGCTGGCTACCGCCCCTGAGCTCATGAGCAAACACTTACTCCGGGACTTCGCCTGGGTGCCTTTACCCTTCAGCTACAAACCCTTTACCTTGCTGATGGTCTGGCACCGTCGCAACCAGAACGACCCAGCTCACCGCTGGTTACGAAACCAGGTGAACGCCGTCGCCGCTACCATGAATGGCCTTAACGACTAACCTATCAATTTTGTTCATATATCCTATGAGCAGCGCCCCTGTTATTTTTTATTGAGGTACCCCCTAGAATCCAAGCCAAAGTTGACCGCGAGCGACGGGGTGAGGTTTCCAAAACTGTGCGGAGCCATGGATGGCGGAGCCCAAGCGTCACATGAACGTGCCGCAAGGAGCGTGTTTTGGAAACCTCACCCCGTCGTTCGCCTCCCCCAAGGTATGGATGATAGATGCTAGCACTAACCAGTATATGGACAACGATACTGCTCGCCGCCGCCGTCGCCCTGGGGCCGCTGGCCACCGACATGTATTTGCCGGCACTGCCGCAAATCGGCAGTGATTTCGGCACAGGCACCAGCCAGGTTCAGCTAACCCTGAGCCTGTACATGGTCGGTTTTGCCATAGCACAGCTGGTGTGCGGCCCTCTGGCTGACCGGTTTGGCCGCAAACCGATCATGATCGGCGGTTTTGTGCTGTTTGCCATCGCCAGCATTGGCTGTGCACTTGCCAGCAATATTGAAACCCTCATCCTGTGCCGCTTTTTGCAGGCGCTGGGCGGGTCAGCCGGGCCAGTTCTGGGGCGTGCCGCCATCCGGGACATCTACACACCTCGCGAAGCTGCAAAAATCATGGCGCTTCTTGCCAGTATCATGGCGCTTGCGCCTGCAGTTGCACCCACACTCGGCGGCTTGATGGTAGCCGGGCTGGGCTGGCACTCTATTTTTCTCGCACTGGGCGGCTACGCTCTGATCATGGCCGTAGTGGTCGCCTTCGGCATCCCGGAACCCATGCGCCCGGAATACCGTCAGCCGTTGAAGCCCTGCAGCCTGCTGCGAAACTATCGCGCCATAGGCACCGACATCAGCTTTCTCGGCTATACCCTGACCAACGCTCTGATTTTTTCCGGGCTGTTTGCGTTTCTTTCCGGTTCCTCGTTCGTACTGATTGATTTCCTTGAAATACCACCGCAACAGTTCGGCCTTTATTTCGCCGGCATCGTGGTGGGCTATGTAACCGGAAACCTTTTAGCGATCCGCCTTGGCAGCCGCATGGTACCGGATCAGATCCTCGTTCGCGGACTGGTCATTGCCGTTGCCGCTGGCGGCCTGATGGTTGCACTCGCGCTCGCTGAAGTCTTCAGTGTGTGGGCCGTTATCCTGCCCCAGGCCCTGTTTATGGCGGGTACCGGAATGGTTATGCCTCAAACCATGGCTGGCGCCATGGCCAACTTCCCGCGCATGGCTGGCTCCGCTTCGGCGCTGTTCGGCTTCGCACAAATGTCCGTCGCAGCCCTCGCCGGCATGCTTGTGGGTTATATGCACGACGGCACTTCGCTGGTGATGGCGGCCATCATTGCCATCTGCGCCGTTGCGTCTCTGGGCAGCTACCTCCTGCTGGTTCAGCGCCACCCTGCTCCAGGATTCGAGCCACAGACAGGATGAAAACTCATCCAAAATGGTCTAAACAGAGTAAGCTGGTTCTGAACATTTATGGAAAACAAGGAGCAACCCATGAGCACAGTAACTCTCGACGGCAACCCCATTGAACTGAGCGGCAAGTTTCCACAGATCGGCGACAACGTGCCGCCCTTCACGCTGACCAACAGCGGCCTGGAAGACGTAAAACTGGATAACTGGGCGGGAAAGCGCAAAATCCTGAACATCATCCCCAGCATCGACACGGGCGTGTGCGCCGCCTCCACTCGCAAATTCAACGAGAAAGCCGGCGCTCTGGATAACACCGTTGTGCTGGTTGTCTCCGCCGACCTACCGTTTGCAGCAGCCCGCTTTTGTGGCGCTGAAGGCCTGGAAAACGTCATAACGCTTTCATCCTTCCGGAACTACAGCTTCCAGCAGGACTACGGCGTCAGCATTCAGACCGGCCCACTGGCTGGCCTTTGCGCCCGCGCAGTGGTAGTTCTAGATGAGGATAACAAGGTTATCCACAGCCAGCTCGTCAACGAAATCAAAGACGAGCCCGACTACGATGCAGCGCTGAAAGTTCTCTGATCAGGCTTTCAAAGCCGCATTAGGAAATCCGGAGGAGAACTACCCGGGCCCGGGGCCTTTTGGGCGGATCGGCCTTCGCAGACTGTGCATTGCCAGGGATGGCAATGCCAAGCCCCCACGGATGGGTTTACGGCGTGTCTGCGGAGGCCGATCCGCCCGAAAGGCCAACTGCAAAGTAAACCTGTTAGACTTCAGCACCCCATTCCAGACCAAGGCACCACCTCCAACCCGTGAGCAATACCACCCACAACGCCAGCCTCCCCCGCCAGCTCTACACCATGACCTGGCCCATGCTGTTTGGCGTGCTCTCGCTGATGACGTTCCAGCTGGCTGACAGCGCCTTTATCGGCCAGCTCGGCCGCGACCCTCTGGCCGCTCTCGGCTTCACGCTCCCAATGCATCAGCTCATCATCGGACTACAGGTGGGCTTGGGCATTGCCACCACAGCGATCATTTCGCGAACCCTCGGCACCGGCGACGAACTCCGGGCGTTTCGCCTGGGCGGTTTGGTTGTTACCGTCGGCAGTGCACTGGTGTTTATACTTTGTATCGGCCTGTGGCTCCTGCAAAGCCCGATCATGACCGCCCTCGGGGCCGAAGACGCCCTGCTTCCTCTCGTGCGCAGCTACTGGATACCCTGGCTGTTCTCTGCCTGGATCGGAGCATTTCTCTACTTCGGCTACAGCATTTGCCGCTCCCACGGCAACACCAAATTGCCAGGCTACATGATGGTGGCCACCAGCCTTTCCAACATCGCCCTGGATCCGCTGTATATCTTTGTTTTCGACTGGGGGTTGCCCGGCGCCGCCTGGGCCACGGCTACCTCTTTTGGGGTCGGCTGCCTGTTTATATACCCCAAGCTACTGAAACGCGGCTGGGCCCGCTTCGACCTTCGCGAACTCGCTCTTGGCCGCGCCCTGAAACAGCTCAACAACATTATGGCCCCCGCCATGGTCAGCCAGCTCATGCCGCCAGCGTCAGCCATGCTGGCAACTGCCATGGTCGCGGGCTTCGGTTCTGCCGCTGTTGCCGCCTGGGGGCTGGGCACACGCCTCGAGTTTTTCTCCATTGTGGTGGTACTCGCGCTCACCATGTCCATGCCACCTATGATCGGCCGCATGCTGGGTGCCGGAGACATAGAACAGATTCGCACGCTGGTAAGGCTGGCGGTGCGTTTTGTGGTGATCTGGCAACTGGCCATTGGCCTGCTCTGGCTGATCGCCTCCGGCCTTGTCTCCGAACTGTTCAGCAGCGACCAACAAGTTCAGGACTTGCTCGGAGCCTACCTTGTGCGAGTGCCGCTCAGCTACAGCGGCCTTGGGGTGTGTATGCTGATGGTGTCGGTGTGCAACGCGCTTGGCCTGGCCATGAGGGCGCTACTGGTTTCGACATTGCGGTTGTTTCTGTGCTTCCTGCCACTGCTGTGGCTAGGCAGTCAGCTCGACGGCATCTATGGCCTGATGAGCGGTGCTCTGGTGGGTAACCTGCTCGCCGGAATCATGGCGTACAGCTTTTATCGCACCGGCATGAAGCAACTTCGAAAAAACGGAGGAAACTCAGGCAAAGCGTGACCGGAAACTTTCCGGCATGGGCACCACTTTCTTTTGAAGATAATCAAAAAACACGAATCCGTACTTCGCCAGAGCAACGGCCTGACCGCTCCCGACTTTGGTCACCCGAAACACAAAATCGCCACCGTATTTGTTGAAGTCCATTACACCGACCTCAAAGCGCAGCATTTCCGGAAAGAATGATTCCGACTGATACATGGTGGCCAGATCGGTCACGATAATACCCTCACCGCCGCTGTCGCTCTCTGGAATGTCGTAACTTATCAGGAACTGGGCTCGCGCTTCAGACAGCATGGATACCAATGCATCGTTGCCCAGGTGGTTAGCGCCGTTGATGTCGGTTGTTCGAACTTGCATGAGCGTTTCAAAACAGAATGCATCGTCAGGGAAAGAAAGTTCGATTCGGGCCACTGGAAAGATACCTGCCTGGCAAAGTGTCGAGGAATATCGGAAAGTGTCGAGGTGCGGAGCTGGATGATACTCTGTTTAGTGGCGGTGTTCACCTCAAGATCTGGTTGCGAAATCGCTTATCTTCATTTTCGATCTTTTAGCGCTGGGGTTACAGTTTTGAATAACGGAAACTCTATGGATATTCGACCTGCTGCCACGCTGGCACTGGTGAGAGATACCCGGAATGGTATTGAGATACTGCTGCTACAGCGCACTTGGGACGCGGTGTTTTTACCCGGCTATTACGTTTTTCCTGGCGGCGCGGTAGATCAGAAGGAATCCCACGGGCGTATGCATGCAGCTGGCCTGGAAGACACTGAAATCAGCCACACCATGAGTCTGAGCGACGGCGGCACGGATTACATGCTTGCCGCCGTCCGCGAATGCTTCGAAGAGGCCGGCGTGCTGCTGGCCGTCGATACCGAGCGGCGCACAATCAGCGGAGATCATGCCGCTCATGATGATCGCAAGGCCGTGTTCAGGGGCGAGCTGTCTCTGGCTGAACTTTGCCAAAAACACAACCTGACGATTCCGCTGGACAGGATGGCCTACCTCAGCCACTGGATCACCCCGCCCGGCCCTCCCCGGCGCTTCGATACCCGTTTTTTTGTGACTACAGCACCAGAGAACCAGCCTGTAAGCCATGATGGCGAAGAAACCATCAGCCACGTTTGGCTCAGCCCCGCACAAGCACTGGAAGAGCATCGTGCCGGCCATCGATTAATGACACTGCCGACCATAAGAACCCTGCGGGTTCTGCGGGACTTTGAGACCGTCGAAACTCTGATGCGCTACGCCTGGGCGAATCCGCCGGAATCCTACCCCAGCCAGCCATGGCCGGCCATCCGGCGCGGTAAACCGGTGATTCTGGAGCCTGGTGCGCCTGCTTACGATGAAGCTGCAAAGCTGGATCCGGAAGCTGAAGGCACTACAAAATCGGAGATTGTCCCCGGTGAAGCGGTTGAGGTTGCCGCAGGCGTGATTCGCCTTACAGCACCCAACCCCGGCGTGATGACTGGCCCGGGCACAAACACTTACATTCTGGGCCACGAGCGCTTTACCGTTCTGGACCCCGGCCCGAACCATGCGAGTCATATTGAGCGGATTCTCGAGGTTACCGGCGGGCAGATTGACGCTGTCATCGTCACCCATACCCATCTTGACCATTCCCCTGGCACCCGTGCACTGAAGGAAAAAACCGGCTGCAAGGTTTATGGCCAATCAGCCCCGGAAGGTGCCTCACAGGATCAGAAGTTTGCGCCCGACCATCAGCCTGAGCACGGCGATCTGATCAAAACCGATGCCGGCACCTTGAAAGTGCTGCACACGCCGGGGCACGCCTCTAACCACCTTTGTTTTCTGCTGAGAGACCAGGAGCTGCTGTTTTCGGGAGATCACATCATGCAAGGCTCAACGGTGGTCATAAACCCGCCAGACGGAGACATGAAAGCCTATCTGGAGTCACTCTACGATCTGCTGGCTGAGCCCGTTCGTTATATAGCACCAGCGCACGGCTTTTTGATGGGCAACCCGGAGGCCATCATCGATTACCTGATCACCCACCGCCTGTCGCGGGAGCACAAGGTTGCCAAGGCTCTCGACACGCTGTCCCCCGTAAGCCTTAAAGACCTGACCAGCAAGGCCTATGGTGATGTGCCAACGGCCATTCACGGTGTCGCTGCCCGCTCCGCACTGGCCCACCTGTTGAAACTGGAGACCGATGGCCGGGCCTTGCAGGAAGACGGGCTCTGGCGTGCAACACCCACCACCTGAGCCACGCCCCCGGCAGATACAAACTGAATCTGCCGACTTCTATTTTTTGGCGATAATGTACACAGCGTGCACTATGCCGGGGATATAGCCCAAAAGGGTCAGTAGTATGTTGATCCAGAAGTGCTTCCCGATACCTACCTGCAGGAACACGCCCAGCGGCGGTAACAAAATAGCAATAAGAATTCGCAAAAGGTCCATATTGTTTACTCTCTCCGTCGGTTATAACTGACCTTGCCTGTAAAGATTATCCCAGCAGGCTGGCCAGACCCATAATGTTACGCAAGTTCGTCTGAAGTTCATGGCAACACTATGAAAATGGCATTAAATCTTTGTTATTGCCATATTCATGAACACCACTCGACCTTTATCCTTGGGCCCTTGAAAATGACCCGCGAGGAATCATGCTGTTTTCCAGGCTGCAAAAGCTGACCGAGTTCAAATCCTTTCTATGTCTGCTGATGCTGGCTGTACCTGCCGTAACATTGGCAGACCCGCCCGCCGACAAAAAACAGGTGAAGGCCGCCCGTGAGATTCTGCTGGCAGAGCTGGCAGAAGACGAAAGCGTTGAAGATGTGGAGCAGTCGGAGCCACTGCGGAAAGCCCGCAAGGCGCCTGCGCCCGCCGTAGATGCTGCGCCGGAAAGCCCGAAACCAAAGCCTGCGCCCACGCCGAAGCCAAAAAAAGTAGCGCCCAATATAGACCTTAAAGACGTAGCACCGGCACCAACTCCGGAGCCACCGGCGGATCCGGGCAGTCAAAAAAGCCCAGACAACGAAGACCAGGAAACTCGAGACGCCGCGGAAGAAGCCACCCCCAACGCTGCAACGGAACCCCAAGAGCAACCGATCCCCGAACCGGAGGCAAAAGAGCCACCGCGCGCCAAAAATCTTGCGTTGCTTGGCAGTGAAGTCCTGCCTGGTACATCCACACGCCTTGGCTGGTCATCCGGTATTCAGATTGCAGGCCTCTCGCAGCCCACGCCGGTACTGGTAGTTAATGGCGCCAATGCAGGCCCGACCCTGTGCCTGACAAGTACAATTCATGGCGACGAACTCAATGGCATCGAGATTATCCGCCAGACCATGTACGACCTTGATCCGGAAAAGCTGAGTGGCAGCGTCGTGGGCATCCCCATTGTAAACCTGCCCGGCTTCGAACAGGGCAGCCGTTACCTGCCTGATCGCCGTGATTTGAACCGGCACTTTCCCGGCAGTAGAGATGGCAGCCTGGCTGATCGGATTGCCTACTCGCTTTTCGAAAACATTATCCGACACTGCGACATGCTGGTGGATATTCACACGGGCTCTTTGAAGCGTACCAACCTGCCGCAACTGCGTGCAGACATGAACAACCCGACGGTTGCAGAGTTCACCAGAGGCTTTGATCGCATGGCGGTGGTACACAGCAGTGGATCACCCGGGATGCTTCGCACCGCAGCCGTCAATGCAGGTATTCGTGCAGTCACGCTGGAAGCCGGCGAATCCCACCGCATTCAGGAGCACCAGATTGATGCCGGCGTAAACAGCCTGACCAGCCTGATGGAAAAACAGGGGATGATCTCCCGTATGTTTGTATGGGGGGATCCGGAGCCGGTGTATTACGATTCAGCCTGGGTACGTGCAAACTATGGCGGCATTCTGTTCAGCAAGGTTGAGCTGGGCGCAAAGGTTTCCAAGGGTCAGGTTCTTGGGCATATTGCGGATCCGATCACCAACGCCCAATACCCTATTAACGCCAGTAGCGATGGCCGCATAATCGGCATGGCGGTGGATCAGGTGGTTATGGCGGGTTTTGCCGCCTACCACATTGGTACCAAGGCAAAAGTTCCAGGAGAATAGTACCCTATCGTTTTTGCGCTTTCGCAAATGACCGACAGGAGCTGATGTGTCTTCAGGAAACAGTCCGGCCAGATCTGCCACTCTCACTTACGCAGGCCTGGTTCTGACTCCACTGTTCTGGGCCGGCAATGCCGTTGTTGCACGGGGCACGGTTGACAGCATACCGCCCTTTTCCATGGCGTTCTGGCGCTGGGTGATTGCGCTCGCGATTTTACTGCCTTTCGCCCTACCCGGTATCTGGCGACACCGTAGTGTGATCCGTCAGCATCTGGGCTCGATGTTGGTACTCGCCACGTTCAGCGTTGGCGCCTTTAACTCACTGCTGTATGTTGCTGCGGTTACCACTACCGCCACCAACATCGCCCTGATCAATGCCACCATTCCGATTTTCGTATCACTGCTGGCGTGGATTGTTCTGGGCGATCGCACACGGCCAATTCAGGCTCTGGGAATCGCGCTGGCAATCTTTGGCATTCTCACCGTGGTGGCACGGGGGGATCTATCAGTACTCACGGGCCTGCAAGCCCAACCGGGGGACCTGATTATGGTGGCCGCCGTGTTCAGCTGGGGCCTGTTTTCCGTACTGCTCAGACGCCAGGCCGTGCCTCTGCCGGGGTTTACCTTCCTCAGCACGCAGATTCTACTTGGCACTCTGGTTATCCTGCCGTTTTACCTGGGCGACCTGCTGTTCTTCTCAGGGGGCTTTGAGCTGACCCGGCAAACGGCCATGCCGCTTGCCTACTTCGCGATCTTCCCGGGGATTCTCGCCTACGGTTTCTGGAATTACGCGGTGCACAGCATAGGACCGTCACGGGCGGCCATATTCATTTACCTGACACCGGTGTTTGCCTCAATTCTCGCCAGCATTTTCCTGGGGGAATCGCTGGGGCTGTTCCATGTTATTGGCGGGGCGTTTATCCTCGCCGGGTTACTACTGGCAACCCGAGCCGGCCGACATACACCGGATTACAGCAAATTGCGTTGATACACGTAAAGGAGCCCATCATGCTTATGAAATCCACGTTCAGATCCTTTCATCACACGCTGGCGTCGTTACTGCTGGTGTTATGTATTACAGCACTCGGTTCTGCCGCCAACGCCCAGAGCAGTGAGACCTCCCAGGTTAAAACACCGGACCCAGCCACAAACTCAACCAGCACATCTGGCGAAAGCGCGTCTGGCCTATGCGAGCGCCCGGAACAGTGGCTTTGGGCCGAGACCTACCAAGAGGGTGAAATGGCCTTCCACGGCAGCAAAGTGTGGAAAGCCGTCGAAGAAACCAGCGGAGATATGCCGGGGATGAGTGAGCCATCGCGCTGGGAACTTGTCGACGACCACTGTTCTATAGTTGACCAGTAGTCCGCCGAATGGCTGGCAGTGCCGCTTCAATACGCTGTAGCACATCGGCCAGTACCGCCGTGGGGCAGCCAATGTTGAGCCGCATGAAACCACTGCCTTGCTCGCCAAATGAGACGCCGGGATTCATACCCACGCCGGCGTCTTCCACAAAAAACCGTTTCAAAGCGGCATCATTCATGCCCAGGTTTCGGCAATCGAGCCACATGAGGTAGGTGCCTTCGGGCGCGCTGGTACGAATGCCAGGCAGGCGGGCGTTAACCGTTTCCACCACAAAATCCCGGTTCTTTCGTAAATACACCATCAGGTCATCCAGCCAGGGCGCACCATAGCGATAACCCGCTTCAAATCCTGCAATGCTGAACGGATTACACTGCGGCACATGCATGGAATCA
Organism: Marinobacter maritimus; assembly: GCF_007671675.1. Classification (GTDB taxonomy): domain Bacteria; phylum Pseudomonadota; class Gammaproteobacteria; order Pseudomonadales; family Oleiphilaceae; genus Marinobacter; species Marinobacter maritimus. The sequence continues at coordinate 237,506 of NZ_VCGW01000002.1, read as the reverse complement.
AACACCGCTTTCATGGCATTGCGCTGTTCGCGATCCGGTATGACCAGAGCAGACAGACCTAGCCCCGGCAAGTTAAAGCTTTTGCTCGGCGCCACCGCTGTTATCAGGGCATCGTCCCGCCCGGCAAGCGTTGCCAGCATTTTGTGTCGGGGTTTGTCGGTAAAGGTGAGATCGCAGTGGATTTCATCGGAAATCACCGTCAGCTCATGGCGACGGGCAATATCCAGCACGGCCTTGAGCTCCGGTTCCGACCAGATACGTCCGACCGGGTTGTGAGGCGAACACAGCATCAGAAGCCTGGCATCCGGGCGCGCAGCGCAGGTTTCCAGATGCTCCAGATCCATCCGGTATTCCCCGGTTTCATCGTCACAGACCAGCGGGTTCTCAATCACTACCCGGCCACTGAGCTGCACGGAGCTGAAGAACGGTGGATATACCGGTGGTTGCACAATCACCCCCTCACCCGGGGCCGCATAGGCCATACAGGCCGCATGCAAGGACGGCACCACACCCGGCGCCATCAATATCCACTCGCGCTGGATTTTCCAGCCGTGTCGCTCACGAAACCAGTCCATTATTGACTCGAACAGGCTGTCTGGAAACAGGGTATAGCCATAAACCGGGTGCGCGGCACGCTTCGAAAGCGCCCGGGTGACGGCCTCTGGGGCGGCAAAATCCATGTCCGCTACCCAGACCGGAATCACATCCTCACGGCCAAACACCGCCCGGCGGGCATCAAACTTGACCGAGCAGGTATTTTCTCGGGAAAGAGGCTGATCAAAAGAGTCTGTCACTGGCGCACTCCACAATCGGTAAACAGTTGGATAACTCTTGTTTTTATTGTGGGGGGGTATTGTCCTCCCGGCAACCGCGCCCTCGAACACAAGCATTCTTCTTTGGTCGAACAGGATGCAATAATACTTGCCGAATTACCCACATACTTGCGAACCTAACGGTTTATCTGCGCAAACCCTCCCCGCGCCTTTGGAGTTGTTAATGATTGGTCAGATCCTGTCGACCCTGCTGCCTGTCTTCCTCATTGCCGGCTGCGGAGCCCTGTACGGACGATTTCGCACGCCGGATATTCGCGGGCTGAACGTTCTGAACATGGAACTGTTTGTTCCCATGCTGATCTTCGCCGTATTGGCAGACCAGAAGGCGCCATTGCAGGACTATGCCGGGCTTGCGCTGGCGGCAACGGTTGTGGTTCTGGGCTCGGGAGTCATTCTGTATCCGCTGACCCGGCTTCTTAACCTGAATCCGAAAACCTTTCTGCCGCCCATGATGTTCAACAACTCAGGCAACATGGGGCTCCCACTGCTGGTTCTCGCCTTTGGCGAGGCGGCGCTGCCCGCAGCCGTTGTGCTGTTTATCGTGGAAATGCTACTGCACTTTTCCGTGGGCCTGCACATGCTTGATCCACACACCTCCATTATTCAGCGCCTCAGACTACCAGTTGTGTTTGCCAGCATCGCCGGACTGACCGTGAACCTTGGGGGCGTAATGCTGCCAGACTGGCTACTGCAAACCCTGAACATGCTTGGTGAAGTCTGCATACCGCTTATGCTGTTTACCTTGGGCGTACGCATGCTGGATGTCGACTTCAGCGACTGGAAGCTGGGCATGCTCGGCGCCATCGCCTGCCCGCTAAGTGGTTTGCTGCTCGCCTGGCCCATGATTTATCTGCTGGACTTGCCTGGCCTCCAGGTTGCGGCACTCTGGGTATTCGCCGCTCTGCCACCGGCAGTGCTTAACTATATGGTCGCGGAGCAATACCAGCAGGAACCCCATAAAGTCGCATCATTGGTACTATTGAGTAATTTGGGAAGCCTCATTGTCATGCCGATCGTGCTAGGGCTGGTTTTTGCCGCAGATTATTTTTGAGGAAACCATGCATGTCTGAAGCCATCGCGGTTGTACGCGCTTCCCGACCCAACTTTCTGGTTCTTGCACCTCTGTGTGTCGGGCAGGGGGTTGCAGTGGCGTGGCAACAGGGCGAACCACCAGCGTTGCTGGACACGCTGTTAGTCTTCGTGGGTGCCTTGCTGGCACATGCGGCGGTGAATCTGCTCAATGAATACGAGGATTTCGAGTCCGGGCTGGATCTGATCACCACCCGAACACCGTTTTCCGGCGGCAGCGGCGCACTTCCGGAGGTTCCCCGGGCCGCAAAACGTGTGTTGGCGGCAGCCATTTGCACTCTGGTCCTGGTGATCCTTATTGGCCTGTATTTTCTCTGGCAACGCGGTCTGCCGATGCTGGTTCTGGGCACCGCCGGAGTGGCGCTTGTGCTTACTTATACCCGCTGGATTACCCGTTCCCCCTTGCTGTGCCTGCTTGCACCAGGCATCGGGTTTGGGCCGGTGATGATTCTGGGCACGCTGGTAGCACTTGGAGCAAAACTTGATGCCACCGCCATTACCGTATCCCTGATCAGCCTGCTGCTGGTGAGCGAGCTGCTACTGATCAACCAGATACCGGATGCAGAGGCAGATCGCAAAATAGGTCGCCGTCATCTTGTCATCACCTTCGGCACGCTTTTCGCCGCGCGGCTGGTGTCCGCCCTGTTTGTTGCGGGCTACGCCGTTCTGATAACGGGCATATTCGCCGGCTGGTTGCCATGGCCGTCGATACTGTCACTGGTAACCGCTCCCTTCGCACTCTGGCTTGCCTGCAAGCTACCCGGAGCTATTGATCAGCCAGACGCCCTCAACGTGTTGCTAGGCACCAACGTCGCGATTCTTTTGGCCACACTGGCGCTGCTGATTGTTGGCTTGAGCCTGTAAACCTGGGGTCAGGCAATAATCAGGTTCGAGTAATAAATACAGCGACAAGTCTGTACTCACGCGCTGCTCTTGCATGTGCGAGTACTTTGGCCGAAGGTTAAAACTGGTATTCTCTGATTTAATCCACGATACGGAGGTCTGCCCATGAGTGTACTTTTACTGCTCATCAGTGCCCTGATTTTGATCTATCTGGGAGTTGGCGGCACCACCGCTGCTCTGGTGATGTCCATCGCCACTCTGGTGGGCGTGTTCCAGGATGAGTGGCATCTTGCCAGTGTCCTGTTTGGTGGCCTTTTTCTCGCCTTAGCTCTGATTCTGGTTATTCCCAGCGAGCTGCGTCTCGACAAGTTCAGCCGACCGCTACTGGGCTGGGTTCGCAGCCGCCTTCCCAAACTATCGTCCACCGAAGAAGAAGCCCTGAAATCCGGCTCTGTGGACTGGGATGGCGAGCTGTTCTCCGGCAAGCCGCAATGGTCAAAGCTGCTCGACGCCAAGCCTGCGCACCTGACCAGCGAAGAGCAGGCGTTCCTCGATGGCCCGGTGGAGAAACTCTGTGGCATGCTGGATGACTGGAAGATTACCCACGAACACTACGATCTGCCGGACAAAGCCTGGAAGTTTATCCGTGAAAACGGATTTTTCGGCTTGGTGATTCCGAAAGAAGACGGCGGCATGGGCTTCTCCAACACCGCCCATTCAGAAATCGTGATGAAGATTTCTACCCGCAGCGTGTCTGCGGCGGTCACCGTGATGGTACCCAACTCCCTCGGCCCGGGTGAGTTGCTGATGCATTACGGTACTGACGAACAGAAAAAACACTACCTGCCGCGGCTGGCCGGTGGCGAGGAAATTCCCTGCTTTGCCCTTACCTCCCCGATCGCGGGCTCCGATGCAGGCGCCATTCCGGACAAAGGCATTGTGTGCAAGGGCGAGTGGAACGGCAAAGAAGTGCTGGGCCTGAAAGTCACCTGGAACAAGCGTTACATCACCCTGGCTCCGGTCGCCACACTGATTGGCCTGGCCATCAAGGTTTACGATCCGGAAAAACTGCTGGGCGATAATGCCGACATCGGCGTGACCTGCGTGATGGTTCCCCGCGAAACCGAAGGTGTACACGCAGGCGCTCGACACCTGCCCATGAACACCGTATTCATGAACGGCCCGACCTGGGGCACCGAAGTGTTCATCCCCATGGATCAGGTTATCGGTGGTCAGGATATGCTCGGCAAGGGCTGGACCATGTTGCTGGAGTGTCTCTCCATTGGCCGCTCCATTTCCCTGCCCGCGCTGGGTACCGGTGCTGGCAAGGTTGCCAGCCTCGCGACCGGTTCCTACGCCTACACCCGCGAGCAGTTTGGCCGCTCCATCAGTCAGTTTGAAGGTGTACAGGAAGCCCTAGAGCCCATCGCCGGCTATACCTACATGATGGATGCAGCCCGCCTGTTGACCTCCGGCATGCTGGATAGAGGCGTGCGACCGGCGGTACCTTCAGCGTTGCTGAAATACCGCAACACCGATCTTATGCGAATCGTGATCAACCACGCCATGGACGTGGTAGCAGGCCGTGGCGTGATTACCGGCCCCCGCAACTTCATGGCCCGCGCCTACAACGCAGTGCCCATTGGCATTACGGTAGAAGGTGCAAACATCCTGACCCGCAGCCTGATGGTGTTTGGCCAGGGCGCCATTCGCTGCCATCCGTTTATTGTTGAAGAAATCGCAGCCGCCGGTATGGAAGATGAGGACAACGCCGCGAAAAAGTTCGACGGCATCTTCTATCGGCATCTGGCCCATACCACTCGAAATGCTCTGCGGGCGCTGGTTCTGGGCCTTACCGGAGGGCTGCTGGAATCGGTACCCAGGCAGGGCGGCATCAAATCATCGTATCGTCAGCTTGCCCGCTTCTCGGCGGGGTTTGCACTGATGACCGATGTAACTCTGCTGTCCGTAGGCGGTGGTCTCAAAGCCCGGCAGAGGCTGTCCGGGCGTATGGCGGACTGCCTGGTGCAGCTGTATTACGCGTCGGCGGTGATCAAGCAATGGCATGAAGAGGGCTACCCGGACGATCAGCGGCCGCTGGTAGAGTGGTGTCTGCAAACCTGCCTGCGGGATCTGCAGCACTCCATGCGTGAGGCAATTATCAACTTCCCGGTACCTGCCTTGCGCTGGCCTTTGCGTCTGCTGGTGTTCCCACTGGGTGCCACCGGTCTTAACGGGCCCGATGACAAGCTGGGCACCCGCGTGGCCGCCAGCATTGTTGAAGACACCCCGCTACGCCAGCGCATCAGCCGCGGCGCCTACACCACCATGGATCCCGACGATTCTCTTGGCCGTGTTCTGAATGCCTATAAACTGGCAAACGAAACCGCCGACATGCGCGGCCGTTTACATGATGCGGTTCGCAATCGCGACGAGGACGACCTGGACGGTATCGCACTGCTGATGGGCCATCAGCGCAAAGAGCTTGTAGATTGGGCCTGCGCTGAAGGCGTCGTAAAGGCAGATGAATGCGATAAACTTGAGGAAGCACTGACTGCTCTGTACGACGTTATACGCGTGGACGCCTTTGATGAGGAGGGTCTGAAGGCGCTGTCCCGGTGCGCCAAGGGCAAACGCAAAGTGGTTGAAAGGCCTGCCAGGGATTAGACCACTTGATTAAAAGGCGACGTAAGCGAGCCCTTAACTGATAACTGCCGGGCCTTGCCCGGCGGTTATTCAATGCACTTTTATTCAATACGCTTTCAATACACTCTCCTCGCAAAACCCAGTGCTGCCTTTTCAGCCCACAGCTCACCGCCTGAAATTTATCCCGTGAAAAGTAGGGAAAACACTTTTCCGTATTTCAATTTGGTAATAAAATAGATAATTGTTATTCGATTAAAGAATATATCAATATACCGGCGGGCTATATGGAACTGACATTCAGCGAGGTGACAAAGTCGTTTGGCCACCTCAACGTCATTGATCACTTCAATACAACCATCAAAACCGGAGAAATTGTGGCTCTTCTCGGGCCCTCTGGCTGCGGGAAATCGACGTTACTGCATATGCTCGCAGGCCTTCAAACACCCTCTACCGGCACCTTGACCGCTGGTGGCAAGCGTATCGAAAAACCCTCACCACGGCGCACTCTGGTATTCCAGGAACATGCCCTGTACCCCTGGCTGACACTGGCCGGAAACGTAGCCCTCGCACTGGAATTTCAGAACACCCCAAAGCAAACAGCGTTCGCAGAGGCGCAAAAATGGCTTGCAAAGGTAGAGCTGTCCGGCTTTGAACACTACTACCCGCATCAGGTATCAGGTGGCATGCGGCAGCGTTGTGCTCTGGCCCGGGCCTTCATAGCGCGGCCAGAAGTCCTGTTGCTGGATGAACCTTTTGGCGCACTGGATGCACTGACAAGAATGACCCTGCAAAGCGTTCTGAAAGATCTGATTGAAGAAGAGCGCCCTACCGTGGTGCTGGTTACCCACGATGTAGACGAAGCGCTGTACCTTGCCGACCGTGTGCTGGTATTCAGCAACCGACCTGCCACCGTGTTGCGGGAAATCGAGCTTGGCCACATGCCTAAAACCCACGATTTATCAGCCTTCGCCGATATCCGGCGTGATGTGCTGAACAAGTTGGGGATCGACACTGACACAACACAGGCTCACGCCGAAGACACAGGAGAAGCTGTATGATTCGCTGGTTTATGACAACGGTTCTGGCACTGGCACTTGCCGCGCCGGTGTCCGCAAAAGAAGAGTTTCGCGTGGGATATGTTCGCGTAATGGACGATGCCCAGGCCATGCTCGCGCACGAAGCAGGCCTTTATGAGAAGTATGGCCTGGATGCCAAGCTGATTGAATTCAGCTCCGGTACCGATCTCATCAAGGGCATCGTTGGCGGCCAACTTGATATTGGCGTGCTGGGCTTTTCAAATGCCTTCACCTGGTCATCTCGCGGAGCCGATCTGAAGATTGTTGGTGGCGCCCAGCGTGGTTACCACTCACTGGTCGTGCGCAACGACTCGGGCATTGAAACGGTTGAAGACCTCAAGGGCAGCAACCTCGCCTCCCAGAAACAAGGCAGCACAGCCGACATCGTCCTTAAAGGCGTAATGTTGGCCAATGCAGGCCTGCAGCCAGACGACCTGAATATTATGGGTGTGGCACCGGCAGTGGCGGTTCAGTCTCTGGTGGGTGGTCGGGTGGATGCCGCCTTCCTGTTTGAACCTTATGATCGAATTGCCCAGCTGGTTGCACCGGTAAAGCAGATTTATGAAATCGGTGAAGTATGGCCTTTCCCATGCATGGTAGTGATCACCTCCGGCGATACCCTGAAAAACCGCAAAGACGTGATCTGGGCTGCGCTCGACGCCCAGCGTGACGCCATCGAAATGCTGGAAAATCAGCCTGAGAAAGCCGCTACCTACATCACCGAATACTTCATTAAGGAAGATGTTGTTAAATCCCTCAACGACGGCGACATTCCTTCAGAGAAGGTAATCGCCCAGGCCATTCAGACCAACGATTTCAGCTCCAAACTGACCGAAGCCGATATTAACCGCATGAAAGAGCTGGCAGGCATTATGCAAAAACAAGGCATTCTTCCTGAAGAAGCTTTCGATGTTGACGCATTGCTGGACCTGACCTGGCAAGAGACTCGTGAGCTTTAATCATGAGCAATAGCCAGGCAATGGGCGTCGCGACCAAGCGGGCTTATGTTGTCGCCATCGCCGTTATCCTGTTTTTCTGGCAGGTAGCGGCGTGGTTTCTGCCCGACTTTTTGATGCCGGATGTACACACAGCCGTTCTCAGGTTGTGGGAGGAACTGAACAGCGCCGAGTTCTATGAAGGGCTTGGCAACAGCATGACACGGCTCGGAGCCGGCTACGGAGCGGCACTGTTCTTCGGAATCCTGTTGGGACTGGTAGGCGGCACGATCAATGTGGTGCGAAGCCCTCTGAAGGCGGCCATCATTATTCTGCAATCCATTCCGTCGATTGCCTGGGTGCCACTGTTCCTCATTCTGATGGGCTTCGGCAACCTGCCTATCATTGTTGTTGTGGCTATTGGTGCGTTCTTCCCCACGGCGTTGAGCGTGATGAACGCCACGGAAAGTGTTGAGAAAGTGCATATCTCTGCGGCACGGGTAATGGGCGCATCAAAAGCACAGATGCTGAAGCGTGTGTACTTCCCCGCCGTTACGCCAGAGCTCATTACCGGGGCCCAGCTGGCGTTTGGTAATGCCTGGCGCGCACTGATATCCGCGGAAATGATTGTTGGATTCAGCGCCGGACTTGGCAAATCCCTGGCCTATTCCGGCGAAATTGCGGACATGACCGGTGTGATGACAAACATTCTGGTGATTGCAATTCTGGCAGCGGTGATCGACCAGGTTATTCTGGAGCGCATCAAGCACCGGTTGCTTCGCTATCAATACCTTTGATACTGAAACTCACGGGCTTGCGCAATCAGATTACTCGGATCTCAACCCACCTCTGATCGCCTCATCCACCAGCCATCGTCTTAACAGTTGTATGCTTCGCTCCCTGCGCCTGCTGGTTTTCCAGGCGAAATAGAATCGGTCGCCGGTCATCACCGGGTGGCAGGGCAAGCGTACAAAGTCTTCAGAATCCTTGCGAGTGCTAAGCATGTAATCGTTCGTCAGGGCGATGCCCTGATGAAAGCGCGCAGCTTCCAGTGCCAGTAGCATATGGCTGAAGTGTTGTACGCGAGCTCCGGAAGGAATCGTTTCGCTCACCGTTTGATACCAGGCTTCCCAATCACCCGCTGCCTTGTCATAAATACTGTGGGTAGACAACAAAGGGAATCGCGCTATCTCAGCTGTGGTCATGGCGAGTTCGTCGAGCCCGGTTTCCCCAGTCTCTCGTCCCAGCTCCCGACGGATGCGCTGCCAGTAATCCTGACTGCACACGGGGAAAAGCCGTTCCACGTACAAGAGCTCGTAACTGTAGGCCGGTGAGTCTCTGTGAATGGTGATAAAACAATCCGCAACCCGGTCTGACAACACCGGGTTTTCACTGCTCATTTCCAAGGCCAGCTCTACCTGGGGGTGCAGCCGCTGCAAATCGGGTAATCGGGGCACCAGCCAGCGCACGGCGAAAGAACTGAACAGCGACAACCGTAGCCGGGACTCTTCATGCCCCAGCACTTGCTCACTGGCCCGCTCGATCTGAAGCAAGGCGGTACTGATGGCGTCCAGATACTGGCGGCCTTCATCCGTCAGCGCGAGCGTGCGGCCACTGCGCCAGAACAGTTTTTCACCCAGATAGGTTTCCAGCTGTTTGATCTGATGGCTCACCGCGCTCTGGCTTACCGCCAGCTCCTCGGCAGCCATGGAAAAGCTGTTGAGGCGGGCAACCGCTTCGAATACGGGCAGGGCTTTGAGAGGTGGCAGCTTCATTATCTATTTATCTAATAGGTGAAGAATAAACATCATTTTATCGGATATTAAAACTCAAATAGACTCAATCTGTCACTTGTGTCATTCCAACTCGAGATTGAGATTCGATCTCACGAAGAGTGGTATTGCTCCAGGCCAGCGCTACCAAGCCTTGGGCGACCATTTCTGTCATATCAGGATAAGTGCCTCACAATTTTAACGTGAGATTCAGGCTGTTTTTGTCTCGTTTTGGCTTGTGTCAGTCCGCTGTTGTGAACCGGATTATCTGACAGTAAGCGGCACTAAATTACATTCACCCAGGCTCGATACAGCTCACACCTGTCGAAGTTGGAACATCAGAGGTCATCATGTCAGGGAAAACCGTCAACAGCGCCATACTGCTTCTAGTGATCGGCAATGCCATGGCACTGGTCTCCGACGTGTTCATCAAGCTTCTGGAGCCGGGCGCGCCGATTTTTCAGTTTGCGTTTGTACGCTGCATGCTCACTCTTGTGCTCCTGCTGCCACTGGCGCGCAAGATCGACCGAACCAACCTGTTTGCCGGCATAAAGGTACATGCCATAAGGGCTCACGTGCACCTGGTGGGACTGTTGTGCATGATAGTAGCCCTGAGCAACCTGCCACTCGCCACCGCCAACGCCGTATTTTATGCAGCCCCGATTCTGGTGATGGTGTTCTCGGTGTTTATCTTCCGGGAAGTCCTGTCACCCCTGAATGTGTTTGCGGTGTTCAGTGGTTTTGCCGGCATTATCGTTATCCTTCGCCCGGTGGAGTTCAACTGGGCGGCTGTTGCTGCGCTTGGGTCGGCGATCACACTGGCCATAAATGCGGTCATGGTCCGCAAACTGCCAAAAACCCAGACCACGGTACACAAGCTGTTTCTCAACTACTTGCTGGTGATTCCGGCATCGGGACTGCTTGCCTTGTGGGAGTGGCAGCAGGGCGCGTCCTGGGATCCGGCAATCCTGTTTACCGCAGCTGCGTCTGCATTTTTCATTTTGGGTTACAACATCGCTGTGCTGCTGGCCTACCATCAAGTAGACGCCAATCAGGTCACCAGCGCCGAATACACTGGCCTGATCTGGGCGGTGCTGATTGGCTGGATAGGTTTCAATGAGGTGCCAGACCTTTGGTTCGCTGTAGGCAGCGTCATGATTATAGTGCCGCTGATTATGGTGGGGATGCGTTCCCGTCAGCGGAGCCACCGAGTATTACGAGCTCAACCGCTGAATGGTTGATACCCTCGGCACATAGAGATGCCAAGGAATAACCTGCTACTAACTGGCAGGACCTGATACGGGGTCCGGATCACTTCTCAGCGTAGGAGGTGACACCAAAGCTGAATGCAACGTGCCAAAGGTTGATTTGCGGAGGCACACAACTGAAGCTACGGTCGCTAAAGCGAACGTTCAGATTTGGGAATAACGCCGTGGCTTTGCGGCGTGCCGGAGCGCTAGCTAAGGCGCGTCCGACAGCAGCCGTTGGTTAAATACTTGAATGCGCATTGGCGTGCGCATACAATAAGTCGTGCATTAAACAGTTACCTGGAGGCTCTGATGGCCGAACTCTACAATGCAACCGCACCCAAAAAGGCAGCTAACCTCTCCATCAATAGCGATCTACTGCGCAAAACTCGGGAACTCAACATCAACCTGTCTGCTACTCTGGAGCGAGCCCTGAAAGAAGAGCTTTCCAAACGCGAAGCAGCACAATGGGTTGAAGAAAATCGCGCTGCAATAAAAAATTACAACGATTTTGTCGAACAACATGGATGCTTCGGCGACGAATTCAGGGAGTTCTAATGTCACAGTTCGATGTGTACCCCAACCCAAGCAAAGTCAGCAAAGCTCATTATCCTTACCTTGTCGATATTCAAAGCAGCCTCCTGAGCGAATTGGCAACTCGAATCGTTATCCCTTTGGGCAAACGCTCCGCCTTTGGTGGCGAATCCATGCAAGGACTCACGCCGGGAATCAGCTTTGCCAATCAAGAACTTTTACTGCTAACCCCACAAATTTCCTCTGTGCCAAAAAAGCATCTCAAAAACCCGGTTGGTTCCCTCTCGCATTTCAGAGACCAGGTTGTCGGAGCTCTGGACCTTGCTGTCACTGGCATTTAACATTTTTGTTTAGCTGAGGTCAGTCAATCGTCTTGGTCGCAAAACGAACATTCAGATCCGAGTCCGAAGGCCTCGGTTTGACGCTAGGGTGTGTCATGCATATCGGAGGAAGTCCACCTAACTATCAGAGGTGCCAACTATTCTTGGGTAACTTGGCCAGCAAACGCCGATACGAGGAAATCAAAGACTCGCCTGATTCGACGGTTAGTTCGTAATTCATTGTGAGTAACTAGCCATAGGTCAATGTTTATCAGGGGCAAGTCGGAGATAACGACACGCTCAACCAGTGGCTCGTTATCTCCGATTTCCTCTAAGGTTACAGTGATGGCCACTCCTTGTTTGACCAATTCCCACTGAACCATGTGACTATTTGAAATAACGGGAAAATTCTGCTTGGTTAGGGTAAGCCCTTGAGAATTAAGCAACTCCATGAGGCGGCCAGGATTCTCAGTATCAATGAAGTGGGCCTTGTTCAACTCGTCGATCGTAGGAGGATCACCCAGTTGCTTCAGATAGCTTTTTGCGGCGTAAAGATGGCCTTGAACACTGCACAGTCGTTTTGCAATCAACTCCGGCTGTGTCGGACGAACACTCCGGATAGCAATATCAGCCTCTCTTCGATTGATGTCACGTTGTTCGTTAGTTGAATGTATTTCGATCTCGATGCCAGGCTCCAGCTTCCGCAACGCCTTGATCATGGATGGCAGCATAAACGTGGAAAGGAGTTCTGAAGCGGTAATGCTAACGTCGCCCTCGATTTGGTCTGATTTACCCGAAGCTGATAAAGAAAACTGGTTAGCGGCATCACCCATCAGTCGCACATGTTCTAACAATTTGATGCCATTGGGCGTTAGCTCCAGGCCTCGACCTCTTCTGGTAAATAAATCGAATCCAATTTCACTCTCCAGCGCCGCTACCTGTCGCCCAAGGGTAGGTTGCGTCATTCCCATTGACCGGGCTGCCGCGGCCAGGGAGCCTTCTTCCGCCGTAACCAAAAAAGCCCGAGCACGGTTCCAGTCGAATGTTATTGATTTCCAATCCATACAAATATGCATACCTGAAGTCCAAAATTCATTGTATTGGTTTCATTGATGCATTGGTAGGATTGTCGACTTCAAATCACATTAAGAGGATTGGTAGCGATGAAATCACCTATTATCGCACTGCTAGCAGTAACACTATCGCTCGGCGCATGTGCGAGCCTGATTCAAACTGCCTCCATTTCCGAAGCCTATAAACATTACCAGCGTGAACAATACGATCGTACGTTGGAACTGATCACACAGGCAGAAAACGCAGAGGCAATGTCAGATGAAACGAAAGCAGAATTGACCTATTTAAAAGCAATGACTTACGAGGGTCTCGGTGACGGAGAGACCGCCAACACCCTTTACGAATACCTGGCCCAGGAGCACAGCAATTCGCAATACGGGTACATGGCTATCAAGAAATTGAATGGCAACTAATCAACGTCAGTCATCCAATTTCTAGCAAACAGTTACCCGAGACTCTTCAGATGAAAGACATCATTGTTTGGGCCATACATGCACCTGCGGGAACGGTCGTATTGGTGACAGCTGTCCTTGCCATGTTCGTTAAGAAAGGGAGTGCACACCATAAGAAAGCAGGTTCCTGGTTTACGGTATCCATGATGATCATGTTGGCTTCGGGTATTGCAACGGCTTACCTCAAAAATTCAATTGATGACATGATGTTGGGCGGAATAGTGATGTATACCGTGTTCACCGCCTGGTTAGCCGCCCGCCATAAAAAGAATGAACCTGGTCTGATGGAAATAACTGCTTTGATCTGGGTTATCGGTTTCGCCGTTACCGCATTTTTTATCAGTATGGGTTGGCGAGAGGTACAGGCGCCCATTGCCTATGTGATGTGGGGTGGTTTGGCGATTCTGCTTGCATTGGGGGATATTCGTAACCTTTACCATTCAGGGCTTTCTGGCACTCAACGTATTATTCGCCATGTCTGGCGCATTGGCTTTTCACTGGTATGGGCAGCATTAGCATTCACCGATAAAATCGTAAAAATGATGGGCGCTAATATCAAGAGCATGCAGGGAGAACAGCTGTTACTCATCGTGGGGATACCAACCATGCTCATACTGATTACCACTTTATATTGGGTAACCAGAATCCTGTTTTTTTCCGACAAGAGGCTTACGTTATCCGGCAATCCAACTGGATAAAAGGCAATGTCTGAAATAGGTCGAGACTTCATGGGCGGCCGCGACAGCGGAGCCTTTTGAACGGACCGCCGGGAACCGCCACTTGATGCGATCTAAGCACGCAAATATGGTTGACTATCCAAGCGGTATTGGTCGCAAAGCGAACATTCCGGTCTGCCGATAAATGCGTGTTAAGCGGCCTTCGTTTGAGGCCCGCAGGTGTCTTAAATTAATAGGGGAAGTCCAATCATAGACTAGGAGTGTCCACTGCACCGGGGGAAGTCCACACCCGTTTCAAAAGCGTCCATGGAAGCGGGGTAGAACCCCTTTTGATCGGAGGCGCTCTTAACAACGATCTGAATGCTGATGCCACATAGTGCAATAACATAAGTTCAACCGAAATCCTTTGACAGCCTCCCAGAGGGCAGATAGCTTGCTATCAAAGGCATCAAGATCAGAGTCTTGGCTATCAAAAACACCACAAAAACGGAAGGCAGTTGATGATTCTTGAAGATCACCTTTTGTATGTCGATATCACTCAGATATGTGGAATCGGCTGTGCGTTCTGCATGTATGCTGATAAGCACGAAACCGGCAGCAACATGGAACTCTCTATTCTGGCCAGAGAGAATCTTGGTAGGTTAATCAACTCCCCCTCAGTTAAGCGTATCTCGATCAGCGGAGAGGGAGAGCCACTCAACAACATTAAGACGTTTCACGAGATCCTGGGTCTGTCCGGAGGTGGCAAAGCTTTTGAATTCATCACAAGTGGATTCTTCCCGCACGACAAGATGGCTGAGTTTTACGAAAGAACCAATCGAATCGCTGCTAGCCAAGGCGACACATGCAACATTCGATTGAGCACCGACAGCCATCATATCGAAAGAGTGAAGTGGCGGGCACATGGTTTCAGCATCAACTATCTACTAACTCATCGACCATCGAATCTAACCTTCTCCTTCCGATCAATCGATGCCGACCGCAGCTTTGCGCGTGACTATCTCATATCCGAGCTAAATGACTGGGGGATGCAATCGACGATCGAGCCCCGCGGTGCCTTGGAAGACGCCTTAGTGGTTGGGGGTACTACCTTCTCTATTGACTACAAAAACCTGGTGCATCCATTGCCGAACACCCCAGCTGGATATCTAGATTTGTATGGATACATAGAAGCAATTGAAAATAAGACTAAGAAACGATTCACACTAGGAAGCATGAACAAAGCGCCCACGGCAAACGGGATGGATGTTACTGTAAAGCCGGATGGAAACGTCTACTTTTACGGCCTTGAAAATAGGTCTATAGGCAACATTCATAGCGATGAACTGGATTGGGAGGCTCTTTCAAACCATGTCACTTGCACTCCTTTAGTCAGAAATTTGTACACGCAGCCTTTGGCTGATGTCCTTGATCAGCTAAGCGATCAACATCTCGTTCGGTCAATCGTTGAGAAAGCGAATAACCCGTATTGGCTGATCAAAGAAATTGAGCACCATAAGGGGCTGCTGGCAGAAATCGAATCATTATGATCGACTCTCACTCGCACACCATGTACTCGAAGCACGCAGAAGGCACTGTCGATGACTTGGTATGTGCAGCCATATCTGCGGGGATCGAAGTCCTCACGATCACAGACCATGCGCCATTCCCCGTCGATTCCGACAATCGTCTCCTAGAGACGGAACTCGACCGGTATTTCGAGGATATCGAGCAGGCTAGACAAAACTTCAGAGGACGGATTCAAATTCTTTCAGGACTTGAGTTCGACTATATGCCGGGCACAGATGAATATAATCGGAACTTACAAAGCAGATATGACATAGATTTTGCCATCGGTTCAATTCACTATGTTCGCCTTTCAACAGGCGAACTGGTAAGAGTTTGGGACTTACCTCGACTCGCGGATCCAGATTTCGTGGATCATTACTTTGATAATATGGAAGGGTTGCTGAGCTGTGGTCTTTTTGATGCAGTAGGGCATGCAGACACATTACTAAGAGGGGTTCAGGCCAATGTAGTCGATCAGAGATTCGAAAGGCTTTTGCCTCTTTTTCGTGAATACGATATATCGTTCGAACTCAATGCCTCAGGACTCCGAAAATCTTCGTTCGACCCTTGTAGTGGCGCAAAAATAGCTGGATTGTGGTCATACCCAAGTTTGGGCCTTTTACCAAAACTAATCTCTCATCATACCTCGTTCACCATCGGGGCAGACGCCCACACCCCCCGAGACGTAGGTGCCGGCATCCAAGAGATGCTAAACGTTCTCCAGCCAGCTGGGCTTCACACAGTGAGTTACTACGAACGCCGAAGGCGAGTCGACGTGCCGGTAAACCGCCTGAGACCAGACGCATCTACCAGAAAACCAATCGCCTAACTAGTAAGTGACTAAATTGTGACAATCAAAAATCCGGACACGGGCAGTCAACCAAGCTTATACGAGATTTTGGAAAAGCCCTCTCATGTTCAACTCGAGTTCTTTGAGCATAACCGATCCAAAAACGATCCTAGCTACGCTGAGAAAGGCTTCCGATCTTTGGCTGCGGGATTGTTTGCCAGCGAACATATCAGCATGGATCAATACGTCTCCATTTTTGGTGGCCACGCTTTGAACTATTTGACCGAGGTAGCTCCCGGTGCCTTTAATTACATGGGTACCGGATTGGACGCGGACGAACTGGTAGTATCGTACAGCCGAGCAAAGCATGGAAGCATACAAGACATCAATGCACTCGCCTTTTCAATAATCAATTACCTCTCAGCTCAACTGGATCAGCCAGAATCCCATTGGGCTAGGCTCTTTCGCGAAGCCAAAGAACGAAACGATACGGTCGTTATGATGACGACGGGTTGGCGAAATGTTCCTTCAACTTCGAACGTCCTCTATTCCATTGTCGTCCGAGAGATCAATCTCAAACTCGCTAATCTTGAACTTCCCACAATTGTCGAGGTGAGGCTGCCTAGAATCGCACCTCCCTGTGAGAACTACGGAGCTCTCTCGGCGGAAGAGCGCGAAATCGTGAATCGTACCCAAGATCACGTTATCCCTGCAGAAAATTTTTATCGCTGGGGAGGGGTGCACGTAATTTTCGGAGACGATGTTCTGGTTACCGGGGCCACGGCAGATAAGGTTCTTTATGAATCCACTATCAATGGAGCCAAGTCCTTCCAATCAATCTACCCAATCGCTATCGACCCACGGCTATCACTTTCACAAGCAAATATTGAGGAAAGACTTAACACCGCTTTAGTTAAAGAAGTTCTTGATGAAACAGTTTACTCAATACTCAGCAGTTCAGATTTCCAACCAATTCTTCGAACCGTTCGCTTAGTCTTTTCAAAGAAGAATCAGGCCAAGCTCAGTGAGTTTTTGCCGCAATTACCTATAAAAAATCTGCTGGAGCTCTACAAAGCGGCACTAGGAAGCGAGCTCATGAGGAGAGAGGACACAAGACCATCTCTTAGATTGCTGAGGAAATATCTCTATGACGCTGGACTACTCGATTCAAAAGGACTGTCTACTGAATGGTAACTTCAGCAGGGAACGCCATCCCAAAATATGTGACGTATTGGGAAACGGCCCCCGGGAGCCGCATTCCTCCCTGGGTCGCGTTAGCTATCGCATCTATGCGAAGGGCTTTAGGAGATAAGTTTCTTCTACTTACCACCTCCAATGCTTCACAGTATATTGACTCCACCACCCTAGAAACCAATTGGGCATTCAACCCTCTTCCCTTTAAAATGAACTCTGGAATCGAATCGATTGTTGCCAAAAGCGACTACATTCGGCTGGCATTTGTCTATAGGCATGGAGGTGCGTGGTTGGATGCCGATACGCTCTTATTCCATGACCCAAGCGGCAATCTTTTCCCCAACGGGCTCACGGAAGAGCTTCATTGGTACAGCGAAGCGCTATTCGGGTCCAAGCCAGGCAATCCAATCCTCGGTGAAGCTATTGAAAAGGGGTTTATTAAAAACAAGCACGACTGGGGTAATCCGGGAGAAATCCGAGAGATAATCGCTGAGCAGGAAAGCAATTTGCATCCAATCCCTCATTCCAACGTGGATCCAGGCTACAGACCTTCCTATAACTTCTCTACTTGCGAGGTTATGAGCCGCCGAGATGTCGAACCGGAAGACTTCCTCTTAGCGAAGCCATCATTGCTCAAACTCTATAACACCTATTTCACTCGCACCTCCAATCACATTGAGTCCGTTTCAGATTTTTTGGAGGGTGGGACGCTACTTTCCAAGCTATTCCTTCACATTGACGGCGATCCGGGTTACTGGATCGGAGAAGCTGAACGACTGGAACAACTGGTGAGCCGATAAGTTACGGACAACAGGAATGCCATTCCTAGTAGGAATCCAAGTCCACATTGAGTTCTCGTTTCTCGAACTTAATCCAAGGCTCTAGCGTACTCATTACCTCTAGGCTACTGAATAAATTCATATTTTTAACGCCAGTTCGATCGTAGCGAGAGGTATCATGATAGCTAAGAACAACCGCAACATTGTCACATAGCGGTGGCAGCCAAGGGTTGGGCTCTTTTGTATAAGGGTATATGGCAATTAACTTCTTCCCCAGCCCCACCGCTAAATGAACAATTGCGGTGTCTACGGAAATTACGACTTCAACCTGACTCATCAAAAAGGCGACATCCTGAGGCGTATCAACATCGCTCAAAGCAAGTACATTCGAGAGATTGATTTCCTCAACAAGTTTCTCAGCCTTTGGTCTGTCCGAATTATTGCTGAGGACGCCGATAATTTGTTGCGGGTATTTTTTGGCGACTCTGCAAAGCAGCTCTAGCGATTTTTCGTGGCTGATACTCTTATCCGGACGGCTTGCGTACGGGTTGAACAAAATTTCTGGCACATCTACCAATCGCTTGGGGTTCTCAGGCCAAGGTATCACATACTCGTTGTTAACCGATTTCAAACCCAGATCACGAAGTATTGCTTCATACTTTAAGGCAAATGATTGCCCTGCAGTTCGCGCATTGAACTTACGGTTCACACATAGCAGCGCATCGTCCAGTGAATAAATGAGCACAGGTTGGAGCAAATAGAAAAACAATATTTCACTCGGCTGAACTCTACCAACCAAATGAACCACCGCATCTACTTGCTCCAGTTGTTTAGCTATTGTCCGGAGCTCACCAAAACTGGGATTTGGACTAGTTGCGATAATGTGCTCTACCCCAAAGTCCTTGGTATATAAAGGTTCTAGCTCAGGTGTGGTAAGAACCGTAACTTTGGCGTTCAGTTTTTTCGCTTCTCTATAGAAGAAGGATGAAACTATAGCATCCCCTAATTTGTTATCCCATCGAACGACGAGGATATGAGGTTCCAATCCTAGATTATTCTCCGCCAGTCGCTTGTCGCATACTGTTCTTATAGCCGCGCGAGATATTGTTTTTAAGAGCTTTTTTAAAACCATGTTTTAAAGTAGGCACTCCCTGTTCTTGAGCCAGGGCAGTTACTTAAGACTCTAAGGAGGCATAACCCAATTTCCCACATGCTCACAGCCTCAAACAGATCTCTGACTGTTCATTAGGCAGCCTTCGGTTCAACCAGGACCGTCTAGTACCCTGCCCTACCCCAGCACCTTTATTACCAAGGTTCGCTTTTGTTTAAAGGCGGATGTAATTGTAGTGGTCAACTAATCCCGGACAGTATTTTGAGGTTTTCCTCAGCTGCAACGGGCGGAATGCCATCATTGAATGTGTGAGGTCGCTGCCGGTTGTAATAGTCCATTAGATAGCCACCAACATCTTTTTTGGCCTCAGGTAGATTCCGATATCCCAGGGCCGGTATCCATTCAGATTTCAGGCTCCGGAACAGCCTCTCTATCGGTGCGTTGACGCTCCTATGTCACCACACCACGCCTGATTCGGCCGGTTTACCGTAAACTCACGAGCCAGATGGTTCGGGACATCCGGTCGCTCAACGGTCGCCTGCTTGTAGGCGTGAGGGCCCGGCTGCTTACAGATCAGCCCCAGCTCACTCATCAATCGTCGAACCTTGAAGCGGCCGACGACAACGCCTTCCTCGCTGAGCAGACCATTTCAACAGGCATTCGCTCACTCAACTGGTCTATCAGCACGTACGATTCATGTCGTCCGACATCAAGAGAGCGGTGCTTTTTTAGTATGTCTTTCTCCTGTTCAAGACGCTTGCAGCGGGCTTCCAGCTCCTGAATACGGCGCTGCTCCGGGGTTAACGCCTTGCCCTTCGGAGTGACACCGTCACGCTCCTCGGTCAGTTGGTTAACCCAGCGCCGGATAGCGCTTTCACCAATTCCCAGGGACACGCTCGCCTGGGGAATCGTGTAACCTTGATCCAGCACCAAGCTGGCTGCTTCCTGTTTGAACTCAGGAGAAAAAGAACGTCGCTTTCTGGTCATCAGACACCTCGTTTATGGTGGCGATCTTACCACCTACGTTGGTGTCCGGAATCATTGAACCACTACACCTGCCCGGGGGTTCAATCCCGCCCCTCGCCCACGATGGCTGGCTCAAGAGTCTGCCTTTAAGAATGCCTCTATAGAAAATGTGTGCGAACACTCATCACCCAGTGCACGCAAAGATTCTGCAAGTCTCAACAAATATTCAGAATTAAGGCCGCTAGGGCCAACGGCTGAAGCAATCTGACGGGCTATATCCGCTTCCGGAGCATGGCCAAGGAACGCTTCATTGTCCTCTGTGGCAATGTAAACCAACCCCTCGCCATGACTGCCGTTATTGAACGTCAGGGTTGTGGTGAATCGCAGGTAGCCATTCTTCTCCCGCACATCCAAATACTCAAACACTATCGGTGACACCCGGAAAGCCATGCCTTTGCATATGGCTCCGGGCTGTTCAATAAGCGTAACCACACGGCCCGGAGCTTCCGGCGTACCGCGGTGATCGTGAGATCCCTGCCAGAACCGACGTGCCCAGCCGTGGATTGAAGCGGGGCGTTGTTCCAGAAACGGGAAATCCACTTTGTAAATCAGCGAGCCATAACCGAACAGCCAGATCGATTCTATGCCGGAGAAGTCCTGCCGGTTTCGGTTGCGCTCTATGGTGTCGTTGGACATCGCGCCTCCTTAGGCTCCTATCAGACCCGTACTGGAGATAAAGCCGGTAATGCCTGTCAGAACAATTTCTGCGGCCATGGCCGAGAGTACCAGGCCGCTGATTTTAGAGAGAATGTTGAGGCCAGTTTTACCCAGGGCCTTTTCCAGATACCCGGACAGATGCAGCAAGATACCCAGGATCAGCAGACCGGAAAGTAGCCCAAACAGGCCCCCGGCGACTTCCGGTACATTCTTGAGCTCAGCGCCGTATACCAGAATGGCACCGATGGTGGCGGGACCAATCATCACCGGAACCGCCAGTGGCACCACAGCGATGTCGTCGCGATCTTCCTCCGGCAGGCCAGTGGCGTGGTTGCGGGTGCCGCTAGTGACCAGGCTGATGGCGGTCAGGAACAGCAGAGTGCCGGCACCAATGCGAAAGGAATCCAGAGTAATACCAATGGCACTGAACAGCACCGGCCCACCAAAGAACAATATTACGCCCATAACGGAGGCCGCGATGCATGCCCGGCGAATAATCGAGACTTTTTCGGCCGCAGGCAGCCCACGGGTCAACGCGATAAACATGGATACCGCAAAGAAAGGGGCCAGCAGAAACAGAAAGCGGATCGTACTACTGATATACGTACTGAAAAACATCTCGAACATCGAAAAAAGTCCTGGCGGGTGCAAAAACGCGAAGCATAGCGCCTTATCCGGATGCCTGCCGTACGCAACAGAACGTATGGCAGGCAAAGTCTTGAACTTGCACTAGGATGTAGGTAGCTCACATTTGTTTCAGGGGTCCAAACAGAGGGCGTTTGCATCATGAAGATTGGTATTCCGAAAGAGATATTTACAGACGAGCGACGGGTTGCAGCAACACCGCCATCGGTACACAAGCTGATTGCTTTGGGCTACGAAGTCGCGGTTGAGTCCGGTGCGGGCGAAGCGGCGCATTACCGCGATGAAGCCTATGAAGCCGTTGGTGCGACCATTGCCGCCGATGCCCACTCGTTGTGGAGCGGCGCGGATTTCATTCTGAAGGTTCGCGCTCCCATGGAGAACCCGGCGCTGGGCAAGCATGAAGCCGATCTGATGAAAGAGGGTGGCTTTCTCATCAGTTATATCTGGCCTGCTCAGAACTCTGAACTTCTGAGTAAACTTGCGGCCCGAAAAATCACCACATTCGCCATCGACAGCCTGCCCCGGATCAGCCGCGCCCAGAAAATGGATGCACTGAGCGCCATGGCCAACATCGCCGGATACCGCGCTGTGGTGGAGGCGGCCAATCACTTCGGGCGCTTTTTCACCGGCCAGATAACGGCAGCAGGCAAGGTGCCGCCAGCCAAGGTAATGGTTATCGGGGCTGGTGTAGCAGGGCTTGCGGCGGTGGGCGCAGCTAACAGCCTGGGAGCTATCGTGCGGGCGTTTGATACCCGGCTGGAAGTGAAGGAACAGATTGAAAGCATGGGTGCCGAATTTTTGCAGCTGGATTTTGGTGAGGAAGAAGGCAGCGGCACAGGCGGTTACGCCAAGCAGATGAGCGATGAGTTCATCAAGGCAGAAATGGCGCTGTTTGCCGAGCAGGCCAAAGAAGTCGACATCATCATCACCACCGCTCTGATTCCCGGCAAGCCGGCGCCCAAGCTGATCACTGCCGAGATGGTGAAATCCATGAAGCCCGGCAGTGTGATAGTCGATCTGGCATCAGAACGCGGCGGTAACTGCGAACTCACCGAGCCGGGCAAAATTGTCGAGCAGCACGACGTCACGTTGATTGGCTACACGGATCTGCCCAGTCGCATGGCCAAAGTGGCCAGTGATCTCTACGCCACCAACCTTTTCCACCTGATGACTGAACTGACGCCAGAGAAAGACGGCCAGCCCCAGGTGAATATGGACGACGACGTGATTCGGGGTCTTACCGTTGTGCTGGATCAGGATGTGACCTGGCCACCGCCACAACCGCAGACACCAACGAGCCCCAAACCCGCGCCGGGCACTGAGGAGCCGTCAGCAGAACAGAAAGCGGCCGCGCACAAGGAGTCTCAGCGCCGCAGCCTGATTGGCAAGGGTGCTGTATTGATTGTCACCCTTGCTGCGCTGTATGGCGTTGGCGCTCACGCACCGGAGAGCTTTCTCAGGCACTTTACGGTGTTTGTGCTGGCCTGCTTCATTGGCTGGCAGGTTGTCTGGAACGTAACCGCCTCCCTGCACACACCCCTGATGAGTGTAACCAACGCCATCAGCGGCATTATCGTGATTGGTGCCATGTTGCACCTGGCCCAGGCAGAAAACGTCGCGGTCGGAATCATGGCGTTTGTGGCGGTGCTGATTGCCAGCATCAACGTAGGGGGTGGCTTCCGGGTTACCCATCGCATGCTCAAAATGTTCCGCAGATAGGAGGCGACCACCATGAGTACAGGACTCGTCAGTGTGGCCTACGTGGTCGCCAGTGTATTGTTTATTCTCAGCCTCGGAGGCTTGAGCCATCAGGAATCGGCGCGCCGGGGCAACCTTTACGGGGTAGCCGGCATTCTCATTGCGCTGGTGGCGACCATGGCCAGTGTCAGTGACAGCGGGCTCATCGCCATCGTGATCTCGGTGTTGGCTGGCGCCAGTATCGGCATTGTCATCGCCAACAAGGTGGAAATGACCCAGATGCCGCAACTGGTTGCGCTGCTGCACAGCTTTGTGGGTCTGGCGGCTGTGTTGGTGGGCTTTTCCGGCTACATAGACCCGTTGATTCACACCACAGGTGCCGAGCACACCATCAAGTTGGTGGAAGTGTTTGTGGGCATCTTTATCGGCGCCGTGACCTTCACTGGCTCATTGGTGGCCTGCGGCAAGCTGGATGGCCGTATCGACAGCAAAGCCCTCACCTTGCCAGGCCGACACCTGATGAACCTCGCTGCAATCGCGGTATCGGTGCTACTTGGTGCCTGGTTCCTGGGTACCGACAGTATGGCGTTGGGCATACTTGCCCTGGTGCTGATGACTGTAATAGCCGCCGTTTTGGGGGTTCATCTGATCATGGCCATTGGCGGTGCCGACATGCCGGTGGTGGTGTCCATGCTCAACAGCTATTCCGGATGGGCCGCAGCGTCCATAGGCTTCATGCTGGGCAATGACCTGCTGATCGTAACCGGCGCGCTGGTGGGCAGCAGCGGTGCCATTCTAAGCTACATCATGTGCAAGGCCATGAACCGGTCATTTATCAGCGTTATCCTTGGCGGTTTTGGCCAGACCAGCAGCAACTCTGCCGCAGCGGGCTCTGACGATCAGATGGCCGTGGAGATCAGTGCAGACGAGGTGTGCGAGGAACTGCGCAATGCCGATTCAGTGATTATCGTGCCGGGTTACGGCATGGCCGTGGCTCAGGCCCAGAGCGGGGTCAGTGATATGACCAAACTGCTGAGAGAGCGCGGCGTGAATGTGCGTTTTGGCATTCACCCGGTTGCCGGCCGCCTACCCGGCCACATGAACGTGTTGTTGGCAGAGGCCCATGTGCCCTACGACATAGTGCTGGAAATGGACGAAATCAACGCGGACTTCCCGGCGACAGACGTGGTGCTGGTTATCGGCGCCAACGACACGGTGAACCCCGCCGCAGCAGAAGACCCGGGCAGCCCGATCGCCGGCATGCCAGTGCTTGAAGTCTGGAAGGCACGGCAGGTGGTCATTCTCAAACGGGGTATGGCCACAGGCTATTCCGGGGTGGAAAACCCTCTGTTCTTCAAGGACAACGCCCGCATGCTGTTCGGAGATGCCAAAGACAGCATCGACAAGCTGGTGAGCGGGCTGAGAAACTAAGCCAAATAAACCCTGATATATGCGGTACCCGGATCTTCCGGATACCGCATCAACAGAATCGTTACTCGGTGGTGTTGTAAACGTAGGACGACACCGTGCCGTCGGGATTGAAGCGTACAACCAGATCCGTGGTTTCCGCATCACCGAAGGCTGACCAACGGTATTTGCCGTAGGTCCAGGTGCGTTTCCCGTCTTCAACACCGGTGCGCCAGGGCTCACCAAACATTTCCTGAATGTCCGCCCGGGTGGTTTCATTCACCGTAATCTGATCGATATTGTGCGTGGAAAAGTCTTTGCCTACGGTGGCACAACCGGCAAACGCCAGCAGGCTCGCAAGCATCAAAACTGAAAGACTGTTCTTCAAAGACATTGCCTTCCCTCCTGTAAACTTCTAGCCATAAAAAAACACCCCCATCATACGCTCAGGCAATGGGGGTGTGCTGTTACAGAGAGGAAATATTCTGTCCGGGTTCAGTACAGTTTGGCTAGGGATTTGCGGGCAAAGTCGTCCACTTCACCAAGCCGTCCTTCCTTCACCTTTGTGA
Organism: Marinobacter maritimus; assembly: GCF_007671675.1. Classification (GTDB taxonomy): domain Bacteria; phylum Pseudomonadota; class Gammaproteobacteria; order Pseudomonadales; family Oleiphilaceae; genus Marinobacter; species Marinobacter maritimus. The sequence goes on along the minus strand of NZ_VCGW01000002.1, from coordinate 212,584 downwards.
GCCACTCCGGATCCTGCAGCAGCGCCCGACCGACAGCAATCAATTCGAACTCATGATTGTTCATGCGCTCTGCCAGTTCGTCGATACCCGACTGCTCAACCGACTCTTGCTTACTGGCCATGGTGCCGCTGATGAAATCTTCGGTCAGTCCAACGCTGCCAACAGACATGGCGGGCTTGCCGGACAGCTTCTGCGTCCAGCCTGCCAGATTAAGGTTGGAACCTTCAAACTCCGGCTCCCAGAAACGGCGGGTTGAGGCATGGAAAATATCCACGCCTGCTTCAACCAGCGGCTTGAGGAACTGTTCGAGTTCTTCCGGGCTATTTACCAACCTGGCATCGTAATCCTGCTGCTTCCATTGGGAAAAGCGCAGCATGATCGGGAAATCAGGCCCCACCTGGTGACGAACCGCTGACACAATCTCTACGACAAAGCGCAGGCGGTTTTCCATGCTACCGCCATACTCGTCATCCCGCTGGTTCGTGCCTTCCCAGAGAAACTGGTCCAACAGATAACCGTGGGCGCCATGAATCTCTACGCCGTCAAACCCGAGCGCTTTGGCATCCTGCGCGGCATCGGCAAACGCAGTGACTACGTCCTCGATGTCCCCTTTGCTCATTGCCTTGCCATTAGGCTTGCCAGGCGCAAACAGGCCAGACGGGCTATAGCCGGGAACAGACGGATCGGGGTCAGTGCCTTCCTTGCGCACGGAACCGACATGCCAAAGCTGCGGGAAGATTGCACCACCGGCTTCGTGCACTGCATCTACCACCTTTTTCCAGCCTGAGAGCGCCTCGTCACCGTGAAAGGCGGGCACATTCGGGTAGCCGTTGGCACCGGGATGATTCACTGTCGTGCCCTCGGTAATGACAAGGCCCACACCGGCCTCTGCGCGCCGCCGATAGTAGGCGACCACGTTCTCACCGGGAACACCCTTAGGTGAGAAGTTACGGGTCATGGGCGCCATAGCAACCCGGTTGCGAAGCGTGAGGTTGTGAATTTCGAATGGCTCAAACATGGGGCCAAGATTCATGGTCATCAGTAACTACTCCCTGAAAAGAATCGATGTTAGCGATTGATGTTGATTACAGCGACTCGGTAGCCTTGATAGCTACCTCACTAATCTGGTCTCTTAACGCAACTCTATTTAATCTGGTTTTAAGATGCAACCTTATTCTGTACACTTCATCTCATGGCCAGAAAACGTTTTGATGACTCCAATTGCTCCGTCGCCCGCGCCCTGAATCAGGTGGGGGACTGGTGGTCGCTGCTTATAGTGCTGCACGCCATGTACGGCACCAGGCGTTTTGTGGATTTTCAGCAGGAGCTGGGTATCGCCAAGAACATCCTGTGCGACCGTCTTGCCCGCCTCGTGGACAACGGGGTGCTGAAAAAAGTGGAAGTTGGCGAGCACGGGTCCCGCTTCGAGTACCGGCTTACCGAAAAAGGCCGGGATCTGTTCCCGGTGGTTATTGCCCTGCGCCAGTGGGGAGACAAGTGGAACCCTGCACCGGATGAGTCACCACTGGATTTGCGCGATCGGGCAACCGGGCAACCTGTCCAGACCGTTCAGGTACTAAACGCGAAAGGTGAAACCATCACGGTACGAGACGTGTTTGTGCCTGGCGTCGACTTGCCCGGCAGCAAAAAAAGCCCCGCGTGACAATCCGAAAAAATACACTGCTCACCAATTTCTTGAGTTGCGTCAATCCGTCGCGCTAACTCAAATCATCCATTCGCGATTATTGCGCTATATCAAGTTCCCTATCTCTGAGGCCTTTAATCTGGGCGCAACAACGATTCAGGTTAAGGAGATAGATATGTCCCGTACGTTCAAACTCAGTGTTATCGCAGCCGCCGTTATGGCCGTTGCACCCGCCGCTCAGGCTTTCGAAGCCGGTGATTTCATTCTGCGCGCAGGTGCTGTGCACGTGGCGCCGGATGATTCAAGCGATGCAATCACTGTTGGCGGCTTACCCGCACTCGGAACCGATGCTCGTGTCGCAGTGGATTCCAATACTCAGCTCGGTATTCGCGCAACTTATATGTTTACAAGCAATATCGGTCTGGGCCTGTTGGGGGCGACTCCGTTCAAACACAACATCAGCGGGGCCGGGGATCTTGAAGCAGCGGGCAAGCTTGCTGAAACCAAGCACCTGCCACCAACCCTGACACTGCAATATTTCCCGATGCACAGTTCGTCCGCACTACAGCCTTTCGTAGGCGTGGGTGTGAACTACACTAACTTCTTTGAAGAAAAGACTACTGGCGCTCTATCCGGCCTGGATATCGAACTGGATGACAGCGTAGGCGTTGCTGCTGAAATCGGGCTGGACTATATGCTTAGTGAAAACTTCGGTTTGAACGCAGCTGTGTGGTGGGCAGACATTGATACCACGGCAAAAGTTGAAACTCTGGACGAATTCGACGTCGAGATCGACCCCATGGTCTACATGGTAGGTTTCACCTACAAGTTCTGATTCCCGAAAACGACAATGCGGAGCCGAAGCTCCGCATTGTTTAATCAGTTGCCTGTTGCCTGAAAGGCTTCAAACACTCTTTATGAAGTCTGGCTCTGGGCAGAACGTCCACGCTGACCATTGCCACTCTGGCTACGACCCCCGCTACGCCCGCCGGGCTTATCGCCAAAGCTGCGGGGTTTACCTGCCGGCCGACCGTTACCACCGCTGCGATTGCGAGCCTTGCTCGGATCCGCCTTGGCTTTCGGTTTGAGCGCCACATTGTTCTTGGGCTCAAAACCTTCCATTTCCTTGCGCGGCAGCTGCTTCTTGATCAGCTTCTCGATACCTACCAGCATCTTGAGTTCATCGGCACTTACCAATGACAACGCGTGGCCACTTTCACCAGCGCGGCCGGTCCGGCCGATGCGGTGCACATAGTCTTCCGGCACGTTAGGCAACTCAAAGTTAACCACTTGCGGTAGCTGTTTGATATCCAGACCACGGGCTGCGATATCAGTGGCAACCAGTACGCGCACCTGGCCCTGCTTGAAGTCTGCCAGAGCGCGTGTGCGGGCGCCCTGGGATTTATTGCCGTGTATGGCCGCTGCCGTGATGCCGTCTTTTTCCAACTTCTGGGTCAGGCGGTTGGCGCCGTGCTTGGTGCGGGTAAATACCAGCACCTGTTCCCAGCTGTTATCACGAACCAGCTTACTCAACAGCGCAGTTTTCTGGCTCTGATCAACAGCGTACACAGACTGTTTTACCGTCTCAGCGGTGGTGTTTCTGACCGCCACATCGATTTGTACCGGGTTATTCAACAGTCCTTGAGCTAGCGCACGAATCTCACCGGAGAAAGTCGCCGAGAACAGCAGGTTCTGACGCTTGGCTGGCAAGAGCGCAAGAATCTTCTTGATGTCACGGATAAAGCCCATATCCAGCATGCGGTCGGCTTCGTCCAGCACCAGGATTTCCACTTCATTGAACTTCACAGCGTTCTGCTGATACAGATCCATCAAGCGGCCAGGTGTGGCAACCAGCACATCCAGGCCTTTGCGCAGCTTCATCATCTGCGGGTTGATTTTTACACCACCAAAAACCACAGCGGCCTTGGTGGGAACATATTTGCTGTAAAGATTTACGCTGTCGTGAACCTGCGCGGCCAGTTCCCGTGTGGGCGCCAGGATAAGTACGCGGGGGCCCTTACCTGTGCGAGGCTTATCCGCCAGGCGCTGCAGCAATGGCAGTGTAAAGCCCGCAGTCTTGCCTGTGCCCGTCTGGGCTGCAGCCATAACATCCTTACCGGAAAGTACGGCAGGAATGGCCTGGAGCTGAATGGGAGACGGGGTATCGTAACCCTGGTCGGCGGTGGCACGGACCAGCTGCTCGGAAAGACCGAGTGAAGAAAAACTCATATAGGATTAACTCTTGATTGTTCTGCCTCCACGAACACCGTTCTCGGCGAATGTGGGCAGATGCCATGAAGATTCATGGAATAAAAGACGACTACAGTCACGCGCCGGTAATCGGGGTGACGTCCTCTGACAGGTCGTATGGATGGTTCGCAAAAAGGCTCAAAGCCTGGAACTGCGGAATCCCTAGAGGCAGGATGCGGCAAACCTTAACAGAGGCTTGCGGAATTAGCCATAGGGGATTGTAGCCTTATACCCTCACCGCCGTGACACCCGCGGCAAGCAGGCTGGCAGCAATCAGCCCGACAAGGGACAGCCGGAGATTCCAGCGGAATGAGGCATCCATGGCTGCATAGCCCGTCAAACGCTCCATAATAAGCGCATTGGCGGCAAACGGCGTACCGAAAGCGGTAAGCCCCCACCCCGTTACCATGCCAATACCCAAGCCAAGCAGCGCCCTTTCCGGCCAGATGGCTCCGAGAATGCCCCCTGCAAGGGTACCAACTACAATGGGGTTAATGCCGGCCAGGCCGGCCGCAAAGAAAACCCAGGGTACACAGGCTGCGATCACAGGCCAAAGCCAGTTGGGCAACGTCGGATCCCCACTGATCTGCCCCAACACTGCCCCGCTGATAACCGAGCCAAGAAACGCAGACCCGCCCACAATCGCCAACTCATTGCTGACGCTGGACATATTAACCAGGGGTGGGTTTGTTTTACGTATCCAGGCCAATAACCTCGCGCCAATCACCGCAACCATACAACTGAGCGTAACCGCATGGGCATAACTGAGCTGATACCGCTGACTGAACAGGAACACGCCAGCGCAGATAGCCAGGATGAGAGTGCCAAATCGTAACCAGGGCGCCACGCCAGCTTTGTTCACGGGGGCATCCATTTGCTGAACGCTTTCTGACTCACGCCAGATCAGCCCGCAAAGAACGAGCGCGGCCGAGAACGGAACGGTAAATAACAACAAATCAAGGCTGCCGAGGCCAGGCAAAAGCGTAAGTGTCAGCACCACAGAAATCGATAGCGGAGAAAACGTAGGCGATACACCAAAGCCTCTTAAAACCGCACGGGCCGCGTTACGAGTAGCTGGCGAGTCTCCGTTGCTGCGAACTCGCTCACCCACCAGGCTGCCGACGATGGCCACAGAACCGAAATTCAGAGGTATGGAAACAACCGAGGTACCGAATGCAAGACTCAGGTATCGAACGACTGGGTTGCCTCCGAACAGGCTGATGGAAATTTGTTGTAAGTCACTGGTGCGACCAAGCACGGAGGACAAGATCATCACCGCCAGTACCAGCCCCGCAAGACGGCTCATATTCCCCGCCGCCGCGCCGATCAGGCCAGGATCACGCCCCAAAGCGAACACCAGCGCCAGTCCCGCCACGAGAAAAACGGCCTTGGGTACACGACGCATGTCCTGCCACCCCAAAACGACAGCCAGGCTGACCGCCCCGGCGCCAAGACCTGCCATACCGGGAAGCAACGCAAGAATGGCGGCTATGAGGGCGATATAGGCTAAAGCGGAACGTATCGGCTGCAAGGATGCACTTCCTAAACGGCAAAACCAGGGGAGCTAAGGGCTCAGTGCACTACCGGGTATCCGCAACCATGGCGATACCCGTAGCTTGCTTGTGGCTTTATTTGTCTGAAGGTTGCGCTGTCAACGGGTTGCGGCGCTGGAGAATTTCGCAAGGGCACCGCTCACTTTTTCCAACACAGCGTCACAGCCTTCAATGGAATGCCTGGTTTTCAGATATTCTGGGTCGTTGTAACCCAGCCAGACCTGACCACCTTCATCCTCCCATATCAGAGCTTTCTGGGGCAGATCCACTGCGACACTCTGCGCGCACTGCATCAAGGGTGTTCCCACTTTCGGGTTACCAAAAATCACCACCTCGGTCGGTCGCAGTTCCAAACCTGCTGACTCGGCGCCGGCGGCATGATTGATCCTGTTCATGATTTTCATGCCATTTTCACTCAAAACCGCTTCAAGCTTGTCGGCGGTAGCCGCTACGCTGTGGTTACTTTTCACCACAACCAAGCCATCTGCGGCTTGGGTCACGCCCCAGCACAGCAATAAAATGAGAGGTAAAATAATAATCCTGAAGACGTTCATTGGGGGGGTTCCTTTTGGCGACGTACAAACTTCATACTAGACCAATCAGACCCTATCAAGCGATCCGGATAATCAATCGGGGAGTATAATTTCATCTAACTACGTGTTAATACGTAGGCCTCCCGCGTTTCGCCTTTAAAAAGGGTCGCTAACAGACAACAAGGAGCTCAGCCCCACCGTGGGGCTGAACACAGCTATGTTTATACGAATTCTGTCGTGTCTTTTCTTACTCGCGTTGGGTATCTCCAGCCAGATTCACGCCCAGGAGCAGCCTCTGAAAATAGGCATCACCAAGGTTCCACCGTTTGTCATGCAAACAGACGATGGTCGCTGGGAGGGAATCAGCATCGACCTCTGGGAAGATATTGCTGCAGGCATGGAGCGGGAGTTTGAATGGGTCCCCCTGAGCTTCAATGAGCTGCTCGGGGCCGTAGAGAGCGGTGATATCGACGTGGCGGTCGGTGCTTTGACCATGACGGCCGACCGCGAAGCCCGTTTCGATTTCAGCCACCCTTTCTATCAGACAGGCCTGTCTATTGCTGTTCCTCCCGTGCCGGAAACGAGTCTACTAAGCAGCCTTAAGGCGCTAATAAGCTGGAAGTTTCTCAGCGTGGTACTCGCCCTGGGCGCCCTGTTGTTGGGCGTCGGTTTTCTACTTTGGCTGGTTGAGCGACGCCGTAACCCGGAGCAATTCGGGGGGTCAACTGCAGAGGGTATTGGCTCAAGCTTCTGGTGGGCGGCGGTCACCATGACAACGGTGGGCTACGGTGACAAGGCACCGGTATCACTTGCAGGCCGGCTGATCGGCCTGGTCTGGATGTTCGCAGGTTTGATCATGGTGGCAAGCTTTACCGCAGCCATTACCTCTTCATTGACCGTAAGCAACCTGCGTTCGGGCATTCAGGGCGCGGATGATCTGCCCGGCAAAGTGGTGGCCACCATTGCCAATACCGCCAGCCAGCGTTATCTGGAGGAACAACGGGTTCGCTACCAGACTTACCCGGATCTCACGTCCGCCATGGTGTCAGTAGCCAAAGGCGAAACCGATGCCATCGTGTATGACCGCGCACTGATGCAGTATCGGAACCTGCAGCTGGGCCAACAAAAGCTGACGGTCCTCCCGGGGGTGTTTGCAGAGCAGCTTTACGCACTGGCGCTGCCGGATGACAGCCCGCTTCGGGGGCCAATATCCCAGCAGGTTCTCCGGGTAACAGAAGGCGAAAGCTGGGAAGGCATCCGGGCGGCTTATCTCGGCAAGAAATAACTCGTTGCAAGACACAGAAAAGACTGCTTCCTGCAATTACTCAGCCACCAAACAGTGCCGAGCGCAGGGGCCGGAAAAACCCACGGGATTCGCCCTTCCGGTTTGCGGTCAGCCTGCCATCAAACTCGATGTAGCCGTCTTCAATTGAGTCAAACCGCAGAGTTTTTACATCCTCCAGGTAATTTTGAGAAGATTTCCACGGGCCGTGTGTGCCTTGGCGCGGAAGACGATCAGCAGCGCGCTTGATGTAACCGGCGTCCAGTGAGCCCATTACGGTATCCTCACCCAGACTGTTCCCGGTATCTCTGGCCACGGCCACGCGAATCCCGCGCCGATCCATGTGGTTAATCAGGCGGCACAGGTACTCACTGGCGATATCCACTTTCAGGGTCCAGGAAATATTGGTGTAACCAAAGATCATCCCCGCATTTGGTACGCCTTCAACCATCAGACTCTTGTAGACAACCTTGTCTTTCAGAACGACGTCCTCGCCGTCTACCTTCGGCTTGATCCCACCGAGCATCTGAATATCCAGGCCAGTGGCCGGAATGATGATGTCAGCATCCAGGTGCTCACCAGACTTCAGTTGAATACCGGTCTCGGTGAAACGCTCAATATGATCGGTCGCAATCGACGCCCGGCCCGCTTTCATTGCTTTGAACAGGTCGCCATCTTTTACCACACACAGACGCTGATCCCAGGGATTATAGTCTGGCGTGAAATGACGCATGTTGGTCTGGTCATCCACCTGACGTTTGATAATGCTCAGGAACAAGCGGCGCATAGCTTTCGGGCTTTTGCGGGAGCGCTGATACAGAAACCGGGAAATCGAGATGTTGCGAGCCCGGGTCAGCCGATAAGCAGCTCTGGCGGGCAATGCCTTCTGCAGGGTGAGTGCCATTTTGTCCGTTGAGGGCAGCGGCATCAGGTAGGTCGGTGAGCGCTGCAACATGGTCACATGGCCCGCTTTCTCGGCCATGGTTGGCACCAGTGTAATCGCCGTTGCACCGCTGCCGATAACCACCACCTTCTTGCTGGCGTAATCCAGGGATTCGGGCCAATGCTGCGGATGAACGATCTGGCCTTTGAAATCCGCCTCACCGGGAAAATCCGGTTTATAGCCCTGGTCATAGTTGTAGTAGCCGGTACACCCGATCAGAAAGCTCGCGGTATAGGCTTCCGTCTCGCCAGTCGCCTCATTCACCGCAGTCAGTTTCCAGCATTTATCCAGGCTGGACCAGTCAGCGGTTTGCACCGAAAGACCATAGCGAATATGCCGCTCAACATCATGTTCTTTTGCAGTTTCACTGACGTAATTTTTAATGGAAGCGCCGTCCGCCAGCACCTTGCCACCTGTCCAGGGGCGGAAATTGTAGCCGAAGGTAAACATGTCGGAATCCGAGCGAATGCCAGGATAGCGGAACAAGTCCCAGGTGCCTCCGAGTGACTGGCGCCGCTCCAGAATGGTGAAAGATTTGCCCGGGCACTTTTGCTTCAGATGGCAGGCCATGCCGATGCCGGACACCCCGGCTCCAATGATCAAAACGTCAAAATGCTGTTCGCTCATAACCAATCTCTCAATTTCACTGTCGTTATTCTGGTAACGCGTTGGAAATCAAGATAGCGCAGCCGGGTATCCGGCGAAATTGGCCTGCACGTTCTCAGGTCGCGGTTGTTTGGGCCAGTCTGCGGACAGCATTGGCCAGTTCCCTGACCAGCTGCCCTGCCAGCGCAAGCATCGACAAAGAGGCACAGTGTAGAAACCATGCCCGCCCGATCAGTCGTGGTGGCCGATGGGACCTTCAGTAAACAGGAACTCGCGCAAGTGCTTGTCCATCACAGGATCCTTGCGGCGAATCCATTCCAGCACCATGGCTGCGTGTTCCTTTTCTTCATCGCGGTTGTGTTCAAGAATCGCTTTCAATTCAGGATCCTTGCAGGCATCCACTCGCTGGTTGTACCAGTCCACCGCTTCAAATTCTTCCATCAGAGAACTGACCGCGCGATGCATTTCGCGGGTTTCATCCGTCAGTTCGCCTACCGGTTCGTGGTAACTGTCGTTCGCCATAACGGGTTCCTTATTTTCAGGTCAGTGAGGTATCGTTTTATCACAATGATACGCTTTGACAATAACCGAAAAACAGCCGCTGAAACACCCGGCGTCCATTTGAGCAACTTCGCTTCCTGTGGCAAAGTCAGATGCCAAAACAGCCCGGGTAGCCACTCCATGAAAACCGTTTTTTCACCTCTGCACAGTCGTCGCTCCGTCAAAACCGAACTGGATGGCGGTGTTCTGATTGAGCCCCATGAGAAGCCCTCCCGTGCAGAGACCATTCTGGCGCGAGTAAAATCCCAGGTTCTTGGTGAAGTGCTCGAGCCGGAAGAGTTTGGCCTTGATCCGGTCAGAAGGGTGCACAACGCAGATTATGTAGCGTTTCTGCAACACTGTTGGGCTGACTGGGTGGCTGAAGGCAAGCCCGGCGAAGCTATCCCCGCTGTGTGGTGTGGCCGTGGCATGCGGCCCCGTGTACCCAAAGATATTGACGGCCGGCTTGGTTATTACAGTTTTGCGGCCGAAACCTCGATCTCTGATGGCACATGGGAAGCCGTGTGTGCCTCTGCCAACGTTGCACTGTCCGCTCAGAAGCTCGTCGCCAATGGCGAGCGCGCCGCCTTTGCCCTGTGCCGGCCGCCTGGCCACCACGCCCACGCCGACCTGTTTGGCGGTTACTGTTTTTTCAACAACGCCGCTATCACCGCGCAGGCGTTTCGAGATCAGGGCTACCAACGGGTTGCAATTCTGGATGTGGACTTCCACCACGGTAACGGCACCCAGGCCATCTTCTATGATCGCAGCGATGTACTGACCATCAGCCTGCACGGCGATCCCGACCTGGTTTTCCCACACTTCCTCGGGTTTGAAGATGAAACCGGAGAAGGCGAAGGTGACGACTATAACCTCAACATTGTTTATCCTCCGGGAACACCCTACAGCGTTTGGTGCCGGGGGCTCGAAACCGCCTGCGAGCGCATTGCGGCCTTTCAGCCGGACGCGTTAGTCATCGCTCTGGGTGTGGATACCTTTGAAGAAGATCCGATCTCGTTCTTTAAACTGAAATCGGCAGACTACGTGTCTCTGGGTAAACGAATTGAACAGCTGGGGCTGCCCACAGTATTCACTATGGAAGGCGGGTACGATGTGGACGCCATTGGCGTGAATGTTGTAAACGTGCTCAAGAGCTTCGAAGGCCAATGATTAACCGGGGCTGGCCGGGATGCGGTTCAGCCCTTGAAACCCTTGCCAACGATATAGACTTCCCGGGAGCGAGAGCGGGAAGAGTCCGGCTTTCGCGTCACAACTTTATCGAACACGGCTCTGACGGCTTTCAGATACTCATCGTAACCTTCACCCTGAAACACCTTGGCCACAAAGCTGCCTTTGGGTTTGAGCACCTGGCTGGCCATATCCAGCGCCAACTCTACCAGATACATCGAAGATGCCTGGTCGGAAACCGTCACCCCGCTGATATTCGGAGCCATATCGGAAATCACCACATCCACCTGGCCATCGCCCAGAGTTGTCATGATTTCTTCAAACACCGAATTTTCAGTAAAGTCACCCTGAATGAACTCCACACCGGCAATGGCATCCATGGGCAGTATGTCAGAAGCCAGCACCCTGCCCTTATGGCCCACCAGATTAACCGCCACTTGCGACCAGCCACCCGGAGCAGAGCCGAGATCCATTACCACCATGTTGGGGTGAATCAGCCGGTCCTTCTTGTTGATTTCAAGAAGTTTGTAGCTGGCCCGTGAGCGATAGCCGTCGACCTGCGCCTGTTTCACGAAGGGGTCGTTCACGTGCTCTTCAAGCCAACGGTTACTGCTTTTGGATCGGGCCATAGGGGCTCTTAAAAAGGGTCGTCAAAAAGGGGCAATCAAGGCTTCATTGTACGTGTCGCGCGCCCTTCCGGCAAAACCCTGACATCCGGGCCGGGCGCACGTACAATTGCCGCAACATTTTCCGATTTCTTTATACCCGGCAACCAGCCCGCCATCGGCGGCCAGAGCCGCGCAGGACTGATTATGATCCGCCTTACCGAACTGGCGCTGCCGCTGGAGCATCCCGAAAGTGCCTTGAGAGCCGCTATTATCGAGCGTCTGGGCATTGCCGACGCCGATCTGGCGGAGTTCACCGTGTTCAAGCGCAGCTACGATGCCCGCAAGAAAAACACCGAGATCAAGTTCGTTTACATTGTTGATCTGAAGGCGCGCAACGAAGACGCCATTCTGGCCCGCTTTGAAAAAGATCAGCACGTGCGGCCGGCACCGGATACCGCTTATTACCCGGTCGCACAGGCACCCGCTGGCCTCACCGAACGCCCGGTGGTGATCGGGTTCGGCCCGTGTGGCCTGTTTGCCGCCCTGATTCTGGCCCAAATGGGGTTCCGGCCCATTGTGCTGGAGCGCGGCACTGACGTACGCCGTCGCACCAAGGACACCTGGGCCTTGTGGCGGAAAAAGCAGCTGTCACCGGAATCCAACGTGCAGTTTGGTGAAGGCGGTGCGGGCCTGTTCTCGGACGGCAAGCTTTACAGCCAGATCAAAGATCCGAAGTTCTACGGCCGCCAAGTGATGCGTGAATTTATCCGTGCCGGTGCCGCCGAAGAAATTATGTATGTCAGCAAACCCCACATCGGCACCTTCAGGCTGACCGGCGTGGTAGCCACCATGCGTGAGGAAATTATCCGCCTCGGTGGCGAGATCCGCTTTGAAAGCAAGGTCACTAACCTGCGCACCCGCAATGGCCGCGTTGAAGGCGTAGAGTTGGCCAGCGGCGAGCGCCTGGATAGCCGGTATGTGATTCTGGCGCTCGGTCACAGCGCGCGCGATACCTTTCGCATGCTCCAGCGCAACGATGTGTTTATTGAAGCCAAACCCTTTGCCATCGGCTTTCGTATCGAGCACCCGCAATCGCTTATCGACAACGCTCGCCTGGGCAAATACGCCGGACACCCCGCCTTGGGCGCAGCGGACTACAAACTGGTGTACCACGCGAGCAACGGGCGCGCAGTCTACAGTTTCTGCATGTGCCCGGGAGGCACGGTGGTGGCTGCGACCTCCGAACCCGAGCGGGTTGTCACCAACGGCATGAGCCAGTATTCCCGCAATGAGCGCAACGCCAATGCCGGCATTGTAGTGGCCGTGCATCCCGAAGAAGACTTTCCAGGCGGCCCGCTGGCCGGAGTGGAATTTCAGGAGGCCCTGGAGTCCCTGGCCTATACGCTCGGCGGCAGTGATTACTGCGCGCCTGCCCAGCTGGTGGGAGATTTCATCAAACGCAAACCCTCCACCGAGTTGGGCGACGTCGAGCCGTCCTACAAGCCCGGCATCAAACTGGGGGACCTGGCGCCTTCCCTGCCGGCGTATGCCATCGAAGCCATTCGCGAGGCATTGCCGGCTTTCGGCAAGCAGATCCGGGGCTTTGACCGGAAGGACGCCATCCTGACCGGCATCGAAACCCGCACGTCCTCACCGGTGCGCATCACCCGCGATCGCACCAGTCTGCAAAGCCTGAATACTCGCGGCCTTTATCCGGCAGGCGAAGGCGCAGGCTATGCCGGTGGCATTCTTTCGGCCGGCGTAGACGGCATCAAGGTGGCCGAAGCACTGGCCCTGGCCATGCTGGAAGATCTGGACACGAACAGCGGAGCCCCATCGTGAAGCTGGAGGACATCAAAAAACTGCACCAGAAAAAATACCGTCAGGCGTTGGGCCACTATCTGGTTGAAGGCGAACACCTGGTGCTGGAACTGCAGAAAGCTGCGATGCGCCAGCCCGAGCTGAACGCGGCCGAGCTGTATGTAACCGGTGCGTATGAGCATTGGCCAAGCTCGTTCAGAACCCATCATGTCAACGAGCGCCAGATGGCTCTGCTCGCCGATACCCAAACGCCCCAGGGGATTCTCGCCGTAGTGCCCATGCCGGACAAAGACATTGAGCCTGCATCGAAACCCGGCGAAAAAGCGGTTTACCTGCATGAGGTTCAGGACCCTGGCAACCTCGGAACAATTTTACGCACTCTGGCCTGGTTTGGCGGTTTTCGCTGCCTGCTAAGCCCCGGCAGTGTAGACCCATACAACCCGAAAGTGGTGCGCGCCAGCATGGGCGCTATCTTCCACGTACCGCTGGAAACAGAGGTGCCCTTGGGCAGCTTGAGCAGCCGTTACCACTCGGTTGCCTGTCTGGACCTGAACGGGGACAAACTCACAGCAGAATCATTCCACCAGCACGACTGCTACCTGTTTGGTAACGAAGCCCGCGGCGTTCCGCCGGAAGCACTGGCCCAGCTGGGCGCAACGCCTTACACCATCCCGGGCAAAGGCGAAATCGAGTCACTTAATTTGGCTTCCGCAGTCAACATGTGTGCTTATGAGCTGTTTCGGGGCGGCTGACCGGCAAGCATGATGCATTTCGGCAATCACCGTGGTCGTTATCGCCATTGCCTGTAGCTTGCTAATCAGCGATGATCCGGGGTCTGTTCCCTAACTGGATAGACAACAACAATGGAACACTACCTCCAGCCAACTGAATTTTTTGACTACAACCAGCCCGAACTGAAAGCCTGGATTGCGGCCCGGCTGGAGGGCGTACCCGAAAATAAGGTAGAGCAGGCGAAGGCCCTGTATCTGGCAGCCCGGGACAACGTGAGCTACAACCCCTACGTTTTCCGCCCCGAACCCGAAACCTTCAGCGCCAGCTATGCGCTCAAAACCGGCGAAAGCTACTGCATTCCAAAAGCTGTATTGCTTGGCGCAGCGGCAAGATCAATTGGTATACCCAGCCGCTTGGGTCTCGCCGATGTGCGCAATCACCTCTCAAGCCCAAAGCTGATCGAATGGCTGCGCTCGGACATTTTCCGCATGCATGGGTTTATCGAGCTTTATCTCAACGGCCGCTGGGTGAAGGCCACCCCTGCTTTCAACAAGCAGCTGTGCGAACTAATGAACGTAGAGCCACTGGAGTTCGACGGTGTGAACGACTCCATTTTTCAGGAATACACCGAGGCAGGGGAAGCACACATGGAATACGTGAACGATCATGGGGTTTTCCACGACGTCCCCCACGATTTTATTTTATCTGGAATACGGAACGCTTATTCTCATTTGTTCCCCGAATCGGGCGATGAGCCCGCACGGGCACCGACCGATAGCTTGGAAGCTGATCTAGAGTAAGCCGCAACGAGAGCATTGGTGAACCCGTCCATCAGGTCATCGGCGCTTTGCCGGGCGCCAGGTTCCCCAACATCAACCACGCGGCTGAAACGACGAAAATCCACGTTTCGCCAGTGTTCCGGCTCCATAATCTTCTCTACGATGTCGACGTTATCGATGGTGGCAGGTTTAAGCTGGTAGCTGAGTACCGGAGGGGATGTATCGTCCGAAAAGTCGAACCCATGGTGATAATCGTGCAGCAACAGGAGGGCCAGCCCGCCACCCATAAAATGGCGACCAAGACTGACAGCCAACTCACCGCTCCGGATCGCCTCAAGAGCCTCGGGCTCCCAATCCACACCACCGACCAGAACATCTTCACCGGGACGTTTTCCCGCCTGCTTCGCCGCGTCAATAGCACCCAGCGCCATGCCGTCACTGGCACTCCAGATTGCCGCAACCTGCGGATAGCGCTTTAGCAATACACGCGTTTTTGTCTTTGCCAATTTACGGCTCCATTCTGCATCCACCAGCTGCAAGATATAGCTTCGATTGGCACTAGCAGCGTCTACAAGCCCCTGCTGCCGGTCCTTGGCGGCAGACGAATCCAGTGTTCCCGAGAGCGCGACGAGCGGCAGCGACTGCCCTGGCCCGGCCAAGCCCAAACGTTGTGCCTGCTGCTCAAGAATGGTTGTTAGCGTGCGGCCGGCACCAACGTTGTCAGGTGCCAAATGCCCAATCCAGTTCGGAAGCGTTTCTCTTGGCCCCCCGACGGAGGCCTTGGTAGCAGCCGGAACTCCCGTATCGATCGTGAACACCTTGACGCCCATCTCATTCGCGTATGTGAGCATCCGGGTAGATACCTGCTCCTTGAACATGAACACAAGGTAATCCGGTTTGTTTTCACGTCCGAGCACGTCTTCGGCGATACGAAGATAGCTGTACCGGTGGCTGTCATGGTCGAACAGGACCTCAAGATTCAGATCCAGGTCGGCTGCCACTTCCACCATGAACTCCGAAACCAGGTACCAGAAACGGGAGTCATCCGGCGACAAAAACACAACACTGGGGCCCGGGTTGGCCTGGGCCACCCGTACCATATGGAAAAAGCCCATTAAGAGAAACAGAAAAAAAATCAGCAGCAGGGCTAGGCGATGCACCATATAAACACTCACCCTCCATGCAGTCCTGCAACGATATCAAATAGATGCGCCTAAATTACCGAGCAGCGCAAGCCCACGCAAGCAGCAAATCCGAATGAATGCCTCATTTCACAAACTCTGTTGAGGAAAGAAGGAAGCGCCTATACCAGAAAAGGGCGCAGGATCTCTCCAGCACCCTTTCAGCTTTGCTCTGTAGCGCTCTCGCTTTAATCCACAGAATTGCGAATCAGGAAGTCAAACGCACTCAGTGCGGCTTTCGAGCCTTCGCCCATGGAAATCACAATCTGCTTGTAAGGCACCGTGGTGGCGTCGCCGGCCGCAAAAACTCCCGGAATTGAGGTTTCGTTACGGTCGTTAATGATGATTTCACCGTGCTGGCTCAGCTCGATATCGCCTTTCAACCATTCAGTGTTGGGCACCAGACCGATCTGAATAAACACGCCTTCCAGAGCCACATGGTGGTTTTCACCGGTGTTGCGGTCTGTGTAGTTCAGGCCATTCACCCTTCCGTTTTCACCAACCACTTCAGTGGTTTGGCCAGACGTAATAATGTCCACATTGTTGAGGCTGCGCAGCTTTTTCTGCAGCACATCGTCTGCGCGCAATTCAGCTCCAAACTCGATTAACGTCACATGGCCCACAATGCCTGCCAGGTCGATCGCCGCTTCTACACCGGAGTTACCGCCGCCAATCACCGCAACATGCTTGCCCTTGAACAACGGGCCGTCACAGTGCGGGCAGTAAGCCACGCCTTTGTTGCGGTATTCATCTTCGCCTGGAACACCCAGAGGGCGCCAGCGAGCGCCAGTGGAAAGCACAACCGTACGGGCCTTGAGCGACGCACCGTTCGCCAGGCGAATCTCATGGGGCATTCCGCGCTTGGTAGCCGGAATCAGCTTTTCTGCGTGTTGCATGTTCATGATGTCCACGTCGTATTCTTTAACGTGTTGTTCCATGGCTGCAACCAGCTTCGGGCCCTCGGTGTAGGGCACAGAAATCAGGTTTTCGATACTCATGGTATCCGCTACCTGCCCGCCGAAACGATCAGCTGCCAAGCCAGTGGAAATGCCTTTACGAGCTGCGTAAATAGCCGCTGCGGAGCCAGCCGGACCGCCACCGATCACCAAAACCTCAAAGGTATCTTTCTGGTTGATCCTCTCGGCCTCTTTCTCGTCGGATTTGGTATCCAGCCTGGCCACAATTTCTTCCAGGGTCATACGGCCCTGCCCCCAAGGCTCACCATTCAGGTAAACGCTGGGTACAGACATGATTTCGCGCTTTTCCACTTCGTCCTGGAACAGGGCTCCGTCTATCGCCGTGTGACGCACGCCCGGGTTCAGAACGCTCATCAGGTTCAGAGCCTGGACCACGTCAGGACAGTTCTGGCATGAAAGCGAGAAGTAGGTCTCAAACTCGAAGTTGCCGTCCAACTGCTGAATTTGCTCGATTACGTCCTGCGACGCCTTGGATGGATGGCCGCCCACTTGAAGCAAGGCCAGAACCAGAGACGTAAACTCATGGCCCATGGGAATGCCCGCGAAGCGAACACCCATGTCAGTGCCCACGCGGTTTATAGCAAAAGACGGGCGACGCACGTCCGTCGATTCTTCCGTGCGCAGACTGATCTTCTCGGACATCGGCTCGATTTCTTCCAGAAGCTGTCTCAGCTCCTGGGACTTATCACCGTCATCATAGGCAGCAACTATCTCAATTGGCTGCTGCAATTTTTCCATGTAGGCTTTCAGTTGCTGCTTGATATTGGCATCCAACATGTAACGATTCCCCTGTAAGACTCTTTAAACCGACAGTCTGAATTTCTGGATTCAAAATGATCTTTGATTCGGATATGTTCAAAAGATACGGGTTGGCAAAAAAATGCTCAAATTAATTGATTCAAACCAATTGATAGCAAACCGCTATAGACCGATCACTTACCTCGCCTGTAAATGAACAAATAGCGCATATCCATAAACGCCCGACCCCGGTACCATATCAAGAGGCACTGCTACGCCACCCCTTGCACCCAGGACAAGCAACACATGTTTCCAGACCGCTTTCACTCAATCCAGGACGGACGCGTACATATTTCTGCATCTCAGGCCAGCCTGTTCGCCAAGGAGGTGGCCGGAGATTTCAATCCGATTCACGACCCCGATGCGCGCCGGTTCTGTGTCCCCGGAGACCTGCTTTTCGCCGTAGTGGTTTCACGTTTCGGGCTCTCCCGACACATGACCTTCCAGTTCCGCGCCCTGCTGGGGGACGGAATACCTCTGGAATTCCGGGAAAGCGGTGAAGAAACCATTGAAGTGTGCGATCAAGGTGGCAAGGTCTATCTCGAAGTAACCCGCAGTGGCGACGTAACCCGGGATAAGCAAGTTATCGAAGAATTTATTCGCTGCTACGTGGCAGCCTCTGGCAAAAACTTCCCCCACACCATGAAACCGTTGATGGAATCGAAGGGTGTAATGTTCAACCCGGACCGCCCCATGGTGATGTATGCGAGCATGAGCCTGACCATGGACAGCCTGGATGCTGCATCCCCGGAGCTGGAACTACACAATGCCGACCTTGAGGCGAACGGCAAGCGTGGCAATGTCATGCTTGAATACCGACTGATTTCTGACGGCAAGCCGGTGGGTGAAGTGTCGAAGCATCTGGTTCTGGGCGGGCTGAGACCTTACTGCCCGGATGCCATGGCCGGTATCGTTGAAGAATTTTATCGCCTTAAAGCACGTGGCTCCCACTACGGTATCGACACCGTAGATTCGTAAACCGCAGACGCTAAAAACCCCGGAGGCCCGGGGTTTTCTATCAGTAGCAGGCCCGTTACACGGGCCTGCACTGCGTGCTTTCGGCTGAATGAAAACTTAGATCTTGCCAACCAGATCCAGTGAAGGAGACAGTGTCGCTTCGCCTTCCTTCCACTTGGCCGGGCAAACTTCGCCGGGGTGCTTGCGCACGTACTGGGCAGCCTTCACTTTACGCATCAGTTCGCTAGCATCACGTCCAATACCTTCTGCAGTGATTTCCATCGCCTGAATCACGCCGTCCGGATCAATCAGGAAAGTAGCGCGGTCTGCAAGGCCTTGGCCTTCACGCATTACGCCAAAGTTGTTGGTAATGCTACCGTTCTGGTCGCCAACCATGAAGTAGTTGATCTTACCAATGGTCTCAGAGCTGTCGTGCCATGCTTTGTGGGTAAAGTGCGTGTCGGTGGACACGGAGAATACTTCAACACCCATTTTCTGCAGTTCTTCGTAATGGTCTGCTACGTCGCCCAGCTCGGTGGGGCAAACGAAGGTGAAATCTGCAGGATAGAAGAAAAAGATCGCCCACTTGCCTTTCACATCCGCTTCGGAAATTTCTACAAACTCGCCCCGTTTGAAGGCGGTTGCGTTAAACGGTTTGATTTCGCTATTGATCACGCCCATTAGAAACACTCCTGTTGGTTAGTTTGCGTGTTAATGAATCTACGGCGCCCATAGTAGCCAATGAGCCAAATTCAGTAAAATTGATTATCTTCAATCTAGCTATAGGGGGTATCTATCGACTGTTGCTGCTGTGCTTCACCAGCTTCTACCAAGGCCCCACTACATAGCCAAGCTTCTCGGGAAGCCAGAGCGCAATTCCGGGGATCAGCATCACCAGCAGCAAGCTCACGCTCATCGCGGCAATAAACACCAAAGCCCAGCCCACTGTATGCTCCAGGCGAATATTTGCAATACGTGTTGTAACCATCAGGTTGACCGCTACCGGCGGGGTAAATTGGCCAATGGCGATGTTCATGGCCAGCAAAATACCAAACCACACCGGGTTCCAGCCAAAATGGTTCATCAATGGCAAGACGATGGGGATGAGGATCAGGTAGATCGACACCGCATCCAGCAGCATACCGGCGATCAACACAAGCACCATCACCAGGCCCAGCAACACCCAGCCGTTGTCCGAAAGAGACAGCAGCGCATCTGCGAGGTGCTGGAAGGTACCCAGCGTAGTGCCCGCCCAGGCAAAAATGCCTGCCAGCGCAATAATGAGCATGACGACACCAGACGTCACCGCCGCGTCGGTCATCAGATCAAACAGGCTGCGCAAACTCAGATTTCGGTATACCAGGCAGCCTACAATCACGCCGTAAGCCACTGCAACCACAGCGGCTTCTGTGGGTGTAAACAAGCCTGAGCGCAGGCCACCCAGAATAATTACCGGGGCAAACAGGGCCGGCAGGGCCGCCTTGAAGCTGGGCCAGAATGGCGGGCGCTCAGAAGTTTCGGGGTTCTCCCAGCCAAATTTTCGAGCGAGGTACAGCGCCGGCACCAGCAACGACAACCCGGCCAGAATGCCCGGAAACAATCCGGCGGCAAACAACGCTCGCAAATCCACGCCAGGCACCACAATGGAATAGAGAATCAGCGCAATGGAGGGCGGAATCAGGATGGCGGTAGAAGACGACGCCGCGATCAACGCGGCAGAAAAAGGCTGCGGGTAACCGGCTTTGCGCATACTGGGTAGCATCACCATGGCCACCGCTGCCGCATCTGCCGGCCCCGAACCACTCATTCCGCCCATGATCAGGCATACCAGCACCGCAACAACCGTCAGGCTGCCGTGGCGAGGGCCGATGATCGCCTGGGCAAAGCGCACCAGGCTGGCCGCTACACCAGCACGCTCAAAAATAAGACCGGTGAGGATAAACAGGGGTATCGCGATCAGCGGATACTTCGACACACTGTTGTAGGTATTGGTGCCAAAGGTGGCAAGCATGTCGGGCGACAAGCCAGCGACGATCCCCACCAACCCACCAAACCCCAACGCAATGGCGACGGGAACGCCCAACAACAAGGCCACCAGAAAACTGCCGACCATCAGCAGGTCAGGACTCATGGATGACCTCCGGGTCTTTCTTGCCGCGCATGCGGTCAATGAAGTTCTGAGTCATCCGGAAAATAATCGCCGCCGACATCAGCGGCAGCCAGATCACATAAATCCAGTTTGGTAAGCCCAACCCCGGAGATAAAGACTCCCAGTCGTATTCCTGCATCGCAAAAATAGCGCCATACCAGGTGGTTACCCCCATAACCGACACACCCACCAGCCACTGCACAACAAACAGGCCCTTCAGCGCAGCGGGCGGCAGATAATGCTCAATCAGCTCGATCCGGATGTGTTGATTACTGCGGGCGGCCACGGCTGCGCCGGCGAACGTAAGCAACACCAGAAGAAAGACAGAGAACTCTTCGGTGAACGCAAAGGAGGCATCGGTGGTATAGCGGACAATCACATTACCCAGGCTGATGACACAGATTGCGATCAAGGCCAGGGATGCCAGCCAGGCTTCCGGCCGGAACTTCGGGGGACGGGAGGGCATGATTACTCCGTTTCAGAAAAAGCACCCACCGGAGCCGGCGGGTGCCTATACAGCAGCGAGTTACTGCTTGCGGTTGGCGACAGCAGACTGAGCCTGCTTAACCAGGTCTTCACCGATGCGCGGTGTCCACTTTTCATAGACTGAACGAGTCGCCCCAACAAACGCATCGTGCTGCGCCTGGGTCAGTTCAGTTACGGTTACACCACGCTCCTTGATGGCCTGCAGCGTTTCCTCAAGCTCGGCGCGGGATTTTTCAATCTCCCACTTGCCGGCATCGACAGCCGCCTGCTTCAGAAGTGCCTGGTCTTCTGCATTGAACTGGCCCCAAACACGGTTGCTGACCGCAAACACCAGCGGATCGGCCATGTAGTGCCACAATGTGAGATGCTCCTGCCCTACCTGGTCAATACGCGCCACGTCAAAAACCGACAGCGGGTTTTCCTGGCCATCGACCGCACCGGTGGTCAGTGCTGGCTTGGCATCCGCCCAGCTCATCTGTGTCGGGTTAGCGCCCAGCTCGGAGAAGGTGTCCTGGAACAGTGGCGAGCCCACAACACGGATTTTCAGGCCTTCCAGATCCGCCGGCTCGCTGATAGCGCGCTTGGAATTGGACAGTTCACGAAAGCCGTTCTCGCCCCATGCCAACGGTGTTACGCCGCGCTTTTCAATCGCTTCGAATACGGCTTTACCAGCATCGCCCTGAGTGATGGCATCGATGGCCGCGTTATCCGGCATCAGGAATGGCAGGGAAAACAGGTTCAGTTCCGGAACCTGAGGCGACCAGTTGATGGTAGAGCCCACGGCCATATCGATCAGCCCTGAACGCATGGCAGAAAACTCTTTGGTCTGATCCCCGGAGACCAGCTGGGAATTGCTGTAAATCTTCATGTTAATGCGCCCTTCCGAGCGCTCTTTCACCAGCTCGACCCATTTATCGGCAGCCTGACCCCAGGGAAACGCCGACGGCAGTACGGTAGAAACCGTGTATTCATCTTTGTATTGTGCGTTCACCGCGGAGCTGAGCAGCAAAGTGGCCGCAGCAACGGCGATCAAAGAACGGGATTTCAGCATCTTGTTTTCCTTTTTATTAGCAAGGGAGAGTCTGCGGCGGAGCAATGGACACGTCGCAGCAATAGAGGATTATAGGAGTGGGTGTTGTTGCGACGCAAAACAAAAACCACGGAGAAAGGCCAAACACACAGAAATAGAAATTGCCGCCCCATTACAGATCTGTTGTTTTTGTTCACGCACCTCCATAGCCGTCTACAATTGAAGGGATGTATCGCCGACACCAACCAACAGTGGCAGCCATGGAAAGCGAAGATCAATACGAACGCAGCCCGAGCAACCCAGACAATAGAATTTCATCCGAGAAGGCGCTGATTGAAGCGGTTAATGTCCGCAGCATGTCACTGGTGATCCTCTCCAGCATAGCCACGATTTATTTCATTAACTGGGCACAATCGGTACTGCTTCCACTGGTGGTTGCCGTATTAATCAGCTACGCGCTGGATCCCCTGGTATCGATGCTTGATCGCTTGAGAATGCCCCGGCCACTGAGTGCGGCAATCGTATTGATTACCTTGCTCGGCGCTATTGGGGCGACAAGCATTCCCCTGCAGCGTGAAGCCATGGCGATGCTGGATAAAATCCCGGTCGCCATCAACAAATTTCAACGCAACGAAGCAGCCAGACCGAATAAAGAGGAAGGCCTGGTGGAAAAAGCTCAGGCAGCTGCGAAGAAGATCGAGGAATCTGCAGCGCAGGAACAAAGTGACACTCAAACCGCACATCAAGGTGTAACGCCCGTGCGCGTGGTAGACAACCCCATGGATATCCAGCAATACGTTTTGAAGCGCTCGCCTGCCGCGCTGGTGCTGATATCCCAGTGTTTCTCAGTGTTATTGCTGGTGTACTTCATATTAGCCATAGGGTCGCTGTACAAGCGCAAAATCGTGAAAATCTCTGGCCCTTCCTTCGGGCGAATGCGCAAGGCCGCCCGGATCATGAACGACTTTCACCATCAGGTGCGGCGATTCCTTTTCGTAATGCTGCTCGGCGCCCTTTTTGTCGGCATATTGACCTGGGTGGCTTTTCTCGCCATGGGCGTGGAACAGGCTATGTTATGGGGCGTGGTTGCCGGTGTAGCCAGCGGCATCCCCTATCTCGGGCCATTTCTGGTGCTGGTTGCTACCGGCGTAGCAGCATTTATCCAGTTTGGTGAGGCCGACATGGCGATCATCGTCGCTGGAACGTCACTGGGGATCACAAGCATTCAGGGATACCTGCTGACCCCCTGGCTAACCAGCCAGGTTTCGAGCCTCAATGCCGTGGTTATTTTTATCGGGCTGCTTTTCTGGGGCTGGCTCTGGGGGCCCGTGGGGCTGATCATCGCGACGCCAATTCTGATGATTATTAAATCCCTGTGCGACCACGTTGTAAATCTTCGCCCGGTAGGGGAATTGCTGGGCAAATAGAACCAAAACAAACGGCTGAATAAAAATCGGGAGACTCAACATGCTCGATACTCAAATCCCTGTACTGGACATGTTTATCCGGCTTCTTGCGGCGGCTGGCCTGGCGCTGATACTGGGGCTGGAGAGAGAGCTAAGAGGCAAGGCCGCAGGCTTGCGCTCCCACATGCTTGTTTCGTTGGGCGCTTCGGCTTTTATTATTATGGGTATGCACATTCTGTTCGCCACGGCAGAAGGCGACCCCTCAGCCCGTGTCGATCCAACCCGCATAGTGGAAGGTGTCATAGGTGGCATAGGGTTTCTCGGGGCCGGCAGCATTATCCAGAGCCGTGGCAGCGTTCAGGGCATCACCACCGGAGCTTCAATCTGGATGGCCGGCGCCGTTGGCGTGGCCTGCGGCCTGGGCATCTTTGCCCTGGCTGGCATGGTGACCTTGATGGCACTGATTATCATGGCGGTACTCGGCCGGTTCGAGCATGAGGTTATCAAGGGTAACTGAAACGCATTCGGCTGGCCCGGTTATCACCCGAGTTTTCTGTAATCCATTTCGCTCAGAGGTATTGGCCGGTAAAAGTGCGATTCTCCTTTGTCGGCTTTGAGCCAGCCTGTCATCGCAGAGAGCACGTCAATCTGGCTGGGATAATCATCATAGCGTTGCGCGCTCCATTGCCCTTGGTTGTGAACAAAACTGTCGAAGAGCGTCATCTGAATATCGTATTTGGGAGTGCTTTCCCCGTCCGCTAACTCCTCATGAACCTGAATCGTTACTTCTGCCAGCGATCCTGCCTGGGGGCAGCTGATTGAACACTGTCGGGCATCCAGGTCCACCCGGATAACGCCGTTTTTGTACCGCACCAACATCGAACGCTCTTTCACCGCCATAAACTTACCTGTGCGCACATTGATTGCAGTGGCAGCACCGGGCCTTGAGCGCAATGAGACGTAGCTGGCGCCATAGTCATTCAGGGCAAGCGATTTGCTGCCCAACCGCTCAGGCAAGTTTGCAAGTACGTGCCACTCAGCCAGCAAACCTTCCAGTTGCAATGGCTCGTCCAGCACATGACTCAGTAGCGTTATGGGGTGTATCAGGGTCTCAAAGAACAGGCCACCGGTCTCCTTTGCCAGACTCCACTCGCGGGGGTCCTCACCTTCAAAAAAGGTGATATCAACGCCAACAAGCTTCCCGAGCTGCAGGCGCAAATAAGCAAGCGCATCGGCCCCTGCAGTACGATCTTCCGGGCTGCTTTTCACGTTTATATCGAGGAACCGGTGATACTGCGGATTCAACGTAAGGAAATAGTTGAGGGGCAGTGCTTTTTCCAGCCAGTAATAACTGAACAAAAACCCTCGTTCCATCAACTGATCCTGACACTGGCGGAGAACCGCCAGCTCTGCTGCTGTGCCGACCAAAGGCTTTTCAACGCCAAAAACTATACCTTCCTTTGCCATAGCTGAAACGTATCCGAGATGGCTCGCAGTAGGCGTTGCAACAATCGCGTAAGACGATCGTTTTTTGATGAACTTGACCACCTCCTGTATCTTTTTTTCACTGCTCGAACCACTCGTCAATAACTGAAAAGCCACGCCATCTTTCCTGAGCTGCTCTCGAAAGCTCTCATCAATGCAATCGCTGATGATGGCCACCTGGCCGGGTGAGTATAGATTCTTCCCGATCAGCGCGGGGAGCATGCGATGCTGAACCACATCACCCGCGCCGATAATCGTGATGTTCGGTCGCCGGCCAACGGGAATTGCAGGAATCAGATTAATAATGTTGGCAATAATGAGTGCCGTGTAGATGTATCCGAACGTGCCTATCGTCAGCTGTGCCGCCTGAGTTGCCTGATACCCCTCGAAATCCAGGTTCAGCGCGAGGGCCAGCACTTCAGACACACTGACTCCGAGAAGCCCCGCCAAAAGGAAAAACTGGGTCGCCAGTACAAATGGCAATGCAATGAAATACTCGGCCTCGTTGAATATGGTCAGGTGTTTTTCGATAAGAATCCGAAGCAGCATGTAGTAAAAAACCCACATCACCGATTCAAACAACAGCAATGCGGCAATGAAATCCGACACCAGGCTCAGATGTGCGTTTACCGAGTCTGGAATGCCGGGCAGGGCCGGCGTGGCAGACAGTACAAAATAAAAGACCAGCGACAGGCCCAGCACAACCAGCAAATAGCGCTCTGAGTGCATTGCATGGAAATCAACCCGCTCTTTCTCATCGTTAAGAGCCGCCTGCCGTTTCCGGAAGATGAGTTTTATCCACTGTAGCGGCGACAAGATTCTGAGAACAAAAATCAGCCAGTAAATAATCGATGCAAAGATGCTGCGGTGCTTACCCCAGGTATAGGATTCGTAGTGTGGCTTGGTGCTGACTTTCGAGAACAAATCCATCGGATTGAATTTTTCACCTGGCTGGTATGGCGGTTAATTATGGCGCGAAAGTGCTTTGGCGCTCGCGCTCTTTCAAGTTCAGTTGCAACATTCCACCGCTTACGCCGCTTGAAATCAATGTGATATGTTGTCCTTTAAGGCACGTAAAACTACTTATACATTGAGAAATCAAACGCCGAGGTCTTTCATGGCTCATAAGCTGCGCATGTTGGGGGGAGTGCTTCTTCCGCTGGCTTTCATTATTACGACTGGCTGCAACCAGAGCAACTCTGGTTCTGACACCGGTGCCAAGCCAACAGACCAGCTGGCACCTCCCGAGCAAACAGGCATATTGGAAGTTGCCACGCGCAATGGCGCCACTACTTACTACCTCGACCGCAATGAAAACCCGATAGGCCCGGAATACAGCCTGGTATCACAGTTCGCCGCCAGCAAGGGATGGACGGTTAACTGGACCCAGTACGATTCAACCGCCGCCGTTCTGAAAGCACTGGAATCCGGCAACACTCACATGGCCGCGGCCGGGCTGACTCACCTGCCATCGCGCACAAAAAAGTTCACGCGTGGCCCGGCCCATACCGAAATTATCGAACAACTGGTGTGTCACCGGGAACTGCGCCCAATGCCCCGCAAACCTGACAGCATAGCCAACGTTGGCATTTCCGTAACAGCTGACTCCAGCTATGTGGAAACACTGAACAAGCTTGCCAGCGAACACGAAGGCATCACGTTTTCCGAAGATAGCAGTAAGACAACAGAGGTGCTGCTGTCCGACGTAGCAAGACAAGACATCGATTGCACCGTAGCCGACTCCAACATTGTTCAGGTGATGCGCCGCCACTTCCCACACCTGGAAGTCGCCATGAATCTGACTCAGGGCAGCAACCTTGGCTGGTATCTGCCGGCAGGCTCTGATGAGCTGGCTGGAATGGCGCGTGAGTGGATGAACAGCACCGAGGGCAACGAAGCCATGGGCTACGTCGAGAGCCGTTACTATGCGTACATTGGCGAGTTCGATTTCGTGGATCTGAGAGCGCTCAACCGCCGTATCAACGACCGCCTTCCAGGTTTCATCAACCGGTTCTCAGAGGCCGAAGCTGCCACAGGTATGCCGGCTGACCTGCTGGCGGCGCTGGCCTATCAGGAATCTCACTGGGACCCTTCTGCCATATCACCCACCGGCGTTCGCGGCATTATGATGTTGACACGGAACACGGCAGAATCCCTCGGCGTGATGAATCGACTCGATCCTGCTGCCTCCATTGATGGGGGCGCCCGTTACCTGGCCGATCGCCACCGCCGGTTGCCGGATACCATTCCGGAGCCAGACCGAACGTTTCTCGCACTGGCCAGTTACAACATTGGCCGCGGCCATCTTCTGGACGCCCGTCAACTGGCGCGGGAGCTAGGCAAAAACCCGGATTCCTGGGACGATATGAAAAAAGTACTGCCGCTGAAGGCCGACAAACGCTACTACCCGAGTACGCGCTACGGCTACGCTCGGGGCTATGAACCCGTGCATTATGTGCAGCGCATACGGAACTACCGTGACGTTATCCGCACGGCATTCGAGTAGCCCTCAATACACTTTACCCGCCCCTTCGGGGCGGGTTTTGAAGCGCTTGTGCAGCCATAAATACTGATCAGGCTGTTCTCGAATGGCGTCCTCGATATACCCGTTCCAGGCTTCGGTATCTTTTTGCTTATCGGCCCCGAAATCAGCCTGTACCGGCGAGAAGACCACGCGATAGCCTCCACCTGGCATCCGCAGGTGGCTGACGCAGACGACCGAGGCACCGGATACTTTGGCGATATAGCTTGGGGACGTAATACACCCTGTTTCCACGCCAAAAAAAGGCACGAACAACTCGGTTTTCCCGCCGAAATCCTGATCGCAGGCGAACCAGATTTCGCCACCCTTTTTAAGGAAAGAAACCATCGGCCTCAGCTCACGTTTGGCAAATGCCCGGATCCCGAAATGGCGACGACGGCCGTTTTCGATCATCCGATCAATAACGGGATTTTTGTTAGGCCGGTATACGTACCCCGGGTTTTCCAGGTGGCAGGCAACCAGCGGCAAAGCGAAGTCAAAAATACTGTAGTGCCCGCCAATCAACAGCACACCCTTGCCTTTGCTACGGGCTTCTATGAGGTTTTCCAGCCCCTGCACTTCGGCCGCCTTGCAATAGGGCAACGTATCTTGCCACCAGGCGTGGGTACTCTCGAGAAAACCCCGGCTACAGGCGACAAAATTGTCCTGCGCCAGCTGGCTCCGGGCTTCCTGATCAAGCTCGGGAAAGCAGATGGCGAGGTTGCTGTCAGCAACCCGAGCGCGGGATTTCAGTTTGGTGCTCAAAAAAAGGCCCAGCCGCTTCCCCAGTGTCTGCTTGGCAGCCATCGGTAAAAAGGACAGCAGATACAACGTAAAAACCAACCCCCAGGACGGCCATAACCGAAAGCGCCAAAGCGACGTTTTTTTATTTTTGGGTGATCCTGACATACATCACTGCCTGCTAAAAGATAGCCAACGAGCGTGACATACTTCTGCTCAACACTGTAGTTGCATTTGTTAACGAGCGTGTTCGATCAGGCAACTGGCCTCGACAGCCCGAGATGGTCGCGCAAGGTACGGCCTCTATACTCGGTGCGAAAAAGGCCACGCCGCTGCAGTTCCGGCACCACCTGCTCAATAAAATCCTCAATACCCTCAGGCAAAGACGGCGGCATCAAATTGAAACCGTCGGCGCCCTCGTTGTTGAACCAGTGTTCCATTTTATCGGCAATCTGCTCCGGCGTGCCTACCATGGTGCAGTGGCCGCCACCCGCGGCAAGCCGGCCCAGCAACTGGCGCAACGTGGGCTGCTCAGTCTCGATAATGCGCAATATGGTGCTGTAACGCCCCTGCGGCCCGCTAAACTCCTCCAACGAAGGCAAGGCCGGCACCGGCGCGTCCAGATCCCAGCCTGAACAGTCCTGATCAATGAACATGGACAGCTGGCGTAAAGACGCATCGGCGGGCAACAGCTCATCCAGCTCACGCTGCTTCGCCAGCGCCTCTGCCTCAGTAGCGGCTACGTAGGTAACCAAACCAGGCATAACCGGCACCGTAACATCACGCCCGACCGCCTTGACCCGCCGCTTTATATCGCGGTAATAGCTTTGCGCCGCCGGCAAATCGTAGGCTACCGCGTAGATGGCTTCGGCACATCTGGCCGCCAGCTCCCGGCCCTGCTCCGAGGCTCCGGCCTGAAACAGTACGGGGTGCCCTTGCACCGGCCTGGGTACATTCAACGGGCCATCCACCCGAAAAAACTCACCTCGGTGATTAATCGGCTGCACTTTATCCGGGTCAGCATAATGACCTTTTCGATCAAACATCAGGGCATCGTCGGCCCAGGAATCCCACAACCCGAGCACCGCCTGCACAAACTCGTCAGCCCGGCGATAGCGCTCGGCGTGGCCGGGCATGGCTTCATAGCCGTGGTTGCGTGCTTCCACATCAAACATCGAGGTCACCACGTTCCAGCCAATTCGCCCGCCGGATATGTGATCCAGCGAGGCCACAAGACGGGCCGCGTGAAACGGGGTGTAAAAGGTGCTGGAAACGGTGCTGATGAAGCCAATATTGTCGGTGGCGCGGCTCATGGCCGAGATGGCAGTAAGGGGCTCCAGATACCACCAGCTACCATCGGAGACATTACCCACCGTGTTGCTGTCGGCGAAAAACACGGCATCCAGTTTGCCGCGTTCGGCGGTTTGCGCCAGGCGCTCGTAATAGCGGATGTCGCCCAGCTGCTCCACCGCCGATTGCGGATGGCGCCAGGCAGCCCGATGGTGGCCGCAGCCCATCAGGAACAGGTTGATGTGCATTATGGGATGCTCGGACTGTGAAGCGCCCATCAATTTTTCACCAAGCCGCCATCGACCACCAGGTTCTGCCCGGTAACCGACCGGGCCCAGGGCGAGGCAAAAAACAGCGTGGCGTCAGCAAACTCCGCAGGAGTGGTCACCCGGCGCAGAGGGGTGCTGGCAGCAATGAAATCAAACACTGCCTCAGGCGTGGCAGCCGATGCGTCCGTGGTGCGCAGCAGACCACCGGATACCATATTCACGGTAATGTTATCTGGCCCCAGATCTTGCGACAGGGTGCGGGTGAGCGACAGCAACGCCGCTTTGCCCGCCGTGTAGTCGTGGTAAGGCACTACCGGGTTCTGGAAAAGGTTCGTACCCACGTTCACAATGCGCCCAAAGCCCGCCTCACGCATGCCATCCAACGCAGCCTGAGTGGTGTTCAAAGCGCCACCGACTACACCTGAAAACTGCTGATTCAGGTTCTCCCAGGTTAACTGCGCCACATTCGGACGCGCATCGCCATTGAATGAAAAATCCGGCAAGGCGTTGTTGATTACCGTGGTCACCGGCATACCAAAATGCTGCCGGGCTTGCGCAAACATCGCTTGTACCGCGACGCTGTCGGTAACATCCGCCTGCACCGCCAGCGACCGATCCGGCGTTTCGCTGGCCAGCTTTTTCGCCGCTTCGGCACTGTTGCGATAATTGACGACGACCCTGGCTCCTTCCCGCAGGAACGAGCGTACCAGGTGCTCGCCTAAACCACGGGCAGCGCCGGTGACCAGCACCAGCTGTTGATCAAAACGCAAAGAATGTTGCATAGACACCTCAAAAGTGAGGCGAAGGTATGAATAGGCAGATGCGGCACAGTATCTTGTTGTTGCCGGCGGCTGACATCCCTTCGCCAGTGTGAACTGGATCAGGTTCAACGGGTGTTATCTCAGCCCTGCAAGCAGGACACCCCGTGTCGAGCCAAAACCATACCACACCGGATGCGCGGATATGTAGGCCAGGATACCTGCAATTGACAAGTACTCTCAGACTTCCTACTCTGTCGGCACTCCTGGGGGGGCCGGCGTACCGGCTGAGACTCCGCATGCTGTGCGGTAACCCTTCGAACCTGATCCGGGTAATGCCGGCGAAGGGAAGGAACGCGCCCGCTGCACCCATGCCTGTGTGTCTTTTTCTTCCTTCGCGACTGTCCCGGTGGCAAACCACTTCTGGTGATTGCGTTATCCGCCTGCAGAGCAAGGAAGACAACCAATGTTAAGCTCCTCTACCGCACTTGTCTGGCTGGTTTTATTTGCGGCCCTGTTTGCCATACCCGGCCTGATATACGCCCGCCGCAAGCAGGATAAGCTGGACGACTTTCTGGTTGCCCGTAACAGCCAGAGCAGCTCTGCCACTCTGCTGACGCTGCTGGCCACCACTCTGGGAACCTGGATTCTGTTTGGCCCGGCGCAGGCTGCAACCTGGGGCGGGATTGGCGCTGTTACCGGTTACGCCTTGGGTGCACTGGCGCCGCGCCTGATTATGATCCCCTTGGGCAATCGCATTCGCACACTCATGCCCGAGGGCCACACCCTCACCGAATTTGTACTCGGCCGCTACGGCCGGGTGATGTACGGTTTTGTACTGGTCATCATGATTTTCTACCTGTTTATCAGCCTGACGGCAGGCCTGACCGCCATCGCAAAAATGGTCTCCCTGCTGGCGCCAGTTCCATTGTGGCTTACCGCCACAATTGTGATGGCCGCAACCCTGCTCTACACCCTGTACGGCGGGCTGCGTGTCACCATCTTTACTGACCGTGTACAAATGCTGGTTATTCTGCCTTTTCTGGTTCTGCTGATCGCCTTCGGCTGGCAAGCTACCGGTGGTCTGGCCCCGGCACTGCAGGGCCTGCAGACAAAAGCGCCGCACCTGCTGGATCCATTCGACATCAACGGCCTGAAATCCGGCCTGACGTTTTTTATTGCGGTGGTGCTTACCGGGCTGTTTTACCAGGGAACCTGGCAACGCATCTTCGCCGCCCGTGATAACAAAGTCATTCGTAACGGGTTTATTATCAGCGGCCTGCTGAGCTTCCCCATTATCTTCATTATGGGCTTGTTCGGGCTGGCGTTTGTGGGGCAAGGCTTGCCTGGGGACGGCTCGGTTGCGCTGTTCAGCGTGCTACTGGCAGATGTGCCATTGTGGTTTGCCATAGGCCTGTTGCCCTTCGGGCTGGCCCTGATCATGAGCAGCGCCGACTCCACCATCAGCGGGCTGACCAGCATTATGGTTATAGACTTGCGTCGGTTGCTGCCCGAACTGAGTAACCATAACCTGCTGTCACTGTCGCGCTGGCTGATTGTGCTGCTGTCGGTGCCGGTGCTGTTCGTCGCGGCCCAAGGCTACAGCGTGCTTTACCTGTTTCTGCTGGCAGACTTGCTGTGCTGCGCCGCAGCCTTCCCGGTATTTTTTGGCTTTTACAACGCCCGCTACCAAAACTACAACGCCGCCCTAAGCACTTTGGCCGGCCTGGTTGCCGGGCTTTCAGTGTTCCCTGCACCGGGTGCTCCCACCACTTACCTGCTGGAGTCATTCCTGCTTGCAGCCTTAGTGCCTGTCGCTGTGTCGTTGCTGCTCTTGCTTCTACCCAAAGGAAAACTCTTCGATTTTTCCATACTGGCGCAGCGCGTTCGGAATCTGGAGGGGTAAAAAGCTGCGGTGCTTGCGTACGGAACAACAAGTCCTTCCCGTTGTTTGTGATTGGGGCCATACTGATTGTTCTGCGTGGTCGGCTTCGTAATCTCCTTTGATGCCAACGCACGCATTAAACAGGGGTACGTGTAATGAGCAAAGGACAAGACAAAAAAAAGGACACGAAAAAACAACCGCTTTTAACCGCAAAGGAAAAGAAAGCGGCCAAGAAATCAAAGAAAAATGAAACAAACGTACTAGGGAATTAAAAGAAGCATCAGGAGCGAAAACCGCCCCTCATGCAATTGCCTGGTGTTATTCAGGCTTGATTGGCTGCAATGTTCGCTTGGGGTGCATGCCGTTTACCATGCCCATGAACGGTGGATGGATCGAATAACCCACCATGCTCAGCAGCTGCTCAGGAATTTGAGAAAGTGTGCTCTGGCTAAGCTCAAGAAAGAAGTTCTCTTGCGGCCTTAACCAGGGCTCGCAATACTGGCAAGTTACCGCCAGACGATCCGCATTCGAACGGTTGGCTCCTCCACCGTGCCAGAGCGTTCCCAAAAAGAACACAACTGAGCCCGCAGGCATCACTGCCGGTATCGCCTTAGCCCGGTCAGTGACAATTTCCTTCCCCAGGTTATGGCTTTCAGGAATAACCACGGTAGCGCCATTTTCTTCCGTAAACTCGTCAATCGCCCAAACGGTGGCAGCACCGAAGGGTGGCCGTGGGCGTGGAACCGGATAAAACCCATCATCGTAGTGCAGCGGCTGGGCCGATTCGCCAGGCAGTATATTGATAACCTGGGCCTGACTGAGCAGATAATTTGGCTGAAATAACCGGTCCAGAAGCCCCGTAATGCGGGGATGCGTTGCAAGCAAGTCAATTACCCGCGTTTTCTCCAGAACATTGTAGAGCCTCTGTGTCTTTACGCCTTCAAAGGTGTTGCGCCCGGACTTTCCAAGCAGCGGCAAAGCAGAATCACGAATCAGTTCAAGCTGCGAGGCGGTCAGCAGATCCTCAATGATGACATAGCCGTTTTTCATAACGGCCTCAAAGTCCCGGGCAACCATGTCTTTAAGTGCTTCCGGCGTATTGGCAGCGTCAGACCGAAACGATTTGTGCGTAGTAGCAAGATCTTCCGTAAGCTCCAGGACTGATTCGATCGTCTTTTTGTTGGTCATCCGCATCGCTCTCAAAAAAAGGGGTCATTCAGGGCATTTTATTAACGCGCATTATTAACCGGCTGAGCCCATACACGTTGCCGATCTCAGGGGTTATCGGCATTACAGTATGAATTAACCGCAACACAGGAAGCATTGTCAAACAAAGATCCCTATGACACGGTAGTTTGCGAGTTAACGGATTGCTGCAGGAATGGCAAGCCGGATGTTCCTTTCATTTAGGCGGCATTTTTACTATGTGCCGCCGTGTCAAAGCGAGGAAATTGCGATGAATAACGACATCATCGAAGGCAACTGGAAGCAACTTAAAGGTAAAGTACGCGAGAATTGGGGCAAGTTAACAGACGACGATTTGGACGAAATCGCCGGCCGCCGCGACCACTTTATTGGTAAAGTCCAAGAGAAGTACGGCATGAAGAAAGACGAAGCTGAGAAAGAATGGGAAAAACTTTCCAACTTCTAGATTTTCACAGCCGTCAAAGTAAAAAACCGGCGCCCGCAGCAATGCGGGCGCCGGTTTTTTTTCAGCTGCCCTTCAGCTGACTGAAGGAAGATTGCCACCCAACATGTTTTCAACCACGGCAGCGTTGTAGAAAGCCTCAACCGTCTGAATTTTGTCGTCTCGAACACGAAACCAGAGTGCAAGCCGCACATCACCGATCGGTTCAAAGTTGGTCCGGTAATCCAGGATGGCGAACACGTGCTCTCCGTCCACACCGAGTTGACGGACAATCAAATCCTTTTGGATAGCCGCCATACCGAACTGGTAAGACATCATGTCGTCCCGGCTGAGGAACCGCATATTCGGCCCCACGTATTCAAACCCCTCTGCAACCAGCAAGGTCTTTGCCTCATCAAAACGCTGAGCATGAATATCTGCAATGAACTGCGCCACAAGGTTTTTCGGCTGCATGAATAAACTCCACTTCTAATACAGGGATAATTTGAACGACCGCAGTGAGCCAAAGCAGCGGCTCACTCGCACTAAAGGCTACTTCGAACAACCTGCTGCAGTTGTTGCCGCCTGCGTGTACGCTGATAATAGTCGTTTACGACCACTTCGGCACACGTTACTGGTGCTCACTGATACGACGGTGGCTCCGGCAAAAACACCAGTATGAACTTCAAACCTCGGGCACATTCCTGTGAGCACACACAATCGAAGTGAAAAACATCAAACCAGACCGGATCGCAAAGGCCTGCACCCGAGAAATCTGCACAAGCAGGGCTATGATCTCCCCTCCCTCGTGGAAAGTTACGCGCCACTTGCCCCACATGTGACAACAAATGCTCACGGCAATCTCTCCATAGCATTCGCAGATCCACTGGCAGTAAAAGCCCTGAACGCCGCACTATTAAAGCAATACTACAACATTAATGATTGGGATATTCCAGAAGGTGCGCTTTGCCCACCCATCCCGGGCAGAGCCGACTATATCCATTGGATAGCCGAACTGCCTGGGCTTGGTGAGCCCAAAATCACCCTGCTCGATATAGGAACCGGAGCAAACGGAATATATCCGCTACTGGCCTGCCAAATCTATGGTTGGCAATGTGTGGGTAGCGACATCAATACTCAATCGCTCGAGAATGTAGCTTCGATTATCGCCAACAACCCCTCTGTGAAAGGCCGTTTTACGCTGCGCACCCAACACGACAAAAATCGAATTTTTGACGGGATCATCCAGGCGGGAGAATTCTATGACGTCAGCGTGTGCAACCCACCCTTCCATGCCTCACAAGACGAAGCAGTGAGAGCCAGCCAGCTTAAACTCACCAAGCTTGCCCGTAATCGCGGTGAACAAAAACCAGCGTCCAGATCCCCCACTCTAAATTTCGGCGGCCTTGAAGCCGAGCTTTGGTGCAAGGGAGGTGAACGACTGTTCCTTAAAAAACTGATAAAAGAAAGCCAGATGTTTTCAACTCAATGCCGCTGGTTTACGAGTCTGGTTTCGAAAGTGGAGAACGTGAAGCCTGCGAAAAAAATGATTCGCAAGCTTGGCGCGATTGATATTCGAGAAATAGAAATGAAGCACGGAAACAAGATAACGAGAATATTGGCGTGGACTTTTATCTGAAGTTCACTCTGGCGCGGATTGTTATATCTTTGAATTAACGTAAGAACAGCCGTGCCCGGTTCAAAGACTTAAAGTTCGGTACCAAGCATGACGCTGAAAGGCTGACTCGCCAATATTGTCTTACCCAATTCGGACAGGTCGCTCATAATTCGCAAATCCTGCTGATATAACGCCTCGCATCAGCGCAGCGGAGGTAACCAGAACCGGCCACGCTTTTAGCGTCCAGTTGACTGCCTGGCTATTCACTGTTCGGACCCTGCTCAAAATATTGAGGTAGTGACGCCCATGACTGCACCCTCAACGCTAGTGACTACAATGTATTACAGCATAGTCGACAAAGGTGCGGCGAAAGGATTTAACGCTGGCAGCATGCGCGCCCTTGGCGTGGAGCCAAAGGCGCAAAGTAAAGTGCATGGCCGGTTAGGCATTTCTGGCGACGCCCATGAGTACATCCAGCGCGTTACCGTCACTTTGCAGAGAAAAGGGAACCGATGTGGAACACTCAGAAAATCCAGCCTCTGTCAGTGCCGATTTAATCTGTTGCTCTGTAAATCCATATCCTTCATCTCGCTCTCCTTTGAGCCAATCCCACTGCACCAAGCAACCACCTTTGTTAAGTAGTTGTTTCAAAAGCTTTAGCGCTTTTGCGTAATCGGGCACAAAGGCCAGTGCTGAGGAAGCTACGACAAGATCAAATTTTGGTGACAAGAGACTATTATCGTTGATCAGGTTTTGGTCTAGTTCTGATGCGATTGTTGCCACATTCTTCAGGCGCTTATTTTCGAGTACTGAAATCATCTTTTGCGAAGGGTCGAGAGCTACCACTGAGCTTGCTGTGTTAGACAACCTTTCGGTAAGCAAACCTGTGCCACAACCAAAATCAAGAATGCGACACCCCTCTAGCTCCACAGTATTTTTCAAGGCAAGGTAAGCATTATCGGCATAAGCAATGACGGCTTCATTGCTATCCCAACCAGCTGCGTATTCATCCCAACTTTCACTCATTCCAGAATATCCTCTCGCCTATCTAATTTTTGCCTAACGCTCCGCTAATGTGCGCCGCCTGCTGCGTCACCATTGAGCGGCTTGTTAGCAGATTCTGCTTGAAGGCGCTCAACGAGCCACACCTTGATGATTGATTGGCGGGTAACACCAACACGCGCGGCCTCACGATCCAACGACTCTACGACCCAGGCAGGAAAGTCCACATTGATTCGCTTTTGTTCCAGGTTGGAGCGACGGGCCGTGGACAGGTCAAGGTCTTCAATAATATCTTCCTGGCCTTCGTCGAATTTTTTATCGAAGTCTTTAGCCTTCATAGAGCTCAACCTCCTTCTTACGGGAACGCCTGACTGAAATCAGACGAATACGACCTTCCCTGTATGTGACGATAGCCGACCAATACCTTTCATCAATCTTACCTATCAGCGCGAACCTTGGACCATCTTCTGATTTCGCGCGAATTTCCAGCAGATACGGGTCTTTCCATAGCTCTTGGGCGGCGACGAAATCGATACCATGTTTGTTCAGATTGGCCTGACTTTTGGCTTCGTCGAATTCAAACTCTTCCATGAGTACAAATTATTCCTTTTTTACTCAGCCTTCAAGATTTGGAAGGCCTAGAGCAACTGCTAACGCCTGCATAAACGGCGGCTGAAAGCCATCCGGTGGAGGTCCATCGGGCCGGAACGAGCGTAATTGACTTGTTACGTGTCATCGCTGGTTGAAACCAAGTGAATGATATTCGATGGGCTAGATACCCAGAATGCTCTAAACCCATTCGGAAGCGACTCGATCTCATCCCTACGGTGACAGCCTTGCTCTTTAAGGTAATCAGAGGCTTTACCGATATCACTAGTAACGACTTCTAGCCATATTTCAGACTGACTCAAACCTGGCATGCAGTCTAGCCAAAGCACTTTGTCGCCAAATTCAAATTTGGGGGTGTCGTCCGCATTGCTTCCCGTAATTTCTTTGAATCGCAAGACTTCTCGGTAGAAACGGACGGTATTTTCGTACTCGTGCGCTGGGATTTTCATCGCTATGTTTTTGCCTGGCTCAAACTCTAAGTTCATGATCAGATCCTTAACTTGGGGAACACATTACGCCCGCCATCACCGGTGACAAAACTGGAGCGAAGCGGAGGGTTTGGCATCCGGTGCATGGCTTGGTTATGTGATGCCTGACTCCCAAGCTATCAGGACATGCATCTACCAGCCATCCAGTTTGATCCCATTTTCCCGGAGATATTCGCCTTCTTTTTCCAGATATTCATCTACCCATTGAGAATAGTCTGACTTCTCGTTGTTAAACGGCTTAGCTATGTAACGCCCAACCTCAATCGCATTCTCGCTCCGATTCATAATCCACACTACAACGGTCCCGCCCGGCGCCAGTCCAAAAACCAGGGCGTCCCGAGGGTATTCCGCTATCTCTCCAAAGCTCTCAAAAGGTGCAATTTCCTTCATCTTTTCTTCGATTTCGTCAGCGTTTTTCAGGTGAATCAGAGCTTCATAGGATTGCTGTTCGGCAAAGGAAAACCACTTGATCAACACCAGCTCTGGCATAGCTTGCCACTCAGCATGCTTCCCCGACGACTCTCTCCAGCAACAAGTGATTACACCAATTGGAGCTCTCCAGCCAATGTCTTCGGAACGAGATTCAAAAATCAACGTATTGACCCACGCATCGTAATGCTGGGGTACCACAACAGCGATACTTCTATACGTGGACTCAGGACCATTCTGAGGCCCTTCGGAACCTACTTGTTCCGAACACCCCAGAAGCACCAAAACATAGATGCTGACCGCTAGATGTTTAATACTCATGATATTGGCCCTCAATCCACTGTCCTCTATTTGGATGCACGGCGCGTTTGCCGTATTTGGCTGGTTTAAAGGGATAAAGCGGCCCAAGCCTCAAGTAATGATCCGAATGGTGAATGTATCGTTGCTTAAGCAACGCCCGGGATTCTGGGGTCACCAGTAGGTCGCTGCCATGCCAGACATGGGCCGCCAGATTTCTGGCAACGGTCATTAATTCTTGCGGTATTGAGAGGCCTTCTACTTCTGGGTTTATGGACTGGAAGGGCACACCCGCGTCGACCGCCAGCTTGTGCATCAGGTACAGCGGAATCCGGGAGTATTCGCCCCGAACCTCCCGGTCCAGCCAAAGACGTAGCGTAATGTCACCGCCGGGCAAACCGGGTGGACGCTCCTGCTCAATCTCCAGTGTGGCCAGCGGATTCAGTGACCCAATCCAGCACTCACTTTTAATCAGTGCCCGCTCCTGCAACATGCGCGAAAATTCGAAGCTCGCTTGCGGATTGCGGCGGTCTTTCCCTTTGACCACCAACGGTGGATGGACTTCGACCCGTTCATGAAAACGATCCGAGTAACCCCCCACCGATATCGGAATGAGCCCCCGGCAACACCCACTCGCTGAAATGGTCCGGCAGGTTGCCGGACTCACCCCGCAGGCTGTTCAGTGAAAAATTGTGGCGACGCTCATCCCGCGCCGCAAACTGGACAACCCTTTCAGCATTTTCCGGTCTCAGGTTGACGTTAATGCGTCCGGCTTCTGAATCATGTGCAGAGAAGTCCAGATTGCCAAGATCGGCAATTCCCGCAACGGTATCGAACAGGCCCAGAAAGCGAACGGTGATCTTCTTCGGCCATGGAAAACCCGCTTGCTTGAAGGCTTTGGCCAAAGCCCTGTTTTCATCGTTTACCTCCCGGCTAATAAAGTGTCGGGCGGTAGCAGCTCCACGACTAAAGCCAAACACATCGAGAACCAATTCATCGATTCGATCAGTAACGTTACGTTTTAGTTGAAAGAGAAAGTAACTGCAGCCTTCGTCAATTTTTTTGAGTATCCCTTGCTCACCAAGACCAAGCCCCATGCTAGGGCTGTCGTCTGATTCGCCGGACTTTGTACCTACACCTGAAACGTAGGTTGAAATGCGGTGAACTTGTTCCCATTCGTCACCCTGGAGTTGGCCCTGCTGATACATACGCTGCAGCTTGGAAACATTGGTTTCAGTGTTGAGGTAACTACCCTCCATAATCTGCGACACTTCACTACTGCAATCTTCTTCTGACATGGCCCCGGCAGCATTTGCCGTCAGGCATTCATCTACTTGCTTTTGATAGGCTTGAGTGTTGTTTCGGTTGTTACCTGTGCCATCAAAAAAGAATCCTGCCTCTACCCGGACTTTGGAACGCGCCTCTTCTTCGGGCGAGTCATTCTGGGATTCGTCAGGCAAGCCTTCGTCAATTAGCGCTCCTTTCTGCGCCGCTTTGCGCACAAACTCCTGTGGATCTTTGTCCAGCAACTCTTTGGCGGCCGGAGTAAGCTGGCCTTTATCATCCAGTGCGCCAGCCATGGCGAAGTCCACAACCGGTGCGGTAGTGGTGGCAACGCCCAAAATCACTCGCTGATTACCGCTGACAATGGAGCCGCCATGGCTGCTGGGGCTACCAAGAAAGGCTACCGGCATACCATCGGCCAGCGCCAGCGGGTAACCTTGAGTAATAACCGCACCACAGCCGGTGACATCACCAACGCGAGCAATAGGTTTACCTTCAACAAGGATGTTGGAGCCGTTGGGCATGATGGGGGAGGAGCCGTGCCCTTTGATCGGGCAAACGTGCATATCGCCGACGCAGGCGGCAATGAGATTGCTCATGGTCAGAGTTCCTTTCTGTGATGAGTAGCGTCCTGGCTACCCGTGGTTAAGCGTTGTCCAAAGCCCGCAAGCGTAACATGGTTGGCACCACATAACGCTTGGCTTTGCGGCGTGCCGGAGCGGAGCGCAGCGTAGGCACGTCCGACAACAGCCGCTTGTTAACCCCGTAACTCAAGGCCCTCCCGAATAACCTCGGGATGGCGGGAAGCAATCTCGATGAGTGCTTTTGCTGGGCCAGAGGGTTCACGTCGACCTTGCTCCCATTCCTGCAACGTACGCGCAGAGATATGCAATACCTCAGCAAACTCTATCTGGGTGAGGCCCGTTTTACCTCGTGCTTGCGCTACCTCATTAGGTTCTACACGACTGGTTCGTGCAGCTTTACCCGCTTTCATTTCTTGGACGGATTGGAGCAGCTTGTTACCAAGCTCCTCAGCACTAAGTGTCTCGTTACTCATTTTCCAATACCTCACGAATCGACTTCAGGATATGAGCGGGTATGTTGCCCCTGACGGCTTTTTTGTAGATCACCAATAACCAGATCTCACCATTTGCCAGTTTGGTGAAGTAAATGACTCGCACCCCACCACGCTTCCCTGAACCCGCTACCGACCAACGAACCTTTCTACATCCGCCGCTACCCGGAATGGGGTCGCCAATTTCCGGACTTGCCGCAAGCCAGGCAAAGAAAGCACTTCGCTCTTCCTCAGTCCAGATTTTTCTGGCATCCGCTTCAAATGTAGGGGTTTCGATGATAGTAAACATGACAATCAATATACGTCATTGACGGAGTATTGCAAAGTGATGGCCACAAGGGTTAACGCCCGCCATCACCGGTGACAAAACCGTAGCGAAGCGGAGGTTTTGGCATCCGGTGCATGGCCTGGTTATGTAGTTAAGGCAAAACGGCACCACCGCTCACCGATATTATCTCGTACTAGCAGCAAGGCGCGCGC
The DNA here is from genome assembly GCF_007671675.1 of Marinobacter maritimus. Classification (GTDB taxonomy): domain Bacteria; phylum Pseudomonadota; class Gammaproteobacteria; order Pseudomonadales; family Oleiphilaceae; genus Marinobacter; species Marinobacter maritimus. Next base: position 171,262 of record NZ_VCGW01000002.1, on the reverse strand, counting down.
CCAAGGCGACGAACAGAGCCCCAAGGCCTCGGTCCATCCATAAGCCAACTCGCCGATTTTGCCTCAAGAATGCTCCTAACTTTGACCCCGCCAAAACCAAAGGTGGCTCTATGAAAGCCGCCACGACAATGATCAACGTTCCATGCAAGAACAGCTGAGCACTCGCAGGACCAGCGCCCTCGACGACAAACTGCGGCAAGAAGGCAAGGAAGAATATGGCTACTTTCGGGTTAAGTGCAGATACAAGGACTCCTTGCCAATAGATCGAACGCATCCGTTGATTGCTACCGCCCTCGTTGGATATAAACGAGTCACCACGCGACATCAGCATTTTTATACCAAGCCAGACTAGATACGCAGCACCTACCCACTTAACAACAGAAAATGCTAAGGCGGAAGTCGCAAGGATTGCGGAAAGACCCACCGCTGCCATTACTACATGCAACCCTGCACCGGTCCATATACCAATCATCGCAGCGAACCCATGTCGACGTCCGTTGCGCAAGGTCTGTCCTAGAATGAACGCGATATCTGGGCCGGGGGACAAGTTCAGAAGAGCCGCCGCAGCAAGAAATGTCATCCAGTGGACTATAGTGTACTCAAACATTGCGAAACCCCTTTATTCTCATTCTTGGCAACCGCCGCGCAGTAACTACATAACGCTTGCAGCATGCGCGCCCACGAAATGGAGCCGAAGGCGCAATGTAGTGGGCGTCGCCGTGCCTGCACTGGTTATGCGAGGTCACCGGTAGCCTCATAATCCGGAAGGAGCTCCCAGTTATCCTCAAACTCAGCGATATCATTGATGTTTAGAATCGCTTGCGGTGAAGCACCGCCTCCAGGGCGACGATAACCGTGCTTCTCCATAAAGGCTGAATAACGCGCGACGATTTTCTTCTGTATATCCGACTCCTTGCAGATGAAAAACCTAGCACGGCTTGTCCCTGAGTCACTCAACCGGACTAAAATCCAGATCAAGTTCGGATGCTTGCGGAGTATCAAGTTGCCAACGGTCTGCCGATTATCTTCATCGACACTGTGGCTGCACCATTTATCGATTGTAGATTGAACAAGCGCGCCTTTGGTGCTCGTTTTTACCTGAATAGGAAAGGAATTGAGTGTTTCGGAATGCACAGCAGTGACGTCAAATCCGGGTACGTTTCCGGAATAAGGAGAAGCGTAGTAACCCAGCGTTCCAAGTACCGCTGACACTAGGTGCTCTCCGACTTGTCCTGTTAATTTGTTCGATACCCCTGATGCCATACTCTCAATCAATCCTTAGCGCATAACGCGGAGCGCAGCGGCGGCCCGCCAGGGACGTCCGGCGGCCATCGGCCGCAAACTGGCGCGAATTGTTAGTTGCGGTCCAATCTAAGACTCACTGTTTGAACCTGATCGGTTGCAGCATTCCGAAAGGAAAAAGAGCCATAAAGACCAAGCCCGTTACTAATTAGCTTCATGAAAAAGTAAGCTTGGCTAAACATCTTTTTATCTTTGGATTTACAGTACAGTGCGATATAACCCTCCCAATACTCTCCTTCAACGTCATAATCTAAGTTGAACCTTCGGTCTGTACCCTCAAAAGAAAATTGAAGGGAACCGCTAATTCGATGGGCACTTTGGCGAAGAATCAGAGAAAAGGTGCTAGAACCTATGCCCTCAACCTCGTCAGCATCTTGAGTGTCAGGATTGAAATCAGTTGGTAGCTCTTTAACCTTGGCATACCAACTGCCGGCAATGTCCGCTCCCTGGTACCTTAAAGCCGCATACCACGGGGCGATTACTCTTAACCAGAGGCCTTTAGCCGAGAATATCAGCATAGCGGTAAATATACCTGCTACCACACCTGTTGCTATTTCTACCTGAAATTGCATGACTTCCCTTTTCAACTAACGCCTTGGCTTTGCGGCGCACCGGAGCGCCAGCGTAGGAGCGTCCGACAACAGCCGATTGTTAAGATGCCGGCCCCTGAATTTGTAGCCAACCTTGGTGTTCGCAGTAGGTGGCGAAGTCTTGGTAGTTTTCATTGATCCACATTTCATCAGGGTGATCATGAAAGCCTAGGATTCCAACATCCCCATCCCGAACTTCTAGATTGGTACAGTTGCGAATGCCCTTTTGGGTAAGCCTACCTCGCTCGGAGAAGTCGGCAACCACACCATTATCCATTACCACGCTTGGCTCAGACGCGACCTCTATCGCGTACAAGCAAATACTGCGATAGTTTTTGGGGAGCACAGGAATGAGCCTGAATGATTCTCTCCGCTTCCAGAACATGTTGCCTCTTAACGCCTGCAGCATGCGCGCCCTTGAAATGGAGCCGAAGGCGCAATGTAAAGGGCGTCGCCGTGCCTGCATTGGTTAGCACTTGTTGACGCCTGCGTATATGCTGATAATATACTTTTATGATCAATTGGGCACAAGTTACTGGCTTTGACTGGGACGAAGGCAACTCCCGAAAGAACGAGGAGAAGCATGGCGTCAGCCAGTCCGAAGCGGAAGAAATTTTCTTTAATGAGCCGCTTCTGGTGCTGGAAGACTCCAAACACAGCCAGGCTGAGGCCCGTTTTCATGCCCTTGGTGAAACCGATGATGAGAGATTACTCCACATCACGTTCACACTGAGGCAGAACGGCACGCTGATTCGGGTGATTTCAGCTCGCAACATGCACCGAAAAGAGAGGGCTGTTTATGAGCAAACTAAAAAAGATGCCTGAGTTCAAAACTGAAGCAGAAGAGCGGGAGTTTTGGGAAACCCACGATTCCACCGACTACCTGGACTGGAGTCAGGCCAAGCCGGCTTCGTTCCCGAAACTGAAACCCTCTACCAAGACGATCTCACTCCGGTTGCCGGAAACCCTGCTTGATCGGATCAAAATCGAAGCCAACAAACGGGATATGCCCTATCAATCGCTGATCAAGGCTTGGCTTTCGGATGATGTGAACGACAGCCGTCGGACTTGAGGTGCTAACGCTGATGGTAACCGGCACCGGAGCGCAGCGGAGGGAACCAAAAGCGGCACGCTTTTGGCGTCCGGTTGACCGCTTGGTTATGTGATTGATTCACAGGGGTTCACGAGTCGATGCCAATTAAAGAATCAATGCCCTCATCCCTGATAGTCGCTTTGGCCTCGTCCAGAGCTCCCACATCAGTATCGAATTCGTCATCCCAAACGGTGGAGTTACCGAACTCATCCACCACTTCGAGAATCCAGCCGCCAGTGTCACCACGGTAGATGTCCACTTTGACCGTTTTCCCGTCAGCCGTCAGTTCCTGGCAAAGGGGACTCATCTCGACTTCAAAATCATCTTCCATTCACTATCTCCGAGGTGGAATCTTTGTGCACATAACGCTTGCAGCAGGGGCGCGACGTCAGGAGCGTCCCTTGCCTGCACTGGTTATATGCATCGGTCGATCACATTGATCAACTCTTCGTGGATTGCAATTCGAAATTGCCCCCGAACTCTCTCGATGAGCACTCCCACGATAATAACCGCAATAGCGAATAGAAATCCTTTGGGAGGACTGGAAAAGTGCTCTGAAAAAACAGTATTCAGAGAGCTCAAACCGAGCACTGAGATCGCGCTAACAAAGATTAGAATAAAATTACTACGCTCTGAAATTTTTGAGTTGGTGTTTTTGAGAGCCAGCATGTAATCGTTTAGCTCACTCTTCGTTACAGCGTTTTTACTGAGAAGCTCAGACAGCCACGCCACACCGTACCGAGCGATACTCGTTTCGCGCTCTATAAATCTCAACCAGTATCCCTCTGATCCTACCAGCCGATAGAAAAAACCGAATAGCGTAAAAAAATTTCGGTCAACATGCTCACTTCGTTCTTTTAAATAGGACTGTTTAAACTCTTTGAAATTTCTCATGTCTCAGATTCATTCATATAACGCAAGTAGCAGGGGCGCGACGTCAGGAGCGTCCCTTGCCTACACTTGTTAAGTTTTCCATGATTCTCTCCAGACCAAGTTCAATGTTAATTTTTGCCTGGTTGAAGTTTTTAATGTAGCTGCTATTTCGCTCTAACCGATCGATTCTCACTAAGCCTTTGTTTCCAATATTTTCTTGCGCCAAATCTTTAATTTTCGCAATCAGGTCGTTCTTTTGTAAGCGTCCGGCCATCACACCTTGTCAGGTATAGCCGGCTTCCAGTTGTGGGGCAACAGTTCGTGGATGGCGTTGTTCTTCTGCGTCGGCAGTCGGGTCAGCACATCCTTCAGATAGGCATACGGATCGTGCCCGTTCAGCTTGGCTGACTGGATCAGAGTCATCACGGCAGCCGCACGCTGACCACTGCGCAGCGATCCCGCGAACAGCCAGTTGGAGCGGCCCAGCGCCCACGGCCGGATCTGGTTTTCCACCCAGTTGTTGTCGATGGGCACAGCACCATCGTTCAGGTAGCGCGTCAGCGCTTCCCAACGTTTGAGGCTGTAATCCAGGGCTTTGGCCGAGCCGGAGCCATCCGGCACTTTCTGGCGATGCGCCAGCATCCACTGATGCAGTGCATCGGCAAGCGGTTTGGCTTTGATTTGCCGGATTTCCTGCCGTTTATCCGGCGGTAGATCTTTGGTGTCCCGTTCGATCTCGTAAAGTCCGCCAATGTATTCCAGCGCCTTGGCCGCCAGTTCGCTCTTGTTGGCCTCATGCAAGTCGTAGAACTTGCGCCGGGCGTGGGCCATACAGCCGATTTCGGTGATGCCGTTGCCGAACCCGGCCTTGTAACCGGCGTAGTCGTCACAGACCAGTTTGCCCTGCCAGTCGCCCAGGAAGGCGCGGGCATGCTCACCCGCCCGGCTTGGGGCGAAGTCGTAAACGGTGGCTTTCAGATCCGAGAACGGTGTGGTGCAGTAGGCCCAGACGTAGGCCTTATGGGTTTTCTTCTTGCCCGGGGCCAGCATGCTGACCGGCGTTTCATCGGCATGCAGAACGTCGTGTTCCAGTAAGGCGTTTCTCAGCGCATCCACCAGGGGCTGCAACTGCACGCCGCAGGCACCCACCCATTCGGCCAGAGTGGGGCGTGGGATTTCGAGACCGGCACGGCCGAAGATGCGTTCCTGGCGGTACAGCGGCAGATGGTCGGCGTACTTGGCCACCAGTACCTGTGCCAGCAGACCGGCAGTGGGGATCCCCTTGTCGATCACCTGCGGTGGGACCGGTGCCTGGATCAGGGTTTCGCAGCTGTCGCAGGCCCACTTGCCCCGGATGTGGCGCTCCACGGTGAACTCACCCGGCACGTAATCCAGCTTCTCGCTGACGTCTTCGCCAATACGCTGGAGCTGGCAACCGCACTGGCAGTGGGTGTTTTCCGGTTCGTGGTGGATCAGGGTCCGGGGCAGTTCAGGTGGCAGCGGGGTGCGCTTGGGCTTTTGCTTTGGCCGGGCTGCTTTCTGCTCCTCGGTCATCGCCTGTTCAAGCTCGGCTTCGATCGCCGCCAAGTCACTGTCGATCAGTTCGTCCAGCAGTTTCCCCTGAACCGCATTGAGTTGCTCACTGCGGCGGGCGTACTTGTGACGCTTTAGGATGGCCACTTCGTGGGTCAGCTTCTCGATGACCGCATCACGGTGCACCAGGGCACGCTCCTTATTCTCGACACGATCGAACAGTTCCGTGGCCAGAGCACGGAGCTGATCGGCAGAGAGTTGGTCGAGATTGGGGCGCTGAGTCATGCCCGTTAGTATGCCAAGCCCATGTACTGCAAGCGATTCGCGGTTCTGGCTATAGCAGTACTACGGCACTTATGGTTACAGGATGGAGATGACGCCGTCAGCGCCAATGCGCTGCCAGGGCAGTCCCTGAACGAGGGCAGACAACTGTTCCTCAGTCAGGCGTAATTGGTCACCGCGCCAGGCTTCGCCCCAGTGGAACTTGCCCCGGTTCAACCGGCGGGCACAGAGCCAGATGCCCAGGCCATCATGGATCAGCACCTTCATCCGGTTACCCCGTTTGTTGGCGAACAGGTAGGCGCAGTGGGGCCTGGCTGAACCAAACACCTGAATCACCCGAGCCAGGGCCTTGTCAGGCCCGGCTCGCATGTCCAGCGGTTCGGTGGCCAGCCAGATCTCATCGATACGAATCATCCCAGCAGGTCCCGCAACAGGGCAGCACATTGGTGTGCCTGCTCCGCTGGCCACTCCACCACAACTGAGCCACCGGCGCGGGGAATCTCGATACGGATGGTGCTACGCTTATTCGAAGCTGATTGGTTGCCAGATGCAGAAGATGCTGCCGGCAAGTTGACCGGCACGAACCCCGCTGTTTTCGAGGGTACTTTATCCGCTCGGTGCGCCTCACTGATCCAGCGCCGAACCATGTTGGCGTTGAGGCCGTTATCCAGAGAGATTCGGGAGACGGATGCGCCTGGCTCTTGGCACTGGGCAACAATCCCGGCTTTGAATTCCCGGGAAAACCGGCGACGGCGTTGATAGGGCTTGGTTACGCTTAATTCGTTCATGTTAAGTGTCCACTAGAAAATAAGTGGACACTATCCTGACGGCGGCAGCGCCTGACTCAAGATGAGATCACCGGACGGTTACGTTCTTTTTATCTCTGTAAAAATCGAGTTCTTTTCTTAGTTCATTTTTGAAATACAGCGAAAGCATCATCTCTACATTGTGACTTGTGGTTACAACATCTTCTGACGCATCCATAGCTACCACTCTGAAGTTGTGGCTTAGTAGCCCCATTTCCCGTTCCAACTCAAGGTACAGATATTCGACCTTCTCGCGCTTGATACGGAACACTTCCCTTTGTTCGAGATATTTATGGGAAATTTCCTCTTCGATTCTTTTGACTGCCTTTGTTTGCTCTTCAAGATCTTCGAGAGCCCGCTGGAAATCGGCTCGCATGGCTGAATTCTGGGCTCTAGTACTCAAATATGAACCGCCCCACGAGCTAATAGCTGCGACTAACGCGACGACTAGCAAACAAAAAAACAAAAACCATTGATCTCCCCAGTAGGATTGATCGATCACCAATTTCGCTATTTCTTCTGCCATTAGACTGTTATCCAAAGTTCCACCTGAAACTTAACGCTTGGCTTTGCGGCGTGCCGAAGCGCAGCGTAGGTGCGTCCGCCAACAGCCTCTGGTTATGTGATAGGAGCTCAATCTGGCAGTTCCTCGAACTCCGGCACTTTCCCTAACTCCCCATCCCAAGCAGCTTTGCTGGATAAAAATATATGCGCTGTTGGCGCCATAGAGACTTCAGTGTCCAAGCACCCTGCGGGAACGATGAGCAAGCCGGGGACCTGAGTGTTTGGCAATGCTGAGCCACACAACTTACAAAAGCTTTTATTATGACGAGTGCCTGGAAGCGTAAAGGAAGTCACAGCATCTGCACCCGACCGCCACACCAATTTAGCTGACTGGGAGAATAGATTTGCCGCATGAGCCGAACCCGTATCTTTTTGGCAATGCTGACAATGACACAGGTAAAAGCTATCGAAGTCACCTTTTACCTCAAAGTTCACGGTGCCACACAGACAAGAACCGAAATGATCAGTCATCAGAACCTCTCCCATGGCCTTTGGATGAAGTACACATAACGCTTAGGTAACCGGCACCGGAGCGCCAGCGAAGGGAACCAAAAGCAGAAAGCTTTTGGTGTCCGGTTGACCGTCTGGTTACACCTTGCGACTTACTCAGTGCAGTTGGCTAAAAACTTCCGGATGTTGTTCTGCGATGCGCAACAGTGCAACTGCTGAGCCTTGTGGTTCTCTACGCCCTTGCTCCCAATCCTGTAGAGTGCGCACACTGACCCCCATGAGACCCGCAAAGGCAGACTGAGACATTTTTAGTTTCAGCCGAATAACCTGCGGCGCTGAGGGCTCAGACAACTCTTGAGTTCGCAGCGCCAGATTGCCCTTTTTGAACTGTTTGATTTCATCAAGCCCAGCAAGGATTTCCGCACCAAGATTTCTATCACTCATTTTTGATGGCCTCCGCTATCTGCTTGAGCATGTGCCCAGGAATCGAGGCACGCTCAGATTTACTGTACAACGTCAGCATTCATACTTCGTGGTCAGACTTCTTCCAATAATAAATTGCTCGAATGCCGCCACTCTTGCCCGATCCGACTGGCGCCCAGCGAACCTTCCGAACACCACCAGACCCTTTGATGAGATCGCCTGCATCAGGCTTCTGCAAAAGGTATGTTTGGAGCCCACGATATTCTTCGTCCGTGAGGTAGCTCGGCAACAACTTGGTGAATGTTGAGGTTTCAATGAATAGCATAGCCAAAATATACGGCAATGCCGTACAAATCTCAAGATTAGGTTAGCGAGGTGTAACGCCAGCAATAAACGGCGCCCTGAAAAGGGCGTCCGGTGGAGGCCCATCGGGCCGGAACAAATTTAATTGCCTTGTTATATTTTTTCACGCGCTTCACTCACAAACATCACGGCCGAAACAACAGCGCCCAACATAGGTATTGCCGCTACTGCTTTGTTCCCAAATGCAGCGCAAAGAGGCGCGACAAGCAGACCGAGTTGTGTGCCGCTTGGGCCGCAATCTGAAGAACCAGTGAATAGCGAGTATGCCCACCAAAAACAAACGACTACTGCCGCTCCGAAAGCACTGCACGCTATGATTTTCTTTTTCAGCTTCCGCTTACTGGGCTTCGTGGCCATAGATAGAGTACTTTGAAACATAACGCTTTTGTTCAGCGGCGGCCCGTCAGGGAAGTCCGGTGGAGGGCCTTTGGGCCCGGAACGCACTGCAACTATTGGTTAGATGTTGCCTGATCATAGTATCGAAGTAACAACCGCTCCTTTCTGCCACCGAATACATAGAAAATACAAAAAACGCAGAGGACGCCTGCTCCGGTGAGCGATTGAGCTAACAGTGAACCGTTACGAACTCCCAATGCATGCGAAATGTCGAGAAGCGATTCGATGTTAGAAATATCGGATTTTTCAACCAAACGTCCTTCGGCCAAAAACATTCGGGCTTCAAGACGCTCATCTACCGAATTCTGGAGAGCTTGGTGTCCCAGATAAGATGCGACGGCGACGATGAGTGATATGACGATACCAACAACACCAATCACCTTACGGCGAGCGTGATACTTCCTGATCCGGTCTATGTATTGATCATCTGTCACACTTGGTACTTCCATCTAACGCCGAGCTTAGCGGCGACCTTGTAATGAAGGCGAAGCCGCAATGAAAAGGGCGTCCGGCGGCCATCGGCCGCGTACTACAGCGACTTGTTAAGCACTACACCTCCAGCCCGAGTTTTTCTCGGACCGCATGCTTGGCAATTGCCATGATTAGCTCAATAGACAACGTACCGCCCACCTTTGCCAAAGACCCTTTAGTTTTGGACCAAATCTCAGGATCTCTAATCGTGTCTAGGTATTCGTAACCATCCCAAGTAATGCTGCGAATATAGCAGGTAGGTGGGCTCTGAGGGTTTAGCTCCTTGCTTATCGTTGCTCGAATAAAGCCTGCTTCGTCCAAAAGACGAATATGCTCTGAAACCTCCCACTCTTGACCAGAATCACACTCTACATCAGCGTTTGAAAACTGCTCCAAAGGCTTGGCGCGTTCACAAGCGAGAAGGATATTTCGGATGATCTCCGGGTTTCTTTTCACACTCACTCCTTGTGCTTAACGCTGATGGTAACCGGCGCCGGAGCGCAGCGTAGGGAACCAAAAGCGATAAGCTTTTGGCGTCCGGTTGACCGCTTGGTTAAAAGGCCTGCCATCCAAGTTCAAGAGCCCTTGGTGAAAAGTTTCTGGAACAGACGCTCTGACTCTTTTAGACCGCCCTCTGTGAACAGGACAGACTTAGCCTTACCAACCGGGTTCTCAATGAGACCCTTTTCATGAAGCCTATTCATGGCATCCCAATCAAAGGATTTCCACGCCCGACCGCCATCATGCAAAGTCAGGTATAGCAAAGCCAATACGGCCTCATCGATTTTCTCTTCATCAATCTCCATGGCTCATCCTCTGGTGATGTGCCCTTTTAACGCGAAGCTAAGCGGTGCCCTGACAAGGGCATCCGGTGGACGGCCCTCGGGCCGGGAACGCACTTGAGCGACTGGTTAGCTGGGGGTAACTGTGAAGACCATTCCCTGGCAACCAACGCGACGGCCTGCTCCACTGCCCTTGCACCAACACCCGCCGATGCACCGCTATAAAACCACCGCCAACGATGCGGTGAATGAACCTGAACTTCAGATTAGCAGATCTAATATGAATTATCGGCGGACAGCCCCGCAAGGCCAATAACGATTTTCAAACCAACACCAGAGAGCGATTGAGCTGCCAACGACCCGCCGAATGTGCGGGCCTTGGCAAAGCCACCAAAACATTCGGATGCACTACCCACTTTCGGCCAAGGCCACTGGCACCAAACCACCAAAAAAGGACAAAGCACTACCAGCTAACGAAATATGTTCACGTGCCGGAGCGAAGCGCAGGTCGCGTGCAACGTGTTGTTAAACGGAACGTCCAGAAAGACTGTCATATTGCTCTTAGTCACAGGCCACTCCATACCTGGAAGACACCCCTAGAAACGTCTCAGGCCAATCGTCAGCGCGGGAAATCAAGACGAGAAGGCACTCAACAAAGGCGACCACGATCGCGGATTGATCGGCTTTCCCTCAAGAGCCAGAGCAGACGCATCAAGCCGCGACTTATGCGTCTGCTCTGGCTCTTGAGGGTAGCAAGGAGAGCGCTCAACAGCGATCCGCATTATTTGTTTTCTTGCACTGGATTCCAGACGTAAAATGATACTGTTTACATATACAGTGCTTTGACGATAACCTACGGTGAAACGGCAAGAAAACCTTTGCAATCAACCCACCGCTTTAACGAAATATGTTCACGTGCCGGAGCGAAGCGCAGGTCGCGTGCAACGTGTTGTTAAACGGAACGTCCAGAAAGACTGTCATATTGCTCTTAGTCACAGGCCACTCCATACCTGGAAGACACCCCTAGAAACGTCTCAGGCCAATCGTCAGCGCGGGAAATCAAGACGAGAAGGCACTCAACAAAGGCGACCACGATCGCGGATTGATCGGCTTTCCCTCAAGAGCCAGAGCAGACGCATCAAGCCGCGACTTATGCGTCTGCTCTGGCTCTTGAGGGTAGCAAGGAGAGCGCTCAACAGCGATCCGCATTATTTGTTTTCTTGCACTGGATTCCAGACGTAAAATGATACTGTTTACATATACAGTGCTTTGACGATAACCTACGGTGAAACGGCAAGAAAACCTTTGCAATCAACCCACCGCTTTAACGCTGAGCTTAGCGGCGCCACGTCAGTGGCGTCCGGTGGACGGCCCTCGGGCCGGGAACGTACTACAGCGACTGGTTAGAAGCCGGTTCACCCGATGGTTTCCAGTCCGCTCCGCAACTCCCATGCGAACACCAAAGAACCCCCCGCACCAACTCGCGGCCAGACACCGATACAAACCACCAACCTATCCCGCTTACTCGAAACTTTCGGCGAACAGCCCCACAACTTGGGCACGCTGCCGATTACCCGAAAGAAATCAAACCTGGCGTCCAAACTGGACGACAAAGTTGCCGGCCTTGGCAACGACGCGAAACCAGAAACTACCACCCAATTTGATGCCAAGGCCCATTCACCCAACCACAACGAAAATGACCAGAGCCTTGGCTTTTAACGCCGCTAAGCACGCGCGGTTGCGGAATGGAGGCGAAGCCGCAATGCAGTAACCGTCGCCGTGACTTGCATGGTTATATTCACTTGAGGCCACCCCAGTCGAACGGATTAAACTGAACGCCTTTGGGAGGCTTTGGAGCACGCTTGCCCTCAAGGATAGCTCTCAAACACCGTGCAAAATCATTTTCCTGCTCAGAGTGATACTCAAGTATTACTCCGTTCGGTCCGACTCGAGCCATTCCATCGAAAGATACTTGGGCATCACGTTCGTTCTCTTTGACACATCGATCCAAATCCTCGAGAAAATTGTCCATAAACCAATAACCAAACTTCTTGTCATATTCTGGACTGAGACCGGCGGGTGGGACCTCCAATTGAGCCGAATCCATTTTGGCTGCCACGACACTCGAGTAAAAAAATAGAACTATTAAAAGAACCCGTGCCACACAAACCTCCCTGTAGAAATATAACGCTGAAGCACAGCGGCGGCTGAAAGCCGTCCGGTGGCCGGAGGCCACGTACTGCTGCGCCTTGTTATAAATCGAACTCAAAAACCTGTTGCTGCTTCAATAACTTGAAACCTTGCGCTTGGTAAAAGTTATGGGTGGCAGCACGCTTCGAATTGCTGCGAACCCGGACGGCAACCCCGATTGACTTGGCCCAGGCGACAGCTTCCGCCACTAACTTAGAACCAATTCCTTCACTCCGGTATTGCTCATCAACTATGAGGCCAGCTATTTCAATAAATGGTGCCACTCCAACTCGCACCGCCAAATATGCATGTAGCCAACCAACAACCCCATCGCCTAAATCCGCTACCCATATCCGATGGCCGTCTGAGTTTAAGAGCAGGCCCAGCGCATCGCCAGATTGATGCTTTGATTCAGCGGCAGGCGTCAGCACATGCGCTAGACGCTCGATTTCATGCTTATCTACCAACACTGCCGGCCTGATGTTCACAAGTTCCCCGGAAAGGATTTATAACGAAATATGTTCACGTGCCGGAGCGAAGCGCAGGTCGCGTGCAACGTGTTGTTAAACGGAACGTCCAGAAAGACTGTCATATTGCTCTTAGTCACAGGCCACTCCATATCTGGAAGACACCCCTAGAAACGTCTCAGGCCATTCGTCAGCGCGGGCAATCAAGACGAGAAGGCACTCAACAAAGGCGACCACGATCGCGGATTGATCGGCTTTCCCTCAAGAGCCAGAGCAGACGCATCAAGCCGCGACTTATGCGTCTGCTCTGGCTCTTGAGGGTAGCAAGGAGAGCGCTCAACAGCGATCCGCATTATTTGTTTTCTTGCACTGGATTCCAGACGTAAAATGATACTGTTTACATATACAGTGCTTTGACGATAACCTACGGTGAAACGGCAAGAAAACCTTTGCAATCAACCCACCGCTTTAACAGCTAATTATACGAACGCGTTCGCATATCACCCATTCGTAAAACTCCATTCAAACGCGCTCAAGAAAACAAAAATTTATCCAGTAAACCAACCTCATGAGCACTCAACACCACGGCTACCGCCAGAGTTATACGCCCTCTTTTGAGCCACTCCCGCTCCCGCCATGGGCGTATAATTCCGCCCTTCCTGTTTCAACTTTCAAACCCTATCAGATAGTTACCTTCTTTTCCCTAGAGAGTTCTGGAGTTTTGCGAACACGTTCGTATAACTCCGCTAATCATCAGCCTCTTGACTTTGGCCGCAACCGATATACTGTATATAAAAACAGTACTAAAGGATGAGTGGATATGGATATCCCTACCCCGATACCAGCACAACCAACCCGTTTTTTGGACAAAGTTCGGGCTTTTATACGCTTGCGAGGCATGGCGTATAAAACAGAGAAAACCTACCTGTTCTGGATTAAACGCTTTATCCGCTTCCATAGCCTCCAGCATCCTGAAGTTTTGGGCTCTAAAGAAGTCGAGGCATTTTTGTCTCATTTGGTTTTGCAGGTAAACGCAAGCGCCTCTACCCAGAGAGTCGCATTGAACGCACTGGTATTTTTATATCGGGAATTTCTGGGCCAACCTCTGGATGACCTGAACTTCGAGCACTCCAGAAAGCCAGTTAAGCTTCCAACCGTATTTAGTGCGGAAGAAGCCAGATCCGTTATTCGCAACCTGAGCGGAGACTACAAGCTTGTTTCCATGCTCCTCTACGGCTCTGGTCTACGTATCAACGAAGCCCTACGCCTAAGGGTTAAAGATGTTGATTTTGATATGCAGCAATTGATTGTTCGAAGCGGCAAAGGCGCTAAAGATCGCATTACGCTGCTACCGGACCGCCTCGTCGAGCCGTTAAAACAACAGATCGATTCAGCGCTGCACCAGCATCAGGCGGATCTTTTGAAAGGATCTGGCTCTGTATACCTTCCGGCGGGCCTCGCACGCAAATATCCGAATGCCAGTCAGGAGCCTGGCTGGCAGTATATTTTCCCTGCACTGGAGCTTTCACGGGATCCCCGTTCAGGCATTCGCAGACGACATCATTTACTCGACCGAACAGTTCAAAAGCATTTTCGTCGCGCTATCCAGGCCGCCGGAATCCGCAAGCTTGCTGGCAGTCATACCTTTCGCCACAGTTTTGCCACGCGTCTGCTGGAGGCCGGCTATGATCTTCGCACCATTCAGAAACTCCTTGGCCACTCAGACCTACGCACCACAGAAATCTACACACATGTTGTTCGCAAAGGTGGTTTTGGTGTTCGCAGTCCGGTTGACGAGGGTTTCTAACTTTCCTAATTGCTGGCAGGAATTCGCTGTATATGGATGTGGCTGACGAGCCGAATGGTCGGGCGAATCAGGAACTGAAAGCTGCCCACCAGAAACCAGATAGAGACAAAATACTGCGTTATTGGGCCAGTGCTTAGGTATTACTACTCGCGTCGCAGGCAATTCGCCCGTTATGTTGATTCTTTTGCCACCAGAGGCCTGATAGCGTACATGTATTTGAGCCATTGAGGCTCGGCTCCTGAAGCCTGTTATTCACAGCAATCCGGTTCAAAGCAATGCTTGGAAGGGTTGCCACTGTTAAAGGATACATCATGAGTGATCTGACAACCCTGAGGGACATCGTAGGCTTGGGCAACACTGCCAGCCCAATCAGCGAATCCGCCCTGGTGATTATCGATGCCCAGAATACCTATCGGGAGGGCGTGATGAAGCTCGATGGAGTGGAGCCTGCGCTGGAAGAGTGCAAGGCTCTGCTGCAACGTTTCCGTGCCGCAGGCCGCCCGGTTTTTCATATTCAGCACGACGCTGGGGCCGGCTCACCTTATGACCTCAATGCCCCTATTGGCAAAATTGCCGACGTGGTGGCTCCTGTAGAGGGCGAGCCGGTTATCACCAAGAACTTCCCCAATTCCTTTGCACAGACAGATCTGGATCAGCAATTGACGCAAGCCGGGATCAAAAACCTGATTCTGACCGGGTTCATGTCTCACATGTGTGTGAATTCCACTGCGCGTGGTGCTTTTACGCTGGGGTACAACCCCACAGTGGTCGCATCCGCTACAGCTACCCGCGATTTACCCTCTAAGGCTTCCGGTAAAACCGTGCCATCGGAGCAAGTGCAGGAAGCCGCCTTGGCTGCGCTGTCGGACTTGCCATCCGCCGTGGTTCCGTCCACGGCAGACGTGCCAGACTGACCTGGTTATCCCTGTAAGTGAACAGACCGGAGGCGCAGTCTTACCACTCCAGCTGAGCTCCGGTCTGGTACTCAATCACCCGCGTTTCAAAGAAGTTCTTTTCCTTCCGCATGGTCGCCTGCTCGTCTAACCAAGGCGAGACGTTCTTCGCCCCCGGGAACGGCTCTTCCAACCCTACGGTACGGGCACGGCGGTTGGCTACGAAGCGGAACTGCTCCGTGTGGTATTCGGCGGAGTAGCCCAGGATGGGGTCGCGCAGTATGTAGTTGGCGTAATCACGCTCGGCGGCTTCGGATTCATCCCACATCTCACGCACGGCTTTGGGGTCGAAGCTGATGTTTTCTTCTTCCAGGATCTGGTTAACCACTTTCAGGCCGAAAGCGAAGTGCATGGCTTCGTCGCGCAGTATGTACTGGAACTGTTCGCCAGTGCCGCGCATCAGGCCACGGCGCTGCAGGGCGAAGATGGGGCTGAAGCCGTTGTAGAACCAGCAGCCTTCAAACACGGCAGCGAAAAACAGGTAAGACATGATGAATTCCTGCAAATCGTCCTTGTTGCGCAGGTTCAGGTCGGAGCGCATGGCGGCATCCAGGCGGCGGTTGGCCATCTGGATTTTGGCGTTAATCTGCGGCACTACGCGGTAACGGTTGTAGATTTCGCTCTGGTCCAGGTTGAGGGTTTCAATGCAGTGCTGGTAAGTCCAGGTGTGCAGGGCTTCTTCGTACACCTGGCGAGCCTGGTAAATCTGCAGTTCTGGCGCAGTCATCTTTTCCATTACCGCCAGACCGATGTTGCGCATGGCCAGTATGTCGGAGGTGGTCAGGTAGGCCACCACGTTTTCGAATACGTGCTTTTCCGCCGGGTTCAGGCGGTGGTGGTAGTCGTGAACGTCTTGCGCCATGTTCACGTCCAGCGGAGTCCAGTGGTTTTTGTTGGCGTTCATGAAGAACTCCCAGGCCCAGGGGTACTTGAACGGAGCCAGCTGGTTTACGTCGGTTTCGCCGTTGATCACGCGCTTGTCGTCAACGTTCACCGGGGCCACGCTGCTGTTCGCAGCGGGCGTGCTTTGTGGTTTGGTTTCATCATCCCAATTCAGCATGGTTGTGCCTCTCAAAATTAGTAAGTGGTTACTGACATGCTTCGCAGTCGGGTTCGTCGATGCTGCACACCTGTGGCTGTGGTGCGGCAACCGGGGCGGCTTGTTCGTTCACGCCGGTGGCACCGAGTGAGCGCAGGTAGTAGGTAGTTTTCAGGCCACGTTCCCAAGCCAACTGGTACAGCTCATCCAGCTTTTTACCGCTGGGCTCTGCCATGTACAGGTTCAGGCTCTGAGCTTGGTCCAGCCACTTCTGGCGACGGGAGGCAGCTTCCACCAGCCAACGGGCGTCTATTTCGAACGCCGTGGCGTAGCGGGACTTCAGTTCGGTTGGTATGCGCTCAATTTGCTGCACGCTGCCGTCGTAGTATTTGAGGTCGTTCACCATCACGTTGTCCCACAGGCCTTCGGCCTTGAGATCGCGCACCAGTGAGGGATTCACTACGGTGAACTCGCCAGAGAGGTTCGATTTCACGAACAGGTTCTGATACGCCGGTTCGATGGATTGCGACACGCCCACAATGTTGGAAATGGTGGCGGTCGGTGCAATGGCCATCACGTTGCTGTTGCGCATGCCGTGTTTGGCGATGAGTTCGCGCACCGGCGCCCAGTCCAGGCGGCTTTCGGTGTTCACGCTGATATCGCCTTCCCGGCGGGCATTTTTCAACAGTTCGATGGAATCAATTGGCAGTATGCCTTGGCTCCAAAGCGAACCTTCGTAGCTTTCATAGGCGCCGCGCTCTGCCGCCAGTTCCACCGAGGCGCGAATGGCGAAATAACTCAGCTGTTCCATGGCCAGATCTGCAAATTCCACCGCTTGCGGGCTGGTGTATGGCAGGCGCAGTGCGTAAAGCGCATCCTGAAAGCCCATCAGGCCCAGACCAACCGGGCGATGTTTCAGGTTGGAGTTACGTGCCTGGGGCACGGCGTAAAAGTTGATATCGATAACGTTATCGAGCATGCGCACCGCTGTGTTTACGGTGCGTTCAAGGCGCTGTACATCCAGTTCGCCGTTGGTGATGTGGGCGGCCAGATTTACCGAACCCAAGTTGCACACGGCAATTTCATCGGCGCTGGTGTTCAGGGTGATTTCAGTGCACAGGTTAGAGCTGTGCACCACGCCTCTGTGCTGCTGCGGCGAGCGCAGATTGCACGGATCCTTGAAAGTGATCCATGGGTGGCCGGTTTCAAACAACACGGTCAGCATTTTGCGCCACAACTGTTTGGCCGGAAGGGTTTTGAACAGCGTGATTTTGCCTTCGGCGGCGAGCGCTTCGTAGTGTTCGTAACGCTCGCGGAAGGCGTTGCCGTAGAGGTCGTGCAGATCCGGCACATCGCTGGGGCTGAACAGAGTCCAGTCGCGATCCTGGCGCATGCGCTCAATCAGCAAGTCCGGCACCCAGTTGGCGGTGTTCATGTCGTGGGTGCGGCGGCGCTCGTCGCCGGTGTTTTTACGCAACTCCAGAAATTCTTCGATATCCAGGTGCCAGCTTTCCAGATAGGCACACACCGCGCCTTTGCGTTTACCGCCCTGATTAACGGCGACAGCGGTGTCGTTCACTACTTTCAAAAACGGTACTACGCCCTGGCTCTGGCCGTTGGTGCCTTTGATGCGGGAGCCCAGTGCGCGCACGGGTGTCCAGTCGTTACCCAGGCCGCCAGCCCACTTGGATAGCATCGCGTTATCACGAATAGAACCATAAATATCTTCCAGGTCGTCGCCCACGGTGGTCAGATAGCAGGACGACAACTGGGAGTGGCGTGTGCCGCTGTTAAACAATGTGGGCGTGGAAGCCATGTAGTCGAAGGACGACAGCAAGTTGTAGAACTCTATGGCACGGCTGTTAGGGTTGTCTTCACGCAGGGCCAGGCCCATGGCCACGCGCATGAAAAACACCTGCGGCAGCTCCAGGCGGTCTTCTTTCCAGTGCAGGAAGTAGCGGTCGTAAAGGGTTTGCAGGCCGAGGAAGCCAAACTGCAGGTCACGCTCGGGTTTCAGGGCAGCGCCCAGGCGTTCCATGTCGAAAGCAGCCATGGCTTCATCCAGCAATTCATAACGGATGCCAGCGCTGATGAAGGTGCTCAGCGCTTGTGGATACACCTCGGCCAGGGCCAAGCTGGTATCAAGCTTGAGCGCGGTGACGCTCTCAAGGCGTAGTTGTTCAAGCAGCAGGCGGGCGGTGACGGCGCTGTAGTCCGGTTCGCGCTCGATGCGGCCTCGGGCGGTCATGATCAGTGCGCTCAGCACTTCGGATTCGTCGATGCCGTTGTACAGGTTGCGAATGGCTTCCTCTACAAGAGAATCGCCGTCGATGCCTTCCAGCCCGAATGCCGCATTGTCGACTTGTTGCTTCATCAGGCCCAGGTCCAGCGGTGCGGTACGGCCGCCAGCCAGCTTTACGGTGAGGTGAGGATGAGCTTCTACTGGCTCATGCAGCGCACGCTCGCGGGCGTGTTCTTCACGGTAGAGTACGTAAGCACGGGCCACTTTCTGTTCTTCGGCACGCATCAGGGCCAGCTCTACCTGGTCTTGAATGTCTTCGATGTGTACCCGACCTCCGGCTTTAAGGCGGCGGCTTATGGCCTGCACCACTTGCTCGGTTACCCGGTGAACCGCATCGTTTATTCGAGCCGAACCTGCGGCATGATCGCCTTCAACAGCAAGAAAAGCTTTGGTAACTGCGACGCTGATTTTCGATGGGGTAAAACTGACCAGGTTACCATTGCGTTTGATAACCTGAAGAGCTTCTGCGCTGGATGGCGATGAAGGCCGGGGTTCGGCCAGGGCTGTCTCAGACATGCGGTTTTCTCCTGAATACGCGTGAATTCCATAACCTTCGCGTACGCAGGACGAACCTCGGCGGCAGCCTTCCGTAACCAGACAGTGGCTGTAATCATGCCTTGTTCGTTGCTGCTCACCTTGTAGGGCCAAATGCAGGCGCCTGAGTCGCGAAGGTACAGTCTTCCCTGGCAGGTCTTCGGACTCAGGGGCATGAACCTGGTGGTTCTGCCTTGCGTGGCGACTTCCCGGCTTGCGCCAGTGTCTTCATGCCACGCTCGTTCCCCAATACCGCTGCGCGTCAGTTCCGGATTCTCACCGGATTCCCGATACCATATCTGGTATCAAACCAAGGATTTGGGCACTATATACGGTATCAATAAACGCGACAAGGCACTTTTCTTCAATCTGCCGGTCTCTCACGAACACACTGCAACCCGGGACAATCCCATGGGCACAACCCCACGCTCAGCACTCTGGCTACTCCTCGCGGTGGTCGGTCTGGCTTCTCCGCACCTGCTGGCACAGGAGCCGTTGCTGCCGGCATTCTCGAAAATGACATCACTGGCTGATGGCTGGGAGCCGCTGGAATTTCCCAACATAGAACAACATTCCCGCTATGAACTGATCAGTGAGGGCGGCTCCCAAGTGGTCAAAGCACAAACCTCCGGCGGTGCTTCCGGGCAGATCACCCGGCTGAACATAAAGCCGGAAAGCTCACTGATGCTGAGCTGGCGATGGAAAGTGTCCAATGTGTTTGAAAAAGGTGATGCGCGGGAGAAATCTGGTGATGACTACCCTGCCCGCATTTACGTCGCCTTCGAATTCCAGCCTGCCAAAGCGGGCTTTTTCGAACGGGCGAAGCGAAAAACGGTAGAGGTATTGTTTGGTGAGGAATTGCCGGGCAACGCCCTGAATTACATCTGGGCAAACACCCTGCCCGAAGGCGAATTCATTACCAACCCTTACACCGACAAAACCGTGATGGTTGCGGTGACTTCCGGCAGCGGGCAAGTTGGCGAGTGGGTGAGTATCGAGCGGGATATAGTTGCCGACTACCGAGAGGCTTTCGGGGAGAATCCGCCTCCGATTCGGGGCATCGCAATCATGTCGGATTCAGACAACACGGGTGAGCAGGCAACGGCCTGGTATGGCGATATCACTCTCACCTCTGCAAAAAATCTTGCAAAACCCGACTAAAACGCCTTTCTAACGCGGCCCTTCAGGAAAACCGGGGATAACAAACCCGGAGTCTAAATCCTGGACGGGCGGGGCCTCCCCTCGGCTGACAAGACGCAGATAGGCATCGTCGAGCTCTTCACGGAGCAGCGCTGCTCTGGGGCTGGCCAGGGAAAACAACCAGGCCGAATAGCGCGACCGCAATTCCGACTCTCGAATCATGCTGTCCGCTGGTTGGGTAAGAATTGCCTCAACGGGCTGGCGATAATCAAGAACATAATCACCGCGTTTCAGCTTAAGCATCTCGAGCGCTGCGCGATTGTTGGGGGCTTCGGTGAGAAGTATGCGACCTGAAGCTTCAAGCCAGGCAAGCAGCCCGCCATAGGTGTAGCCACCGATCACGATAACGGTTTTGCCTTCAAGCTGGTCAAAGTGCAGCAGCGGCTCTGATGACTCAAGGTACCAGGCGCTCAGTTGCACCGGGTGCGCATTAACCCAGCTCTCAAGAACCTCTCCCTGAAGGCTGGGTATGCCCGACAGCCCGGGCCAAAGATCTATGGCGCCGCTTTTGAGATAGAGATAGATTCGGCTGACCGGCAGGTAGATAAACTCTGGCGTGTAACCCGCTTCTTTGACGACCTCCCGGGTGAGGTCAATAAAAAAACCTGCCGGCTCACCCTGTTCGTTCTGGTATTCGATGGGAGGGAACTCGGTATAGCCGATGCGCAGCGTATTAGGACCTGTTTCTGCAAAAACCGGGCTTGCAAGAACGGCGATCGCCAGAAGCAAAAGAGGTGTCCAGATTCCAGTCATAGCCCCAACACATCATGTGTGCAAATTGTTCCAACTGCGTATGCAGAGATTAGCAGAGTCGCAACGAAAGCGTAGCGCTCTTCATTTCAGGACGGCAAAAACCATCAGATGTGAAAGGTAACCATATACAAGCCAACGCCGCCCATCACCAGAGTGTACGGGAACGCCATCACCACCATTCGCCCGTACGAGAGCCGCACCAGCGGTGCAATAGCGGATGTCAGCAGGAACAGAAACGCGGCTTGCCCATTGGGCGTCGCAACGCTGGGCAGGTTGGTGCCAGTATTGATGGCAACTGCCAGGTCCTGAAAGTGCTCATAACTGATACTGCCGGCGTCCAAGGCCTGTTTGACCTCGCTGATGTAGACCGTAGCGACAAATACGTTGTCGCTGATCATTGAGAGCAGTCCATTGGCAATAAAAAACATGCCCGGTTGCTGGCTTTCCGGAAGCGACAGTACGTAGTCGATAACCGGCTTGAACAGGTGTTGCTCATGAATCACCGCCACCACCGCAAAAAACACCACCAACAGGGACGTAAATGGCAGCGATTCCTGAAAGGCTTTACCTATCTGGTGTTCGCCGGTAACACCGGTAAACGACGTGATCAGGATAATGACCAACAGGCCGATCAGGCCCACTTCGGCCAAGTGCAGAGCCAGGCCGACCACCAGTATGACCGCCGCAAACGCCTGCACCCAAAGCGCGGCTTCGTCTGCCTTGGTGCGTTTGGCACGCTCGTTCTCAGCAAACTCTTCCAGCACCCGCCGAACCGGCTTCGGGAGCCGTCCGCCGTAGCCAAACCAGCGCATTTTTTCCAGCACCCAGCAAGTTAAAAGCCCGGCCGCCAGCACGGGCAGGCTTACCGGCGCCATGTGCAGGAAGAACTCGATAAAATTCCAGTCCACAACCTTGGCGATCAGCAGGTTCTGAGGCTCACCCACCATGGTGGCCACGCCGCCGAGGGCGGTGCCAATGGCACCGTGCATCAGCAGGCTGCGCAGAAACGCCCGGAAGTTTTCCAGATCGTCGCGGTGCAGTTCAACGACGTCGTCGTCACTGTCCGCGTTGTGATCGCTGCTCTGATATCCCTTACCCGATGCCACTTTGTGATAGACGGAGAAAAAGCCCACGGCAACGCTGATGATTACAGCGGTTACCGTCAGCGCGTCAAGAAACGCTGAAAGCACCGCGGCAGCCGCGCAGAACAGGAGGGAAAGGGCTGATTTGGAGCGCACGCCAACCAGGATCTGGGTAAAGGCCACCAGCAGCAGATCCTGCATGAAATAGATGCCCGCCACCATGAACATCAGCAGCAGGATAACCGGGAAATTGGTCAGCACTTCCAGATACACGGCATCCGCTGTGGTCAAGCCGATCAGCAACGCCTCTATTGCCAGCAAGCCACCGGGCAGCAATGGATAGCACTTTAGCGCCATCGCCAGAGTAAAAATGAATTCGGCGATCAGAAGCCAACCTGCGGCAACCGGCCCCAGCAGAAACATCACAATCGGATTGGTAATCAGGAACAACACGATAATCTGCTTGTACCAGACGGGAGCCTTGCCAAGGAAATTACTGGTAAAGGCAGAAAACATGGTCGTGGGCATTGCGGGTTTCTTCTGGGTTAGCGGGCGAAAACAGTATGTGGCAGCACGTCTGTATCTTCCTTGATATTTCTGTGCCGATAAATGCGACAAAGATACAGGATAGCCCCGTTCTTTAGTACCGCCAGTTCCAGGGTTATATTCGCTCGCTAACGGGAGTTCGCGTTAAAAAGAGCCCGGAAAGACCGGTACTCTTCAAGTACAGCGCCACTGCCTTTCGCCGTCAGTTTTACGCGTTCTCTCGGTAAACACTGAGCGAGCCGTGACGCCGATAAAGGTGAAAGGGAGCCAAGCCGGGGATAGCCGCCAATGGTCTGGCGATCATTGAGCAGAACAATCGGCTGACCATCGGGCGGTACCTGCACGCCACCGAGGTTAATACCCTCTGAAACCAGTGTGCTGATCTTGCAGTTGAGCCTGGGGCCGATAAGGCGAACGCCCATGCGATCCGCGCGGTCATCAACCTGCCACCAGGTGTTGAACGCGTCGAACAAACTGCGGCCCGCGAAGTGCGCAATTTGCGCGCCCGGCAAGAGGTCCAGCACCGCCGGCTGGCTGAAATCCGGTATGGCCTCCCGCGGAGCCTGTTTGAGGCCTTCGCCAGCATGCAGCTCCGTGGCGTGAACAGACAGATGATCACCCGCTGCCAGTTTGGCACCCATGCCGCAGAAGCCACCCAGCTCTTCCCGGGTTACGCAGGCAACACCGCCCAATACAGGCTCTGCCACAAACCCGCCACAAACGGCGAGATAAGCCCGAAGCCCACTTGCCGGCTTGGCAAAAGCCAGGGTCTCTCCTTCTTTCCAGGTTATCCGTTGCCACAGCGGAACCGGCTTTTGCTCCAGAGTTGCGCCCAGGTCTGCACCGGTAATGGCAATGTCCAGATCCCTACCGGCAACCAGCTGCAGGCCACCGAAGGTAATCTCCAGGTTGGCCGTGCCCCAGGGGTTGCCGGTAAGCAGGTTGGCCCAGGCCCAGGAATACAGATCCGCCGGGCCACCCTGGGTGACGCCGAGATGGCGAACGCCAAATCTTCCGCTGTCTTGCAGCAAAGCAAGAGGGCCGGCACGCAATACTTTGATGCAGGGCTCGGCGTTAGCTTGTTGTCTCATGCCAACGGCTCCATGGGCGTGGTATCCCCGCCCTCACGTTCAAATTCCTCACGGCTCACGGGTACAAAACGCACCTGATCGCCCACGCGCAAAAGGCTGAAACCCTCACGTGCCCGGTCAAACAGCCTGGCGTTGGTACGCCCCAGCAGGTTCCAGCCACCGGGCGTTCCCGCTGGGTATGCGGCTGTCTGACGGCCCGCCATGGCCACGCTCCCCGGTGGCACACGCCGACGGGGTGTATCAAGCCGGCCACACTCAAGGCGGGGATCGGTTAGCCCCATAAAAGCAAAGCCGGGAGCAAACCCCAAGGCAAACACTCTGTATACCTGCTGGCTGTGAGCGTCAATCACGTCACTGACCGCCATGCCGGCGTGCTTGGCCACCCGCGACAGCTCCGGGCCCACGCTGGTGTCGTACCAGGTTTGAAGCTCGTGTATCTCTCCCGCATGGGCGCTGTCATCGGGTTCCAGATCAACGAGTATCCGGCTAATCAACGTGCGGGCGTCAGAAGGCGATACCCTCAGCGGATCAAAAACAACCAGAAGCGTGGTATAGGAGGGCACCAGATCAATCAGCGCATCACCAAACGCCTGCTCACATCGGCGCGATAGCGCGGATAACCAAAGCAGATTGTGCTCGTCGATATCCTCGAACAGCCTCACGATCCAGCTATCCAACCCTGCGGATTCGAGCCTCGGATTACGCAGCGCCGGCTTATGGCTCAAGGCTGATGTACCTTTTCCATTGCTTGCGCGATTCCAAGCACGGAACCATCCGAGCCATTACGGCCGACCAGCATAAGCCCGCTTGGCAAATCACCTGGGCGATGGTTGGGTAGCGTGATCGCGCTCAGATCCAACAGGTTCGCAACGGTTGGGTTGCGCAGAATCAGCAGATTCAGGCGCGCATAGTCTTCATCACTCTCAAGATCCGCCAGCAGTGGCGGCTCAATCGGAACGGTTGGTGCAAGAAGCCCGTCATAGGAGGCAAGCCATTCATCCGCCTGTTTTTTTCGTTCTGCCCGGCGGTGTAGCAATTCCAGGTAATCCGCTGCACTGATGCCTGCGCCTCTTTCCATGCGTGTGCGTACTCGGGGGTCGTATTCATCGCCGTGCTGCTGCAGCCACTCGCGGTGAATGTGGTAGCTTTCTGCCGCAGTGAACCCTCCGCCCTCGAGCAGTTCATGCAGTGCATCCAGTACCGGTGCATGTGCCTCTTCAATATGGGCCCCGCAATCTCTCAGCGTACGAAGGCTGCGGGCAAACGCCTCAGCCACCCCGGGAGACAGGTCATTCATCATGTGATTGGTCGGCACCACAAAACGACGCCCGCGCAGATCAACCGGCGCGCCCGGCTGCCAGCGATAGCCCGCAAGCACTGCGTCAATGCGCGCGCAGCACTCAACGCTGCGGGCGATCGGACCTATGGAATCGAGACTGTCGGATAGCGGGAAGGAACCCTCGCGGGGGATTCGTTGCTGGGAAGGTTTGAACCCGACCAGGCCACAGAATGCAGCAGGAATACGCACCGAACCCCCGGTATCACTGCCAATAGCGGCAACCGCCATTCCGTGAGCCACAGCTGACGCAGCACCGGACGAAGACCCGCCAGATATCCGCCCCGGCGCCAGCGGGTTCGCCGGCGAGCCATAGTGCGGATTGAGCCCCAGCCCGGAATAGGCAAACTCGGTCATGTTGGTGTGCCCGGTAATAACGGCGCCTGCCCGGCGTAGACGGGAAACCACCAGGGCATCACTCTGTGCCGGCTGTTTCCACCACTTGGACCCCGAGTGAGTCACCTCACCGGCCACATCAAACAGAACCTTGAGCGCTATCGGCAGGCCGGCAAGCTCACCCAGAGGAACGCCGCCCTTTTGAAGGGCGTCAATCGCGGCGGCTTCGGCTCTTGCTGTGCGGTCAAAGCGGGCCGTATAAACCTGATTGGCGGGATCATCGTGCCGATCAATGTTGTCCAGACAAGCTTCCAGCAACTGGCTCGCATGCCACTTGTTCTGATGTATCCCGTCAAGCAGCGACGCTAAGGTCGCCTCTGACAGATCCACAGGAGCCAGACCAGACTGTTCCTTCATTTCACCACCGATAACGTCTTTATATGATAAAAATGCTCGAGTTTCCGGCCCGTTAACGGGTCCTCAAGAACCATGCGGAAAGCTTCAGAAGGGCGCACGCCACCAACAACCGGCAGAGTACCACACAGCATGGCCTGGCCAGGCGCGAGCTGCGGCGCATCCAGGCCAAACCGCTGCAACAGGTCCTTCGGGTGCAACAGGCCCGTAACACCGCCCTGCTGGTAAAGCACCTCTTCACCCTCAAACGTTGCGTAAGACGATATTTTCAGCTCATCCCAGTGATCAATAACACTTTCCAACGTCCACAGCTGCTGGCCCACAGGCTTGGCACACACCTGCTTGGAATGCGCCACAGACCAGGCCTCGGCTTCCCGATCGGTATGATCCGAGCCAATGCCTACGTAGGTGCCCTGCTCGGTGCCAATCAGAACAACTTCTACTTCACCGCTGGATTCACCGCCCAATACCTGCACGGTTTCAGCCGTTGTCAGTTGGTCCGCCGATACACGGTAGAACAAAGGCGTGCTTGAAGGCGGCGTAACACCAATCGCCTTAAGCTCTTCGATATGCTCATCAATGCCTGCCTGCTCACGGCCTGCCCATCCGGCAATAATGAGCTCCTGCACATCAATCTCAAGGGTG
The DNA here is from genome assembly GCF_007671675.1 of Marinobacter maritimus. GTDB lineage: Bacteria > Pseudomonadota > Gammaproteobacteria > Pseudomonadales > Oleiphilaceae > Marinobacter > Marinobacter maritimus. The sequence goes on along the minus strand of NZ_VCGW01000002.1, from coordinate 144,639 downwards.
TCGTTGGTATCTGCCAAACGAAATATTGTCATGACCAAATCCCGTTATGTCTATTTAAGGGTGAATAATCAGTTCAGTACTCCGGGCAAATACAACGCCAGAGCCGGGAACAGCACGAGCAGAACAACCATAACCATCATGAACCCGACGTAGGGCAGAGCACCGATCATCACATCGTTGAACGAACCCCCTTTGCGAACACTCTGCACCACATACAGGTTCAACCCTACAGGTGGGGTGATCAGAGCCATTTCGATCAATAAAATCAGCAGTATACCGAACCAGATCGGATCAAAACCCAATGCAATAATGATGGGGGCAACGATCGGAATGGTGATCACCATCAGCGACAGCGTTTCAATGAAAAAGCCCAGAACAATGTACAAGCCAATGATGAGCAGAAGGGTCATATAGGGCCCAAGACCGGCCGAATCCAGAAACGAACTCAGCTCACGGGTAATGCCTGTCGAAGCCAACACAAAGTTGAGAAAGTACGAGGCGATGATGATGAGCACGATCATACCGGTTGTGCGCATGGTGCCTTCAAGCGCCTCCATTACAACGCTGGTGCTCAGTTTGCCCATGAACAATGCAATCAGGAGCGCACCAATGACGCCCAGTGAGGCCGCTTCCGTGGGCGTTGCCCAACCAGCGTAAATCGACCCGACCACAATACCGAACAGGGCCAATACCGGAACCAGGCTGGTCAGCCCTGAAAAACGCGCGCGCCAGGTATGGTGAGTGCTCGGCCCGCCAAGCGATGGCCGCCACAGGCAGATCAGGGCGGTGCCCAGAACAAACAGGAAGGCCAGCAGCAAGCCTGGCACCAGCCCGGCTGCAAACAACTTTGGAATGGAGGTTTCCGTCAGAAAACCATAAACGATCAGGTTGATCGACGGCGGAATCATGATTCCCAGCGTGCCGCCGGCAGCAATCGAGCCGGTAAACAGCTTCGGATCGTAGTTCATTGCCTTGCCTTGGGGAATGGCAACGGTACCGATTGTCGCAGCCGTCGCAACACTGGAGCCGGACGTTGCGGAAAACAGCGTGGCGGTAGCGATATTGGCGTGAAGCAGCCCGCCGGGCAGCCAGGAAAGCCAGCTTTCAAGCGCTCGATAGGTGCTCTTGGCAATCCCCGTTCGAACCAGAATCTCACCCAGCAATATAAACAGCGGTATGGCGATCAGCAGAAAACTGTCTGACGCCGACCACAACACATCTCCCATCGCGTTAATCAGCGGGAAGGGAGAAAAGAACTCATCAAGAAACAGCGCCAACACAATCAGTGTGGCTGCCACCGGAACACTGAGAATAAGCAGCACCAGCAAAACAATCAGCGAAGTAAGGATCATTGGGCAGCCTCTCGGTTCTCGTCGGCAATTTGCTCATCAAGCGTTGGGCTGCCGGCCACTCTTTGCACATCCTCGATGTTGCCGCTCAATAAACCGAACAGCACGCGAAGAGATAGCAAGACGACCGCAATACTGAACCAGACAAGGCCAATCAGCCAAAGCAGCTGCGGTATCCAGATGGGCGTACCAAGCGGGGTGTTTGCCCGGGAACCGCCGGAGTAGGAGTGATGGGCAACCTCAAACGCGGCGCCCACAACCAGCACACAGAACAGCGCAAGGGACAGCATGGCGATCAGATCAAGCACACTGCGTACACTGGTCGGCAGCGTCAGATACAAAGCATCGATACGAATATGAGCTTTGCGCATAAGGGTGTAGGCAAAAGCCCAACTTGAGCTGATGGCCATGATGTAACCCGTCAGCTCAGTGGCGTGAACACTCGATCGACCAAAAATCTGGCGCGAAAGGACCTCGGTTGTGACCAGACCGACGGTCAACAGAATAAGAAGCCCCGCCGCCCGGGCCATCCACAATGATCCGATATCTACACCGACAAGCAGTCGGTCCAGCCCGTTATTGATCTGTTGTAACATAGGATTCTCCAGGGCGAACGAGGGCTGTCTGAAACAGCCCTCGTTCTTTTAACTGACCAACGCATTACTTGGCCGCTTTAAGACCCGTTACCTTGCCGATGGTCTCGTTCCAGCGATCAACCCACTTCTGATCAACGCGATCAGCCCAGTTGGGCAGCAGTGTTGCCTGCAAATGACGTGAAACTTCTGTGAAGTCGGCGTCCGTTGCTTCAACCAGAACCATATCCCCGGGTTCACCGCGCACGCACTCGTCGTTGCCGGTCAAGCAGGCGATACCTTCTCGAGTTTCCTCAACGGCAGACTCCCACACGAGATCTTCATAGTTAGCCTGAATTTCGTTCTGCAGCCACTTCTGGGTGTCTGCCGACAGCGAAGCCCACTTCTTGCCATTCATTGCCGTGAGCACATAATCCCAACCGCCTACTGGCAACGGATAGAGGTGCGTCGACACCTCATGCCAGCCAGAGCTGTAGCCTGAGAGCGACCCGGTGACCGCACAGTCGATAACACCGCGCTGCAAGGCACCCGGTACCTCACTGAAATTCAGTGTTATGCCTTCAGCACCCAGGGCTTGCACAAACTCGGCCGTGGTGCGTCCGCTGGCACGAATTTTTTTGCCTTTCAGGTCCGAGAGCCCTTTGATTTCTGTGTTGCAGAACACTACCTGCGAGGGGTATGGCGCTATGGCAAGCAGTTTGGCGTTGTCGAAGCGCTCAACAAACGCATCGGCGAGCACAGGCCGATACGCGTTCGCGATCTTCCGTGCAGTCTCCACGTCCGGAGCCATCATTGGCATATCCAGCCCTTCAAGCTCAGGGGCGTCTTCTACCGCGTAGTCCGCCACAGTAGAGGTAACATCAATGACGTTGCGCGCCATTAAACGGTATACCTCACCTCCGCCAAGACCCATCTGGTCAAAGGTGGTCACCTCGGTCGAGATACGTCCGTCAGAAGCTTCAGGTACATGCTCCTGCCAGAAGGGCTTTTCAAAGTTTTTGTACAGAGACAGGCTGCTCCAGCTTCCAACATAGGAAATACTGGTGTTATCAAGCTCCTGAGCCGACGCCTGAGCGGTGGCAGCAAGCATTACAGCGGTCACTGCGGATACGAGATATTTTCTTGTCGTCATTGCCTTCTTCCTCTTCTATTTATTTTGGTGTTACAACGGTGGCAGGACAGCGTTAAAGCAAAGCCACCTGGCTTTCAGGAATGTCCGTGACCAACATGTGGCCCGGTGTGTGTGTAATCGCAAATTCGATCCCCGAATCCATGAGAACCTGCTGTGGTGTAACCCCGCAGGCCCAGAAAACCGGTATCTCATCTCCTGCTACAGAGACCGCATCTCCGTAATCAGGTGAACCAAGATTCTCTATTCCGATCAATGAAGGGTCGCCAAGGTGCACAGGTGCGCCATGGGTCTGGGGAAAACGCGTGGTGATCTGAACCGCGCGGATAGCGGCCGCGGCACGGAAGGGACGCATGGACACAACCATGTTCCCGCTGAATCCTCCCGCCGGGCGCAAGGGAATCGAAGTCTTGTACATGGGCACGTTGCGCCCTTCCTCAATGTGCCGAACCGGCACGCCATTTTGCAGCAGAGCATTCTCAAAGCTGAATGAGCAGCCAATGGCAAAGGTCACCAGGTCATCGCGCCACACCTCTGAAACGTCGTTCAGCGTGCCGTCGAATTTGCCATTGCGGTATACGCGGTAGGAAGGCACATCCCGGGCAATATCCAGATCCTCGCCCAGCACGTCGCACTGCCTTGCGCCCGGTTCACTGACTGCCAGCACCGGACAGGGCTTCGGGTTTGCCTGGCAGAAGCGCAGAAAACCATTGGCTTGCTCTTCCGGCAATATGACCAGATTGACCTGAACAAAACCGTTGGCCATGCCGGCAGTCGAGCCGACCAGCGAACCGTTACGGGCTGTCTGCCTGACGTCGGCCGGCGTAAGAAAGCGCCGAGGGTGATCCATCGCAACCATAATCCTGCCTTTTTGTGATTTTTATTAAAGCTAGCGCAGGTTCAATGATTAGCACAAATCGAATTTTAGAATCGACTTCGATAGCAAAAGCTGATCAGTCAGACTTAATGTAAATTTTAGAAGGGCTTAGAGCCAACGATCTTGAGGGAAAGATCCACCACGGCCCGCACAACATTTGCACCCGGTGCCGAGCAATACGCAACATTGAAAACGAGATCGGGAATACTCGCCTCCACCGCGAACTCACGGAGCTGCCCTGTTGCGAGTTCGTTTTTGATGATTTCCTTCGGCAAGGCGCTCACGCCGATGCCGTCTAACGCCATGCGGATGATGGTGGATAGCGAAGAGCTGGAATGAATCTGGGTGGAGTTGCTCATTTTATTGATCAGTGAGCGAATATTGACGTGAGGCTCGCTCATTCTCGGATAGGTAATAATCGGAATTTTTGCCAGTTCGGAGAGGCTTATGGGCTCGGGAGGAAGCGCCAGTTTGGGGCTGACAACCCAGATCAGGGGATAGCTATAGAAAGGCATATTGAAAAAGCCCTCCTGCTTCACTTCACCGATAAGGAACGCAATATCAATCTCTCGTTTCAGCAGTTTTTCTGAAAGATTGACCGAGATATCAACATCCAGCTCCAGGTTTATCGCCGGGTAGGTTTCACTGATGCTTTCTATCAACTCCGGCAGCCAGGTGTAAGCAACAGTTTCTGCAACACCCAGACGTATAGTACCCTGAATGGCATCCGGGCTGGCAACGCTTTCAAGTAATTCAGCATGGAGCTGGAGAATTTTTTCGGCGTAGGACAGTACCTGCCGACCTTCAGCGGTGAGAACGGCATTCCGGCCGGAACGATCAAAGAGCTCTATGCCGAGCTCATCTTCGAGGCCGGAGATTCGGGCAGAAATCGTCGGTTGTGATGCGTAGAGTTTTTTTGCTGCCGCTCGAAAACTGCCGAGTTTGGCAATCCAGAAAAAGGTTTCCAACGATTTGATTTTCATAATAAAATCACTTTTCCAGGTTGAGCGTCGGGCAACAGTTCTAATCAGTTTTTGGCTTATTAAAGCGCCTCTGGCCCACAACGATTGGCCACACGCATGCAGTGAAAAGAGTGGCCACAACAATTGCCGGCCCCACCGGCACATCCCGGATCACCGAACAGGCAATCGCCAGGAGATGGCCGATGATCGCACAAATCGAAGCCGTAAGCGGCTTTTTACCGTGAAGCGATCCAACGATGAGCGGCGTAATAATGAGTGTTGCGAATACCACATAGATGCCCGCCAGAGACACAGCGTATGTTACAGCGATGGCGAAAACAGGAATGAAAAACGCTCCAGAGATCCAGCCGGGAAACCAATAGCCAAGAAGCCAGACCAGGAACGCCATGACGGCCGTTGCGATAACCAGCTCTTGGCTTGCCCACAACAAATCGCCAGAAGCCGCTCGCTGCAATGACTGGGCGCCATGGGGATCGTTGCTGACCAGCAGGACAGCAAAGCTCGCGCCCAACACATAGAGGATGCCTATCCCGGCCTCTTTTGCCTCACCAAGATGGCGGAGAATCAGCTGTACGGCCACAGCCGCCAGCAGCGCAAAGACCAGGCTGGTGACAGACGCGCCCGCCAGGTTCTGGTTCAACACGAAACAGGTCCCTGCCGTCCCCGCCAAAGTCCCCAGCGATGCCCACTGCGCGATTGCAAGATCGGCAAAAATTACTCCCCGCGCAATCACCTGATACCCCAGTGGCACCAACAGAAAACAAAGCAGCACACTGCCTGATACAGGCAACAGCATCCACTCATAGGCCGCCACCAGGTTCCTCCTGCACAGTTGCTTCGAGTGTGTTCACGATCATTGAAATCAGTCCGGCGAGCGTCTGTGTTTCACCAGAGTCGGTCACTGTTCCCGGCACCACAAGAACCGGTTTTTGTATCTGATTTGCCAGCCAGTTTGCGGGTTGCGGATCTTGGTGACTGGCGATCAGGATCGCATCCACGTGCATCAGGCCAGGCTCTGTCAGTAGCTGACTCAGGTGACTGGCGCTGGGCGGCAGTCCGGGTTTGGGCTCCAGTTCAAACCTTGCGTCCATACCCAGCCAGTCCAGCAGGTAACTGAAGTTGGTGTGCTGGATGACAATGGTATGCCCCTGCAAGGCCTCCGCTTTCTGTCGCCACTCGGCACGATGCTGACTCCAGCGCCCGCGCCATCTTATGTACCGTGCAAGAATATCGCCTGAGGCCTCCGGTCTTAACTGTCCGAGGCGGTGCGCGAGGGAATCCGCAATGGCCGGAAGCTGGTCCGGCGACAGGTGCACGTGGGGGTTTCCCTCCGGGTGCACATCACCCATGCTGCGATCCACATGCTCATGCGGCGCATGCAATTGGGCATACTCCGCCGCAAAGAACAGACCGGAACGTCCGGGCTGGACCGCAGGGTTTGAAGCGCGCTGCAAAAGCGTCGGCAACCACCCTGCCTCAAGTGAAGCGCCTGTGCAGACAGCGAGATCGGCACCGCGCATGGCTGCGATCAGGCTGGGCCTGGCCTCGATATAGTGAGGGTCCTGCAGATAGCTGGTTGCCGTTGTAACCTGGGCATCCGGCACGAATTCCTGCACCAGAGCTGCCCACTCGGGCTCACATGCAAATACCTGAAAATCTGCGCGAGCAGGCAAGGACACAAGGCCAAACAGAATAGTGATAAAGAACCATCGGGTATAACGCATATCAGTACCCGTGGGCGCCGTGGGCACCGAGCGACATCACGTACTGCACCATTACGGTGTTATCTGCTTCGCTGAACCCGGTATCCGACTGATGAGTGTACTGCAGCCTGATCGTGGAGAAATGCGATCGGGACCAGGCCAGCATGACATCTGTTTCCTGCAGGCTCTGGCTGTGAAAATGATCACCATGGGGTGCTCGAAGGTCCACTTCGCCATAGCGAACACCTGCCGACCACTGTGGTGCAAACTGATAGACGCCGGAAACATACCAGCCTTTGTGGTCGTCGTCGGAGGTGGCATATTCATTCAGATCATCGGCGTAGAGGTATTCGCCGCTGAGCGTGACCTGTTGCTCCCTGGCATTGCCATTCGGCGACCACTTCCAGACTGCATCGGCAACGTAGAGGTTCTCACCGGTGTAAGAAGCGCCATGACTGTGGTCATGATCACCTTCATGGTCGTGCTCTTCTTCGGCTTCACCAGCACCGATATTGCGGTTGTTCAGGTAGGACAACCCCAATTGCCAGCTCTGAGAGACCGACAAGTCTCCGCCAACACGCGTATTCAGCGTATAGACACCAATACTCTCTTCACCCTCTGACAGCTGATCGCCTTCGAACGCTTCGGCACCCACCTGCCAGAAAAACGGCGTTGGCAGCAGGGCGTTCACACGCAAGCCAGTGTCGTAATAGTGGCTTCCCAGAAGCGCACGGTAAACGGCGGGACGCTCCACAAAATCATCTTCATGCAGGTGCCGACTATTCAGGTAACCCACCTGGGAAAGAAAGCGACCACCCCGCACACTCAACCCGGCAGGCAAGCCGTTGGTTTGCAGGTAGGCTTCCTCAATCAGTATTTCACCCTCACCATCATGCTCCTCGAAAACGGTCGTCAACCGGCCCGAGAACATATCGTCGATCGGGGCAGACAGGGACAGCTCCGTATGCCCGAGGCCAAAGCCTTCCTCACGGTGAGATAACGCGGTGTCGTTCTGTTTGTAATATCCATCGAGCGTAATGCTGACGTCGGGGTTGAGTTCGTTTGCAACGGCCCCGTTCACAAACGCGAGCAAAGGCATCATGGCGAAAGGTACAACACGGTTAAACATAGAAGCTCCAGCATCAATAGGCAGGGCAAGCCATCAATCACTGGCCTGCCCTGCGGGAAAGAATGGGTTAGTGAGAATGTTCTTCGTCGTGGTGGTCATGGCCGTCGCCTGCCAGACCCAGCCACGCAATGCCCGAGGCGTTAAAGCCCAGGTCGATGGTCCGGACAATCCCGCCATCGGTCGTATCAATCTCGATAACTGCCTGACCACCGGCCTCCAGGACAAACAAACGATCCTGAGCAGACGAGAGAGTAACCGCCGGCGCTTCGCCCTCACCCGGCGCATCCGTCACCGGGAATGTGCCCATCAATACCCAGTCGTCAGACGGGACAAACAACCGCAATCCACCGTCATCACCCAGTACATAGAACACCTCACCATGGGCAGAGAAACCTTGAACCAGCGGCCCGACTCCGGCACCAAGATCCAGCTCCAGATAGACCTGTGTTTCAGATTCCGGATCGATCACGAACATCTGGTCGCCGGCAAGTCCAACCAGTTCTTCAACATCATGATTACCCAGCAGAGTTCCGATGCGCTTACCTTCAGCAAGGCTTGCAGGATTCGCCAGTTTCGCAGTCGGGTAGCCCGGCTCTTGCAGGTCGATAACCAGCACACCGTCACTGCAACCAAACCCGAGGCTGTGTGCGCCCACCGCAGCGCCATGGAGAGCCGGGCAGGTCTCGGTGTAACGCTCTTCGAACTCGAAACTGCCGCCATCCAGGTGATAGCGTTCAACCATAGTTGGCAGTGTCGTTCCCGTAATAGAACTGTCCCGGTAAGTCACGAACAAATGGCCATCAACCAGCTTGGCAACACCATGCATGTTGGTTTCCAGGTCCAGGCTGGCAAGGGTGCTGCTGCTTCCGAGAGTTTCATCCGAAAAGACAGTGACCTTTGAGCTGGCGGCATCACCGCCGTCGAAGAAAACAACGCCGTAAGAATCGCCCACCGTGTAGTGGGTGGGTTTGTGATCGTTCAAGGTCAGCGACAGCAGGCTCGGGGTCTCTGCGTAGTCGTGCAGGTGATCGCCGTGATCCTCGGTATAGAGCCCACTGTCGACGATGGAGACCAGATCGTTACCTCTCTGGACGGCAACGAGGTAGCGATTCCCGGGCGAGGCGTACAGCGCAGGAACCTCACCGCTCATAGCCATGGACGACAACAGCTCCCCGCTATCAAGATCGACGATCTTCAGCGCCGACTCGCCCGCGTCGAACAACGCGAGCCGGCCAGCAGTATCGATCTCAGTATCAGTATGCGGGTCGTCGGAATTGCTGCCACCGCAGGCTGCCAGGAGAATGGTTGAGACCAACAGGACCGAGGTCTTCAGAGGCGGTACTGCGAAGAGAAAAAATTGGTTTGCGGGCACTATGAGATTCTCCATTTAATGTTATTACGTTGCATTTCTGATACGGCAAAAGCCGGATTTTTATTGCTTAGGTACTCAGCACTGCAGGTTGCCTTACTTAGGTTAGGTTAGGTTAGGTTATGTTATAACATAACACTCATCAAGAAAAGGTGATGCGCTTTTGTCATCACCCGCCAACAGAGCAGGGTAATGGCAGAAAAACACCTGCCATTGTTCGACATTGACCACTCTCGAACACCGCTGAAGAGCACATCGAAAAACCTTCAACTGATTGCTTTATATATTTTTATTTTTGGTGGCACACATACTGCTCTCAAGCATTTCGATTGTCCTGCGAGTTGGTACGCCCAGGGTCGCTTCATCGCTGAATCATCCAATTCCGTGAGCAAGATACCGGGAGCGGCCTGCTCAATAAAAAATTCTCATCGAAACGAAGGAGTTAACCATGAAAGAACGATCGATACGGCATTCGGCCGGTATGCTTGGCGCCCTGATTATCGGCACACCGGCGCTGGCAGAGGAGCAAACGCTCTACGAAGCTCTGGCTCAGGGTGATGTCTCAGGAAACCTGCGCCTGCGCTACGAGGCGGTGGACCAGGACAACGCGCTCAAGGACGCTGACGCACTGACTGTCCGGACCCGCTTGGGTTACACGACCGGTAACTACAAGGGTATTACCGGTGTTCTGGAATTTGAGGATTCCCGCACAGTTCTGGGAAGGGACGATTACAACAACACTCTGGGTAAAAATACCGGCTATTCGGTCATCCCCGACCCGGAAACCACAGAAGTCGATCAGGCTTACTTACAATACAGCGGCCACAACGTCAGGGCGCGTGCCGGTCGCCAGGTCATCACGTATGACAACCAACGCCATGTTGGTCATGTCGGTTGGCGCCAGGATCGACAGACCTTCGATGCCCTGCGTCTGACCTATACACCAAGCAAGGTGCTCAGCCTCGACTACGCCTTCCTTAACCAACGCAATCGTATCTTCGCCGAAGCCGGTGACGTGCCTGCAAACGATCACATGCTGAACCTGGGATACCAGACTGGCTTTGGCAAACTTACGGCCTATGCGTATCTGTTAGAGGTAGATAACGGCACGCACAATGGCCTGGACACCATGGGTTTGCGTTACGCAGGCGATTACAACCTGGACTCGATGAAGTTTATCTACGCCGCCGAATACGCCACCCAGGAAGCCGAGGCGGGCGCCAGCGAGTTTGACGCCGATTACTACAGGCTTGACGCAGGTCTCGGCGTTAACGCCATCACCATCACCCTTGCTTATGAATTACTCGGTTCTGATGGCGGTAACTATGGGTTTGCCACTCCCCTCGCCACCCTGCATGCATTCAACGGTTGGGCTGACCAGTTTCTGGCGACACCGGCGAATGGTCTGGAAGATATTTCACTCACGGTTGCTGGCGGCTTGGCAGGTGGTAAATGGGTCATCGAATACCATGACTACAGCGCGGACGAAGCAACCCCCGGTGTGGATGATCTGGGCGACGAGCTGGGTGTGGGCTACACCCGCGGTTTCGCCAGGCATTATACGGCCGGCATCAAGTACGCAATGTACTCTGCCGGAGACAGCGCGGCTGGCAAAGTGGACACAAACAAACTCTGGCTAACCCTCAGCGCTGCGTTCTGACCTTTCCCATAAACGATTGGGAAGCACCTGCACCAGAGCCGGGCAATGGCGAGTGACAATTGCCATTGTCCGACATTGGCAACCCCTGAAAACCGATGACAATCCTGGCTTGAATCCTTCAACTTACTGATTATTAAATACTTAACATTGGTGGCACACATGCTGCTTCGAACCATACCAATATTCGTATGAACCGGAGCAAAGACATGGGCGCATCACTATCTATTGACTACGTTACCCATCAGTTCTCACCTTCAGCTGCACCAACGTTGAAAGATATTGATACCCGAATCGATCCGGGCGAACTGGTCGCCCTCATAGGCCGCAGTGGCTGCGGTAAATCTACCCTGCTGCATATGATGGCAGGACTTTTGATTCCCTCTCAAGGGTGTATTCGCATCAACTCCCATCAGGTCAGCAAGCCAAGTGCCAAATGGAACATGATGTTTCAGAAAGCCTCCCTCTACCCCTGGATGAGCGTCAAGGAAAATGCGGCGCTCGGGCTCATGTTTGCAGGTCTGCAAAAGGCTGAGGCGGTAGAGAAGGTCAACTCGCTGCTGGATATGCTTGGTTTGCACGATAAAAAGGATGTCAACGTTCAAAGTCTGTCAGGCGGCCAGCAGCAGCGAGTTGCGCTTGCGAGATCCCTGGCGACCGATCCGGATATCCTCCTGCTTGATGAGCCATTCTCTGCACTTGACGCCTTTACCCGCACAGCCTTACAGGAAGAAGTTCCGGCAATCTGCCGGGAGCGCGGCATAACCATGATCATTGTTACCCACGACATTGATGAGGCTGTGGCCATGGCCGATCGCGTTTTGATCATGTCGCAGAATCCGGGGCGCATCGTCGATGAGCTCGAAGTAGGCCTGCCATGGCCTCGCCGTCATATGGACAACGGCTTTCAGATTCGCCGAGAAGAGCTTATGAACCGATTTAAAGGCACGGATACCGGCCTGCAGGGTCGCCAGCAGCCAATCACCACCCAGCAATCTGAATCAGCAGCTTAATTATTTAACCGCTCTCTGAAAGAGGAACCCGATATGAAAAATCGCCACGGTGACGACAGCCCGGTAACCCGGTCTGAAGTGGACTACCTGCAAAAGCATGAGATGGGCCGAAGAGATTTCCTGCTTGACGCTCTTGCGCTAGGCGGTTTGGCTGCCGGCTTCGGGCTCGCCGCCAGCAACCCGGCTTGGGCCAGCATACAGCCTCCTGCAGACGAAGTGGTGCGTATTGGCTATCTGCCAATCACCGACGCAACAGTGCTCCTGGTGGCTCACGAAATGGGCTTTTTCAAGGAGCAAGGGCTTAAATCGGAACCCCCTACTCTGATCAGGGGATGGTCACCACTGGTCGAAGGCTTTGCCGCAGGCAAGTTCAACCTGGTCCACTTCCTCAAACCCATACCGATCTGGATGCGTTACAACAACGGCTTCCCGGTCAAGATCATGTCCTGGGCGCACCTGAATGGCTCCGGACTGGTCGTTGGCAAGGACGTGGGGGCGGAGAAATTCGCAGACCTTGGTGGTAAGCAAATCGCCGTACCCTACTGGTACTCCATGCACAACATCGTATTGCAGATGGGCTTGCGACACGCTGGCCTGACCCCGGTCATCAAAGGTCAGGGTGAGCAGCTCGCCGCCAACGAAGTCAACCTTCAGATCATGCCTCCACCGGATATGCCTCCAGCTCTGGCAGCGAGAAAAATTGACGGTTACATCGTTGCTGAACCGTTCAATGCCGCTGGCGAGATGCTGGCCGGCGCCAAGATGCTGCGCTTCACCGGGGATATTTGGCGCAACCATCCTTGCTGCGTTGTTTGCATGAATGAGCAACAGGTTAACGCGAACCCTGAGTGGACCCAAAAGGTTATGAACGCCATTGTGAAAGCTCAAATTTACGCCCAGCAGAACAAAAAGGAAGTAGCAGAAATGATGTCCCGGGACGGCAAGCGCTATCTTCCTATGAAAGCTGATATCGTTGAGAAAGCGATGACGGACTACGATGATGAGAGCTACGGAAAGCCCGACGCCATCCAGCATCCCGAATGGGGCAGTGGGCGCATTGATTTCCAACCCTGGCCATTCCCATCGGCCACTAAGCTGATCGTCAATGAACTCAAACGCACTCTGGTGGGCGGTGACACCTCGTTCCTGCAGGATCTTGATGCGGACTTTGTCGCCGAGGACCTCGTTGATTATCGCTTCGTTAAAGCCGCGATGGAGGCACATTCAGGATGGGAGGACGCACCCGGCTTCAATGCAGCTGACCCATTTGCGCGTGAAGAGGTCGTCAAGCTATGAGTGCCAGCACGACAACACCCATGAACAGTGCCGTCTCGCTCTTAGGTCCAGCGAAGCTTATTCGCCTCCTCAGCAACCTCCAGTACCCCGCCATGGGCATTACAGGGTTGCTCGCACTCTGGTGGGTTGGCGGTTTACTCATTGAGAACAATGAAAACCTGAGTGCGTTCTCGGCCTTCGCGCCCGCTCCTGCCTTCCATGCGCTCTATGATCTGGTAGCCAGCGGTGAGATCTGGGCACCGATAACATCGAGCCTCTATCGAATTCTTGTTGGATTGACGTGGGGTATTGCGATCGGCGTCCCTGTAGGTGTCACCATCGGTTATATTGGTGTCGCCCTCAAGGTTGCCAATGTTCCTTTCCAGTTCCTTCGTATGATCAGCCCGCTTGCCTGGATGCCAATTGCGGTGATGGCATTCGAAACCTGGGACTCTGCCATTATATTCCTGCTCGTAATGGCGACCGTCTGGCCCATAATATTTTCGACAGCTCACGGAGTGCGCCGAATCGACCCCAACTGGTTCAAGGTCGCACGCAACCTTGGGGCTTCGGGCACTCAAATGCTGCGCCGTATCATCCTGCCGGCCATCATGACTGACGTAATGGCAGGCATTCGATTAGCGGTCGGTGTGGCATGGGTTGTCCTTGTACCGGCCGAATACCTGGGGGTCACCAGCGGCCTGGGTTACGCCATTAACGATGCACGAGATACCCTCTCCTACGATTACCTTGCGGCAGTCGTTCTTGTCATTGGCATCATTGGTTACGGATTGGACAGCGTCTGCAACCTGTTGATCAAACGCTTCAACTGGCATGCCGAGTGAACATCAGAGCCAGCTATTCTTAGTGCCCCGTGCCTGTCGCCGGGGCCAGCAGACCTTCCCGCCAAATCGCACAATGTCGAACACCGGTGCACAATTTGCATGAGCCTATTCCAACATTGGCAGACAATATGATGAACGAAATGGGCGACACCGATCTTACGAGCACTACTCACTCCAGTGCAGACACTGCAGGCTCCGACCTTTCGGTACTGCATGAAGCGGCCAAATTAATCGGACATTCAGCCACACCTGAAATAGCGATCACCAGCACCTTAAGGCTGATGTCCCAGATGCTCGGCCTGAACAGAGGCAGGGTATTACTGCCCTCCGCCGCCAATTCTGACCTGCACATCCGCTACAGCTATGGTCTCACTGGCGCTGAGCGCCAGAAGGGCCGCTACAAATACGGAGAAGGCATTACCGGAAAGGTCATGAAAACCGGGAAACTGGCGGTAGTGCAGAATATCGACGACGATACCGGTTATCTTTTCCGGGCCATCGAGCGAACCACCCTTCCTGACAACATGGTCGCCTATATTGCCGTTCCAATCATGGATGGCGATACTCCAACCGGGGTTCTTGCGGCCCACCGCCTGCGCATGCGCCCTCGTCCACTCGATGCCGATCTGGTTATTCTTCGGATTCTGGCCACTTTTATCGCTCAGATTATCAAGATTAATAACCTCATCGATGAGCGAACCAGTTATCTGCAGGAAGAGAACCGCGAACTGAAAGACGCGCTACAGAACAAGTATGCTAATCACGGCATACTTGGCGAGAGTCCGGCCATTCATGATGCGCTCAACCAGATAGCCCGTGTCGCCAACACGCCGGTAACCGTGCTGATCACCGGTGAATCAGGAACCGGTAAAGAGCGCTTTTCACAGGCTTTGCACCTGAATAGCGCGCGCAAAGACAGCCCCTTTCTTGCAATTAACTGCGCCGCTATCCCCGAACAGTTGCTCGAATCCGAACTTTTCGGGCACGAACGCGGCGCCTTTACAGGAGCAACATCCGCGAAGCAGGGTAAAATTGAACTGGCAAACGGCGGCACTCTTTTCCTGGATGAAATCGGCGATCTGAATCTGGAACTCCAATCCAAGCTGCTGCGTGTACTTGAAGGCCAGATCATACAGCGTGTAGGTGGCGTCAGGGATATTCCTGTCGACGTGCGAATCATAACGGCCACCCATAAAAACCTTCAGGAAGCGGTTAATAGAGGCACGTTCCGCCTGGATCTCTTCTATCGACTTAACGTGTTTCCCATTCATCTTCCTCCCTTGCGAAAGCGAGCTGGTGACGTTCAGTTACTCGCACGCCACTTCCTGATGTCAGCAAACCGGGATTACAGCCGCTACACCGTTTTCGGACACGGCGTGATGGAACGGTTGGAGAGTTACAACTGGCCAGGGAATATTCGGCAGCTGGAAAACGTCATCAAACGTTCTGTTCTCACAGCACTGAACGGCGCCATAAGTATTCAGGATATCGAAATGATCCTGCTCCAAGAGTCTGCTATCAACAACCCACTGGAAGCGATGCAGGCATCTTCATCATCGTCCGTATCGAGAGCCCCTGATCTTGAAGCCCCTACGGCGTCAGCACAGGGGCGCCCATACAGTTGGGTGCGTGAAGACGAATCCCGAGCAATTGAAGAAGCACTGGAAAGAACACGGGGTAATAAAACCCGAGCAGCCGCCATTTTGAATATGACACCACGGCAGTTTCGCTACAGGATGGAAAAGCTGGGCGTCGAGCACACGGCCTGCAAGCTTACTCTCGGATCAAAAGTCTGACTTTCGCCACATCAACCTCTTGATTGTCTGACATTGTCAGACTTACATTCATTGCCAAAGCATTCCAATGTTGTCGTACTTACCGGGAACTTAAGTATAAGTTTTTGTTTTTTGTAAGTTTTATTGTTCTGGCACACTCCGTGCAATCTTTAAAGCAAAGCTGGAAGCATTCGTAACAATGCACCCAGGTTTTCCAATTCAACCGGAGAAAAAAGCCATGAACACTGCAACCGCACCGAAAACCGTTTCCACTTACCTTCGTTCGATCGACCGCGACGGCTTATCAGCTTTTGCGGAGAAAGGTAGAAATAACCCGGAGAATCGCGGCACCAACAAAGTCCACACTATCACCGATGGTCAGTACCGCACCGTCAGCCACGTTAACCAACACGAAGTTGTAGTTGATGAACCACTGCATTTGTTCGGAGAAGATACCGCGCCGGCGCCAGGCGAAATCGTGCTGTCTGGTCTAGGTGGCTGCCTTTGCGTTGGCATCACCGCAGTAGCGACCTGGAAGCAGGTCAAGCTGAGCCGTCTGGAAGTTTTTCTGGAGGCAGACATTGGCAACAGTGCAGCCTGGGGGGCCGGTGGTGCGGATCGCACACCGGAACAAATGGGCTTTCAGGAAATCCGCGTCAAGGTTCTCATCGAAGGTGACGCATCTCGTGAGGAGCTGGACGAGATTGTCGAGAAGGCCAACTACTTCTCACCCGTCGCCAACAGCATGCGCAACCCCATCCCGTTCAGCATCAGCATGATGGACTGATTACTTTTAACTGATAAGGGAGGAATGCCATGAACAGCGTCGCAGTCTCTTCAAACCTGGCCCTTTGGGCTGACGATTCGCAGGTTCTCGCTGATGTCGGCATGATCGGGCGTGAACAGCTCGCCCCGGCAGCCTACCGAATCGACCATGAGGGTTACTACCCGCTGGATATCATGGCAAACCTCGGTCAGGCAGGCGCTTTCGCCGGTCATCTTGACCAATACGGCTCTCGTTATGGTCTGGCAGTGGCGTCAATGCAGGAAATCAGCCGGCACTGTGGGTCCACCGGTTTTATGACCTGGTGCCATGACGTTTGCGGGCTCTACATGGAGCAATCAGGCAACCCGGCACTGCTGGCCCGCTTGCCCGATCACGCAGCCGGGCGCACCTTCGGTGGAACCGCTCTCTCCAACCCGATGAAAGCATTCACTGGCATCGAAAAAATGGCTCTGAAAGCCAAAAAGGTACCGGGGGGTTACAGCGTCAGTGGTACCTTGCCCTGGGTCAGTCATATTGCCCCAGGGCAATACTGTGGCGTAATCGCCGCCGTCGACCGCGATGATGGCACCCGTTCCCATGAGATTATGTTCCTGCTGGATCTGGACGAGCGCGTGCAACTCAGGAAATGCCCGGAGTTTTCCGGAATGGAAGGCACCAGCACCTGGGCTGTACCGCTGATCGATTATTTCGTCAGCGAAGATCAGATGATTGCGGATCCTGCCCGTCCCTTTATTCAGCGCGTTCGGGCCGCGTTCATTCTGTTGCAGGTTGGCATGGCTGCCGGTGTTATTCAGGGCTCCATCGATTCCGCCCGCGAGGTCGAGCCTTCACTTGGTCATGTAAACCGGTATCTGCACGATCGCCCGGACGAGCTTCAGGCTGAGTTTGAGGAAATCGCTGCCCAAACTTCGAAGCTCTGCAAAACCCCGTTTGACGACTCCAAAGAATTCCTTCTCGATGTGCTCGATTTGCGTGCATGGGGGTCTGAACTGGTACTGAAGGCATCCCAGTCAGCACTTCTTCACCAGGGTGCGCGGGGTTACCTGATGAACTCGTCGCCGCAACGCCGAATACGTGAGGCACACTTCGTCGCTATCGTCACACCTGCGCTCAAGCACCTGAGGTGGGAGATGGCAAAACAAATGCGTGAAGAGGTACCAGCATGAGCAAGCAGGCCTTCGACAAGTCCATGCCCTGGAGACAGTACATTTGCCTTGCATGTGGACTGATCTATGACGAAGAGCTGGGGGATCCGGATAGCGGACTCGCACCGGGCACCCGCTTTGAGGATATTCCCGACGACTGGGAATGCCCCCTGTGTGGCGTTACCAAGACAGATTTCGAGCTGTTTGAGCGCCAGGAAATTCCCGTTTCCGATCAGCCCATGCAATTCAACCGTGAACCCGGGATTGTCGTTGTAGGTGCGGGGGTCGCTGGCTGGTCCACGGTGGAGGCGCTCCGCACGCTGAACCCGACAGTGCCCATTACCCTGGTCAGCGCTTGCAATGGTGACCTGTATCACAAGCCCGAACTCTCTGTCGCAATCAGCCGCGGCTCCGATAAATCGGCGTTAATCCGCGAGACCGGATATGAAGCTGCCCATCGACTCGGTGTTCAGCTGATAGCTGATACATTCGCAGTTGGTCTAAGCCCGGCTCTGCGGCAGCTACGTACCTCGCGGGGGCCCCTGAATTACACACAGCTGGTTCTGGCTCAGGGCGCCAAACCTGTCCTTCCTCCCCAGCTCCCACCCTCCTTGTGTTGGCGGGTCAATGAACTGGCGGGCTGGTCGGGCCTGCAGCAGGCGCTTGCCGGAGGCAGCAAAGCGGTGGCCATTGTGGGTGCCGGTATGATCGGATGCGAGCTAGCTGAAGATTTCGCTCACGCAGGACACAAGGTTACTCTTCTTGATCGCAACACCTCCCCGCTGGCCGGGCTGTTGCCTGAAGAAGCCTCATCTCGACTGGTCAAAAGCCTGACCAGCCTTGGCATCACTTATCACGGTGGTGTTGATGTTGCCGGCGTTAAGGAACGTGAAAGCGGCAAGCGAATTGTCGAGCTTAAAGCCGGCCCCTCTATTGAAGTCGATCACGTCGTCGCAGCCACTGGATTATCCACTGACAACCGGCTGGCCCTGCAGGCAAATCTGCGTTTCGAGTCTGGCCTTGCTGTGGACCCCAAAACGCTCTGCACCAGTGATCCGAATATATACGCACTGGGTGATTGCATCAGCATCGACGGAATGCCCTGTCGCTTTATTGAACCTATAAAACATCAGGCGCAAGCAATCGCTCACGCGATATTCGGTTTGGACACCGTGAAGTACCAGCATACCCAACCGGTCATAAGGCTGAAAACCCGTGCAATGCCCGTGATTTTGCATGGTCGGCCCGTGGCTGAAGGGACCTGGAGGATCATTTCGCAAGATGCCAACGAACTCGTTATGGAACAATACCTGGGTAGTCAGAAGATCTCGCAGATGAAAATAGGCACCTCAGCCCAGAGCCGGGCCGCCTGAGCGTGAGAACAGGATTCGTCCCGATACGTCTTACACCAATACGTTCGAATAACCCCACAAACAGAAGGAAGCCATTATGATTAATAGCCGCGATGAAGTAACCCAGATGATTATGTCCGCCAAAGTGCTCAAAGACATCAAGTGGAGCACCGTGGCAGAGACCATTGGTTTGTCCAAAGAATGGACTACGTCTGCTTGCCTTGGCCAGATGGCGATGAACAAGGAGCAGGCTGAAAAGGTCGGTGAGCTATTCGAACTCAGTGACGAAGCGGTTGCCTGGCTTCAGGTGGCTCCTTACAAAGGCTCGCTTCCCACTGCGGTTCCTACCGACCCGCTGATCTATCGCTGGTACGAAATTGTTAACGTCTACGGCAGTACGATCAAAGAATTGATCCATGAAGAATTCGGTGACGGCATTATGAGCGCCATCGATTTTTCGATGGATATTCAGCGCGAAGATGACCCCAAAGGCGATCGCGTAAATGTGGTTTTGTCTGGCAAGTTTCTCCCATACAAAGCCTACTGATAAAGACCGTTCAGGCAGACAGACAGCGATTTGAAAGTGGGCTTCGTGCACCCTGATGACCTGGTCCACCATTAAAAAGGCCTCCTGCTGTTCTTATTCCGGCAGGAGGCCTTTTTTACTCTAGTGAACGTGTCGGCTTACATTGCTCTCAAGCGGGGTGCCAGACTACTCAACCGTTACGCTTTTCGCCAGGTTTCTGGGCTGGTCCACATCCGTGCCCTTGAGCACTGCCACGTGGTACGAAAGCAGCTGTAACGGGACGGTATAGACAATTGGAGCTGTGATTTCGTGCACTTCCGGCAACTGCACTACGTGGGTGTTTTCTTCCGGCTTCACATTCGCGGCACGATCAGCAAACACGAACAGTTCACCACCACGGGCACGAACTTCTTCCAGATTCGATTTTAGCTTCTCGGCCATGCTGTTATTGGGTGCAACTGTAATCACGGGCATTTCGCTGTCCACCAGTGCCAGCGGCCCATGCTTCAGTTCGCCGGCGGGATAGGCTTCAGCGTGGATGTAAGAGATTTCTTTCAGTTTCAGCGCGCCTTCCATCGCTACCGGAAACTGAGAACCACGGCCCAGGAACAAGGCGTGGTTTTTGTCCATAAACCGCTTGGACATCTCTGCAATCTCACCGTCCAGCGCCAGCACATCGCTGACCTGACCGGGCACCCGATGCAGAGCTTTAACTATTTCCGCTTCCCGCTCTTCGCTGAGGCCGTTTTTACGAGCCAGTGCCAAGGTGAAAATCAGCAGGGCTACCAACTGGGTGGTAAAAGCTTTCGTGGAGGCAACACCAATTTCCGGCCCAGCTTGGGTCATGATCACAAGATCGGATTCCCGCACCAGCGAGCTACCCGGCACGTTACAGATGGCCAGCGCGGCACGGAAGCCGGCTTTTTTGGCCTGACGCAGCGCCGCCAGGGTATCAGCCGTTTCACCGGACTGGGAAATGCACAGAAACAGCGTGTCTTTCTGGATCACGTGCTTGCGATAGCGGAACTCGGAAGCCACCTCCACGGAGCAAGGTACGCCCGCCAGATCTTCAATCCAGTAGCGGGCCACCATTCCGGCGTGATAGCTGGTGCCACAGGCAATGATCTGAACGTGGCGGATATCTTTCAACAGGTCTCCAGCCGCCGTACCAAGCGCCTGCTCCAGTACCCGCGACTCTGTCACACGGCCTTCCATGGTGGCCTTGATGACCCTTGGCTGCTCGTTGATTTCCTTGAGCATGAAGTGTCGGTATTCGCCTTTGTCTGCTGAGTCTGCACTGTGTTCAAAACGGCTGATGACACGCTCTACCCGCGTACCCTCACGATCATGAATCTCAACGCTGTCGCGGCGAATATCGGCAAGATCGCCCTCTTCCAGAAACATGAAACGGTCGGTCACGGGAAGCAATGCAAGCTGGTCCGAAGCGATAAAGTTCTCGCCGATACCCACGCCCACGACCAGCGGGCTACCTTCCCTGCACACCACCATGTGATCGGGCTCTTCGGCATGCACGACGGCCAGAGCATAGGCCCCGCGAAGACGGGTAATGGAGGTCTTCACAGCATCGTATAGCTTGCCCAGTTCACGGTAGTTCTTTTCGATCAGGTGCACGACCACTTCGGTATCGGTTTGTGAGGTAAACTCAAAGCCGTCGGCCCTCAGCTCTTCACGCAACTCCTGATAGTTCTCGATAATTCCGTTGTGAACGATGGCCAGGTGGTCGCCAGACATGTGCGGGTGGGCGTTGAGCTGTGAAGGCTCTCCATGAGTTGCCCAGCGAGTATGGGCAATGCCCAGGTAGCCTGACAGCGGATTGGTTTCGATAGCAGCAGCCAGCGATGCTACCTTGCCGACTTCCCGAGCGCGCTGAACAACGCTTTTGCCGTCCAGAACTGCCATACCGGCAGAATCGTATCCCCGGTACTCGAGGCGGCGCAGGCCTTCAAGAAGAATGCCCTGAACGTCCCGTTCTGAAACCGCACCTACAATGCCACACATGCTGCTTGTCCTGTTCGTAATAAAACTGAGGGTAAAAAGTCTGGAAAAAATTCTTACTCAGTGTTTTTCCGGCTTCTGCCAACTGGAGATGTTGCGCTGCCGGCCCCTGGCCACTGCCAGTTGTTGTTCGGGCACATCCCTGGTGATGGTGGAGCCGGCACCAATCGTGGCGCCAGCGGCAACCGTAACGGGCGCAACCAGCGAGCTGTTGGAACCAACAAACACGCTATCGCCCAACACTGTCTGGTATTTATTTACACCATCATAGTTGCAGGTGATTGTGCCTGCACCCACGTTCACATCGGTTCCCAGCGTAGCATCACCAACGTAGCTGAGATGGTTAATTTTGCTCCCTTCACCGACGATCGCTTTTTTGGTTTCAACAAAATTACCCACCTTGGTGTTAGCGGCCAGCTGTGTGCCGGGGCGCAAGCGCGCAAACGGTCCGACCTGGGCGTTGGGGCCCACACTGGCTTGCTCGATTACGCTGTGGGCATGAATCTGAGCACCATCAGCTATATTGGCATCGGTAATCACACAACCTGGCCCGATGGACACATGGCTGCCCAGAGTCACCTTACCGTTAAACACCACGTTCACATCAATCAGTACGTCGTTGCCAATGGTGAGTTGGCCGCGCACATCTACCCGTGCCGGATCAGCAAGCGTCGCGCCCTCAGTCATCAGACGCTCGGCTTCCCGGCTCTGATACCAACGCTCAAGCTCGGCCAGCTGCAGGCGGTTATTGACGCCCTGCACTTCAAATGGATTCCCCGGTTGGGCTACGTTCACCGCCATACCAGCCTGCACCGCCATGGCAATGATGTCGGTGAGGTAATACTCACCCTGGGCATTGCTGCTGGACAGCTGCGGCAACCAGGTTTTCAGACGCCGCGCACTGACGGCGAGAATGCCGGTATTTACTTCGCAAATCGCCAGCTGTTCAACGCTGGCGTCTTTTTGCTCCACAATCGCAGTGACGTTTCCGGCCTCGTCGCGCAGGATACGGCCATAGCCCTGGGGGTTATCGAGAGTAACGGTCAACAACCCCAGGGTTTGCTCATCAAGATTCTGAACCAGCCCCTGTAGCGTTTCCGCAGTCGTCAGCGGTACGTCACCGTATAGCACCAACACCCGGGCATCATCCGGTAATTCCGGCAATGTCTGGGCGACCGCGTGGCCGGTCCCCAACTGCTGGTCCTGCATCACCCAGCTAACATTGTGCGCTTTAGTAGCAGCCTTTACCTGATCAGCACCGTGTCCAATCACCCCATGTATGCTCTCGGCACCCAGAGTCAGTGCCGTATCGATCACGTGATGAAGCATGGGTCGCCCCGCCACCTTGTGCAGCACCTTCGGCAGCGATGATTTCATCCTTGAGCCCTGGCCGGCAGCCAGAATTACAACGTGCAACGGTGACATGGGGCAACAGCTCCCTTTACGTGGTCTGTGTGATATCAATAACAGCAATATCAATAAAATTTACGTCAATAAAAAAGCCGCATCCGTGCAATGGAAACCGGCGCTGTAATCACCTTGTAGGGCGAAACAGCACCCGCCACCCATGCGGGATGCGGCTTTTCGGGGCAAGCTCTTGCAAACCGTTCTAGCGAACGTTCTTGCGCAGCTTCTGCAAAGTACGCAACTGAGCGGCCGCTTCGGCCAGCTCCGCAGCAGCACGATAATACTCGAACTCGCCCGTTTTATTCGCCAGTGTTGCTTCGGCGTCTTTCTGAGCCTGCAATGCTGCAGCCTCATCAACGTCTTTCGCACGCACCGCCGTATCAGCCATCAGGGTCACAAGATTCGGCTGTACTTCCAGGTATCCCCCGGACACGTACAGAATCTCCTCTTCGCCACCCTGTTTGATGATCCGGACTGCCCCCGGTTTGAGCGCGGACAGCAACGGAGCATGGCCAAGCTGAATGCCCAACTCACCCTCGGTGCCGGTAGCGATAAGCATCTCTACCAGCCCGGAGTAAATCTTCTTCTCAGCACTCACGACGTCACAATGTACAGTCATAGCCATATCTCTAAGCCTCTTGGGTCAGAAATTGAAAGAGGATTACTTAGCTTCTTTCGCTTTCATGGCCTTCGCTTTTTCGATGGCTTCGTCCATGCCGCCAACCATGTAGAATGCCTGCTCAGGCATATCATCATAGTCGCCATTAAGGATGCCTTCAAAGCTGCTGATGGTCTCTTTCAAAGACACATATTTGCCCGGCGAACCGGTGAATACTTCAGCAACGTGGAACGGCTGAGACAGGAACCGCTCAATCTTACGGGCGCGGGAAACGATTTGCTTGTCTTCTTCTGACAGCTCGTCCATACCCAGAATGGCAATAATGTCTTTCAGTTCCTTGTAGCGCTGCAGTACGTTCTGCACACCACGGGCAATCGTATAATGCTGCTCCCCGATCACCAGCGGATCCAGCTGACGTGAGGTAGAATCAAGCGGATCGATCGCCGGGTAAATACCCTTGGAAGCGATGTCACGGCTCAGTACCACTGTGGCGTCAAGGTGGGAGAAGGTGGTGGCCGGAGACGGGTCAGTCAAGTCATCCGCCGGTACGTATACCGCCTGAATAGATGTAATAGAGCCAGTCTTGGTTGAGGTAATACGCTCCTGCAACTCACCCATTTCCTGGGCCAGAGTCGGCTGATAACCTACCGCTGAAGGCATACGGCCCAGCAGTGCAGATACCTCGGTACCCGCCAGGGTGTAACGGTAGATGTTGTCTACGAACAACAGTACGTCACGACCTTCGTCACGGAACTTCTCGGCCATGGTGAGACCGGTCAGGGCAACGCGCAGACGGTTTCCCGGGGGCTCGTTCATCTGGCCATAGACCATCGCTACTTTATCAAGAACGTTGGAGTCCTTCATTTCGTAGTAGAAGTCGTTACCTTCACGAGTCCGCTCACCAACACCTGCGAATACGGAGAGACCGGAGTGCTCTTTCGCGATGTTGTTGATCAGCTCCATCATGTTAACGGTCTTGCCTACACCGGCGCCGCCGAACAGGCCAACTTTACCACCCTTGGCGAACGGACAGATCAGGTCGATAACCTTGATGCCGGTTTCCAGCAGGTCGGCAGAAGCGGCCTGGTCTGCATAACTGGGTGCTTTGCGGTGGATAGCCCAACGCTCTTCTTCACCGATAGGGCCCGCTTCGTCGATAGGGCGGCCCAGAACGTCCATGATGCGGCCCAGCGTCTGGGTGCCCACGGGTACCGAAATCGGCTTGTGTGTGTTTTCTGCTTTCAGGCCACGCTTCAGGCCTTCGGTGCTGCCCATCGCGATGGTGCGAACAACGCCGTCGCCCAGCTGCTGCTGGACTTCCAGTGTTGTTTCGCCACCTTCAAGCAGCAGTGCGTCGTAAATGCCTGGAACGGCGTCACGTGGGAATTCCACGTCGATAACCGCGCCAATGATCTGAACGATGTGTCCGCTACTCATGCTCGGTTCCTCGTTATCTTCATAGTCAATAATACCAGTAGGATTGTGGCGGATCAGACCGATGCCGCGCCGCTCACAATTTCCGAAATCTCTTGCGTAATGGCTGCCTGACGAGCTTTGTTGTAGACCAACTGCAAGTCTTTGATGATGTCACCGGCGTTATCGGTAGCACTCTTCATGGCAATCATTCGGGAAGCCTGTTCGCAAGCCAGATTTTCTACCACGCCCTGATACACCTGGGACTCAATATAGCGTGGCAGTAGCCCGTCGAGAATCGGACGTGCATCCGGCTCGTAAATGTAATCCCACTGGGTACCGATATCTTCTTCCATGCCTTCTGGCAGCGGCAGTAACTGCTCTGCTTTTGGCATTTGCGTCATGGTGTTGACGAATTCGTTACTCACCAGGTACAGGCGATCAATTTTCCCGTCACTGAACGCATCGAGCATCACCTTGACGTTACCGATCAGAACTTCCGCGCTGGGGTCGTCGCCGATGTGCGTTAGCGCCGCGACCACGTTGCCACCGTAGCTGCGGAAAAACGAAGCGCCTTTCTGTCCGATGGCGCAGAGGTCAATCGCCACACCTTTGTCTTTCCAGTCACGCATTTCGCGCACCAGCAATTTGAACGCGTTGCTGTTCAAACCACCGCACAAGCCGCGGTCAGAGGAGATAACGATGTAGCCTACACGTTTCACCTCACGCTCAATCATGAACGGGTGACGGTAATCCTTGTTGGACTTGGCAATGTGTCCAATTACCTGGCGCATCTTCTGCGCATAAGGCCGCGTTGCCCGCATGCGTTCCTGAGCTTTGCGCATCTTACTCGCCGCCACCATTTCCATGGCGCTGGTGATTTTCTGCGTGCTCTTGATGCTGCCGATCTGGTTACGTATTTCTTTTCCGATGGCCATAGATCACTGCCCTTTCAAGTTAGACACTCATTTGGACCAACAGGCCCGCCGCAGCGGGCCAGCGGTGTTACCAGGTTTGAGTGGTCTTGAATTTCTCCAGCGCAGCTTTGAGATCTGCGGCAACGTCATCGTTGTAGTTGCCGGCGGCACCGATCTTCTCAAGCAGTTCTTTTTGCTCTGCCCGCACCCAATCCAACAACTGGGCTTCAAAGTCGACAACCTTGGTGACGTCTACATCATCGAGGAAGCCTTCGTTGGCGGCGTACAGAACAGTACCCATTTCAGCCACAGTCATCGGGCTGTACTGGTTCTGCTTCATCAACTCCGTAACGCGCTGACCGTGCTCAAGCTGCTTACGTGTAGCATCGTCCAGATCCGAGGCGAACTGGGCAAAAGCTGCAAGCTCGCGGTATTGAGCCAGAGCCAGACGGATGTTACCGCCCAGTTTCTTCATGATCTTGGTCTGAGCTGCACCACCTACCCGCGATACCGAAATACCGGCGTTCATCGCCGGACGAATACCGGAGTTGAACAGGTTGGTCTCAAGAAAGATCTGACCATCGGTAATGGAGATTACGTTGGTCGGTACGAAAGCCGACACGTCACCCGCCTGGGTTTCGATGATTGGCAGTGCGGTCAAAGAACCG
Source organism: Marinobacter maritimus (assembly GCF_007671675.1). Taxonomy (GTDB): domain Bacteria; phylum Pseudomonadota; class Gammaproteobacteria; order Pseudomonadales; family Oleiphilaceae; genus Marinobacter; species Marinobacter maritimus. The sequence goes on along the minus strand of NZ_VCGW01000002.1, from coordinate 118,092 downwards.
GTCTTGCCTTTCACTTCACCGTTGGTGAACTTCTCAACGTAGTCCGCGTTTACACGGGATGCACGCTCCAACAGACGGGAGTGCAGATAGAAAACGTCACCCGGATAAGCTTCACGACCTGGCGGACGACGCAGCAGAAGGGAGATTTGACGGTAAGCAACGGCCTGTTTTGACAGGTCATCGTATACGATCAGAGCGTCTTCACCGCGGTCGCGGAAGTATTCGCCCATGGTGGTACCGGAGTAAGGCGCCAGAAACTGCATGGCGGCCGGATCTGCTGCGCCAGCGGCAACCACGATGGTGTGGTCCATTGCACCGTGCTCTTCCAGCTTGCGTACAACCGCAGCAATCGAAGACTGCTTCTGGCCGATGGCAACGTAGACACACTTAATGCCGGTGTTCTTCTGGTTGATGATCGCGTCAATGGCGACAGCGGTCTTACCGATCTGACGGTCACCAATGATCAGCTCACGCTGGCCTCGGCCGATCGGCACCATGGTGTCGATGGCTTTCAGGCCGGTCTGTACCGGCTCGTCAACGGACTGACGCTCAATAACACCTGGCGCAACTTTTTCGACCGGCTCGGTCATGCTGGTGCCCAGATCGCCCTTGCCATCGATCGGGTTACCCAGACCGTCAACAACGCGGCCCAGCAGTTCCGGACCAACCGGAACTTCAAGAATACGACCCGTGCAACGGACTTTCTGGCCTTCGGCCAGGTCTTCGTAATCGCCCAGTACCACGGCGCCGACAGAGTCGCGCTCCAGGTTCAGCGCCATGCCGAATGAGCCGTTGGCAAATTCAATCATTTCGCCAGACATAACGTCGGCCAGGCCGTGAATCAGCACAATGCCGTCTGCAACAGACAGAATGGTGCCTTCATTTTTTGCTTCAGAAGAGATATCGAGCTTTTCGATTCTCTTTTTAATGATGTCACTGATCTCGGATGGATTCAGTTGCTGCATGCCTTTGTCCTCAAACCTTTTGCTGAAATCAGGAGCCCAGAGCTTTAGCCATTTTGGCCAGCTTGCCACGGACTGAAGCGTCAATAACCAGATCGCCGGTATTTACCACCACGCCACCGATCAACGAGCGATCAACGGCGGTTTCCAGGGCGACTTTACGCTCCAGTTTCCTGGACAATGCTTCTGCCAGCTTTTGCTGCTCTTCGGGAGTCATTTCAAACGCTGTACTTACCTTCATATTTACCGTGCGCTCAAGTTCGGCGCGGTAGAAGGTGAACAGCGTTGAAATTTCCGGCAGCAACGCCAGGCGCTTGTTTTCAGCAAGAATCAACAGGAAGTTTCTGAGCGCTTCGGGCATCTGTTCTTCAGCAGTATCGAAGAACAGTTCTGCCTTCCGTTGCTCAGACAGGCCAGGATTGGCCAGAATTTTCTTCACAGCGCCGTCAGCTGCCAGCAGACCAACGAGAGCAAGTGCCTGATCCCAGGATCCAACGGTGTCTTGCTCTTTAGCGGCATCGAAAACGGCTTTCGCGTAGGGCCGGGCTAACGTAATCAGTTCTGCCATGGGACCCTCGCTTAGAGTTGTGCTGCCAGCTTGTCCAGCATCTCGCTGTGAGCTTTGGCATCGACAGAGGTTTCCAGAATCTTCTCGGCACCGGCAATGGCAAGCAATGCCACTTCTGTTCTGAGTGCGTCGCGAGCCTGAACACGCTCCTGTTGAATTTCCGCCCGGGCTTGCTCGATGAGCTTTTCACCTTCTTTGCGGGCATCGTCTTTGGATGATTCCACAATCTGGGCGGCGCGCTTGTTAGCCTGATCGATAAGAGCAGCAGCGTCTTCTTTGGCTTGATGCATTTGCTGGGCGGCTTTTTCCTGAGCTAGCTCAAGATCCAGCGAGGCCCGGTCAGCAGCAGAAAGACCATCTGCAATTTTCTTCTGGCGCGCTTGCATGGCAGCCGTGATCGGCGGCCAAACATATTTCACGCAGAACCAGACGAAAATAGCGAAGGCAATCGATTGCCCTATCAACGTAAGGTTTATATTCACGGCAATATACCTCTTGCTATTCGTTGCGTGCTGGAGACCAAAAAACCGGGCGCCCGGATCTGATGACGATCAGAACAGCGCCCGCATCTAGAGGCTGTGTTAGCCAGCAACAACGAAGATCAGGTACATCGCGATACCAACACCGATCATCGGAACGGCGTCCAGCAGACCAGCCATGATGAAGGTTTTAACCTGCAGCTGGTTAGCCATCTCTGGCTGACGGGCTGTAGCTTCAAGCAGCTTGCCGCCCAGAATACCAAAGCCAATACCGGTGGCCAGTGCGCCAAAACCGATGATGATCGATGCTGCAATAAATACCATTTCCATTGAGAACTCCTCAGTTTTTCAGATAGTTAAGGGTTTGCTTTTTAACGGGTAATCAGTGTTCTTCGTGTGCCGATGCAAGATAAACTATTGTCAGCATTGTGAAAATAAAGGCCTGCAGCGGAATTACCAGAATATGGAAAATGGCCCAGGGCACGTTCAGTGTCCACTGTGCCCACAATGGCAGCAGCGCAATCAGGATAAACACAACTTCACCGGCGTACATGTTACCGAACAGACGCAACGCCAGGCTGATGGGTTTCACAATCAGTACCAGAATTTCCAGCACCAGGTTAACCGGGATCAACGCCCAGTGGTTGAACGGTTGCATACCCAGTTCCTTGGCGAAACCGGTTACGCCTTTCACTTTAAGGCTGTAGAAGATAATCAGCAGGAATACGCCAATCGACATGCCGAAGGTGGCATTGGGGTCGGTGGTAGGCACGATCTTGAAGTATTCAAGACCCATGGCGTGTGCAATCGTCGGAATATAATCCACCGGGATCAGCTTGAGCACGTTCATGAGCAAAATCCACACGAAGATGGTCAATGCCAGTGGCGCGATCAGCGGGTTACGGGCATGAAAGCCGTCTTTTACCAGGTTTTCAATAAACTCAACGGTGATTTCCACCAGGTTCTGCAGCGCGCCCGGTACACCCGTGGTGACGCGAGTGGCGACAAACCGAAACAGCCCCAGGAACAACACGCCCATGGCTATTGACCAGCCCAAGGTATCTACGTGTATGGCCATGAACCCCATGTCAGACGCTTCTTGAGCGGTACGCGCGAAGGTCCAGCCGGTTTCGCTCACGACGGTGCCGTCGAAGCGCTCATAGCCTGCTTCCAGCTTTCCATACGTCAGGTTCTGGAGGTGGTGCTTTATATACTCTACTGGGGTATCAGCCATTCTGCTCTCGTCCAGTCATCGCCGTGTTTGCGGTCGTATCAGCCAGCGCAGTGCACCACCTGTTACAACCATCACAGCAAAAGTGAATAACAGAGCCGGCACATGTACCGGCTCCATTAAAGTGAATACAGCCGCGAAAAAGACAGCGGTCAGGGCGATTTTGGTGGATTCCGCCCGAAATAGATTTCCCACCATAAGACGCGTTTGACGGGCGCCCTGATAACGATAAACCCGATGTACAAACCAGGCATTTGGCACAATGAAAATAAGACCGCCGATAAATGCGGAATAACCGGCCAAAAAGCTTTGAAGCGACCAGATCAGGCTGATAACAACAAGCCCTGTGAACTCAATGATCAACCAGCGAGCCAAAGGAACGTAGGTTATTTGGTGTCGCCGAGGTTTCATTTCACCAGCCATCATTCCAATCGCGCGAAATTATATGTTTTAAGCAATAGGTGTTCAACCAGCCTATGCGCGAAACCTGGCCAAAATTTCACCAGAATAGTACCAGAAACCTGCAACTATCACACAACTTGTGGCTGCCGTCTTTTAGTATCACGACATATGGTGGTTTTCAGCTATTTAGTCAAGGCGCTGATTTTATTTCCGATTTACCGGATATGGCCCAGAATACCGTCCAGCTCGTCCAGTGAACTGTACTCAATGACCAGTTTACCTTTGCCACGTTGCCCGTGGGCAATGGACACTTTGGCCCCCAGACGCTCGGCAAGGTCATCCTGCAGGGAACGGATGTTGGGATCGATGGCCTCTGATTTAGCCGGTTTCCCGGTTTCCGTTTCCTGCTGAACCCGGCGCACAAGCGCTTCAGTCTGCCTCACTGACAGCGACTTGGCGACCACCTGTTTTGCGACCTGCATCTGCTGTTCCGGCGAGAGTGTCAGCATAGCGCGACCATGGCCCATTTCGAGATCGCCGTGTTCCAGCATCAGACGCACATCTTCGGTCAGACCTATCAGACGCAGAAGGTTAGTGATGGTGGTGCGGGATTTACCCACAGCCTCGGCCACCTGGGCCTGGGTGAGGCCAAACTCTTCCTGCAGGCGCTGAAGGGCGAAGGCTTCCTCAATAGGGTTGAGGTTTTCGCGTTGAATGTTCTCGATAAGCGCCATGGCGATGGCCGCTTCATCGGGAACATCCCGGATAATAGCGGGTATGCTGTCCAGTTCCGCCATCTGGGTGGCACGCCAACGACGCTCCCCGGCGATCAGCTCATACCGGCCTTCGGCAATGGGCCTCACCACTACAGGCTGCATCACGCCTTGCTGACGGATCGAATCCGCCAGTTCCTGCAGAGCGGCGGGATCCATATCACGACGTGGCTGAAAGCGGCCGCGCTGGATCAGATCGATGGGAACCTGTCGCAACTCACCGTCGTGGTCTTTCAGTTCCTGATCCAGGTTAACCCTGGATCCGGCCAGCAGGGCTCCCAGCCCGCGCTCGCCCAATCCTCGTTTCTTCGCCGCCATGGTATCAGTCATTCTTCCCGTTGATAGTCGTTGTGCATCTTTTAAGAGAGACAGGCCGCCATGTTACACCGCAACCTCCGCGGATGTCTTTTCTGCCCTGTGGCGGCGCACCATTTCTCCGGCCAGCGCCAGGTAAGCAATGGCGCCCTTGGATGCCTTATCGTATTTCAGTGCCGGCATTCCGTAACTGGGTGCTTCGGCCAGGCGCACGTTGCGTGGAATGACGGCGCGATAGACCTTTTCCCCGAAATACTCGGTAAGCTGGCCGGACACATCCAGAGTAAGACTGTTCCGGGGGTCGTACATGGTTCTGAGAATGCCTTCAATTTCCAGATCCGGATTGACCGTTTCCTTGATCTGCTCCACGGTATTCATCAGTGCGGCCAGTCCTTCCAGTGCGTAGTACTCACACTGCATGGGGATAAGCACCGAGTCAGCCGCAGAAAGCGCATTTACGGTTAACAGGCTGAGTGAGGGCGGACAATCGATCAGAACGTAGTCGTAATTATCGCGGACGCTGTTGATGGCAAGTCTCAGCCGGTGCTCACGGCCGATTTCGTTCATCAGTGCCACTTCTGCAGCTGTCAGGTCGCCATTCGAGGGCATGATATCGAAGCCGGAAGCTTCGGCATGGACAATCACCTCGGCCGCAGTCGCCCGTTTGGTGAGCAGGTCGTACCCTGAGAGCTCGAGCCCGCTTTTATCCACACCACTGCCCATGGTGGCGTTGCCCTGGGGATCCATATCCACCAGCAGAACCCGGCGCTTGGTGGCGGCCAGTGAAGCGGCAAGGTTGACGCAAGTGGTGGTTTTGCCAACACCACCCTTCTGATTGGTCACTGCAATCACGCGCGCCATCTCTCGCCTCCTTATTATTGAATACAGTTACTGCTCTGCTCGGGTCACGACCAGCAGGTGTCTCTCACCGCCGGCGCCGGGGACTTCAAGGGAATGGCTGGATGATACCTGCCAGCCGGCAGGAAGCGCAGCTATCTCATCATCCGGATACTGGCCTTTCATGGCAAGGAAACTGCCTTCATTTGCCAGCAGATCGCCACACCAACCCACCAGGTTATCCAGCGCGGTAAACGCACGGCTGCTTATCTGGCTGAACGGTTGTTCCGGCTTGCAGTCTTCTGCACGGCCATGGATAACATCCACGTTGTTCAGGCCCAGCTCCAGCACACACTGATTCAGAAAACGGGTTTTCTTACCGTTGCTGTCCAGCAGGGTGAAGCGCGTTTCTGGCAGCACAATAGCCAGAGGGATACCCGGCAAGCCGCCGCCGGCGCCAACGTCGAGCAGATGCTCCGTGGTTACCCAGGGCATAATGCTGAGGCTGTCGAGCAATTGTCGGGAGACCATCTCCCCTTCGTTGCGCACAGCCGTGAGGTTGTAAGCCTTGTTCCACTTATTGAGCAGGGCCAGAAATGCCAGCAGCTGTTGTTGCCGGGCTTCGCTCAGGGAAAGCTGCATCGCGGACAGCCCTTCCCGTAGCTGCCGTTGCCATAGTGTTTGGGTCATAGATGTGCTCAGGCGCTCTGTTTGCGCAGAAGCTCGCGCTTTTTCAGATTCACCAGAATCTGCGAGATCGCAGCCGGCGTAACCCCTTGAATCCGCGAGGCCTGAGCCACCGTTTCGGGGCGAACCTCTTTCAGTTTCTGTTTGATCTCGTTGGACAGGCCGCCGATGACATCGTAATCCAGATCTATGGGCAGCGCGGTGTTCTCATTCCGGCGCAGGCGCTCAATTTCTTCAGTCTGGCGTGAAATGTAGCCTTCGTATTTGATTTCGATTTCCACCTGCTCTGCCACAACCGGGTCATCCGCCTGGGCGGCGCCGATCTCGGCAATATGGCTGTACACAACCTCCGGGCGACGAAGCAGTTCCGCCAGGGTGTGATCCCGGGTCATTGGCTGCTTGAGAAAGCCATTGGCGCGTTCACCAGCCTCGGTTGCAGGATGAATACGGGTGGACTCCAGGCGCTTACGCTCAGTCGCTATGGCTTCAAACTTGTCATTGAATTTCTTCCAGCGCTCATCATCAACCAAGCCAAGCTTGCGGCCGGCTTCGGTCAATCGCAGATCGGCGTTGTCTTCGCGCAAAATCAGACGGTACTCAGCCCGGCTGGTAAACATGCGGTATGGCTCGCTGGTGCCCATAGTGATCAGGTCGTCGACCAGCACACCCAGATAAGCTTCATCCCTGCGTGGATACCATTCACTCTTCTCCTGTGAGCGCAGGGCTGCGTTAATGCCCGCGAGCAAGCCCTGGGCTCCGGCTTCTTCATAACCAGTGGTGCCATTGATCTGGCCAGCAAAATAGAGACCCTGAATGAACTTGGTTTCCAGCGTGTGGCGCAAGTCCTGTGGGTTCAGATAGTCGTATTCGATAGCGTAGCCAGGCCGTGTGATATGGGCGTTTTCAAAGCCCGGAATCGTACGGACTGCCGCAAGCTGAATGTCAAACGGCAAGCTGGTAGAAATACCGTTCGGGTATAGCTCATGGGTAGTGAGGCCCTCAGGCTCCACAAAAATCTGGTGCGAATCCTTGTCGGCAAAGCGACTGACCTTGTCTTCAATAGACGGGCAGTAGCGCGGCCCAATGCCTTCAATGTTGCCGGCAAACATGGGCGAGCGATCAAAACCACTGCGGATAATATCGTGGGTCTGCTCAGTGGTGCGGGTTACATAGCAGCAGACCTGCTCAGGGTGCTGATCACGGCTGCCAATAAACGACATGACCGGAGTAGGGTTATCGCCCCACTGCTCCTGCATCACGGAAAAATCGACACTGCGGGCATCAATACGCGGCGGTGTTCCGGTTTTGAGCCGGCCCACATTGAAAGGCAGATCCCGCAGACGTTGCGCCAGTGCGTTGGCAGGCGCATCACCGGCACGGCCACCCGCGTGGTGCTGCATGCCAATATGGATAACGCCGCCCAGGAAGGTACCGGTCGTCAATACCACCGTTTTGGCATTGAAACGGATACCGGTCTGGGACACCACTCCGGTAACCTGATCGTTTTCGACAATCAGATCGTCTGCTGCTTGCTGGAACAGCGTCAGGTTGGGCTGGTTTTCCAGTGTGTGGCGAATCGCGGCCTTGTACAGGACCCGGTCGGCCTGGGCACGGGTGGCCCGCACCGCAGGGCCTTTACGGCTGTTGAGCACGCGAAACTGGATTCCGGACAAGTCTGTGGCCTGAGCCATGGCGCCGCCAAGAGCGTCAATTTCCTTGACCAGATGGCTTTTGCCAATGCCCCCGATGGCCGGGTTACAGGACATCTGGCCCAAGGTTTCAATGTTATGAGTCAGCAGCAGGGTTTGCGAGCCCATTCGCGCAGCCGCAAGCGCGGCTTCGGTACCGGCATGGCCGCCACCAATGACAATGACATCGAAACGCGTTGGAAAATCCACAGTTCACCTCGGAATTCGGGGGTATAAAAACAGGGCGGGGAGTATAACGTTTCACCCGTGAAAATGCAGTCTGGATGTGCAAATTTTAACCAGAAGCGTTTCCGGAGAAAAGCCGTCGGCCAGAGTGCGCCGGGAAAACCCTTCCTGGATACCTATATTCGCGCTACATAAAATCGAAATCAGCGGGTTTTCATAGGCTTGGGTCACTCTCTTCACAAAAGTTTTCAAGAAAGTTATCCACATTAACCAACACTTGTCCGGCACCCCTCATAGACCATTAACGCTTTGTTTTTACTGAGTTTAAAAAATTCATTCAAAGCTTATCCGCAGCTTATCCAACTATTTATCCACAGATACTTGTTGTGTTCTTCGTCTAAGGCGCCACACGGCTATTACCACAAGCCCGTTAGCCAAAGACAGCAGCAGGAAAAACCCCGGAATACCGACATCAAGAACCCCAAGCACGAGAATTCCCGTCAGTGCACTCATCACCATGAACAGCGCGTTGATCACGTTCAGTGCTGCAATGATTCGCGCACGTTTATGTTTTGGGGTTTCATGCTGAATAAACGCGTACAGGGGCACAATAAACAAGCCGCCGCAAACCCCGATGCCGACCAGATCGAGCAATACCCGTATGTACACAGGGTCTGTCACCAGTGTCCACCAGATTGTTGGCTCCTGGCCGACCGGCACCGCAAAGAACAGATCCACCCCTAACAGGGTAAGGCCAAGGGCACCCCAGGGCACAGGCACCAGAGTAATGCGATGCCGAGTGAGACGTTCGCACATCATCGAGCCGATGGAGATACCGACAATAAACATGGACAGCAGCAGGGTAACCACGGTTTCGTCGCCCTGAAGATTGCTGCGGGCAAAGCTGGGGAACTGGGTGAGATAAGCGGCGCCAAGAAACCAGAACCAGGATATGGCCAGAATTGCCCAAAGCACCGGCTTGCGCTCCGCCGCGACGCCCATCAGGCGCCAGGTTTCCAGAACCGGCCGGAAGCGCACCGCCTGCCCGGCAACATCCAGGACGGTTTCCGGTACCTGTCGTGCCGCCAGATAACCCAGAACCGACATCACCAGCACGCTTACCGCCGTGAGTTTTGCCGCCGCCTCAAGCCCCATAAGCAAACCGGCCACTATGGTGCCAAGCAAAATGGCCACGAAGGTGCCCATGCTCACAAGGCCATTGCCTCCAACCAGCTCATCATCGCCAAGCACCTGCGGCAAAATGGCGTACTTCACCGGCCCGAAGAAAGTGGACTGGGTACCCATCAGAAACAAAAGTACTAACAGCCCTTCGTACCAACCAAGCCAGAGCGCCAGCGCAGCAATAGCCATAATGCCGATTTCAGCCAGCTTTACCTTGCGGATAATGGCAGCTTTCTCATAGCGATCGGCCATTTGCCCTGCAATACCGGAGAACAGGAAAAACGGCAGGATAAACAGGAAGGCAGCCAGATTTATCACCGTGTTCACTGAAAGCCCGAACAGGCCGGTGGTCTGATAGGCAATCAGCAGTAGCAGCGCATTCTTATAGAGGTTGTCATTGAACGCGCCGGAAAACTGGGTGAGATAAAACGGCAAGAAACGCCGCTGCCCCAGTAAACGGAACTGACTGTGTATGGCCATGAAAACATCCGGGTTGCTGGGTTACGCCAGACTTTGCATCAATCCGACGAGCTGGCCTGGGACAAAGATGCCTGGCGTTCCAGTTCATGTTCAATCGCATTGGCTGATTTGGCAAAGCCGGCCAGCAGATTATAGAGCACCGGGATGATAAACAACGTAAGCGTGGTCGCAAAAATCAGCCCGCCCAGAATCACCATACCAATCGCCGCCCTGCTCTCAGCGCCCGCACCGGTGGCAATGACCAGTGGCACAGCACCAAAGACCGTGGATATGGTAGTCATCAGTACCGGCCGGAAACGCAGGGACGCGCCGGCCAGAATGGCGTCTTTTACCGCGTAGCCGTCATCACGGAGCTGGTTGGCAAACTCGACAATCAATATGCCGTTTTTCGACATCAGCCCGAGCAACATAATGATCCCGATCTGGCTGTATATGTTCAGGCTGATGCCGCTCCACCAGAGGGCCAGCAGTGCGCCGGTTACAGCCAGTGGCACCGGAAGCATGATGATCAGAGGGTGAATCCAGCTTTCAAACTGGGCTGCCAGCACCAGAAATACAATGATAAAGGCCAAACCGAAAGTGACATAGATAGCAGCGGAAGAGTCCTGAAATTCCCGAGATAACCCCCGGTAACTCACCCGCGCTTCCGGTGGCAGGTTATCCACAGACAGATTGTTCAGGTAGGTCAGCGCCGAGCCAAGATCATAATCATCAGCCAGAGAGGCGCTGATGATCACTGCCGGTAGCCGGTCGATGCGCCGCAAGTCCGGGTTCGCGCCTACTTCTTCAATTGATACCAGTGCCTGAAGGGGTATGAGCGAACCGCCCTCTCTCGGCCGTAGAAAAATCTGCCCCAGATCAGCCGGGGTGGCACGGTCAGCATCGGCCGCCTGCACAATTACATCGTATTCGCGGCCACGATCCAGATAGGTCGTCACCTGGCGCGAGGCAAGCATGGTTTGCAGGGTCAGGCCGACATCCTCGACGGTTATATCCAGGTCTGCAGCCCGCTCACGATCGATTGTCAGTCGCAGTTCCGGTCGGGTCAGCTCAAAGTCGGTTTCAAGATTCAGTAAGTCCGGATTCTCCTTCGCCCGCTCAACAATCTCCTCACTCCATGCCTGAACCGATTCGTAGTCCGGACCGGCAATGACAAACTCCACGGGCTGGTTAAACCCTCTTTGTCCCAGCCCCGGAGGGTTCACGGCCACGATCCGGATACCGGTAACCTCGCTCAGTTTATCCCGCAGCTCGCTTGTAATCTGCTGTTGCTTGATGTCCCGCTCTTCCCAAGGCGCCAGGCCCATGATCATGAAGGCATTATCTTCTTCATCACGAAAACCGACGATTGAGAGCAAACGGTTGGCTACGCCGGACTCGATATAGGGCAACAGGTTTTCTTCCGCCTTGCGGACATAGTGGTCTGTGAACTCCACGGTCGAGCCCCGGGGGGCACTGGCAGGCATGATGATAATGCCACGATCTTCAGTAGGCGCCAGCTCCTGGGGCAGCTTTGGGTAAATCACTGCCGCAATGATCAGCCCCACAACACCCAGGCCAATCAGCAAGCCAGGCTGATTCAGGGAGAAGCGCAATAGCCGGTCGTACCCCCGGGTGAGGCCATTCAGAACGTTCTCGCTCGCCGCCCACAGGCGATGCCCCTCGACCGATTCCGGGCTGTGCCGGAGCCATTTTGAACACAGCATGGGCGCGAGAGTTAGTGCAACCAGGCTGGACACCACCACGGCAGCCGCAAGAGTGAAGCCGAATTCAGCAAACAGGCGGCCAATATTGCCCCCCATAAACGAAATGGGCACAAACACCGCCACCAGCGTCAGGGTGGTGGCAATAACGGCAAAAGCTACTTGCTTGGCACCCCGATAGGAGGCCAGCAGCGGCGGCTCACCCTCGTCTATTCGGCGCTGGATGTTTTCCAGCATGACAATCGCATCGTCCACCACCAGGCCTATCGCCAGGATTACAGCTAACAATGTCAGCACATTGATGGAAAAGCCCAGGAAGCCCAGGCCGATAAAAGCACCGATGACTGCAACCGGAATAGTCACTGCCGGAATCAGGGTAGCCCGCCAGGACCGAAGGAAAAGGAAGATCACCAGAATCACCAGAGAGACAGCAATCGCGAGCGTAATGACCACTTCCTTGATTGAAGCACGAATAAAAATAGATTCGTCGTAGCTCTCAGCGATCGTCACTTCCGGCGGAAGGGTTTCCCGGATTGTCTCCAGCTCAGCCTTGACTGCGTCAGACACAGCGACCGTATTGGCTTTGGACTGGCGGATAACCCCCATACCGATCGCTGTCTGGCCGTTGGCACGCAGGCGACCTACATCGGATTCCACCCCCATATAGACATTGGCGACTTCGCCCAGGCGCAGCAGTTCGTTATTGTTTCTGCGGATGACCAGCTCGCGGAATTCTTCCACGGTGGATAGCCGGCCTTCGGCCCGAACGGTGAAGTTACGGGTGGAGGAGTCGACGGAACCTGCAGGCAACTCTACATTGTTTGCGCGCAACGCTCTTTCCACTTCTGCTACAGTGATGTTTCTGGCCGCTAATCTCTCCCTGTCGAGCCAAACCCGAATGGCGTACCGTCGTTCCCCACCGATGCGCACGTCCGCAACTCCATCCAGCACGGACAAACGGTCAGCCAGGGCACGATCTGCAAAGTCACTGAGTTCAGCACTGTCCCAGAGATCACTGCGCAGAGTTACCCACATCATCGGCCGCGCATCGGAATCCGCCTTGCGCACGACCGGCGCATCCGCTTCATCGGGTAGTTGGTCAGCAACCCGGGAAACGGCATCACGAACGTCATTGGCAGCGATGTCTACATCCCGGGATGTGGAAAATTCTATACTGGTTCGCGACTCCCCCTGTTCAGTGGAAGACTCAATTGACCGGATGCCTTCAATACCGCTGATAGTACCTTCGATCACCTGAGTGATCTGTGTATCCACGACTTCCGCTGCGGCACCTGTATAGTTGGTGGAAATGGACACGACAGGAGGGTCGATATCCGGGTATTCGCGAACCGGAAGGCCGAACAGCGCTGCCAGACCGAATACAACAATCAGCAGGCTGAGAACCGTTGCAAAAACGGGGCGTTTTATGGAGACATCTGAAAGGATCACCGTCAGGAATCCGCAGTCTTGGCGAAACGGTTGTCCGGTATGGCGCTGTCCTCATCCACCACCCGAATTCGATTGCCGCTGCTCAGGCGATCCTGCCCGGTAACGATCACCCTGTCCTCCAGAGTCAGACCCTCCGCCACTTCCACCAGACCCGGCGTCCTTGAACCAAGAACGACCGATAAGCGTCTTGCGATTCCGTCCTCGGCCACGAACACGTATTTTTCCTCACCGCGAATCATGACCGCCTGCTCAGGAATCAGCAGTGCTTGCCGCTCTCTCAGGGTCAGCGTCGCTGAGATGAATTGCCCGGGGCGCAGTTTGCCGCCGGGATTATCGAGTAGAGCCCGCACTGGAAGGGTTCGGCTGAGTTCATTGATGCGTGAGCCCAGCTCGGTAAGCACTCCGGAAAAACGGGTATCCTGAAAAGCAGGCGAGCTGCCAAATACCTGTTGGCCGAGACCAACCTGCCCCACGAACCGCTCAGGGACTGTAAAGTTGAGCTCCATTTTGTCGGTGTTATCAAGTGTGGTGACGGTCGTGCCGGCTGTGACATAAGCACCGATGCTGATATCACTAAGCCCGACAACGCCTGCAAACGGCGCTTCGATCCGGTGGTTCTCCAGACGCACCTGCACGGCCTGGCGCTGGGCCTCCGAAACGTCAACTGAAGTACGAAGTTCGTCCACCAGGGATTGGGAAATACTGTTGTTGGAGCGAAGGCTGTTGGCACGTTCAAACTTTCGGCGGGCATCGGCCAATTGCGCCTCGATTACCATGAGATCCGCTCTCGCCTGGCGATCATCAAGCCGCAAAAGCACATCGCCCTGCTTCACCCGACGGCCCGTTTCAAGATTGAGTGATACCACGCGCCCACTGACTTCAGTGGTCAACTCCACCGCGTTCAGGGCTTTGAGGTTACCAACCGCCTTAACCACATCACGCACAGTAGCCAACTCAGGTGACCGCGTATTAACGACGCTGGCAGGCCGTTCGCGATTGCTTTGCTCCATCGCATCACTATCCAGTGAGCGGTAGGTAAAGGCAGCACCTGCAGCGACCACCACCAGTACCAATCCGATCAGCCATTGCTTCAGCATAGAATTTCCAGTGTCCATCACGCTTTTTTTAGATATTTGTTACTGTTTTTGAATAACCAGAACGATCTCTCCGACATCAATACCCCATTTACTCATGGTGGTCTGATTGATCAAGGTGTCGGGTGTTACCAGATACATCCAGTCATCCATACGCACATCCAGGGTTCCATCGCCGTAAGCAACCCGGAGTAAATAATTCATGTGTATGGCGTTGCCACTCCAACGCATGGTTCCCGGCTCGACCACGTCACCCGCCTCCGCGTGGTAACTGTTGTGGCTCTCCGATGGCGTTAAAGTCCAGACCCGGTTCTGGACCTCACCGTCATCAAAGCGGAACACTTCATCCAATGTGCCCACCCCGGCGCTGTCCCAGGACGCTGCAATATCCGCATCAAAAGTGCGTATTACTTCCCCGGAAAAATCCTTGACCACACCGCGGGCGGTAAGTTCACCAGAAAAGAATTGTTCCGGAACCAACCGGGGGCCGCGGTCGGCGTAGTCTGTCAGGGCAGGCCCGGAACAGCCACTCAACAACGCTATAACCGCTATCAACAAGAGTATAAAGCGCCGACCGGTTTTGGGTATTCCGGCAGGCAGGCTTTGCATGTTTTTTACACTATTCATAGGGGTTCTCCATGGATGTTCTCCATCAGGATTCACAACTCAGGTGCGTTATCTGCATACGCCAAAAGGGGCGGCTTCGATCAGGGGCAAGTTCCAAGGCACTGTCCGAACTGTCTTTTTTGACATCGCCATAAGCGCTTTTCGTCAATGGAAACCCGCGGCAAATGCCGTAAAACTGCAGGCAACTTTGCGGTGCACAGCTCCCGCACACAGGCTTTCAGACAAGTACAGAGGATGAATTATGCCGGCATACAAGGCGCCGCTGCGTGACATGAAGTTTCTGCTCAACGACGTGTTTGATTATCCCAAGCACTATGCCTCACTGGCCAGCGGGGAAAACGCAACACCGGATATCGTGGATGCCATCCTGATCGAGTGCGGCCGGTTCTGTGAAGAACAGCTGAGCCCGCTCTACCAGCCCGGCGATGAAGAAGGCTGCTCGCTGAAAGACGGCGTAGTAACTACCCCCAAAGGCTACAAAGAAGCTTACGATCAATATGTGGTGGGTGGCTGGCAGGGCCTTTCAGCACCCGAGGAGTATGGCGGCCAGGGCCTGCCTGCTTCCATGGGCCTGCTGAAACAGGAAATGATGGGCACTGCAAACTGGTCGTTTTCCATGTACCCGGGCCTGTCCATGGGTGCCATGAATACCATTTTTATGCACGGCTCTGACCAACAGAAAGACGCTTATCTGCTTCCCATGACAGAAGGCCGCTGGGCCGGCACCATGTGCCTGACGGAGCCTCAGTGCGGTACGGACCTGGGCCAGGTAAAGACCAAGGCGCAACCACAGGCCGATGGAACCTATAAGGTAACGGGCACCAAGATCTTTATCTCCTCCGGTGACCACGATCTGACCGAGAACATTATCCACATTGTTCTGGCACGCCTGCCCGGCGCGCCCAAGGGCACCCGAGGCATCAGCCTGTTCATCGTGCCGAAGTTCATGCCCGGCGAAGACGGCAGCGTAGGTGAACGCAACACAGTGGTATGTGGCAGCCTGGAAAAGAAAATGGGCATCAAGGCTTCCGCCACCTGCGTGATGAACTTTGATGACGCAACAGGTTTCCTGATCGGCCCTGAAAATCAAGGTCTGGAGTGCATGTTCACCTTTATGAACACGGCCCGTATCGGCACCGCCATTCAGGGCGTCGGGCCCGCCGAGCTCTCCTACCAGTGGGCTCTGGACTACGCGAAAGAGCGTCGCTCCATGCGCGCCCTTTCTGGCAAGAAGGAGCCGGATCAGGTGGCCGATAGCCTGATTCACCACGCCGATGTACGCCGCATGCTGCTGACCCAGAAAGCCATTGCGGAAGGTGGCCGCGCCATGCTCTATGACGCCGCTCGCCTGGCAGACCATATGGTTGAGGGCCACGCCACCGGTGATACTGAAAAAGCCGAAAAATACGATGACAAGTTGGGCTTCCTGACCCCGATTTTGAAAGGGTTCCTTACCGAACTGGGCAATGAGGCAGCTAACCTTGGCATGCAGGTCTTTGGTGGCCATGGTTATATTCGAGAACACGGTATGGAGCAAATAGCGCGGGATACCCGGATTGCCACGCTTTATGAAGGCACCACCGGTATTCAGGCACTGGATCTGCTTGGTCGCAAGGTACTGCTGACGACCAAAGGTGGGGCGGTTCGTGACTTCACCGCCCGGGTCGCCAACTTTGCCCGTAAGCACCTGACAGACAGCCGTTTACGCCCGTTTGCTCTGGATCTGCTCAAGCTTACCGCACAGTGGAATCTGCTTACCGTGAGAATCATGCTTGCAGCTCGCAAGGATCGCGACGTTGTCAGCTCCGCCTCGTACGATTTCCTCATGTACAGCGGCTACGTGACCATGGCTTACATGTGGGCACGGCAGGCTGCAGTAGCGGCAGATCGTCTGGATAACGGCGGCGATGAGTCAGAGGCTTTCTACAAGGCCAAACTGGCCACAGCGGAATTTTATTACGAGCGATTGCTACCCAGGGCCCAGGCCCATGCCAGCAGCATGTTGAGCCCCAGCAAAAACCTGATGCAACTGAGTGCAGAAGATATGGCCTTCACTGAATAAGGTATCCGGTGACTTTATATCCCGGGCGGCAGAGCCGTTACCCGGGATTTTTCAGTTTCACACCCGAGGATTACAGACCGTATTTGGTTCCAATGGCATCATAAGTGCCATTTTTTCTGATGGTTTCAAGAGCTTTGTTCAGGTCTTCAATAACTTCATCGGGTGTATCCGGGCTCATCGCCAGATACAGGTCAACATCGTTGAAGGAAAACACCGGAACCAGCCCCTCAATATCCTGCTGGGATGCCAGGTACGGCCCACCCAGGCGTTCTGCAATCCACAGATCAATCTGTCCCAGCGCCAGGCGCTTCGGGTTGAGATCGTCACTGTCGATCACCGACATTTTATAACCACGCTTCAGAAGGTACTCACTCCTGACATCGTTGCGATACCCTCCAATCGTTTTGCCTTTGGCATCTTCGAGTTTTTCCATTGTAAAAGTGCTTCCCGGCGCTGCAAAAATCGTCCACAGGTTCTGCGCCAGCGGCCCTACCCACTTGAACAGTGGAGCCCGCTCTTCGGTATAGGTGGTGCAAAAGATACCGTGGTTGGCTTTCGACAGGGCGCGGTTATAGCCGTAGTTCCAATTACGCAGCTTTATCCGGTAATCGTAGCCGGATTGATCCAGAACCGCTTTCGCTCTTTCTGTACAAATACCGTCAATCTTGTCCGCACTGTGTTCAAACGCTCGGCCGTTCGTACTCATGTTGTAAGGCGGAAAGTTTTCGGTGTACATGTACAGTCTTTCAGCCGCAAAAACCTGGGACGTACTGAAAAACGACAGAATTGCCAAGAGGAATAAAGACATGAACTGCATGGAAAAGTCTCCTTTAAAAGACGTTCCGGGAAAAAATGCTTCAATAAATATATAAAGTGTTAATCCGGAGTGTAGCTCAAGGTCAATACAGTTTAGTGTTTAACCCTGTGTCGTTATGTAAAAACGTTAACAGGGTGGGAGCGAGCTTGAAGGAGGGTCCTGTGGCTCATTACCCCCTGCGTGCTACCTGGAGTAATGAGCCAAGGATATTCACATAACTACTGCAGAACCATGGATTCGGGTCTTGGGGTATCGTCTGTGCTGGGAGGCAACTCGGGGTAACGGATTTCCGGGACCTTGCCGGTCAGCGTTTTCAGGAATGCTGTTATGGACTTTACTTCCTTATCGTTCAATTCGGCACCCAACTGAGCCGTACCCATAACGGCAACGGCTTCTTCCAGACTCCAAACGGCTCCGGAATGGAAGTATGGGGCGGTCAGCTCGATGTTACGCAGCGGTGAGGCCCGGAATACATACTCATCCGAGGCGGTAGAGGTCACTGCAAAGCGGCCTTTATCACCGGAGGGCAGAATGTCAGCACCGGGTTTGGTCACCAGACCAAACGGATAGTAAGCCTGGCCACCCAGATTGGTACCGGCATGGCAAGCCACACAGCCTTTGTCCATGAACAGCGCCAAACCTTCTTTTTCCTGCTCATCAAGCGCCGAAGTATTACCGCGCAGGAACGTGTCAAAGTCAGCATCTGGCGTGATCAGCGTTGCCTCGAAGGCCTCAATGGCGATCGCCATATTGTTGAAGGTTACCGGATCATCCTCACCAGGAAACGCATTGCCAAACTTTTCAACATAAGCGGGCATGCTCGACAAAGTTGCAACAACCCGCTCTGGCGTGCTGCTCATTTCAACGCCAGCCTGAACGGGCCCCTTGGCCTGTTCCGCCAGATCCGCAGCCCGACCATCCCAGAACTGAGCGGCGTTAAAGACTGCGTTAAACACCGTTGGCGAGTTACGCGGTCCTTTTTGCCAGCCGTGGCCAATAGAGACGGGGAGATAATCATGCCCGCCCATGCCTACATTGTGGCAGGTATTGCAGCTGATCAGATGGCTTGCAGACAAACGCGGCTCAAAAAACAGCATTTTGCCAAGCTCGAGTTTTGCTTCCGTAAGCTCATTACCATCAATAACCGGTGGGTATTGAGGTACCGCTGCAAACATGTCCTGCGCACGCTCCTGTAAATCATCAGCCGTGGCCACTCCGGCATAGAAGCCCAGACCGACAGCAAGTGCCAGCATCAATGATTTTCGTTCCATTTTTTCCTCTCCCGGTTCATCTGTTTCAATTGCAGGTCCTTCTGGCCTAAAACTAACAGAACGTTCATGTTTGTAAATGAACCGGGAGCTGTTGAAATAATTACCGAAAGTAAAATTGACGACCGTCAACTTTACTCAACAAGCAAGGTAAAACCCTCAGAACGCGTAGGTCGCCGATAGCCACAGGCGCCGGCCTTCTTCTGTGTTGGCGTAGAGGTTTCCGTATTGCGCGCCATTGTCATAGGCGCGGTATTCGATGAAGTCTTCATCGAGAAGATTGTATATCGTGGCACTGAAGCCGAGGTTTTCTGACGCCTTGAATTGCCCCCCCAGATGTACAAGGGTGACGGATTTGAAGTCTCCGAGATCGGCAAAGGATGCGGCTCCCCGTATACGGTCCCGGGCACGATAACGCTCACTTTCGTACTGGGCCTTCACAAAGGCCGACCAGCGCAACGAAGGCGCCCAGCGCAAGGAGATATTGGCCATGTGCTCCGGCGTATCCGTAAGCGGCTCACCTTTGCTCTCTCCGGATTTCTGCTCACTGTCGGTGTAGGTGTAGTTCGCAGCCAGACGCCAGTCCTGAGCAAAGGGCACTGAACCACTTAGCTCAACACCCTGGGTGATGGCCTCATCAATATTCAGATCCTGGCCAAATACATCCGTCAATGGCCAGTTGCCTTTATCCACACAACCCGGGCGATTGGGGTCTGCTGCGTAACTGCAATTCAGCAGGTCAGGCCCTTCAGCAATTTTATCGGTGAACTCATTGTAGAAAACTGTCGCACTCACGCGATAGCCGGCCGGCTTTTCGTACACCACAGCCAGTTCAGTTGACGTTGATTTCTCCGGTTTGAGATCCGGGTTACCAAACAACGGGATTGTTCCCTGCCCGCTAAAACCGACAATACCTGGCGCAAGTTGCTCAAGCCCGGGTGTTTTATAACCGCGGCTTACGCCACCTTTGATGGTCAGTTCAGATGTGGAGTTCCAAACCAGATAAGCCCGCGGGCTGAACTGACCTCCGAAGGAATCGTGGTGGTCGTATCGTCCACCAAGAGTAAGTGCAAGATCGCCAGTAAGGAACCACTCGTCTTCAACAAACACTGCCTTGGTTTTCTGCTTGAACTCGTCCACGGCGACACCATCGGTCATCCGCGCATCAAACCACTGGCCACCCACAGTCACCACATGGTTAGCAACAGGCATAACCAGCTTGCTGTCGATCACCCGATTTTCCGCCTTCAGTTCCCGGTCAGAACCCGCAACTTTTCCAGGTACACCATTAGGAATAATCCGGCCACCGGTTTCAGTGACGTTTCTCATGATGCTGGTTTCCAGCGTGCCGATAGAAAAACGGCCAGTATGGCCCACTGCAAACTGGTCGCGATCAAATTCCAGCTCAGAGCCGTAACCTTGTACACCTAAGGTGCCCAATTGACCTTCCGAGTTATCGTAATCCTGCCTGCTGCTTTCGATATCCAGCCAGAAGTCATTTGACTCACCCGGCGTTACGGTAAAGCGGCCTCCAACCGTATACTGTTCAGACTCTACCGGGCTGGGCCCGCGGGTGCTGACTTCAATTGGATCACCATTCAGATCAAGATATTCCAGCGTGGACTCATCCCGTTCAAACCAGCGACCACGAAGCTGAAAACCAATCAGGTCATCCACAAGTGGACCGTTGGTATAAGCGCTGTAGGCCCGGCTATCGCCAAAATCGCTGTCCTGATTAAGGGTCGTTTCTGCGGTGACTGTAG
Source organism: Marinobacter maritimus (assembly GCF_007671675.1). Taxonomy (GTDB): domain Bacteria; phylum Pseudomonadota; class Gammaproteobacteria; order Pseudomonadales; family Oleiphilaceae; genus Marinobacter; species Marinobacter maritimus. Next base: position 97,519 of record NZ_VCGW01000002.1, on the reverse strand, counting down.
ATGCCCATTCGGAACTTACTTTTCGGGTAATGATGTTGATAACACCGCCCATGGCATCAGAACCATAAAGAGTCGACATGGGGCCACGCACAACTTCTATGCGTTCAATGGCTGAAGGTGGTGGCAAAAAGCTGGTGGCAGTCTGACCAAAGCCGTTGGGGGTAACACTACCGGCGGTGTTCTGCCGGCGACCGTCGATCAGAATCAGCGTGTATTCTGACGGCATACCGCGCATACGAATATCAAAGCCGCCGGTTTTACCGGCTGCGCCGCTAACGTCCAGGCCTTCCACATCATCCAGAATATCGGTGAGGCTGAATGCCTGTTCGTTGCGGATCTGCTCACCGGAAATAACCGTGATGCTGGCTGGCGCAGCGGTCTGGCTCTGCTCAAAACCGGACGCGGTTACGACCAGCTCTCCCAACTCCGTGGGTTGTGCCAGTGCAGACGGGTTGAACACCAATGCGCTGCAGGCCGCACCCATCAATACCCGGTAAAACAACATATCATCCTTCCTTTCGATCAATGTCAGAAAGTTTCGAATGATATTACTTATCGTTTACAAATAGCAATCAATATCAAAATCCCGAGGGTCAGAGCGTTCCCGGGTTCTTCCGACGCAAAACTGTTCCCCTATCACCCACGGCGTAAACCGCTCCGCTACGGGTGGCGCAAACCGCGCGCAAGCCGGCATCACTGGCGCTGGGTTCCGGCTCCCACTGATCGCCATCAAGGCGCAGCACACAGCCTCGGGTACCAACGGCAAAGGCGCCTGCAGCGTCCGAGCCGGAGATCGACAGCAAATCTTCCCGCAAACGAGTGGCCATCATCTGCCAGCGCTGACCATTGAAGTGAGCCAGGGTGCCCGACAGGCCGACGGCGTAAATGTTACTCAGGCTGTCACCCCAGATACCGTAGAGAAAATTCTCGGTGCCCACATTGAAGTCACTCCAGTCTTTGCCGTTGTATCTCAGCACCAACCCGAAATCACCGGGTGCCAGCATGTGTTTGTCATCCAGGGCCCAAAGACTGTAAAGCGCCGACTGGGTTCCGCTGGGCATGCGCTGCCAGCGCAGACCGTCAAAGTGCAGCACCAGACCTTCATCGCCCACCGCATACAGGGATTCCGGGCTGCTGCCCCACATGGCAAGAATGGTGAGATCCAGATTCAGGTCGTAATGCAGGGTCCATTGCTGGCCGTCGAAGCGGTAAATGCGCCCGAGTTGACCCGCCGCAAATAAACCGGCGCCGGTATCCCACAGACAGTGCACCGCCAGATCACTGGGCGCCGGCAACAACTCCCAGCTCTCACCTTGCAGGCGCATCACCGTGCCGGATTCACCACAGGCATAACAAGTGCCATCAAGGCCTTCAGTAAACCCCCAGAGCTGACCTTTGGTCGGCACGACCATGGCTTCCCAGGGGCTGGCAGCAGCGGCCATAGGCGGCGGCGCAAGTGCCTGGGTGAAATCCTCTGCCGCGGTCATGATGGTGCCAAAGTCACCGACCACCAGAGCTTCGCCTGTGGATAACACGATAATATCCATCAGATCGTGGTGGCTGTTGCTCTCGAGCTTGTCCAGCCGCAGATCCTTGAAATAGTATAAATGGCCCTGATCGCCAACAATCAGCACGCCATCCTTGTAAGGCTTGAGGGCCCTCAGGCGTGGCATCGGATCGTCAAATTTGAGCGCCTGGAACTGGCCGTTCTGGTAGCGCACCAGTTCGCCCCGAAAACCGCCCTGATCAACGAAGTACCGGCCACCGCCTAACAGCAATGTGCCATCGTCCATTACCAGCAAGGAGTGAAACCCGGAACCCAGCGGGCAATCCAGTTTTGTCCACAACCCGTCGCTGTCGCGTCGAAGCACGGTGCCTTCGCCACCCGCGGCGTAAACCGTATTATTGGGCGCGCATGCAATCGCTCGTAAATTGACCTGTGTCGGGCTTTGTTCGCGCTGCCAGTCAGCGCCGTCAAAATGCAGAATTATGCCATCGTCACCGACCGCCCAGGCCTGGCCCTGGTCATTACCATCAATGGCAAATAACGGAGTGTTTTCTTCACAAGCGGCAAAGCGCCCGCCTTTCTCATTAATCACCCCACCCCGTAGCAATTGCCATTGGGCGCCGTCATAGTGCAGCAGCGCACCCATCCAGCCGACGGCAAAGAGGTTATCGGCAGCCGGTCCCCAGATACCGTGCAGCGGCAACCGTGTGGGCAGCGTCATGGGCTGCCACTGCGGCCCGCCAGCATCGGCGCTACCGGTATAACGCAGCACCATACCTTCATCACCCACAACAAACAGTTCACCGTTACCGGTCCAGCCCGACCACAGCACATCGCCATCGCCGGCACCCACTTCCGGTACCCGGTGCCAGGGGGCACGGCCAGGCGCAGAGGCATTATCCGTCCCGAGCAGTTGTTGGAAAAAGCGACGGCGTTCTGGCGCGCGAGTGTCAGACATGGCAATACTCTCGAATAAGGGTGTGTCAGGAAGGCTCGTTACTGTTACCCAACAAAGATTCCAGCTGTTGGCGCAGAGCTTCTCTTTGCTCTGGTGGAACTGCTCCCAGTGCCAGCTCAAGCTCTTCACTCTGCAGTCCTGCCTGGGTGAGCCCATGCAGGGATTGCTTTGCAGCTTCAGCAAAACCGGCCCGGGCATGAGCAACGCACGCAGCGACAGCGGGGGCGAAGGCTTGCGCCTCAGGGCCATCAGGTTCTGAGAGTACAATCGGCACGCCCGTATCGGAGCCACTGGAAAGCGCCAGCGACAAGGGGATTTGTGCCAAGGACTCCACATCGGCTGCTGCCAGAGCTTCCGCCAGATGAGAGCGTGGGAATACATGAAAATGACCGCTGCAGTGGGGGCAGGTTACGCCTGCCATATTTTCCACCACGCCAATCAACGGCATGCCACGCTCCTGGCAAAAACGCACGGCCTTCAGGCTGTCCATCAACGCCACTTCCTGTGGTGTCGTGGCCAGTAATGCAGCGACATCATGACCCTCAAGCATGTCTGCCAGAGTGATCAATTCGTTACCTGTGCCCGGCGGCATATCGATAACAAGAAAATCCAGCGGACCCCAGTCAAAGGATCCGATCAGGTGGTGCATAAAGTCGTGTTTGTAGGCATCACGCCAGACAATGGGCGTGTCATCACGCTCCATCATAAACGCCAGTGAGCCTACTTTCACCGGATGTTCCAGACCAAAAAACTCAAAGTCTTTCGGTGGCAGACCGTGTTTACCCAAGCGCACCCGCTGGCCCACAAAACCAAAAAAACGGCTCTGATTCGGACCGTGAATGTCGGCATCGGCTACCCCTACACGGTAACGCTGTACCGCCAGACCCGCCGCTACGTTGGCGGACACGGTGCTTTTGCCCACTCCGCCTTTGTTGGCCATAACCATTATGATCTGGCCCACCTGCGCCAGCCGGGATTCAATCAGCCGTTTTTCGTGCTGGCCCTTATCCAGCTCGCACTCTTCTTCGTGCGGGCAAAACTGGCAGGCATGGCCCAGGCCGCAGTCCTCTGGCACCAAAGCCAGCGGATCACGGGGTGGGAAATGGGAAACCGACATATCAGGTCCTTACTTCGCAGTATCACTGTCCAGACTTGTGTCCAACAGGATCCAGGTGTGGGTCACGCGTTTGTTGCCATCGCGTTCGTTATCACTACCCTGCCACACGGCAAAGCCCATGGGTACGGTTTCGCGATCAAGATTCACAGCGTACTCGCCGTCAGATTCAAACGGCCGTGACATCACCACGTGCCACTCCCTGTCTGCAGGAACCGGGTCGGTAAAATAGGCGCTGGCGCCTGAGACATTCTGTTGCGGCAAGGTGGTCGTGCTGCCATAACCGCCGGCGGCCAGATTCTCGATCTGTTCTTTGTCAGCGCGCCAGTACCAGATGTTCACCGGGTCATCGTGGCCGGAACCCATCATGTACGAGGTATCCACATCATTCAGGGCGTATTGCACCGCAACGCCGTCACGGTATCGATCAACGGTGGTGTTCCTATCTTCGGTGGCGTCTTTCCAGCGCAAGCGAATGTAAAAACGTTCATCGGAGCGGGCTACCTGAAAATACAGGTGCTTGGTACGGGTAGAGCCTTCTTCAAAGCGCAGGCCAACGGATTGATGCACGGGTGGCGCCGGCAGCAAAGCTGTTCGGTATTCCGGCACACGATCCCAGATCAGGTCGTCCGGGTCATCCTGGGTGCGCAAATAGATGCTGGCAGGAATGCGTGAAACCTTCACCGTATCCCAGGCTTTTATTTCCGTCACGTTGGGGTTCATGTCGCTTTGATCAGCCAACGCATTAGCGCTTGCCAACATACAAGCCGCCAGGGTAAGCGAGCCTGTTAACCGGCCAATACGGTTTACCAGAAGGCCGTTTTTTATGTCTTGCGATGTCATGGCATGGTTCCTCATGCTAATCGATTGGATTCAGTCCCACATGGGCTGGCTGGCGAGTTCGGATCCGGCTTTTTTCACACCCTCTTCGGGGCTTGGCCCTACCTGGGTTTCCAGCGCCAGCTGTTGGGTATGGGTCCAGTCCGGAAGCACCTTCACCAGATGTGCCAGGTTGGCATCCAGCCCGTACTGATTCTCTTGGGCATATGTTGCGCGAATGGCCTGTAGCAAGGGTCTCAGGTATCGCACCAGAAAATCCCTTTGAGCGCGCCGATAGGGCGCGGCGTCGCGGCTGTTTTCCAGGGCCTGAGCCTCCAGATGGCACAGCAGCGCACAAAATTCCAGCATCGCTAACAGGTGATCGGGCTGATCCTTGTGCCCTTCATCTTCCACCGCCGCCGTCAGGCCAAAGTGGGTGTAGAACGCCTGCACATTCAGCATATAGGCGCCCGGTGTCAGGCCGCCAATCAGCCCGCCGTAGGCACTTGCCACCAGTGGCACTCTGGGCTTACCCAGTTTGCCGTGAACAAAGGTAGCCATGTAGCCCACTTGCAGATCTTCTGAACTGAAGCTTGCATCAACCGTAGGCCAGGGTTCATCACCCAGTGTTTGCAAGGCGCCGCTCAGGGCCGCTTGCAAGCGGCCATCGGCCAGTGCCTCCCAGGTTTCGTCCAACGGGTAACCCAGGGCTACGGCTGCGAGGCGATAAATCGCCCCGCGGGCCCCGGCACGCTCAAATTCATACTGCCGAACAGCGGGGGCTGTTAATTGCGTCATTGCGTGCCTCCCGGCTTCAGCTCAGCTTGAACATTTCGGAATGTTTGTAGCCAATCAGAATGTCCATCAGTTCACTGCCTCTGCCATCGGCTTTCGCCTGACGAGCTTCTGCGAGAGTATCGAGAGCTTCGCCGGTACGGGGGCCAAACAGGCTTTCCAGGTACGACAGCGGAATGCGGGACTCGTCCAGCTGCTCACCGTTTTCGCCAAACTTCGGCGGTGACGTGGGCGGCACGTAGAACACGTTGGGCTGGGTTCCCCACTCTGCGTGCAGCGGCAACGCCACTTTGTATTTATCGACCAGCTGATGAATCGGTCCGTCTTCATCATCGCGGTAACCTATCCAGCGAATACGCCCTACACACTGCTGGGCGCAGGCGGTGGGCAAACCTTTTTCAATCCGCGGGTAACAGAAAATGCACTTCTCGGATTTGGAAATCTCCTCGTTGAAGTAGATTTTCTTGTACGGGCACGCATTAACGCAGTAGCGATAGCCACGGCAACGCTCCTGATCCACCAACACAATGCCGTCTTCCTGGCGCTTGTAGATGGCGTTGCGGGTACAGGCCGCCAGACACGCCGGGTTGGCGCAGTGGTTGCACAAACGCGGCAGATAAAAATAGTAACTGTTGGGGTAGTCACCTGTGCCTTCGTCTTCGTCCCAGTTGGCGCCCCAGGTGGGCTTCACATTGGGGCGCAACCAGGGATCGGTGCCGGTCATCAGCGCTTCTTCGTAGTTATACTCCCAGGGAATACCATAGTCTTCCTGGCTGGGCTGACGCCCGAGACGCAAAGCACCGTCGGCGTCGAAACCACCGCCCATATTCTCGTAATCCCTTGGGTAACCTTTACCTGGCTGGGATTCCACGTTGTTCCAGTACATGAACTCTCGGCCGTTACGGTTGGTCCACATCAGTTTGCACGCTGCTGTACAGGTCTGGCAGCCGATGCATTTATTCAAATCCATGACCATGCTGAGTTGGCGTTTAACAGTCATGATAATCTCCTCTTAAACGGCTCGTGGGTCGGTGATGTCTTCAGGTTTTGCCAGCTCTATGTCGTAGCAGCTTTCATGGATATGCTGGTTGGCGTTCCATTTGGCGTAAATAAACTTCAGGTGCCCCCAACCGCCCGCCAGTTCCAGCGGTTGCAGGAACACGGCGTTGGACACGTTCATGTTTCTGCGATGAATGTACTGATGCGGCTCCCAGCCGTGCTCCATCATGATCGAGTTCACCGGAATGCTTGGATAGAACTTGGCCTGGGCAAAAAAGTCACCGTTGGCGTTGAACAGCCGAACCGTGTCACCGTCCTTGATACCCCGTTGCTCAGCCAGCTGCGGGTTGATGTAGATGTTCGGTTCACCACGCTGCAACCGCAGCAAGTACTTGTTACTGCGCCAGTTGGAATGGATACCCCAGCGCGCGTGTGGCGAATAAAACTCCAACGGATAGTTGGATGCTTTGGGCCCTGCGTGCAACCGAGCTGTGGGTACTACAGAATCCAGCTTCTTGAACCACGGGTGGTCACAGTAGAAGGTGATGCGACCGGTCAGGGTTTCATAGGGCGTTTTGCCATCGGTTTGCGCGGTAAACGGGTTGTATCCCTCATTTGGCTTGAGCGGCTGGTTCAGGCCAGCGTGCTCGTTCATGGTGATGAAGCCTTTTTCGGCAGCTTCTTCAATCGTAACGCCACCGAATTCGGGGGAATCTTCGATGATGTGCTTGAGCACATCGTAATCCGTGTTCAGGGTGCCCTGACGGGTGAAGTCATCGTGAATGGTGTGCAGATCACGGGTAACGTCACCATCCTGAATCGGGCCAATGCCGCGGGCGATGGCTCGCTCCTGAATCTTCCTGGTCAGCAACGCCATGATTTCCCAGTCCGGCTTGGACTCACCCACCGGCTCTACCGAGCGGGTAAAGATGTTGGCGAAGCGGTGGTAACCCTGGGTACGTATATCCCAGGCTTCATAGTGGCTGGCCGCGGGAAGAACGTAGTCGGCCCATTCAGCTGTGGAGTCCATACGCACGTTGATGTTCACGTACAGCTCTTCTGCCTGACGCAGGTGCTCTTCGCGATACTTGTTACTCATTTTGTTGCGACGGAAGGTGTTGTCTGCGATCGAAATCATACCTTTGATTTCGCCGTAGTACGGCATCCAGCCTTTATCCATCGACTCATTCATCATCTCTTCCATCTCATCGAGATCGAAGCCGACGCGTTTTTTCAATTTCTTGTTGTCGAAGTGCTTACGGGCGCCTTCCATCATACCGCCACGCAGGAATTCACCTAAACCACCGGCTTCCAGACGGGCTGATTTTTTGCCCTCAAAGCCTGCCAGTTCCCACCAGCGCGGATGATTCCACACCACCCAGGAGGTATCCAGGCCACCGGTACGGCCACCGTGCCCGGTCAGTGCCAGCGTCAGTGCATATCCCCAGCCGGTGTAAAGGCAGTTGGAGTAACTGGAGGTAACGTAACCCAGCATGATGATGGCTTTTTTGGACTTCGCCAGCAGACGTGCTTCCTGGCGCACAATATCCGGGTGAATACCGGTTTGCTCCCGGGTTTTTTCCGGTGTGTATTTGGCCGCTTCTTTTTTCACATATTCAAACGAGGTGGTCACGGCTATGCCGTCCACTTTGAAAGTGCCTTCAATCGCCGGATCTACGTCGCCCAGGTCCAGAGTTTTGTTGTCGTCACCCATTGAACCCTTGGCTTTAACTGCCTTGTTGGTGTTCAGGTCCCAGTGGTAGAACACTTCGTCGGAACCGCCTTCCACCAGGTCTTTTTCACGCAGCAGCTGTCCGTTGTCGACACGCACCAACATGGGCAAGTCGGTCTGTTCCTTCATGAACGCCGGCTTGTACAGCTTTTCTTCAATGATTACGTTCACAAACGACATGGCCAGGAACGGGTCGGAACCCTGTTCGATGGGTATCCACAGGTCGGTGTGAATAGCACTGGGGTTGTAATCCGGTGAGGTACTGACAATACGCGCGCCGTTGTATTTGGCTTCCCAGATATAGTGGGCATCAGGGATACGGGTAGCGTTAGGGTTGATCATGCCGAGCATGATGTAATCGGCATCGAACCAGGCATCAGAAGAGAAACTTTCCAGCGGGTTGCCGTACGCCAAATGGGCGCCGGTCATCAAATCGCCAACCACGGTAAAGCCGTCAAGCTGAATGCCACCAACCAGGGCGGCAAAGCGGGCAGGACCGGACTGGCGAACCATGGTCTGGTTGCCAGATCCCTGGTGAGTTTTCAGCTTGCCGGGGCCGTGTTTGACGAAAATATCGATAATTTTATCAGCCACTTCTTCTGTGGCCTGATCCCAGGAGATACGCTGCCATTTGCCTTCGCCGCGCTCGCCGGCACGTTTGAGCGGGTAGCGCAAGCGGTCAGCTTCGTACATGGACGTGGAGTGAATAGCGCCTTTCTGGCAACCACGGGGGTTGGCGTCCGGAATGTTTGTATGTATCTGGGGGTATTTTGCAATCTGCTCTTCGCGAATGACGATGCCGTCTTTAACGTACACGTCCCAGGCGCAGTTACCCATGCAGTTAATACAGTGCGCAGCGTGACCAACGCTGTCCCAGGTCCACTCGTTGCGGTACAGGTCTTCCCAGTCGCGGTAGGGATATTCTGTGGCCAGGGTGTCTGCGATCGGCTGTAGCCGGTTCAGTGCCCAAACATTGCCACTGAGCATCACACCGGTGCCAGTTGCGCCCAAACCTTTGAGGAAATCGCGGCGCTTCAGCTTCCACATTCCCATGACTTTCTCCTCATCGACAATCGCCTTATGTCGCCGGCTAAAACCGGCAACGGCTGACATATGACCTGTTAGTCACACTCGAAATTAACGAGTTGTCCGATGGGAATAATTATTAGATAGGAGCTAGAATAATAAACTAACTCAAACGCTTTCTTCACCGGTCAACGCTTATAAAACTAGCATAGGTTAAAAACTTTAAGATGACGTTAAATACCTATTGCCAGGAATCGCTAGCGTAATCTTGATACACGTCAAGATTCAGGCACCTCGCATTTATTTCCTGCTTGTAAAGCAGCACTTCCCGGCAGTTACTTTTATACTCATAAAATCTGCACGTTTAGCCAGGTAGGGAGATAGAAATGAAATTAATAAACATAAAGCAAATATTGATCGCAGTTATTTTTGGCGGTGTTGCCTTGCCCAACTTGGCGGCTGATGCGGCAGCCGGTGCGGAAAAAATCGCGACTTGTATCGCCTGTCACGGCGTTGATGGCCAGTCCAGCGCTCCAATATACCCAAACCTTGCTGGCCAGCCATCCGCGTATCTTGAACTGGCGCTTAAAGCTTATCGTGAGGGTGAGCGCACTGGCGGTATGTCAGCGGTTATGACACCGCAGGCAACAAAACTGACCGATGAAGATATTGCGGACATGTCTGCTTATTACAGCGAACAGTAAAAGATTAATTTTATACTCATTTTTATTTTTAAATAAAATGCCGGAATATAACTACGCGTTATATTCCGGCATAATCAGTTATTACCAAACGGATCTTTTAGAAGCCGCTTGATCCATTAAACGGATCCTTCACGAAACCGCTGTATGAACGCCTCTGATTCCGCTATCGATGCTTCCATATCGCGAACCAGGCTGTCCACATCCTGGCGAATCTGCCCCAATTCATCTTCCAGCGAACCAATCGCCTGGGCGTTGAGATTATGCTTCAGGAAAAGTACCTGATCTTCAAACGCTTCCAGGACGGGATCCATGCGTTTTTCCACCTGATGCATGCGGGCAATCAAGCTGTCGTAAAGCTCGCGGGTTTCATCAAGCCTGCGCTTACTGGTTTTGCGCAGTGACGCACTTTCGTAAAGATCCAGCTCGTCTTCCCACTCGTCAAACAGTGCCCCGGATACGTCTTCGACCGCCTCAATGCGATCCCGTACCTTATTCGCCGACTTCAGGCTGTCATCGTAGGCATCGCTGATAACGTCATATTTTTGCTGCAATCCGCTGTCAGGTGTATCCACTACACTCTGAAACCGATCCAGCGACGAACGGAAGGTTTCCCGGGCATCGCTCTGGGCATCGCGCGCTTCTCCAACCCTGTCCACCAGAATGTCACGCTTTTCAACACCAAGCTTTTCCATGGTGCTGTAATACATCGAACTGCAACCACTGAATATCAGCAACAGGCAAAACAAACTGCCGAACCGGGTGACTACAGAAACTTTGCCGGGTTGTTTGAACATGGTTTGAATCAATCCTTTTGTGTATGAGTGCGGTTGTTATACTGCAGGCTTAAACCCCTGACGCAAACATCACCGATCAATGTCTGAGAATACGACTATCCCACACTGCCCTTGCGGCAGCCAGCGCCGTTACGCAGAATGCTGCCAACGCTACCATGCGGGCGAAAACGCCCCTACGCCAGAGGCGTTGATGCGTTCGCGTTTCACCGCGTTTGTGCTGAAACTCGAGGACTACCTGCGCGCCAGCTGGCACGATAGCACCCGACCAACGGCGCTTGATCTGCACCACTCTCCAGACTGGGCGTCGCTGCGCATTCTGGACAGCGACGAAAATGGCAACACCGGTCATGTCCATTTTCAAGCCATCTATCGGCTTAATCCGGGCTGGGGTTACCTGCAGGAACGGTCACATTTTGTCCGGGAAAACGGGCGCTGGTATTACCTGGAAGGCCAACCCCATGAAGGCGTTCTTAAGCCTGGACGCAATGAACCCTGCCCCTGTGGCTGCGGCAGAAAGTTCAAGGCGTGCGAGGGGCCAAAGTGAAGGTCTTTTCGGGCAGCCCTACAACACTTAATGGAAATCCGTTTATCCCGGGTCACATTCAGAAAAACAGGAAAGTGGCGTAACCTGCAATCATTGCCATGGCAAAGATAACAGCTACAAAGGCAGCCAATAGCTTAAGCGTGAAGAGTGAGCGCAACAGGATCAACTCGGTCAGGCTGGCCCCGGCACTGCCTATGATCAACGCCAGTACCGTTCCTGCACCTACCCCTTTAGCCATCAGAGCGGCTGCCAGCGGTATTACAGCTTCAGCACGGATATACAACGGCACACCAATGAACGCGGCAATCGGGATGGCAAAGGAATTACTCGGGCCAGCATATTGCTCCAATAGGTCCGTAGGCATAAAGCCATAAATCACACTGCCAATCGCAATGCCTGTAAGCATATACGGCAAAACACCCTTAAAGTCAGACCAGGCGTCTTGCCATAAGCCACCGTACTTATTTTTTCCGGGAGCTGAGTCAGTAGTTTGATTGCTGTCGCACCTTGATACCACTGGCCCGGTGTTACAGGTATTTGCAGAGCCTCCGCATTCAACAATCTCTCCCTTTGCCTCCCGGCGGATATAACGCTCAAAACCCAGTGCTTGTAGTAGCCATCCGGAGCCAAGTGAAACTACCAGTGCCGCACCTACATAGATGGTGGTGAGGGTTAAACCAAAGGTGGCAACCAGCAAAACAACAATAATGGGGTTCAGCAACGGAGAGGCGAATAAAAACACCATCATCGGCCCAAAACCGGCACGCGCTTTAATCAAACCTTTAAGCATGGGAATAGTCGAGCAGCTACAAAAAGGTGTGATAGCCCCCAGGCCAGCGGCAAGAAAATAGCCTCTCCTTCGACTGGAACTCAGTAAAGCTTCTACCGTGGATGGCGGTATATGCCGTTGAAGAGCTCCAACCAACAGGCTGATGCCAATGAACAAAGCCGATAGCTCGACAGCTAGAAAGACAAACATACCTAAGGCATCTTGCAACTGAGGGGACATTTAACTTTCCTGTAGTTCTCGTTTAATAGAATTAAAACAAAAGGATAAATTGCCTTCTTTCTGCGTGTCAACTATAATTCTAGAAATATGGAAATATTGAACCAAGGGATAATCATGGATCATGAAGCAGTCGCAGCCAGCTTGGCTGAACTGGGCAATACTCACCGATTGGCGGCTTTTCGGTTTTTAGTTAAAGCGGGTCACAATGGCGCGCCCGTGGGTGAAATACAGAAAGCGCTGGGTATCCCTGCCTCAACACTCTCGCACCACCTGGCGCGCATGGCCAAAGTAGGACTGATCAGGCAGAAAAAGCACAGCCGCACCATTGTCTGTATACCTGAATATCAGCATTTGGAGACGTTAATCAGCTTCTTGCGGGAAGAATGCTGCGTAGGCGTTCAAACTGCTGAGTGTTCACTTCCCGATACAGAAGGAACCAAAGATCTTCCCTAACAACTCATCCGGTGTAATCTGCCCTGTGATCTCTCCGAGCGCATCCTGAGCCGCTCGTAAATCTTCGGCCAGCAACTCGCCAGCGCCGTAGCCCTCCAGTTGGGCCTGACCTTGTAACAGGGACTCCCTGGCCCGCTCCAGAGCGCCCAGATGCCGGCGACGAGCCAGAAAGCCACCTTCGGTGGTACTGGCAAAACCCATGCATTGCTTCAGGTGATCCCGCAGCACATCCAGTCCTTCCGTTGATTTTGCGGCAAGGCGTATTACGGGTGTCTGGTTTGTGGATAACTCTGAGAGCCCCACGGGTTCTCCGCTCAGGTCTACCTTGTTACGGATCACCGTAACCGGTGCTGAAGCCGGCAGTTGATCTATAAAGTCCGGCCAGATTTCGTGCGGCTTGGTTTTATCTGTAGTGGTGGCATCTACCATAAGCAGAATGCGGTCAGCCTGGCGGATTTCATCCCAGGCACGGGCAATGCCGATCTGTTCCACTTCGTCCGGGCTGTCACGCAGACCTGCAGTATCAATGATATGCAGGGGCATACCATCAATGTGAATATGTTCCCTCAGTACATCCCGGGTAGTTCCTTCAATAGCAGTCACTATCGCCGCTTCACGGCCTGCCAACGCATTTAGCAAACTTGATTTACCGGCATTCGGACGGCCTGCAATCACTACTTTCATACCGTCGCGCAGTATCGTGCCCTGCTGGGCCTCCCCCAAAATACCTCGAAGCTGTTCGAGCAGTGTCTGCAGATCGGTTGCAACCTTGCCATCTGCCAGAAAATCAATTTCCTCTTCGGGGAAATCAATGGCGGCTTCCACGTAAATCCGCAAGTGAGTAACGGCTTCAACCAGAGTTTCAATGCGCCGAGAAAATACTCCTTGCATGGATCGTACGGCACAGCGAGCGGCCTGCTCCGAACTGCTTTCAATCAGATCAGCAATGGCTTCCGCTTGAGCGAGGTCCAGTTTGTCGTTAAGAAATGCCCGCTCAGAGAACTCTCCAGGGCGCGCCAAACGGCTCCCCAGGCGGCAAACTTCCCGCAACAGCAAGTCCAGAATGACGGTGCCACCGTGCCCCTGTAACTCGAATACGTCTTCGCCTGTAAAGGAATGGGGGTTTGGGAAGAACAGACCGATGCCTTCATCAATAAGCACACCCTGCTGATCGAGAAACGCTCCGTAATGCGCATACCTGGGCTTTGGCATATACCCCAACATTGTGGAAGCAATGAACTTTGCCAATGGGCCAGATACCCGCACGATACCCACGCCGGCCTGGCCAGGCGCCGTCGCTATGGCGGCGATGGTATCGGGAGTATGGGGTGCCTGGAGAGTTCCGGGGCTCTGGTTCATGACAAATGCCTCTTACACAGGATTTTTGTGTGTTCCTGAAACAGTAAAGGCTCCGTAACGGAGCCTTTACTGAACAATCAACTTGCCACTGTATCAGTGCTTCTTGGTGGCCATTTCCAGCTCGATCTTACGGGTAATGTACCACTGCTGACTGATCGACAGAATGTTGTTTACCAGCCAGTAAAGTACCAGACCGGCGGGGAACCAGAGGAAGAAGATGGTAAATACAATAGGCATCAACTTCATGATCTTGGCTTGCATCGGATCCGGCGGAGTCGGGTTCAGATGCATCTGCAACATCATGCTGGCACCCATCAGGATTGGCAAAATGAAGTAAGGGTCCATAACCGACAGGTCGTGAATCCACAGCATGAAGGGTGCATGGCGCAGTTGCACACTTTCGAACAGTACCCAATACAAGGAAATGAACACCGGCATCTGGACCAGAATAGGTAAACAACCGCCCAGAGGATTGATTTTTTCTTTCTTGTACAGCGCCATCATTTCCTGGGACATACGCTGGCGATCATCACCGTAAAGCTCTTTCAACCTGGTGAGCTGCGGCGCTACTGCACGCATACGGCCCATGGAACGGTAACTCGTGGCTGAAAGCTTGAAAAATACGGCTTTTACCAGAACTGTTAGCAAGATAATGGAAACGCCCCAGTTGCCTACCAGGCCGTGGAACCATTCCAGAATGATAAACAACGGCAGTGAGATGAAGAACAGCCACCCAAAGTCCACAGTGCGATCAAGATTTGGCGCAGCCGCTTCAAGACGGTCGATGATCTTTGGCCCTACATAGGCACGTGCACCTATCTCTGTAGTTTCTCCGGGCGCTACGGTCGTTGCCGGATAAACAAAGCCCATAACATGTAACAGGCCACGCCGAGTGGTCTGGAACTGCGCAGGCTGATCTCTTTCAGGTACCCAGGCTACAAGGAAATAGTGCTGCAAAAACGCCATCCAGCCGTTGGTTACTGTCTGATTGATGCGTTTCTCTTCAAGGTCTCCAAAATCAAACTTTTCATAAGGATCTTCAGGAGAGCTGGTCACCAAACCAAGGAAGGCTTTGATACCCATGCTGGGCCCGGAGGTAGGATCCGGAGACTGATCGCGAACAATTTTGCCGGTAAAATTGGCCTGCCAGTTTTCACTGGACTGGTTATCAATCAGATAACGAACGCTGATTTCGTAGCTGTCACGCACAAACTGATAACGTTTCGTGATCTTCACACCGTTATCCATGGTGTGTGTGAGGTTGACGGTCAGTTCATTCTCGCCTTCCGACAACTCATAGCTTGTTGCATCGGTGTTGTAGACGGGGGCTTCGCCATTTTTTGCACTGTCTGGCCCGTTCTGTCCAATAAGCCCACTTTCCAAGACATAAAACCGGTTTTCGGTATTGTTCAGAAGTTTGAGCGGCTCATTGCTGTTCAGGGTCTTGTCATAAGAAAGCAGAGAGCTTCTGACAAGATTACCGCTTACACGATCAATAACGAGATCAAGCACATCTGTTCGAACTGTTATGTATTGATCGCTTACGCTGACATCAGTATTGGCAGCGCTGGAGACTGACTGACCACCTTCCGGAGTTGCAAACTCTTCGTCTGCACGGCTTGTGGTAGAGGTTCCCTGTGATGATTCACCTGGAAGCACCATAGAATCCGAACCGACAGAACTGTTGTCTGCTTTGATGCGTGAAGATTCTGCTACCTGCTCAGTCGGCACTGGCTGGTTATAATCATCATTCCAGGCGAGCACCATCAGATAACTGACAATAGCCAGGCCGGCAAATAATACGATGCGTTGAATATCCATAAGGTTACTGTCTGGTCTGGGTTGTTATTGAGGAGTGGTCAGCCTGCGAACAGCAATCGATCGCTTCTTCTTGCCCGGATTGCATGGTACCCGGCACCGGATCATATCCGCCTTCTGCCCATGGATGGCATCTCAGTAAGCGTTTCGCAGAAAGATACAGACCTTTCAGCGCACCGTGATGAGTTATGGCTTCCACAGCGTATTGTGAGCAGGTGGGGTAATGGCGGCAATGGCTAGCCATCAGAGGACTAATGGCATATTGGTAAAAGCGGATAGGCAGAAGCAGCAAGTTACGCATTAACCTGTTCCCTCACCGGCAGATGACGATACTGCAGGTTTAGATGTGGGGAGCTGATGATACTTTTTCGCTAGCCGCTGCCAAAGGCCATTCAGAGACAGGCGAACAGCTTGATTATCCATAGCTGCAAGCCCTTGACGCCCCAGAATAATAATATCCATTCCAGGAAGCTCAGGCTGATGCCGGAATGTTTCCCGCACTTGGCGTTTGATCCGGTTTCGCTGTACTGAAAGTTTCAGGTTCTTTTTTGCAAAAACAAGACCGATCCTGGCATGTCCGAGATTATTCGGAGTTGCCAGGATCAGAAAATTTTTGTGCGGAACCTTTAACTGTACGTCGTTGAAGACTTTGCCGTAATCAGCTGGTCGCAGTAGACGATGCGATTTCGGAAAATTCAAAGCCTTCATGAGGCGAACGACAGATTACGCGGACAGACGTGCACGGCCTTTGGCACGACGACGGGAAATTACCTTGCGGCCGTTGGCAGTTGCCATACGGGCACGGAAACCGTGAACGCGCTTACGCTTCAGGACGCTTGGTTGAAACGTTCTTTTCATGGTGACTATCTCACAATTCGTGTGTTGGACATTCGGGAGTTGGCTTAAAAATTAATAACCAAAACAGGAGCGGCATTCTATGCAAATTCTGTCGCGGGTTCAATGTTTATTGGTACGCGCTTGTGCCGATGCGAAATTGTGATCTTCAGGAGGTTGCGAAAAGCTACGGAAATTTCAGCGCCCTGTGTTGAGTAACAGTATTTATAGGTTTCTTTAGAATTCTTTTAAAGATCTATTATTACTGTTATTACGCAGGCTATTTTCTGTGGAAAAGCCATTTTATCTCATTTGAATCAGTATATTGGGGCATTCATAAGGCTGAGCAAAAGTACCCTTGGGCCCTGTGCATAAGCGCATGACGGATTGTGGAGAAGTTGCGGTTGCTGGAATGTGCCCAGTTATCCACTGCACTTCCCTGGTTTGCACACAGGGTTGGTGGCCGGTTGTACACACAGGTGTGTGAGTAACTCTATTGCAAAGAAATTTCTGTACACAAGGTTGTATATAACTCGTTAACAAATTGATAAATAACATTATAAATTTCCACAGGCTGTTTATGATGAGGCGTTTACTCTTTCACTGGGGGAGCCGGCGGGTTAGAATCCGTGGTCATCTTTCGGAATCGGACGCCCCTTGTCCGGTTTGAGAAATCTATGGGTTATCGGGAGCGGACTGTCGTGCCGAACAGTATGTGGCATCAATGTCTTGAAGTACTCCGGGACGAGTTTCCCGCACAACAGTTCAATACCTGGTTGCGGCCCCTTCAGTCCGATGACCGTGAAGGGCAATTGATGCTGTTTGCGCCCAATCGTTTTGTTATGGACTGGGTCAATGAAAAGTACCTCCGGCGTATAGAAGAGGTGCTCAAGGATCTGAACGGTGGTCAGGCTCCTAGAGTCGGAATGAAAGTTGGATCTGCTCCCCGTGAAAGTGAGCCGGTGCTGCGTTCGGAACTGGTTCAGCAGGATTCTGTCAAACGGGTTCAGGAAGAATCGGGCGGCAGGGTTACTGAAGAAGAAAAAGGCATTGCGGCAACCTCCGGTGGCAACCGCCAGGCACAGCTTAATGAATACCGGTCGAACGGTGGGCGGCGGCCAGTTCAGGTAGAAGGCGATATCAAACACCAGAGCTTTCTTAATGAAGGCTTTACCTTTGAGACCTTTGTTGAGGGCAAGTCAAACCAGCTTGCCCGCGCAGCCTCGATGCAGGTAGCGGAAAACCCCGGTGGTGCATATAACCCACTGTTTTTATATGGTGGTGTTGGCCTGGGTAAAACCCACCTGATGCACGCAATCGGAAATGATATTGTGCGACGCAATCCCAACGCAAAGGTGGCTTATTTGCGGTCTGAGCGGTTCGTTGCCGATATGGTGAAAGCGTTGCAACTGAATGCCATCAATGAATTCAAGCGGTATTACCGGTCGGTTGATGCGTTGCTGATCGATGATATTCAGTTTTTCGCCCGTAAAGAGCGCTCTCAGGAAGAGTTCTTTCATACCTTTAATGCGCTTCTTGAAGGTGGGCAGCAGGTAATCGTAACCTGTGACCGGTTTCCGAAAGAAATTGTGGATATGGAGGAGCGCCTCAAGTCCCGTTTTGGCTGGGGTTTGACGGTTATGGTTGAGCCACCTGAGCTGGAAACGCGGGTCGCAATCCTGATGAAGAAAGCCGACCAGGTTAACGTGAAACTCAGCAGCGAAGCGGCTTTTTTTATTGCCCAGAAGATCCGGTCTAACGTAAGAGAACTGGAAGGGGCGCTGCGCCTGGTGATAGCGAATGCTCACTTCACGGGCTCTGAAATTACGCCGCCGTTTATCCGCGAAAGCCTGAAAGATCTGCTTGCCCTGCATGAAAAACAGGTGAGCATTGATAATATTCAGCGCACAGTGGCTGAGTACTACAAGATCAAGGTTGCAGACCTGCACTCTAAGAGGCGAACCCGTGTGGTGACCCGGCCCCGGCAAGTGGCAATGTCACTCTCGAAGGAACTGACCAATCACAGTCTCCCGGAAATCGGGGATGCGTTTGGCGGTCGTGACCATACAACGGTTTTGCATGCGTGCAAGAAGATCGTGGAGCTTAAGGAAACTGACCCGGGCATCCGCGAAGACTACCAGAACTTTATGAGGTTGCTGACCACCTGAATCGGGTTGTTTCGCGTGACCTTGTGAGGCGACACAACATTCATCCTTCCAACAATAGAAAGCTGAGTGACATGAAACTGACGATCAGCCGTGAATCCTTGCTCACACCGTTGCAAAGCATTGCCGGTGTTGTTGAGAAAAAGCAAACCATGCCAGTACTGTCTAACGTGCTGCTGGTGGCCGAAGACAATACACTGGTCCTGACCGGTACGAATATGGAAGTTGAGCTGGTGGGACGGGTTACACCTGTCCATGTGGACCAGCCCGGACGGATTACCGTTCCGGCTCGAAAGCTTTCAGATATCTGCCGTGCGCTGGGCGATGAAGCCCCGATAGAGCTGGTGCTTGAGGGCGATCGGCTTCATGTGCGATGCGGCGCAAGCCATTTCACGCTTTCCACATTGCCCGCAGAGCACTTCCCGAATGTGGAAGATGAGCCCGAGAGTTTCCGCTTGGAACTGCCGCAGAAGGAGTTGCGGCGAATGTTCGACGCCACTGCCTTCGCCATGGCGCAACAGGACGTCCGTTATTATCTGAACGGGCTCTTGCTGGAAGTGGACAAGGATCATGTACGTACAGTGGCAACAGATGGCCACCGGCTGGCCATGGCTCACGTCGAGCTGGATACCGGTTGCGCTGAACCACGTCAGGTTATCGTGCCCCGCAAAGGCGTTCTGGAGCTTTCACGTTTGCTGGACGATGCGGAAACCCCCGTCACGCTGGTTATCGGCGACAATCATCTGCGCGCGACCGTGGGCTCTTACACGTTTACCTCCAAGCTCATTGAAGGCAAGTTCCCGGACTACAACCGTGTGATTCCCCGTGGTGGCGACAAGATCGTTCTGGCAGACCGTGCCACTCTGAAAAACACGCTTCAGCGGGCGGGCATTCTCTCCCACGAGAACATTCGTGGCGTTCGCCTGAATCTGGCGACAAATGAGCTTCAGGTATTTGCCAATAATCCGGATCAGGAACAGGCCGAAGATGCGCTCCCGGTTGACTATCAGGGCGAATCCCTGCAGATCGGTTTTAATGTAGGCTATCTGGTGGATGTAATGAACGCGCTGGAAGAGGATCAGGTGAAGATAACCCTCTCCAATCCAAACAGCAGCGCACTGATTGAATCTCAAATCGATAACCGCTGCCTCTATGTGGTTATGCCGATGAGGCTTTAGGAATACTATGATGGGCACCGTAACGAACGGAATCAAAGGCGCTTTCAGAATCGGACAAACACTTTCTGTTTTGGGTCGGACGGGTGCCAAATGGGTCGGGGGTGAGCGGCCCCCTGCTCCACGTTTACTGCGTCAGACGTTTGAATCCCTGGGCGCAACCTACATCAAGCTGGGGCAATTCATCGCCAGCTCCCCGACCTTCTTCCCGAAAGAATATGTTGAAGAGTTTCAGTACTGTCTGGATCGGACTCCTAACCTCCCGTTTGGTGTGATCAAACGAATTATCCGTGCGGAACTGGATCGGCCAATTGATGAGGTGTTCTCCGAAATCGATCCGGTGGCCCTGGCTTCTGCCTCGATTGCACAGGTGCACGCGGCGCGGTTGGTTACCGGTGAAGATGTTGTGATCAAAGTGCAAAAGCCGGGCGTTGAGAATATTTTGCTGACGGATCTGAACTTCCTGTACCTCTCGGCACGCGTTCTTGAAACCCTGGCGCCAAAGCTCTCCTGGACGTCGCTGTCCGGTATCGTGGAAGAAATCCAGCGCACCATGATGGAAGAATGTGATTTCATCAAGGAAGCAAATAACCTCAAGGTGTTCCGTAATTTCCTGCACGATACTCATAACGAAGATGCGACGGTCCCTCTGGTTTACGAGCATTGCAGCACCCGAAGAATATTGACCATGGAACGGTTCTACGGTGTGCCTTTAACCGATCTTGAAAGTATCCGGGGCTACGCCAAAGATCCGGAGCGGACGCTGATCACGGCCATGAATACCTGGTTTGCCAGCCTTACCCAGTGCGAATTTTTCCATGCCGACGTGCACGCCGGTAATCTCATGGTATTAAAAGATGGTCGAGTAGGCTTCATTGACTTTGGTATTGTAGGGCGGATTCGCCCGGATACTTGGCAGGCTGTCAGCGATTTTATTTCATCGGTGATGGTGGGCAACTTTGACGGCATGGCTGAGGCGATGATCCGCATTGGCATTACCAACCATACTGTCAAGACAGAAGATTTGGCAGCGGACTTGCGTAAGCTTTACCAGCAGATGGATAAGATGGTTCCGGACCATGTGCCCTATCAGGCCGATCAGGCAGAAGACGATGTGAACAGCATTCTGATGGACATGGTGAAGGTGGGTGAAAGCCACGGCCTGCACTTCCCGCGGGAGTTTGCCTTGTTGCTGAAGCAGTTCCTGTATTTTGATCGCTATGTTCATATTCTGGCTCCGGAAATGGACGTGTTCATGGATGAGCGATTGAATATGCTTCACTGAGGCGGTCGCCTTCAGCGGTATGGTTTTGTACACTAAGGCAGCATTTCACAAAGCAGTGAGATGCTGCCTTTTTTCGTGGAGATCCTCCATTCCTCTTGCTGCCGCGACGAGCTGTCCCTTCTATGGCGCTGGTAAAACTTCATACCGAGTTTTTTCGCAACCTGTCACCAGATGAACCCGCGTCGTTCTCGCCGTCTTTCAATTTTCTTCATGGTGCAAACGGAAGCGGCAAAACAAGCGTTCTTGAGGCGATTGGTTATTTGGGTCTTGGACGTTCGTTCCGCATCAATCGCCATCAGGCTGTTGTCCAACATGGGCAACAGCGATTCACGGTGTTTGGTGGTCTCGATCACGGGTTTGATAAGGAACGCAATGCGCGATCCACTGGAGTGCTTGCTCACCGCTTAGGTATCTCCCGGGATGTTGCCCAGAAAGAAACCACGCTTCGGGTAGATGGCGAAGGCGTTCGAAGTTTGTCTTCTCTTGCCAAGCATCTACCCGTCTCGGTTATTGATCCGGGCGTATTTGATATTGTCGCCGGAGGACCTGGGAAGCGTCGACAATTCCTCGACTGGGCAGTGTTCCACGTGGAACCTTCTTTCGCATCGAGTTGGCAACAGTGTCAGAGAGTCACATCACAGCGGAATCAAACGCTGAGAAATGGTAGACTGGACGAATCCTTGTTGCGCATCTGGGATACGCAGTACGCGGCACTGAGCGAGAGAATAAGCGAGGCTCGGAAAATCGCCTTTGATCAATTCAAAAGCGCATTTGACAGTCTGGTTCATGAAGTAGATATGAATTGGACGGAGGGGTTGAAGCTTGAGTTTTATCCCGGGTGGGATACCAGTCAGTCCCTGGTAGATGTACTTGTTCGGCACAGGGAGCAGGAAGCTCGCATGGGGCATACGCTCTATGGGCCAAACCGGGCGGACATCCGGATCAGATTTCAGGGACGGCCGGTGGCGGAAACCTTTTCTCGCGGCCAGCAAAAAACTCTCGTTATTCTGATGAAGATTGCCCAGAGCATGGTGTTGAATGATCTTGGAAAGCAGGTCAGCTTTCTGGTCGATGACATTAACGCCGAACTGGATGAGAGCCATCGAACGATGTTGGCTCGCAAGTTACAGGCATTGCGTTGCCAGGTATTCATTACCTCCATTGAGCATCCCGATCCGGAGTCTCTGTGGCAGGGTAGGCAGATACCTGATTATCGAATGTTCCACGTGGAACATGGAAAATTGAAGGAAGAATAAAACCGGCTTACCAAATCCTTAGCCCGCAGAACAGGCGGTTTTAAGGAAAGCGCCGGCCCTCACGGCTTCAGGAGTTTCTTAATGAGTGAATCGAGCTACAATTCCACCAGTATCAAAGTTCTGAAAGGGCTGGATGCGGTACGAAAACGGCCAGGGATGTACATCGGCGATACCGATGACGGTACCGGCCTGCACCACATGGTGTTCGAACTGGTGGATAACTCCATCGATGAAGCTCTGGCAGGTCACTGCTCCGAAATTGGAATTATCATTCATCCTGACGAGTCAGTGAGCGTTCAGGATAACGGTCGTGGTATCCCTGTGGACATCCACGAGGAAGAAGGGATATCCGCTGCCGAGGTTATCATGACCGTGCTCCACGCCGGGGGTAAGTTTGATGATAACTCCTACAAGGTTTCCGGTGGTCTCCACGGCGTGGGCGTCTCGGTTGTAAATGCCCTGTCCTCAACGCTGACTCTGACCGTTCGTCGGGACGGCAAAGTCTATGAGCAGGTTTATACACACGGCGTGCCCAATGCGCCTTTGGCTGCAGTAGGGGACACAGAAGCTTCCGGCACTCGGGTTCACTTTATCCCTTCGCCCGATACCTTTACCCACATCGAATTTCACTACGACATTCTTGCCAAGCGCATAAGAGAATTGGCATTTTTGAACAGCGGCGTTCGTATTCGTCTGACAGACGAGCGCAGTGGTAAAGAAGAAATTTTCCAGTACGACGGCGGCTTGCGGGCGTTTGTTGAGCATCTTAACGCTAACAAAACGCCTATCAATCGGGTTTTCCACTTCACCCGAGAGCGAGAAGACGGCATTGTGGTGGAAGTTTCGATGCAGTGGAACGATGCGTTCCAGGAGAACATCTACTGCTTCACCAATAACATTCCCCAGCGCGATGGAGGCACGCACCTGGCCGGTTTCCGTGCCGCTCTTACCCGCTCATTGAATAACTACATTGAACTGGAAGGTCTGGGTAAAAAAGCCAAGGTAAGCACGTCCGGCGACGATGCCCGGGAAGGTCTGACGGCGATCATCAGCGTAAAAGTACCTGATCCCAAGTTTTCTTCACAGACCAAAGACAAACTGGTGTCTTCGGAGGTGAAAACAGCGGTTGAGCAGGAGCTCTATCAGAATTTCGCTGAATATCTGCAAGAACAGCCCAACGAAGCCCGGCTAATCGTTAATAAAATGATTGAAGCCGCGCGGGCTCGCGAAGCTGCTCGTAAGGCGCGGGACATGACCCGTCGCAAAGGCGCGCTGGATATTGCCGGCTTGCCAGGCAAGCTGGCTGACTGCCAGGAGAAAGACCCCGCCCTTTCCGAACTGTTCATAGTGGAGGGTGACTCGGCCGGCGGCAGCGCCAAACAGGGCCGAGATCGCAAAACCCAAGCGATTCTGCCTTTGAAAGGTAAGATTCTGAACGTAGAGAAAGCACGCTTCGACAAGATGCTGTCCTCTGCCGAAGTTGGCACCCTGATCACCGCTCTGGGTTGTGGGATAGGTCGGGAAGAGTTCAACGCGGACAAGCTTCGGTATCATTCCATCATTATTATGACGGACGCTGACGTGGATGGCTCCCACATCCGAACTCTGTTGCTGACTTTTCTGTTCCGTCAAATGCGCGAAATCATTGAGCGTGGCCACGTATTTATCGCAATGCCGCCGCTCTACAAGGTCAAGCGTGGCAAGCAGGAGCAGTACTTGAAGGACGAGAAGGCAAAAGAAGCCTACCTTACTCAGACTTCCCTGGAAGGCGCTCTGCTGTACGTGAATCCTGAAGCACCCGCTATCAAGGACTCTGCCCTCGAGACCATGGTGAAGGACTATCAAGCCGTGATGGCAATGATCGAACGTCTGTCCCGTGCGTACCCGGCGAAGGTGCTGGAACAGATGCTAAACAACGATACTCTGAAGCCTGAGCATTTGAAGGACGAGCAAACCGTTGCTGCCTGGACAAGTCGTTTGGGCGACGGTCTGGACGTCGATACCCGCACCGGAACAAAGTACACCTTCTCTGTGACCAAGGATTCCGAACGTGGTCTTTATCTGCCTAAAGTCACCATCTACGTACACGGTATTCCCCATGAGTACGTGTTTAGCCATGATTTCTTTGACTCACCGTCCTATGGTGCAATAGCACGGCTTGGTGAGACCCTGAATGGGTTGATCGAAGAAGGTGCGTACATCCAGCGAGGTGAGCGTCAACAAGCGATACTGTCGTTTGAGGGAGCGCTGGCGTGGTTGATGAAGGAAGCTCAGCGAGGTCTGAACATTCAGCGCTACAAAGGTCTGGGTGAGATGAACCCGGATCAGTTGTGGGAAACAACCATGGATCCCGAAACGCGTCGAATGATGAAAGTGAAGATTGATGATGCCATTGCGGCAGACCAGATCTTCACAACTCTGATGGGTGACGACGTAGAGCCGCGTCGTAACTTTATCCAGACCCATGCGTTGGAAGTGAGCAATCTGGACGTCTGATAACGTTTTAAGCAGTAACAAAAAACGGCCAGGGTATCACCACCCTGGCCGTTTTTTGTTCCCGGAAAACGCCGGTAAATTATTGAATTAGAGAACTATTTACCAGAGGAAGAGCCTGAGGGCTTGGCTTTCTCTTTCTCTGCCAAGTGCGGCGCCATCACCTCCTCCAGCGTATAACCTGTCAGGCGACGGATGGTTCTCCACAGGTAGTAGAAGATAAGCATCATCATCACCATGGAAGGGATGGCGATCATCGGATAACTGACCAGGGTCATTCTGCCGAGCTCCTCGTTGAAGGCCTGGGTACCTGAGGGGCTGACCACAATCCAGCGGGCGAGAACGTAGTTCATGATGGATGAGAACAGAAAGGTGCCGGCGAAGAAATAGCTGGCCTTCAACAAGCGCGCTTCAAACTGCCCTACACAATTCTTTTCTTCCAGCGCTCCGTGGATCTTTTTAACATCAAGCACGTTCGGGTTATAAAGCAGCGTGCGCACCAACGGGTATTTTGTGCGGGTGGACACAAGTACGGCCAGGCCAATAATTGCGGGAATAGCGGCTTCTTTTACCGCTAACCAACCGGCATCCAGCTCCAGCAAACCGATACCACCGGTTAGCCCTACACTCACCAGACCCAGCAAAGCGATAAAATTCTTCTTGTTGTAGCGGACCAGCTCGAACAGCCCCCAGCCTAGGGGAAACGCAAGTCCGAGAATCAGAGCGTTAACGCTGCCAAGATGCTCATCGCCGCTGAATTTCATCAGAATAACGGAGGGAATGATAATACTGACCAGCAGATCAACCCAGGGTCTGGGCTTATGGTCGGGCGCGGATGTGGTGGTGTTCGGTGAGGTCATGATTATGCCTGGTTGGTGAAACAACTGAAGGCAGTATACGACGAACGACATAAAAAAGCCGAACCCTGAGGTTCGGCTTTTTTACCAGCAGATGCTAAATCTCAGGCGCCCGCTTCTTTCATACTTTCCTCAAGAATCGCCAGACCTTCCTCAAGGATATTATCCTCAATGGTGACGGGCATCAGGAAGCGCAGGGTGTTGCCATACATGCCACAGCTCAGAAGAATCAGGCCCTTTTCTTTGGCCTTTTTCGTAATCGCTGCTGCGAGTTCCGGCATGGGCTTACGGTTTTCTTTGCTCTCGACCAGTTCGAACGCCGCCATGGAGCCAAGGCAGCGGACGTTATCCACATGTGTGAACTGCTCTTGCCACTTGGTGAAGCAAACTTCCAGCTTCTTGCCGAGACGCTGGCTCTGACCCAGAATATCCTCGTCCCTGAACACGTCGAATACAGCCAAGGCGGCAGCACAGGCGGTGGGGCTACCGGTATAGGTGCCACCAAGCGAGTTCGGGCCAGAGGCATCCATGTGTTTATCTGTTCCGACGATAGCCGAGATAGGCATGCCATCAGCCATACTCTTGGCCATGGTCATCATGTCTGGCTCAACACCACTGTGCTCGATGGCAAACAACTTGCCGGTACGACCAAAGCCGCTCTGAACTTCGTCGACGATCAGCAGAATGCCGTTTTCATCACATATCTCGCGGAGTTTCTTGAGGAAACTCGCAGGTGCAGGATAAAAACCACCCTCACCCAGCACCGGCTCAATAACAATAGCGGCGGTCTGGTTTGCGGGTGAATCTGCCTTCATGGTCATCATTAGCCCACGCAGGGCTTCGTCTTCGCTTACGCCGTGGTACGGCACGGGGTAAGGTGCACGGAAGACGGTTCCCGGCATAGGGCCAAAATCCGTCTGGTAAGGTGCAGCCTTGCCGTTCATGGCCATGGTCATGAAGGTACGGCCGTGATAACCACCGTCGAAGCAGATGATGTTCGTACGGCCGGTAGCAGCACGTGCAATTTTGACGGCGTTTTCCAGAGCTTCTGCACCAGAGTTAGCCAGCATGACCTTGGCGTGCCCTTTCACCGGTGAAACTTCGCTGAGCTTCTGTGCCAGACGCACGTAGCCCTCATAGGACATAACCGTCTGGCAGGTGTGCATCAGTTTATCAAGCTGGTCTTTTACCGCCTCAACCACTTTCGGATGTCGGTGACCAATGTTGAGTACACCGATACCGCCGGCAAAGTCGATCATGCGCTTGCCGTCTGCGTCCCACAGTTCTGCGTTTGTTGCGTGGTCGGCAAATTGTTCATTGGGACTTGCCGCGCCCGCTGCAACATAGCGTTCTTTGAGTGCTTGCAATTCTTTATTGCTCACTTTGCGATTCTCCCTGTGTCTTTGGTTTATCAGTTTGATTGATACAGTGTAGGGAGTCGCGAGGCCTGACACAAATTGACAATGTGCAATCTCATGCGGGTTGCTCCCGGAACTGCAACGCAGCCAGACGCCGGTAAAGCTCGTTTTTCTGTATCAACTCTTCATGAGTACCGACGGCTAGAAGCCGGCCCTGATCCAGAACGGCAATGCGATCAGCATCCCGCACGGTGGCAAGCCTGTGGGCTATCACAAGTGTGGTTCTGCCAGAGGTAAGTGCCGGCATGGCTTGCTGAATCAGGCTTTCGCTTTCCGCATCCAGCGCACTGGTGGCTTCATCCAGCAGCAATATGGGCGCATCGGCGAGTAGCGCGCGGGCAATGGCCAGCCGCTGTTTTTGGCCGCCTGAGAGCCCCAGCCCCGCATCGCCCAGACGCGTAAGATAACCGTTCGGAAGTTTTTCGATAAATTCATGGGCGTGTGCGATGCGGGCTGCATTTTCAACATCGGCCTGGCTGGCGTCAGGGCTTGCGTAGCGGATGTTGTCTGCCACGGTGCCATGGAACAGAGCGGGGTTCTGGGGCACCAGCGAAAAGCAGTTGCGCAGCGCCTCCAGAGAAACCGTGGCGCTGTCGGTGCCGTCGATGAGGATAGTGCCACTGTCGGGCTGATAGAAATGCAGCAGCAAATCAAACAACGTGGATTTTCCGGCCCCAGAGGGGCCAACCAGGGCCAGCGTTTCCCCGGCACGGACGTGCAGGCAGATATCGGCCAGCGCCGGGTGTTCGCGACGACCGGGATAGCTGAAATTCAGGCCTTCGATGGCAATATCGCCCGTGATGGGCTTTGGAAAACCGTTTGCCACGTCCACAGGCCGGTTAAATGCAGGTTCCGTTTGCAGCAGTTCAAAAAGCCGCGCTGCGGAACCGGCAGCCCTTTGCAGTTCCCCGATCACTTCGCTAATGGCACCTGCGGCAACGCCTACCAGCAAGCTGTAAAACACAAAAGCCGCCAGCTCACCCGGGGTAATGCGACCTTGAATAACATCAAGACCGCCAATCCAGATCACAACGCCCACAGCCCCCATCACCAGGGAAATGGCTATGGTGGTCAGCCAGGCGCGCTGTTTGATGCGGGCGCGGGCAATGTCGAAGGCTCGCTCCGACACGTCCGCAAAAAAGCGCCGGTCGTGGGGTTGATGGTTAAAAGCCTGAACGGTTTTGATCTGGGTGAGGTTTTCTCCCACGTAGCTGCCCACATCCGCCACTCTGTCCTGGCTGAGCCTTGAAAGCTGTCTTACTCGCCGTCCGAAAAACAGGATGGGAACGATCACCAGGGGAAAGCCCAGCAGAATGATTCCGGCGAGCTTGGCGTTGGTAATAAACAGCAACAGCAGGCCACCCACCAGCATGAGCGCGTTGCGCAAGGCAATGGAGACCGTTGAGCCGATCACCGACTGCAACACCGTGGTATCGGCGGTGAAGCGCGACTGTATTTCCAGCGCCCGGTTCTCCTCGAAAAATCCCGGGTGCAGATCAATCAGATGGTTGAACACCTGTTTACGGATATCCGCCACCACCCTTTCGCCTATCCAGGACACCAGATAGAACCGCGCGAAGGACCCGAGCGCCAACCCCAGCACCAAAATGAAAAACAGGCCCATGGCGCGGGCCAGGTTGCCAGGAGATTCCGTAGCCAGGCCCTGATCAACCAGAACCCGAAGACCCTGCCCCAATCCGAGCGTAATCCCCGCAGTGATAATCAGCGCGACGAGCGCTCCCGCAACAGCTTTGCGATAAGGGCGTATAAACCCTATAACGAGTTTCAAGGCCTGCCGGTGACGAGTGTTGATGGTGTGCCTCCTGGACTGGAAGTAGTGTAAACGTTGAGCTGCTGTAAAAAGTTCCAGTGCTGTAAACTCAGGACACTATACGAACCCTGCTTTCAACAAGCCTTATCATACGCTTGTCCTCTTCAAGAAAATGAAGGAATACCCGTGCGCGCATACGCTGACAGTGATTACCCGGCTAACCACAAACCTGACTGGAAAGTGATCGCCGGGCTCTGGCCTTATCTTGCCGAGTTCCGTGGGCGGGTTGCGCTGTCTGTCGCCTTCCTGATATTGGCGAAGCTGGCGACCGTCGCAACCCCTGTGGCGCTGAAATACATTGTCGACTATCTCGATCAGGGCCGCGAAGGCGAGCTGCTGCTGTGGATTCCCGTGGTGCTGGTAGTCGCCTATGGTGCGTTACGGTTTGGCAGCACCTTGTTCGGTGAGCTGCGAGATGCCGTGTTTGCGCGGGTCGCCGAGCGCGCCATGCGGCGAGTATCACTAAGAGTGTTCCGCCACCTCCATGACCGCGAACTGGCGTTCCATCTCGATCGCAAAACCGGAGGGCTGGCTCGGGACATCGAGCGGGGAACCACCGGTATCAGCTTTCTGCTGCGCTTTACCTTGTTCAACATTGTTCCCACTCTGCTGGAAATTCTGATGGTGGCGGGCATTTTACTGGTGGCGTTTAACGCCAGCTACGTGTTGGCAATTCTGATAGCTGTAGTGGTGTATATCGTGTTTTCCATTGTGGTTACCGAGTGGCGAACCAAGTTCGTACGTGAGGCCAACGCCCGGGATAATCAGTCCAATTCCCGCGCCATAGACAGCCTGCTCAACTACGAAACCGTAAAGTACTTCAATAACGAAAAATTTGAAGCCGACCTCTACGACGAGAACCTGGAAGGCTGGGAGCAGGCGCGCCTGAAAAACCGCCTGTCTCTGGCTGCGCTCAATACCGGCCAGGCGTTAATCATTGGTTTGGCCATGATAACCATGATGGTGATGGCCGTAAGGGAAGTGGCCAGTGGCGCCATTACCCTGGGTGACTTCACCATGATCAACGCCTACCTGCTGCAGCTGTTTATTCCTCTGAACGCCCTGGGCTTTGTGTACCGGGAAATCCGTCAGGCGTTGGTAAACGTGGAGCGCCTGTTCGGCTTGCTGGGTGAAACGCCAGCGATTGAAGATGCACCGGAAGCCGCGGCACTGGTTGTGGATAAAGGTGAGGTTGGCTTTCATCACGTGCATTTCGCCTACCGTGCAGATCGGCGGATTTTACAGGATGTGGACTTCTCGATACCCGCGGGGCACACATTGGCTGTTGTAGGTGCCAGCGGAGCGGGCAAATCCACCCTCGCCCGCCTGCTGTTCCGTTTTTTTGACGTGGATAAAGGCTACATCACCATTGATGGCCAGGACATTCGTGAGGTCTGCCAGGACAGCCTTCGCGCGGCCATTGGTGTAGTGCCGCAAGACACAGTGCTGTTCAACGATACGCTGTATCGCAATCTGGCCTACGGCCGCCCGGAGGCCACCGAAGCCGAGGTCCATCACGCCGCGAAACAGGCGCGTCTGGACGACTTCATCCGCAGCTTACCGGAAGGTTACGACACCAAAGTCGGCGAACGCGGCCTGAAGCTCTCCGGCGGTGAAAAGCAGCGTGTCGCCATTGCCCGGGTGCTGCTGAAAAACCCGCCGTTACTGATTCTGGACGAAGCTACCTCGTCGCTGGATTCCATCTCCGAACAGGCGATTCTGGAAGCGTTGAACGAAGTCAGCCGCCAGCGCACTACCCTTGTTATCGCCCACCGTTTATCCACCGTGCGCGATGCCGATACGATTCTGGTAATGGATCACGGCCAGATTGTAGAAAGCGGCGGCCACAGTGAGTTGCTGGCACAGAACGGTTATTACGCCAGATTGTGGCTGCAGCAACAGCACAGCACTGAAGAAGAGGAGAGCGTTTAAGGAAAGGGCACTGTATGTAGTGCTCGGCATTGTGGTCTATGGTTTGTTTAAGCTGTTCGATGGATTGTTTGCAGGTAATGACTATGCCAGCGCGTCTGAGATACCCAGGTGTTTATGTAGAGGAGACATCCTCGGGAGTCAAAACCATAGCGGGTGTGCCCACATCAATAACGCTCTTTGTCGGTATGGCCCGTGAAGGTGATTTTAACCGCCCGACCAATATTTACGGGTTTGGCGAGTTTGAGCAGATCTTCGGCGTCGATGTTGCTTATGGTGAGATGGCGTTACAGGTTAAACAGTTTTTCCTCAACGGTGGTTCCGAGGCCATCGTCGTGCGCATTGAAGGCAGCGACGGAGGTACGCCTGAACTGGCCGACTACGAAAACGCATACAGTTCGGTTGAGTCTGAAGTTGATACATTCAACTTACTGACCTTGCCTCGGGGTTTTGGGCAGACGGATGACCAACGGCAACGCCTGTGGGGCGTGGCCAGCGTATTCTGTCAGCGCCAACGGGCGTTCCTGATCGTGGACCCCCGGGGCGACTGGCAAACGCCTGCTGATGCCGCTGCAGGGATAGTAGGGTTGCGAACGGGTGTGGTTATTGATCATGCCGGCATCTACTGGCCCCGCATCCTGTCGGTCTCTGGGGCCCTGCCGATTGATCCGTCCGGAACCATAGCCGGCATCATGTCGCGTACGGATGCTCAGCGCGGTGTCTGGAAGCCCCCGGCAGGACGGAATGCATCCATTCTGGGTGTGACCGGATTGGAGCATCAGGTTATAAACACCGAGCATGACACTATGAACCGGCAGGGGGTCAACGCGCTGCAGCAATTTGCGGGCAGTTTGATGGTGTGGGGTGCGCGCACCATGGCGGGCTTTGAACACTCGGGCGAACATGAATACCGGTATATCTCAGTGCGCCGTACAGCGCTGTTCCTCGAAGAAAGTTTTTTCCGAGGGCTGGAGTTTGCCCGGTTTGAACCAAACGGCGAGCACTTGTGGGCGCAGATACGGTCAGCCACCAGCGCCTTTATGCAGAACCTGTTTCAACAAGGTGCATTCCAGGGGGCCAAGGCATCTGACGCCTGGTTTGTGCGCTGCGATTCCAGCACTACCACGCAGAGCGATATCGACCGGGGCCGCGTTAATCTGATGGCAGGCTTCGCCCCGATGCGCCCGGCGGAATTCGTCATTCTGAAGGTTCAGCAGAGCCTGGCCTCCCAGCCAGCCCCGAAGTCAGCACCGAAGCCAACCCGGAGGCGCGCACCACCCTCTGGCCTACGCCGTCGCTGAACACGCTGGCGTTGCCGGTTATCAGGCTGAACCAGTTTTTTGCCCGGGTGATGCCGGTATACACCAGCTCGCGCGTGAGCACAGGACTGAGGCGATCCGGCAGCACCAGGCAGGTGTGATTAAACTCCGAGCCCTGGGATTTATGCACTGTCATGGCGTACACGGTTTCCAGTTGCTGCAGCCGACTGGGTGATATCCAGCGGATGTCGCCACTGCCATCGCTGCTGGGAAAGGCTACGCGCAGCACCGGCTTCGGTTGTTCGCCGCTGGCTTGTGCGTCAGAGGCCCTGGGCAGGCTGAAGGTGATGCCCACATCACCGTTCATCAGGCCCAGGTTGTAATCGTTGCCGGTAATCAGCACCGGACGCCCGGCGTACCAGCCTTCGGCTCGGGGAATCAGCTTTTGTTTCAGCAGGTGATGGGCGATCAGCTCGTTCAGCCCCTCTACACCCCAAGGGCCGCGACGCAGGGCGCAGAGCACCTGAAAATCGCTGAAGCCCTGCAATACAGATCTTGCCAGCTCATCCCACTGCTCCGTTGTGCTATTGCTGTCGAGGCTGTGATCCTGCATCAGCGATAAGTAGCGGCAGTAACCTACCGGTGGCGGCAGGGGTTGGTTGTTGTTATCTGCTCGCCCTTCCCCGTTATTGTTGAAGGCTTCCGGGCTTCCGCTGACCGCATGGCGGCAGATCAGCGCCTGAGTGTCTTCCAGCGGTGGTTTGTTGCTGTGGCCATTGAGCCACACCACATCCTCAAAACCGGCACTACGGGCCTGCTGAAGGGTGCTGGCGCTCAAGGTATCGGTATTGACCGCTTCGGCCAGCTGGCGAATACCGCTGCCTTCGGCAAAGCGGTAACTTTTACGGAGCATGGCGACTGCCTGGTCCAGCGGCTGGCCTTCGGTTTCCTGCAGTCTTGCCGGGATGTCGGTGCCAGTTATGGCTTGCAACCATTGCACTGTGGCCGGCTGATAATGACCTTCTGGAGCGCGCTGACACAGTTCGCCCAGCACTGCGCCGGCGTCTACCGAGGCCAGCTGGTCTTTATCGCCCAGCAAAATCAGTTGGGCGTTTGCGGGCAGGGCGTCAAACACCGATGCCATCATGTCCAGATCCACCATGGAGGCTTCGTCGATCACAAGAATATCCACCAGCAATGGATTGTCGCGGTTATGGCGGAATTTGCGGGTGTCCGGGCGGCTGCCCAGCAGTCTGTGCAGGGTGGTCACTTTGGTGGGAATATCGGCCAGAGACACCTGCCCCGGTAACTGCGCCAGTGGCAGACGACTGACGGCACCACCGATGGATTCGTTCAGTCGCGCAGCAGCTTTGCCGGTGGGGGCAGCCAGGCGGATGCGGTATTTGCGCCCATCGCGCTCGGCAGATTCGCCCGCGACGGACTGCAGGGCGGCCAGTAAATTCACCACCGTGGTGGTCTTGCCGGTGCCAGGGCCGCCGGTAATGACGGCGAACCGGCTGCGGGCGGCCAGGGCACAAGCGAGCTTTTGGTAATCAACAGAAGAGTCCGCAGCATCTTTTGGTTTAAACAGTACGTCCAGAGATTTGCTCAGCGTTGTGGCAGCGGCTGAAGACGGGTCAGTCAGGGGGGACGGCTGCACCAGACGCTGCAGAATTCCGGTGGCGATCTGCTGCTCGTAGCGCCAAAAGCGGCGCAGGTAAAGCCGGCTACCATTCAATACCAAGGGCGTTGTATGTGAACCATCACTTACGGCCAAAGCATTGCCCAGAGCAGTCATGCATTCCTGGGTAGAGACGTGAGCCAGGAGTTCTCCGGGGCCATTGAGGTTACTGTCGGCGTTTTCTTGCTCTTCAGTTGGCAGCGAGAGCGTGTTGTGTGCGTCGGCTAACAGGGTGGCCAGGTCCATACACACGTGGCCCCGGCCAACCTGGTGAGACGTCAGTGCAGCGAGTAGCAAAACCAGCGGTTGCGGTGCTTCGCCCTGCTCTTCCGATAGATCCTGAATCAGGCGCGCAAAGCGCACGTCCAGCGGGCGAATCCAGCCAGCTTGCTGCCAGCTATCCAGAAGCTCCAGAACGGTCTCGGTCTCGTTCAGAGAAAGGCTGCTGTCCCGGCCCGGAGAAGTTGAAGATGGTTTATTCACATCAACGGCTTCATCCAGATCAAAGGCAAACTGGTTATCGGTATTCCGTGTTTTGCTCATGCCGCCACCTCCCCGGGGGTTACCTTGCCGTCGAACATGGCATCCAGTTGTTCGATCAGTGCTCTGGGTGGTTTGTCGGTAAACGCCCCTGCCCCGGGGGCATTCACGCCGCGTAAAAACAGATACACCGCGCCGCCTATGTGTTGGTCGTAGTCGTAATCCGGCAGGCGAGCTTTCAGCAAGCGGTGCAGAGCCAGAAGGTAAAGGATGTACTGCAGGTCGTAGCGTTTCTCCAGAATCGCCTCGCCCATGGTCTGATCTGTGTAAGCGCTGTCGCTGTCACCGAGATAATTGGATTTGTAATCCAGCACGTAATATTGACCGTTGTGTTCAAACACCAGATCGATAAAGCCTTTCAGCATGCCATTGAAGCGCCCGGCATCCACCCGCGGCCGATCAGCGCCGTTGAGGGTGTGTTGGGTAACCAGGCTGTCCATGGCGCGGGTGCTCACGTTGCGGCTTTCGAACCAGAACTCCAGTTCCGCGCGCAGAGTGCCAAGGTTGGCGAGGCTGACGCTTTCACCGCCGTTGCGGCTTAGTGGCAGCGGTTGGCAGATGAGTGCGAGTATCCATTGTTCAAGAGTATCTACCCAGTCACTCCAGCCCCGCGTACTGCAACGGCGGGTGAGCTGCTCACGCAGTTGCGAGGGGTTATCCACAATGTGTTGCAGGCCTTGCTGTACACACCACTCCAGCAGATCGTGCAGGAAGGTGCCCGGGCCAGCGCCTTTCGGAAAGTTGTGCAGGCTGTGGCTGAGCGGAATGGGTGTGTCCTCATCCTCCGGGTTGTGGGCACCCTCTTCCAGCAGGTTCTGGGTTTCGGCATCTTCCACTTCACCGGCGAAGACGATGCCGGTGCCGGAGAGCCCGGTGTATTCCAGTGAGGAGTAGCTGGCAATCCACCAGTCTTCCCTCGCTTCACGGGTTGAAGTCAGCGCTGGCCCCAGTGTTGCGGGAGCTTCTTCGGTGTAATGCTCTTCAGCCGCTTCTGGGAGCGTTTCGGTACGCAGCTCGCTGTGGCCATCAACCAGCTGCTTCAGCACCTCACTCAGCGGCTGTTGCGCTGCGGGTTCACCGCCCAGCAGATACCCCAGACCGCTGAGGTGCCAATTATCAATATCGGCAACGCCCACCCAGGTGGCGAAGCGGGCGCGGGTCAGGGCCACGTAGAGTTTGCGGATGTCCTCACCCAGGCGTTCCCGATCTGCGCGGGCAACGTCTTCCGGTGTTGGATCAAATACGGTGATCAGCTTTGAGTGGTCATCGTGATAACGCACGAACGACTGTTTTTCGCTTTGCGCGCGGCACACGGTGCCGAAGGGCAGGAACACCAGAGGGTATTCCAGACCTTTGGATTTGTGCACGGTAATCACTTTCACCAGTCCGGCATCGCTTTCCAGGCGCAGGGTGCGGTGTTCGTCTTCTTCGTCTGCCGCACGCAAAATCTGTGTGAAGTGGTGCACCAGTGCGTGTTCGCCGTCCAGTTGCAGGCTGTCCTGTTGCAAGAGTTCGGCAATGTGCAGAATGTCGGTGAGCCGGCGCTCGCCTTCCGGGCGCTGCAACAGGCGCCCGGGTACATCAAAGTCCATCAGGAAGCTGCGCAGCATAGGCAGCACACCCTGGCTCTGCCACTGTTTCTGATAACCCATAAAGCGCTCTATTTCACGCTCCAGCGCCATCTCGTCAGTCAACAGCTGGTCAAGATAGCGCCAGGGCAAGCCCAGCGTTGGCGTGGCCAGAGCCGCACGGGCGTAGGCCAGTTGTCGCGGCTCGGCAAAGGCTTTGAGCCAGCAAAGCACTTCCTTGGCCTCTTGCGAGGTAAGCACCGAATCCCGGTCAGACAGGTACACGCTCTTGATGCGCCTTTGGCCGAGTGAATCCCGCACTGCAGCCGCCTCATTGCGGTTATTCACCAGAATGGCGATGTCTTTGGGTTCAACCGGCTCCAGATCGCCCTTGTTCTCTTCCAGAGCAAATCCTGCCAGCCCCTTCTGTCCAAGTGTCAGCAGGCGGGCGATTTCGCTGGCGCAGGTTTCGGCCACATCCGTTGTAGCAGCCCCTTTGGCCAGGCCCTTTCGGTTGCCGTTGCTGTCTTCTTGATCACTTTCCAGTGACCACAGCGTCAGGCTGGGCTGTATGTTGCCGTTGACTGACCACAGGCGTTTGGTGCCGTTGGCGTCAACGCCCTGAAATGGCAGAGGTGAGGTATCGCCCTTGCCGAACAGGAAGGCACCTTCCGGGCTATTTTGATCGCCATGCTCGAACACCCGGTTTACCGCTTTCACCATGGGTTTGGACGAACGGAAGTTGCGGCCCAGTGTCCAGGTGCGGTCGCGGGCGCCGGTGCGGGCGTCCAGATAGGTGTAAATGTCGGCGCCACGGAAGCCGTAAATGGCCTGTTTCGGATCGCCGATCATCAGCAGGCAGGTATCCGGATGGTTCTCTGCGACCCGGTAAATGCGGTTGAAGATACGGTACTGCACCGGATCTGTGTCCTGAAATTCGTCGATCAGCGCCACCGGGAACTGCCGGCGAATGGTGGCCGCCAGTTGATCGCCGCGAGGACCATGCAGGGCGTCGTCCAGCCGCGTGAGCAGGTCGTCAAAGCCCATTTCCGAGCGCTTTTGCTTTTCCGATTCCAGCCGTTGATTGATCCAACCAAGTGCATGCTGAAGAATGTTGGACTTAGCTGTTGGCAGTTGTCTTAAATCCGCTTCAAGTTGAACAATTTCAGACATCGCCGGGTGATTTGGAAATGGATCAGCACCTTTCCATATATCGCCCAGTCCCTCTTCGGTTAGATAGAAATAACCTTTGGGTCTTTTGTTGCCACTTTCTAGAAACCCCTTCGGCAGGTTCTCGTCGCTTTTAGCCCAGTTTTCGAGATGTGAGACAGCGTTTTTTATAGTATTGGCTTGAGTCCCGCCAATAAGCTTGTCGCTCGCTTTTTTATAGTTTTGTGTTGCATCTATCCACTCTCTAAGCTCGGTGCACCATTCCGGCCAGGGCTCTTTCAATCGCTGAAGATAATCGGATTTCTCTTTTTCCGCCTGATCAACAAGCGCCTCTACCGACTCCACTGGCAAGGCACTGCTCTCGACCTTCCCAATTAGTGATTTCAGAGCTTTACCGAGGGCAGTTGGGCTCGGCCACCATGATATTAGCTCTTCGCTTTTTTCAGGGCTAAGCGGATAGATAAAGGTGCGCCAGTAGTCCCGTGCGACTTCATCGAGAAGTTCACTCTGATCGGTTTCCAGAGAAAGGCGAAACAGGCTGCCGCTGTCGAACGCATGCTCCGTGAGCATCCGGTTACACCAGGCGTGAATGGTGGACACCGCGGCTTCGTCCATCCATTCAGCGGCCAGCAGTAACTTTTTGCGGCAGTCCGGCCAAGTCGCAGGATCCGGATAGCTGTCATCCCGGAGCTGGTGGATCAGTGCGGTTTCCGGCGTGGGCTGAAGGCTCTCCCCGTTGCTGGAAAACACCTCGGCCGCTTGCGTGAGCCGGGTGCGGATACGATCCCGCAGTTCCTTGGTGGCGGCGTCGGTGAAGGTGACCACCAGCAGGTTAGGCGGCAGCATGCCGGCAGCCAGAGGGCTGTCTTCGGGTTGTCCGTGGCCAAGCACAAAACGCACGTAAAGAATGGCAATGGTGAAGGTTTTGCCGGTACCCGCACTGGCCTCAATCAGGCTGCTGCCGTTCAGGGGCAGCGCAAGCGGATCAAGATTCGGGTTTGGAGTAGCTGCGATAGCCGTCATAGCTTGCCCTCAATCTGATCAGCGGCGGATTTATCCTGTTCGGCTTCCCACAAAGGCACGTAAAGCGAGTGCAGCAAGGCCTCAAACTCACCGCTTTCGAGCAGCTTTTCGGCGCGTTCGAAGGCTCCTCGCAGATAGCCTGAGTCGCGCTCCAGGGCGGTGGTGTAAGCCTGCTGGGCATCGCTGATGGCGCGCTCGTGATCACCAAGAAATTTTTTGCTCTGGTAAAAACTGTAAATCCAGGCAAAACCGGCCTCACAGTGCAGTGGCAAGGCGCGGGTGCTGGCCTCTATCCAGCGCGCCAGTAAGGCGTCGAGGTGTTTGGCAGCGGTTTCTTTGGGCAGAGGTGCAAAGCGGACTTTCCGGCCTTCTTCCTTGCCCAGAATCAGGGTTTCAAAAGGGTGCGCGGTCAATTGCCCGGCCAGATGAATCACCCAATCGCGCATCAGGTTGGCGTAGCGGAGCTTCTTGCTGCTACCGCTGCCGGTGAGCAGGCTGGAACCGGCGATAACCAACCGGCAGGTTTTGCCTTCGTTGTTGCGGCGCAAATTGTTGATCAAGTCCAGCACTTCCACGGATCCGATGTTGTTGGTCAGACTGTGTTCAAACGGCAGTGGTTCGCTGATCGCCTCGGGCCATTCAGCCAAAGCGCTTTGATAGCGTTGGAACAGATCCGGCAAGCGGCCGGACAGATCGCTTCGCAACCTGTGTTCGGTGACGCCCATGCCAAGGTCGCCGCGCCGGGCCATGCGATCCAGAGTGGTTTCCAGGCGTTCATGCAGTTCTTCTTCATTACCAGCTTTCAGCAGGCTCTGCTCAATCAGTTCGGTGTCCAGGCGCCAGCGGTCGAGACCGTTGAGGTCAAAGTTTTCGTTATCCGTGTCGTCGTCTTCCACATCCTCGAAGCGTACCTGCAAGCGGCGCTGGTAAAAGGTATCCACGGGCTTTTTCAGGAAACCGGCCAGATCGTTGAGGGTAATGGGTTCCTCGGGTTGTTGATATGGCAGGGCGGTGTGCTGCTCTCGTTGTTCTTCCGCTTCGTTGCCATGGGCACCGCGCCATTCGTGCTCGTAGGTGAACAGGCTGCGGGCGGCTAGCACCTCGGAGAGGGGCTTTGGTTGATTGCCCTCGCCTTCGCCCAGACCGTTAGCTTTGGGGAAATAATCCCGGCTGAAGGGTTGCAGTGGGTGGCTGGTGGTCAGTGCTTTGGTTACGGCAATGTCTGGCTGGCCGGGCACCTGCCACAGGCTATTGAGGTGATCCTGCAGCTGACCCACAAGCACAGACGGTGGCCGTTCCGAATCGTCCTTGATACTGCGCCCTACCCAACTGATATAAAGCTGTTCGCGAGCCGATAGCATGGCTTCGAGAAACAGGTAACGGTCGTCTTCCCGGCGGGAACGATCACCCGGGCGGTAATCCTGAGCCATCAGATCAAAATCCACCGGCGGTCGCGAGCGTGGGTAGTCACCGTCGTTCATGCCCAGCAGGCACACTTTGCGGAAGGGAATCGCCCGCATGGGCATGAGTGTGGCGAAGTTTACCTTGCCGGCCAGAAAGCGCTGGTTCAGGCCGCCTTCATCCAAGCCTTCCAGTAATACGTCCTTTACGATATTCAGCGGTAACGATTGCTCATCCAGCCCTGCGGCCAGTGTGTCATCAAGCCACTGCTCAAGCTGCCGGCGAAAGCGGTTCAGCAGCAACAAATCATGCCCTTCTACCTTGTGGAAAAACTGCTCCAGCATGGCCGAGAAGAGTTCTTCCCACTCTTGGGGTGTGCGGCTTGCCTGCAGCTCTTGCCATAGGGTTTCCAAGCGGTAAACGAATTCGCCAAGACGCCCTGCCAGGCTGGCTTGCAGCCCGCCGATTTCGCCGTAGGGCTGAACGCCGGCCCAGGGCTCGTCGTCGCCCATGCCGTAGCCCAGCAGCATGGAACGCAGTCCGGACTGCCAGGTATTGCGTTCCAACCCAGCCGGCAAATCGAGGCTTTCCCGGTGGGCACCGTGTAGGCCCCAGCGAATGTTGGCGCCCTCTACCCAGCGCCGCGCCAGGGGTATTTCTTCTTCGGCAATCTCGAAACGATCCCGAATTCCGGGCACTTCCAGCAGGCTGACGATCTCACTCACCCCGAAACGGCTGCGGGGCAAAGACATGAGCGTTTCCAGGGCAATCAGTACCGGTTCGTGATTACGCTGGCCCTGGTCGGAAATGGTGAACGGTATGTGGCGTTTAAGGCCTGAGGGGTAGCGGCCAAACACGGCCTGAATATGTGGTGCGTAGACGTTGATATCCGGCACCATCACCATGACATCCCGAGGCCGCAGTGAGGTATCTGCGTTGAAGGCGGCCAGCAGTTGATCGTGCAGAATCTCCACTTCCCGCTGGGAGCTGTGGGCGTCGTGGAAGGCTATGGAATGATCCTGGCTCAGATTGAGTTCACGCTGTTCGTCGCGAATCTCTTGCAGCGGGGTCAGGTTGTAAATATCGTTTTGCAGCTGGTGCAGCAGACAAGGTGCCTGCTCGGACCCATGCTCGGAGAAGATGTCTATCTTCTGATCCGGGGTCTGGAAGCTGGCGCGATACTCATCGGGATTATCGAATTCATCCAGCAGGCGAATGTAATCCCGGCCCTGCTTGCCCCAGGCGGCCAGCAGCGGATTGGCGTGCTGGTGCAACTGGTCGGCATCTTCAATTTTCGACAGGGTCTGGTGGACTTTTCCGCGCTTGCGCTCCGCTTTCAGCAGTTCGCGGTCGCTGACAATATCTGCCCAGTAAAACTGTGACGGGTTGTGAACGCAGAGCACCACCTGACTGAAACGGCTCAGCACGTAGAGGGCTTCAAGTGCCTGACGCGGCAGCGACGACACCCCGAACACCACAATGCGTTTGGGCAAACGGCTTGGGTGAGCGGGCGCAGTGATACGCTGGCCTTCGGCCATAAACCGGGTATGAATCTGCGAACGGCTGGTGTGGGCTTCAGCGCCTGTGTCTTTCACCAGCTTGCGCCAGAGCATCGGCTGCCAAAGGGTGTCTTCTTCAACCGGCTTTTCTTCGCTATGGGCGGTGATAACCACATCCCGGCCCTGCTCCCAGGCGGCTAGCCAATCGGCGCGGAACACCTGATACTGGTCGAACAGATCCGCTACCTTCTCCGCCAGTTGGAAGGCCCGCAAATCCGGATCACTGCCTTCCAGAAAGCGCGCCAGCGGGTTGAATACCTCGTCGGTATGCACCAGATCCGGCAGCAGTCGATAAAGCCGCCACACCAGCCGCCGCTTATCAAAAGGTGACTGTTCCGGAACTTCACCATCCGGCAGCACGGCGCGGTAGGCCTGCCAGATAAACCGCGCAGGGAACAGAAAATCCATGCCGGCGGCAATGCCCAGCCCGCCTTCGCTGCTATCTTCCGAACGCTTCTCCGCCAGTGCCAGCTTCAGCCACTGGGCAATACCGTTGCTCTGCACCAAGAAGGTTTCACTTTGCAGCGGCGGTAGCGGGTTCTGCTGGCAGATAAACACCACCGCCCGGCGCAGGTCTTCCAGATGGTTGGCGTGAACGGCGTGAAAGCCGGGGGTGATGGCGGCGTGTTCGGGCATGGTTTTCCTTATCGGATTATCGTTTCAACGCTAATCAGGTGATCGTATTAATAGTAACCAGGTCATCGTATTGATATTAAAGAGTACCGCAACTGGTGACAGAATCAGACCGGAGACACTCGAGAGTATGACGGAAGGTGGCGACAGTTTGTGTCGTTCTGGTAAGCCCGGCGTATAAAGAGCGATTGTTGTCCCACTATTTGAGCTGCGCCGCCGCCCATCGTAGAGTTGTGGCCTGAATAACCCTCAGCAGTAAGGTCTGCCTTTGCTTTTATGAGTATGCACCTCCGGCCCGCCACGGCGGATCTCGAAAACCCCCTGTATTAC
Organism: Marinobacter maritimus; assembly: GCF_007671675.1. Taxonomy (GTDB): domain Bacteria; phylum Pseudomonadota; class Gammaproteobacteria; order Pseudomonadales; family Oleiphilaceae; genus Marinobacter; species Marinobacter maritimus. The sequence continues at coordinate 55,481 of NZ_VCGW01000002.1, read as the reverse complement.
CTGGAAAACATGGAAACGGTGGTGGCCTGGGTGGCTGATCACCACGCGGATCTGCTGCTGGAGTCGGAGCGTGCCTGCCTGCGCGGCTTTTTTGAGTTGCCGCGGCCGTCGCGAGCATTGCTAACCCGCATGGTGATGCGCAGGGGAGATCTGTTCCGTGCTGACAAGCTGAGTTATCCGGAACTGGAAAGCCCGGAAGCCGACGCACTGGAGGAGTTGATTGCTCACAGATGGCTGGATTCTGATCCTCTGCTCGCGTTGGATGAACTCTTCCGCCTGTTCACCCTGGCCGAACTGCGCCCCGCGTTTGCGCCGGTTCTGACGCAGGCGGGATTTGCCAAAAACCTGCCCAAAGCCCGCATACATGAAGCTTTGCAGGGCACCTTCACCGATGCTCGCACCTTGGCGGACTGGTTTGATCAAGCGATGGCCCCGGTAGTACGGGTCAATCAGATGGCGCTGTTCGACCGCGTTCGCCTGATGTTTTTCGGTAATCTGCGCCAAAGCTGGTCGGATTTTGTGTTGGTTGAGCTGGGCCATCACTGCTATGAACAGGTTGAGTTTACCCCCGAGGCGCGGGCATTTTCTCAGCGCTCCGAGGTGGATACCTATCTGGCCATGCACCACTGCCGCGAGAACCTGGATGCCGGTGTACCCGCCGCTGAGGTTTGGGCTGATATTCCTGCGGCCACGGACAATCCCTGGCTGACCAGCCGCCGGGATCGCCTGCTGCTTGAGCTGGGGCGGCAGGCTGAACGCCAAGGCGAGCGGGAACTGGCATTGCAGGCGCTGGATGCCAGCGGTCATCGCGAGGCACGCCTGAAGCAGCTGCGACTGCTGGAGCGGATGAAGAGATTTGAAGCAGCCTGGGACATCGCTGCACAGTGGGGAGATGCAGAGTTAAGCAACGCCGAAGCTCAGGGCCTGGCGCGCATAGTAAAACGGTTGGCAAAAAAAGTGGGCCAGTCAGTTCCGACGACGCCGGAGAACCCGGAAATCCGGGAGTTCACGCTGATCCTGCCACAAACCGGTGGCTCGGTTGAGATGGTGGTTCGGGATCACCTCTCTACGCCCGAGGCTCCGGTACTCTATGTCGAAAACACGCTCATCAACGGTCTGTTCGGGTTGCTATGCTGGCACACGATATTCAAAGCGATACCGGGTGCTTTCTTTCATCCGTTCCACACCGGGCCGGCGGATCTGGTGCGGGAAAGTTTTGTCAGCCGCCGGCAAGCCCAGTTTGATCAGTGTTTTGCTGCTTTGAATGATGGCAGCTACCGCCAGAAAATTCTGGCAACCTACGCCGCCAAACAGGGCATCACTAACCCTTTTGTGACTTGGCCGGTGCTGAATGAAGAGCTGCTGATTCTGGCACTGGACTGCATACCTGCCGCAGACCTCGGTGTTCTGTTTGAGCGGCTTTTGTTGAACATTCGCGAACATCGCAGTGGTTTTCCAGATCTTATAAGGTTTTACCCGGAGGTCGAGGAAAATAAGCCCCGTTATGAAATGATCGAAGTAAAAGGCCCGGGCGACCGGCTACAGGATCATCAAATCCGTTGGCTGCACTTCTTTGCCCACCAGGGCATTGCAGCCAGCGTGTGTTACCTGCGCTGGCAAGACAGCGGGGTAACGTCGTGAAGGTTGCGGTCAGAACCCTTTGTGAGTTTGCCGCCCGGGAGGGCGATCTGGACTTTCGCTACACCCCGGCGCCCAGTGCAGAAGAAGGCATCGCCGGTCACCAGGCCATTCAGGGTAAACGCGGATACGGTTACAAAAGCGAGTATTCACTTACCGGTGAGTGTATGGGGCTAAGCCTTTATGGTCGCGCCGATGTTTATAACCCGCACTCTGGCTTGTTAGAAGAGATCAAAACCCACCGTGGCGATGTATCCCGTATTCGACCGCACCAGCGGGCTTTGCACCGGGCCCAGCTAAGAGCCTACGGCGCTCTGCTCTGTCGACAGGAGAACCGCAAAACCCTGAAGCTGTCGCTGGTGTATTTTGACATCGGCAAAAACCGGGAAACACCGCTTACTGAAACCGCCAAGGCCGATGAGTTATGGCAGGAGCTGGAAGTCCTGTGCGGGCATTACCGGTTGTGGGCAGAACAGGAAGCCCATCACCGTGAACAGCGGGATATTCGCCTGGCGGGCCTGCGTTTTCCGTTTGCTGAGTTTCGTCCCCGCCAGCGTCAACTCGCCGAAACTGCATATAAAAACACCGTAAAAGGTGAAACCTTGCTGCTGGAAGCGCCCACGGGTTTGGGTAAAACCCTCGGCACTCTGTTTCCTGCACTTATGGCTATGCCCACAGCCAGGCACGACCGGCTGGCATACCTCACCTGTCGAAATACCGCCCGACAGCTGGCGGTGGATGCTGTGGAACGCTTGCGAGCCGCGCAGGACACGCCGCAGATCTGGCCCCTCCGTACTCTGGAGCTGGTGGCCAAAGCCGACGCCTGCGAGCATCCGGACAAAGCTTGCCATGGGGATTCCTGCCCGTTGGCCAAAGGCTTCTTTGATCGCCTGCCGGACGCCCGTGCCGAAGCTGCTCAGGCTGGCACAACACTTACGCAGGAGGTATTGGCGAAGATCGCCGCCGGCCACGGCATCTGCCCCTATTTTCTGGCCCAGGAAATGGCGCGCTGGTGTGATCTGATCATTGGGGATGTGAATCGGATGTTTGATCAATCTGCCCTGCTCCATGGCCTCACCCGGCAGAACAACTGGAAAACCGCCGTTCTCGTGGATGAAGCGCACAATCTGGTGGACCGCGGGCGCGGCATGTATTCGGTGCAGCTGGACCAGCAGCGGCTGCTGAAAGTGAGGAAAACCGCACCCAAAGCTCTGAAACCGCATCTGGACCGCGCGGCCCGAGCCTGGCAGGGTGTTATCCGTGATCAATCAGATAACAGCGATGGCCCGGTGTTTCTCGACAGCCTGCCCTCAGCGCTTACCGGCAGCCTGCTGGGGCTGGTGTCCGGGCTCACGGATTTTCTGGCAGACAACCCGCCGGATCTGGCACTTCAGGAAGTGCTGTTTGAATCAGTGGCGTTTATGAAGCTGGCGGATTCCTTTGGCGACCATTCCCTGTGTGAGTTTCGTCGCGAAGGCAGGGGCCGTGCCAGCCTGACCATCCAGAACCTGGTGCCAGCGGACTTCCTGCGTGACCGCTTTCAGGCAGCCGCCTCGGTACTGCTGTTTTCTGCCACTTTAAGCCCCGGTGTTTATTACCGGGATCTGTTGGGTTTGCCGGAGGACAGCCGTTTTATCTCCCTGCCCAGCCCGTTCAGTGCTGATCAGTTGCAGGTGCATTTCACACCAAAGATCAGTACCCGCCAGGCTCACCGTGAGGGGTCGGTATTACCCATCGCTACATTGATTGCCCAACAGTACCGGGCCCGCCCCGGGCACTATTTAGCGTTCTTCAGCAGTTTTAAGTATCTGAATGAAGTTAGCGAAGCGTTGGCTCGCCATGCTCCGGATGTGTCTCAGCGATCCCAGTATCCTGGAATGAGCCCACAACAGCGTAAGGAATTTCTGGCGGGGTTCCGTGAAGAGCCTGGCAGCGTGGCGTTCGCAGTTCTGGGCGGTGTGTTCAGTGAGGGAATCGACTTGCCGGGTGATCAATTGATCGGCGCCTTTGTCGCTACCTTGGGCTTACCGCCTTTTGATGCCTGGCACGAGATCCTCAAACATCGCCTGCACAAACGCTTTGGCGCCGGTTATGAGTACACCTATCTGATTCCGGGTTTGCAGAAAGTGGCCCAGGCTGCCGGCCGGGTGATTCGCACACCGGATGATCGGGGGGTGATCTGGCTGATAGACGATCGCTTTTTGCAGCCGCAGATTCGAGGGTTGTTACCGGGATGGTGGTTCGAAACCGAGGCCGCAGAGTAAAGCGGCCTCGGTTTCAGGCAGGGCTGAATCAGCCGAAGTGGAAGAAGGCCACTTTGTTGCCGTCCTGGTCTTTCAAGTAGGCACCGTAGAACTGGTCAGGAATGCGTTGCCCAGGCTCGCCATCACAGGTCGCACCCAGCTCAATGGCTTTCTTGTAGTAGGTATCAACCGCTTCTTTGGAGCCTGGCCAAAAAGCGAGCATATTGCCGTTACCGGGATGGTTTGGCGAGCCGTCGAACGGTGTGCAAACCGCCAGCATCGGCCCCTTCATGCTTTCGCCAATAAACGCAATGCGGCCCATGTCTAGCAGAAGCTTTGCGCCCATACCGCTCAGAAGCTCCGCGTAGAACTTCTTGGCTCTTTCCATATCGCTGACACCAATGGTGACGTATCCAATCATGCTTTATTCTCCTGTTTTGCGCTCTTGCCTGCGCAGTTGATTTTAAGTCGCTCACCGTTTCGAAACTGACAATCGTACTGTCGTCTGTATCGTTCAACATGTCCATTACAAACGAGCGGACGCTACGGGTGTCGAGAAGTTCCCGCCGGATCACCGCCGTGCTGGCTTTGCCAGCCATTCACGTCCCCCAGACCAAAGATGTTGGTGTGGCGCTTATGGCAGAGCATGTCGTCTTCCAGATCGAGCCATAAAGGTGACTTTGTCACTGAACAGAGCAGGCAGGCGGCCTATTCTGGATGTATACCACCGATGAACCGATACAGGAGCACTTCAAAATGATCAAATCACTCAAGGCACTTATCGCGGCGTCCGTAGTTGCTGTTGCCCCCATCAGCGCTCACGCAGGAGATCCGAAAATGGTTGAGGAAGTACTGGTGATTCTTTCAAGTGATTCCCTGCAAACTCAAGGCATGGCGATGGTTCTCTCCAACACCATGACCCAGCAGGGCGCCAAGGTGAACGTATTGCTGTGTGATAAAGCGGGCGACTTGGCCCTGAAGAGTTATGAAGCACCGGCATTGAAGCCGAAGGATGTAACCCCCGGCCAAATGTTGCGTGGTCTGCTAAAGCAGGGTGGCGTGGCCAACGTTTGCGCGCTGTACCTGCCAAACAGTGACTACAGCAAGAACGACCTGATTGAAGGTGTGGGTGTTGCAACTCCTCCGGAAATGGCAGGCCAGATGCTGAACCCTGCGATGCGGACCTTCACTTTCTGAGATTTCCTGACACAGCCCTGAGATATGAAAAAGCCGGCTCCTTGAACAGGGCCGGCTTTTTGTGGGTAGCACAAACACGAATTATCAGGATTATCCGGCAGGTTCGTCCAGATCCTCGTAGCCGGTCACCATGGGTTTGATGTGGCTGGTCAGGGTTTGTCCCATCGTAGTCATATACACATGAGCAATAATGAAAACCAGCATGGCAAAGGCTGCAGCGGTATGGACCAGTGCCACGGTCTCAAGGTTTAACGCCCCTGCAAGCAAGGCCGGCCAGTCGTTGTAAAACAGGTACAGCAGACCACTCACCCATATGATGGGTGAGATCACCAGTTTGAAGAACAGATAGGCCAGCCGCTGCAGCGGGTTGTGCTTGGCTTTACTGGTTTTGCGATAAGGGTGTTCAGCACCGGTAAAGGTGCCAATCAGGTAGTAATGCACCACCGCAAACAGTCCGTCTCGGGTGGGCACATACTGGCGCCATTCGCCGGTGGTTATGTGCCAGAAAATTGCAAACAGCCAGAGCACGATCAGTGACCAGGCCCCGATGGTATGCAGCCGCGTAGCGTCACCAAAACCCAGCAATGAATAGCTGCCGTGTATTTCAAAGCCGGTAATCAGCAGGCTGAAAATCAGCAAGGCCTGAAACCAGTGCCAGAAACGTTCAAAGCGTTTGAAGATCAGTACCCGGCTCATGATTGCTTCCTCCTTCTGAATACCACGCGAGCAAGGCCGTGGAGCACCACTCCGGCCAGGGTCAGTGCCACCGCCAGCCAGCCAATGCGATCCAGCCAGAGGTTGCCGCTATGTCCCGGCATATAGATGCCACCAATGCCCGCCAGGCGACTTTCTCCCGAATGGCAGGAGCCGCAACGCAGGGCCTGGTCTGCAGGCGGCACCATGTGGGTAATCGGCCAGTACATTTTGGTTTCCATGAAGTCGAAGTTGCCACTGAACGGCATGCCCGACATGTCGCTGGCAAATTTCAGGGCCTTGGGCCAGTCGTAGTTGCTCCAGAGCGACGAATCATCAGCGCCGAATACGTGAGTGGCCAGGAGTGTTTTGTGTTCGGTATCGAAAGGTTGTTTGCCGCGCATCAGCTTGAACGGCCAGATGCGTGAGCCTGGGTCGTTTGGTTCGCCATCCAGCCGGTTGATCTCCAGCGGCGGGTTATCGATGTCGAATTGTTCATCGACCATCGTGTACTCAACGGTGCCATCAAACCAGGCGTAGTATGGAACCACATTTTCACCGTGGCGGAAATCGCCCTTTTCGCTCAAGTAGCTCACGTGGCCCGCATCATCGTATGTGGCGACCGGTTTGCTGTTCTCGTCAAGCTTGCCAGCGGTGGACCAGTCCCACCACATCTTGGTTGGCACGCCACCCCGGGCAAAAGCGGGTACGTGGCAGGTCTGACACGCCAGCTTGTTCACGTGATCGTTCAGCTTTTCCCTGCCATGTGGTTCACCGCCATGGCAAGACTCGCAGCTCGCGCGGCTGAGATCGGTGTGGCCGGGGATATCAATGCCCAGAGTATCTTTCGCGTTCACCTGATAGCGGCTACCGGAAACACTGTGGCCCCAGGTTGAATGGCAGTCGGAGCAACTGAAATTGCCGCCGTCGGGGGACATGTGTACGTCGAGGGAACGGGCGGGCGACACCAGTGAAGAGTCGAGATCGCCGTGTTTTACACCGTCGCCACCGCCGCCGTAGAAGTGGCAGCTGCCGCAGTTAGCGCGGCCAGTGGCACCTACGTTCTGGGCTATGTCAGGTAGATCCGGCGGCTGGACCATCTTGCCGCTGCCTTTAGGCCATTCCCGGGGCACATAGGTCGGGTCGCCTGCGAGTGTGGGGAACTTCCAGTAATCGCCGGTTGTGTCGTGGCACACCAGGCAATCGACGGCAGAATCGGCTTCTGGCGGCGGCTGATTCATGTCCTTCCAGCCATAACCTACGTGACAGGAAGTACACCGGGGCTCATTGGTGACAGCCATACCGCAGAAGGAGTTGATAACCTTGTTTTTACCCAGCGTTTGCCCGGTTTCTTCGTGCTGGTAGAGCCAGGTCCAGTGGGTGGTTGCCTTGATTTGCCCGGCCGCCTCGGTGTGACACCTCAGGCAGGCTTCGGTTACCTGGCTGGCGGATTCAAATGGGCCTTTGAGGGATTTGAATTTGCTATGATCGGCGGTGGCGGGGGCGCGCTCAACCGCCGCCATTCCGGGGGAGCCAACCAGCATCAGCAGGACTGCCAGTATGCTTATCACCAAGTATGTGGCTGTGTGAGCCTTTGTCAGCTTGGCCATGACGTCCTCCCTATTTTTATCAGATTAAGGAATCGCCCGTGCCCTGCCAGCACAGCGGTTGTCAGGGCTGGTATATTTTTTCCGGATTAAGCTTCATGGACCAGGGCAAGCCCTCGTTCTGCCAGCCGTTAACAATCCTCATGCCGGCCTTTTTGCCCTCTTTTGAGCCACTACCCTGAAAGCCATGATCAATGTATTTCACGTTGCTGAAGCCGTGGTCCAGCAGATAGTCTGCGCTGGGTTTGCCGCGGGTGGAGCCGGAGCGGCACATGGTGACAATCAGGGCATCCTTGTTCAGCCGTTTATCCTTCAGGGCCTGCTCAACACTGGCCGCAAAGTCCGGGTTGGGGTTCATGGCAAATCGGCCTTTGTCTGCGAGAAATTTGCTTCGGTCGGCGAGCTTGAACGGAATGTTCGTGTCAACGGCGTCGGTGAAACCGATAAACATGATTTCTACCGGATCCCGCACATCAACGAACAGCATCTGGTCGCCCTGCTTCTTAACCAGGTCGTAAGTTTCCTGGGCGGTCAGGGACAGAGCTTCGCCTGCCGACGCCTGAAAGCTCAGCCCGAAGGTAATGAGAAATGTGGCCAATAAGAGCTTCATCATTTTTTCTCCGGAGGTCTAGGTAGAGCGAGGTGTAGCTTCGACCATACCCCTGAGAGGTGGAAGCCCCAATATTCGGCATAAGTTTATAAGTTCTAGTTTGACTAAGGTCAAAATAGCAACAGATGAGCTGCTACAATTAGTCATCTGATCAGTGGGAGTAACTCAATTGTCGAACTGGCTCAAGCGACGTTACCCGGGCGTGGTCTCCGTTCTGGCTGCTCTGCTGACCATAAGCGGATGCGCTTTACCTTCTATGGCTGATCGCACCGAGAGCTGGGCGGTGCCTGCTGAAAAAACAGCAGACACACGGCTAGGAAGCGCGATTGTTCCGCTGATAGAGGCACACCCAACCGAGAGCGGGATTGTGCTGCTTGAAAACGCCCACGATGCGTTCGCGGCGCGGGCGTTGTTGGCTGAAGGCGCCGACGCTACTTTGGATGTGCAGTACTACATCTGGCAATACGACATCACCGGCACCATGTTGCTTGATGTACTTTATCGGGCGGCGGAGCGAGGTGTTCGTGTTCGCCTTTTGCTGGATGACAACGGCATCTCAGGGCTGGATCAACCGCTCGCAGCGCTCGATACTCACCCGAATATAGAAGTACGCCTGTTCAATCCGTTTGTGGTGCGCAGCCCCAAGTGGATCGGCTACATAACCAGCTTCTCGCGCCTGAATCACCGCATGCACAACAAATCATTCACTGCTGATAACCAGGCAACCATCATCGGCGGGCGCAACGTTGCTGATGAGTATTTCGGAGCCGGTGAGGGTGCGCTGTTTGCGGATCTTGATGTATTGGTTATCGGACCGGTGGTGAGTGAACTTTCTGATGATTTTGATCGCTATTGGTCAAGTGCCTCGTCATACCCTGCTGCGACCATTCTGCCGGAGCCATCAGAGACGGATCTCGCACGGGTTGTTGAGACAGCGAGAGAATGCAATACCAGCTCAGAGGCGAGCAGGTATGTCTGTGCGGTGGCCGACTCAGAGTTTCTGAGAAACCTGCTGGCGGGCAACCTGGAGTTTACTTGGGCACCGGTCTCCATGGTCAGCGACGATCCCGCCAAGGTGCTGGGAAAAAAACCAAAGAACGGATTAATGAGCCGGCAACTGGCAGAAGCCATGGGGAGCCCCGAACGCTCGGTGACGCTGGTGTCACCCTATTTTATTCCCACCAAAGCCGGTGTTGAAATATTCCGTGGCCTGGAACGTAAAGGGGTTCACGTGCGTGTGCTGACCAACTCCCTGGAAGCCAACGACGTAGCCATGGTGCACGCCGGTTACGCGAAGTACCGCAAGCCGCTGCTGGAAGCAGGCGTGCAGCTGTTTGAGCTTCGCAAGTTACCTGGAAAGGAATCTGTGGAGCGTCAATTACAAGACAACCTGATGGGAAGCTCTTCCTCCAGTCTCCACGCCAAGACCTTTGCGGTTGATGGCGAGAACCTGTTCGTGGGTTCGTTTAACTTCGACCCCCGCTCGGTTCATATCAACACTGAGCTGGGCTTTGTTATTGAAAGCCCGGAGCTGGCCCAGGTGATGGAAAGCCATTTCGAAGAACAAGCCCTGATAACCGCGTATGAAGTGGTGCTGGACGACGGTGGCGATTTGCAGTGGATTGAGCGCAATGGTGAGGAAGTGATTCGGCACAGCAACGATCCGGGAACCGGGCCGTTTAAACGTATGCTGGTTTCGCTTTTCTCGTTTTTGCCTATCGAGCATTTGCTGTAGACATCGCGTGCCCTCTTGACGCGCGTCAGTGCGACACAAAAATCTGTTGTTATACTAGTAGCAACCTAATTTTGACTGCAATAACTCACGCCTGCACCAGGGAAGAACAATGTCCGGTTCACACTCCAAAGTTCGCCAGAAGCTTCTCATCACTCTTGTTGTTATCGCCGCGATTGCCATAGTCGCTTGGCAATTTGTGCCGGATAGCGACAGGCTTCCGGAACATATTGCCTCCGGGAATGGCCGTATAGAGGCTACTCAGGTAGACATTGCAACCCGGATTCCAGGCCGGCTGCAGAGTTTTTTTGTGGCTGAGGGCGACCTGATTGACGCCGGCAGTGCGGTGGCTGAAATGGATACCGACGAACTGCAGGCAACCATGGCTGCGGCTCAGGCTAACCTGAACCAGGCGGTAGAAGCCCAGAATCTGGCCGAAGCGATTGTTGTTCAGCGTGAAAGTGAACTCCGGCTGGCCCGGGCTGAATTAAGCCGGATGGAATCTTTGGTGGACAAAGGTCATGTCTCGCGTGAGCAGCTTGACCGTGCCCGTACTACTGCAGAAACCGGTGAAGCAGCGTTGCAGGCATCCAAGGTTCAGGTGGCGTCGGCGGGCGCGGGCATTGAAGCCGCGAAAGCCAGCATTCGTAAGGTTCAGACCACCATTGATGACAGCCACCTTATCAGCCCGATTGGTGGGCGGGTGCTGTACCGCCTGGCCGAGCCTGGTGAGGTGTTGGCGGCCGGAGGCAAGGTCGCAACGGTAATTGATGTTACTGATGTGTACCTCACCATTTTTCTGCCCACCGCGCAGGCCGGCAAGGTGCGGGTTGGATCCGAAGCCCGCATTATTCTGGATGCTCTGCCCGATTACGTGGTGCCGGCGGAAGTCAGTTTTGTTGCTGCCGAAGCCCAGTTTACCCCCAAGGCAGTGGAAACGCGCAGCGAACGTGAAAAGCTCATGTTCCGAGTGCGCATTCGCATTGATCCGGAATTACTGAAAGCCTACCGCGACAGGGTAAAAACCGGTGTGCCGGGAGACGCCTACGTGCGCCTGGATGAAAGCAAACCCTGGCCAGAAAATCTGCAGGTGACTTTGCCCAATGGCTGAGATGCAGAACCCGGGTATGGATGATATGCAGTGTGTGGCGCGGCTGGAGGCCGTCAGCCATATCTATGGCGGGCGCGAGGCCTTGCGGGACATCAACCTGAACTTGCCGGCCGGTTGTATGGTCGGGTTGATTGGTCCGGATGGTGTAGGTAAATCCACACTGCTGGGGCTGGTGGCCGGTGCCCGAAAACTGCAGCAAGGCACCTTGCAGGTACTGGGTGGCGATATGGCCGATTCCCGGTTTCGAAGAGAGGTATCACCGCGCATTGCCTATATGCCCCAGGGTCTTGGGGGTAATCTTTACCATACGCTCACGGTCGACGAGAACATTGGTTTTTTTGCCGATCTGTTTGGTCTTACCGGTGCGGCCAGAACCGAACAGGTTGACCGTTTACTGGATGCCACCGGGCTGCTGGATTTCCGCAACCGGCCAGCGGGCAAACTCTCCGGAGGCATGAAGCAGAAGCTGGGGTTGTGTTGTGCACTTATCCACAACCCGGAGCTGCTGATTCTTGACGAGCCCACCACCGGGGTGGATCCGCTCTCGCGGCAGCGTTTCTGGGATCTGATTGACACCATTCGCCAACAGCAGCCGTCCATGAGCGTGCTGGTGGCTACGGCTTATATGGAAGAAGCCGAGCGCTATGACTGGTTGGTTGCGATGGACGACGGCGCCATTCTTGCAACCGGGTCCCCAGCGGAGTTGAAGCAGAAAACGGCTACAAAAACCCTGGATGATGCATTTATTGCCCTGTTGCCAGACGATCGTCAGGAACCCGTATCCGGGGGAGGCAGTGAGTCACAACTGGTCAGGAATGCGGTTTTTTCGAATGATGTGCCGGCCATAGAAGCGCACAACCTGACTCTGCGTTTTGGCGATTTCACGGCGGTGAAAAACGTCAGCTTTACCATTCCTAAAGGCGAGATTTTCGGCTTCCTGGGCTCCAACGGTTGCGGCAAGACCACCACCATGAAAATGCTCACGGGCCTGCTGACACCTTCCGAGGGCGAGGTTTCGCTGTTCGGCTCGCCACTGGATGCCAGAGATCTGACTACGCGCCAGCGTGTTGGTTATATGTCCCAGTCGTTCTCGCTCTATAGCGAGTTGACCGTGCGCCAGAACCTGGAGCTGCACGCCCGCCTGTTCCACCTGCCGCCGGAGCGTATTGAGCCCAGGCTGGATGAACTCACTCAGGATTTTGGTCTTGCGGATGTGATGGAGGAATTCGCCGGCAATCTGCCTTTGGGGGTCCGCCAGCGTCTGTCTCTGGCCGTCGCGGTGGTGCATTCACCGGAACTCTTGATTCTTGACGAGCCCACTTCCGGAGTCGACCCCGGTGCCCGAAACCGCTTCTGGAAACTGTTGCTGCGTCTGTCCAGGGAGGACGGCGTCACCATTTTTATCTCTACTCACTTCATGAACGAAGGTGAGCGTTGCGACAGGATTTCCCTCATGCATGCCGGCGAAGTGCTGGCCTGCGATACGCCTGCGGCGTTGGTCCGGGACGCTCAGGCTGAAAACCTTGAAACCGCATTTATGAAGACCCTTGAGGCAGTGGACAAAGAGCCGCAGAGCCGTGGTGATGGCAGGGTTCTGAGTGCGGACAGCTCATCGCCCCAGCGTCACAGTGCCTTCAGCCTGAGGCGGCTGCTGGCCTATGGTCGGCGTGAATCAAGGGAGCTTCTACGCGATCCTATTCGCATGGCTTTTGCCTTCGTTGGCTCGGCACTGCTGATGATGATCCTGGGCTATGGTATTACGCTGGATGTGGAAGATCTCTCTTTTGCTGTTCTGGATCAGGACCAGAGCCCCCAGAGCCAGGACTACATCACGGCGGTTTCTGGTTCACGGTATTTTGTGGAGCAACCTCCGATTGCAACCATGGCTGAGCTGGAACAACGCATGATATCCGGCGAGCTCAGCCTGGCGCTCGCATTCCCCCCGGAGTTTGGTAAGGATCTGAAAAGTGGCCGGCCCACAGAGATAGCTGTCTGGATAGATGGCGCCATGCCGTTTCGTGGCGAGACCATTCTTGGCTACATTCAGGGCCTGCATCTAAGTTATTTTGAGGATCTGATTCTGCGCACTTATGGCACTGTGCCGGATCTGAGCCTGGTCTCCATAAAAACCCGCTATCGGTATAATCAGGAGTTCCGCAGCCTGGATGCCATGGTGCCTGCGGTTATCCCCATTCTGTTGATCTTTATTCCGGCGATTCTCATGGCTCTGGGCATTGTGCGAGAGAAAGAGCTGGGCTCCATCACCAACCTGTATGTTACCCCGGTATCCCGGCTGGAATTTCTTCTGGGCAAGCAACTGCCCTACATCGGGTTCAGTATGGTGAGCTATGCGAGCCTGGTTTTGCTGGCAATATTCCTGTTCGACGTACCCATCAAGGGCGGTGTGCTGACTTTGACTCTCGGCGCCCTGCTCTTTGTTACGGCGACGACTGCCCTGGGCCAGGTAATCTCGGCTTTCGCTTCTACACAGATTGCTGCACTGGCGGCTACCGCCATTATTACGATCCTGCCGACGGTGCAGTTTTCCGGCGTCACTGAACCCGTATCTGCGTTGGAAGGTGCTGCTGCGATCATTGGCCAGTTCTGGCCCGCCACCTGGTTTCTGGAGATCTCTCGGGGTGTGTTTACCAAAGGGCTGGCCTTTGGTGATCTGCAACATGCCTTCCTGATACTGGCGGCGTTTATTCCCGTGCTTACGTTTTTGGCCGTGGCCTTACTCCGGAAACAGGGGCGCTGATGATGGAATCTCTCGGAACTATCTGGAACCTCGGTGTTAAAGAGCTGCGCAGCGTGTGGCATGACAAGGTTTTGCTGATCTTTGTGTTGCTGGCTTTCACTTTGATTATCTATACCGCTGGCTCTGCGGGCTCCATGGAACTGCACAATGCGCCTGTGGCAGTGGTTGACGAAGATCAGACAGCGCTGTCCGGCCACGTTATAGACTCGCTGCAAGAGCCCTGGTTTCTGGAGCCTGATCTCGTTGCTTTTGATCAGGTTGACGAGCTGCTGGACCAGGGTACTCATACCTTCGCCCTGATCATTCCGGAAGGCTTTGAGCGGGACGTGCGCAGTGGAAAAGTCTCCGGTCTGCAGCTGGATATCGATGCCACGCGAATGACACAGGCGTTTATCGGCGCCAGCTACATTGAGCAGATCATTACCACGGAGGTGGCGGAATATCTCGAGACAGGAAGCTCTGCAAGCTCGCTTCCGGTAGAGCTGGTTACCAGGGTAAGCTTTAATCCAAACCTTGACGGCACCTGGTTTGGCGGCGTTATGGAGCTGATTACCCAGATTACCCTGATCAGCATTATCCTGACCGGCGCCGCACTGATCCGTGAGCGCGAACATGGCACAGTAGAGCATCTTATGGTGATGCCCGTGCGGCCTTTCGAGATTATGGCTGCCAAGGTCTGGGCGAATGGTCTGGTGGTTATGCTGGCGGCGATTCTGGCCATCACTATTGTGATCCAGGACGTGCTTGCCGTGCCCGTGCAGGGTTCGGTTTTATTGTTCCTGTTCGGCACTTTGATTCATCTGTTTTCCACCACTGCGATCGGTATCCTGATTGGCACGGTGGCGCGCACCATGCCGCAGTTTGGCTTGCTGCTGATCCTCACCATTCTACCGCTGCAACTGCTTTCTGGCGGTATTACGCCAAGAGAAAGCATGCCGGATCTGGTACAGAATATTATGCTGGCGGCACCCACTACACATTTCGTGAGTATGGCTCAGGCCATACTGTATCGGGGTGCAGGACTGGACGTGGTGTGGCCGCAAATGCTGGCGCTGGCCGGTATCGGTGTAGTGGTCTTCAGCACAGCGCTGGCGCTGTTCCGACGGCATCTGGCCGTTTAACAGGCGGCAACGACCGAGATTTCTACCAGCAGCTCCGGTGATGCCATCTGAGCCTGCACACAGGCCCGTGCCGGGGCCTCCCCTTGGGGTACCCAGTTATCCCATACGTCGTTTAAAGCTTTGAAGTCAGACATATCCGCAAGGTAAATCGTCGCGGACAGGATCTTGTCGCGGCCTGACCCAATGCTCTCCAGAAGCTCATCTACTTTTTCCAGCATGCCAGTTACTTGAGCATGAATGTCGCCATGCCTGTCCTTGGCAACCTGTCCACACAGATAAGCCGTGCCATTGTGCTTTACGATTTTGCTCATGCGGCTGCTGGTTGAAATGCGTTCTATAGCCATGGATGTTGCCTTAATGAAAGTGGGAGGAATTTGTCGTTAGTCGCAACTCATCAAACTCCAGAATACCGGGTTTGTGTGCCAAAGGCGTACCCAACCAGAAACGAAAAAGGGCCCATCCGAAGATGCGCCCTAAGTCGTTGAATTCTGGTCGGCGTGGCAGGATTCGAACCTGCGACCCCTTCGTCCCGAACGAAGTGCGCTACCAAGCTGCGCCACACGCCGATTAACCGCCGGTATTATACGGGTTCACTTGTTTTTTACCAGCCCAGGACCTGATAAAAAGGCATCCGCAAATGCACTGAGATCGTTGTATATCGCCACGCTGGCGCCGGGAATCGGGCGGGCTTTCAGGTGATATTCAGTATCCGCGCCATTGCCAGTTCGGACCAGTACGGGTTGGCAGCCTTCAGCAAAGCCGGCCTCCAGATCCTTGCGGCTGTCACCGACCATAACGGCGCCGTTCAGGGTGTCGAGATGGAGATGATCACGGATTTGTTCCAGCAAGCCGGTGAGTGGCTTGCGACAACGGCAACCATCGTCGGGATGGTGCGGGCAGTAGGCAATGAAACTGATATGTCCGCCCTGCGCTTCCAGCAATCGTTCCAGTTTTTCGTGCATCGCATCCAGCACGTCGGTGCTGTAGTAGCCCCTGGCGATACCTGACTGGTTGGTTGCGATGGCAATACTGTGGCCGGCTTTGCAAAGCCGGGCCACCGCCTCAATACTGCCGGGAATGGGTTGCCACTCATCAACAGAGCATATGTAATCGCCATCGTACTCGTTGATGACCCCGTCCCGGTCGAGGATGATCAGCATCGGTCAGCCAGCAGCGGGCAGCAGTGAGATATCTGCAACGCGCAAGAACAGGTTGTGCAGGCGGTTCAGCAGCGCAAGGCGGTTGTCCCGTACGGCGTCATCCTCTGCCATCACCATCACTTCGTTGAAGAAGCTGTCTACCGGCTCCTGAAGGCTTGCCAGTGATCGCAGTGCGCTGGCGTAATTGCCTTGCTCAAAAAGCGGAAGCACCTTCTCGGCTTGCTGGTTTACCTGCGTTGCCAGAGTTTTCTCGGCCGCATCCTGCAGAAGGTCGCTGTTGACGGTTTCACCTACGTGTTCTCCAGCTTGCTTGGACAAGATGTTGGAAACCCGCTTGTTGGCACCGGCAAGAGCCAGGGCTTCTGGCAGCTGGCGGAAGGCTTCCACGGCCTTCACCCGGCGGTCGAAGTCCAGCGGACGGGTCGGGCGACGGGCGTGAACAGCCAGATACACTTCAGCACCAATGCCGCGCTCATCGTAGTAAGCCCGGAACCGGTCCAGCATGTAATCAACAACGGTGGAGGCGGTATTCTCTTCGGTCAGCCCGGTGAAGTTTTCTTCCGCCCACTCGCAGCATGTCTGCAGATCAAGCGGCAGCTCCCGTTCGATGATGATGCGCAGTACTCCCAGGGAAGCTCTGCGCAGGGCGAATGGGTCTCGTGTGCCGGAGGGCGGTTGGCCAATGCCAAAAAGCCCTACCAGTGAATCCAGACGATCTGCGATGGCGAGGGCACAGCTTGTGAGCGTGGTGGGCAGGCTGTCTTTGGCAAAGCGCGGCATGTACTGCTCGTTCATGGCCTTTGCTACATCGGCTGGCTCGCCGTCATTGGCTGCATAGTACTGGCCCATGATGCCCTGAAGGTCGCTGAACTCCAGTACCATCTCCGTCACCAGGTCGGTCTTGGCCAGCATGGCGGCACGCTCGGCCAGGGCTGAGTCACTGCCAATCGCTGAAGCGATTCTCCCGGCCAGCGCGGCGACGCGAACGGCTTTGTCGTAAACGCTGCCGAGCTTGTCCTGGAAGACAATCGGCTTTAGCCTTTCGATACGGTCTTCCAGGCGGATTTTACGGTCGGTCTCATAGAAGAACGCAGCGTCTGAGAGGCGCGGGCGAATCACCTTTTCATTACCTGAGATAACCTGAGAAGGGTCTTTGCTGTCAATGTTGGCAACGGTTATAAACAGAGGCAGCATTGCGCCATCGGTACCCACCACGTGGAAGTACTTTTGGTGTTCAGCCATAGAGGAAATCAGGGCCTCTGAAGGCACTTTCAGGAACCGCTTGTCGAAGCGGCCCATCAGCGGCACTGGCCACTCGTTCAGGCCAGTGACCTCGTCGAGAAGATCTTCATCAATGACTGCTTTAGCACCGGCTTCGGTCTCGGCAAGGGCACTGACACCAGTGCGGATCTGTTCACGGCGCTTGGCGAAATCAGCAATCACATAACCTTCCTGCTCCAGGACAACTTCGTAATCCGCAGGTGTTGGAATGATCAGTGCTTTCGGGCAATGGAAACGATGGCCCCGGGTTTTGTTGCCTGGAGTCAGGCCCATGATGGGCGCATCAATGACCTTGTTGCCAAACAGCATTACCAGCCAGTGCACAGGCCGGACAAACTCTGTGCGGTGGGCGCCCCAGCGCATACGCTTTGGAATCGGCAGTGACGCCAGCGACTGCTCAACCAGCCCGGACATCAGGTCTACAGTAGGCTTGCCCTGCTCTACGGTGCGATAGACCAGCCAGGCACCTTTATCGGTTTCCAGGGTGTCGAGCTGATCCGGGGTTACGCCCAGAGACGTCGCAAAACCGGTAAGAGCCCGGGTCGGGTTGCCGGAATCATCGAAGGCAGCTTTGACTGCCGGGCCACGCTTTTCAACGGGCTTGTCGGGTTGCGCATCGGCGAGGTCACGTATGCGAACCGCCAGGCGGCGTGGTGCGGCAAAGGCTTCTACCTTGCCAAACTCGATGCCCGCGTCTTCCAGGCCCTTGGTGATACCCTGAGTGAATGCTTCAGACAGCGGCTTGAGTGCTTTCGAGGGCAATTCTTCGACGCCCAGTTCGACCAGAAAATCCTGCTTTGCCATGATTATGCCTTACCCTCTGCCTGTTGTTCCTGCTTCGCTTTTTTACCTTTCTTGCCGTTAGCCTTGTTATCGGCCGCTTCGGCTATGGCCAGCACTTCCTGGCGCAGGGCCTCCGGGGCCAGCGGGAAGCCTAGCTTGCGCCGGCTGTCGAAGTAGGCCTGGGCAACGGCTCGGGCCAAAGTGCGTACCCGCAGGATGAAGCGCTGGCGTTCGGTGACCGAGATGGCGTGGCGGGCATCCAGCAGGTTGAAGGTATGAGACGCTTTCAGAACCTGCTCGTAGGCAGGCAGCGCCAGGCCGGCTTCAATCAGCCGGGCACTTTCACGTTCGTGGACATCAAAGCTCTGGAACAGGAACTCAACGTCTGCGTGCTCAAAGTTGTAAGTGGACATTTCCACTTCCTGCTGGTGGAACACGTCGCCATAGGTGACTACACCATCCGGGCCTTCTGTCCAGACGAGGTCGTAAACACTGTCGACGCCCTGCAGATACATGGCAATACGCTCGAGGCCATAAGTGAGCTCGCCGGTAACCGGGTAGCATTCAAGGCCACCCACCTGCTGGAAATAGGTAAACTGGGTGACTTCCATTCCGTTCAGCCAGATTTCCCAGCCCAGACCCCAGGCGCCCAGTGTGGGCGATTCCCAGTTGTCTTCTACAAAGCGGATATCGTGCACCAGAGGATCAAGCCCCAATGCTTTCAGTGAATCGAGGTAGAGCTCCTGAATATTGTCAGGCGATGGCTTGAGTACCACCTGGAACTGGTAATAGTGCTGCAGGCGATTCGGGTTCTCGCCGTAACGGCCGTCGGTGGGGCGGCGGCTCGGTTGCACGTAAGCGGCATTCCAGGTTTCCGGCCCTATGGCCCGCAGGAAGGTGGCCGGGTGAAAGGTGCCGGCGCCTACTTCCATATCCAGCGGCTGAAGCACCACGCAACCCTGTTGTGCCCAGAAATTCTGCAGAGCCAGAATCAGGCCCTGAAAAGTCCTGATGTCCGGAGTGCTGATGTTCTTTGCCTTGTCTGTCGCTCTGTCTGTCACAACGTTTGCCTGCTGATTCGGTCTGTGTGTATCCACTCTTCGACTCAATCTCGAGTTAGTATCGAGCCAATGTGCAATTTGCTCGCAAGAGGGTCATTCGGAAAAAAGGCGCATTATACGCGCGCCAAACCGGTATTTCTAAGTAGTCTTCATGCTCTTGATTTTGAACTAGAAGAAAGTGAGCCCCACGGAGAAGAGCTTTTCAACCTCCCGCACCCGCGATTTGTCTACCAGGAACAGGATCACGTGATCATCCGGTTGCACCCGCAGGTGGTCGTGGGCGATCAGTACTTCGTTGTGGCGGACAATCGCTCCGATGGTCGCGCCTTGCGGCAGGTTGATTTCATCAAGTCGTCTGCCAATCACCTTGGAGGATTTATGATCGCCGTGGGCGATGGCCTCAATGGCCTCGGCAGCGCCTCTGCGCAGTGAGTGAACGTTTACAACGTCGCCACGGCGCACATGAGTGAGCAAACTGCCGATGGTGGTCTGCTGGGGGGAAATCGCTACATCAATCTCGCCGCCCTGGATCAGATCCACATAGTCGGGGTTGTTGATCAGGGTGAACACCTTGCGGGCGCCCAGGCGCTTGGCCAGCAGCGAGGCCATGATATTGGCTTCGTCATCGTTGGTAACGGCGCAGAACACATCGGTATTTTCGATGTTCTCTTCAAGCAGTATGTCTTTGTCTGCGGCATTGCCTTCAAGCACGACCGTCTTGCGCAGGTTTTCGGAGAGCAGCACGCAGCGTTCGTGGTTACGCTCAAGCAGTTTTACCTGATAGCGGTTTTCCAGAGTGTGGGCCAGGCGCTGGCCGATGTTGCCGCCGCCGCAGATAAAAACCCGCTTGTAGTTTTTGACCAGCGGCTGGAGTTCGCTCATAACCGAACGAATGTGGTCGGCACCGGCAATGAAAAACACTTCATCACCATCCTCAATCACCGTATCGCCCTTAGGCATGATGGCGTGGTCTTTGCGAAAGATGGCTGCCACCCGGGTATCAATTTTGGGCATGTGCATACGAAAATAAGACAGCTCGCGCCCGACCAGAGGGCCACCCTCCGTGGCCCGAATGGCCACCAGCCGGACCAGGCCCTTGGAGAACTCCAGTACCTGCAGGGCACCCGGGTACTCGATCAGCCGTGTTATATGCCGGGTAACCAGGTGTTCCGGGCTGATCATGACGTCAATTGGAAAACCGCCCTCTCCGAACAGCTCGTTGCTGGAGAGATAGGCGCTGGCACGCACTCGGCTGATTTTGGTGGGTGTGCTGAACAGGATGCTGGCAACCTGGCAGGCGACCATGTTGGTCTCGTCGCTGTTGGTGACGGCTATCAGCATGTCCGCGTCATCCGCATCCGCCTGTCGCAAAACTGACGGGTAGGAGGCGTTGCCCTGTACCGTGCGAATGTCGAGGCGGTCCTGCAGCTCGCGCAGCCGAATGGCGTCTGTATCTATGACCGTAATATCGTTGGCTTCGCTGGCCAGATTCTCCGCCAGCGTGCCGCCCACTTGACCAGCACCGAGGATCAGAATTTTCATAATTCAGGTTTCTCCAGTACGGCATAGAAAAAGCCGTCATGGCTGATTGGATCGGGGAGAAGTTGTCGCCCCGCGCCTATATCGCGTCCCCACGGGACGTCTGGCTCAATAAGAACGGCGCTGCTCTGTTGTTTGAGAAACCTCTGGATTATACGGTGGTTTTCCTGGGGGAACACGGAGCAGGTTGCGTAGACCAGGCGCCCGCCCGGTTTGAGTACCGTCCACATGGCTTCCAGCAGTCCGAGCTGTATTGCAGCAAGTGGGACAACGTCGGTTTCCCGGCGCAACAGCTTGATGTCCGGGTGGCGACGGATAACGCCGCTGGCGCTGCAGGGTACATCCAGCAAAATGCGATCGAACGCTTTGCCGTCCCACCACTGTTCGGTGTCAGCAGCATCTGCTTGCAGCAAGCTTGCGTGTAAATCCAGGCGGTCGAGATTTTCCTGAACCCGGGGCAGGCGCGCAGCCGATTCGTCGATGGCAACTACCTCGGCCAGCTCTGCCTGGCTTTCGAGAATGGCACAGGTTTTTCCCCCAGGTGCTGCGCAGGCGTCCAGGACCCGCTGTCCCGGCGCCAGATCCAGCAGCGTGGTGCAAAGCTGCGCGGCCTCGTCCTGAACGCTGACAGCACCGTCGGCAAACCAGGGTAGCTGATCAACCTGCACCGGCCTGCCAAGCTGGATACCCTGGGGCGCGAACTGGGTGGCGGTCGCCTCGATACCTGCTTCGTTCAGCCACGCGAGATACTCATCGCGGTTAAAGCGCAGGGCGTTCACTCGCAGTGTCATGGGAGCCTGGGCGTTATTTGCCTCAAGAATCTGCTGCCAGTTGTCAGGCCAGTTATGGCGCAGCTTTTCTACCATCCAGACGGGATGACTGAAGCGACTGGCATCGTTTTCCGGCTCCGGCGCACCTTCGCGCTCGGCAGCCCGCAAAACGGCATTTACCAGGCCGGTGAGGTGAGGTTTGTCGAGCGCGCGGCAGGCCTCCACGGTTTCATTGAGAATGGCGTAGGTTGCCTGCTGGCTGAAGCGCAGCTGGAAAAGAGCGATCAACATAAGGTGGTGAACAATGCGGTCCGGCTTCTTTATCGGCTTTTTCAGCCGGCTGACCAGCTCACTGTCGAGACGATGAAACCAGCGGCACGTGCCGTAACAGAGGGCCTGAAGCACCGGGCGCTCGTTTAGGGCGAGGCGCTGCAGGGCCGGAGGCAGGCATTGGGATAAAGACTCGCCGTTTTCGACCGCCAACAGAACATCGGCAGCAATAGCGCGCATGGGCTGATCGTAGTCGCCCATGTCAGTGCAGCTCCTGTCCGGGTAACAGCAGCTGTTTACCACCGTTAATCAGGTCATTTACGCTCTGGGCGCGGGATCCTGGGAGCTGCAGCCGGGTGATGCGCAGAGTGCCGGTACCGCAGGCAACATCAATACCATCACGCTCCCGCTGTATCACGGTGCCCGCGGGCTCATGACTACTCTCACCGGCGGCAGTGGCCTCGTGGATCCTCAGGCGCTGCTGTTCCAGATCCGTGTAGGTACCGGGCCAGGGGTTGAAGGCGCGAATCAGGCGTTCGATGGCAGAGGCATCCTGTGACCAGTCGATATGACCTTCGTCCTTGGAGAGTTTGTGAGCGTAACTGGCCTGTTCGTCATCCTGAGCTTCGCCTTGGAGTTCGCCCTTTTCCAGCAGGCTCAGAGCTTCAACAATGGCCTGGCCACCCAACTCGGCGAGGCGGTCATGAAGGCTGCCGCCGGTATCATTGGCATGGATGGTGGTCAGGGATTTCAGGAGCATGTCGCCGGTATCCAGGCCTTTGTCCATCTGCATGATGGTAATGCCGGTGTCGGCATCACCGGCAGCAATGGCACGCTGGATAGGCGCCGCGCCACGCCAGCGCGGCAAAAGCGAGGCGTGAATGTTGAGACAGCCGTGGTCAGGAATGCTCAAAACCGCTTCCGGCAGAATCAGCCCGTAGGCGGCAACGATCATGACATCCGGCTGGAGATCTGCGAGTTCTTGCTGTGCATCCGGGGTTTTCAGGCTTTCCGGCTGGAATACCGGGATGCCGTTGTCCAGAGCAACCTGTTTGACGGGGCTGGGCTGCAGTTTACGGCCACGGCCGGCTGGCCGGTCCGGCTGGGAGTATACGCCCACGATGGTGTGGTGGGTGCCCAGCAGCGCTCTCAGAGCGGTTGCTGCAAAATCCGGAGTGCCGGCAAAAACGAGTCGCACGGTGTTGGGTCTCTGTTTCATTGAATACGAAAAGACCGGGCCATGGCCCGGTCCAGTACGTTCTACAAACTAATCATGCTTCAGGCCGTGTTCACGCACTTTGTTTTTGAAGCTTCTCCAGCTTCTTGCGAATACGGTTGCGCTTGAGGTTGCTGAGGTAGTCGACAAATAATTTGCCGTTCAGGTGGTCCATTTCGTGCTGGATGCAGACCGCCAGCAGGCCCCGGGCCTCTATTTCAAAGGGCTTTCCGTCACGATCCATCGCGCGAATGATGCAGTGTTCTATGCGCTCGACGTCTTCATAAAATCCGGGTACCGAGAGGCAACCTTCCTGCATGGCTTCTCGCTCACCATCCAGAACCTCAACCTTTGGGTTGATAAATACCCTCGGTTCAGTTTTGTCGTCGGACAGGTCCATAACGATGATCTGCTTGTGCACGTTCACCTGTGTCGCGGCCAAGCCAATGCCCGGCGCATCGTACATGGTCTCGAACATGTCGTCGATCAGCGTAAGGTCGGCATCCGTCAGTTCATCAACCGGCTTGGCGATGGTGCGTAGACGGGGATCCGGGTATTCGAGAATATCTAGTATCATAGTGTTCGTACTTTTGGCCTGTATGACGAACGCCAGGGTTGTTCACTGGCATTCATTATGGCTTTGCCTGACGTTTAACGTTGTCTTTTGTAACCGTGTGAAAGCAATCTCTGAAATGCGACAGCGTACTGCGCAAATTGTTCCTCTCACATTAATATGAGCAGCGTCATGCACCTTTGGGTACATTATCCAACAATTCGCCGATTGAGTACAAACTGATCAGGCAATAGTTAAAATCTTTTGCAAATGGCATAGAATTTACTGGAAGAACAAAAGATAACATCACAATTTGCGAGACTTCTTCTATAGTAACTTGCATAACAACGTAATAAGCTGCAGACAACTGGCTGCATCCTTACCAGAATTCACAGAATCAAGCACGCGATCAAGGACTTAGACAATGAGGAAACTGCTGTACGCTCTGGCAGCCACTACGCTGCTATTAACCTCCTGGGCTCACGCTGCACCAGAACTGCGGTCTGATCATCCTGAGCGTTACACTGTTGTGAAGGGTGATACCCTGTGGGACATTTCCGGGCGTTTTTTGAGCAACCCGTGGTATTGGCCGGAAATCTGGCACGTTAACCCGCAGGTTGCCAACCCGCACCTGATTTACCCGGGCGATCGTCTTGCCCTGGTTTATATCGATGGCAAGCCCAGAATCACCAAGGTAACTTCCAACAACGGTGTTGTGAAGTTGTCACCGAAGGTGCGTTCGGAGCAGATTGATACACCTATCCCTGCAATCCCACTGGATGCAATAGGCAGCTTTCTGACGGATACCCGCATCGTCAGCGCGGATTTGATCAACCAGGCACCTTATGTGCTGGAAGGCCGAGACAGTCGCATTCTGACCGGCGCGGGTGACCGGGTGTATGCGCGCGGTGAAAAGCCGGCCGACAAGGTGGGTATTTTCCGCCGCAGTAAGGAATTTGTCGATCCGGACACCGGAGAATTTCTCGGCCTGGAAGCACGCAGTATTGCTCGTGGCGATGTTGTTGCCGAAGACGGCGATGTTCTGACCCTGAACCTGACACGCTCCAGTGAAGAGGTGCGTATAGGGGATCGCTTGCTGGTGAATGAAGACCGTCGTCTGACCACCAGTTTTGTGCCAAGCTCTCCCGACCAGCAGATCGAAGGTAAAATGATCTCGGTGGACGGCGGTGTTACCCAGATTGGTCAGTACAATGTGGTTGCCATCAATCGCGGCAGCCGTGAAGGCCTCGAAGCCGGTAACGTGATGGCGATTCTCAAAAGCGGTAGTCTGGCGCGCGACCCCGTTACTAACGAGACAGTCGAATTGCCCTCCGAGCGAGCCGGTTTGCTGATGGTGTTCCAGGTTTATGAAAAAATGAGTTATGGACTGATACTGCAGGCAACACGCCCGCTGACGGTAGGTGACAAGGTCACAAACCCCTGATTCCATAATTGGTTAATCAAAAGCCGGGCCAGGAAGGCCCGGCTTTGTTGTCTTCAAGGATGATGCCGTGTTTTCCTCTCCTTCTGCGCAGTGGTTGTTTCTAACCTGTTTGCCCAAGTTCGGGCGCGCCCGTCGGCGGGCCATGCTCGCAACAATTCCCGAGCTCACTGACCTTCTTGTCAAAAACTCCGCGACACTCCGGGCGCATGGCCTGCATGCTGAAACTGTTGCGGCAATTCTTGCATGGCAGCAGCAAGATGAAGCAAATGCTTCGGTAAACTCAGTCCGGCAGGCTCTTCTTGATTGTGAGCGACATGGCATTGAAATTGTGAGCTGGCAACAACCCGACTATCCGGAAGCTCTGAGGCACATTCACGATGCGCCTCTGGTGTTGTTTGCCCGAGGTGATGTTCGCCTTTTGAGTTATGAACAGATTGGTATTATTGGCAGTCGCAACGCCACGCCTGCCGGGTTGGATCACGCCCGGCGCTTTGCGGCAGAGCTGAGCAACCGGAATCTGCTGGTAACCAGTGGCCTTGCACTGGGTGTTGATGGTGCCGCGCACGCCGGAGCCCTGGATGCCGGGCACGCGACAATTGCAGTCATCGGCTGTGGCCTTGACCGAATCTACCCGAACCAGCATCGCCGGCTTGGTGAGCGGGTTATTGAGGAAGGCCTGATGGTATCTGAGTATCCACCGGGCACGCCCGCAAGAGCTGCACACTTTCCCCAGCGTAACCGTATCATCAGCGGCCTGAGCCGTGGCATTCTGGTGGTGGAGGCCGGTTTGAAAAGTGGTTCCCTGATCACCGCCCGTATGGCTCTGGAACAAGGGCGCGAGGTTTTCGCCATTCCCGGATCCATTCACAGCCCGGTGGCGCGCGGCTGCCACCATTTGATCAAACAGGGCGCCAGGCTCGTTGATACAGTCGACGATGTCCTGGAAGAACTGGGTGCGTCCTGGTCGCTGCCTTCCGGTTGCGCGGTATCAGCTCTGGCGCCCGTGAAGCGATCCAGGGACAGTTCGGTTACGAGCCCGACGCAAGCTTTGGACCGCCGGGAAATCGCGGTGTTTGAGGCATTAGGGTATGATCCCCAGTCAACCGATGCACTGTGTTCGGCAACTGGTCTTCCGGCCGATCAGCTTGTCCAGTCTCTTCTGCTTCTCGAGCTTGAAGGGTTGGTGAGCTCCGCTCCCGGAGGTTTTCAGAGAATCGCTTGAGCCCGGTGTAATGATTAATTCCGTTTTTGGTCTGAAAACATCAGCATGGCTGCGCCAAACCCTTTAAACGAACTGCAGTTACAGCTTGCCCGCAGTGCGATCCTGCGAGGCGGCGTTATCGCCTACCCCACCGAGGCAGTCTGGGGCCTTGGGTGTGATCCCTGGAATCTGCAGGCGGTAACACGCATTCTTGAGCTCAAGAACCGACCGATGGAAAAAGGCCTGATTCTGGTAGCGGCGTCTGTGGAGCAGATTCGCTTTCTGCTGAACCCCCTGTCCGAAGAACTCCAACTGGCGGCTTTGGGCTATTGGCCCGGCCCGGTGACCTGTTTGCTGCCAGATGTAAACAGACAGGTTCCTGACTGGGTACGTGGCAGCCATAGCTCGATTGCTGTCAGAGTCAGCGAGCATCCGGTGGTTAAAGCCCTGTGTGAGAGCGCCGGCATGCCTCTGGTATCCACGTCCTGCAATCCGGCTGGGCAAGAGCCGGCCCTCGACGCCTCACAGGTTCACCGCTACTTTGGCGACCAGCTCGACCAGATTGTTCCGGGCGACCTTGGCGGTAACCGGAAACCCAGCCGAATTATTGATATTGTCAGCGGAAAACAGCTTCGTTAGGAGAATTCATGCCACAGCAACCCGATAGTAATGCGGTCAAGCAGTATCTGCTTGGCTTGCAGGACGCCATCTGTCAACGCCTGGAAGCATTGGAAGGCGGTACAGAGTTGGTTCGCGACGCTTGGGATCGCCCCGAAGGCGGCGGCGGTGTGAGCCGTGTGATCAGTGATGGTCGCATCTTCGAAAAAGGTGGGGTCAACTTTTCCCACGTAATGGGCGAGACCATGCCGGCGTCGGCCACAGCACATCGCCCCCATCTGGCTGGTGCGCCCTGGCAGGCTATGGGTGTCTCCCTGGTGATTCACCCGAACAACCCTTACGTGCCTACGTCCCACGCCAACGTAAGATTTTTCATCGCCACGCCGAAGAATGCGGAACCGGTTTACTGGTTTGGAGGTGGTTATGACCTGACCCCGTATTACGGCTTTGACGAGGATTGCGTGCACTGGCACAAAACAGCCAAAGACGCCTGCGCACCGTTTGGTGAGGACACGTATCGCCGCTACAAAGACTGGTGCGATGATTACTTTTACCTGCGCCATCGGGATGAACCGCGGGGTGTTGGTGGGCTTTTCTTCGACGACCACAACACCGGAGATTTTGAAAAGGATTTTGCTCTGATGAAGTCCGTGGGTGACAGCTATATTGAAGCCTATGAACCTATCGTACGGCGCCGCATGGATCACGCTTACGGTGAGCGTGAGCGGGATTTCCAGCTCTACCGGCGCGGGCGTTACGTTGAGTTCAACCTGGTGTACGACCGCGGCACCCTGTTTGGCCTGCAGTCTGGTGGGCGCACAGAATCCATTCTGATGTCGCTGCCTCCGCTGGTGCGTTGGGACTACAGCCGGGTACCGGAGGCGGGCAGCGAAGAAGCACGCCTGACAGAGCATTTTCTCACCGGGCGCGATTGGCTGGCCGGCGAATCGCAGTAAGCGGGGTTAGTAATGAGCAATCAGCTTTATGCGGTGGTGGGCCACCCGGTCAGCCACAGCAAGTCGCCGAGAATCCACAGCCTGTTTGCCAGGCAAACCGGCGAACCGGTTGAGTACACATCGATTCAGGCGCCTCTGGATGGCTTTGCTACGACCGTTCGCGAGTTCTTTGACGGCGGCGGCGGGGGGTTGAACGTAACGGTCCCCTTCAAGGAACAGGCATGGGAGCTGGCGGGGCGCCGTACAGTGCGTGCAGAAAAAGCCGGTGCAGCCAATACGTTGTATCACAACAGCGATGGCCAACTGGTGGCCGACAACACCGATGGACATGGCCTGGTGCGGGATCTTACGATCAACCACGGCGTTCAGCTCAAGGGTGCCCGGGTACTGATTCTGGGCGCTGGAGGTGCCGTTCGCGGCGTTCTGGGTCCCTTGCTTGAGCAGCAGCCATCGAGCCTGATGATCGCAAATCGTACCCTGGCCAAAGCCGAAGCACTGGCTAGATTGTTTGCCGATGAGGCACGTGCTACCACCCTCGGCGCCTGTGGATTTGAAGCTCCGGATCAGCCATTTGATGTCATTATCAATGGCACCAGCGCCAGCTTGCAGGGCGACTTGCCCCCTCTTCGCACAAATGTGATCGCGGCAGGCACAGTTGTTTACGACATGATGTATTCTTTGCAGGCAACCACGTTTAACCAGTGGGCTCTGGATAATGGGGCCGTCCGGGTATTTGATGGTCTGGGCATGTTGATTGAGCAGGCCGCAGAATCCTTCCGTGTGTGGCGGGGAGTGCAGCCGGACACAGCGCCGGTTATTGATGCGTTGCGCAACGACTGAGAGATTGCACCGCACCGGGCCAGTCTCAGAGACAACAACCCGTCAGGGCTATCCAATAAGGGCTATGCATGGACATTCTTACCCTCGTAGGGCTTGTCGCCGGTATTCTGATTGTGATTCTGGCAATGCTGGCAAACGCCTCGCTTCTTACCTTTCTCAACCTGCCAGGCCTGGCGATAGTGGTGGGTGGCACCTTTGCGGTAACCCTCATAAAGTTCCGCATGTCATCCGTAATGAGCGCCTTTCGCCTGGCCATGAGTGCTGCGTTTACTGATAAGGTCGAGCGGCCTGCGGAGCTGATCCGTGAGGTGGGCGCGCTGGCTCTGGTGGTACGCAAGGAAGGCATTCTGGGGCTGGAAAACCATCAAACCGGTAATGAATTCCTGCAGAAAGCCATCAACCTGTGTGTGGATGGGCACCCGCCCGAGCTGGTTGAAGAAGCACTGGCTCAGGAGTCCCAGCAGATGGCAGAACGTTACGAGGTGGCTGAGCGGGTATTTCGGGGCATTGGAGAGTCTGCCCCTGCCATCGGTATGCTGGGCACCCTGGTGGGTCTGGTACAGATGCTCAACTCGCTGGATGATCCCTCCTCCATCGGCCCCGCTATGGCGGTTGCTCTGTTAACCACCCTTTACGGTGCGTTCATTGCCCAGCTGATAGCTCTGCCCCTGGCGGACAAACTTCAGCTCAAGGCGGAAGACGAAAGCCGCAACCAGATTCTGATCATCACATCCATGCGCAACATCATGCGCGGCGAGAACCCCAGAGTGATGACTGAACTGCTCTCCTCGTTTGTAACGCCAGAACACCGCACTGGGCTGGTACCGGAGCGGGAGGCCTGAGGTTTTGCAATCTATCCCGAACATCCGAAAGCCCCGGCAAAAAAATCAAACGCCTGCGTGGATCGTTACCTTTGCGGATCTTGCAACGCTGCTGCTGACATTTTTTATTTTGCTGTTGTCATTTG
Organism: Marinobacter maritimus; assembly: GCF_007671675.1. Classification (GTDB taxonomy): domain Bacteria; phylum Pseudomonadota; class Gammaproteobacteria; order Pseudomonadales; family Oleiphilaceae; genus Marinobacter; species Marinobacter maritimus. The sequence continues at coordinate 26,112 of NZ_VCGW01000002.1, read as the reverse complement.
CGGAAATGGATATTGAAAAATACAAAGCCATGGCCAATTCCATGTCCGTTGCGTTTGGTTCTGCCAATGTGCTGTCTGATAGTATTGGTGGTTCGCCGATTACTTTGGTGGAATCAGATACCGTATCTTTGCCAGAGCCCACCGACTCACAGACCCGGGATCCCGAGTTCATTGATGAACGTGCGCCAGACACGGAGACCACGGTTATTTCAGGCGGCGTGATCGATCTGGCCAGCCGCATGATCGGCGAACTGGAAGCCGAAGTGGCTTCCGGGGCTTTGAGTGTCAATTACGACAAAAACAAAGTGGTTATCCGGTTCTCTGAAGAAGCCACCTTCCGCTCTGGCGAGGCGTCCATCAAACCGGAGATGATCCCGATCATCGAGCGGGTAGTTGGCGTTCTGGCTGGTTGCACCGGCGATGTGCTGGTTTCCGGCTACACCGATGACAGGCCTATCTCCAGCAGCCGGTATCGCTCCAACTGGGACCTGTCCGCAGCCCGTGCGGTATCTGTGGTGCATGAGCTGGTCATGAGCCAACAGGTGCCGGCTGAGCGTGTGGTTGCCGCTGGTCGTGCTGAAACCAACGCACTTGCCCCGAACGACACGCCTGAAAACCGCGCGCTGAACCGCCGGGTGGAGATCGCCATCCGTGATCCGGAATGCGATGAATCCATTTCCACCGGGGACCTGCCGGTAGAAATACGGCCCTGATTGAAAATTTAACGAACAAGGAGAAACTGATTGTGAGTGGACCAGATAAACCCAAAGTCATTGGTGAAGAATGGAGTGATGAACGGGTAAAGAGCCATCTGATTACCCAGCCTGATGGCGAAAATTCAGATTACACGGCATTGCTGAAAGCCTATGAGGCCATGAGGGCTGAAGATTTTGAGCGTTTTGTAGGCTTCTTCGTAGAAGCGGGCCGGGATCTCAACGCGGTGAACGACAGCGGCGAAACCATACTGGATAGAATCGCGGAGCATCGCAAAGGCGTGGACTATGCCCGTGCATTGGAAAACGCGGGCGCAAAAAAAAGTTCCTGAGGGCGATTTTAAAGAGTGCCATATTGCCGGTGCAGAAATGGCCGGAGTTGGCTCATGGAGGCGCCCATCGTTTGGAGGTCGGGCCTGGTGCCGAGCTGGAATCCTGGCAGCTCGCCGGATAGAAACGGTGTAACCAGCGCCGGATCGCCACTGATGATGTGGACGATGACATCCCGACTGGCGTTCTCGCCGGTTATCAGTGGGGCGGGTTGATGATCGCCAAGAATGATCATCAAAGTGTTCTCTTCTACATATCGGGCTGCGAAGCCACTGGCAACGGTCAGCGTATAAGCGATTGCCTGGGCATAGTGGTGACGGACGCGGCCGGGATCACGCCAAAGAGACACAGGCGTTTCTCCCGCTCCCTTCCAGCGCTCGAACACCTGTCCGGTGCCAATGCTATTCCAATCCTCGATAACCGGCAGGATCGGAACCCAGGGTGCATGACTGCTGATCAACGCAAGCTCTGCGAACAGTGGTTCTGGTGTCTGTTCCCGCAGCTTCTGAAACCAGCGCCAGGTGTACTGATCCGGCATGGTCACCCAGTTGAAGGCAGGCCCCTGATAATCCATATCGTCATGACCGTAGATGTGCTCGTACCTTAGTAGCCGGCCCTCGGGCCAAGCTTTGGTGATAGCCGGCATCACCGCCAACGTCTTATGGCCGGTGCTGCGAAAGTCGTCGACAAGGGTTGGATAGCTGCTACTGAGGAAAGTCTCGTAGGCGAGCTGGTTATGAACCCATTGCCCACTAAGCACCGAGAGGTGCCCAAGCCAGGATTGCCCCCCCTGGACAGGCGATTGCAGCCGTCCGGTTACGACGGTCAGGCCTGCCGAGTCCAGTTCCCTGGCCATTGATTCAAGGCTTTGATCGATCATTGAATGGTAGCGATCGTCTGTCAGGGTGGATACGCCATAGGATTCAAGAAAGCCCAGAATCACATCTTTACCGGCCAGCCGCGCCAAGGGTTGCGGATTTGGACCAGCCCCCGGCTGATTCCGAAGTTGCTCGGCAAAGGCCTCGGTCGTCCGGTGGGTATGAATCACCAGAGACGCCTGATTGGCCACGAACGCCAGCGCCGGGCTGCCGATAAGGGGCGTTGCCGCTCCTGCAATAACGAGGCCTGCCACCAGCAAAACCGGCTTGGCAGGATTTCCCCGCGAGTGATAGCCCAGACGCTGCAGGCTTGTATGAAACAGCCAGCCCAGGCTTGCCAGAAGGCCCGCGAGAAGCACAAGAGCCAGAATCGCAATCAGTGTGCCCAGATTGGTTTCCAAAAGGTTCCAGGCGGCACCCAGCAATCTGAGCTCCAGGTACAGATTCAGTCCACGCCCCAGGCTTTCACGAACGAGCGCGTCCGCAAGCACCAAGAATGCCAATCCACTGTAGATGACCGCCAGGGCCGTGGTGATGGGGTGACGCCGATATGGGTTCGGCTGCAGACAGCACAGAGCCCAAAGTCCGATTGCCTCAATTGATAGCCAGGGCATGGCGCCCGGCAAGGCCAGAGCCGGAATTAAAAACAGACTGTTAAGTAGCAGCAGCCAGAACAGCATCATGATGCACGCTCTCCATTAGCGCTCGTGGATACGAGACATACGGCTTCAGACTGCTGTTCAGACCTTTCGTTTACGCCTTGGTAAGTTATGTATCGTGTGGCCCGATATAATTCGCAATCGCTACCAGTTTAAACCTTACCGAGCAAAAAAAAGCTGTGGCCGGGAGCTGACTCCCGGCCACAGCATCAATCACAAAAAGTGAAGTGAGTTACTGTACGTCTACCTCAATGGCTTTGGGCTCTTTCGGCTCTGCCTTCTGTATGGTGAGCGTCAACAGGCCATCCTTGAAATTGGCTTTCACACTATTGTCGTCAACATTTTCCGGCAATGTGAAGCGGCGCATGAAGCTGCCATAGAAACGCTCAACGCGATGCACCTTTTTGTCATCGGATTTTTCCTCATGCTTCCGCTCTCCCTCAATGGATAGCACGCCGTCGCGCACGGTTACCTTCACGTCCTTTTTGTCCATACCTGGCAATTCTGCCTCTATGGTGAAGGCGTTGTCCGTTTCCTTGATGTCGACGGCTGGGGCCCAGTCACTGCGACTGAACAGGTCTTTGCCTTCGCTGCCAGTGCGTGACACGCCAAACATCCGGTTATAACGACCCATCAGGTCTTCAAGTTCATTGATCGGGTTCCAGCGGGTAAGGTTGCTCATAAGAAGCTCCTCTATTGTCTACACAAACGAATTTGAAAAAATCAGCCTCGTTCCCGGAACTGCTCTGCGTACTGGCTTTAGCCGGTCGGATATCCGTGAACATCCGCTATTAACGAATGTATGAACACCGGATTATTTTTCAAGCCCTCTCGAACGCGATCAAAAATTAACCAGAATTATAGTTTCAGCTCAGTCAGGTATTCATCCTTGAGCTTCACGTAATTGGCTGCCGTGTATGCAAAAAACGAACGCTCGTTCTCGCTCAAAGGCCGAGCTTTCTTGCATGGTGAGCCGACATAGAGATGCCCGGACTCCAGCGTCTTCCCAGGCGGCACCAGACAGCCCGCAGCCACGATCACCTCATCCTCCACCACTGCTCCGTCCATAATGATACAGCCCATACCCACCAGTACACGGCTACCAATGGTGCAGCCATGTAGCAGAGCTTTATGCCCCACGGTTACATCGTCGCCAAGGGTAAGCGGATAACCGCCCGGGTTATAATCACTGGCGTGGGTAATATGCAGCACGGAACCGTCCTGAATGCTGCAGCGGTTGCCGATACGGATCTTGTGCATATCGCCCCGCACCACGGTCATCGGCCAGATGGAGCAATCGTCACCGGTTGTAACATTACCGATAACCACAGCACTGGGATCCACCAGAGTGCGTGCTCCGAAATTTGGCGTGCTACCCTTGTGAGAACGTACATTCGTCATTACATATACTCGATAGATGAGATTATTCCCCGAGTTTGGGGAGTTCGGTTGGAAGGTCTTTCCAAAACCGTGCGGAGCCATGGATGGCGGAGCCGAGCCTACAGGGATGTATTTACGGCGTGTTTTGGAAAGACCTTCCAACCGAACTCCATTCCCGGGGCCCAAGACGCTAGTGTCGTTTGTGTCACGCTACTTTACCAACTCATTGCTGAGAAGGGGATCCATGAATAACCCGTTACTGACAGATGATTTGCTGCCAAGGTTTGACCATGTTCGCACCGAGCACATGGAAACGGCGATTGACCAGATTCTCAGCGAAAACCGCGTGAAAATCGCCAGCCTGGCTCAAAACGAAGACCCCGACTGGGACACTCTGGCCCAGCCCATGCAGTCGCTGGAAAACAAACTGAGCAACGCCTGGTCCGTCATTTCGCACCTCAATGGCGTCATGAACAACGACGACCTGCGCAAAGTCTACAAAAACTGCCTGGAAAAGCTCACTGAATACAGCACCGAGTTGAGCCAGAACACCGCCCTGTGCGAAGCCTACAAAAAGCTTGCAGCCCGGGATGATTTCAGCGAACTGAGCGAAGCCCAGCGCAAATCCGTAGATAATACCTTGCGAGACTTCCACCTTGGGGGTGTCGACCTGCCCGACGCCCAGAAAAAGCAGTATGCAGCCCTCTCGCGGGAGCTATCGGAGCTCACCAACAGCTTTAGCGATAACGTCCTGGACGCCACCCAGCACTGGTTCAAGCACATTACCGATGTGGAAGAACTGGCGGGCATCCCTGAATCCGCTCTTGAAGGCGCGAAACAGGCCGCCAGTCAGAAAGAGCTGGATGGCTACGTGATTACCCTGGATTTCCCCAGCTTCTTCCCGGTTATGACCTATTGTGACAACCGAGAGTTGCGCCGCGAGGTCTATGAGGCGTTTGTTACCCGTGCATCCGATGTGGGGCCAGACGGCGGCACTTGGGACAATACCCAGGTTATGGCTGAAATTCTCAAGCGCCGCCATGCCCTGGCAAAACTGCTGGGCTTTAACAACTACGCTGAGCGCTCCCTCGCCACCAAAATGGCCCGGGACAGCGACGAAGTACTGGGTTTTCTCAACGAGCTGGCGGCCAAGTCCAAGCCGGTCGCTGAGAAAGACTATGCTGAGCTCAAAGCCTTCGCGAAAGACCAGTACGGCCTGGATGACCTGAAGGCCTGGGACGTAGGCTACTACAGCGAAAAACTGCGCCAGCAGCGCTACGACATCTCCCCCGAAACCCTCCGCCCCTGGTTCCCGGTCGATAAAGTGGTTCCCGGGTTGTTCCGGGTTGCGGAGAAGCTGTTCGACATACAGATTGAAGCCAAACCAGAGGTGGAAACCTGGCACGACGATGCCACCGCCTACTGCATCAGCCGCAACGGTGAGCCGATTGCCTGGTTCTACTTCGACCTTTTCGCCCGCCAGGGCAAGCGTGGCGGTGCCTGGATGGCCGACTGCCGGGTACGCTGGCGCAACCTGCGCGGCCAGTTGCAGCTGCCGGTAGCCTTCCTCACCTGCAACTTCACGCCGCCGGTGAACGGCAAACCGTCTCTGCTCACCCACGACGAAGTCACCACTTTGTTCCACGAATTCGGCCATGGGCTGCATCACATGTTGACTCAGGTGGACGTCATGGATGTTTCCGGCATCAACGGCGTGGCTTGGGACGCGGTAGAGCTGCCCAGCCAGTTCCTGGAAAACTGGTGCTGGAACCCAGAGTCTTTAGCGTTGATTGCCAGCCACCACGAAACCGGAGAGCCGTTGCCGGAAGACTTGTTGCAGAAACTGCTGGCTGCTAAAAACTTCCAGTCCGGCATGGCCATGGTGCGGCAGTTGGAATTCTCTCTGTTCGACTTCCGTCTGCATGCGGAATTCACCGAAGAGGCCCCCACCAACCCGCTGCACATGCACCGCAAAGTGCGCGAAACCATCGCGGTGGTAGACTCTCCGGAGTTCAACCGTTTCCCGAACTCGTTCTCGCACATTTTTGCTGGCGGGTACGCAGCGGGCTACTACAGCTACAAGTGGGCGGAAGTGCTGGCTGCAGATGCCTTCTCGTTATTCGAGGAAAACGGCATCTTCGACCCGGAAACCGGCATGGCGTTCCTGCAGAACATTCTGGAAAAAGGCGGGTCTCAGGAGCCAATGGAGCTGTTCAAAGCGTTCCGTGGCCGCGAGCCGCAGGTAGATGCGCTGCTGAAGCAGACCGGTATGACGGACGAAGCCGCCTGATCCAACCCCCTCCGGTGGTCGTTATGGCCACCGGGGTCTTTAATCTGGAGTTACGTTATGGCGACCCCAAAACGTTTTATTGCCGGTGCCGTTTGTCCCCGCTGTGCGGAGATGGACAAGATTATGATGTTCACCGACGATGATGGTGAGCAGATTCGCGAGTGTGTGGCCTGTGGCTTCACTGATGCGGTATCGGATGCCGAGAAGCCTGCTGATCCTGAGTTGGAGACTCGGGTTAACAAGCGCGACAACGACGATGATCATACGGTTAAGCAGGTTGTTTTTTTTAAGGCTGGGTCTGAGGACTAAAGATTGAAGACTGTAGCCTGCTGGCTTGGCGGGGTGCGAGGTCGCGGCGATATATTTTTCTTCTGGGAAAAAACAACTCGCTGCGCTCAGACATTTTTTTCCCGGCAGAAAAACATCTCCCCACGTCCTCTTGTTCCTACTGCGAAGATAGATCGGTTTAAAAGATAAGGAAGTTCGGTTCGTTCAGTATGGCTTGGTTTCAGGTTTCAGGTTTCAGGTTTCAGGTATTAAGAGTTGCCAGCCGTAAAAGCCTTGCTAAGAACGCTTCCCGTCCCCATTTTTTCCCTAAGATATCTGTACTGTTTGCTCAGAGGGTGCGGGGGTACTTTTCTGGCGGAAAAAAGCAACTCGCTGCGCTCAGACATCTTTTTTCCGCCAGAAAAGTACCCCCGTGACCTCGCAGCCCCCAAACCAGCAGGCTACAAACGAAGGCAAACTCCAAAGTTCCCTAAATCAGAGAACCATAGCCGCCAACCACCCAAAGCCGAGTAACGGCAGGTTGTAGTGCAGGAACGTGGGCACCACGGAATCCCAGATGTGGTTGTGCTGGCCGTCTACGTTGAGGCCGGCGGTGGGACCGAGGGTGGAATCGGAGGCCGGGGAGCCCGCGTCGCCCAAGGCGCCGGCGGTGCCGACGAGGGCGACGATGGCGAGGGAGCTGAAGCCCATTTCCAGGGCCAGGGGCACGTAGAGGGCGGCGATGATGGGGATGGTCGAGAAGGATGAGCCTATGCCCATGGTGATCATCAGGCCGACCACCAGCATCAAAAGCGCGGCCATTGGCTTGTTGCTGCCGATTATGTCTACAGAGCTTTGTACCAGAGTGGCGATTTCACCGGTTTCACGCATTACTTCTGCAAAACCCGAAGCCGCGATCATGATGAAGCCGATCATGGCGAGCATTTTCATGCCCTCGGTAAACAGGTCATCGGCTTCTTTCCATTTTACTACGCCAGAAAGGTTGAAGAGCAGGAAGCCTGCCAGAGCACCCAGGATCATCGAGCCCAGCCAGAGCTGAACCACAAAGGCCACCACAATGGCAATAACGGCCATGATCAGTGTGCCAGAGCTGTAGGATACGTTTACGCGCTCGGTGCGGGTAATGGCTTCGAGATCGTATTCACGCTCGCCGCGGTAGGTGAAGAATACTGCAACCAACAGGCCACAGAGCATGCCAAGGGCTGGCAGGGCCATGGCGTGCATAACGCTCAGGCCTTCTGTTTCGCCGCCGTTGGTGCTGATTTTGGCCATCAGGATGTCGTTCAGGTAGATGCCGCCGAAGCCGATGGGCAGGAACATGTAGGGTGTGATCAAGCCAAAGGTGAGCGCACAGGCGACGAGCCGGCGATCCATTTTCAGTTTGGCCATCACGTAGAGCATGGGCGGAACGACCAGCGGAATGAATGCGATGTGGATAGGCAGGATATTCTGTGACGACAGGGCGATCAGGATCAGCACGCCGATGATCATGTAGCGCACGCTTTTGGCCGCCGCGCTGTTTTCTTGCTGGCCAACCATAGCGAGGGTCTTGTCTGCCAGTGCATGGGCCAGGCCGGATTTGCCGATAGCAACGGCGAAGGCGCCAAGGGTCGCATACGAAAGCGCAACGGTAGCACCACCGCCGAGGCCGTTGTTAAAGGCTTCAATGGTGGCTTCCAGGGACAGTCCGGCGATCAGGCCACCACAGACGGCGCCGACGATAAGGGCAACAACAACGTGGATGCGGGCCAAACTCAGCACGAGCATGATCAGCACCGCGGCAACAACGGCATTCATGGGAAAACTCCGGGTAGGGGTATTGGTTATCCGGCCTTCTCGCGAAGGCAGGCATCATGAAAACGCGGTAATGTGCAGTAATTGACCGGCTTAGTCAAAGGGCTTGTGTAATGATCAGGCGTTATCAATACGCGCAAAGCGCGGAACTTGCTCTCCTGCAACGGTGACGGTTTCGCGGAACATGGAGAGTGGTCGTACCCAAAGACTGTAATCGCCGTACAGGCAGCGATAAACGACCAGTTTTTCCTCGGTTTCGCTGTGGCGGGCAATGTCGATCACTTCGTAATCCTTACCCTTGTAGTGCCGATAGCGGCCGGGCAGGATTTCAATTTTTTTTTCAGTCATGCTGGTGTCGCGCCTCGTTTTCGTTATCCCGGGTTTTCAAAGATGCCGGATATCCGGGTACAGTGGCAGCAGTTGTTTGATCAGCCGGTTCTGCGCTGCTGTTGGTACATGGTTTTTCTCCATGGCCAGGATAAGGTTTTCCGCCAGGGCATTAAACTGGGTGTCGGTAATCCCCATGGCTGCGTGCAGCTCCCGCATCTTGCGCCCGGAATACTCACAGGGGCCACCACTGAGCTCACACAACTGGTCTGTTAGGTTGCGGTGGAACTGGGCAACATCCATACCCTTGAACTGTTCGTTGATGCGTTCGTCGTCCACGATGAGGTAGAGCAGGTCTTCCACAACACTGGCGATTCCGGTGCGCTCTCCGAGTTGCAGGTACAAGTTATTGTCCGGCTCTTTGTGAAGGCTCTGGCAGCCGCTCAGAAGCAGGCCGGCGGTAATCATCAGAACTGAAATGTACGTCTTCGGCATGATCAGAAGCTCCCCTGCAAAGACAGATAAACACCCTGCTGGTCTTTCAGAGTGGCAATGTCGCCAAGGTTTACGAACGCCGCCGTTACTGCAAGCCGGCGATCAGGAACCCAGGCAACAAATACGTCCCACCAGTCGTCCTCACGGGCAAAACTCAGGTTATCCGGCTTCTGTCGGTACTCGGCTCCGATCAACCATTGGCGGTTAATAAACACGCCGGCGCCGGCTTCGGCCATGAATTCATAGCCGTTATTGAGATCGCCACCAAAACCCAGCAAACCGCCCTGGTTGGCCCGGGTTCCGCGCACGGTGGCGTTCACCAGCAGGTTGCGACCAAGCACGGCGGCAAAAAACACTTTCGAGCCGGAGAAGTACACGTCCGTGCCGCTGTCATCCCGGGCGCCGATGGCTTGGGGCACGGTAAAATCCCGTTGCCGCTTGTGTTGAACGCCAGCAGACCATTGGCCCCAGGGGCTATAGAGAGCGTCGCCCGCCAGCCGCACTTTCACCCCGAAGATGTCCTGGTTGAGCTCATCCTGCTCCAGCCCGAAGCCGTTTTTGAGGGTAAACACCAGACTGTCCAGATCCAGGGTCTGGCGCGCAACGGTGATTTCAATCCGGTTGTTCCAGTTCCAGCCGGCACCGGCAACCGAGAGTGTGTAGTCGTCCACCTCGGCTCTGCTAAGGGCGACAGTGCTGCCCCACTCTTCATCACTGGCGTAGCTGCCAAGTAAGGCCCAGGGCACCAGCCCGCCGCCGGCGCTGCCTTCTATGGTGGTCACGCCACCTGTTGCCCAGAGGCGGCTGCCCACATCGGCCATGGCCAAGGGTGTTGCAAGAAACCCCAGGGCCAGCAAAGGCGCGAACCTTGCGGCAGCCGGTTTGTTGGAAAAACGTATCATGAAGAATGCTCCGGCGTGGTGTCGGCCAGCTCCTGCTGACGTTCTGCAATGACTGTGGCAGCTTGCGCAAGGTCACCTGCAGAAACCGGACGGCTCAGATAAAAGCCCTGGCCGACGTTGCAGCCCCAGGACTGTAGCAACTTCCAGGTTTCCAGGTTTTCGATACCTTCTGCGACCACCTTGAGGCCAAGTCCATGGGCCATATCGATGGTGGATTTTACGATCAGCTGGTCCTGAGGTTCGGCGTTCAGTCTGAGCACAAAGGATTTATCTATTTTCAATTCCTGAACCGGCAGTTTGCGCAGCTGGGATAGTGATGAATAACCGGTGCCAAAATCGTCAACAGAAAGCGTGACGCCCAGATCCCGCAGGCGGTTCAGTGTGGCCATGGCTTCTATCGGGTCTTCCATCACGGCGCTTTCTGTCACTTCCAGAGTGATGCGCTCCATACTGTGGTGCCAGCCAGCAAAAATGGTTGTTATGCGTTCAGTCAGGGCCGGCCAGGTCAGGTCCATTGCGGAAAGGTTGATCGCCACACCCATATCCAGGCCGGCGTTGAACCAGCTCCGGGCATCGTTGGCAACCCGTTGCAGAATATGATCGGTGAGGTCGTTGATCTGCCCGGACTGCTCTGCCAGAAAGATGAACTCTTCCGGTGATATGAAGCCCAGCTCCGGATGTATCCAGCGCACCAGAGCCTCCACCTGGAGTAACTGCCCGGTGTGATTATCCAGCTTGGGCTGATAGTTCATGTGCAGGCCCCCGTGACGGACCGCACTGTGCAGATCGGAGACCAGCTTGAGTTCGCGCAGGTGGTTTTCATCCCGCCCGGGCTCGTAACGTGTGACCGCAGCACCCTGTTGCAGGGCCTGCTCAAAGGTCAGGTTTACTCGCCTTCTCAGCTCATTGGTCTGGCTGGCATCGGTAGGCAGTTGCAGTGTTATCAGGTTGGCGCGCAGAGAAAACGGGGTGTTGCCGACATCGAGGGGCAATACCACGGCGTTGTGCAGCGCCAGAGCCCGCTGTTCCAGCGCTTCGGGGCTGTGTACCGGAACCAGCGCGAGGAACTCACCGCCGCCGGTACGAGCAATCAGGCTGGCATCCGGGAGTTCATCGCGCAGCCGTTGCGAGAGGCCCAGCAGGACTTTGTCGCCGAACTCAATACCGAGCGTATCGTTGATGTTTGACAGATCGCTCACGCGCACGCCAATCAAGCTGCAGGGCACGCCGGCGTCAAAGTGCTCCTTCGCCATGTCCATAAGCGCGTGACGGTTGCCCAACCCTGTCACTTCGTCGTGGGTTGCGGCATGGCGGATTTCCGCTTCGCGGCGAGTGAGCCGGGCGAGTGTATCCCGCAGAGCGTTGCGCAGTTCGCGCAGCTCACCGCCAGAGCGGATGTCGGGAGCTCGCGGGTTATCCCCCCGCCCGACGGCCCTTGCGTAGTGGGCAAGTTGCAGCACTGGCCGGCCCAGATACCTTGCGGTCAGCAGCGCCAGCACTGTGGCAAACAGCATGATCACCGTGACCAGCAGGGCAATTTCCAGAGCCCGGCTGTAGTAGTTCTGCAGGCTGGCTTCCCGGCTGATCATCAGAACCGCCTCGAAGACGCCTTGCCCGGAAGCACCAAGGTTCAGTGTGCGAGTGAAGTGACGGGTACTTTCGATGAAGTTCTGGCCGCCTGCCGATTTGACAAGTGCCGGCTCGCTGCCACTGTCGATATCAGAGGATGCCGCAAAGCTGGTGAAGCCACCGGGCGTGTTCGCGCTCGTGCGGAAAATGACGGAGCTGCCGCTAAGCCTCGCAATAATGTTGGCCAGCGTCTGATCCATCTCGAAGCCTGCCACCAGCCATGCCCGTAATCCAGGCGCTTCCACGGGGACGATGAGCACTTCGTAGCCGCGCTGGTCAATCGTCAGGAGTGAGCGGTCGGCTCCGTTATTGCGGGCGTTGGCAAGTTGCGCGGCGGTAGCGCCCGGCAAAGCGCTGGATAGCGTTGATGCCAGAAGCTCTCCCTGGCTATCCAGCAACGTGGCAAAATCCGCCCCAACGCGTCTGCTGTGATTCTCCAAGGCGCTGCTGAGGGTTGCGGGATCACGGCTGGCGATGGCCGAGCGGAAGCCAAAGTCGCGTACAACGATGCTCAAACGAGAGAGCTCGAGATCGGTGCGGCGCTCAATCACTTCGTTGGTCAGGCGCTCGGCTATGCTGAGCTGCTCCAGGGCCCGGCGTTTTTCGTCTTCAAACAGGTACACCATCAACAGCGCGCCAATCAGCAGACTCACCAGGGCAACCAGGGCAACCATGGCCGTAACCAGCCGGCCGCGGAACCCGATGCGGTTTACCCAGCTGGCCATCAAAGCTCCCGGAAGCGCTTCTGAAGGTGGTCGAGAGGGCCTTCGTTGCGTGGTTCGGGCTGCAGTTCAATGCTGACAATTTCGGCAGTCGCATTTGCCAGGCTGGCAACATCGATTTCCTGAATCACGGGCCTGGTGTTGTCCTGCAGGCGGGGGTGCCAGATATTCAGGCTGAGCGAGCCGGGTGGCGGGGATGCGCCGAAGTCCAGCGCGAGCGTTACCTCCCCCTGCTCGTTGGTCTGTCCGATGGCGCGGGTGTCAGCCACAACAATGAACGCCTTCATGTGGTCGTGAATATTACACCCGAGCTCAACAATGCCGGGCTGATCAAACAAAACGGATGTTTCGGGCACGCCCGCATAGAGCTCGAGATTAAAGGTTTTAGTCGGCGAGAAGGAGTAGACATGATGCTGGGTGTTGTCACGATTCGGAAAGTCCACGCTGGACCCGACCGGAAGGATCAGTATATGAGGGTGAAACATTCGGTCTTTCTGAAACATTTCGGCCCGTAAGGGGGAAGCCTGGCTACCATCATTCAAATACACCACGGCACCGGTTACCGGGCCGGCGCCGCCCGCAATCTGAACCCGGAGGGTCAGTTCATCTGACAAGACAGAAGCTGGCACCAGGCAACAAGCCAGCAGCAAACCCGTTTTCATCTTCATTATCGCTATGAACCTTTCAATCGCGCAGAGCCGCCCAAGGCAGGATCAAATCAGGGCAGACCAGAGCCCAGAGAAAAGCGGATGTGATTCCGGGTCAGAAGGTGTTCCCAATACTCCCGCATCCAATTCCAGGCATCATTATTTACCTGTTCAACGAAGGGGTCGAGATTCAACTCGTAATAGTCCGGTGTACCTGCAATCTGCAGCACAGTCATGGTTATCGAATCGTCCAGTTCGTTTGCAAAGGGTTCGCCAATAAGTTCATGAACCAGCAGATTAGCACGGGTTGCTTCTATATCGACAAGCCCCCCGGTTCTTATGGAGTGATTATTCTCGTGCATTTCTTCCATCAGGCGATGGCAAAGGTAGGCACGAATCAGCAGGCCATCCAGGCCAACGTAGCGTATCAGCAGAGCTGAAGGCTGGGTGAAGTAACCGGTTGCGGCTTTAACGAACGGGTCGAACAGCTGCGCTGTACCTGCCTCACGTGCACAGGCACCCACGCACTCGATGAGCCTGGGTGCCATTTCAATGTACTCGATTGCGAACTGGAACAGGCAGTTGGCAGGCTGGAAACCCTCAATCGTGACAGCAGCAGGCAATGCGGCTGCTTTCTCATGCAGCTGCCGCAGAAATGTTCCCGAGCGAGCCTCCTTGCGCCGCGCGTGGTCAATGATCTCTAGGACTGCCTGTGGAGTCATTTGAGGACATGCCGGTGTTTGAACAAGTTGAGGTCGCAAGGCGCCTCCTGTACGGGCAATGGGTAAACGGGCACTCACGCGGTGGCTGGTTACTGCCACAAGGCGCCCGTCTTTTCTGACAAGTGTAGACGAGATTTGGCGAGCCGCGATTTCCAGACTGTCAGATATTGTTAACAATTGGCCATGGGTTAACGGGTGCTGAACCACCTGTCGTTGCGCGTGTGGGACCAGCACAGCCAACCCATGCTTGCCGCTCGGGCGAGCATGAGACAGATGAGAGAAAACCAGAGTCCGTGGTTGCCCCAGCCTGTAGTTAGCCACCACACGGGCGCGAAAACGCCCAGCGCTGAAAACAGCATGGTGTTCTGCATATCCCGGGTGCGTGTAGCGCCAATGAATATACCGTCGAACAGAAAGCCCCAAACAGAAGCGAAAGGCAGCAACCATAGCCAGGGCAAATACTGCCAGGCGGTGGTGCGGACCTCTTCAATGCCAGTCAGCAGCGCTATCAGGCCGCGGCCACCCAAAACGAACACAATGGTCAGCAACAACGAACCCCAGAGAGACCAGCGCAGCGCACATCGAAACACTACAAAGAAGCGTCGCTTACTGTTGCGCCCGACGGATTCTCCAATCAGGGCTTCGGCGGCATTGGCAAAGCCGTCCAGAGCATTTGAAATCAACAGCAGAAAAGTGATCAGCACGGCATTGGCTGCGAGTATGGTGTCGCCCTGGCGAGCCCCCTGAGCGGTAAAAAATGCCAGCACCAGAAGCAGGGCGATGGTGCGAACCATGATATAGCGGTTTACCTGAAGAATGGCCAGGTAGTCGGCAAGTTGTCCGAATAACTCCCGCGTAAGTCTTTGGCCATCGGGCATACGGCGTAGCACAATGGCAAAGCCGATGATCGCCGCACCGTACTCGGCAATCACCGTGGCGATGGCAACGCCACGGCTGTTCCAGCCCAGCACTGTGACGAACAGCACATCCAGAACAATATTCAGCCCATTGGCCACAATGAGCATGACCATAGGGCCGCGAGGAAACTGGGTGCCAATAAGCCAGCCCACAAGCGTGTACTGGCAAAGCACCGCCGGAGCGCTCCAGATTCTTATGGCGGCGTACTCGGCGGCAAGTTCGGTAACGCCCGCGCTTGGGTTCATGAGCGCAAGCCCCGTTCGTATCAAGGGCTGATGGCAAAGGATCAGAAGCAGGCCAATCCCCACTGCAAGCATCACCGAGCGCAACAGCAGGGCAACCTGGCCGAAACTGTCGCGCTTGCCCCAGGCCTGAGCAGCGAGCCCCGTCGTGCCCATGCGCATAAAGCCGAATGTCCAATACAGGATGCTGAACAGATTAGCGCCAACAGCGACCGCGCCGAGGTATTCCGGGCTTTCGAGATGGCCAAGCACGGCAGTATCCACAAGCCCCAGCAAGGGCACAGTGAGATTGGTGAGCATCAATGGCCATGCCAAAGCCCATAAGCGCCGGTCTGTAGTCGACAGCCTGGAGGTCATATTCTATTTGGTTCCTAATTTTTTCTGCTTAGCACTTTTGGGTTTAGTCAATATTTTCGTATTTTTTTGATCTGTGTCTATACTCTACCCGAGATATCCATAAGCAGGCTTTCACTCTGAGTGGCCCGATGAATGCGAGAGCATCGGTAAGCGCCAGAGGGATAATGCAAAATCCGACAAGAATAACACTCTGTGGAGACACAGCATGCGCGTGCACGCTCAGCGGGCAGGTGCCCTTTTAGGTGGTCTGTCGTTCCCCGCCCTTTCCCTGGCGGACTGGACGGTAAACATGACACCAGGGGTGACCGGCACCAGTAATGATATATTTGACCTTCACATGACCATCTTCTGGATCTGCGTCGCCATCGGCGTCGTGGTATTCGGGATCATGTTCTGGTCTATCTTCGCCCATCGCAAGTCTCAGGGCGCAAAACCTGCAAACTTTCATGAGAATACTCTGGTTGAAGTTCTTTGGACGCTCATACCACTGGTTATTCTTGTCATTATGGCAATTCCTGCCACCGCAACCTTGATCGATATGTACGACACAACCGAGTCAGACATAGACATCAAGGTAACTGGCTATCAGTGGAAGTGGCAGTACGAATACATCAACGAGGATTTCGGCTACTTCTCAAATCTTACGACACCCGCGGACCAGATCAGTAACCGTCAGACCAAGGGCGAAAACTATCTGTTGGAAGTGGATAACCCGATGGTGATTCCGGTGGGCAAGAAAGTTCGCTTCCTGCTGACCGCAAACGACGTTATCCATTCCTGGTGGGTGCCAGATTTTGGCGTAAAGAAGGACGCCATTCCCGGTTTTATCAATGAAGCCTGGACCCGCGTTGACAAGCCAGGCACCTATCGAGGCCAGTGCACCGAGTTGTGTGGCAAGAACCATGGCTTTATGCCAGTGGTGGTAAAGGCCGTGCCGGAAGAGGAGTACAACACCTGGGTTGCCGAGCAGAAAGCCAACGCGGAGAAGGAGCGTGAGCTGACCCAAAAAGACTGGACTATGGAAGAGTTGATGGAGCGAGGTGAAAAAGCTTACGCGACCGCTTGCGCCGCCTGTCACCAGGCGGATGGCAGTGGCGCTCCACCGGCATTCCCGGCACTTAAAGGCAGCGCCATTGCCGTGGGAGATATAACCGCACACATCGATATTGTGGTGAACGGTAAACCCGGTACGGCGATGCAGGCCTTCGGCGGCCAGCTGAACGAAGCGGATCTTGCGGCCATCATTACCTACGAGCGCAACGCCTGGGGTAATAAGGTGGGTGACATGGTTACGCCGAAAGAAATCTTCGATTACAAGAACGAACAGTAATCAACGCCAGATAACAGATATCACCAGCCACAATAATTGGCGGTAACGGGGGTTTTAATGAGTGCGGTTGCAGATACCCACGCCCAGGATCATCATCACGGCCCTGCAAGCGGCATTAGCCGCTGGCTGCTGACGACTAACCATAAAGATATCGGGACCATGTACCTGATATTCAGTTTCACCATGTTCCTTTTGGGTGGAACCATGGCAATGGTTATCCGGGCAGAACTTTTCCAGCCGGGGCTACAGATTGTCCAGCCGGAATTTTTTAACCAGATGACTACCATGCACGGCCTGATCATGGTCTTCGGTGCGGTTATGCCCGCGTTCGTCGGGTTGGCAAACTGGATGATACCGCTGATGATCGGTGCGCCGGACATGGCCCTGCCACGGATGAACAACTGGAGTTTCTGGTTGTTGCCATGTGCCTTCCTGATACTGGTTTCGACCTTGTTCATGGAAGGTGGTGCGCCAAACTTTGGCTGGACCTTCTATGCGCCGCTTTCCACCACCTACGGGCCGCCTAGTACGACCTTCTTTATCTTTGCCATTCACATCATGGGTGTGTCCTCGATCATGGGCGCCATCAACGTGATTGCAACGGTACTGAATATGCGTGCGCCGGGGATGACCCTGATGAAAATGCCCATGTTTGTTTGGACCTGGCTGATCACTGCGTTCCTGCTTATCGCGGTAATGCCAGTGTTGGCAGGCGTGGTAACCATGATGCTGATGGACATCAACTTTGGCACCAGCTTTTTCAATGCGGCTGGCGGTGGTGACCCGGTTCTGTTCCAGCACGTGTTCTGGTTCTTCGGGCATCCCGAGGTGTACATTATGATCTTGCCGGCGTTTGGCGCCATATCGCACATAATTCCGGCATTTTCCCGTAAGCAGCTGTTTGGCTACGCTTCGATGGTATATGCGGTGGGTGCGATTGCACTGCTTTCCTTCCTGGTATGGGCGCACCACATGTTCACGGTAGGCGTACCCGTCGCCGGGCAGCTGTTCTTCATGTATGCGACCTTGCTGATCGCCGTACCAACAGGTGTGAAGGTGTTCAACTGGGTGGCTACCATGTTCCGGGGCTCGCTCACGTTTGAGACGCCTATGCTCTTCGCCGTCGCCTTTGTGATTCTGTTCACTATTGGCGGTTTCTCCGGCCTGATGCTGGCGATAGCCCCGGCGGACTTCCAGTACCATGACACCTACTTTGTGGTTGCTCACTTCCATTACGTATTAGTGCCCGGTGCCATATTCGGTATCTTTGCCTCAGCGTACTTCTGGCTGCCCAAGTGGACCGGCCGCATGTATGACGAAACTCTTGCCAAAACGCATTTCTGGCTGTCGTTTATCGGGATGAACCTGGCCTTCTTCCCGATGCACTTCCTGGGCCTTGCAGGGATGCCGCGCCGGATTCCGGACTATGCGTTGCAGTTTGCCGATTTCAATATGGTGTCGAGCGTCGGCGCATTCATGTTCGGTTCAACCCAGTTATTGTTCCTTCTGATCGTTGTGAAATGTGTGAAAAGTGGTGAAAAAGCGCCCGCCAAGGCTTGGGAAGGTGCGGAAGGACTTGAATGGACAATACCGTCACCAGCGCCTTACCACACGTTCTCCACTCCGCCGGAAATCAAGTAGGAGTTGGCGGCGTGGCTGAACAACCGACGAACAAGGTGACCCACCCGCGCAGCAATGCGCGGGTTATAGGCTGGTGTCTCGCCAGTGTGGTTGGCATGTTCGCCTTCGGTTTTGCAATGGTGCCTTTGTACGACGTTTTCTGTGACATTACGGGCATCAATGGCAAGACCAGTGGCAGATACGAATCCACAGAGCGCACGACAGCAGACATGACTCGCACTATCAAAGTGCAGTTCCTGGCGCAGAACGGGCCGGATATGCCCTGGATTTTTCGCCCGGTGGCACGCAGTGTCGAAGTTCACCCTGGTGAGGCAATTACTGTAAATTTTTACGCTGAGAACCCGACAGACCGCAACATGGTGGGGCAGGCGGTTCCCAGCCTGTCGCCATCGGAAGGAACTCTGTATTTCCATAAAACAGAGTGTTTCTGCTTCAACCAGCAGCCACTGGCAGCCGGCGAGAGTACAGAAATGCCTCTGGTTTTTATTGTGGATCGGGATTTGCCGAGCCACATCACGAAATTAACGCTGTCCTATACGCTGTATGACCAGGGCGAAACACAGGCTGCTGCGTTGAAAACAAAAACAACCGATAACGGATAAGCCATCGGAGATTGCTATGGCGGACAATCAGACCTATTACGTTCCCGAACAAAGCAAGTGGCCCATTGTTGCGACGGTGGGTATGGGGGTAATGCTCTTCGGGGCGGCCTCGATTATGGTCAGCAGCAACCAGGGCCAAAGTACGAGCGGCGACTGGATGATATTCGCCGTCGGCTTGCTGATCATGATTTACATGCTGTTTGGATGGTTTGGTAGCGTTATAAAAGAGAGCCGTAGCGGGCTCTATAGCGCGCAGATGGATCGTTCTTTCCGTTGGGGCATGAGCTGGTTCATCTTCTCGGAAGTCATGTTTTTTGCGGCGTTTTTCGGCGCGCTCTTTTACGCCCGCGTGTTTGCTGTGCCCTGGCTTGGGGGTGAAGGCGACCGGGGTAGTTCGAATATGCTCTGGGAGGGTTTTCAGGCAACCTGGCCGTTGATCAACAACCCGGATCCTGAAGCCTTCCCTGCACCGAAGTCCGTGATTGGTGCCTGGGGTTTGCCACTGATAAACACCATTCTTCTTGTGACGTCGTCCTTTACTGTGACGGTTGCTCATCACGCCCTTAAAGAGGATAACCGGAAGAAGCTGAAAATCTGGCTGGTGGCAACAATATTGTTAGCGCTGGTCTTCCTGTTTCTGCAGGCCGAAGAGTATATGCACGCATACCAGGAGCTGAATCTGACGCTTCAGTCCGGTATCTACGGCAGCACCTTCTTCATGCTCACAGGTTTTCATGGTTTTCACGTGATGCTGGGCACCTTGATGCTGATCATCATGCTGATCCGTATTCACAAGGGTCATTTCACTTCAGACAACCACTTCGGGTTTGAAGCAACTGCCTGGTACTGGCATTTCGTGGATGTGGTCTGGTTGGGCCTGTTTGTGTTCGTGTATGTCATTTGATGCAACAGTAGTTTACGGTCAGGGAGTCGGGTGCAATGTCAGGCTCCCTTGCCACAACGAAAGCAGAATAACGGCCAGCAAAAGCACGCTCAGGGTTACACGAACTGCGAGGGAGTTCACTACCCGGTTGGTTTTACCGCCATCTCTGATGAGAAAGAACAGCCCACTGAACAGGCTGACGATGACGGCGAGCATAAGAAAAATGATAACGGCTTTAAGCATAAAAAACTCTCTGGTTTTTGTTCCTGTTGCTGGCAGACTCACTATAGCAGACCATGACTGAGGCAAAGAAAAGCTCTCGGCGATGGCATGCAAACTGGCGGTTGATGATTTTTACGGGCGCCTTTTTACCGCTATTGGTGAGCCTCGGTATCTGGCAGCTAAATCGGGCGGAAGAAAAGCAGATTATGCTTGATCAGTGGCAGCAAGAGGCACAAGGTCTCAACTGGCCCGATCTGGTGGCCAGCGGGCTCGAAAATGGCAGGCCGATTACGGTGACGGGGCTCTACGGTAAGCGCAGCTGGCTGCTGGATAACCGCACCCGTGATGGCATCGCAGGTTACGAAGTTTTGACCATTTTCTACCCGCTTCAGGGTCCGCCGGTTCTGATTAACAGAGGTTGGGTTGCGGCGCCGAGAACCAGAAATCAACTGCCGGATGTCACTCCCCCTGACGGTATTTACAGTGTGACGGGTCGCCTAAATCAGTACCCGGAACCGCCGGTTCTGTCAGGCAGAACGGTGCAACAGGAAGGCTGGCCCCGTAGGGTGCAGATGCTTCCCTGGTCGGTTGCGAGAGCAGAGATTGCGAAGCTGCCGGATGCTATTATCCGGCTTCAGGATCGCGATCAGCCAGGTGCTTACCGGGCGGACTGGGAGCCGGATCTTATGGGGCCGCAAACCCATTACGGATATGCGACGCAATGGTTTGCGCTTGCCTTGGCGCTGACTATATTGAGTGTATTAGCGAGTTATCGAAAGACAGGATCCAATAATGACGATGATAATGGCTAGCCGGATACCAGAGCAGGATGAGACCGACGGCCCTACGCCCGAACAGGCTCGCAGAGGCCGGCGTACTGCGCTTTTGCTGTTCGCTCTTGGCTTTGGGCCAATGATTCTGGCGACAGTAATGTTCTATACCGGCTGGCTCAACCCGGCTGGCCACACCAATCAGGGCATGTTGATCAGCCCTCCAACGCCCGTGGCGGATCTGAGCCTTGAAACCCTCTCGGGCGAACCTCTGGCCAAGCGGTTCAGCGCGGCCCAGACAGATCCCCAATGGTTGCTGGTGGTCGCGGCTGGCGAATGCGACAGTCGTTGTGAAGAGCTGCTCTACCTGGCCCGGCAAGCGAACATCGCTCTGGGCAAAAATGCCAATCGAGTATCAAGAGCCGCTGTGCTGGGCGGTATTTCCGGCGATCTGGCAGCGCGCTGGCCAACGGAATATCGTTTAATGGAGCGCTTGGTGCCGGCGGCGGGGACAACCCCAGCCTGGCCTGCGGGCATAAACCCGGAAAAAGAGCCGCGCATCATGCTAATCGATCCATTCGGCAACGTGATGATGCACTATGGCCCGGAAAATTCTGGCAAGGATATGCTCAAAGATTTGAAGCATCTGCTCAAACTGTCACAGGTCGGCTGAGGGCCGGCCCGGAGGAGTCATTTTGAGCTATTCATCCGTCGACCGCGCGCCAAAAGCCCGAGCCATGGCGAACTGGGCAACATTTTCGGTGCTTCTCGCCGTTGTGGTGATTATGTTGGGTGCATGGACCCGCTTGGTGGATGCTGGCCTTGGCTGCCCCGACTGGCCAGGCTGTTACGGCTTCATAACAGTGCCCCAGAGTGATTCGCATATCGCCATTGCCAATGCCCGGTTCCCGGATACACCGGTGGACGTGGCCAAAGGCTGGCCGGAGATGATTCACCGTTACGCTGCCGGAGCGCTCGGGCTCGTGGTATTCGGTCTTGCCGCGACCGCCATTCGCCAGCGCCGCAGCGGCGTGCCCTTCAAGCTGCCCTTGTTCATTGCGGCTTTTATACTGCTGCAAGGCGCCTTCGGTATGTGGACGGTCACCCTGAAGCTCTGGCCGCAGGTTGTTGCCCTGCACCTTCTCGGGGGGTTCACTACACTGAGTCTGCTTACGTTGCTGGTGCTTCGTTTGCGTAAGTTCTCAGCCGGCCAGACAGCTCCATCAACAGCAGCACCCAGCGAACCAAACAAAGCTGAAAAATCTACTTCCATCCTCGCGGGGTTCCGCCCCTGGCTCTTCGGCGGCTTGCTACTGATCGTTATGCAGATAGCCTTGGGCGCCTGGACTGCAGCAAACTATGCGGCAGTCGCCTGTACTGAGCTGCCAACCTGTCAGGGCCAGTGGTGGCCAGACGGCATGGATTTTCAGCACGGTTTCGATATTACCCAGCATGTTGGCCCCAACTACCTGGGCGGGCAGCTCACAGCGGATGGCCGGGTTGCGATACACGTAACCCACAGAGTTGGCGCCCTGGTGGTTCTGGGGTATTTTGCAGTTCTGTTGATATTGATCAGGCGTCGGGATCACAATCGGAAGCTGCAAGGCCCGATGGGGCTGGTTGCCGCAGCACTGGTGGCCCAGATTACCCTTGGGCTTGCCAATGTTATGTTCTACATTCCCCTGCCGATCGCAGTTGCTCACAACGCCATGGGCGCTGGGCTGCTGCTGTCGGTGATTTACCTGATCTGGCGGCACTATCAACTGCCCCTGGAGGCACAGGTTGAAACAGCAATACATACAACAATAATGCATCAGGAGATTACGGCATGAGTGAGCAAGTGGACGTACTGCCGGTCCAAAGCGTTACCAGCCAACCCGCACGGACTATTTCATGGCGGGATTATCTGGAAATGACCAAACCCAACGTTGTGGCTTTGATGATCCTGACATCAGTCATCGGCATGCTATTGGCGACCCCGGGCGTTCCGGGCTGGAGTGTCCTGATCTACGGCAATCTGGGCATTGCCCTGCTTGCCGGTGCTGCTGCAGTGGTCAACCACGTAGTTGACCAGAAAATCGATACAGTCATGGCCCGCACCCGCAAACGCCCTGTGGCGACCGGCAAGATATCCCCGGTAGAAGCGATCGTGTTCGCAGCTTTGCTGGCCAGTGTCGGCATGGTGGTGTTGATGTGGCAGGTGAACCACCTGACCGCTTGGCTCACCCTGGCATCTCTGGTTGGCTATGCCGGTGTCTATACCCTGTTCCTGAAGCGGGCAACGCCCCAGAACATCACTATTGGAGGCCTTGCCGGCGCAATGCCACCCCTGTTGGGCTGGACGGCGGTAACTGGCCAGGTAGAAGGCCATGCACTGTTGCTGGTTCTGATCATCTTCGCCTGGACTCCGCCGCACTTCTGGGCTTTGGCTATTCACCGCAAAGAAGAGTATGCGAAGGCAGGCATCCCCATGCTGCCCGTCACCCACGGCAACAAATACACCGAACTGCACATTCTGCTTTATACGTTGATGTTGCTGGCGGTCAGCCTGCTACCTTTTGTCACAGGCATGTCCGGCTGGATTTACCTGGCGGGTGCCCTTGCCCTCGGCTTGCGCTTCCTTCACTACGCGATACGTCTGCTAAAAGGCGATGATCGCCGGGTTGCACTCAACACCTTCAAATACTCCATCACTTACCTGATGGCCCTGTTTGTGGTACTCCTTGTAGACCATTTTGTGTTTTTCTGACTTGGTGCAGACGCGCCAGCAGGAGGGGTGCCTTTTCCTCTGGGAAAAACAACTTGCTGCGCTCAGACATTTTTTCCCAGAGGAAAAGGCACCCCTCCTACTGTCGCTGCGTTACTGTAGAGTCGGCTAATTGGAGTAATGATGAATCGTTCAGTTCAGGTGACGTTATTCGCACTGTTTTTGCTCGTGGTGCTGATTTTTGGCCTCGTTGTAGGACGTCAGGTTTTTCTGGTGGACGGGGGGGAGCCCACCCCGGCTCCGGATCTTGCCGAGATGAACACTTACGTTTATGACCAGCCGCGGCCCCTGGCAGAATTCACACTCACCAATGAAAACGGAGAAACCGTAACCCGGGACAGCCTCCGGGGCCAGTGGACGTTTGCGTTCGTGGGTTACACTAACTGCCCCGATATCTGCCCGGCGGCCATGGCTAACCTGCGTCGTACCGACAAGTTGTTATCAAATGAGCTACCACAGCCGGACTACCTTCTCGTCAGCGCGGACCCGGAGCACGATACACCGCAGCAGCTGAAAGCCTATACCGGTTTCTTTGGTGAAAACTTTCACGGATTGACCGGAGATCTGGAAACACTGCGGGCGCTCGCCACCAGTCTGAGTGCGGTGTTTGTGCATCGCCAGGTGGACGGCGAACTGTTGGTTGACCACAGCGGGCATTTTGCCTTGATAAACCCGGATGGCCAGTTGGCGGCACTGATTCAGCCGCCCCATAATCCGGAACATCTGGCAGAGGCATTTGAGCGCATTTATCAGTGGGCCAAAGCCAATCGCGAAAACGCCCGCTCCTGAGTCGGTTCAGGATGTGGTACCGCCAAGGTCAAGCTGACATGGCTGCGGGACTCGCATAGACTGCCCGGCTGAAAATACACTCGCCGGGACCTATTGCATGTATCAACAGAGCACCACAACACCGAAAGAGCTTTTTGGCGTTCTGGCCGCTGGCGCCGTCATGCTTATGGTGGTGCATGGGCTCGGTCGCTTTATCTATACCCCGCTACTGCCCTATCTGGTGGACGACGGCCAATTCACCGCGCCCGAGGGAGCGGCGGTCGCCACCTGGAATTACTTTGGTTATCTGGTGGGTGCCATGCTGGCGATTCGCTGGCATCGGGTCAGCCATATCCGCGTTCTTCTGCCCGCCTTTCTGGTGGTGCACGTCATAACTACACTTTTCATCACCCAGATAGACAACCTGACTGCCATTTCGGCCAGCCGTTGGCTGAACGGTGTCGCCAACGGCGTTATTTTCGTGCAAGCGCCGGCGTTGATTCTCGAGTGGCTGGTGCTGCGCAATCGGGCAAGCATGAGCGGGCTTGTATACGTCGGCGTGGGTCTGGGTTTGCTGGTTTCCAGTGGATTGGTTACCGGCAGTGCTGATTGGCTGGAGGGAGCCGCGCGCTGGTGGCCTGCGGCCCTGATATCCATTCCTTTGGCCGTATGGGGCGCCTACCGGCTGACCCGGCTGGAGCTGCAGGACCATGAGCCCGGCGGTGGCGGCAAAGCCGCAACCACAACTCCGCTCATTGACCGTGCCAGCATTCCCCTGTTTCTGTCATACGCTGGCGCTGGTTTGGGCTACATCCTTCCCATGACCTTCCTGCCTTTGTTGGCAAAACTGGAACTGGAAGCTGACCACTGGCTGCTCAACGGAACCTGGCTGATCGTTGCCCTGTGTACCATCCCGGCTGCCTGGCTGTGGAACAAGCTCGGTACGAAAATGGGCGATATCCCGGCATTGAAGCTGAATTTCCTGATTCAGCTGGCGGGTGTACTGGCTGCCGTAGTTTTGCCCGGAGCTATAGGCCTGGTACTGTGCGCCGCTCTGGTCGGGAGCACTTTCCTTGGAACTGTTTTGCTCACCCAGCGCATTGGCCGTGCCCTGCAGCCACACCAAGGCCCGCGGTTGTCTGCCGCCATGGTCGCGCTTTATGGCTTCACGCAGATGGTTGGCCCATGGCTGACCAAACAGTGGCTGGATGCCGGTGGCACCCTGATGTCCGCCTTTGGAATCGGTGTAGCAGCATTGGCTTTCGGCCTGATATTCGTCTTCTTCGTGCCCCGCCCCGAAGTCTGGCATGCGCGGACTCTCCGCTTTGACTGACAAGACAGTGCTCCCCATAGACCACATTCTGCCTGAGCTGGAACGAACGCTGGAGCAGGCCACAACAGCCCTTCTCCAGGCACCTCCAGGCGCTGGCAAGACCACGCGGGTGCCCATGGCGCTGCTGGATGCACCTTGGCTGCAAGGCCGTAAAATTCTGATGCTCGAACCAAGGCGGCTGGCGGCTCGTTCGGCGGCGAGATTTATGGCGTCACAACTCGGTGAGAAACCCGGGCAGACTGTCGGCTACCGTACGCGGCTGGATACCAAGGTGTCTGCCACGACACGCATAGAAGTTGTTACCGAAGGTATTCTTACCCGGCTGATCCAGAGCGATCCAATGCTGGAGGGCTACGCCGCCGTGCTCTTTGATGAATTTCACGTTTTACTGATTTACCATAAATTCTGACTATCTTGTCAAAAACGTCCCACTCGTGCTCACGGCGTAGTCGGTATATTCCCGCTAGAATTTCAGATGACCTGAACGTTCAACTGATGGTCCG
>NZ_VCGW01000001.1 GCF_007671675.1 Marinobacter maritimus | reverse complement strand
CACTGGATTCCAGACGTAAAATGATACTGTTTACATATACAGTGCTTTGACGATAACCTACGGTGAAACGGCAAGAAAACCTTTGCAATCAACCCACCGCTTTAACAGCTAATTATACGAATGAGTTCATATATCACCCATTCGTAAAACTCCATTCAAACGCGCTCAAAAGAACAAAATTTTCTTAAAAAAAACAGACTCTTGAGCACCAATTACCACGGCTACCGCCGGAGTTATACGCCCTCTTTTGAGCCACTCCCGCTCCCGCCATGGGCGTATAATTCCGCCCTTCCTGATGCAGCTTTCAAACCCTATCAGATAGTTAGCATCATTTCCCATGTCATATTTGGAGTTTTGCGAATGCGTTCGTATAACTCCGCTAATAGGCATTCGATACCGTGGTAGATGCCGCATACGCCAGCCTAACCATACCGAAAATGAAACAAGCATAGCCGGAGCCACTGAAGAAGCCTATACCAGCTCCACCCCGTCGGTTACCGTCATATCACCGCGCAATACGAAGCGGTCGCCCGAATACCTAACACCAGCGAATGCGGTCATAAAAAAAGCCCGAAGCGCAAACTCCGGGCCTTCCTGTTTACCTGTCAATCACTCACTTCAACCGCATTTGCTGTCGCCACAAGACAAGCAAGTCGCACAACCATCCATCACAATCACCGCCTTGGTGCTGCACTTGCCGCACATGGTGGAGTTGGGCGGGAAGTCGCCGGCTTTGTCGTCGTTGGTGGCTTTGGCGTTGTTGGCTTCAAACTCGGCACGCTTTTCGGCGAGGATGCGCTTGGTGGTTTCACTCATTTCCTCGCTTTCCATCAGGCCTACGGCCTTCAGGTGCTTCTCGATAACCGCGCCGATTTCAGCCACCAGAGACGGCATGAACACGCCGCCTTTCTTGAAGTAGCCGCCGTTGGGGTCGTATACGGAGCGCAGTTCTTCCACCAGGAAGGTCAGGTCGCCGCCTTTGCGGAATACCGCAGAGATTACGCGGGTGAGGGCGATTACCCACTGGAAGTGCTCCATGGATTTCGAGTTGATGAACACTTCGTACGGCTGCCGGCTTTCGTGGTCTGTGTCTTCGTTCAGCAGGATGTCATTAATGGTGATGTACATCGCGTGCTCAGCCACGGGCGGCTTGATCTTGTAGGTGGTGCCTACAAGAAAGTCTGGCCGCTCGATGTACTCGTTCATTTTAACGAGCTGGGTTTCCGGTTGTGCCGGTGCCTGCTGTTCACTGGGTGCGCTGGTGTCGGCTTTCTTAACCCGGTAGCCGACGATTTTGTTGCTGATTTTCACTGTCATGTCTTTTGTCCTGTGTCGGTGTTCCGGATCAATACTTTCCGTAGGTGCCTTCTTTAAGCGCGTCAAACAGGTTGGCGGCGGTGTGCATCTCGCCATCGTACTCTACCTGTTCGTTGCCTTTCAGCTCCACTTTGCTGCCGTCGTCGAGGGTGAACTCGTAGAGGGTGTTTTCAAGGTCTGTTTCTTTTACCAGTACGCCCTGGAAGGCTTCCGGGTTAAAGCGGAAGGTGGTGCAGCCTTTCAGGCCCATGTCGTAGGCGTAGAGGTAAATGCTCTTGAAATCCTTGTAGGCGAAGTCGGTTGGTACGTTCGCGGTTTTGGAAATCGAGGAGTCTACCCATTTTTGCGCGGCGGCCTGGATGTCTACGTGCTGCGCCGGGCTTACGTCATCCGATGTGGTGAAGTAGCTGGGCAGTTTTTTGTCTTCTTCGTCTGAGAAGGGCATGGCACCGGGGTTAACCAGGTGACGGTAGGCCAGCAGCTCGAAGGAGAACACGTCGACTTTTTCTTTGGTCTTGCGGCCTTCGCGAATTACGTTACGGGCGTAATGGTGCGAGAAGCTTGGCTCTATGCCGTTACTGGCGTTGTTGGCCAACGACAGGCTGATGGTGCCGGTCGGTGCAATGGAGGTGTGGTGGGTAAAGCGGCCACCTTTCTCTGCCAACTGTTCAACCAGTTTGGGGTCAACCTTGGCAATTTCCTGCATGTAGCGGCTGTACTTGGCGTGCAGTACGCGGCCTGGCAGTTTGTCGCCAAGCTTGTAGCCGTCTTTCGACAGTTGCGGGCATTTGCCCATCATTTTCGGGGTAATTTCAAAGTCTTCGTTCATGATCGGGGCTACGCCTTTCTCTTCTGCGAGAGACAGCGACTGGCGCCAGCCTTCTACGGCCATTTCACGTACAACGTCTTCTGTGAACTGCACAGACTCTGCCGAACCATAAGGCATGCGCAGCATGGCGAGGGTTGAACCCAGGCCCAGAATGCCCATGCCGTGGCGGCGCTTGTTGGTAATTTCGTGCCGCTGCTCGGCCAGGGGCAGGCCGTTGATTTCTACTACGTTGTCCAGCATGCGGGTGAAAATGCCCACAACCTTGCGGTACTTTTCATAGTTGAAGCTGGCTTTATCAGTGAACGGGTAGTCCACAAACTTGGTCAGGTTCACAGAGCCCAGCAGGCAACTGCCGTAAGGGGGCAGGGGCTGCTCGCCACAGGGGTTGGTGGCGCGGATGTCTTCACAGAACCAGTTGTTGTTCATCTGATTGACCTTGTCGATCAGGATGAAGCCAGGCTCTGCGTAGTCGTAGGTGGAAGTCATGATGGTGTCCCAGATGAACTGGGCTTTCAGGGTGCGGTAGATACGGCACGCCACCTTGCCTTCTTCGTTGACTACGTAGCCGTCCAGTATTGGGAAATCGCGATACACGAACTGGCTGGGGTCGTTGAGATCCAGGCCTTCTTCTTCAACTTCCTTCTCGGTAACCGGGAAGGAGAGGTGCCAGTCGCTGTCGTTACGAACGGCTTCAATGAAGTCTTCGGTGATCAGCAGGGAAAGGTTGAACTGGCGCAGGCGGCCGTCTTCACGCTTGGCCTGGATGAAATCGATGACGTCCGGATGGTGAACATCAAACGTGGCCATCTGGGCACCGCGGCGGCCACCGGCAGAAGACACGGTAAAGCACATGCGATCGAAGATATCCATGAACGACAGCGGGCCGGATGTGGTCGCGCCAGCGCCGGCTACGTAAGCACCTTTGGGGCGCAGGGTAGAGAATTCATAACCGATACCACAGCCTGCCTTGAGGGTGAGGCCTGCTTCGTGGTTTTTCTCCAGGATGTCGTTCATGGAATCCTGAACGGAACCGGATACGGTGCAGTTGATGGTAGAGGTTGCAGGCTTGTGCGCTTCGGCCCCGGCGTTGGAGGTAATCCGGCCAGCGGGAATGGCGCCATTCTTGAGCGCCCATGCAAAGTTCTTCATGTGCTCGGCGCGCACATTTTTGTTCTCCACCTGCGACAGAGCAACGGCAACGCGGTGATAAGTGGCGTTGATGTCCTTGTCTACGGCTTCGCCTGTTTTGGTTTTCAGCTGGTACTTGCTGGTCCAGATGTCGAGCGAAGTTTCCTGCATCGGAATCGATGTAACCACTGCCTCTGCCTTAGCGTTCATTGCTACCCTCAATCTTCAAGTATGTCTGTTGTCTGTCGATGGCACTCTTTCGGCGGTGCCATATCCCTGTAAAACGTTGCAAAACCTGCGCTCGCGCTCTTGCATTCAAGGCTGTTGTTCAAACCACTATATATAGTGCACGTGTAAAGCCGGGAAACTGCTGCGTTCCCCGGTGATCGCACTCTAATCAACCCTGATCACACCCTGTTTGAGGGTGCCTGCGCGGCTCTGTCCGCTTGTGCACCTGCCTTGCTGCAGGTGAGCTGTGAAGTCTCTGGCCCTATATGTGGGCTTATTTTCGAAGAGTATAACAGGATATAGTGTTTTGTGAATTTAAGTGGAACTATTGATAAGCTGCTTCTGGCAAAGAAAATCAATGAGGAAATGGCTTGCAAGAATGAAAACAGCCGCAAATCCGGGGCTTGGGCCGGGAAGTTCATAATCACTACATATTGTGATCAAAAATTATACGGAAATACGCGGTTTTGTTGCCAGGGTCACATGATTTGTGACATCTGCACGTACTCGGAATACACGTGTCGCTAAAGTGCTGGTGTGGCGTCGAATACCGAGGTGGCCCACAGGATGTGATAACAACGATAACAAGGAACATAACAATGAAAGGCCTGAAACCTACATTGCTGGCGCTGTGTATTGCTGGGGCTCCACCTGCTGCCATGGCGGAGATACAAAGCCTGGATGATTTCGTGATGGGTAACATCACGGGGCAGGTGGGTGTGAGCATTGAGCTTGAAACAAAGATCGATATTGGTCGCTTCCTCTATATAGATGAAGGCGCCCTGGCCATAGAGAACATCAGTATCGGAGGTGCCGAGAGAACGAACTTCTTCGGGTTTAACGGGATTGGCGGGCCGTCTGCCAATGACCGTTTGGACAACATCCGCATTGATATTGATGTGCTGGCTGATGGCGATGCTGCCATCAATATTGTGCCGACAAACTTCGCTGCGGTGGATTTCCGGATTACCACGGGTGCCTGGTATCTGTCGGCTACTGACGGGAGCAACAATTACACTGATCTGATTGATAACTTCTTTGCAGAAGGCTTGATGGGGCGTGGCTCGATCCATATCGATACCGGATCCGACGTTATGCGCGTCAGAACGGCATTCGCGATTGAAACCATGCAATTTGATGTGCCGTTCCTGGCAATTGGCGTTCGCGGCATGCAGATTACCGGTGCTGATTACGACCGTACTTTCCCGAGCCCGCTGGATTTGTTTGCTGAGGTGGATCTCTATATTTATGAAGGTGCGCGGTTCTCTAACGGCGCTTCGTCTCTGGCGATTGATATGCCATCGTTCCGTGCGGACGTTGGGATAGATGAGCTGATTATTGGGCAGCAGTCAATTGGCAGTATTTTTGTAGACGATCTGGCGATCACGGATACCGCAATGCGTATCTACGGTCACTAGGAAAGATTGGTGCAGTAAGAAAAGCGGGAGCCACCAGGCTCCCGCTTTTTCGTTAACTGAGCAGCAAGCTGTCGTCATCCACGGAAAGCCCGCGCTGCTTTTCAAACAGCTCCAGCAGGTCCTTTACTTCCAGGCCTTCGCGATCCTTGCCTGCAATATCAAACACCACCTGGCCCTGATGCAGCATTACCGTGCGGGAGCCAACTTCCAGTGCCTGTTTCATGCTGTGGGTCACCATCAAAGCGGTCAGTTTCTGCTCTTCAATGATTTTTGTGGTAAGCGCGAGCACGAAGGCGCCGGTTTTCGGGTCCAGTGCTGCAGTGTGCTCATCCAGCAGCAAAATGGCAGATGGGGTAAGGCTTGCCATCAGTAGGCTCACGGCCTGGCGTTGACCGCCGGAGAGCAGGCCCATCTTGTCACCGAGGCGGTTTTCAAGCCCGAGGTTCAGGGAAGAGAGACTTTCCCGGAACTGGTCCATGTACTGCTTTTTTACCGCCGTACTCAAACCACGACGCTGGCCGCGCTTGATAGCAAGCGAAAGGTTCTCTTCAATGCTCAGGCCTTCACAGGTGCCAGCCAGAGGGTCCTGAAACACCCGCGCCACTCGGTCTGCCCGTTTATGGGTAGGCAGCTTGGTCACGTTCAGGTTGTCGACAACAATGGTGCCGCTATCCACGATCACTTCGCCCGCCAGAGCGTTCAGGAAGGTGGACTTGCCGGCGCCGTTACTGCCAATCACGGTAACAAACTCACCCTGATTAACTGTAAGGCTCATGCCCCGGAGAGCGGGGTTTTCCAGCGGCGTGCCTTTACCAAAGGTAAGCCGCAGATCGGTTGCGCTGATCATAGTGCCTCCTCAGGCTTTCTTGCGTGTAAGTTTGCCAACCACGGAACTGCGGATACCGGGCAAGACAATGGCCAGGGTAACCAGAACGGCGGTTATCAGGTTCAGGTCCTGCGCTTGCAGACCAAGAAAATCTGCGTTCAGGGCGAAGGCTATCGCCAGGCGATAGATAATGGCACCAACCACGCAGGCGATCAGGGCACGCACAACCGTTGAGGGTGTGATCACGGCTTCGCCACCAATCAGCGAGGCCAGGCCGATAACGATAACGCCCACACCCATGGTGACATCGGCTGCGCCCTGGCTTTGTGCAAACAGTGCGCCGGCGAGGCCAACCAGGCCATTGGATACTGCGACACCCAGAATGATCATGGCGCCGGTGGCAATGCCTTGGGCACGGGCCATTCGGGGGTTGGCACCGGTGGCGCGCATGGCGAGACCGGTTTCAGATTTCATGAAGCGCCAGAGCAGTATCAGGGACGCGAAGATCACAATCACAAACAGCAGCACCGGCACCTGATGATAGGGCAGGTCCAGCGAATACCAGGGCGTAAGTACCGTGTCTTCGCCAAGCAACGCTATGTTCGGTCGGCCCATAACCCGGAGATTGACTGAGTACAGGGCAATCATCGTGAGGATAGAAGCAAGCAGGTTCAGAATCTTCAGTTTTACGTTAAGGATGGCGGTTACGGCACCGGCGGCCATGCCGGCGAGCACGGCGCAGCCCGTTGCCAGCCAGGGATCCCAACCGTCAATAATGAGAACGGCTGCAACGGCAGCGCCAAGCGGAAAGCTGCCATCAACGGTCAGATCGGGAAAATCGAGTACGCGAAAGGAAAGATAGATAGCGAACGCAACCAGGCCGTAAATAAGGCCGGTCTCGATTGCGCCATAAAGTGCAATATCACTGAGCATGGGTAAGGTTCACCGTGAAATAAAAACGGGCGGGCTCTTTATAGGTATTCAGAGCCCGCCCGTGTAGGTCTGGCGTTACTTGTCGCTTTTTACGACTTCTGCGGCTTCGGCAATCACATCATCCGACAGGGTGATACCCATGCGCTCGCCCGCTTCGGGGTTTACGAACAGGTCGAGCTTTTCCATGGTCTCTACGGCCATATCGCCCGGCTTTTCGCCTTCGAGGATGCGTGCAACCATTACGCCAGCCTGGCGGCCGTGATCGTAGTAGTCAAAACCCATTGCGGCAACGGCACCACGGGCAACCGTAGCCGTGTCGGCTGCAAAAACCGGGATCTTGGCGCGTTCGCCGACGGAAATGACCGCTTCGGCAGCGCTGATAACCGTGTTGTCGGTTGTCAGGTAAATGGCATCTACCTTGCCCACCAGGGAGCGGGCTGCGCCCAGCACTTCGGAGGTTTTTGTGGCAGCACCTTTAACCAGTGTCAGCCCGCGTGCCTGCAGGCGCTCATCAAGCAATTCGACCAGTGACACGGCGTTGGCTTCACCGGGGTTATAAACGGTGCCAACGCGCTTGGCGCCAGGAACCACGCGCAGCAGCATGTCCAGGTGCTTATCGATGGGCAGCATGTCGCTTACGCCGGTAATGTTTGCGCCCGGGGCCTCGGCATTCTTTACCAGTTTTGCACCAACCGGGTCAGTTACGGCAGCAAACACTACGGGTATGTTGCGGGCTGCAGCAGCAACTGTTTGTGCAGAAGGTGTTGCGATAGCCACAATCACGTCGGGGCTGTCGCCGATAAATTTGCGGGCAATCTGGGATGCGATGGCAGAATTCCCCTGAGCGCTCTCATGCATAACCTTCAGGTTGTCACCTTCTGTATAGCCCCGTTCTGCCAGCTCATCTTTTACGCCCTGATAAACAGCATCCAGCGCCGGGTGTTCAACAATCTGCGTAATGGCGACAACACGTGGCTCTGCAGCCTGTGCAAGACTTGCCACTGCCATTAAAGACGCGCCCAAAAGGGTGCGCAGGGTTTGCTTGGCCATATGCCCATCTCCGAGGTTTGTTGCGGTAGTTGCAGTGTAAGGTGCGAGAGTTTATCACAGCCCCGCTGTTCAGGTGGTAGAGCATGTTACCTTGGAGCTGGCCTGATTGGTTATTCCCTTGGGGAGTTTCTGATCGGGTGGCTCGGGTCACGCTTTGATGAACGATAATGTGTTGAAATACCCTACTAAAGTCTAAATAATGCCGTTATAAATCAAATAATGAAAACAAGGAAGGTCCATGGATACAACAAACAAACTTCCCCTGGATATGCTTTATCACTGGGAGAGCGCCAAGGCGAACTCGCTGTATATGACCCAGCCAATCGGTGATGGCAAGGTAGAGGAATACACATGGGGCAGGGCTGTAGGTGAAGCTCGCTGTATAGCCTCGTACCTGAAATCTCTGGACCTTCCTGAAAAAAGCCGCATTGGCCTGATTTCCAAGAACTGTGCACAGTGGATTATGGCGGACTGGGCAATCTGGATGGCCGGGTATGTGTCTGTCCCTTTGTACCCGACGTTGAATGCCGACACCGTCAACTATGTGCTGAACCACGCCGAGTGCGATGTTCTGTTTGTAGGCAAGCTGGATGACTGGGACATGATGAAGTCCGGCGTGCCTGAATCTGTTCGCTGCATTTCCTTCCCGCTGAGCCCGCCCAACGAGTTTGAAACCTGGGACGATATCGTTGCCAGATTTTCGCCGCTTGAAGAAAAGGTTGAGCGCGATGCCGATGAGCTCGCGACGATTGTTTATACCTCGGGCAGTACCGGCAAGCCGAAAGGCGTCATGCTGAGTTTCCGCAACATGGCATTCGCTGCAGCGGGTGGCATGGACGTTCTGCAGGTAGGCCCCAATGAACGCATGCTTTCTTACCTTCCGTTGGCGCACGTATTCGAGCGAACCTTTGTTGAGCTGGCGTCCTTGTACGCAGGCTTTCACCTCTTCTTTGCGGAATCCCTCGACACCTTTGTGGAAGACATGAAGCGCGCACAGCCAACCCTGTTCCTCTCGGTGCCCAGGCTGTGGGTTAAATTCCAACAGGGGGTTCTCCAGAAGCTGCCGCAGAAGAAGCTGAATACGTTGCTGAAGATCCCTGTGGTGAGTGGGCTGATCAAGAAAAAGGTCCTCAAGGGACTCGGGTTGGATAAGGTCAAGCTGGCCGGTAGTGGTTCTGCGCCGCTCGCCAGCGATGTGCTGGATTGGTATCGCAACCTTGGCCTGGAGTTACTTGAAGGCTATGGGATGTCGGAAAATTTTGCTTACTCCCACATCAACAAGCCGGGGCGTTCGCGTACCGGTTATGTGGGTGAGTCCATGCCGGGTGTGGAAACGAAAATCAGCTCTGAGGGTGAGATTCTGGTCAAGAGCCCCGCCACCATGGTGGGTTACTACAAAGACGAAGAGAAAACCCGCGAAACGTTTACCGACGACGGCTTCCTGAAGACCGGCGATAAAGGCGAGATTGATGAGCTGGGCCGCCTGAAGATTACGGGCCGGATGAAGGAGATGTTCAAAACGAGCAAGGGCAAATACATTTCCCCAGCGCCCATTGAGAACCGCCTGATGGCGCATCAGTCAATCGAGATGGTGTGTGTGTCCGGGGCCAATCAGACTCAGCCCTTCGCCATCATCCAGCTGGCTGAGGGAATACGGCCGAAAGCCGGTGATGGAGGCTTCCGAAAGGAACTTGAAACGAGTTTCGCCGAACTGGTAACCAGTGTGAACAAAACGGTAGATCCTCACGAGCAATTGGCCTTTGTTATTATCGTCAGTGATGAATGGACGATCGAGAACAGCTTCCTGACCCCAACGCTTAAGCTCAAGCGAAACGTTGTGGAAGACGCCTACGAAGGTAAGGTTAACGAGTGGTATGCGAAGCGCCAGAAGGTTCTCTGGCAATAACGCAAAAGCTGTTATTCATGCTCAGACCAGGCCCGGCTACGCCGGGCTTGTGTCGTTTCAGAGCAGACGTTAGTCGCATTGGGGAAAGCGGGTAGCGCGCCTAGAATTAGCTTATATCAGGAGGAGTTTATGACTCAGCTTTCCGCATTCCAGAGGCGCATACATGAGGAAATTCCGCTTTCCCGTGCTCTCGGAATTGAACTGCATTCGTGGGACGGCAATGCTTTGCTTGTGAGTGCGCCGCTTGAACCCAATCGCAACCATCAAGGCACCGGCTTTGGTGGCAGTGTGTATTCAGTTGCTGTAACCGCAGCCTGGGGGGTGACGGAATTGGCGCTTGCCGATCTTGGTTTGAAGGGCAGCGTTGTAGTGCAGACAGGCAGCATTGATTATCTTGAGCCGGTTAGTTCAGATTTTTACGCCATCTGCCGGTTGCCGGGGGATGAAATTCCTGAGCGCTTCAGAAAGAGCCTGGCAAGGCATGGTAAAGGGCGGTTGGATCTGACGACTGAGGTGTTCTGCGGCGCGCCTAACAATCTGCCGCAGGGTGATCCGGTTGCAGTTTTTCAGGGTCGGTTTGTGGTTCAGGATGCCCGCTCACGCATCACGCCTCAACTTTAAGGCGGGTATCAGGCCATAGAGCGGGTGCTGGATATTGACCGGCTCATAAGAATAATGGGAACAATACCTGCCAGCACAATGATGAGAGCCGGCAGTGCGCTGTGATACAGGCGCTCATCAGAGGCAAACTGGTACACATAGGTAGCCAGAGTCTCAAAGTTGAAGGGCCGCAGTATCAGTGTGGCCGGCAACTCCTTCATACAGTCCACGAACACCACCAGTGCAGCGGTAATCAATGTTCCGCGAAGCATGGGCAGGTGCACCTTCACCAGCGTTTTACCGGGGCTGTTGCCCAGGGATCGGGACGCCATATCCA
This sequence comes from Marinobacter maritimus, assembly GCF_007671675.1. Lineage (GTDB taxonomy): Bacteria > Pseudomonadota > Gammaproteobacteria > Pseudomonadales > Oleiphilaceae > Marinobacter > Marinobacter maritimus. Next base: position 1,541,032 of record NZ_VCGW01000001.1, on the reverse strand, counting down.
TGCTTGGCGTGATCTTCTGCAGAGCGCTTTCTACGCTGCCGGCAGACACCGCCAGGAACCTGACCGTGTATGCAAACACGATGGCGAAGGCCGAGCCACTCAGTAGCAGGCCAGTGCTGAAGCCAAAGTAATCCCGCATCAGGCTGTCCAACCAGTTATCAAAACCTGCCAGAGGCACAATAACACCCACTGCGAGCACGGCGCCCGGCATGGCGTAGCCAAGGCTTGAGAGGCGCATGAGCACCTGCATGCCGCGGGTGTTGTGAAGCCTGCGGCTGTAGGCAAGAGTGACACCGATCAATAGTGTGGTCAGAGCGGCTGTTCCTGAAAGAAACAGGCTGTTAAGGGTGTTGCGCACAAAATCCGGGTTCCAGCTTTCATCAAAGTATTCCCAGGCATAGACGCCGAGAGTCACCCCGGGTATTACGAAGCCGAGTATTACCGGCACCGCGCAAACGGCGACGCAGATCAATTGCCGGGGGAACGACATGGTAAAGCGGTGGATCGGATCGCGGTTGTCCCTGGCTGCGAACTGCTGTTGCCGCCGCCGGGAGTAGCGTTCGAGGGTGACAAGAATAACCACGAATACCAGCATGGTTGTCGCTATCTGTGCTGCACCACCCAGGTTTCCGAGGTTCATCCAGGTATCGAACAGGCCGGCGGTGAGTGTCTGCACGGCAAAGAAGTCGACGGTGCCGAAATCGTTCAGCGTCTCCATCAGCACCAGTGAAAGGCCTACGGCAACGGCTGGTCGGGCGATGGGCAAAACCACTTTGAAAAACGTACTCAAGGCCGAATGGCCAAGGCTGCGGCTAACTGCAAACAGGGAAGGCGACTGCTCAAGGAAAGCTGCGCGCGCAAGCAGGTAAACATAAGGGTAGAGCACCAGGCCGAGCATCAGCGTGGCGCCTTCCAGGCTGCGAATCTCGGGGAACCAGTAATCAGCAGCGTTTGCCCAGCCGAACAGGTCTCTCAGGGCACCCTGAACCGGCCCGGCATAATCCAGAAGGCTGGTGTAAACATAGGCAATCACATAAGCCGGCACCGCAAACGGTAGTAGCATTGCCCATTCAAAAAATTTGCGGCCCGGAAACTCACACATGGTGACTGCCCAGGCGGTAGACAGGCCGATAACCAGCGTAATGGCGCCAACACCCGTCATGAGTTTCAGGGTGGTAACCAGGTAACGGGGCAGGGTGGTTTCCAGCAGGTGCGGCCAGATGTTTTCGTCAGGGAAAAAGGCCAGAAAAATAACAGACAGAACGGGCAGAGCAACGATGGCTGTGGTGAGGATGGCGCTGAACAGCCAGCGGCGGGAGGTGCGCTTTGCCAGCAGGGGCTGGGTAAGCCCGGGGTTAACGCTGGTCGCAGCCTCGCTCATAGGGTTCCTGTCATTGGATTAAAAAGGGGGTCGATTGTAGTCAGCTCAAATGGCCGCTGCAATGACTGGAATCATTTGTGGGGTTGATAAAAGGAGAGAGCGAGGGCGGCATCGCCACCCTCGCTGAGGCACTTACTCGCCGTCGTAGTCTACACGGTCAACCAGTTTGACTGCCGCGTTACGGTTTTCCGAGATAACTTGCAGCGAAAGGCTGTCCGGGTGGACCTTGCCCCACTCCGCAACCAGCCCGGTAGGCGTTACGTTCGGGTTTGCAGGGTATTCGGTATTAGCCGTGGCGTAGATACCCTGGGCTTCCGGAGACGACAGGAATTCCATCAGCTTGATGGCGTTATCCTTGTTTGGAGCGCTTTTGGTCAGCGAAATACCGCTGATGTTGATGTGGGTACCCCGGCCATCGGCATTCGGGAACACCAGGCGAACTGCTTCTGCCGCCGGGCGCTGGCTTTCATCCTGCAGCATGTTGCCGTAGTAGTAGCTGTTGCCGATGGATACGTCGCATACGCCTTCTGAAATTGCCTTGATCTGGTCGCGGTCGCCGCCTTGGGGTTTACGGGCCAGATTGTCTTTCACGCCCTGCAGCCAGGTTTCAGTTTCGGCTTCGCCATGGTGCGCGATCATTGAGGAGATCAGTGCAATGTTGTACGGGTGCTTGCCACTGCGGGTACAGATGCGATTATCCCATTTGTCGTCGGCCAGCTGCTCGTACGTGGTGATTTCACCCTCTTCCACACGGTCTTTGGAGGTGTATATAAGGCGGGCGCGGGTTGTAAGGCCAAACCACTTGCCATCCGGATGGCGCAGGTTTTCCGGAACGTTTTCTTCCAGCACATCGTTGTCGACACCCTGAACCAGATCCCGCTCAACCAGTTCGTTGAGCCGTGAGATGTCCACGGTCATTACAACGTCTGCCGGGCTGTTGCGGCCTTCGCGTTCCAGACGCTCAGCCAGACCCTGTTTGGCAAATACTACGTTGCTCTTGATGCCGGTTTCTTTTTCAAACGCATTCAGCAGTGGCTCAAGAAGATACGCCTGGCGGTAGGAGTAGATGTTAACTTCGCCGTCTGCAGAGGCAGCGAGGGGGAGAGCGGTGAGGGCAATTGCCGCTGTTGCGGCGAGTTTCATACGCATGGTGCCATCCTTCGGTGATTGGATCGGGTTTGCGCCTGTATTCGTAGATGATATTCACAGGCGACTCAAAACGCCAACCATTCTCATTTGTGTTTCGCGTGAAGTCAATATTACCTTTGGGATACATGAGGCAAAGTGGTGTTATTCTCTGAAATGCTCTATAAAATAATATCTCCAATAAAAACATGCGCCTTCAGCAAAGCAGTGGAATTTCGCCAATGGCAGTAGATGATCGCAGGGAGCACTTTCGCACAGCGATGAGTGCCAAGGTAAAAGTCACACATGAGCAGCTTGGGGAGTTTGTTTTCTCGACCCGGGATATATCAGACGGTGGTGTTTTCATTGTTGTGGACAATGAGCCGTTCACGCCCGAGCTGGGAGACAAAGTAAAGGTTCAGGTGCAAGGGTTGCCCGTGGAGGCACCGGTGCTGGATATGGTAGTTGTTCGAAATACTATCGATGGTTTTGGTTTCCAGTTTGGCGACTCATGATTGCCTCAAGAATGGTCAGATCCTGCAAAAGCACTTCCTGCCTGTTGGCTTTAGCCGGGCTGCTTATGATTCAGTCTGGCTGTGCTACTTATTATTCTCATTACGCTATGTTCCCTGCCGAAAACTCCCGGGGAGAGCCAAGAACAATCCGTTTGTCCTGGCACAGTGCCGAATACCCCGGCTGGTGGTTTGCGGCTGACCGGGCCACCCCGTTAACCCTTGAAACCCAATGCAGTGAACGAGACTGGCAGCTTTACGACAGCAGCCACGCCGAGGCCGGACAGTGTGGCGAGGGTATCCGTGCCTGTGCAGTGAGCGGACGTGACCGGGTGGTTGCGAGTGATGATGCGGCGCACTCTGATGACCTGTGCATGAGTGTGAATCCTTCCGATCCCGGTGCCCGAATTGCCGATATATCCGGGCAGCTGGAGCTACTGGTGGCCTGCGAACCGGTTTCCGCTATAGAAGGCGAGGGGAAGGGTGAGGTGAATGTGGATTACATCCGCGCATCGGCAGTGCCCTACACGGTATACACTCGCAAGACGCCGCGTGGTGCGCTGGAAGCTCGCCCGCCAAAATTTGATCGCTCTGCGTGTGGCGCTGACTGATTGAGAGTGAACAAGAGTGATGAGGTTCAGTCTTTCAATGTGACACAGGTCACATTGATACAATTTGTTTCGGGCTGAAGGTTATCGTTACGGTTTGTCTTGGTCGCGTTACTCTTGGCTACGAAATTGTAATGGACTATTCCCGTTAATCATTTAAAAATGATAGACATCGAAAATGCGTATTCAGGAGGGAAGCGTGGGCGTCTGTCAAAGGAAAATCGCGGTACATGATCTGGTGGTTGGCATGTTTGTGTCCGATCTTGATCGGCCGTGGCATCAGACACCTTTCCCTATTCAAGGGTTCCACATCCGTTCCCAGGACGATATTCGTGCTTTGTTGGCGCACTGCAAGTGGGTCTTTGTCGATATTGCGGAAACCCGGGATCCTGTTGAGTCTACCAAAATTGTTCGTTCGACCTTCGGCACAAAAAGCCGACGCGGAGGAGAAGGCAGGGAAGAGCTGCACCTTCCTCCGCTCAGTATTCGGGAGCCTGTCACCTATCAGACGGTCACCACGCTGAAACGGGAAATGAAGACGTCGCAACATCTGCTGGAAGATGCAGGTATTGCGCTTGAGGGCCTTTACGAATCCGTTGCCACTCAGGAAATACGGGACCTCCGGCCGGTCGCTGCAGTTATCAATAAAATGGTGCGCAGTGTCATCCGCCAACCGGATGCGTTGCTCTGGTTGAGCCGTATAAAGCAACACGATGATCATGTTTACCGGCATGCACTCAATACGTCTGTTTGGGCGCTCGTTTGCGGGCGCCAACTGGGATTGAATGAAGGCTTGCTGAATCACCTCGGCCTGGGTTGCCTGTTATCCCAGGTTGGCAAAACCAGATTATCGGCTGACCTGCTTAGACGGGAGGGGCAGCTTGGCCCGGAAGAATATGCTCTTTACCGTACCTACGTTGAAAAGGGTATGGCAATGCTCGAAGACAGCGGTCTTTCCCGGGCGGTTCTGAGTGTTGTGCAGGGCCATCGTGAACGACACAACGGCTCGGGTTTTCCAGAAGGTATTCGTGGAGACAGAATACCGCTGCTAGCCAAGATTGCTGGGCTTGCGGAGTTTTTTGAAACACTCATCGAACCCAGAGAACGTCTTGCTGAGCCGATGACACCGGCAAAAGCTGTGACCCTGCTCTACGATATGCGAAACATTGAGTTTCAGGGGGATCTGGTAGAAAGCTTTATCCGCGCGATAGGTATTTACCCAACGGGTAGCCTCGTCGAATTAACAGATGGCCAGCGCGGCATTGTGGTTTCTCATTCCGCTGAACGCCGTTTGTGGCCGCGTGTAATGGTTATGACGGACCGTTCCCACGCTCCGTTGAAGGCCGCCAAGGTTGTTGATCTGGCAAAGTACAACGAAAGCCGCGCAGCGGCAGAAATTCTTGCCATCAAGGAATGCCTTGCCCACGGAACCGCGGGTCTGGACCCTGCTGGTTACGACGTAACCGGTGCCGAGTCGCGCTGGAGCTTTTCCCGTTTGATTAGTCGATAATTACAACCCGAAGGGTTTTCCGCACCCAGCGGTAAGTTTTTTCTGGCGCAAAACTGATTACGATCTCGGACTCACCGCCGGCCAGCCCGGCCACGAAGTATTCCACGTTTGCTGTTTGCCAGTTATAGGAATGCAAAGCCACATCTTGCGGGCGGGTTGTTATCGCCTCCACATCTGATAGCTCAGCACTGCCTCCGATGCGACGTATTTGTACCTGCTTGATGCTGGTGTCGGCATCAGAGTGCCTGGCTATGTAGTTGTCCAGATAGAAGCGGTTTCCAACGATGGTGGTGATGGCGTTCAACTCCCGCGTCAGATACCGCCGGGCATCTTCTGCATCCACTTCTTCCATGGAACGAATCGCCTCAAGAATTCGCTGTCTTTTGGCCTGCAAATCCTGTTTGTAATCAACGTCCGGATCCCAATCTTCATCGTTTTCAGGGCGCTCAGGCGCGTTGTTGATGGCGTCTTCGGTTGGAGGCTCTTCGCATAACTCATCTCCTTCCGGATAAAAGCAAATAGCGGCAAGGAGCTGGTTGGCGGGAGACGGGTTATTGCCGCCTGCGTTAAACTCGGTTTCGCTGACTGTAAAATCGATAGGGTTGGTGAGATTGGGTAATGCTGCGTTCAGCTGTTGAATAACCCGGTTTCGAATCTCGATACCGGTGCCTTCCCGAACGTTTTCAGTCCAGTTCAATGCGATGAGAAAGCGGACGAGATTGGTTACCGGTATGCGTGTAATAAGCTGTTGCTCGGTAATCGTATGGGTGCTGAGGCCTTCATCGTCAACAGAGGGTGTTGCGAGTTGTGCCCGGGTATCCGGTGAGAACTCAAGCGGCGTTACCCATTCCTGTGCAGGAACACCTTCTGCGATGAGCAGGTCACCAACCCGGAGGCTCAGCGTTTCCCCCGGGTAGTACTGAAACTGGCCGTAGGCATTTGTTTTGCCGGACTGGCTCGCTGTCTGGTAGGACAACCCGCTGATACCCAGGGCGTTCACTTTTCCTGTGCTCGTATCATGACCGTTACCGTCGCTGTCGCCGCCGCAACCAGAAAGAAGCGGGCTTATAAAAAGTGCAACCAGAAACGCTTGGGGCAACGTAAGCAGTGGGCGGGTGTGGTGAGCGGCAGCCATGGTTCGTTGTACATTCCCTGGGTTCGGGCCGTGCCAGCAGTGGCAGTGGGCGGCCAATTGTAAGTTGTTGTAACCGCATTATAGGGAGCCGTACCGGGCTATATCGGGATACCTGTCGCAGTTTGCAGATTTGCCGGTACCTGCAAAGCCGAACTCAAGCCTTGAAAAAAACGTAGGAGCCTCAATAAATGTGTGTCTCCTGAACATCGCTTTTTCGAATCGGAACCTGTTATGACCAATGCGCTGGAAATTGAGGGGCTTACTAAAACCTATGGCAGTGGGTTCGAAGCTCTCAAGGGAATCGATCTTCAAGTGGCGCAAGGTGATTTCTTTGCTTTGTTGGGCCCGAATGGCGCCGGCAAATCTACTACGTTGGGCATTGTGTGTTCTCTGGTGACCAAGTCTGCCGGCAAGGTGAGCGTGTTCGGCTACGACATTGATACCCACCTTTCTGATGCCAAACTCCACTTGGGCGTTGTGCCCCAGGAGTTCAACTTCAACCAGTTTGAGAAGGTGTTTGATATTGTCACCATTCAGGCTGGGTATTACGGGATTCCTTTGAAGAAGGCAGCCGTCTCTGCTGAAAAATACCTGAAAAAGCTCGGGCTCTGGGATAAACGCAATACACCGGCTCGGATGCTGTCTGGTGGCATGAAGCGAAGGCTGATGATTGCCCGCGCCCTGGTGCATGAACCTAAGTTGTTGATTCTGGATGAGCCTACGGCCGGCGTGGATATTGAGCTGCGGCGTTCCATGTGGTCGTTTCTGGAGGAAATGAACCGACAGGGCACCACCATTATCCTGACCACGCACTACCTGGAAGAAGCAGAAGCTCTGTGCCGGAATATCGCCATTATTGATCACGGCCGTATTATCCGGAACACCAGTAAACGGGAATTGCTGCAGCAGCTCAGTCTTGAGACGTTTCTCCTGGATTCGGATGCGGCACTGGAGCGAGCACCGGAACTGGACGGTTTCTCATGCCGCCTGGATGATGAAGGTGTGCTTGAAGTGGATGTCCACAAAAGGCAGGTGCTCAACGATGTGTTCATTCAGTTGCAACAGCAAGGGATAAAAGTGGTCAGTATGCGCACCAAAGCAAACCGGCTGGAAGAATTGTTTATCCGTATGGTGGAACAGAATGAACCGGCTGCAGAAGCGGTAACGGAGGGCAGAAAATGAGTGCTCATGCGCTGTTCACCGCTTACATCACGATTGTGTTAAGGGAAATTCGCCGGTTTACCCGCATCTGGCCGCAGACCCTGCTGCCACCGGCTGTCACCATGACGTTGTACTTTATCATTTTCGGAAATCTGATCGGCTCCAGAATTGGTGAGATGGGCGGTTTCGACTATATGTCGTTCATCGTGCCAGGGCTGATCATGATGGCTGTGATTACCAGCTCATACGCCAACGTGGTGTCGTCTTTTTTCTCCATGAAGTTCCAGCGCAGCGTAGAAGAATTGCTGGTATCGCCAGTGCCCAACTGGATTATCCTTGCGGGCTATGTGACCGGGGGTATGGCTCGTGGTTTGGGAATAGGGGTAATTGTCACTCTGTTGTCGCTGGCGTTTACGCGCTTGCAGATTCATAACCTGCCTATGGTTGTGGTTACCGTGTTTCTTACCTCTGCATTGTTTTCGGTAGGCGGTTTTATCAACGCGCTGCTGGCCACCAAGTTTGATGATGTGTCCATTGTGCCGACGTTCGTTCTCACACCGCTTACGTATCTTGGCGGCGTATTTTACAGCATCGATCTGCTGCCTGAATTCTGGCAGGGCGTGTCTATGATCAATCCGATTCTGTATATGGTGAATGGTTTCCGGTTTGGCATACTCGGTGTTTCTGATGTAAATCCGTTTGTGTCCCTTGGTATGATTCTCTCCTTTATAGCTGTGCTTTCCTTTATTGCGCTTAAGTTGTTGGCGCGCGGGAAGGGCATACGCCACTGATGTCAGGAAGTACTATGGCCCTCGATAATGCACCGCTTGGCAAAGCCAGCGATTACCCGGATCGTTATGATCCAGCTCTGCTATTCCCGGTGGCGCGTGAAGAAAACCGCCGCCGCATTGGGCTTGAAGACGGCCGCTGGCCCTGGTTTGGGGGCGATCTCTGGCAAGCCTGGGAAATCTCCTGGCTGCGCCCTGGTGGAATACCGGATCTGGCCTGGGCGGAAATCCGGTTTCCGGCAGCCTCGCCGTCAATTATTGAGTCCAAGTCACTCAAGCTGTACCTGAACTCTCTGAACCAGACGGTGTTCTCGTCTGCGGATCAGGTTGCTGAAACCATCACAGGGGACCTGTCCAGTGCCAGCGGCGCTGCGGTAAACGTTCGCTTCCTGAGTGTTGACGATTCGGATACTGCCATCGGGCGCCCGTCAGGCTATGAGTTGATTGATAACGAGCCGGTTGAAGATGTGGTGTATGACTATGCGCCGGAGTCGCTGAACGCATCCGGCCCTGTGGTAACCGAACAGCTTTGTTCGCACTTGCTGAAAAGTAATTGCCCGGTGACTGGCCAGCCGGACTGGGGCACGGTGCTGATCAGCTATACCGGATCTGCTATCGATCGTGCGGGGCTACTGAGATATATCGTGAGTTTTCGACAGAAGCAGGATTTTCATGAGCACTGCGTAGAAACACTGTTTACGGATCTGTTGAACCGGTGCAAACCGCAAAGCCTGACAGTCTGCGCTCGTTACACGCGCCGTGGCGGTCTGGATATTAACCCGTGGCGCAGTACAGAGCCTGAAGAGCAGGTTGGCCCACGATTGATTCGCCAATAAAGGTCATTCGCGGGCGGAATCTTCTTCACGCCGCAGACGGTCTACGGCGTCTTCCAATGCGCAGAGGATACTGTGGCGCTCGCCCTCGGTGATCTTGTCGGAATCAAGATACATAGCGAAGCCGCTGTGCTCGTGCTCCATAAAGCTCCGGTTCGGGCCCATATCCCTGCGGAAATCCACAACCTCGTAAATGGGCACAGGTTTGCCGAAGCCTTTCACCGTAATTTCGCCTTTGTCACGGCACATGATCCGGTCTTTGATCAATGAGAAAGTCTCGTAGGAAACGAGGATCTCTCCCGGTTTGGCTAGGGATTCCAACCGGCTGGCCAGGTTCACTTCTTTGCCGATAATAGTGTAATCCATGCGGTTTTCAGCGCCAAAGTTACCCACGGTTGTGTAGCCGGTGCTGATGCCCATGCGGATTTCGAGTGGGGTTTTTATGCCCTGGCTGCGCCATTTCTGGCGCATGATTTTCATGTGCTTGCGCATATCGATGGCCATGGATACACAGGCAAACGCATCTTCCCGCTGGCCGCGACTGGTGGGGTCACCAAAGAAAATCATGATGGAATCGCCGACAAATTTGTCGATGGTGCCGCCGTACCTCAGGGCCACTTCGGCCATTTCGTTGAAGTAGTGGTTGAGCAGTTCGGTAAGTGCTTCCGGCTCCATTTCTTCTGAAAGCTCGGTAAAGCCTTTTATGTCGGAGAAGAAAACCGCGAGCTTTTTGCGTTGGGTTTCAAGGCGAACGTCCCTTTCCCCGGTAAAGATGGATTGCCATACCTGAGGTGAAAGGTACTTTGAAAGCTTATGGGAAAGCGCAATGGATTGTTCGCGCTGGTTTTGTATCTGGGTTTTTGCCAGCATGAGCGCGCGGGCCTGCTGATGCGAATAAAACGCCGTAACGCAGATGTAAAGACCCGTAGCTAAAATGGACAACATGCTGGTAAGCAATGGCGACTGGAATGAGTCTGCGGGGCCCAGCACGGCGAAGAACACCAGAATAGTAGATGCCATAAAGGTGGAACTGATCAGCCACTGACGGATGCCGCCAATGATCAGGCCGCTGAAGATCAACATCAATGCTATTGAAATCGACGGAATGGCAACCAGCCCAATGCAGCCTATCAGGCCACCGCCAATAACACAGTCGGCCGTGAGCATTTTCTGGCGAATGCGGGGAGAGTTTCGCAGAAACGTACGTCGGGTAAGCAAGTGTGCAATATGCGGCCAGATCAGTGCGCCGCCAATCAACCAAAGATTCCATTCCTGGAATGCGCCCTGCAAAACGCCCACAGCGATAATGACGGCAGCTGACGTGTAAGCCAGCAGGCGCCCGTTGTAGTCTGGCATTGGGGGGATGACAACCGGACTGTTCAGGGCCTCGGAAGCGAGAGACTTTCCTACGCTGGTGCTGGCATTGCGCAGATCTGCCGGAGCACTCATCATGTACGCTGATCACTCATTGCGCTGGAACCGTATAGTTTTATTTGTGTTATGAAGAGCAGTTTTGATAGTACGACTAAAGGTTAACAGCATTACGTAGAACCCACAATTCACTGGTCTTGTTCGAGTAGTACCCGACCAGAGTTCAGCAGACGGAAGTTATCGATATGAGTTCAGTCACTGACTTTTTGCTCAACAGGGCATCTGAGCCACGGCTGGAAGCCCCGGCTCCCGATGCCTCAACACTTGACCGGGCCTTCGCCTGTGCCGCTCGCGCACCGGACCATGCCTTGTTGCGCCCGTGGCGTTATCTGGTGATCGAAGGTGATGGCCTGAACGCCTTGGGTGAGCTGCTTGCCGCTGGTTACTCTGATATGAGGGGTAAGACCGACGAAAAGAAGCTGGAGGTAATACGCAATAAAGCACAACGTGCTCCAATGATTATTGTTGGCATTGCGGCACCCAAAAAGCATCAAAAGGTACCCGAAGTTGAACAGATACTCTCAGCCGGAGCGGGTATGAGCTTTCTTGCGTTGGCATTACAGGATGCAGGTTTTGGGGTTATGTGGCGCACAGGCGAGCTGGTCTACAATCCGGTGGTTTTGAAAGGGCTTGGCCTCGAAAAGGGGGAGTCTGTCATCGGTTTTCTCTACACCGGCACCGTATCGTGCACCAAACCCGCAGTTCCCAGGCCGGAACTGGCCGAGTTTGTCGCCCGCTGGCCGTTGTAAGGAGCAAGTTGTTTCCCCGTTGTTTCAGCGGGGGAAACAGCTTGCCGCTTTCACCTGGATTTGCCGCTCCTTCCCCTGCATCCTTATCTCGCCCCCACCAGTAACACCTGCCTGGAACGCCCGATTTCAAAGGGCTTTCCAAATCTGGCATTAGCATTGCTTTAGTTCTGCCATAGAACCAATCCGGCAAGGCTTCAAGCCGCCGGTGACAGGATTTCGGAGGTTGTATGGCGATCACTTTTGATAAAGCTCTTGGCATTCACCAGCACGCGCTGGAAGCCAGGGTAAAGCGAGCTGAAGTTCTGGCGAATAATCTGGCCAATGCCGATACACCGGGCTTCAAGGCCAGGGACATGGATTTTCAGGCCATGATGCAGAAAGCCCAGGACAGCATGAGTGGTTTCGGCATGGAGAAAACCCACTCAGGCCACATGGACACCTCCGCAGGTGCCGGCGATTCGGATTTGCTGTATCGGGTGCCGAACCAGCCTTCAGTTGATGGCAACACGGTAGATTCCCAGGCAGAGCAGACCCGGTTCATGCGTAACGCGATGGACTATCAGGCGAGTTTTCAGTTTCTGAACAGCAAATTTACCGGCCTGACCAAAGCCCTGAAAGGCGAGTAATCCTCGGCTCCACGAATAGTGAAGGAGAATCACCATGTCACTGGGCAACATTTTTGATATCGCCGGTTCCGGCATGACCGCGCAGTCGCTGAGGCTAAATACGACAGCTTCAAACATTGCTAACGCAGAGACGGCGAGTTCCAGTACTGACACAACCTATCGTGCCCGGAAGCCGGTTTTTTCAGCGATTCAGCAATCGATGCTGAACCCCGGTCAGCAAGCGTTTGGTGTTCAGGGCTCAGAGGGTGCAGGCGCCGGTGTTCGTGTTGAGGGCATTGTTGAAAGCGAAGCAGAACTGCAAATGCGCTACGAACCCAATCATCCTGCGGCCAATGAAGACGGCTACGTGTTCTACCCTAATGTGAATGTTGTGGAGGAGATGGCAGACATGATGTCTTCCTCAAGAAGCTTTCAGATGAACGTGGACATTATGAACACGGCCAAATCCATGATGCAGCGCATCCTGACTCTTGGTCAGCAGTAACGGGGCGAGGATTGAACCATGACTGTAGTTAACGCAACCGAAGCCACGGATGCACTGAGCGCCTACCGGACCCAGCAGGCCAGTCCCAGCGCTGACAATGAACTCGGCAAGAACGAGTTTATGGAATTGATGCTGGCACAGCTGAAAAACCAGAATCCTTTGGAACCTCAGGACAACGGTGAGTTTATCTCCCAGCTGGCACAGTTCAGCTCGCTTGAGGAAATGCAGAGTCTTTCTGCTTCCGTCGACGATGTGGTCGGGCAGTTCCGTTCTACGCAGGCACTGCAAGCTTCGGCGATGGTCGGCAAGACCGTTCTGGCCCCGTCTGAAGTCGGTATTCTGGGTGCCGAGGGAGAAATATCCGGCAACATTGAGGTTCCGGCATCAACCGGTGGTGTGCGCCTGTCTATCGCGAGTGCGAGCGGTGAGCTTGTTCGACAGATAGACCTTGGTAGCAGTTCTGCGGGAGTCAAGGCGTTCAGCTGGGATGGTAGGGATGGCAACGGCAATAGCTTGCCGCCAGGCCCATACCGGATTGTGGCTGAGGCTTCATATTCCGAGGGTAGCTTGCAACTTCCGACTCTTGTCAGTGCCAACGTAGACAGTGTGTCACTAGGGCAGAACGGGTCGGTTACCTTGAATCTGGCGGGCATGGGTTCCATTGCGCTGTCCGATGTTCAACAAATCAATTAATACCGGTGTCAGACCAGAGGTGAATCATGGCTTTTAATATAGGGCTCAGCGGCCTGCGGGCGGCAGCGGTGGATCTGGACGTAACGGGCAACAATATTGCCAACGCCAGTACAGTCGGATTTAAAGGTAGCCAGGTACAGTTTGGCGACCTTTATGCCAGTGGCTTTTTGAGCGGCGGGTCCAATCCAATTGGCGGTGGTGTCAGCGTTCAGGATGTAAAGCAGACGTTCAGTCAGGGTAACACCAGCTTTACCGACAACGGTCTGGATATGGCGATCAATGGTGATGGTTTCTTTGTTCTGAATAACGGTGGTGAAACCCGTTATTCGCGGGCGGGCCAGTTCACTATTGACGATAACGGTTTTGTTGTGAATAACCAGTCCATGCGAGTCCAGGGCTATACCGCTGATAGTAATGGGAATCTTTCCGGTATTCGCGGGGATCTGGAGATTGCTGTCGATAATCTGGCGCCGCGTCGTACCACTGAACTGAGCTCTGATCTGAATCTGGATTCCCGTGAGACGGTGCTTGAGTCGCGGGTGCGCGATGTGGGGCCTCTCGCGTTCGGAGACATCAGTGGCGAGCAGTTCAGTGTTGCATACGCCGATGGAACGCCCGACTATTCTGTCGATTTGACCGGTTTGACGACGGCACGGGAAATTGCGGGTGCGATCACGAATGCGCGCGGTCTGAGCGCTTCTGCCACGACAACCGCACAAATTGCCGATACCACGAATGTGCCACCGGCTCCCGCTCTGACTGGTTCTTATATTGCAGCCGCACAAACATCGGGTAGCTTTGCGTTTAGTCTCAGTGTTAACGGCGCACCGCTTCAGCTGGATACCAGCAATGTGAACTCACTTGAGGAGCTGCGCGACGCAATTAACAGCTCAAGCGATACGGCAATCTCGGCGTCCATCGTCGATGACGGAACCGGTAACGATGTACTGCGGGTGATTCATAACCAGGGCGAGAACCTCCAGTTCAGCTACGGGAACGGGGATCCGTCGCAATCGATGAGCGCTCCCAGCTCTGTTTCAGGTGATGTGAACGTGACTGGTGACAGGACCATCACGGGCCTTACGGCGACAGGGGGTTCCGGTACCAATTTTGTAGACGAGTATGCTCAGTCGCCTATTCGTATAACCAACGAGTTCAATCCGCTGGATCAGCGCACCTACAACCATGCCACTTCAACCTCAATCTTCGATAGTCTGGGTAACTCTCACGAACTGACTCAGTTCTTTGTGAAAGAACCGTCCCCCGGGAACGGTGTGGGCGTCAGTGAGTGGTCTGTGTATCTGCAGATTGATGGCGAAATGGTTGCGGGTACGGATACCGCGCCCTTTACTGCAAGGTTCGATCAGGATGGCGCGCTGCAGTCTGTAAATGGTGATCCCAACGGTGAAATTCTGGTGACCGACTGGGTTCCGAAGGATAAGGCCGGCTTGCCTAACGGTGCCGACGGCCCGCCGGCCGCCGGAGCAACAGTGGTAACTCCCATTCCGGAACCACCAACGACATCTGCTTTTGTGGTCAGTCTTGGGGATACTACGCAATACGGTGCGGCTTTCGGTGTTGAAGATCAGAGCCAGAATGGCTACACCACAGGCCGGCTTTCCGGGCTTGATGTCTCCAGCGAAGGCGTGCTTTTTGCCCGCTATACCAACGGTCAGTCCAAAGCCCTGGGGCAAGTAGCACTGGCAGCGTTCGGCAATACTAATGGTTTGTCACCGGTAGGGGACACCAGTTGGGTTGAGACCTTTGAATCCGGACAGCCGATTATTGGCAAGCCGGATACTGGAACCCTGGGCAGTATCAAGGCGAGTTCAGTTGAAGAGTCCAACGTGGATCTTTCTGCTGAACTGGTAAACCTGATCATTGCCCAGCGCAATTATCAGGCGAACGCGAAAACAATTGAAACCTCCGATGCGGTCACACAGACCATCATCAATCTCCGCTAAACGTCTTTGATATGAATGTGGCATGACTCCTGCAGGAAGACTGGAAACAGTCAAAATTCCGGCAGGAGTTTTCCCATGGACAAAGCACTTTTTATCGGTATGTCCGGTGCAAAGCAGAATATGCTTTCCCAGCGTGCCCATGCCAACAACCTGGCCAACGTAAACACCACCGGCTTCAAGAAAGACTTTGCCCAGGCTCGCAGCATGCCCGTGTTTGGGGAACATCATCCCACCCGTGCTTACGCTATGGCGGAGCGCCCTGGCACCGATCTTTCAGCCGGTGCCCTCATGCAAACCGGTCGAAAAATGGACGTCGCCATAGAAGGCGAGGGCTGGCTGGCAATTCAAAACAACCTGGGCGAAGAAGTTTTTACGCGCTCCGGCAGCTTGCAGATTGATGTGAACGGTCTGGTGCGCCTTGCCAGTGGCGAAATGGTTCTGGGTAATGGCGGCCCGGTTGCACTTCCTCCCTTTGATAATGTTCAGGTGGGTGCTGATGGCACCGTCTCCATCGTTCCCGTTGGCGGACCTCCGGATCAGCTGGTGGAGGTCGATCGTTTGAAACTGGTTAATCCCCCGCGTGAGGCGCTTGAGAAAGGTCTGGATGGCTTTATTCACCGCAAAGCTGATCAGGCGATTGATGGCGAAGAGCCCGCCGATGCCGCACTGCGTGTGGCCTCGGGTTTCCTTGAAAGCTCTAACGTGAATGCGGTGGAAGAAATGATTTCCAACCTTCAGTTGTCGCGTCAGTACGAAATGCAGGTGAAGGTTATGAGTACCGCAAACGAAAATTCCGAAGCAGCGGCACGTCTGTTGCAGAACCTTTAATAAATGTTGAAAACAAGGCCAGTCTGGCCAGAAGCGGCAAATTTTAGCCGCACGCCAGGCATCGGCAAGGAGTAAAGACCATGCATCCGGCTCTTTGGGTTAGTAAGACGGGGCTCAGCGCCCAGGACACCAACATGTCCACCATTTCCAACAACCTCGCCAACGTGAATACCACGGGTTTCAAGCGGGACCGGGCGGTATTCCAGGACCTGTTGTACCAGATCAACCGGCAGCCTGGCGGTCTGAACACGCAGAACTCTGAGCTACCTTCCGGATTGCAGCTGGGCACGGGTGTGCGAGTCGTCGGGACGGCAAAGCAGTTTACTCAAGGCAACTTGCAGATTACTGAGCAGCCACTCGATCTGGCGATCGATGGCCGCGGCTTTCTGCAGATTGAATTGCCCGATGGCCAGACAGCCTACACTCGGGATGGTCAGTTTCAGTTGAACGCAGACGGTGATGTGGTTACACCCGATGGTTACGCTCTGCAGCCCAATATCAACGTGCCTGAGAACGCCACAACCGTGACTATCGGCAAAGACGGCACGGTGTCCGCAATTACCGACGATCAGGCAGCACCCGTAAACCTGGGCCAGATCACGCTGGTTGACTTCATTAACCCTCAGGGTCTGCAGGCTATTGGCAACAACCTGTTCAAGGAAACCAACTCCAGTGGTGATCCTGCTGAAGGTGAACCGGGGCTGGCGGGGTTGGGATCACTGGAGCAGGGCATGGTGGAATCGTCCAACGTGGAAGTTGTTGAAGAGCTGGTCAACATGATCACAACCCAGCGTGCTTATGAAATGAACTCGAAAGTTGTTTCAACGACAGATGAAATGCTCCAGTTCATTACTAACAACATTGGCTAATGCTCTGAAGTATCGGGACTTTGAGATGACAGGTGCGATACACGAAGAGAGAGGTGCGTTCATGAAACCGACTAGATCAACCTGGTGTGGCAGGCGGAAGGTAACCTTGCTTATGGTCTTGCTTATGGCCTTGCTGCAGGGTTGTACGGCAATGAGCCGGCCACGAGCTGAGCCAAACGATCCCGCATACGCACCTGTACGTGCCCAGGCCATGATGCAGCGTGATGCAGAATCCGGAGCCATCTACCAGAGCTCGCGTAACTATAATTTTTACGGGGATACGGTGGCTCTGAATATTGGTGATGTGCTGACGGTTACGCTTAACGAATCCACCAGAGCAAGCAAGAATGCCGAATCCAGCATCACTAAAGATAACGAAATCACCTTGCCAGAGCCCACTATTCTGGGAAAAAGTAATTTTGGTATTGCCACCTCGTTAACGAATGAGCGGGATTTTAGCGGTAAAGCTGAAGCTGATCAGAGCAACAGTCTCGCCGGCAGCATTACGGTGACGGTTATAGAGGTTTTGCCAAACGGCGTGTTAAGAGTCCGCGGCGAGAAATGGCTTTCGTTGACCAACGGCGATGAATATGTGCGCCTGACAGGTCTTGTTCGTCCGCAAGATATTGATCCGGGAAATATCGTGGATTCGAGCCGTATTGCCGATGCCCGCATCGCCTACGGTGGCACGGGTGATTTCGATCAGGCGAACCAGATGGGCTGGCTTGCCCGGTTCTTCAACAGCGAGTGGTGGCCCCTATGACAATACGCCGGTGCGTAGTTCTCTCGCTGATGTTTGCGGTAATAGCCGCGCCCGTAATGGCAGACCGCCTGAAGGATCTGGCGCGGATCAAAGGCGTGCGTAATAACCAGCTTGTGGGCTACGGCCTGGTAGTGGGTCTGGACGGCACGGGCGACAAAGCCCCCTTCACCAATCAGACGTTTCGCAACATGATGAACCAGTTCGGAATTACGCTGCCGGATGGTGTTAATCCGAACCTCGCGAACGTGGCCGCGGTTACTGTAAGTGCAAACCTGCCCCCGTTTGCGAAAGCAGGTCAGGAAATAGACATTACTGTTTCTTCGATCGGTAATTCAGATAGCCTGCGGGGCGGAACGCTGCTCATGGCTCCTCTCAAGGGTGCCGACGGTAACGTTTATGCTATGGCGCAGGGCAGTCTTGTGGTCGGTGGCTTCGGTGCCGAAGGACTGGACGGTTCACGCATTACGGTGAACGTGCCCAGTGTGGGCCGGATTCCCAATGGCGCCACCATTGAGCGCGAAATTGCCTCCCCTTTTACCCGTGGCGATACGATCACTTTTCATCTGATGCGCCCGGACTTCACAACTGCGCGCCGCGTGGTTGAAGTCGTCAATGAGCACCTGGGACCGGACATGGCTTATGCCCACGATGCCACATCGGTTTCCGTGCGTGCCCCCCGTGATCCCTCGCAGCGGGTCAGCTTTCTTTCCATTCTGGAAAATCTTGAGGTGGATCCGGCGGAGGATGCTGCGAAAGTTGTTATCAACAGCCGCACCGGGACCATCGTAGTGGGGCAGAACGTTAAGGTAAGTCCTGCGGCCGTGACCCACGGAAACCTTACTGTGACTATTCAGGAAAACCCGGAAGTACAGCAGCCCAATCCGTTCGCCAGTGGAGCCACCGTGATTGAGCAGGATACCCAGATTGCCATCACCGAAGATCCTGCTCGCATGTTCAAGTTCGGGCCGGCGGTTACGTTGAATGAAATTGTCCAGGCCGTGAATCAGGTAGGCGCTGCACCCGGCGACGTTATGGCGGTTCTGGAAGCCCTCAAACAGGCTGGCGCTCTGCGCGCCGAGCTAATTGTGATCTAGGTGACATGATGCAGGACTATCAGCTGCAACAGGCCAGGGTTTATACAGATTTCAGCGGGCTGAACGCGCTGAAAAGTGGAGCCCGGGACGACAAGCAGGCTGCGCTTGAAGAAGTTGCGCGCCAGTTTGAAAGTATCTTTCTGTCTGAAATGCTGAAATCCATGCGTAAGGCCGGAGATGTCTTTTCCGAGGGTAACTACCTGAACAGCACCCAGTCGGAATTTTACCGCGACATGTTTGATAGCCAGATGAGTCTAACTATGGCTGGCGGGCATGGGACCGGGTTGGCTGAAGCTCTGGTGCGGCAACTGGGTAAAGATATTCCCGGAACCGATAAACAGGGTGCACCCTTGGCGTCTCATAAAGCCACATTGGCCGATTACGAACGCAGCATACCGCCACTGTCACTCCGCTTGCCCGAGCGTGTTGAGGAAGTTACGGAAGTCGCTGAAACGGAGAGTTCTGCGACAGTGAACAATGATCGCTCATTGCCGGAGCGGTTTGACTCTCCCGAGCACTTCGTGAATACGTTGCTGCCCATTGCTGAAAGTATCTCGGCGGACACCGGTATTGACCCCAGACTGATGGTGGCACAGGCGGCCCTGGAAACAGGCTGGGGCAAACATATGATTCTTGGTGATAGCAACCAACCCAGCTACAACCTGTTTGGTATCAAGGCCGACAGTCGTTGGCAGGGTGAGGCTGTAACCATCACCACTACGGAATTCCGTGAAGGTGTTCCCATGAAAGAGCGCGCAGACTTCCGGGCTTACCCGGATTACGAGTCCAGTTTCAGGGATTATGTGTCGTTTCTGGAGTCGAATCCCCGGTACCGGGATGTACTTGCCAGTGCTGATCAGCCAGAGGTTTTTGCCAGGAAACTGCAGGAAGCCGGTTACGCAACGGATCCCCAGTATGGAAACAAAATCAACCAGATTATGAACCGTGATTCGCTGATGACACTTTCAATGGGTAATGGAGCCGGGGAGTAACCACTATGGCGGGACTGATAGGAATTGGCCTGACCGGTATCCTCGGTCACCAGAGTGCTCTGAATACCACGGGCAACAACATTACCAATGCGAACACGCCTGGTTATAGCCGGCAGGAAGCGGTGTTTGAAACCCAGGCGGGGCAGCGCACGGGCGCCGGAACGATTGGGAACGGCGTTAGCGTTGTGGATATACGCAGGCTGGCGGACGAGTACCTTGCGCAGCAGGTGCGGGAAGACAGCACTCTGACCGGGGAGCAACAAGCTCTGAATTCTGAGCTGAACCGGCTGGATAACTTGCTGGGCGGAGAAACCACCGGGCTGAACAACGCTTTGAATAACTTTTTTGCGAGCCTGCAAAATGCTGCCGAGGACCCGGCCTCCTTGCCGCAACGCCAGCTGGTGCTGAGTGAAGCTGAACAGGTAGTTAATCGTTTTCAGGCTCTGAGCCAGGAGTTTATACAGCAGCGTGAGTCACTCAAAACTCAAATGCAGCAAGGTGTAAAAGACGCCAATACTCTGTTGGAAAGCATTGCTGAACTGAACCTGGCCATTTCTGAATCTCCGGGGTTAGCCCAGGGCCGAATGCCGAATGAGTTACTGGACCAGCGGGATGAAAAGCTGCGACAGCTTTCTGAATTGGTCAGCATTCGAGTGACAGAGTCAGAGGGCAGCCAGGTCAATGTGTCGCTTTCCAATGGGGTGTCACTGGTTATTGGAGATCAGGCATCCAAGTTCGGCACGCAGGAAAGTTCGGAAGACCCCACTCGTTTGGAGTTCACACTTACCAGTGGTGGCCGTACAACCAGAGTTGATGAACAGATTACTGGCGGCGCACTCGGAGGGCTGAAGCGGTTTGACGAGGAGGCTCTGAAACCGGCGTTTGATGAGTTGGGACGGATCGCAATTGCTCTTGCTGACAGCATCAATCATCAACATGAAATCGGGATGGACCTGGAAGGCGATCTTGGCGGGTTGTTCTTTAATGACGTGAATGATCTCGCGCTGCAGAAAAGCCGAGTCGTGGCCAATGCTGATAATCAATTACCGAGGGATGGTCAGCTGGCTGTCGAAATTACGGACAGCAGTGAGTTGCCGGCCGGAAGCTGGACGCTGCAGTTCAGTGGTGACGGACGCAATTTTGAGCTCATCGACAAGGCCTCCGGAAACATTGTTAATCAGGGCCGCCTGCCAGATCCGGTTCAGTCTGAAATTACTATGCCCGGGTTCAATATCCGGGTAGAGGGTGGGACCTTTAACGCCGGTGACAAATACCTGATTCAGCCCAGCCGTAATGCTGCAGAATCGATCAGCTTGCAAGTCAATCGTGAAGAAGATCTGGCATTTGCCAGCCCGATACGGGCCACCACCGGTGATCAGAACGTTGGCACAGGGAAAATTGATCAGGGCACCATGCTGAACGTGCGCAACCCGTTTACCAGTTCTTTGTTGCCGGGTTTTCAAACGGCTGGCGAATTGGCTAACGGGCCTTTGACAATTTCTTTTGCGGCGGGCGGTCCAACGGGCATGACTTTTACTGTAACCGGACCACCGCCGGCGAACACGACCGTGGGCTCTGCGAACCAGCCCTACGAACCCGGAAAGATCAATACGGTGTTCAGTGACGACCCGACGGCCGGCGATGATTATCAGGGCTTCCAGTTCAAGCTCACTGGCACGCCTGCAACCGGTGACACTTTCGAGATTGCCTATAACAGTAACGGAGTATCGGATAACCGGAATGCTGAGCTGCTGGCCGCTCTGGGTACTCTGAATACGATGAATGGCAATAGCCAAAACTTCACTGAAGGGTATGCGGGCCTGGTGGAGGACATAGGTGTAAAAACCCGACAGAGTCAGTTTGATCTGGAGGCGGGTCAAACGTTGTTGGAGCAATCAACTGCTCAGCAGCAGTCGGTTTCCGGGGTAAACCTTGATGAAGAAGCCGGCAGATTGATTCAGTACCAGGCCGCTTACAACGCCTCGGCGCAGGTGATTTCGGTAGCCCAGGATTTGTTTAACACACTGTTGCAGACTTTTCGGTAGCAGATGAGGTGATGTGACATGATCAGAATTTCATCACAGCAAGTATTCCAGAGTGGTATCAATCGTTTGCAGGAGCTGAACAGCAACCTGAACAGCACGCAGCAACAGATATCCACCGGTAAGCGAGTGAACAAGCCTTCCGATGATCCGGTCGCGGCGGCCCGTATTCTTAAGCTGGATCAGGAACTGGCGCGGGTTGAAACCTATGAGCGCAACGTTAATCTTGCTGACAACCGGCTCAAGCAAGAGGAGAGCGCTCTTACAAGCGCGATAGACGTAATTCAGCGAATCCGTGAACTGGCGGTTCAGGCCGGCAATGGGTCGTTGTCGGCGAATGATCGACGTTCGATTTCTTCTGAAATGAAAGAGAGGCTGGGGCAGCTAGCCAATATCGGGAACACCCGCGACGCATCAGGTGAGTATATTTTCAGCGGATTTCAGGGCTCGGTTCAGGCGTTCCAGCAAAATGATGAAGGACAGTACGTTTATCAGGGCGACGAGGGCCAGCGGGTTCTGGAAATTGATGATGGTGTAACTGTGCCGATCAGCGATAACGGCAAAGGGATTTTCGTGAATGTGCCTGCAGCTACTACCGGTGAATACACCAACGACGTTTCAGGTGGTTTTATCTCGGGCGTTTCGGTTGTTAATGAGGCCGACCTCAATGCAGCCTACAGCGGCAGCTTTCCGGATGATATTACGGTCACGGTAGACGGTGCTGGCGACATTCAGGCACAGGACAGCCAGGGCAACGCCCTTACCGTGAGCCCGTCTGTTTATGAAAGCGGCGAACCATTTGTGGTTGCTGGGGTGGAAGCAAGCATCTCGGATATAACACCGGGAGCGGGGGATACTTTCACTCTCAAGATCAACGAAAGACAATCTGTTTTCGGCACCATCGAGAACCTGATAGCGGGCCTCGACTCCATTGAGAAGGGCACCCCGGAAGGTCGTGCTGAATATGATGATTTGATCGCGCTATCTCTGGTGAACCTGGATAGCGCCCAGGAGAGCTTCATTCTTAAACAGACAGAGCTGGGCGGACGTATGAACGCGGTGGAATCCACCAAGAGTTTTCTCGCAGATTCCTCGGTCTATACCAACGAGATTCGCTCTCAGTTACAGGATGTCGACTACGCAGAAGCGATCAGCAATCTCAGCTTTCAGAGCTTTGTGTTGCAGGCTGCGCAGCAATCGTTTGCCCAGGTTTCCCAGTTGTCGCTATTCGACAGATTATAAATTCATAGGCTTGCGTAAAAACTCGCGGGTTCTGTGTATTGCTTTCACGAACAGGCTAAGTATAATCCCACTCTCTTCGTTGGCGGCGTGGTGGAATTGGTAGACACGACGGATTCAAAATCCGTTGCTAGAAATAGTGTGGCGGTTCGAGTCCGCCCGCCGCTACCATATAAAAGTCGCATAGTGCGGCGTCTTGAATAGCCCGGTCCATGAACGTCTCCGATTTTCACTTTGATCTCCCGGACGAACTCATCGCCCGGTACCCTCTCAGGGAGCGCAGCGCTTCCCGTCTGTTATGCCTTGAAGGCACTACCGGCGATACTGCCCATCGTCTTTTTACAGACCTTCCCGATTTGCTACAGCCTGGCGACCTGCTCGTGTTCAATAACACTCGTGTTATTCCCGCGCGCCTGTTCGGAAAAAAGGAAACCGGTGGCCAGGTTGAAGTGCTGGTAGAGCGGGTGACAGGTGAGCATGATCTTGTTGCCCACGTTCGTGCTTCCAAAGCGCTGAAAGAAGGCCAGAAGGTTATTCTTGAAGATGGCACTGCGCTGCGCATGACTGGTAGGAGTGATGCGTTGTTTCATCTGGAGAGCGAAGCTGATGAGCCGGTGCTTGATACGCTTGAACGCATTGGACACATGCCTTTGCCGCCCTATGTTGACCGGCCTGACGAATCAACAGATCGTGAGCGCTACCAGACGGTCTATGCGAAGGAGGCGGGCGCCGTTGCCGCACCAACAGCCGGTCTGCATTTTGATGAAAGTGTATTGGAGGCTCTCAAACAGCGGGGAGTAGAGAGCACGTTCGTTACCCTGCACGTAGGGGCCGGCACGTTTCAGCCGGTGCGCGTAGATCGCATAGATGATCATGTTATGCACAGCGAAATAGCGCATGTGCCTGAGGAAGCAGTAGAGGCTGTTAATCGCGCCCGGGCACGTGGTGGTCGCGTGGTTGCCGTTGGAACTACCTCAGTGCGATCCCTTGAGTCTGCGAGCCGTGGCGGCTGTCTGAAACCTTTTCGGGGCGAAACGGATATCTTTATCTATCCGGGCTACAGATTTCAGACCGTCGATGCGCTGGTCACTAACTTTCATTTGCCGGAATCCACGCTCATCATGTTGGTCAGCGCATTTGCAGGCTATGAGCATGTGAAACACGCCTACCGCGATGGGATTGTCGAAAAGTACCGGTTTTTCAGTTATGGCGATGCCATGTTCATAACCGGACAGAAGCCCAGTCTATTATCCCTCAATATCGGAGACACACCGTGAGCCAGTCCTGTTTCATGTCCTTTGAAAAACTGGGGGAAGATGGCCTTGCCCGACGCGGCAGACTGACCTTTCCGCGGGGTACGGTGGAAACCCCGGCGTTTATGCCAGTTGGCACCTATGGGACGGTAAAGGGGATGTTGCCCCGGGATATCCATGAAATCGGCGCTGAGATCATACTCGGCAATACGTTTCATCTGATGTTGCGCCCCGGAACCGAAGTGGTTAAAGCCCATGGAGACCTCCACGACTTTACCCAGTGGAAGGGACCGATTCTGACGGATTCGGGCGGTTTTCAGGTATTCAGCCTCGGCGAAATGCGCAAGATTACCGAAGAAAAGGTGACGTTTCGTTCCCCGGTCGATGGTTCACCGGTGGAGTTGTCACCGGAAATTGCGATTCGGGTTCAACGCGAACTTGGCTCTGATATCGTTATGATTTTTGATGAGTGCACGCCGTACCCTGCAACTGAGAAACAGGCAAAGGAATCCATGGAGCTCTCCCTGCGCTGGGCAAAGCGCAGCAAGGATGCTCACGAAGGCAATCCGGCAGCGCTGTTTGGCATTGTTCAGGGCGGAATGTACGAGTCCCTGAGAGATCGCTCTCTGGAGGGGCTGACAGATATCGGGTTCGACGGTTACGCCATCGGAGGCCTGTCGGTTGGTGAGCCGAAAGAGGATATGATTCGCATACTCGACCACTTACCGCCGAAAATGCCCGGCGATAAACCGCGCTATCTGATGGGCGTAGGGCGGCCTGAAGACCTTGTTGAAGCCGTGCGTCGGGGCGTCGATATGTTCGACTGCGTCATGCCCACGCGAAACGCCCGCAATGGTTACCTGTTCACATCGACCGGTATCGTGAAGATCCGCAATGCACGGCATCGTCATGACACCTTGCCGCTGGATGACCGTTGCGACTGTTATACTTGCAAGAATTTTTCGAGAAGTTATCTGCATCATCTGGATAAATGTGGAGAAATGCTCGGCTCCCAGCTGAATACAATCCATAACCTGCGCTACTATCAGAACCTTATGGCCGGATTGCGCGGGGCCATTGAAGCAGGTACATTGTCGGACTTTATAAACCACTTCTATGCTCTGCGCGGCGAGACAGTGCCGGCCATGGGTAATGGGTAACCAATTTTATTTAATCAACGGAGAGTTTTGATGAAATCAGCCAAGTTGTTTCTGGTCAGCCTTATGGCAATGATGCCCACACTGGCAATGGCTCAGGCAGCTCCTGCTGGAGGTGGTATGGGTGTTATGGGCCAGGTTATCTTTTTTGCCGGCTTTATTCTGATTTTCTACTTCCTCATCTGGCGTCCGCAATCCAAGCGTGCCAAAGAGCACAAATCACTGATGTCTGGCCTGAATAAAGGTGACGAAGTGGTAACGTCCGGTGGCATCGCCGGAAAAATCACGAAAGTCACTGATGATTTCATCGTTGTTGAAATTGCTGACAACGTTGAAGTGAAGGTACAGAAAGTAGCTGTTGCTGCCGCACTGCCTAAAGGTACGCTCAAAGATATCTGAGCAAGGACTCTCCGGCCGGCTCTGATACCCGCTGGCCCGAACCTTCCTGGCTGAAACACCAAGGCCGGCCTCCGAGCCGGCTACAAGGGATCCCATGCTGAACAAGTACCCGCTTTGGAAAAACCTGGTTATCCTGATCGCGGTCGCGATCGGGTTTATCTACGCTTTACCCAACCTGTTCCCCGATGATTACGCTGTGCAAATCACCGGTGCCCGTAGCAGCACCGAGGTTGATTCTGCCGTGCTTGAGAGAGCCGTCAAAGCGCTGGAATCGGATGGTATTGCGGTTAAAAGCAGTATGCTTGAGGATCGGGATGCCCTTATACGGTTAACCAGTTCCGATGATCAGTTGCGCGCCCGCCCCACCGTTCAGGCTGCTCTTGGTAAAGACTATCTTGTTGCACTCAATATGGCTCCGTCGACGCCGTCCTGGCTGAAGAGTCTGGGCGCCGGGCCGATGAAGCTCGGTCTGGACCTGCGTGGTGGTGTTCACTTTCTGCTGGAAGTGGATATGGATACTGCCGTTGGCCAAAGACTGGAAGCGGTCTCGGGCCAGATCAAGCAGGAACTCCGTGACGAACGTATTCGCTATCGCGGCGGTGATGTAGAGGGAACGCGGGACATTGTCCTGAGTTTCCGCGATGAAGCATCGCGTGCCGAAGCATTTTCTCTGATCAAGCGTCAGTACAACGAGTTTTTGCTGGACGAGAGAACCACTGCAAGTGAGTTTCAGATCGTTCTTACCTTATCTGAAGGTGAGGTAAGTGCCATTCGGAAGTATGCCCTTGAGCAGAACCTTACGACCATCCGTAATCGTGTAAATGAGCTTGGTGTTGCTGAGCCGTTGGTTCAGCAGCAGGGTTCTGATCGGATTATTGTTGAGCTTCCGGGTGTTCAGGATACCGCCCAGGCCAAACGGGTTCTTGGCGCCACGGCGAACCTGGAATTCCGTATGGAAGCGCGTCAGGATGCGGCTGCAAGTGAAACCGAACAGTTCAGCTTCCGCGATGAGCGCCAGCGCACTGCCCGCCTGGAGCGTGAGCTTATTGCCACCGGTAATAATGTTGCCAATGCACAACAGGCGTTTGACGAGAATGGCCAGCCACAGGTCAGCATTACCATGGACTCTGTGGGCGGCGACCTGATGAATCGTGCCACGCGCAACGCCATCGGCCGCCGTATGGCGGTTCTGTTTATCGAATTCCGCACGGAAACCGAGACCAGAATGGTCAACGGCGAGCCGGTGGAAACAGAAAAACGGATTGTTGAGAAGGGTATTATCAGCCTTGCGACGGTTCAGTCGGCGCTGGGAAGCAGCTTCCGTATAACCGGGCTCGACTCCATTCCGGAGGCATCAGAACTTGCGCTGCTTCTGCGGGCCGGTGCGCTGGCGGCGCCCATGTACTTTGTACAGGAACGCACCATCGGGCCGAGCCTGGGACAGAAAAACATCGACGCCGGCATGATGTCAGTGGCGCTCGGTTTTATTCTTGTTCTTTTGTACATGCTGGTTTACTACCGAGGGTTCGGGGTTGTAGCGAATATCGCTCTGACCATCAACCTGATGCTTCTTATAGCCTGTATGTCCATTCTCTCAGCTACGCTGACGTTGCCGGGTATTGCCGGTATCGTGTTAACCGTCGGTATGGCAGTAGATGCCAACGTCTTGATATTTGAACGAATCAAAGAAGAGCTCAAATCGGGCGTGTCACCGCAGCTTGCCATCAATGCCGGTTATTCCCGTGCGTTTGTGTCCATCTTCGATGCCAATATAACCACATTGCTCGTGGCTATTATTCTCTTCGCAATGGGTACCGGCCCTGTAAAAGGTTTTGCTGTGACGCTGTGTATCGGGATTCTGACGTCGATGTTCTCCGGGCTGATGGTTAGCCGGAGCATCGTCAATATGGTTTATGGCGGCCGCAGGGTCGAGAAACTGTCGATCGGAGGAAAGCTCGCCAATGTCTGATGATCAAAAGAAAGCGTTTGATTTTATGGGTTTCCGGAAGATTGCTTCCGCAATCTCTATTTTTCTGGTGGTCGCATCTATCGCGCTCCTGGGAATCCGGGGCCTCAACTTTGGTATGGACTTTACCGGCGGCACGTCCGTTGAGCTGGAATATGCGCAGGCGCCGCAACTGGATCAGGTGCGCTCACTGTTGACGGAGGCGGGGTACGATCAGTTTGTGGTGCAGAACTTTGGCGCCGATACGATCGTTCTGGTGCGTTTGTCGGAAGCGGGCAATGATCAACTGGCCCAGGAGATCACCGGTGTTCTTGAGGCAAGTGGTGACGAGCTGAAGCTGATAAGTTCCGAGTTTGTGGGATCGCAGGTCGGGGACGAGCTTAAAGAGGAAAGTGGTCTTGGGCTGCTACTCGCGCTTGTGGTTGTGCTTATCTATGTAGGTATGCGCTTCCAGTTCAAGTTTGGTATTGCGTCCGTGGTGCCTTTGGCTCACGACGTGATTATCGTTCTCGGGCTTTTTGCCTTGTTCCAGTGGACATTCGATCTGACGGTTCTGGCTGCCTTGTTGGCCGTTATCGGCTACTCGCTGAACGACACCATCGTTGTGGCTGACCGTATCCGTGAGAATTTCCGTAAAATGCGGGTGGGCGAGTCCTGGGATATTATCAATGAGTCTATCCATCAGACCATTGCACGGACCATAAATACCTCGGGTACGACACTGGTGGTTTTGCTGGCTCTGTACTTTTTGGGTGGTGAGGCGATCAATAACTTTGCTCTCGCATTGATTATCGGCGTTGTGGTGGGTACCTACTCGTCCATCTATGTATCCGCCAATCTGTTGATGGTGATGGGTGTTTCCCGTGAGGATCTGATGGTTCCCGCGAAAGAAGGTGCAGCAGACGCCGAAGAGGATGAGCAGCCACCGGAATGGCTTAACCGTATGTGATGCTGCACCGGGGTTTAATCTCCGGGCACAAAAAAAACCGCCACTTTTCAGTTGGCGGTTTTTTTTGTGCCCGGAATCAAACTTCGGCTAGAACCGGGTGCTCCAATTAGCCGGGTAGTCGGCCACGGAAGGGATGCAGTACTTTAAGAACTTCCCGGAACAGCTTCGGGTTGGCAATGACCAGTTGACGGGCTTTGCCTGTCGACGGATTGCCAGAGAAGTCGCCGGTAAGTGCGCCTGACTCCATGGCCAGGGTTACGCCGAGATCCAGATCTGCTGTTTCAGGGCGGAAGATAACTGCGGCATCCAGAAGCCCTGCAGAAACACGGGCAATGTCTAGAACCACGCAGCCGGATGTGCGGAACATCGAGGAGTTCTGCGCCAATACTGCGGCCATCTCGCCCCAGAGCAATGGGTTATCACTCTTGCGGGCCTGGTCCAGAAGATTCGTTGCAAAGGCCGCTTTTTCTGTGTGCTTGACGTCTGATGCGCGCACTCTGCGGCTGTTCAGCGCGGCTCCGCGCCCACGGCTGGCAGAATATTCCTCGCCTGTAACCGGGTTCACCAGAAGCAGGTTTTCGATGCGGTTATTTTTCTTTTGGGCCAGGGCCAGTGCAAATTCCGGGATGCCCCGAAGGAAGTTTTCACGACCCATTACCGGGAAAATATGCCAGCTGCGCTCGCTGGTTCCGGCGTCTGCTTCGTTCAGCGGCGCAATTGTGTGATCTTTGTAGGCTTTTTCAAGCTGCTCGGCAAAATTGTCATAAATAGACTGCTCTACCCGGTCCAACTGGTGGCGACGTTCATTGTCGTCCTTTCCGGTGGGCTCCTGGCGCTCGAAGTGGGCTTTCAGGTAATCCGACCCTTGACGCGCGACGCGCAGGGCCATTTTAATAGCTGGTTGCATCTGAGTGATCGTTATCCGGGTGTGTGAAGGCCGAGTATGATAGCAAAAGATCACCCTCCTTGTATGTTTTTTGACTCAGGAATAGCACGGATAACGTGATATCAGTGGTTTTCCGGGGGCGCGGGATGTGCGTACTTTCTGCTATCATTGCCGCCCTTAAATTTTAACTTTGGGCCTGCAGCCAATGCACAAACCATCTCCGCCACTGGAAGGGCCGGACGCGTTTCAGGATCAGATCCGGATAGTTCTTGTCGAGACCTCTCATTCCGGCAATATTGGTGCGGTTGCCCGGGCCATGAAGAACATGGGACTAGCCAATTTATGGTTGGTCAACCCGAACTCGTTTCCGGACGAAGCCTCGTATGCACGCGCTGCCGGCGCCTCTGACATACTCGATCGGGCGCAGGTAGTCCCTACTCTGGATAAAGCGTTGGAAGACTGTGTAATGGTTATGGGTACCAGCGCCCGGGGACGCAAGGTGCCCTGGCCGGTTGTGCCGCCACCGGAGGCAGCCGCCATTGCGGCTGAACACAGCTATGCCGGGCCGGTAGCGCTGGTTTTCGGTCGGGAGAATCACGGGCTGAGCAATGATGAGCTCCACCGTTGCCACTATCATATTCATATTCCGTCAAACCCGGATTACAGCTCGCTGAATCTGGCCATGGCAGTTCAGATCATGTGCTACGAATTGCGTATGCTTTTTCTTCGCAATCTTGAAGGCGGGGAAGGAAGCCCTTATCTAAGACCGATGCTTGCTCCCGGAGACGCGGGTTGGGATGTGCCGCCGGCCAAGGTTGGGGATGTCGAGGGCTTTTTCGGCCACCTTGAGCAAACGTTGTATGATGTTGATTTTCATCGTCGAGATAATCCACGGCAGTTGATGTCTCGTTTGCGTCGGCTTTTTCAGCGGGCAAAGCTAGATCAGATGGAAATCAATATTCTCCGGGGGGTTCTGAGTGCGGTACAGAAAGCCGCCGGAGCTCAGGCTCAGGGGACCACAAAACAAACTCAGGCCGGCACCGAGCCGACTGGACAGGACGATGGCCATGTTTAGGCATTTGCGTGAAGATATAAAGAGCGTTTTTCACCGGGACCCCGCTGCCAGGAACACCTTCGAGGTACTGACAAATTACCCGGGGCTCCATGCTCTGCTTATTCACCGCTTTTCACATTGGCTTTGGAATGCCGGGCTCAAATGGCTTGCGCGCACTATTTCAACGCTGGCACGGTGGTTTACCGGTATTGAGATACATCCGGGAGCGACGATTGGCCGGCGCTTCTTCATTGACCACGGTATGGGTGTGGTCATTGGTGAAACAACGGTTATTGGTGACGACGTTACGCTGTACCAGGGTGTGACTCTCGGCGGAACAAGCTGGAACAAGGGTAAGCGCCACCCCACGATTGGTGACGGCGTTGTTGTCGGTGCGGGCGCAAAGATACTGGGGCCTTTCGAAGTGGGTGAGGGGGCGAAGATCGGTTCAAATTCCGTGGTAACCAAGACGGTTCCCGCCGGCGCAACAGTAGTTGGCATTCCTGGTCGCATTATCGTGAAGCAGCAATCCGAAGACGATGCTCGTCGCAAGCTAATGGAAGAGCGTATGGGGTTCGATGCTTATGGCGTGACCGAGGAAATGCCAGACCCTGTTGCCCGCTCTGTGCGAGCGTTGCTGGACCACATGCATGCGGTGGATGATCGTATTGAACTCATGTGCAAAGCGCTGCGTAAAGTGAGCAGCGAATATCAGAACGGGGAATTGCCTGTTCTGGACGAAGACGATTTCGATTGCGTGCGTGACGATAACGAGGGTCGGGGCTGAATACTTGACTGGATTACTTGGTCAATTCATACTCGGTCTCCGATATCGAGATTCAATCCCATCACGGGGCTGATGCCATGAAGTTGACTACCAAAGGCCGTTACGCCGTCACCGCAATGCTGGATCTTGCTCTTCACGGGGGCCAGGGGCCGGTAACCCTTGCGGATATTTCAGCCCGTCAGGAAATTTCGCTTTCCTATCTGGAGCAGCTTTTCTCTCGCCTTCGCCGCAAGCAGCTGGTGGCGAGTATCCGTGGCCCTGGAGGCGGATATCGCCTGAGCCGCGGTGCTGCCGATATTTACATCGCAGATGTTGTTGATGCGGTGAGTGAATCCCTCGACACAACAAGGTGCGGTAATAAGGGTGATTGCCAGAACGGTGAAAAATGCCTGACTCACCATCTTTGGTCTGATCTGAGCGATCAGATTCATCAGTTTCTCAGCGGCATAAGCCTTGGTGACCTGATGAAAAGGCATGAAATCCGCCAGGTTGCGGACAGACAGAACCGCCGTCAGGCTGATGGCGACTCTGACACGATTAATACCGAGCGTCTGATCGATCAGGCGCCCGCCTGAATCAAGTCTCTGTATGTTATGAAAAAGCCTGTGTACCTCGATTATGCGGCGACGACACCCGTTGATCCCGCAGTTGCTGAAGAAATGATCAAGTATCTGACTCTTGATGGCCTCTTTGGCAACCCTGCCTCTCGTTCTCATGGCTTTGGCTGGCAAGCGGAAGCGGCTGTGGAGTCGGCTCGTGGCCAGGTCGCGAGCCTGATTCACGCCGATCCCCGCGAAATTATCTGGACATCCGGCGCCACAGAATCCGATAACCTTGCTATTAAAGGTGCGGTTGCGGGTCGGGACAATGCGCATGTCATAACCTCAACCATTGAGCACAAGGCCGTTGTGGATACCGTTAAGTGGCTGGAGGCGCGGGGCACTGAGGTTACCTGGCTGAAACCCGGCAGTGACGGCAGAATACAGCCTGGCCAGGTATTTGCGGCTCTCAAGCCGGAAACACTGTTGGTGAGCCTTATGCTTGTGAACAACGAGCTGGGTTGCGTAACCGATATAGCATCCATCGGCCAAGAGCTGCGCAATCGCGGTGTGATGTTCCATGTAGATGCGGCTCAAGCTGCTGGCAAGTTGCCCATTGATGTTACGGCCATGCCAGTGGACCTCATGTCGCTCTCTGGTCATAAGGTGTACGGGCCCAAAGGCGTGGGCGCTCTGTATGTCAGGCGCTCGCCCGACGTGCGTATAGAAGCGCAGATCCATGGTGGTGGCCATGAGCGCGGTATGCGTTCCGGTACTCTGCCGACGCATCAGATCGCCGGTATGGGTAAGGCATTTTCGATTGCTGAGACCTGTCTGGAGGATGAGATGCCGGTGTTGGAGCGTTTGCGATCATCTTTTCTCGAGGGGCTGCAGGGGTTGTCGGGTGTAACTCTGAATGGCTCGGATACCCACCGCGTGCCGGGTATCATCAATTTGTCGTTTGAAGGTGTCGATGCGGAATCCCTGATGCTGGGGCTACGGGATCTCGCGCTATCCTCTGGTTCCGCGTGTGCCTCCGCCACCGTAGAGCCTTCTTTTGTGCTCCGGGGTATCGGCTTGAGTGATGACCTCGCTAATCGGGCACTCCGGTTTTCGATCGGGCGTTATACAACTGAGGAAGAAATGGCCTTCGCCAGTGCGCAAATTGTTGATGTTGTTACTCGCCTTCGTGCAGTGCGGTAGGCAGTGGGCCTTCGACTGCGTATAATCTCAGGCCTGAAATTTACCCGTATCTTATTAACCTAAACCCTGCAGGAGAAATACCATGGCTAACGAGCGCACGCTTTCCATTATCAAGCCCGATGCCGTTGCAAAAAACGTTATCGGTGAAATTTACAGCCGTTTTGAGAAAGCCGGCCTGAGCATTGTTGCTTCACGCATGATGCACCTGACCCAAGAGCAGGCTGAAGGCTTTTATGCTGAACACAAAGAGCGTCCGTTCTTCAATTATCTGGTCGCATTCATGACGTCCGGCCCTGTTGTTGTTCAGGCTCTGGAAGGCGAGGGCGCCATTCTGAAAAACCGTGATCTGATGGGCGCTACCAACCCGAAAGAAGCTGAAGCCGGCACAATTCGCGCCGATTTTGCTTCATCTATTGATGCGAACGCGGTTCACGGTTCTGATTCTGCAGCTTCTGCAGAGCGTGAAATCGCCTATTTTTTCAATGACAACGAAATCTGCCCGCGCGGCTGATTCTGTTGATCGAGGGCTGCCGTCGGCAGTCCTCGCATTGGTTATCTGATCGAGGTTATAAAATGACAGCGGCCGCTGAAAAAACCAACCTGCTGGGAATGCCGAAGGCAAAGCTAGAGGCTTTCTTTGAGACCCTGGGGGAGAAACGTTTTCGCGCCACTCAGTTGCTGCAATGGATGCACCAGCGCGGCGTGGATGACTTCGATCAAATGACTAATGTGAGCAAATCCCTCAGGGATAAGCTCAAACAGGTGGCTGTGATTCGTGGCCCGGAAGTTGTGTATGACGAAACGTCGAAAGACGGCACCCGTAAGTGGGTTATGCGCATGGACAATGGCAACAGTGTAGAAACTGTGCTGATCCCGGACGGCGAGCGCGGTACCTTGTGTGTATCGTCACAAATCGGCTGCACCCTTGACTGCACATTCTGCTCAACGGGCAAACGCGGCTTCAACCGAAACCTGACAGCTGCTGAAATTATCGGGCAGGTATGGGTTGCAAGAAAGGCATTCATGCCGTTTGAACCGGGCCCCGACAGGCCAATTACCAACGTTGTCATGATGGGGATGGGAGAGCCTCTGATGAACTTTGACAACGTTGTGGATGCGATGAACCTGATGATGGAAGATCTCGCATATGGCATCTCCAAGCGCAGGGTTACGCTGAGTACCTCCGGCGTTGTTCCGGCCATTGATAAGCTTGCCGAAGTTACCGATGTTTCACTGGCCATTTCGCTGCATGCCCCCAATGATGAGTTGAGGAACAAGCTGGTTCCGCTCAATAGGAAGTACCCGATTGCGGAACTTCTGGCGGCAACGAAACGCTATTTCAGTCGTTTGCCCGAAAAGCGCAAGGCAACCATTGAATACACGGTCATTGAAGGCATGAATGACAAGCCAGAGCACGCCAGAGAACTCGCTGAGTTGCTGCGCGATCTCCCATGCAAGATCAACCTTATTCCCTTCAATCCGTTCCCTGAAAGCGACTTCCGCCGGCCCAGTATGAACGCTACCCGGCGTTTTCAGGCTATTTTGAACGAGGCTGGTTATATCGCAACCATCAGGACGACCCGGGGCGATGACATTGACGCCGCCTGCGGCCAATTGGTTGGCCAGGTAGAAGATCGAACCCGAAGAAGCCAAAGATACATCAGTGTTCAGCAGGTGAATTCCTGAACGGACTCTTGCAACGCCCAAACAGCGAGGAATGCGCCCTGTGGCCATGAAATCAGTAGGTATACGTTTTTCCGCTGCAGCAACCTTGCTGGTCGCTCTTTTCGTCACGGGGTGTGTCACCACAACAGACAGCCGTTTCTCACGCGAAGCGGATCGCCAGAAAGCCGTTGAAAACTACGTTGAGCTGGCGACTGCCTATATTGGACAAGGCAACATCGAGCGGGCAAGAGTTCATCTGGATCGGGCGCTGGAACTGGAACCAGAGAATGCTCATGCTCTTGCCACGTTAGGGTTGATCTACAACGCCGACGGCGAGCCGGAGCTCGCAGAAAGGACGTTCAAAAAGGCAATTTCGAATAACCCTGCCTACACCCGCGCCAGGGTGTACTACGGGGCGTTTCTCTATTCCCAAGGGCGAATGGAGCAGTCTCGTGACCAGTTTCGTGCGGCTTCCCGGGACACGGATTACAACGGTCGCGGGTCTGTATTCTATAATCTGGGCATGACTCAGGAACGACTCGGCGAGCTGGACGAAGCTCTTGTTTCGTATCGTCGCGCCTCTGAGCTGACCCGTGGCGACGCTCGTTCGCTGCTCTCACTTGCCCGCGTGATGGTGGAAACCGGTGATGTTGCCGGCGCTGCGCGTTATTACGATCGACTGCTGCTGATGATGCAAAGAAGCGACGGTCTGGTGCATTCCCCTGAGAGCTTGTTAACCGGCATCCGAATTGCGCGGTATCTTGGCGATGGAAATCAGGAGTCCAGTATGGTGTTGCAACTGAGGAACAGATACCCGGAGTCAGTCGAATATCAACAATACAAGGCGCTGATTTCTAATGACAAGTGACGAATCCCAACCGACTGTGTCGACTGAAACCGTCGGCCAGCAGCTGAAAAAAGCCAGAGAAAAGAACGGATTGAGCGTTTCCGAAATTGCGGGCGCGCAGCATTTGCGAAACGGCATAATCCAGGCCATCGAGAACGGTGACTATGGGCAGATCGACAGTGAGCTATTTCTTAAAGGCTACGTTCGAGCTTACGCCAGGCAAGTTGGTCTCAGCGGTGATGCAATTATTGCAGATTTGAATCGCGAGCTTGAGCCCGCACGACAGCAGAAAGCGGCTGAACTGGAGGCTAACCCCTTAATCGATATCGAACGGCGCAGGCGCAGAAAGCGCAGAATGGGCAAACTGCTTCTGCTGGTTGTAGTGGTCGTGCTCATTGGGGCGCTGGTTGTAACCTTCGTTTTGCCGAAGTTCAGCTCCGGAGAAGCCGGTGTTGCACTTACGACAATGTCTGAGCCAGAACACACTGCTTCTGAAGCCGATTCAACAGCGGCTGCGGATGACTTATCTGGCTTGAGCGGCGATCGATCTGAAACTGAAACGGTGGCTGACGGCTCTGCAGGAGATTTTTCCCGCGATAATACCGCCACAGCTGCAGCGGAGCCAGCGGTAGGGGGGCAGTTGTCTGACGAAGAGTTGGCAGCCTCGGACCCGGAGCCTGTTCTGACGGATGACATTGCAGAAGACCGGATACCCGTTGTCACTCAGTCCACCGAGCCCGCGTTGGCCGACCCATCGATTCGCGAAAATGCCTCCGTATCAGGCACGCTGGAAATAGATTTTACCGGCGATTGCTGGGTACAGGTTCGGGACGCGACAGGAAACCAGCTTGCAAGCTCCCTGAAAAGGGCGGGAGAGAGGCTCGAAGTATCCGGAGAGGCACCTTTGAAAGTTGTTATTGGTGCCGTAGATACCGTCGCAACGATTCTCTTTCGGGGTGAACCTGTAGATATCGGTGACTATCCGGTGGTGAACAATCGCTCTGAATTTACCCTGACAATCTGATCATTTTTTGTATTTCTCTATTTCGGTCGCAAGCAAATGAAACACGAATCCCCGATCATCAGACGTAAATCCCGCCAGATTATGGTCGGGAATGTACCCGTTGGCGGTGATGCGCCAATCGCAGTGCAGAGTATGACCAACACCAACACCTGCGATGTTGATGCAACCGTAGGCCAGATTGCCGCGTTGCAGGACGCTGGTGCCGATATCGTCAGAGTCTCTGTACCTTCCATGGAAGCCGCAGACGCCTTTGGGAAGATTCGCGATCGTGTTTCCGTGCCCCTCGTTGCAGACATCCACTTTGACCACAAGATTGCGCTCCGGGTTGCTGAGCTGGGCGTAGACTGCTTGCGTATCAATCCTGGCAACATTGGCCGTGAAGACCGCGTAAGTGCCGTGATCAGCGCGGCGCGTGATCGCAATATACCTATACGTATTGGTGTGAACGCAGGCTCTTTGGAAAAGGAACTCCAGCGCAAGTATGGAGAGCCGACTGCCGATGCGCTGGTTGAGTCCGCTATGCGTCACATCGACATTCTGGACCGTCATGATTTTCAGGATTTCAAAGTCAGCCTGAAAGCTTCAGAAGTTTTTATGACAGTAGCCGCATATCGTAAAATCGCCTCCCAGATTGAGCAGCCGCTCCATCTTGGCATCACAGAAGCCGGTGGGCTCCGCTCAGGCACGGTAAAGTCGTCCATTGGCCTCGGTATGCTGTTGATGGATGGCATCGGCGATACCATCCGGGTTTCTCTGGCCGCGGATCCGGTTCAGGAAATCAAAGTTGGTTTTGATATCCTCAAGAGCCTGCGCTTGCGTAGCCGGGGTATCAACTTTATTGCCTGCCCAAGCTGCTCACGCCAGAACTTTGATGTGATCCAGACCATGAACGATCTGGAAGTGCGGCTGGAAGATGTAAATGAAGCTCTGGATGTTGCCATTATTGGTTGCATTGTGAATGGACCGGGTGAAGCCAAAGTGGCCGATATCGGTCTGACCGGTGGAAGCCCGAAAAACCTGTTTTACAGGGCAGGCAAGCCGAACCAGAAGCTTGATAACGCCAATCTTACCGATGACCTTGAACGGCTGATTCGTGAAGAGATCGCCCGTAAAAAAGAACAGGAAGATTCCATCATTGCGCGTTCAGACAAGTGATCGTTTACCTCGGTCAGGCAAGATTATCCAGAAAGAATTAAGGGTTTACATTGGCTAAGATTCAGGCAATACGCGGGATGAACGATATTCTGCCAGAGCAGACACCGCTGTGGCAGTTTGTTGAATCCACTGCGCGCAAAGTGTTGCGGCAATATGGTTATCAGGAAATCCGTATGCCGGTGGTGGAGCAGACCGATCTGTTCAAGCGTTCCATCGGTGAGGTTACGGACATCGTTGAAAAGGAAATGTACACCTTTGAGGATCGCAATGGTGACAGCCTGACACTTCGACCTGAAGGCACCGCTGGATGTGTGCGTGCCGCAGAAGAGCACGGTTTGCTGTTCAACCAGACTCGCAGATTGTGGTACACCGGGCCGATGTTCCGGCATGAGCGGCCGCAAAAGGGCCGTTACCGCCAGTTTCATCAGATCGGTGTGGAATGTTTTGGCATGCAGGGGCCGGATATTGACGCGGAACTGCTGATTCTTACAGCGAGGCTCTGGCAAGAGCTGGGTCTTGGCACGCATGCACGCCTTGAAATCAATTCCATTGGTTCATCGGCGGCGCGTAAAGAATTCCGTGGTGCTCTGGTGGGTTATCTGGGGCAATACAAAGCCCAGCTTGACGAAGACAGCCAGCGGCGCCTTGAAACCAACCCGCTGCGAATTCTGGACAGTAAAGACCCGGGCACGCGCAAATTGCTTACAGATGCGCCGCGCCTGGAAGACTATCTTGATGCCGATTCCCGGGAGCACTTTGACCGTCTCAAGGAATTGCTGGATGCGGCTGGAATCGCCTATACGATTAACCCGGCCCTTGTTCGCGGCCTCGACTACTACGGCAAAACTGTTTTTGAATGGGTGACCGATAGCCTTGGTGCCCAGGGAACCATCTGTGCAGGTGGACGCTACGATGGCCTGGTAGAGCAACTTGGTGGCAAACCGACGACAGCCGTTGGTTTTGCTATGGGGCTAGAGCGCCTCATTCTGCTCCTTGATACTCTTGGGCTGGCGCCAGAAGAAGCCAACGGCAATGCGGATGTTTACGTAACGGCCATGGGTGACGCTGCGGTCGCACCAGCGTTGGCACTTGCTGAGAATTTACGCAGCGAGTTAAAAGGCTGTGTGATTATCAGCCATTGCGGTGGCGGCAGTTTCAAAAGCCAGATGAAAAAGGCGGATAAAAGTGGCGCTCGCTACGCGGTCATTCTGGGCGAGAACGAGCTGGAGAATGCCACGGTGGGCCTAAAGCCGCTGCGCGCGCAAGAAGATCAGCGCAGTGTGGCGCAGAGTGATCTGGCAACGGTGCTTACCAAAGCCCTGGCGAACTGATTCGAACGAACATAAAAGTAAAAAACCATTACAGGAGTCAACATGGCGGAATTGCGCACCGAAGAAGAACAGGTACAGGCGATCAAAGACTGGTGGAAGCGGAACGGCAGTTCTCTGCTCATTGGTATCGGTGCCGCCTTGGCAATTGTATTTGGCTGGCAGGCCTGGCAAAACCATCAGGATCAGCAGCGAGCCGAAGCAGCCAATCAGTTTGCAACACTGTTGAATGCGTTTGCCGACGAGGCGGATGACACCTCTGGTGAGACAGTGGCCTTTATCGCAAACACTCTGCGCGAGGACTACACAGATAGCGCCTACGCTGTGTACGGCAATCTGATTCTGGCTCGCCAGCAACTGGTTGAGGAAAATGATTCCGAAGCAGCGATTGGCTCGCTCCAGTGGGCGCTCGAAAAGGCGGGTGAGCATGAGGCTCTGGCATTGGTTGTTCGTAATCGTCTGGCCCGTGCCCAGTTCTCTGCCGGGCGGCATGAAGATGCGCTGGCGACGATTGAGGGTGCAGGAAGCCTGGAGAGTGCAGACGCGTTTGCAGCTATTTTCTCTGAGTTACGCGGCGATATTCTGTTGGCCCTAGGTGATGAAAAGGGTGCGCGCGATGCTTACCTGGCGGCCCGCGAACAAAGCCAGCAAGGCCGTAGCGGTATTCTGGAACTCAAACTTTCTGACCTCGGTGTTGGAGAGGAGGCCTGATGCGGTTGTCTGGCAGCAGACTGGTCCGGGCGGGCGTTTTCTCCGTTCTGACGGCGGCACTCGGCGTTTCCGGATGCAGCACCCCGGATACCTTCGAACAACCTGTGCCGGTTCCGGAAGTGGACAGTACGGTTGAATTCGAAAAAGTCTGGAGCCAATCCGTCGGTGACGGGCATGATGGTGACCTTCTGTACCTGTCGCCATTGGATGTCGGTGGCACTGTGTATGCGGTTTCCGCTGACGGTGAATTGTTGGCGGTAGATGCCGAGACCGGAAAGCAGCAATGGGAACGGGAACTGAACGACCGGATCTTCGCAGGCGTTGGCGGCGACCAGGCCCAGCTTTATCTTATTACCCGTGAGGCCGACCTGGTCGCGCTTTCACGTGAAGACGGCGGTGAGCTCTGGCGCAAAGAACTGCCAACGGAAGCCCTCGCAGCTCCCCAGTCAAATGGTGCGTTGGTGGTGGCTCAGACCACTGATGGCCGGGTGCTCGCTTTTGATGCTGCCACCGGCGACAAACTCTGGCAGTACGATGGTGTAGTGCCTGCGCTTTCCCTGCGTACGGCGGCAGCGCCACTGGTAGGTGGTGACGTTGTGCTGGCTTCATTCTCGAATGGCAAGCTTATTGCGTTGTCAGCCGATGTGGGCCAGCCTCTCTGGCAGTATGAAGTAGGGCAGCCTCAGGGGCGGACAGAGCTTGAACGGTTGGTAGATATCTCCGGCCAGCCGTTGGTTCTTGATTCTGCAGTGATGGTTTCAGGTTATCAGGGCAAGCTCGCACTCGTTGATATCCGTACCGGCCAGGAAATCTGGAGCCGTAAAGCATCCAGCCTGCATGCTCCAATGATTGGAGAAGGCAATATTTACCTGTCTTCTGCAAACGGCAATGTGGTCGCGTACCGCGGCTCTGACCGCAGAGAACTATGGGTTCAGGACGCTTTGTCCTGGCGCCAGTTAACTCAGCCCGCCGTCTACGAAAACTATCTGATTATTGGCGATTACGAAGGTTATCTGCATGTGCTTTCCGGTGATGACGGAAGCCTCGTAGGCCAGAAACACTACGACAGTGACGGACTCCGTGTTCCGTTACAACGCTTGGCAAACGGAAACCTGATGGTTTACGGAAACAGCGGTAAACTGTCTGTATTCAAACTGAGGGAGCGGAACTGATCGGTACACCCTCAACGCCCTGCCTGAAGCCGGGCCTAAAACGACTGTATAGCGAACCATTATGACCCCAGTAATTGCCCTTGTCGGTCGGCCAAATGTTGGCAAGTCGACACTATTCAACCAGATGACGCGATCCCGGGATGCGCTGGTGGCGGATTTCCCTGGCCTGACCCGGGATCGTAAATACGGTGAGGGCACCTACGAAGACCAGCGTTTTATTGTCATTGATACCGGGGGACTTACCGGCACAGAAGAAGGGCTGGATGCCGAAATGGCGCGGCAAGCCCTTCAGGCTGTTGAAGAGGCAGACACCGTTCTGTTTTTGGTCGATGGGCGCGCTGGGCTGATGGCGGGGGATAAGGAGATAGCCGACCACCTGCGTCGGTCGGGCAAACAGGCCCATCTGGTTGTTAACAAGACTGATGGCCAGGACCCCGATGTCGCGGCAGCTGATTTCTACAGCCTCGGATTTGAATCGGTCTTTATGGTTGCGGCATCTCACAACCGTGGCATTCGTTCGATGCTGGAAATGTTGTTACCTTCCGAAGAAGACCGCGTTGAAGCCGATCAAGCGGACCGGTATCCGGGCATTCGTATAGGCATTGTGGGTCGCCCCAATGTTGGTAAATCGACACTGGTCAACCGGATGCTGGGCGAAGATCGCGTTATCGTTTACGACATGCCTGGCACCACCCGCGACAGTGTATACATTCCTTATGAACGCCACGAAAAACAATACACTCTGATTGACACAGCCGGTATACGCCGCCGCAAGAACGTCAATGAGGCTGTTGAAAAGTTTTCGATTATCAAAACGCTGAAGGCTATCGATGATGCCCATGTGGTGATTTTGGTACTGGATGCGCGCCAGGGTCTGGTTGATCAGGATCTGCACCTGATCGGTTTTGTTCTGGATGCAGGCCGGTCGCTGGTCATTGCGGTTAATAAATGGGACGGGATGGATCCGGAGGCCCGCGGCAAGGTTAAAGAGCAGGTAAAGCGCCGCCTGGACTTTCTCGATTACGCCGACAAACATTATATATCCGCACTTCACGGGTCTGGTGTGGGCGTTATGTATGAGTCGGTCGAGGCCTGTTACGAATCCGCCATGGCCAAGTGGCCGACCAATCGTCTGACAGCCATACTTGAGGATGCGATTGCGCAGCACCAGCCGCCGCTGGTTCGCGGGCGCAGGATCAAGCTTCGTTACGCCCACCAGGGTGGATCAAATCCGCCGGTTATTGTTGTTCATGGTAACCAGACAGATGCTTTGCCAGGCTCCTACAAACGCTATCTTGAAAACACGTTTCGCAAGGTGCTGAATGTGACTGGCTCGCCTATCCGCTTTGAGTTCCGCTCCGGTGAAAACCCGTTTGCCAGTAACGTTGATCGAAAAACGCCGCGCCAGAAAGTCAAACAGGATAATGATCTGAAAGCAGGGCGCAAAGTGAAAAGGACCCGGCAGAAGAGTCTCAAACGCTAACAGCGCCCGCTTGTTGAGCGGGGCTGCTCAGGCCAGCCCCGCATCCTCTACCTGTTTTGCCTGTACTGCTGTCAATGCAATGGTAAACACAATATCTTCTACCAGGGCGCCCCGGGACAGGTCGTTAACGGGCTTTCTCAGGCCCTGAAGCATAGGTCCGATACTCACCACGTTTGCACTGCGTTGAACTGCCTTATACGTGGTATTGCCGGTGTTGAGATCCGGGAAGATGAATACAGTCGCCTTACCAGCCACCTTGCTATTCGGAGCCTTGCTCCTTGCCACGCTCTCGATGGCGGCAGCGTCGTATTGCAGCGGGCCGTCAATGAGCAGGTCTGGCCTGCGTTCACGGGCAATCCTGGTTGCTTCCCGCACCTTTTCCACATCGTGCCCGCTTCCGGACTCGCCGGTGCTATAGCTGATCATGGCTACAACAGGCTCAATACCAAAGGCTTCCGCTGATTCGGCGCTTTGTATGGCAATATCGGCGAGCTCTTCCGCGTTGGGGTCGGGGTTGATCGCGCAATCACCATAGACCAGAACCTGCTGTGGCAGAAGCATAAAGAAAACCGAGGAGACAACTCGGGCGTGATCGTGGGTCTTGATCAGCTGCAGGGCAGGGCGCACGGTATTGGCGGTGGTGTGGATGGCCCCGGAAACAAGTCCGTCTGCTTCATCCAGAGCAACCATCATGGTACCCATAACCACGTTGTCCTCGAGCATGGCTTCAGCCATATCCGGAGTAAGACCTTTGTGCTTACGTAGCTCTACCATCGGAGCGATATAGTCTTTACGCACACGGGCAGGATCAATGATTTCAATATCATCGGGAAGTTCCAGGCCTTGTGAGGCCGCAACGTTTCGGATTTCGTTTTCGTCGCCAATCAGTGCACAACGTGCAAGCTGGCGCTGGTGGCAGATGATCGCAGCCTGAACGGTTCGTGGTTCGCTGCCCTCTGGGAGCACGATGCGCTTGTCAGCTGCACGTGCGCGTTCAGAGAGTTGGTAGCGGAATGCCGGGGGCGACAAGCGGCTCTGAACCTCAACGCGAAGGTGTTCCTGAAGCCAGCCGGTATCGATTTTTGTTGCTACCGTCTCCATGGCTTTCTCGATTCTGTCCGGGTCATCGGTCGGGATCGCGGTGGAAAGGTTCGCCAGCATACGGGCGGTTTCATAGGTATTAGTGTGCGAACTCAGCACCGGCAAACCGGTATGCAGTGCACGGGAGCACAGGTCAATAACGCGCTGATCAGGCATGAGGCCACCCGTCAGCATGAGACCAGCCAAGGGCACACCGTTCAGGGCTGCAACCGCAGTCGTCACAATGATATCTTCGCGATCCCCGGGGGTCACCATCAGTGTGCCTGGGCTCAGGGTTTCCGTCATATTACGGATTGACCGGGCGCAGACAGAGACCTTCTGAACCCGACGAGTGTACATCTGGCCTTCGTGCAGCACGGGAATATCAAGCTCCCGGGCGATATCGGATACTCTGGGCGCCAGCAAATCGGACTGCCAGGGGATTTCGGCGAGCAGCCGGAAGCGGCCTTCCCGGAAGACTTTACAGGCGCTCCGGTAGTCTATGGTTTCACATTCCGTCTGGCTGATATTGCTGCAGGGCTCCAGCCCCGACCTTTTGGGCTCGCCGACTTTGTTGAGAATAACCGCAATGACATCCTGCGCGGACACATCGGAAAACAGACGTGCGGAGAAATCCAGCTCCTCGTCCAGTTCGGTTGCGCAGATTTTGCCCGGCGTGCTTACCAGTACCACATCGGATCCGAGGTTGCGCGCCACTTCCACGTTCAGCCGGGCTATGTAAGCTTCACTGCGATCGGGAACAAGACCCTCAATGATCACGACATCGACATCTCTGGCGACTTTCTGATACTCACCAACCACCGTTTCCATCAGCAGGTCGGATTTTCCACGGTTCAGCCACTGCTGTGCTTTTTTCAGAGGAATCGGATCGGGTGGCTGCAAATGGCTGCGGGAGCGAACAAAGGTAACGGATGAATCTTTGCCGTTGTTATGCTGCGCTTCCCCCCGGTTAACAGACTGGCAAAAGGGTTTGTAGAATCCGACACTGATGCCCACACGCTCCATGGCGCGTAACAGGCCCAGACAAACAGAGGTAAGCCCGGAATCCATGGATGTCGGGGCAATAAACAGGCTTTTGGCCATAAAGGGTTTCCAGATGGTTTCTTGAGTAGTTCTTTACGAAATGGCAGCCAGACGAGCGGCTTCGCGAGCGATAACAAGCTCTTCGTTGGTCGGGATAATCAGGACCGGGAATCGGGAAGCGGCATCGTCTATTCTGCCGTCAC
This sequence comes from Marinobacter maritimus, assembly GCF_007671675.1. GTDB lineage: Bacteria > Pseudomonadota > Gammaproteobacteria > Pseudomonadales > Oleiphilaceae > Marinobacter > Marinobacter maritimus. Next base: position 1,496,300 of record NZ_VCGW01000001.1, on the reverse strand, counting down.
TGTATCTGCCATGATGCGCGTTCATATCGGCATCCATATTAAATCCCAGAAGCGCCAAGTGGCTCAGCGTTTTCTCCCTTACACGGCTGCTGTTCTCTCCAATGCCTCCAGTGAATACCAATGCATCCAGGCAGCTTAGGGAAGCCATCATCGCACCGACGTATTTGGCCAGGCGGAAGCAAAATATCTCGATGGCAAGCGCCGAAGGCTCATGGCCTTGGTCGGCCAGCTCACATAAGGAACGCATGTCGTTGGTTTGCCCTGAAATCCCAAGAAGACCACTCTCGTGATTAAGTGCCCGGTCTACTTCGCTCAGCGACATTCCTCGTGAGCAGAGGTAGCTGAAAATACTCGGGTCGATATCACCACTTCGGGTTCCCATGACCAGCCCTTCAAGAGGTGTTAGCCCCATGCTGGTATCGACGCTCAGACCATCCTTGATCGCCGTTATGCTACAGCCGTTTCCAAGATGGGCGGAGATGATTGATGTGGTTGCCGGCGATTTATCAAGCCGCCTTGCTGCCTCATTCGCCATAAAAAAGTGGCTGATGCCGTGGAATCCATAGCGCCGCACGCTCCAGTCCCGGTAGTAGGATTCTGGCAATGCGTAGAGGTACGCGCGCGGCGCAAGAGTTTGGTGATACGCGGTGTCGAATACGGCAATCTGAGGAATATCGGGAAATTGCTCAAGAGTTGCTTCAATTCCGGCAAGGGCGACCGGATTGTGGAGGGGGGCCAGACTGGCGCAGTCCTCGATAGCCTTTACCACATCGTTATCGATCAGAATCGCTTCGCGGAAGGTTTCTCCGCCATGAACCACGCGGTGACCAATAGACGTGGGAGTGCCAGGCATCAGGTGCCGTTCACGCAGCGTCGAAACCAGTGCCTGCAGAGCTTGTTTGTGGTTGGCGCCATTCGGGAGTACAACAGTGCGATTGTCATCGTCAATTTTGGCAAATGCATCGTTGCGGTTCAGGCGCTCTGCCAGCGCCGATGCGAGCTTGTTCTCATTTTCGTCGAACAGGGCGAGCTTTAACGACGAGCTGCCGCAGTTAACAACAAGAATGATTTGTTTCATGACTCTACCGTTCCCTGAATATCAGATTGGTAACCGATGATGAATTCTTAGCCACTCAGTAAACTCTCCGGCAGGGAGTGGGTGGCTGTAAAAATAGCCTTGGGCGAAATCACAGCCCTCCTGTTTCAGGAAGTGGGTTTGCGCCTCATCCTCAACGCCTTCGGCTATTATCGTCAGCCCCAGGCTGTGAGCCATATTGATAATTGCGCGCACAAGGGCCGCGTCCTCAGGCTCTTTCATAACATCCTGAACGAAGGTTTTATCAATCTTGAGCGTATCGAAGGGGTAGCTCTTGAGGTAGCTCAGTGCTGAGTAGCCGGTGCCAAAGTCATCGACGGACAGGCGTACTCCTGCACGGTCAAGCTCCCTGAGAATCTCTGCAGTTTCTATTGAATTATCAAGAAGCAGGCGCTCTGTTATTTCGAGCTCCAGCCTTTCGGGGGCGAGGTCGTTGCTTGAGAGGGCGTTCATCACCGCTTTGGTGAAATTGGGGTCGCGGAACTGACGCGGAGACACGTTAACGGATATGCCAATGTCCTGACCGGTTATCGCTGTCCATTCGGTTGCTGCACGGCAAGCTTGCTCAAGTACCCATTCACCAATGGGGAGAATAAGGCCCGTCTCTTCGGCCAGCGGTATAAACCGATCAGGCATAATCATACCCATAACCGGATTGTTCCAGCGTAGGAGTGCCTCTACAGCGTGCAGGGTGCCGGTTTCTGTATCCACAATTGGCTGGAAGTAGAGCTCCATCTCCTGTAATTCGAGCGCCCGCCGCATGCGGGATTCCATTTGCAGGCGTTCATGGGACACTTCGGACATTTCCGGAGTGAAGTGCGCGTAGGAGCTTTTGCCCTGGTGTTTAGCCTGATACATGGCGGCGTCCGCGTGTTGGAGCAGGGTGCCGCTGTTGTCGGAATCTGTCGGGAAAATGGCAATGCCAATACTGGTGCTGACGAACACTTCCTGGCCGTTCAGCGAGTAGGCCGGAGAAAAGTTCTCCAAAATTCGTTCCGCAACCTGCGAGGACGATTCCGGGCCAGTAAGGCCTGGCAGTATAACAAGAAATTCGTCGCCTCCCAGTCGTGCCACCGTGCTGGTTCCGCGCAGGCAGCTGGAGATTCTCCGGGCTGCTTCAATCAACAGGTTGTCTCCAGCGTCATGGCCCAGCGTATCGTTGATATGCTTGAAGTTGTCAAGGTCAAGAAACATGACGCCAACCATAGAGTTCTCGCGTCTGGCCTGCGCCAGGGCCAGTTTAAGTCGGTCCAGAGCAAGCATGCGGTTAGGCAGGCCGGTCAGGATGTCGTAATTGGCCTGACGCAAAAGTTGCTGCTCATAGCGCTTGCGAATACTGATGTCCTCGCCAAGTATGAGGTGGCCTGTGGTTTCACCTGCCGCATCCTTTATCGGCGTTACGATCAGCTGCTCCCAGAACCGCTCACCATTGCGTCTTACGCTGTTAACTTCACCCTGCCAGACGCCAACACGCTGAACCTGCAACCTGATGGATTGCCACAAATGGCGGTTTTCGCGGTTTTCCGCATGGTTGTCGTTTAACGCACCGGGGTGCCGGCCGACTATGGATTTCGAGTCATACCCCGTGAGCTGTGTGAATTTGTGGTTGGCGAACTCGACCCGCCACTGACGATCGCAGATAACAACGGAAGAGGGGCTTTGCTCAATGGCTTTGGAGAATTTGTGGATTTCCGCTGCATCTCGTTCCTGGCGCACCATGTCGTCGTTTAATCGTTCGCGCATCTGGTTAAACGCTTCGGTTACTCGCCCGATTTCATCGTTGCGGTGTGAAGGCGTATCCGGGCGATCGAGTGTGAGTGGTGTGCTGAGATTTGCCAGGGAGAAGTCTTTGGCGTAATTCGCCATCGCCGTAAGGTGGCGAGTAACAAAGTGCTGGAACACCCATATGATCAATATGGATACGAAAAAGGTCTTGAGGAACTGGGTGGCCATGATAATGCCAACCTTTACCTTCAGGTTTTGATAAATGCGATCCAGATCTGCTGTTACTGTGAGCTCGCCAAGCTTGAACGCGTCATCGCCCTGGTGAATCAGATCGAACTTGTGTGACTGGGTGTTGGCTCCCCGGGGGATTTCGCCCATGACCAATTCGGAGTCGGGTTCAATGCCCAGCCGTAGATGAACAATGTCGGGAAGACTGAGAATGCCCTCCATTTGGGTTTGGAGCAGTTTCTGATCAAGGGCCCAGAGACTTCTGGCAAGACTGGAGGCATATCCGGACTCTACGACCTGCATGCGGCTGTCAATCTGGGAGAGATCTTTGCGATAGTCGGAATAGATCTGAATAGCAGAAGCGATCAGGGTGAAAACCGAGCTGAACAGAAGTATCCAGGCAAGCAACCTGAAGGAGAGGGGAGAGCCCTTGCGAAAACGTTGAAGACGCGTCGGTAATTTCGGCATGTTGTAACTTCAGCCACCCGGACCGGTTGATAAATGCTGACAGCCTATCAGTAGGGAACTATAACAGCCCCGCGTACTAAATTCCCTGAAAATACATGAAAAGACTGGTGAAATGTGATGCCTCGGTGTTTGCCCGATGTTTCGGTTTCAAGAGTGATGTCGTCCATTGACACAGATCAATATCGGTATTTAGCGGTGCCGTAACCTGAGCTTAATCAAGTTTGATATTGGGAAGGAGAAAAATTATGTATATGGACGCAGTCGTAGTCGCTGGAATTGCAACAGTTGTACTGGTGGTCCTATTTTTTGTTGGCGTGGGGATATTCGTGATGCGCGATCAAAAGGCGCATGGAAATAAACAGCAAAAGAAAGATATGGAAGCGGGCAAGAAAGCGGCCTGAAAAGGCTGCTTTGAACTTTTACAGTTAAAAAGATTTTTGCTTCAGGATTCGAAAATCTGAAAGGCAAAAATGGCGTCCCCTAGGGGGTTCGAACCCCTGTTGCCGCCGTGAAAGGGCGGAGTCCTAGGCCACTAGACGAAGGGGACGCAACGCTTTAAAACCGTGCCTCGTCGAGGTGGCGCGTATATTAAGAAAGCCTCCCTCACCTGTCAACGCTTTTATTGAAAAAAGAGCGTTTTAGCCTGCGGCCTCTTCGAGTGCCATCTCGAGTGCAGGGTAGCGAAACCTGAATCCGGAATCGGTCAACCTTGCGGGAACGGCGCGCTGGCCTGTCAGTAAGAGGCGTGACATTTCTCCGAGCGCTACTTTAAGTACCGGTGCAGGTGCCGGGAATATTGCTGGCCGTTTGAGCACACTTGCCAGGCAGCGTGTGAATTCCCGGTTTGTCGCCGGATTGGGGCTCACCACATTGTATGCGCCCGAGGCTTCAGGGGTCTCCAGCATCCAGATAAGCGCAGCCACAACGTCATCGCGGTGAACCCAGGGCATGTATTGATGGCCATCACCTATGCGCCCGCCCAGTCCGAGCTTGAAAGGCAGAACCATACGCTGCAGAAAGCCGCCCCCGGGACCCGCCACAACGCCTGTTCTGGACAGGCATACGCGCACAGGAAGGGATCTTAGCTTGACGGCAGCGTCTTCCCAGTCCCTGCACAGCCGGTGGCTGAATTCATCATGGGGCGGCGTTTCTTCAGTAACCAGAGTGCTGCCTTGATCACCATAGAAACCAACCGCAGACCCCGAAACCAAAACCTTTGGCGGCTTGGCCCAGCTGGCAACGATCTCTGTGAGGCTGTTGGTAAGGCCTATGCGGCTATCCCGCAACACCTGTTTTCGCTGATCGGTCCAGCGTTTTTCAGCGATGCCTTCGCCTGCGAGATTGATCACGGCCTCGTAACCAGAGTGAGATCTCAGGCTTTCGAGGTCAGAGATGACATCTACCTTGCCGCACAGAGCGCGTACCTTATCTGCAGGCTGCCTGCTCAGCACTGTCAGTTCATAGCCTCGTGTCAGCATCTCGCGGCAGAGCACATGGCCAATAAATCCGGTGCCGCCAGTAATCAGTACGCGCTTGTTCATGGCTGTATTTCCTATTGTTAGGTGCTCTGGCCAAGCTGGAGAGCAACAACATCCTTGATGGCTTGCCCTAATAGAGGATTTTCTCCAATAGGTGGGGAAAGCTCGATGCTGGCTCCGGTAGATCGCTCCAGCGCCTCTATCATGGCTGGCACATCTTTTCGCAGGTGACGCCCGGCTGCCAGAAACAAAGGTACGACGGTAAATTCACGTGCACCTTCAGCAACCCCTTCTCGAATAACTGTGTCCAGCGATGGTTCAGCCAACTCCATATAAGCGATTCTGGAATTACTGACAGCCTCCAGAGTCGGCTCTGCAAGGGATTCGAATGTGTCACGCCAGCGTTTGTCACTGCTACCATGTGCTAAAAGAATAATGCGGCGGCTGTTCATTAATGCTCCCGGATAATCGTTTAGAGGGTGCCTGTCGTAAAAATTGCTGTGGGCCGGTATTCTCTCCAGTCCCGTTAATCAAGATAACAGGGTGTTCTGTAATGTTCGATTGGAAAGAGATTCTGGATTTCTGGTTTGGAGATCTTGATGAGCACGGATTGCCTGACAGGCTTCATCGCAACCGCTGGTTTCGCTCAAGCAAGAGGTTTGATCAGGAAATTCGACGTCGATTTCTTTCCATGGTCCTGTTTGCCTCTGAGCAGGGGCTTGATCACTGGCGCAAGGCGGCCGGCGGCAGTCTTGCCGAAATAGTACTGCTTGATCAGTTCTCCAGAAATATATTTCGAGGCGGCACGCTCGCCTTTGAGCAGGACAAGCTGGCGAGCAAACTTTGCAAAGAAGCCATGCGCAAGGGTCATGATATGGCGCTTCCACCGATCCAAAGGGCGTTCATCTACATGCCCTTGGAGCACTCTGAGCGAATTGAAGATCAGGCTCTCTCCGTTGAGTGTTACGAGCAGTTGGTCGCGTCTACTTCGGGGATGCTCCAAGACTTGTTGAAGAGCTTTTTGCAATCTGCACAGGATCACCAGGAGATCATCGAGCGTTTTGGTCGTTTTCCCCATAGAAACCAGGCTATCGGGCGTTCATCTACCGAAGAGGAAAAGGAATATCTGGGTACTGCCCGCCGTTTCGGGCAATAAAATTTTGGAAATGAGGTTGACGAAAGGGGCGGGATGCGTAGAATACTGTTCCGTTGTCGGCACAAGCTGGTCAACACTGCGGGAATAGCTCAGTTGGTAGAGCACGACCTTGCCAAGGTCGGGGTCGCGAGTTCGAATCTCGTTTCCCGCTCCAGATTCCGGAAGCCCGGCCTCGTAAGAGGTCGGGTTTTTTGTTTTTGTTATACTGGGTCGCCTCGCCAACATAAACACTCTTCTCCGGAGATGCGCCTTGTGAAAATCCTTTCCCTCCACGTTTACCCGGTCAAATCTCTCGCTGGCATTCAGGTTTCATTGTTTGGAATGGATGACTTCGGCCCAAAAGGTGACCGGCGCTGGATGATCGTTGATGCGGATCGGAACTTTATTACCCAAAGAGCCTTTCCTGAACTGGCGAAGGTTTCTGTATCTTTTGTGGAGAATGGTGTCAGCGTCCATATTCCTGGCGAGGGTAATTTCACGCTGAAGGCAACGGACGAGGAAACGCGAGTGCTGGTCTGGCGCGACTGGGTAATGGCTCAGGTAGGGGAGTCTGTTGCCAATCAGGCGTTGAGCCGTTTTTGTGGTAAAGACGTGTGCTTTGTCTACATGCCAGATTCGTCGTTCCGGCGCGTTGATGCCGGACGTGTAAGCGAATACCGTCGTGTAGGTTTTGCCGATGGGTTCCCCCTTTTAATCACTAATCTGGCGTCACTGGAAGAGCTGAACGGGCACCTTGACGTACCGGTGGATATGCGCAGATTTCGGCCCAATATCGTTGTTGAGGGCTCTGCGCCGTGGGAGGAAGACCATTGGCGCAAGCTTGAAGTGGGAGGGCTGCAGTTTGATATTGTAAAGCCCTGCTCCCGCTGTGTTCTGACAACCGTTGATCCGGATACCGGGGTAAAAGACCCTGGCCTGCAACCACTGAGGACACTCTCAAGCTATCGCAGAACGGCCGATGGTGTGATTTTCGGCCAGAACGCAATTCACGAATCACCGGGAGTTATCCACGTGGATGATTCCGTCACTGTTATTGAATCGGAGTAGAACGCAACGTGCCACTGTTAACGCTGGACTCGATTTCCCTGGCCTTCGGGATGCACCCACTACTGGATCAAGCGTCTCTCAATATCGATGCCGGAGAGCGGGTATGTTTGTTGGGACGCAACGGTGAGGGCAAATCAACCCTGCTAAAAATTGTCAGTGGTGAGGTGGTGCCTGATGGCGGCAAAGTGCGCCTTGAGGATGGGGCTGTGTTGGCCGTATTGCCACAGAACCTTCCATCGGACGATTCCAGGACGGCTTATGAGGTGGTAGCTGGCGCGTTTCCTGAAACCGGCATGCTGTTGACAGAGTTTCATGCTTTGACGCAGCAGGTCGATGAAGCCAGCCTTGACCGGATGATGAAAGTGCAGGAGCGCATCGAAGCGCTTGATGGCTGGCGACTTGATCAGAAGGTTACAGCGATTCTGGCGCAGTACGGTATAGATCCGGATCAGCAACTCAACACGCTCTCTGGAGGTTGGCAGCGCCGGGTGTTGCTGGCCAGAGCTCTCGTAGGAGAGCCTGATATTCTGTTACTGGATGAGCCGACCAACCACCTTGATGTGCCCGCGATTGCATGGCTTGAGGAGGCGCTTGCAGCCTTCCGTGGGGCGATGCTTTTCGTGAGCCACGACCGTGCATTTATAAGGCGTATGGCCACCCGGGTGGTGGAGCTGGATCGCGGTAAACTGGTCAGTTTTGCCGCCTCTTACGACCGATATCTGGAGCTCAAGGAAAAGGCGCTTGAAGAAGAGGAGCGGGAGAACGCGCTTTTTGACAAGCGCCTGAAACAGGAAGAAACCTGGATTCGCCAGGGTATCAAGGCGCGCCGTACTCGCAATATGGGACGGGTGAGGGCGCTTAAAGCGATGAGGGAAGAGCACCGACAGCGTCGTGTCCGCGGCGGAACGGCGACCTTTGCAGTGGAGGATGCGACGCGCTCTGGCAAGCTCGTAGTTGAGACTGTTGATGCCGGTTTTGCTTATCCTGATGGAACGCCGATCATCCGCGATATGGACCTGACCGTGTTCAGGGGCGACAAAATCGGCCTTGTGGGAGAAAACGGAACGGGCAAAACCACGCTGGTGCGATTGCTTCTGGGAGATCTCCAACCCACAGAGGGGGTTATTCGCCTCGGAACCAACCTCAAAGTGGCCTACTTTGATCAGCTTCGTGGTGAGCTGGACCTGAGCCGTAATGCCCTTGATAACCTGTCTGAAGGGCGTGAGTTTATTGATATTAACGGCCAGAGTAAGCATGTGCTCGGATATTTGCAGGAGTTTTTGTTTACACCGGAGCGGGCGCGGTCTCCAGTGAGTGTATTTTCGGGCGGTGAGAGGGCGAGGCTTTTGCTGGCCAAGCTGTTTAGTAAGCCCGCAAATATTCTGGTGCTCGATGAGCCAACAAACGATCTGGATGTTGAAACACTCGAACTGCTTGAAGAGCAGCTTGCTGAATTTGCCGGCACCGTGATTGTTATCAGCCACGACCGCGAGTTTCTGGATAATGTGGTAACGGAAACCGTTTTTCTGGATGGTTCAGGAAGCGTCTTTGAATACGTTGGAGGTTATAGCGACTGGCGCCGACAGGGCGGTTGCTTTCCGTCCGAGGCAAGCGGCGCGCGTCCCGACAGGCATGATAAAGCGGCGAAGTCTGGTAAACACAGTGGCGGCGGAAAAAAGAACAGCTCGGTAAAAAAGGATGCTCCCAGCGAATCAAAGAGCCAGGCTAAACCGGTCAAACTGAGCTACAAGTTAAAGCTCGAGCTTGAGCAGTTGCCAGGGCAGATAGAAACGCTTGAGCAGGAAGTCGCCAGCATCCAGGGGCGTATCTCGGCAGCGGATTTTTATTCCGGAACGCCCGAAGAGGTCGCATCGACATTGGACGAGCTTGAGAAAAAGGAAGCGCGCCTTGAGAAAGTAATAGCGCGTTGGATGGAGCTTGAGGAGCAGGCACTGAGCTAAACTTCCTGCAGATAAAAACAAGCCTGGTGGCAGAATGAATGTGCCCCGGGCTCGTTTTATCCGGAATCTTTATTAACGGAAGCTATCAGCGGATCCGGATTGCCAGAACGTCGCATTCGGTTCCATGTAGAACACCGTTGGCAGTTGAGCCCAGAAGTAGCTGGAACCCCTTTCTGCCATGGCTTCCCACAATCACCAGGTCCGCCTCCTGTTCTTTCACCAGGCGGTGGATTTCAGACTCCGGCCGACCTACAGTCACAATCTGATTGGTCTTATCGACACCATACTGATCACCGTAGGCAGCAAGCTGCTCGCGGGCGGCTTTATCAAGCTGATCCTGTAGCTCTGTCAGGTCCATGGGGATATCACCACCGTAGGCGTAGCCCACAGGCTCTACAACGTGAATCAGAACCAGATTTGCCCCATGCGCATCACACATCGCTCTGGCCTTATCCAGAACCTGTGGCGCTTCTTCCGTAAGATCTATGGCGACAAGCATTTTCTTGTATGCAGACATCCCTAACTCCTTTGTGTTCAGGCTTTGTTACAGCATAATACGCGAACCAGTCCGGGGAAAGAGGTACCTGGGTTCTCAGGCCGTTTGCTGAAGCAGTCCGATAACCGTGGTCAGGCTCTCAAGGATCCGTTTGGAGTACCTGTCGATTACAAAGCCAACATTGTTTTCGTTGTAATTGATGTAAGAGCCGCGAATGAACTGCCATTTGGCCGCGACGTCCTTCAGAATGACATCCAGCTCATCGTCGCTTTTGCCTTTAGCAACAATCGCCAATAGTTGGTCAAACTCTCTTGCCTGCTCGTCAAGAGGCGCCTCAGTAGATGAGCCCTGAAACGTCTGGGCAACGGATGAGTTGGTTCGAACGGAGTATTTCGCCATCATCTGGGCAATCTTTACGGCGCCCATTCGGGCCGCTTCCAGCCGCGGACTGGTCTCTGTCTGGGAGTTTTCCTGGGCAATCTGGTACAGCTCTGTTGCTGAATCGTTCATGGTCAGAGCCTGGTTGGCCATATCGGAAACCAGCCGCAAGTCCGGGTAACCGGTATTGCGCACATCATTGATGTTGTCACGCATCAAGGCCTTGAACTTGTCGAACTCGCCGTTGAGCGCTTCAATCTGTTCCGCTGTCAAAACGCCACTCGTACTTTTTGCGAGCAGATTCATGGCGTCGTTGGCGGTGTTGATACCTGCTACGATCTCGTTGAGGGTAGTGGTAGTGCCGCTTCCGATGAATCGGTAGTAGGCATCAAGAGAAATGTAATTGCTGACACGAAAGCTGTGAAGCTGAGCCAGGAAATCGTCAGCGTCCTGCGCTCGGACACTCATGGATGTGAGCATAAATATTAGCAGTGCAGAGACCAGGGAATGCGTCCGCAGGCGGGTGGTCTTCATCGGATGAGTCTCCGTGATGCGTTTATTATTGTGTACCAAAGTCGTAGATCGAAGGTAAAGTAACTTCTCTGGCCAATCAAGCGGTTTTGCAGGTGTTGGCCCGGGGAAATGTAAACATTTTTGAAATTTGCGTGATGAAGTTCAAGTTTTTTCTCTGTAGTACTCGTAGTTGCCTGAAAAATAGGGGCTATGCGCTAAAAAAACATCGGAATGTTGGCCATATGGCGGCGGCAAGAAAGAAACAAATTGACAAACGTGTTGTTTTTTCTCATCGTGTGCCCTAACGATTCAAACGGCTGTATGAATTTTTAAGTCGATTAATCGGGCAGTGACCGAAATCTCGCTGCATGAACAGCTCTGGCAACTCGCGTTTGAGTTCAGGCCAGAGTTGAAGGCAGTTCCAAACACAGACTGGAGATCAGTTGATGATTTACGAAGGTAAAGCCATCACGGTTAAAGAGATCGAAGGCGGGATCGCTCAGTTGGACTTCGACTTGCAAGGCGAGTCGGTAAACAAGTTCAACCGTCTTACTATTGAAGAGCTCCACGCCGCGACTGATGCACTTAAAGCACAGAAGAAACTCAAGGGTCTGGTCGTGACCAGCTCCAAAGACAGTTTCATTGTTGGTGCCGATATTAACGAGTTCACCGACCTGTTTGCCGGTTCTGAAGAAGATCTGGTAGCCAACAACCTCCGAGCCAATGCCATTTTCAGTGCGGTTGAGGACCTACCGTTCCCGACAGTAACGGCTATTAACGGAATCGCTCTGGGTGGCGGTTTCGAAATGTGCCTGGCTACGGACTACCGGGTTATGGCTCCCAAGGCTAAGGTTGGTCTGCCGGAAGTGAAGCTGGGCATTTTCCCTGGTTTTGGCGGAACCGTTCGCTTGTCCCGCCTGGTGGGCGTGGACAACGCCGTTGAATGGATATGTGGTGGCGCTGAAAATCGTGCCGACGCAGCGCTGAAAACTGGCGCAGTAGACGCGGTCGTTGAGCCTGCAAAACTGGTTGAGGCTGCGGTGGCCATTATCAATCAGTGCAATGAAGGCAAGCTCGATTACGAAGCGCGCCGTGAAGAGAAGAAAGGCAAGATCAAGCTGAATGCCATGGAAAGCATGATGGCGTTCGAGATCTCCAAAGCATTTGTCGGTGGTAAAGCGGGTAAGAACTACCCTGCACCGGTAGAAGCGATCAAGGTAATGCAGAAGCACGCTGGCTTGACCCGCGACAAGGCGATTGAAGTAGAGGCCAAAGGCTTTGCCAAAATGGCGAAGACGAACGTGGCTGCTTGCCTTGTGGGCTTGTTCCTGAACGATCAAGAACTGAAGAAGAAAGCCAAGGCGTGGGAAAAAGAAGCGTCTGAAGTGAAACTGGCCGCTGTACTGGGCGCCGGAATCATGGGTGGTGGTATTGCTTATCAGTCTGCACTGAAAGGCACGCCAATCATCATGAAGGACATCAACCAGGACGGCATTGCGCTGGGCCTCAAAGAAGCCAAGAAGCAGCTGGCAAAGCGTGTTGATAAAGGTCGCATGAATGCGGGGCAGATGGCTGATGTTCTTAACAGCATTACGCCAACCCTGAACTACGGTGACTTCAAGAACGTAGATCTGGTTGTTGAAGCTGTTGTTGAGAATCCCAAGGTAAAAGACGCGGTTCTGCGTGAAGTTGAAGAGATGACCCGCGATGACGCCATTCTGACGTCCAACACATCGACTATTTCTATCGATCTTCTGGCCAAAAACCTCAAGCGTCCGGAAAACTTCTGTGGCATGCACTTCTTCAACCCGGTTCCCATGATGCCGCTGGTTGAGGTTATCCGCGGCAAGAAGACAAGTGATCGAGCTATTGCAACAACCGTTGCTTACGCAAAGGCGATGGGCAAGACCCCGATTGTTGTAAACGATTGCCCGGGCTTCCTGGTTAACCGCGTTCTGTTCCCTTATTTCGGTGGGTTCTCCGGCTTGGTTCGTGACGGTGCCGACTTCCAGAAAGTTGACAAAGTCATGGAGAAGTTTGGTTGGCCGATGGGGCCTGCCTACCTGCTTGACGTGGTTGGCATGGATACCGCAAAGCACGCCAACGAAGTAATGGCTGAGGGTTTCCCGGAGCGTATGAAGGCAGACTACAAGTCCGCTGTTGAAGTGATGTTCGAGAACGATCGTTACGGTCAGAAGAACGATAAGGGCTTCTACAAGTACGAACTGGACCGCAAGGGCAAACAGAAGAAGGTTGTCGATGAAGAAACCTACAAGCTGATTGAGCCTGTTGTTCAGGGTAAGAACGATTTCAGTGACGAGGATATCATTGCTCGCATGATGATTCCCCTGTGCCTTGAAACCGTTCGCTGCCTGGAAGACGGCATTGTTGCAGACCCGGCTGATGCCGATATGGGTCTGATCTTCGGTATCGGCTTCCCGCCGTTCCGCGGCGGTGCCCTGCGTTATATCGATGATATGGGCGCAGACAAGTTCGTAGAACTGGCAGACAAGTTCGCAGACCTCGGTCCTTTGTACCACCCGACTGAGAAGCTGCGTGAAATGGCCAAAACTGGCGAAAAGTTCTTTGGCTAACCCTGAACGAGATTTCCGAACGGAGAAAGATCTATGAGCCTTAATCCGAGAGACGTTGTCGTCATCGATTGCGTGCGGACTCCGATGGGTCGTGCCAAAAATGGCTGTTTCCGCAACGTGCGTGCGGAGACCCTGTCGGCAACGCTGATTGACGCGTTGTTTGAGCGCAATCCAAAGCTCGACCCGAAAGAAGTTGAAGATGTGATCTGGGGCTGTGTAAACCAGACCAAGGAGCAGGGTTTTAACGTGGCCCGGCAGATTTCTCTGCTGACCCGTATCCCTCACGAGTCTGCAGCCCAGACCGTAAACCGTCTGTGTGGCTCCGCGATGAGCGCGATCCATACAGCGGCACAGGCCATCATGACCGGTAACGGTGATGTGTTTATGGTTGGTGGTGTAGAGCACATGGGACACGTTCCCATGACCGAAGGCTTTGACCACAACCCTGCGGCTTCCAAGTATTCTGCCAAGGCCTCCAATATGATGGGCCTGACCGCAGAAATGCTGGCCAAAATGCACGGCATTACCCGTCAGCAGCAGGATGAGTTTGGCGAGCGTTCGCACCGTCTGGCCCATGAAGCGACGCTGGAAGGCCGCTTCAAGAACGAAATCGTTCCGATCGAAGGTCACGATGAGAATGGCTTCAAGGTGCTGATAGAGCACGATGAGACCATCCGCCCACAGACCACTGTTGAATCACTCGGCCAGCTCAAGCCGGCGTTTGATCCGAAGAATGGAACCGTGACGGCGGGTACCTCTTCTCAGCTGACTGACGGTGCCGCAGCAATGGTACTGATGTCTGCGGAGCGTGCGGAAGCGCTGGGGCTGAAGCCGATTGCGAAGATTCGTAGCATGGCGGTAGCCGGCTGCGATCCCGCAATCATGGGTTACGGCCCTGTGCCAGCAACCAAAAAGGCGCTCAAGCGTGCAGGCCTGAAAGTTGAAGATATCGACTTCTGGGAGCTGAACGAAGCGTTTGCAGGCCAGTCTTTACCTGTACTGAAAGACCTGAAACTGCTGGGTGTAATGGAAGAGAAGGTTAACCTGAACGGCGGCGCGATTGCTCTTGGCCATCCGCTGGGCTGCTCTGGTGCCCGTATCTCCACCACTCTGCTGAACGTAATGCAGGCCAAAGGCGGTAAGCTTGGTGTTTCCACCATGTGTATCGGCTTGGGTCAGGGTATTGCGACGGTCTGGGAGCGCCTGTAATTCGCTAGACGGATACAGTAACGCTTTCACGGAAGGCCCGGCACGCGCCGGGCCTTTCTGCTTTCAGGGCAGTCTCAGGGCGCGTCCTGAGAACTCGAAAAGCATGGCTGAAACAAAGAATGGGTTGTCTTGCTATTCCTGACCCTGTAAAACAGTGAGCCTATACATAATGGCGGCTCCTATAGTTTTTCCAGCCGATTGATTTTACAGCGAGTTTCCGGTCCGCTTATTTACTGACCGATTTATCGCCAAGGATACAGATCTCCGATATGGGTAAAAGTCTCGTTATTGTCGAGTCACCAGCGAAAGCGAAGACCATCAACAAGTACCTGGGCCCTGACTTCATTGTGAAGTCGAGCGTTGGGCACATTCGTGATCTTCCCGTCAGTGGCAGCGGATCCCAGTCTGATCCGAAAGAGCGTGCCAGGCAGGCCGCAGTCACTCGCAAGCTCAGCCCCGAAGACAAGATTGCGCATAAAAAACGCAAGGCCCGGGAGCAGTTGGTTGCCCGGATGGGTGTTGACCCTGACAATGACTGGAGCGCCCGTTATGAAGTTCTTCCTGGCAAGGAAAAGGTTGTCAGCGAGCTCAAACGACTTGCAAAAAATGCTGACCATATCTATCTCGCGACGGATCTTGACCGCGAAGGGGAGGCCATTGCTTGGCATCTCAAGCAAACCATCGGTGGTGAGCCAGAAAAGTACCGTCGCGTGGTGTTCAACGAGATCACCAAGCGCGCGATCCAGGAAGCGTTTGAGAATCCGGGAAGTCTCGACAACAATCAGGTGAATGCGCAGCAGGCACGGCGTTTTCTCGACCGTGTTGTGGGTTACATGGTTTCGCCACTGTTATGGGCCAAGCTTGCCCGTGGACTTTCGGCAGGCCGGGTTCAGTCGGTTGCAGTGCGGTTGATTGCAGATCGAGAGCGGGACATACGGGTGTTTGTGCCGGAAGAATACTGGCAGCTGTTTGCAGGGCTGGGTGCAAAGGCAAGCGATCAACCCGTTCGGTTTGAGGTTACCCGCTACAAAGACAAGCCATACCGTCCGGTTAGCGAGCAGCAAAGTATTGAGCACGTAGAGCGCCTCAAAACAGGCAGCTTTGAAGTATCGAAGCGGGAAGACAAACCCACCAGATCCCGCCCGGGCGCTCCGTTTATTACGTCTACCCTGCAGCAGGCGGCAAGCAACCGGTTGGGGTTCAGCGTCAAGAAAACCATGATGCTGGCTCAGCGCCTCTATGAGGCTGGCTACATCACTTATATGCGTACCGATTCGACAAATCTGAGCCAGGACGCCATCAATGGCTGCCGTGATTACATTCAGGATCAGTTCGGTGACCGCTATTTGCCAGAGAAGCCCAAGGTTTATGGCAGCAAAGAAGGTGCTCAGGAAGCCCACGAAGCCATTCGCCCCACAGAAGTAACTCGTCAGGCTGTTGCTATCAGTGGTCTGGAAAAAGATGCCGAGAAGCTTTATGAGCTGATCTGGCGGCAGTTTGTAGCCTGCCAGATGTCAGAAGCTGAGTTTCTCAGTACATCGATTGCGGTCGCCAACGGCGACTACGAACTGCGCACACGCGGCCGCATTATCAAGTTTGATGGTTTCCTCAAGGTTGCGCCTCAGTCGGCCAAGAAAGAAGAAGATGTCGCCCTGCCAGACATCAAGGTAGGAGAGGCTCTGAGTCTCGAAAAACTGGATCCAAGCCAGCATTTTACCAAGCCAGCGCCTCGTTATACGGAGGCAAGCCTGGTCAAAGAGCTGGAAAAGCAGGGTATTGGCCGCCCATCGACCTACGCATCGATTATCTCGACCATTCAGGATCGGGGCTATGTGCGTCTGCAGAACCGGCGTTTCTACGCTGAGAAGATGGGTGAGATTGTTACCGATCGGCTGTGTGAGTCGTTTTCCAACCTGATGGATTTTGATTTTACAGCAAAGATGGAAGGCGACCTTGACCACATTGCCGAGGGTGATGTGGAGTGGAAAAAGGTTCTTAATGATTTTTACGCTCGTTTCCGTCAACAGCTGGAGTCAGCAGAGGCTGCCGATGACGAGGGCGGTATGCGCCCGAACGATCCGACCGAAACCACTATCCCGTGCCCGACTTGCAGCCGCAATATGCAGATTCGGGTGGCTAGTACAGGTGTGTTCCTTGGTTGTTCCGGTTATTCGTTACCGCCGAAAGAGCGCTGCAAAACCACTATCAACCTGATTTCAGGCGATGAAGTGGTCAGCGCCGATGATGACGTTGAAGGTGAGGGCGAAACACGGTTGTTGCGCAAAAAGCGCCGCTGCCCGAAATGCTCCACAGCGATGGACAGTTATCTGGTAGATGAAACCCACAAGCTCCATGTATGCGGTAACAACCCGGACTGTTCGGGCTATGAAGTGGAGGAGGGCACATTCCGGATAAAAGGCTATGACGGCCCTACATTGGAATGTGACAAGTGCGGCTCCGAGATGCAGCTCAAAACAGGTCGCTTTGGCAAGTATTTTGGTTGCATGAGTGATACCTGCAAAAACACCCGCAAGCTCCTGAAGAATGGAGAACCGGCACCGCCCAAGATGGATCCGGTTCCCATGCCAGAATTGAAGTGCCAGAAAGTGGATGACACTTACGTTTTGCGTGATGGCGCATCCGGAATGTTTTTGGCGGCCAGCAAGTTCCCGAAAAACCGTGAGACTCGCCCGCCTCTGGTTATGGAAATTAAACCGCACCGGAAGGAAATCGATCCAAAACACGATTACTTGATGGAGGCCCCGGAGCGTGATCCAGCGGGCAACCCTACGGTCATTCGATACAGTCGCAAGACGAAAGAACAGTACGTGATGTCGGAAAAAGACGGTAAAGCGACCGGCTGGTCCGCTTGGTATGTGGATGGGAAGTGGCAGCCCCGCGAGAAATAGCAGCGGCTGTGCATTTGATCGAAAAAACCGGTCAGAGTATCTGCTCTGACCGGTTTTTTTTCCCCGACCGCTTTTGGCTTATCTGAACTTTCGTAATCTCTGAATCAATGAAGATGTGTCCCAGCGTTTTCCGCCCATCTCCTGAACATCGCCATAGAACTGATCCACCAAGGCTGTAACCGGCAGTGAGGCGTTCACTTTACGGGCCTCATCCAGGCAAATGCCCAGATCCTTGCGCATCCAGTCCACGGCAAACCCATGATCAAACTCACCATCGATCATGGTTCCTGAGCGATTTTCCATCTGCCAAGACTGAGCGGCTCCCTTGGAGATGACGTCCACAACTTTTCTGACATCAAGGTTAGCCTGCTCGGCAAAGTGCAGGGCCTCGGAGAGCCCTTGGACCAGGCCGGCAATCGCAATCTGATTCACCATTTTTGTTTTCTGGCCGCTGCCAGCCGGGCCCATCAGGTTCAGCGCCTTGGCATAGTGTTGCAGCAATGGCTGAGCTTTGGCGAAGTCTGCGTCGGAGCCGCCACACATGATGGTAAGTAGGCCATTCTGTGCCCCTTGCTGGCCACCGGAAACCGGTGCGTCAATAAAGCCCATGCCGGCTTTGCGGGAGGACTCGGAGAGCCTTTCTGCAACCCCTGCTGATGCGGTTGTGTGATCGACGAGAATGGCGCCTGACTGCCCGTGCGCCAGAATGCCATCATCGCCTTCATAGACAGCAATCAGGTCCTTGTCTGCGCCGACGCAGGTGAAAACGAAATCTGCACCGTCCACGGCCTCAGCGATGGTCTGGCAGGCGGTTCCGGGGTACTCCTTCGCCCATTGCCGGGATTTTTCCGCTGAGCGGTTCCATACGCGAACGGTTAGGCCGGCGTTGGCCAGATGGCCGGCCATGGGATACCCCATAACGCCAAGGCCGATAAAGGTTGCGGTTGTCATTGTTGTCTCCTTTTAAGTTATGGCACTTAACTTAGCACAGAGTTAAACGGTTGCCGGGTGAAAAGCGGTTTTCACCGGTACAAAAAAAGGCCGCTGAATCAGCGGCCTTTCGGTTTCCGGGGAGCTCAGGAATTACTTTTTCGGGTAATCCCTTGCCGGAGAGCCGGTATAAAGCTGGCGCGGACGGCCAATGCGATAGTCGCCGCTGACCATTTCGTTCCAGTGAGAGAACCATCCAATGGTTCGGGACATGGCGAAAATCACTGTGAACATGGAGGTCGGAATTCCAATAGCCTTGAGGATCAGGCCAGAATAGAAATCCACGTTCGGGTAGAGCTTACGATTGACGAAATACTCGTCTTCAAGGGCGATCTGCTCAAGGCGCTGGGCGATTTTCAGGAGCGGATCGTCTTCCAGTCCAAGTTCGCTGAGAACTTCGTGTGCAGTTTCAGCCATTACCTTGGCGCGAGGATCGAAGTTCTTGTAGACCCTGTGGCCAAACCCCATCAGGCGGAAAGGATCATCTTTATCCTTGGCCCTGGCAATGAAGGTATCAATGTTGGACTCGTCGCCAATTTCCGCGAGCATGTCCAGAACGGCCTCGTTGGCACCCCCGTGAGCCGGGCCCCAGAGTGCTGCAATGCCGGATGCAATGCAGGCGTATGGGTTGGCGCCAGAGGATCCGGCTAGCCGAACGGTAGACGTTGATGCGTTCTGTTCGTGGTCAGCATGCAGAATGAAAATCTTGTCCATGGCTTTCGCCAGGATCGGGTTTGGCTTGTATGTCTCGCAGGGGACACCAAACATCATTTGCAGGAAGTTTTCCGAATACGAAAGATCGTTCCTCGGATACACGAACGGCTGGCCAATGCTGTACTTGTAACACCAGGCTGCGATCGTCGGCATCTTCGCTATCAGGCGATGGGCGGTGATTTCGCGCTGATGTTCGTCAGTAACGTCCATCTGGTCGTGATAAAACGCAGAAAGCGCTCCGACAACACCACACATGATCGCCATTGGGTGGGCGTCCCGGCGGAAGCCGTGGAAAAAATTGCGCATCTGGTCATGCAGCATGGTGTGGTTTTTGATTGTGTCATGGAACTGACTGTTTTCTGCGGCAGTAGGCAGTTCGCCTTTCAGGAGCAGGTGGCAGACTTCCAGATAGTCTGAGTGCTCGGCGAGCTGTTCAATGGGATAACCCCGGTGCAGAAGAACGCCGTTTTCGCCATCAATGTAGGTGATCGCCGACTCGCAGGCTGCTGTTGAGACAAACCCCGGGTCGTAGGTGAAAACGCCGTGCTGGACTAGGCCTCGTACGTCGATGACGTCAGGGCCAACGGTGCCGGAATAAACCGGTAGCTCAATGGACTCGTCCCCCACCGAGAGCGTGGCTTTCCTGTCGGTCATAGTGCTCTCCTGTTTATCAGCTTGAACAGCATAGGCTGCCTTTATAGTTGCATGAGAAGGCGCGTATTATCGCAAAACTGGCGGCAAAATATAGGGTGTTGGCTTTTTTTGTCAATGAAAGAGTGAGGGAGACTGCTGATGCTGTCCTTGTTGTAAATCAGGGATATCACGAATAACGCGGCTTGCAGACAAAAATAGTGTTTGTCAATACGTCTTATAGCTTGCTCTGCTACCGCCTTCGGGTGGCTTTTGCATGGGTTGCGCGTTTGTAATTATACGGGCGCCTCCTTATAATCCGTAGCCCGGAATCGGGGATTCATTCTCACAGGGGTTTGTTCATAGCAAGCTACCTGTTTGGTGTCCGCCCTCCTGAACCAATCGGCTGTTGATCCCGTATCCTACATCCGATCGTTACATACCAACTATCCGCTACCGGTTCGCCGGCTTTGCGGTATCAAAAAGAGAGTGTGAGAGCGCTGTGAATAGCAAACGACCAGTAAATCTCGATCTCGGCAAGTTTCATTTTCCGCTGCCAGCCATTACGTCCATATTGCACCGCGTCAGCGGCATCATCATTTTTGTTGGTGTTGCATTTATGCTTTACGGACTTCAGCTTTCCCTTTCCGGGGAAGAGGGCTTCAGTCAGGTCAGTGAATTGCTGAACGGCTTCCTTGCCAAGCTGATTATCTGGGGCATCCTGTCTGCTCTGCTTTACCACCTGGTTGCTGGCATCAAGCACCTGCTCATGGATATGGGTATAGGTGAAGAGCTTGAGAGCGGGCGTGCGGCCGCCAAAATCACAATTGCAGTTTCCGTCGTCCTCATTGTTCTGGCAGGAGTCTGGGTATGGGCATGAATAGCGTCACCAATATTGGCCGTAACGGAATTCAAGACTGGATTATCCAGCGCGTTTCTGCCTACGTATTAGCCTTCTATACTCTGTTTCTGCTTGGCTTTTTTGTAACGACCGATGTGGATTACCAGTCGTGGTCAGCTCTGTTTGATCAGGCTTGGTTCAAGATCTTCACGTTGCTTGCTTTGCTTTCGATTGGTGCCCATGCCTGGGTCGGGCTTTGGACAGTTTCTACGGACTACATCAAATCCGCTATGCAACGGTTTCTTTTCCAGGCGGCATGCATTCTCGTGATTTTCGTGTATGTGGTTTGGGGTATTCAGATTATTTGGGGGCTTTAATTGATGGCTAATATCAAGACCATGTCGTACGACGCTATTGTTATTGGTGGCGGTGGTGCCGGTATGCGAGCAGCCCTGCAGTTAACCGAGTCGGGCGTTAACACTGCGTGTATCACAAAAGTTTTTCCGACCCGCTCGCACACAGTGTCTGCCCAAGGTGGCATCACTTGTGCGATCGCAAGCGCTGATCCCAATGATGATTGGCGCTGGCATATGTACGACACCGTTAAAGGGTCTGACTATATTGCCGACCAGGACGCTGTTGAATATATGTGTTCAGTGGGCCCTCAGGCCGTTTTCGAGCTTGAGCACATGGGGCTGCCATTTTCGCGCACGGAGCAGGGGCGTATCTATCAGCGCCCGTTCGGTGGTCAGTCCAAGGGGCCGGACAACCCGACTCAGGCGGCGCGTACTTGTGCTGCTGCCGACCGTACTGGTCACGCGCTGCTACACACGTTGTATCAGGCAAACCTCAAAGGCGGCACTACTTTCCTTAACGAGTGGTACGCCGTTGATCTGGTCAAGAACAGTAAAGACGAAGTTGTAGGTGTTGTAGCCATTGAAATTGAAACTGGCGAAGTGGCTTACATCAAGTCCAAGGCCACCGTCCTGGCAACAGGCGGAGCAGGCCGCATCTATGCTTCCACAACCAACGCGCTGATCAATACTGGCGACGGTATCGGCATGGCACTGCGTGCCGGTTTCCCGATGCAGGACATGGAGATGTGGCAGTTCCACCCAACCGGAATCTACGGTGCCGGTACGCTGGTAACGGAAGGTTGTCGGGGTGAGGGCGGTTACCTGATCAACTCTGAGGGCGAGCGCTTCATGGAGCGTTATGCTCCGAATGCGAAAGACCTTGCTGGCCGTGACGTTGTTGCGCGCTCCATGGTTATCGAGATTCTTGAAGGTCGCGGCTGTGGTCCGGACAAGGATCACGTTCTGCTGAAGCTGGATCACCTGGGTGAAGAAACTCTGAATCTGCGCTTGCCGGGTATCTGTGAGTTGTCTCGTACATTTGCTCACGTAGATCCCGTAAAAGAGCCGGTCCCGGTTGTTCCAACCTGTCATTACATGATGGGCGGCGTCCCTACAAATGTAGGTGGTCAGGCGCTGACTCAGGACCAGGATGGTAACGATCAGCCGATCCCGGGGCTGTTTGCCTGTGGTGAGGCGGCGTGCGTTTCTGTTCACGGAGCGAACCGCCTTGGTGGTAACTCGCTTCTGGATCTCGTTGTTTTCGGTCGTGCGGCGGGTCTGCACATTGAGGAACAACTGCGTGGGGGCTTTGAGACTGACGGTGCGACCGATGAAGATATCAAGCGCGCCATGGCCCGACTGGATCGTCTGAACAGCGCATCAGAAGGTGAAAGCGTTGCAGACGTTCGCAAGGATCTTCAGAATTGCATGCAGCTTTATTTCGGTGTATTCCGTGACGGCAAGAGCATGGAAGAGGGTCTGGCAAAGCTGGAAGCCATCGGTCAGCGTGTTCGTAACACCAAACTGGCAGACACCAGTAACGCGTTTAACACCGCGCGCATTGAAGCGCTGGAACTGGATAACCTTTTTGAAGTGGCCCAGGCTACCGCGATTGCTGCAAACGAGCGTAAAGAGAGCCGTGGTGCCCATGCCCGCAACGACTTCACTGAGCGTGATGACGAGAACTGGTTGAAACACTCTCTCTACTTCCCGCTGGACAAGCGAATTGGCAAGCGTGACGTAAATTTCTCGCCAAAAACCGTCGAAACCTTCCAGCCGAAAGTCCGGACTTACTAAAGGGGACATGCATTATGTTGGTAAGCCTTTACCGTTATAACCCGGAAACTGACAACGCCCCGTATATGCAGGACGTTGATGTGGAGCTTCCGGCAGGAAAGGATCTGATGGTTCTTGACGTGCTCAATCTCATCAAGGAGAACGATCCGTCAATGGCCTATCGCCGCTCATGCCGTGAAGGTGTTTGCGGTTCTGATGGCATGAACATGAACGGCAAAAATGGCCTTGCGTGCATTACGCCAATGTCTCAGGTCGTCAAGAATGGCAAGCTGGTACTGCGCCCGTTACCAGGTCTGCCGGTTATTCGTGACCTGGTCGTTGATATGAGCCTGTTTTACAAGCAGTACGAAAAAGTGATGCCGTATCTGATTAACGACAACCCGGCACCCGCCATAGAGCGTTTGCAGTCACCGGAAGATCGCGAGAAGCTGGATGGCCTGTACGAGTGTATTCTCTGCGCATGCTGCTCAACGTCTTGCCCGTCTTTCTGGTGGAACCCGGATAAGTTCATTGGTCCGGCGGGACTGTTGCAGGCATATCGCTTCCTTGCAGATAGCCGCGATACGGCTCAGGCAGAGCGGCTTGCCGATCTGGATGACCCGTTCAGTGTATTCCGCTGCAGGGGCATCATGAACTGTGTTAGCGTTTGCCCGAAAGGCCTTAACCCCACAAGGGCAATTGGCCACATTCGGAACCTTTTGCTGCACCGGGCTACTTAAGCGGCAAAAATACAGACAGGCGCTATACTGATCTGATCAGGTTGGAACCCGGAAGGCCTCGCATTTATGCGGGGCCTTCAACCAAAGGCTTATAGTTAAAAGTCTTACTCGGGTGCACACTACGCAAGCCGTGGCGGGAACTTACCATGTTTTCTTGCGGTGTTGCTGAGTACAAAAAAATCATTGGGGAACGGAAAACATCCGTGTTGGGTGTGGTTGCCACAGTCGATCCCGTAAAAACCCGTATTGACTGATAATTACCCCTGGCCGACCATACTTGGCTCCCCCGCACCAGCCCAAGGTGAGCTATTCAAAATGCAAGAAAGCATGATGGAGCAGTTATGGCAGACGTCCCACTTGCAAGGTGGAAATCTGGCCTATGTCGAACAGCTTTTTGAAACCTACCTGACAGACCCGAATGCCGTCCCGGAAGAGTGGCGTAGCTATTTTGACAAGCTTCCAAGCGTTGACGGCTATCAGGGTCGTGACGTTATTCACTCCTCGATCCGTGAGCAGTTCGAGCACATAGCCCGCAATCAGCGTTTTCTTGCGAGTAACGGCGTGCCTGTCAGTGCAACATCGGATGCTGATAAAAAGCAGACCCGTGTTCTCCAACTTATCAACGCTTATCGCTTTCGCGGTCATCAGGAAGCAAAGCTTGACCCTCTCGGAGTTTGGCAGCGTCCAAAGGTAGAGGATCTTGATCCGTCTTTTCATGAATTATCAGAATCCGATCGGGATCTGACCTTCCAAACGGGCTCCCTGAGTTTTGGCTCTGAGACCATGAAGCTCGGAGACATCGTCGACGGACTGCAGCAGACTTATTGCGGCAGTATTGGCGCTGAGTACATGCACATAGTTGATACCCGCATCAAGCGCTGGTTTCAGCAGCGTATGGAGCCTGTTCGCTCTGAGCCGGGTTATGAACCCAATACCCGAAAACACATTCTGGAACGCCTCACGGCAGCTGAAGGCCTGGAAAAATACCTCGGTTCGCGTTATCCCGGCGTCAAGCGGTTTGGTCTAGAGGGCGGTGAAAGCCTTATCCCTTGTATGGACGAATTGATCCAGCGCGCTGGCCACTATGGTGCCAAGGAAATTGTCCTGGGCATGGCCCACCGTGGTCGCCTGAATATTCTGGTCAATACGCTGGGTAAAAACCCCAAAGAGCTTTTTGACGAATTTGAGGGTAAGAGGCTGGCCGATTCAGGCTCCGGTGACGTGAAGTATCACCAGGGCTTTTCATCCAACGTGATGACAGAAGGCGGCGAGATACACCTCGCGATGGCGTTTAACCCATCTCACCTTGAAATTGTATCTCCAGTGGTAGAAGGTTCTGTGCGCGCCCGTCAGACCCGTCGTGCTGACACAGAAGGTAACCAGGTTGTTCCTGTTATCATGCACGGTGATGCGGCATTTGCTGGCCAGGGCGTGGTAATGGAAACGTTCCAGATGTCCCAGACCCGCGGGTTTGGGGTGGGCGGAACCATCCACATAGTTATCAATAATCAGGTTGGCTTTACGACCAGCAAACAGGAAGATGCCCGATCGACGGAGTACTGTACTGACGTTGCCAAAATGGTTCACGCGCCGATACTCCACGTGAACGCGGACGACCCTGAAGCCGTTGTGTTTGTGACTCAAATGGCGATGGACTATCGTAATGAGTTCAAGGGCGACGTGGTCATCGATCTGGTTTGTTATCGCCGCCGTGGACACAACGAAGCGGATGAGCCTGCCGCAACCCAGCCGATGATGTACGAAAAGATTCGCAAGCTGAAGACGACCCGCACTATTTACGCAGAGAAGTTGGTCGCTGCGGGTGTTCTGAGCGAAGACGAAGCCAAGCAGATGGAAAATGATTATCGTGACGCGCTGGATAATGGCGAGCACGTGGTCAAGTCCCTGGTCAAAGAGCCCAATAAAGATCTGTATGTGGACTGGACGCCTTACCTGGGCCACCAATGGACGGCCAAGTGCAAATCCAGCGTAGCGCTGAAAACTATTCAGAAGCTGGGTAAGAAACTGACCCAGGTGCCGGAAGGGTTCAGTATTCAGCGCCAGGTTTCGAAGATTGTCTCGGATCGCGAGAAAATGACAGCGGGAGCCTTGCCCATCAACTGGGGCTACGGCGAGATCATGGCTTACGCAACGCTGTTGAATGAGGGGCATCCTATCCGGCTGACGGGCCAGGATGTGGGTCGTGGAACCTTCTCTCATCGGCATGCGGTTTTGCATAACCAGAAAGACGGATCCAGGCATATTGCTCTTGCGCAGCTTTCTGACAAGCAGCCGATGTTTGAAATTTATGACTCGCTTCTCTCGGAAGAGGCGGTTATGGCGTTCGAATACGGCTACTCCACTACCACGCCGGATACGCTGGTGGTCTGGGAGGCACAGTTTGGCGACTTCGCAAATGGTGCGCAGGTTGTTATCGATCAGTTCCTCACCAGTGGTGAGCACAAGTGGGGACGCCTGTGCGGGTTGACCCTGCTGTTGCCGCACGGCTATGAAGGGCAGGGGCCGGAGCACAGTTCTGCGCGCCTTGAGCGCTTCTTGCAACTGTCTGCCCAGCACAACATTCAGGTATGTGTGCCAACAACACCATCCCAGGTGTTTCACATGTTGCGTCGCCAGGTGAAGCGCCCGCTGCGTAAGCCGCTGGTCGCTATTACGCCCAAGAGTTTGTTGCGTCACAAGGAAGCAACCTCGGATCTGGATGACTTGACATCAGGCACCTTCCAGACTGTTCTTCCCGAGAAGGAACTGCCGGAACCGAAAAAGGTTGCCCGGGTTATTCTTTGCAGCGGCAAGGTCTATTACGATCTGCTGGAAAAGAAGAAAACCGACGAGCGCGACGATGTTGCCATTGTGCGCATTGAGCAGCTCTATCCGTTCCCCGGTGAGGATCTGGATGAAACTCTGGCCAAGTACTCAAAGTTGAAACACGCGGTTTGGTGTCAGGAAGAACCTATGAACCAGGGCGCCTGGTACAGCAGTCAGCACCATATGCGCAACGCGCTGCAGCGGCTGAACCCCAAGCTTCATCTTCAGTACGCCGGTCGTGAGGCCTCCGCTGCCCCGGCAGCAGGTCATATGTCTGTTCATATTGAAGAGCAGAAAAAACTTGTTAACGACGCGTTTGAAATCTGACGAGCTACCGAACTAAGGAACTGTAATGTCTACTGAGATAAAAGCACCCGTTTTCCCGGAGTCGGTCGCAGAGGGTACCGTCGCGACCTGGCACAAAAAACCTGGCGAAGCCTGCTCACGCGATGATCTGATCGTCGATATTGAAACCGACAAGGTTGTCCTTGAGGTTGTAGCGCCCGCTGACGGTGTTATTGAAGAGGTTGTCAAAGGAGAAGGTGACACCGTGGAAAGCGGTGAAGTCATCGGTAAATTCAAAGAAGGTGCCGTGGGTGACTCCGAGTCTGCTGATAGCAAGGGCAGTAAGGATAGCAAAGCCGACGCAGGTGCAGGTGGTGACGCTGACAAAGAAGAGGCCAAAGCTGATCAAAGCCAGACCTCGGGCGACGCCATTCTGAGCCCAGCAGCCCGCAAGCTGGCTGATGAGAACAACGTTGACCCGGGTTCCATCAAAGGCACCGGAAAAGACGGTCGAGTTACAAAGGAAGATGTTCAAAATCACGTAGATAACGCTAAGTCTTCAGGTGAGTCCTCGAAGTCCGAGGCTGCTATGCCAGAAGTCAACGTTGGTTCGGGTGAGCGCCCGGAAAAACGCGTTCCCATGACCCGCCTGCGGTCCAGCATCGCCAAGCGTTTGGTGAATGCGCAGCAAACCGCAGCCATGTTGACGACTTTTAACGAGGTCGACATGGGCCCGATCATGGAGCTGCGCAAGCAATACCAGGATAGCTTTGTGAAGCGCCACGACATCAAGCTCGGCTTTATGTCCTTTTTTGCCAAAGCTGCAACCGAAGCGCTCAAGCGTTTCCCTGCGGTCAACGCTTCCATCGACGGTAATGACATGGTTTATCATGGTTACCAGGATATCGGTGTCGCGGTCTCTACCGAGCGTGGTCTGGTGGTCCCAGTACTTCGTGATGTGGATGCATTGGGTCTGGCAGATATCGAGAAGAAGATTGTTGAGTACGGCACCAAGGCAAAAGGTGGCAAGCTCGGAATTGATGATATGACTGGTGGTACTTTCACCATAACCAACGGCGGCATTTTTGGATCGCTTCTTTCCACGCCGATCCTGAACCCGCCGCAAACGGCTATTCTTGGTATGCACAAGATCCAGGAGCGCCCGATGGCGGTCAATGGCAAGGTGGAAATCCGTCCAATGATGTACCTTGCCTTGTCTTATGATCACCGTATGGTCGACGGCAAGGAGGCGGTGCAGTTCCTTGTTGCAATCAAGGAAATGCTCGAAGACCCGGCGCGTATTCTGCTGGACGTCTGAGCCGACACTTAACGAATCGGAAAACAGGATTAACTATGTCTGATAAGTACGACGTAATCGTCATTGGCGCAGGCCCGGGTGGCTATGTTGCTGCCATAAAAGCCGCTCAACTTGGCCTGAAAACCGCGTGTGTCGAATCGTGGAGCTCGGAAGATGGCAAAAGCCAGGTGCTTGGCGGCACCTGTCTTAACGTAGGTTGTATTCCTTCGAAAGCGCTGCTGGAAATTTCTCACAAGTTTGAGGAAGCCAGCCACGACTACGAAATGCAGGGCATCATTGCCAAGGATGTCAAAATCGACATCGCCAAGATGATGGAGCGCAAGAGTGGCATTGTTAAACAGCTGACGGGTGGTATTGCCGGGTTGTTCAAGGCCAACGGAGTGACTTCCATCCATGGTCACGGCAAGCTTTTAGCCAATCGTCAGGTTGAAGTCACGGATAAAGACGGCAAGACAAAAACCTACGAAGCTGAGAACGTTATTATCGCTACCGGCTCCAAGCCCATTGATATACCGCCGGCTCCAATGACCGAAGGCTATATCGTCGACTCGGAAGGCGCACTGGAGTTTGATGAAGTTCCCAAGCGTCTTGGCATTATCGGTGCCGGGGTTATCGGTCTTGAGCTGGGCAGCGTCTGGGCGCGTCTGGGTTCTGAAGTAACCGTGCTTGAAGCGCAGGATACCTTCCTGCCGGCGGTTGATCAGCAGGTTGCCAAAGATGCGCTGAAGCAGTTTCGCAAGCAGGGCCTGAACATCGTTATGGGTGGTCGGGTAACTGGCGCCGAGGTCAAACGCAAGCTGGTCAACGTGAGCTACGAAGACAGCAAGGGCAAGCAGGAACTGAAAGTCGACAAGCTGATTGTTGCCGTTGGCCGCCGGCCTTACACCGATAATCTGTTGTCAGCAGATTCCGGCGTTAACATGGATGAGCGTGGCTTTATCTTTGTCGACGAAAAGTGCAAAACCGAGGCGCCAGGTGTGTGGGCCGTGGGCGACGTTGTTCGTGGTCCGATGTTGGCGCACAAAGCTTCGGAAGAGGGCGTCATGGTTGCCGAGCGTATCGCCGGCCACAAGCCGCAGGTTAATTATGACTGTATTCCTAACGTCATCTACACATCGCCGGAAGTGGCTTGGGTAGGTAAGACTGAAGAGCAGCTCAAGAGTGAAGGCGAAGCCTATAAGGTTGGTACTTTCCCGTTTGCGGCTAATGGTCGTGCGATGGCGGCAAACTCCGCCTCAGGCATGGTGAAAATCATTGCCGACGAGAAGACTGACCGGATTCTGGGCTTCCATGTTGTGGGTCCTCAGGCATCTGAAATCGTTGCTCAGGGCGTTATTGCCATGGAATTTGGCTCCAGTGCAGAAGATCTGGCTCTGACCTGTTTTGCACATCCGACTCTGTCCGAGTCTGTGCACGAGGCAGCGCTGGCTGTTAACGGTGGCGCAATTCATATTGCGAACCGTCGCAAAAAGAAGTAACGCAAACCAGGAAGCAGGGGCGCCCGTGATGGCGCCCCTTTACCATAAAAACAGCTGATTTCCTGTTGCGATCATGGTGAGCTGGCTTAAAACCCTGCTCGCCGAATGGAATTCGCAGTAAAGACTTCCCGGCTGGGAAGTCGCGGGTTCACTTTCCGTACGTGGTTATCCTCCATCAAAAAGCGGGACACTAACTATGAATTTGCACGAATATCAGGGCAAACAGCTCTTCGCTGAATATGGCTTGCCAGTATCGCAGGGCATTGCCTGCGATACTCCGGACGAAGCAGTAGCAGCTGCAGAAAAGATTGGCGGCAACAGCTGGGTTGTGAAGGCTCAGGTTCACGCTGGCGGCCGCGGTAAAGCCGGCGGTGTAAAGTTGGTCAAGAACACTGACGACATTCGCGCGTTTGCCGAACAGTGGTTGGGCAAGCAGCTGGTCACTTTCCAGACCGACGAGAACGGCCAGCCGGTCAGCAAAATTCTGGTTGAATCCCTGACGGATATTGATCAGGAATTGTATCTGGGTGCGGTTGTCGACCGTGGCACTCGCCGTATCGTATTCATGGCATCCACCGAAGGTGGTGTTGAGATTGAAACAGTTGCGGAAGAAACTCCGGAAAAAATCCTGAGAGCCGAAATTGACCCGCTGGTAGGCGCACAGCCATATCAGGGTCGTGATCTGGCATTCCAGCTTGGCCTGGAAGGCAAGCAGATTGGTCAGTTCACCAAGATCTTCATGGGTCTGGCGAAGCTGTTCGAAGACTATGACCTCGCGCTGATGGAAATCAACCCGCTGGTTATCACGCCGGCCGGCGATCTTCACTGCCTGGACGCCAAGATTGGTGTCGATGGCAACGCGTTGTACCGCCAGAAGAAGCTGCAGGAAATGCGCGATCCTTCACAGGAAGATGCCCGTGAAGCAGAAGCCGCAGCCTGGGAACTGAACTACGTTGCACTCGAGGGCAACATTGGCTGCATGGTTAATGGCGCTGGTCTGGCCATGGGTACCATGGACATCATCAAGCTGTCTGGTGGTCGCCCGGCCAACTTCCTGGACGTTGGCGGCGGTGCGACCAAAGAGCGCGTATCCGAGGCGTTCAAAATCATTCTGTCTGACGACAACGTTCAGGCAGTTTTGGTGAACATTTTTGGTGGTATCGTTCGTTGCGATATGATCGCTGAAGGCATCATTGGAGCGGTTAAGGAAGTGGGCGTCAAGGTTCCCGTGGTTGTGCGCCTTGAAGGCAACAACGCTGAGAAGGGCACCAAGGTACTCGCCGAAAGTGGCCTGAACATTATCGCCGCCACAAGTCTGGCGGATGCTGCAGAGCAAGTCGTTAAAGCCGCAGGGGGTAAATAATGAGCATCCTGATTAATAAAGACACCAAGGTAATCTGCCAGGGCTTTACCGGCGCACAGGGTACGTTTCACTCTGAGCAAGCTATTGAATACGGCACGAAAATGGTCGGTGGCGTAAGCCCGGGCAAAGGCGGTACCGAGCATTTGGGTCTGCCGGTGTTCAACACCGTGCGTGAAGCTGTGGAAAAGACCGGTGCTCAGGCTACCGTAATCTACGTTCCTGCTCCGTTCTGCAAAGACGCTATCATTGAAGCGGCGGATGCCGGCCTTGAGTTGATCGTGTGCATTACCGAAGGCATTCCGACCATTGATATGCTGTACGCCAAAGAATACGTTGATCGTAAAGGCGTTCGCATGATCGGGCCCAACTGCCCAGGCGTTATCACTCCGGGCGAGTGCAAAATCGGCATCATGCCAGGCCACATTCACAAGCCAGGTAAGGTCGGTATCGTATCTCGCTCCGGCACCCTGACTTACGAAGCGGTCAAGCAGACCACAGACTTCGGCTACGGCCAGTCTACCTGCGTAGGCATTGGTGGTGACCCGATTCCAGGATCCAACTTCATCGATATCCTCAAACTGCTGCAGGACGATCCGCAGACAGAAGCGATTGTGATGATTGGTGAGATCGGCGGCACCGCGGAAGAAGAAGCGGCTGCGTTCATCAAAGAGCATGTAACCAAGCCTGTGGTTTCGTACATTGCTGGTGTTACAGCACCTCCGGGCAAGCGTATGGGCCATGCCGGTGCCATCATCTCTGGTGGTAAGGGTACAGCGGATGAGAAATTCGCGGCTCTGAACGACGCCGGTGTTAAAACCGTGCGCAGTCTGGCTGAGATTGGCAAGGCTCTGCAGGAAGTGACTGGCTGGTAAAGCTGGTTTCTTTCACTAAAACCCCCGTTTCTGTTCTGCAGAGCGGGGGTTTTTTATTTATAATGCCGGGTCGTCTGATCTACTATGGGGCGAATCCCATTCAAAAGAAGGAGTTTGTGCTTTGAGTTCTGTAGATTCCCAGCAACGGGTTTTGTCCGGTATGCGTCCGACCGGCAAGCTTCATCTTGGTCATTACCACGGTGTGCTGAAAAACTGGGTGAAACTCCAGCACGAATTTGAGTGCTTCTTCTTTATCGCCGACTGGCATGCTCTGACGACACAGTACGATGACCCCTCCGGCATCGAGCAAAGCGTCTGGGACATGGTGATCGACTGGTTGGCCGCCGGGGTGAACCCCGGATCCTCCACCATGTTTATCCAGTCTCAGGTGCCTGAGCACGCTGAGCTGCACTTGCTGTTGTCCATGATCACCCCTCTGGGCTGGCTGGAGCGCATTCCCACTTACAAGGATCAGCAGGAAAAACTGCGCGAAAAAGACCTGGCAACCTACGGTTTCCTGGGCTATCCGCTTTTGCAAACTGCCGACATATTAATGTATCGCGCGGGCAAAGTGCCGGTAGGCGCAGACCAGGTATCGCATGTTGAAATTACTCGTGAGATAGCCCGCCGTTTCAATCATATCTACGGACGTGAACCCGGGTTTGAAGATCAGGCGGAGTCTGCCATCGTCAAGATGGGCAAGAAAAACGCCAAGCTCTACCGCACGCTCAAAAAGCGGTATCAGGAAGAGGGTGATCTGGAAGCTCTCGAAACCGCTCGCGCTTTGCTTATGGAACAGCAGAACATTTCCATCGGTGATCGTGAACGCCTGTATGGATACATCGAGGGTGGCGGCAAGGTCATTCTTCCGGAGCCACAGCCTCTGTTGACACCAGACTCCAAGATGCCGGGGCTGGACGGACAGAAAATGTCCAAGTCCTACAACAACTACATTGGCCTGCGGGAAGAGCCGGACAGCGTGGCTCAGAAAGTCCGTACCATGCAAACGGACCCCCAGCGGGTGCGACGGACAGATCCGGGGGAACCAGAGAAGTGTCCGGTATGGGGGCTGCATAAAGTCTACTCCGATGAAGCAACCAAAGAGTGGGTTCAGACCGGTTGTCGCAGTGCCGGCATCGGCTGCCTTGACTGCAAAAAGCCGCTTATAGATTCGATCATCGAAGAGCAGCGACCCTTGCGTGAGAGGGCTCTTGAATACGAAGACAGCCCCGATCTTGTGCATTCCATTTTGCAGGAAGGGCGTGAACATGCCCGGGACGCAGCCCGTGATACGCTTGAGGAAGTCCGGGCTGCAATGGGCTTGAGCTATCGCTAAGTCAGCCGAGCCAGAGCACGCCCCTTTGGCACGGGTTTCAGGGAAAGATCTGATTGATCTTCCTAGTGATCTGTATATCCCGCCAGATGCCCTTGCGGTGTTTCTGGAAGCCTTTGAGGGGCCGCTCGACCTTCTGCTCTACCTCATCCGTCGCCAGAATATGGATATTCTGGATATAGACGTGAGTGAAATAACCCGACAATACATGGACTATATCGGAGCCGTGGAAGCCATGCGCTTCGAGCTCGCTGCAGAGTATCTGGTGATGGCGGCCACGTTGGCGGAAATAAAATCCCGCATGCTTCTACCAAGGCACGAAAGTGATGAAGATGAGGAGATGGACCCAAGGGCTGAACTGATTCGCAGGCTGCAGCAGTACGAGCGATTCAAGCAGGCCGCTGAGGACATTGACGCATTGCCGCGTATGGAGCGAAACAGTTTTCCTGTATCGGCTTCGCTGCCGCAGTTACCATCGACCCAACAGCATCCCGATGTCGATTTTGTGGATATGCTTCTTGCACTTCGTGGCGTACTGGAGCGGGCGGACCTTTTCACCAGCCATCATGTGGAAAAGGAGAAACTGTCCACCCGGGAGCGTATGTCGGCCATTTTGTCCTTGTTGAAGGACGATCAGTTTGTTGCTTTTTCGAGCCTCTTCACTGTTGAAGAAGGACGGCTTGGTGTGGTGGTCACGTTTCTGGCAACGTTGGAACTGGTGAAAGAGCAGCTGATTGAAGTGGTACAGGCAGAAGTGCTGGGCTCGATTCACGTGCGTGCTCGGGCTGCTCGCTAGAGAATTCCGCATCGAGGGCCGGTGTGCCGAAAACGGATAGCCATCATGAATGAAGAACATCTTTCCCGAATTCAGGCAATAGTCGAAGCCGCGTTACTGGCTGCGGGCAAACCCCTGTCGCTTGACCAGTTACGGGACCTGTTTACCGAGGATGAGCGCCCGGCACGGCAGGTCATGGAACATGTGATGATGCTTCTTGGCGCGGCTTGTGAGGGTCGGGGTTTTGAGCTTCGTAAAGTAGCCAGTGGGTACCGGCTTCAGGTTCGTGAGGAGTTTGCGCCCTGGGTCAGCCGGTTGTTTGAGGAAAAACCTCAGCGCTATTCCCGGGCCCTGCTGGAAACGCTTGCATTAATTGCCTACCGCCAGCCCATTACCCGTGGCGAGATTGAAGACATTCGGGGTGTTACGGTAAGCAGCAATATCATTCGCACGTTACTTGAGCGAGAGTGGGTACGCATCGTCGGGCATAAGGACGTTCCTGGCCGGCCTGCGATGTATGCCACGACCCGACAGTTTCTGGACTATTTCAATCTTTCCAGTCTGGATCAGATGCCACCTTTGTCCGAGATCCGGGACCTGGAAGAAATAGGCAGGGAAATCGAAAAGAGTATTCAAGCCGAGATTGAGTTTGATTCAGCAGCGGCAAAGCCCGCGGGAGATAATCCTCCGGGCGAGACACTTCACTGATACCATTCGGGTATCAGTCAGCGATTAAGGATTATGTTCATGGCGTCAGAACGCCCCGGAAGAAAGGCAAAACCGGCCGCAGATACAGTGACTAACGCAGGCCCGGAGCGGGTCCAGAAGCTTCTCGCCCGTGCCGGTCTCGGCTCGCGTCGGGAAATCGAAGGCTGGATGGAAACCGGGCGCCTGACGGTCAATGGCGAGGCGGCGGTGCCGGGCCAGAAAGCAACGGTGAATGATCGGTTCGAGCTCGACGAAAAGCGGCTGGAAGTTGCAGCGGCTGCTGTGACTGTGCGCCGGGTGCTTATCTACAACAAGCCTGAAGGTGAAGTGACTACGCGGAAGGATCCTGAGGGGCGGCCTACGGTATTTGACCGTCTGCCCAGGCTCAAGGATAACCGCTGGATTTCGATAGGCCGGCTGGACATCAATACCACCGGGCTTGTGCTGTTCACTACCGACGGTGAGCTCGCCAATCGCCTGATGCATCCCTCAAGCCAGATCGACAGGGAGTACGCAGTCAGGGTTTTTGGCGAAGTTGATGACGCCATGATCGAACGCCTGATGGCAGGCGTGCTTCTTGAAGACGGCATGGCAAAGTTCAGTGATCTCAGTCCCGCTGGCGGCAGCGGAATCAACCGCTGGTTTCACGTTACGCTTCTTGAAGGACGTAACCGTGAGGTCAGGCGCTTGTGGGAGTCCCAGGGTGTGCGCGTAAGTCGCCTGAAACGTGTGCGATATGGGCCGATTTTTCTGCCCAGCAGGCTGACGCTTGGGAAATGGGAGGAGCTGGATCAGAAAGCCGTCGATTCCCTGAGCAAAACAGTCGGGCTTGAATCGATGGATATACCGCAAAAAACGCCGGATGAGCAGGCGGCCCACGAACGGCAGCGAAGAAAGAGCCCGGGGAGCGCTAACAAAAAGGCCGGAAGCCGGCGTTGGGATGTCAGCGATACCAAGCCGACTCGCAATGGAGGCTCCGAAAAGCCCCGCACCGGAGCGGGTAGGCCGAAGACAGGGTCTGGCCGGCCGCGTAAAGCTCATTCCGGAAGTGCTGGCAAGTCGGGTAGATAAGTCGGTGTTGTAATACTGAACCGGGCTGTTCAGCGAATGGTCGCGAACACCCGGGTGCAGTTCCGGCCCTGATCCTTGGCTCTATACAGCGCTTCGTCAGCGCGTGCTATCCACTGGTCCGGGGTTTCCTCTTGCATGTGCTGGGCCACACCGCAACTGACGGTTACCGACAGCTCAGTGCCTCCGCAGTCCACCCTGAGGTTTGCAATGGCACTGCGCACCCGGTCGGCTACGTCCCGGGCTTCCTGCTCGCCCGTATGGGGCAGCAAAATAGCAAACTCTTCCCCACCAAACCGGTAAACACTGTCTGAATTTCTGATTGCGGCCTCCAGTGCCTCAGCCGTCAATCGCAGCAAGTGATCACCCACCACGTGCCCGTGCTGATCGTTTACCGTTTTGAAATGATCCAGGTCGCAGAGAATCAAGGCGTACTCCTCTGCATGGCGTTGCGCAAGCAGGCTCGCGCGCTGAAGTTGTTCATCCAGGGCACGTTTGTTAGGAATTGCCGTTAGCGAATCAGTCAGCGCCGCCTGTTCAATGGCAATAAACTGGCAGGCATTGCGCAGCGGGCAGATGGCCGCGCTGATGATCATTTCAATGCCTTGCAGCTCCTCATCCGAAAATTTTTGGCGACGGCTCAGCGTCAAAGTTCCGTAACACACGCTTTCGAGATTAAGCCGATACTCACAGCGGTGAGGTCCACCGATACCGGTTGCATACACGAAATCACGATGAGCTATCTGATGGCGGTAAATCAGCGCGTCGAAGGGAATGATTCCGCCCAGTTCTTCCGCAAGAATACCAAGCTGGGTTTCCAGCGACAGTGTCGTGGAAAGCCGCCGGGTAAGTCTGCTGAGAGGATCGGGAGTGCTCGACCAGCCCTGATAGGCTTGTCGTAGCGCTGCCAGATCTTTTGGTTGAGAGGTGGATCTCTGTATCGACGGTATGTTTTTCACTGGGGTTCACTCTGCAGACAGAATCGATCATTCGCTTGCAGAGTGGTTAGCATTGTATGTGCCTATAACTAAAAAATGCATCTAAAACAATTTGATGTAATCGTTATTTAAAGTGCTTTGGGGTGCCTTTGAGCAAGTCCGGATCCAAGTGTCAAAAAAACGGCAAGCTCTTTCCGGAGGATGCGGTTACAGGCGCAAAATGCTGACCAAGGGGGTGGGGATGAAGAATCCCTGTGTTAAACTCTCGCAGTTATAGCATTAACTGAATCCCTGCTGTTTTCAGAAGTGAGCAACATTCCGTATGACGTTTCAGGCCCCAGAAAGTCTCTCCGAACAGATCGCCCAGCATCTCGAGCAGAGGATTGTCACGCGGGACCTGAAGCCCGGGAGTCGTATCCAGGAACTCAAGGTTTCGGGTGATCTCAATGTCAGCCGTGGTTCGGTGCGTGAGGCTTTGCTGATTCTGGAGCGTAGACATCTTATTGATATTTTCCCACGCAGAGGCGCGGTTGTTTCCAGCCTGACCGTGGCGAGTGTTAACAGTCTTTACGATATCTACATTGATTTGCTGTGCATGCTCGGACGCAAGGTTATCGAACGCTGGTCGGGTGATGAACTGGGCGGTGTTATGGGCCGGGTCCGGGAGGTTGAGGCGGTCATCCAGGCTGTAAACTCAACAGGGCCGGATGCGGCAGAAAAAGTGATCGATGCGGGCTTTGGCGTCATGCGTTACGCTTACGGGCTCGTGGACAACCCATTTCTGGAGGAAACTCTGGAGAACTTCCGGCCCGCTATCAGTCGCACCTATTTTGTTGCTCTGGAAAATTTCCGGGGAGGCATTGGGCAGACAGCTGTATTCTTCAGCCGCCTTGGAGACGCTGCGGTGAGTGGCGACGTTGACCGTATGCAGTCTGCTATAAAGGCCTTTGGCGAACATCAGCGTCAACAGGTACTGAGTACGCTCAAGGAGGAGGAGAGCGCGTGACATGCGCCTGAAGTCTATCAAGCTTGCCGGCTTCAAGTCATTTGTAGACCCCACTACGGTTCCGTTCCCTACGAATCTGACGGCAGTGGTTGGCCCCAATGGCTGCGGTAAATCCAATATCATCGACGCTGTCCGTTGGGTGATGGGAGAGAGCTCTGCCAAGTATTTGCGGGGCGAATCCATGACCGACGTTATTTTCAACGGCTCCAGCGCTCGCAAGCCAGTGGGGCAGGCATCCATCGAGCTTGTCTTCGATAACAGCGACGGTTCCGCTCCCGGAGAATTTGTCCGTTTCAACGAAATTTCAGTGCGCCGCCGGGTTTCCCGAGAGGGGCAGTCTGAGTATTTTCTCAACGGTGCGAAATGCCGCCGCAGGGATATTACCGATCTGTTTCTGGGCACCGGTCTCGGGCCTCGAAGCTACGCCATTATCGAACAGGGCATGATTTCTAGGCTGATTGAAGCCAAGCCGGAGGAGCTGCGAACGTATATTGAAGAAGCGGCCGGTATATCGAAATACAAAGAACGTCGCCGGGAAACTGAAAAC
Source organism: Marinobacter maritimus (assembly GCF_007671675.1). Lineage (GTDB taxonomy): Bacteria > Pseudomonadota > Gammaproteobacteria > Pseudomonadales > Oleiphilaceae > Marinobacter > Marinobacter maritimus. Next base: position 1,458,478 of record NZ_VCGW01000001.1, on the reverse strand, counting down.
CGGATGCGTCGCACTCAGGAAAATCTCGAGCGCCTGACCGATCTCCGCGAAGAACTCGGGCGTCAGCTGCAGCACCTGGAGCGGCAGGCCGCGGCTGCTGAGAAATACAAAGCCTATAAACATGACGAGCGCCAGAAAAAAGCCGAGCTGACCGTTTTGCGGTGGCAGGCACTGGACAACGACTTGCAAAGTTGGCGCGAAAAAATCCGCGACACCGAGCTGGAACTTGAAAAGCAGCTGACACAGCGTATTAGCCTGGAAACATCCCTCGAGTCTCTCCGGGATGGTCACCACGAACGCACCGAACACTTTAACCGTGCCCAGGCCCGCTATTATGAGGCGGGGGCCGATATTGCCCGCATCGAACAGAGCCTTGAACATCAGCGTGAACGCAGCCGGCAAACCGCTGCGGAGCTGGATCAGGCCATGGCTAACCAGCGAGAGCTCGCCCGCGAACTGAACCAGGACGAAGAAAAGCTGGCCGGAATTCATGAAGAGCTCGATATGATTGAGCCTGAACAGGAGGCGCTGGCCATCCGTTCGGAAGAGTCCGGTGAGAAGCTTCAGCAAGCGGAAGACGCCATGACCGAATGGCAGCAGCGCTGGGAAGAGTTCAGCTCACGTTCTGCAGATGCCCGCCGCGAAGCGGAGCTCGCTCAATCCCGCATCCGTTCCCTGGAACAGGCTATAGATCAGTTGCTGGCTCGCCAGCGCAAGCTTCACGATGAACAAGCCCAGCTGGATGGTCAGGTTGATCGAGCGGAGCTTGAGGCTTTGCAGGAACAGCAAGAGACACTGGAGTTGCAGCGTGAGGAAGCCGCTGAACGCATTGAAGCCGTGCACGATGAGCTACAGGATGCTCGTCATAACCAGCGTGATACTGAACAGAGCCTGGCTGACGCCCGCCAACGGGTTCAAACCCTGCAGGCGGCTCTGGATTCGCAGCAGTCTTTGCTCGACGAGCAGATGGGTGGGCAGGATGACGGGTTGCAGGCATGGCTGGCGGAACATGGCTTGGGTGATCTACCCCGGGTTGCCGGCAAGCTTCGCATAGACGATGGTTGGGAGTTCGCGCTGGAACAGGTTATCGGACGCTTCAGCCAGGGATTGTTGTTGCCGGACATTGATCAGCTGACTCAGGCTTTGCACGGCGCACCAAAGGGTCTGGCCGTTATTCAGTCTGGTTTTGGGGGCAGCGCTTCAACGCCGGCTCACGGGTTGGCAGCCAAGGTTGAAGGGATGGCTTCTGTTAACGCCATACTGGCGGGGGTCGGAACTGCGGAAGCCCTCTCTGAGGCCCTGTCACAGAGAACTGAGCTTGCAGAAGGCCACAGCATCATCACTCGTGAGGGTGTGTGGGTTGCCCGCGATTGGGTTCTGATGCCCGATTCCGACGCCGGCCAGATCGGCGTTATCGAACGACAGAAAAAAGTAGATGATCTGACGCAGCAGCTGGCCCGGGCGGAACAGTCTCTGGAGGAGGTAAGGGCTCGTTATGAAGCCTTGCAGGAACGAACAGACAGGGCAGAGACCGAGAGAGATGATGCCCAGGCCCGACTGAGCGACAATGATCGCGAGCTTGGCCAGGTTGTCTCGCGAATCAGTGGGCTCCGCGCCCGCGCCGAACAGATTGATGCCCGGCTCGAACGGATTCAGGAGGATGTTGCAGACGTAGCGCTGAATCTGGAAGAACAGCAGGAGAACCTTGGCATCGCTCGTGAAGAATGGCAGCAGGCACTGGTGCTGACCGAAGACGGGGATGATGAAAAAGAGCGACTGCTCGAGCAGCGCGACATGCTCAGAGAGAAGCTCGATGGTTTGCGTCAGGAAGCTCGCCACGACCGCGATCACGCGCATCAATTGCAACTGCAGCTGCAGTCACTCAGCAGCCAGCGCGATGGACTGAGGCAGACGATCGACCGCATGCAGCTGCAGAAGGAACGGCTGGAAGAGCGCCTGGAAATGCTCAGAGAATCCCGGGAAAGTGCGGAAGAGCCCGTGGAAGATCTGCAGATGCAGCTTGAAGGACTGCTGGATCGCCGGTTAGCGGAAGAAGAAAAGCTGCACGCAGCCCGTGATGCGCTGGAAGAAATTGATCGCGAGGTACGGGAAAAAGAGCAGGGCAGAAGCGGCACAGATCACCGGATTCAGGACGTCCGCTCAAAGCTGGAAAAACTGAAAATGGAGTCCCAGGCGCTCGAGATCCGCTCGGGCAACCATATTGAGCAGCTTGAAGAGCTGGATGTGAAGTTGCAAGACATACTCTCACAGTTGCCTGAGGATTCGAATCCGGACGAGTGGTCAGCGGAGCTTGAAAGAATCGGGAGCCGTATCCAGCGCCTTGGTGCGATTAACCTCGCGGCGATTGATGAGTATCAGGTTCAGAGTGAGCGTAAAACCTATCTCGATAGCCAGCACGAGGATCTGATGGAAGCGCTGGAGATTCTTGATACCGCAATCCGCAAAATCGATCGCGAAACCCGTCAGCGCTTCAAGGAAACTTTCGATCAGATAAACGAAGGCTTACAGGCACTGTTCCCGAAAGTATTTGGCGGCGGCAATGCCTATCTCGAACTGACGGGCGAGGATCTTCTGGAAACCGGCGTGACGATCATGGCCAGGCCGCCAGGCAAGAAGAACAGTACGATCCACCTGCTTTCCGGTGGTGAAAAGGCGCTAACGGCCATTGCGCTGGTGTTCTCTATTTTCCAGCTCAACCCGGCGCCGTTCTGTATGCTGGATGAGGTTGATGCGCCTCTTGATGACGCCAACGTCGGTCGCTACGCCAATCTGGTCAAGGAAATGTCAAAACAGGTACAATTTATCTACATAACCCATAACAAGATTGCTATGGAAATGGCAGATCAGCTTATGGGCGTTACCATGCACGAGCCTGGGTGTTCGCGTCTGGTTTCTGTGGATGTCGAAGAGGCCGCTGCTCTGGCAGAGGCCTGAAATCAGACTGACCAGAAAACCGCCAAGCATGACAAAAAGGCCATGTGATGCGGCTTTGCGTTGTATTCACTTCGTGGTTTTTTTAGAGTAGCAACCGGAGCCCTTTATTCGCTTCCGGATCTGATCTGCAAACAGGACAGCAGCACTATGTCACTTAGGGAATGGTTAATTGCCATCGGTACCCTGGTCATCATCGGCATTGTTATTGATGGTTTAAGGCGCATGCGCCGCGCCCGCAAGGAGTCTATTGCGATTTCTTCCGGTATGGGCGCCGATGACCTGAAAGATTCTCCTCTGGATGAACATCATAATCCTGAGCTCCCGAACGGTGGGGCGAGGACAATTTCGAAAGATACTCTGGAGGAGCGTGGCTACGTAAGGCGTGAAAAACCGTCACGTTCCCGTGCTCCGAAACAAAAGCCGACACGGCCCGTTCGTGAAGCTCTGTGGGAAGATGCAAACTTGCCCGACGATTCACTTGAAGGTGACGCTCAGGGCCCGGGAAGGGACGCAGTCGATAGCGGCGTGGGAGAGTCTGGTTTCTCCTCCGTGGAGCCAGAAGATCTGACCGGTGATACGGGCTGGGGGGCTGAAGATGATGAGTTGTCTCCGCCAGAACAACCTTCATCGGAGGACACCAGAAATGAGTCTTCTGCAAGCACGACTGACGTAGAACAAGATACGGCGCGCCGTGATCCTGTGGGCACCGGCCCGGAGCAACCTCTGGCAGGTGCCAACCGCCCGGAAGCCCGTGAGGTTATCGTGATCAATGTGCTCGCCCGTCAGGGAGAGGATTTTAGCGGGAGCGCACTGCAAAAGCTGTTTGAAGCTTGCGGCCTGGTGCATGGCGACATGAAGATATACCACCGCCATGAAGCCGAGGACACCATCAGCCCTGTGCAATTCAGCGTGGCGAACGCGGTTGAGCCAGGCACCTTCAGGCCCAATGACGTAGCTGCCATGACGACACCGGGTATCAGCTTTTTTATGAGTATGCCAGGGCCAACTAATGCATTGCAGGCCTTTGAATTCATGCTTGAAACTGCTCAGTGTGTTGTTCGCAATCTGGGCGGTGAATTAAAAGACGAGCGCCGTAGCGTAATGACGGCCCAAACGATAGAACACTGCCGGCAGCGTATTCGCGAATTTGAACGCAAACAGCGCTCGCCTCGCCACTGAGCCGGCCGGGATCAGAACTGAAATTACAATGCCCGGAGTAGTCCGGGCATTTTTTTGACAGCCAAGAGCACGAATCTATGAGTAAGGCGTCACCGGAAACGATCAAACTGGTAGAGGAGCTGCGATCTGCCCTTGATGAGCACAATTATCGGTATTACGTGCTGGACGATCCGGGTATCCCTGATGCGGAGTATGACCGTCTGTTCCGGGAGCTGCAGAAGCTGGAGACCGAATATCCCGAATTGGCATCGGACGACTCTCCGACCCGGCGCGTGGGCAGCAGTGCAGAAACCAGCTTTGAGGAAGTGGTTCACCGGTTGCCGATGCTGTCGCTGGATAATGCATTCAGTGAGGACGAACTCCGCGATTTTGATCGTCGGGTGAGGGAAAGGCTTGGCACCGATGGCGAAGTTGAATACGTCTGTGAGCCGAAGCTGGACGGGCTTGCTGTGAGCCTGCATTACGAGCAAGGCTCACTTACGCGGGCTGCGACCCGGGGCGACGGTTACGCCGGGGAGGACATCACGGCAAACATTCGCACCATTCCATCTGTACCGCTGCGGTTGAGAGGCAACGACGTTCCGGATCTGGTGGAAGTCCGGGGCGAGGTGTATATGCCACGGGCTGGCTTTGAAGCATTGAACAGCCGGCTGACAGATCAGGGTGAGAAAACATTCGTAAACCCACGGAACGCCGCAGCTGGCAGCTTGCGCCAGAAAAAGTCCACGGTCACCGCGCGACGACCTCTGGAAATGTGCGCCTACAGTGTTGCGGTCACAGACGAAAGCCTGTTGCCGGATACGCAGTGGGAAAGCCTTCAGCAAGTGCAGCGCTGGGGGTTCCGGATCAATCCGGAGATGCGCAAAGCCCTGGGAGCCGCTGAATGCCTTGAGGCTTACGAAGAGTTGATGCAGAAGCGGGATGCTTTGCCCTATGAGATAGATGGCATCGTGTTCAAGGTCAACCGGCTGGACTACCAGGAAACTCTGGGGTTTGTGTCCCGGGCGCCGCGCTGGGCTATTGCCCACAAATTTCCCGCACAGGAAGAACTGACGGTTATTGAGGATGTGGAGTTTCAGGTGGGTCGTACCGGAGCGGTTACACCGGTTGCGCGCCTTAAGCCGGTTTTTGTCGGTGGTGTGACGGTAAGCAACGCCACACTTCATAACATGGACGAGATCCGCCGCCTGGACGTTCGTATCGGCGATACGGTATTTATTCGCAGGGCCGGTGATGTTATTCCAAAAGTTGTGAAGGTGGTTCTGGAAAAACGCCCGGCAAACGCTGAATCTGTTGAGCTCCCCAAACAATGCCCGGTCTGCGATTCAGATGTTATCCAGATTGAAGGCGAAGCCATCGCCCGTTGCACTGGCGGTCTGTTTTGCCCTGCTCAGAGAAAGGAGGCAATTCGGCATTATGCGTCCAGAAAGGCGCTGGACATTGAAGGCCTGGGGGACAAATGGATTGATATCCTGGTTGATCAGGGCATGGTGAAAACCGTTGCGGATATCTACCTCTTGACCACTGCGGATCTTACCCGACTGGAGCGCATGGGTGAAAAATCTGCCAGTAATCTGGTAACAGCTATTGATCGCGCCCGTGAGCCAGTGCTTTGGCGCTTTCTTTACGCATTGGGTATCCGGGAAGTGGGTGAGGCCACGGCGAAGTCATTAGCGTCGCATTTCGGTACGCTTGAAGCGGTGGCAGAGGCGGATGAGGAAGCGCTGATTGCGGTACCGGATGTGGGACCGATTGTCGCCGGTCATATTCGCAGCTTCTTTGAACAGGTCCATAACCGGGAAACACTCGACGCCCTTCGTGAAGCCGGCGTCAGGTGGCAGGAAGAGGAGATTACGGCCGGCGCAAAGCCGCTTCAGGGCCAGACCTGGGTGCTGACAGGCACCTTGTCGCAATTGACCCGTGATGAGGTCCGGGAAAAGCTGGAAACGCTGGGGGCGAAAGTCGCTGGCAGTGTTTCGAAGAAAACGACCTGTGTAGTGGCAGGTGAAGCCGCCGGATCCAAGCTCGCCAAGGCTGAACAGCTTGGCGTGCGGGTGATGGACGAGCAGGCGTTACTGGATATGTTGAAGGAGCATGACCTGCTTTAAGTACTGGAGTCACAGTTTGCGGGGAACACTACCCGCACTGCGGCGGCAGCAGATGAATCTGAGAACTCGCGCAGATACCCCGTTTCCGAAACTGGCTAACATGGCGTTGTTCTGTAACGGTGTGTAAGTCACTGGTTTTTATCAACGTGCACGCACTGCCATAACAACAACGTTCTGAAACGGATTTTTTCATGCGCGCCGAGTTGTTTCCTCGCACTGTTATCGCCTTGCAGGTGGCTGTTGTCCTGCTGTTTGCTTTTTCCGCTTCCGGCTGTAAAACCGAGAAAGATCCGGATCAGCCGACGATTCTGGGTATACCACCGGCGACTGCCTATCTGGGTGTGGAGTACTACTACAACTTTGGTGCTTACGGCGGGGAGGATATTCTCGACTATACCTTGACGAATGCGCCGTCGTGGCTGGCTCTTGAAGATACCAGCAACAAAGCGCGGCAAGGTGTCATCATGCGGGGTGTACCAGGCCTCAGCGGCGGCGCCCGGGGCGATGCTGATCTTGGCAAACTGACCGATATTAATCTGGTGAGCACAGACGGCCAAATGGCTGGCGCCCAGCCGTTCGATATAGAGGTCAAATATAACGCCCTGTCCCTGGAAACTGATACGTTTACCGAAGGTGTCTCTCCGACTATTCCGGATACCCTCCGAGAACGTTGCGAGTTGCCCGTTCTGGAAACGCCCGGTGAACACAGCTTTACCGTCAATACCTATGATGCAAACGGCGCTGTTTCCGGTACTCGCGATCTAACGTTGCCTACCCGCGCGGTTTTCGTAAAAGTACTGTTGGATCGGCCTTCAGTAACCCGCGTGGCGGTTGCGTTCGAACTGACATCGAGTTACGACGCTTCCCGCTGCGATCCTGGTAATACTGCCCCGCATCAACGCTGTGATCACAGCAAGGCCAACGCCGGTGATGCCATTCCCGGGCTGGATATCGTTACCTTGGGCAGTGGCAGTGATGCGCTATTGGAAAGCCCTTCCTACCTGACCTATGAAGCGGATAACGCGGGGGTGTATACCAGTGGGGTTCTCACATTCGAGCCTGGGATTACCGAATGTTATATCCGCCTGGAGGTCGTGGATGACAGCTTTCCCGAACCCTCTGAAGCATTGCAACTCGATCTTACGGAAGTACGCTCTGGCCTCGCCGGGCTGGGTGAGACCAATGACGGTGTTCGTACCACGCTGGTGATTGATGACAACGAGCCGAGGGTGCGTCTTGAAACCATGGCCAGTGGCATACGAGACACGCTGAATGTTGGCGACTCCCGGGGATATGTGGCGCGCCTGTTCGGAGAGCGTGAGGGGATAGTTCGAGCCAAGCTGAGTCATTCGGAGGATTCCACTGCCCGACTTGGCACCGAGTTCAGCACGAGCCTGCCAGGAGATGAGCTTGTATTTCCGGATGGGGTAGATACGGTCGAATTCTCAATCACTGTGGCCGACTCTAGCACCTATTCCAATCCCGATCTGGATGATCGTTTTATCTTGCTGGGTCTGGACGAGGGCTTTCAGGTTGGGCGTGAGAATTATGCCCGGGCGGCGGAAGATGAAACACTTCGGGTCAGTATTAATGAGCTTGTATCACCCCTGGTTTTTGGTGTGGGAAACAGCTTCGTGGCTACGGATGTAGCGGTGGGACATGCCGGCATCATGTTTGTGGCCGGATACGACAGTATGGATAGCGACCGGGTAAAAGTCCTTTTATTCAGCCAGAAAGGTGGCTTGCTTCAATTACTTGAGGTATCCGCTCCCGGAGATCAATTGTTGGCACCAGAGCCGGTTATCAGCGTGGTTAAGCGCCAGGTGACAAAGGACAACATCAAGAGTGACCGCTTCGAGCTTCTGGTGGCCTACAGCACAGACAGGCCGGTGGATGGCACCACAGAGCAGGGCGGTATAGATGTTGTCAGCACATTGTACTGGTACGACGAATCAATTAATGGCGGCGAGTACGTGGAAACCTGGACGACTCGAACCGGTACCACTGGAGACGATCTGGTTCGCTGGGCGGGCATAAATGCTGCAAGGGGCTACGTTGTGCTTGCCGGCGAGACTGATGGTGTGTGGCCAGGGCAAACAGCGGCTGGAGGCTTCGACAGTTATCTGCAGCGGATCGATTCATTGGCGGATGGAAACGGCTTCACTCCGGCGCTGGCGTGGACCCGGCAGGCCGGTGCGGCCGCAGATGATCATGTAGCTGGAGCAAGTGCTGACGGCACCAGTCCGTTACTGTTCGGATCCGCTCGCGGGGCTGTGAACGGTGAGCCTTCACTGGGGGGTGAGGATCTCCATTTTTATACCACGGCATCAGGAGACGGCAACCTCACGGTAAACCAACGAGGCACAGACGCGGATGAACAGATTACAAGCGGCGTGGTGATCGGAAGTACCCTATGGTTGCTTGGCAATGGCAGCAATGAGTACACCGTTGAGCAAGATGAGGAAGATAACCTGAGCCTGACCACTCAACCCGACTCCAGCGCAAGTGGTTTCGTGCTTGGGTACACCATCGGTGGCGAGGTTGTAAGGGCGTTTAATCTGAATGACGAGGGAGATACTTCCGAAGAGCAGTTTGCTGCATTAACCAGCTTTGCCGGTGATCTGGTCGCTGCTGGCGTTACCAATGGCGACTTCACTGGCTCTGCGGGAACCAGTGGTATTCGTTCTGCTATCGTCGCTCGAGTGTCTATGACGCCCGAAGCCGAGCCAGATGAGGAAACCACTGTGTTCCGAAACGAGTGGCGTTTCCAGATAAACTCTGTTGATTCAGAAGCTACGGGGCTGGCCAATTATCGGGACGACGAAATTGTGGCTTTGACACGCGAGGGAACAGGCTGGAAGGTGCTGCTGATCAGCCCTGAGGGTGAGCTACTGACTCCTTAGGATTCTAGCTAAAGTTTTAAACGCTGCCATGTTGCCCACCGACACTGGCATATAGGCGCAGGTAGTCCGTGCTGGTTACGACACCTACAGGCTCACCCTGAGTGTCTACAACCAAAGCGGCATTGAGCTGATGTGCCAGCATCAGCCTGGCAAGTTGGTGGGCATCGGTTTCAGGAGAGGCTGTCAGAAAGGCCGGTAGCTCGATATGAGTCAGGGTCTGGCTCATGGCGTTGGTTTGATGTTCGTGGAGCCATGCCAGCAGCCATTGCTGCGCTACCAGACCGGCAACGTTTGTGTCTGCGGTAACCACAAGGTGATTGGCGCCGTGTTCGTCCATCATGGTGATTGCCTCGGCCACCGTTGCCGTGGCGGGTATCGAGTAAAGTGCCGGGGAGCATATCGAGGAGACAGGCAGATAGGGCCGTTGGTCTTTGCGTTCGCCTGCAGCGGCCGCGCCGTACTCCTCCAGAGCGCGATGCCGGCCCGATTGAGCTGCTAACTGAAATTCGGCGTCCGTGGCCTCACCGCGGCCGGGATCTGTCGGCTGGCTCTCGGTCAGCTCGCTAACATCACCCACGCGTCGACCCCGGAACACTTCGGGCAATCTTGTCCCTAGGGGACGGCCTGGCTCGCTGACAAAAATGGACACTTGTCTTACCCTCTGAAGAACACGCCTGTCAAACAGTGTATCGGCACCAGGGCGCGGATCATTAGCGGTAATTCGTTACGAAGCCGCCACCTCTGGCTGGTGCATGCGACCGGTCGCCAACCTTCTGGCCAAAGTCACTGGCAGAGCGGAGGGTTGCCCCATTATCTCGTCTGCAACAAATTCCGCTAGCAGGGGGGCATAGGTGAGGCCTTTACTGCCGAGGCCGGTTAAAAGATAAAGGCCCTCCTGCGCTAGCCCTTCTGCACCGATTAATGGCCCTGCCGCTGGCTGGTAGTCGTGGGTTGTACAGCGAAATCCGACACGCCCCGCAAGCTGCTCCGACACATCACTGGTTTCCAGATTCGCTGATAGCATTTGTGGCACCATGGCTGAAAGCGCGCGGATATTCTCGCGGTGGCTCTCCGTCGTGGGGTGAGGGTTATCGTTGCGAAGATCAAACGTTGCGCCCACAACGGCCAGCTTTTGGCCTTGAGGACCATAGGCGGGGTTCAGGTAGCGGGCCCCACAGATCACTGCAGCAGGGCTGGTTGTCAGCGTCTCAGGCATGTGAGTTACTTGCCCGCGAATCGCCTTGAAGCGAAGCCTGCCCGAGCCGGGAATGAGTTGTGGGCTCAGATGTCCTGCACAGATCACAACGCAATCTGCCTGAATGTCAGGGGTATCCGAGCCTATTGTGGAAAGATACCATTGGCCATCAGAGAGCGTCATTTGCTCTATTGAACGCCCCAGAATTTTATGAACCCCTGGATGCAGGGCAAGTGATTTACACAGCTTGCCAGGCTCTAGCCAGCCGCTGCCGGGAAACCATAATCCGCCGCTCTCAAGGCGAGCTCCGGTGAGTGTTTCGGCTTCCTGTCTGGTGACCGGACGTAAAAGGTCTTCAGGGTAATGGTTGCGCTCGATAAACCGGCGTTGACGATCCTGTTCACTGTCACTCCAGGCCAGTTGCAGCAGGCCGGTAGGATGCCAAAGCTTATCGCGGTATGAGTCGTAGTAGCGCTGACTAAACATCAGGGCAGAGAGGGCAAGCTCCGTCTGATGGTTAAATTCCACGCCAAGTTTCACGTACATGGCGCCTTGAAGATTGCCGGATGCAGCTGAGCCAGCCTGCTCTGCGGAATCGATCAGCGTAACGACGCAACCTCTTCGTGCAAGATTGTTTGCGAGCAGGCAGCCCGCGATACCTGCGCCAATGATAGCAACGGATCTGACTGATTTCTCAGCGGTTTCAGGTGGGGTGAGCGGTGTAATATCCGGTCGGTAAACTCCGCGCTGCACAGTTTGATCAGGCCGAGGGCCATCACACTCCTGCATATGGAAGCCCAAGCACTCCAGTGTGCGCCGTACCGCATCCTCGGAGGTGAGCGCGGCCACCGTGGTGCCGGGTTTGCAGTGCTGGCGGACTCTGGCGATGGTTTTTCCTTGCCACATTTCCGGATTAACCGCAGGTGTAAAATCATCCAGAAACCATGCGTCGGCCTGAAAATAAAGCGTGTCCAGAGCATCGTTTGCGTGGCCAAAAAAAAGAGTAAGGCGAACCCGGCCACCGGCCAGAACAAGGCGATGGGCACCCTGCACCAATGATGGGTAACTCGCAATCAGCTCACCCGCTAGGTCACCAAGCTCCGGCCAGCACGAAAGGGCTCTTTCGAGATCCTGAAGGGTTAGCGGGAAACGTTCAATGGCGATGAAATGGAGTGTCGCTGCATGGGATGGTCCAGAAGATTCCCAGGCTAGCCAGGTGGCAAGGAAGTTCAGGCCTGTGCCGAACCCGCTTGCCGCAACCACGAAGGATCCGGCCTCGGGAACTGCGGCAAAACGGGCTTCCAGATCGTTCTGTGCGATAAACACGCGGCGGGATTCATCCAGCCCATGTTGGGGGCTGAAATAGGCGACTCCGAACAGCTTGGACTCGGGTATGCCGTCGTGCCAGACCAGCTCCGCGGGCTCAACAGCTGGCGGGCTGGCAGGGAAAGGAGCACGCACCGTTATTCCAGCAGGGTAACGCTTTCGATCACCACTGGATTTACCGGCACGTCAGCCATGCCCCGAACACGAGCTGTGTTTACGCCAGCAATGGTGTCAACCACGCCCATACCTGCGGTTACTTTTGCAAAGACCGCATAACCTGCGCCCCGCACGCCAGCGTTGAGGAAATCGTTCTTTGCTACGTTAATGAAAAACTGGGACGTTGCAGAGTCCGGGGCATTGGTCCGCGCCATGGCAACGGTGCCACGCAGGTTGGGAAGGGTTGAAGTCGCTTCATTCTTGACGGGCGCACGGGTTTCCTTGCGTGCCATATTGCTGGTAAACCCGCCCCCCTGAATCATGAAGCCCGGGATAACCCGGTGGAAGATTGTACCGTCAAAAAAACCATCGCGGGCGTATTGCAGAAAGTTCGCCACCGTCTCGGGAGCCACATCAGGGCGTAGCTGCAGTTCAATGGCGCCCTCGCTGGTAAGAATCCGCACCTTCGGCAGCTCGTTATTCGGCTTTTCAGACGTTTCTTCGGTTCCCCCGGCTTTTACGCTACTGGTATCGGTCTGTGCATGAGCCTGGAGGGGCAAAAGGGAGAGGCCAAGGACCATAATCAGGACATGCATCACATTACTCGCGGGTTTTGCCAAATTTGTCATTACCGGGGCTCTCTGTCGGTTAGCGGCAGGCAGAATTCCTGCAATAATCAATTGAATTCGAACGTGTCCCGATCTTAACAGATTTATTTCATGGTTCGGGAAGCGCGTCTGCGCGAAATTGACGGCCATCAGCTAATCTTTTTGGCACTGCTTGCGCAGGAATTAGCTCACCGGGCCGGGTTGTACGGTAATCACTGTGAGAAAAGGGAGATGCTTAGTGAGATTCCGTAAAGGGTTTGAGGAAAAGTCCCGGCTTGGCCGATTGCTGGTCAATCGTGGTTACTTGTCTGAGGACCAGGTTGAGGAAGGCCTCAGGCTGCAGCGTGAAAGCGGTCAACGCCTGGGTGAAGTGTTCATTACGGCTGGCTGGATAACAGACCGAGAGCTCGGTCGGGTACTGAAACACCAATCCCGCTATCGCGGTGCAGCGGCAATGGTCACCATGGCAACTCTGCCTTTTCAGCCATTGGTCACTTTTGCTGCGAGTAATAATGCGAATGCCGCTCAAGCGGCAGAAGCCGGGGAGCTTTTCAGCGCAGCTGGGATGTCGCCACTGACGGAAGACGAGTTGTCTGGGGTTGTCGGGCAGGGCGATAACTCGTTGCTGGATCGCATTGGTCTCGTTGCAGGTATGGCTGAACGCGGCGATTCCGAAGCTGGAGGCGGCCCGACGGAGCCTGATGTCATTGAAGGCTTGAAGCTCACGTCAAACGTGTTCTTCCCCGTGCTCAATGTTCTGGATTCAGATTTTTCGATTTCCGGCGTACATTACCGCGAAGGAGAACCTCGGTACGTTGTAAGTGAAAGCGGCGGGGTGACTATGGCTCTACCAGAGCGTATTGAGGAAATTCGCCTGGACAATATCCGGGTCAGCGGTGGGGGCAGTCCTGCCATGGGTAACGTAAGTATCCAGGACATTCGCTTCCACCCTGATTCCAGAATGACGATCTACACTCGCTGATCAGGCGCTGGCAAGAACCGTACGGCTTGATACGGTGGTTTGCTGACCTTTTGCGCCGTAAAGCTTCTGTTGGTTGGAAGCGCCCCGGAGAATGTCGGTAAGCCGGGTCAGGCGTTTCTGCAGGTGGTTGATAATTCGCCCGTTGTCTTCATTAAGAAGGTGGCACTCCCGAAGCTTTGTATCGGCTTCGTGCCAGAGGGCATAGAGATCATTGAGGCCAGCACTGCGGATGAAGCGGGAAGGTTCGCCGCTGTCTGGCCGAAAGCCCATCGCAACCAGCAGGCGTATTTTCTGCTTCGCACGCATACGAATCTCTTCGAGAGCGGCGTTCTTTTGCCGAGTCAGTGTTTCAAGCGCTTTGGAATCGGAATTGGAAAGGCAGGACTTTTCCTGTCGCAAGATTTCCACCAAGGTTTCGAGCTGGCGGATATCCTGGGACAGAAGGTTTTTCAGATCGTCAATTGCAGCCATGATTTAATCACCCGAATATGCTTTTATCCATATCAAGCATCTTTTGGGCCAGCTTTTCTGCATCAACTTTATAAGTACCATCTGCGAGCGCTGCACGAATTTCTTCGATCCGCTCGTCATCCATCTCAGGATAATCGCCCAGCTTCTGTTCAAGCTGCTTGAGATTCCTGGCCTGGCTACTCAGGTTTACGTTTTCGCCGCGCGCACCCTGTGCCTTGGCCTGCTCGGGGGCAGTTTGCCCTGCATTCTGGCTGTTTGCGGGCTTGTCGGCCGTTGTTCTCTGGGTGTTGACCTGGCCTTGGCCAATTCCATTTAAGTCAACTGACATATCATTACCTGCTTTACAGTTGAGCCACACAGACGTGGGCTGACTCGGGTTTGTATCCGCTTATCGGCATAGTGCCGGATTACTTTAGGGGCAAAAATACACTTTTTGTTAACATTTCGTCACAGTTTTAATTGGCTCTGGGGCAGTGGTCGTCCGGTGGCAGTTTTTTGCCGGCGGAAAGGATCTGCCAGTCAGTTCCGAGCCATTTACATCGGCACCTCGACGTGCCCGGGGGCAATAACGTTGGCTTTGACGGTTCGCGACGAGGCAAGGTTTTCTACCAGAACCTGCTCGCCAACGGACGCATTAGCCAGAGCTTTGCCGCGGGAGCGAACCGAAAAGGACCCGCTGCGGGCGGAGATAATAACATGGTCGCCCCTTGAGACGGCGTCTGGTGCTTCAAGGAGATCCGCTGTCAGGGTAGAGCCGGCGTTAATCGGCCTGCGCACAACCATACCCTCTACAAGGGCGGAATCGGTTATTATTCCTCGCCGACTGGCATTCACCAAGACAGTGCGAGTCTCAAGCATGCCTTGGGTTATTCTCTCGCCACGGCCAAAAGGCCGTGCTGCGACAAGCGCAGGGCCGCTGACAGAAACCGTGGTTGTGACGAACATGCGCCATGGCCGTTCGCCGCTGCAGGCCACTTGCACGGAGGGGTGCTCACTTTTCCAGGGGTCACCGGAAAACTCAACCGCAAGAGGTGCCGAGCAAGGTGCGAGGGATAGCCTGCTATCAATACGGCCGGTCTCAAATGTGACCTGATATCCTGCACTGGCCTGTTCGCGGGCAAAGGCAGCCAGGAACGATGTTGTCGCCTTGCGAATTTCGTTTGCAGTCGTTTCCGCCAGAACTGAGTTGGCCAAGGCCGACATAAACAAGAGCGAGACTAAAAGCGTGGTGCGCATATGGCGTGGTTTGTCCTATGCTGTCAGTAATACGGCGAAATTTGGTGTAAACGCCTAATGGTTGCGGTGTTCCGGCCGTTAAACTGGCTTGTCCGCATGTGGGTGACATTATTCTGTCGTCCAGGCAACTCACATTAAAGAACAGCAAAATGCATGCCGGCGCATACGATCGGCCAGGGGAGACTGTAATGGCAGGGGTATTGGACAGTGTTAACCAGCGTACTCAGCTGGTCGGACAGAATCGCCTTGAGCTTCTTCTTTTTCGCTTGCGTGGGCGCCAGATATACGGCATCAACGTGTTCAAAGTTAAGGAAGTGCTCCAGTGTCCCAAGCTGTCCTCCATACCGAACAGCCGCGCAGTTGTTCGCGGTGTGGCGCACACCCGTGGTGAGACCATTCCGGTCATCGACCTGGGTATGGCCATCGGCTTGCCGGGAATTCCTCAGGAAGAGCTGCCAAACAGCTTTGTGATCATTACCGAGTACAACCGCAAAACCCAGGGGTTTCTGGTAACCGCCGTAGACCGGATCATGAACATGAACTGGGAAGATATTCTCCCTCCTCCCAAGGGTACTGGTAAGGACATCTATCTTACGGCGGTTACAAAAATTGATGACAAACTGGCAGAAATCATCGATGTCGAGAAGATTCTTTCGGAGGTTTCTCCGCTCCGGGAAGATGTCACCGAGGAACTCCGCAGCCGGAGCGCTGCACGGGCTCCAGGGCATCTGCCAGTTTTGGTTGTTGATGACTCCTCAGTAGCGCGCCGACAGATTGAGCGCTGCCTCATCGCGATTGGCATGCAAGTCGTAACCCGGAATGACGGCAAACAGGCCCTTCAATACCTGCAAGAAATCACGGAGGACGGTTCAAAAGCAAAGGACCACCTTTCACTGATAATTTCCGACGTGGAAATGCCCGAAATGGACGGCTATACCCTGGTCACGAGGGTTAAAAGTGATCCTGCACTCAGCGATCTGTTTGTTATGCTTCACACATCATTGAGCGGTGTGTTCAACAAGGCTATGGTTCAGAAGGTGGGAGCGGATGATTTTATGGCAAAGTTCAGTCCCGATGAGCTCGCGGAGCGAATCATGGAAATTGTTGATAAAGGCTGATCTATTATTGGCCGGAAATTCATTCAGAACCGAGAACCAATGAAAGCGGAAATAACGCCACAGGAATATGAAGCCTTCAAAACGTTCCTGCAGGATGCATGTGGTATTTTGTTGGGCGAAAACAAGCAGTACCTTGTTAAAAGCCGGTTGCGGCGGATTCTTGAAGAGAATGGCCTGAATTCCCTTGGGGAATTGCTTGAACGCCTGAAAAAGCCGGGCCGTGCCAGCCTCAAGGAAGTGGTTATAGATGCTATGACCACCAATGAAACACTCTGGTTCCGGGACAATCATCCGTTCCGTATCCTGCAGGACAAACTGCTTCCGGAGTTTGCCGCACGGTCTTCTGTCGCTCCCTTGAGAATCTGGTCTGCTGCCTGTTCTACCGGACAGGAGCCTTACTCTGCGGGCATGACCGTTGACGAGTTCAGACGCCAGAAACCCGGAAAACTGCGAGATGTAAAAATTACCGCCACGGATATATCAAAAAGCGTGCTCGAAGTGGCGCGGCGCGGTGAATACGAGATGATCGCCATTGGTCGCGGGCTATCCCCGGAGCGGCAGAAACAGTTTTTCACACCTTCTGCGAGCGGGGGCTGGCAGATCCGCCCACAGATTAAAAGCATGGTTGAGTTCAAGGAGCTGAACTTGCTCGAGCGCTACATGCTGGGCAAGTTTGACATAGTGATGTGCCGCAACGTGCTGATCTACTTCTCTGCAGACCTTAAAAAAGACATTCTGACCCGCATACATGCCACCTTGAATCCTGGCGGCTACCTGATACTGGGCGCCTCGGAATCCCTTAACGGCTTGCCGAACCTTTACGAGATGGTGCAGTGCCAGCCGGGAATCATTTACAGGAAGAAATGAGCAATGCCCTTTAACGTATGGGTTTTGGTGGCCGCCCAGGCGCTGGCTATGTGCACCGCGCCGTTTATCGTGTTTATCGGAAGCATTCAGGGACGCCTTCTCGCGTCGGCCCCGGAATACGCCACCTTGCCGGTGGGGTTGGTTGTTTTAGGTACGGTTCTCACTATCAAACCTGCGACCTGGCTGATGGAAAGGTTTGGGCGCAAGCGGGTGATGCTCCTGGGTACATGCATGGGCATGATCGCGGGAGGGTTTGGTGCCCTGGCTTCCTGGCTTGGATTGTTTCCGTTACTTTGCCTCGCTGCCGCGGTGGGCGGCACTGGGCTTGCGGTGGTTCATCAGTACCGCTTTGCGGCTATGGAGTCTGTGCCAGACAACATGGCGGGATCAGCTGCTGCACGAGTGTTACTCGGGGGGCTCGTAGCCGCATGGCTCGGGCCTGAAATCGCCGCGTTTGGCAGTGGTATCGAAGCAAATTATCCTTTTCTTACAAGCTGGCTTGGCCTGGCGGCTGTCCAGCTCGCGGCGCTGGTGATAATCGCCATAGGTTACCGGGGCCGGGCTGAGCGGGTAAGGGAAACCCATGCTGGCGGTGGTAGGCCGTTAGGGGAAATACTCGCCAACCCTCTGGTTTGGGCCGCTATCAGTGCGGCAGCGATTGGCTATGCGGTGATGAGTTTTATCATGACCGCGACGCCACTGAGCATGACTGAAATTGCCGGGCATGATCTGGATGCCGCCAAACGGGTTATACAGCTACACATTATGGCAATGTATCTCCCGTCGCTCATCAGTGGTTGGCTGACACGGGTTGTAGGCATTCCGCTGATGATGGCAGCCGGACTGCTGGCGTATTTGGGGTGTGTTGTGCTGGCGGCCAGTGGTGTCAGTTTTCACCATTATCTCTCGGCATTGCTATTGCTGGGAGTTGGCTGGAACTTCCTGTTTGTGGGCGGCACGACACTGTTGCCCCGTGGCTACACAGATGCCGAGCGTTTCCGGGTTCAGGGCCTGAACGACATTTTCGTATTTGGCTCGCAGGCAACGGCCGCCTTGTCGGCTGGCGTTATTCTCTCCTGGCTTGGCTGGTCCTCTCTGGTAATGATTGCGGTGCCGTTTCTTGTTATTCATGCTGTGTTTATGATGCTTTGGTTAACCCGGCGAGAGGCCAAAGCTGGTGAATCCCTATGATCCCGGGGGCCTATGGATCAGCTTAATCTTCGTCATCTTTACTATTTCTGGGTAATAAGCCGTGAAGGCTCTATTGCCAAAGCCAGCGATGTTCTTGAGCTGGCGCCTCAAACCCTTAGCGGTCAGCTGGCGACTTTCGAAGCTTCCGTCGGTGGCCGCCTGTTTCTGCGGGAAAATCGCAAGCTCATCCTGACTGACCTGGGGCGGCTCATACTCGGCTACGCCGATGATATTTTTGCGCTGACCGGGGCATTAACTGAAACCTTGCGCTCAGGTCCAGCAGATCGCCCGCTGGCCCTCTCAGCCGGCATTTCCGCTTCCATCCATAAACTGATCGTTTACTACCTTTTGCAGCCCGCTATGGCGATTGACCGACCGATTCAGCTTGAATGCCAGACCGGCCGAACTCAGGGGTTGATCCTAAGTCTAAAGCGAAAAGAACTCGATGTTGTGCTTACAGATCGTATGCCGGATATCCAGAAAGAGGCAGACCTGACGGTTCATCCAATCGCCCGCTCCAGTATCAGCCTTTTTGCAGCGCCGGCCCTGGCTCAAAGATTAAGGCCCGGTCTGCCAGCATCACTCAACGGAGAGCCATTTCTCGCCAATGGTACTGATGTGCCTTACTTTGAGCGCCTGATGAACTGGTTTTCGCTGAATGGAGTGCGTATGAATCTCGTAGCGCGAGTGGACGACAGTGCGTTGATCAAGGTGTTCGGGCGTGAAGGTTTTGGTGTTTTTGCCGCGCCTACCGTAATTCGGGAGGAGGTTTGCCGGCAGTATGAGGTGGAACATCTCCTTGCTATTGATGATGTGACCGATGAACTGTTCGCCATCACCCGCGGCAGCAGACTGAGCCACGAAGGCGTCCGTGCTATTTGTGAGGCGCGCATAGACTTCAGGAATGCTAAAGATACATCGAAAAAATCGATGTAAAATGATCAATAAAACTTATTTTATCGAGCTTAAACTGACGGCATTATGGAGACGTAAAAGGCAGCAACCCAAAAGGAGAGGCAGCCATGAAAACTATCCATAAATTCCGTCTTGAGCCGGGCAAAGAGCCGACCACGTTATCGCTAACTGAGGGATACCGGGTAGTTCGTTGCGAATACATTGTTCCACATAAAGCAGTTTACCTGTGGGTGGAGCAACCGCTGAATGTGGGCACTCCTGCACTGAAGCGGCAATTCCGGGTAGCCCTTTCCGGGGAACCAGTGCCAAGAACCTATGAGTACCTCGACACAGCACTGGATCAGTTTGGCCCCGAGGCGTATCACGTGTTTGCAGTCCCTGCCGAAGGCCAGGCAGGAGGCGTCAAACCTGAGAGTGACGCCCCGATCAACCAACCTTTGGCAGCGTCGGATTGGTGAAGCAGTTGTAGCTTCTGAATTCCATCCCTTCTTCATGAGCCCTTCGGGGCTCTTTTTTTCTTTATTGATCAATGCGTAAAATGAGATTCCGGATCTTTTCATACCATCAGGGGCTATCTATGGAAATTTTACGCGATCGTCTGAAGTTTCTGTTTCTTTTATCGCTTCTTTTTCTGATAGTGGCCTGCACAGGCGTACCCAAAGGTATACAGCCGGTCACCGGGTTAAATGCAGATGAGTACCTGGGTAAGTGGTACGAAATTGCCCGGCTGGATCACTCCTTCGAAGAAGGTCTAAACCGGGTAACCGCCGAATACGAACTGAAAGATGATGGCAGTATCAAGGTAACCAACCGGGGGTACGATGCCGAGGCCGGAGAATGGAGTGTCGCTGAGGGCAGGGCGGTGTTTGTAGGCGATGACAGTACCGGGCATCTCAAGGTCTCTTTCTTCGGCCCCTTCTATGCGTCTTACGTCATCTTTGAGCTGGATAAGGAAGAGTACCAGTACGCTTTTGTTACCGGCTACGACCGCGACTATCTGTGGTTCCTCTCACGGACACCTGACGTGAGTGAGGAAGCGATTGCGCGGTTCAAGCAAGTAGCCTTGAAGGCTGGATTTGATATTGAGGAGCTTGTAGTTGTGGATCACAGCCCGGCGAAATAGCTTTCTATCAAAAGGGTAAGTGGCCGGTTTTTACCCAGATAATCGTTTCTCGTTCCACGAAAGGGTGGTGCTGACTCAAGTGAGGGCTTCTTAGCCAAGAGCCCTCGGGGTAGCGTCCGTGCTCATCACAGAACTCTCCGGAAAGCACAAAAACCTCCTCGCCTCCGAAGTGCCTGTGCGGCTGAAACGTTTCATTGGCAGGCCATTTAACGAGCGCCACATGTTCGTGTTCAAATTCGTGAAGTGGCATGACCTCAAGGCCACCGATACCAGGCAGCCAGTCGCTGTTTCTGGTATCAACGCGAACCGCCATCAGATCGCGCTCATTGAACTGATGCAGCTTTACCAGCAGCGTGCAGCCGGGCTTGCTGAAAGGCGTGTGCCCGCTTCCCGGTGGGTTGCGCAGGTAGGTGCCAGCAGGGTAATCGCCATTTTCATCCGAAAACACGCCTTCCAGAACCAGTATTTCTTCCCCAAGAGGGTGCTCATGGCGGTTGAAGGAGGCGCCAGGCTCGTAACGAACAACGCTGGTGGCATGGCCGCGTTCAGCTTCTTCCCTGGCCAGCGGTTTTCTGACCACTCCGGTGGCTGGGCTCGGGGCCAATTCCTGTTCGCCTGTGCGAACCATAACCCGTTTGCCAAAATCCATGTTCAGCATTGCGTACCCCTTTAATGGAAATAAAACCAAAACACTCGCTACGATGCAGAACTGCCAGTGGATGAATAGCCTTGTGCCTACTTGATCAACATCTGCACATCACGGAACGCAGAGTGCTTGCAGTGTCGCATCCATTCAAAAGCCACCATCTCGGTCGTTACGATCCGTGCGCCACTGTCACTGAGCCGATCAAGGGCAACGTCCCGGTCGAATTCGTTGCGAGAGCCTGTCGCATCCGCAACAACCCAGACCTTATAGCCAGCATCAATCAGACTGAGGGCGGTCTGCATCATGCAAACGTGAGTCTCGCAGCCCGCAATAATAATGTGTTGCCGGCCTTCCGGAAGGTTTTCAACCAAACCGTCAGGGCAGGCGTCAAAGTGGTGTTTGGCCAGCGTTCGCTGGCAAAGTTCCTTCACGACGTCCACGTTTGGTCCCAATTTTTCCGGCAGCTGCTCAGTTGCCAGAACAGGAATATCCAGAAGCCCTGCAATCGTCGCGAGAATGACACATTGGTTGACTACATCTTGCCCGTGGGTGATGGCAGGCATCAGCTTTTCCTGAACGTCTATCAGCAACAGGGTTGATTGTTCCGACTTTATGAGCATTGATGGCCTCCAGGCCTGGTTAAGATGTTGAACAGATTAGAGATACCCTTGAGCTAGAAGTGTGAGCGGCGAATACCTTACAGGTTATTATTGGCGCAAACCGGAAAAATTGCCGGGTTTTATAGTAAGGGAGTTGCCAAGCGCCTTCAAAACCATTAAAGTTTGCGCCCTCAAATGAGCGACGATATTGCTGATTTGAAACAGGTTATTGGAGAGGTGGCCGAGTGGCTGAAGGCGCACGCCTGGAAAGTGTGTAAACGTTAATAGCGTTTCGAGGGTTCGAATCCCTCTCTCTCCGCCATATTAAAGCCCTGATTTTCTCAGAGAAGATCAGGGCTTTTTTCGTTTCTGGGCAGAGTCAGTATTCTCCTGGCCTTATTAATATAGTGTTCGTGAGTGACGCCTTGCGCACTCACGTCACCAAATGTTCTGACTCTTGCTCTGAAATCAGAAATCGAGCCTCAAACTCGGTTGCCGGTAATGCTGGGGCAAACAAATACCCCTGGAAAAGGTCGGAGCCATAGTTGCGCAGTGCATCGAACTGGGAGCTTTTTTCCACGCCCTCGGCAACCACCTGCAAATTCAGTTCTTTAGCCAGTCTGATTAGCGCAGATACAATCGCTGCATCAGGCGCGTTATCAAGCATGTCACGGACAAAACTGCGATCTATCTTCAGCCGATCTAACGGAAAGCGCCTCAGGTAAATCAGCGCGGCATAGCCGGTGCCAAAGTCATCCAGAGCAAGTGAGACACCCAGATCTTTCAGGTCCTGCAAGCGTGCTCCGGTTATTTTATCCATGAGCACGCTCTCGGTCAGCTCGAAAACCAGCTGTGCTGGCAATATCCTGTTTACTTCCAAAGTTTCTTTGACGCGGTTGATGAAGTTATGATCGCGCAACTGTCGCCCCGATACGTTTATCGAGATTTCAGGCAGCATTAAGCCTTTATTCTGCCAGCGTGCTATCTGCTCTGCTGCCTGGCGAAGAACGAAATCGCCTATGGGAATAATCAAGCCGCTCTCTTCGGCCAGAGAAATAAAACTCTCGGGGGGGATAAATCCATGCTTCGGATGGTGCCAGCGCAGCAACGCTTCGGCGCCTGCCAGTTGACCCTGACTATCCATGAGTGGTTGATAATAGAGTTGGATCTCGCCATTTTCCAGCGCTTGACGCAGGCTGAGCATCAAGGTCAGGTGATCATCTGAATGAAGGTGCGCGACTGGAGCATGCGCACTCAGACCGTCCCGGCCGTTGCTCTTGACGTCATACATCGCCCCATCGGCATGTTTCAGCAGCGTTTCCCGGTCGACCCCGTTGTCGGGATAGACGCTTATCCCCAAGCTACAGGTCTGCACAAGATCCCGACCCTGGATCAACAACGGAGTGCGCACGGTTTCCATAATACGTCTTGCCGTTTGACGAACACTTTCGACACTCTCTGGCTCGCTGAGAACGATGACAAACTCATCTCCGCCCAACCGGGCGACAGTATCGTTCTCTCGCACACAGAGCTCCAGTCGCCGCGCTTGCTCAACCAACAGTTCATCACCGGCGCCATGACCCAGGCTGTCGTTCACATGCTTGAAATGATCAAGGTCAATAAATATGACACCGACAAGCGTCCCGTGGCGGTGAGCCTGCGCTATAGCCATATCCAGACGGTCATCAAGCAGTCGTCGGTTTGGCAGGTCCGTGAGAGGATCGCGATAGGCCATGTTGCGAATACTTTCTTCACTCGCCTTGAGCTTGGTAATGTCGTTGAACATGGCAGCATAGTGGCTGACTTGGCCATCTTCGCCATGAATGGTGGTAATGCTAAGGTATTCCGGCAGGAGCTCTCCATTTTTCTTACGATTCCAGATTTCACCTTGCCAGTGACCGTGCGCGTTCAGATCGCGCCACATATTTAGATAAAAGCTCTCCCCATGACGGCCGGAACTAAGAATCCCCGGGGTTTTGCCAATAACTTCTGCCTCTGTATAACCGGTTATCTTGGTAAATGCCGGATTAACACTCAGGATGCGGCCACGTAGATCGGTGATGATGACGCCTTCCAGTGTGTTTTCGATAATCCGTTCGGCCAGTTGCAAGTTACGACGTGAGGTTGAGAGTGCGCAGTCACGAACCTGAAGAGCGTCCTGTAGTTCGCGCACGTAAGCGACCTCGATATCCGACATTATTTCGCTGAAGCTCACTAAACCAAGTAACTCCGTGTCACTGGTCACACCCACATGTCGAATTCCGCTTTCCGTAAGGACATTACGCGCCCGGTACAAGCTCATGTCATGAGGGAGGCTTTGCAATGGCCTGCTAGCCAATTCCCCGATGCTTTGACTGTTTGGCCGTTGGGCAATCAAGCGCACAAGGTCGCGTTCGGTAAGAATGCCGTAACTGTCGTCGGGGTAGGACACCAGAATGGCATCCGTTGACCGTTGCTGCATTTTGCGCACAGCATCCATCAGCGTTGATTCCGCTGGCAGCTGGGGGGTACCCTTACGAACGACAGAACCAACGGTGCGAAGATGCAAATAATGCTCTAACACCTGGTGCTCCACTACGTCCGTTTGCGATAGGATCCCCAAAAGCTTGTCATCATCATCTACAACAAGAAAATGCCGCAGCTTATTCTGTTGGAAAAGGGCCGCCATAGATCGCAGCATCGTATTTGAGCGAATAGTGGCAACGGGCTTGCTCATCACTTGGCTAATGGGGCGGGTGAACTGAGAGGGGTCCTCGAAGTCGATGGAAAGCGTATCGCGTTCGGTCCAAATGCCAGCGGGGTGCCCGTCTACCATAACCAAAATAGAGCTACATTGGCGCTCCTGCATTGCTGCCGCAGCCTCGTTGAGCTGAGTGTCAGGAGAGCAGTACAGAATATCCGACTGAACGACTTCCCCGACTGAAAGGTCGGCCGGAAAAGAGAGTGACGTTTCGAGCTTGTCGCCAGAATCGTTCAGGAACTGCAGTGGCATGGAATCTCCAGATGCATGAAGTTTTTTTAGTGGGCTCTTGTGCTTTTAAGGTTACTTGAATT
The DNA here is from genome assembly GCF_007671675.1 of Marinobacter maritimus. Taxonomy (GTDB): domain Bacteria; phylum Pseudomonadota; class Gammaproteobacteria; order Pseudomonadales; family Oleiphilaceae; genus Marinobacter; species Marinobacter maritimus. The sequence continues at coordinate 1,433,846 of NZ_VCGW01000001.1, read as the reverse complement.
AAGCCGCATTGTACGTCATGACAAAATTCAAGCTATAAATTGAGCGCAAAATTTATACAAGTGCATGTTGCCGAACTGGCTGTGGATGACGAGGTCCAGATAATCGTGGCCAACTGCCTGGACAGCCATCTCAATCGCAATCATAACGGCTGTCTGGTACCACTGCTGGAGGAAGTCAAAGACGCCCTGGAACGTTACAACGAAAGCGGGTATAGCATACCAAAAATCCACCTGTGTGGGTGCCGGTGAGGCTTCCAAACGGCCACGAACTTGGCGTTAATCAGGGGTTGGTTTCTTTTATTGGGGCTATTACCGACAGCGCTAGCTGATTTTGAGGCTATTTCAGTTGGGGGGTTCAAAGATACTTTCTGGCTTCTGCAATCACGGTATTCATCCTGTTCTGCAAAGGCCTATCGCGTCGAATCGCAAGATGAAGTGTTTCATTAACCGGAACAGCAAGTTGGTGGATCCTGACAAGCTGCAGGTTCTGAAAGGCCTCAACCGCGTGAGCCGGTAATACTGTGAAGCCCAGCCCCATACTCACGGGTTCCAGAATCAAACCGATCTGATTCGAGAATCCTTTTTTCTTAAGGAAATTGCTGTGCTCAAACTCAGGATAATTGGCGCCAAGCAGCATGTCAGCATGGTGGGCGCCATCGGGGTGGTCAATAAACCCGAGCTTGGTTAAGGCTTCCCAGCTCGGCTCAACAACATCTGCAGGCGTCACCAGTTGCAGCGATTCTTTGGCAATCGGTCGACAGCTCACGTTTTCCAGAGTCGAAGCGCTGGTCATAAATCCGATATCGATCCTGTCGTTGGAGATAGACCGTTCAATATCCGTATTCGGTGCAAATCTGTAATCAATAACAAGCTTCGGGTACTGGCGCTGCAGTTCAAGAAGGAGAGGGTAGAGCTTGAGGCCCACGCTTCCGGGAGACATCACCCGAACCGGTCCCTCGTATGCGGGATCGTCGGCTACTCTTTGCTCAAGGTTCGACAGGGCCTGGATAATGGTGCGCCCTTCGGCGTACAGGCGTTGGCCCGCGTCTGTGAGTGAAAACTGTTTGCCTTCCCGGAACAGTAGGGCAGTTTCCAGCTGATCTTCCAGTTTTCGTATGTGCTGGCTAACCCCCGATTGCGTCATATGCAGGCGTTCGGCTGTACGGGTGAAGTGACTTACTTCTACGAGCGTACAGAAACTGCGTAACCATGTGGTGTTAATCATTACAATTCGAACTCATAACCATCAATACTTATAATTTTACGTAATCAGAGCCTGGTTGTAACCTGTTTTTACGTTCAAACAGGAGTGCAGGACATGAATAACGTTTATCCCAGAAATTTTTCACACATCGGTATTTCAGTTCCCAATCTGGAAGAGGCCGTCAAATTTTATACCGAGGTTATGGGCTGGTATCTGATCATGGCGCCGACCGAAATCGTTGAGGACGACAGCGCCATTGGTGAGATGTGCACCGAAGTGTTTGGCGAAGGTTGGGGGAGCTTTCGCATTGCTCACATGTCTACCGGTGACCGGATTGGCGTCGAGATGTTCCAGTTCAAGAATCAGACGAATCCGGAAGACAACTTTGAGTACTGGAAAACCGGCATCTTCCATTTCTGCGTACAGGATCCGAACGTCGAAGAACTTGCCGACCGCATCGTTGCGGCCGGTGGCAAGAAGCGCATGGAGAAGCCGCGTTATTACTATCCCGGCGAGAAACCCTATCGCATGATCTACATGGAAGACCCATTTGGAAACATTGTGGAGATCTATAGCCACAGCTACGAGCTGATTTACAGTGAGGGTGCTTACTGACGGCCGATAATCTGATCAGCGAGAACGGTCAGTTCGGAGGCAACAATATCCGGAATCGGAACACCAGATAACGGCAGCATGGCGTTGCCGGACCGGGTAAGAAACGCACCACGGCAGCCAGCGGCCTGAGCGCCTATCGTATCCCAAAGGTGACACGCTACGAGGCACAGATCCGACGTTTCGACTGACAGCTCCTTTGCTACCAGGCGATAGGTTTCGGGCGATGGCTTGAACTTGCTTGTTGTCTCGACACTGAAGGTTCGCTCGAAAAAATGACTTAACCCCGCCTTATCCATTGGAGTAGGCGAAGCTCCGCTGGCGGAGTTGGTCAGTGTCACCATCCGGAACCCGGCGTCGCGCAATCGGGTCAGGGCCGGTATGACGTCTGGATGGGCCGGCATTGTGCTCATCCGTTCCTTCAGCTCCGCAATATCACTCTCTTCGATGGTCACCTGATGAATATCGGCGACCATCCGCAGTGTCCCCACGCCGAGATCACCAAAGGGTATATAGATGTCGGATAGAGTCATTGTTTGCGAGTAGAGGATCAACTGGGCGAACCACTCCCTCAGGATCCGTTTATCGCTGAAAACGCGGTCAAACAATGGTTCGAGAGTCGTTATATCAAGAAGCGTTTCGTTAACATCGAAAACGATAATCTGCGGAAATTTTGTGTGTGGCATAGAACATCCTCTTTCGGTTACGGCGGATACAAGCGGCAGTCTGAATGATGGATTATCTTTTCGACTGTAGCTGGACGTGAGTGATCGCTCAAGATAAAATTGAGTAATCATTCAAGTTTATCGTCGCGTTGTATCGCGGCCCTGTAAAACACTGGAAATGGCTTATGGCGCGTGCATCAATCCACAATCGGCAAGACTCTCTGGAACGAGCCCTACAGCTGTTCTGGCAGAAGGGCTTTCATGCCACCTCGCTGAAGGATCTGGAAAAGGCCCTCGATATGCGGCCGGGTAGTATCTATGCCACCTTTGGCAGTAAGGATGGGCTTTTCCAGGAGGCCCTGGAGCGCTATTCCCGCCTTGGTCTGGTAGAACTGGAGCGTACGTTTCAAGCTTACGAATCACCGTTGGCAGGGTTGGCGGCCTATCTGCGTGGGCTCGGTGGGATTTGTGATAAGGAGTTGCCAAGCCGTGCATGCATGCTGGTTAAAAGCCTGCTGGAGCTCGGCGAACGAGAACAAGCCGCTCGGGATAAGGCTGAAGAGTTGCTGGCGGGTATGGAAGTGCGCTTTATTGATCGCTTTGCTGCGGCCCAGCGGGTGGGGGAGCTGGATAGCCGGCTTGATCCCGCTCTACTTGGCAGGCGGTTGCAGGCGGAGATAATGGGGTTGCGGGCTTTTGCCCAGCGTAACGTAGATAGTGCGACCGTACATGCGCTTGCGGAAGACATGGCGCGCTCTCTGGAAGCGATGCGCGCTGAAGAGGTTGCAGACACAGTCTGATGTTCAGTGCGTATTTGCCTGCCCTCATTGCTATGACGGCTGAGAGCAGGCTTTCACTCGGACAGGTTGTTCAGACTGTCGTTTCCGTTGCCAGTTTATCCTGAGTTTTCAGGTCAAAATCCGAGGCGTCATGGCGCTCATGTAGCTGCTCGGAAGGCTCCCCCGACGTACGATTTACTATGCGACCACGTTGGACAGCCGGGCGCTCGAGGATTTCTTTAGCCCAGCGCCGGAGGTTTTTGTAGCTCTCGACCTGCAAGAACTCACCTGCGCCGTACGCTTCGCCCAACACCAGGTTGCCATACCACGGCCAGGTGGCTATGTCGGCAATGGAGTATTCGTCTCCACCGAGATAACGATGCTCGCCGAGCTCCCGATCCAGTACATCCATCTGGCGTTTCACTTCCATGGTGAAACGATTGATCGGATATTCAAACTTTTCGGGCGCGTAAGCGTAAAAATGCCCGAACCCACCGCCCAGATAGGGCGCTGAACCCTGCAGCCAGAACAGCCAGTTCAGTGCTTCGGTACGTGCAGCTGCATCTTTTGGGAGGAAATGCCCGAACTTCTCTGCCAAATAAAGAAGGATCGCGCCGCTTTCAAAGACCCGACTACCGGTATCGGCATCAAACAATGCCGGGATTTTCGAGTTTGGGTTTAGCTCGACAAAACCTGAAGAGAACTGCTCGCCCTCGCCAATACGGATCAGGTGAGCGTCGTATTCTGCTCCCGTTTCACCGATGGCCAATAGCTCTTCGGCCATGATGGTAACTTTCTGGCCGTTAGGTGTGCCCAGCGAATAGATCTGTAAAGGGTGCTTGCCACGCGGCAGCGTCGCCTTATGTGTAGCGCCGGCGATGGGGCGGTTGGTTTTGGCCCATTCCCCGCCATTCTCGGCGTCCCAGGTCCAGACGCGTGGTGGTTCGTACTGTTTGGTGTTCGACATAATGCAGGCCCCATTCCAGGTTAGTTCAAGCTGCGACGAGTCGGAGCGCTGATTAACCGCTCCGACTCGTTGTCTTATTAATCAGCCTTGTGCCACTCAAATTTCTGGAAAGGCTTGTCTATCGGCGTGTCGGCGAGGTGATTGGTGTAGTTGCTCATGGTTTTCTGAGCCAAACCAAGAATGACCTCAAGAACCTGACGCTTGGTGAAGCCTGCCTCCAGAAATGCGGCCACAGTGCTGTCATCGACGTTACCCCGGCCACGAACGATGGCAAGTGTAAAGTCACGCAGAGCTTCCAGCCGATCTGTCGGTAGCGGTGTTTCGTTACGCAGCGCCTCGGTGATGGCATCATCAACGTTCATATTTTTGGCGATGCCGGTATGAGCAGGCACGCAGTAGTGACAAGCATGTTCAACGTTAATGGTCTGCCACACGACGGTGGTTTCCTCGTCATCGAAGCTGCTGTCCAAAAATAGCTGGTGAAGCTGTTGATATGCTTCAAGCAGTCCGGGCGCTTCGGCCATAACTGCGTGCAGGCCTGGAATCATACCGAAGGCTTTAACAGAGTTGTCGAGCAAGTCCTGGCTTTCTTTCGGAGCACTTTGCTTATCGTGAAGGGTAAACTTGGCCATGGAGTGGCTCCTTGGTAGTAAGACGAATGTGATGTGACTCGCATTGATTTGACGCCCCTTGTTTGAGTGATCACTCAATAAAAGGCAGCGTTATACAAAAGCGAGTTCAACGGCATTATCCTAACCTAACTTGAGTGATCGCTCAAGTTGTATGGGAATGACCACTCAAATTTGTCACTGCTTTAGAGTGAAAGTGCCGGTATACCATTTCTCGGATTGGCACCTGAGCTATAGCGGTTCGGTGCGTTCGCACCCTTCAACTGATTGAATTTTTGGACAGAATTCCCTTTTCTATCAGGTTGTTCAGAATAGTGGCGCATTTCATTTGCAGATAATCCCGTAGCAGACGCATCGCAGGCGTGATGGATTGGCGACTGGGACAAATGAGCCACAGCTCCGTGACGCGCGGTCGAAATTCGGACATGACGCTGACCACCCGACCGGTCAGCAGGTCATCAGACATATCGAGACAGGACTTGACCGCGAATCCCTTGCCAGCTGCACACCAGCGCCGTACCAGGTCGCCATCGTTGGAGGTACGGTCACCTCGCATTCGTACCTTGAACTGCTGGTCGCCGCGGGTGAATGTCCATATATCGTAGGGAATGTCCTGTAATTGGTAGAACAGGCCGTTGTGAGACGTCAGGTCGTGGGGGTGGCTGGGCGTTCCATGCTGCTCAAGGTACGCCGGCGTTGCGCATAGGATGCCTGGTACGTCACAGATTTTGAAACCGTACAGGCCGGCATCGTCGGGGGAGCCGTAGCGTAAGGCCATATCGACGGAGTCCCTGTAGAAGTCGATGTTACTGTCGCTAATATTGACGCGCAGGCTGAGGTGCGGATGGTTTTCCATAAGGTCATCCAGCCAGGGCAGCACACGATTACGCCCTAGATCAGAGGACACGGCAAGGCGTAGCTCACCATCCACCGAATCCTGGTCGCCCAGAATGTTATGACGTGCCTGCTCCAGCATATTCAATGCCTGCTCGCACTGCGGGAGGTATTTCTCACCCGCATTGGAGAGCCTCAGTTGCCGCGTTGTTCTTACAAAGAGTTCCACACCCAGTGCACTTTCCACTCTTTTCACCGCCGCACTGGCGGTCGCGGTGCGCATGTCGAGACTGGCCGCGGCGGCGGTAATGCTGCGAAACTCGGCCACCTTGAGGATTACTTTGAGGTCGTCAATCGTCATATTGTCAAAAATAATTTGATAGTGTTTCAGGAATTAAGCTGTTTTTGGCAGTTTAGTAAAGGTTCACACTGGTCACCAGTTAAACGCCATCATGGCATAAAGCAAACGCAGGAGATCAGCAGATGAAAGCCATAGGTTACAGCGAAGCGCTTCCCATTACCGATAAAAACGCGCTTATCGATATCGAGTTACCACAACCGATCGCCAGTGGTCGTGATTTGTTGGTCCAGGTAAATGCCGTTGCCGTTAATCCGGTGGACTACAAGATTCGCCAGAATGTGGCTGCTGAAGAAGGGGAGCACAAGGTAATTGGCTGGGACGCAGCAGGGGAAGTGGTTGCTGTTGGTGCGGCAGTGGCCTGGTTCAAGCCTGGCGATCAGGTTTACTATGCCGGTGACATTACACGCTCCGGTACCAACGCAGAGTACCAGTTAGTGGACGAGCGCATCGTCGGACATAAGCCGCGTAGCTTGTCCGATTCTGAGGCAGCAGCGTTGCCCCTGACGACGATTACCGCATGGGAACTTTTGTTTGAACACCTTCAATTAAAACAAAAAGATGCTGGTTCTTTAGAGAAATCAGATGAAGTGGTTCTGGTTGTCGGGGCTGCTGGCGGCGTCGGTTCCATTCTGATCCAGTTGGCCAAAACCCTGACCGGAGCAACGGTAATCGCCACCGCATCGCGTGAAGCTTCCAGAAACTGGGTGCGGGAGTTAGGTGCAGATTTTGTGGTGGATCACCGTGAGCCCCTGAAGCCTCAGGTTGATGCATTGATCTCTGAAGGACAGGTTGGGGCGGTAACTCATGTGGCCAGTCTTAATGCGACTGAACAGTACTTCGACAGCTACGTCGATATGCTCGTTCCATTTGGCAGAATTGCGCTGATAGACGATCCTGAGTCACTGGATGTGATGAAAATCAAGCCAAAGAGTCTGTCATTGCATGTGGAATTCATGTTCGCCCGTTCCATGCACCAGGCTGCGGACATGCATGCGCAGCACGATCTGTTGGAGCAAGTCGCAAATCTTGTGGATCAGGGGTATATCCGCACAACCGCAGGTAAGCATCTGGGCACTATCAATGCCGAAAACCTCAGGGCAGCACACGCGGAACTGGAATCCGGTCGTGCCGTAGGCAAGGTTGTTCTGGAAGGTTTTTGAACCTCCACACCCCGCATTTAACCCTTTTGAAAAGAGAGAACAAACGGATGAATAAGCTTACCATCATTGCCCATATCACGGCCCATGCCGGAACTTTGGAATAAGCCCCAGCGGTCATGCCTCTATTGCTGGGCTGCCGAACCCCACGGCGCGTGCAGCGCGATACTGAGCAGTACGCGCTTGCCACGCTTGATGGTTGACACGCTGTGATCGTATAGATCGGGCCGGAACAGGATGACACGATTGAAAAGGGAGAAGATGACGCGGTCGGTCTCGAAAATTCCGCCTTCTGCAGGCTTTATCACCACAAAGTTTAGTTTGTAGTAGCTTCCGTCACCCATGGGGTCATTGTGACGCCTTACGCGATGACCTTCGGGGTAAGTGACCAGATTGACGCTCAGGCGCTGGGTGCTGAGTAAGCTGCGGTTGGTGATACGGCCCATAGTGGCGTCTCCGAAAGAGAAAATAAACGGTATTTGATGGACTCTTGAGTGATCGCTCAAATGCTACACTTTTCGCTAAACCATCGCACGCCAGATTCAGCCGCTGATACCATTTGGTAATATTTTCCTCAGGGTAGCTTGGTTTTGGTTGACAGTTACAACCATTATTTTATATGGTTGATACTGTCTACTAGATAGAGGTTGCTTATGCCTGACAAGTCACTTAGCGAAGCCGTGCACCGGTTGATGCATGCATACACACACCTTCTACGCGAAGGCATCCGCAAACAACAGATCGAATTACCGGTCACGCATATCAGGGTGCTGAAAGGAGTCTGTCGTAACCGTAAGGCGACCGCGCAGTCGATCGCCAAACGAATGCAGCGCGACAAAGCGCAGATCACCCGCGCTTTGAACGACTTGATTGAAGCCAGCTTGATTGTTAAGGCAGATAATCCCCTTGACCGCCGGAGCCAGTTCCTGAAACCGACACCCAAAGGCAGGAAAGTGATGGCTCGAATTGATGCGGTGGAAGAGTGGGCTGTAGAACAAATGACTACAAAACTGGGGAGCGATGAGCTCACGCTGTTCCTCCGTGTCAGTCAGACCATGGCAGACAGCGCGGAACAGATTGCCAACGCTGAAGAAGGGGAGTCCTGATGTCTAAACCTGCGCCAAGAACTCTGGACGTGATTCGCTCCGCCTACATTACTCCACATATGCTGCGTGTAACGCTTGGTGGTTCGGGATTGGCCGACTTTCCGAAGGGTCAGGAAAGCGCTTATATAAAGCTGATTTTTCCGCAGCCCGGGGGATCGCGACCGTTGATGCGAACCTACACCATCAGCGGACAGCGCAGCGATGAGATTGATGTGGATTTTGTGCTTCACACGGCTGACGGGCCAGCATCGACATGGGCCCGCGGTGCGAGACCCGGTGATCAGATTCTCGTGGGCGGGCCGGGACTTAAAAAACTGGTCAATAACGACGCGGACTGGTATTTGTTGGTGGGCGATATGACTGCTTTGCCCGCAATCGCAGTCAATCTTGCTCAGTTGCCGGAAGATGCACGGGGTTACGCGGTTCTTGAAGTTGTGACCGACGAGGATATCCAGCCGCTGCAGCATCCGGAAAATATTGAGATTCACTGGGTTGTCAACGCCGTCCCGAATGTTGATACAAGCGCTCTGTTGAAACGCATTGAGCAGCTTGCCTGGCTACCGGGCCAGCCGGCGGTCTGGACGGCTTGCGAGTTTCACAGCATGCGGGCACTACGGACATATTTTAAGCAGCAGCGCCAAATGCCAAAAAGCCATCTGTACATATCGAGTTACTGGAAAATTAACAGTACCGAAGATCAACACAAAATTGAGAAACGAGATGATGCGCAGGCAGCGTAGTCTTGGTTATCTGAGCAGGTCTATGCCGATCGGCTAGCCCTGTGTCAGTTTCTGCCGGGGCCACTGTTTACCTTTGCATCCAACTCTGTTTTTTGGGCGCTGTTAACTGATTTCCATCAGAAAGTGGTTTGCCAGTCTCTCGATTTCCTGAAATCCCATTCGCGCGTACAGTCGCTTCGCATCCTGATTCGCATGCAAAACCTTAAGACGAAGCGGAACACCCCGTGTCCGGGCGTCTGCCAGCAGGTCTCGTAGAAGTGTCGTTCCCAGGCCTTGGCCCTGGTAGTTCGGGCAAATCTGGATCTCGTGTAGCCAGTCGCAATCTTCAAGTTGTTCCAGAATCACAACGCCGACCCTATCACTTCCTTTTTCGATAATCTGAGCCGGGCGCGGCTTTTCCCACTTTGAGAAAAACATCTGTCGCTGGAAAGCCTCATCCCACCTACCGAATTGTCGAACCACAACCTCAACGAAGGATTTCCTGTTCAACTCGTATAGCCACTCGATCTCGTCGGGCTGTGCTTTTCTTAGGGAGTAATTCATGGGATAGACACCGTTGTGGCCAATGGCCTCCTTTTTTAAGAATTCTCGAGTTTTTTGCGGGCATCATAACAACCATCTACTTTGACGGGCCCGAGATGCCCGAACAACCCCGAATATGGTTTCGCCAGACTGAGCTCAATTCTGAACTTCTAAAGAAATTTCATATTTTGATCATCGTGTATTGCTGAAACTAATCCGCCATCTGAAATTGACAGAATCTTCGATAATAAACTAAAGTCAAAGTGTAAAAATAAAATAACATTTCGCACAGCGGAAGAAGAAAGAAATACAATAATTAACAAGAGGATGAAAGAATGCTTAACCTCAAAAGAGGATTGCTTGCCGTGGCTGTGGCCTTGGCTCCTACCTTTGCCTTCAGCGCAGATGGTGTTGAATTACCTCAGACGCTGGGTATCACCGCCTATGGCACCGGTTCGACTGGGTATAGCCAGATGGCGTCCATGGGCAACTTGCTTAAGAACGAGTACGGCGTTTCTCTACGGATTCTGCCAGGTGAGAACGACGTGTCACGCATGACCCCCCTTAAAATGGGTCGTGTTCCTGTTTGCGCCTGCGGCATTGCAGCTTTTTATGGTGCAGAGGGGGTGCTCTTATTTGCAAATAAGAGCTGGGGGCCTCAGCCCATCCGTGTGATTACCACGTCTATTGCAGGCTTCGGCCTAGGTGTTGCGGTAGCCGGCGATATCGGAGCAAAAACGCCCTCTGATTTGAAAGGTAAGCGTGTGGCTTATTTGCGCGGTGATGATGCGAACAACCTGGGTACCGAAGCGATGCTGGCTTTTGGCAACTTGACATGGGATGACGTCGAGCGAGTTGAGTTTCCAGGTTACGGTCGGTCATTCGAAGGAATCGTCGCAGACCAGGTTGATACTGCGTTCACGTCAACCGTTGCCGGGGGGCCTCAACAGGTTGCTGCCGGCCCCCGCGGCATAACCTGGTTGACCCTGGACCCGGAAGACAAGGAAGGGTGGGCTCGCCTGAAGGAAGTCGCGCCCTACTTTCAGCCGCACAAGGTTACGGTGGGCGCTGGTATAGATAAGAATGACCCCTGGATTGGCTCAAGCTACCCATACCCCATAGTCGTAGCGAACGCTGATACAGATAAAACGCTGGTCAAGAGCCTGGTAAAAGTCTTTACAGAAGACTACGACAAGTACAAAGACGCTGCGCCTGGTAACTCGGGCTATGCTCTGGAAAACCAGAATATGCAGTGGGTGGTCCCCTTCCATGACGCCGTTGTGGACTATTACAAAGAGATTGGTCATTGGACTGATGTTATGCAGGAGCATCAGGACATGCTGGTACGCAGGCAGAAAACTCTGTTGGACGCTTGGGAACAGTTTACTTCCGGTAATACCCCCGATTCAGAAGACGAATTCCGTCTTGCGTGGATGAAGGCAAGAGCTGCGGCTCTCGAAGCAGAAGGTATGAGCCCGATTTTTATCTGACATCCAAACCATCGCTGGCGGGAGGCATATGCGCCTCTCGCCTGTATCGCTGACTGGAGTTTCTGCACAATGACGCAAACGCCCGCAATCGAACTGGACAGCGAAAGTGTGTCCGGTATCCGGCAATTGGTGGGGGGGTGGTTGTGGATTCCCCGCCTGTTTACATTGATCTTGACGTTACTGACAATCGACTACCTTTTTAACCTTCAACTGATCAACTTGGTCACTCAGGTCGAAAGCCAGTTCTTTTATACAGTCGTGGCACTCATGTTGCCGTTGGTTTTTCTTTTATGGCCGATGAATCGCTTCGCGGCCCGAAACAAAGTGCCTTGGTACGATGTTTTGCTCTTTGTGGCCTCAGCTGTGATCTGTAGCTTCTTTGTGTTCAATGCAGAGCAAATACTTGATCGGGGGTGGGAGTATGACGCACCCCATTATGCTGTGGTGATGAGCTTTTTGTTGTGGATTACGGTGCTGGAGGCGATACGGAGGGCAGGTGGTCTACCCATAGCGACAATTGTGGGGGTGGCAAGCCTGTACCCCATGTTTGCCGATATGGTGCCGGGGCCTATACAGGGTTTTCCGTCATCACCCGCGCAGACGGCGATATACATGGCTATGAGTCGTGAGGGAGTTATGGGTATTCCTCTTCAGGCTTTTGCTAATCTGGTCATCGGGTTCTTGCTGTTTGGTGTTGCGCTGCAAAAGACCGGTGGTGGCAAGTTTTTTATTAACCTGGCGTTCGCTTTGTTAGGGCACGTTCGGGGAGGGCCAGCTAAGGTTGCGGTTTTTTCCAGTGGTTTAATGGGCTCGATGAGTGGCAGTGTAATAACAAACGTTATGACTACCGGGGTCATGTCCATTCCAGCTATGCGCCGGGTCGGTTTCAGCAAATCTTACGCTGCTGGTGTAGAGGCCTGTGCATCGACCGGAGGCGTATTGATGCCACCGGTAATGGGAGCAACGGCCTTCATAATGGCTGCATTTCTGAACATTCCTTACGGAACTATTGCGTTGGCGGCGGTCGTTCCCTCAGTGCTTTATTTTCTCGGCCTGTTTATCCAAATTGATGCTTACGCTGCCCGTCATGACTTGAAAGGACTGCCGGCAGATGAGCTGCCTTCACTAAAAGAGACACTCAAGGAAGGTTGGTACTTTATTTTCGTATTCGGGTTGCTGATCTGGATGCTGTTTTTCTTGCGGCAAGAAGCAACAGCGCCTTTCTACGCCACGGCACTGCTGCTGATAATCAATCAGGTGCTGCCATATGAGCGGTGGGGCTGGCAGGACCTGAAGGATTTCTTTTCTGAGTCAGGGAAGCTGTTTGCTGAACTTATTGCCATTCTGGCTGGTGTCGGGTTATTGGTTGGTGCTCTGTCGGTTACGGGATTGTCGGGTACCATCGCCAACGATTTAATCTATCTGGCCGGTGGGGACATATTGGTGCTGCTGTTGATGGGGGCTCTGACCAGTTTCATTCTGGGAATTGGCATGACAGTGACAGCTGCTTATATCTTTTTGGCGGTGGCGCTGGCGCCCGCGCTCATTAACGGTGGGGGCATGGACCCGCTGGCGGTGCATCTTTTTATACTTTATTGGGGAATGCTTAGTTTCATCACTCCTCCAGTCGCCCTGGGTGCTTTTGCTGCTGCGACAGTGGCGGGAGCCAAACCAATGGAGACAGGTTTTCAGGCGATGCGGCTCGGCAGCGTTATCTATTTTATCCCTTTCCTGTTTGTGTTGAACCCTGCGCTTATTTTTCAGGGTAGCTGGGATGAAATTGTCGTGGTCATAATGCAAGCTTTGGCCGGCGTGATTCTGATTGCAGGCTCTATACAGGGCTGGTTGCTCGGTATCGGTAATCTTGTCCGCGGCGGTGTTATCCAGTGGCCGGTGAGGTTCGCCCTGATCCTCGGTGGCATGTTGTTGGCAATCCCCGGGGGTGGTCCAGTGCCTCTTACAAATCTACAGTTGTCGCTCGCAAGTGCGGCTCTGATCCTACCTGCTCTGGCCTTAGTGAAAATTATCCAATGGCGACAGCCTGCTGTTTCCATGAATGGTTGAATGATAAATGACGCAATCGTGCTTCCTGGATCGGCGCTTTAATAGCGCCGATCTTCGTAGGGAGAAGCGAATGGGGTCGCTACGGTCTAGCGGCGCTTCCACACCAATAGGCGATTGTTTGCCGGCATTTCAACATCGGTTTCCAGCACCAAATCGTTCAAGTCACCGACCTGATTCAGGTCGTCCATATCCCGAATGCCCATTGTCGGTTTCTGCCGCCTCAGCGAGGCGTCAAACTGCTGGTTGCTGGCACTGGTGAATCGCCCGTTGTAATTAAATGGCCCATACAGGCAGAAGGCTTCGCCCAGTTGGAGGTTCGCAGAAACGCCCTGAAACATCGCTTCAACCTCTTGCCACGACATGATATGCGCGGTGTTGGCGGAAAAAGCTCCGTTGATGGTTGGAAGTTGCCAGTCACTGATACTGACATTCAGGGGCAGAGGTTCGTTGATGTTTGGCAGGCGAGCCTCCCTTAGCCATGGCTTGCATAGCTGATAGTTGCTCGGTTGGTCACTTGGCTGCCAAGTAAGATGTGGCAGGTTGCGTGCAAAATGAACCGCGTGTTGTCCGGTGCCCGTTCCGATTTCCAGGACAGTTCCGGGGATGCTGAATATCGCCGCAAGTTTTTCGAGAATAACCTGCTTGTTGTTCTCGCAGGCTTGAGAAAATGGTTTTCCTTCAGTCATCGGGGGCCCTGGTTTGTCGCTGAATGTTCGGGGTTCAAGCTCTGTTTATATCAGTCCTGCACTTTTCAGGACAAATACCCCCAAGGTGATGGTGACACTCGCCATCAGTGTGGTGATGGCAATGATGTTCGCTGCAAGGCGGTCGTTGCCCCCAAGCGCCTTGGCCATCACAAAACTGGCGGCGGCGGTCGGGCTTGCGAAGAACAGGAACAGCAGGCCGAGCTCAGGCCCGGAGAAGCCCGCCGCCCAGGCTGCGCCGGTACATAGTACTGGCAAGACCACCATTTTCATCAGCGCGGAGCTGAAGGCGGTTGAGCTGTCACTGCGCAGGGCGCTGAGCGAAACGGTCGCGCCGATGCACAGCAGCGCCAGTGGCAGTGTGAGGGAGGCAAAATAATCACCGCTGGTCAGTACCCAGTCGGGCATCTGAAGATCAAGCCAGGCAACAGGAATGGCGGCGAACACAGAAAGTATCAGAGGGTTGCGCAGGATATCCTGAAGGATGCGGTGCCACTGTGCGGACTGCCCCGGTTGATAGGCTGTGAGTACGATTACCGAAAGCGCATTATAAGACAGGATGACTACCCCCAGCAGAATGCTGCCCGCCGAAAGCCCGAAGTCTCCGTATAGGTTGGCCGCCAGTGCCAGCCCCACAATGCCGCAGTTGCCCCGGAAGGCGCCCTGGACATACACGCCCCGATTTTCGTGAACAACGTTCCAGCGCGCCCATAACCAGGCGATCGCGAAGCTGGCGAGCGTCGCAAACAAGTAAAAAGTAAGCAGGCTCGGGTTCAGGGACGCACTGAGATCGGCTTTAATAATGCTGAGAAAAACCAGAGTCGGCAGTGTGGCTTTGAAAACCAGAGCGGAAGCGGTATGAACGAACGCGTCATCGATCCAGCCAATTCTTCGTAGGCCCAGCCCGATAAAGACCATGGCAAAGACCGGGAGGGTGGTTTCCAGTGTCTGTTGGAAAATGCTGATCAGGTCCATTAGGATTCGCCAAGGTTCTGAGGATTGATGCCCGTATCATAGATCTGACGGAAAGGTAATGAAATCACTTGCCGGCAGACATAAAGGGTGGGCTATAGTAGCGCGCAACTTATCATGAACGTGAGGGCCAGCATGAACGCCGTAAACCCCGCGCCGGAGCAGCTGAAAAAGGTTCTGGCAGACACGCCTAAAGATCAGCCCGTGGTAATGCTCAACCTGTTGCGGTTTCGCGACAAAGCTGACTACGCCGATGAGTCCGGTGACCGAAGCGGCCGTGAAGCCTACCAGCTTTATATGCGCGAAGCTGCTGCGTGCGTCAGTGCAGTGGGGGCCGAAGTTATATGGTCTGGTCGCAGTGTTGGCTCCCTTATTGCGCCGCCAGATGAGTCCTGGGATCAAGTATTGCTTGTGCGCTACCCGTCAATCGACGCGTTTATGGCAATGATCGAAAGCGCTGAGTACAAGGGGGTGGTTAAGCACCGCACCGCCGCTTTGAGCGACTCAAGGCTTGTTGCCAATCTTGAAGGTCAGCGCTGAGGCAGGGCCTCAGCCCGCAAGCCCTGAGTCCAGTATCCCCGTTTGACGTATCAGCATATACGCTGCTGTGCCCGCCGCGATGGAGAGCAGGGCATTGCGACGCCAAAGATGAATAACCACGACTAGCGCGCCCGCCAGAATGGTATCCAGCCCCGGCACTGTCGCTGACCAATCTCCTGAACGCTGTAAAAATACCGTTGCCAGTAAAGCCATAACGGCTGCCGGCAAATAGCGCCCCAGGTGTTTGATGAGCGGGTGCTCGGTATGACGCTCGAAAAACAGGAACGGTATGATTCTGGTCGCAAACGTCGCTATTGCCGCAACGCTGATGAAAGCAACAAGGTAGCCAGTTTCAGACATGGTTGTTGCCCTCAGCGCCGGACCGGGCTCGCAAATTCCGGTATTGCAGCAACAGCACAGCGGTAACGATTGCGATGGCGCCGATCAGTTGATGCGCCGGTGGTAGCAATATCATGGCGATACCGGCTGCGGCTGCGCCGGCCCACACCGGGAACGAATCTCCCAGAGCCTTGAGCTGTTCTATCGTCAGTACGATGAATAGCGCCACAAGCGCAAACTCGATTCCTGTGCTATCGAATGCCACGTTGCGGCCCAGAAGAGCCCCCAAAGTACAGCCAACCACCCAATAAACCTGATTGAATGCCGTGATCCGGAAATCAACGTCGAGCTCATGAAGTGTGTCTTGTGAGCGTGACCGGCTTGTGAGTAGCGAATAAGTTTCGTCTGTCAGGCCGAAAATCAGATAGAGCTTGCGCCAGCCCGCGCCACGGAACTGGCCGAGCAATGACAGGCCGTAAAAAAGATGGCGGGCGTTCAGCACGAACATGGCAATAAACACTTCCAGCAAGCCAGCGTTCGCTGCCAGCAGACTGACCGCGAGGATTTGACCGGCACCGGCATAGATTAGAATGCCCATGAGTGGAGCAGCCCACCATGCATAATCCAGCTGGGTTGCGAATAGCACCCCGAAAGCCATGCCGAGCGGCAGGTAACCGAACAGAATCGGGAGTGTGAGGCGAAAAACCGACGAGTTCATTAGCATCCAAACTTTCTTGAAACGACGGATAATAGAGAATCGTTTCGGCTTTTGAAAGGGGATAAGGGTTCTCCTTCGCCGACATAGTCCCTAAGATGGCGATCTTCACAGGAGATATTATGAGCGACGAAACCGGGCACCAGCCCCAATCTGATCCCCGCCAGGAAAAATTCATTGTAGACAGAGAGTTGCTCACGGAAGATCAATTGAACGGGTTGGCAGAAGAGTACTGCACCCGTTATCACGGGCTGAACGATACCGAGAACCCTCTGGCAGAGCGCAGCCGCGTGTTGGCGGCGATCGGCAAGGGGGATCTCGTGGTCTGGTTTGATCCGGTAGAGAACACAGCCGGGCTTGGTGTGCCGGAATGATCCGTTAAGCCCGAAGGCTATTTCGGTTTGCACCTACCCGGGGGCGTTTGTAAACGGTACAATCGCGCTGATTTCCGAACGCGGTGTGCGAGGTGACTTTTGATCAGGGTATTGGTTGTCGATGACCATGAGCTGGTTCGTTCCGGGATAACCCGGATGCTCGCGGACGATCCCGATATTGACGTTATCGGCCAGTCCTCATCTGGTGAAGACGCTATTGAGTTCGTGCGCAAAGATCGTCCGGATATCGTGTTAATGGATATTCGGATGCCGGGCATTGGTGGCCTGGAAGCCACACGGCGTATACTGAGAATCGACGACACGATCCGTGTGATCGTGGTAACCGTTTGCGCCGACGATCCTTACCCCGCTCGGGTAATGCAGAGCGGAGCCACAGCGTATATTACCAAAGGCGCTGATATCCGTGAGATGGTTCGTGCTATCCGCATGGCACACTCAGGGCAGCGCTATATAAGCCCCGAGATTGCCCAGAAAATGGCGCTTAAGCAGTTAAGCGGCGACAAGGATGAAGAAGGCGAGCTCTCGATGTTTGATCGCCTGTCCGAGCGCGAAATGCAGATAGCCATGATGGTGGTGGACTGCCAGAAAGTGCAGGATATTTCCGATAAACTCTGCCTTAGCCCGAAAACCGTGAACAGCTACCGCTATCGCATATTCGAAAAGCTGGAAATCTCCAGCGATGTTGAGTTGGCCCTGATGGCAGTGCGACTTGGGTTACTCGATGCCCACAAGGTCTGATTCCCCGAGCGATAGCAGCGGGGAGTTCGACAGTAAACACTTCCTGAAACAGCTGACTGAGCGGCCCGGCGTATACCGAATGTACGACGAGAGCGGTTCGGTGCTGTATGTCGGCAAAGCCGGAAGCTTGAAGAAGCGGGTCAGCAGCTATTTCCGCAAGACCGGCCTGGCACCGAAAACAGAAGCGTTGGTGGCTAAGATCGCGTCTATTGAAGTGACGATCACCGGCAGCGAAACGGAAGCGCTTCTGCTTGAGCAAAACTTGATCAAGTCACTGCGCCCGCCGTACAACATCCTGCTCCGGGATGACAAATCCTATCCCTATATCTACGTTTCTTCTCACAGCGATTACCCTTCGCTGACCTTCCGGCGTGGACGCACGAAAAAGGGAGGGGGAACCTGGTACGGGCCATTTCCAAGCTCGGGCGCTGTTAAAGAAAGTCTTAATGTTTTACAAAAAGTATTCCGCATAAGATCCTGTAGTGAAAGCTATTTCAGAAATCGTACGCGACCCTGTCTTCAATACCAGATCAACCGCTGTACGGCCCCTTGTGTGGGGTATATTTCGCCCGAGGATTATCAGCAGGATATCCGCCACGCCACCATGTTTCTGGAAGGCAAAAACCCGGCAATCATTCGTGATCTGATGGATGCCATGGAAGAGGCCGCCAAAAACCTCGAGTTCGAAAAAGCTGCTGCCTGCAGGGACCAGATTAATCATCTGCGTCACGTTCAGGAACAGCAGTCAGTAGATGGCGAAGGCGGTGATGCCGATGTTATTGCCATCGCACAAGATGCCGGCGTGGTGTGCATTGTGGTCATCATTGTGCGCGGTGGCAGCGTATTAGGAACCAAGGATTACTTCCCCCGCTACTCCCTGGAGCAATCGGAGGGGGAGCTTTTAAGCGCCTTTCTTGGCCAGTATTATTTTGGTGGCAACACGCGGCGTGAGATTCCAAGGGATGTGCTCGTTCCGGTTGATGTTGATGGTCAGGAGCTGCTTGCCCAGGCGTTGTCCGATGCAGCAAATCGTGAAACCCGCATACGTGGAAACGTGCGGGGAGAGCGCCGCCGCTGGCTGGAACTGGCCATGACCAACGCCCGGCAAACCTTGCTTACCCATCTTGCGAGCAAGGAAACGGTTTATCGTCGTTTGCTGGCGCTGCGCGACATGCTGGAGCTGGCGGAGACGCCTTCCCGGATGGAGTGTTTTGATATCAGTCACAGCCATGGTGAAAATACCGTCGCATCCTGTGTCGTTTTCGATGAGAATGGGCCCCTGAAAAGTGATTACCGGCTTTACAATATCGAGGGCGTTACAGCCGGGGACGATTACGGAGCCATGCGTCAGGTATTGACTCGTCGCTACCGCCGCATGGTTGCAGGTGAGGGCAAACGCCCGGATCTTGTGTTCATTGATGGTGGTAAGGGCCAGTTGAGCATTGCCAGGGAAGTGTTTGATGAACTTGGGGTTTCTGATATTCCCTTGATCGGTGTGGCCAAGGGCGTAACCCGGCGAGCAGGCATGGAGCAATTGATTGATGCCATGACGGGGAGCGTGTTCCGTGTGCCCGCGGATTCGCCTGCACTGCACCTGATTCAGCACATCAGGGATGAGTCCCATCGTTTTGCCATTACCGGGCACCGAGCAGGGCGCGACAAGAAACGCCGCCAGTCTACTCTGGAAGGTATTGAAGGCGTTGGCCCCAAACGTCGCCGGGAACTGATCCGGTATTTTGGTGGCATTCAGGAACTTCGCAAAGCCAGTGTTGATGAGATGGCCAAGGTTCAGGGCATCAGCAAATCATTGGCTGAAAACATATACGCAGCACTGCATGATGAGTAATAACAGTATGAATTTACCCAACCTGCTCACACTCTCCCGCATCATTATGATTCCGGTCTTTGTGGCGGTGTTTTATTTTCCCGTGGATTGGAGCTACATGGTCAGCGCGGCGATTTTTGCACTGGCGGCTGTAACTGACTGGCTTGATGGCTATCTTGCCCGCAAGCTGGACCAGAGTACGCCTTTCGGCGCGTTTCTCGATCCGGTGGCAGACAAACTGATGGTGGCCGTAGCGCTGGCACTGCTGATTCAGGAGTATTCGGCAATCCTGCTTACCATTCCGGCAACAGTGATTATCGGTCGGGAAATTGTGATCTCTGCATTGCGGGAATGGATGGCCGAAATCGGCAGCCGTGGAAGCGTTGCGGTGTCTTACATTGGCAAGATCAAAACCACGGCGCAGATGGCCTCCATTGTGGGTTTGCTGGCATTCCCTCCCGGCCAGTTTCTTTCAGACGTCGCCGTCGGATTGCTGTATATCGCCGCCATATTAACGCTTTGGTCGATGGGGCTTTATCTCAAGGCAGCCTGGCCGGATCTGTTTCCAGAGGAGGCCTGATCCGGGCTCGTTTCACAAGCCTTTGCCCAGCTAATAACGTCTTCCGCAAGCCTTTCTCCGGCGATGCCGAATGCCTGGACAATCGAGTCGATGCTGTTGTCTTCCGCAGGCGTGAAAATAATAAAGCGGTCAGAACAGAGTGTCATCCGTGAACGGTTATTGATCAGTTGCCCGTAGATGGCAATGGTTACTCGCGTGCTGTTGCCTTGGCTGGTCGTATGGAAAGCTGTAATCTCCGAGGCCAGTGTCAGGTCGGTATTTCCAGGCCCGGTATCCATGGATACGTTACGAAAGCTTGCGCTTGTCCTGAGTGCGTCTACAAGCATGTCCCTCAGGATAACCGGCACTGTATCCCGCCACCTTACGCCGCCGTATACCCTGAATTCCCAAGGTTCAGGCTTAGCCAGAATCCGTGTGCTGTTAAACGGCTCGGTGGCAAGGGGTGTGTCAACCCTCAAGCTCTGAGGGTTGATGGTTACACTCTTTTCCACATTCTGAGGTGCCGGGAAGTCCATCACCCTTGGTGCTTCCGGGGTCGGGAAAACCGTGCATGCGGTCATTATCCCGGTAACGACCAAGGCGGTACCCACAGTCCGGAAAGCCTTTGCGGTAGCGTTGTTCACTGGGGTACCTCCTTGATTGTGGGGCCGCCCCAGATGGTGCCCGTGGGATCTTCTTCCAGGCGACGGGTAAACTGATTCAGGTTTCTGAGTGTGTTGCGCAGCTCTCTCAGAGCCGGTGCCAGCTCGCCCATACCCTGGAGCCCGGAATCCAGAGCGCCTTCGTTATCGCGGGTTAAATGATCAATTCGCGCTGCCGTTTCCTGGAACGTTGTCATTGCTTTGTCCATGCTCGTCAGCAAGGATTTCCCTTCATTCTGTAATAGCGCATTGGCATTGTCGGATACGGCGGAAACCTTGCTTGCAGCTTCTGCTGCGCGTTTGCTCGCCTCGTCCATGCGTTCTAGCAGAGCGACCAGCTGCTCACGGCTCCCAAGCAGAGAGTCGCTTGCTTCCCGGGTGTTTTGCAAAATCACTGTCAGGTTTTCGGTGTTTTCCACGGAAAGCAGATTGTTGGCATTGGTGAGCAGCTTTTCTGCCTTGGTCAATAACACTTCGCCGTTGGTGAGGAGGCTGTTGAACGCCGAAGGCTCTGCGGTAATCATCGCTGGTTGTTCGCGGGTGCCTTCGAGTACGGGGCTGTCTTTACTACCACCGCTGAACTGAACACTCATGCTGCCGGTAATATTGGCCAGCACAAGCCCTGCACGGGTGTCGTTGCGCACCGGTACGCTTTGCTCTACACGCACAAGAACCCGTACGCTGCCGGGGTTGTCGAAATCCAGCTGAAGCTCAAGTACATCGCCTACTTCAACACCGCTGTAGAGAACGGGGTTGCCCTTGGCCAGCCCTCCAATGGCATGATCAAAAACGATTTCGTAATAGGCCCACTCGCGGTCTGCAGATGACTTGGCAAGCCACAGCGCAAACAACAGTGCTGCCACCACCGCAATCAGCGTAAAAACCCCGATGACCAGATGATGTGCTTTCGGTTCCATAGTCTCTTACTCCCGTAGCCGGCTCTGTTCCTGAGCCCGGAATGCGTAACTGGCTGCGCGCCCTCGGGGGCCCTGAAAATAATCCTGGATCCACGGATCGTCTGTGGCTGCGACGTTCTCGATCCGGTCTGCAACCAGAACCCTTTTTTGAGACAGAACGGCGACCCGATCGCAGGTTGTATAAAGTGTGTCCAGATCGTGGGTGACGAGAAACACGGTCAGCCCCAGTGCGTCTCGAAGTGTAACAATCAGCTTGTCAAAAGCGGCTGCGCCAATCGGATCAAGCCCCGCGGTTGGCTCATCCAGAAACAGTATTTCCGGGTCCATGGCTAACGCCCGTGCCAATGCGGCGCGCTTGACCATACCACCGGAGAGTTCCGACGGATACTTTCGGGCGGAATCGGCTGGCAACCCGGTTAATGCAAGCTTCATGCGGGCAAGTTCTTCTGCATCCGAGCGCGACAGGCTACAGTGTTCAATCAATGGCAATGCAATGTTCTGCAGTAGATTCAGTGATGTAAAGAGGGCGCCCCGTTGGAACAGGACGCCGAACCGCTGCTCGGTATCCGAGCGCTCTTTGGTACTCAACCCGGCAAGGTCTTTGCCGAATACGTGTATACGCCCCTCTGAGGGTTTATGTAGCCCTACAATGCTTCTGAGCAACACCGATTTACCGGTGCCTGAACCGCCAACGACCCCGAGAATCTCTCTCCTGAACAGGTCGAGATCAAGATTTTCATGGACGACATGGTTGCCAAAGCGGTTATCAAGACCCCGGACTTCAATAACTGAAGCGGTCTGGCTGCGGGATCCCTGAGCGGTTGCGTTCGTCATGATTTACCAGCCCATTTGCATAAAGAAGAGTGCAGCACCGGCATCCAGAAGAATCACCGCAAAAATGGATTGAACAACACTGGAGGTGGTGTGCACACCAACGGACTGTGCGCTGCCGCCTACCTTGAACCCTTCCAGGCAGCCGATGGCGGCAATCAAAAAGGCAAAAATGGGCGCTTTCGACATGCCTACGAGGAAATGTTTCAGCGCAATATCCCGCTCCATAATCGCCATGAACTGAGTCGGTGAAATATCCAGCGCAATCGCACAAACCATACCGCCGCCTACCAAACCCGCGAGCATTCCCACAAAGGTAAGAATAGGCAAACTGATCATCATCGCCAGAACCCTCGGGATGACCAGCAGCTCAACCGGATCCAGTCCCAGCGTGCGGATGGCATCCAGCTCCTCGTTGACCTTCATGGCGCCAATTTGTGCAGTAAAAGCACTGGCAGTTCGGCCTGCAAGCAGGATCGCAGCGAGCAGAACGCCGAACTCCCGAAGAAATGAGAAGGCGACCAGGTTGACGGTGTATATGGTGGCACCGAAGTCTTTCAGAACTGTAGCTCCAAGAAATGCCACCACGGCGCCCACCAGAAATGTGAGGAGGGCGACTATGGGGAGAGCGTTCAGCCCGGTATCCTGAATGGCGGCTACAAACGCCGTGACACGCCACCGCTTGGGTCTTGGCAGCACCGCGAACAGGGTTGCGAGAATCTGACCAACGAATCCTGATAACAGATAGATCAGGTGCCAGATGGCCTCTACCGTTTTGCCGGTTTCGGTAAGGAATTGCGAGATTGGTGCCAGGCCTTCGGGTTCGGGTGGCGGTTTATCATGGAGAGCGTCAGCCACCGCCTGGAGCAGTGCGCTTTGCTCTTGGGGCAGGGTGCCGCCCTGCTTTGTCAGCGCGCTAAGGGTTTTCGGGCCAAGCAGTGCAACCAGAAGTGAGGCGCCTGCCGTATCAACCCGTCCCAGTTCTTTGAGGTTGATGTCTTCGGTATTCCATTGTTGGCCAGAATATTCCAGCACCTTCTGTTTAAGCGTTTGATAGTCGGCCAGCGTCCAGTCGCCCCGAATTGCCAGGTGGTGGTTCTCGCCTGTCAGAGCCCCCTCTTCGCGACGGCTTTGCGATGAATTTTCATTATCCGGGGAACTGGCACTTATGGGCACGGGTGTCAGAATTCCAAAGGTTGATTGGTTTATTAGCTTACTAGCTTAGAGTCTACAAATGCTATCTGCCAATACCTGGCGGTCTTCGTCATCATGACTGGCCAGAACAATGAGTGAGCCCAAGGCTTTTTGTTCCAACAAGAGTTGCCGGAGAAGATCCCGGGTATCACTGTCGAGCCCGGTAAGTGGCTCATCCAGCAGCATCATCGGCTGTTGCCGTAAAATCGTGCGCAATAGCGCAACACGCTGGCGTTGGCCACCAGAAAGGTCACCGGGGATTCGCTTGCCAAAGCCGCCCAGGCCTACACTTTGCAGCCCGCGTTCAATGGCCAGCTGATCCTCCTGGGTGAGTTTAAGGCCTGGGTGAATACCGAGCCCTATATTGGCTTCCACACTCAGATGTTCGAACAGATTGTGCTCCTGGAACACACTGGTCATTGGCCGGTGCCATGGGGGGCGGTGGCGCAGGCTTTTGCCTTGCCAAAGAATATCGCCGGATTGCGGCTCCAGAAAACCGGCCAGCAGATTCATAAGGGTGGATTTGCCGGACCCGCTGGCGCCATGAATGGCGATGCACTGCCCCGGCGCCACAGAGAATTGAAAATTCCAGGGAGCCTTCTGGTCGGGATAGGCGAAAACCAGGTTTTTTACCTCAAGCATGTTCAGGCTCCGGAACAGTGCGGGATGATTTGGACGCCAAGCCGGCATTGAACAGGGGAGAACCCAGCCGGTTGAACAGGCTGAACAGCATCAGCAGAAGCAGTACAAGCCACAACCCGGTTGCGGCCGCGGCATCAATTCGGTAGCTGCCCAGTTGCTGGTAAAGCAGCACCGGAAGGGTGGGTTGGCCAAGGCTTCCAAACAGGGCGATAACACCGAAGTCTCCCAGCGATAAACCTGTGCCATAGGCCATTGCCAGTGCCAGTGGCCGTCGCATGCGCGGCCAGTGAAGCCAGCGCCAGCGATACCAGCCCAGTACGCCAAGCTGGTCAGCTTGCTGGCGGCTGGCTGAATCCAGATTACCCATGGGCCCTCTGAGCATCTGCAACACAAAAGGCAGAGCCATCATGGCGTTGATCAGCGTAACCAGAATAAGCCCTTCACTGGAGTTGCCAAGGTTTGGCCTGAACAGAAGGAACAGACCGGTGCCGAGAACCAGCGGGGGAACCATCAGTGGCAGATAGGCCGCAACATTTGTAAGCCGGGTAATGGCCGGCTGGGACGCTGCGGTTCCGCATGCCAGAATCAGGAGCGAAGCGCTCACGGACATAAGCCCGGCGGGTAGAGCGATTGCCAGGCTTCTCAGGGTGGCATCGAGTAAGGCGGGATTTACAGAGAACGAACCTTCCGGGAAAAATGCCGAACCTATGCCAGGCAGTCCCCGAAGCAAAATGGCAATCAGCGGCGTCACCAGAAACAGCACAAACAATCCCAGGGCTGCTGCATCTCCTGAGCGCGCCCAGAATGAGCTGCCGGCTTTGCTACGATGTGAAGCAACCTGTCTGTCCGGAAGTAGCGATGCAGTGAGCCCATCGCGGGCTGCCAGCCACCAGAGAAAGCCACAAATAGCCAGCTGAACCATGGCAAGAAGAGCGGCCTGGCCAGCATCAAATTCGAAGCGCAGTGACTGGTAGATGGCGACCTCAATGGTCGTGGCTGCCGGCCCTCCGCCGAGGGTCATCACGATGGCAAAGCTGGTAAAGCACAGGGTGAAAACCAGAGCGGCAAGGCCGGGCATGATCGGTTTGACGGCCGGCCATTCTACAGCACGCCAGTACCACCAGCGGCCAAGCCCGAGTTGCGCGGCAATCCGCAGTTGCGATGTCGGTGCGCTCTCAATCGCTTGCAGCAGAATCCGTGCAGCCAAGGGCGCGTTGAAAAACACGTGAGCCAGAACAATGCCGTTGATGCCGTAAAGGTTCCAGGATGCGCCCAGCCAGTCATTGGCAAAGCCCGTGAGCCAGCCTTGGCGGCCATAAACGCTGACGAGACCGGATACCGCCACAATTGAGGGGAGCACGAGGCTGAGTTCCATCAAACGTAGCAAAACAACGCGGCCCGGAAAGCCGGATTGCCTTGCCAGAATTCTGGCGACAGGAATGGCCACAAGCAGGCTGAGCACAACAGAAAGAAATGCCTGCCAGACCGTAAAGGCAACAACCGTACGAAGATAACGGCTGCGCCAGAGTTCATTCATATCCGGCAGTGAAGCTTCCCAGACCAGCGCGCCCAGCCCTGCCATCGCCAGCACCACCAGCGCACCGGCAATGGCCAGCCCCGGCCACAGGCGCCATCCAGGTCGGCTGAAAGGTGCGGAGGGTTGAAGGTTCATGGCATCGTTCACGCTGGTTTACCGTGTCATGGCATCCAGCCATTCATTCAGCCATTGCCGGCGGTTATCGGTCACCATTTTCGGGTCAAAATAGAGTGCCTCTGCCGGCTGAATCAGCTTATCGAACACTGCGGGTAACTCGTCGCCCAAATCCGTGGCGGGGTACATGACGTTTTTCAGAGGAATGTGGCGCTGAAAGTCTGCGCTCAACATAAAATCGAGAAAGGCCTGACCAAGCTCTTTTTGATCGGATGATTTCACCAGGGCGGCTACTTCAACCTGCAGGTAGTGGCCTTCTTCGAACTCCGCGGCCTGGTAGCGGTCGGTTTTGTCCACCGCCATGTGGTACGCAGGAGAGGTGCTGTAAGAGAGAATCATCGGTGCCTCGCCATTCATGAACAGCGAAAAATAGCCGTCGCTCCAGCTTTTGGTTGTTGTGAGAATCTTGCCCTTCAGTTGCTGCCATTTTTCCGGAGCCTGATCGCCGTATACTTGGCGCATCCACAGCAAAAGCCCAAGCCCTGGCGTGCTGGTTCTGGGATCCTGGATAATGATTTTAAGACTATCAGGTGCGGCAATCAGCGCTTCCAGACTCTTTGGAGGTTCCGGGAGTTGTTCGGTGTCGTAAACAAACGCAAAGTAGCCCCAGTCGTAAGGTACAAACACTGGGTCTTGCCAGTCCACCGGCAGATTCAGGGCTGACAAATCCGTTTTATGGCTGGCAAGCAAGCCGGTCTGCCGCGTCGTTTCCATGGTGCCAGTGTCCAGCCCAAGCACCAGGTCAGCCTCGGAGCTTTTGCCCTCAAGGCGCAGGCGCTGGAGAATGTCACCACCACTGTCGAGGACCACATAGTTGATCTGGCAGTTACAGGTCTGTTCGAAGGCGTCCTTTACAGCAGGCCCGGGGCCCCATTCTGCGGCAAATGAAGGGTGGGTATAAATCGTGAGAGTTGATACCTTCTCAGCGTTAGCAGAGACAGCGAGCAAGGTGAGCAGGAGCAATGTAAACGCTCGGATGAGCATGATGATGTAACCTCCGCAGCAGGTCAGGGTGGCCATTCAGAGGCAACCGTGCCGCGGGCCCCACCAAAGCCGGTGAGTGCTCAATCCCTTCGCCGGCATAATCCGGATCAGGTTCCGCGGGTATGGTCTCAGCCCGGCATTTGCCCGGCACCCCGTTGAGTTGAATAAAGTGTACCATGCTGGCGATTGGCAATGGTAAGAAGCAGGGAGAACGCAGGTGCCAAAGTTTTTACATACAGCAGACTGGCAAATGGGCCGAACCTACAGCCGGTTTGACACCGAAGACAGCGCCGCATTGGTGGAAGCCCGTTACGAGGCCATCGAACGATTGGCGGCGCTGGCAACCGAGCACCAGTGTGATGCCGTGCTGGTTGCAGGTGATGTGTTTGATGCCCAGACAGTTTCTGATCGCACTATCCGGCGAGTATTCAATGCCACCCGTGGCTTTGAAGGCCCCTGGGTAATGTTGCCCGGCAACCACGACGCGGCGCTCGCAGAAAGTGTCTGGACGCGGGCAAAACGGCTAGGCGCGGTGCCGGCTAACGTTCATCTGGCACTTGAATCCGGTGTTACGCAATTACCGGAGCAGGGCATCGCAGTGTTGGCAGCGCCCCTGACACAGCGCCATACATACGGCGATCTGACCCAGCCCTTCGACACGACAGAAACGCCCCCCGGGCTGTTGCGCATTGGCCTGGCCCACGGCAGCGTGCAAGGCGTGCTGCCTGACGATATTGACTCCACAAACCCCATCGCCCCGGATCGAACACAAACCGCAAAACTGGATTATCTGGCCCTGGGTGACTGGCATGGCGTGCGCGAGATTAACGAGCGTACCTGGTACAGCGGCACGCCGGAGCCAGAGCGGTTTCGCAATAACGATGCGGGGTACGTGTTGATTGTTGGTATCGAAGAACCGGGCGCTACGCCAAAGGTTACTCGATATGAAACCGCACGCTATCAATGGCACCAGTGGCGGGTGAGCTTGTCTGTGCCTTCTGATCTGGATGAGTTGCTGAATCGCATGAGCCAGTTGCCTGAGGCTTCGGTGCTGGATGTAAAGCTGGACGGCACGCTCACACTCGTTGGCGATCAAAAACTGGCGGATGCGCTGTCCATTGCGGAGGCGCGCTATCGCAGCGTTACCTGCGACCGTTCCGGGCTGCAATTGGAGCCAACGGACGAGGATATTGCCGCTCTGCATGCCGACGGCTACCTCGGAGACGTGGTTCAGGAGTTGCGGGAGAGCCAACGGGCGAGCGATGAAGGTGATGGTGCTGAGGTTGCACGGGATGCTCTGGCGATTCTGGCCAGCTTGCTCAAGCCGAAGGACCCGGAGGTGGCCAAGTGAAGCTTCAGCGCTTACGAGTTGAGCAGTTCCGCCAGTTCAGGCACGGACTGGAACTAGGCAACTTGCAGCCCGGGATCAACCTGATACACGGCCCCAATGAATCCGGTAAAAGCACGCTGGTGCGCGCCATTCGCGCAGCGTTTTTCGAACGTTACAGGTCCAAATCTGCTGAAGATCTGGCGCCGTGGGGGGACTCATCAGCCGCGCCTACCGTTGAGCTTTTGTTTGAACATAAAGGGCAGCGTTGGCAA
This sequence comes from Marinobacter maritimus, assembly GCF_007671675.1. Taxonomy (GTDB): domain Bacteria; phylum Pseudomonadota; class Gammaproteobacteria; order Pseudomonadales; family Oleiphilaceae; genus Marinobacter; species Marinobacter maritimus. Next base: position 1,405,386 of record NZ_VCGW01000001.1, on the reverse strand, counting down.
TTGGACAAGCGCTTCCTCAAGCGCCACCGCTGCGATCTTCTGGTAGACAGCACCGCCTTCAGTGGCGAAGAAGCCGAAGAGAAACTTGCGGAATTATTGGGTTATCAGTTCCCGAAAAAGGGTGCCAGCAAAGAAGAACACTGGGGCATTCCGGGCTTGCTCTGGGTTGAGCAGGGTACCGGTCAGGATATTGAAAAGGCCGTTCTGCACGCCGGCGGCCACCTGAAATCCGCTTTGAACAACCTCGTCGGTGAAGTCGCCAGTAGCGGAGGGGACGAAATAATTGAGGCAGTGGAACAGCAACGCAAGGAATTGCTGACATCGACCGGGAAACCAAGGGGCGAGTATCTTGATCTTGCGAATACCCGGGAAACGCTGCAGCAGCATAAGTCTGATCTACAGACACGGGTCGAACAATATAAAGATCAGGTAGACCGACTGGCCACTCTGGCGACGGAGCATGAACAGGCGAATCGGGAGCGGCCATGGGAGGAAGCCCGGCGCGAAATGCAGCGCGCAGAAATAAAATACCGGGACGTTGAGGCGCTGCAGGAACAGCAAGCCCGCGGGATGGACTCGCTGAAACAGCTGAGGCAAAACCTGACCTTGCTGCAGCAGAGCCAGACTCACTGGAAAAATCAGGGCGAACAGCTCGAGCTGCGCCTGAAAAACTATGAGAAAGCCAAAAAACAACTTGAGCATGAAGAACTCTCCAGCCCAGGGTTGGTGAAGGCGGTTGAGACTGCACGCAGCCAATATCAGCTCGCCACCGCAGCTCTGCAGCAGGCCCATCTCAGGGATAAACGGGAGCGCCTGCAGAAGGACTGCACGAGGCTGCAAGCGGAGTTAGCCAAGCTCAAACAAAGTCAGGAAAAAGCCAAGGTTATTCAGGCATCGCTGGACAGTGCCCGAAAACAAAAAAAGCAAAATCTTATTGATATCGGTGAGTTAAACCGACTTAAGCAGAATCAACGTGAACTGGATGATGCCAATATTCGAATCCAGACCGTAGCCACTCGTGTCACCTGGAACCTGAGCCCGGGCAAAGCTCTGGTTCTGGGTGGGCAGAATATTGAGGGGCAGGGCGACAAGCTCCTGCTGGAGCCAGGTGTTCTGGAAATTCCGGGCCTGGGTAGCCTTGGCATTCAGCCCGGAGGTGATGACCTGGCAAGTCTCCGCCGTCAACTTGAACGGCTGGAGCAATCCCTGTCTCCGCAATTAGTCGCTATGGCGGTTGAGTCCGTTGAGGCCGCTGAGTTGAAGCTGGGGCGGCTGCAAGATGCTGAGGCAAAGATACAGCGGTTCGATGATGTTCTGAAATCCCTGGCCCCGAACGGCGTTGAGCAGTTGAACTCGATGGGTGCGGAGGTGGAATCCGAGCATCTCGCCCGCAGCGCCGAACTCGAAGCCATGCCGGCGGTCGCAGCTAATATTGAGGGAAGCGATAAGCCCCTGAGCCTGGTGGAGTCTGAACTGAAGCAGGCAGAGGCGCGATTAACGGAAGCGGAGTCCAGACAGCGGGAGCAGGAAACCCTGTTGCAGAAAGCTCGGCATACTTGCGAGGCGGCCCACCGTGAGTGGCAGCGGATGCAGGATGAGCTGAACAGCGCTGAGCGCCAGCAGCAGATGGAAGAACTGGCCCGGGATATTGCCAATGCGGAAAAGCAGAGTGCAGCGCTTGAGTCTTCTCTGAAAGAGCGCGAAGCGCAAATTCGCGAGGCTCGCCCTGAGCTTCTGAAGCAGGATATTGAGCGTTACCGGGCCACCGCCGAACATCAGGAAAAGGCTCAGCAAAATCGCGCTCTGGAACTGAGTGAAATCCGGGCAAGGCTTGAGGCCTGGGGTGCCGAGGGGCTTGAAGAGCAACACAACGAACTGGTTGCCAGGCTGGAGCACGTTAGCCGCCGGTATCTTGAGTTGGACCGCAGGGCCAAGGCGCTGGATCTGCTGCTCAACCTGCTTAAAGAAAAACGCCAAGCCCTGACACGCCGACTGCAGGCCCCGCTACAGAAACACCTGGACCACTACCTGACGGTACTGTTTCCCGAGGCTAGCCTGGAAGTTGATGAAAACCTCATGCCCGGAAAGTTCAGCCGAGGCAGTGAACTGGGCCAGATGGCAGAACTGAGCTTTGGAGCGCGAGAGCAAATGGGGTTGATCAGCCGCCTGGCATACGCCGACCTGTTGCAGGAAGCGGGGCGCCCAACGCTGATCATTCTGGATGACACTCTGGTGCACAGCGATGCTGAGCGCCTGGATGGCATGAAGCGCATCCTGTTCGACGCTGCAACCCGGCATCAGATACTGCTGTTTACCTGCCACCCAGAAAAATGGCGCGATCTGGGCGTTGAACCCCGGGATCTCGAAACAATGAAATTAAAGGGAGGTGTTGGTTAAAATTTACTCGCAAACCGCCGGTAAAACAGAAACTTAAAAAAAGGTATTGACGGAGGAACCGTAATCCGTAGAATACGCATCCGTTGTCGGGGCATTGCTTCGGTAGCTTAAGCGGGAATAGCTCAGTTGGTAGAGCGCAACCTTGCCAAGGTTGAGGTCGCGAGTTCGAATCTCGTTTCCCGCTCCAATTTCTTCCAAGTCTCTCAATGCCAACCTGAGAGCACAAAGATTCGATTCCTTCGATCTTTTTAGGCGCGGTGGCAGAGTGGTCATGCAGCGGACTGCAACTCCGCGTACGCCGGTTCGATTCCGACCCGCGCCTCCATTTTTATCTTTATATCCCAGCAACTTACACCTTTTTATTGTTCGTTCCTTTTTCAATTGGAACAACACTGCACTGTTTTTCGTGAACCTCTGTGCGTTTTTTAGCGCCGTGTTGGCATGAAAACGGTCCTTTCTTGTATCCGCACTGCCATTTTCGACACTACCTCAGCGACTTGACACACACCATATTTGGACCCAAGTTGGATAGTAAGTTGAAGTATTGCGAATAAATTCTCCGCATCTAAGTGACGCACAAACGCTCTTCTGAGACAGGGCAGGCACGATGGAGCTCTACACTTACTACCGTTCAACTTCTTCCTATCGTTTACGCATTGCGTTGGAGTTGAAAGGGCTGGATTACCGTTCCATACCGGTCAATCTCGTTGGTGACGGTGGCGAGCAGCTCAAGCCTGCATACCGGACCCTCAATCCACAAGGCCGGGTACCGGCTCTGCGAGTAGAAAACAATCAGGTACTGATTCAGTCGTCGGCGATCATCGAGTATCTGGAGGAGTGTTATCCGCAGGTGCCGCTGTTACCAAAGGACCCCCTGAAGCGTGCCAGGCAGCGTGGTGTGGCGGCGCTGATTGGATGTGATATCCACCCATTGCACAACGTGTCGGTACTGAATCGGTTGCGTCAGATGGAACTCTCGGAGGCGGAGGTAGATAACTGGATCAGGCACTGGATTGGTCTCGGCTTCGATGCTGTCGAGGCGCTCATTGGTGATCATGACTTTTGTTTTGGTACGCCTGGGCTGGCGGATGTCTACCTGTTGCCGCAAGCCTATGCCGCGCGGCGCTTCGCAATTGATCTTAATCACTACCCGAGAATAGCGAGGGTTGAGCGCCTGGCTCTTGAGCATTTGGCATTCCGGCGCGCGCACCCCGATGCTCAAGCGGACAAGCCCGCTTGAGAAAATGAAGGAGCCAAACAATGACTGATCTGTTTGATAACCCTATGGGCCTGATGGGTTTCGAATTCATCGAGTTCGCGTCACCGACTCCAAATATTCTGGAGCCCATCTTTGCAATGATGGGGTTCACCAAAATTGCCTATCATCGTTCCAAGAACGCCTCGCTTTATCGTCAGGGTGAGATCAACCTGATCCTCAACAGCGAGCCCAAGAGCGCGGCGTCTTACTTTGCTGCGGAGCACGGGCCCTCCGCATGCGGCATGGCCTTTCGGGTCAAGAACGCCCAAGCCGCTTATGCCCGCGCCCTGGAGCTGGGAGCCCAGCCGATGGACATACCCACCGGGCCGATGGAATTGCGACTGCCAGCGATTAAAGGTATCGGCGGGGCGCCGCTGTACCTGATTGATCGCTTCGGTGAGGGCACTTCTATCTACGATATCGATTTCACGTTCATTGAGGGCGTTGATCGCAATCCGAAGGGCACCGGCCTGAAGGTAATTGATCACCTGACCCACAACGTGTACCGGGGACGCATGGCCTATTGGGCGAGTTTCTACGAGAAACTGTTCAATTTCCGGGAGTTCCGGTACTTCGATATTAAAGGCGAATACACCGGCCTCACCTCCAAGGCCATGGCCGCGCCGGACGGCAAGATTCGCATTCCGCTGAATGAGGAATCCCCGCAGGGTGCCGGGCAAATCGAAGAGTTTCTCATGCAGTTCAACGGTGAAGGCATTCAGCATGTGGCTTTTCTCACTGATGATCTGCTGAGTACATGGGATGCGTTAAAAGCCCTGGGCATGAGATTTATGACTCCACCTCCCGCCACCTACTACGAAATGCTTGATCAGCGACTGCCCGAACACGATGAGCCTGTTAATGAACTTCAGGCTCGCGGCATATTGCTGGACGGCAGTTCGACAGACGGCGATTGTCGTTTGTTGCTGCAGATTTTCTCGGAAGCCTTGATGGGGCCGGTGTTTTTCGAGTTCATCCAGCGCAAAGGTGACGAAGGTTTCGGGGAGGGGAACTTCAAGGCACTGTTCGAATCGATCGAGCGTGATCAAGTTCGCCGTGGTGTGCTGAAAACGACCTGAATTTGAAGTGCTTTCAGCGCAATCGTTGCGCGCAAAGAGGTGAACATGCGATCACAGTCTTCGTCCGATGCCCTTGTTTACCAATCTGGATTCGGCAATGAGTTCAGCACGGAAGCCTTGCCTGACGCATTGCCGCTCGGGCAAAACTCACCGCAAAAAGCCGCTTACGGGCTGTATACGGAATTGCTATCGGGTACGGCGTTTACGGTCCCTCGTGCCGAATCCCGGCGCACGTGGATGTACCGCATCAAGCCCTCCGCTACCCACCCGGAATACCATCGATTAACCCAACAGATCAGGGGCCGGGAACTGGGCCCCATCAACCCCAACCGCCTGCGCTGGAACCCCTTTGAGGTCCCGTCCGAACCCACTGACTTCCTGGCTGGTTTGACCACCATCGCGGCGACATCTCGAGCCGAGCTGGCCGACGGTGTCAGCGTGCACCTGTATCAGGCCAACGTGTCCATGACACGGGCGTTCTTCAACGCCGACGGCGAATGGCTGATCGTGCCACAAAAGGGCCGTTTGAAAATCATCACCGAGCTCGGTGTGCTGGCCATCGAACCGCTGGAAATCGCCGTGGTGCCCCGTGGTCTCAAGTTCCGCATCGAGTTACTTGATGCCACGGCCAGCGGCTATATCTGTGAGAACCACGGCTGCGCCCTGCGGTTGCCCGATCTAGGACCGATTGGCAGCAACGGGCTGGCCAACCCGCGGGATTTTCTGGCGCCGGTCGCTCACTACGAAAACCGTGATCAACCCGAGGTTCTGGTGCAGAAATTTCTCGGCGAACTGTGGGTCACGGAGCTCGATCACTCACCCTTTGATGTCGTTGCCTGGCACGGCAATAATGTACCGTACAAGTACGATCTACGCCGCTTCAACACCCTCGGCACAGTCAGTTTCGACCACCCGGACCCTTCCATCTTCACGGTGCTGACCTCGCCCGGTGTGGCTCAGGGGCAGGCCAATGTCGATTTTGTGATCTTTCCACCGCGTTGGATGGTGGCGGAGAATACCTTCCGGCCACCCTGGTTTCACCGCAACCGGATGAACGAGTTGATGGGTCTGATCGAGGGCACGTACGACGCCAAAGCAGAGGGCTTTGTGCCCGGTGGCGTTTCTCTGCACAACTGCATGAGCGCCCACGGCCCGGACAACTCCACCACCGAACGAGCCATCGCCGCCGACCTGGACCCGCTCAAGACCGATCAGAGCATGGCGTTTATGTTTGAAACCGGCAGCGTCTTGCGCGCCAGTCGCCATGCGCTCGAATGCCCGCAACGACAACAAGACTACGACGCCTGTTGGGCAGGCATGAGTAAAACGTTCGACCAAGGGAGTCTCTGAACAATGACAACGCAGCCGCACAAGAGTTGGATCGCTTCTGCCAACGGCCATCCCGACTTTCCCATCCAGAATCTGCCGCTGGGCATTTTCAGTCGTCCCGGTCAAAAGCCACGGGGCGGCGTGGCCATCGGTGACCAGATTCTCGATTTGCAAGTCGCCCTGGAGGCGGGTTTGTTCGTAGGTGACGCCGCCGTCGCGGCGGAAGCTGCTGGCCGGGAGCAGTTAAACCATTTCTTTGGGCTCGGTGCTTCCAGCCGGAAAGCCTTGCGAACAGCACTGTTGCAGTTGCTGGATGAGTACAGCGAGCAGCAAGCGACCATGCGGGCGCTCGGCGAGGCGTTACTGGTGCCGATGAGCCACTGTGAATTACATCTGCCGGCACACGTAGGCGACTACACCGACTTTTACGTCGGCATTCATCACGCCCGGAACATCGGAAAACTGTTCCGTCCGGACAACCCCTTGCTGCCTAATTACAAGCACGTGCCTATTGGTTACCACGGTCGCTCCTCGACGATCTGCATCTCCGGAACATCCGTGCGCCGGCCCAACGGCCAGACCCTGCCAGCGGGCCAGGAGACCCCCAGCTTCGGCCCCAGTAAACGACTGGATTACGAGCTGGAACTGGGTATATGGCTTGGGCCGGGCAATAATATGGGTGAGCCCATCGCTATTGGTGAGGCCAGCAACCATGTGGCGGGTTTCTGTTTGCTGAACGACTGGTCGGCCCGTGACGTCCAGGCCTGGGAATACCAGCCCCTCGGCCCTTTCCTGGCAAAGAACTTTGCCAGCAGCGTTTCCCCATGGGTAGTCACGCCAGAAGCGCTGGAGCCATTCCGCAAAGCCCAGCCTGTGCGCCCAGACGGTGATCCACAGCCACTGCCTTACCTGCTTGACGATGATGACCAGGCGGCTGGCGCCTTCGACATCGAACTTGAGGTGTTGCTGCTCAGTGAAGTCATGCGCGAACAGGGCTCGCCACCCCAACGGCTCGCGTTGAGCAATACGCTGAATATGTACTGGACGGTGGCCCAGATGATTGCGCATCACAGTGTCGGCGGCTGCAAGCTGCAACCCGGCGACCTGTTCGGTTCCGGAACCCTGTCGGGTCAGAATCCCGATGCGGTCGGCAGCCTGCTGGAAAGTACGGCCGGGGGCAAGCAGCCGCTTACCTTGGTCAGCGGCGAGCAGCGCACTTTTCTGGAGGATGGCGATGAAGTCATTCTGCGGGCGCGCTGTCGGCGTGACGGCTATCCGACCATTGGGTTTGGAGAATGCCGAGGTAGGGTGCAGCCCGCGTACTAGTCAGTGTCAGAACATCATCGCTTACATCCCGGAATTAATGAGCCCGACGTTATTTACAGCTTGCAACTTTGCGTTATCATAGCGCGCCAGATGCGTACTGCATCTGGGCCCGCCACGTCTACGACTTCTCTATGTGCCCACCGCATCATCCATTTCCTTATAACTGCAACGTGAGGTTTTCATGTTTTCTGCATTGAGCACCGTTTTTCGACCTCTAATGCGGCTGGGGCTTGTTGCTCAAATTGTCCTGGGCATTGTCGCTGGTGTGCTTCTGGTCATTATATCCCCAGAGGCCGCGAACTCGGTGGGTTTGCTCGGGCAGCTTTTCGTGAAAGCACTGAAAGCCGTGGCGCCGGTGTTGGTTTTCGTGTTGGTGGCTGCAGCCATCGCAGGTCACAAGCAGGGGCAGCCCACGCACATCCGCGGCGTGCTGCTTCTCTATATAGTAGGAACACTTGCGGCTGCGGTGGTCGCAGTGATCGCCAGCTTTCTGATTCCTACTGAACTCTCTCTGGACTTGAGCGGTGTAAGCGGTAATCCGCCTTCGAATATCGGCGAAATTCTGAATAACCTGGTGCTCAGTGCTGTAAACAATCCCGTCAAAGCGCTTCTGGAAGCCAATTTCATTGCCATATTGGTGTGGGCGGTTGGCCTCGGCTTTATGTTGCGCACCGCTAGCGACACGACGCGCCAAGGTCTCGAGGACCTGTCAGAGGCCATTTCCGGAATCGTTCGTGGTGTTATTCGTCTTGCACCTTTGGGTATTTTCGGGCTGGTTGCCAATACGTTGGCGGAGTCGGGCATAGGTGCTCTGCTTGGCTACGGCCAGCTGCTTGGCGTTATTGTCGGCTGTATGCTTTTCGTCGCGCTGGTAACCAATCCGTTGATCGTATTCTGGCAGATTCGCCGAAACCCGTATCCACTGGTGTTCGAATGCCTGCGGGGTAGTGCCATTACGGCCTTCTTTACACGCAGCTCGGCAGCCAATATCCCCGTCAATCTTGCGCTGTCTGAGCGCTTGAACCTGGATTCTGACACCTACTCAATTTCTATACCTCTGGGTGCGACCGTCAATATGGCCGGTGCCGCTATTACTATTTCCGTGATCACTTTGGCTACCGCCCACACTCTTGGCATCCCTGTGGATTTTGGTACCGCGCTGTTGCTTTGTGTGGTCTCGGCTCTGGCGGCTTGCGGCGTTTCCGGTGTCGCCGGCGGTTCCTTGCTTCTGATTCCTCTGGCAACAAGCCTGTTCGGGATACCAACGGAAGTGGCCATGCAGGCGGTTGCTATCGGCTTCGTCATCAGCGTGGTTCAGGATTCTGCCGAGACGGCCCTGAATTCCTCTACCGACGTATTGTTCACCGCCGCGGCCTGTCATCGGGCCGACGCAAGACAGGGCTGAGCGATGGGCGCCATGGTCGATAAGGATGAATGAGATGCTATCAGATTCCCGAAACCTCATATTTGTCGGTATGCCGGGCAGCGGAAAAAGTACCGTGGGTGTGTTGGTCGCCAAGCGACTCGGGCTTGGTTTTATTGACACGGATTTGCTGATTCAGCAAAAAGCCGGCTGTACGCTTCAGGATATTGTTAACCAGCGGGGGTACCTTGCCCTACGACTGGTCGAGGAGGAGGTATTACTGCAGCTGAACGTGGAGAAACACGTCCTCAGCACAGGTGGAAGTGCCGTTTACAGCGATGCAGCCATGACGCACCTCAAAATGGGGGGTATCGTCATATTTCTGGATATCTCATTGGATACCGTGGCGTCACGGATCGGTGATTACAGCCTGAGGGGCATTTCGAAGCGGCCCGAGCAATCACTCATAGAGTTATATGAAGAGCGCTCAGCATTGTATTCCCGCTATGCTGATATCACGATTCAGGGAGATGCTCTGAGCCAGGAGCGGGTGTGTGAGGTACTGATAGAGCGGCTGAGTGCATATCATGCACATTAAGCAAGGAATAATGCGCCATGCGAAAAGATTGGCTTATCGGTATCGATCTGGGTGGCACTAAAACCGAAGTCATCCTGATGGACCGGCAGAGTAACGAGCACTTCAGAAGAAGGGTATCTACGCCTGTCGACTACCACGCTACCCTTAACACCATTCAGTCACTGGTGCAGGCTGCAGAACTAAAGGCAGGTGTCAGTGGCTTGCCTGTGGGTATCGGAATACCCGGCAGCGTTTCGGGCATCACCGGAAAAGTCAAAAATGGCAACTCCACCTGGCTTAACGGGCAAGCTATGCAGGAGGGTTTGTGCACTCTGCTGCAAAGGCCGGTAACCCTCACCAACGATGCCAATTGCCTGGCGCTTTCTGAGGCCACGGATGGAGCCGGCAGAAACCACAACCTGGTATTCGCAGCTATACTGGGTACCGGCTGCGGAGCTGGCATAAGTGTCGGTGCGCGGGTTCTAACCGGCCCTAACGGCGTTGCGGGGGAGTGGGGCCACAATCCGTTAGCCTGGACCCCACAGGCTGAGCTGGAGCGTCGCCCTTGCTTCTGTGGCCGCCACGGATGCAACGAAACCTTCCTGTCTGGAACCGGCCTGTCACTAACGCACAACCTGCTGACTGGTCAGGAACTGCTCAGCCGCGACATCGCCGAAACTGCTTTGAATGGTGATAAAGAAGCGGCTGAAACTCTTGATCAGTATCTAGAACATCTCGCCCGTGGCTTGGCAACTGTTATCAATCTTCTGGACCCGGACATCATTGTGCTGGGTGGCGGTATGAGTAATACCGAACAAATCTATCGTGAAGTGCCGGCGAGGTTGGCGAAGTACGTGTTTGGTGGGGAGTGTGCAACGCCTGTGGTAAAGGCCCTCCATGGAGATTCCAGCGGCGCGCGTGGCGCTGCATGGTTATCTCTCTAGGTTCACTATCTGGCGTGCCGGTTGTGGTCGCGGGGAGATAATCCTCGATCGGTGGTTTATCCTAGTGACCAAACTTTGCCTGGCCTTGACCGGGCGCGAGCCAACCCGAAGGAATTTCCTGATGAGCAATCTTCCGAAACTCACCGACGCTCTGCTGACCCTTGAAGACCGGGTTGCGGTGCTTACCTTCAATCGACACGACCTGCGTAACGCCTTGACCGGCTCCCATCTGATTGACGACATCGTTAACACGGCCGACTGGGCCAATCACTGCGACGACGTGTCTGTGCTGGTTATTACCGGCGCCGGTTCTGCCTTCAGCGCAGGCGGCAACGTCCGCGATATGGCCGAGCGAGGCGGTGACTTTGCCGGCGACGTGGCCGAGTGTGCGGACCGGTATCGCAAAGGCATACAGAAGATCCCGCTGGCGTTGCAAGGCGTGGAAGTTCCCGTTATTGCCGCGGTGAATGGTCCTGCCATCGGTGCCGGTTTTGACCTTGCTAACATGGCCGACATACGCATCGCTTCGGAAAAGGCCAAATTTGGCGAAACCTTCCTCAATCTGGGGATTATCCCCGGTGACGGGGGTGCCTGGCTCATGCAGCGCCTGATCGGTTATCAGCGTGCGTTTGAACTTACACTTACCGGCCGTGTTGTGGAGGCGAGTGAGGCCAAGGAACTGGGCATTGTCCTGGAGGTGGTGCCGGCTGATGAGCTGATGCCGACTGTGATGAAGATAGCAAAACGCATCGCCAGTCAGCCCCCGAAGGCGACCCGCCTGACCAAACGCCTTATGAAGATGGCCCAGCGTATGGAGCTGAAGGACTTTCTGGACCTTTGTGCTGTGTTTCAGGGTATGTGTCACAACGAGCCGGAGCACCTGGAAGCGGTAAACCGGATGCTGGAATCCATGGCAAAGAGGTGAGGACAGAGGGGTAAGCTCAGCGACGCACCGGCGCCGCACCCAGGTGCGCTCCACTGTCGATTAGGATGGTTTCGCCAAATTTGGCCTTCTCCGCCGCCCGGGTCATCTGGTAGGGGCCGATAGTATTGACTCACACGATTTGCATGCTCAGAATACTGTATATATAAACAGTTCACGGCGTGTGCCCGGGCTTTTTCTGTGGCTGATTGGCTCGGTCGCTGAAATGTGGAGGGAAGTGATGACAGCACTAGCTTCGATGTCTTTTATAATAGTGAGGCGTCGGTTCGATTTCAGGAGTATCGAAGTAGGGCGCTGGGTAACTCCGCATGAGCGGGACAGGGCGGCTGGCCGGTTTTACTGGGCATTGACCGATCTGCTGGTCATTCTCAAGGGCCCGGAAGCACTTGTTTCCCTGCGAGGCTCATTGGGCCTTCAGTATGGCATCGGCGGGCGGCCCGGAGTCGCTGCACACTATACTCAGAAGAGGCCAAAGCCGGGCTCTATCCAATGGGCCGACACCGGCAGGACATTAATGCCGCTTTTAAACGATATTTTGAGAGCCTTGGCAGGGCCCTCTTTCGGGAGCAACCCCCTGCGGTCATTAGCGAAATAGATGGCTAACGACTCGTCATCCTCAGATTTTCATGTATAATGATAAGTGTTCGCATTATCGTTTGTTTTTGTGCCCAAGCCTCCTTAAGCAGTTCTACCCGAGAACCAGATAGATAAACCATGGCCATTCCCGCCCTTGCTCATCTTTTTGTCGGTGATTTCGAACGCTATCGGGATGTACTGGTATTGAAGGGGCAGGATCAGCGGACAGGAATACCCGCAATGGATCTTGTTTCCGCCGAGGGTGTGGCGCGACTGCTTTGCGAGTATCAAAAGTCGCATTCCGGGAATGATCAGCGAGCACTCATCTCTCTTTGGTCCAAACACTATTTTTCAAAGCTGATCGTACCTGTGGCGACTGCCAATCTGGTGGCTGGGCACGAGCTCCCCGTCGCCCTGAATCAGATTGAGGTGATTATCGGGGAAGGCGGTGTTCCTGAGGCGTTCCGGTTGCCTCATGGGGGGCGACCATTCCAGGTGCCTCCAGAGAATCCATTCGAGCGCTTCCGGGAGCTGATGGATAACAACTTCTCTCCACTGATTGACGGTTGGTGCGATCACATCAAGATTTCACGTCGTGTGCTGTGGAGCAACGCAGCCACCTATTTCGAGAGGCTCATCCGCACTCTGGAGGCCGGCAGTGTGCCGCATCAAATGCTTGCGGATGGCCGCCAACTGATCGAGCTGGATAGACGACCAAACGGGTCCGTGAATCCTATGGCCAGTCCGGTTCGTTACGTAGAACGCGGCGAAGGGTGTGAGCCGCAACTACAGCGGCGGCACTGTTGCATACGCTATCGGCTGCCAGGTATGGCGCTGTGCGGGAATTGCCCCCATATTGATCGCCCCCCGAAGGGGGCAGTTCTACCAGAAGAACGGTGAGCTGATCGTGCGTTATGCCACTGCGATACGAGCACCTTCGCGGTGAGGGTGGGCCAGTATGGACATAGTCACTCCATAAATATCTTTCAGGGTTTGCGGGTTCATCAATTCATCCGGTGAGCCTTGTGTTAGCAGTCGCCCACTGTGCAGGGCTACCAGATGATCGCAAAACCCGGCCGCCATGTTGATGTCGTGTAGCACCACGACAACACCTATATCCAGCTCCTTCCCCAGTTTGCGTACCAGCGAAAGCACCTCAATTTGATGAGCAACGTCCAAGGCGGAGGTAGGTTCATCAAGCAACAAGAAACGGGCATTCTGAGCTAGCAGCATAGCCAACCACACTCGCTGACGCTCGCCGCCAGAAAGTTCATCCACGCTTCTATCACCGAAGATCTCAGTGTCGGTGAGCGCCATGGCCTGACTCACCTGTTTTGCGTCTTCGGGTGAAAATCGCCCCAGCGCCCCATGCCATGGGTAACGACCGAAACGTACCAGTTCCCGGGCGGTCAGGCCGTCCGTAGCGGGAGGCTGCTGTGGCAGATAAGCTACCTCCCGCGCCAAGGGGCGATCACCCCACTGGTGCAAATCCTTTCCTTCCAGGGTGACCTGGCCGGAAGAGGGCTTTAGCTGGCGGGCCATCAGTTTCAGCAGTGTCGATTTGCCCGATCCATTATGACCGATCAGGCCTACCATTTGGCCATGATCGAGGCTGAGGTCAATGGGGTGGAGCAGCGTTTTCTCCGCCATTCTGTAGCTGACGGCATCCAGTTTAAACATGGCAAAGGCTCTCTTTATGAATTCGGTCTTTCAGCAATAATATTTCGAAATTAGTGCCGGCTTGGCATTCGGTACATGCGCACCAGAAAGTAGCCGCCGCCGATCAGGGTGGCCACCAGCCCTGCGGGCAACTCATGGGGATAAACCAGCGAGCGGGCCAACCAGTCGGCCCAGAGCATCAGCAAACTCCCGATAACGAAGGCGCCCAGCATTTGCGGCAAGGCTCGCTGGTAACCCAGCAGTCTTGCAAGCTGTGGTGCCATCAAGCCTACAAACGACAAGGGGCCGACAACCAAGGTGGCCGCGGCGGTCATGAGCGCCGCCAGTAATAAAAGCAGGAGACGAGCCGGTGCCAGTGGCAAACCCAGTGAGTTAGCAGCACTGTCACCGAGAGGCAAAAGATCCAGCCACCGGCTTGCCAGCATCGCCATCAGTGCGAGGACCGGTGTTGCAACGATAAGTGCCCAGGCGTCGGACTGGTCAGAGAGCCAGGTAGACCCCGCCAGCCAGTTAAGAAGCATGATGGACTGGGCGTCGCCCATGGCCAGGATCATTCGAATGCCGGCGTCCAGAAGGGCTGAAAGAGCAATACCTCCCAGTAGCAAGCGCTGTGGGGAAAAGTTGCTGCGCCTGCTCAATACCAGAAGCGCGAGCAAAACCAGAGCGCCCCCCGCACCTCCCGCGAGGATCTGCAATCCACGGCTGCTGGCGCCTATCGTAAGAATTAACAACACCATACCCATAGCTGCGCCGGTACTGATGCCCAGTAGTTCCGGGCTGGCCATGGGGTTGCGAGTTAATCTCTGAACAATTACGCCGGCGCCGGCGAGCAGGGCGCCGGCCATCAGTGCTGTGGTCATTCTGGGCAGGCGCATGGCCAGCACCGCCGTCTCGCCATTAAAGCCTGTCCAACGCCAGCCTTCCCAGGTGGGGCCGAGAGACAGGGTGATAGCCAGACTTCCCAAAGTGATCAAACCGAGCACAAGCAAGCCGGTTTTGGAGAGCCTGCGCCGGTGAGGAACCAGGGATACAGGCTGGGAGGGTCGGGCAGGTATCAATCGGTTGCGGGTCAATACCCATAACAGAACCGGCCCACCTATCAACGCCGTGGCGGCACCGGTGGGAAATAACAGCTGCCCGAACGCGAGAGTCAGTTGTTGGGCAATGCCATCGGCCACCAAACAAATCAGTGCACCTGTGAGGGCGCCGCCCAGCATACGTTGACGTAGAGTCCGTGCACCCAGCAGGCGAACGATGGCAGGCGCCGCCAGGCCAATGAAACCAACGACACCCACATGGCTTACTGTCAGCGCCGTGAGATAGACCGCTAACAAAAGTGCAAGAATTCGGATGACACCAGGGGATAACCCTAACGACCGTGCCCCCTCCGTGCCCAGGTCCAGCGCTTGCAGCGGGCGCCAGAGTGCCAAGGCAATGCTCGCGGCCACGAGTAAACGGGGGAGTAACTCGAGAGTGCTGTTCCAGTCATTTTGGCTGAGTTCCCCGGCTCCCCAAATAAACAGCCCAGCGAGTTGTTCCTCATTGAACAACAAAATAACCGTGTTTATGGCTCCCAGGTAGAGGCTGACAATCAGTCCGCACAAGGTTAGTGTAAGTGGATCGAACCCGCGCCGAGCACCCATGAGCAAGACCAGACCAAGGGATGCGAGGCCTCCAATCATAGCCCAGGCTTCCCGCCATACAAGGAGGGAGGGAGACAGAAGCATGACCAGCCCCAGTGTTAGCTGTGCGCCTGCGGCAACGCCCAATGTGGTAGGTGCAGCCAATGGGTTGCGCAGCACTTGTTGTACCAGTGTGCCCGCAAAGCCAAGGGCGGCGCCGGTAAGCAGCGCGATCGTCAGCCTGGGTAGCAGGGTGTAATGCAGCACGGCTTGTTCGAAAGTCGAAGACTTGTTCAGTGCAAGAGCGCCAGGTAGTTGATACAAATTCTCAATGCTGGTGGCGGGAGACAACAGCAATCCCGCCACCAGTAATGACAGTGCAAGAAGTACCAGCCCAAGCTGTGAAGGTCGCGGTAAAACGAGCTGATTCATGGCTGCAACTCCCGGGCACTTTCCAGCAGTTGATCGGCAAGCATGCGGGCCATTCGGGGCACGCTGACTACGCCGCCGAACGTCCAGACTGGCCCTACGCCGGTTATGCGGCCATTGCGGGCCATGGGTAAATATGGCCATAGTCCGCTTGCTTGCAGTCGCTCCCGGTCAGCTTCCGGCCATGGCCGTATGTAGATCAGCCAGGCATCCGGATGGCCTCCCAGATTTGCAACTGTTCCCGGTGTGAAGCCCCAGAGGTTTGTGCTGCGGTGCCAGGCATTATTCAGCCCTGCCTGCTCCAGCGCCTGATTGAGCATTGAATTGTCTCCGTGAATACGCAAACGCCGGTCGTCCAGAAAACGCACGATGAATGCCATCTGACCGGCCAGCCCGGCCTGAGACAGCTGCTCTCGGATGTCAGAAAGCTCCTGTTCGGCCTTCGCAATAACTGCCTGGGCCTTATCTTCGCGATTCAGTATTTTTCCAAGAGCAAGCAGATGTTCACGGGCTTTAACCCAAGGGTTTGAATCGGCTTCGTAAGTGGTCTGTACCAGTGTTGGCGCAATGTCTCGCAACGCTGGCACTGCTGCTTCCAGGTGGCCTGACACCAGAATCAGATCCGGTTTTAGCGATCGTATAGCTTCCAGATTGGGAGCCTGCCGACGACCCACCGACTTTACCGATTCTGGCGCCCGCGGCTCCACTACCCATTCCCGGTAGCGCTCAATTTCCGCCACGCCCACTGGCGTGACTCCCAGCGCCAGCAGGTGCTCTGCCAACCACCAGTTCAGCGCCACAACACGTTTGGGCGTTTCGCTCTGTTGCGGCTCGTCGACACGGTGTAAGACCAGATCATCTGCACTAACGGTGAGGCTTATCAACATGAGGACAAGGGCTCGCAGTGCGTGCCCCGGGTGCTTGCCAAACAGCATGCAATCAATAGTCCACGGAATAGGTCAGGGTGTACGTACGGCCCTGGCCCTTGAAATCGAAAAGATTTTCAAAGCCGTAGAACAGTTGGGCCCGTTGGCCCCAAACAGTATCGTACTGTTTATCCAGCAGGTTAGTGACAGAGAAATTGATACGCCCCAAGGGCAACTCCCGGGCTGTCAGCAAGTCAAATGTGGTAAATCCATTGATTTCATCGCCGGCATCGTCATCAATGTCGAACGCATGGGAACCCTGAAGGCGCGCAGAGTTCTGGCTGTCTCGCCACTGAACAAAAGCTGTGGCGTTAGGCAGGCTCGCAGCGGTTACAAGATTTTTCTGCCAGCTGCCGTCAGTATCTTTTATTTCAGAACGTACATAGTGTGCGGTTCCTCCCAGAGACCATTGTTCGTTTGCCCGCCAGGTGAGGGCGCCTTCCAAGCCGTAATCCCGGGTTTTGTTATCTTCTATATCTACTGTCAGAGTTGTGCGGTTGGTGACTGCCTCTTTATCAGACCAGGTGTAATAAGCGGCTACCTGGGCATCCCACTGTTTTTTGTAAGTGCGCCATCCCAGTTCCACCTGGTTGGTCTTCAGGCCGGGTATGGCGTTGTCGTCGATGTTCAGAGAGTCGGTTAACACGTAGCGGCCGCCAATCAGGCTGTAGTTACCCCGGCCGGCTACCTTACCCGGATCCGGGATTTCAAAGCCCTGGCTCACATTGGTCCAAATCTGCTGATCGTCATTCAGGTTATAGATCGCGCCCGCATTCAGCAGGGTTACATCGTAATCGTTTTCGCCCCCTGGAATGGCGTCCGCACCTGTTGCCAGCCCTCGCTCCACCTCGACCGCTTGCTGCGTACCTACGAAATCTTCCATATCGAGGCGCGCATGCCTCTGGCGGATGCCGGCATTTAACTGGAGCCTTTCGGTAGCCTGCCACTCAGCCTGGAAAAAGGCTGCGATACCTTCCACACGGTAATCCGGATAACGGTCGACCGTGAACTCCTCATCAAACGTCATGCCGCCACTGGGGAACGCGGTAGCATTGTCGAAAATCATCTGATTTGCGGAAAAATCTTCTCGATCAAGGTCTATACCGTAGTTGAGCCGAACGCTGCCAAAATTCTTTGCCAGTAGCCCTTTGAGCAGGTATTGACGGGTGTCCTGGCTTGAGGCGCCAAAGTAACTTTGGGGCAAGGTTGCGCGTTGATAAGGGTAGGGGTGAAAGCCGGATTCCTCGTTGCGCATCGAAGCCTGTACGTAAGCTGTGTGGCCGAGGAAATCCAGATGCTGCCATGCCAGATTGAACATGTAGCGTTCGGTTTGAGGGTCGCGGTCGCTGGAGAATCCATTACGAATTTCAGGATCGTTTATCTGAGAAAGGTAGGGACCAAGCCAGACGCCTTGGTCACCCTGGAAACCGGAGTTATAAAATTGGGCGGTCAAATCGAGATTCTGGTTTTCATTGATGCGAATTTGAGTGCTTCCCAACACGTCTACGCTGCGGTTGTACTGCAGATCAGTTTGGGAGATGTCCGGCATGATAGGGTTGCCATCACCGTCGTACATTGCACCATTGTCTTCGGTTGCAATAGCCAGGCGGCCCTTTATGGTGTCGTTACCACCGGCGATGGACTGACCAAAACGGAACGTACGATCCTCAGAGTTATTAAAGCCACTGGAAACACCTACTTCTGTGCTGAGCTGTGCACCGCCCGCCCGACCTTTCTTGGTGATGATGTTGACGATGCCGCCAGTGCTGCCTCCTCCGTAAACGGCCGTAGCACCAGAAAGCACCTCAATGCGCTCGATATTGAACGGATCAATCGAATCGAATTGCCGGCTTAGTCCGCGGGAGCCATTGAGTGATACACCATCTATCATCACCAGTACGCTGCGCCCACGCATGTTCTGGCCATAGTTGGTGCGGGTTTCCGGGGCGAGATCCATGCTCGGTACCAGTTTGCCAATAACTGTTTTCAGATCCTGGCCGGAGCGGAACTGCTCTTCCAGCTCCTCGTCTTCCAGAACCCAGACCGAACCAGGAATCTGGCTGATTTGTGCCGGGGCGCGGCTGCCAACTACAACCAGTTCATTCAGGGATTGTGGCGCAGCCTGAACAGCGAATGGTGCGGCTATCGCCAGCGACAGTAGAGTTCGGTATGCAGAGAGTCGGGCAGCCATTAAGTAGTTCTCCTGATAAAATCAAAACGCGATTGTAAATGATTATCAGAAAGATTCAATTGAAATGAAAGGATCACGATTACAATCAGTAGGAGGAGTAAGGGCAATTCTGGGGAAGGAAGCCTGGGGGCAGTTCTATCTGGTGAGAGTTTGCTTTTGCTGGCGCGAGTGGTGCTTGCTGGTGCAACAACGGTTGTCGAGATCTTTGAGGGCGTCTCCATTTTCGCCTTCGGAGCTTCCATACTCACCCCAGGCATGGAAGCCGGGTACGGCAATGCCAGCCTTGCGCGGTCGGAGAAGTTGCCGGGTGTTCAGCCGCAGAGATCCCGTTGACAACTTTTGAGCGTCGCTATTCCGGGCCTGGCAAGTATGATGAAATCAAACTCTGCGATGCTGTTCAAGATACCGCACAGCATCACTGCGCAGTGGCAGGTTCAGCGCATCGAAAAGGTCTCTGCGCTCGTAACCCAGGTCTGAGAGAACATCATCTTTCTCAGCCAGTAGTGACATAGCCATACGCCGAAACTGTTGGCGCCGGGAATAATTCTCCATCCAGGACAAAGAGCGTTGCCCGGTTAACTGGTCATTTCTTCTGATGCTCAGCATGGTCGCCACCCGCCTTCATACCTTCGCGAATTGAAAGCACTGGATTGTTCAGGAACGACATAATCCGTGCATTGTAATAACAGGGTGATGCTCTGAGACCATTCAATCAAACGAAAAGAATTTAACTCTGCATTCAAATATGCTTAAGTCAAAAGCCCGCATTCAAGAATGAGGCGTAATCACGTGACAATACCGTTGCTGGATAATGAGGTCCTCAGAACCTTCGTGGCTATTTCCGAGTGCGGTACTTTTACCGGTGCAGCCAAGTTGGTACACCGAACGCCTTCAGCACTCAGCATGCAAATCAAGCAGCTGGAGCAGAATCTTGGCAAATGCCTGTTTATTCGCGAGCCGCGACAGGTCCGCCTCACAGCTGAGGGCGAGGCGCTTCTGGACTACAGCCGTCGACTGTTGCGATTAAATGAGGAGGCAGTGCAGTATTTTCTGTCGCCGACTTTGGAGGGCAAGGTAGGCATAGGAACATCAG
The DNA here is from genome assembly GCF_007671675.1 of Marinobacter maritimus. Classification (GTDB taxonomy): domain Bacteria; phylum Pseudomonadota; class Gammaproteobacteria; order Pseudomonadales; family Oleiphilaceae; genus Marinobacter; species Marinobacter maritimus. The sequence goes on along the minus strand of NZ_VCGW01000001.1, from coordinate 1,385,653 downwards.
ACGATGTTGGAACGCGAATTTTGCCCGAGGTGCTTGCCCAGTTTGCGCGTTCCTATCCGGCTGTGTTGGTGAATGTTGTCGTTGGCTCGAGTAAGCAAAACCTGGCTCGGCTGGATGCTGGCGAGCTGGATTTGGCTCTGGTTACCGTTGCGGATGAAGTCCGGGACATTCGCGGTGAGGTCGTTTACGAAGAGCCGCTGATCTGGGTAGGGCGGGAGGATGGTTCCGCATTTCTGAGAACGCCTCTTCCAGTAGCGGTGGCTCACGAAGGCTGTTCCTGGCGGCGAATGACACTGCGCGTGCTTGATAGTGCTGCAAAGCCTTACCGGATTGCTTACACCTGTGAACATTGCTCGGGCCAGGAGGCCGCTATGGTTGCGGATCTCGCCGTCGCATCTTTCCCCAAGAGTCTTGTACGCCCGCCACTCAAAGAGATAGTTAACCAGGGTTTACCCGAGATCGGCTCCTACCAACTGGCACTCGTTCGTAAGGGCTCCAACGAACTGAACGACGCATTGGCGCTTCATGTGAGGGAAGCATTCAGGAATCTGCAGAAATCTTGATAGCGCTCGGCTCAAGCGCGAAGCTGTGTGCCAAAGCGGGATTGGATCTGACGTCAGATAATAATCGCAGCACTTTTACGTTGCTGTACAATCAAATCATGACATTACTAATTTTGCTCTTTTTTACAGTTGCCATCGCAGTAGCGACTCTGTTGCCCTTGTGGCGTAACCCCCATTGGAGCGTTCGGAGTTTCGATTTTCCGCGTTTGCAGTTAGCGGTGTTGGCCTTGTTGTTGGTGTTTATTGATCTGTTTTTTCTGGATCTGAGTCGGCCTTTGAGTTGGGTGTTAATTGTTGTGGCAGGGCTATCGCTGGCCTCACAGCTTTGGTGGATTTTGCCCTATACAGCGATTTGGCCGAAGGAGGTCAAAGACGCGCGGGCGAAAAGCCCTGATCGGACCTTGGCCATTCTGACATCCAATGTACTCACGCATAATCGGAACGTCGAGGCATTGCTGAAACTCGTTGAACAGCACCAACCCGACATTCTTGTGACGCTGGAGTCCGATCAGTGGTGGGAAGACCGGTTGGTGGCGTTGGAAAACGAAATGCCTTACACCATCAAGTGCCCGCTGGATAACCTGTATGGCATGCACGTGTTCTCCCGGTTGCCGCTGTACGAGCCTGTAATGCGCTTTCTGATTGAAGACACGGTGCCCTCCATGCATGCCCTGGTTGAGCTTCGATCCGGTGATAAGGTGAGAGTGCATTTTGTGCATCCTGCACCGCCCAGCCCCACGGAAAACGACGAATCAACAGAACGGGATGCAGAACTGGTTATTGTCGGGCGCAGCGTTGCCGACAGTGATGAGCCGGTGATTGTAACGGGTGATCTGAACGACGTGGCCTGGTCGCCGACAACTCGTTTGTTCCGCAAGATAAGCGGTTTGCTCGATCCAAGGGTAGGGCGAGGGTTTTACAGCACGTTTCATGCTGATTATCGGTTGTTAAGGTGGCCCCTGGATCATTTGTTTCACAGCCATCATTTTACGCTTGCCTCCATTACCCGTTTGCCCTCGATAGGATCGGATCACTTTCCATTGCTCACCCGTGTGATGTTTGCTCCAGCTCACGGACAAGATCAGGAACCGTTGCGACCCGATGGCGATGATCGTGGCCGGGCGCAGGAAATTGCCCAGAGTAAGAGGGCCAGTAAGAAGGATGTGCCCTAGCGGGGTCGATAACTTATCAGGAGAAAGGGCCCCTCTTGCGAGAGGCCTTTTTTTGCGATCTTCCTATAGAACGACTACTTGATCCACTTATCACCCCAATGGGTAATGTCGTACTTTGGTTCAACTAGTAATGAACGCGCATTTGCTGCAGGTTGTGCGTCCTCGGCTGCCGCAATTTCTCTGTCGATCACTCTGGTTGAAAGCGACAGCCAACTGGTGACAAACGCTGCGGCATCGCCGTGGATCTCCAGCGCGAGTTCGTCCACGTTGGTGATGTCATCACACGCTGCGTGATAGCAAGCGTCGTATGGCGCGCCTGCCTCACCGCCATATTTGGCAGCCTGCTCTTCGGTTTTTATCCCTTCCGCGCCAGTAAACAGTCCCCCAAACGCAATACCGACCTCAAAGAACCGGGCGTAGTCAGACCGGAAGCTTATCTCGGTACCCTCCGATGCTATGCCACGCAGGCTGAAGTATTTTTCAAAAAGCGCCTCAGTGGCCGCCGAGCCCGGAGGGCCGGCAAGGTCAAAATCAGAGCCATCACCATCGTAGATAAAGTTGCCAAAGTTGGGCGAACCAATCATGTCGTAGTTCAGGTATACCTTGATATTGTCCTGTTCTTGCTGAGAGAGGCTGTTTACATAGAAGGTCGAACCTACCAGGCCAGCTTCCTCGGCGCCCCACCAGGCAAAGCGAACCTGGTTACGAGGGCGCGCCCGTTTCATTTGCAGGGCCAGTTCAAGCAAGGCGGCGCTGCCGGACCCGTTGTCGTTTATACCGGCGCCTTCAAACACAGAGTCAAGATGCGCACCGGTCATTATTACGTTATCGGGTTTGCCGCGGCTGGTTTGAGCTAGCACGTTGAAAGTTTCGGTTTGCTCCCTCACTACGTTAGCGACAATTCGGAGCTCCAGGTCAGGTTGGTCGACCCAACCCGCACCTATGTCGTAGGTCGTAAACAAAACCGGAATCCCACCGGCGTAATCGTCGCCCAGAGTGGCATTAATCAAACCTTTGCGGTCGTCGGTGTTGCCCTGATTAAAAATAACCACGCCAATGGCGCCGGCATTAGCTGCATTGGTGGCTTTGATTCCAAAGCCACAGAGGCCCCGTTGAACAATGGCAATGGAGCCTGCCGGGAAGTCTATAAAGTCATCTGCTTCACAGCCGCTCGTCGACGTATTATCGGAGCCGAGCTGCACCGCGACAGGCACTGCAGTGCCTGATACATCACCGGGCTCGGTCTGAGAGAGGTAAGTGAAATCCTCGTCCCATACATAATCCGTTGGAGTGGGTGCTATCACTTGTAGTACGCCATCACCGGCAGGATAAAATGCGTTGAATGGGAAAGGCTGGATGGTGACCTCGTACCCGGCGCCCTCAAGCGTGGTTTTGATGTAATCAACCGACGCCTGGTAACCGGATAATCCGGCAGCCCGGTTGCCATCGTTAGCTTGAGCAATGCCGTAGAGCATATCCAGATGATACTGAATGTTGCTGGCTTGCATACAACGAGGCAAGCCGAGCGGGGTGCTGTTGAGAATGCCGAATCGACACTCGAACGGACTTATGTGGCCAGGGCTCCAGAAGGCATTATATAGGTCGGCGGTGGATCTGTTGCCTGAGCTGGCCAGGGCGGTTGTGGCGAATAAAAAAGATCCTATCGCCACGGTGCGGCTTAGGGTGCTGATGTTCATTTGAGTTCTCCAATCCTGGGAGGTTTTTTTGTTAAGTCCGCTGGTAGCGGACTGTCAGCACAGGGTGCCTGACTGGCTTGTAAACGGGCCCCCGAGCACCACAGCTTCCTTCGATGCCATCGGTAAGCCTAGTTCGGAATATTTTGTCCTGCCAGACGAAAAACATTAAAAAAAATACCGCTAATTCATAGACATGTCGCTGTTAAAGGAGTGTTTATCCTGTACGTTACTGAGCACAGTTATTGTCTCCACTTAAACAGACGCTACCCTGAGGGGCCTCCTGATGAAAAAGCACTGCCTGCTTGCGATTGCCATTGCGACCATGCCACTGATGGCACAGGCCGAGATTACAACGGCGACCTTATATCCTTCCCATGCGGAACTTACCTGGGAGCAAAGTGCAAACGTAACGTTCGGCCCGGGAACCGTTGAGATTGAGGGGCTGCCGGTTAGCCTTCAGGATCAGAGTTTGCAAGTAGCGTTTGAAGGGGGCGCGGGATCACAGGTTCGGCAGGTTCAGATCAGTCGTGTGGAGCAAGCAGAATTTGTGGCAGGAGAAACTCGGAGAATCCGCGATGAGTTGTCTGCTGTAACCTTGCGGATTCAAGAACAGGAGGATTCGATTCGAGCCTGGAACCAGCAGGTTACCCTTATGAGCAAAGCAGCGGAGTCTCCGCACGAACTGTCGGCTTCAGAGCTGAATGACATGGCTGCCGCGTTGAAGAACACAACACAGAGTGCGTTGTCGGAAATACGGACGATTCGTACAAGAATGACCGACGATATTGCCTTGAAGGACCGTTTAATCCGCGAGCTGTCCCAGGTTAAACAGAGTGCAAGGACAACCAAAAAGGTTGTGGTGCACTATCTGGCGCTCAAAAATGGCGAGCTGCAGGTAAAGCTCAGGTTTCAAACGCCCGATGCCAGTTGGCGGAGTGAATACAATGCCCGCCTGAAAACAGAACTTGAAGGTGGGGCTGGTGACGGAGTTAATGGAGAGGTGACGCTTGAGCACCTCGCTGTTGTGCAGCAATCAACCGGAACCAACTGGGAGGATGTTGAACTGCGCCTCGCGACTGCAAACGCCCGACGGGGCACCGCCATGCCGCCGCTGTATTCCTGGGTTGTTAGCCCTCAGCCGCCCCAGGCCTACCGCTCGAAGACATCGGCGCCGATGGCTGATATGGAGGCGGAGATGCTCATGGGAAGCAGTGTGGCGGTTGTCGAGCGTCAAAGCACGTTTACACAGAGCTACAAGGTGCCATTGCCGGTTGATATTCCCAGTGGCAGTTCAGGGCAGCGGCTGACAGTTGCAGAACACGTGATTCCGGTTAAGGTTGCGACCTGGACGGCGCCAGTCATGGACACCACTGGTTATTTGCATGCAACTGGTACATTCCAGTCGGAGGCACCCATACCTGCCGGCCGTTTAACGTTATATCGGGATGGACAAAGTGTGGGTGAAAGCCAGTTGCCGGAGCTGACAGGCGGCGAAGAACTTACGCTCGGGTTCGGAGTAGATGAAGGCATCCGGGTCGCTGTTGTGAACGAACTGGAACGCACCGGAGAGGAGGGTGTGTGGAAGAGCGAGAACGTTCAGCGTCGACAAAACCGGTTTGAGATCACGAACCACCACTCGAAAGCTGTGCAGGTACGAATTTTTGACCGGCTTCCTGTGTCGCAGAAGGATATTCTTATCGTTAAGCCACTGGAGATCAGTGAGCCCGTTGAACGGAATGTTGATGACGAAAAGGGTGTCCTGGCGTGGAATCGCGAAGTGCCCGCCGGTCAGACCGTTAATGTGAAATCGGGGTTTGAGATTCGGGTTCCTGAGGGGACCGCACTACCAAGACTTTAACGGCTGAGGCAGGGCGCATTGGCTGCGTATTATGCAGCCAATGCAAAGCTGCAGCCTGTGCACAGAAACCTACTTCGGATAGCCGGTTATATCCCGGATTTTCTGGTACAGCGGCTGAAGTTGTGGGTACATGCGCAGGTAAACTTCGGAGTAGAGCCTTTCATATAGCTCGCGCGCTTCGGGGCTTGGTTGGAACACATCGCCAACCCGGGTCATCTCCGCTACAGCGGTTTTAAAATCAGGGTGAAGGCCCAGGCCAACAGCGGCATCAATCGCAGCACCGAGCCCCGAGGTTTCATAGGTGTGGGGGCGCTCGGCCGGCAAACCGAATACGTCGGCGGTTAACTGCATCGCCGCATCGCTTTGAGAGCCGCCACCCGCAACCCGAAGTTTCCGGATTTTAACGCCGCTGCGCTTTTCGATCTTTTCTTTGCCTTCTCGCAGTGCGTAAGCCAGGCCTTCAAGAATGGCTCGGTAGATATGCGCGCGGGTGTGAACATCGCCGAAACCAATGATAGAGCCTTTGGCTTCCGGCCCGGGCTGGCGCACACCAGGTGACCAGTAGGGCTGCAGCATCAGGCCCATGGAACCCGCTGGTACAGCTTGAACCAGTTCATCAAACAGCTCTTCCGGTTCAATACCGCGTTGCTCGGCAATTTTACGCTCTCGTAAACCGAATTCGCGTTTAAACCAGCTCACCATCCAGAAGCCCCGGTAAATCATCACTTCTGTGGAGTAATGCCCGGGCAATGCGGAAGGATAGGGCGGCATCAGACGTACCGGTTCCACATAGCGTTTGTTGGTGGCATTTATAGTCGCGGTTGTGCCATAACTCATGCAGCCTATGTCTGGCGTCAAGCCTCCGGAGCCGAGTATCTCACAGGCTTTGTCGGAAGCTGCTGCAATCACCGGCAGATCTCCCGAAAGTCCTAAGTGGCTGGCGGCTTCTGTGGTGAGATGGCCCAGAGTGGAGCCCGGGCTGACCAGCTCTGGCAGCATAGATTCTTTTACCGGCATGGTTTGCCACTTGAAATCCCGGTGGCCGGCCCAACGGTGCTTTTTGTAGTCAAATGGCAGGTAGCCGACCTGACTTCCGGTGGAATCCCGGAACTCGCCAGTTAAACGGTAGTTCAGGTAGCCGGACAGCAAAACAAAATGTCGGGTTTTGTCCCAGATTTCCGGCTGGTTCTGGGCAATCCAGGTGGCCTGGGTGTTCTCCCGAAAGCGATTAATAGTGTCTTCAAGCCGCGCCAGTTTGAACAGCCAGCCCCAGGGGCCTTTCACCGGGCCATCGACCCGGGCGTGCCGTTGGTCCAGCCAGATAATTGCCGGGCGCAGCGGTTTGCCGTGTTCGTCGAGGTTAATAACCGTACCACGCTGAGTTGTGACGGTAACGCCCACAACCCTGTCTGGTGTGATGTCTGTAGATTCCCAAAGCTGAGCGCAAGCTTTGCCGAGGTTTTCCCAGAAATACTCAGGCTGTTGCTCCGCCCAGCCCGGCTGCCTGGAAAAGTACGGCTGAATCTCCTGCCTGCCTTTGGCGACAAGATTACCGCGAGTATCGAAGAGCAGGGCGCGTACGCTCTGGGTACCGTTATCGATGGCGAGAATCAGCGGGTCAGACGGCATGCGTCGACTCCGGATGGCCCGGGAGGGAATAGGCTTCTCTCCATAGATCCATGTACCGGACCTCTTCGGCACGCCACTGGTCATCATTCCAGTTGAGAGTGCTCTGACAGTGTTGTTTCACTAACGGCAGTAATGCTTTGCCGCCTTCAGGCGCTATCAGGCCAAGCCGGGTGCGGCGCAACATAAGATCATCCAAGTGCTTTACGTCTTCGTGCTTGCAGGCCCAGACAACTTCGGCCCACAGCAGCTCGCCCGGTACAGAGCCGGAGGCCGCATCATCGCTAACGGGTACGGTAGGCCCAGCCTGCAGAACCGCGCATAGGTCCGAACCGTAAAAGCCCGTAAGCCGCTGCCAGTTCTGATGGTTTATGTTTGCTGGGCGCAGTAGCCGGGGCGCGGGTCGAAACACCGGACCGCTCTCCGGTCGCAAGTGCTCTTCACCTCCCAAGCCTCTGGAAAGCGCTTCCCTTGCGATCAGTCGGAAGGTGGTCAGCTTGCCGCCGGCAATGCTGATTAACCCCATGTCTTCGCGGAATTCATGTTCACGGCTTTCTTTTGACGGGGCTTTAGGGCCGGCGGTGCTGTGTTCTGCAGTGACGACTGGTCGAACGCCTGCCCAGGTGGAAAGAACGTCGCTTCGGGAAATTGCTGCGCCCGGGAACAGTCTCGTGGATATGCGCAACAAATAATCTACTTCTTCGCCGGCAATGCGCGGTTCCTTGTCCAGGCTTTCTTTATGATCAAGATCCGTCGTGCCCAGCACCGTTGTACCGGCCCAGGGAAACGCGAAAACCGGGCGTTTGTCATCCGGGTGGAACAGGGAAACAGAACAGGAGACTGGCAGCTTGTGCCACGGCAGAACCAGATGGCTTCCTCGCAGCGGCCGAATTGTCATGGGTTTCTCATCACTATCTGGCTGCTGAAGCCGATCTGCCCATACACCTGTCGCATTGATGACCAGAGGCGTATTAACGATGAATGCCTCGGTGTCGTCTTCCGCTTGCAGTTCAAGCCCGCTAACCTTGCCGTCGGTGCGCAGAACCTTCACCGCTTTAACGTAGTTCAGACACCATGCGCCATCCTGACGGGCCTCGGTGATGACCCGTTGTACCAGACGGGCGTCATCGGTTACTGCATCGGTAAAGCTGCTGGCGCCGGTCAGCTTTTCGGTGTTCAGACCGGGCACCCATTGCATCGTCTCCCCCGGTGTCAGCAGTTGACGTGAATGAGTGCGAGATATCCAATCGTAGACCCTTAGCAGAACCTGAAACAGGCGCGGGCCGGGAAACTGGCGCTGAAAGTGCGGCATGATAAAACGCAAGGGCTCGATAAGCCCCGGTGCCTCGTCCATCAGGCGCTGGCGTTCGGTAACAGCGTCTCTGGTCAGCCGGTACTGGCCGCCCCCAAGATAGCGCAGGCCGCCGTGCACCATCTTCGAAGATCGGCTGGACGTTCCCCAGGCAAAATCCCGCTGTTCAACCAGCAGGGTTTTCAGGCCGCTACCGGCAGCTTCCCGCGCTATACCGGCACCGGTAATGCCGCCGCCAACCACCACAAGATCAAACGTGCGGGGTCTGCTTTGAAGTTCTCTGAGCAATGAGTCTCGACGCTTCATCAGCGCTATTCCACCAGGGTTTTGGGGTTGAGAATACCTTCGGGGTCAAAGGTTTTGCACAGGGAGTGAATGGCCAGCATTCCAAGTGCACCTTTTTCAATCGGCAGGAAGGGCGCGTGATCTTTGCCAACACCGTGTTGATGGCTGATGGTGCCACGATTGCGCACGATCAGTTCAGAGGTTGTGTTCTTCAGATGCTTCCAGCGCGCTAAAGTCTCTTCATAGCTGTCTGCAACACGGAAAACATAAGTGGTGTATATGCTGCAGCCCTGGCCGTAAAAATGCGACAAGTGAGTGAATACGTGTGTGCGTTCATCTTTGCTTTCATCACGGGTCTGTAGCCCGCCGCGAAGGCTGCTTTCCATCAAGCCAAGCAGGTGATCAACGTTGTCCCAGTCGGTTGCGGTTTCCAGAGTGTCCACGGCGTAACCCATCTGCCACAGTGCTTCCCGGAGGTAGGGCATGGTGAAGCGCTTTTCGGCCCACTTTTTACCCAGCCGGGTTCCGGTATACACGCCTTTGTGTTCCGAGCAGATGCGTTTGGCTTCCTGTTTGGCACTGTCGCACTGCCTGCTGGTGCCAGTTAGCCCGAAGGTCATCATGCACTTGCCTTCGGCAGAGCCGCGCAGGGAAAGTACTTTTTCGAGCATGCCGATAAGGTGTGGGTGCCCCGCAAGCGCCAGCTGGGTTTCAGTTTCGATGGCGTTGCTCAGGCGCAACATGGAAAGCTGGGTACGATTTTGTACGAGTTTACGGCAGGCGGTGCGGGCTTTATCCCAGTCCGGGAAAAATACAACGTGAAAGCTTTCCTGTTCCGGCAGGCGGCTGACTCGCACCTTAATTTCGGTAATCAAGCCAATGCGGCCCTCGGAGCCAAGGATCATCTCACGAATGTCCGGGCCAGCACTTGAAGCCGGAATCGTGGGCAGGTCCAGCGTACCTTTGAGTGTTTCGACACGGCCGCCGGCAAATAACTGCTCGATCCTGCCGTAACGCAATGACTGCTGTCCGCTGGAGCGCGAGGCTACCCAGCCGCCAATGGTTGAGAGTTCAAACGATTGGGGGAAGTGCCCGAGCGTGTATCCGTGAGCCCGTAACTGGGATTCGACAAGGGGCCCCGGGGTACCTGCGCCGAATGTGGCAATCTGGCTCTCCCGGTCGAGGTCAATCAGGCGGTTCATGCCACCCATGTCCACGGTGAGTACCGGTTTGTCGCTCTCCAGCGGGTTGATGTGGCCTGCAACGCTGGTGCCGCCACCATAGGGGATCAGTTCAATGCTGCCGGCCTGCGCATACTGAAGAAGTTTCTGCACGTCGAGGCTGCTCTCAGGGCAGGCGACACCATCGGGGAAAACGCCGAAATCACCGCTGCGCATGGCCAGCCAGTCCGGCAAGCTTTGACCGCGAGCGTGGCGCACCCGTACTTCGGGGCTGGTGTCGATCAGCTTATCAACGGTGGCATCAGCCGGCAGGCGTGACTCCGGAACCTTGGCGCAGACAGACTCCAAAGAGGCATCGCTCAGAGGCTTGCCGGAACCCACACGTTCTGAAAGAAAGCTCCGCCCCTGTGTCGGTAGTTCCAGATTAAACTGCTCATCGCCCCAGCCGTTCCAGCGTTGCATCAAAGTACACTCCAGTGTTGATTGAACCAGATAGCATTCTATCGGTTTATGCGATGCTCACACTGTCCCATAACGACATTGACTGTGTCATTTGCCGACACAGCCCTGGATGGCAGAGAGATAGGGAAGGGAGTAGAAAGCTACCTACTATCCGTTGGTACGCAGGCGTTCCCGGAGTTGTTCGAGGCGCTTGCGTATTTCTTCCCGGCGCTCCTGTTCGTTTGCGGGCGGTGGCGTTGAACGGCCGGGCCGATTGGTAATATCCGGCACCTGAACTTGCTGATCGGGTTCTTGCTGGATGTTGTCGGCGTCTGATGAGAAGGTCATTCCGGAACTGCTGTCAGACTCCGGGAAAAACAGGTTTTCCAGCTTGCCAGCGCGATCAAGGATAACGCGGTTGGGATAAACAGAGCGTAGTTTGGCGTTGCCAGGCAGTTCATCGCCCACCAGGTAGACCTCCGTCTTGCTTTTGTCGTCTTCTATTAATGCACTACCCGGAAAGTCTCCATCGGATGCAAGAATGCCCCGAAGAAAAAGCCGAAGGTTCGTTTCTGGCAGGTCTTCAGTATTTTCCGGCGCCTCAGCGCCGCCTGTCTGCGCAGTGCCAAAAAAATCCAGGGAGGCAAGAGGCAGAGCCGGGGCGCTGGGTTTTTCTGTGAGCGTTTGTGCCGCCGGCTGGTTGCTCTGAGCCGCCTGGCGGCTTTCATCCTGCCAGAAACTGTAGGTCTGCCATGCTGTCACAACGACCATGGCCAAGCCTGCGGCGAGGGCCAGAATGAGCGGAACTCTTTGATTTATTGAGAGCATTGATCGTCCAGAATGCAAGTTCGCAAGCCGCCGAAAAGCCTCTGGCCGAGCAAAAGCGGCCAAGGGAGCGGCAAAAGTCCCACAGGTTATCAGAATAGCGTCTTTTATTGGGAGTATAGTGCACAGAGTTATTCAGCGGGCCTATGTCCTGTGATAGCCTTCCTTCTGATTGCCTTAGCCTTATAAGAACGAGGACAACCTTGAGCACAGAAACCGAACTTCAGCCGCTGGATGCTCCGCTGGGTCGTCTTCCCTTTACCTTTGCGAAGCGTAACGGCGTTATTTTGACCCGCTCGGAAGAGGGTGCCCCGGTTATTCTGGTCAGGCCTGGCGCTCCGCATTCTGCGTTGGCGGAAGCCAACAGGATAAGCGGCGGTCGTGCGCGATTTGCCACCATTGAGCCCGACCACTTTGATCAGGCGCTGAATGCGGCTTATCAAAACGACTCTGCAGAAGCCATGCAGATGGTCGAGGGTATTGGCGATGATATGGATCTGGCTTCGCTCGCCGATTCGGTCCCGGAAACGGAAGATCTTCTGGAGCAGGAAGACGACGCGCCGATTATCCGCCTGATCAATGCGATTCTGACCGAGGCAGTGAAGAGCAGCGCTTCGGATGTGCACATCGAAACCTATGAGAAGCGCCTGATTGTACGGTTTCGCGTTGATGGCGTGTTGCGTGAAGTCGTGCAACCCAAACGAGCGCTGGCACCGTTGCTGGTTTCACGAATCAAGGTTATGGCAAAGCTGGATATCGCCGAAAAGCGGGTACCTCAGGACGGCCGGATTGCGTTGAGAGTGGCCGGCCGTGAGGTAGATATCCGTGTCTCTACCATGCCGTCATCCGGTGGCGAGCGGGTTGTTCTGCGTTTGCTGGATAAACAGGCGGGTGCGATACGCCTTGAATCTCTGGGAATGGCGCCAGACGACCTGAAAATCCTGCGCAAGCTGATTCACCGGCCTTACGGTATATTGCTGGTTACCGGGCCTACAGGGTCGGGTAAATCCACAACCCTGTATGCGTCGTTGCAAGAGATTAACGACCGCAGCCGAAACATCCTTACGGTCGAAGATCCTATCGAATACAACCTGCCGGGCATTGGCCAGACCCAGGTAAATCCAAAGGTTGAAATGACATTTGCCCGGGGCTTGCGAGCTATTCTGCGGCAGGATCCCGATGTGGTGATGATTGGTGAAATCCGGGACCTGGAAACCGCCGAAATTGCCGTTCAGGCCAGTCTCACCGGTCACCTTGTGTTATCTACGCTGCACACCAATACGGCGGTTGGTGCGATTACCCGGCTGATGGATATGGGCATTGAACCCTTCCTGATTTCATCAAGCCTGGTGGGCATTGTGGCCCAGCGTCTTGTACGGGTGCTATGCAAGGAGTGCCGAGAGCCGTATACGCCCACCGAAGAGCACTGCGAATTTTTGCAGCAGGAATTTGTCAATCCGCCAACCATTTATCGGGCAAAAGGCTGTGAGCACTGCAACCAGTTAGGCTATCGCGGACGTATTGGTATCTATGAAGTGGTTGAAGTAACCGAGGAGATTAGCGCTTTGATTCACAAGCGTGCAGGAGAACTGGATCTGGAGCGGGAAGCCCGGCTGAAAGGCCCGAGCATTCACGCAGACGGTGTCCGGAAAATTCTTGATGGCGTCACCACGTTGGAAGAGGTGCTTCGCGTAACGCACCGGGGCCAATAAGCCATGCCTGCCTACGAATACAAGGCTCTTGATGCGCGGGGAAAACAGAAACAGGGTGTGCTAGAGGCCGACGCCCCTCGTGCAGTGCGCCAGCAGCTCCGGGAAAAAGGCCTTACACCGCTTGCAGTGGAACCGGCAGCTCAAAAGCCAAGCCGCAGCAACCCGCTTAGCGGGCGAGGTTCTCTTACAGCCGCCGATCTTGCGCTGGTTACACGCCAGTTGGCAACCTTGATCCAGTCTGGCATTCCCATTGAACAAGCGCTTTCGGCAACGGCCCAGCAAACCACCCGTCCCCGTACCCGCGGTATGTTGATCGCCATTCGTGCGAAGGTTATGGAAGGTTATACCTTGGCCGATAGCCTCGGCGAATTCCCGAAAGCCTTCCCAAGACTCTACCGCTCAACCGTTGCTGCGGGAGAGCATGCCGGGCATCTGGATCTGGTTCTGAACAGGCTGGCGGATTACACGGAGAGCCGACAGGAATCGCGCCAGAAGATACAGCTAGCCGCGATTTACCCCATCATTCTGAGCTTTGTAGCAATCGCCATTGTCGTCTTTCTGTTGACCTACGTTGTGCCCGATATTATTGAGGTTTTTGTGAAGCAAGGGCAGGAGTTGCCCGGACTGACGTTGGCGATGCTGGCAATGTCGGGATTTCTTACCAGTTACGGCGCCTACCTCTTTATTTTGCTGGCTGGCTGCCTGATGGCATTCCGATTTGCCCTTACCAAACCGGCTATCCGCATGCGGTTTCATAAACGCCTGCTGCACTTGCCCTTGTTTGCCGGAATGGTGCGGGGCGTTAACACGGCACGTTATGCCAGCACGCTGAGCATCCTGACAACCAGTGGTGTTCCTCTGGTAGATGCTATGAGGATTGCAGGTGAGGTACTTTCCAACGACTATCTGCGCCAGGAACTCAGAGACGCCGCGCGAAAAGTCAGTGAAGGAGGCTCTCTGCACCGGGCACTGGATCAGTCCGGCTACTTTCCGCCGATGATGCTGACGATGATCGCCAGCGGAGAGGCCAGCGGGGAGCTGGACAGCATGCTGGAACGTACTGCAAGGATGCAGGAAAATACGCTGCAATCGAAAATAGCCGCTATCGTCGGGCTTTTTGAGCCGATGATGCTTTTGGTAATGGGTGTGGTCGTACTGATTATTGTGATGGCCATCATGCTGCCCATACTGAACATGAGCAATCTGGTCGGCTAATATCTTGTGATGAAAGCCATTAAAGCCAACCATTCAAGCCAACAACGAGTGACACAATGACGATGAAAAACCTGAATATTCCGCAATCCAGTCGGGGCTTCACCCTTATCGAAATCATGGTGGTGATGGTAATTCTTGGCCTGCTGGTGGCCATTGTGGCGCCAAATATCATGGGCCGGAGCGACCAGGCCAAGGTAACCGTGGCGGAAACCCAACTAACCAATATTTCCAAGGCGCTGGATCTATACCGCCTGGATAACAGCCATTACCCCTCCACACAGCAAGGGCTCGAAGCATTGGTATCACGCCCCAGTGGCAGCCCCGAGCCCAAGAACTGGAACCCCGATGGCTACATGAAAAGCGTCCCGCAAGATCCTTGGGGGAGTGAGTTTCAGTATGTAAGCCCGGGCCGGGAAGGCCCTTACGACCTCTACTCAAAGGGTTCCGATGGCCAGGATGGTGGTGATGGCGACGCGTCTGATATCAGTCTCTGGAATGTCGGCAACTGATTCGTGATTCGCGCAAGATCAGGTAACAACAGCAACGGCTTTACGCTGATTGAAATACTGGTTGTCCTGGTTTTGGTCGGGCTGCTTGCGGCCCTTGCGGTGTTTACCATGGGTGGAAATTCTCAGCAACGGGAATTGCAAAATGAGGTGCGGGAACTGTATTTGCTGATGCAGACCGCATCGGACCAGGCGGTGCTGAACAACCTGGAGCTCGGGCTGCTGCTTGAAGAGAACGGGTATCGCTTTGTCGCCTTTCAGGACGAAACCGGCGATTGGAAAGGGTCGGGCGAGCGTTTATTCCGAGCCAGAGCGTTTCCGCAATGGCTGGTAACCACACCGTTCATTGAAAGCGATACTCCCCGCCTGGCGTCTGCGGAAGACAAGCTACGGCCAGATGTGGTGTTTTTCTCCAGTGGAGAAACCACGCCTTTTGAGCTGGAGTTCACCATTGGCAGTGAAACGGACTACACGCAGACCCTTGCATCGGATGGAATCTCGCCCATTCAGTGGCGCCAGCCAGGCGATGAGGGGGGCGACTGGTGAGGCCGTATCAACTCAACAAGCTGGAGAGGCCCGCAAGAGGTTTCACTCTCATCGAAGTGATGATTGCTCTACTGGTTTTCAGCCTGATCGCCACCGCCGCTGCGGAAGTGGGCAGCCAGTATATCTCAAGCTATGAACGTATCCGCGATAAAACCCTGGCAGGCTGGCTAGCGGATAACCGCATCAATGAAATCCGGCTGGAGAATAGCCTGCCGGGTATTTCCGAGAATGCGGAAGATAAAGACTACGGTCCTTTTCGCTGGCAAGTGGCAACAAAGGTGCTCGCCACGGCCGAGCCTAAAATGCGGCGCGTGGAAGTCGAGGTATCCCGATATCGTGAAGGCCGATCAAAACCCTACCCGGTGCATACGCTTTCTGCTTTCGTGGGTGAGAAATGAGAGAGCCGAATAGCCAGCGGGGGTTCACGCTTCTTGAAGTGCTTGTGGCGATCACTATTACTGCCGTGATCGGTATTGGCGTATGGCAGGTGCTGAACGGGGTAATCCTTTCCCGCGATCGGGTTGATGAACTCGCCGAACAATTCGACGGTGTGCAGCGGGCGATGCTCCTTCTGGAAAGAGATATCACTCAAATCGTTAATCGTCCGGCCCGGGATATTTACGGTGACTTCAAGCCTGCTTTGACCAGCCGTGAAGATGATTTCGCCCTCATGGTGACGCGACAAGGCTGGCGCAATCCGCTGGGTATCCGTCGCAGCAGCCTTCAGCGCGTGAGCTGGGAATACACCGGTAGTGAACTGCGTCGCCGATACTGGCCAATGGTGGATCAAGGGCAGGAGGATAACGGTCGGGATCTGTTGTTGCTTGAGGATGTCACTGCTTTTGACCTGCGGTTCCTCAACGAACAGAACAGCTGGGAAACTGAATGGCCACCCGACGACGCCATGGCCGCACTGACGCCCGGTGCGCGCCCCGACATTCCTTTTCCGAGGGGTATAGAAATCACCCTTGAGCACGAACTCTTTGGTGAGCTTGTGCGAACGTTTGTATTGCCAGACTATGATCCGGCGGGCGCGCAAGGCCTTGTGAATCAGATCAACGAAGCCCGTAGCGAGGCAGACGAAGAACAGGATGCCAGTGCCGCTGAACAGGGCGCTACTCAGGCTCCGACAGGGCAGGGAGGCTAGAACAACATGACCCCCTATTCTCACGGCACCTGCCCAAAAAAGCAGCAGGGTGTTGCACTGATTATGGTGCTGCTCGCAATGGCGTTAGTGGTAATGCTGGCCTCCGGCATGACCCAACAGCAAAATATTCGCGTGTTTAAAGCCGGACATTACCTGGCGCAGCAGCAGGGCCAAAGCATTGCACTGGGTGCAGAGGCGTTTGCGCGTCAGATCCTGGTGCGGGATTTTGAAGAGGATAAAGAAGACAGCCTGATGGTCGACAGCCTGGATGAATTCTGGGCGATGAACGCCGCCGTTCTGCCGCTGGACGAAAATGGCGTTGTGGAAGTGCAGATTGACGATCTGGGGGGGCGGATAAACCTGAATGACCTGGTTGCCGCAAGTGGCCAGGTGGACCCAGTGGTCAAAGATCGCGTTACCCGTTTGCTGATTGCGCTCGGGATCAACGGTATTTCGGTAGATGCTTTGGTGGACTGGATTGATCCGGACGATCAGACAATCAGTGCCTACGGTGCAGAAGATGGCCAGTACCTGATGGCTGAGCCGGGGTTTCGGGCGGCAAACCAGCCGTTTATGAGCGTATCAGAGTTGCGGCTGATTGAAGGTATGACTGAAGAAATATACGTGGCATTGCGGCCTCATGTTACGACCTTGCCGGTCAGCGGGCTGGGAATTAACGTGAATACGGCGACGGCTCACGTGTTGATGTCACTGCATGAGGACCTGACGGAAGCTCAGGCTGCGTCTATTCTTGAAAAGCGCGAGGAAGATCGGTTTGAGAACCTTCAAGACTTTCTGGCACTGCCAGAGTTCGCAGGGCTTGGTCTGAAGCAGCAAGGTTTAGGGCTGCAGACTCGTTTTTTTGAGGTTGTTGCAAGGATTACCTACGATAACCGTGTTGTTAATATGGTGAGCACGGTTTTTCGTAATCAGGAAGGTAATGTCCGGACGGTGCACCGGGATACAGGACAAAAGAATCGCATTACCAAAGAGCCCTATACTATCTCGGAAGGATAACCATGTCTTATCGCCTTTACGTGCGACCATTGCCTCTCATTGCTGAGAGCACAGATGATCCGGAAGCCCGTTTGTTCAACTGGGTGCTTTACGACGCCGGGGGTGATTCCCAGGCTCAGGGCAGCGGCGATCTTCGCAGCACGATTGAGCAAACGCTGAGCCAGAACGGCCTTGATGACGTTTTGCTGGTGGGCCTGATCCCGGGCGATGAGGCGTTATTCTGCGTAGCTGACATTCCCGCCAAACAGAGCCGCTTTATTAACCAGGCTTTGCCCTATGCAGTGGAAGAGCAAATCGCCCAGGATATCGATAGCGTTCACCTGGCGCTCGGCCTGCACACCCAGGAGGGCTATCGGGTAGCCGCGGTTGACCGTGTCAGAATGGCCCTGTGGCTTGAATTGTTCAGCGGCTGGCAACATACCAGGCTGGAAGCCATCTATCCTGACGCAGCATTGCTGCCGACAACAGAGGGTGGATGGTCGATTTGCCTCGACGGCGAATCCGCAATGATGGGAAGTGACCGGGGCGAGTGGCTGAGCATGCAATCCGCCAATCTGGGAATGTTTGCGCATACACTGGCGGCGCCTCCGTCGGAGGATGTGGTCGCCGAAGTACCCATTGTGGTTTACGGCACCGACACCGAATTTGAAGCGCAAGCGGCGCTGATTGGAGAGCTGATGGTGCCTGGCCGGCTTTCTGTTCGCCGAGAGTCGCTGGAGCTTATGCCGCTGGAGTTACTGGCTCATGCTCACCACCACCACCTGTGCCGCCCGATCAACCTGTGCCAACGGGATTTTTCAGTCAAAGACGGTAAGGCTAGCCCGCTGAACCCCTGGAAGCCGCTGATTGCCGTAGCCGCCGTGTGGTTTGCGGTGCAGGTAGCGGTAGAAGCCGGAATGGGTTTCTATTACCAGCAACAGGCCGAGGATTTGCGACAACAAGCAATGGCGGTTTATCGCGAATCCTTCCCGAATGACAGCAGGACTCATGCCGGCAATGTGAGGCGCGTGGTGGAAGGGCAGTTGCGTATGGCCGGCTCAGATGGCCCTGACGTGGATTTTGTCACATTGATGAAATACACCGGACAACAGTATTCAAATGTAGCGAGTTCGGGCTCGGTGACGTTTAACTCCATCAATTACAGCCAGTCCCGTGGCGAGCTGGTGGTTGACGTGCGCGCAGAGGGTTACGATCGCCTGAGTGCGCTACGCAACGGTCTGGCAGATCAGGGACTTGACGCCAAAATCGGCTCGGTGGTGAATGAATCCAGTGGCGCTCGTGGCCGCCTCACGGTATCCGGAGGGTAAGGCGATGTTGACGAAACTGAAAGACCAGCCATCGGTTGGCAAACTGATTGCCCAGTATGACCAGCTTCCCAGGCGTGATCAGCATGCGCTTACGGTATTGGCAGTTGCCGTGTTTCTCGGAATTCTCTATTTCGCGGTCTGGCGCCCGGTTACTGATTTTCACGACAAGGCCGCCGCGAGCAAGGACAACGCCGCAGAGCTGGTGGCTTGGGTGCAATCAAATGCGCCGATTATCCGGCGACTGGGAAGCGGCGGCGCAGGGTTGGCGTCGGCATCCGCAGATGTTCCCGCCGATGGTCGGGCACTGATGGGTCTGGTGACCCGCTCCGCAAGGGAATCCGGTCTGACCCTGCAGCGTTTTGAACCAAGTGGTGAGGGGGCTATCCGTGTGTGGCTGGAATCCGTTCCCTATTCAGAGGTTGCAGCCTGGTTGGAAATGCTCAATGGTAAGCACGGCATAGTGATTGATCAGGCGGCGCTTGATCGCGCCGGTGAACCTGGCCGGGTGTCTGTTCGGTTAACGTTGACAATCTGATTCCGAATAACTGGGTTCCGGGGTGGTCTCTCCGGACAGAGGCAGGAGAGAAAGCATGAGTAGCGACAGTGATAGCAAGCCGGAACCGGTTATTGTCCGGCTGGATATCAGCGCCCTGAATGAAGCAAGATCGATTCTGTATGATGCATACCGGGATGAACCAACGTTTCAGTACCTGTTCAACCATCGCAAGCCCGGTTATAACCAGCGAGTCCGGGCAACCCTGCGTGAACTGGTTGATCTGTACGTTGATCTGGGCCAGGAAGCGGTTGGCGTGATGGTCAACGATACGCTGGTAGCCGTGGCGTTCATCGGCGACCCGGACCTTCGCCTGAACCTGGCGGATCAGTTCAGCTGGAGAATTCGCATGGTATTAACGGCCGGTTTTGCCTCTACCCGCCGCTACCTGAACTATCACGAAAGAATCCGCGCAATGTTACCTCAGCCGCTGGCGCACCAATTGCCGTTGATGGGGGTTAATCCCAAGTATCAGAATCGCGGTTACGGTCGGCTATTGCTCAAGGCTGTTCAGCGGTTATGTGCGGATAATCCGCGTGGAAGTGGTCTGGTTCTGGATACCGGCAACAATCGCTATCTGCCGTTTTACGAGTCGGAAGGCTTCCGCAGCCTTGGTAAGATTCGCCTTGGTGGATTCGAGGATCACATACTGTTTCGTGAAATCCACCCCGAAGCCAAGGCTACGGCCAATCAAAACTAACGTTGTTACAAACAACAGGAGACATTGTGTCTGACAGCCAGGATTATGATCTGATCGTTATTGGTGCCGGTTCCGGAGGCGTGCGCCTTGCGCGCATGTCTGCCGGCCTCGGTGCACGAGTTGCGGTAGTAGAATCCCGCTATCTTGGCGGTACCTGCGTTAACGTTGGCTGCGTACCCAAGAAACTGTTCGTCTACGGGGCTCATGTCAAGGATGAGCTGGAAGACGCGGCAGGTTATGGCTGGAACGTACCTTTGGACGGTGTCAGCTTCGACTGGCCAACGCTTGTTGCGAACAAGAATACAGAAATCGAGAGACTTAACGGTATCTATGGCAAGCTGCTTGAGAACGCCGGTGTTACGATCATCGAAGGCACGGCATCCATAAAAGATCCGAATACGGTTGTCGTGGGTGAAACGGAATACACAACGGCGCACATAACCGTAGCGACCGGAAGCTGGCCGGTGGTTCCCGACATTCCGGGCAAAGAATGCCTCCTCACTTCCAACGAAATGTTTTTTCTGCCGCAATTGCCAAAACAAGCTGTGGTATGGGGTGGCGGTTATATCGCGGTGGAATTCGCAGGCATTCTTGCCGGCCTTGGTGTCGAAACCACGCTGCTTTATCGCGGCGATCTGTTTCTCCGCGGCTTTGATAACGATGTCCGCAGATTTGCCGAGCAGGAAATGCGCAAGAAAGGCATTCGTCTTGAGTTCGGCGTGACGATTGAGTCTGTGGAAGCTGAAAACTCTCATTATCGGGTCCAGCTCAGTAACGGCGACGTAATGGAGACCGGGCTTGTTATGGCGGCAACGGGCAGAAGGGCATTGGTAGACGGCCTGGGCCTGACAGAGTTGGGTATCGAACTTAATGCCTCCGGGCATGTAGTCGTGGATGATCATTTCCAGACCTCGGTCCCTTCGGTAACCGCTCTGGGCGATGTCATCGGCACGCCGCAGCTGACGCCTGTGGCGCTGGCGCAGGCAATGGTGCTTTCCCGCAGAATGTTTGGGGATGGTGAAGGCGATATGGATTACACCGCGATACCTACCGCCGTGTTCTGTCAGCCCAACATTGGTACGGTCGGGCTAACGGAAGAGGAAGCGCGGGAAGCAGGGCATACCGTGAGAATCTACCGCTCTGAATTCCGGCCCATGAAGTACGTGCTCAGCGGTCGCGATGAGCGCAGCCTGATGAAGCTTGTGGTTGATGACAAAACGGACCGGGTCTTGGGCGCGCATATGGTCGGGCCGGATGCCGGTGAAATCACTCAGGGACTTGCCGTGGCCATAAAGGCAGGGGCAACCAAGGCCCAATTTGATTCCACCATGGGCATACACCCGACATCGGCGGAAGAGTTTGTAACCATGCGTGAGCCTGTCGCCTGATCGAAAAAGGAGCCCATGGAAGGGCTTGATATTCCGTCAGTGCCTCGTCAGCTTGCTGACAGATTTGCCTGAGCTACTGTTCCGTGGATGCCAACCCAAGAGGCAACCTAAAGCGGAATGTAGTGCCTTTACCGGGATCGGTTTCAACCTGAATGTGACCTCCAAGAAGCTCAACCAGGCGCTGCATCAGTGACAACCCCATACCGGCACTGTCGAGGCTCCGTGTTTTGCTGGCCCCCGACTGTTCGAATGAACTGGAGATGTCCATCAGGTGTTCATGTGAGATACGGCTCCCGGAGTCGCTTACGGAGCAGTTGAAAACAATATAGCCATCCTCAATGGCAAAACAGCCAGCCTGAACATTTATAAAACCTTCGTTGGTGAATCTGATCGCGTTATCGAGCAAGCAGGCAAGAACCTGTCGAATCCTCGGAGCGTCACCTATTACCTGCGGCACTTCCGGCCAGTCACCATAAAAATCCAGTGTCAGCGCCAAGCCCTGCTCTTCGGCGACGTGACGGTAGGATGCGACGCAATTCGTAATCAGTTCTCGCAGGTTGAATGCCTGCTGTTCCGAAATGATCGTACCGCCATCCATGTGGGCATAATCGAGAATGTCGCTGATGACGGTCAGTAAATCTTCGGTGGACTGACGAGCGGTTTGCAGATAATCCCTCTGTCTGGCGCTGAGTGGCTCTTCCTGAGCCAGGTCAACCATGCTCAGCACACCGTTCAGAGGCGTGCGCAGGTCGCGGCTCATGGATGCCAAAAACTCGGATTTGGCAACGTTTGCGAGCTCTGCCTTTTCCCTGGCTAGCTCTGAGGCGGCTAGAGTTTGCTTACGCGATGCCCTTAGCGTCGCGAGACGTTCTGCCAACTCGTTGAGCTGTTGCTCAATAGTGATAACGTCTCTGAAGCTATGCCGCGTATTCACATTTGTAACCTGATAGTCCCTTTCGATCAGACGGCTGATGCGCCCGGAAACCTTACGAATAGGCAAGAGGATCGCCTTAAGCGAGTGATTGACCACCAGTATTGTAAACAGCAGTAGTGACAATCCGAGGGCCACGGACGTCCCGAGAATATCCCGGCGCCGCGCATTCAGAATGCTATCGCTGACCCCAACCTGAACAGTGCCTACGCGCAGTGCACTTTGCGCGTATCCATATTCTGGCTCGAACCACTGGATTTCCCTGCCAGTGTCGAATGCCAGTGGTTCTTGAAGAATTTCTGTTTCATAAACCTGAAATTCGCCCTGCATTTCGGGAGTTTCCGAGTTACCTCGAGCGGCTCGGCCGATTTGCTCACCGGTCACATCGGTAACACGAATCCAGTCCGCCTTGCTGTAACGGATAGATTTGGTAAGTATTTCCTGCAGCGCCATCTTGTTGCCAGAAACAACGGCATACTCGAGCGAAGGTGCCAAGCTGTCGGCCAGCAACTGGTTGCTGTCTGAAAGGTCACGCCGGGCATCCTCCAGCCGGGCAGAGGTAAAGAACCCTATAAAGGTTATAAACATCACGATAGCGGGTAATGCGCCAAGCATCAGGAGCTTGCGGGAAAGCGGCGTGCCGACCTTATTATGCTCACTCATCGCCTTGGCCCCTTTTATTGGTCAACAGCAATTCAACAGCTCTAGTGATCTCTTCACTGGAGGCCAAGGGAATATTGAGGGACCGGGCGACTTGTTGATTGATCTCGACCTGAAAACGGGCGGGATAATCCGGTTCAGGAAACTTTCCGGTTTTAAGGAATTCCTGCAAAT
Source organism: Marinobacter maritimus (assembly GCF_007671675.1). Lineage (GTDB taxonomy): Bacteria > Pseudomonadota > Gammaproteobacteria > Pseudomonadales > Oleiphilaceae > Marinobacter > Marinobacter maritimus. The sequence goes on along the minus strand of NZ_VCGW01000001.1, from coordinate 1,362,837 downwards.
ACCCGGCCGTCATCCTGGCCATTTCCGGGAAGGGCGCGTAACCGGATGCCAGAGAGCCGGCTTTGACATAAGCCTGGCTTGGGCCGATGACGATCCTGTTTCGGCGATAAGCGGTCAGAAGAATGTATTTTATCGTCCTGGGGTTGTAGATGTCGCTGTCTGGTGCTGCCAGCAGAAAATCGCCGTAGCTCAGTGCTCGTGTGAGCGTCGGGATGAGCTGTTTGTCATCGTCCACCACGAAGAGGCGGGCCTTAAGGCCGTACTGTGGAAGCTGATCAATCAAGGTGTCATAGAGTTCGGCGGAGCTTGTAGTGGAAATCAGTGCGATCCGGGTAGCTTGTGGAAGAATGGCTTTGCCGATCAAGGCTTGCCGGAGCAGGGGAACGTCGTAGTATATTCCGGAAACTTGCCCAGGTGAGCGCGTTGCGAACCCTTTGAGAAAGTCCTGCGCTGCCAGCATGGCAAGCACCGGGGCGTTGCGGTTCGCTTGGCGAACACGGGAAAATGCCCGAGGGCCGATGGTTACAATGGGTGCGTTGCCAGTAAGTGCGGCTTGCTCATCTGAAACGAAAACCAGGTCCAGTTGGTTACCCAGGTATTCTTCCAGAAGGCTCTGTATGTGCTGATCCAGCGTAATATTACCCGAACCCGCAATATACACAGGTAAACGATCATTATCCTGAGCCTGAGCAGGCGCTGCACCGACAAGTATCGCCACTGCGATAAGCGTGTGAAATGCCTGACGGAGTCTGGTAATAGCCAGCCTCCAAAACAAAACGACGTTTTCTGTCATACCATCCCGGGCCAGACGCATTCCCTGGTTAAATATCAGAAGCGGATACCTGCTTCCAGAAAGAGCTGGTTCTGATCCTCGATATTATTATCAATGCTCATATCAGGATCTGTATTCATGTAATGCTGAACAGTCATAGCCAACTCCGCAGTGTACCTGGGCTGAAAAAACGATTTCGCCAGACGCAGGTCGAGTCGCTCAAACCGCGACTCTTTCAGTTGATCTGCCCAGTAAAAGGCTGCGGAGCCCTTCAGGCCAAACGGCAAGTTCTGAATTAACGCGATACTGCCGGAGTGTCTTGCCGAGAGTCGTCCCAGAAGGTCTACCTTGTACTGCTTTTCCTTCTTGTTGATACTATCGTCTGCAGAAATTTCCGTACCGTTGTACCAATCATCCTGGTCAAGATAGCCGTAGCTGACTCTGAATGTTGTTCCGGGGTACTCCATGGCGGCTTCAACTTCAAAGCCTTTCTGATCGATATCTACGTTGTTGTCGATCGTCCAGTCTTCAAATGCGATGATACCGCTTATCATATCCCGCATTTTGTCTTTGAATACCCTGACTTCCAGAGAGAATTGACCTCTTTCCATAGGAAACTGCCCGAAGTAACTGATCTCTCTGGAAATAATGCTTTCTTCTTCAAGTTTTCCGTCACGGTTGACGAGAGTATTTTCTACCCGATAGCCCTCGTACAAAGAGTATATTGCTGGCTGGACATCTCTCAATGTGAACCCGTAATCCGGATTCTGCTCAAAACCGTCAGGTGTGCGCACAGCTTTCGAATACACGAACCTTAGCGCGTGGTTATTTCCAAGCGTGAAGTTTGCCGCAAGCCGGGGCGAGAAATAGCCCTCGTCGGTGGTTGTCGTGCGTTCCCAGTTACCGCCGCCGTTCAAGGTGAGCCAGTTGACAGGGGTGTACTCCAGATTGCCAAATACTCGAGACTGATAGTTGTTTCCCCGTCCGTTAAATAGCGTCTCAGAGCGATAGGTGTCTTTGCGGTAGCCCAGCCCGGTAACGAGCTTCAGGTCATCACTGAATAACACCGTGTCCTGAAGCTCGAATTCCAGCCTGGAGTCTTCGGAATCCTGGTTTACATTGGCGATGAGTGGGGTTCCGCCTGACTGAAAGCAATTATTGGCGTCGTCAAATACCTCGGCACCGTTGGCCAGGCAGTTTACGAGCGATTCGGGTATTTCTACGGGCCAGCGTTGTCTGCGATTGTAGTTCTCGAAGCTCACCTGAACGTGAAAAAAATGGGTTCTTGATGTCGTAAAGTTAAGCTGTGTCTGAACATAGTAATCCCGAACGCCAATGTTCGGGTTGTCAGTAGCGCCGAGTTCGCCATTTTTATAAACGTCTTCTTCGTTAATGCCATCAACGACGCCAAAGCGAATATCTGCATTAAAGCCGGAATTAACCTTCAGGCGGGAGTCATAGTTAAAAACGTTGATATCATGGCCGTCGTTAAAAGGTGTGCGCTCGTCATCCTCAAGCTGATAATCAAAACCGCCGAATTTGCGCTTTTCGTACGCTAACCGCCAGTCGTAGCTTTCGCTGACATCACCAACGGAAGCAAAAGTGCGGAGATAGTCTCTGGAGCCTCCCACAACCCGAACCTCTGCACCGGCGGTGTCAGCCGGGTTGCGGGTAATGATGTTGATGGTGCCCAGAAAGGCATTAATGCCATAGGCGGCTGAATTCGGCCCGCGACTTATCTCGACTCTTTCAATGAGTTCGAGCGGAACCGGCATCGTTTGCCAGTCCATATCAGACAGGGTGGAGCGGTGCGAGGTCCGACCATCGACGAGCACCTGCATCCGGCGTTGTTCATAGTGCACCGTACCGTGGTAGGTTGTGACCGGCGTGCTGCTGCCAACATCGCCCACAACCATGCCCGGAACGAGCCGGAATATCTCAACAAGACTCATGATGCCGAGATCACGAATCATCTCGCCATCGATAACCGTGGTTGCTCCAGGAACCCGTGTTTTTGGCTGGCGTAACCGGGTGGTTGTCAGAACTTCCGGTATCTCATCGTTGAATCGGTAGAAACCAATCTGTTCAGGTTCATCGGAGAGCGATTGGGAAGCGGCTGGGGAGCTTATCAACATGAAACCCAGAACGCCTGTAGCAACATAACGAGGAGGCCAGAAAGCCGGGCACCAACGAGCGTAGTTGTTGAAGTTCGTAACGAGCATGGGTGTCGTTCTATAATTGCGCAATTAAAAGCGAAGCTCTGTTTTTGTATTTCTTCGCTATCGTATTTGACTACATGGCATTTGTCTCTCAAAAATGTAATGAATCACAAGGGTGGAGTAAGCCTGATATGAATGGCAGGGAAATTGACCGCGAGTTGGATGCATCGGAGAGCCAGGTTGTTCGCGAGGTGATGATTCAGATCAAGGCGCTTTTGAATGACCCCGGCAGGACCCGGGATGCGGGTATATGGAAAGCAATACTCTGCGAGCCCCCGGCTGATCAATTGCCTTTGCGCCGGGAGATCGGTAGACAGCTGGAGCCACAGTTACGCCCGATGGCTGAAAATGGCAGCTTTGCTACTCCGGTTGTGCGCTTTCTGGCGGAATGGTTTGACTGGCACAGCCTGCATGACGTTGCAGCGCAGGAAGATGAGCGCAACTATCCTGAGCCGGATGAAACCTTTGAGGAGAAGGAGAGCCTGGATGCAGAGCCGCCGCAAATCGTTAACTTTTGGCCGGCTGTTATTGGATGGATTATTGGGCTCGTTATCCTCGCCATTCTTTTCGGTGGTATGAGCGGCGGTTGACGCCGCCGCGCGATCATTCCGCTTTAGCTGCTGCCTGTGCTGAATTGGACTCGGCGATTTTGTCCCGGTATTTCTGGGCCAGAATGGCGCCGAGAATCACCTGAACCTGATTGTAGCACATGATCGGCAGAACGATCATGCCGAACCCGGGGTGCCCTGAAAACAGTACGTTTGCCATGGGCAATCCGGAAGCCAGGCTCTTCTTGGAACCGCAAAAAACCACCGCTGCTTCATCTTCCAGACTGAACCCGAACCGCCGTACCAGAAACCGTGCAAAAAACATGAATAATGTCAGAAGCCCGATGCACAGCAATACTGTGAGGACAATGGCTTTTACGGGCAGATTCTGCCAGAGGCCGCTTTCTACCGAGTGCGAGAAAGCGGAGTACACGATTAACCAGATCACGCATTTATCGTAGCGCGCCATCAGGCTCTCATTGCGCGCCAGATAACCTCCCAGGATCGGTCGCATGGCGTGGCCAATCGCAAACGGTAATAACAGCTGCAACACGATATCTTTCAGGGCTTCGCCCACTGCAAAATCGCCGCTACCGGACGAACTGACGAGCAATAACAGTAGGAACGGTGTCAGCATCATGCCAAAAACATTGGATGCAGCTGCACTGCAGATAGCCGCAGGTACGTTTCCTCGGGCCATAGCCGTGTAGGCTATGGATGACGAAACGGCAGACGGCAAGACTCCCAGATAAAGAAAGCCAAGCCCCAGGTCAGCTGGCATCCACGATGGTGCAAAACTGCTCATACCATTAATGGGTAGCACTACAAGCGGAAAGAACCCGAATGTGAGTGCGGTGATCAGTATGTGTAGCCGCCAATGCGAAGCACCCGCAACGATCTGTTCCCGCGATAACGCCGCACCGTGAAAGAAGAAGAGCAGGGCGACGGCTACGGTTCCGGCACTTGCCAGGAAATCCCCGGCAGTGCCTGTGGCAGGCAGAAATGAAGCCAGGACAATGGCGCCTAGCAAAAGGATGGTAAACATGTCAGGCCTGAACTTCATAATCAGGAGCCTCTCTTTCGAAGCGCTTTAAGGCTGGGTGCAAGAAGATCCCCGGCAAGTTTTTCAGCTTTTACCGGCTCCTGGCGGCGAACAGCGGCCAGAAGCAGTTCATGGTCTTCCTGCGAGGGCTCGGGTAAGTCCGCGTCGTTTTCCGTGAGCTCAATTGTCTGGGTGATGGCGTGGGAGAAATAGTCGTAAAGCTCTGCCAGTGCCGAGTTATGGGATGCGGCCACCAGCGCGTGATGAAAGGCCTCATCGTGGCGAATTCGAGCCGCGAGGTCGGTATCGGCCTTGCCTCTGGCATCGAGCGCCATGGTCATGGTGCGGAGATCCTGATCGGTGCGTCTCTGCGCTGCGAGCTTCGCCGCTTCCGTTTCGAGCATGATCCGGACTTCCAGTTGGTCCGTGAGCTGGGTGCGGGCGATACGTTTGAGGGTTTCGCCGGCATCCCGGGTTGCTCTTACATAGGTGCCGTCTCCCTGACGGGTTTCGAGCATTCCCACGTGGGCGAGTACGCGCACGGCCTCACGTACCGTGTTTCTGCTCACGCCCAGGGCTTCTGAAAGCTCTGACTCCACGGGGAGTTTACCGCCCACTGGCCACTGCTCCGTTTCGATGGCATGTCTCAGACTTTCTATGGCAGTTTCAACAAGTGAACCTTTCTGGATTCTTTTTAGCATCAACCTATCATCCGCTTATCTGATCATCCAATCATCCTATGTATTTATGGCCGATGCAAACTTTGCTTTTGGCTCGAGCACAGAGTTCAGAGAAAGGTAATGCAAAAGCCAGGGAGTGCGCCTGAAGCCGGGCATTACCCGGCTGGATCAAGCAGTTGATAGTCTGTTGTGTCCACGCGGCGCGTGGAGAAACGGTAGGAGAACGTAAAGCCCGGCCAGTTCAGGGTGTTTTTGCCGTTGGCATCGAGGTACCAGGAGTTGCATCCGGAGCTCCACACGCTGCCTTCAAGGTTTTGCTGAATAACATTCGAATAACGTTTCATGCGGTCTTTACGCACGTCCATAGCAGCGCCAGGATACTTTTTAAGGACCTTCAGACAACCGAGCACGTAGTTAAATTGCGATTCGAGCATGTACAGAATCGAGTTGTGTGCGAGGTTGGTATTCGGCCCGTAAAGCATAAACAGATTCGGAAAGCCTGATACGGTAATCCCTTTAAAGGCAACAGCGCCATCTTGCCAGGCTTCATTCAGCGTTATTCCGCCGCGTCCGATTACGCGAATCGGCGACAGGAATTCTGAAGCCCGAAAGCCGGTACCAAAGATAATGGCATCAACTGCGTAATGCGTGCCCGATTGAGTCTGAACCCCGGCGCGGTCAATTTTTTCGATCGGGTCGGTAACAAGATTCAGGTTGGGACGATTAATGGCGGGATACCAGTCATTGGAAATCAGAATTCGCTTACAGCCAATTTGATAGTCCGGAATGATGTGTTTTAACTTTTCCGGGTCCGTGACGTGTGTCCGGGCTTCCTTTTTTGCTTGTCCTGCAAAGATACCCAGCAGGCCATGGAAGCGGGTAAAGGCCAGGGCCCGACTTTCGTTTTTCCAGTAAATAAGATAGCGGTAAACTCTGTCCCAGGCGGGAATGGTTTTGAACAGGGTTTGTTCCCAGCGCTTGAAGGGGCGGTCCGGTTTTGGCAGAACCCACGCAGCCGAACGCTGAAACAGGGCGAGGGATTTAACCTTGCCAGCAATTTCCGGTACAAACTGAATAGCGCTCGCTCCGGTGCCGATCACCGCAACGCGCTTGTCCTTGAGATCGTAATTATGATCCCAACGGGCCGAGTGAAAGCAGGCACCCTCAAATTCGCCCATGCCCTCGAGTTCGGGCCATGCAGGCTGGTTCAGTTGGCCTGTTGCTGTGATGACCACTTCTACCTCCAGCGTTTCACCGCTGGTAAGTCTCAGTGTCCAAAGGTTGCTGGCGTCGTCAAATACGGCCTCCGACACTTCAGAGTTGAAACGTATCTGTTCTCGAAGGCCGTATTTTTCAACACAGTGTTCCATGTAGCCAAGAAGTTCGTGCTGAAGCCCGAATTTGCGAGACCAATCGTGTTTCGGCTCGAAAGAATAAGAGTAAAAGTGCGATTGTACATCGCAGGCCGCGCCGGGGTAGGTGTTGTCGCGCCAGGTACCACCAACGCGGCTGAATTTTTCCAGCAATGTGACCTGCTCAAAGCCGGCCTTTTTTAGTTGAATCGCTATGCCCAAGCCACCAAATCCTGTCCCGATTATGACGATTGAGGGCTGCGTGTTGCTGTTTTGCTGTGTCATACCTGATGGTCCAACCTATTATTATAATAATGACGACTTGTTCATTATACGGATTCTGCGCAATCCGGGTCATGGCAGTTTAGGACAGAGTGGGTGGTCAGACTGATCAGTTCAGGGCCGCATCATGAAATCCTCTACTGGCTGTGAGAGCAACTCCCGCAGGGCTGGGCTTTCAAACTGGCGCCGAATGCTGATTGCATAGAACTCCTCGTAGACGCCCGGCAAAGCTACGTAATCAAAAAGATCTCCGTTCCTCAGCTCATCCCGTACTACCACCGGAGGTAAAACAGCGAAGTGCCCGGAATCACGGGCCAGCAGTCGCATCATGGCCATATCATCCACCTCTGCGACCAGCCTTGGTCGGACTTTGTGGTATTCGCAGAGCTGATCAAAGGCTTGCCGGATATTATTGTCAGCGCCAGGAACGATCAGGCTGCGACCTTCGAGAAAGTCCGGAAAGGTTACATTTTCGCCGGATTCTGGCGGACCGATAATGCTCACGGGTTGCCTGGATATCAGTTTTGAGCGCCAAGGGTTGGACTCATCACCGCGCACCGGCTGATTGGAAAGAATGAGATCAAGCCGGTGGGCGGACAGGCGTCTGAGCAGCTCGTCAATATCACTGCTTTGCAGGCTGAACTCAAGATTTTCGCGCCCGAGCAAAGGGTGCAGGAAGGCTTCCTGAAAGTTTCTGGACAACGTTGCTACAGCCCCGATACGCAACACCTCCCGGTTTACCTGTGCACCGGACGCAAATACTGCCGAGAGCTCTTCACCCTGACGGAATATTTCTTCAGCGTAGGAAAATGCCATTCTACCGGCCTCGGATAACTTGAGGCGACGGCCCTCACGGATAAACAAATCGTGCCCAAGGCTGTCTTCCAGTTTGCGTATCTGTCCGGACAGCGCCGATTGTGAAATGTGAAGCGCGTTCGCTGTCCGCGTCAGGTGCCCGGTGCGGGCAACCATCCAGAAGTAGTAAAGATGGTGATAGTTGAGTTTCATGTTTGGGGTTCGTTCATCGTTCTTTAAAAGTGAACATTAAGTTCAGTATAAACCATTTTTTATATCAATCTAATGACGGCAAAGTACTCGGCAAGAAAGTGCTCGGGAAGGTAGCACTCACGGAAGTAAGTGAAGATATATCAGGAGAAAAACGCCCATGAACGATCTTGCTTTGTTTTTACCTGCACTGTTTTTGGTGGCCTGGCTGGCGGCACCCGCTGCTTTGCTGGCACTTGCCGGATTCAGCGCCTGGACCCGCAACCCTCTGAAGTTGAACCATTGCTGGCGCCTTGCTGAGAAACTGCTTGTTTTCTCTATGGGTGCGACGCTTTTTATTGCAGCAATGCTTTTTGTCGATCTTCAAAGCGGCTCGCCGAGCAGTTTGTTGGCAGTGCCTGGTCGCTGGCTTGGACTTTTCCCCACGGGAGTGGCTGCCTGGATGGCACTTATGGTCGGTTTTATAGGCTGGGTGATTCTGCGTTTTTCGGAGCGTTATCTGAGGGGCGATCCCGGTCGTGAGCGCTTCCTGCCATGGTTTCTTCTGACCATAGCCTGTGTTCTGGTTCTGGTAATGACCAATAATCTTCTGGTGCTCGCCGGCGCCTGGGTCGGTGTGAGCATTTCACTGCATCAGCTTCTTACCCTTTACCCGGAACGGCCTCAGGCGCGTATGGCCGCCATACAGAAGTTCATTATAAGCCGTGCAGGGGACTCACTTGTGGTGGCCGGTGTGGTAATGCTGTACCTCCATCACGACACCTTCTACTTGCCGGATATGATCCAGGCACAAGGTACTGCGCCGTCTTCGTCGTTCACACTGACCCTGGCCTCTGTAGCGTTGGCCCTTGCGGCCATTCTCAAGTGCGCCCAGATTCCGTTTCACGGCTGGCTGTTGCGGGTTATGGAGGCGCCGACGCCGGTGTCTGCCCTGTTGCATGCGGGTGTTATTAACCTCGGCGGGTTTCTCTGGCTGCGTCTCTTCCCGGTCTTTGACGGCTTCACGGCCGGCCACCTTATCTTGCTGACTATTGGTGGGCTTACTGCGGTCATCGCGGTACTGACCATGATGACCCAGTATTCCGTGAAGCACGCACTTGCGTGGTCTACCTGCGCGCAAATGGGCTTCATGCTCTTCGAAATCGGAATGGGCGCCTACACGCTTGCGCTCTTGCACCTTTTGGCACACTCACTCTACAAAGCGCATTCGTTTCTTGCCTCCGGCAGGACGGTCAAAGCCTCTGCGGTTGGTATCTTTGCCCAGCAGCGCTCTCCGGCAGGGCTACTATGGGCACTTCTGACTAGCGGTTTAGCAGCGCTGATCCTGCTTCAGGTTCCCGGCCTGGTGGAAGGGAACATAGTGTTCGGCGCCTTGCTGGTGCTCGCGGTATCAAGCGCGGTTATGGCTGTGCCAGCGGGCGCGACCCTGGTATCACAGGTCCGTATTGCCTTGCTTGCCCTGGTTCTGGTTCCTGCCTATGGCGTGCTGCATGCGCTGGTCAGCCCCGCTGTGCCTGAGCACACAAACTTCGAAACTCCGCTGATCGCTTATGCCATCGCGTTTGCACTCCTGATTGCGCTGGTCACAGTTTCGGGGTTGATTATGCACGGAGGCCATAACCGGTTTACCAGCATCCTGTGGCGTCACTTCAGCAAGGGGCTTTACCTTGAGTTGATGTTTGACCGGATTACCCGCCGCTTCGCGTCTGAATCACTGAACGCGCCGGGCATCCTCAAGAGAATTCCCCATCACCCGTTCACCATGGAGAAGAGATCATGATGGATTCGAGTGCAGCTGTATCTGCAACTGGTTTCGAAGAGCATGGGATGCAGAATGCCATAAAGCGGGCCTGCGGGTTGATTGCACCAATCTGGCCACTGGATCAATGGATTGCCGTAAACCCTTTCTGGGGGCTCCGCGACCAATCGGTAAAACGTGCCGAGCAACTGCTTGAGGAAAGGGCAGGCTTCTCGTTCCTCATGCCGGCGGATTTCTACCGGGAGGCTTGGGAGGGCGGCAGGATCTCTGATTCGGATTTGCAAGCGAGCCTGAATGAAAGCGGGAGTACAGGTGGCCTTCAGCCAATGTTTGACCTGCTAAAGCGCGGTGAGCAGGCTGGGGGTTCTCTCTGTTTGTCGATTCTTGATGTGTTCCCGGCAAATGCGGAAGGCGTTAAGTCTGCCGATACGGTATGTGATGAAATAGGGCGACTCTGTGGTGCTTTTTTCGATGCTCGCCAGAGCCGGTGGTCGCCCGCCGTGAACCGGGCACGCCAAGGCGGGTTCTTTGAGTTCTGGCTTGAAGCCGCGCAGCAAGATCTTTCACTGGATTACAGAACAGGTATCGCTGGTGCCCGCGAGCGACTCAAAGCTTTTCCGGGTGCGCGCCTGCAGGCGCTAGAAAGAGCCGTAGTAATGATTGGCCTTGACGCTGAGGAATTGGAAGTGCTTTGCCATAACCTGTTGATGCGAGTCGTTGGCTGGGCCTCGTGGAGTAGTGGCGTCGACTGGCGGGCAGGTCTTGCAGGAGAAGACTCCGAAGCGAAGGAATCTCTGCTTTCTGCTTTGCTGGTGTGGGAAGCTGTTGCTCTTGAGTGTGCCTCTGATGAGCAGATTGCTGCGAGGGAAGAGGCTTGGGAAGAGATTCGTCAGAGCATGCATGTAAGCGGCCGCGAGAGCTCAACTGGTCTGGATGCTGCGAACGACCCGGAAGAGAAGTTTCTGTGGATCTGGCAACGTGCCTACGAAATTGGTTACCAGCGCAAGCTCATGCACATAATGGGTGAGAGCTCTGGGAATGCGACAGACGCCGAAATGGCAGAGGCTGGGCCGGATGTTCAGGCGGTTTTCTGTATCGATGTGCGCTCTGAGGTGATGAGACGCCACCTGGAAAACGATAACCCTCGTATGCAAACGTTGGGCTTTGCCGGCTTCTTCGGTTTGCCAATCTCACACCAGAGCCACGGCCCCTTTTCCGAGGTGCAAAGACTACCCGGGCTGTTGGCTCCGGCCTACCGTCTTATCGACACTGAAGGCAGTTTGAACGGCGATAACGCATTGAATCGCGAGTTAGACCAACGGGAGATAACTCGCGAGTCCGTGCGTAATGCCAAGTACAGTAGCCTTTCGACATTTACCCTGGTTGAGACCACTGGTCTCGCCTGGGCCTGGAAGCTGTTCAAAGGCAGCCTGCATCAGAAAACAGCGCGAAAGTCCGAAAAGCCGGGCTCGATGAAAAGCGCTTTGACAGGCACTCTGGTACACCGTCTAGGGGGCGACCCTCTGGCAAGACACGAAAAGGTCAAGCTGGTCGCAGGCTTTCTGCAGGGAATGTCGCTGACAGGCGATTTTGCCCCCTTGCTTGTGTTCGTCGGCCACGGCACGCAAACCGATAACAACCCTAACCATGCAGGGTTGGCTTGCGGTGCTTGTGGTGGTCAGAGTGGTGGCGTGAACGCACGGCTGGCAGCGGCACTCTTTAACGACCCGCAGGTGCGTGAGGGCCTTGCCGAAGAAGGTATTCACATACCGGATGAAACTTTGGCGGTAGCTGCCGAGCACTGCACGGTAACAGATGAAGTAACGCTGTTTGATCAGGAGCCAGTTCCCGATTCTCATAAGGCGTTGCTTTCGGAGCTACAGGGCTCTTTTCTGAATGCCGGACGAGAGGCAAGAAAAGAGCGGGCGACACCGCTGAAGCTCAATGGGCTTGACGAAAAAGAACTGCTGGCAGCCATGCATCAGAGGGCCGTGGATTGGTCTGAGGTTCGGCCTGAATGGGGCCTTGCAAACAATGCGGCTATTATTTTTGCAAAGCGGGATCTGACACGGGGAAAGAACCTTTCCGGCAGAACATTCCTGCACGATTACGACCCTGAGTTGGACACCAAGGGCCAGGTTCTGGAAGCATTGATGTCTGCGCCCATGATGGTGGCAAACTGGATCAACCTGCAATATTTTGCGTCGGTGACGGCACCGGAAGTTTATGGCGCCGGGAACAAGCTGCTGCATTCAGTGGTTGGTGGAAACCTTGGTGTTATAGAAGGGAATGGCACAGATCTGCGTATTGGCTTGCCATTGCAGTCTGTGCACGATGGCCTCTACTGGCGCCATGAGCCGCTTCGCCTCACGGTACTGATCGATGCGCCAAGGGAGCGCATTCAGGCAATTGTTGAGCGCCAGCCCGATGTTGCACGACTGGTTAATAACCAATGGCTGTGGCTGCACAGAATACTGCCCGGGGGTGGGCAGGAGCGGTTTGATAAGGGGATGTGGCACTGCTGCTCAGGTTAATCCTGAGCAGCGTTCAGAACGTCCGGCTTTTTCAGAGCTTTCTGAAAGAGATCCTTTTCTTCGGCGATGGCCATGGCGCACTTTTCCGCCATGTCATCGCCCAGACCTTCAACTTTCCGCGCCAGGAACACCTGAATTTCCTCCGCCAGTTCCAGTATTTTATCCCGGGCATCGGCGTCAGCTTTTGATGTGAAAAGCATGGTCTCAGGATGTTTTAATGCCATATCCAGGCCGTCCCTATCGGAAAAATAGACTGCTTGTACCGCCATGGTCATTCCTCGCAGTGAATGTCTGTTTTACTGTATAAAAATACAGTATATCCGACTGTCACAGAGAAATATACCCAGGAACGGCAAAAGCAGTTAGCTCGCCGGGAAAGCTGCACAAACTCCGATCAGTAGCGCAACAGGGCAGAACCCCAGGTAAAGCCGCCGCCAAACGCTTCAAGCAAAATAACCTCATTACGCTGGATGCGTCCGTCTCTGACTGCAACATCCAGGGCAAGGGGAATGGAAGCGGCCGAGGTGTTTCCGTGTTTGTTGACGGTAACGACCACCTGGTCCATGGACATGTTCAGTTTTTTTGCGGTGGCGGAAATAATCCGGAGGTTAGCCTGGTGGGGGACCAGCCAGTTGATATCAGACTTTTTCATCTGGTTGGCAGTAAGGGTCTCATCCACAATCTTGCCAAGGGTATTTACAGCAACCTTGAAGACTTCATTGCCTTTCATTTCCACGAAAGCCAGCCCGGCTTTTACCTGATCGTAGCCATCGGCGATACCGCAGGGAACATGGAGGAGTTTTTCATACCGACCGTCCGCGTGGATGTGCGTGGAAAGAATGCCAGTCTCTTCATGCGCTTCAAGAATCACAGCGCCCGCGCCATCCCCGAACAGCACGCAGGTGCCGCGGTCTGACCAGTCTATGATGCGAGAAAAAACTTCTGCACCGATAACCAGAGCCTTTTTACTGCTCCCGGTTTTTATGAACTTGTCGGCAACCGATAGAGCGTAGACAAAACCACTGCATACGGCCTGAATATCGAAAGCCGGGCAGCCACGGATGCCCAACCGGGCTTGCAGAATGCAGGCAGAGCTCGGGAAAATTTTATCCGGAGTAGAGGTGGCAAAAATGATCAGATCGATATCACTGGCATCGATTCCAGCCGCTTCTATGGCATTCAGGGCGGCCTGTTCGGCAAGGTCTACGGTTGTTTGCCCCTCAACGGCGACATGCCGTTGCTCAATACCCGTGCGTTCACGGATCCATTTGTCCGTGGTATCAACCATCTTTTCGAGGTCTTTGTTGGTAACAATATTCTCTGGCAGGTAAGAGCCAGTGCCGGCAATGCGTGCAAAGGTCATTCGCGAAAATCCCACGGTGTATCCGATTAGGGAGCCAGGCGCATTCACAGTAACCTCTTTATGGTCAGAGGTACCGAACACGCTTCAAACGCTCCTTGGCTTTCGAACATGCTATACCCCTGAACCTTTGTCTGTTATTAGCGGTTTGTCAAAGACGCTGATGCTCAGATCATGAAACAGCGGATAGGTTGCCACTGAAAACGCAGTAGCATTTTGCTAACTGCTGGTGATTTTGAGGGCTAAGTTCCTATTTTGGTGATCGTGCAAAGTGCGCGCATTGCACTGAAGCTGGCGGACCGAGGGTATGTGCCGGAAGAGGGCAAGAGTTGAGTTAACACAGCCCGGCCATCGCCTGGCTGGGCTGTGTCTTGTTGAAGACACTACTCTATAAAATTTGCCTGGCTGGCGATTAATGGTGACAGCTTGATATTCCAGTGCTCCATCCCACTTTTGCTGTATACGTAATGCCCACTAAGAGATTTGACCTGCGGTATACGATCCGGCTTTATTCCATTGAGAATCAACGAGGCCAGACGAGCACCGGTAACACCCTCTTGGTGCGCGGAAATTGTAAAGCCGCCCAAAGCTTCCTGCGCCCCGATAGAGATGTCCCAGAATGAAAAGATGGGGATTGGTGAGCTGATGTAGGCCTGATTTATAAGCTCTTTTGGCTGTATGTAATTATTTTCTGTGTCCCGGATCGTATGATGGGTGCCTATAATCACCGCATCGTATTTGGTGTACGCATTTTCTGCGGTGCTTAACCAGGTGTCTTTGTCGTTGGTCATTACAATATCGACCTGAGAACCGTAAAGCTCAGCCTGACGCTTGTCCCCAAAGTAATCGTTGACCGCATTGCGCATGGTAATCGAGTCATCCATCAGAATTAAAAAGTGCTCCCTCTGGCGGAGAACTTTGCGTAAATGACGGATGCTTTGTTCGAAAAACGGGCGTTCCAAAACCCCGGTAACCAACGGGTGTTTGAGGGCGGGGTGTTGCACGGGCGTGCCATTTACTCCGAAAAAGACAACTGGAATATTCTGGTCTACCAGATGCTGCGCCATCAGCGAAAACGCATTGTCATCACCCAGAATGGCTACATCCGGTTTGATCTCAGCCACCGATTTTTGGATGCTTTCAACCTTTTGGGCCCACTCTGATTTCGGCAAACGCTTGGTGTCCAGAGCCAGAACGTGGATATCATGTTCGGCACCCAGTACAGATTCGATGGCAACGAGATAGTCAGCATCCCATTTATATTCTTTGTGATAGCTTTCGATAACGACCACGGTCTTGCTAAAACACAACGGACTTACGAGTAGTAAGGCTAGAATGAGCAGACGCATGTACTGTCCTTATTGTTGTTTGATTATGGAAAGGGTTAATGACCCCAAAAGGCGGGTAGCAAGAATTACACCAGCCCTTTATGTACCTGTTAGTTATGATTTTTTTCTTTGGTTACAAATTAGGCTGTCCGGGACACAGGACACTGATGTTTGATTTTCCGGACAATGCTTCATAAGTGACCTGTTTTCCGGACAGTGCAAGTTTTCGGGCAGCATCCGGTCGGTCCCTGGCCAGTAAGGAGCGCTTCATGAATTCGCGGGAAAAACTATTAAAGCAACTGGGCATTGCCCATCCGATTGTCCAGGCACCGATGGCAGGCGTATCGACGCCTCAACTGGCTGCGGCCGTTACCAACTCCGGGGCCCTGGGTTCCCTTGGGATTGGTGCGAGCACAGCCGCGCAAGCCCGGGAAATGATTGAACAAACCCAGGCGCTGACTTCCGGGCCCTTCAATGTGAATGTGTTCTGTCATCAGCCTGCGCGACGTGATGCAGAGATGGAGGCTGGCTGGGTGAAGCATCTGGCGCCTTTATTCGCTGAAGCGGGAATAGAACCGCCGGACTCGCTCAGTGAAATTTACACATCGTTTGTTGAAGACGACGAAACGCTCCAAGTGCTGCTTGAACTGAAACCTGCGGTTGTCAGTTTTCACTTTGGTATTCCATCGGCTGATCGCATTGCAGCGTTAAAGGGAGCGGGGGTCTACATCATGGCGACGGCGACGAGCCCACGCGAAGCAAAAGAGATTGAAGCCGCTGGTATTGATGCCATCGTAGCTCAGGGAATTGAAGCGGGCGGCCACAGAGGTATTTTCGACCCTGAAGCGACAGATGAAGGCCTGAGCACTCTGACGCTCGTGCGGCTGTTAGCCCGCCAGACAACCCTGCCAATCATCGCAGCCGGTGGAATAATGGATGGTTTCGCGATGAAAGCCGCGCTGGCATCCGGTGCGGCTGCAGTTCAGATCGGCACCGCATTTGTTCTGTGTCCGGAGTCCGCTGCAAATGAAGCATACCGAGCGGCACTGAAAAGTGAGAGAGCATCGGAAACACGATTAACCAAAGTGCTTTCCGGCCGGCCGGCGCGGGGGATCGTCAATCGCCTCATTTCGCTCGGTGAAACGAACCAGAGCCCGCCGCCGGCAGATTACCCGATAGCCTACGATGCAACCAAGCGTCTCAATGCGGCGGCCTCCAAGCATGGAAACCACGAGTTTGCTGCGCAATGGGCAGGGCAAGGAGCACCCTTGGCGCGGGAGTTACCGGCGGCAGATGTGATTGCGGTAATTCTGGAAGAGAGTGTTTAAGGTGGAGAGCGCTTAAGGAGGCTGTTCAAAGTCGCTCCGAAACTCTGCGGCATACCTCCCGGGGTATATGGTTATGCAGCTAACAGATGTTTAGCCTCAATGCATCGACCCATCTGCCAAGTGAGCGTCCCATGAAGACAAAGGCCGAGTGGCAAACACTCAGTGAAAACATAACACTCAGAAATCAGGCTTACATCGGGGGGCGCTTCCAGTCAGCGGTCTCCGGAGAAACCTTTAAAACGATTAACCCTGCAACCGAAAGAGTGCTGGCTGAGGTTGCCAGCTGTGATCAGGCAGACGTCGATCTGGCGGTAGCTGCGGCTAAAGCAGCTTTTGTTTCAGGCAGTTGGTCAGGCAAGGCACCGGGTGAGCGCAAAAAAGTGCTATTGCGACTGGCAGATTTGATGCAGCAACACCGTGATGAACTGGCGCTGATCGACACACTCGACATGGGTAAATCAATATCGGAAATGCTGAGCGTTGACCTGCCGGATTCCATTGACTGTTTTCGCTGGACAGCGGAGTCCATCGACAAGGTCTACGGCGAAATTGCACCGACGGTTGGCGATACCCTTGGCTTGATAAGCCATGAGCCAGTGGGCGTTGTCGCGGCAATAACGCCTTGGAACTACCCGCTAATGATGGCCACCTGGAAGCTGGCGCCGGCACTGGCGGCGGGCAACTCCGTTGTGCTCAAACCCTCGGAGAAGAGCCCTCTCAGCGTTTTGCGTCTTGCCGAGCTGGCGACGGAGGCAGGTGTTCCTGATGGTGTGCTGAATGTTCTTCCAGGATATGGCCACACCGCAGGCAAAGCTCTTGCTCTGCATCATGATGTGAACGTACTCGCGTTTACTGGCTCCAGCCGGGTTGGGGGTATGTTGATGGAGTATGCTGGTCAGTCGAACCTGAAAAGGGTCTGGCTGGAAGCGGGCGGGAAGTCACCGATGGTGGTCTTCGAAGACTGCGAGAATATTGAGCGCGCCGCGGGAACAGCCGCCGCTGCGATTTTCTCCAACCAGGGCGAGGTCTGCATTGCCTGCTCCCGTCTCTACCTCCACAATTCTATCAAGGACCGATTTTTGAAGGCCTTGCTCGCCGCCACTGCAAGTTACAAGGGCGGCGATCCTTTGGATCCGGAAACAAGGATGGGCCCGCTGGTCGACAAGGCGCAACTGGACACCGTTTCGCGCTACATCAAATCTGCCATGGATGATGGTGCAAACCTTGTAACCGGCAGAATTCCGGAATACGTGGAAGGCCAGGGCTACTACATTGAGCCCACCATTTTTGACGGTGCACGTAATGACATGCGCTTCGTGCAAGAGGAAATCTTCGGGCCGGTTTTGGCAGTGTGCGAGTTTGACGATGAGGACGAAGCAGTGCGGCTTGCCAATGACAACCGTTACGGGCTTGGCGCGTCTGTATGGACAGATAATTTGTCGCGAGCGCATCGCGTTAGCAAACAGATTCGAAGTGGTATGGTCTGGGTAAATGGCTGGGGTGGCGGTGATTCAACCATGCCGTTCGGTGGCGTGAAGGCTTCCGGCAACGGTCGCGATAAATCGCTGTACTCCATCGAGAAGTATACCGACCTCAAAACGGTGTGGATCAGCCTCTGATCGGGAGATTTGATCGGTGGGCGGTCAGTGATCGTCCAGGCTGTTAAGGTGCGCGATAAACTGGGTGAATATCTCGGCCTGGGTCGAGGTATTCAGCCGGTTATGGATGTTTTTACGATGGACCTTCACGGTTCCTGCACTGATTTTTAGCAGGTCGGCAATGGCTTGCGACGAATGGCCCCGCAGTATCAGATCGGTTATTTCCCTTTCCCGTTGGGTTAACACACCGCTGGCAAAGGTTTTAAGGGCACGTTTCATCGGGCCGTCAGAACGCCCGTATTGCAAAAATTCTCCCGACTGTGCCAGCCAGAACTGCCGCACAAGCGCACTCAGAATCGGATAGAAATCGTTAAGAGCCTTGAGTTCGTTACGTGAAATGCTATCCAGGCTAGCCTTGCGCCCAAGTGTCAGAGTGCAGGTTACTTTCTCATCAAGATGGATGATCAGGTTGATTTCATCCACCAGCCCGAAATCTTTATAGCAGGTGTTGAAATATTCCGACTCCTTGAAAGAGTCCGGCATGACATCTGCCAGCCTTACAACGCCTGGCGCGATCCCCGATTTGATCGAATGGGATAGCGGATCCAGGACAAAAGCATGGTTGAGGTATTTCCGCAGGGTGCTGCTTTGTTCTTCAGGGCTTGTGGGGTAAATCAGGATTGGGCGCAATGATTTTTTGTAAGTAACCATTATGAAAGTATCGTAAAAACATAACGTTGCGAGGAACTCTTGAAGTAAAACAGGAAAGCTTCGTAAGCGTTGATGTTCGATCAGAACCGCAATTTTCTTTTGCCAGCTGTCGCCGGCATTAATCTGACTGATGCGCTCTTTCATTGGCTACTCATGCCCCTGTTTTTGTAGAGCTTATGCAAAAAGCCTGGCGTGAGCCAGGCTGTCTTGCTGCGAACGTAGCCAGGCATGGCTCAAAAGAGCTTTCCGTTTTTTACATCGGCGTAGGTCAGATCAAGACATTTTCGGGCTTTATCTATTATTTCGTCCACTTGCGCAGGGGTAATCACCAGCGGCGGGGAAAGCACCATCCGATTGCCGCAGGCGCGCATTATCAGGCCATTACGGAAACAGTGATCCCGGCACACAGTACCAACATCCGTATCCGGTCCAAAGAAGGTTTTTGAATCCCGGTCCTTGACCAGTGCAATCCCTGCGAGCAAGCCAACGCCTTCAATGTGGCCGCACAAAGGGTGGCTTCCAAGACGGTCACGCAGTTGGGCCTGAAAGTAGGGCCCGATGGTATTGGCTACGTAGCTCACGACATTCTCTTCGCGAAGTAGACGGATATTTTCCAATGCTACAGCTGCTGCAACCGGGTGTCCGGAATAGGTGAAGCCATGATTGAAGTCGCCACCCTCCTTGATGAGGGTATTCGCAATCCGATCGCCAACTGCAACGGCCGAAATTGGCAGGTAGCCTGACGAAAGCCCCTTGGCCATTGACACGATATCTGGCTGAAAACCGAAAGACTCGCAGCCAAACCAGTGTCCTGTTCGGCCAAAGCCGCAGATGACTTCGTCTGACGCGATTAAAACGTCGTATTTACGACAGATGCGCTGGATTTCGGGCCAGTAATTTTCTGGCGGTACGATAACCCCGCCGGCGCCCTGCACGGGTTCACCTACAAAGGCTGCGACGTTGTCCGGGCCCACCTCGAGAATTTTATCTTCCAGTGCTTTGGCACAGGCAATCCCGAACGCTTCCTCACTCATCGAACCGCCTTCTCCGTACCAGTATGGCTGTCGGATGCGATGGATATCGGACAAGAGGGGACCACCCTGTTTGTGCATGCCAGCCATACCACCAAGACTGGCGCCTGCTATGGTACTGCCATGGTAGGCATTCTCACGACCAATCAGAATCTTGCGATATGGCTTTCCTTCCAGCGCCCAGTAATGGCGAACCATGCGAATGATGGTATCAATCGCTTCCGAACCAGAGCTGGCAAAAAAAATGTGGTTCAGATCCCCAGGCGTGACTTCAGCGATTGCTTGGGCCAGCCGCGTTGCCGGTTCATGGGTGGTCTGAAAAAAGGTGTTGTAGTAAGGAAGCGTTTGCAACTGGTTATGGGCTGCGTCGATAAGTTCCTGGCGTCCATAACCGAGGTTTACACACCAGAGCCCAGCCATGCCGTCGATCAGGCGTTCGCCGTCGCTGTCCCAGAGATAAACTCCCTTGGCCCGCTCTATAACCCGGGCACCCCTGATGTTCAGGTTATGGCTGTTAGTGAACGGGTGTAAATGGTGTGCTGCGTCAGCAGCGCGAATAGTGTCAGCGGTCGCTTCTGGATGAGCGATTATTGTATTTGGCATTCTGGCCTCCCTTGGGTGTGCGTCTGTAGCACGTTTGAACCATAAGGAAGTTCGACTGATGATGGATATACCCCCCGGGGTATAGTTACAGAGCGTTTCCGATCCGATAGCGTATCAGCATCGATAGACACGCCAGCAATCTCACGAGATGTTTATGACAGCTAATAAAAAGACTGAGTTCGACTTCTTTATTACCGACCTGAACGGTAATTTACGTGGCAAGCGGATCCCCGCCCCTGCAATGAAAAAGGTCATGAAGGAAGGCGTAAAGCTTCCCAGATCCGTTGTCGGTTTTGATTTCTGGGGCGCTGACGTTCTTGATAATGGATTGGTTTTTGAAACCGGGGATAGCGATGGTATTTGCCTGCCGGTGAGCGATAAAGCGGTTCCTGTGCCCTGGGCGGAAAGTCCCCGAGAGCAGGTACTGGCGATGATGCATAACCCGGACGGCGCTGCGTTTGAAGCGGATCCGCGGCAGGTGCTCAAGCGTGTGGTTGATCGCTTCAAGGCGAAGGGGCTTCGCCCGGTAATGGCTACCGAGCTGGAGTTTTACCTGATGGATGGTGAATCGGAGACGACACAGCGACCGATTCCGCCGCTTTTAGCCGATGGAGGTCGGCGTCTGGCCAACACCGAGGGTTATGGCGTAGAGGAAATGGACGGGTTTTCCGCTTTCTTTGCAGATATCCGCCAGGCCTGCGAAATTCAGGGTGTAGAGGCAGATACCATTATTGCGGAGATGGGCCCCGGCCAGTTCGAGATAAATCTGAATCACGTGGACGATCCCTTGTCGGCTGCCGATCAGGCAATCCTGTTCAAACGCCTGGTCCGTGGGGTTTCCCGAGGGCATGGTTATGCCGCAACGTTTATGGCCAAGCCCTATGCCGACCAGAGTGGTAACGGATTTCACGTTCATTTCAGTCTGCTGAACGAAGTGGGTGAAAACGTGTTTGATGACGGCACAGAGCAGGGTAGTACCATGATGAAGCAAGCTGTTGCCGGTATGATGGAAACGATGCCTGACACCATGCTGACCCTCGCGCCGAACCAGAATTCCTACCGTCGGTTCATGCCCGGCGCTCACGCTCCAACGTTTGCGAGCTGGGGCTATGAGAACCGGACGGTTGCACTGCGGATACCCGAAAGCCCCGGTGTCGCTCGAAGGATTGAGCACCGGGTAGCTGGCGCAGACGCTAACCCTTACCTGGTTCTTGCATCGGTGCTTGCGGGTGCTCTTTATGGCATTGAAAACAAACTTGAGCCCATCGAGCCCGTTGAAGGTGATGCCTACGGCGAGAGTGATGAGTCCCTGGCGTTGCCGAACAGATGGGAAGGTGCGACGGATGCTTTCGAACATAGCGAGGTACTGCGTGAGTATCTCGGCGAAGACTTCCAGCGAGTCTACACGGCCGTGAAACGCCAGGAGCAGCGACTGCTGAACGAGCGCATTACTGACGTAGAATATGAAGCTTACTTGGGGCTGCTATAAGCCTGGAGAATCCGGATGAGTTTAAAAATTGGTATTCTGGCTGCCGGCATTACACCGGACGACCTGCTTCCTGAATTCGGCTCTTATGCCGATATGTGCAAAAGCTTGTTCAGACAAGCAGGTTTTACTTTTGACTATGTCACTTTCGACGTTCGCGACGGTGTTTTTCCAGCCTCGGCCAAGGACTGCGATGCCTGGATCGTGACGGGGTCAAAAGCCAACGTGTACGAGGACCTCCCCTGGATGCGGCGCCTGAAATCGCTGATTCTCGAGATCTACGATGCCAATCTCCCCACGGTGGGCATCTGTTTTGGTCATCAGATCATTGCGGAGGCTTTTGGTGGTGACGTCAACAAATACCCTGGCGGTTGGGGAGTGGGGCTGCACCGTTACGAAATGGTCCCGGATGCAGAAGGACTTGATGCGGGCATGAGCAGTTTCACCCTCAGTGCAATGCATCAGGATCAGGTTTTGGTAAAGCCTGATTCAGCGAAGGTGTTGGCCTATTCGTCGTTCTGTCCGTTCGCAGCACTGCAGTACGATGACCGTATCCTGACCTTTCAGGCGCACCCGGAATTTGATGTCACCTTTGAAACCCGTCTTGTTGAATACCTGCGGGGTAAGTCTGTTCCGGAAGGTAAGGCGGATCAGGCATTGGAAGGCCTGGCGGTGCCTGCGGCCGCTACGGATTCAATCGCCATTGCACACTGGATGGCGGGCTTCCTGCTGCGTGGTAAGTCGATTCAGCAAGATGTTGCCGGTGCTGATGTGCACGAGACCTCGAAAAGCTGAGCGTAAGACTAGAGACTGCTTGTACTGAGAGCAGAAACAAAAAGGGGCAGAACCCAGGGTCTGCCCCTTTTTGTTTCCACAAAGCAGATCAGGTTACAGCGTATCCCATGATAATAAAGGAAACGAACGCCAGGCCCGCGCCGATCATGGCATAGGGAAACTGGGTCAGTGCATGTTGCATAGGTGTGCAGCCAGATCCTGTAGACGACAATACAGTCGAGTCACTGAAGAAACAGGCGTGACTTCCAAACGCCGATGCAGAAAGCAGCGCGCCCACTGTCAACGGCATGGACATATCCATGGATTGCGCCATCGGAATCACAATCGGGATGGATACGACGAACACACCCCAGCTTGAACCCGTAGCAAAAACAACCGCAGCCATGGTGACAAAAACGAATGCCGGTAAAAGCTCTTTTGACAGGTACGGTGCCACAGACTCGATAATGTAGGAGGTCATGCCGAGCTGATCATTGATCTCTTTAATCATGAAGCCAGCGGCAACCACCGCAATTGGATGGAGCATCACTTTGAAACCATCCAGCATGGCATCGGCGAGTTGACCGAAGGTCATCAGGCGCTGGATAAAATACAGCGCCATGGTGAAGCCGGAAGCAACCAGAGCCCCAAGCAGCAGATCAATGTCGTAGTAGACGCTGGCTGCAATCAGCACCGCCATCGGCAGGATAAAGTTCATCAATCCCACCATCATAGGCGGACGTTGGATGTGCGATGTATCAAAACCGATTGCTTCGACACCCTCTGGAATTGGCTGACCATTTTTGGCGCGCTGCTCTGCAGCCTTCATGGGCCCAAAATCCTTCAGAATGCCGGTTGCAACCAGCATGACAACGATCAGAGCAGCCCAGCCATACGCCATATAAGGAATGGACTCAATGTAGAGGGACATGCCCTGGCCATCAGGCACCGCACCGTTTTCTTCAAGCAAGGCACCGAAATAAACGGCCCAGGTAGACAGTGGCACAAGAATACAGACAGGTGCGGCCGTGGAATCCACGAGAAATGCCAGCTTTTCGCGGGAAATCCTGAAGCGATCAGTAAGGTTCTTCATAGAGGCGGAAACCGCCAGTGAGTTCAGGTAGTCATCTATAAAAACAGCCAGGCCGAGGAACGAGGTTGTAAGCATTGTCCCGTGCCTGGTTTTGATGCGCTTGGCAAGAAGCTCACCAAAGCTCAGGACACTGCCGCCGCGTTCCAGTATGTTGATCAGCCCGCCCATCATTCCGCAAACCAGAACGATCCAGGCGATGGTCTCGTTCTGCACAACGCCCATGGAAATGTCGCCAAGGCTGGTGATGAGTGCGGTAGGTTCAAGCAATAGAAGCCCGGCAATAACACCCGCGAAAAGAGACTCCAGCGGTTTTTTGGTTTTAATCGCTGCGAATATGATCAATAAAGAAGGGAGAAGGCTGACGAAGCCGTAGGATTCTCCATCAGCATACTGCGTGGACAGGTAAGCGAAACCCGCCATGATCGAGCCGTAGAAGAATAATGAGTAGATTGGCCCACGCCTCGGGCTCTCAATGGTTTCTTGTTCCAAAGGCGAAAACGCACCTGCTGTTTCTATGGTGTTCTGAGACATTTTGATACCCGTATTTTGTTGTTTTGGGAAAACGCGGTGCTGGCTTCACCGCAGGCATTTAGGAGTACTTCTTATTGGTTGTGTCAGTGACGTCGCGACTTATTACACGCCAAGCTGGTCGCGCAAGTTGTAATACCATGCCCCCAGAGCGGTCAGTGGAATGCGGAAAAGGCGACCACCCGGGAAGTTGTATTGGGGTAAGCCTGCAAATACGTCAAAGCGTTCGGCCTGGCCACGGATGGCATCACTTAGGACTTTCCCGGCAAGATGGGAGCAGGTCACGCCGTGACCGCTGTAACCCTGAGCATAAAAAATGTTACCGCCGATGCGGCCCAGCTGGGGTAAGCGCATCAGAGTGAGCAGGAAGTTGCCTGTCCATGCGTAATCAATTTTCACGCCTTTCAGTTCCGGGTATGTCTTGAGTATGTTCGGCATTATCAAAGATTCGATTTTGTCTGGTTCACGCGCGCCATAGGTCACGCCGCCGCCATAGATGAGGCGGCCATCGCCGGACAGTCGGTAATAATCAAGCAGGTAGTTGCAGTCTTCTATGCAATTGTCTTTCGGCAGTAAACGCTTCTGAACCTTTTCGGGCAGTGGTTCAGTAGCAACCACCTGGGTTCCGCAGGGTATTGCCCTGGATTCGAGTTTTGGGATAAGGCCATTAAGGTAAGCGTTACCCGCTACCACAACGTAATCCGCAGTCACGCTGCCGAATTCTGTTTTTACAACGGCCATTGCGCCTTCCTGAACGCTGATGGCCGGTGAACCTTCATAAATGGTACCTCCGAGCGACTCGAATGCTGCCGCTTCACCGAGTACAAGGTTCAGAGGGTGAAAATGACCGCCCGTATTGTCCAGCAAAGCACCAACATAACGATCCGAGCCCACGTAGGATTTAAGCTGCTCTTTATCGAGAAGTTTCATGCCCATGTGGCCATGGGATTCCCACAGCGTTTTCTTTGCTTCAAGCTCCGAGAGCTGGCGCTTGTTACAAGCTGCGAAGATACCGCCTGGCTTCAGGTCGCATTTAATATCGTACTGTTCAACAAATCGGCGAATGATACGACCGCCCTCAAAGGCCATCTCGCCCATCTCGGCGCCGGCGTGTTTGCCGTAGTGTTTCTCTATGAAATCAACATCACGGCTGTAGCTGTTAACGATCTGTCCGCCATTACGGCCAGACGCGCCGAAGCCTATTCTGCTGCCTTCCAGGACGATAACCTTGTAGCCATTTTCCGCGAGGTGCAGGGCGGTCGACATACCGGTGTAACCGGCGCCGATAACGCAAATATCTGCTTTAACATTTTCCTGTAGCGGCGGTCGCATCCGTGTGTCATTAGCGGAAGCTGCATAGTAGGAATTGGGGTGAGATGGTGTCAGCAAGGTGTCGCTCCCGGAATGGCTTTGAGTTATTGGGCAGTTACGACAACATTACGAGCTCGCTATGGGCGCCTATATACCCCCCAAGGTATATTTTGCAAAAAAAAAGGCGCCCGAAGGCGCCAAAGGTACTTCAGATCGTTTAGTCACTGCTTCCGCTAAGAGCGGAAAAACATGAGTCGAGAATGTCCATACTTTCATCAATCAACGCATCGCTGATCGTCAACGCTGGCAGGAAGCGAATCACGTTGCCGCGGATACCGCAGGACAGAAGAATCACACCCGCTTTGGCGGCCTCGGTAACAACGGCTTTGGTCAGCTCCGGGTCGGGCCGGTTAACATCACCGTCAACCACCAGCTCCATAGCGATCATGGCACCCAGGTTGCGTACGTCTCCGATGCGTTGTGGGAAGCATGATTGCAGCTGCCTGAGTCGCCCGGTGAGCCGCTTGCCAATCTGCAGCGCACGTTCACACAGTTGTTCTTCCTCGATAATATCCAGTACTGCAAGCGCAGCTACGCAGCCGATCGGAGAGCCACCGTAGGTGCCGCCAAGACCGCCGGGTGCTGGCTGGTCCATAATCTCAGCCTTGCCCACAACGGCTGCGATCGGGAAGCCGCCGGCAATGCCCTTGGCCATGGTCATCAGGTCTGGCTCAACGTTGGCGTATTCGATTGCAAACATCCGGCCGGTGCGAGCAAAGCCGGTCTGGATTTCATCGGCAATCAGCAGGATGCCGTGATCATCGCAGCGCTGGCGCAAGGCCTGCAGGAATTCTGCGGGGGCATGGTAGAAACCACCTTCACCCTGAACAGGCTCGATAATAATAGCTGCGACCCGATTCGGCTCGATATCGCACACAAACAAATCATCAAGGGCTTGCAGGGACTCTTCAACCGAGACGCCGTGATAAGCATTGGGGAAGGGTGCATGGTAGATCTCGCCCGGGAACGGGCCGAAGCCGACCTTGTAAGGTTTAACCTTGCCCGTGAGCCCCATTGTCAGGTTGGTACGGCCATGAAAACCGCCCTTGAAGGCAATAACGCCAGGGCGCCCGGTGTATGAACGGGCAATTTTCACACAGTTTTCAACCGCTTCTGCGCCGGTGGTTACAAAGATACTTTTCTTTGGCGTGTCTCCTGGTGCGATGGCATTGAGTTTTTCGGCCAGATCGACGGCTGACTCATAAGGCGTGACCATCAGACAGGTGTGGCTGAAGCGCTCTACCTGCGCCTGAACGGCCGCTTGAATGCGCGGATGGCTGTGGCCGGTGTTGTTGACAGCAATACCTGCGCCCAGATCAATAAAACGATTGCCTTCGACATCCCATATTTCAGCATTAAGCGCTTTGTCTACGTATACCGGGTGCAATGCGCCTTGGCCCTGAGCCATGGCTGCTGCGCGACGGTGATGCAGAGATTCATTGGACATGAGTGTGTTCTCCATAGTTTGTAAGGCAGTTCAGCGGATGCCGCCCATGCACAGGTATTTGATTTCAACGAAGTCATCGATGCCATAACGAGAGCCTTCACGGCCAATGCCTGACTCCTTGATGCCGCCAAAAGGCGCCACTTCTGTGGAAATGATGCCTTCATTGATTCCGACCATGCCGTACTCAAGTGCTTCGGCCACACGCCAGACCCGGCCGATGTCGCGGCTGTAGAAATAAGCGGCAAGGCCAAAAGGCGTATCATTTGCCAGCGCTACGGCTTCTGATTCCTCGCTAAACCGGAACACCGTCGCCACCGGGCCAAAAATCTCTTCTGTTGCGATCGACATGCTTGCGGTTACGCCGGTCAACACGGTGGGCGGGTAGAAGTTCGGGTTGTCCGGAATGGCGGTATTTTGCTGAGTAATCTTCGCACCGTTAGCAAGCGCGTCCTCAACCAGCCCGTGTACTTTGCTCACGGCTTTATCGTTGATCAGCGGGCCAATGGTAACGGCCTCACCGAAGCCATCGCCTACGTTCAGGTTCTGCACGGCGGCATTAAGCTTTTCAACAAACAGGTCGTGAACGCCGTCCTGAACCAGAATCCGGTTGGTGCACACGCAGGTCTGACCTGCGTTGCGGAATTTGGAAGCCATCAGCCCAGCGATGGCTGCGTCTACGTCGGCATCATCAAAAACAATAAATGGCGCGTTACCGCCCAGCTCCAGCGAGACTTTCTTCACCGTATCCGCGCACTGGCGCATCAGCAGTTTGCCTACCGGTGTAGAACCCGTGAAGGACAGCTTGCGCACGCGCGAATCTTCACACAGTGTGCGGCCAACTTCCGGAGCTTGCAGTGTGGTAACAACGTTCAGAACGCCTGCTGGAATACCGGCCTGAAGGCTCAACTCTGCCAACGCCAGCGCACACAGGGGAGTATCTTCACCTGGCTTGATTACAACGGTGCATCCCGCTGCCAAAGCTGGAGCAACTTTCCGGGTGATCATGGCAATAGGGAAGTTCCAGGGCGTGATCGCCGCAACCACACCTATGGGCTGCTTGATGGTCACCAGCCGCTTGTCTGGGCCGTGGGCAGGAATAACGTCGCCATAAATGCGCTTGGCTTCTTCTGCAAACCATTCAACAAAGGACGCGCCGTAGGCGACTTCACCCTTGGCTTCAGCAAACGGTTTTCCCTGTTCACTGGTCATGATGGTGGCAAGATCATCCTGGTGTGCAAGGATAAGGTTGAACCAGTTGCGCAGCAGGATGGAGCGGTCTTTTGCGGTCAGGGCCTGCCAGGGTTTCAGTGCTTTTTCTGCAGCGTCGATCGCGGTACGGGTTTCCTCTGCCCCCAGATCTGGCACGGAGCCAAGCGTAGCGCCGGTGCTGGGGTTAAAAACGGGAAACGAGCGTAATTTAGCAGCCTGGATCCACTGTCCATCGATAAAAGCGCGATCCCGGAAAAGGTCGGGTTGGTTCAGTTCTAACGTCATACAGGGCTCCAAAAACGTACCGAAAATGGGACTCATACAGGTGGGTGATGGTAAGGCCGAGTGTTTGTGTGATAAACATGATTGATCAGGCGTATACGTTGAGAGTAATCAAACAATGAAGAAAGATCTGAAAGTCAGGCTGGGGCAGGTGGGTGATTACGAGATACGCCTGCTCAAAGTGTTCGAAGCCGTGGTAGAGAGTGGCGGATTTTCGGCAGCGGAAGGCGAGCTGAATATTGGTCGCTCGACAATCAGTACGCACATCGCCAACCTGGAAGACCGCCTGAATCTCAAGCTCTGCTTTCGCGGCCGAAGCGGTTTCTCTCTTACAGAAGAAGGGGCTGATGTTTATGAGTTGATGAAGACGCTGCTCTCGGCCCTTGAGGGTTTTCGCTCAGGTGTGAATGCCCTGCATGTGAGCCTCACCGGTGAACTGCGTGTTATTGCCAGCGATACCATCTGCATGGACCCGCAATCCGGACTTTCGGAAGCGATTGCACGATTTTCCAAAGCTGCGCCCGATGTCAATGTGCTGCTGGATGTTAAGTCGCTCAGCGACATCGAGCGAATGGTTCTGAATGATGAAGCGGATATTGGCCTTATTCCTCAGCATCGCCAGCTTTCGGGGCTTGATTATCGCTCACTGTACGTAGATGACTGCCACCTGTACTGCAGTCGCACACACCCGCTTTACAACGCAAAGTCATCGCCCCAATTGTTGGGCCAGGTCCTCACCAGCAAAGTTGTTCATGCAGGCATTCACACCAGCCCGGAGGTCGGCGCCCAGCTGACCGATATGAACAAGGCGGCGATCTCTTATTTCTACGAAGCGCGACTTGCGATGATCCTTTCTGGCGCCTACATCGGGTTCATGCCCGACGCCTACGTTCAGCGCTACGTCGAGGAAGGGGACTTGCGCGCTCTGGTCCCCGAAAGCAAACACTATTCATTAGAGATCTGCACCATTACCCGTACCTATGGCAGAACAAAGAGGGCGCGGGAACTTTTTCTTGAACATTGGGCAAATGGCACCTGAATATCGCTGCCGACACAGGCTATGCATACATATGAACAATATGTGCTATATTGTTCATAGTTGAACATAGAGGGGCGGGAGGTAAACCATGACGGCTGTCGTTGAACGTAAAAACATTGACGGTGATCGCGAAGCTGAGAAAGGGCGAGTTGCGCTGAAAGGCTTCTTCCGGGTAACCGAAGAGTGGGGGTGTAATGTTGAAGAACGGAGCAAGCTTCTGGGCGGCCCGTCCAGAACAACACTCTACAACTACGCAAAGCTGAGCCCAACCAAGCTCTCCAATGACACCATGGAGCGCATCAGTTATATCCTGGGTATCTACAAGGCTCTTCAGCTTCTTTATCCGACCCATGAGCGAGCCAACCGCAGAATCCGCTTGAAGTCATCTGAGGTGCCGTTTTGCGGTAAGTCAGCAATGGAGTTTATGACGCAAGGGCCGATGATGAATCTTATGCTGACCCGACAGTATTTTGATGCCAAACGGGGGTGGTGATGTTCTCCACCCCTCCACTGCACCTTCCTGAGTGGCAAACTTACCGAATTATACCCAGCCATTACCCGCCCATAGATCTGTTCGAGCGCATCTACGAGCCCGATGAATTTGAGCTGGCGTATGAGATTGAAGGCATGACCAACCCACGGCTGCTTGATGAAGCAGGCGATATCGAACTGGTAAGCCCCGGCGATCGCATTAGCGGCCCTGGCAGTACGCCCGTTATGGCGTCGTTTACGCACATTGGCTTTGGAAGCCGTTTCGCCAACAGGCATTTCGGGGTCTATTACGCCGCGAATACTCTTGAAGCGGCGATCCAGGAGACGGTATTTCACAAAGCACGTGAGATGGCGGCCGCGAATGAAGAGTCCATTGAGCTCACCATGAGAGCCTACATCGGTTGCGTGGCTCTGGAGATGCACGACATCCGGGGGCCGGAGTTTGCAGACCTGCACAATCCGGACGCTGATGATTACGGATTGAGCCAGCAGTTTGCGCGGCGCTGGCGCTCCAAAGGATCAAACGGGTTTCTATACAACAGTGTTCGACACCCAGGTAGTGAGTGCATTGCCGCGTTCAAACCGAAAGCTGTCACTATCCCTGTGCAAGGGCCGCATTTGAAATACTTCTGGGATGGCGACAAACGACGCATTACGCACTGGGCGGAAATAGGGGAGGCGCATTCCCTGAGCGGGCGCTGAGGATATTTTTGCACCGTGCTATGGTGGGTAATTACTTAATAATTGGTGGTCAATGATGTACGGTAATCGAGATATGATCGCGCGGCTTCGTGAGCGTATTCCGGCGTTCGAATGTGTGCCGGGTTGTCACGATTGCTGCGGCCCGGTGACGACTTCATCAGAAGAAATGTCTCGCTTGCCGGTGAAATCTGACGCCGAACATGAAGCCGCATTAGGCGACCTTAGTTGCGTACACCTTGGCCCGGATGGTTGCACGGTATATGAGGAGCGCCCGCTGATTTGCCGGTTGTTTGGCACAACACCACGCATGCCTTGCCCAAACGGTCGCCGCCCGGAAAACATGGTTGGTTCCGAAACCGAACGCCAGGTTCATCACTATATTGCTACCACACGGCAGGTGTTGGTGTGAGCTATTCTCCTGGGAGAAAAAGCATCAGAGAGAGATTCTGATCTGTACCTTCAAGCCGCCTTTTAACCCATTGGAAAAAGAGGTTTCACCTCCATACCGAGCGACTATATCGCGGACGATCGCCAGACCCAGTCCATGTCCGGGGGTTTGTTCATCCAGCCGTCTTCCTCTTTGGCCCAAGTGAATTTTTTCATCTTCTGCAACTCCCGAGCCGTCATCCGTTACGGTGATGTTTGCCACACCACCATTCTGCTCCAAAGAGAGTTCAGCGCATTCGGCGGACCATTTACCAGCATTATCGAGCAGGTTCCCCAGTATCTCGTTCAGGTCATGCTCCTCAATCGGCCAACGAGATTCTTCGCTGAGTGACGTTGATAGCTCGAATGATTTCTCCGGATAAAGCCGCCCCAGCATCCATAGAAGGTCACGAGCCTGCTTCACTGGGTAGGCACTTTTACCCAACTGTGGCCCGGCAAACTGGCTGCGTCGCATCTCCGCCTCCAGTTGCATGTCGATATCGCCAAGGCGCGATCCCATCTCATGCCGCAAGTCATTACCCAGCGGGCGACTGGTATCTTCCAGAACCTGCCTGACTGCAGCGATAGGCGTTTTGACACTGTGAGACAGGTTTGCAAGCGCTTCCCGGGAGCGCTCAAGCCGCTGATCCAGAGAATCCAATAGTTGATTGAGTTGTTGCACCAGCGGCCTGAATTCTTCTGGAGCCTTTACGTTTATCCGCGATATTTCGCCGCTTTGTAAACGTTTGAGAGTAGCCTGAAGCGAGACAACAGGGCGCATCGACAGGTTAATTCCAAACCAGATAACCCCCACCAATAAAAAGATCAGCAAAATTGATACGATTGCGGTCCAGAGATGCAGTTCCGCCTGGCTGTTCTGCAGCGCCCCCATGTCTTCTGAAACGATCACCGTAATAGGGGTGTCTTCTACAACAAATGATTTTCGATAGGCCAGAATGTCAGAAGGCGCGTTGGGTATTTCTGCACCGTGTATCCTGATGCTGTTCTGTTCATCTGATTGCAGCATGGGGCTCAGCAACGGATGCCAGGATTGCGGGGATATAACTGTTTGAGCTGGAGACTGGATAGCAAAAGCATGATGGAAAACTTCCTGAAAATAGTCCCCAGTCTGTAGCATGTCTATCTGGCCTTCGGCCTGGCGAATATGATGTTCCAGAAAAGCCACTTCATCTTTCAGGCGGCTCTCGACAAACTCACGGGACATCCTCTCAAGAAGCAACCCATGTACAAGCCATGCGATAGCCATCAGGCCAATACCCGCTGGTAACAGCAGGAGCAGAAGCGCACCTTTTACGGAAATAGGCTTTCTAAACAGCGTCATTAAACAGATATCCCTGGCCACGCCGCGTTGCGATGGTCTCCGGCCCAACCAGCTTTCTCAGACGCCGGATGTAGGCTTCGATGATATTTTCGTTGGGGCTTTCGTTAAGATTGTAGAGCTGCTCCATAAGCTGCTCCTTGGAAAAAATATGGCCAGGCCGGCCCATCAGACAGCGCAGTAACCGAAACTCCGTGCCCGTCAGGCTGTGTTCTGAACCATCGTCGACCTTCAGGCACTGCCGGTTTTCATCCAGCTCAAAACGCCCCGCTTTCACCGACGAGTGAACTCTGCCTTCACTTCTGCGCATGATGGCGTTCAATCTGGCAATCAGTTCTTCGGTTTGAAAGGGTTTGGCCAAGTAGTCGTCTGCACCGGCTTTGAGGCCGTTGACCTTATCTTGCCAGTCCCCCCGTGCAGTCAGGATCAGTACCGGGAAGATCGCTTTGCTTGAACGCCATTTTCTCAGTACATCCAGCCCATTTCCATCTGGCAACCCGAGATCCAGCACGCCGGCTTTGTAGTCTTCCTGTTCACCTAAAATAGCGGCTTCTTTAGCGGTGCGAGTGATATCCACGCTGAAACCGGCTTTCTCAAGTTGGCTGGCAAGCCCCTCAGCAAGCAGTCGGTCATCCTCTACCAGCAGTAATCTCATGTGTTGCTTCCTTTTTTAAGCCAAAACAGGCTGAGGCAGTGTCGCCGATCAACCTGAATTCAGCCTGAACTGAAAATAGTTTGGTATTTTCAGAAAGAGTTCAGGTTCGTGCGTGATGGTAGCAGGCGTTTTAGCACAATATTCACGTTGCGGGACAAACACAGGTTTTGAACGCAAGTTACGCCTTACCAAAGGAGTAGGTTTGATGAGTCTAGCAAAGTTCGCAGTTGCAGCAGTTGCCATGTCAGTTTCCTTAACAGCACTTGGCGCGGGCACCCACGGAGGTGGGCACGGTCACAGCGCCAAGAGCGGCGAACCGGGTAAAGCCTCGGACGCCAGTCGCAGTGTTACCGTGGAGATGTATGACAATTACTACGAGCCAGAAGCTATCGAGGTTAAACCAGGAGAAACAGTACGCTTTGTGGTTCAGAACAAAGGGCAATTGGTGCACGAATTCAACATTGGCACCCCCGATATGCACGAAGCTCATCAAAAAGAAATGATGATGATGGTTGAGCACGGCGTTATCCAGGGCGGCAAGCTTAATCACGACATGATGGAGATGGACATGGGGAATGGCCAGTCCATGAAGCACGACGATCCGAACAGCGTGCTGTTAGAGCCGGGTGAGAGCCAGGAAGTTGTCTGGACGTTTTCCGAGAAGGGCAATATCGAATTTGCCTGCAACGTTCCGGGGCACTATGAGGCCGGCATGTACGGCGAAGTGAATTTCAACTGATTCCTGTTTTAACAGATGAGAGTTTATCGCGCTCGCTCTTTGGCCGGCGCGTTGGGATCTTTGAATACAGCAAAGTAGTTCAGGAGCAGCTGACCATGAAGAAAACCCTTGTTGCAGGCGCTTTAGGCCTGCTTTTGCCAGCTATTGGTTTGGCGGGCGAATACAACCTGACCGTGGATCGGGTCGAAATCGATACCGGCGAATTCGTGAAAGAGGGCGTCGGTTACAACGGCAAATCGCCTGGCCCGACGTTGCGTTTCAAAGAAGGCGAAGAGGTGTCGATCAACGTTACTAATAACCTTGACGAGATGACATCTATTCATTGGCACGGTTTGATTCTTCCGTTCGAGCAGGATGGTGTTCCAGGCATCAGTTTTCCTGGCATCAAACCCGGGGAGACGTTCACCTACAAATTCCCCATTACTCAGTCGGGAACCTACTGGTTTCACAGCCATTCAGGTTTTCAGGAGCCGGAGGGAGCATTTGGTTCCATTATCATCGAGCCAGAAGGACGCGAGCCGTTTCGCTATGATCGCGAATACGTGGTTCAGCTGACTGATAAACACCCGCATTCCAGCGAGCGGGTCATGCGCAACCTCAAGGTGACGCCGGATTACTACAACCGTGAACAGCAAACCGTCGGGGAGTTCTTTTCGGGCGTTTCGGAAAATGGCTTTCTGAACACAGTGAAGGATCGGCTGGCCTGGGGCGATATGCGCATGATGAAAGCCGATGTTGAGGATCTGCAGGGTTTTACCGGCATGATTAACGGCAAAGGCCCGAAACAGAATTGGACCGGCATCTTTGAGCCCGGCGAGCGTATTCGGCTACGATTTATCAACTCATCAGCAATGACCTACTTCGATGTTCGGATTCCAGGACTGAACATGACCGTTGTGCAGGCCGATGGCAATAATGTGCAGCCCATAAACGTGGATGAGTTCCGTATTGGCGTAGCGGAAACCTACGATGTGATCGTTCGGCCCAAAGACGAGCAGGCCTATACGATTTTTGCAGAGTCTATGGGGCGCACTGGATATGCGAGAGCAACATTGGCCCCCGAAGAGGGGATGGACGCTCCTGTTCCAGGATTACGTGAGCCCGCACGATTGACCATGGCTGACATGGGCGGTATGCCCGGTATGGATCATGGTGATATG
The DNA here is from genome assembly GCF_007671675.1 of Marinobacter maritimus. Taxonomy (GTDB): domain Bacteria; phylum Pseudomonadota; class Gammaproteobacteria; order Pseudomonadales; family Oleiphilaceae; genus Marinobacter; species Marinobacter maritimus. The sequence continues at coordinate 1,327,943 of NZ_VCGW01000001.1, read as the reverse complement.
CCCGGTATGGATCACGGCGACATGGGCGGTGAAAATGCGATGGCCGACATGTCGGAAATGGACCATTCCCAGATGAGCGGCATGGATCATAGTTCGATGCAGATGCCCGAGGGCGGAGCAAGTGATCCCTTCTACGCCAAAGGTAGTGGGCTGGTCCCGAAAGCAGCCAACGGAGGCAAGTTCCTTTCCTATGCCGATCTGAAAGCGCAGAAACCGCTCTATGAAGAGCGTGAGCCAACACGCGAAATCGAGCTGCGGCTTACCGGTAACATGGAGCGCTACACCTGGAGCATCAATGGCGTTAAATACGAAGACGCTGACGCCATCCGCCTCAAATATGGTGAACGAGTCCGTTTCAAATTCGTGAATGAAACCATGATGACGCACCCCATGCACCTGCACGGTATGTGGTCGATTCTCGATGTCGGAGCGGGCCAATGGAATCCGGTTAAACACACCGTCAGTGTGCAGCCCGGTACCACGGTTTATATGGAAACTGAAGTCGATGCACCTGGGCAATGGGCCTTCCATTGCCACCTGACGTATCACATGGCCGCTGGCATGTTCCGCAAGGTGATTGTTGAAGGTGGGCCGGACTCCACTCAGGCCGCATCCAGTGAACAGTTTGGCAATGTTGGAGGTGGCGTATGAAACTCTGGACGCCTTTGATTGTAAGTACGGTTTTGGGGCTGGGAGTTATTCCGGCGCTAGCGACCGCTCAAGAGCGTATGCCGGACACCACTGAACGGAAGGAGCCGTTAAAGGTATGGGGAGCGCAATTTGAGGAATTCGAATACCGTTACAGTGACGATGATGAAGAAATAGGTGTTTGGGATGCCGACTTCTTCTACGGCACCGACAACTTGAAAGCTCGCTGGCTTTCAAGTGGAGAGTATTCCATTGAGGAGCAGGCCTACGAATCACTGGAGAATCAGTTGGTCGGGCAAATCCCGATATCCAGATTCTTCGACGCAAAAGCCGGGGTACGATTCGATACACCGGAAGGTCCTGATCGTACATACGCAGTCCTCGGCGTCGCAGGCTTGGCACCGCAGTGGTTTGAAATCGATTCGAATCTTTACGTGAGCAAGGATGGCGACACCTCCGCTGATCTCGATGCGGAGTATGAGTTGCTGCTCACCAATTACTGGATACTCACGGCGACTCTGGATGCAACGGTTGCGTTCAGTGAGGACCGTGAAATTGGAGTAGGGAAGGGCCTGGTATCGACAGAAACCGGGTTGCGGCTGAGCTACGATTTGATTGACCGCGCGTTCTCGCCGTACGTTGGTATTGTTCACGAACGTAAATATGGCGACACAGCGGACTTTGCCAGAGCCGATGGCGGCAGCACAGAGGATTGGTTTGCAGTCGTTGGAGCACGGCTCTCCTTCTGAAACGACAGGCAGGCCATGGGAATTTACCCTTGGCCTGTTTCTGCGTAATTTGATCCATAGCAAGTTTCAGTATACCTGGGGCGTTTGCGCCCCAATTTTCAGTTGCAGTTCAGCTTGGGATGTTGTGATAGCGGTTGAGCATACAGGTTGAGAGGTGCACGACCATGATTAAGGCCCATAAAGCAACAAACCAAGCGCAATTTCTACTTCGACGCAAACTGACTGTCGAAGGCCTTTCCGAGATTCAGTGGGAGGATGTTATCCAAGAGCTGAATCATCATCCGTGCGTGGATTTCGCCGAGGGTAAATCGAAAGGCCGACTTGTCGTCACGTTTGATGGCACACATTGGTCCACCGACGAACTGATTGGTTTCATAGCGGCGCACGGGGGGCATTTAAAGGGTGGTTGGTGGCAGAGTCGCAGGCTCGCGTGGTATCAGTTTACGGACGACAACGTTCGCGCCAACGCCAAGCATGAACCCTTTTGCTGTTCCAAAATCCCACCCATGAAGAAATGAAAGGAGGTTGAATGAGCAGGGAGCAAGACAGAACCACTCGCTATCAGGAAGGTAGCCTGACGCTACCAGGCACGGTCATGCTCGGAACCGGTGTCATGATCGGTGCCGGTATATTTGCGCTTACCGGGCAAATGGCCCAGATGGCGGGGGCACTCTTTCCGTTGGCCTTTCTGGCCGCTGCAATCGTTGTTTCCTTCAGTTCCTATTCCTATATCAAAATATCCAATGCCTATCCATCAGCAGGCGGCATTGGCATGTATCTCCACAAGGCCTACGGCGATCGTTTGGCAACAGCGTTTAATGCCTTGCTTATGTACTTCTCGATGGTGATTGCCCAAAGCTTTCTGGCCCGCACATTCGGGTCATACACCATGCAGTTGTTCGGCGGAGATGAAAGCGGACGCATGGTGTCTATATTGGGTGTATCGCTAATTTTGGCGGCATTCCTGATCAACCTGCTGGGTAATCGCTGGATTCAGGGCGTCGCTTCGTTTATCGGAATCTTAAAAATTGGTGGCATTCTTGTTTTCGGTCTGGTGGGCGTTTGGCTGGCGGACAGTCTTGCCGTCGATTTTTCCAGAAGTGGCGAGACGGGCGCCTTCGGTAACTTTTTGGGTGCAACAGCGCTGGGCATCTTGGCATTCAAGGGTTTTACCACCATTACCAACAGCGGCTCCGAGGTGAAAAACCCGCATCGCAATGTCGGTCGCGCGATTGTCATCTCCATTGCCGCTTGTGTTGTGCTCTACACACTGGTGGGCTTCGCAGTTGCCAGCAATCTGTCCCTCGCAGAAATCATTGAGACCCAGGACTATTCTCTGGCCGCAGCAGCACGCCCGGCGCTGGGTGATTACGGCCTGTGGTTCACCGTAGTGCTTGCGATGATGGCCACGGCTGGCGGCATTCTCGCCAGTATTTTTGCAGTCTCTCGCATGCTGGCCATGCTAACCGAGATGAAACTGGTGCCCCATAGCCACTTCGGGATGCCTGGCAGCATCCAGAAACACACTCTTGTATACACAGTGGTGCTGGGCCTGGTTCTGACCGCCTTTTTTGACCTCTCAAGAATCGCGGCGCTGGGCATTGTGTTCTACCTGATCATGGATATCTCCATTCATTGGGGTGTGCTGCGCTATCTGCATCAGGATGTGAAAGCCAATAGATGGGTTCCCGCGATTGCCATCGTACTGGACCTAATGGTTCTGGGCGGCTTTGTCTGGGTCAAACTGAACACCGACCCCTTTGTGATCGGTGTGGCAGTGGCCACGATGATTGTCATAGCGGTTGCCGAGCAGGTATTCCTGAAGTCATCCGCCAGAACGAAGGCGGTGAAAGGTGATGAGTCTCATGCACACGATCACTGATATTCAACACGTAAATTGGAGGATAATCCCATGATGGAAGGGGATATGTTTGGTAACACCATGTGGGCCGGGCATTGGTTATGGATGCTGGTTGTTGCCGTCATTGTGGTTATACCCGCGTGGCGAATTTGTCAGCGCACCGGCTATCCGGGCTGGATGGGAATTCTCATTCTTGTTCCGGTGGTGAATCTGGTGCTCCTATATTTTATTGCGTTTGCGGACTGGCCAGCGGATAAAACAGGGCTGGGGAATGAGTGAACAGGCTGTAAAAGACCCGGTTTGCGGGATGTCTGTAGACCCACACACCGCAGAGCGTCGCAGCCGGCATGCTGGAAAAACCTGGTATTTTTGTTCCACCCGATGTCAGACCAAGTTTGACGAGAGCCCGGATAAATATCTCGGGGAGGAGCAAGAGCCTGCGGAGCCGGTAGCCCCCGGAACCATGTATACCTGCCCGATGCACCCGGAGATCCGTCAGCAAGGGCCTGGCGATTGCCCGATTTGCGGCATGGGCCTGGAGCCGGAGCAAGTGAGCCTTGAGGATGGGCCGTCGGCAGAGCTTACCGATATGACGCGTCGGTTCTGGATCGGTCTGTTTCTCGCTCTCCCCGTATTTCTACTTGAAATGGGGGGCCATCTTACCGGCCTTGATCATATCGTATCGCCACAAGTCTCCAACTGGATTCAGTTAGTCTTGGCAACGCCCGTTGTTGCCTGGTGTGGTTGGCCATTTTTTGTTCGAGGCTGGAAATCGGTTCTCAGCCGCAATCTGAATATGTTCACGTTGATCTCCATTGGTACCGGCGTTGCGTTGATCTATAGCCTTGTCGCGACCCTGGTTCCGCAGGTTTTTCCCGATGCCTTTCGGCAGGCGGACGGTTCGGTAGCTGTCTATTTCGAGGCCGCCGCCGTCATTGTGGTGCTGGTGTTGCTTGGGCAGGTGTTGGAATTGCGTGCTCGAGAGAAAACCTCAGGCGCGATAAAAGCCCTGTTGGATCTGGCACCGGCCACAGCAAGAAAGCTGGACGATGAGGGGGGCGAATCTGACGTTTCTCTTGATCAGGTGAAGGTGGGGGACCGTTTGCGGGTGCGTCCGGGCGATAAAGTACCGCTGGATGGAGAGATTCTGGAAGGTCGCTCTAATATTGATGAGTCTATGGTAACTGGTGAGCCCTTGGCCGTGAGTAAGCAGACCGGTGACCAGGTGATCGGTGGCAGCATGAACCAGCAGGGTAGCTTCATCATGCGTGCTGACAAAGTCGGGCGCGACACCATGCTGTCTCAGATTGTGCAGATGGTAGCAAATGCCCAGCGCAGCCGCGCGCCGATTCAGGGGCTGGCAGACAAAGTGGCCGGCTGGTTTGTTCCGGTGGTCATCGTCATCGCTGTTATTGCCTTCATGGTCTGGTCCGCCGTCGGGCCAATGCCTCCAATGGCCTATGGCCTTATTGCAGCGGTGAGTGTGCTGATTATTGCCTGCCCATGTGCATTGGGTCTGGCGACGCCAATGTCGATCATGGTTGGCGTAGGCCGGGGTGCTCAGAATGGGGTGCTGATCCGTGATGCAGAAGCTCTTGAGCGTATGGAAAAGGTCGATACGGTGGTGGTCGATAAAACCGGCACACTGACCGAAGGCAAACCTCAGGTGACGAAGCTGGTTCCTGAAAATGGCTTCAGTGAGGAAGATCTGATGCGGTATGCCGGTGGTCTGGAGAAGGGCAGTGAGCACCCGCTGGCTCATGCGATTCTTGATAAAGCCAAAGCCATGGAACTTACCTTGCCGGATGCAGAAGATTTTGACTCGCCTAACGGTAAAGGTGTGACCGGCAAGATAGACGGGAAAACGGTTCTGCTTGGCAATCGATTATTGATGAAGGCAGAAAGCGTCGATACCTCCGCCTTTGAGGAAGATGCAGATCGACTTCGCATGGACGGCGCAACGGTGATATTCGCGGCGGTTGAGAATCAGATATGTGGTTTGATTGCCATTGCTGACCCAATCAAAGAAACCACTGAAGCGGCTATTCCCGCTTTGCAGAAGGATGGCATCCGTGTGGTCATGCTGACCGGGGACAACCGAACCTCTGCCGAAGCCGTTGCCCGCAAGCTCCACATTGATGAAGTGGAAGCGGAAGTGCTACCCGAGGACAAGGGTAAGATTGTCCAGAGGCTCAAGGACGAGGGCCGTATTGTGGTCATGGCCGGCGACGGCGTGAATGATGCTCCAGCGCTGGCTACGGCGGATGTAGGCGTAGCCATGGGTACAGGCACGGATGTGGCTATTGAAAGCGCAGGCATTACCCTTCTACGTGGTGATCTGATGGGCATTGTGGAAGCGCGCCATTTGTCGATTGCCACTATGCGCAACATTCGGCAAAACCTGTTTTTTGCCTTTGTCTATAACACGGCTGGCATTCCAATTGCCGCCGGCGTGCTTTACCCATTTGCAGGCATTCTCTTATCGCCGATTTTTGCAGCTGCGGCGATGTCACTGTCTTCGGTGAGCGTCATTGCCAATGCCCTGCGTTTGAGGATGGTTAAGCTGGATTAAAGTGGTTAAAACTCAACGAAACGGGAGGTTTCCATGTCTTACACAATTGATAGAGTTATTAAAAACGCAAATTTCGCAGAAGTGGATGAACGAACACGTCAGGCCCTGGCCGACCGGGGCTTTGGAGTTTTGACGGAAATAGACGTCAAGGCGACCATGAAAAAGAAACTGGACAAGGATATGTCTGCTTACCTGATTCTCGGCGCCTGCAATCCGAACATGGCCTGGGAAGCGATCGGCGTAGAACCTCGGGTAGGTGCCATGCTGCCGTGTAACGTCATTCTTCGCGAGACAACCGAGGGAGTTGAAGTCAGTGCGGTTGATCCCGTTTTATCCATGGCTTCAATTGGTAATGAGCAACTAAAGGACATTGCGGGCGAGGTAAGGGAAATGTTGACTGAGGTTGTCAACGCCATCTGACGGTTGAACCGCGCCGCCTAAGATAATTGACGTAGATCAAACGCGAAGTGAATTGGAACATGAATTCAGTTTCGATTCAGGTAGAGGCCGTTTACTGAAAGCGTCGCAAATCGACTTCTTTAAGGAGCTTCGTTATGAAGAGTTTTACCAGAGTAATCGCAATCTCTTTGATTATGGCCACACCGGTGGTCTGGGCGCAGGGTTCCGGTAACCAGCGAGGACCCGGTGGAATGATGATGTCCACGGAGCAGATGCAGGAAATGCAGCAGAACATGTCCCGTATGCAAGAGATGGCGCCCAAAATGCGCGGGAGTTCCGGACAAAACCGGCAAAAACTCATGCAGGAGCATATGGAACTCATGCAAGAGCAGATGCAGATGATGCGGGGCGGCATGATGGGCAATCAAGGAATGATGAATGGCCAAGGAATGATGGGCGGCAAGGAGATGCAGGGAAGTTCGAACCAAGGCAATCCAGCGATTAAACCAGAAGACCGTATTGAGTTTATGGAAAAGCGGATGAATCAGATGCAGCTGATGATGGAACAAATGTTGGAGCATCAGCAGGAGCTCCAAGATCGCGCAAAATAACTCTTTGACCATTCCTGAGGATACCGGTGGAGGGCTCCTCAGGTCTGGTATCTGAAGGCCCACCTATGGCGTCTCATACCATCGGCACAGGCTCATGGTGCCCCAAGAAGTCGAGGAAGAAAAACACGATGCTTAGGACAAAAGCCTCATTCGGCGTTCTTTTGGTTGCATTGCTCAGCGGCTGCAGCGACGGGACGGTGGATGGTCGCTGGTATACCCAAGCCCAGATCGAGCGTGGAACAACCGTATTCGACGACAACTGCGCAAGCTGCCATGGCACCAAGGCTCAGGGTTCCTTCAATTGGCGGAAGCGTCTGGAGGATGGCTCCTATCCGCCGCCACCACTCAACGGAACCGGGCACGCATGGCACCATCCATTCGAGATGTTGATGGGCACAATCGATCAAGGAGGGGCTCCCATGGGTGGCCAAATGCCAGCCTTCGGAGATGAGCTCTCCAAGGACGACCAAAAAGCCGCTATCGCTTACTTCCAGAGCAAATGGGACAAGCGGATTTATGATGCATGGTTCGAAAGGAGTGGGCTTTAGCATTCTTGCTAAAGCCACTTTCGCAGAAGTCGTCCAAATACATCGTAGATGCCGCGGATGAATCCACGACGCTTCCAGAGCATCCCGGTGATCTCAGCGGAATCTTGTAGATCATCCAAAAAGTTTTTCTTCAGCTGATTGATTAAGGGACCGTTCCTTGAAATCAGCGTTACTTCATAGTTGATAAAAAGGCTTCTGTAATCAAAGTTGGCGGTCCCGATACTTCCCCAGTCATCGTCAATAAGGAGAACTTTTGCATGCAACAAACGCGGTGCATATTCGAAGATGCGGACACCGTTTTCGATGAGCTCACCGTAAAAAGCCCGGGCGGCCCATTGTGCGGGTGCTGAGTCTGTTTTTTTGGTCGTCAAAATACAGACATCGACGCCCCTGCGCGCCGCGAGGATAAGTTGCTTGCGCAAGCCACGGTCAGGAACAAAATAGGGTGTAACGAGCAAAATACTCTTTGCCGCAGTGGCCAGCTGGTCTTTGATGGCACACCGGAGTTGGATACGGCACGTGCGCGAGGTGTTGGGAATAATCTGGCTGTCACCCTCATTCCGGGCGTGTGGGGCCCAGTCCGGATGACCGCACCAAAAAGCGTCAAACAGAGCCTCAGCCTCTGCAGCCAAGACCCCACCGAAACAAACGTGCGAATCACGCCACCGTGTTGGGCCGTAGAACCGTTGGGAACCTTCACGATGAATGTTGAAGCCGCCGAGATACGCTATCTGGCCATCGACTACCAGTAGTTTACGATGGTCACGACGGTTGTAACGCATCGGCTGTCGCCAGCTCCAGCGATGGAAACGCTGCAGGCGTACCCCGGCTGCCCTGAGCAGGCGCCGATTACGTCGAGGAAGGCTGCCTCTCGAGCCCAGGGCGTCAACGTGGACGCGCACATCAAGGCCACGCCGGGACTGATGCATCAGTTCATTGAGCAACACGGTTCCGACTTCGTCTGCAGCCAGAATATACGAGGCCAGAACGACGCGGTGGGTTGCCGCTCGAATTGAGTGGGCCATCGCGGCGTAAAGCTCGTCGCCTTCAGTGAAAAGTTTGAATTCAGTCGGACACTGTTCTCCGGCCTCCGTCGTCAAAAGTGAACCACGCTGTATAGATTCTGAATGCCTCTTCATATTCATGACCCTGGGGCTACGATTGTGTGCTCTTTGAAAACCCAGTGATTGACTGAAGAAAACCTGTTTGTAGTCAAAAAGCGATCCACAAGTCGGCCAGATTCAGTTGTGATTCAGGTTGTCGTAGTGAAATACAGACAGTTTACCAATTTCCATTATGCCTCTATTGGGGCTGGATCAATTAGTAGGAGTTGAGATGATGGACGATTATAAAAGGGCATTGCCGAGCAACGAGGTTCATGAGGTCATCGTGGATGTTCACCAGGACTTTTTGCATTTTCTTACACGTCGGCTTGGTTGTGAGGATGAGGCCGCCGACGTTCTGCACGACTTCTACGTCAAGGTGCTCACACGAATTGGCGACGTTCGCGAGCACGAAAAGCTTCGTGCCTGGATGCGCCGTGTGCTTGAGACGAGCTTGATCGACTATTACCGGGCCCAGGGTAAAAAACGTCAATCCGAGAAAGAACACCATTGCCTCGAATCGGCCAGTCTCGATAGCGACGTTAAAGACGATCTCGACTTCATTGTCTGTATGTGCCTATACAAACTCCTGCCGACTTTGAAGCCAGAGTACGCCGATATTTTGTGGCACGCGGAGCTGACTGGCGAATCCCGTGAAAGCATCGCGGCGGCATTCAATATCTCCGAGGGCAATTTGAGGGTGCGTTTGCACCGGGCGCGGGAGGCTCTGCGAAAGCGGTTGGAGGAGACGTGCCGGAGTTGCCCAATCCATGGCTATCTGGATTGTGCCTGCGACTCCGGCGCTGATAAATCCAATTACGGAGGAGCGGCCAGATAATCTCGCGTGAGCGGCACTGCGCCCGGACCATCGGCTCGACCGATCGTGTGCAGCAGGGCGACGCCATCATCTGTGAGACGGTCTCGCACAGGGTCGCGAAGAACTCCTTGTAGTGTGGTACCCCGACATGCTCAAACATGCCCACTGATAAGATCCGGTCAAAAGCGCCGTCGATGTCGCGGTAGTCTTGCAGAAGGAATTGGGCACGGGCGTCCAGACCTTCAGTTTGAGCACGTTATTCGGCGAAGTCGTTAGTCGTTAAAAGAATCCCTTTCTCAGACTGGTTATGAGTAGAGAGGGTAATTTGAATCTTTCGTTACACATCTAAAACCCCGCCAAGAATGTTCGACAAACCAAAACTGTAACGGCTTTTTGCTTTTTACGTCTATGTTCGATGTCTACCACCGGCATGTCGGATTGATCGTTGATAAAAATGATCATCATGCGGGAAAGGGGTTAAGAACTGGAGCGGCATTTGCCAACCCGACCAAGTTCAATGGCTCGGATTACGATAAGGCAGAAGCAGAGTGCCGGGCCGCCCGCATGCGGCTGACACCAAGGTATTGGATCTCAAGGCTGTTTGGCACTTTTCAGAAGTAGTTGTGACTCCATTTTGATTTACATCAAATTGCGCGCATCAGAGTCAACGTTTTAACTGTTCTGCCCCCGGTTTTCAGGTTGATTTCAGCTCCTGAGGGTTTACTGGTTTCGGGGAGCGCGATTCAAGCTCATAACGTGAAAGTCAAACACATATCAAAGGTAAGGAAGGTAAACCGGAATGGATATTAAAACGTTTGGAGAGCTGATTGGCTGGACACGTGATCTGCACGCACACCTGGCACGCTGCCTTTCCCACTGTTCGACACGGAATGAAGAAGAACGGGCCCGGGCGCTTCTGGACTATCTGGCAACCCACGAATCTGAAATCGAACGTATTGTGAATGAATTTGAACGCCAGGCGGATACCAACGCCCTGGAAACAAGGGTTTATGACTATCTGTCTCATCACCCCATTAAGACCCACCGAACGTGTGATGAGCCCTATGCAAAGCTTGATTTCAACGGCATCTGTCGGGAGGTATTCGACTTTCACGATCAGATCATTGATCTCTACCAAACACTGGTCGAGAAAGCCGAGATTCCTGAGGCCAAAGAGCTGCTGGAATCACTCTTGACGATGGAGCTAAACGAATCCAAGCGCCTGGCTCGTCAGGTTGGTCGGATGGACGATCTCTGATTATCCCGGTGCGCAGCAGCTGTGTCCGACCATTGTGAACGAGGGATTATGGAGTCTTCAAATCAGTTAATAGCCTATCTCATGGGTATCGATACCCATCAGGAGCCAGTCGTTTACATGCGCCAGGATTGCCAGGTGTGTCGATCCGAGGGCTTTGGCGCCAGCTCAAGGATTGGCGTTTCCTCGAGTCAGGAATCGATTATTGCGTCGTTGAACATCGTCTACGGTGACATTGTTCCCGAGGGCCATGTCGGTCTGTCCACTATCGCAATGGCAAGGCTGGGCGTGGCGCCTGGCGATGACTTGTTTGTCCATCATGCGCCTTACATAGACTCGTTGAGCCTGGTGAGGCGAAAAGTATTCGGGCACACCCTCGACAATGAAGAGCTTGCCAGTATTGTGGCTGATATTTCAGATCACAGGTACAGCGATGTTGAAATCGCCTGCTTTTTGAGTAGCTGCGCCGGCGGTCGGCTGAATACCAGAGAGATTATAGGCCTGACCCGGGCAATGGTGAATTGCGGCGAACGCCTGAGTTGGAAGGGGGTTGATCGTGTTTTCGACAAACATTGCATTGGGGGGCTGCCAGGTAACAGGACAACGCCATTGGTAGTTTCTATCGTTAGTGCGGCTGGTCTGGTTATGCCAAAAACTTCCTCTCGTGCGATCACCTCGCCGGCGGGCACAGCTGACACGATGGAAGCTCTGACCACCGTTGATCTTCCGCTGGCCGATATCCGGCGGGTGGTGAACAAGACTGGCGCCTGCCTGGCCTGGGGTGGGGCGATCAACCTCAGCCCGGCGGATGACTTGCTGATTCGAATCGAGCGGGCCCTGGATATTGATGGCGAGGGGCAGCTAGTTGCCTCAGTGTTGTCGAAGAAAATAGCGGCCGGCTCCACCCACGTCGTTATCGATATTCCGGTCGGCGACACTGCGAAGGTTCGTAGTCATGCAGAGGCAGAACGGCTGGTTTCCCTGTTCACTGAGGTCGGTGAAGCCTGCGGTCTGCAGGTTCGCTGTGTGGTTACCGATGGTAGCCGGCCCGTTGGGGCTGGCATCGGGCCAGTGGAGGAGGCCAGGGATGTAATGGGTGTCCTGAATGCTGACCCCATGGCCCCGGAGGATCTGAGAGCCAGAGCTGTGTTGTTGGCAGCCCATGTTTTCGATATGGCAGATAACGCAGGCTTGGAGGCAGGCAAGGCGTGGGCCGAAACGTTGCTTGAGAACGGTGAGGCGTTCGCTCAGTTCAAACGGATTGTGAAGGCCCAGGGAGGCCTCAAGAGTCTCGGTAGCGCCAGATTCAGGCATAAGGAGCTGGCGTCGTCGTCCGGGCGTGTTGTCTCCATTGACAATCGCCGACTGGCCCGGCTCGCCAAACTGGCGGGAGCGCCCGCTAACCCTACGGCCGGGTTGCGGCTACTTGCCAATGTGGGCGATACCGTCAAGGTTGGTGAACCGCTTTACGAACTGCTCAGCGATACCACTGGTGAGCAAGATTATGCACTGGCGTATCGCGCCAGCGAGCCTCACATTTTCACCATTGAAGCGGAGAGTTAACTGTGGCCAAGGCGGAAAAAACCTTACTTTTTACTCTGGAACCCCATCCGTTGCAGCAAAAACTGTGCGACCAACTGGGCCTGGAGCCGGGCCAGCTTGAGTTGCGCCGATTTCCCGATGGCGAATCCTATATACGCATCACCACACCGGTGAATGGTGCGCACTGTATCGTACTGGCGGATTTGTCTCGCCCGGATAGCAAATATCTGGCCCATGTATTTTTGTTTGAAACGCTCCGGGAGCTCGGGGCAAAATCGGTTGGCCTGGTCGCTCCCTACCTCTGTTATATGCGCCAGGACCGTCGCTTCGTCGACGGTGAAGCTGTTACATCCAGGCTGTTTGCGAGATCGCTATCTTCCCACATCGACTGGCTGGTTACCGTTGACCCCCACCTGCATCGGTACCAGTCGCTGGATGAGATCTACCGTAGACCGACAAAAGTTGTGCAGGGAGCACCTGCGCTGGCAGGTTGGCTACAGGGACAGGACAACGTTTTGCTGGTAGGTCCGGATGCGGAGAGCGAGCAATGGGTCTCCAGTATTGCTCAGGCGAGTGGCCACCCCTACGTCATTGGTGCCAAACAACGTCTGGGCGATCGGCAGGTCGAGGTCACGCTACCAGATATCTCCCGATATCGTGGGTGGAAGGCCGTCATCGTTGATGATGTTATTTCGAGTGGGCGGACTATTGGTGAATGCGTCAAAGCGCTTAAGGTGCAGGGTGCCGACACCATTGTTTGTGCCGCGGTGCATGGCATTTTTGCGGAGGCTTCGGATACGTATCTTCTTGGTACAGGCCTGAAGGCACTGGTCACCACTAATACCATTCCACACAGTACCAATGAAATAGACGTCAGTACGCTACTGACATCACCGATCAGGGATTTTCTCAATCAAGCGGAGGGTGCACACCGATGAAGATCACATTCCTGGGTGGAACCGAAACTGTTACGGGATCCAAATTTCTGGTTGAAACGACCAAGACGCGTGTTTTAGTCGATTGCGGCCTTTTCCAAGGATATAAGTGGTTGAGAAAGCGCAACCGACAGCCTTTGCCGCTCGACATTGGCTCTCTGGATGCGGTGCTTCTGACGCACGCCCATCTGGATCACTCGGGTTATATCCCGGTGTTATACAAGCACGGTTTCCGAGGACCTGTTTTTACCCATCATGCCACCCGTGAGTTATGCGAAATTTTACTGTCGGATAGCGGACATCTCCAGGAAGAGGAGGCCCGGTACCTTAATCGGCATAAGCTGAGCAAGCACGAGCGTCCGGAGCCGTTGTATGACCAGGCGGATGCAGAGGCCTGCATGGCGTTGTTTCAGTCCGTTGCCTTTGAGGAAGACATTAAGGTCGGGGATATTCGTTTTCATCTATGGCCTGTCGGACACATTTTGGGGGCGGCGAGCGTCATCATTGAAGCGGACGGCAAACGGGTAGGTTTTTCCGGCGACGTGGGGCGCCTTGATGATGTCTTCATGAAGCCGCCCAAGCCCCTGCCGGCACTGGATATGTTGATGCTCGAGTCAACTTACGGCAACCGGCGCCACGACAGCACAGACCCTTTCTCGCAACTGGCGGATATTATTAACACAACCGTCGACAAAGGCGGGAATGTACTGATTCCCTCTTTTGCGGTCGGCAGAGCTCAGGTTCTGCAACATATGCTGACAACCCTGATGCAGGAAGGGCGAATTCCAACACTGCCAATCTATCTCGACAGCCCGATGGCAATCAACGTGTCAGAGATCTACTGCCGTTACGAGGATCAGCACAAGCTGAACATTGCCCAGTGCCACGATATGTGTGGAACTGTGCACTACAGCCGTAGTGTGGACGATTCCAAAGCATTGGCCGATCAGATTTATCCGCATGTCATTATTGCCGGTAGCGGCATGGCAACCGGTGGACGAATTCTTCACCATTTCAAGCGGCTTCTGAATAAGCCTCGGACAACCGTGCTTTTTGCGGGCTATCAAGCCGGCGGAACCCGGGGTGCAAAAATGGTGGCTGGCGCCGAGGCGGTAAAAATTCACGGCGAATGGATTCCCGTTAAGGCAAGGGTCGAGGTGCTTAACGGGCTTTCGGGGCACGCCGATTTTGTCGAGATGGAACAGTGGTTGGCCCAGAGTGATCTGGCTCCGGAAACACCGATTTACCTGATTCACGGCGATCCAGAGGCTCTTGAAGCCATGAGGGATCATCTGCGTCAGAGCACCCGGTTCGAAGTGGAAGTAGCAGGCTACCAATCCATAGTGCGGGTCTGAAAATCAAGGGTAAGTAAGAAACCATTAATGTTCTGATGGCTATCAAGGAGTGACCATGGATTTCCATTCTATTGGGGACTCACACAGAGTTCAGCAGCGCGCCGCACAATACCGCAGGCGCTACCCCAAGTTTGCCAACTGGGCACAAGGTCGCGGCGTTGTCGAGCACATGGATTTGACGCAGGTTCGGGTGTTCGATTTGTGCCAGGAACTGATTTGTTCCGGGCGCTACGACACGCTCGACGACGCGTTGGCGATTTTCGATGCAGCGGACACCCTGACCAACGCGGCCATGTGGCTGGTGGCCCACATGACCTACGCCAACAAAGTGGACCTGTCCGGGCAGCCGTTGGCGGCGACCGATTTCAAGGAAAACCCTCAGGGTCATACTGGCGGCTCATTGAACATGGTGCCCGCCTATATTGGTTACACCGCCGCCAATTCCCTGGCGGGGGCCACCCGCAGTTGGCTGATGGGGCAGGGCCACTGTGTGGCAGCGATAGACAGTGTGAATACACTACTCCAGAACCTTCATCCCGAGCAGGAGGCCCGCTATTCCTTCGACGAAGACGGTTTGACGCGATTGGTGAATGATTTTTACAGCTATGCCATCAACCCCGATGGCACCCCCAAAGCGCCGCTCGGCAGTCACGTAAACCCTCACACGGCCGGCGGGCTGATCGAAGGGGGTTACCTGGGGTTTGCCGAACTGCAATACACCCATATGCCGTTGCCAGGGGAACAGCTGGTCGCTTTTCTGAGCGATGGTGCCTTTGAAGAGCAGCGGGGAAGCGACTGGGCCAGTCGTTGGTGGCGCGCCGAGGACTGTGGCCTGGTGACACCGGTAATGATTGCCAACGGCCGTCGCATTGATCAACGCTCGACCATCTTTTTGCAGGGTGGTACCGACTGGTTTCGGCAGCACCTGGAGCTGAATGGGTTCCACCCCATTGTTATTGACGGACGCGATCCGGCGGCTTTTATCTGGGGGATTTTCGAGGCGGAGTCGAGATTGCAGGCGTGCAGTGACCAAGTGCGTGCCGGCACCATGGAGTATCCGGTAAGGCTGCCTTACCTGATTGCTGAGACCATAAAAGGCTACGGTTTTTACGGAGCCGGCACCAATGCGGCCCATGGCACCCCGTTGCCGGCTATACCGAAATTCGATGACGTCTCACGTACATATTTTAACGATTCCGTGGCTCGTCTTTTTATACCTGAAACCGAGGTGCGCCGAGCAAAGGACGTATTGGCAACCCACAACGCAGATCGTCGATCGGCGGAAAAAGACCACCCACTGAGTTGTCGTGAGGTCGTGCTGCAAACGGTACCCGAGCCCCAGTGGTTGCAAATGGGGGAGCAGAGCTCGCCCATGGCGGCCGTCGATCAGCTATTTGTGGCCCTTGTAAAAGCCAACCCGGCCTTGCGTGTACGGCTGGGTAATCCGGATGAACTGCGCAGCAACCAGATGAATCAATCCCTTGATTTACTAAAGCACCGTGCCTTGGCACCGGAATCCGGACTGGCGGAATCCCTGCATGGCTCGGTGATCACGGCACTCAATGAAGAGGCAGTCGTCAGTGCCGCGCTGGGCAACAAGGGAGGCCTGAATCTGGTGGTTTCCTATGAGGCGTTTGCCATGAAAATGGTCGGAGCGCTGCGCCAGGAAATCATTTTTGCCAGACACCAAAATCGCGTGGGCCGGCCGGCTCGCTGGCTCTCGGTTCCTGTCATTGCCACGTCACACCTCTGGGAAAATGGCAAAAACGAGCAGTCTCACCAAGACCCGGCCTTTGGCGACGTGTTAATGGGGGAGATGAATGACATTGCCCGCGTTGTCTATCCGCCAGACAGCAACAGTGCGATGGCGTGTCTTAGCGCTTGCTACAAAACGCAAGGTCAGGTCTGGGCCATGACGATTCCCAAAGGTCGGTTACCGGTCGCAATGGATAGCCGTCAGGCCGAGCAATTGGTACGGGATGGTGCTGTTGCGCTTAGCGAAGGTGTCGACGTGCAGCTAGTCGCTGTGGGTGCCTATCAACGGCAGGTTTGTCAGGCTGTGGCTGACGATCTCAGCGAGCAGGGCATTTCATGCGGAGTTGTCTGCCTGTTGGAACCGGGGCGTTTCCGCGACCCCCGGGATGGGGTAGAGGCGGAACATCAGTCATCCAGCCAGACCAAAGCGACGCTTTTCCCCAGCAACATAAAGCTGCGGGTGTTTGTGTGCCATATGCGCCCCGAAACCCTGTTGGGGGTTTGTCGGCCTCTCGATCTGGGGCGGGATCGCACACTGGCTTTCGGTTACGCCAATCATGGAGGAACGCTTGATACCACAGGTCTGCTGATGGCCAACGGCAGTGATCCTCAATCGGTCAGCCAGGCCATCGTGTCGCGGCTGGGCAGCCTCGACTGCAATACAGGTGGATAAAATCATGAATGAATCGTTCAATCACGCTGGAGCCTGGGGCATCACACTGATCGTTATCGTATTGGTGTCCTGGTTTTTCTATCGTTATTTCGCCCCGAAGAATTGGCGGGAGTGGGCGGGTGCCGGGGTGGTGCAGGCCTTTATTATTGCACTTTATGCCGAAATGTACGGCTTTCCGCTCACTATCTATCTGTTGGTGCGTTTTTTCGGTCTGGACAGCGAATATATGAGCGCCAGCTTATGGTCGACCCTGGTAGGGCTAGGCGAAACCGGCATGATGGTCTCAATGCTGCTTGGTTATGCACTTGCCTTTACCGGGATCGGACTTTTCATTCAGGGGTGGCGCCAGGTTCACAAGGCTCGCGGGGAAAATCGTCTGGTCACAGACGGGTTGTATGCGTACGTACGACATCCGCAGTACACGGGGCTGTTCATTGCCCTGTTTGGCGAAGGTGTGGTGCATTGGCCAACGCTGTTCTCGATTGGCCTGTTTCCAGTCATTGTCCTTGTTTACACATGGCTGGCTCGACGCGAGGAGCAACATGTACTGAAGCAGTTTGGTGAAGAATACCGAGTCTATCAACAGCAGGTACCGATGTTCATTCCTCGCTGGGGACAGTGGCGCCAACTCGCAGCTGCTTCTCGGGACAGGAGTGACAACGATACATAAGACCCGGATCCACGCACGGCTCGATCTGTTTGTCTCAGGCAAAAAATCTTAAACGTCAATTGCTCAATTGAAGATGATAATCAAAAGGATAGTCGAATTATGTCCTCAAAAAATCACACCGCCGGCTCCGGGGCGTCAGTGTCCAGCCCGGTCGCCACACAATACACCTGTCCGATGCACCCGGAAGTGGTCTCGGACGAGCCTGGGGATTGCCCAAAGTGTGGGATGCATCTTGTTCCATTAGAAGATGTTGGTAGCACAGTGCATTCTGATCATGCTTGCCATCACCATTCTGGTAGCGACACCAAGGCGTCGGGCGATGACCTTAAGTACAACAAGGTGCCCGCCGGTTATGAGGGAACGGTCTACACCTGCCCCATGCACCCCCAAGTCCGCCAAGTCAAGCCCGGGGCCTGCCCGCTTTGTGGAATGGGATTGGAGGTTGAATCTGCCGCAGTGGGTGATGACGGCCCCAACCCGGAACTTATAGATTTCACTCGCCGTTTCTGGGTCGCACTGGTGTTTTCAATACCGTTGCTGATTCTGACCATGGCCCCGTTCGTCGGCATCATGGCAGTTCGCGATTTTTTTGGTGAGCGCATGTCGCAGTGGATTGAGTTGATCCTTGCGACACCGGTGATTCTCTGGTCGGGTTGGCCGTTCTTTACTCGTGGCTATAATTCGTTTCGAACCATGAATCTGAACATGTTTAGCCTGATTGGTATGGGCGTGGGTGCAGCCTATATTTTCAGCATCGTTGCAGTGCTGGCGCCGGGCATATTTCCGGCCGGTTTCCGCGGAGCGGGCGGTCACGTGGGAGTCTATTTTGAAGCGGCCGCCGTTATCGTCACACTAGTTTTGCTGGGCCAGGTGATGGAACTTCGAGCCCGGGAAGGCACTGGAAAGGCCATCCGCGCTCTGCTCGATATGGCTGCCAAAACCGCACGACTGATCAAACCCGATGGTACCGAGGCAGAGGTTCCCCTTGAAGATGTACAAGTTGGCGACCACCTGCGTGTGCGCCCTGGCGATAAAGTGCCGGTAGACGGTGTGCTTGTCGAAGGCCGGTCGTCGATCGATGAATCCATGATTTCCGGCGAGCCGCTGCCCGTGGAAAAGGTAGCAGGTGAGAAGGTCACTGGCGCCACGATTAATGGTACGGGCAGCTTCGTCATGGAAGCCACTCGGGTGGGAGCGGATACCATGCTGAGCCAAATTGTCGAAATGGTCGCCAATGCCCAGCGGAGTCGAGCCCCAATCCAGAAGTTTGCCGACATGGTGGCCGGCAAATTCGTACCGGCCGTTATTGGGATCGCAGTGCTGTCTTTTATCGCATGGGCGATCTGGGGGCCAGCGCCGGCGCTCTCCTATGCATTGGTATCGGCGGTTGCTGTATTGATTATTGCCTGCCCGTGCGCCTTGGGGCTTGCAACCCCCATGTCAATCATGACCGCGACGGGGCGTGGAGCACAATTGGGCGTGCTTATAAAGAATGCAGAAGCCCTGGAGCGCTTTGCCAAGGTTGATACGTTGATTGTCGACAAAACCGGCACCTTGACGGAAGGCAAACCCAAGCTCGTCGCGGTGTTGCCAGAGTCGGGCCATGAAGAGGCAGAGGTTCTGCGCCTGGCGGGCACGCTGGAGAGGGGCTCTGAGCATCCTCTGGCGGAAGCGATTGTAGCTGGTGCCGAAGCGCGTAATGTCGACCTCGGTAAAGCCGACGATTTTGAGGCCGTAACCGGGAAGGGCGTCAAAGGTGTGGTTGACGGCAAGCCGGTGGCACTGGGGAACGCCAAAATGCTGGAGGAGCTGGGACTGGATGGTGGCCATCTGGTTGAGGTTGCCAACACCCGACGAGACGAAGGTGAAACAGTGATGTTCGTCGTATTGGATGGTGCGGTAGCGGGCCTCGTCAGCGTAGCTGATCCGGTCAAAGAAACAACTCCGGCAGCGCTGCAGGCGCTTCATGAACTGGGTTTCCGAATTATTATGGCAACCGGTGATAACGAGCGAACTGCCAAGGCTGTTGCCGCGAAGTTAGGCATTGATGAAATCCGGGCGGATGTCCTGCCAGAAGACAAAGCCAGGATTATCAGCGAACTTCAAAGTCAGGGAAAAAAGGTAGCCATGGCGGGGGACGGTGTGAACGATGCGCCCGCTCTTGCTCAGGCGGATGTGGGTATCGCCATGGGGACAGGTGCAGACGTTGCCATTGAAAGTGCTGGGTTTACTTTGGTGAAGGGAAATCTGGACGGGATTGTCCGGGCAAGGAAACTCTCCGTTGCAACGATGCGCAATATCAAGCAAAACCTGTTTTTTGCATTGGTGTACAACGGGGCAGGGGTTCCCATCGCTGCGGGTGTGCTCTATCCCTTTGCCGGTATTCTGATAGGCCCGATTTTCGCCGCTTTTGCAATGAGTGCGTCTTCTCTCTCTGTGGTGATGAACGCCTTACGCTTACGACGCGAGAAAATCTAGGAGGGGTGTGACCGTGAAGATAGTGGTTTTTGAAACAGAGAAATGGGAATGCGATATCCTGCAGAAAATCTGTTGCGATCACGAGATCGTCTTCACGGAAGAGCCGCTCCGGCGAGGAAATGTCCATGAGTTTAAAGACGCAGATATTATCTCGCCCTTTGTGCACTCCGAATTGAGCGGCTCTGTGCTCGAATGCTTTGAGACGTTGAGTTTCATAGCGACTCGATCTACCGGCTATGATCACATCGACATGGAATTCTGTTCCCGGAATGGCATTCCTGTCAGTAACGTACCTGTCTATGGAGATCATACCGTAGCAGAACACGTTTTCGCTTTACTGCTTTCCATCAGCCATCGCATCCCCGAGGCGGTAAACCGAACCCGTAAGGGAGATTTTTCGCAAAAAGGCTTACAAGGTTTCGACCTGCAAAATAAAACTCTGGGCGTGGTTGGTACCGGATCTATTGGAAAACGGGTCGCAAGGATTGCGCAAGGGTTTGGCTTGAACGTAATAGCCTACGATCCCAAGCCGGATGCGGTGTTTGCCGCCCGTTACAACGTATCTTACATGGATATGGATGGTCTTTTGCAGAAGTCCGATATCCTGACTTTGCATGTGCCGGGCAGTAAAGCCACTAACCATCTTTTATCGGACAGGGAGTTTTCCTGCATGAAGGATGGGGTGGTTCTTATTAATACCGCCAGAGGCTCCATCGTTGATACCCAGGCTCTGCTGCGCGCACTCGCGGATGGAAAAGTGGCAGCCGCCGGCCTTGATGTTTTACCGGACGAGCCATCCATAAGAGAAGAGGCGGAGTTGATCCGTTCGTTCTTTGACAAGAAACACGATCTGGAAACGTTATTTTCCAATCATGTTCTGCTGCATATGAGAAACGTCATTATAACTCCACACAGTGCTTTCAATACTAAAGAAGCGGTTGAGAGAATCATCTATACCACTGGCGATAACATCATCGCTTTCATGAACCGAAGCTTGAAAAATGTTGTGAGTTAATGTTTGGTCGGGGTAGCCAGTATCGTTATTTTTCGGATGGAAACAAACTTAAGAAATGGAATAATCCTTATGCAGAAGTTGACAGGCGCCAGCCATCCAGTGATGCCCATTCTCCCTTCACTGCTCAGCATCGCTATAATTGGATTGACCCTTGTCGGGGCTCTTGTCTGGCAATCCGAATTTGCGAGCGCACTGTCGTATATTTCTTCGGCTGTGGATGGCTTGCTGCGATGGTGGTACGTCGCACTGGTTGCATTTCTGACGGCCTTTGTTCTTTGGCTGGGACTCGGGCGCTACAAAAATGTGCGTCTTGGTAAAGATGATGAACAGCCGGAATACCAGCTTTTCCCCTGGCTAGCCATGCTGTTTGCCGCCGGCACTGGTGTTGGGCTGCTCTTTTGGAGCATTGCAGAGCCAATTATGCACTTCCAGGGAAATCCTTTTAGCCCAGAGGGCCATACTCCCGCAGCGGCATCGACAGCAATTCAACTGTCTTTTTTCCACTGGGGCCTGAATGGATGGTCAATTTTCGCAGCGGTGGCTATTACGTTCGGATACTTTAGTTATCGGCATGACCTTCCCCTGGCTCCAAGATCCGCTTTGTACCCGTTTATCGGCGAAAAGATCTTTGGTTTTTGGGGACATATGGTGGATACGCTCTCTGTTTTTGCCACCGTTTTTGGCCTGGCAACAACACTTGGACTGGGTGCCCGCCAGACCGGAACCGGTCTCAAGTGGTTATTTTCTATAGAATCGTCGCTTTGGGTAGAGTTGTCGGTGGTTGTAGTGGTTACTTTGATCGCGACGATTTCGGTGGTGTCCGGGGTGAGGAGGGGCGTAAAGGTATTGAGCGAGCTGAATCTCTGGCTAACGCTGGTTTTACTTGCCGCTTTTGTGGTGATTGGTCCTTTTGACTATATGGTGGGGCTGTTCGTGCAGGAAATCGGCGGCTACCTGGACAATCTGTTGCTCATGACATTTTATGTTGGCGCTAATGAACCGGGAAGCTGGCAGTCGGCCTGGACCGTGTTTTTCTGGGGATGGTGGTTGGCTTGGTCGCCTTTCGTGGGTCTGTTTATTGCCCGAATTTCCCGCGGACGCACCCTGAGAGAGTTTGTGTTTGGCGTTCTCCTGCTGCCGACGCTGGTAACCTTTGTATGGATTTCGGTGATGGGGGGAACCGCACTTCACAGCGAACTCTTTAGTGGCGGCGGCATTGTCGATGCAGTCAATAAAGATGTCGCTTATGCGCTTTTTGCTACGATTGAGCATCTGCAAACGCCCGATTTTGTGCAGTTTGTTATGGGCTTCGTCGCGACGCTACTTATCAGCGTTTACTTTGTGACATCAGCGGATTCCGGGGCATTAGTGATCAATATTATCTTATCCGGAGGGCAACTTGAGCCCCCCAAAGTATCAAGAGCAGGCTGGGCCATTGGTAACGGTGTGCTGACGGCTGTTTTACTGGTGGCAGGTGGCATTGCTGTCCTTCAGGATGCGGTCATACTTGCGGCTTTGCCATTTTCGCTGGTTATTGTGGTTATGGTAGCCGGCCTGTTGAAGGCGTTACGAAGTGAGCCATTGGCGGCACCCAGAGAGGGCTGTAAGCACAGTCGGGCTGCTGAACCATGGACGGGGGCAGATGATGCAAGAGCATGACCTAATACGCACTGATTTAGAATCAAACAATCACACCTAAAATTAAATAACAGCTTACCGAGTTGATGAGTCGTAATCGTTTCTTGCTCGGAACTCAGTAAATTTTGAGGATAGCGCTTTGCTAGCTTGCGAATGGTTTTTTGCCGCCCATGATCTGCAGAACGAAGGCCCCGGATGCCGTGATCAGCAGAAAGCCGTGAAAGGCCTCCATCGCGGTTAAGAATCGAAAGTGTCCAGCCGGTGTGAGATCGCCCCGCCCGAGCGTCGTGAAATTGACCAGCGAGAAGTAAAAGTAGTCCATAAAGGTGAGGGGGGTGCCGTCGTTAGATGCAGACGACACGAGGTCGCCGACGTGCAGATCCTGCGCGGCAACCCAGAAGGCGGCCGCATAGAGCAGTGCCTCGGACGTGTGGGCAAGCACGATCGCGGCGACCGCCACGGCAAGACAGTGTCCCGGATGACGGGATGGCGTCACGAACTGTGAGGCGAACCGCAGCGCGCCGTAATGTATTGCAGTGCAGACGGCGATCAGAATCGCCGCCAGCACAATCGCCACAATCATCGGTTGCTCGCGTCTGGATGACGGCGCCGCGGCCGGAAGAGCGGCACTAGGTGAAAATCACGATGGTCATCACTACCGCCATGCCGACCATCATCAGGTTTTCGGTCAGGGAAACGAAGCCCAAAGGAACGTTGCTGTCGCCGCCGACACAGGCGCACTTCAGTTCGCGCTTGTCGATGTAGACAGCTTTAAAGACCGACACCGCACCAACGATACCGATAAAAAGCGCGCCAGGAATTGATAGCCATGGCAGGATTGTTGCTGTCATCAGAAGGCCGGCGCCTGTCTCGACGAACGGATAGACATAGCCATAGCGCACCCAGCGCTTCGCCAGCAGGTCGTAGTTCAGAAACATCGTCGAAAAGCTCTCAATATCCTTCAGTTTCTGCAGCCCCAGCAAAACCATGGAGATTGATACGAACCAGCCCAGCGTCTGCCATGCGAAGACCGATGGCAGGGCGACCCAGGCGAAAGCCAGTGCAAGCAGCGCCGCGACCGAGAACAGCGCGATAACAGGCTCATAGGTTGTGTCGTCGGCCTCGGGATCCTTTTTGCCTAAATGGACTTGCAGGTCTTCATAGCCTCCGATCCGCTTATCACCGATGAAAGTCTGTGGCGTAGTTTCGACGCCATGCTCGCGCATGAAAGCGTCGGTATCTCCGCGAGTCTCCAGAGTATGATCCTCAACCTCAAAGCCCTCACGCTCCAGCAAGTCCTTGGATTTCAGGCCATAAGGGCAGGTGTGTCCGGGCATATCCATCCGGTACAAGACGGCGTTCTTTGTTTGAGTATCGCTGGGCATCACAGCCTCCTTCAATTGCAGGTCCAGTAGCCGTCGAAGCCTACGCGCAACGGCGGTTCGGTCATCAGATCAAAGATGAGATCGGCGCCTTCGCCCGCATCGGTTTCCGGGGGCGTCAGTGTCATACGGACACCTTCAGTCTCCATCATCGACCTGTCGCCTTCCAGCATGATCAGCGAGCCGGAAATCTTGGCAACGCCACGTCCGTCCACCGTCGCCAGAATTGGGTCGGCGTCAACAGCTCGCCGGAAGCGGCAAGTCGCATCTCTGCCAAGAGCTCGGGTGATTTCGGCCTCGGTCAGCGGAGCTGGGCGAATGCCAGCAATAACAGGTGTCGCCAGCGCATCCGCTACTGTCTCCACCCGAGCTTGTTCGTTCGGTTTCCCAAGGGCAGCGTCGGCACCGGCTTTGCCATTGCGTTCGATGTCTTCAATCAGGAACCGCATCTCGGAAATCTCGCGATCCTGCGCCAGCACGATTTCTTCGGCCAGTTTCGCCACCCGCGGATCGGTGATTTCGGCCCGACGCGAGGTGAGGATCGCGATGGAGTGGTGCGGGATCATCGCCTTCATCCACGCGTTGTCTTCGATGAAATCCTGACTGCGGAACAGAAACAGTGCGCTGGCAAATAGAAGAGCGCTCCCCGCAAAAATGGCGATGTTAACAATCTTGTTTGAATACATGCTCAGCATGAAGGAAAGCATGATGACGGCCATTGCGGCGCCCATATAGAACGCCATGTAGACACGGCTCTCGCTGTAGTACAGGTGCTCCCATGCATAGGAATTTGCGTACATCAGACCGAACATTACGATTGTGGAGGTGGCGATCATGCCGAAAAAGCGCCAATATGACATAAGGTCTCTCCTTTGAGTGCATTCGCAAACAATGTTCCCGCGCCGGAAGCTCCGCCCGGTTTGAGTTCAGAAAGTATAGGCGCCCTTGTTCATAGATCAATCACCTTTGGACGACTATATCCCGGCATTTAGCTCTAAACGCTGCACAATCGGGGCTGAATTCGTAATGACCTCACTTGATGTGATGGGTGAGAGCTAGAGAAGCAGAAAGGTAGACAATCACACCTGAAAAACCGGCGCGAAGCCACCACCGGGCGTACGAAAGTTGGTGGTCTGGCCCTGGTACACACGTGCAGCGACAAGCAAACTTTTTCCGGCGTAGGTGTAAAGTCGAATGTCGACCTTTCTCGTGGTTACGGTGCCGTCAACTCTCATGGTTCGTTCCCCCGCAGAAACGAAATTCTGCGCAATATAGTCGCCCTCCAGAATGTTTTCGAACACGCGTCGGGTCAACTTGTTGCCCCGATAAACACCCTTACTTCCGTGGCCAGCAACCGGCTTGAAAAACAATTCACGCCGGGCACTCCACAGTTCCGCAGCGTCACTTGCTGAAACCAGGCGGGTCTTGGGCACGGCGCTCTCCAGATATCCGGCTTCCTCTTCACTGAGTCCCCAACTGCGCAAGGTTGGCGGGTCGGACAGCAGGATCAGATTTCGTTTGTCGGCCATAAGAGCATGCGCACGGGGGTTGGGTGTTACCACCACTGCGCCGTCGAGATACGCGTGTCTTACCGCCTCATGAGCCGGGGCGTCTAATGCAAAATCCACCAGCCGGTTATACACCATATCGACGCGCTTGCCCTTTGCGGTCAATGCACCACCGATATATTCAAGCTCCGATGGATCGAGTATCAGGGTATCAATGCCTCTGGCCTGGAGCAGCTGCTGGGCCAGCTGAAATTCGGGAAACATAAACTGGGTTTCCGGTGAATCGTCCACGATAGCCAAGCAGCGTGGCATCGAGTCAGCACGTTGCCTTTGCCATTCCTCTTTGAACATGTCGAACACTGCGTCCTCAAATCCATCCATTGCCAGCTTGGTCGCTGCGGTCTTTTGAGATGGGTCACAGCATTGGTGTTGAGCCCGAGCCAGCATCGTGTTCAGAAACGCGCCGCCGGCATTGGTATTGATCTCGATTAGCTGAGGGCCATCTGGGCCCAAGTGAAAGTCATAACCCATGAAGGCCCCTATGGGGCCAGGATCGAAGTGTGCAGTGTCTGGCGCCCAGGACAGGGCGCGTTCCTGATAGGGCGGAAGGCCGGCGGCTGATTCGATCGCCTGAACTATGCGTCCCATCGTCTCAATATCAGCGTACGGGACGAAAACCGGCGTGTTTGAAAAAAGATGATGAAGATCAGGAACCGCTGACAGGTCGTTTTCAGCGCCTACAAATTGATTCCGGAGGCTCTCGTTGAGAGCTTTTCGGTCGAGGGTGATGCAGTAGCACTGCCGGTTGAGCTGGTCTGCGTGAGTATTGGTGGTTCTTCGGTTTTCCTGGGGCACATTTTGCATTTGGATCCCTTAGCTAAGGCTGATGTTCAAACTGTAAATGTAGGAGTCAGGTTTCTTCAACAGACTGAATTGTCTGTTTTGGCCTTGACTCTGATCAAAAAAGTGTATGTTTAGCAACCGTTTTTAGCCTTGATTCAGCCTTGTTTCAGCTTCGTGTGTTGGACTGCGGGTAATGATCACGCACGGTTTGAAGCCTTGTCAGCCGAGCGGAGAAATCGTAATGAAATCCTCTTATGCAAAGGTAACACGATGAAACATCGGCGACACAAGCGTTGGTTAGTTGTGCTAACCGCTAGCATCACGATGAGTTTATCGCTGATGGCAGCTGCAGATTCGAACCGGGTATATGTTCCAATGGGAATGGCCGATTCCGTGGGTGTTATTGATCTGGCGAGTCGTCAGGTGACGTCTTCAATGACTGGAACCGTGAATACCCATGGTTCGGCATTAACCCCGGACGGGCAGTACCTGGTGGTGGGTAGCCTGACTGTCCATAAAAGCGAGGTGCCAGTTAGCCGCCCTGAAGGTATTACGGAAGACGAACACGCAGCCCATCACGGCGGTGGCACCGCTGCGGTATCGGAAGAATCGAATACCGGACTGCTGTATGTGGTGGACACTGCTACGAATGCAATTGCTCGCAAACTGGAGGTCCCGGGGCCAGTGCACCATGTTCTGGTGACATCGGACGGTCGCTATGCCGTTTCCACTCATCCCATGGGCGGTGGTATCAGTATTGTTGATCTGGACACCGGCACGCTGGTTAAGTCTGTGGCGACGGGGCCAGCCCCCAATTTCATAGTGGAAACAGGCGACGGTCAGTCTCTTCTGGTCAGCAATAGTGGCAATGGCACAATCAGCGAAGTGGACATTGAGCACTGGTTCGTCAAACGCAACCTGCGGGTTGGTGGCGGGCCGGAGCATATGGTGCTCGCCCCCAACAACGAACGGCTTTATGTCAATAATGGTGCCTCAGGCCAAGTGCTTGTTGTTGAGCTCTCGAGCGGCGCCGTGGCGGCAACGTACGAAGTTGGCGACGAGCCCCATGGCGTGGATTTGAGCGACGACGGCCAGATCCTTTACGCAACCAGTAAGGGGAGCAACCGAATCGTCCGTATTGAGCTCGCCAGCGGAGCCCGACACAGCGTAACGCTGGCCCCGGCACCCTATCATCTGGCTGTATCGCCCCATAATGGCCAGCTATTGGTTACCAGTCGTAGCGAGAGCAAGCTTTGGGTGCTCGACCCGGAATCCCTCGACATAATTGATGAGATTCCGCTGAAAGGCATAGGCCATCAGATATCGCTTGAGTCCCACTAATATCGGGCTTTGCCGGTGCTGTTTTTCTCCAACAGGGATTACTCATGGATCGACGTTTCAAAATCACTTTGGCAATTTTTGCCGGGATCGCGCTGGTTTTGCTCTGGAGTGACCACAAAAATCACCTGCTTGGCGCGTTGCCCTGGCTGATCCTTCTTGCCTGCCCTCTACTCCATAAGTTTATGCATGGGGGGCATGGTAGCAATCACCATGGACGTCAAGCTGACGAAGGTGACAAGTAGCGCAATGGCGGGCAATTCACTTTCACTACAAACCGTTGTCGGAATGGTAGTTGTCGCGTTTCTTTGGGCCATCTGCTTTCCGTTCATCGTTGTTGGGTTACCGGATGCGCCTCCTATACTGTTTGCGGCTCTGAGAGCGTTATTGGCAGGTGCTTTTTTGATTGCCATAGGGATGAAATTGGGGCGCAGGTTCGACTGTTCTTTTCGACGCTTGGTAATGCTTACGCTGATTGGCTTCAGTTACACGGGCATGGGCCTCGGGGGCATGTTTCTCGGGGCGGGCAATGTAGGGCCAGGTGTTGCAACCGTATTGGCGAATGCGCAGCCTCTCTTTGCCGCCATCCTGTCGATTTTCGTTCTTAAAGAAGTAGTTACTGTCCGTTTATATCTCGGGTTGTTCATTGGCTTTGTGGGAGTCGTTGTACTCGCTTTACCCGATTTTGACTTTGGAGCGGATCGTTTCGTAGGGGTGCTGTATGTGCTGGTTGGTGCCGTTGGAACGGCAATTGGTAACGTTCTTTTAAAGCTTCAGGCAGGTGAGGAGGGTGTGTACTGGCCGATGGGAATTCAGCTCATCCTGGGGGCCGCATTTCTGCTTGTCGCCTCTTTACTGGCAGGTGAAGGCTTCGAGGTTGACTGGACATGGTCATTCTCCGGGGTCGTATTCGTGCTTGCAGTTCCGGCAACCGCGTTGATGGTTGTGCTCTGGTATGAGCTTCTGGCCAGAGCACCTTTGAACGAACTCAACCCGTTTACGTTTCTGACACCGGTCTTTGGTTTACTTATCGGGGCTCTATTTTTTGATGAGATATTCAGTGCAGTGGAAATTGCAGGGATTGTGATCACTGTTTTGGGGCTGTTGGTGATTGTCATAGTCCCAAATCGGGAAAAACGTATCGTGTAGTGTAATTGTAGCTGCAATCGAGGTGTGTGGTTCTGGACACATTGTTAGCGTAGGAAACAGTGCATGAAATGCTTGCCAGTTATTACTTTTCTCGGTGTTTTTCCGGGTCTTGCGCTTGGCAGCGCCCCCTCGGCCGAATCATTGATTAAAGGGATGGAAAACACCCTGTGGTCGGACAGCAACCACGGTCGATTTACCATGCGCATCGAAACCGAATATTGGGCGCGGGAGCTGAACCTGGAAGCCTGGATGGATCGACCCGAGAAGGCACTGATCCGCATTCATGCTCCCAAAAAGGAAGCAGGGATTGGTTCGCTGCGCATTGGCGACGCCATGTGGAACTACCTGCCCAAGGTGGATCGCACCATCAAGATTCCCCCCTCCATGATGCTCCAGCCCTGGATGGGGTCCAACTTCAGCAACGATGATCTGGTCAAGGAAAGCTCCTTTGTCGACGACTATATCCACGAAGTGACCGGTAGTGAAGAGGCCGGCGGAGTGACGGTGTATCGCGTGGTTTCAACCCCGAAACCCGACGCGCCTGTGGTCTGGAGTCGCCTGGAGTTTCAGATCCGTGAGGATCATATTCCGGTCGCAATGATCTATTACGGAGAGCGAGATAAGGCGGTCAAGACGATGGCCTACAGCGCCATCGGCTCCCTGGGCGGTCGGCAAATCCCCACACGCTGGACCATGGTGGACGCGGACAACCCTGAATCCCGTACCGTGATCGAGATCGAATCTATCGAGTTTGATCTTCCGCTGGAGGACGACCTGTTCAGCCTGCGCCGCCTGCGCAACCCACAGTAAGGCATCTTCATGACACTCGTGAATGTCGAACACACCTCCCGCGTCTACCGACAGAACAGTGTGGCGGTGAAAGCCCTGGACGATGTGTCCGTGACCGTCGGGGCAGGGGAGTTCACCACGCTGGTGGGGCCGTCCGGCTCCGGCAAGACCACTCTGCTTAATCAGATCGGCGCCCTGGACGAACCGTCCTCCGGTCGCATCCAGATCGACGGCCAGGAAATCACCGGCCTGAGCCGCAAAAAACGTACCGTTTTGCGGCTTTGGAAGATAGGTTTCGTGTTTCAGGAATACAACCTGATCGGCGTGCTCTCGGCCCAGGAGAACGTGGAGTACGTGCTGATGCTGCGCGGTGTCCCGTTTCGCGAACGCCGCCAGCAAGCCCGAGCCACTCTCGCCGAAGTGGGGCTGGAGGGCCTGGAAACCCGCCTGCCCAATGAGCTCTCTGGCGGCCAGCAGCAGCGGGTGGCGGTGGCCCGAGCCATTGTCAGCAAACCGGCGATTGTGTTGGCCGACGAGCCCACGGCCAACCTTGATTCCAAGACCGGTGCGGCCCTGTTGGATATGATGCGTCGGCTCAACGAAGAGCACGGCGTCACCTTTGTGTTTTCCACCCACGATCCCATGGTCATGGAGCGGGCCCGGCGCGTGATCCATCTCAAGGACGGTCGAATTGAACGCGACGAGCGCCGTACATGATGGCTTGGCCACGCCTGGCCCTGGGCAACCTGCGGGCTAACCGGCGACGCACTGGGGTCACCCTGCTGTCTCTGATTGTCGGCGTGGCGGGTCTGGTGTTCCTGTGGGCCTTCATCGACGGCATCAACACCCAGATGATCAATAACATGACCGGTTACGTTACCGGTGATCTGAAGGTTCACAAGCGCGGGTTCCACGACGAACGGGAAATGAACATTGCCATACCGCAGAAATGGGACCTGACGCGGGCGGTGGCGGAGACCGAAGGAGTAGCGGCCGCGGCCCCGCGCCTGACCGGCTACGCGCTGGCCAGTCTGGCCGAGCAATCCCGGACGATACAGTTGATCGGCGTTGATCCCGCCAGAGAAAAAGCCGTGACGCGCCTCGACCGCTCGCTGGTGGCGGGCCGTTACCTGCAGTCCGGCAACGAGATCGTCCTCGGCACTGGTGCGGCCCGAGCTCTGGAAGCTGGTATGGGTGACGAATTGGCTCTGGTGGTGCAGGCCGCCGACGGTTCCATCGGTGCCGACCGTTTTACCGTGGTGGGGCTGTTCGAAACCGGCGTTAAACGCATCGATGGCCGGGTGGCTCAGATTCCCCTGGAGGCCGCCCAATCCCTCTATGCGTTCCGGGGCCGGGTCACCGAAGTGGCTGCTCGGGTAGATGATCCCGACCAGTTGAAGAGTGTGATTGCTCGCTTGCAACCGCAATTGCAAACGCGGCAGGTGGAAGTGCTGGGCTGGCCTGAGCTGATGCCCTCGCTGGTGCAGATGGTGGACTTTCACAATGCGGTGACCTACATCGTTATCTTCGTAGTGTTCGTGGTGGTGGCCGCTGGTATCGTCAACACCATTTTAATGTCGGTGATGGAACGCGGGCGGGAATTCGGGGTCATGATGGCTGTGGGCACCTCCGGCTCGCGCATCGTGCAACTGGTGTTGCTGGAAACCTCGCTGCTGGCCCTGGTGGGCTACGCCCTCGGCCTCGCCCTGGGGCTGGTGGTGACCGCCTACTTTGCCAACCATGGCCTGGACTTCAGCGCCTACATCAAAGCCATGGACACCATGCCCGGCCTGAGCGGCATCGTCTATCCGACCACCAGCCCCGATCGCTGGGTGATCATTGGCGCCGTTGTGATTTTGGTGGCCCTGCTGGCGGCGATACTCCCCGCCTGGATCGCCAGCCGCCAGACGCCTCTGGAGGCCATGGATGCCCACAACAGCGCCACTAACCGGTTGCGTCGTATCCACACCGAGGTGACCTCCAACCGGACGTTCGTGATCTTCGCTCAGATGGCCCTGCGCTCGGTTTTCCGCAACCCGCGCCGTTCGCTCATCACCGCCTCGGCCACAGCCTTTGGCTTGGCCGCCTACCTGTTTTTGTACGGTTTTGCCGACGGCTTCTTTGAGCAGATGATCCGCAATTCCACCCAGCAGCTGAGTGGCCACGTCCAGGTGATGGCGAAGGGCCACGAGGTGGATCTCTCGCCCCAACTGCGTATCGACAACGTGGCTCGGCGGCTGACGACGCTGGCCGAGCAACCGGCAGTGCAGGCCGCCACTCCGCGTGTCGTGCTTAAAGGTATGGTTGCCAATTCGAAGACCAGCCAACCGATGGAACTGGTGGGCGTAGCACCGGGTCAGGAACAACAGGTTACCGATCTGGCCCGCTACATGGTGGAAGGCCAGTACGTTCTGGCCGGCGGGGACGGCATCGTCATCGGCCGAAAGCTGGCAGACGAACTGGATGCCCGCCTGGATGACAAACTGGTGGTGACCGTCCAGCAGGCCGGCGGAGACCTGGCATCCAGCGCATACTCGATCCGTGGAATTTACCGCACCGGCAGCGACCTGTTTGACAGTGAGTATGTGTTTGTAAGCATTGCTCAGGCACGTCAGTTAGTGGACTTCTCCCCGGATCAGGCCTCGCGTATTGTTTTGCGCCTGCAGGACCGTGGCCAGAGTACGCCGCTGGCCCAACGGCTCAATCGTGAGTTTGCCGGTACGCCGCTGGTGGCTCAGGACTGGGAAACCCTGCTGCCGATTGTGGTGCAGATGATTGAAATGAGCCAGATTGACTTCTACCTGATCCTGAGTGTTGTGTTCGTGGTGGTGGCCATTGGTGTCATGAACACCATGGTGATGTCGGTTATGGAGCGAACCCGGGAGTTGGGTGTCATGCTGGCCTTGGGTACCCAGGGCCAGCAACTGATACTCACTATCCTTTTCGAGGCCTTGTTCCTGTCGCTGATTGGTATGGTGGGTGGGGCGCTTTTGGGCGTGCTTATCGTCGCCTGGCTGGCTCGCGACGGCATCGATCTCTCTGCCATCGCAGGTTCCTTCGAGACAATTCCCGGCATCACCGACAAAGTGTATCCAGTGCTTATTCTCGATCATGTCTGGTTGCCCAGTCTGTTGCTGTTTCTCTGCTCGGTTCTGGTGGCTTTCTACCCTGCGCGGCGAGCGGCCAAACTGGATCCGGTGGAGGCCATTCGCCATGGTTAAACTTACGGGCCTGATACTGATTATGATGTCAGCGTTTTTGGCTCCGTGGGTACAGGCAGGTTTTGATACTACTTGGACTCTCAAGAACCTGACCCTGGGTTCGCGTTCATTGATCAACGACAACCCTTATGTGTCCAATGTCACTCGGATGCGCCTGGAACCGCAATACCGGCAACAGACCTGGAGCTTTCAGGCGGCCTATGACCTGGAGTTTCTTTCTGGCAGTTTTCTGAATTCACCGGAGTTTGCCCTTCTCAAGCAGGCCCGGGATCCTCGTTACTGGGCGCTACAGGACAAGCTTCACGAGTCAGGCGAGCTTGTCATTCGCCACCAGCTCTATCGAGGAACTCTGCAATGGCGGTCGCCAGTGGGGGACTTCAGGTTGGGGCGTCAGCAGATAAACTGGGCCACGACCCTGATCTGGAATCCGATGGACATCCTCAACCCAGTGAGTCCGCTGCAATTGGAGCCGGATGAGCGAACCGGAGTGGATGCCTTGTTATGGGACAAATCCTGGGGTGCACTGGGGCGCATCAGTGCAGTTTACGCCCCACAACATAATGCCAATGAATCAAGCGGCGCGTTGCGGATCAAGCGATTTATAGGTGGAATCGATGCCAGCGTGATGGCCGGGGAGTTTGCTGACGTGACCAAAGTGGGCGTCAGCGGTAGCGGTTCAGTGGCTGGTACCGGATGGCGTACCGAAATGGTCTGGAGCGACCGTGAAGAGGCGGTCGCCTACTGGCAGGCGGTCGCCAATCTCAACTGGTCCCTGCGCAACGGTGTCAATCTGGCCCTCGAATACTATTACAATGGGAATACGGTGCAGCCGCGAACGCTTGAGGTGAGTCGTTTGACGTCTGGCGAACCCCACGACGCAGGGCGTCACTACACAGGTGTGCTTGTCTCGCAGGATATCAATCCACTTTGGGATTATAGGGTCGTGGTGATACGCAATGCTGATGATGCCAGTTGGGTGCTCTATCCCCGTTCAACTTGGACTCTGCCGATGACGCAGGAAGTTTATCTTACCGCTGGGGCGCAATGGTTTGGTGGTGATAACGACAGTGAATTTGGAAAGCTGGAGCCCTTGGCTCTATTGGAGTTGCAATGGTTTTTCTGAATATTTCCCGTAAATCAGGATCCGCCGCTGTTCTTGCTCTGATGGTTTGGGGTGTGAGCTTCTTTCTGCATTTTTTCTGGGAGATGGCGCAGGTACCGTTCTTCGTTGGTATGGCCGAGGCGCGTCACTGGGATGTCGTCTGGCTCTGTACACGCGCAACCTTTGGAGACGCGAATATAGCCTTTGGCGCATACACGATGGCGGCATGTTTATCCAGGGACTGGTTCTGGGTTGCGAAATCCTGGAGCCGGTCGACACTGTTGCTTTACATCTGTGTCGGACTGATCGTGACGATTGTTTTTGAGTATTGGGCGACGGGAGAAGGACAGAGGTGGAGTTACAGTGAGCGAATGCCCGAACTGGCTGGGACAGGCACAGGAATATTACCTCTCGCCCAGTGGGTGGTCTTACCTGTGTTGCTAGTCTATTCCACGAGATGGATGTTCCTTGGATGGTTGGTTTCGAAGCGTGAGGACGTGAGCATTCAGAGTATATTCGGGATGAAATGATAAGCCACGTGCCTCTTAACGGGGCTGGAAAATATCTTATAGCCTTTGAGAACCTGGGGTTTTAAATACGATCCGTCAGACTGGAATTGGCATTTGCCATAGCAGAGAACAAAGCTGTTAATGCAGTAGCGATAATGTTTTTTTCATGCTGGGTACCTCTCTCATAAATATCGGTAATCGTATCGTAATTCAGTTTGGTTTCAGGTTTGTGTGTTGTAATGTTTGACACTCAAGGTGCCATCAGCACGAAATAATAGTGCTAGTGACTCTTGGGCTTTTTGCGAGTTTATTTAGCCGCAGGAGTAATCTTGCGGTGTTTTTTGATCCTGCTTCATCGCTCGGTGGTAGGCACTGCCTTCTTGTGTACCAACTAACGTTCTTCGATCTTCCACTCCCCTATTTAAAGTATCCTGCCGGTGCCCTTTCTCTGCGCATACCGTGCGGCCTCTAATAAAACTCTACAATCAGGCTAGTTTTATCCCTGCACAATATTAGTTTGCTCTTTAATTGAGAAAAAAGCCGCAATACTGAAAAGTATTGCGGCGAGTATGAATGGTGGAGACCATTCTTGATGCAAACCAACTAGCGCTGGCGAAGGCTCCAACTAAAGCCCTCTGCAACGGGTATTATTAACTCATGGTTTCCTGAAACGAAACTGAAAAGCATAATAGATTTCGAAATGTAAATCGGTATGTGTATTTTTTTTTGACCTCGATCATTTAAATTTAATTTAGAGTTAATCGCGATACTTTATTTATGCGTTTTTTCAGTTTCGTTTCAGTTTTCTTCGTTATATCTGGGATGGCATGGAGTTTTAGCCGTGATAACAAGAAATCTAATATTAAAAAATTTCGGAGGATAGATGAAAATAATACAAAAACGCATTAACCAAGGGATTTTGGGAGTGCTGGTTGCTGTGAGCGGAGTTCCTGTAGCCATGGCTTTAGAAATTCCCACAGCGTCGGGCGTGAAGCTGGATATATTCACTCAAGGCAAGTTTCAGCCGACTTACTTTTCGAACTTCGATTTGGACAGCAGTATTGATGATGGCGCTACAGGCACATCCGCAGGTGCAGTTCAGGTCGGCGATGAGCATGTCAGGGCGGAAGTCAGGCTTGGCGTCATGGCATCCGGTGAAAACTGGACCGGGAAGCTGCTCCTTGAAAATGACTTTGCACTAGACGCCAATTCCGTTGACCGCGCAAACCGTGGAGAGCGATTTGGTCTGGAGCAGGCCTTCTTTACCTACACCTTTGACCCGGCCTTCACCCTTCAGGGCGGCTGGACCTTCAAGAATCTGGACTTGGCCTCCGGTGGCCTTCTGTACGGCGACGACCATCCTCTGTTTGGCGCCACCGGTAAGACATCGTGGGGTAACTACGACGTTTACTGGATGCCAATCAACGATGGGTTGATCTCAAACTCAGTCGATCTCAATCGACCAACAGCGAATACAGCCAATGGTGAGCTGGACTGGGATGTTTATGCGTCGAAATTTGACATCGACCTTGGAAATGGTAGCCGTGTTTCGCCCATCCTGACCTACAGTGACAATCAGCAGCGAGACGCCAAGGCAACGTATTTTGGTGTCGAGTACATCGGGAACATTGGCGCTGTGAAAGTCCGTGCCGAATTACTGGGTGTTACGGGGAGCTTCGATGGCGGGTCTTCCACGCTTGAGAATGGAACAGTGGTCGACAATACCGGCGATGACATCAGTGCGTACGCTGCTTATGCGAGCTTCGAATACCCGGTTAATGACGCGTTCAACCCCTTCATTGCACTCCGGGTTGCGAGTGGTGACGACGATCCAACTGATGACGATGTTGAAGGTTGGCTGGGGATAACCGATATCGGCCGATTCTCGCCTTTGATCGGTATTGACGGTCAGTTCATGGGCTGGGGCCCTGGCTCAAACGCGGCGATAAATTCATTGCTCTTCGGCCTGGCACTTGATGGAGCCGGCCCTGGTGGTGCCGGTTATGGCGCGATCTCCAACGCCGGTACTGGTAACAATCCGGGGCAGATCATGCTGTCGTTTGGCAGCTCCGGCAACCTTTCGTCAATCTCACCGAAACTGTCCTACCAAGCACAGGTTTTTCCGATGTGGTTCCACAAAACCGGGGGACTTGAATCACTCAGCACAGCCAGTGGATCCGTGGACAGTTTCGCGGGTACTGAGTTGGATTTGGCGGTAAAGTACCAGGCTAATGAGTATTTTGCTCCACGGCTTGTACTTTCCAGCTTCCTGCCGGGTAAGGGTGTTGAAGACGCGACCGGTGCAGATGATGCAGCGTATGTTGCGATGCTTGAGCTCAACTGGAACTACTAAAATCTAGAGAAATATAGTCTATTTAATGAAAAACTATTGAGGCCTTCCACTGCGGGGGCCTCATTTCGCTTTTAAAGGGGCATATTGTGAAACGAGTTCTTGTGTTCGTTGCCTTCTTGCTCACGCTGCCGAATGCCTTCGCCGAGAGCTATAATCTACCTCTGGATTCATTGTCGGAATGGACTGGGGAAAAGACCATTAATGTCGTTTCAAATGTCCCTGATCTGGATAGGGATACAGAATTCCTGGCGTTGTTAGGACGCCTTAGTGTTAAGGGGTTTGATGTTAATTTCGATCATTCCGGGTTTTCCGATGAGGGGCTTGTTCTGGAAGTCCTTGAAGTGCAGGATAAACTCGCGATCTCCATAAAATCCGTTGACTCCCAAAGATACTTGTTTTCAACCCTGGTTGATCGGGCTGGCCACGCGACGCCACTCACCGATACCAGCACCTTTCCACAAAGGATTCTGCCCCTACCGTTAGATTTTAAGCCAAAGAGGGTTGCGGCGCTGTCTACGTCGGCGCGTGAGGACGGTCGACTGATTTTTCTCTCTGATACAAAATTGGTGCTAGGTTCACTTAAGGCCG
Organism: Marinobacter maritimus; assembly: GCF_007671675.1. Classification (GTDB taxonomy): domain Bacteria; phylum Pseudomonadota; class Gammaproteobacteria; order Pseudomonadales; family Oleiphilaceae; genus Marinobacter; species Marinobacter maritimus. The sequence continues at coordinate 1,290,537 of NZ_VCGW01000001.1, read as the reverse complement.
ATAACATACACATAATTGATGAATTGCAGTCGGGCATCAAAGACTCAAAAGCGATTTACCTTTCTATTGGCCAGTCAGACTCAGACCAGAACCTGGAAGTTGCGGTCGTTTGGGGACAGGATCGGGATATCTCTGGTAAGGGTCAGTACACGAAGATCTACTCTCAACTTTTCGAGATCTCCGAGAAGGGCCTGGGGGAGGAATCTGAAAAGAAAGAAGATGTTGCCATACGATTTATTGATAATGAGCTGTATGCTCAGCGATATGAATTGCTAAATGGAGACATCGGAAAACTAATGGCTGCCTCCCTGAAGAGTGGAAGAATCAGCGTTGGTGAAGAGGTTTCATCGCTCCCTGCTGATCGAGAGATCTTTTCAATCTTCCCCGTCAGCGACTCTGAGTGGATAAATGTTGCTGAAAGTTATCTTGAATTACAGACGTCGGGTCGGGATTCTGTCGCCAGGCTCGAATTAGGGAAAGTTTCTTCGCCCAAGGTCGCCAAACGATTAATGGACAGGAAAATTATTAGCTCTCCCGATTACGCGTATTCCGTCAACGAAAAATACCTTGCCATTCCTCGGCAAGTTGTTGTTGAAGGAAGAAAAATCATAACGTTTATGAGAAAGCGCAGGTCGGCTTTTGCGGGGTTATCATCGGCTTCGGGGTCGGATGTAATCGTCAGCGCAAGTTGGGAGAACAGTTCACCGAGCACCGGGTTTTCGATTACCCCAATTCGCGAAGTTGATTCTTTTTTGATCGATTTTACCCGCGTGAGAATTGGAGATAAGTCGGCTTTTGTCGCTTTGACTAATGAGGAAGATGGCAGTCAGGGCGCAAGCCACATATACATATACTAGTTATTTTCCTCTCAAAATAGTTACATAAAGTTGCTTTGCTTATTTTAGGAATCCAGGCAGCGTGCCTGGATGCCCGCTGTTTCAGTCGTTCTATTCGGAAGGGCCAGCATATGATGGATATTGATAAACAGGCTGTGTGGGTGCATGATTGCAGGTAATAGCGGATAAGGATACGAGCCAGTCGGAGCCCCGTTTTCGGATAGAGTTATTTGAACTAAGCCAGCTAAGCATCTTTCCTGAATGAAGGTCGCTGTTTTAGCGTTGGTTTTTGAGGCTTACTCAGAACCTCTGATGGCCCCGGTAGCCAGCCACGCTCTTCATGGCGTGGCTAGCAAATATCTTGTGGTATCAATGGTCATTGAGTTTTAACACGTGATCTTTTGATGGCTTTACATTGGTCACCTTTAATGCTGATGATCCTTTAGTTTAGCCTTGCTCATTTCCATATGCATCTGTATATGTCGACTGTTTAGTGTTCTTGCATCTGATGTATTTTCGGCTGTTTTGTTCGGATAACTTCGCGCTTCGTTAATACGATCTGCTAAGCCAGAATTGGCATGCGCCGTAGTAGAGAGCAAAGACGCTATTGCTGCTGCGATAATAAATTTATTCATTTGTTACTCCTTACTCTTAATTATATAAAATATAATAGTAATTCAGATTAGTTTCAGATTTATAAATTGTGCTCCGCATTGCTAAAGGCATCTTTGGCGCGAAGTTTCGCCAGTGCGCCTTTAGCGTTTTCAAATTAATCTATCCTGCAGTGTTTTTGCGATCCTGATCCACTGCTTTATGATATGCTTCTCCTGCTTCCGTTCCTATCATCATTCGTCGAGCTTCCATACCCTGCTCGGATAAGCCGTTGAGCTTCATCTCTTCATGAAGACGCTGCATCTCCTTATTTTTAAGGATATCCGTCTGGGTGGTATCTTTGTTCATGCTATTATGCATTGAACTCATGTTTTCTTGCATTGATTTCATGTCGCCATGCTCGTGATTTCCGCTTCGGCTTTCATTTGGCATATTGCCAGCAACAACTGCGGTGGATAACGTAACTGCGGCTAAGAATACAATCGACTTTTTCATATCGTACCTCCTGGTTGGTTGATGGATTCATTTAATCATCACTTCCTGAATTCACCCTGAAATAAGCAAAAAAAATAAATAAATTTTTTTGATATTTATCAGTGATTAAGCATTATTGATTCAGATCAAAAAAACATAACAGGTTTTGGAATTTCAGTTTGAGTTCAGATAATGATTCTAAGATTCTTCTCTGTGCGTAAAGTCATTGGAGAATACAACTTGAGTAATTTTCTTCGTATATATAAGCCAGTTCTAATAGGTGCCTTGCTGTTAACGAGTCTTGGTGTTTCTGCTGAACCAAGACTCGCCCTTAAAGACGCGATTGATACGGCGATTCGAGGAGATCCCTGGTCAGCCCAAAGCATCCAATTGCAGAACGCGCTACTCGATGAGTCTGTTGCTGCAGGCGCTTTACCGGACCCACGAATTACACTGGGAGCCGCAAACCTTCCCACGGATACCTTCAATACCGGTCAAGAGGGCATGACCCAAGCTACTATTGGTCTAAGCCAGAAATTTCCTCGTGGTAATAGTCGGTATCTTGCCCGCGACAAAAAGAAAGAGCTCGCGGAATCCCAGTCGTTTCAGTGGGAGAATCGACAGGAATTGGTTGTCAGGTCGGTAACTTACCTGTGGCTTGAGCTGTGGAAAGCCCAAGAGAGTGTTCGATTGATTGAAAGCAATCGAGGGCTTTTTGAACAGTTGGCGGACGTTGCGGAAGCCGGGTACACCTCAACGATGAACGGTTCACGGCAGCAGGATATCATCCGTGCGTCTCTTGAGTTGACACGTCTTGATGACCGCTTAACGGCGCTTCATTCCCAGATGGAAACAGCCCAGGAAGAGTTGGGGGAGTGGGTTGGTACTGACACCTTCCGTTTGCAGGTAAGCGAGCGTATCCCCCCGAATCTGTTAGCCCGGCTTCCGAGCCCAGCGCTTGATGTCAGTGATAACTCCGTGATCACTCACTCTTCAATTCGCGCCACAGACCAGTTGATTGAAGCCGGGTCTGTCGATGTTGAGCTGGCGCGCCAGGCTTACAAGCCGGAATGGACAGTGTCCGCGCAGTATGGCTACCGGGATCAAGCTCCGAACGGGCAGGATCGGGCGGATCTCTTTTCGATCGGGATCGGGTTTGACCTGCCTATCTTCACTGGCAATCGCCAGGACCGCACTGTGAGCGCGGCAATCGCGCGCGTGGAAGCGGCGAAGTCTGATCGGATGCTGCAAGTTCGGCGAATTAAAGCCGAAGCTCGTGCGGCGGCCGCCCGAATTAGTCGGCTCGACGACCGCATCAGGCTTTATGAGCAGACGCTGCTTCCGCAAACAGCGGAGCAGGCCAATGCAGCACTCTCAGCTTACAACAACGATGATGGCGATTTTGCCGAAGCCGTACGTGCGCGCATCGCGGAACTCAACGCACAAGTTGATTTTATACAGATGACGGCTGAACGTGCAAAAAACCTTGCGACCTTCCGCTATCTCACCGCTGGTCCTTCTGGCTCCTCCTCGTTTTCACTGAAAAATTCCCAGGATTAACAATCATGGCAAATGTTATGCGCCCATTGGGCTTTTTGTTGTTAGGCGGCGTGGCCGGAGTGGCAGCGACTTATTGGCTCGTCTCTGACGTCCCAGAAGCTGCTGTGGTTGAGTCCACCAGCAATCCAAGTAAAGAACCCCTGCATTGGGTAGCGCCCATGGACCCGAATTTCAAGAGTGACAAACCGGGTAAATCACCCATGGGGATGGACCTGATTCCGGTCTATGCCGATAGCGGATCGGGTAAAGACGCCCCTGGAACCGTTCGAATTTCTCCGAGTGTGGTTAATAACCTGGGCGTGAGGACTGGCCCGGTTACCCAGGGCCGGCTACCGAATGACATAACGACGGTGGGGTACGTTCAATATAGTGAAGACGATATGGCTCATGTTCATCCTCGGGTCGAGGGTTGGATCGAGAAGCTCTATGTGAAGGCGGAGGGCGAACCGGTGGAGAAAGGCAAGCCACTCTACACACTCTATTCGCCCACGCTGGTCAACGCCCAGGATGAATTGATCTTGGCGTTAAACCGGGGCAATGAGCGTTTGGTCAATGCCGCCAAGGAGCGTCTGGCGGCGCTCAATGTGCCGGCAAGCTTGATCCGCCAAATCACGAAAACCCGGAAATTGCAGCGCACGTTAACAGTGTATGCGCCCACCTCTGGTGTTATCGATAACCTCAATGTACGCGAAGGTATGTTTATCAAGCCGGGGGATCGAGTTCTCTCCGTCGCAGCACTGGATGAAGTTTGGGTTATTGGCGAGGTATTTGAACGCCAGTTGTCCGCAGTGGCATCCGATAACCGCGTGGTAATGACGCTGGACTATTTGCCCGGGCGTCGATGGACCGGGAAGGTGGATTATGTGTACCCGGAGGTTAATCCCAAGACCCGAACAGCCCGGGTGAGAATGCGTTTTGACAACACCGATGGCACCTTGTTGCCAGGCATGTTCGCAGAGCTGAATATTAAAGGAGCCCGAACAGACCGACAGCTTCTGGTGCCTCGCGAATCGGTTATTCGAACCGGTCTGAGTGATCGACTGGTGCTGGCATTGGATGGCGGCGCGTTCAAATCCGTCACTGTGAAGGTCGGTCGTGTTGGTGAGCAGTACGCTGAAATCCTTGAGGGTGTGATGTCGGGCGATACGGTGGTTACATCCGCCCAGTTCCTGATTGATTCCGAGTCCAGCAAGACCTCGGATTTTCTGCGTATGTCGGCCATGCCAGCTGATTCGATGGACCACGGCAATATGAACCACGGCAATATGGACCATGAGGGGGCCAACTGATGATTCAGTCGATTATCTATTGGTCCATTCGAAACCGCTTTCTGGTGCTGCTGGCGAGTTTATTAATAACAGGGCTGGGGCTGTACTCACTCAGTAAAACCCCGGTCGATGCACTTCCGGATCTGTCCGATGTGCAAGTCATAATTAAAACAAGCTTTCCGGGACAAGCCCCACAAGTAGTAGAAGACCAGGTCACCTATCCGCTGACGACCGCCATGCTCTCGGTTCCCGGTGCGGAAACCGTGCGTGGCTATTCGTTTTTTGGGGACTCCTACGTTTACGTCATTTTCGATGAAGATACCGATATGTATTGGGCTCGCTCCAGAGTTCTGGAGTATCTGTCCCAAGTGGCACCCAACCTGCCTGATTCCGCACGGCCGCAGTTGGGCCCGGACGCTACCGGTGTTGGCTGGGTTTATCTTTATGCGCTGGTTGATCGGACAGGGCAAAACGACCTGAGTCAGTTGCGCAGTCTCCAGGACTGGTTTCTGAAGTACGAACTGCAAACCGTGCCCGGTGTTTCAGAGGTTGCTGCGCTTGGCGGTATGGTTAGGCAATATCAGGTCAAGGTGAGCCCGGAAAAACTCCGAGCGCTGGGAATTCCGCTGTCTCTTATCCAGACGGCAATCAAGCAAGGGAATCAGGAAGTCGGGGCGTCGGTCATCGAAATGGCGGAGGCGGAATACATGGTTCGTACCTCCGGCTACATTCAATCCCGGGAAGACCTGATGGTGATTCCGCTTGGTCTGGATGTGAACGGCACGCCGGTTTTGCTCCAGGATGTGGCCAGTGTGGAAGTCGGGCCACAGATGAGGCGTGGTGTTGCCGAGCTTAACGGGGAAGGAGAAACCGTCGGTGGCATCGTGGTGATGCGCTTTGGCGAAAATGCTCAGGAAACCATCAATGGTGTTAAGGCCAAGCTGGGCGAACTGCAATCGAGCCTGCCTGATGGCGTTGAAGTGGTCACGGTTTACGATCGCTCGGGCCTGATTGAGCGAGCCGTCAATAATCTCTGGTTCAAGCTACTGGAAGAGTTTCTGGTGGTCGGCCTGGTCTGTATCGTCTTTCTGTTCCACGTTCGCTCTTCGCTGGTGGCAATCCTCAGCTTGCCGGTGGGTATTCTGACGGCGGTTATCGTCATGTACTGGCAAGGCATCAATGCCAACATTATGTCTCTGGGCGGTATCGCGATTGCTATCGGCGCCATGATCGATGGGGCCATTGTGATGATAGAGAATATGCACAAGCATATGGAGCGAACGCCACTCACCTCTGAGAATCGATGGGAGATTGTTGCCAAGTCTGCCTCGGAAGTTGGCCCGGCACTGTTTTTCTCACTGTTGATCATTACCGTTAGCTTTGTACCGGTGTTTGCGCTTGAGGCACAGGAAGGGCGAATGTTTGCGCCACTGGCGTTCACTAAAACCTACGCTATGGCAGCCAGTGCCGCGCTTGCGGTGACGCTGGTTCCGGTACTGATGGGCTACTTTATTCGGGGTAAAGTGTTACCCGAACATAAGAATCCCGTAAACCGTCTGCTGGTCAGTGCCTATATGCCGGTGTTGAAGCTGGTGCTCAGGTTTCCCGTGTCGACAGTGTTGGCTGCAATACTGGTATTGGCTATAGGCCTGTGGCCTGCAACCAAAATCGGTAGTGAATTCATACCCCCGCTGGACGAAGGGGACTTGATGTACATGCCCACGACCTACCCGGGAATCTCAATCGGCAAAGCCCGTCAGTTACTCCAGCAAACGGACAAACTGATTGCGACGGTACCGGAAGTGGAAACTGTATTCGGCAAAGTAGGGCGCGCGGATACGGCGACAGACCCTGCACCTTTGACCATGATTGAAACCTTCATTCAGCTCAAACCTCGAGATCAGTGGCGTGAGGGCATGACCACAGACAAGCTCAAACAGGAACTCAACACACTGATTCGTTTTCCTGGTGTGACCAATGCCTGGGTAATGCCCATCATCACCCGCATCGACATGCTGGCGACGGGCATCAAGACACCCGTAGGCATCAAAATCGCGGGCCCGGATCTGGCTACCATACAGAATGTCGGAAAACGCCTTGAGGAAATTCTGGCAGACGTGCCCGGCACGGCTTCGGTTTATTCAGAGCGCGTAGCGGGTGGTCGATACATTAAAGTGGATATCAATCGCGAACGTGCTGCACGTTATGGCCTGAATATCGCGGACGTACAGCAAGTGGTTGCCTCTGCGATCGGTGGGATCAATGTCTCCAGAACCATTGAAGGCCTTGAGCGTTACCCCATTAACCTGCGTTACCCGGAAGACTACCGGGATTCGCCCGAAAAGCTGGAACAACTTCCTATCGTGACGGCCTCGGGCCAGAGGATTGCGCTGGCTGATGTTGCCGATATCCGAATAGAAGACGGGCCGCCGGCGATCAAAAGTGAGAACGCTCGTCTTAACGGTTGGTCCTTTGTGGATATAGAAGGTGTCGACGTGGGCACATATGTGGAACAGGCGATGTCGACGGTGCAAGCAGAACTGGATCTGCCAGCGGGTTACTCCATCGCCTGGTCGGGCCAATACGAATACATGCTCCGCGCTAAAGAAAAGCTGACCTACGTGGTTCCCTTAACACTGGCGATTATCATCATCCTGCTGTTTCTGAACTTCAGAAACTTTACGGAAGTGGGCATCATCATGGGCACGCTCCCGTTCGCAATGATCGGGGCTGTTTGGCTGATGTATCTGTTGGGTTATAACTTCTCGGTTGCGGTGGGCGTTGGATTCATTGCACTGGCCGGTGTCGCCGTAGAGATTGGTGTCATCATGCTGGTGTATCTCAATCAGTCTTACCAGACAATGCTTGAAACTTGTGAGAAGAAAGGCCTGACGCCGAGGCGCGAAACGCTTCGCCATGCGGTACTGCACGGCGCCGGTATGCGAGTACGACCTGTGATGATGACTGCGGCAGCGATCATCGGTGGTCTGGTTCCGATTATGGTTGGCACCGGAACAGGTTCTGAGGTGATGGCACGTATTGCAACGCCTATGGTGGGGGGCATGATCACTGCCGTCATTTTGGCGCTGTTGGTGATTCCGGTATTGTTTTATCTGTGGAGGCGGAGCGCGTTGTCCAACTAAAATTTCATAAAAGTACAAGGGCTCGCAATCAATCACGAGCTCTTGTACTTTTCGAATCAGGTTTGACGGCGCTCTGCATCATCCAGCATGAAGGTCAGCCATGAAAATTCTACTCGTTGAAGACGACAAGTTACTCGGTGACGGAATTGCTGCGGGCATTGCCCAGTCGGGCTTGGCTGTTGACTGGGTATTGGATGGACAGCAGGCTCATACTGCGCTCGCTAAAGGCAACTACGATGCTGTTGTGCTTGATCTTGGTCTTCCGAGCCTGTCCGGCACGGAGCTTTTGAGGCGGGCCCGCGCCAGCGGACAAACCCTACCGATTCTGATTCTGACCGCTCGTGATGCCGTGGAAGACCGGGTGGCCGGCCTGGATGCCGGTGCCGACGATTACCTGGTAAAGCCTTTCGATCTTACTGAATTACAGGCACGACTGCGGGCATTACTCCGCCGCTCCAAGGGATATGCCGAACCCGTCATCAACCACGGAGAACTCCAGGTCGATTCAACCAGTCATTCGGTGTATTGGTCTGGAAACCCGGTTGATCTTTCTGCACGTGAATTCACGATTTTGCACACATTATTGCTCAATGCCGGACGAGTCATGTCAAAGACACACATTGAAGAACAGCTTTACGGCTGGGGAGAGGAGATCGAGAGCAATACGATCGAAGTCTTTATACATCATCTGCGCCGAAAGCTTTCTCCACAGCTGATCCGTACTATCCGTGGTGTCGGGTACATGATTGAGAAAGCCACACAGTGAGATCATCGCTACGGTGGCGTCTTTTTACAATTCTTGCGGTATCCGTACTGCTCGCCTGGATTGCGACGGCGTTCTTCACCTACCTGGATGCCCGTCGTGAAATCGGCGCCACACTTGACGCCCGGCTGGTAAAAGCGGCTGAGCAGATCTCAGAGCACCTCGACAACGCAGAAAATGTCAGTGCGAACCCACAACAAATTCGTGACTATACCGGCACCATGCTGCAGGTCTGGCAGCATGACGGTTCTTTACTGCTCGACTCGAGTACGGCTCCAAAAGAACGCTTGGGCACACAGCGTGAGGGTTTTGAGAGCACCACTCTCAAGGGTGTTCACTACCGTATTTATAGCCAATGGGACAAGGCCGGTCGTCTTAATGTGCGCGTAGCTGAGCGCTATGAATTACGCGATGCACTGGCCGAAAGCGTTGCGAGCCACCTGCTGCATCCCCTGTATTTTGCTGTACCAGCGCTGGGCATACTGATTTGGTTATCAGTTGGTGCCGGGCTAGCGCCTTTATCCCGTTTTACTCGTGAGGTAAAGCAGCGTGAACCGGACAAGCTTGAACCACTTGATCTCTCTGGTACCCCCCGTGAAGTTATGCCATTGCAGGATGCGCTCAATGCTCTTTTCGCCCGCCTGCAAGTGTCACTTGAGTACGAACGACGCTTCACGGGCGATGCGGCTCATGAATTGCGCACACCGTTAGCAGCCATAAAGACCCAAGCACAGGTGGCACTTGCTGCGCGCGATTCGGAACAATTGGAGCATGCGCTGAACAGGATAATCCATGGCACAGATCGCGCCGCTCATCTGATTGAGCAATTGCTTGTGCTTTCGCGCCTTGATCCGGAACAGACATCAGTTGACCAACAACCAATCAAACTTTATGCAGTGGTGAATGAATGTGTCGCTTTGCATGCACCGGTGGCGATGCGTAAGGGTGTGGACCTGGGATTTGAGGCAGATGATGATGGGTTGGTACTTGGCGATGCAGCCATGCTTGCGATTCTTATGCGTAACCTCGTTGATAATGCCGTCCGTTACACGCCTGCTGGTGGGCAAGTGGATGTTCGAATTAAGCGCACCGGTAATGAAGTATTGCTTCAGGTTGTTGATACCGGCCCAGGAATCCCGGAGGAAGAGCGAAATGTGGTGGCGGCGCGGTTTTATCGCTTGCTTGGCAGTGGTGAGGACGGCAGTGGACTGGGACTTTCGATTGTAGAGCGTATAACGAAGTTGCATGGAGCTTCGTTAACGTTTGACGATAGTGATGCCGGAGAGGGTCTGGTTGTAATCGTGCGTTTTGGCGCAGTGTCAGTATAACAACGGTCGATCTTTCAAATTACGAGTTTATATTGGCTGTAACCGGCTTCCTTAAGCGGAAATTAAGGTAGGTTTGAGATACTCCTTTCCAGCCGAACAAACGGTGACCTCAAAGGAGAATTTCATGAACATCAAATCCGGACTTTCGACGTTTGCAACCATCACTGGCATGGTGCTCAGCCTGGCAGCTGTCAATACGATGGCTGCACCGGCGAATAACGAACACGAGCATGACGGCCATGGTTCGATGGAGCTGAGGCTTGATAACGGTAGCAAATGGGCTGTTGATGCACCGCTTAGTCGTGCCATGAACAACATTGGAAGCGCCATGCTTAAAGATATAGGGGCCATCCATTCTGGCGAACTGGCAGAGGAAAAATATGCCGCATTGGCCAAGAAAATAAACAATGAAGTCAACTACATGGTCGAGAACTGCAAGCTTGAGCCTGAGGCTGACGCCCAACTCCATCTGATTATTGCCGAATTGATGGAAGGTTCAACCGCAATGGAAAGCAAGGCCAATGCGCGAGATGGCGTGGTGAAAGTCATGGGCGCAATTGAAAGTTACGTTACGTATTTTGATGATCCTGATTTCAGCCCGATTGAGCATTGATAATCAGCTTGGTACACCAGCCCAATAGAGGGTCTGGTGTACCAGGTAATTCGCCTCACCGGTCAGTAAACATCCTCCAGATAACGACCCTCTGCTCTCAACGCATCAACATTCATGCTCAACGGTTCGAGAATCGCATCGAATACCTGTTTTACACCTGCGGCCATATCCCGGCCCCCGCACACCAATATCTGTGCACCTACCTCAATCAGTTGTCGCAATGAGGCTTCATCAGCAACGATGGCATCCTGAACATAGGTTTTCTCTGCTGATCGTGAAAACGCGGTATTCAGCCCGGTAAGCCGCTGGTCGGCCAGATAACGGCCAAGCTCTGGCTTATAGAGAAAATCCGATTGCGGATTACGGCCGCCCCAGTACAGGTACATGGGGTTGCGTTCCGTATTTTTTCGGATGAAGCCGGCAAGTGGTCCGATGCCCGCACCCGCCCCAACCAGAATAGTGGGTGTAGTTCCTCCTGCTGGGCGAAAGCCGGGGTTATGCTGCACAAATCCGTTAATCCGATCTCCCGGTTTGAGGCTGTGCAGATACCCTGAACAAAGGCCATTAGTCTGTTTTCGGACACAGATTTCCAGCTGGCCGTCCGACGAAGAGGACGCCAGCGAATAAAACCGTGCGGCTTGATCTCCGGGGGGCGCAACCCCGAGCAGGTCGCCAGCCTCAAAATCCGGTAGGTGTTGCCGGTTTCGAAAGGACAGTCTCTGCCACAGGTTTCTGTCACTTTGTACCGGCTTGAAGCGCAATATGCTGGTAGGCGCATTCACAGCAACGCCGTAGTCCACACGCTCAACAAGCTCGAACTCCGATGTAACGGCAGGCGCGGGATTATGAGTCAGTGCCAGCGCAATGCCCATGTGCTCGCCAATCACCTCGCCCCATTCCCGAAACTCCAGTGTGGAACCACGATTAATTTGCCTAACGGGATGCATTTGCTGCAGGCCTTTGCTGCCAAGGGCCACATCCACATCCAGCGCATATTGGCAGAATTTCGGGAACTGTTGGTCGCCAAACCCGAGAACCACATACTTCAATCCGTCATCCGCCTTAAACTGTTCAAGCCGAGTCATGAAGTGACTGGCGGAGGAGGGCGCGTCACCGTCACCAAAGGTTGATGTCAGAACGAAAAGCACAGAGGCCTTCGGGTAATGCTCCGCCAGGTCATTCATGGGTGCGCAGAGCACTTTCTTACCTGCCTGATTGAGTTTGTTCTGGAGGTCTTTGGCAAAACCCCAGGTGGTATTGCCTTCTGAGCCCACCAGAATCACGGCATCAGCTGCTTCGATGCTGGCGCTTTCATCCAGACGTATGGATGATGAGCGCCGCTGCCACCAGATTCGTAGCCCGGTAAACGACAGCACCGGCACTGTCAGCGCGACTATCCCAAGAATCAGACCTAACCACCACAAGCCTTCACCCGTATGCAGCCGGATCATCCAGTGATGAAACTGGCTGCCGTCAGAGCGTGGCTGGTACTGCAGCAGTTCACCGGTTGATTGATCAACGAACCCGGAACCCGCGGTGGTGCTCAGGGAATAGACGTCAGCGGAGTCATCCGGATAGGGGAACACCAGCTCACGCAGCTCATTGATATCCACATTCTTTAGCGCGTTCAAAGAGTCTGCCGGTGCCCGCGTGCCGCCTGAGACCTGCGCCGGAAACGATGGCTCCGTATTGGCGGCCTCTGGTAAAAGGCCAAACCTTACCGCAGACATATAGCTGCCGGTCAGCGCCGACAGCAACAAGCCAATTACGGCAAATCGTGCCAGCTCGGCGTGAATCCGCGGGCTACCGGAACCGGCAATAGGCCGCAACATTGCCTTCCAGCCCCCCAGGCGTCGAGCCAGCAGAAACGTTCCGGACAGACAGATCAATACCATCAGTGCCGCCAACACTCCAGCCAGCATTCGGCCGACATCATCCATAAGAAAAGATCGGTGCAGGTTCTTTACCCAGCGCAAAAATGCCGATGGCTGGTAGGGGGCAATGCCTTCACCCGTCAGGGGGTTAACCAAGTCGGCACCTGGCTGGCCATCACGATTGTAATAAACGACGACTTCGCCAGAGAGAGAACGTTCGATCTGTTCCGTGCCCGGATATTGGGCCACTACGCGCTCAGCCAGATCAGCCACGCTCAGTTCACCGGCAGTTGGGACAATCGCGGCCGAGCGCTCAAGTGCCGGCACTACGGAAAGAACAACTCCGGAGGTCGCCAGCACCACCAAAAACAATGCGGCGACCAATCCGGGTAAACCATGGAGCTTGCGCAACATAAATCCGGCTCCTGTCAATTACTTGAGGGTATAGACAAAGGAGTGGACATAGCCACGGCCAGAAACCGTCTTTCCAGAGCCTTCAGTGGTCAGAGGCGCCACCACATCCGCACGGTTGTCACGCATATCTTCAACTGAGGTATCAACACGAACCTGGTAGCCCGAATCAATCAATGCGTCTTCAAGTTCCAGAGTCACTTTCAGGGTGCGTCCACTGGTCACACTGGCACCGGTAAGTCCATCGTATTCAGCCTGGCTCAGACCACTGCCCCGGGCCCAGTCGCGCAGGTGTTTGTAATATTTACTCTTCTCACCGGCAATCCAGAGAGTCCCATGGTATTTGCCATCGTCATCGGTGAGGTAGAGCGCAAGGTAAGCCCCGTCACCACCATAATCACTCAGTTGCGTGGTAAAGGTGACTTCCCGGGCCTGTGCGTAAGCCGGCAATGCCATTGCAGTCGTAAGCCCCAGAGCAAACAGAAACTTTTTCATGATGTGATCTCCTTTAGTTACTCAACAGTCACGCTGGGACGGCCTTTGACGATGCCCTTGCGCGGAACCCGCTCTGCGTTGGTCGGCTCGCTGTCGTTCCGCGATTTGCCACGATGGTCGTCATCGTCATCGTCGTCATCCTCCCGCTCGATTTCCATCAGCTCAAAGGTCGCTGGAGAGTACTCAGCTTCCACGCGATCTCCATTTGGATCCCTTCCTTTAACCTCGTAACAACCGTCGTCCACCTTGATGCGGAACACTGTCCACCCTTCGGCTTCCAACTGTTTCCGGAGGTTTTCGCGTGGCTGCCATCCGGCAACCGGATCATCGCAATCATCGTCAGCAAAGGCGCTGCCGCCCACCAGCAGTAACGAAAGGCTGATAACAATGGGTTTGATGTTCATGGCATATCTCCCGTTCAATCGGTTTAAACAACCCTAAAGTTCTTACCTGACACTGGCCTGAACGGGCGGCCAAATACGAGGATGGCCATTAGGTAGTTGAGCGGTTCAGGCTGTTGTCAGGTGGCGGCTGTAGTATCTTCTGATCGTGATCAGGCAAAAGGTGAAACATGCGGGTACTGTTGGTTGAGGATACAACCGGGCTGGGTGAGGCGGTGCGGGATCAGATCAGCGAGGATGGCCATGCCGTGGACTGGGTGCAGAGCCTCGCTTTTGCGGATACTAGCGTGAAAACCACCACTTATAATCTGATTTTGCTCGATTTGATGTTGCCAGACGGACACGGTTTTGATTTTCTGAAAAAACTGCGGGCCCGCGGTGATGCAACACCCGTGATTATTCTGACCGCCAGGGATCAGGTGTCAGACCGCATTGCAGGGCTGAATGCCGGTGCTGACGATTATCTTGTGAAACCCTTTGATTTATCAGAACTGTCCGCCCGGGTGGCCGCCGTGGCGCGACGCTATCGTGGCAACCCGAACCCCCTGGTTCATATCGGAGATCTTTTAGTGGATCTTGGTGATCACCGAATCAGCCTCAATGGCCAACCGGTTGAGCTCACTGCACGGGAGTGGGCGCTGTTTGAAGGGTTTTTGCAGCGCCCGGGAATACTGCTGTCCCGTTCACAACTTGAAGACCGGCTTTACGAATTCGGGGCCGAAATTGAGAGCAACACCATCGAAGTCTACATCAGCCGTTTGCGTAAGAAACTGGGGCGCGATGCCATAGTGACGGTTAGAGGTATGGGTTACCGGTTAAACTCTTATGATCACTAAAACCAGCTTACAGAAAACCCTGGGTACTTGGCTCACCCTCGGCGTGACCTTGCTCTGGCTCCTGGGTGTCATAGCGTCAGGCGTGGTCGCCCGGCACGAAATGAATGAAGTTTTTGACAGCGCCCTGGAGGAAACCGCGCAGCGTATTCTGCCATTGGCGGTGACCGATATTCTGAACAGGGAAAATGACACAGGCAATCAGCGCGCATTGGCCCTGAAGGAGCACGACGAGTATCTGACCTATCTGGTTCGCGACGCATCAGGCAAGCTGTTTTTGCAATCCCACGGCGCAGATCCCGGAGTTTTCGGAGCCAAGCCCCGACAAGGATTCTCCGAAACGCCAACTCACCGGATATACGGGGAGGGAGCCATCAGCAATACCCTGTACATTGAGGTTGCCGAACCTATCGCCCATCGTCGCGAAGCCGTTCTGGAAACGAGTCTCGCACTGCTCATTCCACTCATAGTGCTGATTCCGATCAGCCTGATCGGGGTGTGGTGGGTGATAAAGCGGTCACTTCGTCAGGTCGTTCTATTGCAGCAATCGATAGAAGCCCGTGGTGGTGGTGACCTTTCTCCCGTAGCCGTGAACCGTCTGCCAGAAGAGTTTGAGCCTATCATGGTGTCGGTCAATCGCTTGCTGGAGCGTTTACGCAGAGCGCTTGAAGCAGAGCGAAGCTTTACCGCTAACAGTGCCCATGAATTGCGAACCCCACTGGCGACAGCGCTGGCAAAACTTCAGCGGTTGAAGACGGAAACGGATGACGCCAGAGTTAAAACGCGAGCCGGTGAAATCGAAGAATCTCTTCGCACCCTGTCCAGGTTATCGGAGAAGCTACTCGAACTGGCAAAGGCTGAGGGTGGCAGCGCGCTGTCAGAAACCTGCAACAACCTTGTGCCCATACTGCAAATGATCGCCAATGATTACGAGCGTAGGGCGCCCGGTCGCCTCAAGCTGGAATTGCCTGACGACAGCGTAATGTCGTTACTCGATCCCGATGCCTTTGCCATCCTGGCAAGAAACCTGATAGAAAATGCACTCAGACACGGCGCTGCCAGCCGACCAGTCAATATAAGTCTTACAGGTGAGGGCAGCTTACGAGTGATCAACGCAGGTGAGATTGTACCGCCAGATAAGCTCGTCGTGTTGCGCAACCGTTTTGTCCGCTCCGATACACAAACTCTGGGCTCTGGCATCGGACTTGCCATTGTGGAAGCCATTGCCAGCGGCGCGGGCACTTCCCTGAACCTCCGCTCACCAGCCTCAGGTCAGAGTGACGGCTTCGAAGCAGAAGTAAATGTTGTCGTGGACCACACAGATCGACGCGCATAAGGTGGACTCTGGTACAGACACTGGCTGCGTCTGCGGGCCGCAACTTAGTGTCGCCCCATCACTCACTGCTTCGGCTATCCCGCGCAGCAGGACAGCTGTGTGACATCTTTGGTAAAGGTCTGGGCGCAGAGCTTCAGGCCTTCCACCATGGTCAAGTAAGGGAACAGCTCGTCGCCGATCTCCTGCACCGTCATGCGCGATCGCAATGCCATCACGGCCGTCTGAATCAGTTCCCCGGCCTCTCCGGCTACCGCCTGGACGCCCAGCAACCGACCTGAATCGCGTTCGGCTACCATCTTGATGAAACCGCCGGTGTCGAAATTAACCAGCGCACGCGGTACGTGCTCCAGATCAAGCACGCGGGTATCCACGCTGAAGCCTTGTTTGAGTGCCTCGGCTTCCGTCAGGCCGACGGTGGCGACCTGGGGGTCGGTAAACATCACGCCCGGCATGGCACTGAGGTCCAGTATGGATTTGCCGCCCGTCATGTTGACGGCAGCCCGGCTTCCCGCAGCAGCGGCCACATAGACGAACTCTGGCTGATCGGTGCAATCACCGGCAGCATAGATGCTTGGTACCGTGGTTTGCAGGTGCTCATCCACCAGAATCGCGCCATGTGCGGTTTCCACTCCGATGTTATCCAGATTCAACGCCTCGGTATTGGGTGTCCGCCCGGTGGCTACCAGCAGTTGATCCGCTCGCAAGGTCCCGGCGTTAGTCTCCAGCACGAATTCATGGCTGGTGTAGTCGACACGGCTCGCCGTGGTCTTTTTGAGCACCTCGATGCCCTCGCGGCGAAACACCGCCTCCACGGCGTCGCCCACCGCCGGATCTTCTTGGGAAAGCAATGCGCTGCGGGCCAGCACCGTGACCCGGCTACCAAGCCGATAAAATGCTTGCGCCAGCTCCAAAGCGACAAACCCAGCGCCGATGACGATCAACCGTTCGGGTACAGTCTCCAGTGTCAGGGCACTGGTGGAGGTCAGGTAAGACGTATCGACCAGTCCCGGCACGGGCGGCTCTGCGGGGCGTGACCCCGTGCCGATAAACGCGCGATCAAAGCGAAGGGTCTGTTCACCACCCTCATTCAGCGCGACCGATAGCTGATGAGCGTCAATGAATCGGGCCTCGCCGTGCAGGACCTTGATGGCTGGATGGTCGCGCAGAATCCGTTCGTACTTGGCATCACGCAGCTCGTCGACACGCGCCTGCTGTTGCTTGAGAAGCGTCGCCCGATCGATCACCGGCGCCTGGGAACTGATTCCATCATCGAAGGGGCTTTTCTTACGTAGATGGGCAATATCCGCCGCGCGAATCATAATCTTCGAGGGCACGCAGCCGATATTCACGCAGGTGCCCCCAATGGTGCCCCGTTCTATCAGAGTAATGCGGGCGCCGCGCTCTGCCGCCTTGAGGGCGGCGGCCATGGCCGCGCCACCACTGCCGATCACGGCGATATGAAGGTTCTTTTCACTGTTCATGGGGAGAATTCCTTTTTCCGGGTGAGTGAGCGTTATAACAGGCGTCGTATTGCTTCTTGCGCCATAGCGCATAGAGGGTCAGACCGATGAAAAAGGCCAGTGCAGGAAGCAGAACAAGGTCGAGATAGCCGGTCAGTGTCGCTAATCCGACGGTGGCGAGCAGGATTACAAGGATCGGTGTAAAGCAGCACAGCGCTACCAGGACTGTGCCTATCACGCTCACGCGGACCAGGGTTTTGGGGTTCTTCATAATGTCTCGCGATCCGCTTTCGGGGATGTCCGGGTTGATGGATATCCATCGTCGGCAGTGGCCAAAGTGCCACGACCGTTATTGGGTTTATGCATGAGGTTCTCCTTCCGAATATTCGCCTGATGACTTAATCTTACTTCCGTAGTCAACTACGGAGTCAAGCGTCATGAATGGAGCGCTGGAGAACCTGACCATCGGTACCTTTGCCAAAGCGGCCGGCGTCAACGTGGAGACGATTCGTTTCTATCAGCATAAAGGGCTGTTGCCGACGCCGGAGAAGCCTCCAGGGGGCATTCGTCGCTACGGCAGTGCTGCCGTGGCGCGGGTGAAATTCGTGAAGTCGGCGCAACGGCTGGGGTTCAGCCTGGACGAGATTGGGCAACTACTGATGCTGGACGATGGCACCCATTGCAGCGAGGCGGCAGAACTGGCTACGCAGCGACTGGGCGACGTGCGCGCAAGGCTGGCTGACCTGAACCGAATCGAGTCCGTCTTGAGTAAACTGGTTACTGAATGCCATGCACATCAAGGCAAGGTGTCGTGCCCTGTCATCGCAGCGCTGCGAGGTTGCTAATCCCCAAGTGGCCTGCACGTTGGAGAAGGGCCTGTGCCTGGATAAAGGTTTTGCGATCATCTTGCGGAAATAACCGCATCTGACAATGAAAGTATCGGACGGTTAAGGCTGATGTCAGGTTAACTCTGCAGAATTCAAACAAACCCAAGCCGGAGTTTGTTTGTGCCAAACCTACGCACCAGTGTCACCCTTTTGCTGCTTTTGGCGGCTCAGGTCAGCTTCTTGGCTCCCGGGCTGAGCTACGAGCTGTTGCTGACACTCAGTGGCTACCTTGCCATCAATTTCATGTCCATCACTATGCTGTTGGCTACCCGGCCTGCGAGACTGGAATCCTTGTTGGGTGGTCTTGACAGCATGTATCAACTGCATAAGTGGACGGGCATTCTGGCCGCTATTTTTGCCCTGACGCACTGGCTGATCGAGATGGCGGATGATGGCCTCGAAGCGCTGTTTGGCTCGGATCGGAGCTTGAAGGAAGCACACTTTTCCGGGCTGTTGGACAGCCTTCAGGATGGCGCTGAAGACTTGGGAGAGCCCGGCCTTTATCTGTTGCTGTTTCTGGTTGTCATTACCCTGACCCGATGGGTGCCCTACTATTACTGGCGTTATCTGCATCGGGTGATCCCTCTGATTTACCTTGTGCTGGCCGTTCATGCAATGTTGTTGGCTCCTCTGAAGTGGTGGCAGCAACCCACCGGCTGGCTGATGGCGTTGTTAATCGTGGGTGGTACAGTCGCAAGCCTGCAATCGTTGACCGGGCAAATTGGAAGGAACCGCCGCTACAAGGGGCTGGTTCAGGCCGTCAAGCAGACGTCAGCCAATATCACGGAAGTTGTCTGTGACATGGGCCGGCGCTGGCCAGGCCACCAAGCCGGACAGTTCGCCCTGGTGACGTTCGACCGAATCGAAGGGGCGCATCCTTTCAGCCTGGCCGGTGCTGACAACGACAGCGGGCAGCTCATCTTTCACATCAAGGCACTGGGAGACTTCACCCGCAAGATCCCCCGTAAGCTACATAGTGGCCAGACCGTTACGCTGGAGGGTCCTTATGGTCGCTTTGATCCGGACAACGGCAGAAAAAACGCCCAGCAAATATGGGTGGCGGGCGGCATTGGGATTACACCGTTTCTGGCGGCGCTGGAAAGCCGCCTGATCAATTCCGACCAAAAACATGCCGCGGTCAAACTGCATTACTGCACTGCCGGAGCCGTAGATGATCCAATGCTGACTCGCCTGCAACAACTTACGGAGCAGCTCCCGGATGTATCGCTGTACATCCACGACAGTTTGCGGGGGCAGCGATTGACCGCGAATAAACTGCAAATCCATGACTCCAGGGTGGATGTCTGGTTTTGCGGGCCGCAAGGCCTGGCAAAAGCCCTGAGAAGCGCACTGAAGCAACAGTCCATTTCATTACGCTTTCACCAGGAAGTTTTTGAGTTTCGCTGAAATAGACCTCCTCTTTCGGCCCCGAGTCAAGCAATCGGTAGCAGCCATGGATTTTGATATGGCGAGGCGAAGCTTGGAAGATCATTATGTCCTTTTCGACAAGGTGATTGGGGAAGCGTATGAGCCATAGTGAAATCCATCGATCACATCGAGTAGGTTGGTTACGTGCAGCGGTACTGGGTGCAAACGACGGAATTGTTTCTACGGCAAGTCTTATTATTGGTGTCGCTGCTGCTAGCAGTACTCATCAAGGCATTCTTCTGGCCGGTCTTGCTGGCTTGGTAGCAGGCGCTATGTCTATGGCGGCTGGGGAGTACGTGTCCGTTAGCTCGCAGTCCGACACTGAGAAAGCCGATCTGGCTATTGAAAAAAGATCATTGGAACAGGATTTTGAGTTCGAAAAAGAAGAACTCGCTTTAATATATGAACACCGAGGGCTTGAGTCGGCTCTGGCAAAGAAAGTTGCCGAACAGTTAATGGCTCATGATGCACTTGGCGCCCACGCC
The DNA here is from genome assembly GCF_007671675.1 of Marinobacter maritimus. GTDB lineage: Bacteria > Pseudomonadota > Gammaproteobacteria > Pseudomonadales > Oleiphilaceae > Marinobacter > Marinobacter maritimus. Next base: position 1,270,330 of record NZ_VCGW01000001.1, on the reverse strand, counting down.
AGGGATGAAATAGGCATCTCGGAAAGTGTTAGCGCCCAGCCCGTTCAAGCGGCGTTCTCATCGGCAGGCTCCTTTACCATTGGTGCCGCACTTCCGTTGGCGGCGGCGTGGGTTGTACCGGGTAACCAGCTTATTTCTGTTGTTGCAGCATCCTCCCTGTTTTTCCTCGCGCTTCTGGGCGTGATTGCTGCGAGTGCTGGCGGGGCCTCGATTACTGCCGGCGCAATCAGAGTTACATTTTGGGGCGCACTCGCAATGGCAATTACGGCTGGCGTAGGTCGAATATTTGGCGTGGTTGCATAATAAGGGCTGGGCTTCACAGGCTTATGGATTTGAGCTTCCTGTAAACCTGTCTTTCACTCATTATGTTGGCATGAGCCGCGAGAGAAGGCCTCGAACATGATGACCAAGCCTGTTCCGTCCAGTGCCGAGCAACGATCTGTCTGCCATACCTGCGGGCAGGCCTTTTCGACGTCAAAACTACGCCCCTGGATTTCAGTCCGGCCGGGAGTGTCAGACCTGATCGCCAGTGCCGCACCTGGCTGGGCCGAAGGAAAGCAAATTTGCAAGCGCGACCTTGTCCGGTTTCGGCGCCAGTATGTCGAGCAACTACTCGAAGATGAGCGCGGTGAGTTGAACGAACTCGATCGACAGGTCATTGAAAGCCTTGAATCCGGACAGCTTGTATCTCGCAACCCTTTGGACGAGATTGAGAAAAAATCCACGTTCGGCGAGCGCACGGCAGACAAGGTTGCCAAATTTGGTGGCAGCTGGACATTCATCTTGTCTTTCACCGTCGTGTTGATCGCGTGGATCACACTTAATGTTGTGGGGCTGAGCGCCAGACCTTTCGACCCCTATCCGTTCATCCTGCTGAATCTTGTACTCTCATGCCTTGCAGCAATGCAGGCTCCCGTGATCATGATGAGCCAGGGTAGGCAGGGAACCAAGGATCGGCTGCGGGCTGAAAACGATTATCGCGTGAACCTGAAGGCTGAGCTGGAAATCCGCCAGCTGCATGAGAAAATCGATCATCAGCTCGCCCATCAGTGGCAGAAACTCGTTGAATTGCAACAAATACAAATCGAATTGTTAGAAGAAAGCACTGATGGCAACCGCTGAACACACGCCGTCGAAACGTAGGTGGCGGCTGATCGTCAAGCACCCAGCCGTCAGGCTTGCAGTTGCGATTGTCATTGTGGTGATTGCAATTTTCGCCCTGAACAGTTTGGCTGCCCATGTAAAATGGGTCGACGTGAAAGCCGATCTCGTCGCGGCCTCTTCAGTTTCATTGCTCACAGCGCTTGCCTTTACCGCGCTCAGTTTTGTCGGCATCTCATTTTATGATGCCCTTGCCGTCAACTTGGTCGCACCATCAAAAGTGCCTTTTCGCATTGCCGCACTGGCTGGAGCGGCGGGCTACGCAATATCCGGATTGTTAGGCGTCTCGTATCTGACAGGCACTGCCGTCCGTATTTCATCACGATCTATTTTGGCGCGGTCGCTTTAGGCATCCTCAGTCACTCCCCGGGCTGGCTGGGTGTGTTCGAGGCAACAATCATCTCGGGATTGGGTGTCTCGGGGCGCTCGGACGTTCTAGCAGCACTTCTGCTTTATCGCGTGATCTACACGATCGCCCCCTTCATCGCCGCAGTTTTGGGCCTAAGCCTGATGGCAGGCATGGCGCGGCGGCGTGAACTTACGGGCGGGGCGCAAACGATCTGGCGCGCCTTCCAACCACTGGTTCCGCCCATTGCGGCGGGTGTGGTACTGCTTGCCGGAGTACTTCTTCTCTTGTCAAGGAGTCTCCCTGCCGAACAGTCACGCCTGGCTGTGATCGCATTCAATTCCCTGATGACCGGCAAGGCCAGCCGTAAGCAACTGGAGCCGGCTCCCGACGCGGTGCGCAGGCTCGTCACGACAAGCGAAGACAGCGAGTCGAACATCGCACTAACGGGAGACAAGTCTTTTCTTGTTTCCGACGACGAAAGCGCTTTCATCGCCTATGCCGATACTGGCAAATCACTGATCGCAAAGGGCGATCCGACGGGTGACGCCAAAATAGCCAAGAAACTTGTCTGGCAACTCCGCGAGACGGCCGACCGACAGAGAAAACGATGCGCCTTCTACGCGGTATCGCTGAAATATATTCCGGTTTTTCTTGATCTTGGTCTGTCAATTCTGAAGATCGGAGAGGTGGCGCGGGTCGACCTGAGCGCCTTCACCCTCGACGGCTCCAACAGGAAAACTCTACGCCAGGGGCGCAGCCGTTCCGCCCGCGATGGGGTCCCGGGTTCGCGATGGATGCGCTGCTTGCGGAACTCATGCTATGGGGCGCAGCCCAAGGCTATCACTGGTTCTCGTTGGGTGCTGCGCCCTTTTCGGGCATAGAGAACCGCCAGTTGGCGCCAATCTGGAACCGCATCGGCGGTTTCGTCTACGAACACGGCGAACATTTTTACAATTTCGGAGGACTCAGGGCCTTTAAAGAGAAATTTGACCCGGAGTGGAGCCCGATTTATCTGGCCACCCCCGGTGGACTAGCCACCCCCCAGATCCTTAACGAAATAAATGTGCTGATTTCGGGAGGATTTCGTAGATTGATGAAGTAGGGCGTTATCGAAAAAACCTCGTGGGATAAACCCTAATCTGCCAAGTTTTGACATATTCCTGATGAAACCTCCACAAAGCCGTGACACAGGGTAGGCCATTATGCCCACTCAATGTCAGGTCGACTTTTTCAGTCGCCAATGTGGTGGTTTTGGTCATGAACACATTCTTACCTCGCCAATTGCAGGGATTTTTCGCGGCCGGCGGGCTTGCTACGCTGTTCCACTGGCTTGTAATGGCAGCACTGATCGGCGTCGGGCTTGAGCCGGTGCTGGCAACCGCGAGCGGAAGCGTGTCTGGCGCGGTGCTAAATTACGGCCTCCAGCGGCGCCTGGCGTTTCGCAATGCCGGTCCTCACGGGGTCACCTTGTGGCGCTATGTCGGTTCCTGCTTTGTCGCCTGGTTCTGCAATCTCGTCTTTTTTTTCCTGCTCAATAACGTCCTGGCAATTCCTGTCACGCTGTCACAAGTTGTGACCACAGGGCTTGTCGCCGCACTGAATTACATTGTTTATCAGAGGCTGGTTTTCCATGAACAAACGCGTTGAATTCCCTGTGGTACCTTTTGATGGTCCGTTTGATAACACGCTGTTATCACTGGTGGTGCCGCTCTACAACGAACGCCCGATGCTGCCGCTGTTCTTTGAGCGGGTTCTACCTGTGCTTGCCACCTTGGACCTGCATTGGGAAATCGTGCTGATTGATGATGGCAGTGACGACGGCAGTGCCCAATACATTCACAGTGTTATTGACCGAACGCCCGGCATCCGATTGATCAAGCTGAGTCGTAATTTCGGCAAGGAAGCCGCGATGACTGCAGGGCTGGAACACGCAAAGGGCGATGCGGTGATCGTGTTGGATGCAGACCTGCAAGATCCGCCTGAGCAAATCCCGGCCATGGTCGAGTGCTGGCAGTCGGGTGTTGACGTTGTCCTGATGCAGCGTCGTTCACGGGCTGGCGAAACCGCGTTCAAACGCTGGAGTGCGCATCTGTTTTACAGACTGCTGAATCGAACCAGCCGAACGAATATTCCCGTAGATACCGGTGACTTTCGGTTGATGAGCCGCAAAGCCGTTAACGCACTGTTGGTGCTGAAAGAACGCAACCGTTATATGAAAGGCTTGTTTGCCTGGATCGGTATGCCGACCCAAGTCATCCAATACGATCGTGAACCCCGAGCGGCGGGTGAAACGAAATGGGATTACCCCGGATTGGTGGGTCTGGCACTGGAAGGGCTGACATCGTTTTCTGTATCTCCGTTGCGTTGGGCGACAATGATCGGGCTTATTGCCGCCAGCATGGGTGCGGTATTCGGGGTGTGGATTGTGGTCAAGGCATTAATGCTGGGCGATGCCACCAATGGTTATCCATCGCTGGTGGCCATCATCAGCTTTCTGGGCGGTATTCAACTGATGAGTGTGGGCATTGTGGGTGAATACGTCGGCAAGACCTACATGGAATCAAAACAACGCCCGGTGTACCTGACAGAAGAAGTGATCGAAAACCTGAACGGCACACGCCAACAGGCAAAACGTAAAACAACGGGGATGCGACATGTCAAAGCGGTTTAACGTGTGGCTGTTGATACTCGTTGCAGTGCTGGTTAGCCGTTTTATCGGTATGGCCCTTTTCCCATTTGCTGATACCACCGAGCCGCGCTATGCCGAAATTGCCCGCCTGATGGCGGAAACCGGTGACTGGGTTACGCCGTGGTTTGAGCCCGGAGTTCCTTTCTGGGGTAAACCACCCTTGTCGTTCTGGGCCCAGGCGGCGGCCATCAAGGTATTTGGTGTCTCGGAGTTTTCGTTGCGGTTTCCCTCCTGGCTGGCAACGCTCGCCATGGTGTGGCTGGTCTGGCGATTGGCGCGGCAGTTATGGAGTGTTCAGGTGGCTCAATGGAGTTGCCTGGTTTTCGCAACCATGGCACTCACCTATATTAGCGCTGGCGCCGTGATGACCGACGCTTTTCTGGCACTGGGCACTACCCTGACTTTGGTCAGCTTTTGCTTGGTAATGGCAGGAGAGGGCGGCTTGTGGCGGTGGCTTTTTTTTCTTGGATTGGTAATTGGACTCCTGTCCAAAGGGCCGTTAGCCATAGTCCTGGTCGGGATTCCCATCGTGCTGTGGTTACTCGTTTCATGGAGGGACGCGACGAACAATCTGCGACGGTTGCCCTGGTTGCGAGGAACCCTGTTGACGGCGCTGCTGGTCTGTCCTTGGTACATACTGGCGGAACTCAAGACACCGGGCTTTCTGGATTACTTTATTGTAGGGGAGCATGTTCGCCGGTTCCTGGACCCAGGTTGGGCAGGCGATCTTTACGGCAGCGCCCACAATCAGCCCAAAGGCATGATCTGGATGTTCTGGTTGTGGGCCTCTTTTCCCTGGGGTGTCGTTGCGCTGGTGAGTCTGGTGCCGGCATGGTTCAGAGGGAAAAGAAGCGGCATCGTTAGCAGGACGATATCGAATCCGGGCGTTAGCTTTTTAGTGGTCAGCGCGCTGGCACCGATGCTGTTTTTCACGCTCGCAGGTAATACACTCTGGACTTACGTATTACCCTCGTTACCGTTTACGGCTATTTTGATCGGCCGTTGGGCGTCGGAATGCCAGTCTTTCCGGTTGGCCCGGTTACGGGGCGGTTTGGTGGCGTTGGTCCCGGTTTTACTGAGCGTGTTCGTAGGTCTTTCCGCCACGGGTTGGCAGGCACTAAAGACAGAGAAAGAACTGGTAAGCTATTATCAGTTGGCCAAGACAGCCGACGACAGCCCGTTGATCTATCTGGATGACCTTCCGTTTTCAGCCCGATTCTACTCAGACGGAAACGCTCTGGAAATGACAAAGAGCGGGTTGAGCAACTTGCAGACGGCCGAGGCGTATCAGCGTTTGTATGTTGCGGTTCCCAGAACCTGGCCAGGCGAAAAAGTGGCTGGCTTCGCTACTTCCGCTCGAAAGGTCATGGAAAATAGACGCTATCAATTGTTAGTCATTGCCGGATTGCAGCGCGATCAGCAACCGGTGTCTGACGCCAACGGAGTTCGCTCGAGTGACATCTAACCAACTACAGCTCAGGCTATTAATCGTTGAAGACCAGGTAGATCTTGCGGAAAACCTGTTCGAATTTCTGGGTGAAGATCGCTACGTATTGGACTTCGCTGCGGATGGCTTGACCGCATTGCATCTGCTGGCCACGCAAAGCTATGACGTTATCGTACTCGATCTGATGCTCCCTGGAGTCAGTGGCTACGATATTTGTAAACGTATACGTAATGACCTGCAGTGCCAGACTCCCGTTATTCTGATGACGGCACTGAGTGGCTTGTCCGACAAGGAAAAAGGGTTTGATTGCGGTGCGGATGATTACATTGTGAAGCCGTTTGAGCTGCGTGAGTTACAGCTACGGATTGAAGCTCTTCATCGGCGGTATTCCCCACAGCGACGGGTCCTGTCAGCGGGTGATATTCGCTTCGATCCGGGTACGTTGGAAGTAGAATTAAACGGATTGAAAACGGCTTTGTCCGGCACACCGGCTCGCTTGTTTGAATTGCTGGTACGAGCGTATCCGAGTTTTCTCAGCCATGAATCACTCAGTGATGCCCTATGGGGAGCTCGCCACGGCGAAACGGAAGGCAATAGCCTTCGCACTCATATTTACACACTCCGAAAATCGCTGCAGGCCGGACTGGGCAGTGGGTTGGTAAAAACAATCCACGGTCGAGGATACAGTTTGGAGGTTCCTGCGAAAGGAAACGCTGAGGCCTCATGAAATCATCATTAACCAAGCGCCTGGCCCGAACCCTGTTTTTCCTGATTGCGGCCACCACGGCCACCTCCATGTTTATTGTAGAACTGTTCGTCAACGACGTTGAGGACACTATTCTGGGCCTTGAACTACAGGCGGACGCCAAGTTTTTCACAGAGCAACTTCAAGAAGGGACTTTTCAACCCATAAAAACGGCTCAGTTGGAGGCCGTTTTTCTGCCGGAAGGTGAGGCAGAGCTTGTATTGCCGGAATATTTCCGTAGCCGCTCGCTGCCATTTTCCCAGGAAATCGAGATAGGTGAGACAACGCTGCTGATAGTCGGTGAGAAGCTGAAGCAACCAGATGGCAAGCTGTTCCTGGCTCAGGATATTACTATCATGGAAAACCGTGAGTCCCTGGTGCAGTTGGCTCTGGTGGGCGTGGCGGGCTTCATGCTCCTCGTCGGCTTTTTTATTGCCCGAACAGGCGCCCAATACCTGGTGCGGCCCTTCAGGAAGCTAACCCATGAGGTCATGAACACGAGCCCCGGATCGTCCATGCGGCAAATTGATACGGGCTACCGTGATCAGGAGTTTTGCGACATTGCCGACGCGTTTAACCGGTTTCTGTCAGCGCTGGAACATCACATTGAACGGGAGAAATCGTTTGTTAAACTCGCCAGCCATGAGCTTCGCACGCCGTTAGCGGTGATGAGTGGCGCCCTGAATGTGTTGGAACAACGACAAAGTTTGTCGACAGCGGATCAGAAAACCCTCGCTCGTATTCGCCGGGCCATGCAAACCATGCGCGACGATACGGAGGTACTGCTTGAACTTGCCCGCAGTGAAGCGTCTGAGAGCGACGCGAGAACCATTGTGCTGCAAGAGGTCGTCCAGAACACGATTGATGATCTCGAGCATGGACATCCGGATCATGCCGGACGAATCACGGTTTACAACAATAGCCCGGGGATGAGAGTCACAACCCATCCCGCTTTGGTACGCATGTTGATGCGCAATTTGTTGCAAAATGCGCTTCGCCACACTCGTGCTGAAGTAGAAGTTCGAATGATCGAAAACCGGATCTCTGTGCGAGACTTTGGCTCCGGGCTTCCAATCAATGTAGCCGAGCACCTGAGCGCTAGTGGAGCACCCACCGCCATCAACCCAAAGGCTGGAGAGATGAGTAACGCCACCTTTGGGTTGCTGATCGTCCGGTTAGTTTGCGAACGACTGGGCTGGGATCTCGAGATTGCGCAATCAGACAACGAAGGTACTGAGTTTCTGATCCATGTTCATAACCTTGGCTGATCATTTGAATCAGGCAACCCGTAGGCTTGTGTCTGATACAGTTTCAGCGGAAGGAGGGCATGGGCCAGAGCCTTTCTTGTGGCTGTTTCTTCCGGTGCACCCGCCAGGTATTGAGTTCGCCCTGCCTGGCGTGAATATTTTCCTGCCAATGGCTCCTGATCGGGACGCAATACGGTCACGTTGAAGTCGTCATCCATCCAGGCATAGCAATCGTTGAACTGCATAATCGCCCGGCCGGGTGCGTCCGGAAACTTCACCAGGTCACGGCCAACCATGGGGTGCTCGCTGGCAATACCCATGAGTGAAAGCAGAGTCGGTGCAAGATCAATCTGGCTTGTAATTGTTTCAATGCGCCGGCCTTCCATATCCGCTCCGAGTATCAGCCCCGGAATCTGAAAATTCTTGATGGGAACCAACTCGTCCCCCCAAACCCTGGCGTCGTGATCGGCCACAATCAAAAACAGAGTATCCTTCCAATAGTCACTGTTCCGAGCAGTGCCTATGAAGTCACCCAAAGCATGATCCGCGTATTTGACGGCATTATTGACGGTGTTTTTCTCTTCGTCGTACGGCTCGATCCGATTATCCGGGTATTCGAACGGCGTGTGATTGGAAGAGGAGAACACTAGGCGGAAAAAGGGTTCTCCACCAGCATGAAGTTTTTTGAGGTCTTGGTGGGTTTTTGCGAACAGGTCTTCATCGCTGACACCCCAGCTACCGGTAAAAACGGGATCGGCGTAGTTCTGTTGATCCAGGATACTGTCAAAGCCATTGCCCGAGAAAAAACTGCGCATATTGTCAAAATGCGCTTCCCCACCATAGATAAAACCTGTGTTGTAGCCTTGGTGCTTTAACAGGTCAGCCAGTGTGAAAAACCCGGTTTGGGACAGTGATAGTTTAACCACACTGCGAGCAGGAGATGGCAGGAACCCGGAAACCACAGCCTCGATACCCCGAACTGATCTTGTACCCGTTGCATACAGATTCTCAAACCACCAGCCAGAGTCCTTCAAAGCTTCCAGTCGCGGTGTAACCGGAGTGCCACCCAAGGATTCAACAAAGGTTGCGCCCAGACTTTCCTCCAGAACGATTACCAGATTGAGAGGACGCAGTCGTTTTTGCACAGGGTTTTGATGGTGCAGCGTCGGAAACTGCCTGGAGCTGAATTCACTACCACTGAGCCATGGCGTGCTTCTGACTTCGTCCAGTATTTCGGATATTTCCATCTGGCCGTAGCTGTCACTCGCATCCTCTTCGTGCTTGAGGTTGTAGATTGCAAACGCCACAGACCAGGTAGAGTTGATAATCAATGAGTTCACGAGCGCGTCGGAGGTCAGTGCAAACATCGCGGGATTGGCGGGGCGATGGCCGGTGGTGGAACGCACGCTCATAAACACAGCAAGAGCCACGATGGGCCATACCAGAATCGCTTTACGATAGTTGCCGGTAAAGGTCTCCCGTGCCCACGGGCGCATTAGCCAGGCGAACAGAATGGTCAGTGAAACGCAAAGAAAAATCCCAATGGCTACGGTAGGCAGATAGCCCTCCCAAAGCATGCTCAGCACTTCTTTGGGATAGTTAAGATATTCGATAAACAGTCGGTTGGGCCGGGTATCGTACTCGGCAACAAACGTCGGCGTGGAAAGCTCCATAAAGAGGAATGTGAAAACGGCAATCGTCGCCCAGAGGCCAGTCACCCGCCTCCAGACCGCCCAGCTGAAACGATGGCCCAGAATCGGCAGGAGCAAAAGCAAAGGAGCCACTGCCATGCCAGCCATGATCAGATCTGCTCGTAGCCCATGGAGAAAGATGCCAGGCCACACTGACGTTTCCGCAACCCGATCAAACTGCCATGTCACCAGCAGTGTTCTGGACAGGCTGCCGATGAGAAGGATCGTGAAAAACAACATCAATATCGGAGCGTAGGCGCCGGCCCAGCGGAACCCTCGATACACACGTTCGGGTAGAGAGAGATTTTTGAAAGAAAGGGGTGTAGGCACGTCTGCACTCGCATTTGGAAAAGTCGATGGAAGTGCAGAGTAGAGGAGGGCGTGTCAGCGACGGGTCAGGAAAACATCAAAAAATTGTCAAAGTTCGATAGCGTATAGAAATGTTTGGTAGCTTCATGTCGAAGTCTGCCTGGCCTCAACTCTGGAATTCTCGCGCCCCAGTAGCCCCGCGAATAATGGTAGAATCCTCCAGTAAATTCACACCGCGTGCCATTAGATGTTCTCCGGCGTGCAGTGGCACTCCATCCTGGTAGGATCGCAATGAAAAAGACCTATAAGTTAGACCACCCTAAAATCAAAGTGCCGCGTCTCGTCGATTCGGTGAAGCACGACATCAAAAAATTCCTGAAAAACGAACGCAAAAAACCTCTGCCATCTGGTGCTAAATACTGGGGCTTCGATTGCAAATTCGGGCAATCGGAAGAGACCGCGGTGCAGGTAGATCTGCCATCGTTAACGAAGTACATCGATGAGCTTGTTGAAAACAACATCAAGACCATTTACGTGGAGATCACACCGAAAGCCATTGCTGCCGGTGAAAACCCGCCTGCAAAGGAGGCCTGATTATCAACAATAACGATATCTTGCGCCGAGTACGTTATATCTTTGATTTTAGCGATCAGCTGATGATTTCGATATTCAAGCTGGGCGGGTGTGAAGCCAGCAAACCTGAACTGGCTGCCTGGTTGGCACGCGAAGACGAGCCGGGATTTGTTTTGTGTGAAGATGAGAAGCTAGCCCGCTTTCTGAATGGACTGATCATCAAAAACAGGGGGGGCCAAAGTGACGAGCCACCTGAGCCTGAGCGTGTTCTCAGCAATAACATGATTCTGCGGAAACTGAAAATAGCGTTAAACCTGCAAGCAAATGATTTGCTGGAGATACTTGCACTGAACGAGTTCACCATGAGTAAACATGAGTTGAGCGCTCTGTTTCGGCGCCCGGACCATAAAAACTATCGGGAATGCCTGGACCAATTGCTCCGTAACATTCTTGACGGAATGGAAAAACACTACAGGAAGAATAAAGCGCCGGCACCCGCTTAAACAATTTCTGAGGGTGTCAAAAAAACGTCCATGATTCTGGCGTTTGTATGGCTAGAATCATGGACGTCATTACTGTAGTGAACAGCCTTTACTGGCCTCTAAACGTAGAAGTCCAGCTCTTCCTGAGCTTTCAGCAAGTCCCGCATCTTGATGGGATCGTCGCCAAAGAAGAAGATCAGACCCCAATGAGTGCCGAAGGCTGACCGGTCAGGAACCGTCTCTTCTGTTGGTGCAACCAGTTCGTGGGACTCGAAGTAGGGATGCTCGATGGTTTCTTTGGGCATCTCCAGCTTGCTCACTACGCGGCGTCTTGGATAAACACCGAAGCAACCTGCGTAGCCCTTCGCGTCAACCACTTCGCGTGGAAAGAATGCATCCACCTCTTCTTTGGTGCTTTTGGGATCGAACACCAGCATAGAGGCTTGATACGCACTGAACCCGTAGGCTTTCTCAATAAGCTCGAAAGCCTTGAACCCAGGCGGACGGTAAGCAACTTCGCCAAAGTACATTTCGCCATCAGCCGTGACAAAGTACTCAGGGTGAATCAACCCGAACTTGATTTCGAAGGTTTTGATCAGCAGCTCAATCTGCTTGGTGATCGCATTACGCCAACTCTCAAGTTGCTCAGTCGCGGGCACAAATACCGAGTAGCCCAGCGTTACGTATTCAGAAATGTTGAGGAACTTGATTTTCCCATCGTGGATCCAGGCCTCGACGGCAAACTCCCAACCATCCAGGTGGCTTTCCATCAGCAGGGGGTATTCTTCGGCCGGAATTGAGTCGATTTCCTCGATCTTGCGAATCATCCGGTGGCCGAGGCAACCAGCCTTGTCGAACGCCTTGACGTGAATCGGGTCATCGGGGTCACCATCCAGCTTGAGCAGAGTCTGGTTGACTCGCTTCATGAAGCGGACGATGTCATCTTTTTCGTGAGCTTCCTCAAAGATCCCGACGCGAATACCGCCAAGCTGGGCACGGCGCTTCATCAACGCCTTGTCGCGGAAAAGAATAGACTGCCCGAACATACGCGGGCTGTCGAGGAGGACGGAGTTGATAGCCCCTGACCACTCTACGGTTTCCTCGAATAGCGGAATCGCTACATCCACGCCTTCTGCCTTCAGCTTTTGCGCAATCTCGAAGGACCGATCATTCAAGCGGAGAAAATCCCAGGGAATAAAAGGGATCTTGTTTGCGGTACAAAAATCCGCAGCCCAGTCCGGAGCAACCACAATGTAGCGACGGTCAAACTTCTGTGCTGCCTTAATGGCGTTAACACTCCAGCCGAGTAGAGCGATGTAGCCTTTGTCTGGATCCTTTGGGGTCTCGGTTCCTTTAACAGAGTCCATTTCCGGATCAAGCCAGGCGGACACATCGCTGGGCAACTGTTCTTCTGGTGTTATCGACATTCACTGTTCTCCTTGCTGATGAACCCAGACAAGGCGCTGACGAACGCACCAAGTAAACTGAGCGATTTGTCGTGCTGCACGTTTCAATATAGTCCCATTGGTTACAATTTGAAACGAAACCCGCGGAAAGTTTGCTTCCAAAACGCCTTGAGAGCATCTTTGGCGATACTGCATTGCGTATCGAATATTTTAAGGAAAACACTATGGCGGATCCCGGTTCCAGTCCAGATAACAACGCTGCTGTTGCAAGATTTGACGAGGCTTTGGAGCAGCTTGCGCTTGCCCGCAAAACTGCTCCCATGGCGCCTAACAGGGAGGTATTGAAGGCGGCACTTTGCGTTATGGCAACTCCTGACGGACTGGACGCGTTGTACGCTCGGGTATCAGAGATTGAAGCAAAGGGCGTGTTTACCAATGGTGATTGGGGCAAGCCAGCCATTCTGAGGCCCGCGATTGCCGTACGAACCCTACGCCAGGGAGCGCCAGACTATACCGCCATTGAAGCCTTGAGTGAGCTTCGCCTGCTGGCTGTAGCTATGGGTGATTATCGCCACCCCGGAATTTCTGCAGAGCAGGCCCGACACTTTTTGACTCAGGTAACGGCATTGAATCTGGATCTGCTGTCCGGCCAGATGAGCGAGGCCGATCGGGAACGGCCGGAAGGGTTAGGGCAGATTGTCAATTCACTCTACCAGTACCTGCTCGGCAGGCTTGGCTATGAAAGCATTCTCGATAGCCTGGTTGATGAAGTGCGTCGCTTGCTGGCCCAGCGCCCGATACAAACAGGCAGTATCAAACAGATGGTTGGCCAGATAGCCAAATGCCTGTTTGACCCTGAAATCGAGACCGAGGGTATGCACAGGGCCGCGCGCCTTGTCAGCGCTCTATACGGCCCAACGAAAGGCTGCCGTGATGATCCGGGTTTAGCGGTATACGGTGAACGCCTGGTTGCGATGGATAAACCAGCACTCACTGAAGAGGCCGTTAGTTTTGCGGTGGCCATGGACGAGACTGGCATGGTTTCTCCATACCACCCCATGCTGTTGCGCCACCTGCGCGGGCATCAGGACGACCTTATACCTTTGGCATTGGGCCTGAGCATCACCGGAAACGATGTTTTTCAATGTTATCAGGAGATTGTTCACAAACTGATCGACGACGCCGTACACCCGGAAACCAGTCAGGCGGTGTACGGGCTGGCAATGTTTCTTGAGCGCGGAGGCCTGTTCACGCCGGCTGTGGCTTCAGGCCTGTGGCGGCAAGTCGAGCTGACGTTGTGTGAGACAGCCTGCAATACGCTGACAGAGGCTTTCGGCGATGCGCATCCTCCACGGGTTTATTTACTCGCCGGTGTCATGAGCCTTCTGGGGCAGCCTAATGGTGTTGGCCAAGGCAATAACCCGACCTGTCAGTCCGTTATCGGGCTTTCCATGTGGGCTTTTAACGACGCCGATTATCTGTTGCAGTTGGTGGCGTGGGCTGCCCGCGATGACGATGTCATCATGCGGTTCGAAGGTCAGCAAATTACCTCACAACATCTGGAGCCAGGCCTTGCGAAAGAACCTCCCACCGATGTCGATCCGGTTTCATTGATCTTGGTGCCTCACCTCGATCGTATTTATGCAGAAATGGGGCGCTTGTGCGGCGAACGTGACGATGATTTGCACCGTTGGATCAACCCTGAGATGTATGGCTGGTGGGTAGGGCACGCATTTCTCAGCGCAATTAGTCAGGAAACCGGGATGATTGAGGACTATGGGCACTTTATTCGCCATTTTTACGCCTGTTATCACCCGTATTACAACGGCAGCATACCTGTAATTCACCCACAACCCGCGGGCATCGTAGCCACCGACAGTGGAGGACGCATGGTTGGGCGCCATGCGATAACAGTCAGACGCGTGGGCCTTGACCGCCTTGGCGAGATGCGCATCTACTTTTACAACCCCAACAACGATAGCGGCCAGGATTGGGGCCAGGGTATTCACTGCTCAACTCAGAGTTATGGAGAACGGCATGGCGAAGCATCGCTGCCGTTCGCGGAGTTTGCATCACGCTTGTGTGTTTTTCATTACGATTCCAGAGAAGTGGGGGACATGTCCGCAGTCCCCGAAACAGAGGTTGTACGAGCTACAGAGCTGGGCCGCGCAAGCTGGGCTGCAGGTTATGAAGAAGGCTTGTAGGACTGGCGTTCATTATGCAATTCGCAGGGTTTTATCTATAGTGAGGTACAGTAATTCGCACGGATGAAGGATCCCGGCATGTCCAGACCGTCCCTATCCAGGCGCTCCTTTCTTAAGGGAAGTGCTGTAGCAGGTGTTACTGCCTACCTCGCGCCCTTGGGCAGCGATGCCTTTGGCGCTCTCTTCGAAGATCGGGTGCTGTCACCAACCAATGAGGCTTGGCAGCTTGCGGAAGGCAAAATGCGCTTTCGTCTTGACGGCATCGCCAAGGTGACGGGCAGTAAGGTCTTCGCCCGTGATATCCGGGCAAAAGACATGCCCCACTGGCCGGATCAACAATCTCACGCCTTCATCATCCGTGCGACCCGATGTGATCATAGCCTCAAGGGTATCAACCTGAGCCGCCTTGAGCAGGCCGGGTTGATGCCGGATCAACTTGTCACCGCAGAAGACATGAAACGGGACAAAATCGAAGTGCCTCGTTTCTTCGGCCCCGACTTCTTTCTGGCCAAAGGCGACACGGCAGCTTATCTGGGCTACCCCGTGGCAATGCTGATCTATCACGACTTCGCACGTTACCGGCTGGCCAAGAGCCGCATCCGCTTCGCCGATGATGTGGTCACTTACGGCGAGCAGACACCTCTGCCGGAAAAGCCACCCTACGGTGCCTTCCGCTACATCCGCGTGGGTGGCGAGACGCCCTTCGCAGAAGACACCTTCTCCGCTCTGCAGGAGACCGTGCTCTATCCGGACTTCCGCAAGCGTCATCCGGTATGGCCTGAAGCACTGGAGAACGGCAAAAACACCGAGAAGGCGATGTTTTACGCTCAGCAACTGCAGGACAAACTGGCCAATGCGCCTGACGACTGGCTGGTGTTCGAAGGCGAATATAACTCCCAGTACACGGATCATTTCGCGATGGAGGCGGATAATGCCAACTGCTGGTTCGACCAGAGCAAGGGCGATATGCATGTGGTCTGTGGCACCCAGTCGCCCCAGGAGCTCGTCAACTGGATGCCGGAAGTTCTGTCCAATAGTTCCTTTCAGAGCAGGCGTTTCTTTCTACATCCGGCCTACACCGTGGGCTATGGGTCTAAGGATGCCACCATCTTCCCGTATTACGGGTTGATCGCCGCACTATACGCAGACGGCAAGCCTGTGCGACTGGCCAACGACCGCTTCGAGCAGTTCCAGGCCACAATGAAACGCCACCCCTTCACCATGAAGAACCGCCTGGCAGTGGATCGGGAGACCGGCAAGTTCCAGGTTTTCAAACAGGACCTGACCGCTAACGGTGGTGGTCGCGCCAACTTCTCCAACTCTGTAGCTTTCGTTGGCGCCACGGCCGCCCAATCGATTTATTACATGCCCAACAGTGACCTGACCGCCACGGCGATTTACTCGCGGATGCCCGAAGCTGGTTCGTTCCGGGGCTACGGCACCTTACAGACCATGTCTGCCACGGAACTGATGGTGGATGAGATTGCCGGTCAGCTGAACATGGATCCTATCGATCTGCGCCTTCGCAACGTGTTCAAAAGTGGCATGAAGAATACACAGGGTGCGATTCCAGCGGGCCATCTTCGAAACGAAGAAATTCTGCACAAAGCCAGGAATCACTCTATCTGGACCGAGCGTGAGACACGAAAACAGGCTTACGAAACCGCTCATCCGGAAGAGCGTTACGGCGTCGGGTTTGCGTGTGTGCAGAAAGACTTTGGTCATGGCGCTGAATCCGCCTTCTCCGAAGTTCGCCTGACGCCAGAGGGCCGTATCGAAGTGCGTAATACCGGTGCTGAAATGGGCACTGGTTACTCCACCGGTCAGGCCGCCGTAGTCGCCGCCTGGCTGGGTCGTGCCGCCGACCAGGTACGTACGGCGGAGATGGAGTGGGACGACATGCAGATGTACGAGACCACCAGCCCTTACTTCATCTCTCAGGAGGAACAGAACAAGTCCATAAAGGACCCGCGCTGGACACCGCTGCTCCTGCAGGCTTCCAGTGCCAGCAATTCAGCGTACTATTTTTCGTTTCCCACCCTGGAGGCGGCCCGGATCATCTTCCGTCACGGCCTCTGGCCCGCCGCCCAGGAATTCTGGCAGCGCGGGATCGGTGGCGGCCAGTCGGCGCCCTATGTGGTACGTGAGGAAAACGCCCGCTGGGAGGCCGGCCATTTGACGGCCCGGGGCATGGAACCGCTGTCTCTGGAGTTTCTTGCCAAACGTGCCCACGAGATGGGCCTGATAACCGGTGTCATCAGCCACGCCTTTAATCGCTGGGAATGGTCCAGGGCGGATTATGAGATTAATGGTCGGTCCGAGAACCTGCCTCTGGACGGACTTGCCGTCCAGTATGGCATTGGTGCTTCCGAGGCACAGAAGGCTCTGATGACCAGCAAGCGTGGCTATCACCTGCTGACCCGCAAGAACCCTTATATCCCACCGACCCAGCGAAATAATGCTGGTGTCACATACTACAGTGGCTGCGGCACTCTGGTGGAGTTGGCGGTGCATACCGGCACCGGCAAAGTCTCTGTGCTGAACCATCACACGTTTCTCGAATGTGGTAACACGCTTGTAGAGCAACTGGTATCCGGTCAGATTCAGGGCGGTATCGCCATGGGTATCGGCCATGCGCTTTATGAAGAGATGCCTCTTTACGAAGACGGTCCCGGCAACGGCACCTGGAATATCAATCGCTACCACGTCCCCCGGGCCAGTGAAGTCGCTGTATGGCAGCAAACCTCAGAAATCCTGCCACCGCTGTCGCGAACCGATCCACCGAAAGGCATTGCAGAAGTCGTGATGATTCCCATCGTCGGCGCTATCGGAAACGGCATCGCACATGCCATCGGTCACCATTTCCGAAGCCTGCCCATCACACCAGACAAGATCAGGGAGGTTTTATGACAACGGAGCAGTCCAAGGCCGCCGTCATCCCTACACGGCCGCTGAAGGTCACCATTAACGGCGAAGCCCAGCCAATCGAGGATATTCCCGAAGAGCTGATGATGCTTGACTACCTGCACGAATATCGCAACCTCACAGGTACCCGGTTTGGATGTGGTCGGGGCATGTGTCGCGCCTGCACAGTGATCGTAGACAAGCCCGACGGCAGTAGCGAGGAAGTGCGCACCTGCATCACCGGTGCCCACTACTTTGACGGTAAGACGATCCGCACGGTTGAGGGGCATGCACAGCGGGACGAAGAGGGCCATATTGATGCCCTATCCACAGTGCAGCAGCAATTCCTGGAGCACTTCTCATTTCAGTGCAGCTATTGCGCGCCGGGCTTCGTCAATGCCGCCACCGTTCTGGTGGAGCGCCTGCAGCGGAAGCCGATTTCGCGCTCTCAGCTTGAGGGCACTATCAGCGAGGCACTGGAATCCCACATCTGTCGTTGTACCGGCTATGTGCGTTATTTCGAAGCCGTTCGCGATGCCGTTTTGAAGACACCGGGCACCACCAAAGAGGCGAGCTGATTATGAATAGTCGCAGCATCCTCGTAATGGCCGTCGCGCTGGGCATGAACACCACCAATGCCTGGAGTGCATCTGCAGATAACAGCACCCTGGAGCAGGGGCGGTATCTGGTCCGCGCCGCTGACTGTGCCGCCTGCCATACTCAGGAAGGTGGCACGCCGTACGCAGGCGGGCGCCCGATGGAAACACCCTTTGGCATTGTATACGGCACCAACATCACCCCGGACAAGGAATACGGCATCGGTGCTTACAGTGCGGATGAGTTCTACCACGTGCTGACTGAAGGCGAACTGCCAGATGGCACTCAGCTCTATCCGGCGATGCCGTACACGGCCTACCACAGCATTCCGCGCCAGGATTCCGATGCCATGTATGCCTACCTGATGAGTCTCAAACCGGTGAACATCGAGGCGCCGGAAACAGATCTCAGTTGGCCATTCAGCATGCGCTGGACACTCAATTTCTGGAACCTGATGTTCGCTGGCGAAACCCCCAACAACGCCGAGGACCAATCCGACGAATGGCAGCGGGGGCGTTATATGGTGGATGTCCTGGGACATTGTGGGGAATGTCATACACCGCGCAATGCCCTGGGTGCCGTCGACACCGACCAGCACCTTCAAGGCAGCGTTATTGCGGGCTACGAGGCTCCAAGTCTGACACCAGACAAACTCGCCGCCCGCGGCTGGACACCCACCGCCTTGCAAACCTTCCTCCGTGAAGGCATTAGCGATCAGGGATCCATGTTCAATGAGATGTACCTCGTATTCCATCACAGCACCCGTTATCTTCGTGATGAGGACTTGAAGGCCATGAGTGTTTACCTGATGGGCGAGGACCCGCCGGACGCCCGGGTCGTCGATGCAGAGCACAGTGCAAGCGCCGACAGCCCTGGCCGCCGCCATTACCTCAATGTCTGCGCCGGTTGCCATGGAGCACAAGGCCAGGGTGTACCCCATGTGGCGGTTGCGATGAAGGGGAATACCACTTTGCGTCTGGACCACCCCCGCAACCTTGTAAAGGTAATTCACGACGGTATTGATGCGCAGAAATTCAATGGCTTCGAACGCATGCAGGCCATGCCTGGTTTCGCCGACAAGCTAAGCAGTGCGGAAATTGCTGAACTCGTGAACTTCCTGCGCCAGAGTTGGGGTGGCCTGGATGCGATCATCGATGCCGCGGCTGTGGATGAGTTGACCGGCAACAGCGAAGAGTAGACTTTATGAACGTAGTTATCATAGGCGCAGGAATTATGGGAACCACCTTTGCCACTTTGGCAAAAGAGCTGGCTCCGGATATGGATATCACTATTTTAGAGAGACTGGACAGCGCCGGGGCGGGAAACTCGTCCCCATTCTGGAACGCCGGCACAGGGCATGAAGCGAACTGTGAGCTCAATTATACCCCCGTGGACGGGGACGTGGTTTCGATTGAAAAAGCCTTCAAAATCCATGCCCAGTTCAATGTGGCCAAACAGTTCTGGGCTTATTTGATCGAGAAGGGCGCCATCAAGGACCCGAAAACATTTATCAATCAAACCAGACACTGCACCATCGTTTCCGAATCCGCTATTGAGGAGCTGCGATTGCGGTTCAAAGAAATGTCTGCCCATCATTTCTTTGAGCACATGCGTTACTCAGAAGACTTTGATGAGATAAAGAGCTGGATTCCTTACACCATGGACGAGCGCCCACGCCATGAAAAAATGGCGGCTACCGTTATTGAAACAGGTACGGACGTTAATTTTGGTGCGTTAACAGAGCAAATGGCGGCCCACGCCAGACAGAACCTGGGCGTGAAATTTGAGTATGGCACCCACGTTAAGCGCGTGCACAGAAGCCCGTCAGGGCAATGGGTTATCGAGGCTGAATGCAACGGGCGTCCGGTTCGGTACAAAGCGGATGTGCTTTTTGTGGGTGCTGGTGGGGGTGCATTTCCCCTTCTGAAAAAAAGCCGCTTGCCGTTTCGAAACCGCTTCGCCGGCTTTCCCGTTGGTGGGCGTTTTCTTATGGCGCCGATCAGCGAAGAACAAGCCGGATACTACCGCGCTAAAACCTATGGCAAAGCGGAAGTGGGCGCGCCTCCTATGTCCGTACCGCATCTGGATTTGCGGGTGATTGACGGAAAGCACTACCTGTTGTTCGGCCCTTTCGCCTCATTCAAGCTTCGTCTCGAGAGAGATCGGGGGTTTTTCGACTACCTCAAATCCATTCGCCTGCATGATATTCCGGGCTTGCTGAATGTTGCCGTAGAGAATTTCCCCTTGGTTAAATATCTGATCTCGGAGACCTTAAAAGGCGAAAAGAGCATGTTTGAGGAGCTTGAAAGTTTTGCTCCGGGCATGGGCAAAAGGTTTGACTGGAAACCGATTCAAGCTGGCCAGCGAGTGCAAATCATCAAAGACGGTGATTTGCAGATGGGCACAGAAATCCTTGTGTCCAAGGACAAGACCTACGGGACGTTGCTGGGAGCATCGCCTGGAGCGTCGGTATCGCCCGAGGTGATGTTGCGCTGTCTGGAACAATTGATACCGTCTGTATTTTCTACCGAAGATGCCAAAGCAAAGAGGAACATGATTTTCCCCGAGGACAATCTGGATACGTTGATCAATCATCCCGACCGTTACAGGGAAATTCGCGATGCCGCCAACAAACAGTTGGGGATTATTCAGCCCAAAATGCAGTGAGGTCGGCCTACATTATCGACAAAGCCAATACGGTGGGGAGCAATATATGGACAGCCGGATCAATGTGACTTCGCCTCTTGTCATCCTCCACGGTGATGAAATGGCGCAGGTTGCTTTCGAGCAGATTCTCGAAAAATTCGTTACCGCGCACCTGAACATCCAGCTCGAGGAAGTTGACCTGTCTGCGGAACACCGCTTGCTGACCAATGGCCAGGTGGTGATTGACGCTATCGACGCCCTTCAACGCCATGGCGTAGGGGTGAAGAACGCCGGTATGACCGTCAACCGCCAGCAACTGGAAGAGCTGCTCCGCAAGCACCCAAACGTGGACTCCGGCAATCTCGATCCACTGGCTATCAAATCCCCGAACGGTGCCATCCGCAAGGGCATCAGCGGCAACATTACTCGTGAGGACATCCAGTTTCGCAACCTGAAAATCAGCCGGCCTGACTGGATCGGCCGCGACATTGAAGTGGACACCATGGAGTTCGGTGGCATCAAAAACAGCTTCAACCAGCTCTCCCAGGCCACGGGCGTGGTCAAGCTGATGTTTGTAGGCAGCAGCGGCGACCCGGTGGAATTGCACCGCCGGGAGGTGCGAAAGGGAGATCCCTGGCTGCTGGCCACCAACGACATGGAAGACGTCAAAGCCTGGGCGCACCGCTTTTTCCAGCGCGCCATTGACGAGAAACGGGACGTCTACCTGGGCCTGAAAGACACCGTTATCCCCGGTTATGACGGCGCCATGCGCACGGTGATTGAAGATATCTACCACAGCGACTACAGCCAGCAGATCAAGGATCTGGGGCTGGGTTACTACTACGAACTCATAGATGCTCAGGCTGCGCGCATAGTCTCCAATCCACCACAGCGAGCGCTTTGGGGCGTGCCCGACAACACCACCGGGCGCAAGCTGTTCAAACTGGTCAACCAGCTGCGGAAGTTCGGCATTCCCAGCCGCAGTGCCCATGTTTCCATCTCCCGCATGAGTGCCGGCGGCGGCGACCAGTACGGTAGCTTCAACATGCCGGCGCAAGAAGACGGCATCCTCAAGGTGATCGTTGACGGTGAAGAAAAACATGCCCGCAGCATCAGTAAGGGCGACCCAATACTGCTCATGTCCAACGACCACGAGGCCATCAAGGATTGGGTGGCCCAGGTTTTCCGTGACGCTTCTCGCAAGGACAAAGAGGTCTACTTCGGCCTCAAGCGCGAGTACATGGAATACGACGAAGTCTTCAGCAACGTTATCACCGAAGTACGTCGGGAACTGGCGCGGGAGGACACGCCACCGCCGTCCTTCATGATCATGCGGCCCTCGAGCCAGCTCAAAAAAATGATCACCGATCCCCCGAGAAACGCTCTCTATCCCTCGCAGAACCTGGACGGCGACATCTTCTCCGACATCTCCGCTGCCCTCGGCGGCAGCCTGGCCACTGCCAGCTCTATCATCGAGAGCAAAGACGGCACCATGCTCTTCGAGGCGCCCCATGGCACCGCCCACGACCTGTATCTGAAATACCTGGAGAGTGACGGTCAAGAAGCCCACTTTAACCCCTCCGCCCTGATCTTCGCCCTCGCTAATGCTTTGGAAACCCTGGGTAACCGCGAGGGAAACACGCCTCTCACCAAATACGCCGTCAACCTCAAGGCAGCATTGACCGACACCGTTGACAGCGGAATTGTCACCGCTGACCTCAAGGGCAAGACCGTTGATCCGGAATCTGAGAGGGTAGTGGATATGAGAGGTTTTCTGGAGGCGGTAGCAGACGCGCTCCAGTAACCCGTATTTACGCGACTAACCTGAGCCGTCACTTTCCCTATGTCGAAAACTTCTCTTGTTGTTCGTCTAACAGGTACGAAGCTGGAATCTGTACATAGCCGGCTTCACAAATGTGGTACCAAGTTACCGTGACCTGAAATCCAATGAGAAAAGGAAGCAAAAATGAGCTACATCGACGGTTTCGTGATCGCTTGTCCCGAAGATAACCGGCAAGCGTTTATTGACCATGCCAGAAAGGCCGACCAGGTGTTCATGGAACTGGGCGCCATCCGTGTTCTCGAATGTTGGGGCGACGATGTTCCTGACGGCGAGACGACTGACTTCCGTCGGGCCGTACAGGCGCAGCAGGGAGAAGCGGTGATTTTTTCCTGGATCGAGTGGCCAGACAAGGCGACGCGTGATGACGCCATGAAGCGCTTTGATGAGCTGATGAAAACCGATCCACGCATGAACCCCGAAACGAACCCCATGCCCTTCGACGGCAAACGCATGATCTATGGAGGGTTTACGCCGGTTGTCTCGCTCAAGACGGTTTCTTCATAGGTTGCGGCTGTGCGTGATCGGCGCAGTCAATAATCAGGCCATGGCGAAAGTTGATGTTCCGCTGCTTGCCGCGCACTTCATCGATTTCCTTGGCCTGCTTATCTACATTCATTACAAGGGAGGAGGTATCGCAACATAGCTCTGCGTTGGCATTCGGTATCTTTTGCCAGCTCCTTTTTCTAATACTCCGTGCCATTTTTCGGAGCTAATGGGTTGAATTATGACAACTAAATTGAAAGGTGGCTGCCTTTGTGGAACTGTCGCGTACATGGTTGAAGACAACTTTACCAAGCTTGTTATTTGCCATTGCACGCAATGCCAGCAGATTACGGGCTCTTCTCACGCGTCAAATTTGCTGACCGATCCAGCCAATATCCTATGGTTAAGCGGTAAAGACCAGTTAATCCGTTACGATGATCCGGAGAGAGAGTTTACGAAGGTATTCTGCTCGAAATGCGGGTCTGGCTTACCGTTCGTAAACCAAAGTCGCACCCACCTAATCGTTCCCGCTGGATCACTAAGGCAATCGCCTTCTTTTAAAACGCGAGAGAACATTTTCTGCTCAGAGCAGCCTTCATGGGATCACAAGGGCACCTCCGGGAAGTCCGTTGAGTGATTCCATAGGTAGAACATTAAATGTGACAGGGCTCAACAAAGTATATGTTGCCGGACTTGAGCACATGCCTTTACTACCGAGCTTTCGTTATGGCCGCGGCGGGAGGTTCGGTTCATACACGACCTGTTCAGTCCTTCCAGAAAGGTTTCTTGTGCTCCTGCTCGGCCTGAGATCTCGAGATGCCAATATCCTTTAGCATGAAATCCGGCATGCTCGCGAGCTGGCGTCGCGTGCGCCAATTGATCAGCCATCTTTCAAGCCTGGCGGTAAGATTTATTCTCAGGTTGCTGGAGTGATCGATTCTTTGTTTTTCGATGCTTTGCTCGTCTTTTCTTGAACTTGCTAGCGCTCCCATCTGCATGACCCCGTGCTGTGAGTTAGGGTTTATTATTCTCAATGCGGGCCTTTCTGAACAAACGGTTAATATAGGCTTATACTTAAGTTAAAATTATGTGTAGCGATTAGAAAAGGGCGCAAGTCTATGCAAGCTATGCCACCACTGCGGGCTTTGCAGGTGTTCCGGCACGCCGCAAACTTAATGAGCTTTAAGGAAGCAGCGAAAGCAATGAATATTTCGCAAGCGGCCGTCAGCTCGCATATCAGAAAGCTTGAAGCGTTTCTCGGTCTATCGCTTTTTGAGCGATTGACCCGCGAAGTCAGATTGACCCGCGAAGGAAGAGAGCTGCTGACCTATGTGGAGGCGGGCTTCCAGGAACTGGAAAAGGGGATCGCCAATTTTTCAGAGGACCCTTATCCGGACCGGCTCACCGTCACGACCATCCCATCGTTTGCAAGCCGTTGGCTGGTGACACGGTTGGAAAAGTTCCAGAGTTTATATCCGCGACTGACCATCAGCCTGATTCCCAATTGGCACCTGGCAAATTTTCGGGAGGATGGGATAGACATCGCAATACGGTTCGGGAAGGGAAACTATGAGAATTTAACGTCAATCAAATTGTTGGATGAAACGCTTTTGCCCGTATGCCATCCAGATCTTGTGGGAGGTCAAAAAGTCACACCTGAGGCACTCACTCAATTGCCATGGCTATTGGACGATTCTGACGATATGGCGGGTCCCTGGCGGGCATTACAGGAAACTATCGGTGTCGAGATACCGGATGACTCGGTGAAAGTCAGGGTGACGGAATCCTCAACGCTGGTAGAGGCAATTCTGGGCGGCCATGGAATATCGCTTCTGCGCTATAGCCTCGTTTATGAACTGCTGGAATCGGGGCTGCTTTTTTGCCCATTCGATGTGTCATTGCCGGCGGACTACCAGTATTACCTCGTTGCACCAGAGGCCAAGTTTCGTTCCCCTAAAGTCAGGGCGTTTGTATCCTGGATTATTGCCGAAGTCCAATCAGTTGCTGCGGCGCCGGGTGAGCACGGAACAGGTACTACTAGGCAATGAGCCCTTTGGTTTGGAGCGAGACGTGATGATGGCCAGTTCATGGCTAATCAATTTGTGGTCGCTCTATGAATGCGATCGGCAGTCGTTCTGTAACCCTCGCGCTCTGCAATGTAGTCTAGTACCCATGTGTTTACGAATTCGGGTGTACACACTCACACTGGCCCCCATAATCAAACCCACGCATGAGGAGTCCCTATGTTAAAGCCAATACCCCGGGAAACCCTCACTAATGTTGCGACGCTCGGCGATCTCGCAACGTTGGCGAACTATTCGCTCATGGACACTCTCAATTGCGACCCTGAGGGGCGGGCAAACGGAGCCGACCACGCGCCGCGACAGGTCTTCTCGGGCCACTATGTTCCGGTGAACCCCACACCAATTGAAAACCCCGAGTACGTCGCGCATAGCAAAAACCTGTTTCGCGAACTCGGGTTCGCCGACAGCATGGCGCAGTCGGCCGATTTCGTCCGCATGTTTTCCGGCGACTTATCGAATGTTCCGGAGCCGATGCGCTCCGTCGGGTGGGCCTGTGGCTACGCACTTTCTATCTACGGCACCGAATACACCCAGCAGTGCCCCTTCCATACCGGCAACGGATACGGCGACGGGCGCGCAATTTCGGTATTTGAGGCCGTCATCAACGGTCGACGCTGGGAGATGCAGCTAAAAGGTGGCGGTCGAACGCCATACTGCCGTGGCGCAGACGGTCGGGCCGTTTTGCGGTCGAGTGTTCGGGAATTCCTGGCACAGGAGCATATGCACGCGCTCGGGGTGCCAACGTCACGATCTCTGAGTTTGTACGTTTCGAAAACGGAGAGAGTCAGGCGCCCATGGTATTCGGAGGGCTCGCATTCGAGAGACCCGGACATACTTATATCAGAGCCGGTCGCTATCTCGACGCGCGTCGCACCGTCGTTCATTCGAGTTGGCCAACTCGAGCTCTTCGGTCGCCGCGCTCGCAAGCAGGAACACCCGCAAGCGATGGAGGAGCTTGAGAAGATCGTGTTGCACTTGATCGATCGTGAGTACGCAGACGTCATCGACCAGAAGCTAACCACCCCCGAAAAGGTGCTGTTACTTGCGCGCGAATTTCTCAGCCGACTCACGTCGTTGGTGGCGAATTGGATTCGCGTTGGCTACTGCCAGGGCAACTTCAACAGTGACAACTGTGCGGCCGGCGGCTTCACACTCGACTACGGCCCATTCGGATTCTGCGAGGTATTCGATCCACATTATCAGCCATGGACCGGTGGCGGACATCATTTTGCGTTTTTGAATCAACCGGTGGCAGCCGAACGCAATTTTCATATGTTTTGTGTGGCGTTGCGGCCGTTGCTTGCGACGCATCCGCACACTCTGGGCCAACTCGATGAGATTCGAAGTGATTTCCCAAAGGAGATGCAAGCACAAATGGAAAAGATGTGGGCTGCCAAGCTCGGACTTGGCGCTTTTAACACGGCGTTGTTTAGCGAGCTCGTAACGCTGATGGAGCACACGCCAGTTGATTACACCATGTTCTTCCGCGAGCTCTCGACGGTGCCGGACGACATTGGCCCGCTCAAAAAAAGTTTCTACAAGGGCTCTGCATATGGTGCAGACCCCGAAGGAATGGACAAGCGATGGTCCGAGTGGCTCACAAACTGGAAATCGCTCACTCAACCCAGCTCTCGTGAAGAGCTTTCTCGCCAGATGAAGCTCGTCAATCCAAAGTACAGTTTGCGGGAGTGGCTGGTTGTGCCTGCGTATCAGCAAGCAGCTGCGGGGAACTACTCTTTAATTCGAGAGTTGCAGGAAGTCATGACGCAGCCATACGCCGAGCAGACCAAGGATGTGGAGGGGAAATACTATAGGCTGAAGCCGTCGGAGTTTTTCGAGCTCGGTGGATCGTCGCATCTTAGTTGTTCATCGTGATCGTGAGGATATTACCGCCGGTGCAGATGTTCGCGGAATCATCGGCGAACGGGTGCTGGTTCGCCCCATGCAACAGGCGCCTGACAACCCGTCATCCTACAACCTCATCACATTCGGTTCCGAGTGCAATGGTGGCTACGCCGAGTACGCCGTGGCGCGGTCCAGCGAACTATTTGCGGTGAACGGCACACTGAGCGAAGCTGAGCTCGCCTCGTTTCCCTGCGCCTACTCAGGCCACTTGACCGATGAGGCGAAAGCGATGAATCGGTCTATTTCGGCCTGATTTTCGCTTTCACCCCATTCAAATCCAATGGATCGCGTTGCTGACAGCTCGGTAATTGGCCGTTTAACAATATTCAGTGATTCGTAGTGTTCAGGAACAATAGCAATGCCAGCTCCCTGTTCCACCAGGGAAAGTGCCCGGTCGTCCTGATCGGTGATGTATGCCACATTCAGTCGCACACCCGCTGTTTTCATTAGCACTTTTAACATCTGGCGGTATTCGCAGTGAGAACGGGATACAAAGGGTTCATTCTCCAGATCCGCGAGACATAATGACGGCGCCTCACTCAGATGGTGACTGGTAGCCATAGCCACTTTGTAAGACTCAGAGAATAGTCGCTTTGAGTAGCTGACCTGCCGCCCTTTCTCAGGGTGTTCCGGAAGTATGGTTAGTGAAAGATCAATCCGGCCTGCCACAGCCAGTCTTTCCATTTCTTCGCTGGAGGCGTCGAACACCTGGAGTTTGAGACTGGAATTCTCCCGTCGGTACGGCTCAATCAAGCGGGCTATATTGGTAATAGACAGTGTATTGACAACGCCCAGTCGTAGCATCCTTTGCTGGTCATGGTTTTTTAGCTCATCCCGGGCTCTGTTGCATTCATTTACTATCTGCGTTGCCCTTTTGAGCAGTGTTTGTCCTGCAGGCGTCAATACAACGCTGCGTTTGTTGCGCGTAAAAAGCCGGACTCCCAGCTCTCCTTCCAGTTTCGCAATCGATGCTGATAGCGCTGGTTGCGAAACAAAGGCCCTCTTCGCACCCCGAGTAAAGCTTTTTGATTCGGCAGCCGCCAGAAATAGGCGCAGTTGCTGTAGCTCCATATAATAACCATTGGTTGTGGTTGGCATTCAAACAATCGATTTTATCTATGTTATGCGCTGGTCTAAGCTGTTACCAGTTCTTTGACAAAATCAGGAGAAAGCAATGGGCGCCACAGATAAACCAATCGCGTTAGTGATCGGAGCCGGAGATCATCTGGGAGGAGCTATTGCCCGTCGTTTCGCGAGGGAGGGCTTTCACCTCGTTGTTACTCGGCGCCGAGGAGATTTGCAGGCACTCAGTACTGAAATCAGTGCCCTTGGATCGAGTGTAACCACGATTCATTCGGATGCACGAGATGAAGACCAGGTCAGTGAATTGATTGGCAGGGTGGAGTCCGAACTAGGTCCGATAAGGGTCGTTGTATTTAATGTTGGTGGGAACGTTCAGTTCGATATTTGCGACACAACCACCCGGATTTATCGAAAGGTCTGGGAAATGTGTGCACTGGCAGGGTTTTTGGTCGGGCGTGAAGTGGCGAAAAAGATGCTGCCCCGTAATGAGGGAACCATCCTGTTCACCGGAGCATCGGCGAGCCTGAGAGGAGGGCGGGGATTCGCCGCCTTTGCCGGAGGCAAGCATGCACTGCGGGCGCTGGCACAGAGCATGGCCCGGGAGCTGGGGCCACAAGGTATTCACGTCGGCCACGTGGTTATCGACGGGCTCATACGCAATGAGGCCACCGCCGAAATTCTGCCAGATCTTTATGCCAGTAAGGGGGAGGAGGGCATCATCGAACCCGACGACCTCGCGGAGATCTATTGGCAGCTCCATAAGCAGCCCCGTTCGGCCTGGACATTCGAACAAGATGCCCGGCCTTTCTCGGAATCCTGGTAATTCATTATCAACAAGAGGTGTTCAGCATGAGTACGAGTATCGATTTCTATTATGACTTCATAAGCCTTTCGTCCTATTTTGCGTTTATGCGGTTGACGGAACTTACCGAAGGTACGGGCGCCCGTATCAATTACAAACCGATTCTGCTTGGGGGCGTCTTCAAGGCTACAGGCAACACGTCCCCCGTCACCATCCCGGCGAAATGGGAGTGGATCAAGGCCGATTTTCAACGCCATGCTGATCATTATGGCATTCCGTTCCAGCTTAACCCGCACTTCATATTCAGTACTGTTAACGCGATGCGCGGTGCACTTTGGGCGCTATCCGTGGGCCGAATTGAAGACTACAACCGCGCCATGTTCTCCGCTGCTTGGGCCGAGGGCAAAGACCTTTCATCTCGCGAGGTTCTGCGAGATACGCTGGTCAAAGCAGGCTTCGATGCGGATGAAGTGATGGAAGCGATGGCGCAGCCCGAGATCAAAACCGCGCTGATTGATGCCACAGATGAAGCGGTTAGCCGCGGCGTATTCGGAGCTCCAACCTTTTTCGTTAAGGATGAAATGCACTTTGGACAGGATAGGTTGGACTGGGCATTGAGGTGAAGATGTACCGTCCCTGGTACTAAGGTACAAATGAAACCTCCAACACTCAACCGTGGCTTTCAGCCCTTACTTCGCCACGAATAACGATCTGACCGCTGTATGGTGCAGGTTGAGCGTGCTCGGAGTTCGGCTCGTCTGATTTCCGGTCTGCCAGGCTAGCATTTGCTGGTAAGGCAGCGATCGCAAAAAGCGAAGCGAGAGCAATCAATACAAATTTACGCATGGCATTTTCTCCACAGTTCGATGGATTAACGCTCATACCGATGTCGAAAAACGACTCGATATCAGATGGTAGAAGTATGGGCTCAGAGATTGTCGGGCAATGTGCCCGACCACTGAATACGGTTAGTGACAGCTTAGTGGCTGCCACCCAAATCGACCGTTTCAACCGCGGGGTTGTTTCCACGCTCAATATCTTCCTGGCTCACACCTTCTGCTTGTGCAAGTGCAGAAAAAGCGAGTACAGAGAAAACGAAAAAAAACTTGTTAAGTGCGTTCATATGACATTCCACCTTTTAGGAGAATTAAGTTAAACAACGTCGCCTCTTTGGCGTGATTGAAATTCTCTCTGTTTAGCGCGCTAAGAAAAAATTGCTTTGAGGTATACAACACATCAGTTCAAATGATGAGTTCGAATGATCGTCAGGAGAAAGGAATGGGTAACAGATAAACGAGGCAGGCCTTTATACGTTACTGGTTTCCGAGGTTACTATGATAGGTGCAGTTCTATTCGGTGGCACATTCGTAGGAATTGCCTGCCGGTATCTTGGTTGAGGTATCACTCAGGGAAATACAAACTATATCTGTAGCGTATTAGTTATCTCGGTCAATCGGGTGCAATTTGATGTGAACCAACCGATAACCGGAGTATACAGATGACGGACATTGTTCATGTAACTGACGCGAACTTTGGCGAAGTAGTTGTAGGGAATGAAAGAGCTGTTCTCGTCGACTTCTGGGCGCCATGGTGCGGCCCATGCAAAGCTGTGGCGCCGCTTCTCGAAGAAATTGCCGACGAATTTGGAGGCCGGCTGACAGTTGTCAAAGTCAATGTGGACGACAGCCCTGAAATTGCTGCGAGGATGAAAATTAGAGGCATTCCAACGCTGGTACTTTTCCGCGATGGTGATGTGGTTGCACAGCAGACCGGTGCCGGTAGCCTGGGCCAGCTTAGAACCTTTGTGAAAGGGCACTTGTAGAAGTCATTGAAAAGCCTCCGCGTTCGGAGGCTTTTCTTTTCTGTCTGCCCGGAATTCAACATGTCTGCATAACCTGGTTGCGACGGCAACTTTTACCGGTCAGACTGAAAACGGCTTTTCTTGCCGAGGTACTTTAGCCATGAAAACCCAAGAGCTTCAGTTGCTCTATATCTTTGACGCGATCATGACGGAGCGTTCGGTCACCCGTGCAGCCGACAGGCTTGCGATGACCCAGCCAGCGGTCTCCAACGCGATTTCCAGGATGAGGCACATCTGGAATGACCCTCTTTTCGTGCGCAAAGGGCGGAATATCGAGCCAACCTCATACGCATGGAGCCTTTGGGACCAGGTTGGTGGGCCAATGTTCGCCCTGACGAATGCTGTACATGCCACCCAATTCGATCCGTTGACTTCACGGCGGAAGTTCCGTGTCGCGGCGACCGACGTGATTGTAGAGTTAATCTGGCGTGAGTTGCTTGAGCTGCTTGAACGTGAAGCCCCGGGCGTTGACCTTCATGCTGTACCTTACACCCCGGAAGGTACCCGAGATGCGTTACGCGAAGCCAACGTTGATCTCGCAGTCGGAATGTTGAATCACCACGATCATAGCCTTCGCAGCACCTGGTTGTTTGACGGAGGGTATGCGCTGGCGATGAGAGCGGATCATCCACTCGCCGGCAGGCAAATAACCATGGATGAGTTTATGGATGCCCGCCACCTTCTGGTGAGCATGTCCGGAGAGGCTCATGGTTTCGTGGACAGTTATCTGGACCAGAAAGGGAAGAGTCGACGCATTGCGGCCACCACCAACCACTTCTCCGGTGTTCCTGAAATATTAAAAGAAACAAATCTGATAGCGGCCATTCCGGAAATAATCAGTCAGGACTGCGGCTTCGTGAATGATTTATGGATGGGCGACCTGCCGTTCGACGTTGACCCGACGAGTCTCTACCTTATCTGGCATGCCCGCCACGACCGGGATCCAGGGGTCATCTGGATACGGGATCACATCGAAAGGCTCCTTCAGGAGCGCTGGCATGACGTGATGACAAACTCTCCGTGTGGCCGCTCGAGAAAAAAAGTTGCCGATCAAAGAGCCAGACTGGTCAGCGCCTGAGTCCTGGACGAGTGGCGTGAACCCGATTGGCTTGGTGAAGTGTTTTTAAGTTGGCCTATTAATTGCTAATCACTCTATAGTTATAAACGGTGACAAACCCCCGGCTCAGGCCAATACACAAGAGTGATGGATCGTTGAAGGAACCTACCGGAAACCAGATAAAAATCAGCCTGTGGCGCAACAGCCTGTTAAGGCGTTATCTGGTCCTTTCGCTTCTGGTTACGGTACTGCCACTGTTGGTGGTTACCTGGTTCTATGATCGCTTCACTGGGGAGCTGCTCGAGGATCTGGGGGAGCAAAAAGTTCAACACTCCATGAATGCGACCCACGCTGCATTATCAGGGTTTCTGAAAGCCCGGCAGTTTGAGCTCGAAACGATTGTGGATTTGCCTAATATTGAGCGGTTCCTGTCGGGGGATCCCTTGTCACCCGAACTGGAGCCGACTCACGCATTGATCAGCTTCGAAACGGACAGCTTCGATATCTACGGTGTGCTTTTCTTCGATACCCAGTGGCAACTAAAAACAGCATTGCCGGGTGTTGCCTCATCGGGGCCTCCTTACTGGGGTGAAACGGAGTTTTCGCTGGAGGGTCTGCCCAGAATCAAATTTGCTGATTACTGGCTGATTGGCCCACAACCGCCTCGCCAGGGGCGCTCTGGCTGGTTTTTATTGGCTGCGCCATTGCCGCTGAGTTCAGTGGACACATCATCTTCCGGATTTGTCGCCTTGCATCTTCGGTTTGCCAGCCTGGCGGAGCTGCTAAAAGGCCAGTCGCGAATCGACGGCTTTACACCGCTAATAAGCACCTCTGAAGGACAACGTTTTACCGTAAATGGTCGACCTGCTCTGGATAAGACGCCCAGCTGGCTCAGTGAGGAGTTTGCACCGGGTTGGTCAATTGAAGTGGTCAAGCACCACCCCGCTGTCAACCTCAGCCAGGAGCTCAGACGCCCTGTTTTCCTGTTGGGGGTGGGCGTATCTGTGGTACTTGTTGGCGGCTTTTTCATGGCTCTTATTCTGCGGATAAAACGAAGGTTTGTACCCTTGATTGAAGGAGCGGAAGCGGTCTCCAGAGGCGATTGGAATATCCACATTCCCCCTGAAGGAAACGATGAGATAACCCTTCTAGCCAAAGCGTTCAACCGCATGGGAGGGCGGCTTCAGGCGTTGATAGACTCGCGTCTGGATGTCGAGAAAAAAGCGGTCCTTGGAGAGTTTTCGGCCAGCATTGCTCATGAGGTACGCAACCCCTTGGCCACCATCAAGGTTTGTGTACAGAGCTTTCCCATAGATGAAGACCCACGAAACGCCGAGCTTATCACGCTTGTTCTGGAAGAGATCGACCGGGTCAACGGGGTTGTTGAGAACTTACTGAGTTTTGCCCGACCGTTCGATCCAGAACGCGTATGGGTGACGGCCGGTGACCTGCTTCGGCGGTTAGCCGCACTGATTGACCCACTCGCTGTCAGAGAGAACATCCAATTGAGTCTGTCAGGCGATCTGGATGCTCGCTTGTGTATCGATGAAAATCAGATTCAGCAGGTACTGATGAACCTGGCACTCAACAGCATTCAGGCCATGCCGGAAGGTGGAGGGCTCAATTTAGCGGTTCAGAGCACCAAAGAAAATACGGTCATTATTGTAGGCGATACGGGTATCGGTATGGCGCCTGAATCGCTGGAAAGGGCGACAGAACCTTTTTACACGACCAAGAGCCAGGGTACAGGCCTGGGATTGTCCATTTCCAAACGCTTGGTACAGCTTAATGGCGGACACCTGCAAATGAGCAGTGAACCAGGAGCAGGTACACGAGTTTTACTGACATTCAATGCTTCAAGAGAGACTCATGAATAAGGCACTGATTCTGATTATTGATGACGAGCAGCGCCTCGTGCGCTCTCTGCAGTTAGCGCTGGAAGCCGACGGCTACCGCATTGCAACCGCCCACACCGGTAGTGCCGGTATCGAAACAGCGCTGGAACGTCAGCCTGATCTGGTGTTGCTGGACTTGCGTTTGCCGGATTTTAGCGGCCTGGAGGTGTTGAAACAGTTGCAGCTACAGTTACCCACTTGTCCCGTAGTGATGTTTTCCGCCCATGGCGATATCAAGGTCGCCATTGAAGCGCTGAAAAGTGGCGCCCTGGACTTCATCACCAAACCTTTTGATATTCATGAGCTTAAATCGTTGATCGCCCGTACGCTCGAACGTTGCAGGCTGGACAAGGAGGTGCGTTTTTTCCGCGAGCGCGAGTTGGGAAAAGCGCGCTTGATTGGCCACAGCGAAGCCATGCGACGTCTGCATGAAGACCTCACCCGCATCGCCCGTAGCGGCGCCAAGACCCTTCTTCTACAGGGGGCTTCGGGGACGGGGAAAACGGCCGTGGCGCGACAGGTTCATCAGCTTTCGAAGGTGTCATCCGGCCCTTTTGTGGAGGTAAATTGCGCTGCGTTACCGGAGCAACTGTTGGAGGCTGAACTCTTTGGGTCAGAAAAAGGCGCCTATACCGGCGCTCATCAACGTCGTTCAGGGCTGGTGGAGTTGGCCAATGGCGGCACGCTTTTTCTGGACGAAATTGGCGAGATGCCGCTGGCACTCCAGGCCAAATTGCTGAGTTTCCTTGAAGATCACACGTACCGACCTATAGGATCCAGCCGCGTTTACCAGGCAGAGGCGCGAATTATTGCGGCCACTAATCGCGAATTGGGGCAGGCCGCGGAGGAAGGAAGCTTCCGGGCGGATCTGTATTACCGCCTTAATGTGATGCCGATAAGAGTACCTGCACTGGCACAACGACGCGAGGATATCCCGCTGCTTATAGAGCATTTCAGCCTGAAGATGGCCGCCAGTGAGGGTTGTTCTCCAGTATTGATTGAGCAGGAGATTATGAATCACCTGAGAGATTACGAATGGCCGGGCAATATCCGCGAACTGAAAAACCTGCTGGAACGGCTAACAGTGCTCTACCCAGGTGAAGTGGTAACGCTTTCCATGTTGCCTCCGGAAATGCAGCCAAGTGATTATCCCACTTTTTGTGCAGACGGTTCCATTGAAGATCGTTTGGCGGAAACTGAGCGGGACATCATTCTCAGAACCCTGGAGCAAGCAGGAGGACGCAAGGGAGCCGCTGCAGAAAAGCTTGGAATATCGCGCCATGCCTTCAAGCGACGACTGTAGAAACTGGGGATAGTGGAATGAAGCCCAAAGGTGTTTTGAATTTGCCGCGCCTTTTCCGAAAGGCTTTGGGGGCAACCGTTGTGATCTGGTCGTTGTTGCCATCTGCCTATGGACAGGAGTCGCTGGTAGGGGAAGAGGCTGCGGAGCCTGACCTAACGATCGGCTGCCTTTACCCGTTAACAGGGCCGATGGGATTTTTCGGTCGTGACGCTGATGTCGCGATAGGTATGGCACTGGATCAACTTCAACAGTTGAATCACCAGTACATGAATGCTGGTGAAGCCAAGCTTTACCCCCGCCTGAAAGTCCTTCTCGAAGACAGCAAAGGCAAGCGCCATCGCAGTGCCACCCTGGCCCGACAGTTGGTAGAAGAGCAAGGCGCCGATATTTTGTGCGGCGTAGTGTATTCAAGCATCGCCCTTGAGATAAGCGCTTATGCCGAACAGCAGAAAATGCTCTTCATTGGAGCGGGTCACAGCTCGTCAAGACTGACGCAGGCGCCTGTGAATCCGTGGTATTTCAGGGTCAACAATGACAGCCGGCAGTCCATGCGTGCGGGTGCGCGTTACCTGAAAGAAATGAAATCCGAGCAGCCGTGGACCACGCTAGCATACGTCGGGCCCGACTATGACTATGGCCACAGAGCGCTGGGGGATCTCCTGGAGGGGTTGGAAGCCCTGGATGTGCACTTCGAGATCAGCGGGGAGTATTATCCCAAACTTTCGGAACCGGATTATTCAACCTATATCCAAGCGCTTTTGAGTTCGCCGCCCGACATAGTGATCTGCAATTTTTTTGGTGATGACTTTGCAAACTTTGTCCGTCAGGCGCATTTACAAGGTTTGTTAGAGGTCAGCCGTCTGGCTAACTTCGACACCGGGGGCGGATACAGTATTATCGCGGCACTGGGGAATGACCTTCCTCCCGGCGTGATTCTTTCAGGCCATCACCACAATAACTGGCCGGACACTCCAAGAAATCGTGAGTTTGTGGCGGAGTTTCACCGCCGAAGTGGCCGATATCCGAATTTTATGGCCGAGAGCGCTTATGCGGCCATTCTGGCGGTTGCCGAAGCCTGGCGGCAAGCCGAGAACACCGATGCTGATGGCATGCGGCTGGCGCTGGAAGGGCTGAAACTGTCACTGCCCGAAGACCCACCCGGGTTTCAATCGTGGATCGATCCCATCAGCCATCAGATAATGCAGGTCACCGCCATTGGTGAGTCGCTGCCGAATGAAGACTACCCGCCAGCAAAACGCATGTTGGGTAACTGGAAGGTCTATATGCCTGAAATTAACCCCCTGACGCCCTGACTCTCCAGGCCACCTCCCGCGCAATCTACCTCCCGGGCACCAGGGGCGAAATTCGCTCATGACCAGGCTCATTCTGAGCGCTAATCGCTCATCGCTCTGGCTGATGATGAGCGATTAGCGCTCATAGTTGTCGTTGTCGCAGAATTTACCCCGATTTAATCCAATAAAAACAGCCCTTTTTGTTTTCCTCGCAATTGGCACCGGTCTTGCTCTGTCTCCGACATAGCTCCAACAAAAAGGTGAAGCCAATCATGAAGAAGACCAAGCTGCTCCCAGCCACCGAAAGCGCATACCAATACCCCTTGCTGATCAAAAGCCTGCTGTTGTCGGGTGTGCGTTATTTTCCTGACCGTGAAATCGTCTACAGCGATATCTCTCGTTATGACTACCTGACCCTGAACGAGCGCATCGCGCGCCTGGCCAATGCATTGAAAAAAGCCGGTATTGGTGCCGGTGATACCGTGGCTGTCATGGATTGGGATAGCCATCGCTACCTGGAAGCTTACTTCGCTATACCCATGATCGGCGCAGTATTGCATCACGTGAATATTCGCCTGAGCCCCGACCAGATTATCTACACCATGAATCACGCAGAAGATGACATTGTGCTGGTTCACGATGATTTTCTACCGTTGATCGAGAAGGTGGCTCCCGAGCTCAAGACCGTGAGTGGTTACGTGCAGTTGACAGACGCCCCGAACGCAGGCGCAACCACATTGAATGTGATCGGCGAATATGAGTCGATGCTGGCTGCAGCAGACGCTGAGTGCGACTTCCCGGATTTTGATGAAAACTCGATCGCGACAACATTCTATACCACCGGGACCACCGGCAACCCGAAAGGGGTGTACTTCAGTCATCGTCAGTTGGTGCTGCACACACTAAGTACAGCGGTAACGCTGGGTAGCTCGGACGCAAACGCGTTGTTGCGTAGCGACGATGTCTATATGCCAATGACCCCGATGTTCCATGTTCACGCCTGGGGTGTTCCCTATATCGCCACCATGCTCGGGGTCAAGCAGGTCTATCCGGGTCGTTATGAACCGAACCGTCTGGTTCAGTTGTTCCGGGACGAGGGCGTTACTTTCTCTCACGGGGTCCCGACCGTATTGCAGATGGTGCTCAATTGCGAAGAAGCCAAGACCACGGATCTGTCGGGCTGGAATATGCTCACAGGTGGCTCTGCACCCACTCAGGCTTTATCCGCTCAGATGGCTGACCGCGGTATCAACTTCGTAACCGCTTACGGTATGTCCGAGACCTGCCCGGTTATCACAATGGTCAACCTGACAGATGAAGAACGAACCCTGCCGATGTCCGAGCAGAGCGCAGCCCGCATTCTTGCAGGTGTCGCAACACCTCTGGTTGATATTCGTATCGTTGATGCTGAGGGCAACGATGTCCCTCACGATGGCGAGGCTGTCGGTGAAGTGGTCGCGCGTGCTCCCTGGCTGACCGAGGGTTACCTGAAAGAACCGGAGAAAAGCGCCGAATTGTGGGAAGGAGGATGGCTGCATACCGGTGATGTGGGATCGATAAACAGCCGCAACACCCTGCAGATCAAGGACCGAATCAAAGACGTGATCAAGACAGGCGGTGAATGGATCTCCACCATCGAGCTAGAAAACCTGATCAGCAA
This sequence comes from Marinobacter maritimus, assembly GCF_007671675.1. Taxonomy (GTDB): domain Bacteria; phylum Pseudomonadota; class Gammaproteobacteria; order Pseudomonadales; family Oleiphilaceae; genus Marinobacter; species Marinobacter maritimus. Next base: position 1,232,612 of record NZ_VCGW01000001.1, on the reverse strand, counting down.
GCATGCAGCCGTATTAGAAGTCGCTGTGGTTGGTGTTCCTGACGAGCGCTGGGATGAGCGGCCGGTGGCGACCATCGTAATCCGAGAGGGTGCTCAGTTGACCTCCGATGCCATCAAAGACCATCTCAAGCAGTTCGTTGATAGCGGTGAGATTGCGAAGTGGGCAATTCCGGAGCGGATTGAGTTCGTCTATGAGATTCCCAAAACCAGCGTTGGAAAAATCAATAAAAAGCTGATTCGTAGCGAGTTAAATACATAAAACAACTCTCCGGTGCTGCAAATAAAAACAAGGAACATCTATGAGTCAGGATTTGATTCTTGAGACGAGAGGCCTCGTTAAAGAGTTCAAGGGCTTTACCGCCGTGGACGACGTCAACCTGAAGGTCGAGCGCGGTACGATTCATGCTCTGATTGGCCCCAACGGCGCGGGAAAAACCACGGTCTTCAATCTGTTGACCAAGTTTTTGAAGCCTACCCGGGGAAAGTTGCTTTTCAACGGCCAGGATATCACCAGGAAAGACTCTGCTTCTATCGCTCACTTGGGGATTGTGCGTTCCTTTCAGATCTCGGCGGTATTCCCGCATCTGACGGTACTCGAGAACGTCCGGGTTGCGCTTCAGCAGAAACGTAGCGACACCTTCACCTTCTGGCGTTCCGAAAAGATCCTCGATGGGCTTAACGATCGTGCCTTGGAGTTGTTGGACTCAGTGGGCCTGAGAGATTTCTCGAAGGCGAAGGCTGTTGATTTGCCATACGGTCGTAAACGCTCTCTTGAGATCGCTACGACCCTTGCGCTTGATCCGGAATTGCTCTTGTTGGACGAACCGACACAGGGTATGGGGCACGAGGATATCAGTGTGGTTGCCGAACTGATCAAAGAAGTGGGCAAAGACCGCACAATCCTGATGGTTGAACACAACCTGAACGTGGTCGCGGACCTGTCAGACACTATCACCGTACTTCAGCGCGGAGCGATCCTGACCAAGGGAACCTACGAGACCGTATCCGCCGATCCTCAGGTACGTGAAGCCTATATGGGGGTTGAAGAAGGCCAGCCCGAAGGTACCACAGGCAATGAAGCGGCAGTGGGGACCCTGGTATGAGTACGGCGATGAAGGTCAAATCCAACCGCGAAAAACTGCGAATTAGCGATCTGCACGCGTTCTACGGCGAGTCACACATCCTTCACGGCATCGATATGGTCGTAAACCAGGGCGAACTGGTGACTCTACTGGGCCGAAACGGGTCAGGGCGCAGCACCACCCTGAAGGCAATAATGAACATGGTGGGCAAGCGTACAGGGTCCATCATGATCAACGGTCACGAAACCCTGGACATGCCGGCCCACAAGATCGCTCACCTTGGTATCGGGTTCTGCCCCGAAGAACGCGGCATATTCGCCAGCCTTAATGTCGAGGAGAACCTGCTGCTGCCTCCCAAAGTGCGTTCTGATGGCATGTCGCTGGAAGAAATCTACGACACTTTCCCGAACCTTGCCGAGCGCCGAAAAAGCCAGGGGACGCGACTTTCCGGTGGTGAACAGCAAATGCTGGCCATGGCCCGCATCCTGCGAACCGGAGCCAACATCCTTCTGCTGGATGAAATCACTGAAGGTCTCGCACCGGTGATCGTTCAAAAACTCGCGGAAGTGCTGACGAAACTCAAGGAACGCGGCTTGACCGTCATCCTTGTGGAGCAGAATTTTCACTTCGCCGCACCTATCGCCGACCGTCATTACCTGATGGAGCATGGCCATATGGTGGAGGAAATCAAAGCCCACGAACTAGGAACGAAAACAGATCTTTTGAATACCTATCTGGGTGTTTAGAGCCCGGAGGCTTGTTCATCAACGAAGTAAACCCGAAACAAAAACAACGAGTGTGGAGAAAACCATGAAACTGATGTTAAAAACCGCTGCCGCTACTGCATTGATAACCGTTGCAGGCCTGGCTCACGGAAGCTTTTCCGACGACAAGGTCAAGATTGGCGTCCTGACTGATATGGGTGGTGTCTACTCAGATATTACCGGGCAGGGCAGTATCGAAGCCGTGCAAATGGCTGTCGATGATTTTGGTGGGCAAGTGCTCGGTAAGCCTATCGAAGTCATCAGTGCCGACACGCAGCTAAAGCCGGACATCGGATCGACTATCGCGCGCCAATGGATCGAGAACGAACAGGTAGACGTCATTAATGGCGCGGTAGCCAGCTCGGTTACCGGGGCCGTGACCAAAGTGATGAGCAATGCCGGAAAAATCACTCTTATAGCCGCCCCTGCCAGTCATGCTTTCACCACCTCAGCGTGCTCTCCTTACAATGCGCACTGGAGCTACGATGTGGTTTCGCTGGCCAATGGTACCGTAAAGCCGATGGTGGAAGGGGGCAAAAACAAGTGGTTTTTCATCACCGCTGACTATGGTTTCGGGCATGCATTGGAGTCGGTCGCTACCGGTGTTATAGAAGCCAACGGTGGTGAAGTCGTCGGCGGTGTGCGCGCACCTCTGGGAACCTCCGATTTCTCCTCCTACATCCTGCAAGCCCAGTCCTCGGGCGCAGACGTCATCGCACTGGCCAATACTGGCAGCGACATGGTTAACGCCCTCAAGACTGCGGCAGAATTTGGCGTCACCGAGATGGCCGAAGTTGCTGGTTTGCTGGTTTTTACCCCGAATGCCCAAGCCCTGGATCCTGCGATCGCCGGCGGCATGAAGCTGACAACGGGTTTCTACTGGGACATGGATGATCAAACCCGTGAATGGTCCAAGCGCTATATGGCCCGCATGGACGGCAAAATCCCCTCCATGGCACAGGCAGGAGCGTATTCCTCGACCATGCATTATCTGAAAGCAGTGGAAGCGGTTGGCACTGACGAGTCGGACGCCGTAATGGCCAAGATGAAAGAGACGCCGGTCGAGGACTTCTTTTCCCGTAACGGGTACCTGCGTAAAGACGGTCGAATGGTGCACGACATGTTGCAGGTTCGGATCAAGAACGCAGATGAGCGTAATAATGAGAACGACATATTCGCGATAGAAAGAGTGATTAAGGGTGAAGACGCCTTCTTGAAACTCGAAGATGGCGGTTGCGCATTCGCGCTGAGCCAGGAATAACCTTTCCGGGGCAGGGTTACCTGCCCCATATCCCTGATTAACGATAAAAAAGGAAGCTGTTGCTTCTATTTAAAGACTTCTGGGTGTGGTTATGGCGACTTTTTTCGATATCAATCTATTTGCCTTGTTCGGCCAACTGCTGATCGGATTGATCAACGGCTCCTTCTACGCATTGCTTGCGCTGGGCCTGGCGATCATCTTTGGACTGCTCAAAATCATCAATTTCTCCCAGGGTGCGCTCTATATGCTCGGGGCCTTTGCTGCCTGGATCGGGTTGAATTACCTGGGGATCAACTATTGGTGGGCGCTGGTACTCGTCCCCCTGGCCGTAGGCGCCTTCGGTATTTTACTTGAGCGCACGCTGATCCGCCCCATCGCCAATGAAGATCACCTCTACAGCCTGTTGCTGACTTTTGGCATCGCCTTGATACTGCAAGGCCTCTTCACCCACTGGTTTGGCTCATCCGGGTTGTCCTACCCGATGCCCGACGAGCTCATGGGCGGCACGCGACTGCCATTCATGTATCTGCCCAATTACCGGGCCTGGATCATCGTTTTCTCACTGCTGGTCTGTGCAGGCACCTGGTTTGTGATCGAAAAGACACGACTGGGTGGCTATCTGCGCGCTGGTACCGAAAATCCTAGGTTGATGCAGGCCTTCGGTATTAACGTTCCGCTACTGGTAACCCTGACTTATGGTTTCGGCGTTGGCCTGGCCGGACTGGCCGGTGTACTGGCCGCTCCAATATACACAGTATCCCCGGACATGGGCTCGAATATTCTGATCGTGGTCTTTGCCATCGTGGTTATAGGCGGCATGGGTTCCATCGGCGGCGCCATTCTTACCGGTCTGGCCATGGGTATCGTCGAGGGCCTTACCAAGTACTTCTACCCCGAGGCCTCCAACACCGTGATCTTCCTGGTAATGGTCCTGGTGCTGATGGTCAAGCCAGTCGGCTTGTTTGGCAAGGAAGCGTAGAAATCTCTGCGCTACATTTTCGCCGCTGTTCCGTTCTAAGGTAATAAACATGTACAACAAAAAACTCAATCTGGTATTGCTGGGCCTGGCGCTGGTCGCTCCATTCGTCCTCTACCCAGTCTTTCTTATGAAAGTGCTTTGCTTCGCTCTATTCGCTTGCGCCTTCAACCTGCTTCTGGGATTTGCCGGGATGCTTTCTTTCGGCCACGCGGTGTTCTTGGGGACTGGCGCCTACGTAACCGGTTATGTGATGACGACTTACGGACTCACTCCGGAGCTCGGCATTCTTGCAGGCGTAGTTATGTCCGCACTGGTTGGTCTTGTTTATGGAAAACTGGCGGTAAGGCGTGAAGGCATCTACTTCGCCATGGTTACCCTGGCGCTGGCCCAGTTGGCCTTCTTCTTCTTCCTGCAAACACCACTCACTGGCGGCGAAGACGGCCTCCAGGGAATCCCGCGTGGAAAGCTGTTTGGTCTGATCGACCTGACCGACAACATGACCATGTACTACTTTGTTCTCGCCGTTTTTATCATCGGGTTTCTGACCATTTACCGCACCATTCACAGCCCTTTTGGCCAAGTGATGAAGGCGATCCGGGAGAACGAGCCACGCGCCATTTCTCTGGGGTATAAGGTGAATCAATACAAGCTGATGGCCTTCGTGATTTCGGCCACACTGGCCGGCCTTGCCGGCTCCACCAAGGCACTGGTTTTCCAGTTGGCCTCTCTTACCGACGTTCATTGGTTCATGTCGGGCGAGGTGGTTCTTATGACCTTGCTGGGCGGTATGGGTACAATCTGGGGCCCGGTTCTGGGCGCAGCCGCCATTGTTTCAATGCAGAATTTTCTCGCCTCTGGCCCGCTGGCAAACTACATCCATGTGTTGATGGGCGTCGTCTTCGTAATTTGCGTGTTGGCTTTCCGGAATGGCCTGGTCGGCGAACTGCAGAAGGTGATTCGGAAAAACTCCGGTTGATCGATTATTGAAGTCCGGCATAGTCTCAGGATCAAAACAAGTCTTAGGCCTTTAGAAATGCTATTCTGCAACCTCTAACAAGGGTCTGAAACTTAGGCACACAAAGTGCAAATGCTTTCCGCGTTGACTTGAGAATAGTTATTGGTAACTCCAGCAGCGCTTCCTGAATCATTTGGTACAGGCAGCGCTGAGATGCGGGGTTAATAAGAAAGATGGCCGGGGGCTACTTTTTGTTGTTTTCGAAATTCCTTATTGCGTTGGCGTTGTGCGTTAGTCTGAGCTTTGCGCATGCGTCCGTGCTTTCGGAATACGAGGTAAAAGCAGCCTTTTTCTATAATTTTACCCAATTTGTCAGTTGGATCCCGGTACCTGATAAAAAGTTGCCATTACGAATCTGTGTCCTTGGCGACAACCCCTTCGGTGATCTGCTACAACCTCTCGTGGGTCGAAAATCACAAGGGCGAACGCTTGAGCTAGCAAATCCTGAAGATCTTACTGCTGCTGTCGGTTGCAATGTGCTTTTCGTCGGTTCATCAAACCTTCGCAATTTGCCAGCGATTATTGCTACGGCTCAGGAAGGAAACATGCTCACCATCAGTGAACTTCCAGGCTTCATTGGTAGAGGTGGAATAATCGGCTACGTGAAACAAGGCAATATCATTCGCTTCGAGATAAACCTTCAGGCTGCTGATGCTGCTGGCGTGAGCATTAACTCACGGCTGCTGGAGCTGGCTTCGAGGGTAATTCAGTGATGGGCCGTTGGCGTTGGCGTTATTGGCCCCTGAAAGCCAAATTGCTATTCCCGACCTTGTTTACCAGTACCTTGGGCATTGTTTTGGTTTGTGCGAGCCTGATCGTGGTCGAGAATGAGAATTACCGGGAACAGCTTGAGTCCGAGCTGCAGGTCATTGCCGGGATCCTGGCTGAACAATCGGCCGCCGCTCTATTATTTGAGGATCATGAACAACTCTCCAATATTATTTCAAGCCTGCGCAAAATAGAGACGATCAAACAGGCATGTGTTTTCAACGCGTCGGGGGTGCTTATGAGTGCCTTATACAGCTCTGACGATACCAGTTGTACAAACATGAAAGCGCAGCCAGAACTGGGGTTTGTTGGCGACTATTACCGGCTGTCGCAGCCCGTCACGCTTTACGATGATACCGTAGGTCTTATCTACCTCATTTCCCATCTGGAAGTACTTAAAGCACACATACGCACCTTTATTTTTCTGGCACTGGGTATTGGGGTGCTTATTCAGTTGATTTTGGTCTTCGTTGCCTTCAAGTTGCAGCGAGTCGTCTCTCACCCCATCCTTGAACTTTCCGGGGCTGCCGAACGGATTTCACTGGCGCACGACTACACAATTCGGGCGCCGGTGTATGGTAATGATGAGCTGGGCCGTCTCGGTACAACCTTCAACGATATGATAGGCACCATTGAGCAACAGAACCGGCGAATTCTGGAAAGTCGGGATGGTCTTGAACGCATCGTGGAGCACCGTACCTCCCAACTAAGTTTGGCGAACAAGGAACTTGAAGCGTTCAGCTATTCAGTATCTCATGACCTGCGGCAGCCTCTGAGGGCGATAGAAGGATTTGGCCGAGCGCTTGAGGAGGACTGCGAAAGGCTGCTGGATGAAACAGGAAAGGACCACCTACGCAGGATAAGAGCGGCAAGCGTGCGAATGGGGGGGTTGATTGATGGCTTGCTGGTACTTTCACGGGTAAGCCGCCAGCCAATGGAAAGCAAGCGTTTGAATCTCAGCGAAATGCTGCAGGACATTGCGGAGGAATTGATTGATCTCAGTAAACCACTTCCTACCGAAGTGCATATCCAGCCGGATATTTGGGTTGTAGGCGACGGCCGGATGTTACGTATCGCCTTCCAGAACCTGTTGGAAAACGCCTGGAAATATAGTGCTAAAGAACAAGTCCGCCTTATTGAAGTGTCGGCGACTTCAGGTGCTGATTATATTACAATCGCCATACAGGACAACGGCGTCGGGTTCGATATGAGGTATATCGATAAGCTGTTCGTTGCCTTCAACCGACTGCATACACCGTCGGAGTTTGGTGGCACAGGAATTGGGCTTGCTACGGTTAACAGGGTTATCCTGCGACATCATGGCAAAATTTCTGCGAGCTCTGAAGTGGGGGAGGGTGCTAGATTTTGCGTCAGTTTGCCGGTTGGCGATTGATAGTCACAACTATGTTCAGCGCCACACCTGAACTCCACTATTTTCAGTTCAATAGAAGGGTTCAGTGACTAACATGGATGAGTATTCGATCTTGGTGGTAGACGACAATCCAGATGATCAGGTGCTGACTGTTCGTGCTTTAAAAAATGCGAGCAAAAACAGCCCGGTCATCGTATTGGAGGACGGCCAAGAAGCGTTGGATTTTCTATTCGGGGGCGAGAACAAAGGCTCTCGTAGCAACCTGGACTCTCTGGGTGTGATTTTACTCGACGTAAAGTTACCGCGAATCAATGGGCTTGAAGTGCTCAAACATATCCGGTCCTCCCCACTGACAAACTGGATGCCTGTTATCATGATCTCGTCCTCTGATGAACCATCAGAACTGGTCGAGGCCTATCGATTGGGGGCCAATAGCTACATTACCAAGGCAATTGATTATCTTGAATTTATGGATCAGATGACGCTGCTTGCCCGTTACTGGTTGACGGTAAACAAGGTTCCAGAATCCGGTACTGTCCGCGAACTTTAATAAGGTAACGCCAATGATTAACCCAGATAACCAGCTCAGGGTGTTAATCGTCGAAGATTCCGAGGATGATGCGATTCTTCTTCTGCGGGCGTTAAAAAAAGGCGGCATTGAACCGTTTTATCAAGTGGTCGACACAGAAGACGGTCTGACAAAAGCTCTTCAGGATGAAATCTGGGATATTGTCGTCACTGATCACAATATGCCGGGTTTTACCTCGTTCCAGGTGCTGGAACTCACGCGGCAATACGGGGCAGATTTGCCGGTCCTTATCGTTTCAGGATTAATCGGCGAAGATGAGGCTGTCAGTGCCATGAAGGCCGGAGCCCAGGATTACATCATGAAGAGTAATCTCTCCCGGCTAATTCCTGCGATCCGGCGTGAGATTCGTGAAGGTTCTGTCCGCAAAGCCAAACGGCTGGCAGAGTCAACCCTTCAGCATATGGCCTACCATGACAGCCTGACGGACCTTGCCAATCGGCGCGAATTTGAACGTCGATTGTCCCATGCACTCCAGGATGCCCAGGAAACAGGGCGCCACCACGTGCTGCTTTATCTGGACCTTGATCAGTTCAAAATTGTCAACGATACCTCCGGTCACGTCGCGGGTGACGAACTGCTTAAACAGATCGCCAAAATCCTCAATCGTCACATCCGGTCTGACGACACTCTGGCTCGATTGGGCGGTGACGAATTCGGCGTTCTGCTTCGTGGTTGCGAAGCCAGCCATGCAAGAAGGGTGGCAGAGACCCTGTGCGAAGAAGTTCGGGAGTACCGATTCGTCTGGCATAACAAGCCATTTTCGGTGTCTCTGAGCGTGGGCATGGTGGTTATCAGTAACGCTTATAACTCCACCAGCGAATTGCTCAGTCACGCGGACCTTGCCTGCTATGCAGCAAAGGACCGGGGCCGCAATAACGTACAGCTCTATCAGAGTGACGATTCAGAAATGCAGCAGCGACAAGCCGATATGGACTGGACGAGTCGTCTCCAGGATGCTCTGCAAACCGACAGTTTTATACTGTATCAACAGGAAATAGTTCCTTTGCAGGCCCATAATACGGACGTTTTCCGCACCGAATTTCTGGTACGTCTGCAACAAGGTAAAAGTCTCATACCACCTGGCGCCTTCATTCCTGCCGCAGAACGCTTTGGCCTGATGCCGCGCATTGATCGGCGGGTTATTGATATGGCATTCCGCTATCTTGACCGCACTGCCTTGGGCCGAAAGCCCACCGGCACTTTCTTTATCAATCTTTCAGGTTCCTCGCTGAGCGATGGTGAGCTGTATGCGTATATCCGGAAACTCGTCGATAAATACTCCATTCTGCCAGAGCGGGTCTGTTTCGAGATTACCGAAACATCGGCCATTGCCAACCTGAATCAAACCATAAGCTTTATCGAGCAGTCGCGGAAAGACGGTTTTGAGTTTGCACTCGATGACTTCGGTTCGGGCATGAGTTCGTTTTCCTACCTGAGAGCTCTGCCAGTGGATTATCTTAAAGTCGACGGAGGGTTCATTCGTAACCTGTTGGATGACCCTATTGATCTGAGTATTGTTGATGCCTGTAACCGCATAGGGCATGCAGCCGGACTTAAAACCATCGCTGAATTTGTTGAAAATGATGCCGTTAAAGCGCGCGTTACCGAATTGGGGCTCGACTACGCTCAGGGTTTCGGCGTAGCAAAACCCAGGCCTCTCGATTGAAGTTGTCAGACTGCACCAAGGTACCTACCTGCATGTCATTATCTCAAGACGAAAAAAGAATGTTCCATGTTTGAGAATGGTGACCTGATTTTGCGTTATCTGGAACGCCTGGGAGTTGAGTACGTCTTCGGAGTGCCGGGGGGGAGTATCGAGCCGTTCTACAACGCCCTTGCCCGCAGTGAGCGCAGGGGAGGTATCCGTGCGGTAGTGGCCAGACATGAATCCGGAGCTGCATTTATGGCTGAGGGTTATGCGCGCGAAACAGGCAAACTTGGAGTCTGTTGTTCAACGGCCGGGCCAGGCGCTACAAATCTGATCACGGGTGTTGCGTCTGCCTATGCAGACAATATTCCAATGTTGGTAATTTCCGCCCAAACCTCTTTAAATAAGTTTGGCCAAGGTTCGCTGCAAGAAACCTCCTGCACCAGCATCAATACCGTAGAGATGTTTTCACGCTGTACACGCTTTAACACGCTGGTGTCGCACTCCGACCAACTGGAGCCCAAACTGCTTCAGGCAATCAGCCATGCGCTGAGCAACCAACCCGGACCGGTGCACTTGGGTATCCCTTTGGATGTCATGCGCCACCGGGTTTCAGAGTCCCTTGGTGCTTCCAGTCTAAGCGCATTTCTCGATCATGAGGTGGCTCCGAGCCCCGTAGCCCAGCAGCGACTCACACAGGAGCTGTCCGGCATTTCCAGGGCCACAATTGTCCTGGGGGAGGGCGCAGCTGGCTCGGTTGATATACTGATTGCTCTGGCCGAATCGAAAGGCTGGCAACTTGTCACCACTCCTCGTGGCAAGGGGCTGATAGATAGTTGTCACCCCCTTTACTGCGGTGTATTCGGCTTTGCCGGTCATGAAAGCGCTGCCGAAGCTCTCAAACCAGAAAATTCTGAAAGAGTTGTGGTCGTAGGAACAGCCCTTGATGAAGTATCAACCTCCGGCTGGGACCCGACAGCCATTTTATCTGAGCGCCTGATTCATCTATCGAATAACCCTGGACACCTTAGCCGTTCGACCATGGCTCGTTTGGTTGTATTAGGTTCACCCAGGCTTGCGCTCGAGTCTGTCGTAAAGTGTCTGATAAGTGATCGCCGAGAGCGGTGCTCCGGGTCTGAGCCTGCTTTGGATGGCCTGTCGCTGCCTGCACATACGTCGCTCCGTGACCGCTCAAAGTGTTTCTCTCGGGCTGGCAGGATTAAACCGCAAGCGCTCATGACGTATCTGAGCCAGACCTGCCCGCCGACCACGCGGGTCCTCATGGACAGCGGCAACAGTTTTCTCTGGGGAATACATTACTGGAATATTCGCCGGCCTGAAGGTCTCAGTGCCCACCGGAAGCTGTTCCACATCGGTATTGGTTTCGCCTCAATGGGCTGGGCAATTGGGGCCTCTGTTGGCATGGCGGCGGCTACGAAAGGTGACCCGGTAATCTGCGTTACCGGAGACGGAAGCTACCTCATGGCGGGGCAGGAAATAACCACTGCTCTGCAAGAGAACCTCAACTTGCTGATGGTGATACTGAACGATTCAGCCTTGGGAATGGTTCGACATGGGCAGGCCCTTAGTGGCGGCGAGGCCACTGCCAACAAACTCCCGAATATCAATTATGCAATGCTGGCTAAATCCATGGGCATCGAGTCGTATACAATTGAAACTCTGGAGGAGCTGCAGGCACTTGATATTGAAAGGATCCTGGCTCGGCCAGGGCCTTGTTTGCTCAATATTATTATTGACGGTGACGAAGTTCCGCCCATGGGCTCGAGAATGAAAGTATTAACGGGTGCCGTCTAGCCACGGCACCAAGGCCTGTGACATATCCGGTTACGGAATCGAGAATACGCACAAGGGCAAAAAATGGCTTCTGATTATCGCTATCACTCCAATATCTGGCTGGAAGAGCCCGAAGAATCCAATCCTTTCGCAGCCAAGGCAAGTTATTGTCATGGTTACGATGTTTCCGGGCAGATCATTCCCCAAGCCAGCTGGTTTGAGTACTTGCTGCTTATGTTCAAAGGTGATCGTCCGCAGGCTTCAGAATCGAGGTTGCTTGAAAAGCTGGCCATGGTGTTGGCCAATCCGGGGCCTCGGGAGGCCAGTGTTCGTGCAGCGATGAATGCCGGTGTGGCAGGCACTAATCACAGCTCAGCACTTATGGCAGCATTGGCGGTGGGGGCAGGGCAATATGGCGGAGCGCAGGAAGTATCGATCTGTATGCGACTCTGGCAGGAATGTGGTCAATGCCTCGAACTTTGGGGCAACCAACTTTTCAACCCTGAAGAAGATGAACGAGCCGATATCTGGCTCCCAATGGAGCATGCGCCAGGCTTCGACCCCAACGGTGATCGCACGCCTGCTCCGGTTTTGCAATCACTGGACTTTCTTGCCGGCCTTGCGCCCTCAAATGGCTCACTCACCTGGCTGAATCAAAACCGGGCAACTCTGGAAGACACGGTAGGCTATCCATTGGCAATTAGTGGTGTTGCCGCTGCTGCGTTGGTTGATCTTGGGCTGAACGAGGACCAGGGCAGCATGTTGTATCTGATGCTCCGGCTGCCTGGTGCGGCTGTCCACGCGTTGGAGCAAAAGCAAATGGGGTGGAAGAAATTTCCATATTATGGCCCCGCAATAGAGCTGGCCGATGACCCTGGCCCGTTTGAGTCATCTAAACCGGAGCAGGCCCCACTATGAGCCACAAGCATCTACTTGATACCGAAAGCCATTGGGTGACCCGAAAAGGAAAAGCCTATCTGTCGGACCGTGTGGTAATGCACAACAAGGACTTGCACCAGGAGCTTGGCGACTATGAATGGCTCCATCTCTACCTGTATAGCATTCTCGGTCGGGACATAGGAGAGAATGAGGCAAAGCTGTTGAACTTTTACTGGGTGGCCACCAGCTACCCGGATGCGTCAATTTGGCCAAACCATGTTACCGCCCTCGCGGGGACCGTTCGTTCAACTGCCTCTCTGGCATTGATGGCGGGTATGAGTGTATCCGAGGCCTCAATGTACGGTCGACGGCCCGAAGTCAGGGCGCTGGATTTTTTCTACCGGGCAGGGCGCTGGTGTGATGACGGAGGTGAGCTGATAGAGTTTGTGGAACGAGAGAAATCCGCGGGCAGAATACTCTACGGTTACGGTCGTCCATTGGCGAAATCAGATGAGCGGATACCCTACACCATCAAAAAAGCCGAGGAATGCGGGCTGGGAGAGGGGCGCTACCTTAAAATGGCTTTAAACGTTCACGCGCATCTTGAAGCAACCTATGGCTACTCAATGAATGTCGCCGCTATTGATGCGGCTTTGGCTGCCGATGTCGGGCTGAACTGCCAGGAATACCAGCTCTTTATGACGCCCTGCTTCATTGCCGGCATGGTGCCTTGCTACCAGGACGCGAGAGACCAGCCCGAGGGCAGTTTTTTCCCTGTCAGGTGCACGAGTATTGTTTATGGCGGTAGGGCCAAACGAGATTGGAACGGCCCCGAATAAAGCCACGACACGAAACTCTTTATCCGGTCAGAATCGGTACTGAACCTCTGCGACGACATTACGACCAGCCATCGGGAAATCACCTGGGACCAGAGGCATGGGGTCGGAGTAGGGGCTCGGATCCCAAATATCATCATCAAATAGATTCCGCACAGACAAGGACATGTCCAGCCCCAGCCAAAGCCCATCGGTACGTAGTGTCAAATCGACAGTGGTGTAATCAGAAACGGGTTCCCGGGTATCGGCCGCAATCCGCTTTTGCTCGCCGACCCAGTTAAGCTGGGTATTGAGAAACCATCCTGAAACAGCCCTCCATTCTGCACGCCCATACACTTGATGATTGGGCGCCTCACCGACTGCCTCATTTGTTTTATCATCAGTCGCATCCTGATAGGCATAATTGGCAATAATTTTGAGATCGTCTGATACTTGGTAGGTGGCTTCCAGTTCTGCGCCATGACCGTTGCGTTGGCCACTATTTCGGTACACTGTGGAGACAGGGCCGGAAGTGGGCTGTGCAATAATCAGATCATCGATTTCGTAGTAGAAGGCGTTGACGCCATATAGGAACTTCGAGGTCACCTGATGCGATAGGGCAATCTCAAAACTATCGATCGTTTCAGCATCAAGGTCAGGGTTACCTCCGGCAACCGGATTGTTCGCAGCGTAAAGCTCATTCAGTGATGGCGCACGGAATGCTCGCCCATACAGAAACTTTGTAGTAACGGTGTCTGTCGTCGCCCAGATTAGTGCGGCTCGCGGATTGATTGTATTGCCAAAATCCGAGTAGTGATCGTAGCGAAAGCCGCTAACCAGTTGCCAGTTCTGAGCAAACTGCCATTCATCCTGTATAAAAGCATAGTAATTAGTCCGCGCTTCCTCGGGCATCCAGACCTGGCTGGGATCATTGGAAACATCTTCGACACTACCTTTCGGACTGAAATCCGGATTGAAATTTTTGCTCTCGGTAACTTCGTACAAGTCAGCCCAAAACACACCTGCTCCGGTTAGAACACGGTGATTATTCAAATTGCGGTATATTGAGCTCAGGTCAAAGCGAACCTGATTCTCTTTATACCCCGGACTGCCAATGAAACCATCGGGAAAGGTGCCACCAAAAGCGCCAGCTGGGTAGAGAACAATATTATTTTCCGGCTTTTGGGTAATATTGAAGTAGCTTATTCTGGCTTCAACATCGAGCCCATCGGCGACTTGCTGCCAGCGATAACTGTAGTCTGTATTGAATCGTCGGGAACCGTAACGGCCTTCAGGGTCCAGCGCTTGAGCAATGCCGGGGCCGGTGCCCACATTACTCCGATCCTGAAATCCAGCTCGAAGTTGCCAGTTGTCGGCGCTAACATCTAGTCGCGCATCCAATTGGTCTACTGAGGTATTGACTGGACCGGGAGCCAGCGATGCCGATGTGCCGAATGTTGTATCAAAATTCGTTTGATCGTCATGATGGATAGTTTCTCGCCAGCCGTCAGTTTCCTGATACTCGAGCACGAAACTTATACCTACGCCGTCCAGCTGCTTCCCAGTTTCAAGCCAGCCACCCCGGGTGTCAAAGCTCCCTGTCCTGGCCCCAACAACGGTGTCGTGCACGTCCTGCGCAGTCTTGGTGATAATGTTGATAACGCCCGCGTAGGCATCGGCACCATATAAAGCAGAACCCGGGCCCCGGATAACCTCTATACGCTTGATTGCCTTGATCGGCATGCCGCCCCAGACATTACCTCGATTGCCATACATCATGGTGGTTACAGGGATCCCGTTCACCAGCAACAAGGCCTGCGGATTAAAGCTGGAGGTAATTCCCCTGAAAATATATTTGGATGAAAAGGTCTGGTCTGAATGGTTAACGTGCAGCCCTGGCACGGTTTCCAGTACCTGATCAAGGTCCGTTGCGCCCATGGCTGATATGTCGCTGGCACTGATAACGGAGGTAATTGCTGCAGCCTTATCAAGCGGGGTTTCAGTACCAGAAGCTATGGATACCACTCGGATTTGGCCTAGCTCCTCTAACGGCGTGTCCCAAAGGCTATCTTCGCTCCCGGCAGCAATGGCAACTCCTGGTATCAGCAAGAAGGCCAGACCGGAGCTCCACAAACGGGAACGGGGAAGGGGAAGGAAGTGGATAAAGTGTACTCCGGGTAGCATTAGCGCTCTGATTATAATTGGTCCTTCGGATGGTGCAATAATAATCCTAGAGCCTTTCTGTAGTTAAGTCGACGTCCACATAAAGTACATTATTAATAGCCCGGCTCAGGAGCCGGACTTTTCCCTTCTGAACGGGGCCAATTCGGCTCAGCTCCCGCTCTAGAGAGCGCCGAATTTGCCGGATTGAAAGTCGAGCATGGCCTGTTGAATTTCTTCCTGTGTGTTCATCACGAAAGGCCCGTAACCGACAACCGGTTCATCAATGGGTTCTCCACTCAACACCAACAATCGCGCGTCATTATTGGACTCGAGTACGACTTCTTGTCCTTCGCGATCAAGGTTCGCGAGCTCGACTCCACGCAATACATCAGTGCCATTGATCAGAACTGAGCCGTTAAGCACTGCCACCAAGGTGGTGTGTCCACTGGGTACCGGTAAGTTCACGCGTGAACCGGGCTCAAGCCTGAGATCCCACACGTTGATTGGCGTAAACGTACTGGCCGACCCTTGGTGCCCAAGGTACTCACCGGCAATGACACGCAATATTCCACCACCATTTTCTAGCGGCACACGAGGAATATCCTCATTGAGCAATGTCTGGTAAGCCGCTGGCGTGTCCTTCGCTGATGCGGGCAGGTTGACCCAGAGTTGCACCATCTCCAGCAAACCACCTTGCTCGGTGAATTGCCGGGAATGGAACTCCTCATGCACGATACCTGCACCAGCTGTCATCCATTGGACATCTCCTTCAGCGATGAGCCCGCCGGCACCCGATGTGTCCCGGTGTTCAAGCTCACCGCTGTAAACCACTGTAACGGTCTCGAAGCCTCGATGAGGATGTTGGCCAACACCGCGGGGGCGTTGAGCCGGTGGAAATTCCGAAGGCCCGGCGTAATCCAGTAGCAGAAACGGCGAGATATTTGATGCGCCCATCTGATCATAGGAGAAGAGTGAGCGCACCGGAAAACCATCACCCACCCAATGACCTCGAGGGGGGCCGTACGTTGTCAGAATCTTTTTCACTTTGACCTCCTGATGGGTTCATCGGCCCAATGTTTTTGCTGCGTGAATGTGACAATAAAGCAGCTTGCAGGTCCTGAATAGGTGAAGATTTTTGTACTCAGCATCCTATTTTTGAAACGCTGACTGCTAAGGCCTACCTTCGCCGATATAGACGATAAGCGAGAAAACACGCCGCCTAAAAGTGCGATGGGGCGGGGTATTCGCTGGACGACCCGAATACCCCCACCATTAGCTCACTGCTTCTCAGGCAATGTGTTGTAACTGGTAATCAGGTTGCGGTAGTCAGGAATGTGGTTTGAGAACAAAGCACCCAGCCCTTCAATATCGTTGCGCCAGTCTCGGTGCAACTCACAGGCCAGTCCAAACCATGTCATCAGTTGAGCACCGGCCTGCGACATCCGATCCCAGGCAGAGTGCCGCGTCAATTCGTTGAATGTGCCAGACGCGTCAGTCACCACGAATACGTCGTAGCCTTCAGCCAGTGCGGACAGTGCCGGAAAAGCAACGCACACTTCGGTCACCACACCTGCGATGATCAGTTGTTTTTTGCCCGTCTCCTTAACGGCCTTTACGAAGTCCTCATTGTCCCAGGCGTTAATTTGCCCCGGGCGGGCAATGTAAGGGGCGTTGGGAAACTGTTCTTTGAGTTCTGGAACCAAAGGACCGTTAGGACCGGTCTCAAAACTGGTTGTCAGAATCGTTGGAAGTCCAAAGTATTGAGCCAGGTCACCCATGGCCAACACATTGTTCTTGAATTTGTCCGGGTCGATGTCGCGAACCAGGGAAAGCAGACCGGTCTGATGATCTACCATCAGTACCGCAGCGTCGTTTTTATCGAGTCGAACATAGGGCTTACTCATAACATTCTCCTTTTCCTTGATTGAAGCGGTGCATAGCTCTCAGATCGTTGGCCCCTTCCACTTCGGTTTCGGGGATTAAGGGGCAGATTTAACGATAGTTCAGCTGGGATGGCCTGGGTAGGTACGAGAATCTATACTCTGGGTTCTACATATAGGACGATCAAGCATGCAGGATTTGAACGATCTTTTTTACTTCGTGAAAGTGGTTGAGCACGGCGGATTTGCGCCGGCGGGCAGGGCGCTTGGTGTTCCCAAATCAAAGCTGAGCCGGCGGGTTGCTGAGCTGGAGCAGCGGCTTGATACCCGGCTGATCAATCGGTCACCGCGAGTCTTTACCGTCACGGAGCTGGGCAAAGATTATTATCGCCACTGCGTGGCAATGTTGGTCGAGGCCGATGCCGCGCAGGAAGTCATCGATCATTCCCGGTCCGAACCCGTGGGTTCAATACGGGTAAGCTGCGCGCCGGGAGTTATCTACTTTCTGGTGGCCCCGTTGATTGTCCGGTTTATGCAGCAATATCCGAAAGTAAAAATCGAAATGGAGGCCACGAGCCGGCGAGTGGACCTCGTGAGGGAGGGGTTCGACGTTGCCTTGCGAGTGAGGTATCCACCACTTGAGGACAGTGACTTGACGATGAAGGTGTTGTCCAAAAGCCCCCAGTGTTTGATGGCATCGCCGGAGGTTGTTGCCCGGCACCCGAAACCCATGTCACCCGATGATTTATCGAAGCTTCCCAGTATCGATTTTGAACAATGGGACGGACAGCACGTTTGGTGCCTGGATGGGCCAGCTGGCGCGTCCGTAAAAATCCATCACCAGCCACGCCTGGTTACCGACGATGTCTTTACACTGCTAAAGGCTGCTGTGGGTGGTTTGGGGGTGGTAAAAATGCCGCTCATCGTCGGTGGGCAGGACCTGATTGAAGGAAATCTCATCAGTATTCTGCCGGACTGGCGACCTCGCGGTGGTATCTTCCACGCTGTTTTTCCGACGCGTCGCGGGCTGCTTCCGGCTGTAAGAGCGTTTCTGGACTTCCTTGCAGACTCTCTCGACGATGTCGATTTCAGATTGCCTGGCGACAACTGATGTCATTGCATTTCATTTTTGAACAAGGGGGCAGAAAAAGGGTCAGCCCACGCGATAGCTTGTTCGAGCGGCCGGGGCACGCTGAAATAATACCCTTGGCCGAAATCGCAGTTTAGACCACGCAGTTCTTGGGCTAGCGCCTTGGTTTCCACCCCTTCGGCCACAACACGACGATTGAAGCGCTTTGATAGGCTTATAATGGATTCAACTATCACTCGGTCGCTTGGGTTGTCCAGCATGCCGATCACAAACGACTTATCAATTTTTATTTCATCGACTGGCAGATCCCTGAAATACGTGAGCGAAGAAAAACCTGTTCCGAAGTCATCTAGTGAGACCATAACGCCCAGCGCGTGACACGCTTTGACTGTGTTTTTAGCCGTACCCAGGTCCTCCATCGCGGTGCTTTCCAGTACTTCAAGAACGAGCCTCCGTCGTAATTGGGTGCTACAACCTCTTAAATGGGCCTGCAGAGCAGAAACAAAATTGCTGTCCAGAAAATGGTTAGGGCTAATGTTGATACTGATTGTGTAGTTCTGGTGATTTGCCTCGAATTGCTGAAGCGCTGACAGGGCCGTTCGGATGACAAAGTCCCCAAGGAGGGATTCATATTTCGTTAACTCTGTTGCGCCCAAAAACTCATTAGGCATCAGTAGACCATGCTTCGGATGGTTCCAGCGTATAAGTGCTTCGAATCCTTCTACAATCCCGCTGCGGAAATTGATTTTTGGTTGATAGAATAGCTGGAAATGAGAGCGCTCAAGACTGGACTCGATGTCTTCAAGAATGCGGATACGCTCTTGACGCGCCTGATGAACGCTAACATCAAACGTTACGAACCGACCTTTGCCGGAATCCTTCGCCTCATACAGCGCATGGCTGCTGTGACGAAGGAGGGTGTCGGGCTCACTTTGATCCTGCGGATAAACCGTTACACCCATGCTTGCTGAAAGCACGAACGCCTGATTCGAGATGGTAATAGGCTCGGAGATGACATCCAGGAGCCTTCGATAAACTGAGGGAGAATCCATACCTCGAAGCGTAACGAGAAACTCATCGCCACGAAGTTTAGCTACCAAGTCTTTTGAGCGAACGGCGCGCTTTAATCGCCCGGCGATCGTTTTGAGGATCTCATCGCCAATTGCATGGCCGTATTGATCATTGATGTGTTTAAAGTCGTCGATATCAATCATGCAGACAGAGAGCTTGCGCGCCCATTTAATCGTTTCCCGAACCTCTCTCCTGAAGAGTTTTGTCAGCATGGGGCCGCTCGGCAGGCACGTTAAGTGATCATAATTGCGAGCTCGCTCCATCCTGCGAATGCTGTGTACTTTTTCAACGTGCAACTTTTGCCGCTCAACGAGCATTCCGACGGCTTGGCTGAGCGGCCGGAGTTCCTCAGCGAGTTTCTCGGTGTATCCTTCAGGACGATTGGCGAGACCAATTAGGCCAGTCACGGATTGACCGGAAAACACGGGGATACCCATGTAGGTCGTCATAGCGGGATGACCTTTGGGCAGCCCAACTTGTTTTGAGTCAGCTGCGACATTCTTCGAGATAACCACTTTTCCCCGTGAAACGGCCGCCCCTAGCAGATTGTCCAGCTGCTTGAAAACCATTCCCTCATTCTGGATTCCCTGGAGGAGGGCGATGCCGTGCGGGCATTGAGGCTCTCCAGACAAAGCCAGAATCTTTAGAGAGAATTCACCCTGCTGGTTCTGACGCACTTCGCCGATCAGTCCCATCTGACTGTTGGTCAAAGACAGAATGTTTTTGAGCAGATGGTTGTAGGCAGGTTTACAGTCAGTACTGTTTAAAAACAGGTCCTGAGTTTGTGAAATGGATTGAACAAGGCTGGGCGTTTCGATCGATGGTTGTTGGCGCGGTACCTGGTTCTGAAGTGTATTGCTGATAATGTTCCCTAAAAGCTGGAACATTTTTCGTGGCTGCTCGCCAAAGCGTTTCGGTTGGGAATGGATTAGGCGAACTAATGCTATCTGAACGCCATTCGGCGCGCTGACCGCTAACTCTGCGTAAAACCGAGTCTCGGAATAGTCAGAAATGAGAAAAACTTCCGAAAATGCAGGAACATTTAATGTATCTTCTATAACGCAAATTCGGTCGGAACAGTTAGATTGTCCGTGCGTGTTAACGTCACGGTAAGTGAAGTGTCCACTCGCCGATTCTGACTCTGAATTGATCCACAGACCTTCTGTGCCTGGCACTGACAATAAGACGGTATCCACGCCAAAAGAATGCTGTGCAAGCGTTGCGATCACCGTAAGTTGAGACTCCAACAACGGGTCAAGACAGTCTGTTTGTCCCTCTATCCTTGCCTCTGGATTTGCAGAGCCAAGTGATCGCGATACAACAATTCCCTTTTTCATAGCGCCTGAGATTCCAAAAACGGAATTCTGGTTCATAGCTTGGAATACGTCCAATATCGAACCGTAAAAATATGTAACCCTTTGTTTCTTATTCGTATAAATAGGGGCAATGGTCGTTAACGGCCGCTCAATTTCATAGGCTCGAACCGAGCCAAATCTGTAATCGAAGGCGCTGGCGGAGAAAGGAATTCCGCGAGCGCGGACCGCCGGTGGAGAGCGGCAATCTACCTACTCACCCCGGCGAGGGCCGGATCGCTCTTACAGGTGCGGCGGCTTATTGGCTGCAGCTCGCTCAGCGCGCCATTGCGCCAGGGTTTGTGCCGCCTTTTCCCCTTCAAGAGACCCTACCACCTCGAAAAAATCACTGCGCAGCGGGTCGCTGACGACATCCTCTCTTTTTTTACTGCGCACCACGTACACTGTCTGCAGGTTCTGGTGGTCAAAAGCTCTCCACTGCTGAACATCTTTCAGTAGGGTGAACTCATGGCCTTCGAGTGCTTTTATAAGATCCGGGGTGCGGGTCGTGCCGGCGCGTTCCACCGCATCCTTGTACTGATAGACAATGCCATATGCCGTCGCGGCAGTGGAGGTAGGCCTTACACCATACTTTTCAGTAAATGCCTCAGCGAACTCCTGGCCTCGTACAAAACCCAACTGATAGGGAATCATCCACTCCCAGGGCGTCGTGGATATCACATCTTCCATAATGGTCGCGCCAACGTTCTGGGCGATTCCAAGCGTAATATTGGGCAACACGATCTTCATCTTGTCTTTCAAGCCCATTTCATAGGCAACCTTTAGCGCTCTCACCAGGTCGTCACCGTATAAAACCAGAATGAGTACCTCAGCTCCGCTGGCTTCTGCTTCGCCGAGTGCTTTTTTGAAATCCTTGATGAACGCTCTTGGAAAAGGGGTCAGCGCATTGGGGTGGGCTTTTTTATCTGTTGTCTTAGTAAATTCGCGGATGGACTCTTCAGAGGACCAACCCCATGTGTAGTCCGCCGTAACGTAAAAATATTTGGCGTCACCGAAGGCCTCGGTCAGATAACTGCCAAGCGCATTCGCAGTCATCCAGGCATTCGGGTATTCACGAAACATGTGATCGTGGCCCTCGCTACCTGTAGTTGCGTTCGCGGAAGTTGTCGTACCAAAATAGAGGCGGCCCAGATTTTTTGCGACCTTGCCTGAGGCAATCGTCACTGCACTGGATGCACCACCAAAAACCATATCTACCTTTTCCTGCTTGATGAGTTCCTCAGTGTTAGCGGCGCCACGTTCCGGTGATCCACTTGTGTTGCGAATAACCAGTTCCACTTGCTTCCCGAGAATTCCGCCGGCCTCGTTTATTTCTTCAACGGCGAGATACGCTGCCAGTCTTTGTTGCAGGCCCAGGTCTTTGTAGCGCCCGGATTCCGGGTAGTTAAACCCAAGCTTGATGGCGTCTGCCAGTACCGGAAAACTGCAAAGAAAAATCAGAAATCCTGCAAACACAGTTGCTTTCTTATTCATTTATTACGGCCCTCATCCCTTTATGCCTATATTTTTTAAGCAAAGACTATATATTTATTTCATGACAAAAATCAGGATTCACGGGTTAAGAAAAGCGCGATTATCGTAACCAAATGTAGCTTTTGGCTCGGAACTCAGCTGCAACTATGCAGTTAGTGATGGTGTAACCACCGCCAGTTTGGTGGAGCTGTCACTGATTCAGGGTGGATGGTTAACCTGGAAACGGAATGAATTCCTCTTCATCGCCAGGTACGACTGGAAACCTGCCGGCCTTCCAATCCTTTTTGGCTTCTTCAATTCGTTCGGCTCGGCTGGACACGAAGTTCCAAACCATATGCCGGGGGCCCAAGGGCTCGCCGCCAATCAGCGCAATCCGGGATTCCTCCTGAGCGACAACTTCAACGCCTTGCTCCGGTGCCAACACCGCCATGGAGAATTCCGGGATAAAGGTATCCCGTGCCTTTAACGAGCCCTGTGCAACATAAATTGCACGCTCTTCAGCGTAGGGAAGCGTAAGTGATTGGCCCGGTTGCAGGTGCGCTTCAACGTATAAGGTTTCAGAAGAAAGCTTGACTGGCGAAGTCAGTCCAAAGGCACTGCCCATAATGACCCTTATGGGTACGCCCTCAATGTCCGTCGCAGGTATCGTTTCGCTGGGGTAATGAAAAAACGCCGGGGCACTCTCTTCTACAGATTCGGGGAGCGCTAACCACAACTGCAAACCATGCAGTGTTCTATCTTTGCCCGTAGCCTCAGGGCGCTCTCGCTCCGAATGAACGATGCCACTCCCCGCCACCATGAGATTAATGTCACCCGGACGAATAGGTTGAACGCTACCGAGTGAATCGCGATGGAGAATCTCACCCTCAAAAAGATAGGTTACCGTGGCAAGGTTGATGTGGGGATGAGGGCGGACATTGATGCCATCTCCAGGAGAAAAATGAGCGGGCCCCATGTGATCAAAAAAGATCCAGGGGCCGACCATTTGTCGTTCCTTATTGGGAAGCGCACGCCTTACAGAAAACCCTCCGAGATTCTTCTCTATGGGCTGAATGATTAATTCGATCGCACCACAGTGTTGCGCAATATCGCAATCGAATGCCATGGACTTGCTTGGATTACTCATCATCACTCTCCGTTAATTAGGCCCAGGTCGGGAAACTGCGACGTATGCAGGAACTTGTATAAACCTAGCTGAAGTATTCAGGGATAGGTAGTTGAAGGTTTGCAACGGAGTGTTCTAACGGTGGAACGACCTACTGATCGTGAGCAGTGAGCGGGCTGGTTTCCTCGGGACATCATGACGAGAAGTACTGCGCTTGCAGACGTTCTCAAGTGTTGGGACGTACGTGCCTGCGTGGTATCACCAGCGTTCGCAACGCCAAGTGGTGCAACCATGCCACCAGAGGCCCGCAGGCGGTTACTTGAGCTGGCCGAGGAGCACGACCTTGCCATTATCGAGGATGATATATACGCCGATACCGGCTGGCTTGGTGTACCAAATACCCTCAAAGCCCTGGATCAGACAGGACGGGTGATTCACTCCCGATAATCCTTTAGGCATCTGGCACTTAAATGGATTGCCGATTGCCAATATTCTCAGACAGCACGCAACAGATAAACTGCAAACCAGTCGCGTGAATCGGTCCACTGTCCAACCGGCTCAAATCCCGCAGAGCGAGCCATTCTAAGTAAATCAGCCGAGTCGTACTTATAAGAGCTTTCAGTATGGATGCTCTGGCCGGGCGTTAACGTAAAAATGTCATTTTGAACCTGAATGGCGGTGCCTGTTTTGCAGACGAGATGCATTTCAATACGCTTGAGTTCGGCGTTATAAAACGCAAGATGCTCGAAATGTTCCGGCGTGAACTTACATTCATGACAGCTACTGAGGTGCGACAGCATATTGAGATTGAACTGAGCCGTAATGCCCTGACTATCGTTATAGGCACGCTCCAAGGTGGCGCGATCTTTCGGGAGATCGGCCCCGATCAGCAGATAGCCACCGTCGGCCAGCTCGTGGAAGTTTTCAAGTAAGGTTTGCGCATGATCGGGATCAAAGTTACCGATGGTGGAACCTGGGAAAAAGACCACACGGCCATCAGCCGGCACTGATCCTGGTAACGACTGACAACGGGTAAAATCGCCACACACAGCATCCACTAGCAACGCCGGATTGTTAGCCGCCAGGCGTGTACAACAATCCACCAGAAACGACCTCGAAATCTCGATAGGAGCGTAATGATTGAGTCGCTCATCATTGAGGAGCTTTAAGGCTTTAACACAATTACCACTACCCGGCTCTACCAGCACCGCTCTGTCACTCATCTGATCCATCATTTCACGGGTATAGCGTGAAAATATCGATGCTTCGGTACGAGTAGGATAATACTCGGGCGTTTCGGTTATCGCATCGAAGAGCCTGGAGCCCCGAGAATCATAAAAAAACTTGGGGTGCAGCCAAGGCTTTGCATCAGACAAGCCTTTTCGAATCAATGCGAGGTCATCATCCAGAGCATCGTCCAAATGATGGACCCGGAGGTTCGTAAGTCGAGGTTGAAGGTCGCTATTCGAGACAGGCTTGACTAGAGAATCCATGGTTTGCTCCTGCGTAGGGCAATGCAATGATGTTCACTGGTGTTTCTGCCAATGGGTATACGAACAAAGGTTACTCTGTCCCCGGCATGGCATCTCTGGCGAGGCGCAATCCGGTGAACTGCCAACGATCCGGCGGATAGAAAAAATTGCGGTAACTTGAACGGCTGTGACCCTTGGGTGTGGCGCAGGAGCTGCCCCGAAGGACAAATTGGCTGCACATGAACTTGCCATTGTACTCACCGAGCGCCCCCGGCGCAGTGCGGTAACCTGGGTAAGCGCGATACGGCGAGGACGTCCATTGCCATACCTGACCAAACATATCGCTCAGTCCTTTTTGACGTGGGGGGAGATTATCTGGATGAAGACGCGTTCGGTCGATCTGGCCGTGTAATCTGCCCCTACCATCCGCGATTTCGGTATTCGCCTGCATGCAGGCATGCTCCCACTCCTCCTCAGTAGGTAAACGGGCTCCTGTCCAACGCGCGAAGGCATCAGCCTCAAAGTAGCTCAGATGACATACAGGAACATCGTCTTCTATCGGCTTTGCACCGTGCAACGTAAATATGCGCCCTTCGTCGGATGAGAGATCCCAATACAAAGGGTGTCTCCATCCTTCCTGCTGGACAGTGCTCCAACCGTCGGATAGCCAGAGTTCGGGGCGCTCGTAGCCGCCATCTTCCATGAACTGGCGAAATTCGCCATTGGTCACCAAGTTCCGGCCTATGGCAAAGGGTTCAAGCCAAACCTTATGGCGCGGCTGCTCGTTATCAAAACCAAATGGATCGTCATCCTCTTGTCCGACTTCAATCAGCCCACCTTTATAAAATTCAAAGCCGCTATCGCGCCTGAATGAGTTCTGATTCACAGCTACGCCACCGTCGACATAAGCCGGTAGGAGAGGGTTGCAAGCGAAATTATATTTGAGATCGGTCAGCATGAGTTCCTGATGCTGCTGCTCGTGGTTCAGCCCCAGTACCAGACGCGCGTTGATCTCTTTTTGATCGGCTTCAGGTGGGCGGTCAAGCAGATTAACCATGGCCTGATCAACATGACGCCGATAAGACATAACTTCATCAAGGCTGGGGCGAGATAATAAGTGACGCTTCGGTCGGGGATGCTGCTTGCCAATACCGTTGTAATACGAATTGAAGAGAACCTGGAATTGCTCATCAAAAAGCCGGTAGTGACTTAGAAATGGAACCAGAATAAACGTTTCGAAAAACCACGTGGTATGGGCCACATGCCATTTCAATGGGCTGGTATCAGGGATTGCTTGAAGATTGCAATCCTCCGGGCTGAGGGACTCGCACAACAACTCGGATTGGTTTCTAACCTGACGAAATCTGAAACTATTATCAAGAGGCGCTTCTTCTAGCATGGCCGTTAAGCTCCTTGTAGGGGGCGGCGCGCGCGACTAGCGGTTCAATCACCTGAAACACAAACAATACGCGTTACGGGACTATTTTCCATTACAGGTTAGTTAAGTCTTTCACTCGTTAGAGCGCGGCGATAGGGGTTTCTGAGCGGTTGCCTGACCGATAGTTTCTGAGGTAAAAGGGCTGCACGCCGAACGGAATGAGGCATGTTCGACTTGAGACTTGCCATAATTCCTTTGGTGAGTAGTGGAGGGCATCCTTTCGGAGCTCGCCACACCGAGCATCAAGCGGTCCTGGCTCAGTGCCTGAACCTAGGCCGCGGATTTGCGCACGATCCAAGGGCTGCGCAGCGGGAGAACAACAGCCGCCGTGCCAAGCAGAATGTTTCGGGTTACTCCGGATAGGAAACCCAGATACACCAGTGGATCGAACACCTGGGCGGCGTCGCCGAACGACGGGTCATATAGAGGAACATCACGAATCTCACTGGGCCTCCCATTCGGGAGGCCTCTGATGGATCAGGCCATAGCCGGTTTGCGGTTATCCAGTGTTGAAGAAATCCGGGTCAGGAGTAGGGCGCTCAGTACAATTACTCCACCAATCCAGGGGGTGTTCATCAGCCCCATATCCTCGACCACGTGCCCACCGAGCCAGGCGCCGCCGGCAATACCGATGTTGAATGCAGCGATGTTTAATCCGGATGCAACGTCAACAGAATGTGGCGTATACCGCTCGGCGAGTTGCACCACGTAGACCTGCAAGCCAGGCACGTTTCCGAAGGCAAAGGCGCCCCAAACAAGCAAGGTGATGACTGCTGCAATTGGATTGTAGGCCGTGAAGGTGAGCACAAAGAGGATGGCGGCCAGGCCAGCGAAAATGATGTACAACGCCGAGGTCGGCCCGAGGCGATCAGCCAGCTTGCCGCCCCAGATGTTGCCAGTGGCTACAGAGATGCCATAAACCAGAAGCAGCAGACTGACCATGCCAGGCGCAAATCCGCTGACATCCTCCAAAATGGGTGTCAGATAGGTGAAGGCCGTGAAGGTACCGCCATAGCCGACCGCGGTCATGGCGTACACCAGTAGCAGTCGCGGATGGGTGATAACTTCAAGCTGTTGGCGAAGCGTAGCTGGCGCTGATTTCTTCAGGTTTTTTGGCACCAGTAGCGCGCTGCCAATGAGTGCAATGGTACCCAGGGCAGCGACCGTCAGGAACGTAGCGCGCCAGCCGAAGGTTTGTCCGATAAACGTGCCCAGTGGAACGCCCGTCACCAGTGCAACCGTGAGGCCGGTAAACATGATGGCTATGGCGCTGGCCTCTTTGTCTTTCGAAACCAGGCTGGTGGCAATCGTTGAACCGATCGAGAAGAACACACCGTGAGCGAGCCCGGTGAGGATTCGAGCAGTCATCAGCGAAGCGTAATTCGGGGCCATCCAGGCAAGCACATTGCCAATGATGAACAGACTCATCAGCGACAGCAGAACCCATTTGCGATTCCAGCGACCCGTTAATGCGGTAAGTACAGGGGCGCCAACGGCGACACCCAGAGCATACAAGCTGACGAGGAGGCCAGCCGAAGGTAGGGTAACGCCCAGATCCTGGGCGATGGTTGGGACCAGACCAACAATCACGAATTCGGTGGTCCCGATTGCAAAGGCGCTTAATGTCAGCGCGAATAGTGCAATAGGCATAACGGTTCTCCATTGGAGTTGATTGACGTTGCCTAGTGTGGTCTTTCATACTTTTGCGATAAACAGTGCTTTTTGAAAAATACTTTTGCGGATAATGAAAATGAAAAGTCGGTCGGACGATCTCTTTTTTCTGCTCTCTGTGGTGGACAGTGGCAGCTTCAGTGGTGCGGCGGAGCAACTGGAGGTATCTGTCACCCGGGTCTCCCGTGCGGTTACCCGGTTAGAACAATCCCTGAACACCACGCTTTTGAATCGGACCACCCGTAAAGTGGGGCTGACAGAGGAAGGGCGCTTGTTTGTAGAGAAGGTGCGAGGTGGTTTGGCTGCGCTGGACGATGCTGAGGAGCAGCTAGCCATTCGCAAGCAACGGCCAGCCGGGCGCTTAAGGGTGGATGCTGCAAATCCGTTCCTGTTACATCAGATCGTTCCACACGTTCGGGAATTCAGGGCTGCCTATCCGGACATTGAGCTCGAACTGACGGCCAGTGACGCGATCGTTGACCTCCTGGAACGTCGAATCGACATCGCCATACGGATCGGCGCTCTGGATGACTCGACCCTCCACGCGCGGGCAGTCGGTCGTTCTCCGCTGTCAGTGGTGGCATCACCGGATTATCTGGAGCGTAAAGGTGGTTGTGATACGCCTGCCGATCTCCAGGAACACGACATCATTGGTTTTACCGCCCCTGAATCGCTGAACATCTGGCATCTGGGAGAAGGAATGAAGGTGAGACCGGCAATTCGAGCCAGCAGTGGTGAAGCCGTGCGCCAGCTTTGCCTGCAGGGCAATGGAATTGCCTACCTGTCCCGCTTCATGATTGCCAATGATCTCGAAAAAGGCGACCTTGTGGAGCTTCTGGATGACTACCTAGTCCGCCCGAATCACCGGGAGTTGGTTAATGCTGTCTATTACCGGAACACGACGTTGTCGGCTCGTATTCAGGTGTTTCTGGATTTTTTCAGTCAGCGCTGGAAAAACATGTAAATGTATAGATGGTGTCGGTCTCTTTTTGTACTTCGTATGGTCGTCCACCAAACAGTAGACGACCACACAAAGTGCTAAATTCGTCGTCCAACTCGGAGTTCGAAATAGTCTCGCTGGAACCGAAAGAGTGGAGTCGAGCAACAGGCCTTGTTAGTAGGGGACGCCATTAAACAAAAGCGAACATTGGTAAGTCCGCTTTAAAGATGCATGCTTCCATTGGAAAGCAGACCTTTTTGCCGTGCCGAGATTGGCTCCATCGGTCGGTTGCGAGCGAACGAGATGGGCACCGATAGCGCCGACAGGGGTAACCCTGTCGATGATTGAGCAGAAGTCAGTAGGCGGTATATTAGCCAAGATGTCCATCGTAATGGGAGAAATAGGGTACAGGCTTGAACCCGAAAATCAATGAGGAGCGGTGCAGTTCAGAGACTCCGTATCCGCACGGATTGCGGACTGCTGGCGCAGGAACAAAAACCATCATTGGGGCAGGCGGAGCTAATCGGCCGACTTTTTTTAGCGTTTGGGGGAAATGGCCTTTGCGGACCCGCATGCAAGGGGCTGGGGGCGCTGGCGCTAACTCGCCGAGGCTCACTGTGTCACCGTGCATGCGCTACCTGGGCGCTACTTGCCAGGCTCGTTCGGGCGATTGGACCCCCTCCTCGTGTCGAGATACTTTACATCTGCGTTGCCAATAGATCATTTCCTTTTTGATTTCGCGGCACTCTTTCGGGTGTGGCTCAGAATATGCAGCCGAAGTTTTCGCTATCGTGGCTGTCGCCAGCCTCAATTAAAAATCACAGGAGGTCATTGTTATGGCAGGATATACAGAACGTGAAGAGCGTCATTGTTGTCGTGCTGATTGCGCTGAACGGAGGGGCCTGCGTGATCGCGTTGATCCCCTGAGGTCTTTGCAGAAGCGCCAGCTCCCTATTCTATAAATCGCTTTAGATTATTGCTTAAGAAATCAGCAATAGGCCGGCGGTACCATCACTGATCTGCCTCAGATGTATACTTTCGTTGGTTTGCGCAGGGAATCGTGCTCCTATGTCCGCCCATCATCCGGAAAGCTTTGCTTCTCAGTTCGAAAAACTCTCAGGCCTGACAGAATGGATCGCCTGGGCCATTGTCATGGTGCTCGTATTCGGTGTGCTCAGCATAGCCATGATTGCCAACAGCAAGGCCGCCATCGAATGGGGCATGTACATTGCCATTGGCGGGTTGGGTATTGGTTTGATCATCAAGGGGTTTTTCGACGCCCGCTTTCTGGATAAAGAAACCAAGCTGGCGTCCCAACAAGTGGCCATTTTGGAAGAAGTGGACGATTTTGACACCTTTCTGGAGCGCGCCCCCGTCAGCGTATTCCGCTCTCATATCGACAACCTGTACACCATCTCCCTGTCACAACCTGATGTGTATCAGGACAATCTGATCGAAGTGCTGCACTCCCGCCTGATGGCCAAAAACCGCGTAGTGGAACTCTTTGCCAGCATCCTGATAACCCTGGGTTTGATCGGTACCATATTGGGTTTAATCATGATGATGGACGGCCTGTCTGCCGCCCTTGCTACTCAGCCTGGTGGTGATGGCCTGCTGGATAAAATTGCCGATCCCGACTCCGGCCCTCTGGCGGGCCTGGGTACGGCATTTTACACCACCTTAGCAGGTGCCATCTTTGGTGGTGTGATACTGAGAGTACTCACCAGCGTGATTGATGCCTCCATCATGCGTTATACCGCCCACCTGGCGGAGCTGACCGAAGTGCACGTACTGCCCTATATGCGCCAGCTGGCCAAGGATCGCGAACATCAACGACTGCTGGAGCGGGAGCGCTCCCATGAAGCTTGATTCGCCCTCCCGCTTTACCAGTTTTTATGAATCATTCAGTGACCTGATCTTTGCCACCATGGCGATCTTTGTGCTGCTGATGATTATTTTCCTGTCTTTGATTAAACCCACTGAAAACGTAGACGCCATCAAGCAGGAGCTGGAACAGGCCAAAGCCGAAATGGCCGAAGCTCAGCAAGCCATGCAGGAATCCGAATTCGAAAAGGAAAAAGCCCGCGAACAACTGGAAGAAGTTACCAAAGCACTCGCCGATATTGAATCCGCTATCCAGTCCCAGGGATTGGAGCTGATCGTGGTGGTGGATGTATCCGGCAGCATGAGCGATGCTCTGGGCCACCTGGAAGAAACCATCCGCACCATATCCAAAGTGCTTCCCAAAGTGGCACCGGAATTCCGTATTGGCGTGGTGGCCTATGCTATATCCGATAAAGTACCCAACGGCCTGCAGGTGTTCCCCGCCCAGCAGATATTCCCCGAACACAAAGACGGTGGCCGCTCACTGGCCATGATCAATAGCTTTATCGACAAACTGGTGCGCGGCGGCCTGGCACCGGTGGATCGTGCCTTCCTTACCGCGCTGGATATGTCAGAACAATCCGCAAGCCAGTTCAAAGGCTCGCAAACGATTATGCTGCTGGGGGATGTAGGCCCCTATGAATCCCCCAATGGCGACTGGACCCGGGTAGAACATTACGAGCGTCAGGCAGAACGCCAGTTACTGCAGCAAATCAGCCGCTGGGTCGGCGACCGCGACAAGCGCAGCATTATCAGCCTGTATTCCGGCGAGCCCGTGAATAACCGTTCCAGTGGAAAAGATCAGGCCAGTTACAACTTTTTTAGGCAGGTAGCCGTGGCTGCAGATCAGCCTCAAAACTTTACCCAGAACCCCGGTAAAATGCTGGCCTACCTGCTAACCGCTATAGTAAAAGAAGACTAACGCATCAGGATTCGTTGACACTATGCCAATCATTAACAATCCAAACCGGTCCGCTCCGGAGAAAAAGCAACAACCGGAACCGGGCAAGGAACAGGATACTCAGGAGCAACCGGCCGAACCAGAGCCGTCAAAAACCAAACCAGGGCCGGCTAAAAAAACCAGTCCCCTGACGGCAGTGGCTATAGTGGTGTCGTTGATTGGTGCCTTGGGCGGCGGTGGTTACGCCTATGTGCAATCACAAACCCCGGTTGATGAAGGCGTGGTTGCCGAGGTAACAACCGAATCAACCCCGGAAGCAACACCCGTCAATCCGGAGGAACTGGAACTCGATATCAAAAACTATATCAAGCTGTCGACCCTGTATCATCTCACCAGTCAGGAAATCGAAATGAACACTATCAGCCTGATTGAAGCTCAAAAAACCGGGAGCAGTGTTTCCATCAATGCCATTGAAGTGATTTTGAATCACAAAAAGAAAGAACTGGTGGATCTGCGGGATCGCATGGCCGATACCCTGGAATCCCTGTACACACATAACATGAACGACGGCGTGCTGGTGGAACAGGAGCTAACGAACA
Organism: Marinobacter maritimus; assembly: GCF_007671675.1. Lineage (GTDB taxonomy): Bacteria > Pseudomonadota > Gammaproteobacteria > Pseudomonadales > Oleiphilaceae > Marinobacter > Marinobacter maritimus. The sequence continues at coordinate 1,200,586 of NZ_VCGW01000001.1, read as the reverse complement.
CCATCACCACTCTGCAGAGCGAGCAAAAGCAAACAGCGGCAGACATGCTCATCATGGGCATGGAAACCATTAATTCGGTGCCTCCCATCATGGCGCCGAAAGAATACTTTAAAAATATGATTGATGATCGTTTGTAGGTTGATAGATACAGCGCAAGCAAGGGTAGGCAAGCGCAAACACTGGAAGAAAGGGGTGCACTATGAAAACGCTCAAAATATCTAAAACAGGCGTTATCTTTGCCGTGGCAGTAGCTCTGTCCGGATGTTCCTCTAACGCATTCGATGACGCAGACACTAAAAAAGGTGCCACTTGGGGCGCCGTGATCGGTGGCGTAGTGGGCGCCGTGTCCGGTGATGATGATCGTGACCGCCTTGAAAAAGGCGCCATTGGTGCTGTGGTGGGTGGCGCATTGGGCGGAGCAGCCGGTTACCAGGTGGGTGAATGGCGCAGCCAGTACGCAGAAAAGCACAATCGCATTGAATCGGACATTGCCGAAACCGATCAAAAAATCAAACACATCGGACGGCAAACCGCCAGTATTCAAAAACAAATGAGTTATCGTTCCCAGCAGATCGCACAAATGACCCGCCAGAACACCCAGCAACAGGCGAATATCAAGCGTGCCAAAATCATGCTGGATGACCTGAATAAAAACCTGGCGGTTAACGAAGAACTAAGCACCGAAACCCAGGTGCAGATGCGTTTGTTAGAACAGCAAATCACCGAAGTGGAAGGCCACCTGAAAACAATGCCCAACGATCCTGACTTGGCCAACATCCATAAAAACCTGCTGCAACGTCGCGATGAACTGGTGGGATCGTTAAATACGCTTAACGGTATTCAGCCCCAGCTGATGGCCCAGAAAGAAACCCTGATGGCGATTACTTCGAGCTAACGAGAGAATCACATGCGATTTAAAACCAAACTGAAGCAGGCCGCCATGGTCAGCCTGCTGGCTGGCCTGGCAGGCTGCGCCACCACCAACGAGACCGACCCCACCAAAGTATCTTGGGGCGATATTATTGGCATGCAGGTGTCGGACGATTCGCGGTTGAATCAACACCTGGAAGCGCGCCAGCAGGAACTGGAAAACCTGCGGCAAAAAGCCCACCAGCTGGACCAGCGTTTGTGGAGGAAACAACGGGAACTGAACCGGCTGGATACCCAGGCAAGCCAGCAGCAAGTCAAAACCCGGATCGCCCAGAAAAAGCTGGATGAATACAACCGGCAGATTGAAACCAAGAAAGCGGAGCTGACAGCGGCCATTAACAAAGCCAAAGATCTGAAACAGAAAGAAGCGGATTTAAACGCCCGCCTGGCAACCCTCAATAGTGATCGCGAAGCCAGAGAAGAGCTGATGCGTTACGAGATTGAAATCGAAAAGCTGGAAAACGAAGTCGTTGCTCTGGAAAACGCCATCGACCGGATTCTGCTGGTGCGTGCCAAGTACGCTACGGAAAACCAGTAACGCCATTTCAAGCTTCAAAAAACGCCTGACACATCCAGCCAAACCACCGGCTGGAGATTTTCCAGTTCAGATTGCTGAATCAGTTCAAGGCGATGTCTGCGCCGGAATCTCAGTAATGTTTTTTCGGAATCACACAGGTTGGGGCAGACTTTAATAGGCTGTTCACCCTGGGGGTCAGGCAAGCAGAATGACATGGAAGGGTACGGCATCCCGGTCCCAGCTTTCACCAAGGTTTACCGGCTTGCTCCACTCTTCACATACCTCCATCAGATCATCTAGAAGGGCGTCTTTTTCATCCGGTTTTTCAGACAGTAGCTGACCGCTGTCGGTAATAATCAATACATAGTTGTGTTTGTCGAGCCAGTCCAGATCGGTAAGGCATTCAACCCAGGCGTTCAGGTTATGGCCGAAGTAATCAGGAAATTCGAGTTTTTCGGAAAATTCACGATACAGGCCTTTGTAGTTGATCATATTGCTGCCATCCAGCACCACAATGTGTGCATTGCTGACATTATGCCTGATTTGATCCAACAGATTTTGCAGGGATTGATCTGAGCGGATAATCCAGGGAGGGGTGGGCGTTTGTAGCAAAGATGAAGCTATCATTTCATTTCCGTGAAGGTTTTGTAATGGTTGTTAGTGTAGTAAGCGCGCCCGTTACTGCCAACAACGATTCGCTCAGCGCCTCTGTTGCGACCTTTTACGAACTTATTCACATCATATTCTTTGTAAGTAATTTTTTTTCCGTTGGGTCCTGCTCTTGGTAGTATTTGTCCGCCGCCTCTGCTGTCGTTTTTAAATTTTCCCTGACCTTTATAGCCGTTGGGTGGCGCTCCATTGCGCGTTTTGATCTGATTTAATACATTGTAGGCTTTTCGTGGGATCTTCGCTTTGGGTTTGGTGCCGTACTTGTTCAGTAACCTGCTCCTGACATCTTTCGTGGCTTTGAAAGACTTCAGGGAACTGGGATTCAGGTTAACTTTCTTTCCTTTAGGGAGCCTGAAATTGGGTTTCAGGCTCCTGTTATTAACGGCCTCGTTTTTCAGCGGGTTCCGCTTGGCGGTGGGCCTGAGGTTGCTTATAGCCTTGGGTTCGGTCCGTTTGATTTTAGGCTTCGGCTTGGGCGGAGGTGGCGGTGGCCGTTTTACCGCGGCATGGGCCGAGTAATCCTGAAAAACAAAATCCACACCAGTGGGTGTATAAAACCACAGCAGACTGGCAACCAGCGTGTAGAGCACCAGGCGCATATCAGCTCTCCCGGACGAACTTTTTCATGCCGCTGTAGACCCGGCGAAAAACCTGTGGATCTTGATCATAGGTAAGCGCCAGGCGCTTAGCATCCTGCAGGGCTTTTTCCCGGACCAGTTCGAGGCGCACGTGGGGGCTGTCCATAATGGCCTGGTTAATGGCGTGCATTTCTTCCTTCAGGCTGCCGCCCCGCTTTCGGGTTTGCCCAATGGCGATGAGGGGGCCAAAAAAAGACTCCATTCCGACACCAATAGCTTCATTCATGCCTTTATCCGTCGTTGTGATTTTGCGGGCAATCTGATGGGAAAGGCTGGGGTCAATTTCGGTAATGATGTTTTTATCGTTCACCAGAAACAGCAGGCTGGTCGTTTCGTTGAAAAAGTTATGCATGGCAGACACGTAAGTCAGGTTTGCCAGATAATCGTTACCCAGGCCAGAGACATCGCCTTCATAAAACGCATTGATTAGGTCCGGACGGTTATAAACAGACGGATCGAATTTTACCGGCGGGGTCTGATACTGCTGCTGTTGATACTGATAATTCGTGTTATAGCCGGAGCCATAACCCGGCGTCGGAACGGATTGAGCCATGGCATTGGCTTTCGCGGCATTTCCTACCTTTGCCAGCCAGGCCCGGGCCGGTGTGAAGCCACCTTTGATGGCGTTACGCAGGTGTGTAGTTGCCTGTTGCAGGTCATTAGTAATGTGCGCCAGGTAAGCTTCTGCAGCCGCGGAACCGGCGTTGGCCGCTTTGGTTAACAACTCTTCAGCAAATTCCTCATCCCCCTGTAACAATGCCAGTCGCCCCAAGGCAAACAGGTAACGGGGCTCCTGCAGATTCGCTTCGGCATGAGGCAGGGCAAACTGGATCAGTTCGGCGGCTTCTTCCAGCGGCAGGCTGGAAACTTCCTCGTCTGTAGCGCCTACCAGACCCAGGGGGTTTTGCGGATCCTCCGGGTGAGCGGCCATATCGTCTATAGCGGTGAAAGCCAGCTCTGCATCACTGATAGTGGCATTTGCTGATGCACCCGAAGCCGCAGAATTCCCGCTGGCTGCAGTTGCAGTAGTAGTGCTCTTGCTACTAGCGGCAGGGGCTGCCACATAAGACGCTGCCGATCCGGCGCCACCGTTGCCGGGCACCAATGTAGCCTGTAAACCGGTTTTACCATTGGGATAGAGCCACTCATAAGTCAGCCCACCCTGTTTGCGGACCAGCCGGATACCGGCACCCTGCACACATTTGCTTTTGCCCCGGGTCAGGGTTTCCCTGAAGGTCACCTGCTCGCTGCTGCTCTGAACGGCTGTGAGAGTGCCACCGCAACCCAGATCAAGATACCGGGTGGTGCCGGTGAGCTTGCCATTGCTTTCGCTGATGTCAATCTGCAGGTTGTACTTGTTGGTGCCGCTCTTGCCGAGGATGGCGGCCTGCCACTGGCCGGCAAAAGCGTCGTTGCTCCCCTGTGAAACAGAGGGCAGCAGGAGAATTGATGTGAAAGCACAGGCAAGCGGGGCACGGGAACTATTGAAGCGCATGGCGACAGTCCTTACACATTTAGTCTTCACTACATCTCTTTACCACAACAAAATGACGGTTGCACATTAGAATAAACGTTTGGTGTATTGAGTAGTTGAAGAATGGTCAAGTTGTACGGATGTCCCAACCTGCCCTGTTTTTGCGCTTTTTAATCATGTTCAGGGGACTTGCCTGCGGGCTAAATTGAAACAGGTACGTAGCGCAGCAGAACGGACCGTTATTCAGTTCATAGGGTTTAACGATGTAGTTTCATTATTATTGCGCCGGAAGAACCTATGTGCATGTCATCACAAACGCTCACGAGGTCCGCTTTGTGGTCGATCCGAATGTTCGCTTTGCGACCGTCAGCGGAGGGCTCTAATAGAGGTGCAACTAAAACAGGGATGTTTACAAAAGGGATCTTGGCGTTACTGGTAGCCATTTGCGAAGTTCGCCGAGGTACTATGAGAAATCCGGGCTAGGGGACGGTTCTGTGGTCAGGCCTGGTGCGGCCAGCAAGACTGTTCGTGGATAATCGGTCCATCCAGTTATTCGACAAAGCCGCGATAGGCGGACGGCGTTACCCCAAACCGGGCCTTGAACGTCCGGCTGAACTGGCTGGAATTATTGAAGCCGCAGGCCAGGGCGACGGCGATGATTTTATGCCCGGGCCTGCGTAGCAGGTCACGGGCCCGGGTCAGCCGCTGTTCCTGGACGTATTGATAGGGCGCACAGCCGAAGGTGGCACGGAACAGGCGAGCGAAGTGATAGGGGCTGAGGTTTACCCAGCCTGCCATCTCCGCGAGGGTGAGCTGCTGGTCCAGCTGCTGATGGATGCGGGCCTGTAACAACCTGCGATAACGCATGGAGAGCTGGCCGGTGACAGCGGGTGGTGTCTTTTGCACCGTGGAGTGGCGGCTGAGCACCTGCAACAACAGCCACTGCGCCAGATGGTCCATTGCCATGGCTTGGCCAGGGGCCTGCCAATCGCTCAGCGCCAGCAACTTCCCAGCCTGGGCCAGTACCGGGTCTTCAGCATGGTAGAGCTCGGCAAGCTCGACGTTGTGTGGTTCGCAATCCCAGGTTTGCTCAGCGCATTGGGTTATGTCGAGGTCATTAAAGTAGAAATGGAAGAATTCGAACTGACCGCCGATCTTCCAGGTGGAGTGGCTGCCTGCCGGAAAAAGACAAACGGCACCGGGGAACCCCTGGCTCACGGCCTGCCCATTGACCATCCGTCTGGTTTTGGCACCCTCGTTGATGTAGATGCTCAGGGCGTGATGGTTTGGCCGCTCATAACGCACTTCTCCTTTGCGATTCTGCCACTGTGCGAGCGCCCGCCCCTTATCCAGTTCCATCAGTTTCTGTGGCGCCACGCCGGCGGCTTTGAGCGTGTCCACGATATCGTGGCGCTTCGTCGGTGAAGTGTTTGTGGGTATCGGGTCGGTATCCATAGCGGGCCTCCGCAAGAATCATCCATGGTTGCGCAGGATGTGACAAGTCTTGCCCTCTCCATCCCCTTACTCTGTCCTTGTCGTTTGGTTACGTGCAACTTTTTTCTGGAATACCTGCCATGCCTGTTTCTGCTCATTATGCTCTCACGGTGCTGATCTGGGGCCTGACCTGGACAGCTATTCGCTTGCAGGTAGAGTCGGCGCCGGTTGATATTTCGGTGTTCTACCGTTTTCTCATGGCCTCTGTTGTGACCCTGGCGGTGCTTGCGTTGCTGCGACGCCTGCAGAAGCTGAGCCTGAAGCAGCACAGTTGGCTGGTGCTTCAGGGGCTTACCATGTACAGCGTGAATTTTCTGCTGATCTATCGCGCTGCGGAGTCGATGACCAGTGGCCTTCTCGCGGTGGTGTTCTCGCTGGTGGCGCTGTTCAACGCGGTTAATGGTTGGTTGTGGCTAAGGCTGAAGCCCGCCGCCCGACAGTACCCGGCCGTGGCACTGGGTATAAGCGGCGTCGCGTTGTTGTTCTGGCATGACCTGCAGTTGGGTAACGCAACCGGCGCCAGCATACTGTTTGCCGCTGCGGGTACTTTCTGGTTTTCCATGGGGAACCTGGTGAGCATAAAGGTGCGACTGGCAGAGATTCCCCTGTTGGTCGCCAACGCCTGGGGCATGGTCTACGGTGCCTTGATCCTGGGTGTCTGGTGCCTGATTCAGGGAGTGGAGTGGGTGGTGCCCACGACAGCCACCTTCTGGGGTGCAACCGTGTTCCTTGCAGTCCCCGGGTCCATCATCGCCTTCTATTCCTACATAACTGTGATCCAGATCCTGGGCGCTGACAAGGCGGGCTATGCAACGGTGCTGTTCCCGATCGTGGCCTTGAGTGTGTCCACCTGGCTGGAGGGCTTCGAGTGGACTATTACGGCGGTGGCGGGAGCGATGCTGGCCATACTGGGAAACTACGTGTTGTTTCGTCGACCCGGTCAGAAGACCTAGCGTCTGCCGTATACTGCGGACGAATACACTCGGGAATTAATGGGCGAGCCCAATGACAAACAAAGTTGATATTCATTACTGCACAGGGTGCCGCTGGCTGCTTCGTTCGGCCTGGATGGCACAGGAACTGCTGGCCACCTTCGAAGGCGAGCTGGATTCGCTGGCATTGCATCCGGGAAGCGGTGGAATTTTTGAGGTGTGGGTTAATGAAAAGCGGATCTGGTCCCGCAAGGAGCAAGGGGGATTTCCGGAGATCAAGGTGCTCAAGCAATTGGTGCGGGACGAAATCGACCCTGAACGCTCGCTCGGACACGTGGATCGTTGAAGCCCGGGATCAATGAGTCGGCCCGGGTTCTCCTGTTACGGGCCTGACGCCCTCAGAAGGAGTGATCGATGAAAGGTGAATGTCTCTGCGGAAACGTGAAGTTCGAAATTGAAGAGGAGATTCGAAATTTCTATCAATGCCACTGCTCGTTGTGTCGAAAAGTTACGGGAGCGGCAGCTAACGCCGCGACTTTTGTACAGGGCACCGCCTTTCGTTGGGTGTCAGGTGAAAGTGGTATCAAGTCTTACAAAAAGCCCAGCGGTTTCCGAAGCGACTTTTGTTCAGAGTGCGGGAGTCCGGTTCCCAATAGCCTGAGAGACAGCGGAATGGTTTGGATTCCTGCTGGTTTGCTTGATGAAGCGGTTGCATCACGGGTTTCTGTTCACCTCTATACAAAGTCCGCTGCCCCTTGGGAGCTAGAGTCTGCTGAGTGTGTTCGACTGGACGGTGGACCGGACAGCCTGGAATCACTTAACAAGTTGTTGTAGTTCGTTCCGGCCTACGGCCTACGGCCTACACCGGACGCCCATGTCAGGGCGCCGTTTATTGCCGGTGTCATACCGACTAGGGAGAGTCAGAATTGGAGTTAGCAAACGTGGTCCCATGGGGGCGATCTTTCGCAGAATACCAAGCAATGTTCGGATTATCGGAAGATGATCTGAAAAAGCGAATTCTTGGTTGTGGTGATGGCCCAGCGAGCTTCAACGCGGAAGGAACAAAACGGGGGAGCCAAATCACATCTTGTGATCCAGTATATCAGTTCGAGACGAAGGAGATACGTCGCCGGATTGATGAGGTGTATCCGGACATCATGACGAAGATGAAACAGGCGGCAGACAACTATATCTGGGACTCACTGGGCAGCGTTGAAGAGCTTGGCAAGGTTCGGATGAAAGCCATGTCTGAGTTTCTTTCTGACTTTGATACCGGTCGCCACCAAGGGCGGTATGTACCAGCATCATTACCTTCGCTGCCATTCCCGGACTCTGGTTTCCATCTGGCTCTCTGCTCCCACTACCTTTTTCTCTACAGTGACCACGTAAACGAAGTGGCTCACTTGGAATCAATGTGGGAGCTGTGCAGAGTTGCCTCCGAGGTTCGCGTCTTCCCGGTTATCTCTCTGGATGGAACGGCTTCGAAGCATTTGGATTCGGTCGTGACGGCACTATCCGCAGGCGGTATTGAAGTTTCGCTGCAGGCTGTGAGCTACCGTTTTCAAAAAGGCGCCACTGAGATGTTGGTGGCAAAGTCTGTATAACCAGGCCATGCACGGCGACGGCTACTACATTGCGGCCTCGCCTCCATTCCGTAGCCGCGTGTGTTGAGCGGCGTTATCGCAACATCTGAATGTCCGCTTTGCGACCAAGGCTACTCACGTACCTCAGCTAAACAAAAGTGGACATTCAGAAACGATCGAATTGACCACCCGAGCGGCCAATTTGTGGTGTCAATCTCCGGCCATGTTGTGGTTTTATTACCAGTGTCGACTGCTGACCGCCATTTACCTTACTTCAACAGGTCCAGTCAGCCCACTAAAAGACCGATCCAGTAACCGAAGTTAAAAACCAGATACAGAATCGGCACCATCGCAAGCGGAACGAGTAGGCAAGATGCACCTGCCCCAACTAGGATTCCGGTGGCCACCTTCCAGGAGCTGGATCGAGAGATAATTTTTATATAGGCAAATAAATAACCAAGGACGAGTAGTGCTGAGGCAAAAACAAATACCATTAATCCGAGGAAATAGTTCATCAGGTCAAAGTGTAGTGATAAGTTTTCATCGAAAGAGTAATAAATCCCGAGAAGAGCTTGGCGCACGTAGACAAGCCCATGCCAAATCGCTACTGAATATACCGATGCAAGGAAAATGCTCCGAACATTAACAATAGCTCCCAGCCTCAATAGCACATACCAGACGCTGATCGAGAAGAGCGCGGATATGGTGAGGAGGAAAATTACTGCCACGGGTTCATTATGTATATCCTCTCTGATGACGTTGTCAAAGAGGATTGAGGCGAATCCAAATTTAACAAAAGCGAGCTGTGGGATGTCCGCATCAAGCAGGCAGTATTGCGGGAAGGCGATTTTTGTTGAAAGTCCGAACTCAAGCACTCTCGCGTTCTGTCGATCAGTCTCAGGGTCACCAGTAGCTACTTGAAGCCCAGGTCCCACGAATTTCATTCCCATATATTCAGGCGCAGGGATCTGATCCCCTTTTGTCATAGATCTTCTGTCTTTCAGCCATTGCTGGATTTCAGGGCTGCGCTTGAAACTCCTAAAGTCCTGAAAATCACATAACACGAAAGCACCGAAAGAGTCGAAGCCCGCATGGCTAAATAGCCGCTGAGAGGTTGCCTCCAGAACGAACGTTAAAACGACGATCACCAGTACAAACTTTATGCCATCGGTAATCGATGGGCATTTCATGATACGCGCAGCAAATACTCTAGGGTGGAAGAAAAATAAATAGATGATCCGAAGATTCACCAAGGCGGAACGGTAGAGCGACCGGGCGAGACTAGCCCATTCTTTCATGATTTTCTCCATTTTTGCTGGCCATGAAACAGGCACTCATGGACTTCCCCCGCAGAGTATGACACCCCCAAGCCTCAAACGGAGGCCCGTTTGAAGGCCTCGATGGTTCAACCTGAATGTCGGCTTTGCGACTATCCCGCATCCCACGCGACACCTAAACAAAAGCGGACATTGGCGAGACACCTGTAAAGATGCAGGTTTCCAATGGATACCGGCCTTCGAATATCACAGTCTGCCATAGGCAAAAAAAGATGTTGGTGGCTATCTGAGGGACCATTACAACCGGCAGCTACCTCACACGCTCAACGATGGCATTCCGCGCGTTGCAGCATAGGAAAAGCTTAAACTACTGTCTGGGATTAGCTGACCACTACATGCACAAGAAGAAATGAGATTCAAAAGGCTAAAATTTGGTATGGATGCGATACAGGTTGCTTTTGTTACAGATGGACCTGAATATATTTAAGGAACGTTTGCCCGATTCAAAATTTCCCTGCTCCGCTGCAATCGGAACTGATTGGACATACGGTGGTATCGGAGGTTGGGTGGCTAGCTGCGTCGAAGTCAACGATAAAGAAGCGCTTCCCGGCTTCCAAGGCTTGTATATGCTTGTAGCATATGTGTTTGCTAAAGACTCAGTAGTAGCAAGTTTGGGAGGCGAGTATGTATCTTCCGCTAAAGAACTCACCGATATCTACTCGGAGGTTTTTGGTCAATTTGATGAAAGTGATTCAGGAAAGGAGTTTACTGCATCACGTGGAGGCGCGACCGTTAGCATTCAAGAAGAACGTGAAGGCACTCAAGACCACGGTTTTTCGATTAGGATCATCAGCGATAGATATGCCGCAAAAAAAGCGGCGCAGGATGAAAAGAAGGAGGATCGTCGTCTGAACGAAGCGAAATCAGATTTTTAGTATAGCCGTGAAAAGTGCCGCATCCCAATCATGTCGACTTCCTTGGCTACGCATGATACACCCCTGCCTCAAACGGAGGCCATTTCATCCGACTCGAACGATCCAATCCGAATGTCCGCTTTGCGACCTTTCTTACGGTGCCTCCACTGACCATTTTGACCACAAAGCGGACCTTTTACAGCGCCTTGATATCGGCATTTGTCTCTGGCTCAGGACTCTATCATGCCGGATTTTCCAGTTTCGAGTGGAACGATTCTAGGGGATGTTTACAGTAGGTAGCTGCATAAATAAAGCAAACCAGACATAGCACAACAGATTGTTCTTATATGATTCCAGCGAGTCCATTTTTTCAGGTAGTACGACCATTCGCGCTCAAGATCTTTGCCTGAACCAACAGCCGCCATTAATCGGTTATTCAAGGGGACATTAAATACTGCGGTACAGCCAAACATGCCAATCAAATAGAGCAGTGATCCGATGATGAGCACTCCAGAGAAAGGAGCACTGTCGAAAAAGAGGATCAAGGTCAAGACCAGGAGGGCGGTAAACGAGGAGCCAAAAAACAAGAGCATGAAGCCCGGTCGAACTATTTCCCTGTTTATGGAGTTCATTGCGGAGATCGCTTCCTGATAGCCGACAGCATTCAGTGAGCGCATTATGAAATTAGAAAATGCGAAGTAAATCCCTGTCATAACAAAAGACAGGACTGCCCCCAGAGTCACAAGCACATTTAATAAAGAATTGGCCATTTTCTGACATCCCCTGCAGCAATAGACTCCCTACGGCGGCGTTTCTTTCACAAAGCTGTTCAACACCATCAACGTAACACGATCCTTGTACTGCTCTGTGGTCCAGCCACACTTTAAGGTCAGATTCTCCCAGACCGGCACCAGCAGCATTGCCCAGAAAGCATCCGTTGCCGATTCCTTAGTCCATTCGGGTTTCAAAGCCTGCTCTGCGGCCAATGCTTTAACGACAGCTTCGCAGCCCGATTTCAGTGCGGACATTCGATCATCCCAGGCTACGTTGGCAGCCTCATCTGAGCTTTGGGCAATTATAAGCGCTTTGGCTACTCCATAGATGCCTGGAATGTAATCACCCCAGAAATGAACGTAGCGAATCAGTCTTTCTCGTGCCGATTCGGCCGCCCGGACAAATCCCAGGCGTTCTTCAAGATCTAGCTCTTCGTCCAGAAACCGGGTCGCGGAAACCAGGAGTTCGGTACGTGATGCAAAATGGAGGTAAACAGCCTGGCGAGAAACGCCGGCGGTTTTTGCAATATCACCCATTCGCACACCTTCACCTCCAGTTTTTCCAAGTGAGTCGACAGTTGCCTGCAGGATCTTTTTGCGAGTTTCATTAGTTTCTCTTGACATGATGTAAACCTTACCGCAAGCTTTACATCGTGTCAATTGACACTCTGTAAAGCAATCTAAGGGGATGGTTATGAAAACTCAAGTTAGTAATTCAACGTCAACATCAGGAACAATTCTCGTACTTGGTGGGACTGGAAAAACAGGTCGTCGGGTCGCAGAGCGCCTCAGAGATCGAGCTGTTCCTGTGCGGATCGCATCAAGAAATTCAGTAACATCGCCATTTGACTGGAATGATTCCAGCACCTGGGGTGGAGCTCTTGCTGGTGTTGAATCGGTCTACATCAATTACGCGCCAGATCTGGCTATTCCCGGTGCGACCGAAACAATTCAGGAATTCGTCAACTATGCGGTGAACTCCAATGTCAGGCGTTTGGTTCTTCTCTCCGGGCGCGGGGAGGAGGAGGCGCAACGTTGTGAGCAAATTGTTCAGGAGTCAGGTCTGGAATGGACGGTAGTCCGGGCCAGCTGGTTTAGTCAGAATTTCTCCGAGGGTGAGTTTCGTGAGATGGTTCTGAACGGGGCGATTACGCTCCCGGTCGCCGACATTCCGGAGCCATTTGTGGATGTAGACGATATTGCAGACGTTGCAGTCGCGGCACTCACAGAAGATCACCACAACGGCGAAGTATACGAAGTAACGGGGCCAAGAATGTTGACGTTCCGAGAGACCGCGCAAGAGCTCTCGCGAGCGATAGGCCGCGAAGTCACCTTCATTCCAGTGCCGAAACAGGATTTTCTGGCCGGTGCCAGGGATTCAGGAGCTCCAGAGGAAATTGTCTGGCTCCTCAATTACCTCTTCGAAACCGTACTGGATGGCCGGAATGCGTATATCAGTGATGGCGTACAACGAGCATTGGGTAGACAGCCCAGAGATTTCGCAGTGTATGCGGAAGATGCAGCACTAGCTGGCGCATGGAGCATGTAGGCTCAGGCCTGCATTTTAGAATGTGTCAGGTCACTCACCGGGCACTTCTTGAAGGTAAAGTTCACGAAATTCCTCTTGTGCTTCTTGACTAAGTGCATATACACTTTATGGGTCGAAATCAGGAGTCAAGAATCGCTTTAGCCTCAGAAAACACTTTGGGAAACATTTGGAGGGAGTATCAGATGAATATGTCACTAGGTTTGTTCCGAGCTTACTTTGGGGTGTACAGCCGATTGTCACCAGCGGGCGCTGCTTTAAAAGCCGTCCAGCTAATGACCAGTCCCCGGATCAAGACAGAACGGCGGCAGGCGAGCAGTGCATTGTTTGATGAGGTCGTGCCGTTGCCCGGGGGCGCCTTGCTATCTATTCACGGCAACGGCCAAAAAAAAATGTTGCTCATGCACGGCTGGTCCGGTTGGGTCGGGCAGTTTAAAGATCTGATCGCGCAGGTTGATCCGCGCGAGTACACAATCTATGCCGTTCACCCGCTAGGACATGGCGATTCTTACGCCGAAAAATCTCATCCGGGACGGTTTATTGAAGCCGTACTGGCAGCACATGATCACGTGGGCGTGCCATTTGATGTTGCAATTGGGCATTCCTTAGGTGCTGCTGCGCTAGTGTATGTTGGTGGTACAAGAAATTGCTTTGAGCGTCTGGTTCTTGTGTCCGGGCCGGCGACTATTGAAGGCGTGTTAACGCGGTTTGCCCGGTTCGTTAATCTTGGTGAAAAGAGCAAACGACTTTTCATCGGTGGCATGGAGAAAACGGTCGGATTGAACGTAGACCGTTTGGATCTTGTTGCTCTTGCCCCATCGATCAAGCAGCCCACATTGCTGATTCACGACGGAATGGATAAGGAAGTACCAGTGGGTGAGGCACAGGCTTTGAATAGTGCCTTGCCACGCAGCCAATTATTCGAAACCAGGGGTTATGGTCACAGTCGGCTTTTGCAGTGCCCGGACGTGGTTGACGAGGTAGTGCGGTTTATCCATTCGTCGATTCCGGCCTGAAAGGTGTCTGAGATTCTGCTGGGATCATTGTGGCGTGGCGAAAGTCCGTTTTTTTAAATATTAAAGTGCATATACACTTATGGGGAAGATTATGACTGAGCGTAAAGAACATCGGTCAGCTGAGTTTTTGTTTTTCAAGCGATTAATCCGGTACCGCTGGTTATTACTGATAACAGCGTTGGCCATTATTGGTGGTCTCGCCAGTCAGCTTGGGAACCTGAAAAAAAACACGAGTGCAGATGGGTTTATCAGCGAATCAGAGCCTGCGTTGATCTACCGAAAGGTTGTGGAGAACATCTTTAATCTGAAAGACCCACTGGTGATTGCGGTGCAAAGTAATGGAGCTTCTGGCATCTACAATGACCAAAGCCTGCGGTTAGTCCAATGGTTGAGCGATCAGCTGATATCCGTGCCAAACATCGATCCTCAGGGCATTACCAGTCTCGCGACCGAGTCGAACATCCAGGGAGATTCAGTCGGTATGGAAGTCCGTAAATTTTTGGATGGATCTCTCGATAGAGCACATATCGGATGGATCAAAGACAGCATCGAAAATTTCCCTCTCTATCGGGGGACCTTGGTTTCAGATGATGGATCCATGACACTGATAGTGGCCGAGCTGCTGGATCAGGATCAGGCAGAAGCAACCTACCAGGCTGTATTGCAGCTGATTGAACGAGCTCCTGAAAAAGGGCTGGATCAGATTCACGTTGCGGGCGAGGGGGCCATATCAGGTTACTTGTCCGAGTATATCGACCGCGATGCCAAGCGCCTGAATCCTCTGGCGGGCATCATCATAACCATTGTGTTAATCATCGCGTTCTTTACACCCCGCGCGGCGATCATTCCCAACCTGATTGTCGCAGGTACTGTCGCCGGAACTCTGGGAGCAATGGCGGCCAGCGGAGCTGACTTCTACGTCATCACCAATGGCCTGATCGTCTGCATGATTGGGATTGCTGTTGCCGATTCCATCCATATTTTTTCGGACTACTACGAAACCCTGGCCAGTAGCCCAGCGATGTCTCAGCCTGATGCAATTGCGACAGCAATGGCGCGTATGTGGCGCCCGGTAACACTAACAACCTTAACCACGGCTGCTGGATTTCTCGCTCTGTACCCGACTAATGACATGCCTCCGCTGCAAGACTTCGGTATTTTCGGAGCGATAGCCGTACTAATTGCAGGCGTATTGACGCTGTTCGTTACGCCTTCATTGTTGTCCTTTGTGAAGGCCAGGCCCAGCCGCCTTTTCCGGCGACAAAACAACCTCTCCCCGGACAGCCGGGTTGCCAAGATACTGAGTTCGCTTTCGTTAGGGCACCCTGGAAAAGTTCTTTTTTCAGGATTGTTGATTGCCGGTTTCGCGGTACTAGGGGCATCAAACGTAGTGATTAACGAGGAGAGAATAGAAAACTTCCAACACCATGAACCAATTTATGTCGCCGACAAAGCGATCAACGCTGCGATGGATGGCACCTACCATCTCGATGTAGTGATCGAAACCCCCGATTCGGACGGCATTTATATGCCTGCCGTACTTGAGCAAATAGAAGAGCTTCAGCGGTTTCTTGAATTACAGCCCGAGGTACATGGAACAACGTCTATTGCGGACTACATCAAACAGATGAACAGGGCCGTTAATGAGGATGATCCCGAGTTCTATGTTTTACCGGATAACAAAAATCTAATTGCGCAACTCTTCCTCCTGTACACAGCTTCGGGCGACCCGACAGACTTTGAGGAACGCATTGATTCACATCGTAAGACAGCGTTGGTAAGAGCAAGTCTGAAAACGGGCTCCTACCAGGCCAGCCAATCACTCATTCCCAAGCTGGAACACTACCTCTCAACGAGATTTGGGGGCGAAGCAACAGCGCACATCAGTGGCCGGATTAACGTGGACTATCACTGGATTGATGGGATTGCAGAAAGTCACCTCAAGAGCGTGGCTGTCTCTTTTCTCGCTGTATTTTTGATGTCCGCTCTGCTTTTTCGTTCGCTTGTCGGTGGGCTGATGGCAGCGATTCCCGTGGGGCTGTCAATCCTCGTGATCTATGCAGTTATGGGAGTCAAGGGTATTTGGCTTGGCGTCGGAACGTCCATGTTCGCCGCGATCGCGATAGGGCTGAGTGTTGATTTTGCAATCCACACCATTGACCGACTCCGGGAGGCCATGTCCAAAGCGGGGGACCTTACTACCAAGGAGCGAATCTCTAGCGTGTTCGCCTCTACCGGCCGCGCACTCTGGTTCAATCTTCTCGCGGTGTCTCTCGGTTTTGGCGTTCTGATGACGAGCCATGTCCCTCCCTTGGTTAACTTCGGGATGCTAGTGGCACTGTCTGTTTCCGTAGCGTTTGTTGCCAGCTTACTCATTCTTCCTGCGATTACTGTCGTCTTCAAGCCGGGATTTCTGCTCGCTCAGGCGGGGAGTTTCTGGAAAACCGGAATGATCCTGCTGGCGTTATTGGCAGCAATCGCATTAACCAGCAACGCAGTTGCAGGTGAGGGCGTGCCAGCGGCGGATACCATTATCAAACAGATGAACAACCGTCCGGAAGGCGTCGCTGTCCAAAGGGATATGGTGATTACTCTGACCGATCACCGTGGCAATTCTCGTGAGGAACGCACTAGCGCGTTTCGCCGTTACTTCGGCAATACGAAGAAAACCGCAATTTTCTACACGCACCCAGCAACCGTTGCGGGTACAGCGTTTCTTACCTGGGATTACGAGAATCAAACCAGGGAAGACGACCAATGGCTTTATTTGCCGGCGTTGAGGAAGGTTCGTCGAGTCTCCGCATCTGATCGCGGTGATTACTTCCTGGGAACCGACTTTACCTACGAGGAAATAAAGAAGGAAAGCAAAATTGCTGCTGAGGACTACCGGTTTGAGGTGCTCGGTACGGAGGAGGTGGATGGGCAACATACCTGGAAAGTGGAGGCGACACCGATCAACGAAGAGGTCAGCCGGGCCCTTGGCTATGGCAAGGTCGTTCTTCGTATTGATTCCTCCTTGTGGATTCCACGGCTCACTGAATACTGGGATGTTAGCGGTAATTTCCTGAAAACGGTACGCGCGCGCAGCATCGAAAAATTCGATGGTATTTGGGCTATTACCGATATAGAAGCGACCAACAAAAAAACCGGACACAAGACCCGAATTCAGTTCCACAAGACCGACTACGGCGCGGCGGTTCCTCCCAGGCTGTTTGATCAGAACGCATTGAAGCGGGGCTACTGAGATGAAGCTGTTTCGAATGTTGGCATTGTCTGTGATGTCGGGCCTCGTATCCATGCCTGGATGGGCGGCTGACAACCAGCTGTCATCTTTGCTTGAGGTAGAGTTGGCTTATGCGCCAAAGGCGGCCGGTTGGCAGAAACAGGAAATAATCTGGCGGCCAGAGTGGGTAACGCGCTTTAACTCGGGAGCGCGGCTAACATTGTTGGGAGAAGTGCGCTTTGATGCTAAAGATGAACTTGACCCAGGCCGGCCGGAGCAGCCATTTCGCGCCCGCCTGACAAAAAAGGGTTTCCCTGATGATCATGCTGAACTGGAACTTAGGGAGTTTTACCTTGACCACTATGTCGGTGACGCGTTTTTACGGATCGGTAAGCAGCAGATTGTCTGGGGCCAGGCCGATGGCCTGCGGGTGCTTGATGTCCTCAATCCTCTGAGCTACCGGGAGTTTATACTCCCGGATATTGAGCATCGCCGTATCCCGTTATGGTCTGCGCTCACGGAAATTCCACTGGCGAACTGGACTGCCCAGGTTGTCTGGATTCCAGATGCCACGGTGACCGAAAGCACTCTGCCGGGCGCCACTTACTCCCTGATCCCGGACCCCTTTGCAGGGCGTGGGCGTATGGAGGTTGATCGACCTGACTCGTTGGCCCAAAGCGATCTAGGGTTAAAGCTCTCAACCTTTCAGCAAGGCTGGGATCTATCGCTGAATTTTCTATACCACACAGTGGATGATCCACTGATTCAGTTTGATACCGCTGAGCAAAAAATCCAGGCGGAATACAACCGCTCGCACTTGTTTGGCGGCACTGCGTCAAAGCCGTTTGGAGACCTAACTTTTCGCAGTGAGCTGGGTCTTGAGACTAAAAAGCGCTCCCTGGATCCAATAACCGGAAACATCCAGAACACGGCTGTCGGGTCTTACGTAATCGGGCTGGATTACAGTGGCTTCAGTGACTGGTTTATCAGTACTCAGTTTTTCCAGAAATATCGTTTTTCTGCTGGTGACGGTGAGGAGCGATCCAAAGAACAGGTCACTCTACTGATTAGACGGAGTGCAATGAACAACGCATTGGTATTGGAGGCCCTGGGTATTTACGACATCGACAACAGGGATTCGCTCATTCAACTGGAGGCGGAATATTTGATATCAACCAATCTGGTTATACGCACCGGAGCTGACCTTTTTCTGGGTAACCGCGAAGGAACATTTGGGCGATTTCATAAGGAAAGCCGGCTAATTGCAGGTTTCACCTTGAGCTTTTAACGCACAATAAAACGCTGTTTTGGAGGATAAGACATGTTGGACAAAATTCTTTTGACCGTGGGCATCCTGCTCTATGCCGTCGTAGTCCCAGTTCTGGAAATAAACGACAGCCACGTATTCAACCCGGCATGGGTTGCTCACGCACGCATTCACGAAGTCTGGCAGCTGATAACCAACTCGTCGTTTGGTCTGCTGGCGCTATGGCTTACCTGGAAAGAAGCCCCTGGAAGGGGCACGGCCAGTGTAATTGCTCTTTTTGTGACTGGCGGTTTCCTGGCGGCCTACCTTCTTCAAGGACAGTACGGTGGCTCTATGATCCATCCTGACGGAAGCGAAAAAACACTGTTCGGAATTAATGTGGGCGTCATTGGCTTTGGGTGGGTTTTTGTGACCGCTATTTTCACATTGATGAGGGCAGGGCGGAGTGGAGCCCTGCCCAGGTCGACGCTTTAAAGCGTCGATTTTATCTTGCCACTGTACTCACGGAGCTGCAGGGCGGTTTCCGCCCAGTTTTCGGATCCGACCATATCCGTGAACTCCTCATGAGCTTCTTCCCATCTTTCCAGCGCTTGCTCGTAAATCTCTTCACCTTTGGCAGTTAATGATAAGCCCAGAGATCGCTTAGTCCCCGTCGGTTCTGTTTTCAGCAGCTCTTTGGATATTAGCTTCTCAACCGTTCGCTGGAGTGATGTTCGTTCCATGCCAAGAAGTTCAGCGAGCTGGTTAATGGACTCCGGAGGGAACAGCTTAATAGCATTTAATATCGAGAACTGTGTGATTCGAAGACCAGTGACTGCAAGTTTGTTGTTGTAATGGCGTGTTACCAAACGAGAGAAAACCCTCGAATAGAGTGCTGCACAAGTCTTGGCGATGTCATTCGGCGTGGTATGATCTTTGGTCATTTTGCTGGTCACGATTCAATCCTGTTGATATAAGATGTATATACACTAACATACCGTTCTACCAACACAATGTCTATCGAGTGAGTTTTAAATCGCTTTGTGTAAATACACTTTATATTGGCTGAAATGGGATTTGGACAATGAAATGCAGACTGGTAGATGTGTTTGCTCGCCAGACGTTCCAGGGCAATGGACTAACGATTTTTTACGATTTCGAGTCGCTAAGTGAACAGGAAATGCTCCTATTTACCCAGGATACGATTCATCAAGGACGCTTCTCAGAAAGGCCAAGTGAGATTGAAGTGGCGCTGGAATTCGAAGGGCACGACATAACGAATGTCCAGGTTTCCGGGCATGTTGTGGATGTGGCCGAGATTAGATTCGCTAAGCGATAGACCTACGAAAGGAGAGAGTCATGCAATCAGAACAATTAGTTGCCTTCACATTTAAGGGCACGCATAAGCAAGATTTTATGGGCATTCCCGCCACTGGGAAGTCTGTAGAGGTTCAGGGCATGGTCATTAGTCGAATTAAGGACAGCAAAATTCTGGAAGATAGAGAGATCATTGATAATTTGACCTTCTTCCAACAGCTTGGTGTCGTAGCAGAAATGTCGTAGCCGAGTGCCTCAGGAACATTTTGATCGACTTTGCCGCCAGCATCCTGCCCTATGGAACAAACGGTGATACAAGGTGCTAAAAGTTGGCACCACGCCATAAGCAATAATCGGTACGATAATGCCCACCGCAGTTATGACATGCAGTAGCTTGTTGGCCGGTAAAAAAGGTTCAATAAGCTCCGGGATCCAGTACACCAGAGGCACCAGAGCAATATAAGTAACCAAAGCCATCAGATGTTGGTTGGGTGTATTGGTATTCATCATGAGATACTTTTTTCGTTGATAAAAAAGGGGCACCCGGCTATTGCTAACACTGATACCGTTCGTGATCAGGCTCGGATAACCAGCATATTTAGAGGGTCTTTGGCTTCAATCCGCAAGTCGTTAGCTCGAATCAGATCGCCATCTTTTACCTCAGTGCTTTGTTGCTTTTCACTGACTTGGGCGCTACCTGAGTAAACATATACCAAGGTCTCGCCGCCGAGTTGTGCGATGTGCCCTGGTTGCAGACGTACGATATCTATTTTGGTTTGGCTATCGAAGGTCTGTTCCTGAGCTTTGTCGCCACCATAGATGCGGGTTGTTTCACCATCGGCAGGGCTGTAGTGCTTGTAACCGGCAGGCTGGCCCGCTTGCTCTGGTAATACCCAGATCTGCAGCAGACGGCTGCGGAAATCGTCGGGGTTGATTTCATTATGGGCAAATCCTTCACCGCCAGCCCTTTGAGCCTGAACCTCGCCAGCCAGCAAATCTCGACCGTGCTCCAATGAACCTTCATGGGCGATGCGACCTTCAACCATGACAGAGATAACATCCAGTTCTTTATGTGAGTGCATGCCTGTTTCACCAAAAGGCTGGTATCTGGCATCTGCCAGGTAGACAAAGTTGCCTAAACCTTCCCGGGTTTGCGGGGGCTTTCGGCCGTTAAATACGCGCGAATCTGTCACCAGTCTGTGCTCGGTTAAACCCGCGAAGCCGCCCAGGGGTAGGGTGTCTCTTGATAGTATTTTCATCTGTTTTTTTCCACTTGTTGATTGCTATGGTGAAATCATAGGCCTCGCCCATTGTTTGATAAATAGTAAAAATTGGATAAGATTATCTCCATTATGACAACAGTGTGGAAAGGTTGAGGGGAAATCGGTGGCACTGGATATTAATGATATGTTGATTTTCCTGACGGTCGTGGAAGCCGGTAGTTTTACTCTTGCTGCTGACCGGCTGGATATGCCCAAAGCCAATGTCAGTCGCAAGGTTTCGCGGCTGGAAGACAGATTGGGCGTGCGGCTGCTGGAGCGTACCACCCGTTCCCAGCATCTGACGGAGGCTGGTAAACGCTACCTCGCGCACTGCAAACGTATTCAGGAGCAAGTGGATCTGGCCGAAGCGTCTGTCTTCGAACTGATGAGTTCATATAAAGGTTCGTTGCGCATCGGTACTTCCGTCGGCATAGGACAGGAAATTCTCAAACCTGAGCTAGGACGTTTTCTGCATCAGTATCCGGAGCTGAATCTGCAGTTGAGCCTGCTTAATCGCCGGGTCGATCTGATTGAAGAAGGTTTTGATATGCTGATCAGGGTCGGCCAGTTGGATGATTCCCGGTTAATCGCCAAGCGCCTGGGCAGGGTGGAGCGTAAACTCTATGCCAGCCCCGACTATTTTAAGGACAAAGCCCTTCCCAAGCGTGTCGATCAGTTGCTTGATTGCGATATCCTGATGATGACTGATAGTCAGAGGCGACATCAGCTTAAGTTGAGCAAGGGGAACAAGCGCCAACAACTGGAGATCCAGCCGCGTATGTTAGTGGATGATTTTAATATCGTCAGACAAGGCGTGCTGGATGGTTTAGGTGTGGCGGTCTTTCCTACCTATATGTGTGGCGAAGCAGTGTCAGCCGGGCGACTGATCAATATTTTGCCCGAGTGGCACATGGATGCTGTGGATGTTCATGCCTTGTACACGCCACACAGGGTTAAAATCCCCAAGGTAAGGGCGTTTCTGGATTTTATTTTGGATATCTTTCAGGAGAGGCTTGCGCAATGAAAGCCTGACAGTTCAGCACCTATTACAAAAGATACTCATCCTCATACGCCACATTTTCATGAGCCATTACGCGCGTGTTCTCCGCTAGAAAACGATTTCCTTTATCTCCTTGATCGCGCCTCGGCCGCCAGCGTAGAGGTTTTTGATCTTACCGTCGGCGTCTAGCGCCAGCCGCACAGTAATAACGCTGGGAGAGGGCGGTGACATCCAGTGTCCCTGCTCGATGGCGAATTCCTGTTTGTCGATGCCGAGATTATCGTGGAGGTAACAGGCAAGTGGGCCAGCAGCCATACCGGTTGCAGACTCTTCCCGAATTCCATATCGAGGTGCAAACATTCGAGCCCCAGCGTCTCTTCCATGCCCGACGCCATCGTAAGAAAAAACGTAGAACCCGATCAGATCAAGAGCATCACTGATTTTCTCGATCAACCCGAAGTCCGGTTGAAGACGCATAATTGTCTCGACATCGCGAATGCCGACCAGAAGAAAACTATTCCCCGTGTTTACGATTTTTGGATCAGCGCCATCAATCAGATCAGACTGAGTTATCCCGAGGGCCAGTAGCGTTGATCGTAGATCCACATCGCTGAGTGGCTCAGAGCGGGGCGCCATCTGCTCCATAAACGCGGCGTCGCTCTCCATATGGATTGACCTGCAACCGTCAATCGTTTCTTTCGACGAACGATCGCTTGTTAACAGACCGTTTTGACGCAGGTAACTGAATGCGGCAATCGTCGCGTGACCGCAGTGAGCGATCTGCTGGGTTGGCGTAAAAAATTCGAGTTTTATATCGGCTGAATCCGATGGAGATACGAACGCCGTCTCTGACAAACCAACTGCTGCTGCAATGCACTGTTTTTGTTCAACACTGAAACTCTCGGCGTTCAGGACAACTCCCGCCGGATTTCCGCCTGAATCGCCGTCAACAAAAGCACTTACAATTGGGACTTCAATTTTCATGGTAGTTGCTCCTTCAGTTTTCCCAGA
Organism: Marinobacter maritimus; assembly: GCF_007671675.1. Taxonomy (GTDB): domain Bacteria; phylum Pseudomonadota; class Gammaproteobacteria; order Pseudomonadales; family Oleiphilaceae; genus Marinobacter; species Marinobacter maritimus. The sequence goes on along the minus strand of NZ_VCGW01000001.1, from coordinate 1,177,764 downwards.
ATGACTTAGCGTATTCCTGTTCGACCTGGCTCCTGGAAATTCCTAGATCCTTAAGCACGAAATCTGGCAGGGTGGCGAGCTGTTTACGGCCTCGGTAGTTCATTCGCCATTTTGTAAGCATAGCGGTTACGTTGAATTTAACTGCGTCCGCCCGTGATGGAGCTCCAGCTCCTATAGCATTGAGTGGCATTTGGTGTTCCTCTAATTGTTTGTGTCCTTTGAATTCTTTCAACGACTGGTACCTGGAACAAACAGATAAAAACCGTCTATGCTTAAATAAAAATTAACCGTAAGCAGAATGGAGCCAATGCAAAAACTACCTCCGCTAAGGGCATTGCAGGCATTTCGATACGCTGCGAGAGAACTAAGCTTCAAGTCGGCCGCTGAGGCCCTGAACATTTCCCAGGCAGCCGTCAGCACCCACATTCGTGGCCTAGAAGATTTTCTGGGTTTGAAGCTCTTTGTTCGTTTAACCCGCGAAGTGAAATTGACGCATGAAGGCAGGGCGCTTTCAGGGTATGTGGAGACGGGCTTTCAGGAGCTGGAAAGGGGCATAGCGCTGTTTGCGCCAAACTCTGATCCCGGACGTTTAACGGTGGCAACTGTGCCATCCTTTGCCAGTCGGTGGCTTGTACCCAGAATTGATTCGTTTCAGAAAGCTCACCCTGAGATCCAGCTAAGTCTGCAACCCAACCTTCAGTTGGTCAGTTTTCAGGGTGATGGTGTCGATCTCGCGATCCGTTTTGGTAGTGGTGATTACTCCGGGCTCGAATCTAGGCTGTTGCTCGAAGAAAAACTGCTGCCGGTGTGTCACAGCATGCTCGTTGATAATAGGCCTGTGACGCCCGACAGTTTGGCAGGACTTCCTTGGCTTATCGATGAATCGATCGACATGCAAAGCTCTTGGATAGCGTTTCAGGAAGAACTCGGTATCAAAATACCTGACAGCTCCATAACCCTTCGAGTTACAGAGGGAACGACGCTTGTAGAAGCAGTGCTTGCCGGCAGAGGTATTGCTTTGATGCGATACAGCCTCGTTGCCAATCTCCTTAAAGCCGGCTTGCTTCAGTGCCCGATCGACATTTCGGTCCCGGCGGAATACCAATATTACCTGATTGCACCAGAAGCAAAATTTCGCACGGATAAAGTTCGTGCATTTGTTTCGTGGATTATCGGGGAAGTACGTTCCGGGTAAGGCTTTACGAGTGCGTGCTCCAACATCCGTGCTCGGAAAATGATATTTGCTCTCGAAGACTAAAGAAAGTGCTAGGCAGCATTGTCGCCACAATGACCGGCCGCACTCATGCTATTCACCAGGCGGTTGTTGCCGAGATATCGCTGGTAGTCGCCGCTGGTAAATTGACTGCCTCAATCGGAGTGTAAGACCACCGGGACTTTCCCCTGGCGCTGCCAAACGGCCATCGATTGTTGCTTTTGTGTTCACGCCGTTCTTTTAGAGATCAGCTCTGATTCCGGGTTTCCCATTCTAAGCAGGCGGTTTGCCTCTCAGAATCAGAACAGTTGAGCCGAAAGTCTTTAGGTAATAACCCCGTGTTCCAAGCGGCCTATTAACGTTCGAAGCTTTTCGACACCCTCGCACGCAGATCAACTGTACTTTCCAGTGGGGTACTCATAATCGATCCAGCCTTATGTGAAGTTACTCTTGGTATTCATTTCTCTTTTATAGCCGCATTGGGGCGCACGAAGCAATCATGGAGGAGCGATTCCTTTTGGGATGCCATATTGAGGACTTTGTGTGGAAATGTCGTTTGGTTAGACGACCACACAAAGTACTAAAGTCTGCAAAGAAATATCAGTATCTTACCCACCAACATCCACAAAAAGTGCTAAACAAACTTAAAGTAGATTCGAGAATAGGGGGTTCATTCCGGTTTCCACACAAAGTGCTAAATTCGTCGTCCAACTCGGAGTTCGAAATAGTCTCGCTGGAACCGAAAGACTGGAGTCGAGCAACAGGCCTTGTTAGTAGGGGACGCCATTAAACAAAAGCGAACATTCGCGTCGACCCGCACTAGTCCCAAAAATCCAATCAAACGCACTCACTTTTCTCCGAAGCCGGATTTTTCCAACTCTGGGTGGACCTAATACGGGGTTAGGGTCACACTATAATCAGGGGCAGTTTTCAAAGGTGCGCGTAATGAGGCCTGATAAACAACGAATCAAACCCGAATTCGAATGGGTTGATCAGCGCGGAGATGAATCGATCCGGTATTTGGATCACGGCTACCCGAGCCCTTTGGTACGTTGGCATTACCACGAGGAATACGAGCTTCACCTTATCACTGAGACTTCCGGCAAGGTCTTTGTCGGTGATTATATTGGTAACTTTTCTCCCAACAGTCTGATCCTGGTCGGTCCAAACCTGCCGCATAACTGGATCAGCCACATTGAGAAAGGAGAACGGGTGGCACTGCGTGACCGGGTGATCAACTTCTCCCATGATTTGATCAATGCCGGAGAGGCTGTATTTCCCGAAACGCGCGCTTTGGCGCCATTCTGGCAGCGGGCAGCCTATGGTATTGAATTTCTGGAGGCAACTGAGATACCAAAAGCCGTTTCGCTGTTTGAAGAGGTTGCCGAATCCACCGGGTTCCGACGTTTGACCCGCTTCTGGTCGCTGATTGAAGTCCTGGCGGCTATGAGTCACTACCGCGTACTGTCCTCTTCAACCTACCTGCCCATTACCGATGAAAAAATCCTCAACCGGCTGAATCAGGCTTTGGATCTTATTTTCGAGCACTACCACACCGGTATTTCCCTCGAAGAAGTGGCGGCTCATGTGAACGTCAGCCCTACCTATTTCTCGAAGTTCTTCAAGAAAGCCACGGGCCATCGGTTCATTGAGTTCATTAACAGTCTCCGCATAAACAAAGCCTGCGAGCACCTGGCTCACAGCGATGAACCGATCACCGAAATCTGTTTTTTGGTGGGCTTCAACAACATCGCTAACTTCAACCGTCGCTTTTACGACGTGAAGAAGATGACGCCATCGGAATATCGAAAAACCTCCCTGGATGCCCTGTACCAGAGCTGATTACTTCTGTTCTTCCACCTGTTTTTTGGTCAGTTTGCCCTTTCTAAATAATACTTTTTGGTGATAGCTGTTTCGCTAATTTTTGGGGCGAATCACCCTGATCAGCCCTGGTGGGGGGCGGCACGGGCTTCATTCAGGTGCAGAACCAGTAGTGAGGGGGAGTCATTGACAGCAAAAAAGTATAGAAAAATGACAAGGTACGTATTTGTCCGGTTTGCACATACAGCGTGTAATTGACTCATACGACAAGCCGTGCCCACACGTGGTGCGTATGGCGGGTCTACAGTAAAAAGTTCCACGATAACAGAGCATTTTGATCGACCTACTCCAAAAACAAACAGAGGTTCGAGCATGAACAAAAAACGATATCTGGCTGCTGTTATGGCAGTTGGCATGACTGCTGCCGCGTCCTCCGCTATAGCTGCGACCAAAGTGACCATTGGCACTGTGAACAATGGCGACATGGTTCGCATGCAGGGCCTCTCCGATGAATTTGAAAAACTGTATCCGCATATTGATCTCAACTGGGTGGTGCTTGAGGAAAACGTACTGCGCCAACGCCTGACGACCGATATTGCGACGGACGGTGGTCAATTTGATGTAATGACGATCGGAATGTACGAAGCACCTATCTGGGGCGAGAAGGGCTGGCTGACTCCGATGGAGGATCTCCCTTCGGATTACGACCTGGACGATATTTTCCCCTCAGTCCTTGGCGGTCTATCGTTCGACGGTACTCTGTACGCACTACCGTTCTACGCCGAAAGTTCGATGACCTTCTATCGCAAGGATCTTTTTGAAGCCAACGGGCTGAGCATGCCGCGACAGCCTTCCTGGGATCAAATGAAAACCTTCGCAGAGAAGCTCCATAAACCGGAGGAAGATCAGTACGGTATCTGCCTGCGTGGTAAAGCAGGTTGGGGCGAGAATATGGCTCTGATCACAACCATGGGTAACGCCTTTGGCGCACGCTGGTTCGATGTAAACTGGAAGCCCGAATTCACCGGTCCTGAGTGGCAGAATGCCATCAGCTTCTACGTTGACCTACTCAGCAACTATGGCCCTCCCGGTGCCAGCTCCAACGGGTTCAATGAAAACCTGGCGCTGTTCAACAGTGGCAAGTGCGCCATGTGGGTGGATGCGACTGTCGCCGGATCATTTCTTACCGACGAGTCTCAAAGCAGGGTGGCGGAACACGTCGGCTTTGCGTTGGCGCCAGAACAGGTAACGTCAAAGGGTTCTGGATGGTTGTGGGCCTGGGCCCTTGCCGTTCCAGTGAGCTCAGACTCCAAGGATGCGGCAAAAACCTTCATCACCTGGGCAACCTCTCGGGCATACAGCCAGTTGGTTGAGGAAACCTATGGCATTGCCAGTGTGCCGCCGGGCACACGCACCTCTACCTACGACAACGAGGAATATCTGGCGGCTGCGCCGTTTGCGAGCCGGACCCTGGAAGCAATCGGCAACGCGGACCCCAACAATTCCACGTTGAATCCTTCCCCCTATGTGGGCGTTCAGTTTGCGGCCATCCCTGAGTTTCAGTCGATCGCAACCCAGGTCGGCAAGCTGATCTCGGGCGCCCTGGCAGGGTCGATGTCGGTCGATCATGCACTGAAGGCAGCCCAATCGATCACCCTTCGTGAGATGACTCGGGCGCGCTACTACTCCAACTGAGTACCCGGCCAAGACGAAACACCAATAACCTGATGCAGGGACCGCCTCGGCGGGACCTGTTTGGGGTCACTGGAGAACGGATATGAAATCAACCGCTCTGAATGCAGGTCCCGCGAGCGCCGCCGCGGAACCCATGCAGGACAGTCGCCAGGGAGGTATTCGAAAGACCTCCCGCATCAATCGTTTCATGGTGTCGCCGTCGGTGATCGTCCTGGCACTGTGGATGGTGGTTCCGCTGTCCATGACCATCTACTTTTCACTGATTCGCTATAACCTGCTGTACCCCGGCGATAACGAATTTGTGGGGCTGGAAAATTTCCAGTTCTTTGTCACCGATTTCGGTTTCATGGCGGGGATGAGCAACACCCTGCTGTTGGTCGGTTCCGTGCTGTTAATCACGGTGGTTCTGGGTGTATTGATTTCACTGCTCGTAAACCAGGCATTCTGGGGGCGTGGCATCGTGCGGATCCTCCTCATTTCCCCGTTCTTTATTATGCCGACCGTGAACGCACTGATCTGGAAGAACCTGCTGCTGCACCCGGTATCCGGCGTATTTGCAGCGATCTGGAAATTTTTTGGCGCCACGCCGATTGACTGGTTTTCCGAGTTTCCGTTGTTCTCGATCATCATGATTGTGTCGTGGCAATGGCTGCCTTTTGCCATCCTGCTGCTGATGACCGCACTGCAGTCGCTGGATCAGGAACAACAGGAAGCAGCACGCCTCGACGGCGCCGGTCCCTGTGCGCTGTTCTTCCATCTCACCTTGCCGCACCTTGCTCGCCCGATCGCGGTGGTGGTGATGATCGAAACCATCTTCCTGCTGTCGATCTTCGCGGAGATCTTCACCACCACGGGCGGTGGGCCGGGTTACGAGACCACCAACCTTGCGTACCTCATCTACAGCCAGGCGCTGTTGCAGTTCGACGTTGGACTGGCCTCAGCCGGTGGTCTGATCGCCGTTGTGCTGGCCAACATTGCCGCCTTCTTTCTGGTTCGGCTGATCGGCAAAAGCCTGACAGAAAAACAATGATTCCCGGAGGTTACAACATGCTTAGCCTGAAACAACGACGTAGCCTGAACACCCTGCTTTTGGGGGTATTGGCGTGGGGGGTGGCCCTGGCCATCTTCTTCCCGATTTTCTGGATGCTGCTGACCAGCTTCAAAACAGAAATCGATGCCTTCGCCACACCGCCGCAATTGTTCTTCTCGCCTACCCTCGAGAATTACACGCTGGTTAATGAACGCAGTGACTATCTGCACTTTGCCTGGAATTCGGTGGTGGTGTCTTTCGGCTCCACGATCATCGGAATGATGCTCGCCGTACCCGCCGCCTATTCCATGGCCTTTTTTGAGACCAAGCGTACCAAGGGGACACTGCTGTGGATGCTGTCCACCAAAATGCTACCGCCGGTTGGCGTGCTGGTGCCGATCTATCTGATTTTCAAAGATACCGGTTTGCTCGATACCAAAACCGGACTGGTGATCATCTACACCCTGATCAATCTGCCGATCATGATCTGGATGGCCTACACCTATTTCAAAGAGATTCCCAAAGAAGTACTTGAGGCAGCTCGCATGGACGGCTCCTCGCTTTTCCAGGAGCTCTGGCGGGTGCTGCTGCCCATGAGCAAGGGCGGTCTGGCGGCAACCGTGCTGTTGTCACTGATCCTGAGTTGGAACGAGGCGTTCTGGTCACTCAACCTCACGGCCTCGGAAGCGGCCCCGTTGACGGCGCTGATTGCATCCTATTCGAGCCCGGAGGGCCTTTTCTGGGCCAAATTGTCAGCGGTATCGACTCTCGCCTGTGCCCCCATTCTTATCTTTGGCTGGATCAGCCAGAAACAGCTGGTTCGCGGTCTGTCTTTTGGCGCCGTCAAATAACGGAGATTACTCTCATGGCTAACTTAACAATAAAAAACCTTAAGAAATCCTTCGAAGCGACTGAAATTCTTAAAGGTATTGATCTTGAAATCAAAGACAACGAATTCGTGGTCTTCGTTGGTCCTTCAGGTTGTGGCAAGTCCACACTGCTACGGTCCATCGCCGGATTGGAAGAGGTCACTAGCGGCCATATCCTGCTGGACCACAAAGAGATCACGGATCTGGCCCCTGCCAAACGGAATCTGGCAATGGTGTTCCAGAGTTACGCCCTTTACCCACACATGTCTGTGCGCAAGAACATGTCTTTTGCGTTGGAGTTGGCGAAAGAGAAAAAAGACGTTATTAACCAAAAAGTCGCGGAAGCGGCTCGCATTCTGGAACTTGAACCCCTTCTGGATCGCAAACCAAAAGAACTGTCGGGCGGCCAGCGGCAGCGAGTAGCCATTGGGCGTGCAATCGTGCGCCAGCCGAAGGTGTTCCTGTTCGACGAGCCGCTATCGAATCTGGATGCCGCGCTGCGGGTGCAGATGCGCCTTGAACTGGCGCGGCTTCACCACGACCTGAATGCCACCATGATTTACGTAACCCATGACCAGGTCGAGGCCATGACGCTGGCGGACAAAGTAGTGGTGTTGCGGCACGGGCAGATTGAGCAGGTGGGCACACCTCTGGAACTGTATCGCAACCCCGCCAATCGATTTGTGGCCGGGTTCCTGGGCATGCCGAAGATGAGTTTTCTGCCGGGCACGGTAACCGCGCTCGATGCGTCAAGTGTCACAGTTGAGCTGACGTTCGGTGGTTCGGTGACCTTGCCTGCGGCCGGCGAACACCTGCGTCGTGGTAGTGAGGTCACCGTAGGTGTCCGCCCGGAGAACATTGATCTGGTTGATGCCAGCGAGGCTTCACTGACCGGCTTCATGGATATCGCCGAAAATCTGGGCAGCGATACTTACTGCTATGTGAAGACGGACGGGCAGGAGACACTGACGGTCCGTATGCCCGGCAATTTCACCTGCAATTACGGTGATCGTATCGGTCTGCAGCTGCACGCGGATGAATGTCATTTGTTCGACGAACACGGCAACGCCATTCAGAAACCCACCCAAATGGCAGCGTGACAGCTTATGAGACTGAATAATTCAGCATTGGACCAGTTAAGCCCGGCGGTGTCCGTGCCTGCCTATGATCGGTCAAAACTTCGGCACGGCATCGTTCACATTGGCGTGGGCGGATTTCACCGCTCCCATGAAGCGGTCTACACTCATCAGTTGTTGCAGGCCGGTGGGAGCGGAGATTGGTCGATTTGCGGTGTGGGACTGCGTGAAGGCGATCGAGCCATGCAGCAGGTGTTATCCGGGCAGGACTACCTCTACACCCTGATCGAACTGGGCGCCGACAACACCAATGCACTGAGCGTTATTGGCTCCATCACGGATTTCCTGTTTGCGCCTGAGGAGCAGGACGCCGTGATCGAAAAACTGGCGAGCCCGCAGGTGAAAATTGTTTCACTGACCATCACTGAGGGTGGTTATAACGTTGATGACAATACCGGTCGCTTCAACGAAAGCCATCCGGATATCCTGCACGACCTTGAAAACCCACAGCAGCCGCGAACTGTATTCGGTTACCTGAGCAAAGCGTTGGACCTGCGCCGGGCGCGCAATCTGCCGCCGTTCACGGTGATGTCTTGCGACAATTTGCCCGAGAATGGCCACGTTGCACGTTCAGCCTTGCTGGCTTTTGCCAACCTCAGGGATGCTGAGCTGGCAAGCTGGATTGATGCCAAGGTCAGCTTTCCGAGCAGCATGGTTGACCGCATCACACCGGGAACTAACGACAAACACCGCCAGTGGCTGACGGCGAATTACGATCTCGAAGACGGCTGGCCAGTAATCTGCGAGCCCTTTTACCAATGGGTGCTCGAGGATGACTTCTGCAACGGTCGCCCGGAGTGGGAAAAGGTCGGCGTTCAGTTCACGGACAACGTAGCACCGTACGAACGCATGAAAATTCGCCTGCTGAATGCCAGCCACTCTGCTATGGCGTATCTCGGGTATCTGGCCGGTTATCGTTACACCCACGAGGTGATGGCCGATGAGCGGTTCAGTCACTTTATCCGCAGCTTTATGGACGAGGACGTAACGCCGATCCTGGGCGAAATCTCCGGCATCGATATTACCGCCTATAAGCAGACCCTGATCGAGCGCTTCTCCAATCCTCAAATGGGCGACCAGCTGGCTCGCCTTTGTATGGATGGCTCCAGCAAAATTCCAAAGTTTTTGGTGCCGACGGTTCAGACGCTGGTGAACGAAGGCCGACCGCTGTCACGGGTGGCCATGATCATTGCCAGCTGGGCGCTTTACCTCCGAGGCCTGGATGAGCAGGGCCAGCGCCACGAGATTAACGATCCGATGGCTGCGCGGCTGCAATCGGCCGTTGAAGACAGGGCCAAGCTGTCCCCGGAATTCCTGGGGATGGCGGACATTTTCGGGACCACGCTCGCCAGCTCCAGCGACTTTGAAGAGGCCTTTGATGCGGCACTCGACAAGCTGGAAACCAACGGTGTTTTTGCAGGCCTTCAGTCACTTCAAGACGCCTGAAGTATCAGGGAGCACAGATATGAACGCACTGGGCACATCCATGTCCTGGAGCAAGCTTGAACAACTCGCCAATGAGACCGGGAACGATCGGATCGCGGATTATTTCAGAGCCGATCCGGATCGTTTCGAGAAGATGACTCTGCGTGTGGGCGAGCTGTTTCTGGATTATTCCAAGAACAAAATCTCGCCGCAGGTAATGGACGCTCTACTAGAAATGGTCGAACACTCGCCGCTGCAACGGCGCCGGGAACAGATGTTTTCCGGGGCTGCCATCAACGTCACCGAAGAGCGTCCCGTGCTGCACATAGCTCTGCGAAACCTCGGTGATAAGCCGATTTTGGTCAATGGCCGCGACGTAATGGCGGACGTCCGGGCCAGCCTGGAAAAGCTTAAATCGTTTACCGAGCAGGTCAGGAGCGGGCAATGGCTGGGCTACACCGGCAAACGCATTCGGGACGTTGTAAATATCGGGATTGGCGGTTCAGACCTTGGGCCCAGCATGGTGTGCCGGGCGCTGCTTGATTATCAGCACCCGGACCTCAGCATTCACTTTATGTCCAACGTCGACGGCCGGCACCTGAAGAAGTTGCTGAAAGGGCTGGACCCGGAAACCACGCTGTTCGTTGTTTCAACCAAGACCTTCTCTACCCAGGAAACCCTGTTAAACGCCAACAGCGCCAAGCGCTGGTTCCAGGAGCAGACCCAGAGCACCGCGGCCGACATGGGCCAGCATTTTGTAGCGGTTTCGACCAATATCACGGCGGCGACGGAATTCGGCATCCGCGAGGACAGCATCTTCGAATTCTGGGACTGGGTGGGTGGGCGCTATTCGCTCTGGTCGAGCATCGGCTTGCCCATTGCCTTGAGCATCGGGTACGACGCGTTTATCGATCTGCTCGACGGCGCCTTCACCATGGACCAGCACTTCCTGAGCGCGCCACTGGAATCGAACATGCCAGTCCTTCTGGCCCTTATCGGTATCTGGAACATCAATTTCCTGCGCGCCGAAACCCAGGCAATCATTCCTTACGATCAGGCCTTGCACCAACTGCCGGCATTCCTACAGCAGCTGGATATGGAGAGCAATGGCAAGTCCGTGGACATTGATGGCAATCCGGTCGGTCATGCCACCGGTCCCATTGTTTGGGGGCAAACCGGTTCCAACGGCCAGCATGCATTTTTTCAACTGCTTCATCAGGGCACTCGTTTCGTACCCATCGACTTCATTGCGACTCTGAAACCCGATAGGGAGACCAGAGGTCATCACTTTGCCCTGCTAACCAACATGTTGGCACAAGCCAATGCCTTTATGAATGGCGACGCTCAGAACGATCAATACGCCAGTTGTCCTGGCAATCGCCCAAGCAACGTGCTTCTGATCGACGAATTGACGCCCCGAAATCTTGGCGCCCTGATTGCCCTATACGAACACAAGGTCTTCGTGCAGGGTGCCATCTGGAACATCAATTCCTTTGATCAGTGGGGAGTTCAGCTTGGGAAACGGCTGGCCAACGATATCAGCCGTGATATTGAACAAAAGACGGACGGGTACGATTCGTCAACGCGGGGGCTTATGGAAATTGTCAAAAAGCATCTGCACACAGGTACAGCCGATTCGGACCCAGCGATGGAAGAGGGGAGCAGTCAATGATCAAGGTTATTTCATTCGGTGAAGCCCTGGTGGACATGCTCTCAAGCAGGGTGGGTGAAGACCAATCTGAACACTCTGGTTCTGTAAACGAACGCTTCACAAAGTTTCCGGGTGGTGCACCGGCAAACGTAGCGGCCGCAATCGGTAAGCTCGGCGGATACAGCTATTTCGCCGGCAAGGTGGGCGCTGACATGTTCGGTGATTTTCTCATTGAGTCGCTGGAAGCCTTGGATGTGCGAACAGATTATGTGAAGCAAACCAGCGAGGCGAAAACCGCCTTGGCCTTTGTGTCACTGGATAGCACCGGTGAGCGAAGCTTTGAGTTTTACCGGGGACCGTCGGCGGACCTTTTATTCACCCCAAATGAGTTTCAGCCAGAATGGTTCAACGGCCAAGGCATTTTCCATTTTTGCTCCAACACGTTGACTGAACCTGGCATTCTGGAAGCAACCCAGGCAGGACTGGAAAAGGCTAGAGCAGCTGGATGGCTGGTGAGCTTTGACATGAACCTCAGAAATAACCTCTGGCCCAAAGGCACAGATGCATTTGCTCCGGTGTGGGCCTGTGTAGAGCAAGCCGATCTTGTAAAGCTATCCACCGAAGAACTGACTTTTCTATGTAGAGATAAGAACGAAACTGAGGTATTGCAGCGAATCTTAAACTCGGGAGCTTCTTTAGTGTTGGTCACGGATGGCGAAAAACCACTGCGTTACTTCACCCCATGCCATTACGGCTCCATCGAGCCACGAAACGTCCAGATGGTTGATAGCACCGCCGCTGGCGATGCGTTCATTGGTGGGCTGCTCTATCAGCTGTCGGATCGGGATATAACCGCTGCCAATCTTAAGGCGTTGGGCGAAGACCCCGAAAAACTCGATGACATACTGACCTTTGCCAGTGCCTGTGGTGCTCACGCGGTAACTCATGCTGGAGCCTTCACTTCTTTGCCAAACCTCGAGGAAGTTTCGGCTTACCTATCCTGATAGGGACACGCGCGACGCAGCGTGATCAGGGTTACGATGCTTCAAACGAAGGTGTTAGATTCGCTCTGGATGATTTCGTGGGCCTGGTAGAGGTTCAGCAGGCCCGAGCCACACAAAAGGCGCTCTGCAGACACGCGGCCGAAGCGGGCTTTTAGTAGTTTTAGGATGGCCACTTCCATGTCATCTGTCGGTGCAAAGTCCACATCTCCACCCAGAGTCGTCAGCGGTGCCCAGCCCTCTTTGAGGGGTACCAGCCCCGATACGCCCAGTCCGGTTCCCGGACCTATTACAAGCCTGGGACGTGGCCCGTCGCCGGGTCCGCCACAGACATGAACCAGCTTGTCCGCACTAACATGCGGAATTCCCAGAGCCATGCCGGTGAAGTCATTGATGACCTTGAGGCTGCTCCAGCCGAAACAACGTCGCACTTCCCCGCTGTTGAAATGCCAGTGGCTGTTGGTCATCCTCACCCGGGTGACGGACACAGGCGGCGCCACCGCCAGGCAGACCTCCTGCACGGTTTCCACGCCGCTCCGTCGAAGGTAATCGCTGCAGGGCAGAACCTCGATCGCTTCCGGCGTTACCTCACCGGACCGGACCGGACCAGGGCGAAGCGAGCATTCGTGCCGCCGATATCGCCGACTAGTGAATAGTGGTCTGTGGTCATGCGTCATGATTCCAGAAAAAGCTGGCACCTTCCTCCGCGGTGCTAGCGGCCTTACGCATCCAGCCAAACAGCTCCCGCCCCAGGCCATGACGGTTGGCAACCAGATCTGGCTTCCCGACGGGCCGCTGGGCAAGCTCGGATGCCGGAACATTCACCTCAAGCACACCCCTAACCGCATCCAGAGTGATCACGTCACCGCTTTTCACTCTGGACAGCGGACCATCATTGGCCGCTTCGGGATAGACGTGGATCGCTGCGGGTACCTTGCCGGATGCTCCCGACATTCTGCCGTCTGTCACCAGGCCCACTTTGAAACCGCGGTCCTGCAACACACCCAGATAGGGAGTGAGCTTGTGCAACTCCGGCATGCCATTGGCCTTCGGGCCCTGGAAGCGAACCACCACAATGCAGTCCCGGTCCAGATCACCGGCCTCGAACGCGGCTTTCAGCTCATTCTGATCGTCAAAAACGACCGCCGGTGCTTTCACATTGCGGTGCTCCTCGGCAACGGCAGACACCTTGATGACGCCCCGGCCGAGGTTGCCATCCAGAACCCGCAGGCCGCCATCCGGGGCAAACGGCGATGTCGCCGGGCTGAGCACCTCCGGCCAGGCAGTTTCTTTTAGAGCGGGTTTCCAGACCAGTTTGTCACCGTCCATCTCCGGCATTTGCGCATACCGCTCAAGACCGTGGCCGACCACGGTTTCCACATCGTTGTGCAGCAGCCCGGCATCGAGCAATTCACGGATCAGGAAAGGCGTACCACCGGCGTCATGGAAGGCATTGATGTCTTCCTGGCCGTTGGGATAGATCCGGGTCATGGACGGCACTGCCGACGACAGCTCGGCAAAGTCGTTCCAGTCAATGATAATACCTGCCGCCCGCGCAATAGCGATCCAGTGAATCGTGTGGTTGGTGGAACCGCCGGTGACCAGCAAGGCGATCAGAGCGTTCACGATGCTTTTCTCGTCCACCATGTCGCCCAGGCCAAGCTGACCTCCGTGGGGCTTTGACAGCCGAATAACCTGCTCCGTCGCGGCACGGGTCAGCGCATCCCGCAGAGGAGTGCCCGGATTCACAAAAGCCGACCCCGGCAGATGCAGCCCCATCACTTCCACCAATAGCTGGTTGCTGTTGGCCGTGCCGTAGAAGGTGCAGGTACCAGGACTATGGTAGGACTTCGATTCCGCTTCAAGCAGCTCGTCCTTACCGACCTTACCTTCGGCATACAACTGGCGAATACGCTGTTTTTCCTTGTTGGGCAGCCCGGAAGGCATTGGGCCTGCGGGTACCAGCACCGTTGGGAGATATCCAAAACTGAGCGAACCAATCAGCAGGCCCGGCACAATCTTGTCGCAGATGCCGAGTAGCAGCGTGGCATCAAACATGTTGTGGCTCAGCGCCACGGACGTGCTCATGGCAATGGTATCGCGGGAAAATAGGCTCAGTTCCATACCCGGCTGACCCTGGGTCACGCCGTCACACATGGCCGGCGTACCACCGGCAAACTGGGCCACCGACCCCATACCATTGGCTGCCTCGCGGATAACATCCGGGAAATCTTTGTAGGGTTGGTGCGCGGACAGCATGTCGTTATAAGCCGACACAATCGCCACGTTGGCCTTGTTCATGAACTTGAGCGTGTCCTTGTCGGACTGGTTACAGGCGGCAAAACCGTGCGCCAGGTTGCCGCAGGAAAGCGAGCTGCGATGTGGCGATTGCGCCTTCAGCGCTTCCATCCGCTGCAGATAGTCCTGCCGGGAGCCGCGGCTGCGCTCAATGATGCGCCGGGTAACCGCGTCTATGGTGGGGTGCATAGTGGGTCTCCTGAAATGTCGTTATTTAGATGCCTTTAAATTACGTAAGTTTACTGTCTTTTTTTGCCTATTTCACCCGTATAGCATTCATTTTTCCAGTTTATATTGTTATATTTACTACATAAATGAAAAAAACGAACAATAAACAACCAGATTTGGAGACCGGTCATGACTATTCGTATCGCTATTAACGGCTTCGGACGCATTGGCCGCAATGTGCTCCGCGCACTTTATGAGAATGACTACCGCAACCAGATCCAGGTGGTTGCCATCAACGACCTTGGCGATGCGGAAACCAACGCTCACCTGCTGAAGTACGACAGTGTGCACGGCCGCTTCAGTGGCAGCTTAAACCACGACTCCGAGTCGCTCTCGGTCAACGGCGACCGCATTGCCATTACCGCCATCCGCAGTCCGGAAGAACTGCCCTGGAAAGACTATCACGTGGATGTGGTGTTCGAATGCACAGGCCTGTTCACGTCCCGTGGCAAGGCCGAGGGCCACCTCAAGGCAGGCGCCCGCAAGGTCATCATATCGGCGCCCTCCCCTGATGCAGACGCCATGGTGGTCTTCGGGGTAAACGACAATACCCTGACCGCCGAACACAACATCATCTCCAATGCCTCCTGCACCACCAACTGCCTGGCACCGGTGGTTCAGGCTCTGCACGAAAAGATCGGTATCGAGAGTGGAGTGATGACGACGATCCATTCCTACACGAATGACCAGAAGCTGAGTGACGTCTATCACTCGGACCTCTACCGGGCACGCTCCGCCACTCAATCCATGATCCCCACCAAGACCGGCGCCGCGGCTGCCATTGGCAAGGTCATCCCGGAACTGGCGGGAAAATTTGAAGGGCTGGCCGTGAGAGTCCCTACTATCAACGTTTCGCTGGTGGATTTTGGCTTTATTGCCAGCCGTGACACCACGGTTGAGGAAATCAACGAAGTGCTCAGGGCAGCCGCTGAAAAGAGCCCGGTACTGGGCTACAACGACGAAAAGCTGGTCAGTGTGGATTTCAACCACAACGCCCTGTCCAGCATCTTCGACGCCAACCACACCCGGGCCATGGGGCGTCATGCAAAAGTCATGGCCTGGTACGACAATGAGTGGGGTTTCTCCAACCGAATGCTGGATAATGCCGTCGCCCTGATGAAAAAAGCGAACTGATTTTACGACTGAAAAACAAAAGGAATCTGCAACCATGCTACGGCGTACCAAGATCGTCGCCACACTAGGCCCCGCCACCGATTCGCCGGAATCACTGTCGGCTATTATTGCCGCCGGTGTCGACGTAACCCGGCTGAACTTTTCTCACGGCAGTGCGGAAGATCACATGGAACGCGCCCGTCGGGTACGGGAAAGCGCAAAGGCCAACGGCCGTTTCGTCGCCCTGCTGGCCGACCTGCAGGGCCCCAAACTGCGCATTGCCCGTTTTGCCGACAACAAAGTCACCCTGAAAGCTGGTCAGCAGTTTGTTCTGGATGCGGCCGTGGACAAGGAAGCCGGCAATGACGAACGGGTGGGCATCGACTACGAGCAGCTGATCAAGGACGTCAAACCCGGAGATATCCTGGTGCTGGACGACGGCCGTATCGAGATGGAAGTGGAGTCGGTGGACGACACCAGCATTTCCTCCCGCGTTCTGATCGGCGGCCCCCTTTCCAACAACAAGGGCCTGAATAAGCGCGGCGGCGGCCTGTCTGCAGAAGCGCTAACCGAAAAAGACAAGCAGGACATCGTCACCGCCGCCAAGCTGGGCGCGGATTACGTGGCGGTATCCTTCGTGCGTACCGCCGACGACATGCACGTCGCCCGTCGTTTGCTGAAAGACGCCGGTTCGGAAGCTCGCCTGGTGGCAAAAATCGAACGTGCGGAACTGGCCCATGACAATGCGGCGCTGGACGCTGTCATTGAAGCGTCTGACGCAGTGATGGTCGCCCGACCTGGCGGTGGAAATCGGCGACGCAGAGCTGGTGGGCGTGCAGAAGCACATCATCAACCGCGCACGGGCACTCAATACCGTGGTCATCACCGCGACCCAGATGATGGAATCCATGATCGAAAACCCAATGCCCACCCGGGCAGAGGTGTCGGACGTGGCAAACGCGGTGATGGACTACACCGATGCGGTGATGCTGTCCGCGGAAACGGCGGTGGGGGATTACCCGACCGAAGCAGTCCAGGCAATGGTGCGGATCTGCATCGGCGCCGAGAAGCAGCCTTCGATGCATCAGTCAAAGCATCGTATCCATGAAAGCATGGAACATGTGGACGAGGCGATTGCCCTGTCCGCCATGTACGCGGCAAACCATCTGGAAGGCGTGACGTCGATCATCTGCATGTCGGAAACCGGCGCAACGCCCCTGCTGATGTCCCGCATCAAATCGAGTCTGCCGATTTTCACCTTCTCCCGTCACCATTCCACGCAACATCGGGTCACCATGTTCCGTGGCGTGCAGACGGTTCCGTTTGATTCGGAAGCGATTGAGCCCGGTGAGACCAATGCGCGGGCGGTGGATGAACTGGTGAGGATGGGAGTAGTTAAAGACGGCGACCTGGTGGTGATCACCAAGGGTGATTACGTCAACGCCCAGGGCGGCACCAACACCATGAAGATTATTCGCGTCGGTGCGGATATTCGCTAGTGGTTTGAGTTAGGGAGTTGCCCTCTGTTTCGTAGCCTGCTGGCTTGGTGCTTGAAGGCCCCACCGCCAACCGCGAACGCACCGAAATACCAGGCTACCGAGGGCCAACTCAAAGGCCAGAAGTCAGAGGTCCAGAAGACTCCCCCGAACAATCTCCGAAATCTGGTCCCAGTCACCAGAGTCAACCGGCTCTCCCGGCGTCAGCCAGGTACCACCAACCGCCGCAACGTTGTCGAGGGCCAGGTAGTCTTTGGCTGTATGTCGGCGGATACCGCCGGTCGGGCAAAAGGTCACATCCGGGAAAGGGCCACCAAAGGCTTTCAAGGCCGGAATACCGCCAGAAACCTCCGCCGGGAAAAACTTGAATTCTCGGTAACCCAGGTTGTAGCCAATCATCAGCTCAGAAATCGTCGCAACACCGGGCAACAGCGGAGCATCGGAGGTCAGTCCGAATTCCAGGATGGGCTCTGTGACCCCCGGAGTAATCACAAACTGGGCACCGGCAGACTCTACCTCACGGTACTGGGCGATGCTGGTGACCGTGCCGGCGCCCACCCAGGCTTCTGGAATGGCTTTCCTTACCTGCTCGATAGCTTTCACTCCATGGGGAGTGCGCAGGGTAATTTCCAGAACGCGAATGCCACCGTCAACCAGCGCCTGGCATAAAGGCACTGCCTGGTCAGGATGATTGACGGTGATGACCGGAATCAGGGGCGAGGCATTGAGCACCGACTGGACCCGTTCGCGGTGAAAGTCAGACAGTTGATTGGAATCACGCGTCTTCATACCAGCTCCTTCCGTCCCGGGTAGTCATGGCAATGGACGCCACCGGGCCCCAGGTTCCCGCAGCGTAGCGCTTTGGCGGGGAGCCGCTGTCGTCCCAGTTGCGCATGATCTGATCCACCCACTGCCAGGCGTTTTCAACCTCGTCACGGCGAACGAACAGATACTGGTTTCCCTTCATTACCTCCCATAGCAGACGCTCATAAGCGTCCGGGATTCGATCGGTCTCGAAGGTTTCCGAAAAGGTCAGTTCCAGCGGTCCCTGGCGCAGGCGCATGCCCTTGTCCAGCCCCTGGTCCTTGGTCAGGATCTGTAGTGACATGCCCTCGTCCGGCTGCAGCCGGATGATCAGTTTGTTGTTGGCCAGGTGCTTCTGATCCGGGTCGAAAATATAGTGCGGTGCCGGTTTGAAATGGATGATGATCTGGGACAGCTTCTCCGGCAACCGTTTACCGGTGCGGATATAAAAAGGCACGCCAGACCAACGCCAGTTGTCGATCTCTACCTTGAGGGCCACGAAGGTTTCGGTCTTGCTGCCCTTGATGGCGCCTTCTTCTTCCAGATAGCCGGGCACAGGCTTGCCGGTGCTGGTGCCCGCGGTGTACTGGCCGCGCACCACGTGGGTTGCCATCAAGTCCGGGGTAATACGGCGCAGCGCTTTCAGCACTTTTACCTTTTCATTGCGGATACTGTCCGCCGACAGGTCTGACGGTGGGTCCATGGCGATCAGGCATAACAACTGCAACAGGTGGTTCTGCACCATGTCGCGAACTTGGCCCGCCTTGTCAAAGTAACCCCATCGGCCTTCAATGCCGACACTCTCGGCAACCGAAATTTCCACGTGGGAAATGTGGTTCTGATCCCACTGTGATGCGAACAGGTTGTTGGCAAAACGAAGCGCGATCAGATTCTGGACCGTTTCCTTGCCCAGATAATGATCGATACGGAACAGCTGGTTCTCGTTAAAGACTTCACCCAGCTCGTCATTGATCACCTTTGACGATTCAAGGTCATGCCCGATGGGCTTTTCAACCACAGCGCGGGTGTTGTGATCACAACAACCATTACGGTGAAGGTTGCGGGCGATTTCACCGTACATTGCCGGTGCTGTGGCCATATAGACAATCAGATTGCTCTGGTCGCTGCTGTGCCAGTCGTTGAGATGGGCAAACCCTTTTGGCTCATTGAAATCGAGGCAATGATAATCAACCCGCCCCAGAAAGCGTTCCGCGACAATGTCATCGAACTCTCCCGCTTTCACGTGTTCCCGAAGTTTGTCCTTTAAAAGGTTTCGGGCTCCGGCGGTATCGTATGTCTTCCGGTCAATGGCAAGAACGCGGCTCTTTCGGTGCAGCAGGCTGGCTCGTTCGAGCTGATAAAGCGCAGGAAAAAGCTTTCTCTGCGCGAGGTCGCCTAGGGCGCCGAACATCATCAGATCGCAACGTGTTTCGTTCCGGTCAGCCATCGATTTATCGTCTCCGTGATCTCGGGGGCATACAAGCAGGGGGTTTTGACTGCATTTTAATAGTAATTTTTATAAATAATTGCATAAAATACGCGACAATCCAAGGCATAAACCCATAAATGATATTTTTACTACCATATATTGCCGCTAAACACGCTGTAATCCCCATGATTTCCTGGACTGAGTCCATCAGCTTCAGGAGTGCCCGCGATGGCTGCTAAGAGACCCCAGCGCGACGACAATTTGCTTGAGGATATCCAGCGGCGACCGGAAACTCTGAATAAATCCGAGCGCAAGGTTGCCGAAGCCATTCTTCGCGACCCCACCGCCGCCAACCGCCGCAGTATCGCGGTGCTGGCACGGGCTGCCTATGACATGAAAATTGCGCAAGATGCCCTTGAAGACCAGTTTAAAAATATCCGGCCTTGGAGCTCAGGTTCGGGAATTGTGTACTGGGCATAACCGGGCGTTATGCGAGGCGTTCGTCTTGACGTGCGTACCTAAAGACGTCCACTTGGTGAAAAGTTGAGTACACGAAAGGTGCGTCATGACCGGAATCACAGCAACTGAGTCGCGCAGCAACCGATATCGGTTAATTGAAGAGACCGCCGAGTCCCACCAGCCAATCGTCATCATGGGTAGGCGGAACAAATTTTCCACCGCTTCGCGGCTCCAAAAATTGCCGCAAAGCTTCGCGTTGATCGATCCTCGTGAATGTCCGCTTTGCGACCAGCGCATCCTCTGAACTCAGCTAAACAAAAGCGGACATTCGCTGCGATCAAAATTTGAACTCAGTTTGTACCGTTCGGAACCCTTTCTCAGATATCCCAGATTCCAAAGGCCGGCAGCTCGATTCCACAATAATGACGGTGGGTGCTATGGTAAAAGCTAATGAGTTTTCTCCCTTGTAGTGCTTGGTCGCCTTCCAGCTTAGCGGGTAACCGCTGGGCTGGGAAAAAGGCTCAATCAGTATCAATTCGCGTCACACGGATGGTCTTTCTCCGCTCCCAAAGGACACCGGTGCGCTAATCGTTAGCCGGCGTGCAACAGTGTAAACTTGAATAGGATACTTCTGGTGGCTTGAAGGAGTTCTTAAAGCCACATCCGATAACAGAATTTGGACGATGCCCAATGGATGCTATTATCGAAGTCAATGTCCGGGTTGACCAGATAGAACTGAGAAACATGAGGCCGGTTTTTATCTCGGATAAATCCTACGAAAGGGCGATGCAACTAAAACAGGGATGTTTACACTGCCACTGTACCGCCAAGAACGCATTTTCCGTCGCGCTGGCGTTGAAATCCCACGATCCGCACTCGCCGAATGGGTCGGTGCCTGCGGTAATGCCGTGGCCGAAGCCGGCCTTGTAGCCGGCATAATCATCACAGAACAGCTTGTCTTGCCAGTCACGGGCCCTGAGGTGGTGTCTTTTTACAGCCCCTTCCAGAATCGGGTGTCCTCCCGCACGGTATTCCTGGCCAGAAAGCCGGTCAGTTGACCGGGCGACCGGTGTAGCCGGTGAAATCCGGCTTTTTCGGTTGGTGCTTGTCGTCGGTCATGTAGGCGGACGTCAGGATAAATTCGGCGGTGGCGTGGTTGCAGGCCACGGGAATATTCCATAATGCCGCGATGCGCAATAGCGCCTTGATATCCGGGTCGTGGGGCTGGGGCTCCAGTGGGTCCCAGAAGAATACCAGCAGGTCGACTTCCCCTTCCGCGATCTTGGCGCCAATCTGCTGGTCGCCTCCCAGTGGGCCACTGAGCAGGCACACGATATCATCCCTTTCCAGGTTCTCTTTCAGCAACCTGCCGGTAGTGCCGGAGGCATAAAGCCGCAGGGCGGCGAAGCGGGTCTGGTTCTCAGAGACCCAGTCCACCAGCTCTTTCTTCTTGTTGTCGTGGGCTACGAGGGCGACGGATTTAACAGCCATTTGCGGTAAAGTCTCCGTGTTGGGAAAGTGTCTGGTATTGGGCTTTAGTGTTTCATATCCATCATAAACGCGGAACACGAAACTGAACCGCCCCGGGTATCGCGGAGGCCCGTTGGTTTAAGTCACGCTGCCATAGCAGCCTGACTGTTAAGTTGCCGGTAGTAGTTTGCCTCAGCTTCTGCCGGCGGGATATCCTCAGTCGCCTTGCGAGTCGTGGTGATGGCGCTGTAGAGCGTCAAGGCCATGGCCAGGATCACCCGTGCCACCAGCACGACACCCGTCTGGGTCAGGCGCCGGGTGCGGATCGCGAGGTCAGGGGTCATGTCTGTCTCCTGGCGATGTATGAGCTGGTGCGAAACCTCACCATGAACATGTATAAAACTGTCTCTGTACGCTTCCATACATAGGGCTTTTTCATGAGTCTGAAACATGAGTGGACCGGGGTAAGTCCAGGCTGAAACTCTCTAAGGAAAAGTGTCTGTCTATCCGCCTGAATGTTCGCTTTGCGACCACACCGAACTTCACGCTTCAGTCTGCACCATGGCCATTTGCCATGAAACTCACCTTTGGTGGGCCAGATCCGTCATATGAGTCGATCTACAAGGGCAGGGGAGCTATGGGTCCTGCGCTATGAAAAAAACTTAGAAAAGTGGGCTAAAAATTTTAACTTGTTAGGTAAGCAAACCAGTGGACTTCAAGGGGAGCATGAACAGTAATAATGACTGGGCTTTAAAGTCTATTGGTTGCTGGACTAACCAACATAGTGGTATCCGGCATCCTGCAACGCCTCCTTCAGTGACTCCTCGGGAGGTTCTTCGTAAATGAGCGTTGTTGACGGTGACACATGGCCAGCGATTTTTTGTGCAACTTTAACTGACTTCTTTTGTTCATGAATGATATTCGTCATTAAAGTCCTCCGGCCACTGTGGGAACTGGCTCGCTCAATACCTGCCCAATCCCTCTGCATGAGAGCAAAGTGTTCTTGGAGAGTATTTGGAGAATAAGGGCCTCCTTTTTGAGTCAGGAATAGGGGATCGCTTTTTTTGACTGGAGGATTACTGGCTAGGCGGATGGATAGATAGTTTTCTATAGCAGTTCTCAGAGCGGCGTCATTCATCGGAAGATCTCGCGATTTACCACGATGTTTATTGACCTCCGGATAGAAATCTTCCGGTCGAATCTCCGCACCGGCTTTCGCCATGGTCTCGATTTGCCGTATGAGTTGGTCAAAATCATGCACGCTGAAACTGATCCGACGCCGCTGGTATGTCGACTTGGATCGTTTCAAAGCATCAGCACCTTTAGTGTAGGCCGCCGGCAACGCCAGGATTTCTTTGAGCATGAACGAGCGGTTGCCAGAAGTTCGGATGCCAAGTTCGGCCACGTCCTTGATTTGAAGAAGCGCAACTTCCTGGACCCGCAGTCCGAGCTTGAAGCTAATCTGAACCAGCGCTGTGTTCTTTTCCGGGTAGCGGTGCTCCTGGATCACATTCAAGAGATGGCCGAACTGATGGGGCGTGAGTACGCGGGCTTGGCCGGTTTTGCTCATTAGCTAATGGGCTCCTGGGTTGAAAATCGCCGAGAAGAAAAGGGCGAAAACTAAATGGACGACCACAGAAAGAACTAAACTTCTGCAACGAAATATCAGTATCTTACCCACCAAAATCCCCCCCTCTGTCAGGGTAGTTGGAACCCCACCCGATGTTAGACTCTCTCAATAAAGTGGGGCGAGAGACAGAGGTTTTCATGAAATATTCACCGGAACGCCGCGACGCCATTCTACGCAAGCTGCTGCCACCGAATAACCGGCCGGTTGCCGTAGTGGCGGAGGAAGAAGGTATTTCCGATGCCACCTTGTACAACTGGCGAAACGAAGCCCGAAAAAACGGACAGTTGCTGCCAGATCATGGCTCAGATCCGGAAGGCTGGAGCTCCCGCGATAAGTTCAATGCCGTACTTGAGACCGCCGCGCTGAGCGAGTCCGAATTGAGTGAATATTGCCGCAAACGGGGTGTTTACCCTGAACAAATACATCGCTGGCGTCAAAGCTGTGAAACGGCCAACGATCGTGATGAAAAGGTCGAAAAACGCTCTCGTGAAGCGATCAAGCATGAGCAAAAACGCACCCGACAACTTGAACGTGAACTGAAGCGTAAAAATGCCGCCTTGGCTGAAACGGCCGCCTTGCTGACCTTGCGAAAAAAGGCCCAGGCGATCTGGGGGGACGAGGACGACTGACCAGCACCCAAGATCGCCAGCATGCTATAGAGCTGGTTGATAAGGCGCGTGCGGATGGCGCGCGCCTGAAAAGCGCTTGTGCCGAGTTGGGCATTGGCAGCAACACCTATCGCCGCTGGAACACCGGTGATGAGGATGGCCGGCCAACCGCACCAAAACACACCCCGCCTCATGCCCTGACCGCTCTGGAGAAAGCCATGATCCTGGCCGTTTGCCACCAGTCCGATTACGCCAGTCTGCCACCGTCTCAGGTCGTGCCGCTGTTGCTGGATGACCATGGCTGGTACATCGCCTCAGAATCGTCGTTTTATCGCGTTCTGACCGAACACAACGAGAATCATCGCCGGGGCTCTCGACCATCCGGACGTGTGGGCCCGCCACGTCGGCACGAGGCGACCAGACCGAATCAGGTCTGGTGCTGGGACGTGACTTACTTAAAGTCTATGGTTCGGGGCCAGTTCTTTTATCTGTATTTTATGCTCGATGTCTACAGCCGCAAGATCGTGGGTGCCGAAGTCTTCGATGCAGAAAGCGCCGCCGATAGTGAAATCGTGCTGCGCAAAGCGCTGCTCCGTGAAGGCTGTATCAACAACCCACCGGTGGTGCATTCGGACAATGGCAGTGCCATGAAAGGCGGCACGTTGCCGGCAACGTTCGAAAAACTGGGTGTCACGCCGTCCTACAGTCGACCGCGAGTGTCCAACGATAATGCTTACATCGAATCACTGTTCGGAACGACCAAGCAGCGCCCGGAATACCCGCCGGCAGGCTTTGAGAGCCTTGAGTTGGCGCGTGACTGGGTGAAGGCCTTCATCGCTTGGTACAACACAGAGCATCGCCACAGCGCCATTCGTTACGTGACACCGGCAGATCGTCATGCGGGCAAGGATGCTGACATATTGGCTAACCGCAAAATGACGCTACTCAAAGCCAAAGAAAGGAACCCTGGCCGGTGGTCAACCGGTATTCGAAACTGCGAGCCAGTCGGAGCCGTGTGGCTGAACCCGCTACCGGAAGAGCTAACTGTTAAAGAGCAATGCGCGGCTCATTAGAGCCTAAATGAATCAGGTGCCAACTACCTTGACAGACGACGATCCACACAAAGTGCTAAACAAACTTAAAGTAGATTCGAGAATAGGGTGGTCATTTCGGTTTCCACAAAAAGTGCTAAATTCGACGTCCGACTCGGGGTTCCGATTAGTATCGCTGGAACCGAAAGATTGGGGTCGAGCAACAGGCATTGGTAGAAGGGCACGCCATTTTTAAACATAAGCGAACATTGATACAAAGACTGCCCTCCACGATTAGAGAGCTTTCTATCCGGACCGTTGGGCGCCAAGTTAGGTCTGCTACCAAGCCCAAACTGTCTCCCATTAGCCAGATCGTGCGCCTCATCGGCCTAGAAATTTGCCTCCCCAATTCACCTGTGAAAAGCTCATGCACCAATTGCTACAAAGCGGTGCAAGAATGCGCCATTGCGTTCTGCGCGTGGGTCGCAGACGGAGGATAGGTGTGAATTGACATGCGCTTCTGCGATTTTTTTTGTGGTTAACTGATACGGCTCCCTAAATTGATCCAGATTATTTTGTGGGTTTGGAATGTAATACATCGGCATGGATCGTGAGCACGATCGAACGGATAGGGCGGCCCGAAGAGAACGTGCGAATTACGATTGAGGGAAGAGAGTTCTTGCACGCATTCGACCTGCCAACTTCCCAAGGATGATATTGCGCGCCCAATGGAGCGATCATAAATTCTGTAACGACATGCAATTTGCAATGGAAGTCGAGAAAGCAAGGGCTCTTGAGACCGGGGAAAAACGAAGGTTGGGATCTTTCGAGATGAAAATGGGGCTTTACGCTTCTGTTATGCGCGAGCGGTCTCTAGCGGATACTCTAAATTCAAAATGCTCAGGGAAATAGCATAGTCAATAGCGGCAGCAATTTAGCTGTGGTCTCTAGAATCGGCTTTCCGACGTCCCCGAGTGCTTTTGCCGCCTCGTTAATTCCGTCGACACTCAATTCATACCATTTGCGTCGAGGCTTTTCATTGCTCACTTCTTTGGTAAGCGTTTCAGCGTCCGCAGCCAATTGCCTTGTTTCTTTTGGTTCTGCTTGTGCAGCTTGGGTAATTTGCTCGAGCAAGGTTTTCATTAGCATATCCAAGTTAGCGTTGCCTGTGCCTTCTTCAAGGTTATTAAAACTTCTTTCAATATTGTCCGCGATAGTTACTGGCGCATTGATTGTGGCGCCAGCGCCGATGTTAATAGTTTTTGTCTCTGTCATTGTCGCCACCGTTTCGATATAAGTTGCGTTGTAGTGCGTGTGGATATGGCGTTCGCTTCTCGGGTACGAACGGGCCTCGAACCGTTCCACCTTGACTCTTATCTGCCGCCGAATGCCCTGCAAGCGTCCAGCAAGGCCGGTGCGTTCACTGCGAAATTGGCTCGCGTTCACCACGTCGAAAGCGTTTAGGATAGAGGACTGATCTATGCCAGCCCAGCTGCTGCGGTTGATCAGGCGAGTGGCTTGATTGAGATAGTTTTCCAATTTGTCGCCGTGTGGCGTGTGGGGTTTATATTCGATGCTGCCCGTGTCGATGCGTTGTAGCACCGCATCCAGTACTTCCTGTTCTGCATGCAGACGAAGAAGGCACAATCTTAATGAGCGAGCCTGCCTTACCTTGCCATTGCCATGACCCAAAAGCCAAACACCAACGTTGCCCCAAGGGCTTTTAAAAAGTCCAAAGGCAAGTTCAATGCCACCGGTCTTCGCCTGCGGTATGCGCGCGAAACTTTTTGGAAGTTGGTCAAACCAATGGGCACGGCATTCGACCAAAATAACGGGCGGACACGCGCCGATGTGCTGGTGCCAAGTTACCTCAGTACTCTTCCTGCCTGTGGCCGAGAGAAACAGTTGCGCGACGCTCGCGCCCTGGGTTATCAAGGGCTTTTGAGATTTATTGTTTGGCAGCGGCACCACAGTTGGTAGCGCGATAGTGTGTTTAATCGTCTCAAAGGGATTGATGTCGGGTCGGAGGATGATCTCTGAGGGGTCGAAGCCCCGTTCAATTTCGCAATCCCAAGTTCTCCACGTATAAATATCCTGCCAGGCGTTGTTGTAACTTAGGCCGACTTCCAGCCGAGCAAGTGCCGCCCCGTCGCTCAATAAGCGACGAAATCTGCAACGCAGATTTTCTTTCCCGTAGACGGGGCGGGGCAAATTGCAGAAACGTAGTGCTCGACTCGCGTCGCAAAAAGTTGACTCATCGGTCCATGCCCAATCGACCCCTTTGTGTCGAGGGGCGGCACGACCGAAAAGGTGCACAAACTCAGGAGGGAGAGTGGTACGTGGTGGCCAAGAAGGTGTCGGTAAACGATCACCATCGGAAACAAAGGGGCGAAAATCCGCCACGGGGAACTGGACGACTGTCAACATTGTTCCTATCCCTTTGCCGGAAATCCTTCCTTTTAAAATGGCCCCGCGCGGATGAAACCTACGGGGCTGACTCAGTCCCTACGCGAAAACGCAGGGTTAATCCGCGTTTAAGCCCCGTCCATTAGGCACTTTTACGCAATCCTTGCAACGCGGAGTGTCCATAGGACCGCTCGAACGGATGTCGTGCGACCTTGGAATTAATACTAAGAACTTATACCTAGGTTGGCAATAGATATGAGACCGGATGCCGAGCGCTACCGGGATAAGGGAGTTTGCGAAGCTACTTCGACCTTATGGATAACAAGTTTCACAGAAAGTAAGCCGGTATGAATATCAATACGGATTCGCCCTTAATATTTTACTAGATGCTGCTAAAGGCCCGAGACCGAGGCAACTCTTATCCATTCGTCATCTCACTTGTCGAGTCCGAGACACATTGCTTTTTCCCGCGACCCTCTCGCACCTTCGGGCGAAATGTGACGTTTTGACCGTACTTATGTAACCTTTTTGGCTAGGTTGTCATAATTTACAGAAAAGCTCTGTTCATCCGGCTCTTAGTTTCGTTTTTTGAGCCAGGCCTAGGACTTGGCCGCTAGGCAATCCGTGAGATATTCCAGTAAAAGCAGTTAAATTGGAGAACATCGTGGACACTCTTCTCACGACAAAGCGAGTTGAAGCCATCAGGTTTAAGGGGGGCTTTCGAGACCATTGAACTGGAACATTTTGATGCCCTTTTAATTGCTCTGGTCCTACCCACGAAAAGTAGACACTCGGTTATGCGCATCTGCGCTCATATTCCACCGGGCTTATATAGCCCAAGGCGGAGTGTCTTCTCTTCCGGTTATAAAATACTTCGATGTACTCGAAGATAGCCGATTTGGCTGCCCTGATCGAATCGAAACACTCGGCGTAGATTAACTCAACCTTGAGCCGGCTGAAGAACGACTCCATGGGGGCATTGACGCTCCTATGTCAAGGAATAGCATTCATTGTCCAAAGGTCTCCCATGATTAATGGGTACAATTCTCGGGCAATGTATCGCTTGAGACACCTGTGAATTTCCTTCGTGCTCAGACCTTCACTGGTTCGCCGTTCGACATAGACCTTGGTGCGAGGATCACTCCGCATTCGCACCATAGCGATAGTCCATAAAGCATTATTAGCAGCTCTACTACCACCTCGATTCAAGCGATGCCTTGTGGTTTTGCCAGATGACGCTGGCAGAGGGTTTGCACCACATAGTGATGCCAAGGCCGCTTCACTTTTCAGGCGATTCGGATTATCGCCAGCGACAGATAGAAGGATTGCAGCAGTTTGGGGCCCTACTCCGAATCGACTCCTTAGCTGCTGAGCATGCTTCTGGGTCGAGGTTTCCAGTTGCTTGTCATAGTCTTTAAGTTCTTCTGTGAGCGCCAGCCATCGTTTTGCCAGCGATTTAAGGGTCGTTGACAGTGCCCTTAAAACCACCGTGTCGCCCAGGCTTCTTACCGCCGCGCAAGCTTTGGCACAGTCGGTTGCTTTTATTCTCCAGAGCTTTTCGCGAACATCCTGCGGAGCGCTAACGAGCATCGCTCGAATTTGATTGATTGCCTGCGTTTTCGCTTTCACGGCACTGCGCCTGGCAACCGACACAATCCGCATTGCTTCACAGGCACCAGACTGCTGCTTCGGTATAGCTTGGGAAATGCCGGACAACACTGATCTGGCAGCGTTTTCGGCATCAATTGGATCAGACTTGCCATTTAGCCGTCTTCGCGAACGATCGGGCCGGTTCACCTCTAAAACCATTACTCCTTTATCACTCAAAAAGCGGCAAAGGGCAGATCCATATGTACCTGTGCCCTCAACACCGGCACGTTTTAGCGCACCAAAAGAAGACGCCCATTGGAATAATTGAAAGTAACCTGCGGTATTTGTAGAAACGGACTGGGTGCCAAGTAACTGACCAGACTGATTAATAACTGCGGCTACATGAATATCCCTGTGTGTATCTACACCAAGGACCGATTCTTGCTGCAATGCGTGCTTCATGGCTATGACTCCTCTGCGAGGCTCAATTACCAACCCCAGTCGCAGGACAGGACACTCACGGTGCAGTACAAAGCTCCTATTAGGTCACAAGCGCTAGGCCCGGTAACTCTCGGGGAACACCAGTATTGGCCGACAGGTCAATGCAAAGGCAATTACGCCAATCCCAGCACGGGTCAGGCCAACACGATGTTCATAAGCATAGTAGATTGAGTGTCCCAACAATTTCCCTTCCGGCTCATGCTGGGTACACAGTTCCAAGAGCGCAGATAATCCTGATAGCCCGTTGAACGGTATTGAACACCTCGGTCCGAATGCACAATCAGACCGGGAACCACCTCGCGGCGTCCATAGGCCATGCTCAGTGCATCTGTGATCAGCTGTTCCGTCATGCTCGTATCCAATGACCAACCAACGATCTGACGCGAGAATAAGTCCATCACCGTCGCCAGATATAACCATCGGTCATTGACCCAGATATAGGTGATATCGGTGGTCCATTTCTGGTTTGGTCGCTCGGCAGCAAACTGACGCCACAGCAGGTTGTCAGCGACATTGTTCATCGCCTCTGACGTGCGGCTATATTTAAAAGCCTTGCCATTGCGAGCGCGAATAGACTTCTCCCGCATGATCCCGGCCACGTAATTGACCGAACAAGGAACGCCGGTTTCAGTTAATTCCCTGGCAATGCGTGGGGCTCCGTAGCGCGCCTTGAAGCTGGCATACGTTTCCATGATGGCTGACTCTATCTCCGCCCTTCGTTGATCCTTCAAGCTTGTGGGACGATGCTTCCAGCGATAATAGCCACTGGCTGAGACCTGCATCACCCTGAACATAAGCCGCACGGTATACCACTGACGAAACTGATCCATCAGCGCGTACTTCACTCTTGGGACTTCGCGAAGTACGCAGACACCTTTTTTAGAAATTCATTTTCCTTCCTCAGGGTATCCATTTCACGTCTGAGCTTGCGCATGGCTTCGCTCTCAGCCTTGGAATAATCTACTCCACCAACCGAATTGAACTGCTTGTCTGATAGTCTCTTGAACTGCTGGCGCCAGTTATAGATCTGACCGGGATGAATCTCCAGCTCGCGCGCCGCAGCCGCAGCGGTATTATCCGGTTGATCAGCTCTACGAACGGCTTCCCGGCGGAACTCTTCGGTATAGGCCTGGGTCTGTTTGCGGCTCATAAAACACCTCCGTGCTAGGGGCTACCCTAACTATAGAAGGTGTCTACTGTTCATGGGTAACTCGGGCTCTTAACGCTTCACCCCTTCATTAGGCTTTCTGAAATTATAGGAGGGCACCGCATTTTCATCACAACACCGTTCGTCCGTTGGTTGGTTAGTCTACCCAAGCATAAAGCGGTCTAGCTAATGCGAGGTGCAGCTCGTTGCTGCTTACTTCACTCAATAAATTCTTGCGCATTCCTGCATGCTTTGCTTAGCTGGTTTTAGTGTAGATCTTTCAAGATGCAGGTTTTAGGTCAGGGACTAGAGCTGAGATTTACCTAATCACGCTGTATAGGTTTCGGTGACCCGCCGCCATTAACCAACTGCGTGAGACCATCATGAAACGACTCATCCTGTGCTGCGATGGCACCTGGAATACCCCAGACATGGAAGACAATGGGGTTACCTCTCCCACGAACGTTTTTAAGTTCTATAACCTGCTGGCCAGGCGCGACAGCGATGGCATTGAACAGCGACGGTACTACCAGCCGGGTGTCGGAACAGATGGATTGGTGGACCGCAAGCTAGGCGGTGCATTAGGCATTGGCTTGGATGAAAAGATCAATGACGCTTTTCTCTGGCTTGGTCTCAATTATGAACCTGATGATGAAATCTACATTGTCGGTTTCAGTCGGGGGGCCTTTGTTGCACGCTGTCTGGCCGGTTACTTGGGAAAAGGCCTGATCGACTTCAAAAAAATGTCCGTCGACAAAATTAGAAAGACGTTGAAGACGTGCTATGAAGAGGTTTACAAAGATCGATCGGATGATCCGTGGAATGGGATAAAAGGGGTCAAACTGTTTGATCCGAGCGGCTGGGGCGATAGTCAGGTGCCCATCCGCCTCCCAGAGCGAGCGATCAAGGTCAAATTTGTCGGGGTTTGGGACACGGTTGGGTCGCTGGGAATCCCAGATGACCTTGAACTGGTCGATATGCTTCTTGAGAAAAAGGAACGCTGGGAGTTCCATGACCGTAATCTTGGCTACCATGTCGAAACCGGTCGGCACGCAATGGGTCTTGATGAAATGCGCGCCTGCTTTACCGTTACCCACTGGTCGAATACACGAGCCACCAGAGCTTTTCCTAAACATCCGGACATACTGGAGTCGTGGTTCCCGGGGGTCCACAGCGACATCGGAGGCGGGTACTCCGATGACTCGCTGTCATCAGGAACCCTGTTATGGATGATGGAACAGGCCCAGAAAAAGGAACTTGTGTTCAAAGAGGGAGCTTTGGATTCGGTGAAGGAATGCTACGCCCCCCTTGGCGAAATCCATAACTCCTTTAAAGGCCTATTTGCCTTGCTTCCCTCTCGCCCGCGTAATGTTCCGTGCTTGGAGAAGCCTTCTACCCCGACTAAGGCGACTGTTAAGGTCTCGGACGCGGTTTATCTTCGGCAAGAGATGGTTTGCCCGAAGTTTCCATCTTATCGCCACACGGTCGAACTGGCTCCAGATGAATCGTCGGAACCCGTAGACATTTTCGCTGAGCAAAGATGGAACTACACCGGCCTTTATCTCCGAAAAGGAAGATATTATTTCGAAGGGTCTGGATTATGGATGGACGGTAAAGACGTTTGCGACTGGAAAGGAACGGAAAATGACCAGCACACTTTCGGAGATGGTATTCGATGGGCCGCAGGCTTACTCGGCAAGTTGGAATCGGTCTGGAAGACGGTTACCAATGACGAAAAGGCGGATTTTGCATTTACTAAACGGTGCGAAAACGTCGACTGGTTTCGGATGGTGGGCTGCATTGCCAATGATAATGGCACTGACAAGGATAAAGTCGTGGCACATGACGGTTCACCGGAGAAGCATCAATACATTGACTTGACCGAGCATACGCGGGGAAAAAAACCTCTAGAAGTGAAACATCCTGGATATCTATATGCCTTTGCAAATGATATCTGGGCAAGGTATGAAAACAACGACGGAATCATACGACTCATCGTTCATCGGCTAAAGGTTTGACGTTGACCTGTCGGATTGAGATCACCAATACAGGAAAGCTCACAAGGTCTTTTTGAAAATAGATATGTGACCCAGGTTTCGACGGGGTGTTGGGCGTCGCGATTCGTTAAGAATTCAAACTCAAAAGCCGTCAGCTGCACAGTGTACTCTGCTCAGGGCTCCGTGCTGTTGAAATTTTAAGTTTTCAATGGGCCTAAATTCTGGATTAAGGGCAGGGCGGTTGAATTTGGACTCAAATAAAGCGAGTTAAAAGGTTTTAGTTCTACCCGGTGCCCGTGTGCCAGATTCGGAGCGATGAAGAGGGCGGGGCCCTCTCCATTTGCAGAGTAGATATAAATTATGAGTGGATATTTTCTATTGCTCGTCAATTAGTTGGACGACCACAGAAAGTGCTAAATTTCAGTGACGACAAATCAACAAATTGGATTCGTGGTTCCACGCAAAGAGCTAGAAAAAAACTTAAAGTAAATTCTAGAATAGCGAGCTGATTTCAGTTTCCACACAAAGTACTTAGTAATGTCCGGTACTGACCCTGACCCCGTTTCATTACCGCTCATTGTCAGAAAAATCCGGCTCATCCCGGGTTTTTAGTTTTAATGGTCCGAAATTCTGGGTGGGGTCATTAGGGAGTTGATCTTCGGTTTGAACCCCATCCGCTTGAGCCCTCGGTTTTTGCTCTCCGGATGCAGTTATTCGGTAACCTTAAGACCAGCCTGTTCAAGAATGGAAGTTAAAATTTGACTATGGAATAGTGTAGCATTATTTAAAGTTTCAAACTCAGCTTGATCGTAATCAACAGCGTTTCTTGATGCCTTCTGTCCTACACCATATCCATGCTCCTTTGCTGTTACACAAGGGCCTGAAAAAAATTCCAATCCAGACTCAGGAAAGCTGATGCTTATCTGTGCTCGCGCCAAATCTTCGAGCAACGACCGATCTAACGCATCGAAGTAACCTCCAATCTCGCAAAGCTCCAACCTAGTGAAGGTGTTCGAGCTCATCTCCGATTGAGCCATTGAGGCAATTGGCAGCAGTGAGAGAAAAATAAAAGCGCCGATTCTCATGGAAAACCTCATACTGTTTCAGGCCGAAATCTCTCTGTAGAAGTATTAAATCTAGGCAACAACGTCCTACTGATACCGCGGGAATCCGCGTTAATGCATGCCACAGATGACTTGCCATATCTCAGCCGATGTATATTCATCGAATTTATGCTCAGTCGATTAGGCCCGGTTGAGAAGTTCTTACTCGAGCGCTCAACCTTCGCGGCCCAGATACTGAAGCCTGTAATGCCTGATGACTATTTTCTGATCCTCTACGTTCATTCTCTCCAAGTCCAAGGGGCTTTCGCGACCCGGTGGCAGGTCAATAGCGTCGAAGTTTACTCGCTCCAACTGCATCTCGAATACACTTTGATCGTTGTTTTGATCATAGACGTTCAGCTCTTCGACGTCAGGTTTTCGCTTGTCCAGTGTCGTTCCCATTGCCATTTGCGACTTACCATCTTTCCGTTCAAGAAAGCGCACCACAGCCATTCCCTTGATCGTTTCTCCATCCACCGTTCCTGAGTAATCGTAGAAACCAACCAGCGAGTGAGGGTTGATAACAAACTGTTTTCCAAACCAGATCACTTCAGGCAAACGCGCCTTTTCGATGTCGTTCTGATAGGTGAAGCCTTCAATTTCAAACATAAAATTTTCGTCCGGCCCCGTGATTTTCAGCACGCCGAACTGACGCTCTTTCTTGAATCTCGGGAAAGATACGTACCAGCCACTGAAACCTGCATACTCGTCCTTCACACTATACTGTGAAGATGTCGAAACAGAGGGAGCCTCTTGCTCAGCTTCTTTGAACAGGTCGCTGAAAGTTAACTGTCGCTCTATCATTGGCTTGGCAACCAGTAGTGCATACCGCCAGCAACGTTTTAGCTCTCTCCCCTTGCCTGCTTTATGAAGCTCATTAGCGGTTGAGCCTCCATCGACTGCGTCCTTTCCACTTTGGGATTCCCCGGTAAGGTACTCTGTAAGATCACGGCTCAGGAAAAATGCCAATAGGTCTTGCCGCTCCCAATTGAGCAACGGTACTTGCCAATTTTTGAGCATGCAGGTCTTCTTTCATCCTGCTGGCGGCTCCGTGCCCAGAACCGTTCTTTCGGTAGGCGGCTTCCTGTAAATCGCGCAAAAGATCGGGGTCTTTCACGATCATTAAGTGCTTTTTAAACAGATCGTCGTCTTTGGTCACAGCCTCGTTCCTTGTTAGCGGCGTCGTCGGAATATCAATTGAAACTTTCGCTCCCTCAACTGACCATCTAAAGCGCCGGTTCGGCAATCATTAAGCCAGGACAAGGCAAGACGTCCTGATCCGATGAAGCCATGAAGGAGTGTAGATATGATGTATCATCTGAAAGCCCTCGTTTCCACCCTCGCCGGCCTGATGCTCGCCAGTGCCATCTCCGCCGCGGGCGTTTCCATTAACCACAAGGACGAGCACAAATTTGGCTCTAAACAATACGGCTACGGCCAGGTTTGGCGTGAAGAGGATGGCTCCGGCCAGCTCTACAGCAAATACTCGAATTGCCACCGCTGGGACGGCGACACATACTCCACAATCGCTGTGTTGATGGGTCACGACGGATCCAAGCTGGGCGCTGTGGAGATCAAGGTCGGAATGAGCGCAAAACCCTTTGGCGGTTGCAACGTGCGCGAACTCGACAAACATTTCCGGATCTCACCGGAGCTGGTCAGCCAAATCTCCCACATCGACTTGGTATTCCGGGAACTCAATACCCGAGACGACCAACTCATCGTCAGCGCAATGATCCAGATAATCGAGGAAATACTGAAAGGTGAAACACAGGAGATCAACGGCGTCCATCGCCGTGTGTAACCAGTGACTATGGAGCCGGGGCCTTACCGCCCTGGTTTTTCGTTGTTTGTCCGATGGTCCCCTCGGCTAAGCGTGACACCCCGCGCGTCAAACGGAGGCCTGTTCAAAAGCCTCTGGGCTAACGCTCCCAAGCGCGTGTGAGATCCGACCCTGTTTTTTCTGGATGCCACCGTGGCGGCCCCTATGGTCTGGTGAAACGCGGAGCATTATAGAACGTCCTTTTGCCCGGCTATTTCCAGATCTGGCTGAATCAAGAACGAGGGCAGGTCGAATACCATTCTGGAACGGACTTACTGGCTCTTCGATCACCTCATGCCAAATGCGGCAGGAAGTTTGCCCCAACTAGACGAGAAATCGCGTACTATCACCAGCAGGATGGGTTAGTTGAAGCTCTCTGACCCAAAAAAATCGTCTCCTGAGTATCTGGTGCGGGTCAACACACAATAATGTGCGCTATGAGTTCGCCTTTCTACCTTCCACGCACGCTTTCGAGCAATGACAGGATATTCACTGAAGCAGAGCTGCTGGCTGCTTCGAAATACGTCGTTGTTCTGGCCGAACCCGGCGGCGGAAAAACCGACCTCATGGGAAGCTTTGCCCAACAGATCGGTACGAATGTCATCACAGCGAGTAAATTCGGATATGTAGGGGCAAAATCAAAGTGTGCGCCCCTGGTGATAGACGCATTCGATGAGTTAGCAAAAGTCGACGCTTCCGGCATCTATAAACTTTTAAGCCAGGTTGAGGCGGCTAACCCGACCCACGTCTATATTTCGAGTCGTTCCAGTGAGTGGGACAACGCTGCTACGAGCGCATTCAACGACTTTATCGGGCGCCCACCTCTGGTCGTTAGACTATGCGAGTTCAATGAGGCGGAACAGCGGGCGATTTTTGAACATCACGTAGAAGGAGAGGATTACTCAGTATTTCAAACCGAAGTCGCTCGATTTGATTTAGACGCGCTGCTCCCAAATCCTCAGTTTCTGAAACTTTTTGCTGACGCTTATATCGAGAGCGAAAGACATTTCACTGACAAGCGATCAATCTTCGCACAAGCGGTCGAACGGCTAGCGAAGGAAGCAAACATCAATATAAGGAGACCCAGTCCGACACTTTCGACCGCCCAAAAAGTCGACATCTCGTCGGAAGTTTTCGCCAAACTCTTGTTGTCAGGTTCTGAAGGCGTTGGCACGAGCGAAGCCACTGAAGACCGGATGTATCCTTTGCTGGGGTCATTATTTGGGAGCGACACATCGACTGATGGCATTCTTGCAACTCGCCTTTTTAAGCCTGGCGACAGCGCGGATCAACATCGCCCGGTTCACAAAATCGTGGCTGAATACTGCGCGGCGGACTATCTTACCAAGCGAATCGTTGACCCAACGGACCCTCTAACGCTACCTAAGTGCATGCCTATTATCGCTCCGAACTCCACAGTGAGAGATGAACTCCGCGGGCTGCTGGGCTGGATGGCATCGCTAGGCAACATGCCTGTACAGAAAGCTGCAATCGAACTTGACCCATACGCAGTGCTTGCGAACGGCGACCCTTCCCAGCTTGAACGTTCTTCAAAGCGCCTACTTATATATCGGCTGAGAGAAATTGAGGCCCAAGACCCCCACTTCCGAAGAGGGGATTTCTGGCGCAGGTTCAGTGTTGCAGGCTTCTTCACCCAAGACGTTGTGGATGAGATTAAACCTCTTCTCGTGAATGGCGGTGAAGGACACTTGCGCGATCTGATCCTTGAACTTTTAGCGGGGTCGCCAGCAATCAAGCAGTTAAAAAATGAACTGCGTCAACTCGCTTTAACGCCGGATGAAGGCGAGAGCACTCGTTTGTTGGCAAGTAGGTGTTTGCTCGAGTCAATTGATCACAACCATCACGCCGATCTGGCTGTTCTGATTTTTGAGGCAAGCCATACATCGCTAAGGATGGTAGCTGAAGCTATCGAAACCCTAGGTCTAGAAACATTCAAGCTGACATATCTCGTAGGTTTTTTCCGGGTATGCACAAACCTTTACCCGTGCCACGAAGAGCATCGTGAGCGCACAATAGGTGCCCGCTACTTCGTAAAACGTTTCATCGCAGGTCTGGACTTGGCGACTATCGAGTGGCTCTTAAACGAACTGACCAAAGACCTAGCCTGCAAGTGCGGCAAGAAAGCTTACGAGTGCGATTGCCGAAACGGCATAAGCAAGATCGTCGGGTCAATGCTGGATCGGTACTTCGATCTGGCCAAGCCACCGTTTGATCCAATACGAGTTTGGCGATGGATCGGAAACCTGAACTTCCATGAAAACAAATCCGCTGACCAAAGCAAGACAGTCCAAGTGCTGCAAAAGGACGACGCACTACGCCAAGGAATTATTGGTCATGTATTCGGAAAGTTGACTGACCGTGACCAGATTTTTCAGACTAAGATAGATAAGTTCGACTGGCTCTCGCACTCTGGCCTTTCTTTTCACACCGAAGACTGTCAATTCATAGTGGATCTTGCATTTGAGAGCGACAACCCGGACTTGTGGGCGAGCTTTTTAGCTCACCATAAGTTCCATCGAAACAAGGAAAGTCGAGGCCCAGATAGCCTGCGGCGCCATATGCGCGAGCAAGCACTCGAGAAACCCTTATTCATGCGAGAATGGGCAAGAGCCAACAGTGCTGAAGCGCAATTCCAGCGAGAACACGGAATGATGCGTTTCAGACATTCCCGAAGGGTGAAGCGCCGTCTCAGGAAAGAAGATAATATCCGTGCAGCAAATATTAAGTATGTCCAAAACAACCGGGAGCTTGTCGAAGGTGGGCGTCATTGGCATTGCTTGGTTCGTTTTGCAGAGCTTGTGCTCATGGAGCCAGACAAAATTGAGCACGAGTTTGGCGATGAAACGATTGTTCGGAACGCGCTACGAAACTGCCTCGACTTCATCGCTCCGCACGTTCCCGATTTGCTTGGGCTCGCTAAACTACAGTGTGATTCGAAGTATCAGCACTCGGAGACGATCCTTTATGCGGCTTGCTTGGAGATCATGCGTTTTAAAGGCAACTTGAAAGACATCGATCTTCCGCTCCTGAAAGCGCTAAGAACCAACATTAGCATGGGCTACAGTGCCGTTTCCGAAGAAGACCGTGAACCGCTAAAGACCGAAATTGACCGTCTAATCTTTCCTGATACCGCGAGTGCAGAGGCTTTTCTCCGGCAGTACGTTGAGCCACAGCTGGCCCAGTCGGAATGTTCTCACCCTGAGGTTGGGCTTCTACGCTACGACGAGGCCTTCAGTCATTCGCGCGCCGCGCTATCTGTTGAATGGCTGAGGCGTTTCGATGAGCTTGCTCTTGGGCCAATAGATACGTTATTCGAGGTCGCTGCTCGGTATGGCAATCGCGAAGACCTTAAAAAGATCATCGCGGAGCGTTGCACAGAGTTCATGTCCAACTGGCCCAACCCGACTGGCAGTGAAGATATTGAACAGAAGAGAACATTCTGGCTCGTGCGCGCGTGGTACTTCCTTGACGACGCACCCGAAATATACTGGGACTGGCTCAAAGCCGATAAAAACACTGTGTTCCTTCTCCATGGGCGGTCTGGGCAAATCAACCTTAACGATTATTCCTATTGGCCCAGGCTCGCATCACGCAAGATTGAAGCCATTTTAGAGGCCCTCATTGGCCAATGGCCAAAGGTAGACCTGCCGAACCACTGGGGGACGGAAAGCCCCAAAGAGGAAAACGCATACCGCTTCTTGACCACAGTGATCTGGTCAATGAGCTCAGATGATCCGGATGATGCGATTCCGGTTCTCGACCGGCTTCTTGTCGATCTGCGTTTTTCAGACCTGCACAGGGACTTAAAGAGCATACATGCCGGTCAAGTCAGGAAGAAAGCACTGAGAGATTTCAAACCGCCTACGCCCCAGGAAATTGTAAATCGACTGGACCGCGACGAGGTAGTTACGGTGGAAGGTCTGCGTCAACTCGTGCTCCAAGAGCTCCAAGACTTCCAGAAAGCCATAGATGGTGGAGAATTCAACTCCGCAGATCGCTTTTATGCGAAAGATGATCGACTAGACGAAGTGCGATCTACTGAGATTATTGCTGAACGCCTCAATCTGAGACTTGAGCCGCAAAATATTTCTGTGACACCGGAACATCAGTTAAAGAACGCAAACCGGAGTGATTTCACGGTGTCCAAGTTGATTGGCGGTAAAAAACGACTACTGGTTACAGAGGTAAAAGGGCAGTGGCATAAAGAACTGTACACCGCCGCTTCCGCCCAACTTTACGAACGTTACTCTATCCACCCCGACGCAGAGCAACAGGGTATTTTCCTGGTCATCTGGTTTGGCGCGGAGGAAAAAGTTGCAGGTCGCAAAATACATCCTATTGAGAGCGCCTTGGAGCTCAAACACAACATCGAAGCAAAGTTGCCGCCGGAGCTCACGGGACTAATCGATGTGTTCGTTCTAGACGTTTCTCAGCCAAAACGGCTCAAACAGTGATGCTGTTTCAACTAGTTCAGAAGGTTGCGTGCGTGGTAATTGAGGCGTTTCAAGGAAGTAATGTACATAACGAAGCGGCTATCCAAGGGATAGGCAATGCATTTTGGCTCCCTTCGTCGTCAGTATCTCAATGAAGAAGAACTTGATGAGACTCTTTGGCGACCGACAGTGGTTTTGGTGATAAAAGAACTCCGGTTTGTTTTAGACGAACACGTTAATGCTAAAGGATGGCATAAACACGCAAAGTCGGTCATGGAAAGACACGTAAGTATTCCTGAGGGTGAATCGATCTCAGTGTTGCTTAAGTGGAACAAAGATCTGGAATCGGTTCTTAAACCGTTCGAAATGAATCAGTTGAGGCCGAGAACTATTCACTCGGTAAAAGGTGAGGAATTTTCAGCGGTCTGTGTGGTCACGACTGCACAGACAGTTAAGGGGGTTCTTGACTTTCTCGAGAAAGGAGAGCCCGTTAACAGAGCAGAAGATGCGAGAAAATTATATGTAGGTGCATCTAGAGCCAAGAGGCTTTTGGTTCTCGCTACGCCTAAGAGTCAGGCAAATCGTTTGGCTTCCCAGATCGGTATGTTGGGTGCCAGAACAAACATGATTGAAATTGAGAGTGATTGAAATCTACTTCCATTTCATAGTCACGAAACCAGTAAGTAAGGAGAAAATGCGTGTCCGAACTTATCCGGAAACGAGTCATTAGGGATTTGACAAATGAAATCACCGATCTTGATGCCACATCCATTGAAATTGTTGGACATAAGGTCATCGAGACTCTTGAAGGCACTAAGTTGGTTCACCATGGTATCAATAAAGACTATAAACCCGTCGGGTATACAGTCGATACATTCTCCCAAGATTTCAGCATAGTTGGTGAGTACAGTACTGAAGACGGATTCTTCGATGGTTCCAAAAATACGTCGGGAGAATACGAATTTACGAAGATTGCTAAAGATGTCCGACACGCGTTTGAGAAAGGCGGAAAACTGAGTCCATCGCGTATCTATCTAGTCTCTTCTGAGGAAGAGCCTCCATCGTTTAGGGGTAAATTCAATCAGACAGACTTGGCGAAAGCCCACGGTGGCCGATTGGTTTTCCTGGATGCGAGAGAACTCGCAAAGATCATATTCGACTCGTCTACGCAAAACTCCCAAGCTGCCGATTTTTATAGAAATTATCTACCAGATTTTTCGCAAAACCTAGATAATTACGAATACTATGGGCGCGTTCCACCTGTATGTGCAAATCATCAACCTATCCCTATTATCATTGATGCTATTGCAGACCATTTCCAATCCGATAAAAATATCTGTGTTTTACATGGTCTTAGTGGGTCAGGAAAGACCCAGGCTGCGATAGACTTCGTGCGAACAGCGCTTCCAAATTTCGGCAACTACATTTGGATTGCGGGAGATGACTGGAAGGATGGCGTACCACTAACCGCTATTAAACGCTCAAGAGGCGGCGTTCCGATAAATGTCGCCGGAGTGTTTAATGCTAGTAAAACACTCCTTGTTATTGATGATCTCTCTAGGCGTGTTTCTGAAGAATCGTTTGTTGAGTTGAGACCAGGATTCGAATTGGGCGGGAAAGTACTTTTGACATCCCAATTGGTAGATCCAACGAGCCCAAATTACCTTCAAATTCCTCAATTGCCTCAGCCGGCAGCCTACCGAATTCTCGGAGAAGATGAAGCGACCGCAAGTGAAATAGCTTCGCAGTTCATAGACAAATGTCTTTTCTGCCCGTTGATTTTGGCTGTGACTCGCAAGGTGAGCGAAATCGACGGAATTGAAAGAGATGAGCTTTATCGCGAAGTTTTAAGTATGCCCGGCGTTGCTCAAGGCGATGATGGCCGGCCGATCATGGCTCGCATCCTGGGCAAGGTGAATGATGCAGATCGAGTTGCATTGGAAAAAATCGCTAAGAGTGGGTGTACGACATTCGACGCTACTTTTCTGAGCAAATTTATCGGCCCTAGCGCAAGGGCTGGGCTACAGCGTTTGGCTATACTCAATCGAACTGCCACCTCATCGACATTGTCGGTGCATGACTTAATCTGTAGTGCAGCAAGTTCAGGTGAAAAGAATGGTCAAGAACTCGCCCAAGCGCTAGAGAAATACGTTGCAAAGAACTGCGGCGAGATGGTTCCGAGTGTGGTCCGGCAAATACATCTGTCTACCCAGCAGTTGCTCGAGGAAAACACGGCAAGAGGACGAAGAAATCCGGATTGGTTGACATATGCTCTTCTTCAGGTCGAGCGGGGGAAGAGGGCGGAATTACTCGGCGACCTGCACGAATGCGAGATTCGTTCGGACATGCCGATAGCTGAGCTATTGTGCATCATTGATAGTAAAGAGGCTTATTCTTATTCTCTATCGCAAGAGGATCGGAAAATTTACTATGAAGGGTGTGCCGAAGAATACGGTCAAGTTGCTCAAAAGACCGGTGATCCCGATATCCGAGCCGAGATGCTGCATCATCAAGGGAAAGCTCTTCGAAGGTGCGGTCAACTTGAACCCGCACTGGCGTGTTTTCAGAGTCTCCTGCGTGAAAGGCCAGAGTGGCATGCCGCTTATGGTCAAATAGCCCACTTAGGAATCCAGCGAGAAGCCGATAAACAATTGAAAACAGAGGGGGAACGGGCACTTCAATTTTTGATTGATGAATTGTTGAAAGATCTGGATTCGGTTCCACTGCGTGTTTCCTTGGCGGCTTTAAGCCGGCTGCGCTCCTATCCTTCTATTACTGATTGGCTAGTCCAACAGCCAAAATATGTTAAGCAACTCGCCGATGTAGTGACCTTATCCGCAGTGGAGGGCTTCGATCAATTCTACGAGGGATTCCTTGGACTAACCTCATTGTTCAATTACCACCATCCTGGAATCTGCCTCTCGGTCGCTGAATCATTTCCAGATATGGTGGCTATTTATCCTAACTCCGTGGAAGAGCGTCAATGGGTCAATGCTTGCGAGGCGTTATCTAACATTTTAATTACAGCCAAGAAGCAAGAACAGCATGACTTAGCGCGGAAACTAAGCGCTGCGGCAGAATCGTTCGCTACAGAACTGAGTCTTTCCGAAAACCAGAATTCTTATAAAGTACGCGTGGTTGCCAAAACCTTTCTTTCCGTTGGCGCTGGGGAAAAGGCTCTTCAAGCAATAAAAGGGATTCCCGAAGACTCTAGGGATCATTGGCTTTTATATCGCCAGTCGAAGATTGAGGCCGATTTACAGATGCTCGATGATGCCTTGGAGACAGCCGAACGGGCGCTAAAATTAGCATTGCAGGATCCTAAAGCGGAGAGAAGACTGTCGATCTACCACGATCAAATTAGTCAATGCTACGAGCGATTAGGCCAAGTTCCGAGGGCAATTGAGAGTCTAAAAGAAGCGATCGGATTAGTGACGGATGAAAAGTATGGGAATCGTCTCAGTGCTCGGCTGTCAGAGCTTGAAGCGGTCCACTAGTTGGACTTATAGGAACGTCCTACATGGTACAACGCTTCTTTGAGGGATTCCTCTGGAGCTGGAGGTTCCTCGTAAATCAAGGTCGTCGATGGTGAAACATGCCCGGCGATTTTTTGTGCCACCTTTACAGACTTTTTTTGGTTGTGAATTATATTCGTCATCAAAGTGCGGCGCCCACTATGTGAACTCGCACGTTCGATCCCGGCCCATTGCCTCTGTAGTGGTTCAATGATTCCGGACACCAACGTAGGTGGTAATATCGCCACCATAAGTGAGGTGTCTGATGACCAGGAAACGACGATCTTTTACGCCAGAATTCAAACAGGAAGCCGCCTGTCTGGTGCTTGACCAGGGCTACAGTGTTGCCGAAGCCAGCCGCTCTTTGAATGTCGGTGAGAACGCCCTAAGGCGATGGGTAAAACAGCTTTCTGAGGAACGTGGTGGTGTTACACCCAAGTCGAAAGCGTTGACGCCGGAGCAGCAGCGGATCCAAGAACTGGAAGCTCGTTGCGAGCGTCTAGAGCGGGAGAAATCGATATTAAAAAAGGCTACCGCTCTCTTGATGTCGGACGAGATGAATCGTACGCGCTGATAGACCAGTTGAGTGAGCAGGAGCCTGTAGAGATGGTCTGTAAAGCGTTTGAAGTCTCGCGGTCCAGTTATTACGACTATCGCCGCAGGCGGTCCGTGGTGGACGCCGAGCGAGTGGTTCTGCGAGCCGATGTAAACCGGATCTTTCGCAAGAGCCGAAGTTCAGCAGGAAGCCGTATGATCACCACCATGCTTAATGAGGAAGGCGTTGTGATCGGACGCTTCAAGGTTCGCCGCCTGATGAGTGAGCTGGGGCTGATCTGCAAACAACCTGGTCCACACGCTTACAAGCAGGCCTCCGTGGAAAGGCCAGACATTCCAAACCGGCTGAATCGTGAGTTCAGCGTCAGTCGCCCAGACCAGGTGTGGTGCGGTGACATCACCTACGTGTGGGCTGGTCAGCGATGGAGCTATCTGGCGGTTGTTCTGGATCTCTATGCCCGCCGGGTCGTTGGCTGGGCGCTATCAGACCGGCCTGATGCCGAGTTGGTGGTGAAGGCATTGGATCATGCGTATGAGCAGCGAGGAAAGCCGACTGGGGTTCTGTTCCACTCCGACCAGGGCAGTCAGTACGCCAGTCGATTATTCCGTCAGAGGCTCTGGCGTTACCGCATGGAGCAAAGCATGAGTCGCCGGGGAAATTGCTGGGACAATTCTCCGATGGAACGGGTCTTTCGCAGCTTGAAGAGCGAATGGATTCCGTCACTCGGTTACCGATCAATTCCGGATGCACGAAAGGATATCGGCGACTACCTGATGGACTACTACAACCGGCAGCGCCCTCATACATTCAATGACGGCATGCCACCTGTGGTCGCGGAAGAAAAACTTAAAATACTGTCCGGGATTAGTTGACCACTACACTCTGCATTAATGCCAAGTGCTCTTGAAGAGTATTTGGAGAGTAGGGACCTCCTTTCTGAGTAAGGAATAGGGGATCAGTCTTTTTCACCGAAGGGTGTGTTGCTAGACGGATTGAAAGGTAATTTTTT
Organism: Marinobacter maritimus; assembly: GCF_007671675.1. GTDB lineage: Bacteria > Pseudomonadota > Gammaproteobacteria > Pseudomonadales > Oleiphilaceae > Marinobacter > Marinobacter maritimus. Next base: position 1,133,257 of record NZ_VCGW01000001.1, on the reverse strand, counting down.
ATAGCCGTTCTCAGCGCAACGTCATTCATCGGAAGATCGCGTGATTTACCACGATGCTTCTTTACCTCAGGATAAAAATCCTCCGGTTTGATCTCGGCGCCGGCCTTAGCCATGGCTTCAATTTGCTGAACAAGCTGGTGAAATTCGTGAACACTAAAACTGATCCGGCGACGTTGATAAGTTGATTTGGATCGCCTGAGCGCATCCGCTGCGTATTCCGGCGAACGTGAACACTCATTCCGGCTGAACGTGAACACCTTTTTTCTTAACGCATCACCCACCGAGGTTTGTACCCCGGGTGTTCACGTTCAGTCAATTTCCTGAAGTCGTTTTCTCATGGATTCTCCGTTCAGAGCCCAGCGATGGGCGTTGTGCATCAGCCGATCCAGGATAGCGTCGGCCAGGGTGTTGTCGCCGATGGTGGCGTACCACTGATCGGTGGGCAGTTGGCTGATGATCATGGTTGACTGAGTGCCGTGTCGATCATCCATGATCCCCATCAGGTCGTTTCGATGCGCCGGACTCAGGGCTTCCAGGCCCCAGTCGTCCAGGATCAGCAGGTTTATTTTGGCCAGCTGCTTCAGGGTTTTCTGGTAGGTGCCATCCGCCTTGGCCTGTGTCAGTTCCAGCATTAACCGGGAGATTCGGTAGTACCGGGCGCTGAGACCGTTCAGACAGGCTTGATGGCCGATAGCACAGCCCAGGTACGTTTTGCCGCTGCCACAAGGCCCGGTGATTAGCAGGTTCTGTCCCCGCTCCAACCAATCGGTCTGGGCCAACTGCGCCACTTGGGCTTTTTTGAGATTGCGCGAGTGCTGGTAGTCAATGTTCTGAACCGAGGCCCCCGGAGCTTGAAGCGGGCCTGGCGAACCAGGCGATCCTGTTTCCGGTGCTCCCGGGTCTGGCATTCCCGGTCGAGTAACAGTTCCAGCCGTTCAGTGAACGATAGCTCGTCATAGGTGCCCAGCTGGTTCTGTTGGTGTTCCAGGGCGGCGGCCATGCCGCCCAGCTTCAGGTCTCTCAGTCGTGTCAGGGTCTTGATCGTGCTCATAACGGTGTCCTAGTGGAAGCTCTTCGGGCCACGGATGTTCTCGTGGTGCTGGGGCAATTCTGTGTGCAAGGGCAGTTGTTCCGGCAGCTTGTCGCGGTTGCTCTGGAGAATGGCCTTGATGTGTTTCAGCCGGTTCAGGCCTTCCCGGTTGGCGATACGACAACTGGCGTTCAGCCGTGGGCTTGGGTAGGCCTTACTCAGGTTGAGCAGCCCGAGACAGACCCGGTAGGCCTGTTCCGGATGCTCCCGTTCATCCAACCGATCACTGACCCAGATCAGGGTGTCTGGCCCGATGTCTTGAGCCCAGTTCTTGAGACGTCCGGGCGACCACTGTTGTTGCTTTCGGTGGCGTGTCGGCATGTGTCCAGGCTCGGTGGTGATACCGAACTGGTGACTGCGTGGGTGGCTGGCGATCTGCCGTTGGCGGAAGTAAATCTGCACCAGACGCTCACTGGCATGGATCTCCACCCGCTCGCCTACATACTGGTGTGGTACTGAGTAATGATGCTGGCTGAACTCGATGTGGTAATCGATATTGACTCGGCAGCGTCGGATGTCCACGTACTCATAGGGGTGTTTCGGTAACGCCTTCAGAGCGGGCTGATCCAGCGTCTTGAAGGCGTCCTGACGGTTGCCCGGCAGACGCTTGAACGGTCGGCTGTTCAGATCTTCCAATAGCGATCGAATGCACTGATTCAGATCCGCCAGGGTGAAGAAGGTGTGGTGACGCAACCGAGCCAGTATCCAGCGCTCAACGATCTGCACGCCCACTTCTGCTTTGGCTTTGGATTTGTCCTTGGGCTTGTAGGGCCGCGCTGGCATCACCGCCACCTGGTAGTGGGCCGCCAGTTGCTGGTAGCTAGGGTTCAGATCCGGGTCGTACCGACAGGCTTTGTTGACGCCGCTGCGCAGATTGTCCGGCACCAGCATCTCCGGAACACCGCCGAAGAACTCAAGGGTGCGCACGTGACTCAACAGCCAGTTGTGCAACTCCTGAGTCCAGGTGGCTTCTGCATAGGTGTAATTGGAGGCACCCAGTACGGCGACAAACACCTGAGCCGTGCGGATCTCGCCGGTTTGCGGGTTGATGATGGGAACGGTGGGGCCGCAGTAATCAATGAAGCACTTTTCACCGGCCTTGTGAGTCTGACGCATGGAGCGCTTCTGCTGCTTCAGCCAGTGACGGTAGCGATCACAATATTGAGAGTAGCTGTAACACCGGTTGGGGAACCGGGCGGTGTACTCCTCCCACAGCAATTGTTTGGTCACGTCCTGGCGTTTAAGTTCCTGATACACGGTCGTCCAGTCAGGCACCTGATAGCGAGTGGATGAGGTGGGATCAGAGCGGGGATAGAACATGGCCGCCAAGCGACCGTCGTCCAGATCTTCTGACAAGGGCCAGGTTATCTGTAAGGCATCGGCCCGGGACAAAAGCTTCTGGATAGCTCCGACACTGGACTTGGTACTGGCGCTGATCTGCCGGATTGAGAGCCCGGCTTCCAGCCGCAGACGAAGGACTTCTCTGATTTTGCGCATTGGCATTCTCTTAGCTGGCATAACTCGGATCCCAAAAAAGGAATCAGAGTAGCAAACGTTTGAATAACAATGCGTTAAGAAGGATTCCGGTTGAACGTGAACATGGATTCCGGGAAGGTGAACACCGATTCCGGAAAATCACCGAAAAGTGTTCATCTTCAACCGGAATGGCTGTTCACATTGAACCAGAATAGGTGTTCACGTTCGTCCGGAATGGGCGTTCATGATGGGCCGGAATATGCATCCGCACCTTTAGTGTAGGCCGCAGGCAATGCAAGAATTTCTTTAAGCTTGAACGAGCGTTGAGCAGAGATTAGAGAGCCAAGCTCCGCTACGTCCTTAATCTGAAGAAGCGCAATCTCCTGAACACGTAAGCCGAGTTTGAAACTGATCTGTACGAGGGCCGTGTTCTTTTCCGGGTGGCGATGCTTTTGGATAACGGTCAAAAGGAGAGAGAACTGTTCTGGCGTGAGAACGCGAGCCTGGCCGGTTTTACTCATCAGAAGAACTCCAAAAACAACGACAAACAGAAGGAGAGAGGAAATCCAAAATCCGTAATAATGTTAGTTTAACGGATACTATAGTGCGCATAATGTATATTATGTTAAATACGATATTGAGTTACGTCTCCTGTAGGTAAATCCAATCAAGTCCCTCGTTACACAAAGTACTAAGCCGTCTGAACTCGTCACCACGTACGCCATTCTTTTAATGCTATTCGTAAGCGGTACCGCGATTGCCGCCACGAATGCATCAGCCCTTTTGTTACTTTTTTGCGATATTAGGTTCACTCGACGGACGAACGCCTCGCAGACTCTGTCGCAATGACAGACTACGCGCGCTGCGCCACGAAACCAACGCACGTGAGATACGGTACTGCGAACCTAAGTTGAGCAAAAAGACTCAGCGCTGCTCGTCTTGACCTTGCCTTTCTTGTGGCCCCGTTATTGTTACTCGGAACATGAATCAAACAACTTGAACGGTTGCTCAAAAAGTGATTGAATGATTGCTCAAAAATACGGGAGAGCCCCATGATTAAATTGTTTTTTCACCCTACGCCCAACCCTTTGAAAGTTGCACTCTACTTGGAGGAAACGAGCCTGCCCTATGAGTTGGTGCCGGTCGATACGCTTAAAGGTGAGCAACATTTAGCTGGGTTTCGAAGTATAAACCCCAACGGGAAAGTGCCAGCCATTGACGATAATGGCGTACGGGTGTTCGATTCCACAGCCATTTTGCTCTATTTGGCCGAGAAATCCGGACATTTGGCAGGCGCCCCCCAGGATCGCGCAGAACTGCTGTCATGGATGATGTTTATCGCCAGTGGCGTCGGCCCTTATTCCGGCCAGGCGGTTCATTTCAAGCACATGGCGCCAGAAAAACTTCCTTATGCCATCAATCGCTACGAGCGCGAAACCCAGCGGCATTATGAGGTGCTGGAAGCACATCTGGAAAACCGCCAGTACCTCGTTGGCGACAGTTTTAGCATTGCCGATATTTCTGCCTGGGGGTGGATCGATAAGGGGCCTTTCATATTGGGTGAGGAAGCCATGGCGAGCTACCCGAACCTGCAGCGCTGGTTCGATGGTATTAACAGCCGTCCTGCCGTGGCACGCGTTCGGGAACTGGGCAAGGATCTGAACTTCAAGACCGAGCGTGACGAAGCTGCCAGGCGCGAGCTGTTCCCGCAAAATTACCCGAAAACATAAGGTACTATTACCCCTCATCCCTTAGTACATCCGATGGCGGAACAACCAACCGGCCAGGGCCAATGTCACCACACCAATGAGTGCCATTGGCCAATACTGGTTGATCAGCAGCGATCGCCGTCATGATTTTTTCTTCTGCATCTTCGCCACCCATCACTGTTTCTGAGTCTGAACAGACAGTATGTATGCCGCTGGCGTGGTGAGAAAGGGAGTCCCGCTTTCATGCAGTGTGACAATTTGTCGCGCATCAATTCCGGGTCTTTTTATGTACCTCGAAACGCCTGTCTGGCTATGCTACGGCATTATTGATCCCCTTCGAAACGGAACTCAGCCATGGACAGCGCATCAGATTCTCGCGTAATTGGTCAGATACCAGAAGCTACGATGGCCAGACAACAGAATGTTGATCTCTATCGCGCCGTCTGGCGCTGGCACTTCTATTCGGGCCTCCTTGTTCTGCCTTTTCTAATCATATTGGCCGTAACCGGCGCACTGTATCTGTTTAGTGATGAAATCGATGCTGTGGTTCATGCAGATCTCATGACTGTCGAAGTGTCGCCCGGCCCTGCCATCACAGCGGAACGCCAGATTGCTACTGCACTTGAAGCTTATCCGGGCACAGTTTTCAAATATGTGCCTGCCGCGGCACCTGAGCGCAGCACTGAAGTAGATATTAAGACCGACGATGGTGAAAAGCTGGCTGTGTATATCGACCCGTCTACGGGAAATGTACTTGGCAACATGGATTATCGTGGCAGTGTCATGTGGTTCGTCCGCAAGCTGCACAGCCTTGCGAAACTCGGTCCAATCGCCAATGGAACGCTTGAAGTTGCCGCAGGGCTTTCGATTCTTCTCGTTCTGACGGGCCTGTATCTTTGGTGGCCGCGCGGTCAGTCCGGCGGCGTAGTAAGCGTGCGCGGGTCGCGTGAGAAGCGCGTTTTCTGGCGGGACCTCCACGCTGTGACCGGCTTGGGCGTTGGCGGCTTCATTGTATTTCTGGCGTTGACTGGAATGCCATGGTCGATTGTCTGGGGCGAGAAGGCGAATGAATTCGCGAATGGCCACAACTATGGCTACCCCACTGGCGTTCGAGTCGATGTCCCTATGTCAGACACACTTCTTTCAGAAAGGAATCTCACAAGCTGGTCGCTCGAACAAGCACAACTTCCAGAGTCAAACATACCAGACAGCAGCGTGAGTGTACCGTCGCCAATTGGGCTTGATCGAGCCATTTTGACGTTCAATACACTTGGGCTGGCTGCAGGCTATAGCGTGTCTATGCCAGCCTCCGCTGACGGCGTCTTTACGGGGTCAGTCTACCCTGATGACCTGAGTAAACAGCGTGTCATTCATCTTGATCAGTACTCCGGTGAAGTCCTGCTGGATATGAGCTACAGCGACTATGGGCCGGTCGGTCGCGGCCTCGAGTGGGGCATCAACGTGCATATGGGCCAGGAATTCGGCTTGGTGAACCAATTAGTCTTGTTGATCGCCTGTCTGGCCATTGTTCTCATGAGCGTTTCAGCTGGTGTAATGTGGTGGAAACGTCGCCCGACAGGGAAGCTTGGGATTCCTCCCCTGCCACAAAACCCGAAACGCCTTCGCGGGGTATTTGCGCTACTGATGATTGGCGGAGTCGTATTTCCGCTGACCGGAATGGCACTGGTTGTAATGGTCTTGATTGACGGACTGCTCCAGCGTCTCGATAAGCAGCGCGTTGAGTTAGCTCAGGCCTGACATCGGTTTTTTCAGAGGGGCTCGCTGAAGCGCTGCTGACGATAGCCAGCGGGAATCTGGTACTGGTCGCTCGAATGAAGTTCGGTTGAAGCGGATATAACTTCCATTTCCGCTTTCCGGTTAGAAAGATCAGGGCTGTTACTGATCTTTATCGCCATCATTTCAGGCCCGGACGGCAGAGCCATCAGATTGCCCATAACCGGGAATTGAATTGGCCCGGTGTCAGCATTTTTAACAATATCGGAAAAGGCTACAAGGTCAGAGAAAAACGACGTCAATACTTGGCCTTGGGAAACGAGCTGAGTTTCAGCCAGACATGCAACTCCCAATAATTTATCACCAGTGCTTTGATGTTCAACCATGTCGTGCCACTGGCAAGGAATTCCGGCAAACTCCCCTGCCCGGCCTTGTGGTAAAAATTCATCCACTTGCCTGGAAGCCCTCTGATTTGCCGGTTCAAACAATTGCTCGAAGCGTTTCATAGAAAGGGCTCGTTCATCGTCCGGTAATGACGCAATACTGGCCTCGAACTTTGCTACTTCACCGGCCAGTCTGTCGGCAAAAATCTGGACCTCTTTCCGATTAATCTGCTGGGCCAGTTGGCGTTCATGGTCCAGTAACCAGAGGTCCCCCGTCTCTGAGTTATACAGAGAGCTAAGCTTATTTGAGTCTGACAGGAAAGCGACTGAAGCGCTTCCAATGACCATTACCGTCCTGACCCGCTGCTGCCCGTATATTTGCTCGATCGTTAATCGTGTAGATGGTTGCTCAGCCATGACCGGCGTAGCCAATAAGCAAGGTAAAACCATGATCACAGAGTTTTTTAGCCAATGTCCAAGCCCTGTAGATGAACGCATTAAAACACCTTGAAATAGAAACAACAGGTTCATAGTGCGACAATCTATTTCAGGCGGCTATGGGGTGTAACCGCCCGAAAAGATCAAACCTCTGACGACTCGGAATTACCTAGGAAACGGCGTCCCCAGAGGCCGACAAGGCCCAATAATAACAAGGATACGGTCATTGGCTCGGATACTTTGACAAGAGAGTTGCCGCTTGCCAGTAGATCGAATGCCCGTTGACCCAAATAGCTGTGGGCAGCGGTTGTTGGATGGATTTCATCCCAGAAGGTATAGCTATCAGCGTTTGCGCATTCACTTTCTGAGAAGAACGTTGTCGATCGGCATTCATCCCTTGTATTGGAGAAGCCGAAAGCACCGGGGTTCATCAACAGCTCGTTAAAGAGGCCAAACACGTCAAAGTAAAAAATATCGGCGTCAGTGGTCTCGTTGAGCTCGTCAAGACCTTGTTTCAAACCCTCGTTCCAGGCAATCGATACCTCTGTCCCCGACGAGCTGTTCGGGCCCGTCCGGAATTCCGGAATATTGCCAAGGTCAGGAAGGTTCGGTACCAATAACGTTGTTACTCCGCTGTTTAGCAAGCCATCCAACATCCCAAACCAGGAATCCAACTGCGCATTGATAGCTGCAAGCGGGTCAGCATTGCCGACCAGGTCACGCATGTCATTCCCGCCTGCCCAGGCTACGTACAGAGCATCGGGATCCGAGCCAGCCCCGGCCAGACGATTGAAATATTGATCGTTTTGAGTAAGCAGCCCCGCGGATACGCCACCTGCCGTATCCACTCTGGCGCCACCATAGGCAAAGTTGTTACCACCCGCCGTAGACCTTGTCGCCCTTGAAGTGCCAAGTTCATCGGCAAGGTACTCATGCCAGACCGGGCCGTTGCTGAACCGGCCATTTGATCCGTAGCCAGCTGCGGTAGCGACCGGTCCAAAAGTACCGAAGGGTACTTGGCTCCTGGTATTTCCAGTATCAGAGAGGCTATCGCCGAAAATATAGATATCATTGAATGGAATGGCACTAACTGAAAAGCTCGCCAAAGCCAGACCGGTGGAAAAAATCAGAGAGGTGCCCAATTTCCTTGTAATTTTAAACGTCATCGATATTTACCTTTTGAATTGTTAGATTTTTTTTCTGTAAAGGTATGCCAAATGAATATAGGCAAACTAGGCGCCAGCCAAAGTAGTTACATTAGTTTTCAATGTGTTGCAGGGAAGTCCCGGAGAAAAATACAAATCTCCGGCTTCAAAGTGTAAAGATTTCCGACAAGACATAAGATCAGGGCTTAAAAATCAGAACATGTGGAACGATACTGCCCCTGTGCTCACCCCCTTTGAGGGTGAACCCGGACGCGATCCAATAGGTTGGTTGTGCAGAAGAGAATCTGAGTGTTCGCCACTAGCCCAGCGCAAGCCAAAGGCCCACCAGCATCATCAAGCTTCCGGAAATCCGATTGGCGAGGCGAACACTGCCACCTTTTCTTAACGCACGACTCAGCGTTTTGCCGCCGTGGGCGTATATCTGCAGGCAGATAAACTCAAGCGTCAGGATAATAATGACCAGCGCGCTCAGTTGTGGCGCAACAGGCAAAGAGCTATCAATAAACGGCGGTAGCAGTACGACGAAAAACGCCCAGCCTTTAGGGTTGGCAATTGCCGTAATGAACCCCTGTGCCGCTAGCTGCCAGCGCGATGCCGTATTGGGCGCTGCGTTTTCCTCGGGCATGGCCATTTTACCTCGAGAACGCCACATTTGAACGCCTAACCAGATCAAGTAAGCCCCGCCGGCATACTTGAACAGCTCAAATGCTGCCGGGTAACGCAGCATAAACGTTGCGACACCTATTGCGGAGGCGGTTGCAACTATTGCCACGCCCACCAACTCCCCTGCCATCATCCACATTGCCCGCCGCACGCCGATAGTGATACCCAGTGACAATGCCAGAGTCATACACATGCCGGGTGTGATCGAGACTATAAAAAAAGTCGGGATAAACGCTGACAACAAAGATAGGTTCAAAAACGACACGTCAGACCACTCATAAATGAATTAGGGCAGGTTTGGCAGGATCCATGGTAGTTCATCCATTCCTTCCATCCCAGCCAGTCCTGGACTATCTTGCTCCCTGATCCGCATACGCTCTGACAGGAACCAAACCCATGCCTTCAATATCAGCAAACGAACGCTACGTTTCGACCTCTGCCGGTGAGCTCTATGTTAAGAGCTGGACGCCTTCAGAAGTTTCCAATACTGAAACCACCGCGCCGATCGTGCTATTCCACGACTCGCTTGGAAGTGTGGAGCTTTGGAGGGGTTTTCCGGAACAACTGGCTCGCACTCTCGGTCGACAGGTCATCGCCTATGACCGGCCCGGGTTCGGGCATTCCTATCCCCGAACGGACATTCTGGAAGCGGACTTCATTATTAACGAAGCAACTGGCCCCTTCACAGCCATACGCGATGAACTTGGCATAGAAGATTTTATCGCCTTCGGGCATAGCGTAGGTGGCGCCATGGCAGCAGTGTGTGCCGCAACCTTCCCCGCTCACTGTGTTGCGCTGATTACAGAAGCGGCTCAGGCGTTCGTTGAAGATCTTACGGTTCAGGGTATCCGCAATGCAAAGCAGGATTTCGCGCAGGATGGCCAGATTGATCGCCTTAAAAAATACCACGGTGAAAAAGCGGACTGGGTTCTGCGCGCCTGGACGGGTACCTGGCTATCAGACAACTTTCAGCACTGGACCCTGAACGAAACACTATCCAGAGTGAGTTGCCCTGTTCTGGCCATTCATGGTGAGGACGACGAATTCGGCTCAACCGCTCATCCGGAACTTTACACCTCCCTGCCGGCAGGCCCTTGTGTTTTGGAGATGCTGAAAGAATGCGGGCATGTTCCGCACAGGGAAAAACCGGATGTTGTTGTGCGTCTGGTGAATGATTTTATTGAGAAGCACTTGGTGCCCTGTTAATCAGGGCACCAAGTGTGCCGGCTATTCAGCCTCGAAGCTTGTTCAGTATCTCCTCAGCAATATCCACCCTCACCTTCCCCAATTTGACCAGATCTTTTGCCACCGTTTCGATCTCTGCGCCAAGCGCACCTGCCATCACAGCAATGTTCTTGGCGTGCAATGCCATGTGGCCTTTCTGGATCCCCGTAGTCGCCAGGGCTTTGAGGGCGGAAAAGTTCTGAGCCAGGCCAACGGCAGCAATGGTGCGGGCCAATTGATCCGCACTTTTCACCGCCATAATGTCCAGCGCAATGCGTGCGGTGGGATGGGATTTTGTGGCGCCTCCTATGAGCCCTACCGGCATAGGCATTTCGATCATGCCGGTCAGATTGCCATCCCCGTCTACTTCCCATCGGGTCAATGAACGATAGCGACCGGTTTGTGCCGCGTACGCGTGCGCCCCGGCTTCGACTGCGCGTGTGTCGTTACCCGTGGCCAGAACCACGGCGCTGACTCCGTTCATAACACCTTTGTTGTGTGTTGCTGCACGGTACGGGTCGATGTCTGCAAAATCATAAGCGGCAAGAATGCCGTCCCTGACCGACTCACCGCCGATAGCATCGAGTGTCCAGGTTGCACGGGCTCTCGCCAGCCTGCGATCCGCGAGATTCGAGAGAATGCGCAGGTAAGTCCGTCCTCCGGTCCACTTTGCAATCAGCGGCGCTACGGCCTCTGCCATGGAGTTCACGGCATTAGCGCCCATGGCATCGCGAGTGTCGACGATGAGGTGGGTAATCACCATGGCGCCCGTGTGGCGGCCCTCCAGAACACGCACCTCCACGTCACGAAATCCGCCTCCGTGTTTAAGCAGAACCGGGTCGGTTTCATCACAAATCTGTTTGATTTCCGCTTTGTGCTCAAGAATCTGCAGGCGCGCAAACTCCGGGTTGGGCACTTCAACCAGTTGCACCTGAGCGATCATCAGCGAACCGGACATGGAAGTAATAAAGCCTCCGGAATCCCGGCACTGGCGAGCGGCGTTGCAGACTGCAGCGACCACCGACGACTCCTCTGTTGCCATCGGAATCAAGGTGTCCTGCTGATCTACCAACATGTTGGTCGCAACACCAATGGGAATATTCATGGTGCCGATGGCGTTCTCGATCATTGAATCTGCGATCTCGGCAGTCAGATTGCCGGTGTTGCCCATATGCTCGACAACATCCGGGGTCAGGCCGGCCACTTCGATGACTTTCTCCAGGCGTTCGGCCATGGAGAGGTTATGAAATCCGGAAATACGGGAATTTGAGGTAGACATGAAATGAATCTCCGCGATTTAAAGAATCAGGAAACCAGGCGTTGGGACAGCTGATTGGGCAGCCAGGTCACCAGGTCCGGGAATAACATGAACAGAATCAGCGCCATTATCTGCAGTACGAGGAACGGCAGGATTGCGCGATACACGGTCTCCATTCCTATACCTGGCGGCAGTACGCCTTTGATGTAGAAAAGGGTGTAACCGAATGGCGGCGTTATGTACGCCATTTGTGCGGTAATCAGGAACAGCACACCAAACCACACCGGATCAAAGCCAAAGGCAGAGATGATTGGCATGAACACCGGTACACACAGCAAAATGATGCCGATCTCATCCAGGAAAAGACCCAGCAGAACCAGAATGCCCATCATTGAAAGCAGCACCAGCCAACGGTTAAGTTCGAGGTTTTCGATAAACATCAGCAGTGAGTCCGCACCGCCGGTTCCGGTGAATATCGACACAAAGATCTTGGCTCCGATGGTTATCCACATGATCATCGTTGTTACGCGCAGCGTATCCATGGCGGCATCGCTGAGGTTTGCAGCGGTGAACTGGCCCTGCAGCATTGCTGATAGCATAGCCCCCACTACACCAACTGCAGCGGCTTCCGTCGGCGTGGCGATTCCGGCATAAATGCTGCCCAGAACACTGAACACAATCAGTGTCGGCAAGAACAGAGACTTCAGTGAGCCAAACATCTCGATCCAGCTTATTTCGATGTTGTCAGGGGCAGGCGCCAGGCTGGGTTTCAGCATTGTCCGGATCACTACGTAGCTGACGTAGAGACCGGATAACACCATGCCCGGCACTATCCCGGCGGCAAACATTTTGCCCACGGATATCTGCGCCGTAGCAGCGTAAACGATCGTGATGATCGAAGGTGGAATCAGGATGCCCAGAGTGCCACCGGCACAGATAACACCCAGCGCCATCTTTTCGTCATAGCCGCGGCGCAGCATGGACGGAAGAGCCAGAATCCCCATGGCGGCGACTGCAGCCCCAACGATGCCGGTCATGGCGGCCATCACGGTGCAAATGGCAATAGTCCCGACTGCAAGGCCACCGGGCAGGCGCCGGAACCAGAGTTCCATCGCTTTGTATAAAGCTTCGATAATGCCCGAACGCTGGAGAATGCTTGCCATCAGCACGTAGAGAGGAATTGCCAGCAACACGTCAGAGGTCATGACGTCGTAGGTCTGTAAAACCGTCAGCACCAGTGCGTCCAGCCCCCACAATAAAATGGTGAACAACACGGCAAGTGAGATCAGCACGAAGGCCAGGGGCATCCCGCTCAACAACAGGAGCAGGAGCGAAAAGAACATGGCGGAGAAGACAAGCGTGGAACTCATACCCCTGCCTCTTCGCGAACGCTGATACGTTGAATTGCAGTAAACAACTCCGCAATGGACTGAAGCAGCAGCAGGATGAACGCCACCGGTATCAACGTTTTCACGGGCCATATAGCCGGGTTCCAGGATGAAAACGAGGTTTCGCCGGAATCGATGGAGTTTTGAGCGATTGGAATGCTCTGATAGATAAGAATACAACTGATCACCACGATCACGGCGTAAATGCCTGTGTCTGCGATCGCTGCTATACGAGGCGACAATTTGCTATACAGAATGTCGACGTTCACATGGCCGGCGGTATGCAAAAAATAGGGCCCAGCGAGCAAAAAGTAAGGGCCGAGCAGCAGAGTTGATAACTCCAGTGCCCAGATTGTTGGCGCATCAAAAAAATAACGAGCCACAACTTCATAGGAAATAACGGCGACCATTATGAAAACCAGCGAGGACGCGGCGATGGCCAGCCAACGGTTCACCCGCGTAATAGTTTGGCAGTAGCCGTCAAGAATCTGCATACGGAAGCCTCAAATGGAGGGAGCATCAGCCCGGCTGATCCGGGCTGATCAAAGTACATCTGATCTGAAGCCCTACTGGATAAGGCCCAGTTCCTTCATGAAGTCGATCTGGCTTTGCAGTACTTTGTTGGCGAGCTCATCGTCGCCTGCGGCGTCCTTCCAAGCTTCCATGGCGGTTGGGCGGGCACTGGCTATGACAGCCGGATCAAGATGGATTATCTCAGCGCCCTGCTCCTGGAACTTTTTCAGTGCTATCGCATCCTGCGCAATAATATGCTGTCGCAGTGAACCTGAAATTTCTCGTGCGGACACTTCAAGAGCTGCTTTGTAGGAGTCTGGTAGCTTGTCGTAGGCTTTCTGGTTTGCCACGTAGCTGGTCGCGGTCGTGGGCTGATGGAAACCAGGCACAATGACATACTTGGCCACTTCGCCAAGCCCTGCTTCCAGGTTGGCTGTCAGATCACCCCGGTCGGCAAAATCGATCACACCCTTTTCCAGCGCCTGGTATACCTCGGCAGTCGGGAGTGGCGTAACAGCAACACCAAATTTGCTCATCACTGTGCTGGCGAGACCGACAAACCGGCCCTTTTTGCCTTTTACATCTTCAGGCTTGTTTATTGCGAACTTTGAGTGAATCGGCTCCTGGCCGTAAACGGTGGGCGCAATGTAGAAGAGCCCTGCTTGGGCGTAGGCTTCCCGCGCAAATTCGAGCCCGCCTTTTTCGTAGAACCAGGCTTCATACTGATCCGACTCGGGAAAGCCAAAAGGTATGGTGCTGGTAAAGGCAAATGTCGGGATGGCACCGGCTTTGTACCCGTCGAAGGTCTTCATCATCTCGAAGGCGCCGCCCCGAACTGCTTCAAACGCCTGTGCAGAGGGTGCCAGCTGGCCCCCACCAAACAAACGAATGGTGAACTTGCCGTCGGTGAGTCGGGAGACCCGCTCCACAAATTTTTTCTCGTATTCGTAGGGTGTTGTTCCGGCGTCCCAAAGGGCCTGCATGCGCCAGTTAACGGTTGGTTGTTCTGCTGCCACGGCGACCCCGGACGCCAGCGCTGCCGCTGCTATAACGCCGCATATCGTGCGTCGGATGTAACCATGAGCCTTCGGTTTGTTGTGCAGTTTCATCTCATTCTCCAACTTTGTTGTTATGTGCTCATTGGCGTTATTCGCCAAAAAATCCACCGCATTATTTTTGTTAGTGTTGCCTGTACAAACTAGGCCAGACAATTAGAATCAACAAGGGACAGTTCGGCAATGTGTACCACGGACTGTACCAGTGCAATAACTGGTACACTTTTGAGGTTGATATTAAAGTGAGCATTTCTCGCGCACAACAAATTGCGGACAGCCTGATCCGGCAAATTGAGTCTGGGCGGTTACTTCCAGGTGCCCGCTTGCCTTCCATACGTGTGGCAGCAGAAGGTCACGGAGTTTCCAAGAATACTGTTACCGACGCCTACGATCGATTGGTTGCTACAGGCTACATCCATCCTCGTAGAGGTTCCGGGTTCTATGTGCAGTCAGCCAGCCCTACCCCGTCTATTTCGCGTTCTGAACATGTAATCGAGGCGGTAGATGTGGTGTCGTTATTGCGGGAACAGCTAAACCAGCACTACGAAGTGCGTGCCGGCGACGGGCGGCTACCGGCCACCTGGATGGAAAGCTCCGAAATTGGCAGATACCTGAAGCGAACTTCCAACGCGACCGACTATTCCGATGATTTTGAATATGGCCGGCCACAGGGCCTTGAGGTGCTGCGGGAGGATGTAGCCCGGGCATTGAACGACCGATCAATCAACACCAGCCCGGACCAGGTGTTGATGACTTTTGGCGCGAATCACGCTCTGGATCTGATTGTTCGGCATTTTGTGCAGGCGGGCGATGCGGTTCTTGTCGAAACGCCTGGCTATTACCCCATGTTCAGTAAATTGAAGCTCCAGAAAGCGAAGGTTGTGGGGGTGAACCGGCAATCGGACGGACCAGACTTGGACATGCTTGAAGAGGAGATTCGTGCCCACAGGCCAAAGTTGTTTTTCGTTCAGCCGATGGCCCATAACCCAACCGGAACATCCATGTCATTGCAGAAGATGCACCGGCTGCTGACTCTGGCTGAGAAGTACGATTTGGTGATTATCGAAGATGACCCTTTTGCTGACATTCTTCCGAAAGCGACGCCGCACCTTGCGTCTCTGGACGCCCTGAATCGTGTTATCTATGTAGGGACTTTTTCAAAAACCCTGTCGGCGAGCTTGCGCTGTGGCTATATCGCCGCAAGTCCGGAGCTTATAGCGTCGCTGACCGACATTAAAATGCTGACGGTAGTGAGCAGTTCGGGTATTACCGAGCGACTGGTTCATGAAATGATTGTTCGCGGGCGTTATCGCCGACACTTGAAACGTCTCAGAGACAGAGTTGCCAACGCCAGCATTGACGCAGTGTCTGCCCTGCACGGGATAGGGTTGGATCAGGTCGAGAGCCCTACCGGAGGTTACTACATCTGGTGCCCATTGCCGGAGGGTGTGGACTCGATGGATCTTACCGTTCAGGCTGCGCGGCAAGGTATCTTCCTGGCGCCGAGCCGGCTATTTGAACTAACCCGCAGAGCCGGAAATGAAGCTCTGCGGGTCAATATCGCCCACGCAAACAATCACAAGTTTGTGAGTTTCATGAAAGGTGCGTTGGCTCTATAACCCATCAGGTAGTTTCGTCAGCTTTAACGATTTTCGCCTGATGATGCTCAACCAGTTCCTCCAGGCTCATGTACTCGCATTCCTTGCTGGCGATAAAGCTGTCCGCAGAGTCTATCAGTATGTTGTCATCCCTCATGAAGCGGCGCCCGAGCAGCACCGGATAGGAAAAGTTGCCACGATCCGTCAATGAAAACTGGGTTTTATGGCTGGTACCGGCAATGCAGAAATCCATCATCACCACGTATCGTCTTTGGGACGGTGCGCCTTTGCGCTTTATGAGAACGGTGCGCTCTACCGGTCGTTCAAGCTCAAGAATAACTTCTTCATGGTCGATGTCACCCTCAGTCGGGTGATCCTTGTGGTCAGCCAGAGGAATTTGGAACTTCACCCATTTCTGTTCATCCTTTTTGAATTCCTCCACGTTGACGGCGTGCAGAGATGAGGTTTTTGCACCTGTATCCAGTCGCGCTTTAAGCCTCAGGCCCGTGTCGTTCATCACAACCCACTCTACGAAGCCTAACGTCTCGGGAACCGAGGCCTGGTTTTCTGGCGCTGTTTCTGCCAATGCTGCTGTTGGGAAAATGAGTGCCGTAGCCAGTGAAAAAGGTAATAGAAACTTCATTCAATTCCTCCTGCAAATTCCTGTAAATCAGGAAAAAATGATAAAAAATGCGCTTCAAGTTCGGAGCGCAATGGGCGTATTTCGTGAATGATTCCTGCAAACGAATTCTGGAACCGAATGCGCGCTGCGACCCTGTCCAGCGCATAACCAATGTTGTCGAGATCGCGGTAGGATCCAAACCAATCGTGAGAAACCATGTGTCGTGTGGTTCTGCTCATATCAGGCGTCATTAATGCTTCGTTGTCCTGCAGCTCCGAGTAGACCCTGGTGATAAACATGCTTTGGTCGGCATCGGTAAATTCGGTCCAGTGCTGGAGCAGAAAATGGTCGTACAAGACATCCAGCGCAACGCCCGCGAACTTACGACGTTGGCCTGAGAATAGCCGTTTGCTGGCCAGAACATCCGGATGCTTGTCGGTGTAACTGTCTACCGCCAGATGATGGCGAACGCCCAGCCTTACGGAATATGGAAGGGCTGCGAGATCCACGCCCCGGGTAAAATCGCCCAAAAGGCTACCGACTCGCGCCTCGGGCGAGTCAGGAGCAAGAAACAGATGGGCAAGATGATTCAACGTAGAGTTCCCGGGTCGGTCAGTTTGTTTGTCATGTTTTATTGAGATTGCATTAATCTGTATCGCTTTTCCACATCCAGAACCGTGATTACGCCTTTACTGACGGTGTTTTAATGCCTGAGTAATATAGTGAAAGCCACTTGTAACCTTGCGGTTGGGGACCCCCGCAGGTATTCTGACGCCCTCTCTCAGTTCAGCTATCCCGAGCATTCATTGAGAAACCTTTATCCAGTTATCTTTATTGTAAGCATCATGTTTGTGCTGTTAAGCATATTCATGACGCTACCGATATTTCTCCTGCTTGGCTCGGAAGCGCCGAATACTGTGTCGTTTGTCGAGTCCGCTGCGATTGTTTTCGGCATTGGTGTGTTTGGTATTGTTTCCACCTACCGGAAACCCAGGGATTTGAAACCGCGCTACATGTTCGTGCTCACGGTGTCCTCCTGGTTCATTATCTCCCTGCTATCTGCACTTCCTTTTTACCTTAGCGACCATGGCATTTCTGCTGCGGATGCGTTTTTTGAGGGTGCGTCAGGTATAACAACCACAGGTGCGACGGTATTCAGTGGCCTGGATACCATGGACAGAGATTTACTCCTCTGGCGTTCTATACTGCAGTGGATCGGCGGGATCGGGATAATCGGCATGTTCGTAGCCGTGCTGCCGTTCCTGCGAGTTGGTGGTATGCGGCTATTCGCCACAGAATCATCGGAATGGACAGATAAAGCCCTCCCCAGAATGAAAACCCTGAGCCGCGGCCTACTCGTTGTGTACGTGTTTTTCTCCTTCACAGCAGTAGTAACTTACTGGTTTTCGGGAATGACGCTGTTTGATGCGTTCAATCACGGCTTGACCAGTATCGCCACCGGCGGATTCTCAACCTCTGATCAGAGCATGGGCAAGTTCAATGATCTGATCCTGGCGGAAGCTTCGTTTTTCATGATGATCGGCAGCTTGCCGTTCTTTCTCTTTGTACGCGAACTCCACGGCCAGCGTGGGGTGTTATTCAGAGACCAGCAAGTAAGACTGTTTTTAACCATCCTGCTTGTCATACCTGCGCTGCTCACGCTTTACCGCTGGGCTGTCTCCCCTGTGCCTTTTGATCCGGTTCATAACTACGTCGCCACCTTGTTTAACGTTACATCTGTTGTAACAACTACTGGTTACGCCTCTGAGGATTATTCAGCCTGGGGGCCGCTGGCGTTTGTGTTGTTTTTCTTCCTTATGTTTATCGGCGGGTGTTCCGGATCAACCTCTGGCGGCATGAAGATTTTCCGCTTTCAGCTGTCGGTGATTGTGCTTCGCGAGCAACTGATCCGTTTGCTGCACCCACGGGCCGTACTAACCCGTAACTACAACGGCCGTGCAGTCAGTGACGATATTATCGCGTCGATGATTGCCTATACCTTTATCTTCCTGCTCTGCCTGTTGTTGATCACGGTATCGCTGGCCGCCATGCAGTTGGATTTCATCACCTCTTTGTCCGGTGCACTTACTGCTCTGACGAACGTTGGGCCAGGGTTGGGTGACATCATCGGGCCGGCTGGAAACTTCGGGCCCCTGCCCGACCCTGCCAAATGGATTCTGGCGGTGGGCATGTTGATGGGGCGTTTGGAGATCCTGAGCGTGGTGATCGTACTCTCTCCGGCATTCTGGCGCAGCTGAACGCCGCAAATGGCCTCTATTGGCTGGCCTGTATAGAGGCGATGGAATCAACCACATGACGTGCTGCCGAATTGATCTTTGCGACGATTGATTTGACGCTGCTAACCTGCCCTTGCCCTTCTTTGGCCACATCAGAGACTTCTTCAATTCGCAAAAGCACCTCAGTCGACAGTTTAAGATTGTCGTGAATCACCGTTTCGATCTCAGAGGTTGCCTCACCGGTACGGCTGGCAAGCTGTCGTACCTCATCAGCGACAACAGCGAAACCGCGTCCCTGTTCGCCAGCGCGGGCCGCCTCTATAGCAGCGTTCAGCGCGAGAAGATTCGTTTGTTTGGCGATACTGGCGATTGTTCCCACAATTCGCTCGATATTCTGGGATTGGTCATTTAACTGCTCAATGACCTGCCGGGCATGTGTGACTCTTTCCCGGATCTCCTCCGATGTGGCCATTGACCTGGCGAGAGAAGCTTCGACTTCCTCAACACTTCTCGCTGTCTCTTGAGCCGTTGAGTAGGCTACACCAGCGGCTTCAGTGGTGCGCTCGCTCTGTTTAACACGATGGGTAATATCGCTGGCGAACTTGATGATCTTGAGCGTTTTCCCGTGTTCATCAATAATCGGGTTGTAGGATGCTTCCAGCCAGATAACGGTGCCGTCTGCGGCTATCCGTTTGAACTGGCCGGACTTGAAATGGCCATTGGCCAGATCTGACCAAAAAGTTGGATTGTCCGCATAGAATTCGCCCGGGCAAAGCATTTTGTGATGTTTACCTTTCAGGTCTTTAAGGCGATAGCCCACCGCGCCCAGGAAATTATCGTTGGCGGATAGAATGAAACCATCAGGACTGAATTCAATTACCGCCATGGATCGACTTATCGCATTGGACACCGCGTATTGGTCGGTAATGGTTTCATGCTCTTTGGTAACATCTGACGCGATTTTCAGAATTTTGAAAACCCGACCGTCAGCATCCTTGACGGGAAAATAGGTCGCTTCCAGCCAGATTTTGGAGCCGTCTTTGGCGATTCTTGGGAAATGACCTCTATGGCTTTTGCCACCCCGGAGCTGGGTCCAGAAGTTGAGGTATTCATTACTTTTGCAGTAACCGGCTTCGCAAAACAAGCGGTGATGCTTCCCTTCGATCTCAGAAGCATCGTAGCCGATAGTTTCAAGAAATCGACCGTTGGCGGCAAGAATTAGACCGTCAGGTGTAAACTCAATGACAGCGAGTGATTCATCGATAGCATTAAGTGTAGAGTTCAGTTCTAGGTGCTGTTTTCGGTACAGCTCGATTTCTTGCTTGTGCTTACGAAAAATCATTACATATTTGCCTTGTGGGTGATGATGTCTTGGTTAAACACCAGTGAATTGGCAAATATACGATCAGTGGATATCTCCAGTTTCAGGAGAATAGTCAAACAGTGTTAATTATTTCCATCGGATTAATTTGAACTATCGAACCTGGAATCTTATCGGCGTATTTACAGGGCGTGCTTCCGGATGAAACGCCCGATCTCCTGAACTTCCTCAAGGCACACGCTGTGCTCCATTGGGAACGTCATATACGCCGGCTCGAAGCCCATTTCTTTTAACGTCTCAACACTGCGAACGCCAAGCGCCTCCGGCACCATCGGATCAAACGTTCCGTGATAGATATTAATTGGAATGCCTGCGTTTGCTTTCGAAGGCTGCACCGTTTTCGCAGTGGCGAAGTAAGTTGAAAGCGCCAGAATCCCCGCGAGCCGTTTCGGGTATGTCAGGCCGATTTCAAATGCAACTGCCCCACCCTGAGAGAACCCGGCAATAACGATGTTTTCGGAAGGAATGCCACGTTCGATTTCCCGATCAATCAGTTTGCCAATAGCACGGGCTGAATCCATCAGTTGCTCGGTGTCTACAATCCGGTCAATATCCATCGCTTTGATGTCATACCACGCAGGCATGGTCATGCCGCCATTGATGGTCACCGGCAGGTTTGGAGCGTGGGGGAATATAAAGCGTACGGCAGCATCGCCTGGCAAACCGAGCTCCGGAACGACGGGTTCGAAATCGTGCCCACTGGCACCGAGACCGTGCAGCCAGATTACTGCGGCTGTCGGGTTGGCTCCGGTTTCCAGCTCAATATATTTAAGGTCCTGCACGCGATACCTCTTTGGTTGTGGAGTTGATTGTCCGGGTTAATCCGGAGTGTTTTGTCTGGCGATTGCGTCCAGCGCGGTCTGCACCGGGTTGGCATACATGTCCAATAGGTAGGGACGAATAGCACAATCGCAAGCCTCCAGTCGTTGTTCCATTTCCAGGCGGGCGATCTGCATGTCCTCCACCGACCAGTTTCCAGCAGTCACTACGGATTCGCGGATTGCATCCAGGTCGTTAACGTCTCGCCCAGAATCTTGCCCGGAGTCTTGCGAAAAAAGCAGTCCCCGTTTTTCATAAGATATGAGATTGGACGCGTGCAGGTGGTAATTGGCGTGCACTTCCCTGTCGATCCGCGCTGCGAGCTCTTTTGCGTTTTCGGGAGCATCAATGATGGGTGCCCCGAAGTGCACATGCACATGGCCTTTAAAGCCCATGAGCCCTTTCATGATCTGCTCTGTGTCTTCACCTTCTGCTTTCTTGTAGCTGCCAGCCCGCGCCTTGGTTTCCAGCTCGCGGGCTTTGTCGCCGTCGCACGGATCGTACTCATAGGATATGGAAACCGGAACAATGCGGAGTTTGTTCATCGCCTCACCAAAGCTGAGGCCGCTTTTTTTGCAGCTCATGTAAAACATCTTGATGATCGCAGGATCGGTGAAATCCAGGCCATCTTTGGCGCGCCCCTCACGTTGAGCGATCCAGATGTTTTCATTATTGGCAACGCTATGATTGATGAAACCTGAGAGCGTAATGTAGGCGTCACGCATTTCACGGGGGCTGGTCATGTTACGGCGAACAATAAAGCTTTTGTTCAGCCGCATCATTTCAGCAAACACCCGATTGGCAAGCAGGTTATCGCCAATGGCTATTCTTGTGGTGCGCAGGTTATTTCGGAACAGCAGGTAATTGACCACCATCGGATCAAACACAATGTCCCGGTGGTTGGATATAAACAGGTAAGCGCCCTGCTTGCTGAGATTTTCTATGCCGCTTGTGGTAACGCGCGTTGTGGTGTTTTCGATCAAATCGCCGATGTACCCGGAGAGACCAGCCTGCAGGTCATCTACCTGCGTGAAGTGACCAAAGCGGCGAGAAAGCCAGCGGCGAGTGTAAAAACGCAGGAGTGACGGCGCCCAGCGCGCAAGTGTCGGCGACTTGAAGCGCCCGACCATATCCAGAAACTCCTGATCGTTGACCAACCGTTGAATTGCGGGTCCGGTTTCTTCGTCCGAATAGGGACGGATGGCGTCAAATTCCTGCATGGAAGCCCTGTTCTTGTATGTAACGAATATGATGAGCCATGAGGCGGTGGCTAAAAGCCGCGATAGTGTATCGTTTCTTCCCCGGCTTTGCCTCCCAAAAGAGAGCCTGTGCGGCCATTCCTTGCGTTGAATCTGGTATGATCCGCTACCAGATTTCACCTCAGCTACGCGATTAACCGGTTATTCTATGTATCCCGACCAGGACTTTGAACAGCTTTCTACCCACCGACCAACCTCTTCAGGTAGAAGCCCTGAGCAGGTTTTGCATGAGGTGTTCGGGTACGAATCCTTCCGGCCGCTGCAAGGAGAGATTGTCCACGAGGTTGCATCCGGTGGTGATGCATTGGTGCTGATGCCTACGGGTGGCGGTAAATCGCTGTGTTATCAGGTTCCTGCACTCGTTCGCTCAGGTACGGCCATCGTTATTTCTCCATTGATTGCACTGATGCAGGACCAGGTTGCGGCGCTCCGTGAGCTGGGTGTTCGCGCGGCATTTTTGAACTCAACCATGGATTTTGAACAGGCTCGCGCTACTGAGTATGCCCTGAGCACAGGCGAGCTCGACCTCCTGTATTGCGCACCAGAGCGGTTGATTCAACCCCGCACCCTTGAGCTGCTGCACGATGCCTCTATCTCGTTATTTGCCATCGATGAGGCGCACTGTGTTTCCCAGTGGGGGCATGATTTCCGTTCTGATTATTTGCAGCTTGCAGTGCTGGCTAACGAATTCCCTGCGATTCCCCGGATTGCGCTGACGGCGACTGCGGACGAGCGCACCCGTAAAGAGATCGCCGAAAGACTCTCGCTCACCGAGGCAAGGCACTTTATCAGTGGCTTTGATCGCCCTAACATTCAGTACCGTATCGCACCAAAAACCAATGCAAACAATCAGTTGCTTGACTTTATCAAGGCTGAACATGAAGGCGACTGTGGCATTGTCTACTGCCTGTCCCGCAATAAGGTTGATGCCACAGCGAAGATGCTCGCGCAGAAAGGCTATATCGCACTGCCCTACCACGCCGGGCTTCCGTCTAACGATCGCGCTCACAATCAGGAGCGTTTTCTGCGGGAAGACGGGGTGATTATCGTTGCGACCATTGCTTTTGGCATGGGCATTGATAAACCCGACGTGCGTTTTGTAGCGCACCTGGATCTACCCAAAAGTCTGGAAGCCTATTACCAGGAAACCGGCCGTGCTGGCCGTGACGGCAAACCCTCAACTGCGTGGATGGTTTATGGCCTGCAGGACGTCATCAAACTGCGGCAGATGCTGGAAGCGTCCCAGGGGAACGATCACTTCAAACGGGTAGAACGGCAGAAACTGGATGCCATGCTGGGCCTGTGCGAAGTGACAAAATGCCGCCGGCAGGTTCTATTGAACTATTTTGGTGATGAGCTTGAGGTTTCCTGCGGTAACTGCGACACCTGTCTGAATCCGCCTGAAACCTGGGATGGCACGGTTGCAGTGCAAAAAGCACTGTCTTGTGTATTCCGCACTGGCCAACGGTTTGGCGTTACCTACCTGATTGATGTCTTGCGCGGCTCCGAGAACGAGCGGGTTCTGCAGTCTGGCCATCATCAGGTTTCAACCTATGGCATTGGAACAGAGCTTTCTGTTACCGAATGGAAGTCAGTGTTCCGGCAACTGGTGGCAAACGGCTACCTGCGAGCAGACCCGGAAGGCTATGGCGCTTTGCAACTGACCGAACAATGCAGGCCGTTGCTGAAAGGCCAGCATAAGGTTGAGCTGCGGAAGGACCCAGTGATTAAAAAGTCGGCTGGCCGGTCTTCAAGCGGAAGAGCCGGTAGTGCGGTCAAAGATCAGGTTACAGATCACGCAGGTTGGGAAGCATTGCGAGCTTGTCGGAAGGAACTTGCCGACAAACAAGGGGTGCCGCCTTACGTGATTTTCCACGACACCACCCTGTTCGATATGCTTGAACGCAAGCCGCAAACGCTCGACGAACTTGCCGGTGTAAGCGGCGTCGGCGCTGCCAAGCTGGAGAAATACGGGGATATTTTTCTCGCCACCATTGCCCAGCTGGATCAGGCCTGAGAAGGTGCCTGCAGCTATCATTCAAGCTGCAGGCTGAAAGCCTTTTTTGCGAACCCGATACTGCGCGATGGATGTGGCAACGTGGTTACCCTCCATGTCTCGCAACTCCCCCTCCAGAGTGAACTTTGCCCGGCCGGTGGCGTCCGCATCTACGAGAATTGCAGCAACGTCTTCCGGTGACAGGGAGAACTCCACGGTGACATCGGAATTGGCGGGCTGCAGAAACTGAAGGGTCATTTCCTTCAGGATCGGCGTGTACGCCGGGCCCAGATCAAACAGCGCTAACACCCCTCCGGGAATTTCCGCCACGAGAAAATATGCACCTGCATACAGGCTGCCAAAATGATTCTTGTTGCCTTTGAGCCGAATGCGGGCGCGTACGTAGCCGGGACGAACTTCCTCAACGCTGAACCGGTTTCGGGGTGCGAACGGAATAGACAGCCCTATGATGCGGTTGACAGCCGCATAGCCGCCCATTTTTTTTAACCACTCCACCGGTTGTGCCAGTGTCGCCTTGGGGTCGGTGGATGAAACCCACTGCCCGGTTGCCCCGATAATGCGGTCAATTAACGCCATCACTCCGCTCCTGGATTTTCGTAGAGCCGGATCATTACAACGCCCGGCCCATATCGCAACACTCTCTTACAATATTTTTGAAGGATTAACATTCATGGGATTCATTCTGATCTAAAGTAATAGGGTTTTCGAATGAACAGACAGCAATGGTGCTTTGGAATAGAGAGCGATGACCATGCAGTCATGCTGACAGGCTGCAAGAATGGATTCGGAGAAGACAGACAAAAGGATTCGGAAATTGCGATATACCGACGGCTCATTAATGTGTTTCAACACGAGTTTCAGGCCCTTGGCCTATCTGGGTTTTTTGCTCGTGTTTTTATCAGCGCCGCTATGGGGCCGCGTTGATGAGATAGATGATGCCAGCGATATCATTGAAGTGCCCTCGATACCGCAAAATTCCTCTGCCTTTCCCGTTCCGATAAATCCCCCTTCCCAGGACTATGTGCTTTGGTACCGGAATTACGACAGTCCGGCAATTCACGCCTTGGTTAGCCTTGCGCTGGAGAAAACACCCGAGTATGGAGAATTTCGCATTCTTCGAAGCGGGGAACTCAGTCAGGGGCGTGCCCTACGTGAGCTCGCGCGAAACAGCAATCGCATGGTGGATATCGCCAATGTGGCTACATCGGTAGAGCGCGAGACCTTTCTCACGTCGATACCGATTCCCGTGGATGGCGGGTTACTCGGTTTTCGTGTGTGCGTTGTTACACCTGAAAGCCTTCCATTGTTTGCTGACATTCTTTCTCTTGAGGATCTTCGCGATAGAGGCGTGAGAATTGGTCAAGGTACGCACTGGCCCGACACGTTGGTTTTGAAAGAGAACCACATCCCGGTGATAACCCATTCACGTTATGAAATTCTGTTTGGAATGTTGAGGAACCATCGTTTCGACTGCTTCGCCAGGGGCGTGAGCGAGGTTGTGAATGACCTCGCGGTGGAGAACGACTCGGAGCTGGTGATAGAGCCAAACCTGGTACTGGCTTATCCCATGCCTTCGTATCTGTTTGTGGGGCCTGATGATCATTTAACCGCCCATCGACTGCAACTGGGGATGGAGCGCGCCATCCGGGATGGCAGTTTTGGTGTTTTTCTCCAGCGATATTACGGTGCTGCGGTTGAAGCTCTGAATCTGGATAAACGCACGGTGATCGATCTGGAGAATCCTTTCCTGACGGACGAGTCCGCCAACGTCGGGCGCCAGACACTGAACAATCTGCGCAGGCGCCTTGAGTTGCTTAATCGCTGATTATCAGCCCATAAAAATCAGACCCGGAAGCGTGATACGTTACCGTCCAGGGTTTGCCCGATCTGCTCGATTTGGCAGCTGTAAACATCGTTTTCACTTGCTGCAGCCGCAGCCTCCTGGCCCAGGTCAGCAATCCGGGTAATCGAAGAATTCAGTTCTTCCGTAACCGACGTTTGCTCTTCCGATGCCGTGGCAATCTGGGATGTCATCTGGCTTATTGAGGTGATTGCGTCCGCAATCCGATTCAGCGACTCCATGGCATCCTGAGCCTTCTCCATACTGACATTGGAGACAGCAGTGGACGCTTTCATAACTTCAACGGCATCTTTGGCGCCTTTTTGCAGGCGCTCAATCATGTTATTGATTTCTTCAGTGCTGCTCTGAGTGCGTTGGGCGAGGTTTCTCACCTCGTCAGCAACAACCGCAAACCCGCGCCCGGCATCACCGGCTCGAGCTGCCTCAATCGCCGCATTCAGGGCCAGCAGATTCGTCTGCTGGGCAATGCCCTGGATGACTTCGAGCACGGACGTTATGGACGTAACATCTCTACCCAGTGTGTCGATTACCTCTGCAGCGGCACTAACTTCACGGGACAGTTTCTGGACGGCATCACGCGATGCTGCAACAGTTTCCAGAGAGGCGCGGCTGTCTTCATCAGCCGTATTCGCAGCGTCAGCTGTTTGCTGGGCGTTCTGGGCGATTTCGTTGGCAGCTGCGGACATTTCGTTAATGGCCGCAGCGACCATATCCACTTCCGCCTGCTGGCTATCAACACTGTTGCGGCTGGTTTTCGCCGTATTTCGAAGTGAAGTTACGTTTGTTGCCAGTTCTGTGCTGCCCTGCTGCACTTCAAAAACAACATCGTGAATCTTCTTTACAAACTGATTGAAACTTGCCGCAAGCTCGCCAAACTCATCACGGGCACTGTCGTCAAGCCGCTGGGTCAGGTCCGCATCGTTTGAGCCGATATCTGCCATCGCAGCATTCAGGCGTCGAACCGGGCCCATCAGAGCGCGTATGCCCAAATGAAGAACAACCAGAGACACCAAAAGCCCGATAATCGCGATAATCAGGCCCGTCATGATTGCACTGCGAACCGGGGCGTTCAGCTTGTCTTCGTTAACGAAGGTTCCCAGGTACCAATCCACACCACGAGCCTGACTGATGCGATGAAAGCTGGCGCTCCAGGGAGTGTCATCTTTCTGATAGGCATGCTCGCCCCCGTCCAGTTTCGGGGCTTGGCCGAGCAACGAGCTGATGTTTTTACCGATAAGATCCCGTTCCGGATGGTAAAGCACAGTACCCTTGCGGCTGATAAGTGCGGCATAGCCCGTGCCAGCCAGATTGATTACAGACAGCATGTCATCAATGGCTTTCAGCGTAATATCCCCACCTGCAACACCCGTATTTTCGCCGCGCGCGATGGGCGCAAGTGTGGAAATGACGATCTCACCGGTGGCTGCATCAAGGTATGGCTCGGTAAATGATGAGCGCCCGAACTCTATGGCTTTCTTGTACCATGGGCGCACTCGAGGATCGTAGTCTGATGGCAGAGAAGCCTCATCCGCTTCTGTTTTCATGAGCATGTAGCCATCGTTACGGCCGACATACACATCCTTGAAGTTACCTCCGGTTGAAATTGCCTGGAGCAAGGTGCGGGCTTGCTGATCTCCCGTCACCGTTTCCAGTGCCTTGGCTGTGGCTTCGGTCATCTTTAGCCGAGTATTGAGCCAATCGGCAATACTCGACGTATTCTGCTCCGCCGTGTTTTCAATCAAGGCATCGACATAGGTTTCAGTCGTGTTCTGCAACCTGAGATTGCCGGAAATGGTGAAGGCGGCCATCACCAGAACGAGCAGGATACTGAAGGTGACCAACAGCTTTTGACCGAAATTTAGATGCACAGTTTACTCCCGATGGTTGTTGCATTAGTTTTCGGCAGCTTGTGCGAACTCTTTAATGCCTTCTGATAAACTTGGTCGTCAATTCCATTCCCCGCCGTACAGGAGCCCCGCTGAATGGCCCATGAAGAACTGCATCTCAATCTGCGCAACCTGACACTCGATGATTACGAGCAACTTCAGGTGTTAATGGATCGTGTTTATGACGATATTGGCGGCGCCTGGCCAAAGGACACCATCAAGGCGCTGGTTGAACAGTTCCCGGATGGCCAGATCTGCATCGAGGACAAAGGCCAGCTCGTTGCCGTCGCGCTCACCGTGTCTGTTAAATATGAGCGATTCAGCAACCCTCATACTTATGACGATCTGATTAAACGGAACGAACAAATCAGGCACGATCCGAAAGGTGATTCCCTTTACGGGCTGGATGTGTTCATTCACCCGGAATACCGTGGCTACCGCTTGGGGCGGCGCTTGTATGAAGCTCGCAAAGAGCTCTGCCGGTCCATAAATTTGCGCGCTATC
Organism: Marinobacter maritimus; assembly: GCF_007671675.1. Lineage (GTDB taxonomy): Bacteria > Pseudomonadota > Gammaproteobacteria > Pseudomonadales > Oleiphilaceae > Marinobacter > Marinobacter maritimus. Next base: position 1,104,976 of record NZ_VCGW01000001.1, on the reverse strand, counting down.
CTTGCTGGCGGGCGCATACCGGGTTATTTCAAGTATGCAGATCAGTGTTCCCCTGCCGAGTATATTGACCGGGTGGATCGCAGGGATATTTACGATCCCATTCTGAGCTTCCAATTGTCGAATGACTTTCAGGTCACCCGGCTGATGCACAAATACCTCCCGGAGGATGAAAAATCCCAAGGGTATGCAACCTTGCTGGAATGGCGGAACATCCTGTACACCCCGCCTTCCTCGGTTCTGAACGAAAAGAAAACGCAGGTCCGGATGGGCGCAGTTCAGTGGCAGATGCGTGAATTCGGTTCCGTTGAAGAGGTGCTGGAACAGGTTGAGTACTTCGTAGACGCGCTGTCCGATTACAAGAGTGACTTTGCGCTCTTCCCGGAATTTTTTAACGCACCTTTGATGGGCCTGACCGATCAGGTGGATCAGACTCGCGCTATCCGTTTCCTTGCCGGATTTACTCAGCAGTTCCGTGACAGAATGTCTGATATGGCGGTGAGCTATAACATCAACATCATCACCGGCTCTATGCCGCTGCTTGAGAACGACAGGGTTTATAATGTGTCTTACCTGTGCCATCGCGATGGCCGAGTGGACGAGCAACGCAAGATCCACATTACGCCCCACGAACGCCGTGACTGGGTTATCGAAGGCGGGAACAAGTTTGAAGTCTTCGATACAGATTCCGGGCGCGTTGCGATTCTCATCTGTTATGACATTGAGTTCCCTGAGCTGGGCCGAATTGCTGCGATTAATGAAGTCGACATTATTTGTGTGCCCTTCTGGACAGACACCAAAAACGGCTATTTGCGGGTTCGTCATTGCGCCCAGGCCCGGGCCATTGAAAACGAATGTTATGTAGTAATCACCGGCAGCGTCGGGAACCTGCCAAAAGTGGAAAACCTTGACGTGCAATATGCGCAATCGTCGGTGTTCTCGCCATCTGACTTCGCTTTCCCTCACGACGCCGTGATGGCAGAAACAACGCCCAATACCGAGATGATCATGTTTTCTGATATGGACCTGGAAAAGCTCACACTGGTAAGGAACGAAGGGTCAGTAACCAACCTTAAAGACCGCAGAATTGACATGTACGAAATTATCACCCGTTAGGTGTTGAAGAACCGCCTCAAAGGTTTATCGTATGGCACTGATGGCGTTGCAAAACCTTTGGCCAGTGTCTATTGTTTAATCAATATCAAGTCAGCCTTTGCAGAGACTCAGCATTCATGAAAGAAGCGTTGCCCGATCTTGTCGCCCGTTTCAGAATCCGGCAGGGCCTGTTCCGCAAGGAGCAGGTCGAGGCCGCGCTTTTTGAATTGGACGCTTACGGTTGCGTTATGAAGACGGACAAGATGTTCAATCCCGGCGATACCGTTGTGCTTGATCTGATTATGGACATGCCGTTTGATAAAATTCGTGCTGAAAATATTACAGGTTTAATTACCGAGCGTAGAAAGCACTGCAGCAACTTCTTCTATTCTATTGATTTTGTTGAGTTAAAGTCTGATGGCGGCACGGCACTTGAAGAAAAGCTGCGCCGTATCAGAGAAGTACTTTCAAAAAAGCAGTCGTTGAAATCACGTCGTTCTTCAGGTTCCATGCCCGGTTTCCGGCAGATGGCCTGATCACTATTGTTCGTTCTACCTGCCTGCAAGGAGACAATCTCATGGCGAAGAAAGCCAAAGCGAGTGTTGAAAAGATCGTAAAAAAAGTTAACAAGGAATTTGAGAAAACCTCATCCCAGATCGAAGGTCTGGTCAGCGATGCGATGAAGCAGCTCGATACACTGCAACATCAGGTTCAGGATCCGATTCGCAAACTTCTTAAAGAAGTTGATGAAGTGCGCGAGCGGGAAATGAAACGTTTTAATGACGAATTCGAGCGTCGTCTGGACGAGTTCCACGAACTGCAAACCAACATTCTTGAACGTCTGGGCGTTGCTTCGAAAGAAGACATCCGCAAGGCTGAAAAAGAAAGTAAAAAAGACAGCAACAAAGCGAAAGCGGCTAAGGCAAGCACCTCTGCCAATAAGCCCGCAGCGAAAAAAGCAACGCCTAAAAAAGCGCCGGCCAAAAAGCCTGCTGCAAAGAAAGCACCTGCGAAAGCACCTGCTGCCAAGACTCCAAAGCCGGTGGATAAAAGCGATCTCACGCTGGTGAAGGGCGTCGGACCGGCGACCGCCAAAAAGATGAAAGAAGCCGGAATCACATCCATCGATCAGATTGCCAACCCATCGACGGCTGATCAGGAAAAGCTGAATGCTTTCTCGAATATCAAAGGATTTGATCAACTCAGTGCCGAAGCCAAGAAAATTAACTGATGCGAACGCCTGACCAGCCTGTTTTACGGGACATTGTCCTGATTGGCGGCGGGCACAGCCACGTCGGGGTACTCAAACGGTTTGCAATGAAACCGGTTCCCGGCGTTCGGCTGACCCTCATTTGCCGCGATACCCACACGCCCTACTCCGGAATGCTGCCTGGCTACGTGGCAGGACACTACAGCTACGACGATGTACACATCGATCTTAGCCGCCTGGCAGAGTATGCAGGTGCACGCTTTTACCGGGCCGAAGCCTCTGGTATTGATCGCTCCAGCAAGCGGGTAATCTGTAAAGGCCGGCCTGATGTGCCTTACGACATACTGTCGATCAATATCGGTTCATCCCCCAGAGTGAATGAAGTGGAAGGGGCGTCGCAGTACGCGGTGCCGGTCAAGCCAATTACAGGTTTCAATAACCGCTGGCTCGCCCTTCTTTCACGCATAGAAAATCATGAAGGGCCGCTCACGATTGGTATTGTGGGCGCGGGTGCTGGTGGTGTTGAGCTGACGCTGGCAATGCAGTACCGACTCAGAAACGAGTTGGAACAGCGTGGCCGGGATCCCGGCCAGCTGCATTTCCACTTATTTGATGCTGCCAATGAAATTCTCCCCACTCACAATGAAAAAGTGCGCGAGATCTTTCGGAAGACCCTCTCCGAACGTGGGGTAAAGTTACATCTCGGCTCACCAGTAGAAAAAGTCAGTGAAGGGTTTTTACGCACGGCCGCTGGCGAATCCTTGCAGACAGACGAAGTTCTCTGGGTAACTCGAGCCGGCGGCCCGACCTGGTTGGAGGAAACCGGTCTGGCGCTGGATGACGGGCTGTTCCTCAGGGTGCGGGACACCCTGCAGGTTGAAAATGATGACAACATATTCGCTGCGGGCGATATTGCCAATGTCGTCAATCACCCCCGCGAAAAAGCCGGTGTGTTTGCAGTGCGCCAGGGCCCGCCTCTGGCAGATAACCTGAAACGCATGGCTTTGGGCCAAACGCCGAAAGATTTTCACCCTCAGAAAAAGTGGTTGGCTCTGATCAGCACGGGGGACAAATACGCTGTCGCCTCTCGCGGTGACATGCAGTTTGATGGCGCTTTGGTTTGGCGCTGGAAGGACTGGATAGACCGTCGCTTCATGCAGAAGTTTACAGACCTCCCGGATATGGATGAAGGGGGTGTTCTGCCCGATACCGCTGCAGCGCAAAATCCCGAGGAAGCCTCCCAGGCGATATCCGCGGTTGCCATGCGTTGTGGGGGTTGTGGGGCCAAGGTTGGCAGTACGGTGCTTTCAAGAGCGCTGGGTGAACTCCGACCTATTGAGCGAGACGACATTCTGATTGGCCTGCACGCGCCGGATGACGCAGCCGTTCTACGGGTTCCACCCGGCAAAGCGGTAGTACATACCGTGGATTTCTTCCGCGCCTTTATTGATGACCCTTACACGTTTGGTCGCGTTGCTGCCAACCACGCCCTGGGTGACGTTTTTGCCATGGGTGCTGAAGCCCAGAGTGCGACTGCGGTGGCCACGGTGCCTTACGGTATTGAGTCCAAAGTGGAAGACGTGGTTTTCCAGATGATGTCTGGTGCTGTGGATGTGTTGAATGAAGCCGGTTGTGCGTTGGTTGGCGGCCACACGGGTGAAGGCCGCGAGCTTGCTCTGGGTTTCGCTGTTAATGGTCTGATTGATCCAGATGAAGTGATGAGCAAAGGTGGCTTGCGGGCCGGTGATATTCTGATCCTCACCAAACCCATTGGCACAGGGACTTTGTTTGCCGCTCACGCACGCTTGGCCGCGAAAGGTCGTTGGATTGATTCGGCCCTCGCCTCCATGGTGCAGTCGAACAAGAAAGCCGCAGATTGTCTGCGCAGCTTCGGCTCAAAAGCCTGTACAGATGTAACCGGCTTCGGCTTGCTGGGCCACTTGGTTGAAATGACTCGACCCTCAGGCGTGGACGCCGAGCTGGATCTCTCGGCAATCCCCATTCTGCCAGGTGCGGAGGAAACGGCAGCAGCCGGCATTCTCAGCTCCCTGCAGCCAGCCAATATACGGCTGCGCCGTGGTATCCGGGATCAGGAAAAGTGGGTCAAACACCCACGCTATGCGCTGATCTTTGATCCACAGACTGCCGGTGGCTTGCTGGCAAGTGTCTCGGCCGACAAGGCGGAAGATTGTGTCCGGGAGCTCAAAGCCCTGGGTTACCCACACACCGCAGTCATCGGGCGGGTTTTGCCTCAGGATGAAAGCGGGCCGATCGAGCCCATCACACTAAAAGAATGAGTTTAAAGGCTTCTTCCGGAGCTGTGCCGTACCGCAAGGGACAGCGCTTGCTCCAGGGATTCCTGCTCTTTTTCCGGCGTAAACAGGCTGGCAAGCTGGCCAACCTGTTTGCGCAATTTCTCCAAAAACTCCGTATCACCTTCCGCACGCACGAGTATTTCGGCAAGCGCTTGCGTATCCCCTACCGGATAGTAACCTGCGTAATCCTCTCCAAGCAGCCCGATATTCCCCGAAATATCCGAGGCAATAACTGGCAGGCCGTTACGGCAGGCTTCTGACACAACGTTCGCCCCACCTTCCATGACTGAACTCATCACCAGTAATTGGCTATCGGCCATCAACTTGGCTGTCTGCCCTTTTTCCAGCTCTCCGAGCCATCTGAAGCGGGGGTTCTCCTGCGTTTCCTGTTTCGCAAGATTTTCCCAATTCGCATCGTGGGGCTTGCCGGCGCAGAAAACGCGAACTCGCGATTCGAAGGGTAACAGCCGGGATGCCAGAGCAGCCCGAAGGGAATCTTTCTCATCCCGAAGGTGGCCGATAACGCACACATCAAAGTGAAACGAATCGGAAGCAGCTCCTACAGTCAGGTCGCCAGGCTGTTCGGCTGACTGAAACAGCGTAACGAGTTTGTTCCTGACACTCTCTGGAATATCGTGACCAACCAGTGCATGCAAGCCGATCAGCGCGTCAGCCGTTTGCATGGAATAGAGGGTTTGCTCGGGATGCTCGTACTGGTACCGGTAGATATCTGTTCCAGTCAGTGCTACAACCAAAGGCTTGCCGGGCCAGGTGTCCCTGAAAAGGCGAACGGCCTCATGGCTGCGCCAGGCGTGCAGAGCAATGAAAAGATCACAAGCCTCACCGTTGTAAGCGGTAACAACAGAGACTTTATGCCCCGCTTGTTCCAGCAACGTCTGCCAACGCTCTGCTGTTGCTCTGTTGCCGGCTTTCGAGCCCGGGCCTGCTGGTGTGATCATGATGATATCCATAGCGCCCTTTGGTATAACGAGACCCTTTCAGGGCCGGGATGGAAATTTGATAGACTTGCATGGAAAGTCGTAAGAATAGTGCCCGGATGCTTGACCCATTTAAACCCTTAATCCGTATAGCTGTTCAGGGTTGAGGGGAATAAGAGTATCCTGCACCTCCGCTTTATCAATCACATAACCGATCAAGGATTTCAAATGGCTTTGAATCTTATACGGAAGTTGATGGTTTCCAGCTTGTTCTGTTTCACCGCTGCTGCGGCAACGGCTGAAACGTTCGTATTCACTGCGATCCCCGATGAAGACGAAACGAAACTCGTAGAGCGATTCCGCGGTGTGGCGGATTATCTCTCTGAGCAACTGAATGTGGATGTACGATACATTCCGGTCAAATCCTATGCGGCGGCAGTTTCAGCGTTCCGTAACAATCAGGTCCAGCTGGCATGGTTCGGTGGCCTTTCAGGTGTGCAGGCGCGCAGGCTGGTGCCGGGCTCTGAAGCCATCGCCCAAGGTGTGGAAGACGAAGCCTTCGAGACCTACTTTATAGCCAATACCAATACAGGCATCGAGTCAGCCGACGAGCTTTCCGAGCTGAAGGACCAGCTGCAGGGTAAAACCTTTACCTTTGGCTCCAAGGGCTCAACATCTGGTCGACTCATGCCGGAATTCTACGTGCGCGACACCTTTGGTGAGAACCCTGAAGACTTCTTCTCGCGCGTTGGCTTCAGTGGTAACCACACCCGCACCCTTCGTCTGGTCGAAGCCGGAACCTATGATGTAGGCGCACTTAACTTCCAGGTTTGGGAAAAAGAACTGAGCGACGGAAACATCGATACCGATGCTGTCCAGGTCATCTGGAGAACTCCTGCCTACCCGGACTATCAGTGGACAATCCGTGGTGATGTGGATGACCGGTTTGGTGAGGGCTTCAAGCAGCGCGTTACCGAAGCGCTGTTGAATCTCGACGACCCGGAGCTTCTGGAGAGCTTTCCGCGTTCAGGCTTTATTCCTGCCTCCAACGACGATTACGAGCCGATCCGTAAAACAGCTGAAGAGATTGGAATCCTCGATTGATGTCAGGTTTCGATCTTTCCGGCCTTACGGCCTCATTCAGCGGCAAACGGGTCATTGGCCCGCTGTCGCTGAACGTTAATCCGGGCGACAGGATTGCGCTCGTGGGTAAAAGCGGTGCGGGAAAATCTACGCTTATCCGGCTGATTCACGAGCGGGTTGACCGGGCTTCCTCTCTGATCCCGCAGGATCTGGGGCTGGTGAACGCTCTTTCGGTATTCCATAACGTATTTATGGGGCAGCTGGACAAGCACTCAACCTGGTACAACACCATAACGCTCGCCCGCCCGTTCGCGAAAGATCGTTCTGAGGTGCACTCACTGTTGCAGTCCCTCGGAATGACCGAGAAGCTATGGACGCCCACAGCTTCGCTTTCCGGTGGCCAACGACAGCGCGTAGCCATTGCTCGGGCCCTCTATAGGAACGCGCCGGTACTGCTTGCCGATGAGCCGGTTTCCGCTCTTGATGGCCCCATGGCTAACTCAGTCATGACACATCTTCGGGATCGCTTCTCAACCAGCATTATTGCGCTACACGATGTAGAGTTGGCCCTTAGCTATTGCACAAGGATCGTTGGCATACACGACGGTCAAATTGCCTTGGACCGGCCTAGCGAAAAGCTTGCAGCTTCAGACATCATGTCTCTTTACTAGGTAACACGGCCCGTTTCATGCTCTCTTCCCCAACGGTTCGTACCAGCCTTATTTTCCTCGCCATTGCTTTGGTGGGTTTGCTGTTCGCGGATATTGCCATCACCGCATCAAACCCATGGCGGGATCTGGGTAACTTTTTCCTTGGCGTCATAACGCCCAATTTTTTCAGTAGTGAAGGTCTGATGACCGCGCTGTTGAGAACAGTAGCCTTCGCGTTTGTGGGGGTTGCTCTTGGTAGCGTCTGCGGGTTCCTGCTGGCGCTGGTTTATAAATCGTTACCCGTGCGGATTTTCTCCGCCTTTGTTCGCGCCATTCACGAGCTCTTCTGGGCGCTGATCTTCCTGCAATTTTTCGGATTTCATCCACTCACAGGCGTGCTGGCGATTGCCATTCCTTACGCCGGCATATTTGCCAAGGTCTACTCCGAGATTCTGGAAGAAGCCGATCCGGAGCCGGGTCGTGTACTGCCTCCTGGCACAGGAAATATCACAGCGTTTCTCTACACGCGTATTCCGGATTGCTGGGTAAAAATGCGCACCTATACCTCCTACCGGTTGGAGTGCGGCCTGCGCTCAAGTGCGATACTTGGCTTCGTAGGTCTGCCAACACTCGGCTTTTATCTGGAGGCGTCGTTCTCCCAGGGTTTGTATTCCGACGCCGGTGCCATGCTGATTCTGTTTTATGTGTTGATCGCCACCATGCCATTCTGGGTGCGGCCAAAGCTTCTGCCGGTGTACGTATTGGGGGCCCCCTTCTTTCTGGGCGAGGGCCTTCCGATTGTGTGGGGCAACGTAGAACGCTTTTTCACCGAAGACATTGTGCCCGCGCCGCTGCGAAACGGCGAAGGTTTGACGGGGCTTATGCCCTGGCTGAATGATCTGATGATCAACGAGGCCATGCCGGGAATCTGGAACACCATTGTGCTCACCCAGATTGCGTTGGTGGCTACGGGGATTCTCTCGTTGTTGGCCTTTCCTCTGATTTCCAACCACTTCGGAGGGCCTTTGCGGCGTAACGCAGGGCATGTCGCTCTGGTGATTGCCCGATCTACGCCGGAGTATATTCTTGCGTACATTCTGCTGCAGCTTTGGGGCCCCTCAATGCTGCCTGCGGTCGTTGCGCTGGCGCTGCACAACGGCGGGATTATCGGCCATCTGATTGGCCGGCAAACCAATTCCATCAAGCTCCGCGCCGATGCCGCAACCGGGTTTAACCGGTATAGCTGGGAGTTGGTGCCTCGTGTGTACCGCTCGTTTCTGGCGTTTCTGTTCTACCGCTGGGAAATTATCATGCGGGAAACGGCCATTCTGGGCATTCTGGGCATTTACACACTCGGGTTCTATGTCGACAGTGCCATACAGAACATCCGGTTTGATCGCGCTATGGTGCTGATTCTGGTAACCGCCCTGCTCAACATCGGTGTTGATACGCTTGGTCGATATATCCGTCGCAAGCTGGCACTGCAAACCATGCCGACCTGCTGAAACCCGTTCCCGGCGGCCCTGGTTTTAAAGAACCGGGCCGATGGTTGCGATAACGTTGTGCCATATTCTTTGGTGGTAGTGCCAGGCAAGAACCGTTGGCAAGGTGACCACTTCAGAACGGCTGACGTAAGTCTGCTGCCGTTCTTCAATTGCCAGCGTCGTGGCCTCGTCCTGCAGAAGAATGTTGTTTTCATAATTCAGATCAAAGCTGCGCAAATCGAGATTTGAAGACCCGATCAGACTGATCTTCCCATCGATCGTGAGGGTTTTCGCATGAAGGAGTCCGCCCTTGAACTCATGGATAATGCAACCTGCATCGAGTAGCCGGTGGTAGTAACTGCGACTGGCGGCAGCGACAATCAAACTGTCATTTACCTTAGGGAATATTAGCGTAACCGACACACCCCGATAGGCGGTTGCGCACAGAGCTTCAAGAACTGTTGCATCAGGAACAAAATACGGCGTGGTCAGTGTCAGCCTGTTCTGGGCGCAGGCGATCAGGTTTGCAAAGAGTTGGGGCGTGGCTCCGTGGCGTTCTGTTGGTCCCACGCCCATGACTTGCGCAGGGAACCCTCCCTCGGTGGGGCCTTGAGACAAGGTAATGCCATCCAGGGATTCGTTGGTGGCCTGCATCCAGTCGCTGGCAAACAGCAGCTGATTCTGAACCACGACCGGTCCGGTAAAGCGGAGCATAATATCAACCCAGGGCGCGTATTTCGCTTTAACCAGAAATTCCGGGTCAGCAGAATTTCGGCTGCCGCAATAAGTGATGCGTGAATCAATTACTGTGATCTTGCGGTGGTTACGAAGGTCCAGCCGGCTGGTCAGGATGGTGCGGATCGGGTGCTTCAACGATAGCGCGACAGCAAGATGGACGCCTGCCTCTCTCATCCGCTGCCAGAGCGCAGAGTTAATCATCGCACGTGACCCCAGGCCGTCCGCCATAGCGCGGCATGCAATGCCTCTGTGGGCTGCGCGTATCAACGCCTCGGCGATGGCATGGCCGGTATTGTCATCAAGCCATATGTAATACAGCACGTGCACGTGATCAATGGCGGCATCAATGTCGGCGACCATCCGGGTAAGGGTTTCGTTGCCGTCAGCCATCAGTTCGGCGGCATTTCCCATGGAGGGATGAAAGCCATTAATCGAGCCCGCATACTGGAATGCCGAGAGGTAAACCGGGTCGATCAGTTTCTCTGTGCTGGTCGCCTCTCCCATAAACCAGGAGGCTTTGGCTCTTATTTCTTCGAAGATTTCTTTGTGTCGCTTATCCGCACGGTTGCCAAGGTCAGTTTCGCCAAAGAGGAAATACATTGCACTACCGAAATAGGGCAAAAGGTTAAGTATGACGAACCAGGCCAACCTTCCCGGGGGCGAAAGGTCATCGCGGAGAAGAATCCGGGTAGTGAATAAAATGACCAGGCATGTGTGGAGTAAAAGAATAGCGCCCATCAGGCTTCCTTTGAGGATACAAAACCCGAACAACGGTCAAATTCCCCGTCCAGGGCATTCTCGTCAATCTTGGCGGCTCTGCTCCAGAGTCCAATCAGTTCCAAGCTCGGTCGCCTCTGCCTGATCCGGTGAGACTGCAGAAACTCCAGCCACCCTTGGGCGTGTGAACCCGCCCTCTTCTGTTGTTGCCATGGACTCCACATCAACTGACAGAACGAGATACGGAATGCCACCTGAAACAACCCGGGCCCGATGAGTAAGGCCGAAAACAAAGCGGCAGTAGTCCAGCTTTAACTGAGCAAGATCCTGTTCCGCTTTTCGGATTTTCCGCAAAAGCACCTTTTGTACACTTTCCCCGTAATCCATCACGATTTCTCTGAAGTTGGCTTCACGTCCGGCAGGATTCTACACCTTCCCGCCAGCATTAGTGATCCCCTGCCCGGAAGATCAGCTTTAGTGGAGCAGTTTCTGGAAGTGGCTGTTGGCCTTGTTGCAGATCTACACGCCAGACCATCTCGGAGCCCGTTGTGCAAAGTGGCGCAGCAAACTGCGCGGAATACTGGCCATCGTCTTCACGTCGCAGTGGTACCGGGTATTCTCCCATGTACATGGATTCGCCGCGCAATACCGCCAGAAACCGCTCCGGCGCTTTCGGTGCGTGTACGGTTAGCCGGTATTCTTTGCCCTGTTCGCCTTCGACCATAACGTCGAGATCGACTTTCCAGAGCCCGGTTTCCGTTTGCCACTCACAAGGCCCGGCCAGCAGATCACAAACAGCCTTGCCGGCACCGGGGGCTTCGTTTTGTGCGGTTTGCAGCCACCGGAAGCCAAACAGACCCAATAAAATTATGCTTACAATGATACCCGCAACCACTATTGCTCGTAACATACCCACGCCCAATTGAATCCGATGAGGCATTATGGACACTATCGACCTCAAGGCAAAATTTCTAAACCGGCGCCAGACATGAGAAAATGCTGCGCTTTCATATCCGACCCACTTTCACGAACAGGATACACCCGTGCAACCGGATATTTCGGTCAAGAACCTCAACAAGGTTTATGAGGGCGGCTTCCAGGCCCTCAAAAATATCAATCTGGACATAAACCGGGGCGAGATTTTTGCCCTGCTCGGCCCCAACGGGGCGGGCAAAACCACAATGATCAGCATCATTTGCGGCATTACCAACTTGTCTTCCGGAGAAGTGAGAGCTGCTGGCCACGATATTGTAAAAGACTACCGAAAAGCCCGCGGGTCCATTGGATTGGTGCCACAGGAGCTGAATACCGATTCGTTTGAAACGGTCTGGAACGCCGTGTCATTCAGTCGGGGCCTGTTCGGCAAAGCCCCCAATCCTGCACACATTGAAAAAGTGCTCAGGGACCTGTCTCTGTGGGAAAAACGCAATAATCGCATCATGACCCTTTCGGGCGGTATGAAGCGCCGCCTGATGATCGCCAAGGCCCTCTCTCATGAACCCCGGATACTGTTCCTGGACGAGCCCACCGCAGGCGTCGACGTAGAGCTGCGCCGGGATATGTGGGAGATGGTTCGAAAGCTACGGGAAGACGGCGTAACCATCATTCTTACGACCCACTACATCGAAGAAGCCGAAGAAATGGCAGATCGTATCGGGGTTATTCGCCAGGGCGAGATCATTCTGGTGGAGGATAAGGATCAGCTGATGAGCAAGCTGGGGAAGAAAGAGCTTCGCCTGCACCTGCAAAACAAACTCGACAAGGTGCCGGGAGAGCTCATCCTGGAGCCCGTGGAACTGTCCGAAGATGGCTACGAGTTGATCTACACGTTCGATTCCCAGCAAGAACAGGCCGGCGTGGCCCGTTTGCTGCGCACCCTCGGGGATATTGGTATTGAATACCGTGATCTGCGCACCCGGGAAAGTTCCCTGGAAGAGATTTTTGTCGGCCTGGTGCATGAACAAGCCGCGGGTTAACTGGAGAAACGCATGAATTTTTACGGTGTAAAAGCCATCTACAACTTTGAAATGTCGCGCATGCGCCGCACACTTATGCAAAGCGTGCTCTCGCCCGTTATCTCTACTTGCCTGTATTTTGTCGTCTTCGGATCGGCCATTGGCTCGCGCATGGGCAATATCGATAACATCGAATACGCCGCGTACATCATTCCCGGGCTGGTTATGCTTTCCCTGTTGATGCAAAGCATCTCCAACGCTTCATTTGGCATTTATATGCCGAAATTCTCCGGCACGATTTACGAAGTTTTGTCTGCTCCTGTGTCATACGTTGAGGTAGTGCTGGGCTATGTGGGCGCTGCGGCAACCAAGTCGGTGATACTGGGGCTAATCATCCTGGCCACAGCAAGGCTGTTTGTGGATTACAGCGTTCTGCACCCGTTCTGGATGCTGTCCTTCCTGATACTGACAGCTGTAACCTTCAGCATGTTCGGATTCATCATCGGTATATGGGCCGACGGCTTCGAAAAGCTTCAGATTGTGCCCATGATGATTGTAACTCCACTGACCTTCCTTGGCGGCACCTTCTATTCCATCGATATGCTTCCTGAAATCTGGCAGACCATTAGCCTTTTCAATCCGGTGGTGTACCTGATAAGCGGATTTCGCTGGGCATTTTACGGCGTTTCAGACGTGCACGTGGGAATCAGCGTAGGTATGACCCTGCTGTTTCTACTCGCTTGCATGAGCGGTATCTGGTGGATATTCAAAACCGGATACAGGTTGCGTACCTGATGCGTGCCAACTGCGCCCTGCTCTGTCTTTCAGCCATGCTGGCAGGATGTTCTGCTGGCACCGGGGCCGAAGAGCAAGCAACCGGATTGCCGGTTGCCGCAGGGTGCTTCGTGACCGGATCCCGCGCTGTCAATGTCAACCTTGAGCTCGCAAAGGCTCCCCGGGAAAGACAGAAAGGGTTGATGGGCAGAGAATTCCTCGCCGCCAATTCAGGCATGCTGTTTCAGTACCAGGAGCGGCAAGGCCCAGATCATGGCTTCTGGATGTTCCAGACCCTCATCCCCCTTGATATTGCTTACCTTGATAGGAACGGCGTAATCGGCAACATTCGTAATATGCCGCCATGTGCATCGTCCAATGGTGCCAGATGCCCGAGCTATCCGGCCGGCGTTGAATTTGTCTCCGCTGTCGAAATGAATGCCGGTTTTTTCAAGGCGCACGGAATTGCTGCCGGGGACCGACTCGAGCTCAGCGCGAATAACTGCACTCCCTAGCTGTCTCTCCACTCAGGCTTGCGCTTATCCAGAAATGCACAGATACCCTCACGCGCATCGTCTGCACGCATGTTTTCCGCCATGACTTTCGCCGTATAGTCGTAAGCCTCCGCCAGCGGCATTTCCACCTGCCGGTAGAAAGCCCCTTTGCCAATCTTCAGTGTATGTCCGGATTTTTCGGCAATCGTGCGGGCCATTGTGTAGACCGTTTCATCCAGCAACGACTCATCTACAATCCGGTTTACCAGCCCAAGCTGTTCCGCTCTAGCGGCGCTTATCATCTCACCGGTGAGCAACATTTCCATCGCATGCTTGCGAGACACATTACGGGACAGCGCTACCATAGGGGTTGAGCAAAACAGCCCGATATTTACACCCGGTGTTGCGAAACGCGAAGAATCAGCAGCCACCGCAAGATCGCAGCTTGCCACCAACTGACACCCCGCCGCTGTTGCGATACCCGCCACACGAGCGATCACCGGCTTTGGCAGATTCACAATCTGCTGCATCACCTCACTGCACCGGTTAAACAGTGCCAACTGAAACTCCTGGCTATCCAACTGGCCACGGATTTCCTTGAGATCATGCCCCGCACAGAACACCTTGCCCGCTGCAGCTAAAACCACCACCCGCGTGGCATCGTCCGTTGCAAGAGCCGTCAGTGCCTCAGACAGAGCATCCAGCATGGCCATGGAAAGGCTGTTACGCCGGTCGGGCTGATTTAGTGTGAGCGTTGTAATACCACTGTCGTCGGTATTTCGCGTCAGGAGATCTGTCATAAGTGGCCACCTTGTGTCCTGGAAATTCAGAGCTGTTTAAAGCAATCAGTATCGGCCAGGAACCGGAGACTGTCGAAGCGACTTTTGTAGAACGCGGCGCAACGGGTTGTTATAACTGGTTAGTGCCCTTAGGCTCTATACCAGAACCTACGAAGTCAGAAGCAGGAGAAGCCAATGTTCAACTCCAACCTCATCAAGGCAATTGTTGCTGTCGCAATTATTGCGGGCGGCATCTACGTGATCATGATCGACGAGCCAGCAGTGCCTACCGGTGACATTAACAGCATTCAGCCACTGCCGGAGCAGGATGAGCCTTGATGGAACGAAAAGACGGGTAAGAAGTTCAAAACAATGGTTCTTCCGGGCCGGCACGGCTCAGGGAAATAGATCTGACTGAAGCGGCACCGGTACACCCCTCTCATTAGTTAAGAGGGTGGATAGTCGATAAGAAAGAAGGGGGGTGCTTGCTGCACGTTGAGCAGGTTACAGCAAGCACAGAGGACGATTATCTTGTGCCCTTGAACATCCACCCTACGGTGCCATTGCGACTGAAAAATGTGGCTTCATCGCCCGAAGGGCTAAGAAAGCCAAGGCCGAAAAAATCACCGTTTCGATCCTCAGCCAACGCATCTTCATCGGAATCTGCGGGGCAGTTTTCAGCTGTATACCTCACTTCAAAAACATTAATGGTTTTATCAGGGATGACGACTTCTCCATTGAAAGCGCAGCCAGCTTGATCCCCGCCCGTAATATCACCATTGGAGTTTATTGTTATCGAGGATATGTTATCTGGACTGGACATAGTGTATGTCCCAGACATCGCCTCAAAGGTCATTACCCCTAAGCCGTTAAAATCGGTATTTCGCAGAAGTACACTCGTCGTGGTCAAGTTCCCGCTCTGAGCGCCCAGATCCGCCTGGACTGAGGACACAACTTGTCCGGATAGAGTCCCGTTGGTTAGCTTCCATGGAGGGCTCAATATGTATTCAACGATTTCACCCGAAATCTTTCCAGAGGCAGAAAACGCTACGTTACCGAAAGTATAAGACCTGGTATCCAAATTGGCGACGAAGTTACCCGTCGGACTAATCAAACTAAGGCCTTCCTTGGCGGACCCGTCCGAAAATAGCCTGCCGATGTGGTATACACCTGACTTCAGCTCAGCGGCTGAACTGCCAGGATCATCGCTACCACTGCCGCCACACGCTCCGAGCGTGAGCGCAGAGAAGACAGTAAGAATTCCGATAGTGGCTTGCTTGATTTCCGTCAACATTCGAATACCTCTTGGTAAAAGCCCTTTTCCAGCTTAGGTCATACCGCTGTAATCGCAATGACCAAGAAATCTGATTATTAGCCAGCACCTTATGCTTTAGGCATAGGCAATTGAATCTAAATTGATTTTTATTAAAAATGGAAACCGCATAGAAACTCTACCCGAGAAACGAGAATTCAGAGCCTAGGCCAAAGCGGGGAGCAGGACATTGGTTGATGGCCTGTGTGTGGGGAAAGCAGGATCGCCCGCCTGAAGGTATAACTTACTGACATATCTGGTGCTCCGGGCCGGAATCGAACCGGCACGACCGTGAGGTCGAGAGATTTTAAGTCTCTTGTGTCTACCAATTCCACCACCGGAGCATTCGGGGAGGTTTTGAGGGCCAGAATTGTATAAGGCCTTGGGCGATAACGCAATTCAAAACGCCGTCAGCTGGCGGTGCTGATGGCGCTTTGGGTTTATTTACTGGCAACTCCAGGGTTTTCGCCGTAGTTGTCGTGATCACCCAACCGTTTGCCTTCTACTTCCTTGCCATAGAAGCCATCGTGGTTGTGAAAGGTGTTGGCGGTGCTGTCCAGTGATTCCTGATTGCGACGGCGTGGGTCCTGAGGGCGCTCATGGCTGTTGACGAAGGCGGCCAGGTCCCAGGCATCCTGATTACTCAGGGAGTCGGGCTTGCCCAAAGGCATATTGGCTTTGATAAATCCGGCAGCGGTATTTACGCGGTGCATACCTGCTCCCCAGTTGTAAGCTCCATCACCCCATAGCGGCGGGAAGACCACCTGCCCTGCCACCTCCTGGCCGCTGCCATCATCACCATGGCACACAGCACATTGCTCGGTGTAGAGCTTGGCGCCGTGCTCCCGGTCATAACCGTCTTCCGGCTTTTCAAGTTTGGTGTAACCACGGCCAGGCAGGGCCTGGTTGATGGGCGCGCCCGTTGATAGCCAGTGGAAATAGGTTTCCATCGCCACCAGGGTTTCATCACCGGCTTCTGGGGGAATGCCGTTCATGGAGTAGGTAAAGCAACCCTGGAGGCGTTCACTCAGGGTATTGACCTTGTCATTTTTACCTCGGTACGCGGGATACATGCCAAAAGCTGCCCACATGGGGGCGGAGCTGGCTATACGGCCGGCGTCCAGGTGACAGTTGACGCAGTTCTGGCCGTTAAACACGTTTTTGCCACGCAACTGCTGTGTATTAACGAACAGGTCTCGCCCCTTGCGTACCATGTCGCCGTACTGGTTGTCGGGTATATCCCGCTCTTGTGGCGGTTCAAAGGTGATCTGGCCTTCAGGTGCTGCAGGCAGCTGTTTCTGGTAGTCCACTTCAGGTTCTGCCGCGTGAACCAGTGTTGATACCACCAACACCGGCAAGGAGATCGCTGCAACCGACAGAAATGATTTGCATAGGTTCATTAGCGATTCTCCTTTTCTTCGGCCTGCCCAGCCAGTTGCTCTGGCAGAGCTGCGTAGTATTCGGTGATGGCTGAGATCTGTTGTTCGCTGAGTCGGTCGGCGATTCCCTTCATCAAATGATTAGGGTCGTTATTGCGGGTGCCGTTACGCCAGGCAAGAATCTGGCCCTTCAGATAACTGGCATGTTGCCCTGCGAGCGCCGGAAACGAATTTCCAACGCCCATACCGTTGGGGCCGTGACACTGGTTGCAAGCCGGTATGAGATTATCCCAGTCACCCCGCAAGGCCAGCCACTCGCCTTGGTTGGCCGGGTCTGGCGCTCGATAAGCAACGGCGGAAACTGGCGACTGAAGGCTCTGGTAGTAGGCTGATAACGACTGAATATCGTCCTCTGTTAACGCTGTGGCAAAAGGTTGCATAATCGGGCTTTTACGTGTGCCTTCGGCGTAATCATGAAGTTGCTTGCTGAGATAATCGGCGTTAAGGCCAGCAATGTCCGGAAAGCCAGCGGCAGCATTGCCCTTGCCATCCGGTCCATGGCAGGTAGTACAAGCCAGAGCCCCTGCGCCATTACCCTGTGTTGCAATGTTCTCACCGCGTGCTGTATCCCCGGCGGCAACTGCTACACCTGTATTCAGCGCGACGGTAACTGCAAGCAGAGATAAAGCGGCTCTCATCGTTTTGGTCATTGTTGTGCTCCTGCCTTTGGCATATTTACGCTGAAGCATTTAGCTAGGCTTCCGTGCGATCCCCTTATAAATATAGCCGGCGATTTTTGGTGTGCTGGGCATGTAAAGATTTTCCAGTTCCGTTAACTCAAACCCTGCATGTCGGATCAGATCAGCAATGTGGCGGTTCAGGTGGCAACCACCGGCGAGCTTTTTCCAACCGGGTGTAATCCGGTGTTGCCATTTGCGGGTGTTTTCATGGGGCGCTTCGCCGTGTTCCAGGAACAGGAGCTCCCCCCCGGGCTTCAGTACCCGCTTCATTTGCAGAAGCGCAGTGTTCCAGTCGGGTATGGTGCACAGAGTGAAGGTAAGCAAAATGGTATCCACGCTGTTGTCATCCAAAGGGATTTGCTCGCCCGGCAGGCTCAGCCACTCTACGCGTATTGGCGAGCGCTTCAGGCTTGGCAATGCTTTGCGCCGCATCCCCTCCGAAGGTTCCAGTCCGTAGACGATCTCAACGGTGTCCGGATTGTAGAACTCCAGATTAATACCCGAGCCCATTCCCACCTCAAGCACGCGGCCTTTTGCGAGCGGCACAAGCTGGCTGCGCAACTTCATAACCTGGCCCATTGAGCAGGCGCGATCTATGATGTGTGGCAGGATTCGTTCTTCGTAAAAGCTCATGCTGTTCACCATAATTGTTTTAAATCAATGGGTGCGACAATCTGCCCTATGGGTTTTGCTATCATATCCCGTAGCATGACTCTCATCTGTCGGTAATAACAATATAACAATTAAAGCTAGGACAGCGGCTGAGCGGGTTTGCTGGGCTCGTTTATTGTGACGTTTACATTACCGGAGTGTTCCTATGGAACTAGATCCTCTCATCCTATCGCGAATCCAGTTCGCGTTTGTCGTGTCATTTCACGCCATTTTCCCGGTGTTTACCATCGGCCTCGCTTCCTATATTGCTGTACTTGAGGGGCTTTCGTTCAAAACGAAAAACCCGGTATGGATGAAGCTTTCTTCGTTCTGGACCAAGGTGTTTGCCGTGGTCTTTGGTATGGGTGTTGTCTCCGGCATTGTGATGTCGTTCCAGTTCGGTACCAACTGGAGTAACTTTGCCCAGGCTTCGGCTAACTTTCTCGGCCCAATGCTGAGCTATGAGGTCATTACGGCCTTTTTTCTCGAAGCTGCTTTTCTCGGCGTGCTACTTTTCGGTCGGGATCGTGTTCCTGCGGGTGTTCACCTGTTTGCGGCAGTTATGGTCGCGACCGGCACTTTCATCTCTTCGTTCTGGATTCTTTCAGCAAACAGCTGGATGCACACCCCTGCCGGCACTGAACTGCGGGACGGCGTGTTCTTCGTAACCTCCTGGAGCGAGGCGATCTTTAACCCGTCCTTCAAGTACCGTTTTGCGCACATGGTTATGGCCTCTTTCCTTACTGGCGGCTTCGTCGTCGCTGGCGTCAGCGCCTGGTATTTGCTGAAGGGGCGTGAAGTAGAAGCCAATCGCAAGGCACTCTCAATGTGTCTGTGGTTACTCTTGTTTCTTGCCCCCACGCAAGCGGTCGTTGGTGATTTTCACGGGCTTAATACCCTTGAGCACCAGCCCATGAAAGTGGCCGCAATGGAGGGCAACTGGGAAACCTCACGGAATGTTCCCTTACTGTTATTTGCCATTCCTGATCAGGAAAACCAGACTAACCTTTTCGAAATCGGTATTCCGGGCGTCGCCAGTCTCATTCTGACGCATGACTGGAATGGCGAAGTGCCAGGCCTTGAGGAGGTTTCAGTAGAGGAGCAGCCGCCTGTGGCCATTGTGTTCTGGTCGTTCCGGGTTATGGTTGGTCTCGGGTTGCTGATGATCCTGTTCGCTATTGTGGGTCTGGCACTGCGGGTTGGCGATCGTTTCTGGCGAACCCGCTGGTTCCTTCAGGGGATGCGTTTTATGAGCGTTACGCCCTTCATTGCCGTGCTCGCGGGCTGGTTTGTGACCGAGATTGGTCGTGGGCCGTGGCTGGTGTACGGCATGATGACCCAGGCGGAAGCGGTAACACCTTCGCTCACCGGCGGCATGGCACTCTTCACTCTGATTGGTTATGTGGTGGTTTACTCTCTGGTGTTCTCAGCCGGCGTTTATTACTTGATGCGCGTGCTCTACGTAGGGCTTGAGGTTGATTACGACGAAGCGCCGGAACAGGCCGAGCGGCCAAAGCGCCCCCTCTCTGCCAGCCATGTGCCTTTTGAAATGCATGAAGACTCGAAATCCAATCCAGCCAGCCAGGGAGATCACTGATTATGGAACACTTTGATCTTGTTTTGATCTGGGCATTTATCATCGGTTTTGGCGTCATCATGTATGTGTTGATGGACGGCTTCGATCTGGGGGTGGGAATTCTGTTCCCCTTCGCCCCGTCGGAGCAGGATCGGGATACGATGATGAACACTGTTGCGCCTGTGTGGGACGGCAATGAAACCTGGCTGGTGCTCGGCGGGGCGGGGCTTCTGGGAGCCTTCCCGTTGGTTTACAGCATTTTGCTGCCGGCGTTGTACATCGGTGTTTTCCTGATGTTGTCTGGCCTGATTTTCCGTGGCATTGCATTCGAGTTCCGCTTCAAGGCGCGCAGCTCGCGATATCTGTGGAACTGGGCGTTCGCCGGAGGCTCCACCTTGGCCGCGTTCGCCCAAGGCGTAGTCGTCGGAACCTATATTCAGGGCTATGAAACCGCTAATGGCGTTTTCACCGGCGGCGCTTTTGACTGGCTTACGCCCTTTAGTGTGCTGACAGGCCTCGGGCTTATTGCGGGCTACGCTTTGTTGGGCTCTACCTGGCTGATTATGAAAACCGAAGGTCGCTTGCAGGATTGGGCTTACAGGGTCACCCTGCCCCTGCTCGTCGCGGTGCTTGTGGTCTTCGGTATCATCAGCGTGTGGACCCCGTTCATTGACGATATGGTGCGAGACCGCTGGTTCAGCAACCTGAGTGTAATCTGGGTGCTGCCAGTACTGACTCTGTTGTGCGCGTTCCAGATTTTCCGGGCTGTGCGTAACCGTATGGAAGGCATGCCATTTGTGGCCACCATGGGGCTGTTTATAACCACCTATCTGGGGCTTATTGTCAGCCGCTGGCCGTATCTTGTGCCGCCTGATTATACGGTGTGGGATGCGGCCTCGGCTTACAACTCGCAGATGTTCCTGCTGATAGGCCTGGTGATTGTTATTCCTTTTGTACTGGCTTACACAGCCTGGACCTACTGGGTTTTCCGGGGCAAGGTACGTGCCGGCGAGGGCTATCACTAAGTGACCGAATTGCAGGTTGAGAGCGGTGCTGTAAAGCGCTGGCTCTCGGGGCTTGCCAGCGGAAACCGGCGTTGGATTCAGGGCTCGGTTGCTGCCGGCACCTTTGCTGGTATTGCTACCATCGTTCAGATGATATTTCTGGCCCGAATTGTTCATCTTGGTGTGATCGAAAAAGCGTCATCATCAGTGCTGGCGCCGCTTTTTACCGGGCTTGTTCTGGCAATCGTATTTCGTGCGGTTGCCCAAGGCGTTCAGACCCATCTCGCCGCACGATGCAGTGAACAGGTGCGCCGCACCGCCCGTAGGCAGATTCACCAGCACTGGCGCCACCGCGGCCCCCTCCTACTTGGCCAAACGTCTGCAGGAAGCTTGGCGCGGGAGTGGATTGACCACGTTGATGCTCTGCATGGCTACTTCGCCCGCTTCCTTCCCCAGATGGCGCTGTCTCTTATCGTGCCTTTGATAATTCTGGTACTTGTGTTCTATCTCGACTGGCTCGCAGGAATTTTCCTGCTTCTTTCAGCTCCGCTTATTCCTTTGTTTATGGCGCTCGTTGGTATGGGTGCAGAGAAGCTGAACCAACAGCACTTCGAGACTATCAGCCGGCTCTCTGGCCAATTCCTGGATAAGGTTCGAGGGCTGACCACGTTACAGCTGTTCGGGCAAACTGACGGCGCTGCGGAGTTGATCCAGCAAAGGTCAGATCACTACCGCAGGATTACGCTGAAAACCCTTCGTGTTGCGTTTCTATCATCGGCGGTTCTGGAGTTTTTCGCTTCCGTTGCCATCGCCGTAATAGCCATCTACATCGGTTTTGGTCTTCTGGGGTATATCACCTATGGGCCATCCTCCGATCTCACGCTGTTTTCCGGCCTGTTGATTCTGCTGCTTGCGCCAGAGTTCTTTCAGCCGTTGCGCACGCTTTCCCAGTGCTATCATGACCGCGCTGCTGCTCTCGGCGCTGGCGCAGAGATTCTGGCAAGGCTTGGTGATGAGCCAGCACCCAATCCTTTGGCGGGCGCTACCGAAGACACAATCGACAAACGGCTTTCAGTCAGCAACCCGCTTACGCACCGAGAGTCGGTTGAACTGAATTCTGTATCGCTTGCTCTCCGCGCTGACCATCCAATACTCAGAGATGTCTCGCTGAGCATTCGCAAAGGCGAGGTTATTGCTCTCACCGGCCCCTCCGGTAGTGGCAAGTCCACCCTATTGCATCTTTTGGCGGGTTTTCTTACGCCGGATAACGGCAACATCGATCTATTTGGCAAACAGGCTGGAAGCTTCGCCTTTGGCTGGCTCGGCCAGAG
Organism: Marinobacter maritimus; assembly: GCF_007671675.1. GTDB lineage: Bacteria > Pseudomonadota > Gammaproteobacteria > Pseudomonadales > Oleiphilaceae > Marinobacter > Marinobacter maritimus. The sequence continues at coordinate 1,082,754 of NZ_VCGW01000001.1, read as the reverse complement.
TGGTTTTCTCGTTCACGGAACCTGGGCCGATAACCTTCGGCTCACCAGCCCGGATGTATCCGATGTGGCTATTGAAACCGCGCTGCGTAATGTCGGTCTTGGCCCTCTGCTGGATAGTCGTAAGGAAGGTATTTTCAGCACGGTTTCTGAGGATGGCCAGGGGCTTTCCGGAGGCCAGGCACGACGCTTGAGCCTGGCGAGAATTTTCGTGGCGGATTACGACGTGATTCTTCTAGATGAACCCACCGCCGGTCTCGACAGCGACAGTGAAATCTTTGTGCTGGAGGCGCTGCACAAGCTGGCTCTGGCGGGCAAAACGCTCATTTTCTCCACCCATCACTACGCGCTTCTGGCTTTGGCTAACCGGGTGCTTTTGGTCTCCGGCGGGGAGGTGACAGATGTCTGAACTAAAACCCTGGCTGAAGCTGATCTCTGCACGCCCTGGAAGGCTTTGTATCGGCGCCTTGTTGATGCTGGCCGCCCTGCTCTCCGGTCTTGGGCTGTTGGCGCTCTCTGGCTGGTTTATCACTGAAACAGCACTGGTTGGCCTTCTGCTTGCGGCCAGCCTGCCGGCCACCATCAACTTGTATGTACCTGGCGGCGGTATACGTTTTTTTGCAGTTTCCCGTACGGTCTCCCGTTATCTGGAGCGGTTGTATAATCACGATACAGTGTTGAGGCTTTTAACCGATATTCGTGTCGCCCTGTTTCGCGAACTGGCCTCTGTTGGCCGTGTTCGAAGGCGCGAGCTAACAGGTGCGCAGTGGCTGTCGCGCCTGACCAATGATGTTGACGCGCTGGATACCCTCTACCTGCGCCTGATTGCACCTGCCGCACTTGCTGCTTTTGTCACCTTACTTGTAATTGTTCTGCCAGCGGTGCTTTTTAATAGTGCGATCGCTAGCGGAATCGCGCTGATACTTGGAGTCGCATTTCTGTTGGCGACGCTGGCTGTTTATCTGCGTACCGCAAAGGTCACATCACGCCAGAGTGATCAGCAAGAATCGTTGCGCACTGCAGTTATTGAACATCTGGAGGGTTTTGCCGAACTGACCGCCGCCGGCCGCACCGGCAAACACGGTGCATGGCTTCTGCGTCAGGCACACCAGTCCTCATCCCAGCAGGTTAAGGCAGATTGCCGCATTGGCTGGCATCAAGCTGGTTCGAATTTGCTGATTAATCTGGCCGCAGTGTTTGCGCTTTGGAGCGGTTTTGCTTTGTTTCGCTCGGGCGAGATTTCCGGGCCGGTTCTGGTTTTAATACCTATTGCGCTGCTTGGGCTCGCTGAAGTCTACGGCATGCTGCCGGAAGCTTTTGGCAAGCTGGGTGCTACGCAAGCTTCTGCCGCACGCCTGAATCGGGATTGCAGGGAAGATGCTTTCAGTGTTGCTGCAGCGACCACTGTCCTGCCTGAAGGTGCCGCCCTTGTGGCAAATGATCTTGCGGTTAAATATCCTGAAAACGCACCGCTTTTCACGCACTTTGATCTTCAGGTAAAAACAGGCGAGCGCGTGGGTATTTTGGGACATTCCGGAAGTGGCAAATCCTCCCTGGCAGACGTTTTTTCGGGGCTTTTGATGCCTTCAAGTGGTGCCTGCGCCAATCTGCCGTGCGCCTATCTCACCCAGCAAACCGTGTTGTTCGAAGATACCTTGAGGGCCAATCTGTTACTGGCTTCACCCAGTGCCACCGATGCGGAACTTTGGCGGATTCTGGAGAGGGTTGATTTGGCTGAGCGGTTTCGTTCGGAGGGAGATCAGCTCGATACCTGGCTCGGGAGTTCGGGTAGCCGGCTGTCCGGCGGCGAGGCGCGACGTGTTGCCCTTGCCCGGGTGCTTCTGAGCCCTGCCCCTCTGTTGGTGCTGGACGAGCCGTTTACCGGGGTGGATAGGGTCACAAGAGAAAAGATTACCCTGCAAATAGATGCCTGGCTTGAAGGCAAAACAGTTATCAGCCTGGCACACGCGCCGGATGCCCTGCCGGGCACCGACCGCGTGGTTCAGCTGGGGCTTTAAACCATCACCGTTAGCGGGTTTCAACCACCTCAAACGTCAGACCTGCTTTGCTGGTCAGGCGCTCCAGTAATTTGTCGTTCAGCACTGATGCCGGTGTCCAGAAACCGCCGGCTTGATCAGCCGGGATGTCGAACGCAAGGCACATGCCGGCTTCGCCAAGCATTTTGCTGGTGGAGCCGTAGCCCGGGTCCGCATCACCGGTCACTTTCGTGATCATGGTTTTGCCATCCTGGGTGCGCCCTACAAAGCGCAAATCATAGAAGCCTGCTTTCTGGGCTTCCGGCGTGGGGCCTTCACCCGGCTGGGGTACAAACCTTTCAACCAACCAGCGCGATGGTTTGATAGCAGAGGCTGTGAAAAAGCCTGCCAGTGCGGCGGTAATGCCGTAAGCCGTCAGGCGGCCTTTGGTGCCTGTGCCCGTCATCATGGCTTCGTCGTAAGTGAATTCCTTGCCGTAGCGGGCGCTTTGCATCGCGTTAGAGCGATGTACAACGCGGGTGTTGATTGAGCTCATTACAAACGGGGCGAGCCACACGTTAAATGTTTTGTCGAATTCTGCGCCCTTCAGGCTTGGCTGGCGCACCGTTGAGCGGTGCTCCGGCGGGCAGATAGAGAACGGGTTGGCCAGTTCTTTACGCAGTTTCGGATCTGCTGCGGCTTCTTTGGCGATGTTCATCATTGAAGCAACGGTGCCGCCGGAAAGACCGCCTTTCGCAACTTTTACGCGCATGCGTACATCAAGGCAGGGCTCACCAAATGTCTTTTCAGCTTGCTGTTGCAGGAACCATACGCCCATATCCGATGGTATGGAGTCAAAACCGCAGCAATGCACAATTCTTGCACCCGATTTCTTGGCCTGATCTTCATAGCGATCCACCATACGTCGAATCCACTGCACTTCGCCGGTCAGATCGCAGTAGTCGGTGCCTGTTTCTACACAGGCTTTAACCAGAGGCTCACCATACAAAGCGTAGGGGCCAACCGTTGAGATAACCACACGGGTTTGCTCACACATTGTTTTCAGCGCATCGTCATCGGTTGCATCCGCCAGAATGATCGGCAGTTCACTCGCGTTGGCCCCCAGGCCGGATTTAAGCTCGGCGAGCTTGGATTCAGAACGCCCGGCAATGGCCCAGGTTACTTCGCCTGCAACACCGCACGAATCGAACAAATATTGCGTAAGTATCTGGCCAACGAAGCTGGTAGCGCCGAAGACAACCAGGTCGTAGGTTGTTTCTGTTGATTTAGTCATTGCCTGTCCTTTTATTTAAGGAATGTCGATTTTGGCTAAGCGCACGTTGAAGCGCGCAAAAAAGTCGCAATAGACCGATCTTAACAGCTTTGCACCCCGGTTCTACCTTCACTCTGACAACGCAGTTGACGTCGTCACGGCCAATCGCACAGCCCGGCGTATCAGGCACACTGTTAAGCATCGATTTACTGGATTCCCGGAGATATGAATTGACCACTTTCCTCCTGATACTCAGCCTGCTTCTTACAGTGTTCAGCAGCCTTCTGTGTTGGCAAGTTATCGAACAGCGTAAAACTATCACCCGGTTGATGACTCAGACGATGGACAACGATCAGCAGTTTCACCTTGAGAGAGAGCCGGACCTGATCCTTACGCTGAAAGTACTGAATCCGATTGCTGTGGCAAAGCGTGAATCCCGTTCTGCCCGCGTTCTGGCAGACAAATTCCCCGTGATGATTCGAAAAATGGTTTACCAGGGAGTCATGAAAGAGCTGGAAGAAGAGATGGTAGAGCGTGGAATTGACGTGGAAATGCACATTGAGTATCGATAGGACAACCGCACTATGACTACTCAGCTCGCCGTCTCTGTTTTCCTGCTATTGATAGCCGCCGGGGGTTTGAGCTACGCATTCCTGGAGCTTCAGCGCTCCAACACTCTGGTAAGAGCACTGAACTCACATCGCATCGCCACTAACAGCGCAATTCAGAAACGCCGTATGGATTTCTACGAAGTTCGCAACCGGGCAAAGCTACTTGAAGACACCGTGGCCGGTGGTGCCAGCGCAGTTGAAAAAATGCACAGGCTGATTTCAAATACGACGTTCAGCCTCGTGGATCATCTCTCAAAAGACGACGAATTCCGGCAGAGCGCCCGTAAGGCCCGTGAAACCCATGACCATACCAGCAAACAGGTTTACCACGCTGTGCGAACCACCAATAAAGCAATTCACATTCTGGCAGACACACTGTTTATCAGTAAGGCCGAAAAAAAGGTGATATCGAGAAACGGTAAGCATAAAAAGCCAACAGAGAGCGATCAGTAACCAAAGCCGCGTGTCAGTTCTTTTTTATGCGCCTGAGTATGACATCAACGGTAACGGTAAGTGACTCAATTTGTGCTGCACGGGCCAAGCCCTCTGCATTGGCGCGATAGAGATGCGGTGTCATAGCCAGCAGATCGGCAATGGAGTCCTTGTCGGGCAGCGTCAGAGCGTAACGAATAACGGATGTATCGAGGTTCGTGAACCCGTCAGGCATCACTTTCTGATCTGGCCTTGGTGCCCGCAGTTCCGGATAAATGATTTCCCGTAGCTCACGAAGATGGTCTACCCCGGCATCCATCTGGACGATCTCACCGCCTGATTTCAGCACTCGCGCGAACTCCGGATACACCGGGAAACCGAACAGGCACAGAATGCGATCCAGTGTTTCCGGCATTGCAGGCAGGTTGGCATTGCTCCCGACAACCCAGGCAGGGCTCTTGTCCTGTTTTGCCGCCGATAATATGGCCCACTTGGATATATCCAGCCCCACTAGGGCAAGATCTACTGTTTCCGGTGCGCTGTGAGCGAGTTGGCGCAAGTAATACCCCTCCCCGCAACCCGCATCCAGACAGTTTATGGAAGATTCACTGAACTCTTCGTGGAACACTGCGCGGTTGATAGCGTCTGCGAGCGGTTGATAAAACCCCGAACTCAAAAAGCGTTGGCGCGCTGCCACCATTTGTTTGTTGTCACCAGGATCTTTGGAGCGTTTATTTTGCACAGGCAGCAGATGAACATAACCCTGGCGGGCAATGTCGAAGCTATGGCCGTCAGCACAGCGCCAACTCCTGTCAGTGATCCGCAACGCAGAACCGTCGAGTGGGCAAGCAAGAGCTTCAAACGGGCTTATCGTCATTGCAATATATCCGGTAGAAAAAAATGCATGCGGGTTTGCTTCAACAGTTATGTATCTGCAACAAAAAAGACACCCGAAGGTGCCTTTTTCGTTGCCTGACAAAACGTTACAGGACTTTCTTCAGCTCTTCTTCAAGTTGCGGTACTGCTTCAAACAGATCCGCAACCAGGCCGTAGTCAGCAACCTGGAAGATCGGCGCTTCTTCATCCTTGTTGATCGCAACGATCACCTTGGAATCCGACATGCCGGCCAGATGCTGAATGGCGCCGGAAATACCTACCGCTACATACAGCTGAGGCGCAACAATCTTACCGGTCTGGCCTACCTGCATGTCGTTCGGCACAAAGCCTGCATCGACGGCGGCACGTGAGGCTCCCATACCGGCACCCAGCAGATCAGCAACCTGCTCCAGCATCTTGAAGTTCTCGCCGTTCTGCATGCCACGACCACCGGAGATAACAATACCGGCACTGGCCAGATCCGGACGGTCAGACTTGGCTTTTTCCTCGCCAACGAACGAAGACAGGCCGGCGTCTTTCACAACGTCTACCTGTTCAACGGAAGCAGAGCCACCTTCAGCGGCGACCGGGTCGAAACCTGTCGGGCGTACGGTGATGACCTTGATGCTGTCGCTGGCCTTGACCGTTGCGATAGCGTTACCGGCGTAAATCGGGCGAACAAAGGTGTCTTCAGACTCGACGCGGATAATGTCGGATACCTGGGCAACGTCCAGCAGCGCTGCAACACGCGGCATGAAATCCTTACCCGTGGTACCGGCAGCGGCCAGAATGTGGCTGTAGCCTTTACCCACTTCAGCAACCAGCTCACCCAGGTTCTCACCCAGAAAGTGGCCGTAAACCGCATTGTCAGCAACCAGGACCTTTGCAACACCGTCAGCCTTGGCTGCAGCTTCAGCAACGGCACCACAGTTTTCACCGGCAACCAGTACATCGATATCGCCGCCGATGGCTTTGGCAGCCGCTACAACACTCAGGGTCGCCTGCTTCAGGCTGCTGTTGTCGTGTTCAGCAATTACAAGGATGCTCATCAGATCACCTTCGCTTCATTCTTCAGTTTATCGACCAGCTCGGCAACATCAGCCACTTTAACACCTGCCTGACGGGCAGCCGGTGCTTCAACTTTCAAAGTGGTCAGGCGCGGCTTGATTTCAACACCAAGGTCAGCGGCGCTCATGACATCGAGCGGCTTTTTCTTGGCTTTCATGATGTTTGGCAAAGACGCATAGCGCGGCTCGTTCAAACGCAGGTCTGTGGTTACGACCGCAGGCAGGTTCAGGGAAACGGTCATAAGACCACCATCTACCTCGCGGGTAACATTTACTTTTTCGCCATCAACAACCACTTCTGACGCGAAAGTGCCTTGGGCCATGCCGGTCAGTGCGGCCAACATCTGGCCTGTCTGATTGTTATCAGAGTCGATGGACTGTTTGCCGAGAATGACGAGTTTTGGCTCTTCCTTCTCAACAACGGCCTTCAGCAATTTGGCCGCCTCAAGAGACTGAACTTCCTCATCAGATTCAATGTGGATGCCACGGTCGGCGCCCAGCGCCAGTGCAGTACGAATCTGCTCCTGACAGGCCTTGGGACCAATGGAAACCACGACGATTTCGCTGGCAACACCCTTTTCCTTCAGGCGAACCGCTTCTTCAACAGCGATTTCACAGAATGGGTTCATTGCCATTTTGACGTTGGCAAGATCAACACCAGTGTTATCCGGCTTGACGCGTACCTTTACGTTGTAGTCGATTACTCGTTTTACAGCGACCAGAACCTTCATAGATTCCTCGTTCTTCTACGATGGGTTAATGACTCTCAACCAAAAACACTCTAAGACAGGCCCTGTATAGGCGGGTTACAGAGCATTTTCGATTGCTTCGTCTCGGCAAGATACCGGAATTATGGGTATTCAGGCCGAACGTTACAAACAGCGGCCTCGCACTGGGGCCATCCGTCACGGCGCACTAATACTGAAGGCAAAGACCAGGTGGGTCAATAGTCCAATTAGACGCCCCACGCATGTTCCTCAGGCCAATCAGGCTTTATTACAGCACCGAACCACAATGCCAAAGCTACGGTCAGATTTCAAACAAACGTTTGTTTGATTCTATTAATACGCTATCCTTTAATTGTATAAAATCGGAGTATTCGGCTATGGGTAGTCGTCTGAGTTTGCTTTTAACGGTATGATGATGCACCAGAATTCAAGCCTGCGGGCACATAATATCCATTAAAGATGTTTGAGGAGACCAACGTGGAACGCGAATCGATGGAATTTGATGTTCTTATCGTCGGCGGCGGCCCTGCTGGCTTGTCGGCAGCGTGCCGAGTTATGCAGTTGGCACAAGAAGCCGGCGAAGAGCTGACCGTATGTGTAGTGGAGAAAGGTTCTGAGATCGGTGCGCATATCCTGGCCGGTACTGTATTTGAGCCTACCGCCCTTAACGAGCTTTTTCCGGACTGGAAAGAGAAAGGCGCACCGCTGAATACGCCAGTTACCCGAGACGATATTTTCCTGCTGAAAAATCAGGAAAAAGCTACGAAGATTCCGAACGCCTTTGTGCCCAAGAACATGCACAACCACGGCAATTATATTATCAGCCTTGGTAACCTTTGCCGCTGGCTTGCCGAGCAGGCTGAAGCGCTAGGCGTTGAAGTTTATCCGGGCTTTGCTGCAGCCGAGACCATCATCGAAGACGGTCAGGTGAAAGGCATTCTGACCGGAGATATGGGTGTCGCTCGCGACGGCTCCGAAAAAGAAGGCTATATGCCAGGCATGGAGCTGCGCGCAAAGTACACGCTGTTCTCGGAAGGCTGTCGTGGGCACCTGGGTAAGCGCCTGATCAGTGAATTCAAACTGGATGAAGGCAAAGACCCCCAGCACTACGGCATTGGTATTAAAGAACTGTGGGACATCGACCCGGCCAAGCATGAGCCTGGACTGGTTGTTCACACCACCGGTTGGCCTCTGAATGAAAGCGGCTCCACTGGCGGATCGTTCCTTTATCACCTTGAGAACGGCCAGGTTTATGTGGGTCTGATTTCAGATCTTTCCTACAGCAATCCACACTTGAGCCCGTTCGAAGAATTCCAGCGCCTGAAATTGCATCCGGAAGTCCGTCAGTATCTGGAAGGCGGCAAACGTGTGTCCTACGGCGCTCGTGCACTGACCAAGGGTGGCTACAATGCTCTGCCGAAAATGAGCTTCCCGGGTGGTTTACTGCTGGGTTGTGACGCCGGCACCTTGAACAGCTCCAAGATCAAAGGCTCACATACTGCGATGAAATCCGGTCTGCTAGGCGCAGAAGCCGTGTTTGAAGCTCTGAAAAGTGGCCAGTCTGGCGAGGAAATTACCAGCTTTGGTGATCGCTTCAAGGAAAGTTGGCTCTACAAAGAGCTGTACGATGAGCGCAACTTTGGCCCAGGAATGCACAAGTTCGGCAACATCATCGGTGGTGCGATCGCGTACTTTGAGCAGAACATTCTGCACAGAAGCCTGCCGTTTACTCTCCGTGATCTGACGCCAGACTACGCGACGATGAAGCCGGCATCTGAGTGCAAAAAGATTAATTATCCGAAGCCGGATAACAAGCTGACCTTCGATCGCCTGACGTCGGTGTTTGTTTCCAACACCAACCACGCGGAAAATCAGCCGATTCATCTAAAGCTGACGGATCCCGATATTCCCATCGACGTAAACCTGCCGAAATACGATGAGCCTGCTCAGCGTTATTGCCCTGCCGGGGTTTATGAGGTGGTTGAGAAGGATGACGGAAGCGGTAAGCAATTCCAGATCAACGCGCAGAACTGTGTTCACTGCAAGACGTGTGACATCAAGGATCCTTCCCAGAATATTACCTGGGTAACGCCGGAAGGTGGCGGTGGACCGAACTACCCCAACATGTAGTTTCGGAATCAGGATCAAAAACGGCCCCGTGTGGGCCGTTTTTTTATGTCATTTATTCTATCAGTCATAAAAAAACGACTCCCGTGGGAGCCGTTTTCGATGACGCGTTAAAGCAACTTAGTGAGCGTGGCCGTGCTCTTGCTCTTCATCGGTCGCGTCACGAGCTTCGATAACCTCTACATCAAAGTGCAGAGTTTCGCCCGCCAATGGGTGGTTCGCGTCGATGGTAACGGTTTCTTCGTTCACTTCAACAACACGAACAACCTGAGGGCCGCCCGGAGTTTGTGCCTGGAACTGCATACCCGGCTCAATGGTTTCTACACCTTCGAAGGCAGTACGCGGAACGGGCTGAACCAGTTCTTCGTTGACTTCACCGTAGCCTTCAGCCGGCTCTACAGAAACCTTAACCTGGTCGCCTGCGCTCTTTTCATTCAGTGCACTTTCCAGTCCACCGATGATGTTCTGTGAACCTTCCAGATAAGACAACGGCTCACGACCTTCTCCGCGAGAGGAGTCCAGCTCTTCTCCCTGGTTGTTGGTGAGCGTGTAATGGATGGTAACAACGCGAGGTTGGGCCATGTGATCTCCTTGAGTGTCGCAATGACTGTTTGATTGATTAAGGGTAATCGAAAGTAATCATGAACAGCCAGACTGAACAGAGGGACTAACGACCACCGGGCCTCGTTTGAGAGCCAGGCTCGTAACAAGTATGAAAACACAGTTTAACAAGTGACATAATGTGTTTTCTACCGTCATTTCTGGGGGCACCCAAAAGCTTTTCAACCGCCCTGCCCGATTTTGTAGAAATTTCCGTGGCTGTATACGCCCAGTACTGGCTCTCCGCCGATGGTTTGCTCCACAACATGCTCCGCCAGGTCGTAATACGCGGCGGTCACCAGCCGGGCAACAACACCGTGGCGCACGCGAACTATGGGCCGGGGCTGCCCCGAGCCCTCATAGATATCGACTTCCAGAGGGTGCTCATTGCCAACTTCCAGGGTTTCTCCCACGTTGGTGATCAGCTTTATGACCTGCTGCTCGCCGCTCCCTTCAACTGTAAGGGAGTGGGCCAGCAAAGGCGTGTCCTCGACCTGAATTCGCCATTTCTCTACCGGTGTTACCAGGTAATATTGCTTGTCGTCCTCACGGCGAAGAATGGTTGAGAACAGCTTTATGATAGCTTCGCGGCCCAGTGGTTTACCCTTGTGAATCCACTGCCCATCACGACTTATGCGCAGATCCATGTCTCCGGATAGTTCCGGATGCCACTTATCAAGCGGTGGCTGATCGAGGTTCTTTGCGGTTTTATTAACTTGCTCGACTAGATTTTCCGGGCTCTGGCTCATATCTATGCTCCGCAAACCGGTTATTTACAACCCACGTTGCCATTCAGGCCGCAGTGGCACTGCGCCCGGGCTTGTGATGGCAAGATTAACCTGATCCAACAGCTTCTGTTTGTCGCGCCCCAGGTTTCCTTTCAGAACAAGGTAATTCGAGGCGTGGTCACTCCTGAACACCGTTCGCTCCAGATTCAGGTGTTCCAGAAACGTTCGAATCTCCTCAAACAAACCTTGCCGGGAAAGAGGCATGAAGTCCTCACCGAAACCTTCGCGAAAACGCTCTTCGCCCTGCGGAAAGCTTACCACCAGTGTAGACAGGTAGTCAGGCTGGGTTTCGTTGCACAAGGTTGCGGTGTTGATGGCATGCTGACGAGAGAGTGTTTCACCGCCCAGGCCATTGAGCACCATAACGGAACTGGTCAGGCCGGCTTCCCGGATTTTCAGCAGTGCTGACCGGGTTGATTCCCAGGTTTCCCCTTTGTTGATGCGCCGCAACACCTCGTCGTCCCCGGATTCCATGCCCACGTAAAGAATCTTCAGCCCGGCTTCGCGCAGCTGCGAGAGTTCTTCTACGGTTTTTTTGGCAAGGTTTCTGGGGAGGCAGTAACTGGACACTCGCTGCAGGTCCGGGAAGGCAGCGTTCAGCTCTGTAAGAACCTCCAGTAAACGCCGGGTTGGCAGGACCATGGCATCACCATCGGCCAGGAAAACCCGCTTTACACCGCCCAGGCTTTTTGCAGCATTCTCAATATCCTGGCGAACATCTTCCGGTTTACGGGCCCGGAATTTTTTCTGGGGCTGCGTGTACATTTCGCAGAAGGTGCATTTATTCCAGGAACAGCCATTTGTAACGGGCAGAATCAGTGATTTCGCCTCACTGGGAGGCCGAAAAACCGGTTCAACGTAATCAATAGGAAAGCTGTACATAATCTGTACTCAATCAATAGAAGTGACCCTGATCATCAATCAGGGTAAAAACTGGGTTTTCAAGTCTGCGCAGCCAGGGCCGACCACGGGCATATCAAGCACAACGGCTTGTGCCGTCATAAAAGGAATGCCGCGACGATGCCCGTCAACCAGCAGCGTTGCGAGGCTACCGACCAAGGGCATATGGGAGACAAGCATGAGCGGCGAATGCTGATTTTCCAGGAGGGCGTCCAGGCACAACCCGGGATCGTCTTCCGGCGTAATGAATGGTTTCTCTTCTACGGGGCAATTCAGGATCTCGGAAACAATCGCTGCCGTTTGTCTTGCACGAATATAAGGGCTGCTCCAGATTCGTACCGGACGCCAGGGTGAGGCGGCAATTTGAGCCGCACACTCCGCAACCTGGTGCCGGCCGGTTTCGGTGAGCGTGCGTTCCTGATCCAGCGAGTGCCAACCCGCTTCTCCGTGGCGCATAATGAGCAATTGCACAGCTAACCTCCGGTGGTGATTCCGTTACTCGGCGATTGTCCGTGGCAGAATGAACTCTACATCAGAGTTCTGCACAGACATCATAAGGCTATTGATGACTGCGGTGATGGAAGCACCTCCGTAGAGGATTTCATAAAGGCCGCGCACCAGAGGCATATATATGCCGATAGACTCTGCTTTCTCTTTAACCAGCTCAAGAGTATAGATCCCCTCTGCCACCTGGCCCAGTTCAGCGACCGCGTCATCCAGCTTCTGGCCTTGGCCAACGGCATAGCCAATCCTGAAGTTACGACTTTTTGACGAGGTGCAGGTGACGATAAGATCCCCTACGCCCGCCAGCCCCATAAAGGTCATAGGGTTAGCACCGAGACTTACAGCGAACCGACTCATTTCTGCCAGCCCTCGGGTAATCAACATTGCCTTGGCGTTTTCACCCATATTCAGAGCTGAGGCAAGACCAGCCACAATGGCATAAATGTTCTTGAGAGCTCCGGCGAGTTCCACTCCGTAAATGTCTACGTTGGCATAGACACGAAAATATTGGCAGCTAACCAGATCCTGAACGGTTCGGCGAACGTCCGGATCTTTTGCCGCAATAACGGTTGCGGTCAGGTCACGGCTCACAATCTCACTCGCCAGGTTTGGACCGCTCAATACGCCAATACGACAGCGGGGGATCTCTTCCTGAAGGATTTCGCTCATAAGCTTGAAACCATGAGCCTCAATGCCCTTGGTCAGGCTGACAACGATCTGCCCGTCCCGGAATTTACTGCTGTTTTCACGGATAACGGCGCGAAAGGCCTTGCTTGGAATAGCGACAAATACGAGCTCGGCTTTACCTACGGCGCTTGCAAAATCGGTGGTTGGCTGGATGTCGCCTTTAATCTCAACGCCAGGCATATAGCGGCTGTTTATGCCGGTTGTGCGGATTTCTTCAACCTGCGCCTCATCACGCATCCAGAAATGGACCCGGTGGCCGTTCTCCCCGAGTACTTTTGCCATGGCAGAACCAAAGCTACCTCCGCCGAGAACCGCTACATCGTGTACCGGCTCTTCGGCCCCGCTCGCGAGGGGATCATTTTTTTCAGGCATAGTTATTCCGTCTTTTTTTGAATCAGGTCTGTACCAGCGGGCCAGGGATTGTAAGCGCGGCGTCTCAGCCGGGCTCTTCACACTCCAGAGCGCGCACCAGATTCTTGAACTCTTCCCGGTTTTGCTTGTTCAGCCCCATAAGCACTTTATGGGCGGCCAGAACTCTGTCGCGAACGTCTTGCTCGCTTGCACGCAGCACGGGTATTTCTTCGAGTTCTTCAATACGGGAGGCTGGCTCGCGGACAATAATGAAGATTTTGTCGAAGCCCATGGAGGTGACAATACGGGTAATGTCCGGGTTGGTCGTAATCAGCGTAGGCAAAAAGTTGCTTTGCTTCTGGGCCGCCATCGCAATTTTAGCGATGAGTCCAAGAGTCGTGCTATCGATGATTTCGGTTTCAGTGAGATCAATCACCACGGTCTTGAACAGGGGGTCCAAGGTGATGGAATCAACCAGGTTATCCAGCGTACAGCAAAGGTTAAGCCGGATTTCTCCAATGAACTTCAGGACATAGATGCCCTGTTTTTCAGCCTGCAGAATTTTATAACCAGCCATGTCTCTCACACTGCCACTATTTCATCGACGTGTTGTCTGACACTAAAACCGTATCAGTAACCGTCACAATACCGATGTCGTCCGGTAACTCTGTGATCTCGTCGAGGTTCAGAGCCTCGCTAAGAGATGCGACAGTGTGACGACCTCCAGATACGAGTTCAAGTAGTCTCTGTTCCTTTTCATCAAGACTCTTCTGCCGGATGACTTCAAGAATTCCATCTGAAAACAGAATCAGGTGAAAAGGTTTATCCAGTGGGACTTCGTATACTTCCCACTTCGGTGATTCAAACAAGCCGACAGGAAGGCCGCTGCCTTCCAGAAAAGCCGTCTCCCCTCCTTCAAAGGAGAGCACTGGCATCGGGAAATGAGCCCCCACCGAATAGGTTAATTTACGCTCATTAAGGGAAATGATACCAACAAATATTGTAACGTGTTTGCCAAGACCGGTATCGAGCAGCTCCGAGTTAATTCGCTCAAGGAACCGGTCGGGGTAGAGAATATCGTCAGTGGAGCCACGGCGAAGGTTGCGCTGCAACCGATTGCTGAGGTTTTTCAGGAGCACGGTCACAAACGCAGAACTGGCTCCGTGGCCGGATACGTCGGCAATGTAAACCAGGGTTTTGTCTTCCGTAAGTGGAAAATAATCGAGAAAGTCGCCACTCAGGTATAACGACGGTTTAATCAGGTGGTCCACGTAAAGGCCGCCGGTAAGCTGCTCCTTTTCAGGTAGCATCCGCAGCTGTACTTTACGTCCTGCCCTCTGGTCGGCACGCAACTCGGCGATTCCATCTCTAAGGTCACGATTGGCATCTTCCAGTTCCTGACGGTACAGCTGATTCAAGCGCCCCAGCCGAACCCGGTCAAGGAGCTTGCGTATGACATCGCCAATGGCTTTTTTGTCTTTACCGCAGGGCTTGAGCACAAAGTCAGAAGCCCCCGCACGAAGCGCATCAACAACGTCTTTACTGGATTGGGTGGCTGAACAGGCAACAATTGGAGTGAGTGACTCTGATTCTTCCAGGCGGTCAGCAAGACCCTCGATTTCGGAGGGTGGGAGATCTGCAAAGATAACGTCGGGCATGTTATCGTTGATCATATCGCTGGCTGACGCGAGATCGCGATAACCAGAAACGTAAAATCCTCTCGTTTCCAGGTAGCGCGCAAGGTCAGCGCGAGCCTTCTCGTCTGAGTCAATGATCAATATACGAATCAATAGGCGCCCGTTGCGCGAGGTCATGGCTGTTGCCCTAAACTACCAGCGATAAACGAAAAATGGGGTTTCAGAGCCTATTCTGGCACGCCCCTGTGATATAACAAGGCCAGTTTGGCGAAATCCGGAGATTCCTGCGAATGAGACGAGCGGTAAACGACCTTTTAGGTGCTTATGACAAGCTGATCATGGATCCGGTTCACGGGGCCATTCCGCTTTATCGTCATGAAGTTCAGGTTATTGACCACCCTCTGTTCCAACGCCTGCGCAACATCTGCCAGAACGACATCCTTAGCCTTGTCTTTCCGGGCGCGACGCATTCCCGATTCCTGCACAGCATTGGTGTTATGCATGTGGGCACGCGCATGTTCCGCTCAATGATTGACGCCTACCTCAGGGAGCGTCAGCTCAGCGACCAGACGGACCTGAGCCTCAGCCAGCTCGATGCCATCGATTATCTGGCAAAGACCATTCGTCTTGGTTGCCTGCTTCACGACAGCGGGCATTCCAGCTTTTCACACCAGTTTACCCAGGCTCAACGCATTCGCGATCTTATGTCCCGCTCTGGCCGGTTTGCCGACCTTTGGGAAGGCGTTGACTATTCCGCTTATCACAGCGCGGAACCCGAAGAGCTGGAGCATGAACACTATTCAGTTCGGGTTGCCCACGACGTGCTATCGGCGGTCGACCTGGAAAGCGCTGGACTCTATGCCCAAGACATTATCGGCATTATGGAAACAACGGAGGTTACGCCGAGCGAAACCTTCTGCCGCCATGCCCGCACGTTCTGGGGGTTTATTGCGGGTAAAGATGCCGAGGCAGAGTCACTGATCAGTGAGAATATTCCGCAGCTGGTGCTGGGCCTTCTGTCCTCAATCGTTTCCGGAGAGATTGATGCCGACCGTGCCGATTACATGCTCAGAGACGGTTTTCACTCTTCTGTCACCATTGGCGGCTTCAACCTTGACCACCTTCTAAGCAACTTGCGCATCGGCTGGGATGAATCAGAGCCCTGGTTGGGGCTGGCAATCACGCAGAAAGGTCTGGGGGCGCTGGAGGATTTTGTTTACAGCCGCTATCAGATGTATCGCAAGGTTTATGCTCACAAAACGGCTCTGGGGTTCGACTGGTTATTGCGAGAAGCCATCAACGAAGTTCTGGAAGACCCGGAGAGCTTTGAATGGATCGACACCTGCCTGAGCAACATGCGCTATTTTGCGGAACTCACCGACAATTTCTTTTGGGAAGCTTTCCGGAAAGTTGCGCGCCGACGCCCGGAAAGCTTTTCTTTCTGCATTGTTAACCGGGTAAAACTGAATCACCTCGATACCCGAGAAGATCTTTCCGCTAGCGGCATTACCAGCCACTGTGTCTGGTTGGCTGAGGCCATGAATCTCAGCCCAACCCACGTTGTAACCTGTTCCATGCGGGCTCGCTTTTCGAATATTCAGGACAACTTCAACGGTATCAAGGTACTGGTCCGCGATCCGGTCAACCGCTCACGTTCACTGAAAAAGATCACCGATGTCAGCGCCTTCTTCAGCAAGTTCAGCGATGGCACGATTACGCATTTCTATACCCGCCCGGATATCACCAATCATCCCCGGCCGGGCATTAGCATTACCGATTGAGCGAGCTTGCGGAAAGCGCAGCCACCAAACTGCAAGCGCTATCAAAGGCTCCTTCAACCCGGCCACCGCTGAGCCAGTCTCCGGCAACACCAATACCCTGCCCCGCGAACCACAGGTGACCGGGGTTGGCACCGCCTTCAGAACGCGCATACAGCCAGCGGTGCGATATTGCTTCCGTAACCTTAACTTCTGTACCGGTCAGTTCCCTGAACGCAGCAATCAGCTCTGATTTCACCTGGTCTGGCGACGCGTCCACGTTGCGCTCAGTCCATTCGGGATTCGCGTGAAGAACCCACCATGTGCCTTTCTCAGCCTGACCCGAGCTCGTGCGGCCCGGTTTACTGGAGTTGTTTGCGACCCAGAAAAGTGCAGGATCATTACAGCGCATTCCCTCATGGCGGGGCCATGGGTTTTCTGCGAAATGCGCCGCCACAGCCCAACATGGCAGCACCCGGCTTACCGCATCATCAAGCTGTGCGGCCAGTTCTGGCAGATGACTATGGGTGAGTAGGTCCCGGGCCTGGGCAGGAGGAGTGGTAATAATAACCTGGTCAAACACACCCACTTCTTCCTCTTTACTGTCAGTCAGAACCCAACCTTTGCCAGTTCGGATCATGCTTTCAATGCGAGTTTCGGCGACCACGTTGGCATGGGTAGACAGCGCTCGGGAAATGGCGGTCATTCTGGGCGTGCCCACATAGCGGGGCTCATCCGGAAACGCCTGCCACTGGCTATCCTTGCCTTGAAACCCGAACTGGCCATTCCAGTTGGAAAAGCTGCCCTCTCCCGCAAACTCACTGAGGAACGGCAGGAAGTCCGGATTACGTGAGGTAAAGTACTGTGCACCTATGTCCACGGACCCACCGGTGATGCGTTTTGCCGCCAATCTGCCGCCCGGGCCGCGGCTTTTTTCAAACACCGTGACGTCGTGGCCCTCGTGCTTCAGCTTGATTGCGCCAGTCAGGCCCGCCAAGCCTGAACCAACGATTGCGATGCGGCGTATATCAGTAGTATGAAATGTCTCATTAAACATGGTTTATCGTGCATCCAAGTACTGTGGTATGAGCGTACAAACTGTTAAGCAACAAAGCCCGGTTACCTTTAAAACCTAGTCGAAGACCGCGCTGTTCAGGTTCAATTCAGAGAAAAAAGGGCAATGAGGGTATGACCCGAGTGCAAAACGTGTTCATTAATATCTTGAGGTGGTTCGATTCGGATGCCGGTTCGGATCACATTGACGCAACCTCCCGTTCATTCAATTTCGTGCGCGTCATTCCGTTTCTGGCGCTCCACTTAACCTGCCTGCTGGCATTTTACACCGGCGTAAGCGCGTTTGCGGCTGGTTTCGCACTGGTTTTTTTCGTGGTTCGGATGTTTGCGATTACCGGGTTCTACCACCGATATTTTGCACACAAGACTTTTAAAACGAGTCGTCCTGCCCAGTTTGTGTTCGCCCTGGTCGGCGCCAGCGCTGCTCAGCGTGGCCCGCTTTGGTGGGCAGCGCATCATAGGCATCATCATCAGCATTCTGATCGGGAGCAGGACCTGCACTCGCCTCATCAAGGCGGCTTCTGGTGGTCACACATGGGATGGTTCACCTGCGATGCCGGTTTCGTGACCGACGAGCGCCGCATTCGGGACTGGCTCAAGTTCCCCGAACTCAAGCTCATCAACCGTTTTGATGCACTGGTGCCGGCCGCAGCAGCCATCCTGATTTACGGCCTGGGTGAAGCGCTCGCTGCCTGGGCGCCAGGGCTTGGCACCAACGGTTTACAAATGCTGATCTGGGGCTTTTTCGTATCCACTGTGGTGTTGTTTCATGCCACGGTCTCCATTAATTCCTTATCCCACGTTTGGGGCAAGCGTCGGTTCGAAACCTCAGACGACAGCCGAAACAACTTTTGGCTTGCCCTCCTGACACTTGGTGAAGGGTGGCATAACAACCATCATCGCTGGCCTCAGTCTGTACGACAGGGTTTTCGCTGGTATGAAATAGATGTGACCTGGTACGGACTCTGGGTGCTGTCGAAACTGGGCATCATCTGGGACTTAAACCCGATACCCAAGCATATTCAGGAAGAAACCCGCCAACTTGACCAAATGAGGAGGGCGCAGAAATGAAACCTGCCCCGACTATCGAAGTAGGACACCCGAATTCGGCCGTGCCAACAACACTGGAGCAATTCAGGATTCTGTTTAACCAGCTTGATAAAGGCAATCTGAACAAGCTTCCGACTGTTTACAGTGAGGATATCCGTTTTCAGGACCCGCTTGGTTCTGTTGAAGGTCTTGATGCCCTGACACGCTATTTCGCTGGCGCGTACGAAAACGTCATTTCCTGTCACTTCGTATTTGAGGACTCTGTGGTTCAGGACCGTTATGCAGCCATTCCCTGGGTAATGCATTTGCGCCACAAGCGCATTCGCGGGGGCTGTGAAATACAGGTAGCCGGCATTAGCCACCTGAAAGTGCAGGACGGCAAAGTCTGTTATCACCGCGATTATTTCGATGCCGGCGAACTGCTGTATGAAAACATGCCGGTTCTCGGTGGTGTTATTCGCTGGATTAAGGGTTACGCAGGATGAATGATCGCCTCGATACCGTATCCAATATCTGGATTACCGGTGCCAGTTCAGGCATTGGTAAATCTGTCACCCAGACCCTGATTCGCGGTGGCCACCGACTGATTGTTACCGGGCGCCGGCCCGAGCCGCTGGAACAAATTGAAGCTCTTGCACCTGAACGCATCACATCCGCGGTGGCGGACACAACCAGCAAGGACGAGCTTCGATCCATTTCGGCAACGCTGGAATTCCATGGCGACCTGAATATGGCCATCCTCAACGCCGGCACCTGCGAATACCTCGATATTGCTGATTACAGCAGCGATGTGATCGAAAAGAACATACAAACCAACGTAATCGGTACAGCACGTTGTATTGAAATCGCCTTGCCTGCGTTGCGCCGTTCTCGCGCCAAAGGGTTACCTGCAACGCTGGTGATTGTGGGTTCGTCTGCCTGGTGGTTTCCGTTTGCCCGGGCCGAAGGCTACGGTGCGTCGAAAGCCGCGCTGGCCTACTTCGCGCAAAGCCTGCGGGCGGATCTGGCTGTTGAAGGCATTGATGTGGTTCTGGTTTCTCCGGGCTTTGTGAAAACACCCTTGACCGACCGCAACGATTTTTCGATGCCATTTCTGGTGACTGCTGAAGATGCCGCCGAGCGAATCGTCAGCGGTCTTGCCAAAGGCCATAACGAAATAGCCTTTCCAAAGCGCTTCACCTGGATTCTGAAATGTCTGGGCGCCCTGCCCCAACCCCTGATTGATCGAATGGCCGCCTCCATGGCGCGCAAAAGCTCCAGCGAACAGGAACCAATGGAATGACCAACGAACGTCAGCGTATTGCTGTTATCGGCGCGGGAGTCTCAGGCCTCACGGCAGCGTGGCTTCTCGCTGAAAAGCACGATGTACAACTGTTTGAAGCCGGCGATTATGCCGGTGGCCATACCAACACCGAGTACGTGGAATCCGGCGGGCGTACCTGGCCGGTAAACACCGGCTTTATTGTATTCAATGACTGGACATACCCGAATTTCATGCGCCTTATGGACCGCTTGGGTGTGCCATCAGAAGTCAGTGATATGAGTTTCAGCGTGGATAGCAGCACCACAGGCCTCCAGTACAACGGAACCAGCCTGAATTCCCTGTTCGCCCAACGTAAAAACCTGCTTAACCTGACTTTTCTCAATATGGTTCGCGAGATTTTGAGGTTCAATAAAAAAACCCGAGCGGACTTGGCAGCCGGCACTATCCGCAGCACGGAAACCCTTGGCGAATATCTGAACCGCAACAGGTATTCCCGGTATTTCCGAAACAACTACATTGTCCCCATGGGCGCAGCTATATGGTCGGCGCCGGAAATTGTACTTGAACAGTTTCCGATACGTTTTTTCCTCCAGTTCTTCAATAACCACGGCATGCTGTCGGTAGACGACCGCCCGACCTGGCGCGTTATTACCGATGGCTCTGCGCAATACGTCAAGGCCATGATGGAACGGCTTGGGGATCGTATCCATTTGAACTCGCCAGTGCAGGCCGTCAGCCGGAATGAAAGCGGCGTTACAGTAACGGCTGAAGGCCAGTCACACGAATTCGATCAGGTTATATTCGGCTGCCACAGTGACCAGGCATTGGCGATGCTCACTGATCCCAGCGATCAGGAACGCGACATTCTGGGAGCCATCCCCTATCAGCAAAACGATGTGGTACTGCACACAGACAGCAGCGTGCTGCCAGACAACCGCAGAGCCTGGGCCGCTTGGAACTACTTTATTCCAAAACACAGCACCGAGCCGGTGTCTGTAACCTACAACATGAACATACTGCAGAATTTTCGCAATGCGCCGGAAACCTTCTGCGTTACCCTGAACCGGAGTCATGACATTGCTCCGGACAAGGTCATAAAGCGTTTCAAATACTCGCACCCGGTGTTTACTTTGGATGCGGTCCAAGCTCAGGAACGTTACAAGGAAATTGGAAACAAAAACCGTACCCACTATTGCGGAGCATACTGGTTCAACGGTTTCCATGAAGATGGCGTGCGCAGTGCACTGCGTCTCACCCACGATTTTGGTCTGGAGCTCTGATAATGAGCAGCCAATGGTTACAAGGCTCAATCCGGCACCGGCGCCTGTATCCCGTTCGGCATGAGTTTGAATACCATACGGGTATGTTGGCGCTGGATACCGACGAGTGGAACAACGTAACCAGTGTGAGCCCTTTTTTTTCGCTGGAACGCTTCAACTGGTTATCCCTGAAACGAAAAGATTATTTTCGGCCCGAGGCAGGTGAGCTTTCAGAAGCGGTGCGGGCGCAGGTTGAAACTGCAACCGGCTGGCGCCCCGACGGCCCGGTTGAACTGATCACACACCCTCGTTACGCCGGATATGTGTTCAATCCAGTGAGCTTTTATTTCTGCTACCACATGGGTGAGAGTGGCGCTGATGGTGATGTTCCTGCCGTGATTGTGGCGCAAATCACCAACACACCCTGGAATGAGCGCCACATCTACTGCCTGGAAACCACAGGCAGTGAGCCCAGTTCTGCAGGTTGGCGCACCGAGCAGTTCGGATTCACCAAGCGCTTTCATGTGTCTCCTTTCAATGCCATGGCGCAACACTACGAATGGACGTTCAGCTTTCGCGGGCCAGAGCTGAGAATTCATATGAACGTGCTGGAAGAAGGAAAAAAGCACTTTGATGCCACGCTGGTAGTCCAGAGAGCACCACTGACACGTAAAACTCTCCATAGAAGTCTGCGCCAATTCCCTTTGGAAGCGCTCAAGGTTGCCGCCGGTATTTACTGGCACGCCCTGAAACTGAAATTCAAGGGTGCGCCGTTTTATACCCATCCGGACAAGCTTGGCGAAGGCGACCCTGCCCACCGGCTGGGAAGCAGCGACCGGGGCGTGGACGTAACCAGCGCAGACGACCCAAGCAAGATTCGAGGAAAGGTAAGCTCATGGAGAACATGAACACATCGGCCAATCGTATTTCCGAAACGCAAGAAAGCGCTTCCCTCAGCAGTCGGGTTGCCCGAAGCGTGGTGGTTCAACAGCTTCGGCAGCTGCGGGAAGGCGTTCTGACCATCCGTCAAAACGGCTTGGACGATTTGGTGTTTGGCGATGGTAATACAGAACATCATCCCGCCGAGCTGGTTGTTCATGATCAGAGTACATGGCGAGACTTGCTGACTGGAGGGAGTGTAGGTGCTGCTGAAGCCTATGTGGCCGGTGACTGGTCCTCACCCGACCTCACTGCGCTGCTGCGATTCTTCTCACGCAATATCGACCGTATGAACGATTTTGAAGATAAGTTCAGCTGGCTTACCAAGCCAGCGCTTAAAGGGCTGCATTGGCTGAACCGCAACACCAAAGACGGTTCACGAAAGAACATCAGCGCCCATTACGATCTCGGCAACGATCTGTTTGAATCGTTTCTCGATCCAACCATGATGTATTCCTCCGCGATTTATCCCGGCGAGGAATCGACACTTGAAGAAGCCGCCGTTCATAAGCTGGATACTATTTGCCAGAAACTGGACTTGCAGCCAAACGATCGGGTGATCGAGATAGGAACCGGCTGGGGCGGTTTTGCCATACACGCGGCAAAACACTTCGGCTGCCACGTAACCACGACGACCATTTCAAAAGAACAGCTGGAACTTGCTCAGGAAAGGGTGCGCAGTGAGGGTCTGGAACACCGGATCACTCTGCTGTTTGATGACTACCGGGATCTTGCAGGCCAATTCGACAAGCTGGTTTCCATCGAAATGATCGAAGCGGTGGGTCCGCAGTTTCTGGACAGCTACTTCAGCCAGATTAATTCGCTTCTGAAGCCAGACGGCCTGGCCCTTGTTCAGGCCATTACCATGCCGGAGCAACGCTACCTTCGAGCCCTTAAAAATGTGGACTTTATCCAGCGCTTTATCTTCCCCGGGAGTTTTATTCCATCGTTTGGTGCCATTCTGGAATCAGTACGTAACGAGTCAAACCTGATTATGACCCACTCCGAAGACACAGGCTTTCATTACGCACGCACACTCCGCGACTGGTGTGAGCGTTTTAGGGCCAATCGCGACCAGCTCGAGTCCATGGGGTATGACCAGGCGTTCCGCAGGCTCTGGAACTTCTACTTTGCCTATTGCGAGGCGGGGTTCAGCGAACGTGCCATCGGCGTATCACAGCTTGTTTTCGCCAAGCCCGGTAACAAGCGACAGAACATTTTTAGTGTATGATTACTTCAAAAAATACTCGTAATATATTGAATTTCCTGCTTTTCCAGATTGGCTGGTTTGCCTGTGTTACTTATCCCGACCTGATTGGCCCAGCCCTTGTTCTGGTTTTCCTACTCCTGCACTTTGTTTTGGTAAGCCAGAACAGGTTTACAGAGCTGCAGTTTATCGGACTGGGGACGGTTACCGGCGCTGTACTAGACGGACTCTGGTTCCGGCTTGGCATACTGGATTACGGCAGCGGAGCGGTACTGGTTACGCCGCTCTGGCTCGTTGCTATCTGGGCTATTTTTATGACCACCCTGAGCCACTCGCTTAACTGGATCAGCCGTAAGGTCTGGCTGGCATTTCTGTTCGCTCCTGTCGCAGGACCTTTCGCCTATTGGTCAGCAAGTGAAATCGGGATAGTTGAGTTGCCAGAACTGGTTCCTTCCCTCCTCGCACTGGCTGTGGGCTGGATGGTGGTATTCCCATTATTGTTGTTTGCCCGAAAATCACTTTATCCGGAGCTGGCGTCATGAACCTTAGCTCAGGCTGCTTTTCTGCTGCAGTTATTCTGGTTGCTCTTTCCGGCGCCGTGTCTGCCAATGGCTTTGAATTCACTGGGTCCGCCGAGAACAGAGAGGGGGAACCGCTGTATGTGGAACGGCACCAAGTCGAGGGCGCGTGCGAAAACGGAGTGTTCAGGCCACTAGAGCACCGGGTTACCTATACCCGACAGACCGAAGGCAATGGAGAACCTTTCGCGGAAAAATCTCTCGTTTACCGCCCGTCTGCTATTCGCCCAACAGTCGATTTCCGGCAACCCGATTTTGGAGAGTCTCTGAAGATCACCTACCCGGCTTCAGATTCTGTTTCGGTTGAGTGGCAGCAACCCGAGGGCAATACCAAGCGTTTCAGCACAGAGGTTTCCGCCAACCTGGTGGTCGATGCAGGCTTTGACAATCTGGTACGCCGACACTGGAACAAAGTAATCAGTGGGGAGTCAGTGAAGTTCCGTTTCCTCGCCCCAACCCGGGGCACAGATTACGCCTTTATTCTGGAGCCTGCGCAAAACACGGATGTGAAGGCTGATCATGTGGTGCAAATTCGCCCGGACAGCCTTGTGCTCAACTTCCTGGTGGACCCCATCGTTCTTGGTTACGATGATAGAGGTGCACTCACCGCCTATTCCGGCCTGACCAATGTACGCGAGAATACTGACCAGAACTACACCGCAGCTATCCTCTATGCCATTAACACCTACCCGGAATGCCAACTGACACCCTGATGCCACCTCATCGGTAAGACTATACACCGGTTTCAATGTGTTAAACTTCTGCGGCAACCAACGCCGGAGAGTTTTTAGCCATGATGTTTGTGTCTTTTAACGTCAACAGTATCCGTACCCGCCTGCATCAGCTTGAAGCCCTGATTCAAAGCCACAATCCCGATTTCATAGGCCTGCAGGAAACCAAGGTAAGGGACGAAGAGTTTCCTGTCGAAGCCATTCGCGAACTTGGTTATCACGTACACTTCCACGGCCAGAAAACGCACTACGGTGTTGCGCTGCTTTCCCGTGCAGAGCCCGAGCACGTCGTTAAAGGCTATCCGGGCGATGCTGAAGATGCCCAGCGACGTTTGATTACAGGACAGTTCACCGTTAACGGCCAAAAGCTCACGGTAATCAATGGCTACTTTCCCCAGGGCGAGAGCCGCAGTCACCCGATCAAGTTTCCTGCCAAAGAGAAGTTCTACGCCGACCTGATGGCTTACCTGGACGAGCTCAATGAACAGGATGGCCATGTGGTTATCATGGGCGATATGAATATCTCACCAACGGACAAAGACATAGGTATAGGCCCGGACAACGCCAAGCGCTGGCTGCGTACCGGGAAATGTTCGTTCCTCCCGGAAGAGCGGGAATGGTTGAGCCAGGTTGAAAGCCGGGGCTACACCGATGTATTCCGCCACCTTCACCCGGAAGAATCACAAACATTCAGCTGGTTTGATTATCGCAGCAAAGGCTTTGAGCGTGAGCCCAAGCGTGGCCTGCGTATTGACCTGATCATGGCGAGCGACGGCCTGTTGCCCAAAGCCCGCGAAGCCGGTGTTTCTTACGATTTCCGTGGGATGGAGCGGCCATCTGACCACTGCCCGGTGTGGGCAACCTTTGAACTCTGAGAGTCGGCCGGGCGCACTATGACAAAAGTAAAAACCCGCGACCGCATCCTCAACACCAGCCTGTCACTCTTCAACAGTCTGGGCGAACCGAACGTGACTACCTTGCTCATTTCAGATGAACTGGATATCAGCCCGGGCAACCTGTATTACCATTTCAGAAGTAAAGGCGACATTGTCGAGGAGCTGTTTTTAGCCTTCGAGGCGGAAATGCTGGACTTGCTCGCGGTTCCTGAGGACGTTGATATCAGCCTGGATCAACAGAGCTTTTTTCTGCATTTGTTGTTTGAAGCCGTCGCCCGTTACCGATTTCTGTATCAGGATCTCGTGAACGTTTTATCACGCTACGAGAATTTGCAGGTTCGTTTCAAGCGGGTTCTGAAAAAGAAAACGGGGGCTTTCAGAAATATCTGCGAAAGTCTGCGACGCCAGAACATGATGCAGATAGGGCAGGAGGAGCTGGATTCACTGTGTGAACAGCTAACCCTCACCGCATGCTACTGGAGCGCGTTTGATACGCTGTCGCACCTCGACAATCGGGAATCCGTGGACCCCGGCCGAGGGGTCTATCAGATGATGCACCTCATGGTGCCCTATTTCGCACCAGATGTGCAGGAACACGCGAAACTGATCAGCCGGGACTATTCGTAGAGGCTACTCTTCTTCATCACTGCTTTTACTGTCTCGGAGTGCGGACAACTCGGCTTCCAGAGCTTCTATTCTGTGCTCAAGTGCCTCGATATCCTCCCGCCGGTGAATACCCAGGCGACGCAAAGCTCCGGACACTCGCTCGTCAAAGAGGTGCTCAAGCCTGTCCCAGGTCCCGGTGGCCCGCTCACGAACCCCCTCAACGCGATCTTCTACAGAACGAATCTGTTTTTCCACCACGCCGCGGGTCTTGTTTTCCAGTTGTTCACCTTCCTGAACCAGACGCTCGAAAAAGCGACCGGTATCTTCTTCTGCCTTGGTGTAGGCCCCCAAGCCTGCAAGCCATATCTGACGTGCTGAGCCTTTTATTTTGGCAGCCAGCTGCGGATCGTTTTCGGGCTTCTTGTCGTTCTCATCAGACATTTAACAACCTCTGGGGTGGGATGATGCATATAAAGCGCTATTGTATTACAGCTCGCAGTCGATTTCAGTCGGCCTGGAAGCCGCATTATCAAAGGCGGCGGTATAAAGGCGGGCTCCATATGAAAAAATGTTTTCAAACGGAGTGGCCCGATCCTTGAAGTGTTCAAATTATAGTCAATACTTCTCTATACCGGAGTCTCTGCTGACACCGGTTTGTCTGGAAGTCTTTCATGGATACTACTCGCACGCCTCTGCCCGGCATTTCTGCCGGGCTTTTTTTTGCTATTATCGCCCTTACTTATAAGCATATTCCAAAACCAGATCTGAGGTTAGACAGGGGTTTCTGAATGATTGATATTGCGTGGAGTAGTTTTACTCCCTGGACCGCCCTTACCGGCGGTGCACTGGTGGGTCTCGCTGCTGCGAGCTTTCTCCTGCT
Source organism: Marinobacter maritimus (assembly GCF_007671675.1). Taxonomy (GTDB): domain Bacteria; phylum Pseudomonadota; class Gammaproteobacteria; order Pseudomonadales; family Oleiphilaceae; genus Marinobacter; species Marinobacter maritimus. Next base: position 1,055,959 of record NZ_VCGW01000001.1, on the reverse strand, counting down.
AAACGGAAGAATTGCAGGGATCAGCGGCATTCTTGGCGGATTACTGACGGCATCCGCCGGTAACATTGGCTGGCGAGCAGCTTTTCTGGCCGGCCTTATCGGGGCGCCAGGTCTTTGGATGCTGGTCGCACAGTTGCCGCCCATTGAAATAGAGGCGGGATATCCTGCGCTGGTTATTGCGGGTCTGTTAGTTGGCATTGGCACTCGCTACGGATCGGGCTGCACCAGTGGCCATGGTGTTTGTGGCCTGTCCCGTTTATCACCCAGATCACTGGCAGCAACCCTGAGCTTCATGTTCGCGGGTTTTGTTACAGTTTTCATTATCCGCCACGTGCTGGGAGTGTAATAGAATGAAATCAGCTGTTGCAGCGTTGTTTGCGGGCTTACTGTTTGGCTTTGGCCTTATTGTTTCCGGTATGGCAAACCCGGAGAAAGTTCTCGGCTTTCTCGACATTGCCGGTCTCTGGGACCCCTCACTTGCCTTCGTAATGGGAGGTGCTGTTATCGTGGGCCTTCTGGCATTTGCTATTGCACGTAAACGAACCTTGTCGTTTCTCGGTTTCGACATGAAGGTTCCGGGGCATTCCCATATCAACAAGCGCCTGATTGTCGGTGGCCTGTTGTTCGGTATTGGCTGGGGTATCGCCGGTATTTGTCCCGGCCCCGGTCTTGTTGCTTTGGGCGCGGGTGAAGTCAAAGCTACTGTATTTGTTGCATCCATGGTGGCCGGTATGGGTATATTCGAACTCGTTGAACACAAAAGAGCAGCTTTTCGCTCCGATGATTCAGGCGAACGGTGGCATTACAAAGCCCCGGAGTGACCTGTTTTACATGGCATAATTCTGACATGCGCCATTACCTATGCGATGATGGCGTAGCATTTTTACCGACTCCGGAGAGGAAACCCCATGGATATCCGAAAGATCGATGACACAATTTCCGTAGCTCCCCAGATTACCTACGGAGATGTGGCAGAGGCAGCCAGACTTGGTTTCAGAACACTGGTGGCCAATCGTCCGGATAAGGAAGAACCTGGTCAGCCCGCAATGGCTGATATCGAAGCCGCCGCCCGGGAAAACGGTATGTCGTGGATATACATGCCCGTGGCATCTGGAAATGTGACCGACTCAGACGTAGATCAATTTTCAGAAATGATCCAGGCTTCCGAAAAGCCCGTACTGGCTTTCTGTCGAACTGGCACTCGTTGCACGGTTCTTTGGGCCCTGAGTGCTGCACGCACCACGCCTGCTCAGGACATATTCAGTAAAGCCAGAAACGCCGGCTACGACATAAGTGGTCTTGCCCCGCGCATGGCGCAACAGTCCGACAACCAGAAATAACCGCTTCGCTCCAAACGCTCAGGATTCACCCTCCCATGCAATACAAAGGTTCAGAGAACTTCCGGCACAACCAACCGGAAAGGATTGGTGTGCTGGTTACCAATCTTGGTACGCCAGATGCCCCAACCCCTTCAGCTTTACGACGTTATCTGTCGGAATTCCTTTCCGACCCCAGAGTTGTTGAGTTACCCCGCCCTCTGTGGTGGCTGATATTGCATGGCATTATCCTGCGCATCCGCCCCAAGCGCAGCGCAGCAGCTTACGCAAGCGTGTGGCAGCCTGAGGGTTCGCCACTTTTGATCCACACTGCAAAACAGGCTGAGGGCATCCGGGAAGCTCTGAAAAAGAAGTACGGCCCGGACGTGGTTGTAGGTTTTGCTATGCGTTATGGCAACCCTTCCGTTCCCAAGGTGCTTGACGAAATGCAAGAACAGGGCGTCAGAAAATTGGTGGTGCTCCCGCTTTATCCGCAGTATTCAGCCTCCACATCGGCATCGACCTTTGATGCGATAGCCAAAGATTTTTCAGCGCGCCGTTGGTTACCAGACCTGCGCTTTATTTCTCACTATCCGGATTATTCGCCCTACATTGAGGCGATGGCGCGCCACATAGAGACCCATTGGTCAAACCACGGCCGGAATCAGAAGCTGCTGCTGTCCTACCACGGCGTACCTCTCAAATACCTGACCAAGGGCGACCCGTACCATTGCGAATGTCATAAAACCTCAAGGCTGCTTGCAGAACGACTGGGGCTTGCAAAAGAGGACTATATGACCACGTTCCAGTCCCGCTTCGGCAAAGAAGAATGGCTGAAACCTTACACCGACGAGACACTTAAATCGTTTCCCGGGCATGGCGTGAAATCCGTTGATGTGTTTTGCCCGGGTTTTTCGTCTGATTGCCTGGAAACAATCGAAGAGATTGATGAAGAAAATCGAGGGTATTTCATGGAATCCGGCGGTGTGAAATTTAGCTATATCACTGCTTTGAATTCCACGCCCGGGCACATTGACGCACTGGTTCAGTTGATAGAAGAGAACCTGCAGGGCTGGAAATCCCCGGATAATCTGCCCGAAACGCTGGCCACTCGACAGAAGCTTGCGGACGAACAAAAAGGCTCGATCTACCCCGGTCGTGATGTTTGAGGGGGTATTCAGAGAGGGTAACAGCATGATTCTATGAAAAAATGGCGGTGAGCCACAGGGATTCGAACTCCGGGTATGCGTATCAAAGATGCCGAGCGGGAGTTGATTACGGTCGTCATTAGTCGTGTCTGAAACGGGGATCGGTGCCCGGGTTTCAGGCAGCCCCATGCGATTTAATCTCCCTCGTCCTCATCCGGCTAAGTCACTCGACAACCACCTGGCGTGAATTATCAAGTATTAGCACCCGGCTCAGCGGCAGTCCCCATACGCCACTCACTTTCCTGGTTTTTTCGGGTATTGTCTTTCTCAGCGGATTTTCGAAGTGTCTGCCAAGCAGAGAATATGCTTTTTGACGAGCCCGCCAACTGAACCACGGATCCACTCATAATCTTCTCCCCCGAATCAAGAACGTGTTCAGAGCAGAATTTAGCACTACAAATTATTATTGCAAATGATTATCATTAAATATTACGAGTTTTAACCTAACTTGACAGTCAAAATACGAAGAAGGTTGCTTCAGTGCATTGTCGACAGGCTAACCGAGGTATTGCCTTGCTCCCTTGGTTGAACCTCTGCCAATGATGATAGGAGGATCACTGAACCAAGAGCCTTCGGTTTCTGGATGGTTTCGAACAGCCATAAACGAGGTTAAATGGAGAGCAGTCGTCGGTTACAGTTACATAGAATTCAACAGGTGCTAGACCACGTTCATCATAACTTGGATAAGCCATTAGCGGTGGCTGCACTGGCTAAACGCTGCGGCCTGTCGCGCTGGCAGTTCAACCGTATCCTTGCCCATCAAACCGGCCTTTCACTAGGGCGCTACGTGCGGGAAATGCGCTTGAGCCAGGCAGCTGAGATGCTGCTTTTTACCAAACAACGCATGATCGATATTGCTTTGGCCTGCGGTTTCAGCTGTGACATCAGTTTCAGCCGTAGCTTCAAACAACACTTTGGTTGCGCGCCGGTAAAATACCGCCAGCGTGGCCTGCCATGTCTTCTGAAAACCCCGATGTCTTGTCACCCGGACCTGCTGCCCCCAGAGTCATTGCGTTCGCGAGTGCCGGGGATCCGGCTGGATTTCCAGCCAACGTTCACTGTGGCTGGTGTTGCCGGCCAAGTGAACGGCCTGTTTTCGGCCTGCCCTGATTTTAATGACAAGCTCCCGCGCCTGTGGCGGGATTTCAGTAGCATCAACAGCGCAGACGCTGACCACCCCAGAATTGGTGTGTTAGACCTTGCCGGAGGGTCCAACGCATCTTTCACCTACCTTGCTGGAACAGAAGTTCAAGAACCACCAGCGACAGATACGCTAAGTAGCATCACAGTGCCAGGCCGAAACTACGTTGTGATCGCGTTTCATGGCCCACTGGTTTCCCTGCCAGATGTTCTCAAATGGTTTTTCCAGGCCTGGCTACCCAACTCCGGCTGCGAAGCACTCCACGCCTACGATCTGGAAATTTACCCACCCGGATTGACCCCTTCTGCACCACAGGTGTCTATGGAATATTGGATACCGGTCAAGCTTTGCCGGCCAATGATTTCGTGGAATGCACCAAACTGTTAAGTATCGCCCCGACAACCAAATATAATGATAATGATTCGCATTATAAATGTAACAGACTATCTTGTCTGTCTCTGAACTCTACGGGGCTTTACCATGAAAGGATCTTTTCTCAAACCCTCGATACTGGCTATAGCGGTGGGCGCAGGTAGTAGCCAAATCGCTCTTGCGAACGAGGTAATGGAGCTGGACGAGCTGGCAGTTTACGGTGACACCTACCGCAGCACAGCGACCAAAACATCACTGCAGCCGGAAGACACGCCCCAGAGCATATCGGTACTGGACCAGCAGGCTCTGCAAATGCGCGATGCAGATTCAGTCGCGGCGGCGCTTCGATACTCCCCTGGCGTCAACACAGAGTTGCGCGGAGGAGCCGTGGGTCGTCTGGATCTGTTCAGCATTCGTGGTTTTATCAACTACCAAAACTACTACGATGGCATGCAACTGCTATACAACGACTGGAACCTTCAGCCACAAATAGACTTGTTAGCGGTTGAACAGGTCGAAGTATTTCGTGGCCCTACGTCAACTCTGTACGGCTCCATGCCACCGGGAGGCATGGTCAACCTGATCAGTAAAAAACCAACCGCTGGCTCTTCCAATAAGATTGAGTTGGCTACCGGCTCGCGCAACTTGAATGAAGCCTCTGTTGAAAGTAGCGGCCAATTAGGAAATCCGGAACTGTCCTACAGCCTGGTTGGGCTGGCTCGCACCCGAGATGGCCAGGCAGAAACCGCGGAAGAAGAACGTTACATGGTTGCGCCCTCCCTGGACTGGCAGATCAGCGATGACACCCTGGTGAATTTTAATCTGTACTACCAGAAAGATCCGGAGATGGGCATTTACACATCCTTGCCGGCCTCCGGTCTTTTTCTGTCGAACCCAAATGGCGAGCTGGATACCGATGCGTTTTCTGGCGACTCCAACTGGAACCAGTTTGAAAAAGAGGTTCTTCTGGCAGGCTATAAAATCAACCACAACATCAATAACAACTGGAATTTTCTGCAGAACTTTCGCTACACCGATGCAGAAGCATTTCAAACCAATACCTATGGCACTGGCTTGGCCGCTGACGGACGAACCCTGTCGCGAGAAGCCTATCTGACCGATGAAGCGACCACCGGGTTTACGATCGACAACCAGGTTTCCGGGCGCTTTCAAACCGGCGCAGCCGAGCACAACTTACTGGTGGGTTTTGATTATCTGAGCCTGAAATCAGACGTCATCTATGAGGATACGGCGGGTGGAAGCGGCGCGCCCTCCATTGACCTCTTCAATCCAAATCATCAGCAAATTTCACGCTCGACGATCGACATCACAGACACGCCGTATTCATCTGATTTCAACATTGAGAAAAAGCAGCTGGGTGTTTATCTGCAAGATCAGGTCAGAATTGACCGGTTTGTGATGATTGGCGGTGTACGCTGGGACGATTTCACAGGCACGGAAAACGGAACACAGTACGGCACTGCTGTAGACGCAAAGCTCGACCAGGATAATGTTTCAGCGCGTGCCGGAATCATGTACCAGGCCGCAAACGGCCTCTCGCCTTACCTTAACTACGCACAAAGCTTCGAACCACAAACCGGGAGGGATCGAAATGGTAATGAATTTGATGCCTCCATCGGAGATCAGTGGGAATTGGGCGTTAAGTATCAGTCACCGGACCAACGCACCACCGCCAACCTCGCGTTTTACCAGATTACCAAAGAGAACGTACCAACCCGTGACCCAGCGGGCGGCCCGTATGACAAGATCCAGGCGGGTGCCGTACGCTCGCAGGGCGTAGAGTTGGAAGCTCTGGCTCAGCCTCTGGACAACCTGCTGCTAACCCTGAGCTACACGTTCCAGGACGTAGAAATAACAAAAGATAATTCTGGACTGAAAGGTAAAACTCCGGTGTGGGTTCCGGAACATTTGCTGTCGGGCTGGGCCGACTACAGCTTTGACCAGGGAGTTTTAGGCGGTCTGGTTGCCGGTATCGGTGCGCGCTATATCGGCGAAGCCGAATACGACGCGACCACCAACTCTGGCAAGGTTCCCGACGTTACTCTTCTGGACATCGCCCTTCGCTATGACTTGGGCCAACTGGTGCACACGTTGAACGGCACGGAGATCGGAGTGTCCCTGAACAACCTGACCAACGAACGCTATTACAGCTGCTTCGACAGTGCTAATTGCTGGTTTGGTGAGGAGAGAACGTTGGAGGCATCAGTCTCTTATACTTTCTAGTACCCGCTCCACTCATCCCAAATATCCGCTGGGCAAGAACCCACTTGCCCATCCCTCCTGAGACCAGAATAACCGTGAGCTTTTTGATCTTGTCAGTTAGGCTGCTTAGCGATGCATACAAATGACATAGATTATCACTAAAGTTAGGATTCAGAATTTGTTACCGGAGCCCTATGAACACAATGCTGGAAAGTCTCTATCTTGGCCCTCTGGACGGTTTCTCGCCCCCCGGCGTGGGCGAACCGCCCGATCAGAGCTCTATGCTGCGAGCCGCAGACCTGCTTGACACCCAGCGACTGGACACACAACTAAAACGTTTTTCAACCCAATATCGTCAGACTGACCGACGTGCTGTCGCTTCTCTTTGGTCAAAATGGCATTTCAGCGCACTGATCTCCACAACGCTGGCATCCAACTTGTTACTTGACCAGGATCTGCCAATCGGGCTGGACGAAGTCAGCATTGAAGTTGGTTCTGAAGGACAAACCCGCCGGCTGTGGATCACCGATACTGGCCGGCCACTGGCCACTCAAAACGCCCTCACCCGCTTCACCAAACTGATCGATAGCCATCTTGTTCCACTGATTACGGCGTTAACTGACTATTCGGGAGCGTCCCCAAAAGTCTTCTGGAGCAACGCCGGCAACGTTTTTGAATACTTTACTGAAGCGTTGAAAACTCACCCTCTGGCTAATTCCGGTTCGGTTGAGCCCGCAAGTGAGCTGCTTGCCAGCCGCTATCTTCTGAATGGTCGTCGCAACCCTCTTTTCCAGCCGGTAAACTATCTGATCGCTGCAACCGGAGAAGGCCTCGACCGCCGCCGCCGTCTTTGTTGTATTCGCTATCTTATTCCAGAGCTGGATTACTGCAGCAATTGCCCGCTGATTCGTAAACCCTGATATCCAAAAGTCGAATTATGAAGATGCTGCACCAGCATCAGTATCGTCTTAGCCCCCACATGAAATAGGCTCCCCCCAGAAGGGCGGCTACTAGGCCGGCTGGAATTTCCTGAGGGAACAGCACCTGACGCCCCAACCAGTCTGCGCTTATCATCAATAAAGCACCGACGATCGCAGAACCTACAAGATGAGGTAACGCCTTGGAGAAGCCCAGCATCCTGGCAACATGGGGCGCCAGCAAACCGGCAAAACTCAAGGGCCCGACAATCAACGTAGCGAAGGCGGTCAGTATGGCCACCAGCGCCAGAAGTATAAGCCGAACCCTATCCACACTCAGCCCCAAACCCAGCGCAACATTACGACCGAGGGGCAACAAATCTAGCCAACGAGTGACCAGGGGGATTAGCGCCACCATCATGACAGCGAAAATCAGCGCGCTCAGACCTGTTGAAGAATCAACGTAATAGGTTGAGCCTGACATCCATGCAATCACTTGTTGGATACGAGGGTCACCGTTGGCAAGAAAAATACTTCTTAATGGCTCGAATAAAGCCGCTATGGCGATTCCGGTAAGGAGCAAACGCTCAGACTGAAATCCAGTGCGTCGATTCAACAAAATCAAAACGGCAAGCGTTATGACGGCACTCGTTGCGCCAGCCAAGATAAGCAGCGGCGCGGTGACGTTGGCGGAAGAGTAGATCGTTAGAATCAATCCAATGGCAGTGCCAGAGCTGATCCCTAGTACCTCTGGACTGGCCATCGGGTTGCCCGTCATTCGTTGAATGGTCGCACCCGCTAAAGCCAGCAGAACGCCGGCCCCCGCTGCTGCCAGAACCCGCGGAATTCGCCAAGTAACAATGGACTCCCATTGACCGGTGCCATTGAATACCCAACCTCCGATGGATTGAGTCACGAACAAAGCCAAAATTGATGCAGTTGTCAGTAAAACCAGAAGCCAAAGAAACATTCGAGAGGTAGGCTTACGGGCTGTCTGTAAAGTCGTTTTAGATGTGCTTGGCGCAGTGCTTTTGAGGGATAATCGCGGAATAAGCCAGAGTAATAGCGGTGCTCCCAATAGCCCGGTCATGGCACCGGTTGGAACCATTGAAGGCAACTGCGCAGAATACTGTAATAAAAAAAGATCGGTTGTTAGCAGTAGCAACCCTCCGAACACAGGTGCCCAAAGCAGCCGCTGGGCCAGAGTGCGCGCGCCCATCAGTTTGACGATCACCGGCGCAGCCAACCCCACAAAGCCTACGATACCAACCAGGCTAACCGCAGATGCGGTAATAAATACAGACAGGCCCAAGACCATTAATCGAAGCTTACGCACGGATATGCCCAGGCTACTGGCACTGGATTCATCCAATTCCAACAACCCTAGGGGCCGCGCCATTAATCCGGCTAAGATTGCCACTACAACCAGGCGGGGCAACAAATGCAGGGTGTCGCTCCAGCTATTTTGAGCAAGAGAGCCAGCGGCCCAGATCATCAGGCCGCGAAATTCTTCCTGGTGAAAAAGAATCAATACCGTGCTCAGCGCACCGATATAAAGATTAACGACTAAGCCGGCCAACACTACAGCAACGGGCGCCAACCGACGATGCCAGGATAGGGAAAACACAATCAGTAATGAGATTACTCCCCCTGCCAGTGCCACCCATTCACTGCCGAAGGCTAAGAGACGGGGCGCAAAAAGCGTGGCCAACAAAAGGCCAAGTTGCGCCCCACTGGCAACACCCAAAGTGGTTGGCGAGGCGATAGGATTACGCAAAACCTGCTGCATTAGTACGCCAGCCAAGCCAAGCGCTGCACCCACCAATAGGGCGATGGTCATCCGAGGCAGCACGCTGAATTGAAACACGGCTGTCGACATCGCTTTAGCTTCGGGCCCGGAAAGCCCGACAGAAAAATCGAAAGCGCCCTGGCTCACGTCTGGCAATGTCTGTTTCAACAAATTGAACGTGATAACAACGCAGATGATAACCAGTGGCAAACAGATATACGCGGGTGAGGCCCGCCGATGTAATGAGATCATAAGTTCTTCAAGCCGAGCTCAGTGGCGTGCTGATCAGTCAGTGCCTGATACAACTCGTCAGCAAAGCGAACTGCGGAAGGTAGTGCACCAAAACTCCACACAGCGGGTAACGATAGAACCCGATCATGACGAACGGCCGGCAACGCTTGCCAGAGCCTGTTATTGTCAAAAACCCCCTCTGCACTCATGGGAACCGGATCAACAATAACCAGGTAGCCCTCAGTAATCAGTTCTTCTATACCGACCGTGGTATAGCCCCACATATTCGTTTCGCCTTTCCAGGCGTTTTGCAACCCGAGTCGATTGATCACCATGTCGTATAAGCTGCCTTTGCCATAAGCACGCACATGACGATCGTCGATAAACTGAACGACCAAAAGCGGAGGGGTATCCGTGGCAATTTTTTCTTTCATCTGGTCAATTTGCCTGCGGTGGTGCTCTATAACGGCCTCAGCTTCTGCCGAGTGGTTGGTCAGCTCGCCAACCCGTCTTGTCGTCTCTACAAGGTTTTGCCAAAAATCGTTCTCTGGATTGTATGTGGTCAATGTTTGAACCGATGCTATCTGTGAAAGAGTGGGCTCTATTGCACCGTACAAAGGGGATGTCAGGACAAGATCAAGATTTAATGAAGCAGCCAACTCTCGATTGGGCTGAGCACGCAGGCCTATATCCACAACCTGTTCAGGAAGTGACGGCTCCACGACCCAGGCCTGGTAGTCCCTAATTTGAGCCGCCGCAACCGGCACTATCCCTAAAGACATAAGGGTCTCGACCAGCGTCCAATCAATGGCCGCCACTCGCGGGGTTTCATTCTGGGAATGTGAAGGGATGGATACCGACGCGTCGACATTCAGAGACACAAACGTCAGAAAGAAAAATGGCAGTAGCAGAAAACCCCGAACACGGGCCTGCGGATGACCAAAATAACGGACGGATAGCAACAAATTATCCAAAAAAACTAACATGGCTGAGAAATTGGACCCATGGCACTTCGCCGTACACACCTTTAATGCCATGTACCCGAAAAGCCGGTTTGCGTGCGAAGTATTTTTAAGAGACCATAAACGCAACTGATTATTATTATACATTGCACTGGTCATTCCAGCCACTATCCTGGAGCCCCGATGGAGCTACTCGCCATCGTTTTCCGCCAGTACCGCCTTCCCATCGTTATCATTATACTTCTGAGTCTAATCAGCGCAGGTGTTGCCAACCTTTTTCGGACTGGTTTTGCTCTTGCTGGTGGTTACCTTGGCAGCTCAACTTTCACTCACGGTGCTGGGGCATCACTTCGTTTATGATTTACGCGGCCGGCTGATCAAGCAGATCCTGGGTACCGATATCGAAACGCTTGAGCGCATCGGCAGTGCGGGTTTGTTGGCAAATGTCTCGATTGACATCCGAAACGGAAGTTGTTCTCGAGTATATGCCTGAAACGCCCCCCCCCCCCCGATAAAGACCGGTGGTACTGTAATGGTTCAATAGTTCAAAACACCCTCGAATCTACGGAACTACGCTCAAGGAAGGAAGACGTGGATCACTCTGGGCGCTGAAAAAAAAGAGACGCTAAAAAGTATGCAGAGCTGGTTGGCAATATGCTGGCCATGCTGCGGAATGCCTTGCGGGATGGCGGCATACGCTTTAAAAGCAGCAAAACCGGGCGCAAGGGTTTTATACCTTGGACACCAGAGCTAGAAATGGGCGTAACTGCACTGAAGGCTTGCAATCAAAAACAAGCATTAACGAGTGACAGCCGGTTAGCGAGCCGTTCAAACGATGACAAGCGCACAACGAGGGATATTCTCAGAAAAAGAAAACCGTGCCTATTTCGGCATGGAATCGAAAACATACGGAAGGATTATATGAAGCTGTATAATATAAGGAGTGCACATGAACTTTACGGACATGTTCTCATGTTTGGAGAAACTCTCCCAACCGCCTATGTTCAAGAGTAAAATGGCGGTGGGCCAGGGATTCGAACCCCGGGTACGCTACTAACGTACGGCGGTTTTCAAGACCGCTGCATTAAGCCACTCTGCCAGCCCACCGTTTTTCCATTACTGTCGAACGACAGCGGTGTGCATCATACCGGAATTGCCTGTGCTGTCAACGCCCTGTGCAAAACTGGCGGCAGATTCCGACATTAACTGCTTTTAATGGAATCCGGAGGGCATTTTCGTGTCGTAAATGATTGAAAGTTCAGAATTCGACATTACTATGGAGTGTAATTCCAGGTGATTGGCGTTCATCAGGCTCCGTGCCTGACGCCAGCAACCCAACAAGCTGGATTAAACCGGAGATCAGAATGCAAAACAGACAGTACAATGTTCAGCAGAATCGCAAAGGCATGATTGCCCGCGGATCCGCTACCGCACCAATCAGTGCTTCAGCGACCAAGGTTCTGCGAAACACTTACACGCTGCTTGCAATGACACTGATATTCAGTGCTGTCATGGCGGGCGTTTCAATGTCCATTGGCCTGAGCCAAGGCGCAAGCCTTGTGAGCAGTCTGGGCGCACTTGCTCTGATTTGGCTGGTGCTACCACGCACTGCCAATAGCTCTGCCGGTATTGCTGTTGTGTTCGCCTTTACCGGCCTGCTTGGCCTTTCACTTGGCCCGATTCTGACGTATTACCTGCAGTTCTCCAATGGCGGGCAAATCATCATGCAGGCCCTGGGTGGAACTGGCCTGGTGTTTTTCGCCCTGTCAGGCTACGTGCTGACCACGAAAAAAGACTTCAGCTTCATGCGTGGCATGCTGGTTGCCGGCCTGGTTGTTGTACTGGTTGCAGCTCTGGGCTCCATCGTTGCGGGTATGTTTGGCGTTGAGATCACAGCAATCAGCCTGGCTATCAGCGCTGCGATTGTGTTCCTGATGTCGGGTTTCATCCTGTATGACACCAGCCGCATTGTGAACGGTGGCGAGACCAACTACATCATGGCTACCACTGGCCTGTACCTGAACATCTACAACCTGTTCGTGAGCTTGCTGCACCTCATCGGTGCCTTCTCCGGCAACGATTAATATCCGGCGCCCTTTGCGCCGATAAGTTTGCGGAAACCCCGGCCTTTGCCGGGGTTTTTGCTATTGGTACACTGGGCTAATCTAAGGCTGAAACTGCACTCAGGCAAGAACTGAAACCATGGCCGCTATCCAACTTCAAAACTACACGCTGGTTATTACCGGAGCACCCTACTCTTCCCAGGCTCCGCAAACAGCCTTGTCGTTTGCCCGGTCGGCGATCGCAGCAGGCCATACGCTGGATAGGGTATTTCTCTATGGCGACGGGGTTCATCTTGCCTCAGCGTTCTCTGCGCCACCTTCAGATGAAACCAGTTGGCCTGCCGAGTGGGCGATATTTCTGAAGGATAACGACATTCCGGGCGTAGCCTGTGTCGCGTCCGCCTTAAGGCGCGGGCTCGTAAACGAGTCTGAGCAAAAACGCTATGAACTACCCGCCAGCAATCTTCTCGAACCTTTCGTGATAGCCGGGCTTGGTGAGTGGGTTGAAGGCACTATGGCATCTTCGCGCGTTATCTATTTCCATGCAGGAGGTTGAGCGTGAGCACGTTGATTGTGATTGACCAGCCTCCTTACGGAACCTGGGCGGGCCGCGAAGCCCTTGATATGGCATTTTCCCTCGCCGCGTTTGACCAGCCTGTAGCGCTGCTGTTTACGGGGGCGGGGGTTAACTGGTTGCGCAAGCTCCAGGAAACAAGCGAAGTGGAACAGAAGTCCGTAGAAAAAAACCTCTCGGCGGCACCCATTTTTGGCGTTGAAGCAATGTATGCAGACGCTGCCGCCTGTGTTCGCTATAGGCTTACGCTGGAAGATATGGTGGCTGGTGTAGTAATGTCTGAAAGCAGCTCCGATTTACTTAATCAGTACAAACATACCGCCTTTGCCGGCTGATTCCCAAGGACGCTCTAACAAAGAGTCGGAACCTGTTATGACCCCCATTCATACGCTCCACATTCTGAACAAGGCACCCGAACATCCGCGTTCGGTAGCGTGTATGGGTGCGCTGATGCCCGGCGACGCATTGCTTCTCACTGAGAACGCTGTATTGGCCCTTGCCGCACAATGCAGCACTTTGGCGGGCATTCGCGTGTATGCTCTGGCACCGGATGTAGCTGCTCGCGGGCTCGGCCAATGCACCGGCGAGGCTGCCCTGGTGGACTATCCCGCTATGGTTGATCTGACAGCCCAGGCTCAAAACGTAATCAGCTGGTGAACCATGACAGACTGCGTAATACCCGCCCGAAACAATGAAGGTTTTCTCGAGAACGCAAGCGACTGGACGCCTGAAGCCGCGACTGCGATTGCTGCAGCAGACGACATAAAACTCAATGAAAAACATTGGGAAATCATCAAGTTCCTGCGCTTATTTTACAAAGAACATGATATGCCTCCACCCTCGAACCGACTGTTCGTCAAATCGGTGAAAGAGGCCTTGGGTGAAGAAAGGGGCAACAGTATTTATCTCATGCAATTGTTCCCGGGCACTCCCGCAAAAACCGCATGCCGTATTGCTGGTCTACCGCGGCCGACAAACTGCCTTTAGCGATTTCCGGCCCTATGCCCACCATGCAGAATATGCCAGAACTATCAATTGAAAGGCGCCTGCAAGCGCACCAAACACTCCGCCAATAAACATCAATTGAACTTCTTCCTCGCGAAACGCCGGGCGGAGTATGTCCTGGAATTCTGCGGGCCGTAGCGCCTTCATTTGCCCCGCCAATACACTCGCGACAACGGGCGCACGCTCTTTATTGAAACCGGGGTTACTGAACACATCGTGGGTCGCGAGCAATGCCTGCTGGTTCATGGCTTTTTTCAACTCTGTATAACCGCTCATGCCAACGGTGACCTGAGCACCGAGCTTCATCAGCAGTGAGTTATCGAGTAAAGGCCGCAGGTGCTTTTGCATGATGGCGCGAGTGCGGTCGCCCTGATTACCGTTGATCATGGCGTCAGCCACCTTCTCCACGGTTATCAGTTCTTCGGCAACCAGCTTTGCCCAGATGTCGCTGATCTCAGGCTGACGACGTAAAAATAAGCCCTGGATTTTCCAAAACAGAAACCTGCGAGGCGCCAACGGCGCAAACAGCAAAGTAATGGCGAGCCAGTTTGTGATAAAACCGATCAGGAACCCACCAATCGGTAATAACCAGGGTTCCGGATAGATTGACCATACAGCCGCAAGAAAGCAGCCCAAGATTCCGCCAATAATGGCCCCACGATTGATAACCGATCGGAGCTCAACCGAGCCGGCCTGCTGAAATATGCGATTCATCAGATCGGGGTGCTGCTGCAGCTCGCGGCTCAGCAATGCTTTGAGGTCGACCAACTCATCCAGGTCGTCGCCGAAATCCTCAACGAGGTTTTCAATCCGGGCAGGCAGCTGCTCACGTGCCCATTGATAAATCCGCCGGCGCAAAAACAGGGGCAAATTGTCCCAAAGCACCGGCTGGGTTTCGTACATCATTTCATCAATGTACTCATCCAGCCTTGGCGTTACCTGAGAGACCACCTGCTCAATAATATGTTGAGGTTCAAGCTTCTGATAAACGGCGTTCAGATCACCAAATTGCCGCAGCGTTCGGTCGATGCAGATATGCGCCATTTTCTCCGCCTTGCGCGGAATAACGCCCTGCCATCCAAGGACACCAACACCGATAAACCGTATCGGGTAAAAAGACATTTTTATAGCAAGCCAATTGGTAAACCAGCCCACCAAGGCGGCCATAACAGGCACGGATAAAAGTGCAGCGTCGAGCAAGGGGATCCCCGGTTGTGCATGTGCAGACCTTGAGCCTGCATATTATGTCATTTTTGATCGGGCGGGATATCTATCGCCCTTGGTCCAGGGGGTAGATTATGCGAAAGCTCGGCCAGTGGAACATTGGCCGAGCAGCCATCGCGAGAGGAAAAGTGCGGCTGCGCGCACCTGGCAAACTACTTTAAAGGTGCCCGTTACTGGTAATAGGCGTTCTCGGTTTGCGTGTGATCCGTTACATCGCGAACAGCCGTGATTTCGGGGACACGCTCTTTGAGGGTAGATTCAACTCCCTGTTTCAGTGTAAGACTGACCGCTGAGCAGCCTTGGCAACCGCCACCAAACCTCAGAACGGCGACAGATCCGTCAACGATTTCAACCAAGGATACATCACCGCCATGGGCTGCAAGGTTCGGATTGATCTCCGAAGCCAGAACATAATTCACCCTGTCGGGCAAAGGCGCGTTCTCATCAACGCTTGGAACTTTGGCATTCGGAGCCTTGATTGTGAGCTGCCCACCCATCTGATCCTTTGAGTAGTCTACAAAGGCTTCCTCAAGGAATGGCACAGAGTTGTGATCCAGGTACAAGGTGAACTTTTCGAGGTCTACCTGCTCATCCGTAGGTACGATCTCGTTAGGCGGGCAATAAGCCAGGCAGGTTTCAGCGTTTCTGGTGCCTGGCTGCGTTACGAAAATACGTACGCCCATGCCTTCAACATCCTGCTTTTCAATAAGTTGTGCAAGATAGTCCCGTGCGGGATCTGTCACAGTAACCAAAGCCATGTTTTCAACCCGTTGGTAAGTTTAACTTCATTTTAAGGGAGTTCGCGGCAACATGAAAGACCAAGTAATTTAGTGGGTCTTTATCAGGGTAATCACTTTCACGTACTATAGCCTCCGCACGCCACGCTTGACGTAAGTAAAGAACAACGCGCGCGGAGCTACGACTGGCTCCGGCATTTTGCTATCATTCCGCGCCATAAAACCAAACACGCCGTTAATAACGACTTCCGGAATATTGACTATGACCGATCGCAACACTCGCATCGAACAACTTCACAAAGTCCTGCAAGAACGCATTGTGATTCTCGACGGCGGCATGGGAACCATGATCCAGAACCAGAAACTGGATGAGCAAGCGTTCCGCGGCGATCGGTTTGCCGATTACGATCGGGAAGTTCAGGGCAACAATGACCTGCTGAACCTTACCCAACCTGCCCTGCTTCGAAACATCCATGCAGAGTATCTGGACGCCGGTGCAGATATCATTGAGACCAACACGTTTAATTCAACCCGAGTGTCTCAGGCGGATTATGGCCTTGAAGCCATCGCTAAAGAGCTGAATGTGGCTGCCGCGCAGCTGGCACGCCAGGTTGCGGATGAGTTTACCGCAAAAAACCCGGACAAACCCCGGTTTGTAGCTGGCGCTGTGGGGCCTACGTCCCGCACGGCCTCACTGTCTCCGGACGTAAACAACCCGGGGTTTCGGAACGTCGATTTCCAGACTCTGGTCGATAACTACTATGAATCAGTTGAGGGCCTGGTCGAGGGCGGTTGCGACATCATCCTCATCGAAACCATATTCGATACGCTGAACGCAAAAGCGGCCATTTACGCGACTCAACAGTATTTTGAAGACAGCGGCATCGAGCTGCCAATCATGATTTCCGGCACCATCACCGACGCCTCTGGCCGCACCCTGTCCGGGCAAACTACCGAAGCCTTCTGGAACTCAATCGCGCATTCCCGGCCTATCTCTGTCGGGTTGAACTGCGCGTTGGGTGCCGACGCACTGCGCCCATACGTTGAAGAATTGTCCGGCAAAGCCGACACCTACGTTAGCGCGCACCCCAACGCGGGTCTTCCGAACGAATTGGGAGAATATGATCAAACGCCCGAGGAAATGGCCGACATCATTGAAGGCTTCGCCCGCGACGGTTTCCTTAACATCATTGGCGGCTGCTGTGGTTCGCGCCCTGAGCACATTGAGGCGGTAGCCAAGGCGGTTTCCAAGTATCCACCGCGGAAGGTACCGACGCGCCCGAAAGCGTTGCGACTGTCCGGCCTTGAACCCTTCACTGCGGACGAAAACAGCCTGTTTATAAATGTGGGTGAGCGCACCAACGTAACCGGCTCCAAGCGCTTTTTGCGCCTCATCAAAGAGGAGCAGTACGAAGAAGCCCTGAGCGTGGCGCGGGATCAGGTTGAAAACGGCGCTCAGGTCATCGACATCAACATGGACGAGGGCATGCTGGACTCCAAGGAGGTGATGGTCACCTTCCTTAACCTGGTTGGTTCAGAGCCCGATATCTCCCGCGTCCCGATCATGATTGATTCCTCCAAGTGGGAAGTCATCGAGGCCGGTCTGCGCTGTATTCAGGGCAAGGCGGTGGTGAACTCCATTAGCCTGAAAGAAGGCGAAGAAGAGTTCGTCAAACGGGCCCGTGACTGCATGCGTTATGGCGCTGCTGTTGTTGTTATGGCCTTTGATGAGCAAGGACAGGCGGATACCTATGAGCGCAAGACTGAAATCTGCAAGCGATCATACGATGTTCTGACCGGCATCGGCTTCAATCCCGGCGACATTATTTTTGACCCCAACGTTTTCGCCATCGCCACAGGTATCGAAGAGCACAACAACTACGCCGTCGACTTCATCAATGCCTCACGCTGGATTCGGAAGAACCTGCCCCATGCGTCTATCTCCGGCGGCGTGAGCAACGTGTCCTTCTCCTTCCGTGGCAACGATGTGGTGCGTGAAGCCATCCATTCCGTGTTTCTCTACCACGCCATCAAGGCTGGCATGAACATGGGTATTGTAAACCCGGGCCAACTGGTGATTTACGATGAGATCGACCCCGAACTGAAGGAGCTGGTTGAGGACGTAGTACTCAACCGCCGGGATGATTCCACAGATCGCCTGCTGGAAATCGCCGAGCGCTATAAAGGCAAGGGCGGAAAGACCCAGGAAGAGGATCTGGCGTGGCGCGAATGGCCAGTAACCAAGCGACTGGAACACTCTCTGGTAAAGGGCATTACCAACTTTATTATCGAAGATACTGAAGAGTGCCGCCAACAGGCCGAGCGCCCGATTCATGTCATTGAAGGTCCGCTGATGGACGGCATGAACGTGGTCGGCGACCTGTTCAGTGAAGGCAAGATGTTTCTGCCCCAGGTCGTTAAAAGCGCCCGCGTAATGAAACAGGCCGTAGCCCATCTCATTCCCTTTATCGAAGCGGAAAAATCTGAGGACCAGCAAGCCAAAGGTAAAATCCTGATGGCGACGGTAAAGGGCGATGTGCACGACATTGGCAAGAACATCGTGGGTGTGGTGTTGCAGTGTAACAACTATGAGGTCATCGATCTGGGCGTGATGGTGCCCTGCGACAAGATTCTGGCAGCAGCGAAAGAACACAACGTGGATATTATCGGCCTGAGCGGTCTTATCACGCCATCTCTGGACGAAATGGTACATGTCGCCCGGGAGATGCAGCGTCTGGACTTTCACCTGCCCCTGATGATTGGCGGCGCTACCACCTCGAAGGCCCACACGGCGGTTAAAATTGAGCCTCACTACAAAAACGACATTGCTCTTTATGTATCGGACGCATCCCGATGCGTTAACGTTGCATCGCAACTGCTGAGCAAAACAGCCAAACCTGCGCTCGTGGACGCTGCGCGTAAAGAATACGATGAAGTACGGGAGCGTCGGAAACAGCGCGGTGACCGAACCAAGCTTGTCAGCCTTAAACAGGCACGAGCAAGAGCCCCTGAGGTCAGCTTTGAAAATTACGTGCCACCCAAGCCGGCCTTCACCGGCACTCGGGTATTTAAAGAATATGATCTTAATGAACTGGTGCCCTACATAGACTGGACACCGTTCTTCATCTCTTGGGATATCGCCGGAAAATACCCGCAGGTATTTGATGACCCCAAACGCGGTGAAGCGGCCCGAAACCTGTTTGATGACGCGCAGATCATCCTTCGTAAAATGGTTGACGAAAAGCGCGTAAGTGCCTCAGGCATAATCGGTTTCTGGCCAGCGCATCGCCGCGGCGATGACATTGTAGTGTACACCGACGATACCCGCAGCGAAGAGCTGACCACCCTGCACCACTTACGTCAGCAGGATGAAAAAGCGCCGGGTAAATCAATGATGGCGCTGTCTGATTTTGTGGCCGAAGAAGGCACTGAGTATTGCGACTATGTTGGTGGATTTGCGGTTACCACCGGTATTGGTGCGGAAGAAATGTCCCTTGAATATAAAAACGCCAACGATGATTACAACGCGATCATGGTGAAAGCCTTGGCGGATCGTCTGGCCGAAGCTTTTGCTGAGCGCATGCATGAGCGTGTTCGCACGGAATTCTGGAGCTACGATGCCGATGAACAACTTGCGAGCGAAGACCTGATCAAGGAACGTTATCGCGGTATCCGCCCGGCTCCCGGCTACCCGGCGTGCCCGGACCACACCGAGAAAGCAACACTGTTCCAACTGTTGGACGCGACCGCAAAAACCGGCATTGAATTGACTGAGCACTTTGCCATGTTCCCGACGGCGGCAGTTTCAGGCTGGTACTTTTCGCATCCGGATTCAAAGTTCTTTGCAGTAGGTAAAATTGGCGTAGATCAGGTTGAAGACTATGCTGAGCGCAAAGGTCTCTCCAAAGCGGAAGCGGAACGGTGGCTGGCACCCAGCCTCGCATATGATCCGGCGGAGTAATGACCAGTCTTACACTCGGACAGGATGGGTTATATGGCAAATTCGCCTGATACAGAAAAAAAGGCTAAAAACAAAAAATCCCAAGGCCCCGGCGTTTTGAAGGTAATGCAGAGCGTTGCTGCGGGCGCTTTGGGAGTTCAATCCAACAAGCGCCACGAAGAGGATTTCGGGAGCCACAGCCCGTTGCCCTACATTATTGGAGGCCTGTTGTTCACTGCGCTCTTTATCGGCACGCTCGTTCTGGTTGTAAATATTGTGTTGTCCGGGCAGTAACCACTACTGCCCGGAAACCCAAACCACAGCGAATACGACTACAAGTGTCACCAGCAGCACTGCCGCTACCGCATCGACCTGACTGTCTGATCGCATCAGCTTCTTCATTACTTGCTCCTTGTTCAGAGGCCCGAACTACCGGTGCCTGCTATTTGAATTTGAATGAAACCCGGAATTGGTGTTTTCTCCCTCCTCATTAAAGCATCAAATTGATATTCGTCCAGCCCCTTATGCATCGCCTTATCGCTTCAATCGATAAACATATCTTGAAATAATCGTTTCTAGAATAAGTAGCCGCTGTTATCCTGCGTTTCAGATATAAGGCCCCGATTTTCGGGCGCACCTCTTGTTCCTGAACCGGAATCTTACAGGTGCATGCTGTTACGACGATATTACCCAGGACTTTCCTTTATGTACGTATACGATGAGCACGATCGGCAAATGATGGCCGAGCGGGTTGCACAATTCCGGGACCAGACCACGCGGGCACTGGCGGGAGAGCTGGCAGAGGACGAGTTTCTCCCTTTGCGTCTTCAGAATGGTCTTTACATTCAGAGACTTGCACCCATGCTGCGCATCTGTGTGCCCTATGGCATGCTGCGTTCTGTTCAATTGCGCCGCTTGGCCCGGATTACCCGGGATTACGACAAAGGCTACGCTCACTTCACAACGCGCCAGAACGTACAGCTCAACTGGCCAGACCTGGAAGACGTTCCCGACATTCTGGCGGAACTGGCTGAAGTTGAAATGCACGCCAACCAGACCAGCGGAAACTGCATCAGAAACACGACAACAGACCAGTTTGCGGCTGTTCAATCGGACGAATTGGTGGATCCACGGCCCTACTGTGAAATCATTCGGCAGTGGTCGACCTTTCATCCGGAATTCGCGTTTCTGCCCAGGAAGTTCAAAGTTGCCGTAAATGCCTCTGAGCAAACTGACAGAGCCGCCATCCGGGTGCACGATATAGGGCTCCAAATTGTTCGTAATGAAGCTGGCGAGCTTGGATTCCGGGTGCACGTCGGTGGCGGTCTTGGCCGCACCCCAATGGTGGCCCCTGTTATTCGTGAATTCCTGCCGGAACTCGACCTTCTTACCTATCTTGAAGCTGTTCTCAGGGTCTACAACCGATATGGTCGCCGCGATAACAAGTTCAAGGCCCGCATCAAGATTCTGGTTAAAGCTTTGACGCCGGAAGGTTTTGCGGAGAAAGTCGAAACCGAATGGGCTCACATCAAGGATTCACCGACCAGGCTGACGCCTGAGGCCATTGAACGCATTCAGGGCTACTTCACCGAGCCTGATTATGCGGCGCTGGATAATGCAACCGACCTGCTTGCACAGCAAAGGTTCGAAAATCGTGGCTTTGATCAGTGGCTACAGCACAACGTGGACACTCACAAGAAGCCGGGCTACGCCATTGTTTCTCTGACCATGAAAAAAACCGGCACCCCACCGGGAGACGTTACTGACCGACAGCTTGAGCAAATTGCGGATCTTGCAGATGAGTTCAGCTTTGGAGAAGTACGAGTAACGCACCAGCAGAACGTGGTATTGGCAGATGTGCCCCAGAATCGACTTCTGGAGCTTTGGCAGGAGCTTGGCCCAATGGGTTTCGGCACAGCCAACCTGAATACGCTGACGGACATTATTTGCTGCCCGGGCGGCGATTTCTGCGCCTTGGCCAATGCCAAGTCCATCCCTGTGGCTGACGCGATTCAGCGCCGTTTTGATAATCTTGATTTCCTGTACGACCTTGGCGAAATCGATTTGAATATTTCGGGCTGCATGAACGCCTGTGGCCATCACCACGTCGGCAACATTGGTGTTCTGGGTGTCGACAAGAAGGGCCAGGAGTTCTATCAGGTGAGTCTCGGTGGCTCATCGCAGCATGATGCATCAATCGGAAAAATATTGGGGCCATCCTTTGCCCAGGATGACATGCCCGATGTGATCGCCAAGATCATTGATGTTTACGTAAACAAGCGCACGGATGAGGAATCTTTCCTGGATACTTATCGTCGTGTTGGAATCGATCCTTTCAAGGAGCGGGTTTATGCCTGACATTATTTTCCGGGATGGCAGCATCCGTCAGAACCAGTGGGTTGTGGTTCCCCGTCCTGATAGTGGCGAATCGCTGAACATCCCTGGCCACCAACGCGCACTTATCCCGGCCGATCTCTGGCTGGCAGGTCGTGAGCACTTTGTTGGCAGAGAGGATATTGGCGTGTGGTTTGACAGCCATGATGAGCCCGAGATTCTGGCTGATCATGTGAATGAGCTACCGTTGATCGCTGTAAACTTCCCCAAGTTCAGCGATGGCCGGGGTTACAGCATTGGCCGTTTGCTGAGGGAGCGCTTCGGGTTTAAAAATGAGCTGCGGGCGATTGGAGATGTGCTATTGGATCAACTTCAGTTTATGAAGCGTTGCGGCTTTGATACTTATGAGCTGCGGCCCGATAAGGATATCCGCAAGGCGGCGCGATCTCTGAACTTCTTCAGTCAGGGGTATCAAGCTGCTACGGATACGGATTTGCCTTTGTTTCGGCGTCGGGCTTCTTAGGTTTCTGGCCCGGAACCCGGAGTCTGCTACCAGAACGGGGCCAGTAGTCAAAACACGCTGTGAATACGTCCGTGTACGCTTGGCTCCGCCACACATGGCTACGCACAGTTTTGACTACTGGCCCCGCTCTGGCAGCTTCAGCTTAGGCGTTTCAGATCGCGTGATCCAGGACGATTTTTCCCGCTGACTCGCCTTTCAGGAACGCCTTCAGCGCGCCATCAAGGTCAGCACGGCCAATTCGTTTCGCAGAAGCTTCGGCCTTCGGGCATTTCCAGTCACCCGCAAACTTTTTCCACACAGCTTCTTTTTCTGCCAGCGGAATTTCCACCGAATCTACACCCAACAGGTTCACACCACGCAAGATGAACGGGAGAACCGTGGTCTGGAGCTGGGGGCCAGCCACCAGGCCGCAGCAGGAAACGGAGCCGCCGGGTAGTATCTGCTTCAGCAGTTCAGCAAGGGGCGCGCCACCAACGGTATCCACAGCGTTGCCAAATACCGGTTTCAGCATCGGTTTCTTGTCTTCCGCCAGTGCATCTCGCCCAACGACCTCACTAGCACCTAGCTCTTTCAGGCTGTCTTCGTGATCGGCTTTGCCACTGATCGCGACGACGTCGAAGCCGAGCTTTGCGAGGAGTTCTACGGCAACGCTGCCAACTGCACCTGAGGCGCCGGAAACGGCTACTTTGCCCTGCTCTGGCCTGGCACCCATGGTAAGAAGCTTTTGTACACACAGACCTGCTGTAAGGCCAGCGGTGCCGTAGATCATTGCCGTGCTGGCACTCCAGCCGCTTGGCATGGGTACGCACCATGCAGAGGGAACACGGATGTATTCACCAAAACCACCAGCGGTGCCCATCCCCAGGTCATAGCCGGTCACAATAACCGGGCTACCAACAGCAGGTGTTCCGGTTGCGGATTCAACGACTTCCCCAGCGGCATCGATGCCCGGCGTGTGCGGGAACGTGCGTGTTACACCTTTATTGCCTGAGGCCGAGAGTGCATCTTTATAGTTGAGAGAAGAATGACTGACCTTTATCAGCACCTCACCCTCAGGGAGATCTTTGGTGCCAAGGGTCTGTTCGGCGCCTTTATAGTCGCCATCCTGCTCTTCAACACGCCAGGCTTTATATTGGGTATTGTTCGTCATGATTTTCCCCGCTTGCTATTGGCTATTGGATTTTCTGGTTGCGAAATGCACTCAGGACTCTCCATACCGTGTGTTCGAGCGCTGCACTGGTTGCCAGCCCTAGTTTCTCGGGAAGGGTGCGTTTGCGCTGGAATGAGACAGAGACTACATCTGCCCTGTCGCAGGCTTCAATGAGATATTCGTCGGAGGTTTTGATCTCGTCGATCAGCTTCACATCCAGCGCCCGCTTTCCGAACCAGATGTCTCCGGTAGCCACAGCGGCTATGTCGAGTTCAGGCCTGCGTTCACTGACGTAATCCTTGAACAAGCCATGTGTGTCTTCCAGATCGTCGAGAAATTTCTGCCGGCCTTTATCGGTATTTTCACCGAAGATGGTCATCGTACGCTTGTGCTCACCGGCGGTCAGTATTTCAAAGTCGACGTTATTCTTCTTGAGCAACCGATGGAAATTGGGCAGCTGCGCTACAACACCAATAGAGCC
This sequence comes from Marinobacter maritimus, assembly GCF_007671675.1. Taxonomy (GTDB): domain Bacteria; phylum Pseudomonadota; class Gammaproteobacteria; order Pseudomonadales; family Oleiphilaceae; genus Marinobacter; species Marinobacter maritimus. The sequence continues at coordinate 1,031,769 of NZ_VCGW01000001.1, read as the reverse complement.
TAATACAGCGAATGGCGAAGCGATAATCTTGTCGGCAACGCAAGCCATCATGTAACCGCCGCTTGCAGCCACTTTATCGACACAGGCCGTAAGGTGGATGCCTTTGCTGCGGATCCTGTCGAGTTGTGCCGCGGCAAGGCCATAGGCGTGCACCAAACCTCCACCGCTCTCGAGACGAATCACGACCTCATCTTTACCTGGCTCAGCAACGCTGAGTACTGCAGATATAGCGCGGCGAAGCGGATCTGTGTCGCTGGCCTTAATGTCGCCGTCAAAATCCAGTACATAGATGCGTTTCGGCGCGGCTTCAGGGGCGTCCACGTCGGTTTTCTTTGCTTTATCGGCTTTCTTTTCGGCTTTGTCTTTTTTCTTTTTTGCCTTGCTCCACGCTTTCTGCTCATGCTCTGACATGAGTCGCGCCTGAATGGACTCGCGCAGTTTGCGGTATTTCTCGTTGAGCTTGCGGACTTGCAGCTCGCCGTCGTCTTCGTGGTCACCCTTCTCTTTCTGGGTAGCAGAGACAATAATAGACACGACCACAATTGCTGCAATAACAAAGGTAATCACTTTAGCCAAAAACAAACCGTAATCCGTCAGGAACTCCAAATCGCTTCTCCAGCCAGTTAAGCAAGCACGAGAGTGTAACTTACCGAAACTCTAGTGATAAGCAGAGCATAAAAATTAAAACAAGCGTTCGATCGAGCTTGACAGTGATTCAGTCTCCCCATAAAGTCGAAAGGCGAAGTCGGCTCTACCCGGCTGCCGCCAAGGCTTTAAAAGCCAGGCACGTAAAGCCGCCACCATGACAAGACAACCACCACAAAGGGTAAAATAATGTCTGTAGATCAAATCTTTCAAAAACTCGAGCAGAATTTCAACGCAGACGCAGCTCAGGGCCTCGATCTGGTTTTCCAATTTGACATCGAAGATGACAAGACCCACCACCTGGTCATCAAAGACGGAACATGCACGCTGCATGAAGGCCCTCACGCCGACCCTTCCGTAACGCTGATCATGAACTCCGAAACCCTGCAAGGTATTGTTTCCGGCGAAACTGACGGCATGCAGGCTTTCATGGCTGGGCAGCTGCGCGCTGAAGGCGACATGATGCTGGCTACCAAGCTGGGTGAGCTGTTCAACATGGGCTGATCAGCCCCGCTGAGCTCAAAAAAAACCCGCGTACAATGCGGGTTTTTTGCTATCTGGCACTTCCCCAGCGGGTCTAAAGGTTACAAGCCGACATCATCCAGCGATGACTCCGCCAATCTGAGCAAATCTGCGTTGCTCTCCTCTCGTTTACCAATACTTTCGATATAGTACTCAAGCGATGTCAGGGCATCCGCCAGTGCTTCCAGAACCTGGGTTTCAGGTGCTTCACGCGCATCCAGTAACCGCTCCTGTATCGAAGCTGCAACACGCTCAAGCACGTGCGCTGCTCCAGAGTCGCTCACCATCTGTAACCCACCCCAGATACTGTGCAAGGTTGCGGGCAGATTGGCGAGATGGAGCTTGTCATAATCCGATTCCACAAACGCAGTGATGGCGCGCTTGGCAAGCGTCAAAGCACCCCGTGCCTCGTCCGCAACCACGTATACCGCTTCTCTTAAATAGATGGATTCTTCACAGCTACGCTCACTTCCCGCCAGCGCATCGGTTTCTGACGTGATGCCGCGACTGACGATCTGCATAACGGCGTCTTCGATACCAAGTACAGAATCCGCAAGGCGGAATAATTCGTCTTCACCGGGCAGTCGGGATTCTGCTTCCCATGCTCGTAGCCTTACGGCTTCTTCGCGGGCAATCGTTGCTAGCCGATTCAGGTCGAGCATAACCAGAGTGTTGCCGAGACGCTCAAGAGTATCGGCAATGGATGACAGCTCAGCCAGATCCGGTTCAATACCGCGCTCAATAATATCTAGCTTGTCTTTGAGCTGATTCAACTCGTCCTGCAAGGCTTCGGAGAGGGATTTCAGCACATCTGTGCCCGGACCGTAGAGACGGCGGGAATGAGCTTCAAGAATGGAATCGGGAAACTCCGCAGGCGTCAAATGGAACGCGGAAAGAACCTCCTTAACTTCAGGGTTTGCGGAGCCGCTACGGTAAAGCAGGTAAACCAGATCTCGAATGAGGGAGTCCGGCGCATCTTTGGCGGTAGCCACTTTGCCGACATAAACCACTTCCCGCGCGTATTTTTCGATCCGCATGAACAAACGCTTGCGAGCTTTGGTAAAAATCATCGCACGGTCCAGCATGGTATCTGCTGCGATAGCAACGAGGCACCACATTTGACCCATTGGAGCTCCCTGGCACAGGCGGACAAAACCCCGTGCTGAGCGACCGAAAAGTTTCTGACTAACCACAGGGTTCCGGTCACGTAGCAAACCCAGCAGCGCAACCTGAAAGGTCAGGCGCATACGCCGGGCAACAATTTCGTAGTCTGCTTCATTGCCTTCGAAGGCAGCAACCGACAAGCTGCCACAAAAGTCCGGCCGTTCCTTTACATCAACCTCAAAAAAGCGGGATTCGGGATAGGGCTTCTCACGGCGAGCTTCGCGAAGTTCGTTGATGACCGGCAGCAAGAGTTCCGGGTGATCTTCTCGCTGCTGGTGGTAATACTCGACGTAACGACGAAGAATAAATAAGGCGTTGCTCAGCGTCGTCAGGAGGATATTTTTATCGTCGTTTGCACCAACAGGCACATCATTGGCCATGGTGACCGCTTCCTGGCACAGCAGTGTGCCGCCACGAAGCTCTACCAGAATAAAAATACCGCGAAGTTGGTTCAGATAATCCAGACAATTTTGCAGGTCTTCCCCACTCTCTCGATTTTCCTGAAAGCGTTCAAGACTGGATTCAGCCTGTTTGATGGTCTGCTCTATTTCACTTTTGACCAGATCAAACGACTGCGATTTAGTCGCCAGAGACGATTGAACCATACAACGCTTCCTGTTAATCCGCGGAGAACTACGACCACGTCTTCCATGTGAGCTATAGCCTGCCAAAGACCTATGCCAGACCTTTTTATTATGAGTCGGTTTTCCTCTCCGACTAATGTACGCACCCGAAAAACTGGCGTACTAATCATTACTTATAACATAAAACTCAAGTACCTCAATAAAGCTGGAATGTAACAATTGGTACAGGCAGACACAGTTCTCATTCTGCGCCTTCAAGTTTGCTCCAGACGGTTCCTCCAGCCTTTTTTTCAAGAGTGGACATGAAAGCCTCATGCGCCTCGTTCTCAGCTTCAGTGGGCCGTACAACCGCCAATGCAGGCCTCTCTGCGCTCAGCCTGCGAATCCCGCTTACACCACCACCGTTTTCAGAACCGGCATCCAGGGACAAGTCGGTTTGTCCGCCGGTAAGCAGCAGGTATACGTCCGCCAGAATCTCCGCGTCCAGCAGTGCGCCGTGCAGTTCCCGGTTACTGTTATCAACGCCATAGCGTTTGCACAACGCGTTCAGGTTGTTCTTTTGTCCCGGGTGCTTAGCCCTGGCAATTGCCAGGGAATCCACAACACCACAATGATCAGCAGTTTTTCGTACCGGCTTGATTCGACCAAATTCGGAATCCATAAAGCCCACGTCAAACGCGGCGTTGTGAATGACAAGTTCGGCGCCTTTTATGAACTCAAAAAACTCGTCTGCTATCTCTGCAAATTTTGGCTTATCTACAAGAAATTCGTTGGTAATCCCGTGAATGGTAATGGCTTCTGCTTCAACTTCTCGTTCAGGGTTGATATAGACATGGTAATTACGCCCCGTGGGCTGGCGCTCCATCATCTCCACACAGCCTATCTCGATGATCCGGTGTCCCTCTGCCGGATCAATACCTGTTGTTTCTGTGTCCAGTACAATCTGTCTCATAATATTCACACCGGTTCGGGATTGAATCGTGTTCAGCTACGGGTTAATTCGTCAACACCCTTGTTGGCAAGCTCATCTGCGAGCTCGTTATCCGGGACACCTGCATGGCCTTTTACCCAATGCCAGTTAACCTTATGATTTGCGGTTTCAGAATCAAGTTCCCGCCACAGGTCATCGTTTTTCACCGGTTTTTTCGCCGATGTTTTCCAGCCGTTGCGTTTCCAACCTGAAAGCCACTCGGTAATGCCTTTGCGCACGTACTGGGAATCTGTATACAGCTCAACCTCGCAGCCACGTTTCAAGGCCTTCAAGCCCTGGATGGCAGCCATCAGTTCCATACGATTATTGGTGGTTTGGCGCTCGCCGCCATGCATCGTTTTCAGGGCATTGCCGTAACGGAGCACGACACCCCATCCGCCAGGCCCCGGATTGCCTTTACAGGCTCCATCGGTATACAGAATTACCTTCTCGGACATTGAAACTCCTGCATGTATATAGGTATAGCCTGCTCCAAATGGCAGTTCAGTCTTCGGGGTGGTTCAGGTTTTGCGGCGGGCAACCTCTGGATGCACTAACGGTTCCGGTTCCCGGTATTCCCATAACGTTATTCTGACGCCATGCGTGCCGCCTTGGAATGCGGGCAGATACCCTTTTTTTCGCAAGGATACAGTAATACGCTCCGACTGGCAGGAGCCCATTACCGGTCAGGCGATCACCAATCCTGCCTGAGGCTTTACGACCGCTGCGCTGCAGAGGCAAACGGAAAAACCTTGTCACTGACACGTCAACCTGGAAGCCCAACAGATGGAGCCAGTCCTCCATGCGCCCGCGCGAGAGAAAACGCCCTCCCCATGGCCCTGCGTGATGTCGCGAAATCAACCTGCGCGCGCCCCAGGCACTTAAAGGATTAAAACCAACAAGAGCGATCATCCCCTCGCCTCGCAATACCCGGGTTGCCTCCCGGAGCGCCTGGTGAGGGTATGATGAAAAGTCGGCAGTATGATGCAGCACAACCAGGTCCATGGAATCACCGGGAAATGGCAATTCGTCCGCATCGCAAACAACAACCCCATCGGGAATGCTTGTAAACCACTTTGGCGTAGTCATCACTTTCTGCGAAAAATCTGTGCCGTTGGTAAGTGGTATGCGATGGCTAACGCTCACCTGGAGCTGTCTGGCACCCGTCAGAGAGGCAAGCTTTTGGTCCAGGAAACGACGTTGATCCGCCAGCATCGAGCGGCCAAGAGGCGTCTGGAACCAGTTTTCAAAGCTCTCGAGGCGGGACGGATAATCAACACTCTGGCTTTTCTTCACACTGCTTATACTCCCGCTTTAACAAAACCCTTCAAAACCCCTGGTCCGGAGGTTGTTGGGGCCATGAGCTTAATGCTCTATCATAGCAGCCACACTTGCCAAGCATAAACGGGGACATCTGATGCTCACCATCTCTGCCATCCCGGCGTTCAGTGATAACTATATTTGGTGCCTTGCAGACACCGACACGGGTAAGGCGCTGATTGTAGATCCGGGCCAGGCCAAGCCGGCACAGGATCATCTTGCAAAAAACGATCTCACTCTGGACACCATTCTGGTTACTCATCACCACCCGGATCATGTTGGCGGAGTCAAGACGCTGATCCAGGATTTCCCGGATTGCCGGGTAACCGGACCCGCCGAATCGCCGTTTAAAGGCAACACAAACAATGTCCGTCCCGGCGATGAAGTTGTATGGGAGCGCGTCACGTTTCAGGTATTGAGTGTCCCGGGGCACACGCTGGATCACATAGCGTTCTTTACCGATGTCGAGATTGCTGGCCGCCCCGCCCTATTTTGTGGCGACACCCTTTTCGTGTGTGGCTGCGGTCGCCTGTTTGAAGGCACGGCAGCTCAGATGCTTGAGTCGCTTAAGTCCATACGTGCACTCCCTGGGAATGCTGCCGTCTACTGCGCACACGAATACACTCTGGCAAATCTCCGCTTTGCCCGAAGCTGGCTGCCGAATGACAACGAACTCGAAGCCTTCGAGCGCCATTGCCAAACCCTCAGGGAGAGCGGCAAACCAACGGTACCCTCGATACTCGAAGATGAAAAACGGTTGAACCCGTTCCTGCGTTGGGATGACCCTGTCGTTGTGAGTGCAGCAAAACAGTACGGCGCCAGACAAGGCCTGCCCACAGATTCAGACAGCGACATCTTTGCAGCTATAAGGCACGGCAAGGATAATTTCTGAACGGTTAACAATTCCTCTCACCGCCGTAACGAGAGGTTTCTTGACCGTTGGAAACGAGCTCCCATAGAATCATTTAACTTTTTGCTCGTAACTCATTAAATATGCCGGGTTTTCAAACATGACCCCGGTCACAACCCAGAGTCGGACATCGCCTATGCCGGTTAAACGATTGCCCCTTCTGCTCTTCATTGGTGCATTGACAAGTGGCTGCAGCACTTTTGATTTATCAGCTGAGGTGGCGCCGAAAAACCCTCTTGATTCGGACGAGGTGACGCTCGCAGCCGGCGATGAAGGTCTCAAGGAATCGGTAGAAACAGGTGAAGACAGTGATGCTGTTCGTGATGAACCACTTGATGATGCCATGGCTCCTGAACTCAAGGCTGCAGCACGCGAAGCCCGGGAAAAGCTTGATAACCCCGAGCCGAAAACAGCCAGTGAAGAGCTCGCACAATCAGATTTATGGGTCCGTCTTCGAGCCGGTTTCGTCCTTGATCACGACGTCGACAGCAAGCGCGTCAGAGATCAACTGAACTGGTATGCAAAGCACCCGGGCTATATCAATCGCGTAGTCGAGCGCGGAAGCCGTTACCTGCATCATATTGTTAACGAAACCGAGGAGCGTGGGCTGCCAGCCGAGTTTGCATTGCTGCCCATCGTTGAAAGTGCCTTCGATCCCTTTGCCTATTCTCACGGCCGTGCTGCCGGCCTTTGGCAGTTTATCCCTTCAACCGGTAAGTATTTTGGCCTCACCCAAAGCTGGTGGCACGATGAGCGCCGCGATGTGATTGCGGCTACGGACGCAGCGCTCACCTATCTGGACCGACTATCCAACCGCTTTGGCGGTGACTACACTCTTGCCCTGGCTGCCTATAACAGCGGCGGCGGTACGGTTTCCAGCGCTATGCGACGGAACCGGAAAAGCAACAAGCCTGAGGACTTCTGGTCGCTTCAGTTGCCGCAGGAAACCCGACATTACGTTCCAAAGCTGATAGCCCTCGCGAAAATATTCGATAACCCCGAAGCTTACGGTGTTGAGCTCCCGGCTCTGATAGATGCGCCATATTTCGATATCGTTGAAACCGGCGGGCAACTGGACCTGGCCCAGGCTGCAGAACTCGCGGGCGTTGATATTGACGAAATATACCTTCTTAATCCTTCCTATAATCGCTGGGCCACCTCACCAGACGGCCCACATCGGCTACTCGTGCCCCATCAGAATGCCGAGGCCTTTCGCACCGCGTTGGCTGAGATCCCGGCTGCAAAGCGCGTTTCATGGCGCAATTATGTGGTCAAGTCCGGAGACAGTCTGAATACAATCTCCCGGAAATTTTCGACAACACCAGCGGTGCTGCAACAGGTCAACAAACTTAATACTGACCTCATCCGTATTGGTCAGCGCCTGATGATACCTTCCGCCTCCCAGAACTCCGACACATACGCTCTCAGCGCATCCAAGCGGCTCGAGCGTAAACAGGAGAAAAAGCGTGCTGGTAACAAGCTTAGATATACCGTTCGCCGTGGCGATACTTTTTGGGACATTGCCAGAGAGCATCGGGTTTCTGTACGCCAGGTCGCTGCCTGGAACGGCATGGCTCCGGGAGACCCACTGATGCCCGGTAAAGAACTGGTCATCTGGTCCAAGACCACACAGCCTACACTTGCATCTGCCGAAGGAGCCCGTGGTAAAGCCATGGTTCGTAAAGTCGGATATCGGGTTCGCAAGGGCGACTCCCTTGCGCGCATCGCCAACCGTTTTTCGGTGAATGTGCGAGACATTGCAAGCTGGAACGATCTGAACACCTCGCGTTATCTTCAACCGGGGCAAAGTCTGGTACTCTACGTCGACATCCGGAACAGCCCGTAGGATCAGCCATTCACGGTGCCGGAACTTTCAGTAACTATAAGAATCATAAAGAATTAGCGGACAAGAGCGGCGGGCAGGATGCCCGCCGTGCCGGCCTGAAACTCCAGAACGTGCGAGACCCATGACAAGAATTCTTATTGCTTCACGTCTTACATCCTTTTTTGCAAGCTTGGCCCTGCTGGCTTCCCCCGGTGTTCTTCTTGCCAGTAACACAGCGGCTGATTCGTCTGCGCCGCAAGTAGAGGCTGTTCACGGCATTGCAATGCACGGGGAACCCCGATACCCGGAAGGATTCAGTCATTTCGACTACATAAACCCCGACGCGCCCAAAGGCGGCACACTGAAAATGGCCGTGGTGGCGAATGGCTTTGACTCCTTCAATCCATTCGATATTCGCGGTGTTGCAGCGGCCGGGATTAGCAATTACCTCTACGACACCTTGCTTGAATACTCGGCAGACGAAGCTTTTTCCATGTACGGGCTCATAGCGGAGTCGCTGGAAACACCTGAAGATCGGAGCTATGTCGTGTTTAACCTGCGGCCGTCGGCGAGGTTTCAGGACGGTGAGCCCATTACCGCAGAAGATGTGAAGTTTTCCTTTGAAACCCTTACGACGAAAGGCCATCCGTTTTATCGGAACTATTATGCTGATGTGAGCAAGGTAACGGTTGAGAGCCCCCAACGGATTCGTTTTGATTTTCAGCAAACCAGCAACCGGGAACTGCCGCTTATTCTCGGCCAGATGCCGATTATGCCAGCCCATTACTGGAAAGACCGGGAGTTTGGCAGGAACGGCCTCACCCCACCCGTTGGTAGTGGCGCTTACCGGATTGGTTCTTTTGAAGCAGGCCGTTCCATCGTTTACGAACGGCTTGATGATTACTGGGCAAAGGACCTCGCCGTTCGCAAAGGGCGGTTTAATTTTGATCGCATTCGCTATGACTACTACACCGACGACACCGTTGCATTAGAGGCATTCAAAGCCGGCAGCTTTGATTTCAGAGCGGAAACGTCCGCCAAAAACTGGGCCACAGCCTATACCGGCGACAAATTCGACAACGGCACCATTATCAAAGAGGCTCTCGAACACCATCGCCCGACCGGAATGCAGGGTTTTGTGTTTAATACCCGCAAAGAGGTTTTCAGTGATCCACTAGTCCGGGAAGCTCTGACTTACGGCTTTGATTTCGATTGGACCAACAAAAATCTGTTTTTTGGTCAATATGCCCGCACCAACAGCTATTTCGAGAACAGCGAACTCGCTTCAACCGGCCTGCCATCCGGCCGGGAACTGGAAATTCTGAACGGTTATCGGGATCAACTGAGCGCGGATATTTTTACCAAGCCGTTTAAGGCACCGTCTACCGACGGTACGCAAGGGCTTCGAGCAAACCTGCGAACCGCTATGGAGCTGTTGCGGTCAGCCGGTTACGAAATTCGGAATGGCAAAATGGTGCATGCAGAAACAGGCAAGCCCCTGAAATTCGAGATGCTGTTGTTCCAGAAGACCTTCGAACGGGTTGTCCTGCCCTTCAAAAACAACCTGGAAAAGCTTGGTATTGACGTGTCTGTTCGCCTGGTGGACAGCAATCAATACGTCCAGCGAGTACGTGAATTCGACTTTGACATGATTACTCAGGTTTTCGGCCAGTCAGACTCCCCGGGGAACGAACAGCGCGAGTACTGGCACTCCTCTACCGTAAATGCCAACGGCTCCCGTAACTATGCTGGCGTAAGTGATCCTGTCGTTGACGAACTGGTGAACCTGGTTATACAGGCGCCAGACCGGGGGGAGTTGGTACAGCGTACCCGCGCTCTGGACCGGGTTCTGCTGAGCGGGCATTATGTGGTGCCTCACTGGCACCTGGCGAAAGATCGTGTGGCCTACTGGAGCTATCTCAAGCATCCCGAAACAACCCCAAAAAACGGTACCGACCTCGACAACTGGTGGGCTGAGCCCTGAGGAAGCTGCCGCTAAATGGGCATTTATATACTCCGGCGCCTGGCGCTGATTATTCCTACTCTCATCGGCATATTGCTGCTCAACTTCGTGATCGTTCAGGCGGCCCCTGGCGGACCGGTTGAGCAACTGATTGCAGAAATGGAAGGCCATGGCGGCAGCGCGCTCGCAAGGGCCACTGGCGGCGACACAGGTGGAGAAGTTTCCAGTGCTTCCGGGGATCGCCGCGGCTCCCGTGGCATTCCCGATGAAATGCTGAAAGAAATTGAAGTGATGTACGGCTTCGATAAACCGGCTCATGAACGTTTTTTCAAAATGATCAAGGACTACGCCACCTTTAATTTCGGCGATTCCTTCTTCCGGGAGAAAAGCGTTACCGAACTGATTCTGGACAAGATGCCCGTTTCTATCTCACTGGGGCTCTGGTCTACCCTCATTATCTACTTCATCTCTATCCCTCTGGGCATCCGCAAAGCGGTTTCCGACGGTTCCCGGTTTGATGTCTGGAGCAGTTCCGCCATTGTGATTGGCTATGCCATCCCGGGTTTTCTTTTTGCTATTCTGCTGATTGTGCTGTTTGCCGGCGGCAGCTACTTCGACTGGTTCCCCCTGCGCGGTCTTACCTCTTCGGACTTTGACCAGCTCGACTGGTATCAGCAAGTCGGGGACTATTTCTGGCATCTCGCGCTTCCGGTAACCGCCAACGTTATTGGCGGCTTTGCCACACTGACGCTGCTTACCAAGAATTCCTTTCTCGATGAGATTGGTAAGCACTATGTCGTGACGGCCAGAGCCAAAGGCCTGGACGAGAATCAGGTTCTGTACGGGCATGTGTTCCGTAACGCCATGTTGATTGTGATCGCAAGCCTGCCGGGAGTTCTCGTTTCCCTGTTCTTTACCGGATCCTTGCTAATTGAGGTCATTTTCTCACTGGACGGCCTCGGCCTGCTGGGCTTTGAAGCGGCTCTTAACCGGGATTACCCGGTTATTTTCGGCACCTTGTTTATATTCACGCTGATGGGTCTGGCCCTCAAACTGATCAGCGACATCACCTATGTGCTGGTAGATCCCCGCATAGACTTCGAAAGCCGGGAGGGAGCGTAACATGAAGGCGCTGACTCCCATTCAACAACGACGTTTGCGTAATTTCCGCAAAAACCGTCGGGGCTTTTGGTCTTTGTGGGTGTTTCTGGCGGTATTCGGGCTCACGCTCGTAGCAGAGCTGATCGCCAACGACAGACCGCTGGTGATCTCCTATCAGGACACGCTGTATTTTCCGGTAGTACAGACCGTGCCAGAGGAGACCTTTGGCGGCTTTCTCCCCACGGACGCAGATTACAGGGATCCATTCATTGCCGACGAGATCCTCGACAAGGGGTGGATGTTATGGCCACCGATCCGTTTCAGTTACGACACCATTAACTACGATCTTGATGTGCCCTCACCGCCCCCCCCCAGCGCCGAAAACTGGCTGGGGACAGATGATCAGGGGCGAGACGTAGCCGCCCGGGTAATTTATGGCTTTCGCATATCCGTACTGTTTGGTCTGACACTGACCATCGCCAGCTGCATTGTTGGCGTCATAGTGGGTGCTATACAGGGTTTTTACGGCGGCAAGATCGATCTGATCGGCCAGCGGTTTATCGAAATCTGGTCAGGCTTACCGGTGCTCTACCTCCTGATCATTCTCTCGGGTATCGTTCAGCCGAACTTCTGGTGGCTGCTCGGTATCATGTTGATGTTCAGCTGGATGGGTTTGGTGGATGTGGTACGAGCGGAATTTCTGAGAGCGCGGAATTTTGAATACGTGAAAGCGGCAAGGGCCCTCGGTCTCGATAACCGGAAGATCATGTTCCGCCACATCCTTCCCAACGCCATGGTGGCTACGCTGACGTTTTTACCGTTTATTCTGACCGGCGCAATTACCGGCCTTACCTCTCTGGACTTCCTTGGCTTCGGCTTGCCATCCGGCTCACCGTCGCTGGGTGAGCTGATCGCCCAGGGCAAAGCCAACCTTCATGCCCCCTGGCTGGGTATCTCGGCATTCGTTTCCCTCTCACTGATGCTGACCCTGCTCGTTTTCGTGGGCGAAGCCGTACGTGATGCCTTTGACCCCCGTAAAAGCGGATAAGAGCGAGCTGATATGAATGACTTGCTGGAGATAACCAATCTCACGATCTGCTTCAATCAGGGCGAGAAGGCTGTGGATTCCCTGTCTCTCAGCCTGCGAAAAGGTGAAACTCTGGCGCTCGTTGGTGAGAGCGGCTCAGGCAAATCCATCACGGCATTGTCAGTGCTGCGGCTGCTTGATGAACGCCATGCCAGCTATCCGAGTGGTGAGATCCGCTATCGCGGAGAAGATCTGCTGCAGGCGTCTGAGAAACGCTTACGCCAGGTTCGTGGCCGAGAGATCAGCATGATCTTTCAGGAGCCGATGACCTCTCTGAACCCGCTGCACAGTGTAGAAAAACAAATCAGCGAGACGCTGGAGCTTCACAAGGGGATGCGCGGCTCCCAAGCCCGGGAACGCTGTCTGGAACTGTTGCAGTTGGTTGGCATCGACAACCCTGAGAGCCGGCTTGGCGCCTACCCGCATCAGCTTTCAGGTGGTCAGAAGCAGCGGGTAATGATTGCCATGGCACTGGCCAATGAGCCTGACCTGCTGATAGCAGATGAGCCAACCACGGCGCTGGATGTTACGGTCCAGAAGCAGGTGCTGGAATTATTGCAGGGTTTGCAGCAGAAGTTGGGCATGGCGATTCTTCTGATTACCCATGACCTGACCATAGTACGTCACTATGCCAGCCGGGTTGCAGTCCTGGAACACGGAAAGCTGGTGGAGCAAGGACAAACCGCGGCTTTGTTCGCGTCACCCAACCACCCGTACACCCGCAAACTTCTGGATGCCGAGCCCCCGGAAGCTCCCCTTACCCAGCCCCGGAATGGAAAGCCTCTGCTGAACGTCAGTAATCTGGATGTACGGTTTCCGACTCGAAGAGGGTTGTTCGGCAAGGTAAAGGAATATTTTCACGCGGTGAAACGTGTCGATTTTTCCCTTGAGCGTGGCCAGACTCTCGGTATTGTGGGTGAAAGTGGTAGCGGAAAAACCACCATTGGCCATGCGCTTCTCAAGCTAACTACCAGCTCAGGCAGCATGAAACTGGATGGCCAAGAGCTCGCCGGGCTCGATCAAAGCGCTTTCCGGCCCTGGCGGCGCCGGATACAGATTGTTTTTCAGGATCCTTTTGGCAGCCTGAGCCCACGGATGTCCATTGCCGAAATTGTTCGGGAAGGCCTGGAAATACACGATCCGGAAAACGCTGAAACCCATGATCAGAAGGTCATAACGGCTCTGACCGATGTTGGGCTTGATCCTGAAGCAAGGCACCGCTACCCCCATGAATTCTCAGGGGGGCAGCGTCAACGCATCGCCATTGCCCGGGCATTGGTTCTTCAGCCAGACCTTATCATTCTGGACGAACCCACTTCCGCTCTGGATCGAACCGTTCAGAAGCAGGTTATCGAGCTGCTTCGGGATATTCAGGCGCGCTATGGTCTAAGCTATATCTTTATCAGCCATGATCTCGCCGTTGTCCGGGCAATCAGTCACCAGCTACTGGTACTCAGACAGGGGGCGATTGTCGAATACGGGGATGCCGGTGAAATCTTCCGGGCACCCGCAGAGCAGTACACACAAGAGTTACTTAACGCGGCGTTTTTCTACCAGTTGAAAGATGCCACCACCACTACGACTATTTGAGCGTTACTCCTGCCGGGATACTTCGGGGATAATGCACCAAAATCAGGAACACAGGGAGAACGACCCATGGGAATACTCAATGGCAAGAAAGCGCTGATCGTTGGCGTAGCCAGCAAACTGTCTATCGCATACGGCATTGCGGACGCCTTCGCTCGTGAAGGCGCGGAACTGGCCTTCACGTATCAGAATGAAAAGCTCAAACCAAGGGTAGAGAAGTTCGCTGACGGATGGGGCAGCAAACTTATCTTCCCGTGCGATGTTGCCAGTGATGAAGAAATTGAAAATGTGTTCAAGGAGCTGAACAAACACTGGGACAACATCGACATCATCGTTCACGCTGTTGGTTTTGCTCCGGGGCACGAACTCGATGGCAACTACGTTGATGTGACCACTCGTGAAGGCTTCAAGATCGCCCACGACATCAGTTCCTACAGCTTTGTGGCTCTGGCCAAGGGTGCACGTTCGATGATGCACGAGGGCAGCTCACTGCTGACTCTGAGCTACCTCGGCGCTGAAAAGGTTCTGCAGAACTACAACGTAATGGGGCTCGCCAAAGCGTCGCTGGAAGCCAACGTGCGCTATATGGCTGCAAGCCTTGGCCGCGATGGCATTCGGGTAAACGGCATTTCCGCAGGGCCGATCAGGACACTGGCAGCCTCTGGCATCAAGAGCTTCCGCAAGATGCTGGCGGAAAATGCGCGACGCGCACCCTTGCGCCGCAATGTGACCACCGACGAAGTGGGCAACGCTGCAGCCTTTCTGACCTCCGACATGGCCAGCGGTATTACCGGTGAAATCATGTACGTGGATGCCGGCTTCAACATTACCGGCATGGGCGAACTTGAAGAATCAGCAACCGAAGATTAAGTAATAAGGCAGGGAGCCTGGCATGGCTCCCTGCTCTCCTCTCGGATAACTTTTCGCGCCCTTCATCCCGAACCAGCCTGCAACTCGGCGTTCAGAGTGCTTCCATGGCGGACGCGACCGCTTCTGTCCATTCAACGTACGCAGTCTGCAGGCATTCAACAATTCTTACACCCACCAGATAGTCTGCGCCATTCGGACGACACCAGATCACTTCAATCGTCAGTCTGAAGGGCTCTGTCTCGTTGCCGAGCGAGACAGTAGCAGGGAACAAGGCGCCTGCGGCAAGCTGCTCTTCAGAGATCAAACGCAGACCACCTGTCGACAAGTCGCGAACGCCGCACACCAGTTCCCGCCCGGATGAATCTGGCACTCCGCGGGGTTCCGGATCACTAGCTTCCAGCTCCAGAGAAACTCGGGCGCGTGCCGTCAAACGGTAGTGCAACCGGTTGTCCTGCCCGCCGTACAGGTCATCTGATGTTCCAAATGTATAGTCAGTATCTTTCATGGCTGTTCCTGGTCGTTCAAGACTGTTCCTGGCTTATTGCTGTTCTCTCAATTCTTTCCGACACGAATGCGCCCCACCACACGGCTTAGCGTGTCATCAAACTCTGCTGCACCGCCCAGAACACGGATGCGTTCTTCAACGATACCCAGAACGAGTTCATCTTCCAGAAACTCGCGACGATTCAACCCCAACCGGTCCACAAAAATCAGCTTACGGGATGCGTTTGTGCGAACGGCAAGCTTGAGCCTGCCGGCTGAACTTTCGGGCTGCTCCGGCTCCACCAGTATCCAGCCACCAAGACCCAGCTCTGCCACCTGCTTTTGTGCAAGCGCTGTTCTTTCTCTGAGCAGGCGTTCGTGCTCAGCCTGTTCGTGCGCCAGACGTTGGCTTTCGATTTCCTGTTGCTCGCGATCGAGAGCTGCTTGCTGGGCGGCCTTCTGTTCCAGGCGTTTTAATTCCACAGCTTCTCTTTCTCGCCGTAGCGCGTCGGCCCTTGCTCGGGCGGCCTCCGCGGCTTGTTCACGCTTTTTACGCTGTTTTTCAAACGCCCGGGTCAACAGTTCAACGGTTTCGCCAAGTACCTCGCCAAAGGGTGTCTGATCCGGTAACGGACGAATACGACCTGCAGCTTTGGCCTGACAGAACTCAGGCCAAAGCTGCAGGCCAAGCTTTACCCCCGTGCCATTGGTCCAGAGGATTTCTCCGGTGTCTTCAAGCAGAGCAAAAAAATAGCGGCGCTGTTCCTCTGCACCTTCACCCTCAACGAACCAACCGCCTTCAAAGGGCTGAAACTCAGCTCGCGGGGGCGCTTCGAAAGTGAGCCAAGCCGGGTTCCAGGGGAAGCTTGCAGCATCCGGTAAGGCGTCAACCAGATTGGGCGTTTCTCCACGCAATCTTGACATCATGACGGTACCGATGCCTGCCAGCGCGTTAGGTGTCAGGGGGTGATCAAACACGCGGCTCCACACGTCCACCAGTCGGTCGCCGATTTGCTCACCCACATGATACAACCGGTCTCTGTCCTTGTCGGAAAGCGAGGGGTCGCCCACCCAAACCAGCCACTCAAGGAGCTTGCTGCCATGCCTGCAGGTTTCACCGTTCACTCCGGCCTCCCACACAGCCTGTTTCAGCAACCTTTGCCAGTGATCAAAAACAAAATGCAGTACAGGCTGCGGCAGCTTCCGTCCCTTCAGAGCTCGCCCGATAAGCGCTCTTGAGGTTTGATCCGCCCGCCTTTGGCGAGCTGCACCCTGCTCCGTCTCCAACAGCCTCTGACGCAGTCTGCCGACCTGCGCATTGCGCCGGACGGAGTCGTCCTGCCATTGCTTACAAAACGCATCGACAGTATCGGTCGTGCCCGAATCAAAACTTGCAGAAACGGCGACAACGAGTGCGTCCAGTTGCTCCAGCAGTGCCTTGGATGAACGCCCGCCGGAGTCACTCCAGCCACGCCATTCCTGAAAGCCGTCGAGCCATAGAAGTAATGAATCACTAAATGCCCGATGACCTTCGAGATTCATGCGCCAGGCGAGGTAAAATCGCAACCGCGCGATGCGCTGGGCCAATGCGGTGTGCAGGCCGCTGGTTTTGAGGAATACGTCCATAATGCGATCGGCGACATAGGCCGCGTTGATCTGGCGCACCGACCAGTCAAGATTCAATGAGCGAATAACATGGGTTACACGCTCATTGCGTTGCTCCGTCCAGCATGAAAACAGCAGCGGTTGCCAGTCACTTATAGTCTCTGGTGCAAGTTTCCCAACGGGGTAAGGCAGGTCGGGAACTCGAATACCGGCAAGCACACAGTCAATTTTATCGGCAACAGCCTTGCGCGAGGCCATCTGGTGCGACTTCGGCCTGTTTTGTGACATCCAATCCCCGTGCTCAAGAAGCGTTGAAAAGGCCCACCAAATAAAGCAGTATAACGAACTCGTCGGGGTTGGCCACATCTGGGTCCGGCGCTATTGTAACGATAAGATTCGGGGAAACAGTCGAAAATGTCCGGCAACAAACTTGAAGATCTGAACGTGGCGAGCCAGGAACCGTTGATTACACCTGGAAAGCTCAAACAGGATATGCCACTAACGGGCAATGCAGCCCAAACTGTTACAGATGGCCGCCAGTCGATCTACGACATTATTGACGGCAAAGACCACCGTTTGTTTCTGGTTGTAGGCCCCTGTTCTATTCACGACGTAGACGCAGCGCGTGATTACGCCACCCGCCTCAAAGAACTTGCCGATGAAGTCAGTGATACCCTGCTGATCGTTATGCGCGTCTATTTTGAAAAACCGAGAACAACGGTTGGCTGGAAAGGCTTGATTAACGACCCGCACCTTAACGACACCTTTGATATTGAGCATGGTCTGCAGTTGGGCCGTCGTCTTCTACTTGATATCAACGAGCTTGGGCTACCGGTAGCAACAGAAGCCCTGGATCCGATCTCGCCACAGTATCTGCAGGACACAATTACCTGGTCGGCGATTGGCGCCCGCACCACAGAATCCCAGACTCACCGCGAAATGAGCAGTGGTCTTTCCATGGCGATTGGCTTCAAGAATGGCACCGATGGCAGTCTGGATGTGGCTGTGAACGCCATGAAGTCTGTATCCTATCCGCACAGTTTCCTCGGCATTGATCAGCAAGGCAAGGTGGCTATTATCCGCACCAAAGGCAACCAGTATGGCCATGTAGTTCTGCGTGGCGGTGGCGGCAAGCCCAATTACGATTCGGTCAGCGTGACGCTCTGTGAACAGGCCCTCGACAAGGCGGGCCTACGCAAATCCGTCATGGTGGATTGCAGCCATGCCAACTCCAGCAAAGACCCGGCCATTCAGCCATTGGTTATGCAGGACGTCAGCCACCAGATTCTCGAGGGCAACACGTCAATTCAGAGTCTGATGATCGAGAGCAATATAAACTGGGGCAACCAGTCTATCCCGGAAAACCTGTCAGACCTGCAATATGGCGTGTCCGTGACCGATGCTTGCATCGACTGGGAAACCACAGAAAAAGCCATCCGCGAAATGCGTGACAAGCTCAAGGACGTTCTGCCCGGCCGTAAAGCCGTCTGAACGTCGTCAGGCAGACTGGGTTGGCAAGCCGCCTACCCAGTCCAGCCGATCACGCAACGCAACGACCTGACCAACAATAACCAGTGTTGGCGCCTGCACCTCTTCTTCGTTCACTTTTTGAACAATCGTTTCCAGGTTACCGGTAACCACGTGCTGATCCCGGGTGGTGCCCTTGGAAATCAGAGCTACCGGCATATCCGGTGCCATTCCGTGCATTACAAGCTGCTCGCAGATAATGGGCAAACCAACAAGCCCCATATAGAACACCAATGTCTGGCTGTTCTGAACAAAGTCCTTCCAGGGCAAATCGCAGGTGTTATTTTTCAGGTGGCCGGTAATAAAACGCACCGACTGTGCGTAATCGCGGTGAGTCAACGGAATCCCTGCATACGCAGCGCAGCCGGATGCAGCCGTTATGCCTGGTACAACCTGAAACCGGATACCGGCACTGGCCAGAGTTTCAATTTCCTCGCCACCACGACCGAATATAAACGGATCCCCACCCTTGAGCCTGACGACCCGATAACCTTCTCTTGCCAGATCCACCAGCCTCTGATTGATCTGGTCCTGCGGCAACGCATGGTTCGCCCGCTGCTTGCCAACATGGATCATTTCAGCCGTATCCGGAATCAATGCGAGAATTTCCGGCGACACGAGCCTGTCGTAGAGTACAACCTCTGCTGACGTAATAAGCCGCCAGGCCTTCAGGGTTAGCAGTTCCGGGTCCCCGGGGCCTGCGCCCACGAGAGCAACCTGCCCGGCGGAGCTATTGGGATTCGAAGTAACGGGGTTGGCTTTGTAACGAACCGGAGCAGGCGCTGCCCCGACGTTTGTTCCTGGGATGTTTTGAGGCTTGTCTGTCATTGAAGTCGCTCGACCCCACCCATGTATGGCTTGAGAACTTCCGGAACGAGAATACTGCCATCCGCCTGCTGATAGTTTTCCATAACCGCTACCATGGCACGACCCACTGCGAGGCCGGACCCGTTCAGTGTATGCACTGGCTCGGGCTTACCGGTTTCCGGGTTGCGCCAACGCGCGCTCATGCGTCGGGCCTGGAAATCACGCGTATTGGAACAGGATGAGATCTCACGGAACTTGCTCTGCCCAGGTAACCAGACTTCGATATCGTAGGTTTTGGCAGCAGAGAAACCCATATCTCCGCCGCACAGAGCAACAAGACGATAAGGCAGCTCAAGTAACTGAAGAACTTTTTCAGCGTGGCTGGTCAGCGCTTCCAGCGCCCCATCGGAATCTTCAGGACGAACCACCTGCACCAACTCAACCTTGTCGAATTGGTGCTGACGGATCATACCCCGGGTATCGCGACCGTATGAGCCGGCTTCACTACGGAAACAAGGCGTGTGACAAACCATTTTCAAGGGTAATTCAGCCGCATCAAGAATCGTATCTGAAACCAGGTTGGTCACTGGCACTTCTGCCGTCGGAATCAGATAAAGCGAAGGCTCACCCTGCAATTTAAACAGGTCTTCCTCAAACTTGGGGAGTTGGCCGGTGCCATAAAGCGCATCCGCGTTTACCAAGTAAGGCACATAGGTTTCAGAATAACCATGTTCGCCGGTGTGGAGGTTGAGCATGAACTGCGCAAGGGCTCGATGAAGGCGCGCCACTTGACCGCGCATAACCGCAAACCTTGAGTGCGCAAGACGTGTTGCAGTTTCGAAATCCAGGCCGCCCATTCCTTCGCCTAGCCCTTCTCCCAGAGCAACATGGTCTTTAGGCTCGAAATCAAACGTTTTGGGCGTACCCCAAGTACGAACCTCAATATTCTCTTCCTCGCTGTCGCCCGCCGGAACGCTTTCATCGGGAAGGTTCGGAATACCAGCCAGAAACTCATTGAGTTCCTGCTGCAGCGTGCGCAGCTCTTCCTCGGCTTCCGACTTGCGGGATTTCAGGCTCTCAACCTCATCCAGAAGTGGCTGAATATCTTCGCCCGCAGCTTTGGCTTTGCCAATCGACTTCGACTTCTTGTTCTGCTCGCCCTGCAAGGTTTCCGTGCGTACCTGAAGGGCCCGGCGGCGCTCTTCAAGTTGCTCGAAGCCGGCCACGTCAAAAGTATAGTTTTTGATGGCCAGTCGACGGGCGATCTCTTCAGTCTTGGTACGGACGAGTTTGGGATCGAGCATGGGTATCCTGGATTTTCCGGTTTGCGGTGTGTGTAGAATAACTCGCCATTATACCTGTGCCGACGTCTGTGGCTAGCGCTGCGCGTAACCTTATACGGCGTTCAGGAATGGCGTTTTCTGGGGCTTTGATCATTGAGGGCATCGAGCCGCTGGCGCTTTTCGGAAAGCTTGATTTCCAGCCCCCGGTTAATCGGCTCATAGTATCTGCGCTGGTGGATGGCATCAGGTAGATAGGACTCACCCGCCGCAAAGCCTTCAGGCTCGTCATGAGCATAACGATAGGAGTCACCGTGCCCCATGCTTTTGAGCAACTTGGTTGGCGCGTTGCGCAGGTGCACCGGCACCTCGTAGTCTGGATCCTGCCGTATATCGGCCATGCACTGGTTGAACGCCTTATACACCGCGTTGCTTTTCGGGGCGAGCGCGAGATAAGTGACCGCCTGCGCCAGTGCCAGCTCCCCCTCAGGGCTCCCCAGGCGCTCCTGAGCGTTCCAGGCCTCCATGCTCAGCTGCAAGGCACGGGGATCGGCATTGCCTATGTCCTCGCTTGCGATACGCACGAGGCGGCGCGCAACGTACAAAGGGTCGCAACCACCATCCAGCATCCGACACAGCCAGTAAAGTGAGCCATCCGGGTCTGAGCCTCTCACAGACTTGTGCAAGGCTGATATCTGGTCGTAAAAAACGTCCCCGCCCTTATCAAAGCGGCGCAAACTGGTTTGCATCACCTGCTCAAGGTGTTCCGCGTTAACACGGTTTTTGCCTTCGCTGTCCGGCTCCGCGAGATCAGCCGCAATCTCGAGAATGTTAAGCGCCCGCCGGGCGTCACCGCCAGAGGCAGCCGCCATAACGCTGAGCACATCATCCGAAACCGCAAGCTCGCCGTTAAAACCTTCCTCCGAACTCAAAGCTCTGCCCAGCAGATTAAGGATATCTGCCTCTTCGAGGTTCTTGAGAACGTAAACCCGAGTACGGGAAAGCAGGGCGCTGTTCAGCTCAAAAGAAGGGTTCTCGGTGGTGGCGCCAACAAAAATGAAGGTGCCGTCTTCAATGTGCGGAAGAAAAGCGTCCTGCTGGCTCTTGTTGAACCGGTGCACTTCGTCCACGAACAACAACGTGTCCTGGCCCTGCGAAAGCTTGCGGTTGCGTGAACGCTCTACAATGGCACGGATATCCTTCACGCCGCTGAGAACCGCAGACACTGTCTCGAAACTGAGGTCGCCAACACTCGCCAGAAGCCTCGCAAAGGTGGTTTTACCGACCCCCGGCGGGCCCCAGAGAATCATGGAGTGGAGCTGGCCCTGCTCTACCGCTCTGCGAAGCGGCTTGCCGGGCCCTACAAGGTGCAACTGCCCCACATAGTCTTCAAGGGATTCCGGGCGCATACGCGCTGCCAGAGGCCGAAACCCGACCTGTTCGGTGAACAGGCTGTTTTGCATATCAGCCCTCGTCCCCGATTACGTCGACACCTTCCGGGTACTCAAGCGTAAACGCGCTATTATCGACGGTGTCGTTGAGCCGGATGTTGTCAAAGCTGAGCACGCTGAGCTGCGACAATGAATCCTGCATGCGCATTTCCTGCAGTTCTTTTTTGAAGAACGTTAGTCGTAGCGACACAAATAACGAATCCTCGCTTTTCGGCTCAAGCGTGAATTCCCGGGTATCGTCACTGAGCTGATGACCGGAAACCCGATAGGTTTCTTCAAGGTTATCCACTTCACCACTGAGCAGCAGCGCCGGTGTTGTCTGAACGCGGTCGTCCAGGCTATGCACCGTGACCTGTTCCAGATCGGGATCGTAGACTTCTACGCTTTCACCGTTACTGACAATAAATTGCGACAAAGGCGCACGGGTCTCCCAGTAGAACAGCCCCGGCCTTTTGGCCTTCAGCGAGCCCCGGGATTCCTGCACTTTGCTGCCGCTTTCGTTTACCACAATCTGAATAAAGTCGGCCTGATAGGTCTCATAGCTTTGCAGCAAGGAAGCGAGCTCTGCCGCTGAACCTTCTTTGCCTGCCGCCATCAGTGAGCTGCTGAATACAAGCGCCACAATCAATGCCGACAGGGGCTTCAGAAATAGCTGTTGCATGCGATACGACTCCTAATCTCTTGGTGGGGGCGGTGCCAAAACTTCACGGGCACCGTTATGACCCGCTGAACTGACCACACCCGATGCTTCCATGGCTTCAACCAGATTGGCCGCCCGGTTATAACCTATCTTGAACTTTCTCTGCACAGACGAAATTGATACCCGGCGCCCTTCAGTGACAAACGCCACCGCTTCGTCGAACAGCGCATCACTTTCGTTGTCGCCGCCATCCGACAAGCTGGGCACCCCTGGCAGATTCTCACCTTCGGCACCGTTAAGCACATCGTCCACGTACACAGGTTCACCTCGGGCCTTCCATGCGCTCACCACCCGGTGAACCTCGTCATCGTCCACGAATGCGCCGTGGACGCGGACCGGGAGGCCAGAACCCGGGGGCAGATAAAGCATGTCACCATGCCCTAAAAGCTGCTCGGCACCACCCTGATCCAACACGGTGCGCGAATCGATCTTGGAGGAAACCTGGAACGACATGCGAGTGGGAATGTTGGCTTTGATCAGACCCGTGATGACATCCACAGACGGCCGCTGGGTTGCAAGTATCAGGTGAATACCTGCCGCCCTCGCTTTCTGGGCAATCCGCGCAATCAGCTCTTCCACTTTTTTGCCGACAATCATCATCATGTCGGCAAACTCATCAATAACCACCACGATAAACGGCAAATGCTCGAGTTCGGGACGTTCCTGCTCGTCGTTGGCCAAATACTCGTCCGGCTTCCAGAACGGATCGAGAAGAGGCTCACCGGCCTCCGCTGCATCTTTCACTTTGCGGTTGTAGCCAGCGAGGTTTCGGACACCCAGCGTGGCCAGCAAGCGGTATCGGCGTTCCATTTCGGCCACACACCAGCGCAGTGCATTTGCGGCCTCTTTCATGTCGGTAACAACCGGCGCCAGCAGGTGCGGGATGCCGTCGTAGATGCTGAGTTCCAGCATCTTGGGGTCGACCATAATGAAACGTACATCTTCCGGCCCCGCCTTCAGCAGCATGCTCAACAGCATGGCGTTAACCCCTACTGATTTACCGGAACCAGTCGTACCGGCAACCAGTAGGTGGGGCATTTTGGCGAGGTTTGCAACCATGGGGTTGCCGCCGATGTCATTACCAAGCGCCATTGTCAGCGCAGAATTGGACTCGGTGAACACTCTTGCGCTCAGAACTTCGCTGAGACGGACAATCTCCCGTTTTTCATTGGGGATTTCGATGCCCACCACAGACTTGCCCGGGATCACCTCCACAACCCGCACACTCAAAACAGCCAGTGAGCGAGCCAGATCCTTGGCGAGATTCGAGATTTTGCTGACCTTGACGCCTGCCGCCGGTTTTATCTCAAACCGTGTAATTACTGGCCCCGGATTAACCTCAACTACCTCGACTGAAACTCCGAAATCCGCAAGCTTTTCTTCGAGCAAACGTGACATGTGCTCCAGTGCTTCTTCAGAGTAGCCACTCTCCTTGTGCTCCTCAGGTGGGTCCAGCAACGAGATGGGAGGAATTGGGCTCTCTATGTCTTCCAGCAACGAAGGTTGAGCATTTTTCGCGTTATTGGTCGGCGGTTGCTCATCTTTCTTGAACGGCGATATTTTCAGCGACCGGCCGGCCGGCGAGGCTGACTTCACTTTATCCGCAGCAGATGTTTGCGACTGAGCGGTTTTTTTTGCTGGCGCCTCATCCCGGGAGCTGAAGCTCTCGAGGCGCGCCGGTTCTGGCTCCTGGTCTGCGGAAAAACTTTCAAAGCCGGGTTCCAGGCGATCTCTGGATGGCTTTTTCGGTTTTGCTTGTTTGCGCGGCCCAAACCCGGGGATCCAGTGCCACCAACGCTTGGTAGACTGTTCATCGGCGGCGCTCGGCTGCGTCTTGACTGGGGCGGCCGACTGGGATGGTACCGGTGATTTCTCCGGGGTATGGGCAGGTTTATCCGAACTCGCGAGTTTCTTCAGTGATTGCCCGACGCGAATTGTAAACCCGCCCAGTTGGTCCATTAACCAGAACCATGAAAGGCCCACGGTGACCGTCAGGGCAAAAAGGAATATCGCGATGAGCAGCAACGTAGTTGCTGGCAGATTGAAGAAACGAACCATGGCATCCGAAACGGTGATGCCCAGAACTCCTCCGGATGTAGCGCCCAGTCCAAATACCGAATAAAGAGACAGAAGGCTGGTGGCCGACAGCAAGATCAACAGAAAGCCACCGAACCTCATCATGAATAAAGGCCAGTGCATATCCAGCGGATCGTTTCTGCGGCGGACCAGCATGATTGCGTAGCCCGCAACCATGACCGGGAACAGGTAGGCAACATGACCGAAGAAATCCATCAGCAAGCTGGCAAGCCAGGCACCAGAGCGGCCAGCGGCGTTAAGTACGCTGGTTTCATGGCCGATACTGGCCCAGCCGGGGTCGGCAGGATTAAATGTCACAAGAGCCATCGCCAGATAGATACACAGGGCTATCAGCCCGATCACTGCACCTTCACGCGCGCCTTGTGCTGCCTGGCGGCGAAAACGCAGTTGCTTCTCTGTAGGTTCCTGTGGTGATTTCTTCGCTTTTGCAGATTCTGCCATGAATGCTCAAACGTTAAGTGTTGCTTGCGTTCTGAAGTGCCTGAAAACCTCGGTACAAGTCTGTTTTCAGATCTTCAACTGCTTCGATACCAACTGAAAGCCGTAACAGGTTCTCGGTGATACCGGCTCCGGACTTGTCTTCTGGCGACAACCGCCCGTGGGTTGTGGTCGCCGGATGTGTAATCGTGGTTTTGACATCGCCCAGGTTAGCCGTTATTGAAATCATCCGCGTCGCATCGATGAATTTCCAGGCTTCCTCACGGCCGCCTTTCACGCAAAACGCCAGCACCCCACCAAACCCTTTTTGCTGTTTCTTTGCAAGTTCGTGCTGGGGATGGCTTTCAAGCCCGGCATAATACACTTGCTCAACTGCGGGTTGCTGCTCCAGCCATCTCGCCAACTCTAACGCATTGTCGCAGTGGGCACGCATACGGATTGGTAAGGTTTCCAGCCCCTTATGGAAGACCCAGGCATTGAACGGGCTCATGGTAGGCCCTGCAGACCGCAGGAAGCCGTAAACTTCATCCATGAGCCTTGCCGGCCCAACTACCACACCACCTACGCAGCGACCCTGGCCATCGAGGTATTTGGTTGCGGAGTGAATCACGATATCCGCACCGTGCTCCAGCGGGCGTTGCAACACCGGTGTACAAAAACAGTTGTCCACCACAAACAGCGCGTCATTGCTGTGGGCCAGCTGGGCCAACGCTTCCATATCCGCAACCTCGCATAGCGGGTTAGACGGTGTCTCGATAAACAGCATGCGGGTGTCCGGGCGCACGGCCGAGCCCCACTGCTGAAGATCAGTCAGGCTCACGAAGGTTGTTGTAACACCGAACTTCGCCATGTATTTCTGAAACAGCACGTTGGTGGTGCCAAACACACCTCGGGAGCAAATCACGTGGTCGCCGCTTTTGAGCAGCGCCATGCAGGTGCTTAGTATCGCGGCCATGCCGGATGAAGTTGCAACAGCGCGCTCCCCGCCTTCCATGGCGGCGATGCGGCCCTCGAAAGCCTGAACCGTAGGATTGGTGAAACGGGAGTAGATATTGCCCGGTTCTTCTCCCCCGAAACGGGCTGCGGCCTGCGCTGCACTGTTGTACACAAAGCTCGATGTCGGAAAAATGGCATCACTGTGTTCAAGCTGGCCAGTTCGGAGCTGCCCTGCCCTCACCGCCAGTGTATCCACAGACATACCGTCAAGATCCGATTCCGGAATCAGGACAGTTTCTTCGCGGTGAAAAGTCATGAGCGTCTCCTGGCAAGGCTCGGTGTTCAATCTTCGTCGTTATAGAGATCAATGATGCCGTTATCAGTCGACCCTGTATCTACATCACCGGAACGTGTGTTGTCATTGCGGGCTTCATCAAGGCGACTCAGATAGGCGGCGTCGATATCCCCCGTCACATATTTGCCGGTGAACACGGAACATTCCCAGCCTTCTATGCTGTCGTTTACATCGCTGACGCAAGTCACCAGATCGTCAAGATCCTGATACAACAGCCAGTCTGCACCGATCAGAGCACCGATTTCGTCAACGGTTCTTTCGTGAGCGATCAATTCGCTGGCCGATGGCATGTCGATTCCGTAGACATTGGGGTAGCGCACAGGGGGCGCAGCCGATGCAAAGTAAACCTTTCTGGCTCCAGCGTCCCTGGCCATCTGCACAATTTCCTTGCAGGTGGTGCCGCGGACAATGGAATCGTCAACCAGCATGACGTTTTTGCCCTTGAACTCCAGATCAATCGGGTTCAGTTTCTGGCGCACTGACTTTTTGCGCATTGTCTGGCCAGGCATGATGAAGGTCCGGCCTATATAACGGTTTTTGATAAAGCCTTCGCGGAATTTCACCCCCAGCCGATGCGCCATCTGCATGGCCGACGTCCGGCTGGTATCAGGGATGGGCATAACCACATCAATATCGTGATCAGGGCATTCCCGCAGAATCTTGTCTGCCAGCGTTTCCCCCATACGCAGCCTGGCCTTGTAAACGGAAACACCATCCATAATGGAGTCTGGCCGGGCAAAATAGACATGCTCAAAAATGCAGGGGTACAAATGAGGGTTTTTTGCGCACTGCTGTGAATACAGGGTGCCGTCGGTTTCTATATAAACGGCCTCTCCCGGGGCTATATCCCTCACCAGAGTGTAACCGGCAGCGCTCAGAGCAACACTCTCCGATGCGATCATATATTCCTTGCGGCCGTCCTCAGCGATGCGCTCGCCATAACAGACCGGGCGAATTCCATTCGGATCGCGGAAGCCGACAATACCGTAGCCGGTGATCATCGCAATCACCGCATAGGCGCCCCGGCAACGTTGATGAACCGCACTTACTGCAGAGAAAACATCTTCCTTGGTCGGGTCAAGCTTGCGAAGCTTTTGCAGCTCGTGTGCAAAAACGTTCAACAGCACTTCTGAATCCGAATTGGTATTGATATGGCGAAGATCTGTACGGAACAGATCCTGGCTTAGCTCGTCTGCGTTGGTCAGGTTGCCGTTGTGGGCCAAAGTAATCCCGTATGGACTGTTCACATAGAAGGGCTGCGACTCCGAAGAACTTGAACTGCCTGCAGTCGGATAGCGCACGTGCCCTATCCCGACGTTGCCGACCAACCGCTGCATATGGCGGGTGTGAAAAACGTCACGAACCAGCCCATTATCCTTGCGCAGGAAAAAACGCTCATCCTGAAAGGTAACAATCCCCGCCGCATCCTGGCCCCGGTGCTGAAGTACGGTCAGCGCATCATAGAGCGACTGATTAACGTGAGAAGTACTGACGATGCCGACAATGCCACACATGGATAAGGTAATCTCCGAGTGTTAATTCTGAATGTTAACTGGATGCGGACGTGGATTTCACGGCCTTCTGGGATTCCGGCTCCAGGAAACGGGCGAACTCGTCGCCAAACGTTCGTCTGGACCAATCTTCAACCACCCCGAGGCGGTCTATCATGACTGATGTTCTCCACCAGGTGTCTTGAGCCAGGGGGGTGTAACGAATAAAGGCGATTGCGACGATAACAACGACAAGCCCGCGCAACATACCAAACCCCATGCCCAGTACCCTGTCCGTAGCAGAAAGCCCGGTCGCACGAACAAGATGCCCGATTATATTGTTGATGATTGCGCCGACGATAAGCGTACCGAAGAAAAGAATGGCGAATGCTGCAATAAGGCGCACAAGCGGCGTTTCAACGGTACTCTCCAGCAAGGATTGCATCTGGGGGTGAAAAGTTCGCGCAAGTATGAACGCGCCCACCCACGTGACCAAAGACAGCGCTTCTTTCACAAAGCCCCGTTTAAGACTGATGAGGGTGGAGATTGTAATCAGGGCGATGATGACCCAGTCAATCCAGATCAGCGCTTCCATGGAAATCCCGGTGGAGAAAAGGAAGCGCGAATTCTATCAGGAAACGCCGGCTCGCCAAACCGCCAGAACAATATAAAGCGGGTGGAAAGGGTTATTTATCGCCGGAGGTGACAAGACTGTTCAGGCTGAAAGCCTTATCCAGTGCTCGCTTTGCAGACTCCGCTTCCGATTTTTCAGCAAAGGGTCCGCTGAAAACCCGTGTCAGAGTGTTCTCACCCCGCACGACTTCCTGAAGATGAGAGTTATAGCCTTTTTCGCGCACCTTGTCCCGGAGGCGGCGCGCATTGTCGCCATTACCAAAACTGCCTAGTTGAACAACCCAGGCGCCTTCGAGAGAACGCGTGAACTCTGCACTCACTTCCTCTGCCTCAACCTCCGCAGGAGCTTCCACCTTTACCGTTGAAACCGGCTTTTCCGGTGCACTTGCAGAAGGTGTGGGCTGAGCTTCAACTGGCTTGGCTATTTCAGATACCTTGTCGACGCGATTGTCTGGAACCGGCTTCCCGGCTGACACCTCATCCTCAAGAATGCGATAGTCCTGTGCGCCAGAGCTTGCCGTTGCGGGCCGGTCTTTCTGGTAGGGAGGCGGAGAAGCCGCATCCGAGGCTGGCGCTTCAACTTCAGGGAACGGTGGTTCCTCGGGTATATTGATCGAAGTCGATGTACGCCCTGAGTGAGGTTCATCGAAAACCATGGGTACAAAGATAACGGCCAGCGAAATCAGAACCAGCGCACCGATTATTCTTTGCTTCAGTCCATCCACGTTACTTGACTCCCCGTCTGGTTGACCTGGCACATACTAACTGCCCGCCTGTGATAACTCAAAGCCCTGTACGGTGCTATGGACAAAGTTTAAGGCGCCCGGACATCCGGGCTCAAAGCAGTAGCCTGCGCGCTTCAGCAACCGTGAAAAATGAGCCAAACACGATAATTATGTCTTCGGTTACTGCGCCTGCCTTTGCTGCAGCAATCGCATCAAGAACCGTGTCATGCGTACTTGTGTGCAACAGCGGCGCTGACTCAAGTCTTGCCCACAACGTTTCTGAACCAAGACCCCGAGGCACATCCAGTCCGGCCAGATACCATTGGTCGACAACGGAGGTCATCGCATGAACCACGCCTTCCACATCCTTGTCCTCAAGCGCCGCGTAAACCGCATGAACTTTTTGGCTTTTGCTCTTTAGCACCTGCAGTCTTTCTGAAAGCCACTTAGCTGCATGAGGGTTGTGCCCAACGTCCACGTACAGGTCAGGCTTGTACCCAAGGTGTTCGAACCGACCGGGCGCTTTGACGCGAACCAGCGCTGTCTCAATCGCAGCTTGATCCATTTCAGGCTCGAGAGACCGCAATGCCATCACAGCAGCCGCAACACTCTGTACCGGCAGAGGCCCCGACGGCAATCTGAAGGCGCCGTCCTCAACGTGCAGGGTTACCGTACTTTCGCCAGAGCCTGTTACAACCTCCTGGATCGTATACTCATGCCCCGCCCGAACCAACGCTACTTTTTGTGCCGCTGCCTGTTGAAGAACCGATTGGGGAGGATCCTCATCGGCAACAACGGCCGGTATGCCCGGGCGAAGAATGCCGGCTTTTTCGAACCCGATGACCTCGCGGTTGTCTCCGAGAAATGCCACGTGATCAATATCAATGGACGTTATAATCGCCATGTCTGCATCTATCACATTCACTGCATCAAGACGGCCACCAAGGCCAACCTCAAGAATCCAGTCCTGCACTCCCGATGCATTCAATGCGACAAACGCCGCCAAAGTGCCAAACTCGAAATACGTTAATGTTTCGGAGCCACGTGCCGCTTCCACCTTTTCGAACGCTGCGATCAAAGTTGCATCGTCAATATCCAGGCCATCAATGCGAACACGCTCATTGTAGTTCTGGAGATGGGGTGAGGTATAGGCGCCAGTGCGCCGGCCAGCGGCTTGCAACAGCGCTTCAAGCGTCGCAACAGTGCTGCCCTTGCCGTTCGTACCGGCAACGGTAATAACCCGCGCCGTCGGTTTCTTCCGGAACAACCGGCGCAGGACGACTAACACCCGGTCAAGCCCGAGGTCTATCTCTGTGGGATGGATCGATTCCAGCCAGGACAGCCACTGACCAAGCGTGGCACCCTCCCCCGGTGCTACCGGGGGCCGGGGTTTCTGTTTACTCTGCGGGGGGGTCAATGTCTGGCTTTTCCGTTATTTCAAACTCGATCGGATCTTCTGTATCGGGCCGCTCTTGCCCGGTGAACTTCGCCAGCACGTGCGCGATGCGCTCTCGCATCTGATGGCGGTGCAGAATCATGTCGATCGCGCCGTGCTCAAGCAGGAATTCGCTGCGCTGGAAACCTTCAGGCAGTTTTTCACGAACTGTTTGCTCGATAACCCGCGGGCCTGCAAAACCAATCAGTGCATTGGGCTCGGCAATATTGAGATCACCCAACATGGCCAGGCTCGCCGACACACCGCCAAAAACCGGGTCTGTCATCACTGAGATGTAAGGAATACCCTCTTGCTTCATTCGCTCCAGCACAGCTGCAGTTTTGGACATCTGCATCAGCGAAAGAATGGCTTCCTGCATTCGCGCACCGCCGCTGGCTGAAAAGCAGACCAGGGGAATACGTTCGGCAAGCGCAACATTCGCGGCCTGTACGAACTTTTCGCCAACAACTTGCCCCATGGACCCACCCATGAAGCTAAACTCGAAGGAACACGCCACCAGCGGAACGCTCAGTGTTGTACCTTTCATTGCAACCAGGGCGTCTTTCTCCCCGGTGGCTTTCTGAGCCTGCGTGAGACGATCTTTATAGCGCTTGGTGTCTTTGAACTTCAGTCGATCCCAAGGTTCGAGGTTGGCGCCAATTTCCTCACGACCTTCTTCATCAAGAAATACGTCGAGACGACGGCGGGCATCAACCCTCAGGTGATGATTGCATTTTGGGCAAACATCCAGGTTTTTCTCCAGCTCCGGCTTGTAGAGAAAAGCACCGCACTTGGGGCACTTCTTCCAAAGCCCTTCGGGAACACCCGTCCTGCGATTGGATTCCGAGCGGATCTTGCCCGGCATTATCTTGTCCAGCCAGTTACTCATGGTTATATCCTGTCCTTTGATTCCGGCCTGCCCTCAACTTCCGAATCAGGAAGCCAGGCTGTCCAGTGCTTCACGCATCGGGTTAAGCAGATCCGTCAGTGCCCGTTTAAGCTCTTCGATATCTGCCTGATTTCTGGCTATTGTATCGACCAGCACACTGCCAACAATTACACCATCGGATACCCGTCCCACGGCGGCCGCGGTTTCTGCGTCGCGGATACCGAAACCTACAGCAACCGGAAGCGCTGTCAATTCATGGACATGTGCAACCTTGGCGGCTACCTCTTCCACATTTATTTTTGCTGCTCCGGTAACGCCGTTGAATGAAACATAGTACACATATCCGGAAGAGTGATCGGCAATTGCACGAATTCTTTCATCAGTTGTAGTCGGCGCCAGCAGAAAAATTGAATCAAGCCCTCTTTCAGCGAACAGCGGCGCAACATCACCTGCCTCTTCCGGTGGCAGGTCTACCGTGAGCACACCATCCACGCCAGCTTCCGCAGCAGCGTCTGCAAATGCCTCGTAACCCATGGCTTCAATAGGATTGAGATAGCCCATCAACACCACGGGAGTGGTGTCATTGGTTTGTCTGAACTCTCGCACTATCGCCAGAACACGGCGCAATGATGTGCTGTGCTTGAGCGCGCGCTCGCAAGCCAACTGAATCACCGGGCCGTCGGCCATCGGATCGGAAAACGGCACACCCAGCTCGATGATATTGACCCCGGCATCCACCATCGTATGCATCAGACCTACAGTCTCGTCGGGATGGGGGTCACCGGCGGTAATAAAGGGAATAAGTGCCTTGCGGCCTTGTCCTTTGAGGGTCTGGAGAACCCCTTCAATTCGGCTCATGCCTGCTCCTGTCGATTGTTCAGACCGTTATTTACAGCTCAATACCATCCAGCTGTGCGATGGTATGAATGTCTTTGTCACCGCGACCGGATATGTTGATCACGACCATCTGGTCTTTATCCATCGTGGCTGCAAGCTTGACTGCGTAAGCTACCGCATGCGCTGTTTCAAGTGCCGGCATAATACCTTCAACCAGCGTCAGCATGCGGAATGCGTCCAGCGCTTCATCGTCGGTCACCGACACATAGTTGGCCCGTCCGATATCTTTTAACCAGCTATGCTCCGGCCCCACTCCAGGGTAATCAAGACCTGCGCTGACCGAATGTGTCGCGGCAATCTGGCCATCATCATCTTCCATCAGATACGTACGATTACCATGAAGTACGCCCGGTCGACCCGCACACAAAGGCGCTGCATGCTGTCCGGTTTCTATACCAAGGCCGCCGGCTTCAACGCCATAGAGCTGCACGGATTCGTCTGTCAGGAAGGGGTAAAACATGCCAATGGCATTGGATCCGCCGCCCACACAGGCCACCAGAGCATCCGGTAATTTTCCGGTTTTCTCCAGTGACTGACTCCGGGTTTCACGGCCGATTACCGACTGGAAATCCCTGACCAATAGCGGATAGGGATGGGGACCTGCGACGGTACCGATAATGTAGAAGGTATCGTCAACGTTGGTGACCCAATCGCGCATGGCGTCATTCATTGCATCTTTGAGGGTACGGCTTCCACTCTGAACAGAGTGCACTTGAGCGCCAAGAAGCTTCATACGATAAACGTTCAGCGACTGACGCTGAACGTCTTCGGCACCCATGAAAACATGGCACTCCAGTCCGAGGCGGGCACAGACTGTAGCGGTCGCAACCCCATGCTGCCCGGCACCGGTTTCGGCGATGATTCGTTTTTTACCAAGAAAACTGGCGAGCAATGCCTGACCAATGGTGTTGTTAACCTTGTGCGCGCCCGTGTGGTTGAGGTCTTCGCGCTTGAGCCAGATCTGCGCTCCGCCGGTTTCCCGCGTCAGACGCTCGGCAAAGTAAAGAGGGCTGGGGCGGCCGACATAATCTGCAAGATCCTTGTCAAAGGTAGCCTGGAACTCAGGATCTTTCTTCAGCCTGAGATATTCCCTTTCCAGAGTCATCAGGGAATCCATCAGCGTTTCGGAAACAAAGCGCCCGCCGAAGGCACCGAAGTGTCCCCGCGCATCCGGCAGTGCTGTCAACATTTCTTCAGTCAGTTTTACAGACACGGTGAACCTCTTTGATAAATTCAGAAATTTTTTCGATGTCTTTGATGCCCTTGCTTTCTTCAACGCCTCCGCTGACATCGACAGCCCACGGCTTCACCTGCTCTATAGCGCGAGATACGTTATCAGATGACAAGCCACCGGCCAATATAAGTGGCAAGGGCCGCTCAAGCGGGATCAGATCCCAATTGAATGAATGACCCGTACCCCCGTATCGCGCAGGATCCCAGGCATCCACCAACAGCCCGGCTGCTGAGTGATACTCGGCAAACGCTCGTTCAATCTGCCCTGCACCCTGAACGCGCACGGCTTTTATCCAACGTCGACCAAATTGCTGGCAAAAATCTGCAGGCTCATCACCATGAAACTGAAGCAAATCAAGGGGTATGCGGTCAAGGACGTCCTTGACCTGCTTCGCCGATGGGTTCACAAACAGCCCAACAACCGACACAAACGCGGGTACATGCCGGGCCAGCAATTCAACTTGTTCAATGCTGACCACACGGGGGCTTGGCTCGTAAAACACGAAGCCCAGGGCATCCGCACCGTTTGCAACGGCTGCTTTAACGTCTTGAACGCGGGTCAGACCGCAAATCTTAACGCGTGTAGTCATAACGCTCTTACCGGCTGCTTGGGGTGAATATGCGTTGGATAGACCGGGCGATTTTCTGCCTGGCTGAACCATGGCCTCAAAAACCCCGGACCGCACTCTGCAGCAGGTATATCAAAGCCTTCAGGGTACCCGACATCGACCAGATACAAGCCATGAGGCGGCGCGGTTACTCCGGCAAGCGTGCGATCTTTTGCAAGCAGTATGTCACGAATCCAGGACTGCTTCTGCTTTCCGGTGCCAACATCCATAAGCGCCCCTGCAATGTTGCGAACCATGTGGTGCAAAAAAGCGTTGGCCTGCACATCAATTACGACGAAGTTTCCTTTCCGGGTTACCTTTATCTGCTCAAGAAAGCGGACAGGGGTTCGGGATTGGCACCCGGCAGCACGAAAAGAGGAAAAGTCATTCTCACCCACAAGCGCCTGAGCTGCGCAATGCATGCGCTCAGCATCAAGCTCCCGAAACACCCAGCTTACCTGACCTCGCTGGATTCCGGGCCTTACAGCATTATTGTAAATTACGTAGCGATAGCGCCTGTAAATTGCGGAAAAGCGGGCATGAAAATCAACGCTCCCATTACCTGCCCAATGCACCGCGATATCGAACGGCAGAGCAGTATTGATGCCCATTACCCATGAGCGAAGACTGCGGATGGAAGGCGTTTCGAAATGCGCTACCTGATAGCTTGCGTGAACCCGGGCGTCTGTCCGGCCTGCACATACAAGATCGACAGGATGGTCTGCAACTTTTGCTACCGCTTTAGCCAGCTCTGCCTCTACTGAGCGAACCCCCGACTTCTGAAGCTGCCAACCATGAAAATCGCGGCCATCGTATTCGAACGCCAAGGCAACTCGTCCGCCACCGATGGCATTGTCAGCTGTGAGTTCCTGGGGATAGAGAAACACGTGTGAATCCGGACAATAGGTTGCTGTAAAAACAAAGCGCCGGCTGAGTGTCGGGGAAAACCTCGACGGCCGGCGCTTGCTGCTTCTGTAATCCGATTATAACGGATCAGGACATATTTTTAAGCAGATCCTGAGCTTCAACTTTCTGCTCGTCATCTCCTTCAAGAGCTACCTCTTCAAGAATGTCACGTGCTCCGTCGCTATCACCCATCTCGATATAGGCTCTCGCAAGATCAAGCTTGGTGGCTGCTTCGTCCGTCCCGGCGAGGAAATCAAAGTCATCATCGTCACCAAGATCACTTTCATCGATCTCAGCGGCAGGTGATTTCGCAACGTCATCCCGAACTTCATCAGAGGCAACCGGCAGTTCGTCATCTGCCAAATCATCTTCTGTAAGCGTGTCTTCAAGATCCAACTCGTCATCCAGAGACAGATCACCGTCTTCGAGGCCCGCGTCGTCTATATCGGCAGAATCGGAGAACTCTTCCATAAGAGCAAGATCCTCATCAGATACATCCAACTCGAGATCATCAAACGTTGACTCTTCCGATTCTGAACCGCCAAGCTCGTCTTCCTCGTCGGCGACCTTGTCCAGCTCTGCATCCAGCTCGTCCAGGAAAGATTCGTCCAGAGTGTCAATGTTCGTACTGTTGGCTTCCGGGGCAGGCTTTGATGCATCGCCGGAAGACAGGTCAGACGGCTCTTCGAGCTCGTCCAATGAGTCCTCGGTCTCATCCAGATCAATTTCCAAAGATGAGAAGTCACTTTCGTCTTCAGTCTCGTCTGCGTCCGCCTCTTCTTTGGTGTCGGAAACCGCAATACCCGAAAGATCGTACTCAATCAGGCCTTCACCGTCTTTATTCTCGACCTCATCCACTTCCGCATCGGCAGATTTCTCCGCTTCATCCAGGGTGTCGAGATCAAAATCAGACAAGTCGGAATCAAAATCACCAAATTCGTTTTCAACCTGATCTTCGCGGCTTGCGTCATATTGATCAGCCAGAAGCTCATCAGACAACGCAACATCACTGTCAGACGGGTCCGACGTCTCTGCATTTTCGTAGTTTTTTACAGTATCCGAGCTTTCGGCAGCATCAAAAGAGTCCGATGCATCGGATTCTCCGCCGAACGATCCGGAACGCAGCTGTGACTCAAGATCATCGATGCTGGGCATCGACTCGGCTTCTTCAAGACGGGAACGAAGATCGTTTGCCTGGGCAATCGCTTCATCATCGTCCAGAGCCTGAATCTCGCCAAATTGCTTCTCGAATGATTCGCGATCCTGATTGTCTGCATAAACCCCAAGTAGCTTGAGACGCAGATCGGTGCGGCTAGGCTCACGGGAAATAGCGGTTTCCAGAGCCTGCGCAGCCTGATCGTAGCGGCCATAAGCAACGTAACGGTCGGCTTCCTCAAGAGCATTACTCGCGTCGCCCTGCTCCGGTTCGCCTTCATCCAGGCTCAGATCGAAGGTGTCATCAGGTCCGTCAGATTCGCTATTGAGCTGCTCATAAAATGCTTTCTCGCGATTTGCATTGCGGCGCGCAAGAAGCAGAAGAACCAACAACAGGATAACCAGGCCGCCACCCAGGGCAATCTGATAGAAAATGTTACCGGTAATGGCATCCACTACATTGCCGGGGAAACCTTTGTCCGCGACAGGCTCGGGCTTCGGTTGGGGCTTGGCCTTCGGTTGCTCAGCCGGCTCTGTCTGGGCTGCCTGCTCTGTAATAGCCGCCGAGTCTGGCTGAGCGGATGGCTCGGAAGTTTCTGTTTGGTCTGATGGCTGTTGTTGGGCTAATGACTCTGATTGCTCGCCCGACGCGGGAGTTGCATCGCCACTGGCAAGATCGCTGGTCTGCTCTGCGCCATCAGCGCCGGCGGCGGGTTGTGCTTCAGCACCCGCAGCTTCAGTGGTGCTCTCAGCATCCTGATCGTCACCCGTTGCTGCAATATCAGCGGCGCCCGCGTCATCGCCAGTAACGGCAGATTCAGCAGTAGGCTCCTGGCCAGATTCAGCAGTAGGTTCCGCCGCGTCGACAACCGCTTCGGTTTGACCGGTTGCACCTTCTTCACCGGTAACCGGGGCCGCCGAGGACTCAGTATCGTTGACAGCACCTTGCTGAATTTCCGCAAGCTGGGTATTTTTCAGCTCAAGCAAACGCTGCAGGGTTTGTACCTGATCCTGAAGGTCATCAACACGGGTATTGAGTTCGCTGTTCTCCCTGCGGGCACTTTCAAGCTCTTCCATGGCCACAGCTGCGCCGGCATCTACACCACCGGCAAGCTGACCATCTCCACCGGCGGAGCCACCCTCAGCCTCGTTCCGACCACCATCATTGTCGGCAACCAAAAGCTTGAGCTCGTCACCACCTGCTGGTGCTTCGTTTACAACGCCAGTATTGGGCTGCTGTGCAACTGTGGCATCAAGGGTGCGCTTGGGTTTTTGAAATTCCTGATTCTGCTGGGCCACAACACGGGTTGCCTCAGCACGAGTGCGACTACGGATCTGGTCTGCAGTAGGAACACGCAGCACTTCGCCACGCTTCAGTCTGTTGATATTATTGCCAATAAATGCGTTCGGATTCAGATCTTGAAGAGCCAGCATAACCTGCTGCATAGACAAGCTGTTGTCTGGACGAACAGTCGCTGCAATGGTCCACAATGTGTCGGATGCACCCGTTGGCCCAAACGTATCCGCACGATAACCTGCGCCTCGGGATTGCTCTACCCTGGCCTGGCGACGGACCGATTCGGCATTGCGCGCAGACGATGCTGGCCGGGACTGGACAGATGATGCGGTTGACGGCGCCCGCACCTGCTCAGAAACACCTGACTCTTCAGCATAAACCGGGGGGTCTACCAGTACAGCATATTCACGCATCAGCCGACCGTTCGGCCACGTCAGCTCCAGCAGAAAGTTAAGGTACGGCTCCCTCAGCGGTTCTCTGGAGGAGACATTCACCACCAGATTGCCATCCGGGCGAGTCGTTACGTCGAAACGAAGCTTCCCGAGAAACAGGTTCCGTTGCAGGCCAAGCCTCTGATAAGCCTTTTCCGGAGCTATGTTCACAAACACGTCACCAGGATCTACGCCCTGGCTTTGTGGCAGAACAATCTCTGCATCCATCGGTTCATTCAGATAGGACTGAAGTTCAATTTCACCCAGCCCGAGGGCTTGAGCGACGCCGGATCCGAGCCCTCCGGCCAGAGCCAGTGCAACCGCAAGCTTGCGTACCTTCATGCTTTTTCCTTTCCAGTCTCCGTGATTCGTGACTGCTTTTTTCAAACAGAATCGGACGAGGCAGGGTGACTTCCGTCTGGATAATTCTGGTTTGATATGTCGCGCGTTTAATTTTCAGTCCGGCAAGTATTGTTGATAAAACCTCTTTTATCAATCAATCAGCAGCAATCCTTGCACCATTTATTTACCAGTTGCACGGAACTCCCTAGTGTTCCTGAAAATAACAGGGGCGGAGCCTGAAATCAGCCTCCGCCCCCTAACCGGCTTCCCGAAACCGGACACAGTTGGCATTTATTGCCTCTGTGTAACAATTCTTAACGTTCCTGCAGGATTCGCAACATACGACGCAAGGGTTCTGCAGCTCCCCAAAGGAGCTGGTCACCGACGGTGAACGCAGAAATATACTCCGGCCCCATGGCCAGCTTGCGAATACGCCCGATGGGCACGCTCAGAGTGCCGGTTACCTTGGCAGGGGTCAGCTCCTCAATGCTCGCCTCGCGGTCATTGGGAATGACTTTTACCCAGTCGTTGGCCTTCGCCAGAATGGACTCGATTTCTGCGACCGGCAGATCCTTCTTCAGCTTGATGGTCAGCGCCTGACTGTGGGAGCGCATGGCTCCAATCCGCACACACAGACCATCAATCGGAATCGGGTTGTCTGAACGACCAAGAATCTTGTTGGTCTCAACACCCGCTTTCCATTCTTCCTTGCTCATTCCGTTATCGAGCTGTTTGTCGATAAACGGGATAAGGCTCCCTGCCAAAGGCACCTGAAAGTGCTCTGTAGGGAAGCTGTCGGAACGCATGGTTTCGGTAATCTTCCGGTCAATTTCCAGAATCGCCGAAGACGGGCTTGCCAGCTCATCTCCAACACTGCGGTTAAGCTCACCCATCTGGTTGAGCAACTCACGCATATTCTGTGCACCAGAACCCGAGGCTGCCTGATAGGTCATGGGAGAAACCCATTCAATCAGATCCTGCTCCAGTAACCCGCCAAGGGCGAGCATCATCAGGCTGACTGTGCAGTTGCCGCCAATGTAATCCTTCACGCCGCTGTTAAGAGCGGCATCAATCACGTTGCGATTTACCGGGTCCAGAACAATGACAGAGTGATCCACCATTCGCAGTGTGGATGCGGCGTCAATCCAGTAGCCATTCCAGCCTGCATCACGCAGTTTCTGATAGACCGCATTGGTGTAGTCGCCGCCCTGACAGGTCAGCACCACATCCAGAGTTTTGAGGGTTTCGATATCGAATGCGTCCTGCAAAGGCGGCACGCCTTCCTTCCCTACGTCCGGAGCTGGTTGACCAGTCTGGGAGGTGGAGAAAAATACCGGATCGATATCAGCGAAATCGTTTTCTTCGCGCATGCGCTGCATGAGGACAGAGCCCACCATACCGCGCCAACCTACAAGTCCAACTCGCTTCATGTGCGACCTTTGAACCTCTCTTGTGCCCACCCCTGACTTTATCGCCGGCAGGGACAGGATGAATGATCCCGCAGCAACCGCATCGCGTTGCTGTCGGGGATTATCGAAATTTACAGAGCAGCCAGTACCGCCTCGCCCATTTCGCGGGTAGACACCCGAGTACTGCCTTCAGACATGATATCTGCAGTACGCAGCCCCTGATCCAGCACCATGCTGACAGCCGTTTCGATGGCGGCAGCGGCCTTTTCTTCACCAAGGCTGTAACGCAGCATCATAGCCGTACTGAGAATCGTGGCCAACGGATTGGCGATACCCTTGCCAGCAATATCCGGAGCTGAACCGTGGCAAGGCTCATACATGCCCTGCTTTTCCGAGTTCAGCGAAGCCGACGGCAACATACCGATAGAGCCGGTAAGCATGGCTGCTTCGTCTGAAAGAATATCACCAAACATGTTACCAGTCACAATCACGTCGAACTGCTTGGGCGCGCGAACCAGTTGCATCGCGGCGTTATCCACGTACATGTGGGACAATTCCACGTCTGGATATTCGCGCTTGAGATCGTTCATGATTTCGCGCCACAGCACAGTCACTTCCAGTACATTGGCCTTGTCAACCGAACATAGCCTCTTGTTGCGCTGCTGCGCCGCCTCGAATGCGACACGACCAATACGGCGGATCTCAGTTTCGGTATAAGCGTAAGTATTGTAACCCTGGCGTTCACCGCTCTCGAGTGCGCGCACACCCCGTGGCTGGCCGAAATAGATGCCCCCGGTCAGTTCCCGAACAATCATGATATCCAGGCCTGAAACCACCTCAGGCTTGAGCGATGATGCGGATGCCAGCTGTGGGTAGAGAATGGCCGGGCGCAGGTTAGCAAAAAGCTCCAGGGTAGAACGCAAGCCGAGCAAACCTTTTTCCGGGCGCTGCGCCATGGGCAGGCTATCCCACTTAGGACCACCTACCGCACCCAACAAGATTGCATCAGCCTTGCGGGCTTTCTCAAGGGTATCTTCGGGCAACGGGCTGTCGGTTTCATCCAACGCGGCCCCACCGACGAGTCCCGATTCGAAACCGAGTTTCAGGCCAAATTTTTCATTGACAGCACGCAAGACTTTCTCGGCCTCTGCAACGATTTCCGGGCCGATGCCGTCTCCCGGCAGAAGAAGTACTGTTCTGGACATGATGGGCTTCCAAATCTTTGTGAACCGGGTCGGGCAGACCCGGCGAGTTATGAGTTGTTACCAGATTATTCGTTACTGGCCCGCGTCAAACAACCAGGGTGCGGTCTGACGGCGCTGATCTTCATAGGTTTTGATCAGTTCGGCGTCTTCCAGAGTTACACCTATATCATCGAGACCATTGAGCAGGCAGTGGCGACGGAAGTCATCCACCTCAAACCCGAACGATTCGCCCGCCGGTGTGATCACGGTTTTTGCTTCGAGGTCCACCGTCAGCTGATACCCTTCCAGCGCCTCAGCGTCCTGGAAAAGCTTATCAACGATTTTCTCTTCAAGAACAATTGGTAACAAGCCGTTCTTAAAGCAGTTGTTATAAAAAATATCAGCAAAGCTCGGCGCAATAATAACCCGGAAACCGTAATCATCAAGCGCCCAGGGAGCGTGTTCACGACTGGAGCCACACCCGAAATTACTACGAGCCAAAAGCACACTCGCATTTCTGTAACGGGGCTGGTTAAGCACAAAATCCGGATTGAGCGGGCGCTTTGAACTATCCTGATCCGGCTGACCTTCGTCCAGATATCGCAGAGCATCAAACAGGTTCGGGCCAAAGCCTGTGCGTTTGATGGACTTCAGAAACTGCTTGGGAATAATCATGTCCGTATCCACATTGGACCGGTCCATGGGGGCTACAAGGCCCTTGTGTTGCGTAAATGCGCGCATGGTTCAGTTCTCTCCTGTAGCTCAGTTCAGCAGTTCGCGAACATCAACAAAGTGGCCGGATATGGCAGCAGCAGCGGCCATGGAGGGGCTCACCAGATGTGTGCGACCACCAAAGCCCTGTCGGCCTTCAAAGTTACGGTTGGACGTAGAAGCACAGTGCTCGCCCTCCCCGAGTTTATCCGCGTTCATCGCCAGGCACATGGAACAACCCGGATCACGCCATTCCAGACCTGCTTCGATGAAAATGCGATCCAGACCTTCCGCTTCCGCCTGAGCTTTCACCAGGCCGGAACCCGGCACAACCATCGCCTGCTTCAGGCTACCGGCAACTTTACGCCCTTTGACCACAGCTGCGGCTTCCCGCAGGTCTTCAAT
This sequence comes from Marinobacter maritimus, assembly GCF_007671675.1. Taxonomy (GTDB): domain Bacteria; phylum Pseudomonadota; class Gammaproteobacteria; order Pseudomonadales; family Oleiphilaceae; genus Marinobacter; species Marinobacter maritimus. The sequence goes on along the minus strand of NZ_VCGW01000001.1, from coordinate 989,792 downwards.
ACGGCTGTTGGTGCAAGAGCCGATGAACACCCGGTCGAGTTTGATATCGGTAATCGCCTGGTTCGGACGCAGCCCCATATATTTCAAGGCCCGCTCAATACCTTCACGCTTGATCGGATCTTCTTCCTTCGCTGGATCGGGCACATTGCCAGTTACGTCCGCAACCATTTCCGGGGACGTGCCCCAGCTGACCTGCGGCATGATCTCCGCGCCGTCGAGCTCAACAACCTTGTCAAATACGGCGTCCACGTCGCTGTGCAGTGTGCGCCAGTATTTAACGGCGGCATCCCAGGCGTCACCTTTGGGTGCGAATGGCCGGCCTTTTACATATTCGATAGTCGTACCGTCAACAGCAACCATACCAACCCGGGCACCGGCCTCAATGGCCATATTGCAGATGGTCATCCGGCCTTCCATGCTCAGATTCTGAATCGCCTGACCACCAAATTCGATAGCGTGACCGGTACCACCTGCCGTGCCGATTTTACCGATGATCGCCAATACGACGTCTTTGCCGGTAACGCCCTTGCCAAGCTCGCCATTCACTTTGACCAGCATGTTTTTCATTTTCTGTTGAACGAGACACTGAGTGGCCAGCACATGCTCAACTTCCGACGTCCCTATGCCGTGGGCAAGGCAACCAAATGCGCCGTGAGTAGACGTGTGGGAATCACCACAAACAATGGTCATGCCGGGCAGCGTAGCGCCCTGCTCTGGCCCGATTACGTGCACAATACCCTGGCGCTGATCCATGATCTTGAATTCAAGAATCCCGAACTCATCGCAGTTCTTGCCCAGCGTTTCGACCTGGATTTTGGAAACCGGATCAACGATGCCCTCAATGCCTTTCGCACGATCGGTGGTCGGAACGTTGTGATCAGGCGTAGCCAGGTTTGCATCAATGCGCCAGGGCTTGCGTTTTGCAAGACGCAGCCCCTCAAAAGCCTGAGGCGACGTCACTTCGTGCAGTAATTGTCGGTCAATATAAATCAACGCAGAACCGTCGTCCCGCTGCTTGACCAGGTGATCGTCCCACAACTTGTCGTATAAGGTTTTACCCGCCATGATTCTCTCTCGGTTTCTGGAGGTGCAATGATGTGATGCTTACTTCCACTATGGGGCCATCATACCGCTGGACAATAAATAACCGCAATTCATGTTTTTTATTCATCGCATTCCTCATGGTTATGATTTAGTCTTTTCCTGACACAGCACAATAGGAAAATGAACCATGGACTCAAATGCTCTGAAAGCCTTCCTTGCCATAGTCGACCAGGGTTCCTTTTCGGAGGCGGCGGAGCAGCTTCACCTGACTCAGCCCGCCATCAGCAAACGCCTTGCCGCGCTGGAAAACCAGTTGGACACAACCCTGGTTGATCGAAGCCACCGGCAAATACGACTGACGGAATCAGGCACCCGCCTGCTACCGCACGCTCGCAAGATACTCGATGAAATCCATAACGCCCGCATTGCGCTGTCGCCAGATTCCGGACTAATCGAAGGTGAGCTGCAAATTATTGCCAGCCACCACATAGGGCTTCACCACTTACCCAACTGGCTGCGTCGGTTCAAGCGGGAATATCCCCAGGTTTCCATCAACCTGCAGTTCTTGGAATCAGATGCCGCCTACGCGCAAATGCGCAAACGCAACGCAGAACTCGCATTCGTCACGCTAAGCGACAGCATGGCCCCGAGCTTCAACGTACTTGCCCACTGGCCAGACCCCATGGCCTTCGTTGTCAGCGCCGATCATCCCCTGGCCAGCCTGAAGAAACCCGGGCTGCCTGATCTGGCCGAACACCCGGCCCTGCTGCCCGACACCTCAACCTCGACCTACCGGGTGGTGAGTCGCCTTTTTCTGGAGGCAAACCTGTCTCTGCATTCGCAAATGCCGACAAACTACCTCGAAACCCTGAAAATGATGACCAGCGTTGGTCTGGGCTGGAGCGTACTTCCATTGCGAATGGTGGATCGTAGTTTGAAGGTATTGGAAGGCGTGTCGGCAAGCGGGACAGAGCCCGAGCATAGGGTTACCCGTATGCTCGGCGCTATAGGACTGACCGACCGACAAGCCGGCAACGCCGCAAAAGCGCTCTTATCCATTGTTCAGGAAGAGGAAGAGCGCCCGGTGTAAGCCTCAGGCGGCGCCTGCAGCCCCCGGGCTGTTATTACGATAGCAACAGCCATGGCACCCGCCCCTCCCCAGAAAGCCGCAGACGTACTAAAGCCTTCCACCAGAAAGCCCGACACCCAGGCCCCGAGCGCACCACCGGCACCAAACGTCAGCCCGCTGTACAAAGCCTGCCCCTGGCCATGATGGTGCTGACCAAAAAAGCCCTGAACATACTGCACCGAAACCGCATGGAGTGCCGCATAAGAAGCCGCATGCAACATCTGGGCAAAAAGCAACACCTGGAGAAAATCCGTTAACTCCGCAATCAACACCCACCGGATCATCGTCAACACCAAAGCACCAATCGCAATCTGGCGTACCGTAAAGCGCCGCGTTAACCGATGCATCACCAAAAACAACCCGATCTCCGAAATCACCCCAAGTGACCAAAGCAAACCGATCGCAAGGTTGCCGTAACCGTGCTGCTCCAGGTGAATACTGAAAAACGTGTAGTAAGCACCGTGCGAAACCTGCAGCAAAAAATTCATCAGAAAAAACGCAACCACCGCAGGGTGCGTCAAAATCGCCCGCAAACTGCCCTTCGGCGCCGGCGGCTTGCGCTCACCTCGCTCGGCCGGCAAAAGAAAAGCCGATACCCCAATCCCGACAAACACAGGCAAAAGCAACCAGGGCAACCACTCAATCGACACCCACTCCAGGATCAGGCCAACCCCCGCCACCGCACCAATAAACCCAACCGAACCCCAAAGCCGAACCTTGCCATACTTCTCCCGATGCTCGCCGAGCGAGCGCAGCGTGATCACCTCATACAGCGGAAGAATAGCGTTCCAGAAAAACGTAAACGCCAGCATCACCAGAAGCAGCCCGTAAAAACCTGGCTCAAGAAATACCCCGGCAAATAACAACGATCCGGTAATCGCCCCAAACCGAACAAGCCGGACCCTCTGGCCGGTTTTATCACCCAGATGTCCCCAAAGACTTGGTGCCACAATTTTTGTGAGCTGAATGGTCGCCATCAAAGTGGCTATTTGCAGATAGGAAAACCCCCGCCCCTGAAGGTACAAAGACCAATAAGGCAAAAGTCCGCCCAGAAGGGCGAAAAACCAGAAGTAGAGGTTGGAAAGGCGCCAGTAAATACCCGTTCTCCCTACATATCCAAATTGTTGAGAGGCAGACGCGGCGGGCAGGCGTTCAGAGTCTGATAGCTTGGGCTGGCCCGGCCATTCAAAAACGTGGAGCGCCCAGGATGGCGCGACCGAGCCCTACACGGACGTATTCACGGGCGCTTTTTGAATGAACGGGCCAGCCCAAGCTGCTACTCCGAAACCGAGGTCATGTAGATCAGAGCTGCCCAATAACAGGCGTAGCAACAGTAACATCCCCATTCTGACCACGATGGCGCAAATAATGATCCATCAACACAATCGCCATCATCGCCTCAGCAATCGGCGTAGCCCGAATACCCACACAGGGATCGTGCCGCCCAGTGGTAATAACTTCCACCGGATTGCCATTCACATCAATGCTACGGCCCGGCAAGCGCAGGCTGGAAGTCGGCTTCAGCGCAATACTCGCAAGAATAGGCTGCCCCGAAGAAATTCCCCCAAGCACACCACCCGCATGGTTCGATAGAAAGCCTTCCTGCGTCATCTCGTCCCGGTGCGCCGTGCCTTTTTGAGCAATACACCCAAAGCCCGCACCAATCTCGACACCCTTGACCGCATTGATACTCATCAGAGCATGGGCAAGATCCGCATCCAGCCGATCAAAAACCGGCTCGCCCAGCCCCGGTGGAACGCCCTCAGCCACCACATTAATCCGCGCTCCGATAGAATCCCCTTCCTTGCGAAGGGCATCCATGTACGCCTCCATCTCTGGCACCTTATCGGCATCCGGACAGAAAAACGGATTCTGATGCACCTGATCCCAGTCCAGCTTCTCCGCGCGAATCGGGCCGAGCTCAGACAAGTACCCCCGGATACGAATACCCAGGCGCTGCTCCAGAAACTTCCGGGCCACTGCGCCAGCCGCTACCCGCATAGCCGTTTCGCGGGCTGACGAACGGCCGCCACCACGGTAGTCGCGCACGCCATATTTGTGCATATAAGTGTAATCAGCGTGGGCCGGGCGGAACTGTTCCGAGATTTTTGAATAATCCTTGGATCGCTGATCTGTGTTCTCGATAATCAGCCCGATCGGCGTGCCCGTGGTTTTGCCCTCAAACACACCCGATAAAATACGCACCTCATCCGCTTCACGACGCTGGGTAGTGTGGCGCGAAGTCCCCGGCTTACGTCGATCCAGATCAACCTGCATATCCGCTTCCGAGAGCTCGAGGCCCGGCGGGCAGCCGTCAATAATACAGCCCAATGCTGCCCCATGGCTTTCACCAAAGGTGGTAACGGTAAACAGTTTTCCGAAAGAATTTCCTGACATAATTCAATATCTTGTTAGGGTATAATAAGAAAATGGATTAATGCTTTTCCTGCCACTGGCGGAGATTTTGTTCAGCTATCGCAAAAACACCATCGCCACCGTTGCTGAAGTCCAGCCAGGTAAATGGGAGGTCCGGGTAAGCTTCATCAAGGGCCACCCAGCTATTACCCACTTCAACCACCAGCAAACCACCCGGCGTCAAATGTTCCGCAGCACCAGCAATAATCCTGTGCGCGATATCCAGGCCGTCATTACCGGCGGCCAGTCCAAGCGCCGGTTCATGATGGAATTCTTGCGGCATATCGGCCAGATCTTCCGCGTCGACATAAGGCGGGTTGCTCACAATGATATCGTATTGTCCGCTGATGTTCGCGAACACATCCGATTGTACCGTGCGAACCCGATCGCGGAGTTCGTGCAAATCTATATTTGATTCCGCAACGGCCAACGCATCCGATGAAACATCGGAGAGATCCACGCTCGCATCCTCAAACACCGTGGCCGCGCCTATGCCAATACATCCGCTTCCGGAACACAGATCAAGAATCCGCTCAACCGACTTATCTCCCAGCCATGGCTGGAAGCCGTTTTCAATGAGTTCGCCGATAGGCGAGCGCGGCACCAGCACCCGCTCGTCCACATGAAACGGCATGCCCATAAACCAGGCTTCGCCGAGAAGATACGCCAGAGGAATGCGATCATCGATACGACGCCTGATTCGTTCAAGAATGAGCTCGCGCTCTTCGCGGATAAGGCGTGCGTCAAGAAACAGCGTATTGTTGTCCAGAGGGAGATGCAGGGTACGCATGACCAGTTGAACCGCCTCATCCCAAACGTTATCCGTGCCATGGCCGAAGAATACCGTTGAGGCTGAAAACCGGGAAGATGCGTAGCGAAGATAATCGCGAACGGTATGAAGATCCTCAATCGGGCTGATCACAAACACTGTTTCCTGTAACAAGTTGAAATAAAATCAGATTGCCAGCGGCCCGGAGCTGCTGCTGTTTTCTTCGAAGCGGTCCAGAGCTGCGGCCATTCGCTCACGCCCGAGCTGGATCAGCTCAGGTGCCTTATGGTAGTCATAGCTGCGTGACGCGTTCTTGGGAATGTTAACGAGCAGGTCCGGCGGATAACCTGCGATCTTGTACTGCACCAGGGCACTCTGCATGGTTTCGATGGTAAGGTTCATCACATCGAATTTACCAATACCCAATTTATCCCAATTGATTGTTTCATGGTCTTCCTGAGGCTTATTCTCGACTGGCTTATTGCGCTCTTTCTTTTGCACTGCTTTCGAGATTTTGTGCTCCGGGCTCTCGTCTGCGTCCGACCGCCCGACGCCCATGGATTTTATTGCGTCCCAATCGAACCAGCGGGAGGCTTTATCGCGGAACGTATCCATCCACTCATCGGTATCGCCACTGGCCGCGTCCTGATGACTTTTGAACGCTGCATCCGGGATTCTCTGCCGCCGGTCATCCTCACCACTGAGATTCACCGCAACGATAATATCGGCGTGGGACGAAATGGTCGGAATGATTGGGAGCGGATTCAGCAATGCCCCATCTACCAGTACGCGACCATCAAGCACAAGCGGTGTCACCACACTCGGAATAGCCACTGAGGCTCTGATTGCCCGGTCCAGTGGACCTTCCTGAAACCAGATTTCCTTGTGGGCCAGCAAATCAGTGGCCACAGCCGTGTAGTGCAGAGGAAGATTTTCGATGCGGGTGTCTCCCAACATCTCCCGCACCACTGAGAAAATCTTTTCGCCCCGGATTGCGCCCACCGAATTGAATGTCAGGTCCAACAGCTTGAGCACATCAAACTGGCCAAGCCCGGTTACCCAATCTTTATAATCCTGCATCTTACCGGCGGCGTACATTCCACCCACAAGCGCCCCCATGGAACACCCGGAAATGGCAACAATGTTGTAGCCACGTTCAGCCAACACTTCGATAGCGCCGATATGCGCATAGCCACGGGCTCCGCCACTGCCGAGGGTAAGTGCAACGGTCTGGCGTTTTCTTTCGCCACTTTTGGCTTCGGTACTGGCAGGAGCCTCCGGGGCTGATACGTCTGAGCCCTCCAGAACCTTCGACACGTTATTTTCGGGCACTTAGTTACCTCGTTATAACCATCACTTCAACGCGATCGCCTTGTCGGCCAGGGTCGTTAACAACCACCGACGGTCCAACGATCAGCAGCTCTTGCTGCTGTCTGGAAACACCGGTTTTGGCCAGCACTTCAGAAAGTGACTCCGCAGCTTTGCGGGCACGATCCATTGAATCACTGAATGACTCATCTGCGTTCAACCCGGAGTATCCCACAAGCACAACCCGGGCATCCTCACTCCGGGCGAGATCATTAATCTTACGGCGATCCGTGGCCTGCCAGTCGAACCGATAGGTAACTCCCCCTTGCCAGGGAACAATAACGGGGCCGAATACCCTGTTATTCACCGCACCAAGGCCCGGGATAGCAACGCCGGGAGATACCTTCAGATGCTCGATCCAGACATACTCTCTCAGATTACCCCGGGTTACGGTGTAGATAGAGGTCAGCCAACGACTACCGTCTTCTGCAACAGTGCCTGCCACCAGATAATCCTGGGTTGCGTCGCGTCCGTATAGGACCTGCTGACTGAAAATCTGGTTCGCCCAAACGTTGCTTCTCCCACAACGAATACCCGAACATTCAAACAGAATTCTGGCACCACGATCCCGCAGCAGCCTTTGATAGTGTTCACGAGCCTCCCGCCGGTTCGCGTCCCGGGCGATCTGGTACAACCGCCCTTCTCCACTCACCGGCAGGCGAGCCATGGACTCAGAGCGAATTTCGTTGTTGACCTCACGAACAGGACTGAAAAGAACCAAGTGTCCTGAAGACTCAATCGGCGCTGTTATCTCGAGGTTTGACTGAGGAAATGCCTGCGGCATCGATTCTGGCAGTGCCGCACTCGCCAGACTCGAGCTGATCGACAGCACCGCAACAAGAAACACAGTGGATACAAAAGGCTTTAGCAAGGTATCACTCATTTGCAAGAAAGTTTCTGACAGCATCGGCGACGGGGCCGGTGTCTCCGTCCAGGTGACAATGGTGGCCACCTGGAACATCAACTATTTTCAGATTCAACATCGCATCGGCCCGGCTCTCCAGCCCCTTCCGGCTTGCCAGCAAGCCCTCTTTCGCTCGCACAAACAGCGTGGGCGCTTGCACTGCCGCCAAAGAGGCAACAACCTGCTCCTCCGTCATCATCAACTGGGATGGATGCCGTAACCGGGAGTCTGTGCACCAGCTGTAACCACCGTCCTCCTGCTTCAGGTTGCGCGGGATCAACGCCAGCGCGGCTTCGTGACTTAACGGGCTAAGCCCGCCTTCGCGAACTTTTGCGGCAGTAACGATATCCGGGTAAACGACAGGTTTACCGGAACCTGCAATTCGTTTCCTGATGGCCTTGCGAAGCTGCGGAACCGTTTCACTCACCGGGCGACTAAGCGCGCCGAGACTGTCAATCATCACCAGCCTTCTCACCCTCTCCGGAAAGGCTGCTGCATACAGGGCTCCAACAATGCCGCCCAATGAATGGCCGACAATATCCACTTTCTCGCCAAAGTGTTCCTCAATCAACTCGGCAACATCCGCCACGTAGTCCATAAGCAGATAGCCCTGCCCTGGCGGACGGTGTCCGGAATGACCGTGACCGGCCATATCCACCGCGTGCAGAGACGCGAATTTCGCCAGGTCCGGCGCTACTCTGGTGAACGTGAGACTGTTATCCAACCAGCCATGAAGCATGATAATCGGTGGCTGGGATACGGATGGTGCGTTTTCAGCAGACCAGCTCAGGCCCGCCAAAGTAATATGCTGCAGTGGCCATTCCGTCTCGCGTACACAAGACCTGTTTTCGCAAAGGTCTGGGGATACCGCCATGTCATCCATCACTTAAACCCGCCTCACATCGTATGCGTAGGACGATCAGAGCTCAGAGAACCGGCGAGATATGACTCAATCTTGGTTCTGGCACTGGGGTCATCACCGGTAAATTGCACACCAATGCCTGCAGCACGGTTGCCCTGGGCACCCTTGGGCGTGATCCAGATGACCTTGCCTGCAACGGGTATCTTTTCGGGCTCATCCATGAGGTTCAGCAACAGAAATACCTCATCACCCAGCCGGTATTGCTTTTGGGTTGGAATGAACAAACCGCCCTCTCGGATGTAAGGCATATACGCGGCGTATAAAACCGCTTTGTCTTTAATCGTCAGGGTAAGAATGCCGCTGCGCGCACCAAATCCGGGCCCCATATCTGACACCTTTTAAAATATAAACAGTTTTAGTGAAAAGTTATTCGTTTTATCGTTAAACAGAACCTTTGGGAAAAATCCCTGATAATCCGAAATGATAGCAGTTGTTCCGGGCAAAAGCGCAATCAAGGTACACGACGCTTCGTTGGCATCAACTCGCGCCAGGCGATCAGGAGCCGGCTGGCCTCCAGTTCCGGGTTGGCGTTGTACACACCGGCAGCCCGGGCTTCCCGAACGCCCTCCAGCAATTCATGGGCGCGCCACGCAGGGTTAACACCGGCCAGAAACCCGAGCATTTCTGCTGCTTCAGGGTCGTTCGCCTGTCCCCCGGCACCCAGCCGGGCCAGATCGGCGGCCCAACCTTCAAACAACCAGAGCATGTCTTCCAACCCCAGTGCTTTGAAAGCTTTGGCGGCTTCCGCTACCGCAACCTGGCCTTTCATGAATTGGCGAAACTTCTCGAACGCCTCATCCCGTAACGCAGGAAACTCACCTGTGGCATATTCCAGGGCCAGGCGAGGCGCATTGCCAGCAAGCATCAGAGATTTAGCCATCAACTCTGCAGAGGGCTGCTTTTCGCCCTCGAGCTCCGCCACTTTGCTGGCAAGCCATTTTCCGGCCTGATCTGAGGAAGGGACCGGTATGGACAATACCTGACAGCGGGAGCGTATGGTCGGTAGTACGGGTCGGCCACTTTCCTGCAGTAGCAGAAGAACGAAATCCGATACTGGCTCTTCAAGGGTTTTGAGCAGAGCGTTGGCTGAATTGATGTTGAGTTGGTCGGCACGGTCGATAATGGCAACTTTGCGGGTTGCAACCTGAGGCGACGACACCGCGAAGGCTGACAGCGACCTTATCTGATCAATTTTTATCATCCGGGACTTCTCGGGCGAATACACCCGAACATCCGGATGGCTGGAAGCGGCATACAACTGGCACTGACGACACTGCCCACAAGCAAAGGGTTCGCCGGTGTTCTTGCTACCGGGGCTTGCACACAGCAGAAGGCCTGCAACGGCGTCCGCCCAGGCCCTCTTGCCAACTCCACACTCCCCTGTCAGCAGCAGCGCATGGGGAAGCCGGCCCTCATCAAAGCGTTTTTGGACGACCTGCCAGGCGTTCTGAAGCCAAGGCATTTCAAGGGCAATATCAGTCACTGTGCTTTCCTGAGTGAGGTTCAGAGCGGAAAATTCCGAACCGTTTTTTTCCCGTTCTGCGCAGCTGCCGCTTCATCGTGGCCAATAATCTGCGTAAACGCGTCAGATCACCGGCGTCATCCCGGGCAGATGGAGGTCTATAGTAATGGCTGTTCACCATTCGGGCAAAAAGCCTGGCTGAATCCGCCACCGCCGGCTCCGCAACAGCCAGCCTTGACGCCAGCGCCGTTGGCGTTTCCCCGTGTCTTACTGGCACCCCTGCCCGCCCACACAACTTGTGCCAGGCACCAAGCACGCGCTGATAGCCATCCCGCCGCTCGCCCCGACGTATCTGCAGCGCCGAAATCAGACCGGCAATCAGCAGACCTGCACCTACTATACCTGCCGTAAGATAACCCAGTTCCCGCATGCCGAACCCACCGGGCAAGCGGGACATCAAATCCATCTGGCTTTGGCCCTGGTAACCGACAACCCACCGCTGCCACTGATAATTAATCCGATCAAGATGCAGACTGGCCCATTGGATAATTGCCACATCGCCGTAGCGTTGGGGCGACGTCCAGTTATTTTCGAGGAATGAGCCCTCCTCAGCCACCGCCTCCCGCAAGCCTGATTCAATCCGGTCAGGGGCAATCGCCGCTGTGGGATCAATACGAATCCAGCCCCGCCCTTCAATCCAGGCCTCAACCCAAGCGTGAGCATCGTACTGGCGCACGATAAGGTATTCGTTACCAGCGCCGCTCTCGCCACCCTGATACCCGACCACAACTCGCGCAGGAATACCCGCTGAGCGGAGCACAAAGGTGGTTGCACCCGCATAATGAGCACAGAACCCGCGCTTTTCATCGAAAAGCAGGCTGTCGATACCGTCGTCCGGCATTTTTGGCGGGCGCAGAGTGTAAAAATAAGGCTGCTCCCGGAAGCGTGTCAGCAGCTTGCGAACAACCTCAATATCACCTGCAGAACTGTCAGCAGCGGAAATCTCATCCGAGGCGCGCCGCAGCTCGCCTGCGAGCGCTCGGGCTCTCGGGTTCCCCTCGGACGGAAGCTGAAGATAGCGACGGGCGTCGACGGGCAGGAGAAGTGCTGCTCCGGGCTCATTCGCGCGTTCACGAGCCAGCCGATAACGCACTGAGCTGTCAGCCGGGCGCCGGAAACGGAACAGCTCATCCGGTTGCTTCACCACGTTATTCGAAACAGCTACCGAGCCTTCAAGCGAAAATGCCCAACGCTGATCCGTCGGCTCCATCAACACATCGTATTCTCTGGGCTTCAGTTCACCCGCGCCACCGTCCACATTAACCCGACCGGGCGCTTGATAGCGATCGTAGCCGCTCTGGCGCCAGGTTCCATCATCAAGGGTATCCAGAATCAGCCCTCGCCAATACCTGTCGCGATATTCCGGCATGGAACCACCAAAAGTCACACGAAAAGCCCGCTCGCTGCTTTGTGCCAGGCTGGATATATCCCCGGGCCGCATAGTGTCGCTGATTCCGGTGCGCGCTTGGCCAGACACCAGGGGTACACTCCACAGAGGGGCCATGCGCGGGAAGAACACAAACAGAAGCACAACCACCGGCAGGACTTTCAGCAACATAATGCCTAATCTGCGCCAGCCTGCCTTCATCCCTCCCGGAAGTTCTGGCGCGTTGAGCACCTGCAGCCCGATCAGCAATAAAGCAATTGCCCCTATGTTGATCAGCGCCCAGTGAATCTCCTGATGAAACAGAAAGTTCACCGTTGCCAGATACACCAGAATATAAAACAGCACATAGAAATCCCGCGCAGTGCGGGTTTCAAGCCACTTCAGGCCGACCGCCAACACAAAGAAGGAGGCGGCAGTATCCACGGTAAAACTTCCTTGAACTTGAACCAGATAGACTGCAACCAGGGCCAGCATGATCCCGGTGCGGAGCCAACGGCCCGGTAAACGGACACGACCTTGCTGAGCAAGCCAGCGCCAGCCCGCCAAAGCGACGCAGACAAGAATCAGCCATACCGGAAGACGATCAAGCTGGGGCGTCAGGAGCAAGGCGAAACTCGCAATCAACCAGAGCAAGGCCAGAGACGACAGGCTACCACCTTGCTTGTCAGGCTCATTCTTCGCGCGCCGCAATAACCTCATACCGGGGCTCCCGGAGTCGCGTCTGAGGGTTTATCCGAGGGCGAATAGCGCCGTGTTCCATGGGGCTGTGCAACGGTTTCCCTTGGTTTTTTCTCGCCCCAGGTCGCCAGCGCTTTCAGGCAGCGGGATGTGTGAGCCGGGCCGCTCTCCGGTACTATTATCTGGCCGGGCAGGTTCAGACCGAACCTTGCGTTATTTTCGCCACGCTCAAGCACAAGCCATGAGAGATAGCTGAGGCGCAGCTCGTGATCCGTACCGGGAAAAGCGTCGAAATCCAACCAGTGAGGGCTTCCTTTATCCGCTTCCCAGTCCGCTACAACCATCTGACCACTGCGGGCATAACGCTTCCACATCACTCGCTGGCTCATGTCACCCTCGCGCCAGGGCCGGAGCTCTGCATGGTCATTGCCTTCCGGGGAGCGAGAGCTGGCCGTTTGGTCACCGTCATCTACTGCACTGATAACTTCCGGGGCGGCGATTGGCCGGGGAAACACCAAACCGGCAGAAACCGGCCTCATCCACGACCAGGCTTTGAGCAAACCAAACGGGAAGCGCGTTTCGATCCTGATTCGATCCGGTCGCAAATAGCCCCGGAATGCGGACGGCACCGGCAGGGCAATATCCGTCGACTGTCCAGCCGGCACATGGTTCACGCGCACTGAAAAATCACCGTCTGAGAACGTAAGGGCTATAGCGTCATCTCTGCCAGCTGTGGCTCGCAAACGGAAGAGTATGTCATCGCCGGCAAACCCCTCGCCCGCCTGAACGAGCGTGAGTTCAAGATCAGACAGATTTCGGTGGGTCTGATGCATGGCACCCACGAGCACCGCACCCAGCAGAAACGTCAAAAGGTAAATCAGACTGTTCTGATAGTTGATTGCGGTAATCAACATGATCAGCAGCAGCATGCCAAACACTACTCCAGCGGCTGTCGGCAAAATGAAAAGATTTCTCTGGGTGAGTAACTGAACATCAGAACGTGGGATACGACGGTTGATCCAGTTCCTGACCCAAGTCGGCCAGCGGCTACGGATTTGTTTGCTCATCATGCCCCTGAGGCCGGAATATTCATCAAAAGTTCACCGTTAGGTTTGGCATCTTTGCCCATGCAACTTGAGAGCAATCTCGAGCACAATGCTGAAAGATACGGCAAATCGAGGATTCTGATCACAACTTGAAGCCCGGGTGCTTGAAATACTGTAGGACAACCAGAATACTCAAACCGGGAAGCGTACTGATTGCTGTACCTCAGACACGCCTCGTACCTGGGTTTATCGCAGCAAGAGGCCAGACTATGAATTATCGAAACCCGCATGCTCGACCAATCGGCAGCTCGCAACTCATGACCAGACATACTACCCGAATCGCAACGGCCATTGCAGCCACGCTTGCGACGGCGGCTGCAATGCCGGCTGTTGCGGGTGTTCAGGCGATGACCCCAGATGAAATGGTAGAGACTTACGTAAAGGATTCGGCGGTTATTATTGTACCAAGAGAAGGTCGCAAATCCGAAGCCGATCGCCAGCGCATCATTCGCGCCCTGACAATTTCGCCGGGCGAGCCCGTTGTTACAGAAGCAGAGGAAGAAGCCTACCGTGAAGCATTGCAGCGGCTGACTGAAGAGGGAAATTCAGACGCCCTCGCCAACGCCGAGGAAGAGTTTCTTCGGCGCGCCCTGCTTCTGCCTCAGGAAGAACTGGCGAGAGCCCAGCCACCCGCAGAATTCACGCCAACCATTCCGCCGCTGATTTTCGGGCAGCAGATGCAGATTCCGGATGAACCTTTCACCCAGACGTTTCTTAACGATCAGCTGGGCATCGGGTTTGACGGGCAGAACCTGAACTTCTCCATTGGTACCCCACCCGGAATCGACCAGATAAACATTCCACATGGGATTAATGAAGGGCCAATCCGACTCACGCCACGACCCGGCGGCGGGTTCGATCTTTCGATTCAGGTGCCTGATCAATAACGGAAAACGCCCCGCAGTGCGGGGCGCTTAACCATTACTGGTGTTCAGGTCAGATTAGTGACCGTATACAGCCAGCTTGGTGTCGGTTACAGCCAGGTTGTCGATGGCCAGTGAACCGATAGAGGTTCCACCAATTTCAACAGCACCAACGGTTACATCCATGTAGACATTGTTTACGTCGATACGCAGAACGTCAGTTGCAGTGGATGCACCCAGGCCAGAGCCTTTATAGATGTCCAGGTTGACGTTAGCAAATCCGGCCAGCACCTGAGCTTCCTGGGATGTTGGCGCCAGTCCAAACTCACCATCAGCGTCGGCAGCCATCACAGAGCCGTCTCCGTCATAGTCGAAGTTACCGCCAGCACCAGTGATCGCCAAGTCGCGAATACCAACACCCAGGAACTCAACATCAAAGTCCATATCAGTAACGTCAAATGCCGCTACAAGGTTCAGGTGATCAGTAGCCGTATCAACCTGGATGTCCAGCTGAGCCAGGTTACCGTAACCGCTCAAGTTGGAAATAAGGGTTGTGCTGTCGCTACCAGTGGCGCCAGCAAGCAGCTCCATGGAGCCAACAGTCATACCCCAGTCGATAGGAGCGCCGTCAAGGGTGCTAACGTGGATTTTGGCGTCACCGTCGTCAAGAACGTCGATGTCAATTTTGAGCTGGTCCAGCAGATCGCCGTAACCGGCGGTCGCGCCGTCAGCCGTTACACCAGCACCACCAAGAACAATGTCGTTAACTGCAAAGGAACCTTCATCCGTGTATTTGAACTGACCGATGCTGACTTTGGTTTCCAGCTCGATGGTGACACCGGCCTGACCGGTAACGTCGCCCATTGCGGTATCGTTCAGAGCTTGCAGTTCAGCGTTAGCTGCGAAGGGTGCAGCAGCCATAGCTGTAATCAGAGCAATTTTTTTCAGGCCTTTCATTATTATCTCCTTATAAACTCATTTTGTTGTTATCTGAGTTTTTAATTTTGGGTATGGAGTTCGACTCTCCACAAATCCATTTAAGATTGTTTAACAGTCCTAGTCCGTGACTGCTTTCACAATTCTTAACCCATTACTTACAGGCTGTAACAAATCGCGACTGAGTCTCAAATCAATTCGCGCTGCTCTCTGCTTCCGCTTTGCTGTCGTAAAAAATCTGGAAAGGTTTTTCGCTGGTAACCGGTTCGGAATAAGCTACTTTGCCATTCTCTATCAGGTAGGGAATAACCTTGTTTCCCGCAATGCCCAAGCGGTGTTCGTACTCAACCACCAGAGCTTCGTCATCGCTGCCTTCACGCAACTTGCCTGTGTAAAGGATCGCCGCAGCATGTATCTTCCCCCGGCGAGCAACGGACTTTAGGGCGGCGCGGTACATCAGAATCCGTATTTGTGCGGGCGCGTTCTCCGCCTGTCCATCCAGGTCAATCCGTTTGATGGTCGTGCCATCTTCAAGGAGCATCCACGCAGCCGGCGTATTGGTGTCTGCGTCCGTCAACGTGTCTGAATAATCATCTGTCGCCTGTTTTGTGAGGTGCAATATCTGCTGCTGGCCTAGAACCGCATATTTAGACAACTCCCGTTTTATGGCCATTTCCTGCTCTTCAGACATTTCAGCGCCGGGTGCTTCTTCGGCGCTCAGGATGGGGGCAAAGGCAAAAGCAGCGAGCAAAATTGCGTTCAGCAGGGACTTTCCAAGGTAAGGCATCATTATTATTCCTGTTTTAATCGCGTTAAATTTCCACGCCAAGACTGGCCAACTCCGTTAGAATGCCGTTTTCCGACTCCGGACGGCCTGCGGGTGTTTGTAAGTGGTTGCATTAAACCAGTGGCCGTCCGGAGCCGACAATGCCCGTTTTGTGGCCTGAGTATCATTATTCCAATTAACCGGAGTTAATTTGCCACTTCCTGTTTCCTCCCTGCTCAGCCGGCAGGAGTACGAACAACTTCTTGCCCACGCAGCCCATCAGCCGGACTTCGCCTATCTCGGCAGTGTTGGAACCGGTGATGGTCGCGGTTTCTTCAGCGGGTTTACGGCGGGCGCAATTGCTACCAGGTGTGTAACGCACGAGGATGGCGATACTCTGGACACCAACACACTGTCCGCGGAAATGGAAAGCCTGGTTCAACGCTATGAAATGCCCATGCAGAATGCACAGCCGGCCCTGACAGGCGGGTGGGTCGGCTTCCTGAGTTACGAATTCGGATACATCAAGGAAAAACGTCTTTCCCCTCTGTGTCGGATGCCTGCGACCCCCTTGCTTTCTGCGGGCTTCTACCTTTGGGCGGCGAGTCACAACCGCGCAACTGAAACCTACCATCTCTGGGTTCACCCTGAGTGCCCGGATCAGACCCTGAATGCCCTTCAGCTCTGGCTATCCTCCAGGCCGCCCAGCAACCCAGCCAAGTGGAAGATGGTTTCGCCCTTCAAGGCCCGTCAGCCTGCCGAAGAATTTATGGCCGGCGTTAAAACGGTTAAGCACTACATCAATGCCGGTGATTGCTATCAGGCGAACCTTTCCCAGGAATTTCAGGGCAGTTATTCAGGGGATCCATGGCAGGCGTTTCAGGCGTTGGCTGAGGCTAACCCAACACCTTACAGCGCCTTCCTGAATACAGGTTCAGGCGCAGTGTTGTCCATTTCCCCCGAGCGCTTTCTGGAAATTCGTGGTCGCACCGTAAAAACCAGCCCGATCAAAGGCACCCGGCCAAGGGGAGACACTCCTTCCGAAGACGCAGGCTACGCTGCTGAGCTGGAGGCATCGGAAAAAGATCGAGCTGAGAACCTGATGATTGTGGACTTGTTGCGCAACGATCTGAGCGTTCACGCTACGCCGGGGTCTGTTGCTGTCGAGAGACTGTTTGCGCTCGAATCCTATCGGAACGTGCATCATCTGGTCAGTCATATTCGCGCTGAGCTCGCAGACGACGCGTCACCAATGCAGGTGCTGTTCGATGCCTTCCCCGGCGGTTCCATTACCGGTGCACCGAAAATCCGTTCCATGGAAATTATCCGGGAGCTGGAACCACACTGGCGCGGCCCTTACTGCGGTTCTGTATTTTATCGCGGGTTGGATGGCACGCTGGACAGCAACATCGCTATCCGCACCATGCTTTGTGACGGCGATCTGTCTGAAGGGCCTGCGGGAGGACAAGGAATGATCCGGTGTTGTGGCGGCGGCGGCATCGTGGCCGACTCGGATCCGGAAAGCGAATATCAGGAAACGCTTACCAAAGTGAAACCGCTGATGGATTTCCTGGAAAATCTGAATCAGGGCGACCAGCCGCCGCCCTGATTCAACAAGTTTGTATTCAGACGCTGTGAACGGCACTCGCCTTCAGAAATTCCTTCTTCAGGTCTTCAAACTCATGCACAGCCGGGTACTGGGGAAACTCGTCAATGACGTTCTGAGGCGCGTGGAACAGAATGCCTGCTTCCGCCTGCCCAAGCATGGTGGTGTCGTTGTACGAATCACCCGCCGCAATCACGCGGTAGTTAAGCAATTGAAACGCACGCACTGACTGGCGCTTGGGGTCTCTCTGGCGCAGCAGGTAATTGGTGATCTGGCCGTTCTCTGCGACTTCCAGCTTATGACAAAGCAGCGCCGGGTAGCCCAACTTCTTCATCAGTGGCATGGCGAATTCATAAAAGGTGTCTGAAAGAATCACAACCTGAAACCGCTCGCGCAGCCAGTCCAGAAACTCTCGGGCGCCTGGCAACGGATCCAGTGTACCAATCACTTCCTGAATTGCCGGCAAGCCGTATCCATGCTCATCCAGAATCCGCAGACGCTGTTTCATCAAAACATCGTAATCAGGAATATCGCGGGTTGTCGCCTTGAGTTCATCGATACCGGTTTTTTCCGCAAATGCGATCCAGATTTCCGGGATCAATACGCCTTCAAGGTCAAGACATGCCAGTTCCACAGTGATCTCCTGATTCAAGTCCAAATGAGAATGCTAACGGAAAGCAAAGCCTGCTCCCCCTTTTATTGACGCGGTATCATAAGAAAAACCGGCAAAGATTGCATCGTACATTGCAACAAATCAGTGACGTTTTCTGCCTACACATTCGCGGCAAGCTATAACCATATAGATTGTCATTCCTTCATGGAATTAGGCGTTTAATGCTAACCTGCTCGAAAACCCGAATCAGGTGCAGACGTTTTATGAGCAATATCCAAGAGCTACAGGACAAACTTGCCGGTGAAAGCCCAAGGGCTATCCTGAAGGCCGCGTTGCAGAGCTACGACAACATAGCTATTTCCTTCAGTGGCGCTGAAGATGTGGTGCTTATCGAGATGGCCCACAAGCTGACAGATAATCTGAAGGTATTCACGCTGGACACAGGTCGCCTGCACCCGGAAACCTACGAATTTATTGAGCGTGTGCGCAAACACTATGGCATTGATATCGAGGTGCTGTTTCCGGACACCAACGAAGTCCAGGACCTGGTGAATCAAAAGGGCATGTTCAGCTTCTACGAAGATGGGCACAGCGAGTGCTGCGGCGTGCGCAAGGTAAACCCTCTTAAACGCAAACTGGCTGACGTGGATGCATGGGTTACCGGGCAACGCAAGGATCAGAGCCCAGGCACTCGCAACGAGGTTCCTGTCGTACAGGAAGACGCAACCTTCTCCGGCCCTGGTAAAACGCTGATCAAGTTCAACCCTCTGGCGAACTGGACATCAAAAGAGGTTTGGGACTACATCCGGATGACGGAAGCCCCTTACAACGAACTCCACGAAAAAGGCTTTGTCAGTATTGGCTGTCAGCCATGCACGCGCCCGGTGTTACCCGGGCAACATGAGCGCGAAGGCCGCTGGTGGTGGGAAGAGGCCACACAGAAAGAGTGCGGCCTGCATGCGGGCAACCTTATTACCCGTCAGTAGGTCGGCAGCTCTACGTCTTTGAAAAGGGCTTCGATTTCACTGCGGCTACTCTGGCGAGCAACGGCTTCGTCAATTGTGTCTTTGGTCAAATGCGGTGCGAAGCGTTGCATGAAGTCATACATGTAGCCTCGCAGGAAGGTCCCCTTACGGAAGCCGATACGCGTAACGCTGGAGCGGAACAGCTTTTTGGCATCCAGTGCGACCAGGTCTGGATCGCTTTTGGGGTCAAATGCCATGCTGGCGATAATTCCAACGCCAAGCCCCAGGCGCACGTACGTTTTGATTACGTCTGCGTCGGCGGCAGTGAATACAACTTTCGGCGTCAGGCCTCTAGACTGGAACGCCTCATCAAGCTTCGACCGACCCGTGAAGCCAAACACGTAGGTTACCAGCGGGTATTCTGCCAACTGTTCCAGCGTCAGCTCAGACAATTGGGCAAGTGGATGGTCCTTCGGAACGATCACGGTGCGATTCCAGCGGTAACACGGCATCATAATCAGATCGTTAAAAAGCTCCATAGCCTCTGTGGCTATGGCGAAATCAACGGCCCCGCTAGCCGCCATTTCGGAAATCTGCATGGGCGTGCCCTGGTGCATGTGCAGCGACACATCCGGATACGACTCGATAAAACCACTGATAATGGGCGGCAGTGCGTAACGCGCTTGAGTGTGTGTTGTGGCAATACTCAGATCGCCCTTGCGCTGGTTGCTGAATTCCTGGGCGATCTTTTTGATGCCTTCTGCCCGGCGCAGAATCTCGCCTGCTTCGCGCACGATAATTTCCCCGCCAGGGGTAATGCGGGTCAGATGTTTGCCGCTCCGGGCAAATATTTCCAGGCCCAGCTCATCTTCAAGAAGGCGGATCTGTTTGGAAATACCTGGTTGAGAAGTAAAAAGGCTCTGGGCAGTTGCCGACACGTTGAGATCATGGTGCGCAACTTCCCATATATAGCGCAACTGTTGTAATTTCATTGACTCGGTCGCTCCCTGAGTTTCTGGCCTGCGGCGGGCTGCATAGATAGGTGGACTTGCAAACAACGCCAAGAATACGCATAACACGCTTATTATTCATTCTTTTTTAGTATAGATGAGGTCTCTGACTCAGTTTAGACCAAAACTTGAGCCCTGCCGCTTTTGACACCCATGTTTGTTGCTCCAGGCCTTGACTTGACGGCGGCAAAGCACACAATCCGATATCAACATTTATCCGGTATCCGGGAAATCAATGCTGTTAACCACCAAATTCCTGAGGCCCGCCTCCGACCCACGCGCTGTGCGGCGTGAACGCCTCAGCTCGCTGTTGGCCACCGGTTATCCCAAACGCCTGAACCTTGTGATAGCACCGGCGGGATTTGGCAAAACCACACTGGTAAGCCAGTGGTGTGCGCGCACCACAGGGCCCATCGCCTGGCTGTCTCTGGACGAGCACGATAACGAACCTCGCCGGTTCTGGCAGTATGTCGCCGGCGCCTTTGAACACGCAGGGCTGACGGGGCTGGAAAGCTGCAACAGGGACCTTTCCGGCAGTTCGGATGACAACTTCAGCGGTGCGATCACGGCGCTGATCAACGCACTTTCATCTGATGGTGGCCCATGGGTTCTGGTGCTGGATGATTTTCACTTCATTGCGAACGATCAGATACAGCGGCAATTCGGATATTTTTTGGATTACCTTCCCGAGGACGTCACGGTTACTTTAGCGTCCCGGACGGAGCCTCCACTTCCATTGGCACGCTGGCGGGTAAGGCGCTGGGTGCAAGAGATCCACCCTGCGTTGTTGGCGTTCTCGGAAGACGAGTGCCGAGATTTTTTTCACCACACGATGGGCCTCGCCATTTCAGAGCACGATGTACAGCTCATCTGCCGACGCACAGAGGGCTGGGTTGCTGCCCTGCAGCTCTCCGCTTTATCGGGAACCAACAGCGCCAAGGCAGGCCGTCAGGATACAAGCCTGGACAAACCAAACCAGGGCTTGAGCATCGATGACCGGCATATCAGTGACTATGTGCTCAGCGAAGTACTGGATAAACAGCCGGACGATATAGTCGCATTCTTGCTGGATACTGCCTGTTGCCCGCGGCTATGCGCGTCTCTTTGCAACGCTATCCGTAACAGCGATGACGGACAGAAAAAGCTGGAGATGTTACTTTCACAGAACCTTTTCCTGATCCCTCTGGACAATTGCAACGAATGGTTCCGCTACCACGATCTGTTTCGCGACGCTTTACTGCAACGGGTTCGCCAAACCGATCCCGCGCGTGCCCGACTGCTCTGGCGACGCACGGTAGAGTGGCTTCTTGCGCACGGCCAGGTTCAGGAAGCCATCGCCCAGATTGTTCAGAAACAGGATTGGCCATGGCTTGCCAATGTACTGGCAACTCATGGCAACAACCTGATTCACGGCGGTTATCACTTACCTGTACTTGCCTGGCTCGATGCCCTGCCCGCCAAGCAGACCAAAGACAATGCCCAGCTACAGATGCTGCGTATCTGGGGTCGGTTTTTTGCCAACCGGCTCGAACACCTTGAGCCACTGCTGTCCAACGTCGAGAATTTGCTGGACCGCCCTCTTGCAGATTCCGCACCGGATACTGAAGGCGCTCTGGGGTTGCAAAGCGAGATAGCCCTCATACGCTCGTATCTGGCCCGATCCCGCAGTGATGAAAAGCGCGCCAGTGACCTCACTCAACAGGTTCTTGCCGATATAGATCACACCCGAATCCCCTTAAAATCGGTTACCTATTACGGCCTTGGGCTTGATGATTACGGTAAAGGCGATCTGAACGGCGCCGAAGAAGCCTTGACCTTCTCTGTTCACTACGGGCAGCTTGAACGCAAACCAAGCACGGTGCTTTCCAGTGGCGGTTTGCTAGCCTGGATACAGTACAATCGTGGAGACATGGATCTCGCTCTGGATACCTGCACTGAAGTACGTAATTGGGTTGATCAGCACTACGCAGACCCCACCCAACCCCGTCTTATCTCATGTTGGCTGAATGCCGCACTCACCGAGATTTACCGAGAGCGTAACCAGCCAGAGGATGCAGCCGCGCATCTGGCACCGTTGCTGGAGCACGTGCAGCAGGGAACAGAACCTGGCCAGCACGTCATCATTCAGCACGTACGAGGCCATCTGGCCTTCAGCGAAGGCCGTTACCAGGAGGCAATCGAGTGGCTTGAGGACGCCGGCCAGATTGGCCGAAAGCGAAGAGAACAGATTGTCTTCGAACCACCGGCCAGCACAGCACTTCTGGCAAGGTGTTTTCTGGCCGCAGGCCAGCCAACCCAGGCACGTCAAAGCCTGGAAACCCTGGCCAGCCAAGTCGCATCCAACCCTCTGAACCTGGAGCAGAACAGCATCAGCCAAGCCCGGCTCCTGGTGGCCGAAGGCAAGCCAGACAAAGCCCTTGAAATATTGGAATGCCTGCTACCGGATACCGAGGAAAATGAGCATATCCGGCATCTTGTGGAAGCGCTGCTCGTTTGTGGCGAAGCACTTGCTCTGCAAAGCCGGATTCAACAAAGTCGCGAACGGCTTGAACGGGCAGTTGCACTGGCAGCCGAAGCGGGATTTGTGCGTTTGTTTGCCGAAGAAAGCCCTCGTCTGGGGGATCTGTTGCTTGAATTACCGTCTCTGAAGGGTCAGGGAAGCTGGTACCGCAACTTGAGGGCAATTCTGGAGAACCGGAGCACTCCTGCACCGAACCCCAGCCGTGCACGTATCGAGAGAACCGAGAGTTCAGGCCAGAGCCTTACTGAGCCGCTTAGCCAGCGGGAGATGGAAGTGTTGGAACTCATCCATGCGGGCCTCTCAAACAAGGACATCGCGGTACGTATGGGCGTGGCACCAACAACTGTAAAAGCTCACATCCGCAATCTGTATGGCAAGCTCGGCGTAGGCCGGAGAACAGAGGCGCTAGCACGGGCGTGGGAACTGGGCATTCTCGCCCGGTAATTTTCACTACACCGTTGTGAGCGCCATCACATTTTGGCGGAATTTCCACTCCGCCCTACGCCCTTTGGACGATTCGCCTACGCCCCTTGTTCACTTATTATTGTTTCCAGGTGAGGCAGCCCCTCGCTATGAATTCTGGAACTTCAGGCCTTCAGACTTCTTGTAAAGCGTTGTTTCTACACTTGGGTTCTTCGAGGACCCCTTCGAACTAAGCCAGCCTTCGGGCTGGCTCTTTTTTGTCCTAGCGTTCAATAATCCGCCTGAATGGCGGCAATGAATCCAGCAGTAACTGGCCGTAACGTCTGGCAACAATTCGACGATCAAGGATCGTAACCCGACCCGTGTCTTCCTCTGTGCGCAGTAACCGGCCAACCGCTTGCACCAACTTGATGGAGGCATCCGGCACCGTAATCTCCATAAACGGATTACCCCCGCGCTGGCTTATCCATTCCGCAAGACCAGCTTCGATGGGGTCGTCCGGAACCGAGAAAGGTAACCTGGTGATCACCACGTGGTGAAGGTACTTTCCGGGCAAGTCGATGCCTTCTGCAAAGCTGGCGACTCCAAACAGTACGCTGGGCATCCCCTTATCTATCTTGCTCTTGTGCTGGCGCAAAACCTCGCCCCGGGACATGTCGTCCTGGGTAGTGATCAGATCTGGATGGTCCGGCGCCAGCGCATCTCGCACCTGGTGCATTTGCCGGCGGGAGGTGAACAGCACGAGAGTGGCCGTTTCACCAGCCCATGCCGCCGGCAGGCGCTTGATCAGCTCATCCGCAAAGCCGTCATCGGTGGGCATGCAGGTCATCGCCGGCACCTCGACGGTGGCCATTTCTCCGTAGCGGAACGAACTGGGAACCACCAGCAAACGGCTGGCTTCCGGCAGTCCGGCTCTGGCCTGCAGCCGGTCAAAACGACCAAGCGCGGTCAATGTTGCACTGGTCAGCACGGCACCATAAGCCCGAGACCAGAGCCTTGAATACAGCAGGTTATCTGCCAGTACCGGTGAGCTAAACAAAGTGATGTCTTCAGCATGGTCCCACCGCTGTCGCACGCTCCAGCGCGCCGGCGGTGGGCTCCTGTTAATCCGGCCCTTCGGTGGGGGCTCCTGAGCACCCGGTTGATCAGAGGCGCCCTGCTCGTTCTCTTGCGGCGCTTTTGGGCCACCGACCTGCTCTGTCCAGGCTGTCCAGAGCCGCAACTGATCTTCAGAGCGGCTGTGAAAGGCACCGATAACCGGGTACCAGGCTTCGGCGGTGTCGCGATCAATCTCATGCTGTTTGCGCTCATCAAACGCACCCTGAAGTTCATCCGCCAACACGCCCAGATGGCGCACCAGATTGGCTGTGGCAATCCGGCTTTCAGAGGCCAGCTCTGCCAAGGTTTCCGGCAGCTCACCTTCCGGATAACGCCACTGCGCTGAACGGCGCTCTTCGTTGAACTCCCATCCGGTGTTTTGCTCGGCCTCCTCATAAACGCGGGCCAATATCAGGTCGACATCGCGGGAGGCCGTGCTTATGCGATCAATGCTCTTGGCCGCCTGTGTGGCGGGTGCAAGATAGGGCTGCATTTTGGCCAGTGCCTGGGATAATTGCTTGAGCCATTGCCGGGTCGAATTCAGCGGCACGGACGCCGCAAAGTGATTCAGCGCCTTGTCCGGCAGGTGATGGGCCTCATCAAAAATGAACAGCGCGTTCTCCGGTTCCGGGAGAATCGCACCACCGCCCAAAGCGAGGTCGGCGAGAACGAGATCGTGATTGGCCACAACGATGTCCACTTCATCCAGGTCTTTGCGGGCATCGAAAAAAGCACAGCTGTCAAAATAGCTGCAGTGGCGATTCGTGCACTGGCGGTGATCGGTGGTGACCTGGCGCCAGACATCGTCGGGTATCTGCTCCGGCCAATGATCCCGGTCGCCGTCCCACTTGCGGGAGCCGTAGCTTGCCAGCATTTCCTCAAAGAACGCCCGAGTGCCCGGCTCTTCGGTGCCGGGACTGTCCAGAAGGAACAGCGGCATGGTGTCACTGTCGCCGTTGCCTTCATCGTGCAGTCGGGATTCCAGGCGAGACATACACAGATACCGACCGCGGCCTTTGGCAAGCGTCCAGGTGAAGTTCATCTTACTGTGTTTTTTCAGGTCTGGCAGATCTTTCAGGACAATTTGATCCTGCAGCGCCACCGTGGCGGTTGAGATCACCAGAGTTTTACCCAGTGCCCGGGCTACAGGAATAGCGGCAATCAGGTAGGCCAGAGTTTTGCCGGTACCGGTGCCGGCTTCAACCACACAGGCAGCCGGTGGCGAGGTGCGCTGGCCGTCATTCTCCGTGATCTCGCCCATGTACTTCGCTATTTCAGCAATCATCAGGCGTTGACCGTAGCGGGCGCGAACCCCCTTTCCTGCCAATACGTCACGGTAGCCCTGCTGAATCTGCTGTTTGATGTCGTCGGTCAAGGCCATCAGCGCGGGCTCATCCAGTCCCGGACAATGCCGACACGGAAGGTTCTGCCCTGCTTGCCAAGCACAACGCCGTCTTCAGTCACTTCTTCCACGGTTATTCCGGAGAACGAGTCACCCTGGCGAAGGTAGTGGCCGTTAATCATCACCCGGCTGGCATTGGGGTCGGTGGAGTAGATATGGCTATTAAACATCAGGTCCGGAATACTCTTCTGAAATGAAAGGGGTAACTCAACCAGGTGCGGCACCCTTTGTTCTGCTCCGCCTCCAACTCTTGTTCCAGTTTCATCCTGGCGTAATGCAGGTACCTGACGCTCCCGGGGTAAAGACGGAGTGATAATTGTTGGGCGCTCACGGGCAGGTTCGGCTATCGGCTTTGCCATTACCGCTTGCTTTGGCTCTGGCGGAGAGTCAACGGCGACACCCGGGTCTTCGGCAGGAGTTTGCGCCACTTCAGGTTCAACCTCCGGCTTCGCTGGCTCTTCCAGCGTTTCCAGCGCGGGCGCCACCGTTTGTGTGCCCGGCCCGGCAATCAGCTCGCTCGGGCGTTCCGGCCAGAATACTACCGCCAGCACTCCCGCGTTCACCAGCAACGCCAGCGCCACCCAAACCACCGGAGATATCCGCCGCTTTTTCGGGCGGTGGATCAGTTGTACCTGCTGCCCGAGGTCGGGGACCTTACCTTGGCGACGTTCCGTTTCAGACTTTCTGAGGGCATCGAGAATGTAGGACATAACTTATTTCATCCCTCCAGGCCTTTCGCTTACCAGCCTCGGGACATCCGCTTCAAGATCGTTATTAATCTGGATAACCGTCATAGCACCGGCAATACCATCCACTGTCAGGCCGCGCAACGATTGATACCAACGCACCTGTTCTTGTGCAGACAGGCGTTTGACTCTCGCCTTGTCAGCGAGCGACGTGCCGTGGGCATCCGCCAGTTCCATCATGCGTACGCCAAGCCATAGCTCTTCGCCCGCAGCATTACGGGGCTCTGTGCGGTCGGCAATATATTCCGGGAGCTGCCACAACACTCGATACTCGCCGAACCAGAGGGCCTCCAGGCTCATGAAAGAAACTTCAATCGGCCCCGTGGGCAGGACAATTTCTGCAACGTCTCCATCGAGTTGACGTAAAACGACGTATCCCTCGTTGCCGGCATCGTTTTGAAGCATCAGCATGACGGGCCTGTCGAGAAATGTCAGGCTTCGACGGCTACCTTGCCGCTCAAGGCAGCCAAGGCCAGATGCGCGCGCGAAATCGCAGGCAATCGGAAATTCACGGGGACTGTATTCAACGCCCCAAACACCAAACAGCCCACGGAAAGCTTCCGGAAGGCTCAATGCTTGCTCCGGGAAACTGAAAGGCGGGATTTCTGGTGCGGAATCCTGCTCGTCGGGCTCGCTCTTGACCAGACCTTCGGGTTCGTTTTCACGCAAAACAGCCCCGGTCTGCTCCACGGTTGCCTCATCCGCTTCCGCCTCGGCCACCGTTGCTGGTCCTGACCATTGCTGGTAGAGCCAGTAGGTGCTTATGATGGCGAGTAACAACGACGCGGCGAGCAACATGTAACCCGGAAGATCCGGCTTGTGCCCGGCTCCGGCTGGTTTTGGCCCGAGGTTGCTACCCCCGACTTCCTTTGCAGCCTGTCGGATATGGGCAGGTGTCACTTCATGCTCGCCTTCGGAATAGGCGCCCAACAGCGCACGGTCGCTGATCAGGTTGATCAATCGGGGTATGCCATTACTCAGGCGGTACAGTTTCCGTATAGCGGCAGGCGAAAATACATCGCCCCGCATGCCAGCCACACCCAGCCGGTAGCTGAGATAGGCCGGCAGTTCGTTGCTGCTGATAGCATCCAGGTGGTAGCGGGCGGTTACCCGTTGATTCAGCTGTCGGAGTTTGGGAAGAGCAAGAATCTGCTGCAACTCTGGCTGGCCCAGCAAAACGATCTGCAGCAGTTTCTTTTCGGCTGTTTCAAGATTGGTTAACAGGCGAAGTTGCTCTAATACGTCGGCTGATAGATTCTGCGCCTCATCAATCATCAAAACCTTGTGCCGCCCAGCTGCGTGGGCTTTCAGCAAATCCCGGTTAATCTGATCCACCAGTTGTTTGATGGTAGCCCCGGCCGGATGGACAATCTCAAGCTCGTCGCAAATAGCAGAGAGCAATTCCCGGGCAGAAAGCCGGGGGTTCAGAATCAGGGCTATATCCACGTGGGCCGGGGCGTTTTCGATAAAACACCGGCTTACGGTGGTTTTACCGGTACCAACTTCCCCGGTTATCACAATGAAGCCACCCTGCCCCTGCACGCCATACATCAGATGCGCAAGCGCCTCTTTGTGGCGTTCGCTCAGGTACAGGTAGCGGGGATCAGGCGCAATAGAGAACGGCGGTTCTCTGAAGCCGAAGAAGTCGTAATACATGGGCGTCCAGTCAAATGCTCAGGCGCCGGGCTGATCGGCCATTCACCGGGCCAGGCTTTGTAGCAGCGTATCATACCGCCCGCTTCGCGGGCCTGTCATCTCAGACTGGGCCGGAATTCGCACTGTCTACCAGCTTGAGATCCGCAGCGCTGCGACGATTTTGCTGTTTCAGGCGGCGCACGCAGCGTTCCAAAGTTTTGGATATGCGTGCGTGCGAACGAATCATGGATATTTTTGGCCAGGTAGCGCGCTCGCCCGCCAGAATCATTTCACGCACGAACTCCGGTTTCGGGTCGGCAAGCATTCGCCGGTAATCCTTGAACCTGTAGTCGGGCGCAATTGTTACGTCTCCGGAATACCGTTGAGCCATGATGGTGTACATCTGACCCGACACCTGCCTGAGCAATTCGGGCCTGGCCCGTTTGCGGAGGTAATCAAACACCCCCTGCCAGTGAAATTGCATCTCGGATTTCATCAGGTGCCAAGGCAGACTGGCCAGAGAAAGTTTTTCGTCCTGTCCACGTGCGTTCAGAAATGGAACCACGTGCGGGTTGGTCTGGCTGACGATGGTGAAATTCACATCGTAAAGGTGCATCAACCGCTCAATGGGCAGATCACTGACAACCGAACCATCAACAAACTTGAGCCTCGGCATGTACGGCAGAGCCTGGCCATGGATATCTTTTTTCATCAGAGTGACCGGCGGGAAAATTCCCGGAACGGCTGCGCTCGCAAGCGCGGCGCTCCAAACCATTAAATAGGGTGAGGTATAGCCGGATAACAGTCGGGCCTTCTGATGCGCCTGGACCGGCGATACACTCATGTTTATAGAGCGGCCGGTGCGCAGATAGGCCTCTTCAAACGTGTATTCACCGATGTTGGTTCTCAGGCAGGTGCGAAGCTGATCCTGATCCATCAAGCCTTCGCCTCGCATGGCGCTGAGCAGTCCTCGCCACTTCCAGGCTTTCAGATTGTGATTTTCCGGAACCAGCATTTCGGGAATCTCGGCGTCTGTGTGAACACCTAACATTCCGGCAATGATCGCGCCAATGCTTGAGCCGGTAACAACCTGGGGAAGCAGCCCTTTATCCCAGAGCGCTTTGATAACCCCGAAGTGAAACATGCCAAGGCTGGCGCCACCGCTCAGCAGAAGCGTAGGTCGCCCATAACTGGTCAGGGTATCGCGGAAAAACTGAAGTTTGTCAGCAACAGGAAACCCCGGCACCGGGTGGTCGCACAGGAAGTCCAAGGCTTCGCAGGCCTGAGCAATATACTCTTCAATCAGGTGTTTGGTGCCAACCCGGGAATGGGTATACAGCGCCGGATTACCCATGTTGCCAAGATCGTGATGCAGCCCCTCGCGCAAAGCCCGCTTCAGGCGTTCAAAATCGTTCTGCTGACGATACTGTTTGATACTGCTCAAGCGATCGTAAAGCAGCTCATAATTGTAGAACTCAGACGCGAAATCCTCTTTCCACTCGGCATTACCTTCCAGAAAGTCCAGTTCCAACGCAGCGGCCTTCCACACCTCGTAGTTGGGCGCCTCGGCAAGCATCTTGCGAAACTTTTGAATCCGTGGATCTTTAAGCACGCTGAGTCTCCCTCAACCGGAGGCCTGGATCAAAAATCATCCAGCATCAGATCTTCGTCATTACCACTGGCGAATGGGTCCCGGGTTACCTTGCCATCGTTGATCAGGAATTCCCTTCGTTGCAGGAAGGCATTGCGAACGAAGATATAGATATCGCCGGATATGAAGCCCTCAGCGGGGATAAGATCCGCGCGTTTATCGACAATCTGAAGCGCCCTGGCGTAATAGTTTTCCGGGCTGTCGATCTCGTCCCAGAGTGACGGAAACACAAAACCGTCGGCGCCCAGCCCACTAAGATGTCGAGGGCTTGATGGGCCAAGAAACGGCAACATCAGATACGGGCCAGAACCAGCCCCCCAGTATCCCAGAGTCTGCCCGAAATCTTCCGGCCTTTCCGGCAGGTCAAACGCTGTCGCAACATCGATCAGACCACCCAGACCGAACACCGTGTTGTAGGTAAACCGACCTGCCGCAACAACAGCAGACTCACCTTTCAACTGCAAAATGCTGTTAGTGAAGTTGCGAACTTCCGACAGGTTATTGAAGAAGTTGGTAATCGCTCGATCAATAAAATCCGGTGTGAATGTACGATAGGTTTGGGCGACCGGCTTCAAAGCCCAGCGGTCAATGGTATCGTTAAACCGGTAAACCTTGCGGTTCCAGTTCTCATAGGGGTCCTGCGGGTTGACAGCGACCTGGGCTTCAGGTGCTGGCTCCTGCGCTTGTTGGGCCGCAGCCGGCCCAACAAACATCACAAATGCCAAAATAGCCATCAACGGCGTGGCGAACAGCCAGCTCCGGCTTGAATAATAGGTCATCAGCGACGACGCACCACAATACTGCCTATGGAATAACCGGCGCCAAAAGAGCAGATCACACCGGTATCACCGGTTTTCAGGTCATCTTTGTGTTTATGAAACGCAATGATCGAGCCTGCAGAACTGGTATTGGCATATTCGTCAAGAATCACAGGCGCTTCATCCTCGCTCGCGTCCCGACCAAGCACCCTGCGGGCAATCAGATGATTCATGTTCAAGTTCGCCTGATGCAACCACATTCTGCGAAGATCTTCCGGAGAAAGCGACAAGCTATCAAGGTGGCCCTGAATGGTTTCTGCAACCAAAGGCGAAACTTCCTTGAATACCTTGCGCCCCTGTTGGATAAACAGTTTATCCGGCTGGCCAACACCGGATTCATCCGCCCGATTCAGGAAGCCAAAATTATTACGAATGTTGTTCGAGAAGGTCGTTTTGAGGCGAGTGCCAAGAATCTCGAAACCTTGCCCTGGCTGTGTATCTTCTTCACGCTCGACGAGAATGGCCGTGCAGGCATCACCAAAAATAAAATGGCTGTCACGGTCGCGAAAATTCAGATGGCCGGAACAGATTTCAGGGCTGACAACCAATACTGCGCGCGCAGTTCCGTTCTCTACGGAGTTAACGGCAGCTTGCAGGCCAAAGGTGGCAGAACTGCAAGCCACGTTCATGTCGTAGGCAAAGCCTTCAATACCCAGAGCAGCCTGAACTTCGATAGAAACCGCTGGATAGGCACGTTGCAAGTTGGAGCAGGCAACGATCACAGCATCCACATCGCTGGCTTTCTTTCCGGCCTGTGCCAGTGCTTCATTGCAGGCCACAACGGCCATATCGCACTGGACCGAAGGCTCATCGTTGCCACGCTCCGGAATATAGGGTGCCATTCGCTTCGGATCGATAATGCCCGACTTGTCGATGACGTGCCGGCGTTTGATACCTGAAGCTTTCTCTATAAATGCCGAAGATGAAGGCTGAAGCGCCTCAGTTTCGCCGCGTTCAATCGCATCTGCATGTTCCGAGTTGTACATCTCGACAAACTGGTTAAAAGCCTCAACCAGCTCGTCGTTATCAATGGTTGCCGGCGGTGTGTACAGGCCGGTTCCGCTAATGACGGCTTTAATCACGCTAACCCCACGTCATGAATATGAAAACAGGAAGACAGGTATATCGTACTTTTGGAAATACTAACACAGTCCCGAAGTTTTGCCCGCCCCGCAGAAGCCACTACGGCAGGCATGGCTTAAGCGATCACACCCGGGTGAGTTCCCACTGCTTATCCAGCCGTTTAACAGACACGGTCATGATCGTGCCCAGTTGCTGAGCAAAAAACGAAACACGGTATTCCTCCAGCATCCATCGGTAGAGCACCAGTTCAGAATCACGAACGCCCTGCTTTTGCTGCTCATCAC
Organism: Marinobacter maritimus; assembly: GCF_007671675.1. Lineage (GTDB taxonomy): Bacteria > Pseudomonadota > Gammaproteobacteria > Pseudomonadales > Oleiphilaceae > Marinobacter > Marinobacter maritimus. Next base: position 958,128 of record NZ_VCGW01000001.1, on the reverse strand, counting down.
GCTTGTTGGCGTAGCGGCTCCAAAGCAGTTCGCTGGTATGCAAAAACTCACGTTCCCGCCCCATCTCCCTTGCCATTTTTTCCAGCCTTACCAGCGCCGCTTCAAAATAGCGCCCGAACTCTGCCAGCCATTGCGGAGGAGTCGCTACCAAAAAGCCCGGATAAACAAGATTCTGCATCTGAAACTTCAAATCAGCCATGCTGTTAGCGAGAGCCAGGTTGATCTTGCCTTTCAGTCGCTTCGCGACCTTCTGGTACCCGGTCATTGCCTGATAAAGGCGCTCGTCGGCCTGCTCCAGAACAGGAATAAAGTCGCCCCTATGCAGATCAAACACAGTATCAAATTCTTCACGGGAGCTGGGTATCTGGTCGTGTAAAAAATGCTCCATGGCAGTGGAAACAAGCAAGTCGTCCAGAAGAACCTTTGCCTGCCCGACGGTTGCAAACATCAAAGCGGACTGTTTGAAGCGGGGAAGCTTTCGCTCAAGATTATCCAGAGTGTTTCCGAAACGGTTAAGGATCAGGCGAGCAATACCCTTGCGGGTTGTGTCTTCTGCGGTTAGGCGATCCAGGCAGCGAATCTCACGCACGCACTTTCCCAAATCCTCAAGAGCCGGGTAAACCGTGATTTGCATGCCGCCCTTTTCAGTCTGTACCTGCCTGGGCAGCTCGCCGAACTCCCAGTCCGTGAACTCGCCCGCAGGCTCCTGATTCCGGCTGTCGTTTGTTGCAGAAGCAAGCGCTTCTTCCGCACGCCCTTCAAGCTGGTTCTGAAGCGCGCCCGTTTCGCGACTTTCAGCGATCACTTTACCGCCATCCCCAAGAACTCTGAGGTTCATTCTCAGGTGACGTGGCAGATCGTTCTGCGGCCAGGCTTCCGGATCAATGCGTACACCGGTCATGCGGCGCAGCTGCTCCCCCAGCTGGAGAGCCAATGGCTCGTTGGAAGGCTGAAGATTGGCAACGGCAGCGTCCACAAAGTCCGGAACCGGCACAAAGTTGCGACGCAGGGATTTCGGCAAGCCTTTAACCAGCGCAATACATTTCTCGCGAAGCAGGCCTGGCACCAGCCATTCGAGGCGCCGGGAGGGAATTTGTCGCAGCGCCATCAAAGGCACCTGAAGCGTAACGCCATCACGCTCGCTGGTCGGCTCAAACTCGTAGCTGAGCGGGTAACGAACCCCCTCCCACTCCAGAAAATCCGGATACAGGTCACCCGCCAAAGCATCAACTGGCCGTTGCAGAACGTCTTCTTCGGTCAACTCCAGATTGCGAAGCTGTTCCGCCGTAAGACTTTTCCACCAGCGTTCAAAGTGACGACCACTGACAATTTCGGCGGGCAAGCGTTCATCGTAAAAACTGACAAGTACTTCATCATCCACCAGAAGATCCCGGCGACGGGTTTTTTTCTCAAGATCTTCAACGCTGGCCAGCATTTCACGGTTGCGGCTGATAAAAGGCGCTTTCGAACGGTAATCACCTTCTACCAATGCATGGCGGATAAACAGGTTACGGCACTCGACCGGGTCTATTTTGCTGAACGCTATGCTGCGCTTTGACACCACATCAAGGCCGTAAAGGGTAATCTTTTCAAACCCCATCACCTGAGCCCTCTTCTGCTCCCAGTGCGGTTCGAAGTAGTGGTGCTTTACCACATGCCCGGCCAAAGGCTCTATCCACTCAGGTTGAATGGCGGCCACCATGCGAGCAAACACCCGACTGGTTTCCACGATTTCCGTGGCCACAATCCACTTTGGTCCGGTTTTGGATACTTTCGAGCCGGGGAAAATCATTACCTTGCGATTGCGGGTCGCCAGGTACTCCTTTTTTTCAACCTTGGTCGCTACCTGCCCCAGCAAACCCGCCAGAATTGCTTTGTGTATTGTGTCGTAGGTGGCGGCGTCCCGATTGAACGACAGTTTTTGATCACGGCAAATCAGCGTAAGTTGCCGGTGAATGTCGCGCCACTCTCGCATACGCATCCAGCTGAGAAAGCTCTTCTGGCACACCTTTTTGAGCTGATTCTGGGACAGTTCCTGGCGCTGCTCTTCGTAAAAGTTCCAGATATTCAGCAGAGTGATAAAGTCGGATTCTTTATCATTGAATGGCGCATGGGCCTGGTCTGCCGCCTGCTGTTTGTCCTGCGGCCGATCTCTGGGGTCCTGAACACTCAAACCGGCAATAATGATCAGCGTTTCCGCCAGGCTGCCCTGATCTGCGGAGGTGACCAGCATTCGCGCCAGGCGCGGATCCAGGGGCAATGTCGCCATGGTCCGCCCAAGCTTCGTGACCCGTCGAGAATTATCGACTGCACTCAGTTCTTCCAGTAGTTTGTAGCCATCGTTGATCAGGCGTTTGTCTGGCGCCTCAAGAAACGGAAAATTGCGGATCTCTCCGAGACCAGAAGTGGCCATCTGAAGGATTACAGAAGCAAGATTGGTGCGCAGAATTTCAGGATCGGTGTATTCCGGGCGATTGAGAAAATCCGTTTCACCGTACAAGCGAAAACAGATGCCCGGAGCAACCCGGCCACAACGCCCTGCCCGCTGATTGGCGCTCGCTTGCGATACCGGCTCAATAGGTAGGCGCTGTATTTTGGAACGAACGCTGTAGCGGCTGATTCGCGCAACACCGGTGTCAATCACATAGCGAATGCCCGGTACCGTCAAAGAGGTTTCTGCTACGTTGGTGGAAAGCACAATTCTTCGGCCGCGATGGTTCTGAAACACCCGGTTCTGTTCCTGATTGCTTAACCGGGAATATAAAGGAAGGACTTCGGTGTCCCGGAGTTCTGCATGGCGCAGCACTTTGCTCAGGTTGCGGATCTCACGCTCACCCGGCAAAAAAATCAACACATCGCCCGGTGGCAATTTATCGCTGCGCTCATGCTGTTCAATTTCATCAAGCGCCGCGAGAACACCATCGTTCCAGCCCTGGTCGCGATCATCTTCGTCGCCTGTCAGCGGCCGATAACGGACATCTACCGGAAAAGTACGACCACTGACTTCAAGCACCGGCGCCTTATCGAAGAACTCGCTAAAGCGGTCTACTTCAATGGTGGCAGACGTGATGATGACTTTGAGATCAGGACGTTTGGGGAGAAGTTGTTTCAGATAGCCCAGCAGAAAGTCGATATTGAGGCTGCGTTCGTGGGCTTCATCGATAATCAGCGTGTCGTAACGCTTGAGATAGCGATCGTGCTGGACTTCCGCCAACAAAATCCCGTCGGTCATTACCTTGACCCGGGTCTGGTCCGAGGTATTGTCCGCAAAGCGCACTTGATAGCCAATCTGCTGCCCAGTCTGCTCTCCAAGCTCATCTGCAATGCGGGCCGCAACACTGCGGGCTGCAATACGTCTTGGCTGGGTATGACCGATAAGGCCGCGAATCCCGCGGCCCATATTCATGCAGATCTTGGGTATCTGGGTGGTTTTGCCCGATCCCGTTTCGCCAGCGACAATGACAACCTGGTGGTTTTCAATCGCTTCGCGGATATCATCAACGCGATCAGAAACCGGCAGCCCTGCCGGAAAACTGATCGGTTTGTGCAGGGCGGCTCGAATATCAGAGTGCAAGTTCACCGTAATTACTTGTTCCCCGGCTCGTCACGCAGCTCACGGCGCAAAATTTTACCCACGTTGGTTTTCGGCAGATCATCGCGGAACTCGAAGAAACGCGGCACTTTATAAGCGGTCAGACGTTCACGACAGAACTCTTTCAGTTCATTCTCGGTGACACCTTCGGCTGTCGCGACGAGGTAAACCTTGACCGCTTCACCACTCTTGGTATCAGGGATGCCCACTGCCGCGCATTCAACGACCTTCGGATGACTGCTCACCACATCCTCGATCTCGTTCGGGTAAACATTAAACCCGGATACGATGATCATGTCCTTCTTGCGATCAACAATACGGATATAGCCGTCTTCCTGAATCACCGCCACATCACCCGTCTGGATATAGCCATCTTCAGTAAAGGACTTTTGCGTATCCTCGGGGCGCTGCCAGTAACCGCGCATTACCTGCGGGCCTTTCACACACAGTTCGCCTGGTGCTCCCAACCCAGTCTCATTGCCGTCGTCATCAATTGTTTTGACCTGCGTGGAGGGAACCGGCAGACCAATGGTGCCCAGCTGGATAGCACTGCGGGGATTGAAGGTAACCACCGGAGAGGTTTCCGTCATGCCGTAGCCCTCTGAAATAGGGCAACCAGTGACACGCTCCCACATCTTGGCTGTGTCGGAGGTCAATGCCATACCACCGGAAGATGTCAGTTTGAGATGGCTGAAATCGAGATCCTGGAACTCTTCGTTATTGCACAGAGCAACAAACAGCGTGTTGAGACCCAGGAACGCCGTAAACTTGTGGTTCTTCAGTTCTTTGACAAAGCCCGGAATATCCCTCGGATTGGGGATCAATACGTTGTGGCCGCCGGCTTCCAGCATGATGCCGCAGTTCAGGGTGAAAGAATAAATGTGATAAAGCGGCAAAGGCGCAATCACCACTTCCTGCCCTTCCGTAATGGTGTCTTCCATCATCGGGCGTACCTGCAGCAAATTGGCTACCAGGTTTCCGTGGGTAAGCATCGCGCCCTTGGCGACGCCGGTTGTTCCGCCGGTGTACTGAAGCACGGCGATGTCGTCCTGCGAGCACTCAACCGGCGTAAATTTTTCGCGAGCACCTGCACTGAGCACGGCCGGCAATTTGTGGGCCTGCGGCAAATTGAACGGAGGAACCATCTTTTTTACATGCTTGACGACGGCATTCATCAAGGTGCGTTTGATGGGCGAATGCATGTCGGCAATCTCAGTCACAATGACATGCTCAATGCTGGTATGAGGCAGCACTTTTTCTGCGTTCTCAGCCATGTTCGCCAGAACAACCAGTGCCTTGGCACCTGAATCGTTAAACTGGTGCTCCATCTCGCGAGTGGTATAGAGCGGGTTGGTATTGACCACGATCAGGCCAGCACGCATGGCGCCAAAAACCACAACCGGGTACTGGGTGAGGTTAGGCATTTGCACGGCAATACGGTCGCCAGGTTTCAGGTCAGTCTTGTTTTGCAGCCAGGCTGCGAAGTTTCGGCTTTGAGTGTCCAGATCGCGATAGCTGAGAGTTGCACCGACAGCGCTGAATGCAGGACGGTCTGCGTATGTTTTAACAGCCCGGTTAAACACGTCCACCATGCTGCTGTATTTTTTCAGATCAACTGTACGGGGAACGCTGGCGGGGTATTTGTCTTGATAGAACTTCTCAAAATCCATCACCATCTCCTGTCTGGCGCTTTTATTTATAATGATTGACGAATGTCGTGAAGTTCAAAAATCAACTCGACATAAGTATCAGTCTCGAAAAAGTGGGGAGAGAATAGCAGTTTTGTTAACGATGAGGTAGTTTCAGATCCCAACTTGAAACACCTCAACCGCTAAGCCTCGCACATGGAGCACCTGATGAGCGATACCCTCGACATCCTTGAAAACATTACTTATGACGAGCTAAATGAGGGCGACGCCGCAACATTCGTCCGAACGCTTTCAGAAGATGAGCTGGTGTTGTTCGCCGCTGTTTCCGGAGATGCAAACCCGGTGCATCTGGATCCGGACTACGCTGCTGGCTCCATATTCGGGGAACGGGTCGCCCACGGCATGTGGAGCGGGGCACTGATTTCTGCTGCTTTGGCCACGGTAATGCCTGGCCCAGGTACTGTGTATCTGGAACAGAGCTTGTCGTTCAAGCGACCAGTCAAACTCAACGATACGGTGACCGTAAAGCTGACAGTCTTGCGCAAAGACCCGAAAAACCGGGTTGTTTTCCGGTGTGAGGTAACCAACCAGAACAATCAGAAAGTTGTCACGGGTGAAGCCAGGGTTATTGCGCCCACGGACAAGGTATCCGTTTACAAACCTACACTTCCAAACATCACTATTGAAGGTCACAGCTGACAACCGGGAGGCAGTTTCAGCCCGGCAGAAAATCAATGGGAAATCGTATCTTCCGGGCTTCAACATTAGCAGCACCGAAGTTGAAAAGGCGCACCCTCATGGCAATTTTTTGCGCAAGTGCCAGGTTCCCAAGCTCGGAGCTAATCACGTTGCAAGCTGACACAGACCCGTCAGGTTCTATGACCAACTCCAGCAGAACCTTGCCTGCCAAAGTTGGATCCTGCCGCAACTCTCTCTGGTAGAGCGAATAAAGTGCAGTTTTCCCGGAATCAAATACCTGACGGATATTGCTCATAGCCCGCTCACCCACGGAAGGCTTCTGTTTTGGTACTGGTGCACCCTCCACCTTTGCCACCTGCGACTCTGCGACTAGTTGGACCGCTTCCACTTTTCTTACGTCGTGACCGGCGACCTCGACATCCGTCCGCGTTGGCTGTGCGTCTGCGACCCCTCCACTGCCTTGAAGTGTATCTTCGGATCTTTGCGCCTCGGCTCGCGCGGGCTTTCCAGCACCGAAAACACTTCCAGCGTTTGCCTGGATCACCGGAGCGGCTTTGGGCTCGGGTTTGCGCATCGCAGCCAAGTGATCTCTCATGGTTAGCAGGCCAGAACGGGATGCTTTTTCACGGGCCTGCGTCACGTTCTGGTTGGCGGGTTCCGGCAATAGCTTCGCAGGCGCTTTTTGTGCCACCGGTTTGGTCACCTGGGGAACACGTCTTGGTTCAGGTTTTGGCTCAGATTTAACCTGTGCTGGTTTGGGACGCTCTGGCTCTGGCACCACCTCTTTTACGGGCTCAGGGGCTGGCCTTTCAATGACCTCTGGCTTCACGAGCAGCCTGGCAAGCTGAGGCGGCAGGCTTTCTATTCTTTCCCGCTCAGGCTCTGGAACGTCGAGCACCGGAATAACCAAAGCAAGCGGCACGAAAAGCAAAATCGCCAGGGCCGTGATAACGGTCAGGCGCCGTCGCTCGCCCTTTTCGTGGTTCCAGGACAGCGACGACACAGAGATGCTGGCAAAATGCTCCGGGAGACCAAAATCTGTGTCGGCAGGCATCAGGTTCATACCCGTCATCGCCGTTCTCCGGGTCGCCCGCCAGGAGGGGTAATACCGAGGCTCTGCCGAAACTCTCGATGACGTTCAAGCACTAGCGGGTCCACTGGCTGGACCAACTCCGCAGCGGTGCTGTCCAACTCTGTCCTTGGCTGGCGTGGCAAGGTGGGCGCTCGCCAAGGAAGAATCGTCAGTACGCGTGGCTCATCCTCACCCGCACTGGCAGAGATACCTTCGACGCTCAGACGAACAGCCTGACTCCCTTTTACTTTTTCTTGCAGGACTTTATTACCCTGCCCTTCATCCTCAACATTTGACACCGCCCAAACAACCGGCGATAGCAATGTCAGCAACCCCGACAAGCAAACGGCAGCGATCGTACAAGATGGCCAGGAAGCAGTTTTCATCATTTAGTCCAGCCTCCGTTCCAGATCAGCAATCCATCCCGTTATTTTTTTGTCCTCACCGGACCAAAGCTCCTGATACCGCCTGTAGTGCCTTAGTGCTCTGTCCAGATCGAGCAAGTAGAGCTCGGAAATAACCCCGAGATTGTAATGCAGCTCGGCAACGTCTGGTGAACTCTGCAGACCGGTTTCCAGAAGCACAGCAGCCTCTCTGTACCGGTTCTGCTCTTTTAGCCTGAGTGCCTGATTATTGAGGGCTGCTACATCAGCGGGGCTGAGAGCGGCGGGATCAGGGTGCTCGGGGGTGGCCATCGGCTTTGCCGCGCAACCCCCGAGTAGAAGAGATGCAGACAGCGCGCAACAAAAAGCCCATGTTTTCAGAGCCGGCAAACAGACGTATTTCTGTTCATGCATCGTCACTGGCCTCCGTGGGTATGCTCATCCAGCGCAGTGGTCGTTCGTAGCGGCCCGGGTGAAGCTCCACAAGAACACCCAGGCTTTTTTCAATCCACACATTAAACCCGCCGGTTGTAATGCGTTGATGATTGTCCGAGTGCAGGGCAATTGCACGCTCCTCAAACGGGTAAGCTTCTTCTTCAAGCAGCATCCGGTATTGCATCTGCTCAAGTTCATTCAGTTCAACTGGTGCAGTAGATGCCATAAGATCCCGTGCCATGGTGCGGTGGAGCTCGGCACGACGGAACATGGATTCGGGCAATACAACAGAGCCACCAAGCGACTCTGCATTGCGGAAGTGGGTTTGAGCCTTTTCCATGGCAAGTTGCTTTCGCTCCAGCGACGTTTCAAGGGGAATGCTCAGCATAATGCCGGCAAACTCGGCTGCCGCTTCAGCGCCCATTACCAAGGACCCCCGAGCCGCCCACTGCAAGGTCTGCTCAGAATGCCAGCTACTTTCCAGCTCGGCAGAAACCAACTCGGCACGCCAGCGGGCTGCGTCGCTTCCCGTCTCAATCAACCGATGCCGCATGGTCTGCAACCGAATATGCTCATCCGCGTCTATCGCCACGCTGCCTGTCGCGAGGTAATTCCCATAAAGTGCATTGCGCTGCTCATAGGCTTCTGCGGTATGAAAGAGTTCCGCCGCCCGAAGCCGGTAGCCCCAAATGCGCTCTTGTCCCTGCGACGGCCGTCCGCCGGGGTTGTTAGCCATACTCATCAGTTCCCTGGCTGCGAGCGCAGGTTGGCCCGAGGAAGTGTAAGCCCAAACCAGTTTTTCACTGATCTCCGGAGTCAGCGCGTCGCGCGGATAATCGGTGCGGAAGCGATCAAGCTCTTTGATCGCAGGCTGCCATTCTGATGCCCTGAGCAGTGTATTGGCCGCGTCAAAGCGACCTTTGATCGCCGTTGAGGAGCCCGGCAACACCGTTTCAATTCGCTGGAAGTGAGCGACAGCAATCGCCGTTTGACCGGAAGCGGCCGCCTGTTCGCCCTGACGATATATTGCAGTGGCAAGCTGCAGTCTATGATTTGAAGCTTCATGTTTCATCGCATCCGTTGCGGATGGCCCAGAGGTCAACTCCAATGTTTCACGCAAGGCCCTTTCCGAAAGTCCGTACTCTGCTCTATTGCCACGCACGTTTGCCGTTACCACCCATCCGGCATAACGGGTTTCAGGTGTTGCCTGAGGATGTTTGACCGCTCGAGCGGCGTAGCCTAACGCATGGTTGTTGTTTCCGGCTTCAAGCCAGCGGCCTGCGAGATCGGCCAGCAACCCGGGCCCACGTGGGTCGGAAGCATAATGCTCAGTAAAACGATCTGCTTCTGCGGCAAGATCTTCAAGGCCGGAGCCATACTCAGAGGCCGCAACCTCACCGCTGATTTCAGCCCTGACCAGGGCAACAGCGGCCCATGCGGCATCGGCTCTGTGCTCGTATTGTGGAACGTCATACCCAGCCTTACGAAAGTTTCTCAGTGCCCGGGAGGGCTCTTCAACCTGCGCCACCTGCAGCCAGGCGTCACCGGCGAGGCGGAAAAACTCCCCGGCATCGTCGCTGCGGCTCGCCAAGCCTTCGTAGTACTCCGCCGCAATTGCGAAATGGCGCTTCGGAGTGTCAGTATCCGATGAGCCCTCGGAATAGTGAAAATCCGCCAGAAAACGGCTGAATTCGCGCCATTTTTTACGATAAATAGGCTCCAGGCTGCCAAAATCGCCTTGCCTGGCAAACAGGGAGATGTAATCGCCCATGGCGATCCTGGCTTTATCGGGCTTTCCAGCGCCGTTCAACACATCAACGACCTGCCCCATAAAAGCGGCTCGTTGAGGGTGCTCCGGGAACGCCTCCACAAATGCCCTGTTGGTCGCTACGCTGGCCTCGGCGTTGCCCTGCACCGCGTATAGATCAGCGAGACGATCAAATACAAGAGGCGTCCATGGGCGCAGCAATGTTCGGTCCTCAGGCTGCAGCCAGTTTATCAGCGTGTCTGCACCGCTCCTGCGGCTGGCCATCAGGGCCAGAATCCGAAGCGTGTCATCAATGCTGTCTACGCTGGATTCCGGAACTTCATCAAGACTTCCGGCATCTGGCAGGGACTCATCCAGCACCGCAACAAACCTTCGCCCGGCCCGCTCCCAAGCTTGCGGACCCTGTTTGAACAACGTCCAACCGAGCATGTAACGCGCCTTGTTTTCGAGCTCCCCGGCATCGCCTTTCCCGTCAACAAGCTCACGGTATCCTGCTTCAGCCTCAACGTAATTCCCGGCGGCAAATGCCGATTCCGCAATCCGGAACCGGGCCTCCGGCACCAGGGGCGACTCGGGATAGAGGCCAACCAGTTGTTGCAGGCGTTTTGCAGAAGCGTCGTTCTGGCCTGTCAAAGCATAGGCTTTGGCCATTTGATACAAGAGTTCATCCAGCCGCCCCCCGAAAGCACCACGCTGGAGAATCGACTCATAACTTTGAATCGCCTGCTGATACACTTCTGCCTCTTCCGCCGGGGTGAATCCTATATTTTCACCGGAGCGGTCACGGATATTGGTCAGACGATTCAGGGCGTCAACACGCACTGCGGGCTCATCGGTTGTGTTGAACAGGCGCTGATAGCGCCTTGCAACTTCGGCTGGGGAAATCGCGGGCAGCGGCCCGGTCTCGAATTTCAGAAACACCGGGCGCATGTCCGCGATGGTTTCACCATCCTTTCCAAGTTCGACTCGAAAAGACGCCTGCCCGTTTGCCAGGCTACAAAACAAACACAGCGGTAATACGAATACACCCCAACCCTTCATCGTATCTGCTCCCCGGAATCCAGTTCCTTTAAAGCGAGATACTCGTAGAGATGCGCAATCTGTTGCTCGGTTTTATCCAGAGCAGAAACCATTCTTTTGTCCTGAACGGCAACAAATTCAAGTGCCAGACGATCAAGCAACACATCAGCCTGAGTGCGCAGCGCCGAAACGGATTCCAGATAGGCGAGCGAGCTTTTACGAAGCGTCCGAGTGTCCGCGAGTAGAGTCTTGAGATTCCCGGAGCTACCCTCGAGCGCATCAAGCTGATCGGTGATCGCGACGATATAAACACCAAGGTCCTGAACGTTGCGTTCGAGCTGGTCCGCCATCAGTGCCAGGCCTTCAACCCTGCTGACGGCTTGCTGCGCAGCAGGCTGCTCCATAAAACCAAGAAGATAGGCCATACGCGGCTGGGTGAGCGTGCGACTGTCCGCCAGAAACCACTCTACTTTCTGCCGGCTTGATCCCGCTTCTTCAGAGCTGAAAAACGAGCTTCTTGCATCCAGCACCAAGGCTTTGTATGCCCCCTGCTCTTCAATCCGAGTTGCCAGTTTATCCAGTGTGACCCGCTCACTTTCGTAGGCCGCATTCGCGGCCAGATAGGCCTCACCGGCCTGCCCCAGATAGCCGGAAAGATCGTAGCCTCGCCCCATTCCTATCCACGCATCGGCAACACCAGGGTATGCCAAAGGATATTTTTTTGCCCGGTGCCAACTTTGCATGGCCGCACGGTGGTTACCCTGCTCTGCCAAAGCCAGGCCATGAAAATAAAGGGCTTGAGGTGTTCTATGACTGTCGAGGGGAATTTTTTCCAGAAAGCCAATGGCCTTCTCATAATCTGAGCCTGTATAAGCGAGATAGCCGGCACGCAACAGAATACGGCTGCGTAGCGCAGCTTTGCGTTGGGTATCTGGATCTTTGTCCGCCATGGCCAGCGCTACCCTGAGGGAGACTAACGCACGGGAGGGGTTCAGATCGTTACGGGCATAATCGCTGGAAAGGTTGAGGTAACCAACCGCCGACCAGTATCCCTCAGCCATACCCGCAAGTATCTTGCCCGCTTGTTCCGAATCTCCACCGGCACGGGCAAGCTCCGCCTGCTCGTATAGCACCTGCTGCCTGGGCTTGCGTGGTGCAGACGAATCGCCATAAGCCGGCAACCCCACCAGGGTTAATAAACCCGCCAGGCTGATTCCAATGGCGGCGCGGCTTAAAATCGACAACCTCATGGCCTGCTACTTCCACTCAGCCATGGAAACACGGGGTTCATAATCGGGCGCTGTGGCTTCCAGAACCATCTTCAGGCGAAGCTTGCCTGGGCGTTTTTGAAACCGGTGAGTCGTTTCCCGACGCACGAAATGATCATTGGGAGCCCGCGCGGTTACCACCGCTCTCAGCTGATGCTGTCCGTTTGCGAGATTGCCGGTAAAAAGCTCCTGAACACCGCCCTGTTGCAGGGCGTCGCTCTCCCGGGTGCTGTAGAGGTGCGAAGCAACGGGCTCACCGTTGACAAACATTTCCACGGAATCCAGACCAAAGCCATCCCGGCTGGCGAGTGTCAGAAATACGGCCAAGCGAGTGTCCACTGAATGAGGTAATTTTTGCTCCAGTTGAAAAACCTCGTCTGCGTGAGCAACGATTTCGGCTTCGAGGCGAGCGATTTCGTTATCGAGAGAAGATGCGCCCGCGGCGTTAGAGCTGATCAGCACCACAGCAATGATCCCGCCTGTCAATCCGGCACCGAATCCTTCTCGCTGTCCGTACCGGCGCTCTTGCGTGTTTCGTGGGCCGAACATAAGCCTTCCGCTCCTGCTGTGTCTGACTGAGCCCGCCTCCGGGACTTTGACCGGGCTCTGTAACCAAGTGCCAGCAAGAGTAACAGTTGGTAACTGCGAAGAACGGTATCCAGGTCACCAAATCGAAAACCCGAATTGCCGGAAAAGGCGCAAGAAAAACCCGCGGGAGCAAACGGAAGAACGTGTCGATTTATTTAACAGGAGGAGAATGCAACGCGGGAGGCTGGAAGCGGAAATCTGTAGTGAAGAGACGCTACTCAGCTGTATTGCAGCGACTATTCACTTCTGGCCCTGTAATTGCTGAGGTAAACAGGCGGGAATGTGTTCCACACATCCCGCTTGATATGCCGAGCTTTGCCGATGTCTCAACCGCATCGGCTTTTTTATTTGCTCAATTGCTTCATGGCCGATTCAAGGCCTTCCACCGTGAGCGGATACATGTGATTGTTCACAAGTTGTCTGGCCATACCGAGGGAACCACCCGACCCCCAGTAGCTCTCGGGTAGCGGATTGATCCAGACCACCTTGCGGAAATGTTCGCTTATGCGCTGGAACCAGACGGCACCGGATTCTTCATTCCAGTGTTCAATGGAGCCCCCAGCGTGGGAGATCTCATAAGGCGCCATGGTGGCATCGCCCACAAAAATCACGTTGTAGTCTGGCGAGTACTTGTGAAGGATGTCCCAGGTACTCGTGGTTTCATTCATCCGCCGGACGTTGTTCTTCCATAAGCTTTCATACACAAAGTTATGAAAGTAGAAGTACTCCATGTGCTTGAACTCAAGACGCGCGGCGGAAAACAGCTCCTCGCACACCCGCACGTGAGGGTCCATGGAACCGCCCACATCGAAAAAGATCAGCACTTTAACCGCGTTGTGGCGCTCCGGCACCATCTTAAGGTCGAGATAACCCGCATTGCGAGCGGTGGAGCGGATGGTGTCGTCCAGATCCAGCTTGTCTGCGGCCCCCTGGCGCGCGAATTTGCGCAAGCGTCGGAGCGCTACCTTGATGTTACGAATACCCAGGGTCACGCTGTCGTCCAGATCCTTAAACTCGCGTTTTTCCCAAACCTTGATGGCGCGACCGTGGCGGCCTTTCTTCTGACCAATGCGGTACCCTTCCGGATTATAGCCGTCTGCACCGAAGGGCGACGTGCCGCCTGTGCCAATCCATTTGTTACCGCCGGCATGGCGCTCTTTCTGCTCCTCCATGCGTTTTTTGAAGGTTTCGATCAGCTCTTCCAGGCCGCCCAGCGAATCAATTTTGGCTTTTTCTTCCTCGCTCAGATTTTTCTCAAATTCTGAACGCAACCACTCATCGGGAATCAGCGCTTCCAGCATCTGATCCAGGTGTTCAATGCCTTCAAAATAAGACTTGAAGGCCAGATCAAACTTGTCGAAGTGGCGCTCATCCTTTACCAGGCACAACCGCGCGAGGTAATAGAACTCTTCCATATCTGCAAAGGCAAGCTGCTGTTGCAGCGCTTCCAGCAGATCAAGGAATTCACGCAGGCTGGCAGGCACTTTGGCCCGCCGCACTTCGAGAAAAAAATCAATCAACATAAAACCGCACTCTTGCCGAATTTCAGCCGCGACGGCGGGCCATAAACGCCAGCTTTTGCAGCAGGTGTACGTCCTGCTCGTTCTTCACCAGTGCACCGTACAAAGGCGGCAGTGCCGAGCTGCTGTCTTTGTCCTGAAGCATTTTTGCCGTCAGTTCATCTGCCATCAGCAGTTTCAGCCAGTCAATCAGTTCTGAAGTAGATGGCTTCTTCTTGAGGCCGGGCACCTTGCGTACATCAAAGAACACTTCCAGGGCATCTTTGACCACCTGCTGCTGAATACCCGGGAAGTGCACATCCACAATGCTTTGCATGGTGGCGTGATCCGGGAAGCTAATGTAATGGAAGAAGCAACGGCGCAGAAAAGCGTCTGGCAGTTCTTTTTCGTTGTTACTGGTGATCACGATGATGGGCCGCTTTTTGGCTTTTACGAACTCCCGGGTTTCGTAAACGTAGAACTCCATGCGATCCAGTTCCAGCAACAAATCGTTGGGGAACTCGATGTCGGCCTTGTCGATTTCGTCGATCAGCAAAACCACCTGGTCCTCAGCTTCAAACGCTTCCCAGAGCTTGCCTTTCACGATGTAGTTGCTGATGTCTTTGACCTTCTCATCACCCAACTGGGAATCCCGCAAACGGGAAACCGCATCGTATTCGTACAGGCCCTGCTGAGCCTTGGTGGTGGATTTGATGTGCCAGGGAATCAGACGCATACCGAGCGCACTTGCCATTTCCTCTGCCAGCAAGGTTTTGCCGGTGCCGGGCTCGCCTTTGATCAGCAGTGGGCGTTGCAGCGTAATGGCCGCGTTTACGGCCATTTGCAGGTCATCGGTGGCTACATAATTATCGGTACCGGTAAACTTCATTTTAATCGTTCCTGTTGGTTACTTTTCCGTTCATCGTCCGGCTCGTTGTCCGGTTCATCAGGTAAATCGTAGTCGGGCAAATCGTCGAATTCGGACAGGTCAAAATCGTCCAGGCCAAATTCTTCTTCGTCGTCTTCTTCTACCGGCTCAACCAGTTCCGGAATATCCTCTTCCGGCTCCACAACGGTGCTTGCAACCGGTATGTCCTCTTCCGCCGGTTCTTCTTCCAGTTCGGGCTGCAATACAGGCTCCGGTTGCAGCACGGCTTCGGGTTCGGATTCAAGCTCTGGCTCTGGCTCGAGCTCTGCCATTACAACAGGAGTCTCGGCTTCAAGATCAGCCATTTCCTGCTTCAGATCATCCAGATCTTCAGTATCTTCGTTCACGCTGCTATCACCGGCCGCTGCACTACGCTTGCGCATGACCAAAACAATGATCAGTGCGAGAACCGCCAGAGCGCCCGCTCCTGCTCCAACCATCCAGAGTGGCACAGGTAACGCGGATTCGGATTCCTCTTCTGCTATGGGCTCTTGTGCAGCTACAGACAGTTCTTCTGCTAAGGGCTTTTCCTCAGCTGAGGGCTTTTCTTCGGCTGAGAGCTCTTCCGCAACTGACGGATCTTGTTCCAATACAGGCGCCTGCTCTGTCGGCTCAGCGGGCTCTGGTTGAGGTTGCGGCTCGGGCGTTTGTTCTACTTGCTCAGCAAGACTGATATCAATGGGTGACTCGATGGTCGGCTCAACCATACCAACAGGCACCATAAACTGGGTTGTTGCGGTAAATTTACGGGCAAAGGTTTTGCCGTCCGCCACAATATCTATTTTGTACAAACCTTCTGCCGGAAGCGTGCTGATGGTATCCGTGTATTCGCCATCCGCCGGAGGCTGATCGTTGGAGAGCGATTTGCTGCCGCTACGACCGTCTGCAGAGGTCAGGTCAAGCGTAACGCTTATTACGTTCAAAAATGCCGGATCGACCATCTTTTCCGTTTTTTCAAAAAACGCAACGCGGACACTGACCGGTGTTTCCGGTGTGAACGTCGCAGGAACCGGACTGACCACCATTCTGAGATCACTGACAACTGTAACCCGACTGCCCTCGCCCAGCTCACCCGTTATGCGCCACTCGCCCGCTGCAGGCTCAGTAATAGTCACCAGATCGTAGGCTGCTTCCCGTGCCCAGCGCACATTGTCAGGCGTTGCGGAATGAAGGATTGTTTCACCATCAGGCCGAATCAACTCCAGGTTGGCAGCCTGCTCTGCGTCATCGTTACCACCTTGGGCTGCATCCTTGTTCCCAGAACCACGGAAAATCAGTGCCGTGAACTCTTTAACGCCGCCATCCACGGTAAACACATTGCCCTCTATCGGTATCTGCTCTTGCGGTGCTGCGGTATTCAGGGCATCCAGGAAAGCCAGATTGAGAGATTCCGCCGTGTCAGCGATTCTGAAACTGCCGTTTGATTTCTCCGCAAGGGTCTTGAGAAAATCGGCATCCGCCTGGCCTGAAAGTGCAACCGGATGGAAAGTAGCGCCTTTCGCCACTAACCCATCCAGCAATTTGCCCAGAATCTGTTTTTCTTCGGCCCGGTTCACATCCGCGCTGTCCGAGATGTCCACCTTGCCGTCTGTCAACAGTATGAAGTGAGTATTCTCCAGCGTACCGCCTGTCACAAAGTCGTCACCGGCGACTTCAATAGCTTTCCCGAGATTGGTGCGCAATGCCACAGAGTTGATCTTCCGGGAACGATCAATCGCGGTTTCGCGCCAAGCCTCAGCAACGTCTCCATGGGGCACGAGCATGTTCACATATTGGCCGAAGGTCCATACACCCGCCGTGCTTCCTTCGGGCAATACCCGGGCCAACAGCCTTACAGCAGGTTGCCGCAGGTTATTCGGATCGGTTTCCTTCATGGAGCCGGATATGTCCACAATGATCCGGACATCGGGGCTTTCCGGCAGCGTCAGCTTCGTGGTTTCCTGGGCCCATAGCGTTGCGGGCAGCCATAAAGCAGTCAAAAAAAACAGCGTAAAGAGTCTCGGCATTATTGTTCTCGAAAGATTTTCAGGTGATCTCAGCGTCGGGACAAGCGGTTACGAACCATATCCAGAATCCAGACAAGGAGCATCACAAGCCCCCCAATACCCAGGTTAAGCCATGCCCGGCCTGCGTTATCTGCATCACCGAGAATCAGTTCGTAACCTCCGAAAAGCCACGCAGGTATCCACCAGCCCGCAAGCTCAGGGGACTCGACCGGCGTCATCAGAAAAGCCACCAATGCAGCAAGCAATAGTGTACGCAAGCCATATAGCGGTACAAACCGGAACAGTTTTTTCATCATGTAGAAAAACACGACAAAAGCGATGGCGTAGGCGGCCCAGAAAATGCCGTAAGCAATTTGTGCGTCAGTATCGATCATTACAGAACCCAGTGAATGATGTGTTCTTCCCAGTCTTCCTCGGCCACCCGATCCTCATGGATCACCTTGTGGCGTATGGAAATACCGGCCTCGTGTACGGAATCCGGGTTCCCGCTGCGCAGCGGATGCCAGTCGGCCAAGGGCCTGCCCTCTGCAAGCGTGCGATAGGCGCAGGTATGGGGCAACCAATAGTAATCGTTCACCGTACCCGGTGTCAGCACCGTGCAGCCTGGCACTTTGCTGAGACGCTCAGGGTAAACCGTGCATCGGCAGGTATCGTCATCCATATAACGGCACACCAGATCGGTGTGATATACCTCGCCGGTGTCTGCATCTTCGAGTTTGTTCAGGCAGCATTTCCCACAACCGTCGCACAGGGATTCCCATTCCTGCGGCGTCATCTCGCTCAGGCGCTTGCGCTGCCAGAACGGGATCTGGGCAATCATGAATCTCTTAATCCAGGTTTTGTGCGGAAATCAACTACGTAAGAGTCACGCTCTTCCGGCATCTGTAAAAAGAAGTCTTTATCAGCGATTGCGTTCAGTACTTGCTCACCGGTCGTTCTGGCGAGCGTGCGCTGCGGAGTCATAACCAGATCCATTGAGTGTACTGGCTTGCCGAAAATAGCTCTCAGGCTCTCGGGCAACTCATCCCACTTCTGTCCACGACGGACATAAAGGTAGGTGTCGCTTTTTTTGCTGCTTCGGAAAACAGACACGAACTGCCGATCTTTCATGATGTCAAAAAGTCCTCAATATCGTTCATTACCGGTTCCAGAATCTGAGCACGCCAGCCATGAAAAAATGGGCTTTCGGCCAAGGTTCCATCCTGAACAACTTTTTCAAGACGTTTTCTCGGCGCGAGCAATTCAATTGGAATATCAGATGCTTCTGCCGCATTCTTGAAAAAACGCTTCAAGCTTTTAAAGTAAGCTTGCTGATCCCGGGTCAGGGGCGGCGCAATGCGCTCGATACCGAAAATGTCAGCGCGACGCCCCTCTTCGACAAGCTTGAGCAACGCCTCGCCATACCGTCGAACCACACCCCCGGGAACACCCTGAATATTGGAAAGGTCGTTCAAAGACTTGGGTAACTGGTCGGCAATGGCAATCAAAAGTGGGTCTGCCAACACCCGGCCCCGTGGACGATCGCGCTCTCTGCTTTCCACCTCTCGCCACACCACGAGCTTCTGAAGTACCACCTGCTGCTGGGCCGTTAGCGTCCAGCTGCCGCGCAGACGAAGATAATGTTTGTCGAGATCATCCTGCCCTGCCAACTCGTCTGCAAAACGCGCGGACTCCTCCACCAGCGCGGCCTCAAGACCGCGCTCCCGGAGATGCGCAGTCACCCACTGGTGCATGGGCGCAAGAAAACGTATGTCCTCTATGGCGTAACGCTGCTGAGCATCACTCAAGGGTCGGGAAATCCAGTCAGACCGTGTGGCAGATTTATCCAGCGTCTCGCCAAAGAGTTGCTCAACAAGCCGCGCATACCCAAGAGAAAAACCGGCACCGGCCATAGCTGCGCCGATCTGTAAATCCACAACGCCTTTCGGTTTTATATTGAGCCAATCGCGAAAGAGCTCGAGATCTTCACTCATGGCATAGAGTAGCTTGGTAACCCCAGGATCAGCGATGACCTCACGAAAGCGTGAAGACTGCTCTGCAACGTCCGGATCAACAAGGCAAAACCGGTCGCCAAGGCCAAGCTGGACCAGCCCGGGAATAGGATAAAAAGTATTTACTCGCTCAAATTCGGTGTCCAGAACCAGGGGGTGTCCCGGAGCGCTGTCCAGCCACTTATCCAGTTCCTCCGGCAATGGTATCCAGTCAATGGTTTCGGGTGCCGGGGGGACATCTATAGCCGGTAGAGAAAAGGTCATAAAAAAGCCAGTTAAAAGCGCCTTGAAGACAATGGCGCGGAATCAGTCCAGCAGAGGTTTTCTGCCGCGGAACGCATGGGTGAGCGTAAAACCATCGACGTAGCCAAGCTCGCCACCTACGGGGATGCCGTGAGCAAGGCGGGTGATGAGAATCTCCGACCCGTCTAGCCGGTCGGAAATGTAGTGCGCGGTTGCTTCACCTTCAACGGTTGGATTGGTCGCAAGAATGAGCTCGGTTACACCATCGGAACGCACTCTACTCAGGAGCCGTTCAATACCGATTTCCTCAGGCCCGACGCCATCAATGGGAGAAAGGTGCCCCATCAGAACAAAATAGCTGCCCTTGTAGTCTCCCGCCTGTTCAATGGCCAGAAGGTCTGACGGGCTTTCAACCACACAGAGTATGCCGGTACGTCGAGCCGAATTCTCGCAGATCCCACACACTTCTGTATCCGAAAAGTTCTGACAACTTTCGCAGCGTCGGACACCTTCCATGGCTTTGCTCAACGCATCGGAAAGCCGGGTACCACCGGAGCGCGCCCGCTCAAGCAGGTGAAAGGCCATGCGCTGGGCGGTTTTCTGACCAACACCCGGCAAACACCGAAGAGATTCAACAAGTTCATCAACCAGTGGGCTGAACGCCATGAATTATCCTCAGACTGCTATTCAGAAAAACACCTTAAAACGGCATCTTGAAACCAGGCGGCAAACCCATGCCCGACATCATGCCCGACATCTTGTCCTTTTGATTCGCTTCAACACGGCGCACGGCATCGTTAACAGCTGCCGCCAGAAGGTCTTCCAGAATATCCTTCTCTTCAGACATCAGGGACGGGTCGATTTCCACTTTGCGCACATCGTGACGACCGTTCATGGTAACTTTCACCAGGCCCGCGCCAGCTTCGCCGGTAATTTCAGCTTTTGCCGCTTCTTCCTGAGCCTTCTGCATTTCTTCCTGCATTTTCTGGGCTTTTTTCATCAGCCCACCCATATCGTTCATCATGTTTTTACCTCCTGCTTATTCTCTGTCGGCCGGTCAACTGTTGGCCTGATACTGGCTTCGACCACCCGCGCCTCAAACCGTTCAACGATTGACTTTACCAAGGGATCGTTGCGGATAGACTCTTCTGCCGCACTTTGACGCGCCACACGCAGCCGCTCTTCGAAAGCCGCTGGCGTATTGGGCCCTGGATCGCCCTGCTCTATCTCTAACTGAATGGCGTTGCCGAAGTGATTTCTCAAGGCGGCCAGAATTTTTTCTTCATGCCGGGCATTCAATAGGCGAGCGTGCCCTGCATCGATCAATAGCGTGATGGTGTCGCCGGCAAGGGCCATGGCACCGTGGCTGGCCAGATTGCCGGGCATCCCCACAATGCCGAGACTGCGGAAATCCCGCTCCCAGACGAACTCCCCGTCTGCAACCGGTACCGGGGTAATTTGTGGCTCTGGCTCTGGCTCTGGCTCTGGCTCTGGCTCTGGCTCTGGCTCTGGCTCTGGCTCTGGCTCTGGCTCTGGGTAATCAGAGACTGGTTCGGCCTGGGCATCAAGACTCGCGAGCCAAGCGTCATCTGCAGGCGCATCAGCATAATTTTGCGGCTCGGCAGGTTCCGGTGCTTGCGGCTTTGGTGTGACAGGAGCAGGTGCAGGCTCAGGTTCGTCGCGAGACTCACCTTCAACGCTGGAAATCGTGTTACTCACTGCAGGGGGCGCCCGCCGATCCGAGCCGGGGCGAAAAGCCAGCATGCGCAGCAAGGTCATTTCAAAGCCCATGCGGGCGTCGGGGGTAATCGCCAAATCCTTACGGCCCAAAAGCGCGGCCTGATAGAAGAGTTGAGCGTCTTCTGCGCTGAGTTTGCGCGCCAGCGACTGCACCTGCGCGGCATCGCCAAGCGCGTTGTCAGCACTGCCTGGAACTACTTGCTCCATGGTTACTCGGTGGAACAAGGATAAGAGGTCCGCAAGTATCACGCTGTAGTCTGGCGCAAAATCCGATATACGGCTGATTTCTGCCAACAAACCCGGGCCATCGCGGTCTACCAGCGTGCTCACTATTCGTTCGATATCCCTCTGGTCAATCGTCCCCAGCATGCTGCTGACATCACTGGCCGCGAGCTTCTGGTTGCCGAAAGCAATCGCCTGGTCGGTCAGGCTCAGAGCGTCACGCATACTGCCATCGGCAGCGCGGGCCAGCAGCCAGAGTGCTGGCTCTTCGAAAGGAATTTGCTCCGCTGTCAGCACCTTAGTCAGGTGCCCGGCAATATGCTCAGGCGTCATGCGCTTGAGATTGAATTGCAGACAGCGGGAAAGAACGGTTACGGGCAGCTTCTGGGGGTCGGTGGTCGCGAGCAGAAACTTCACATGCTCAGGCGGCTCCTCAAGGGTTTTCAGAAACGCATTAAACGACTGATTGGTAAGCATGTGCACTTCATCAATGAGGTACACCTTGTAGCGGCCGCGGCTGGGCGCGTACTGCACATTGTCGGTGAGT
The DNA here is from genome assembly GCF_007671675.1 of Marinobacter maritimus. GTDB lineage: Bacteria > Pseudomonadota > Gammaproteobacteria > Pseudomonadales > Oleiphilaceae > Marinobacter > Marinobacter maritimus. Next base: position 936,478 of record NZ_VCGW01000001.1, on the reverse strand, counting down.
TCCCGCATATCATCCACACCGGTGCGGGATGCGGCGTCAATCTCGATCAGATCAACAAACCGGCCCTCCTGAATCTCCCGGCAACTGGAGCAGGTACCACACGGGCGCGGCGTAATACCGGTTTCACAATTCAGGCAACGCGCCAACAAGCGCCCAATGGTCGTTTTACCGACGCCCCGGGTGCCGGTAAACAGATAAGCATGGTGCAGGCGCTGGTTTTCCAGGGCGTGAATTAACGCCTGAAGAACGTGTTCCTGGCCCACCATATCTTCAAAGGTGCGAGGGCGCCATTTACGGGCAAGTACCTGGTAGCTCATGATCCGCCAAATGCTGAGAAAAACGCCTGCAACTTTAGCATGGACACGGATTTATAAGAAGTTATAAGAATCTAAGATCAGGGAGTGATGAGATGAAACAAGTATGCTGCCAGGAGTTCAATACAGGGCGAGATAAGAAGAAAATCTGGGGGTGGCCCCACCAGCGACACTCCGGCACACAATTCCACCGCTGCGGCTGCTCCCTTCCGGGCCTGACCGGGTTCACGGTTTCATGTTGCGGAGGCACCAGCGGAGCCACCATAACGGCGTTTCAGGACAAACTCCCTGAAAGCGGCGCGAATATTAACAAAAGGGTTTGCGGACTACAACGGCAAATCCAACAGCTCACAGAATTGGCGCTATATAAGCGCGGATAACGGCAAGGGAATCACATCCTGCCGGAACCAGCACGCCAGGCTGTAGCGCGTGCGGTGGGCCTCAAGAACCTCATGACGGATTTCCTCGCTCATGAACAGCGCCACCCTGCCCGCTTCAGGCAACACCAGCCCGCCAACTTCACATTCGTTTTCACGGCTGTAGATCTGCAGGGCACCCCCATCTGAGTGCTGCCAATCATCATTCAGATAAAGCACAAGACTGACAATACGCGATGCCCTGCCCTGAAAGCTGTCCACGTGAGGCTTGTAGAAATCACCGCGATGATAGGTTGCATAGTGAGCTTCGAAACGCTTCAGGCCCAGAAACAGCCGCTGATTCAGGCCCACTCGCAGGCCTTCAAGAAATTCAAACAAAGCCGCCTGTGTGGGAGTCGAACCCTGCAGCCAGGCAATCTTGTCACGTCGCACTGATCGATCCTGAACCGGTACACTGCCGCGCCCAATGCCGGCAATTTTCAGGGCATCACTCTGATCAAGCACGATGATTTCCTGCTGCAACGCTCGCAACAACTCCGGGCCAAGCCAGGGCGTGGTATCGAAAATCAACCAGCCTCTTTCACACAGGCCCCGAGCAAGCTCATCTAACCACTTCACTTTATCCAATGACATTCCTTAAAGACATGATGGTATTTGCAGAGCTTTCGAAGGCTATTTTACGACCAGCTGTCGCCCGCAACACAGATTTGATTTACTCTCTGAGTAAGCAGATGCACTTAAGTCCGGAACCGAGCCTTATGTCCGAGAGCAGCAACAAGCCGCCTTTATCCCTGACACCGGGACAATGGTCCTTTACCCGCTGGAATACAATCGGACAACTGGAAGCATTAGAGGTTCACCACCCCCTCTTTGAGGCCACAGTGGTCCTGCAGGGCGCCCATCTCACCCGGTTTATCCCGAAGAACGAATCCGACTGGCTATGGCTAAGCCCCACTGCCCGCTTCGAGCCAGGCCAAGCCATTCGCGGCGGTATTCCCGTATGCTGGCCCTGGTTCGGCGATCCGGCCCGCAACGCGCCGGAAGTGCGCAAACGGGTAAAAACGCCAAGCCCCCACGGATTTGCCCGCACGGCGCTCTGGAAGCTGGAGGATGTGCGGGAAAATGCCCATGAGGTCGAAATAAGTTTGTCCCTCAACGCCAACGACGACTTTGCCGATCTATGGAATGGCCATGCCTTGGCCCTGATAACATTCAGCTTCTCGGTACGTGGCTGCCAACTGGCCCTCACCACCACAAACCTCAGCAGCGATCCTCTGGCATTCAGCCAGGCTCTGCACACCTACCTGCCAACAACCGACATCACACGATCGAGAGTATTAGGCCTTGGCTTCAGCAACTACATTGACACGCTCAAAGACTGGGAATATTGCACTCAGGATGGCCCTGTGTATTTCGATGGCGAAACAGATCGGATATACGAAAGCGGCGAGCCGCTCACCATCGCAACGCCCGGTGCCAGCCGCAAGCTGACCGCCGTTGGCAGTGATTCTACCGTTGTATGGAATCCCGGCCCAGATAAAGCCATTGCGCTAAGCGACTTTCCGGATGCCGCCTGGCAGACAATGCTGTGTGTCGAAACTGCCAATGCGGCAAGCGATTATCGCGTGCTTAATGAAGGCCAAAGCCACACCCTCGGCATGTCGATCGGACGTGGCTGAACAATGCGGATAAGGGAGTATGCATGAGCCTGGCATCGTTTCTGAAAGCCCGATTGATTCCAGCGAAGCTGGATGAACAAATCAATCGCATCCGCAAACCCATAGGGTCACTGGGATACGACCCCTGGGGTTTCAATAATGAGACCTTCAAGTACGGCTTTTCTCTGACAAAACCGATCTACGAGAAATACTTTCGCACCGAATCCCACGGCGTTGAACATGTGCCCGCTGAAGGGCCTGTGTTGATTGTGGGAAATCACAGCGGGCAACTCCCAATTGATGGCATTTTGGTGGGCTACGCAATTGCCTCGAGGGAGAAGAATCCGCGCATTCCCCGGGCAATGATCGAACGTTTTTTCCCAACCGTACCCTGGCTTGGCAACCTGTTGAATGAGGTGGGAGCCGCACTGGGCGATCCGGTAAATTGCGCCAGAATGCTCGCCAATAACGAAGCCATCATTGTATTCCCCGAAGGCGTGCGCGGCTCTGGCAAACTCTACCGCGATCGTTACAAACTTCAGCGTTTTGGCAACGGCTTCATGCACCTGGCCATGAAATACAACGCTGCAATCGTGCCCGTAGGCATCGTGGGTTGCGAAGAAACCATTCCCGCTATCGCCAACATAAAGCCCCTGGCCAAAGCCCTGGGTGTACCCTATGCCCCGGTCGCTATGCCGCTCATATTACCCGCCAAGGTTCATCTTAATTTTGGCCCTCCCATGTACTTTGAAGGAGGGGACATTTCCGAAGAGCAGGTCAATGAACGAGTTGAACAGGTAAAAGCTGAAGTAAACCGGCTGATCAACAAAGGACTGACTGAACGAAAAGGGCTGTTTTGATGACTGTTCCAAAAAACACGCAACCTAAGCCTCAAATCCTGATAACGGGCGCCGCCGGTGCAACGGCGCAACGGGTGATCGACCGGCTGAGGGAAACCTGCGATCTCGTGGCCGTGGATGCCCGGATACAGGTGCCGCTCGGTGATGAGATCCCCAGCTACTGTATCGATTTCAATCATCGCAGCTTTGAGGATCTGTTTCGGCGGTACCAGTTTGACGGCGTAATTCATCTAGGGCGTATCCGCTCCAGCCAGCTCACCCGGATGCGGCGCTATAACGCCAATGTTCTGGGCACACAAAAGCTGCTGGACCTGAGCCACAAATACGGTATCAAGCGCATCGTGGTGCTATCCACTTTCCACGTATACGGCGCCATGGCCTACAACCCGGCTCTCATAGACGAGTCGGCGCCCATGAAAAGCGCCGGCCTGAGCGCAGATCTGATCGATTCAGTCGAACTGGAGAACCTGGCAAACCTCTATCTTTGGCGCTTCCCGGAACTGAACATCACCATTTTGCGCCCCTGCAACATTGTCGGCCCAAGCGTCCAGAACACCATGGGGCGATTACTGGCCAGCCACCGGGCGCCGGTTCTGGCCGGCTTCTCCCCCATGATGCAGTTTATGCACATCGACGACATGGCCGATGCCATAGTGCTGGCTTACAACAAGCCAGTAAGGGGAATATTCAACGTGGCGTCGCAGGACTGGGTAGCCTACCAGCGAGCGTTGGAGCTATCCGGCTGCAAGCGAATCCCGGTGCCATCGGTTCCGCCCGTCCTACCAAGGCTGATTCTGCGCACACTGCGCCTGCAAAGCTTTCCCGCCTATCTCATGGAGTTTTTCAAGTACCCGGTGGTGATTGATGGCCAGGCGTTTGCGAAAGAGTTCGGATTCCAGCCCAAGCGGCCGCTGAAGGAAATCTTCCGGTTTTACCGGGACAACAAAAGGCCATTATAGCCGCACCCGCAGTTTCCGCTCTATCTGGAGTTGCACAGAACCTCCGCCCACCGCAAACTACACCTATCCATGGACGAGGCGGATTACATGCTTCCAGATCTGAGCGTGATAAGTCACGGCGCGGCCGCCGCAGTATTCGCAATACTCGCGTTGCTCGTGGGCACTCGCTATTTAAGGCGTGACATAGACAGGACATTGTTTCTGGCGGCGGTTGTCACCACCCTTTGGGCCTCTGCCCTGGTTACCCAAAGCCTCTGGGGGCAACCCGGCTTTTTTATTCGTTACCTGCTGGAGCTGCTCCGAGATACCGCCTGGATTCTTCTCTTATTCGCCATGCTGCGAGACACGTTTCGGCAGGGTCGCCTGAGCGGGCAAATAAAAAGATTCCTCGGAATCGCAACAATCGTCCTGCTCATCAGCTTGCTAGCTCTTGGTAGCCTCGAATTTGTCTTCAGCCTTTCATTAGTGGACGGCAAGACCAAGCTCATCGGACAAATTGCACTTTCACTGCTTGGCTTGTCGCTGGTTGAGCAGATCTGGCGCAACGCTCCAGCCTTCGGCCGTTCCAGCATGAAGTACTTGTGTATTGGTACCGCCACTATCTTTGCGTTTGATTTTTTTATGTACGCCGACGCGCTGCTGTTTGGCTCGATCGCAGACGCCTTCTGGAACGCCCGGGGCTTCGTAAACGCAGCACTGGTGCCGCTGTTTGCCATAAACGTCGTCAACACCCGCAAGCAACCCATCGACTTTCAGCTCTCCCGTTCTGCTGTGTTTCACGCTGGCACACTGATTCTGGCCGGCGTTTACCTGCTTCTTCTTTCGATAAGCGGTTACTACGTCCGTACGTTAGGCGGTAACTGGGGCGAAGCCTTGCAGGTACTTTTATCCGTTATCGCTGTGGTTTTTCTCGTCATGCTGGTGCTTTCCAGGCGCCTGAGAGCAAAGTTGATGGTGCTGATCAGCCAGAACTTTTTCGACTACAAGTACGATTACCGGGAAGAATGGCTGAAGATGACAAAAGAGCTGTCGGACCTCAGCGATGAGCCCCCCCTTCCCCTGCGCGCAATCCGGATCCTTGCAGGCCTGGTAGAAAGCAACGCCGGCGCGATCTGGCTGAAAAGCGAACAGGGCGCGTACACCCTCAAAGAATCCGCCAATCTCACCACCCCCAGATACACAGTCATTGATAAAGATTCAGATCTGGTTCGTTTTTTCGCCGATAAAGAATGGATTGTTAATCTCGATGAATACAAGGCAGACCCGGTGAGCTACAACCTGCTGGAAATCCCCGACGCCATCTCCAGAACCCCGGATGCCTGGCTGGTTATCCCGTTGTATCTGGGTAACGAGCTTTACGGAATTGCAATGATCGGCCATCCCTATGCGCGAGTGGACCTGAACTGGGAAAACTTCGATCTGATCAAAGTGGTTGCCCGCCAGACCTGTAATCTGCTGGCGCAGGCCGATTCACAGAACCGTTTATCACGGGCAATGCAGTTCGAAGCCGTAAGCAAAGCATCCGCCTTCATGGTGCACGACCTGAAAACCGTGATTGCCCAGCTGTCACTACTGGTGAATAACGCCCAAAAACACCGGAACAACCCTGCCTTTATTGAGGACATGATCAAAACCACCGACCATGCGGTCAGCAAGATGACCAATCTTGTTGAGCACATCCGCAAACCGGGTGAAGAAGCCGGTGACGACGACAAAACACTTGACCTCACCACTCTGGTATCCAGCCTGCTGGAGCACTACAGCCGACAGCTTCCCTTACCCAAACTGGAGGGAAATCCGCCGAGAATCATAATTAAAGCGGATTCGGAACAATTGCGGAGCGTTCTCGGGCACCTGATCCAGAATGCGCAGGATGCAACCCCTCCTGACGGAGAAGTCACACTGTCTCTTAAAATTGCCAAAGGGAACGTTGTGCTTTTTATTCAGGATACCGGCAGCGGCATGACCGAGGACTTCGTCAGCAGCCGCTTATTCAAGCCGTTCGAAAGCACCAAGGGCCTGACTGGCATGGGTATTGGCGCCTATCAGGCCAGGGAATACATTCAGAGACTCGGCGGCACCATTGATGCCACAAGCGAACCAGGCATAGGCTCTTGTTTCTCCATTCGAATTCCGCTGATGGCTGAGCCGGTACACAGCCATACAAATGGTGAAGGTGGGGAGAATAGTGGGAGTGACGAAAATGAAGAGAAGCGATCAGTTCCTGACACTCCCAACTCGAAAGAATTCGTCAATTAAATGGCAAACGCGCTCAACAACTCAATCGACCATTGCAAAGTGTCAATGTTCGGTTAAGAATCAGAAGTAGTGGAATACTCAAACAAAGGAATTGTTGCTGTTGTGACTAGACGACTGCTAATCGTAGAGGATGATCCGGGGCTGCAAAGCCAGATGCGCTGGTGTTTCAGCGAAGATCTGGTAGTGACTGTCGCCTCAGACAGAGAAGCCGCTCTTACAGCGCTCAGGCGGGAAGAGCCTGATGTCGTGACGCTGGACCTGGGCCTCCCACCGGATCCGGGTGGTGCGACAGAAGGTTTTGCGTTACTCGAAGAGATACTCCGACTTGCACCTTTGACCAAAGTGATTGTCGTCACCGGTCGCGAAGACAAGGAAAATGCTGTTAAAGCGATCGGCATGGGCGCATCCGATTTTTACCAGAAGCCCCTGGATGCAGATATTCTTAATTTTGTGGTTAACAGAGCCTTCCGGCTGGCGGAGCTGGAAAAGGAAAACCACGATCTGGCGCACCAGGGCAACGGCACCAACATCAAGGGTATCATTGCGGCAAGCCCACAAATGATGACCGTATGCCGAACATTGGAGAAAGTCGCCCCCACCGACGTAACTACCCTTATCACCGGTGAAACCGGTACGGGCAAAGAAGTCCTCGCCCGCGCCCTGCACGATCTGAGCCCCCGGGCCGGAAACGTATTCGCAGCTATCAACTGCGCCGCCATTCCCGAAAACCTTCTCGAAAGCGAACTGTTTGGCTTTGAAAAAGGCTCGTTCACTGGCGCGACCCAAGCCAAAAAAGGCAAAATTGAAAGCGCAAATGGCGGCACGCTCTTCCTCGATGAAATCGGCGACATGCCAATGCCCCTGCAAGCGAAGCTATTGCGGTTTCTGCAGGAGCGTGTAGTCGATAGAGTGGGCTCAGTAAAGCCGATACCCGTGGACGTGCGCGTGGTGTGCGCGACACACCGCAACGTACAGCAGTTGATCGAAAGCGGTGATTTTCGAGAAGACCTTTACTACCGAATAAGCGAGATAACTCTCGACGTCCCATCCGTAAGGGAACGAGACGGAGACGCGCTGGTCATAGCCCAGTCCCTGCTTAAATCCCTCGGCAAGGCAATGGACCGACAAAATCTCACCTTCTCCGAAGACGCCATTAACGCTATCAGCAGCTACGCCTGGCCCGGCAACGTGCGGGAAATGATCAACAAGGTGAAACGGGCCACTATAATGGCCGATGGCAAGCGGATTACCAGTGAGGATCTTGAATTGCCGGGCAGCGAGGAGCCAGGAGCAAGCCACCTGAACCTTCGCCAGGTTCGCGAGCAGGCCGAGCGCAAAGCCATCATGCAAGCATTGCAAACAGGCGGCTTCAACATGACGCAAGCCTCGCGGCTTTTGGGTGTGACCCGCCCGACCCTGTACAACCTCACCGATAAATACAAAATCGACACCTCGGCAGAAGCTCCGGAAATCTGAGTTACTTTCCAGGCACCCGTGGCAGCGAACGGATCAAGGAGCAGAAATACATGATCACAAAGCAAACAACCTTAAAAACATTTTCAGGTCTGGCGCTGGCGGGCAGCCTCCTGCTTGCAATGCCCCTGCTGACTGGTTGCAACAACAACACAGATTCGTCAGAAGCTACGTCACACGTCACCCGCGCGGAAACATACGCAGACCAGGGACAGTTCCGCTCCGCCCTGCTTGAACTCAAAAATGCCATCCAGAAAGACCCGAACAACGTGCAACACATCGTGCGCCTGGCAGATCTGTATCTGCAGGTAGGCGCTGCGAAAGAAGCCGCCGAACTCCTCGCCCCCTGGATGAACGAAAAACCTGAAGCCGTGGCGCTCACTCTCGCTCGCGCCTATGTGGAACAAGGTAAGCATCTTTCTGCAACAGAAACCCTCGCGCAGCAGACACCCAGCTCCCCCGAAGACCAGTTGGAGGCTTCTCTGATCCGGGCTGAGGCTCTGCGCAAATCCGGAGAGCTTGCCGAAGCTCTGGCACTTTACAACAACCTTGTCGCCAGCAACTCATCCAGCACAGAGGCGGTAACAGGTCTTCTTCAAACCCAGCTCAACCTCGGCAACACGCAACAGACTGAAGAGACTGCAGATGGGTGGCTTGCCAGAAATGAACAGGCACCAGAAGTTCTGTACTGGAAGGGCGTAGCTCAATATCGAGAGAATCAACTGGAACAAGCCGCTGCAACCCTGACAGATGCCGTGGGCGTACTCCCCACATCTGACCTTTTCCTGCCTATACGCCGCAATGTGCTTGCCACACTCTCCCGGATACTGACCGAACAGGGCAAGATTACCGAAGCCCAGATCTATAACCGGATACTGGCAGAAAACATGAATACCGGCGCACGGGAACAAGGCGAAGCCGTTATCGCAGCTCTGAAAGAGCGCAACTTTGAAGAGGCAAAAACAATTCTGCGTGACAGCCTCAAGCTGGATCCGGAAAACGAACAGGCAGCGATGCTGCTGGGCGCGATTTCCGCAGGCACCGGCGAGCTGGAAGAAGGCACTCAGCTGCTCACGGAAAACCTGGACCCGGAAACAGCCCCGACCCAATTCATCAGAGCCGCCACAATGGCTCAGATTAATACCGGAGATCGGGAAGCCGCCCTGAAAACCCTGGATCGTGCCATAAAAGCCCGCCCCAATGACAACGAACTTCTGGCCATGCATGGCATTCTGGCGCTCAGCCTTCCAGAGCATGAAAACGACGGTATAGCCAGCCTCAGCAAAGCCATCAGCAATGAACCCGAGCGTGTGCGCCTGCGGCTAGCACTGGCAAGGCACTACCTTCAGAACCAGCAGGCCGAGCAGGCACTCGGCCAGTTGCGAATGGCCTTTACCGCCAACCCTGCGGATTGGGCCACCACCAGCACTTATATGAATGTGCTGATTCAGCAAGGGGAAAAGCAGGAAGCCGGCGAAATCCGCGACTCTCTGATTAACGGCTACGGCGACCAGCCCCAGGCGGTTTTACTGGCAAGCCTCGCGGATGCCAAGCTGGGGAACCCGGATGAAGCCGTAACACGGCTTGAAAAGCTTGTGAAGGATAGCCCCGAATTGCAGGCACCCAAAGTTGCACTCGCAAGCCTGTATGCACAATCCGGAAAACGTGACAGCGCAGTTAAGCTTCTGGTAGAAGCAGCCACCATTACGCCGGAGGTTATCCGCCCCCTGCAGCAGGCCGCCCGAGTTTATGCGCTGGACCATACGATCGATGAAGCCAGGACCTGGCTGGCCGGTGTTGCCAAAGCCCACCCGGAACTTAAACAGAATACGGATACACTCATCGCGATAGTTGATATAAACCGAGGTGACCTGTCAGCCGCCAGAACAACGCTGTCACCGTTGAAAGATTCTGACTCCGCAACGGTAAAGCGCGCTTATGCTCTATTGTTGGTTGCTGAGGCTCAGGCCGCAGCGAGCAACAAGGAATGGTCTGAAGCCCGGGCCAAAGCTGCCGAAGCCATTGCCCTTGAGCCAGAGAATCTTGGGTTCGCGCTATTACCCGTGGGAATTGCACAGCAGAATGGCAAGTTAGAAGAAGCTCTCTCAGCGCTGGATGCAGTTGAGAAGACTTTCGGCGAAGTGACTGAAACCAGACTTTCCCGGGCCAAGTTGCTACAGCAACAGCAAGGCTCAGAAACTGCTTACGAATACCTTTCTGAAAGCTGGCAAGCCACCAGGGACATACAGCTGATGCCCTCCCTCCTTCGGCTGGCAAAAAACGAAGCCCCTGACTCTATGGACGGCCTGACAGAGAGCTGGCTTAACGAAACCCCGCAAAACCTGGCAGCACACCTGGCGAGAGCCGAGTGGCTGATGAACGATAATCAGGAAACGGCAGCAGCAAGCCACTATGAAACAGTTCTCGCCCAGCAGCCAAATAACGTGACTGCGCTGAACAACCTCGCCTGGGTGCTGCGCGAACAAAATTCCAACCGCGCAATGAGCCTCGCTCGACAGGCGAGTGAACTTGCACCCAACAGCCCTGCAGTTCTGGATACATATGGCTGGGTGCTTCACCTGAATGGAAATCACGCAGAAGCCAAAGCTGCCATAGAAAAAGCCCTTGCCCTGGCACCAGGCAATGAGGAAATAGAGGGACATCTTGAGGCGGTAAAAAAGGCGTTGTAAAAATATCCGACGCTAAAATAAAACGTATGCCAGGTAGAGGTCTGAGGTGTAAACATCTCAGACCTTTTTTAGTTTAAGTGTCGACTTACTTTACGACTCCACCAAAAATACCGACTAATTGGTTTTAAAAACAATAGCTTAAAATACTGGCACATAACCTGCATATGACAGCCGTAGGATCGGCAGTCCCGGTCGTATGCCAAACCATTCGTGAGAGTGGGACGGAAAGCCAAGGATCTCGAATTACAAAAATGAGACAGCCTGGTTGCGAGAAAAATGGATTTCAAAGTAGTCAACCGGAGAAGTACTTATGAAGTTTAAACTTATTGCCGCAGCTGTTGCTTTATCTGCCCTTGCCGCCCAAGCCCATGCCATTCCAGTAATGAACGATGGAGATGATGGCGCGGGAACTGGCCTGCAAGCACAGATTGATGCCATTACAGTGGCTCCGTCCTCCACACCTGGAACTTCCAGTGTCAATGTTAATTCAGACCAGCTGGATGACGGTTTAGACAGCTATTGGAGTATTACAGGCTCTGCCGGCAGCGTTACAACCTTTATTGTTGAGATTGCTGGCCAATCCAGCAGCAATACTTTTGGCATATACGATCGGGCCGACAAGACCAACTTTGTTGAACTGTTCAGTGGTAGCGATACCTCAAACGACGGGTTTAACAGCACGATTACACTCAGCATGCTGGCCGACGGATCGATTGGTCTTAACAGCGTTGACACGGGTAAGAACTTCGCTGGCAACCAGTTTGGTTACTATCTCGGCACGGCCAATGGCCCAACGTTCTATTCCGACAGCTCTCTGAATCAAGACAATTCAGATCAAATGGTTGCCCTTCAGGGTAATGGGCTTGATACAATCCAGATTCCTGGATTCGCGGCAGGCGTTTGGACAGACAACGAGTTTGTTCTGGCGTGGGAAGATCGCCTCTACGCCGGCTCAGACCAGGACTTCAACGACCTCGTCGTGATGGTAGAGTCTGTGCTACCTGTTCCAGAGCCCGGCACCCTGGCCCTTCTCGGCCTTGGCCTTGCAGGACTTGGTGCAGCTCGCCGTCGTCAGAAAGCCTGATTTTCGGTTGAGTAATAAATAGCCAGCTTCGGCTGGCTTTTTTAGTTCTGATTTTGAGTTTTATGTAAACGACATACACAGTATCCTGTCGATTGATAAGCAGTCTGGCGGACAAGCGATGTTAAGGAAAACATTAGACAACCTACCTCTCTCCAGGCCTTACCTGGTTGTCACTGCGATTGCTGTGCTGATTTTTTACCCCACCTGGATCAGACTTGCAGAAGCCTGGCTCGAATTTGAACAAGTGTTGGCACACGGTCTTGCAACCGCCATTATCTTCCTTGGCATATTGCTGATCCATCCGCCCGGCCATGTCGAAAGCCAGACCCAGCTCAAACCCTATCATTTTGCCGGCGCAGTTCTGTTAGTCTTAACAACACTGGTTTGGGGACTACTTGAACTGGTTCGCATCGATACCCTCTCCTATCTGCTGCTTCCAGCAGGAATGGTCGCAACTGCCTGGACTTTGCTGGGGCTGGCCAGAACACTGAAATTTCTCCCCTACGTTCTACTTCTATCACTTTCACTGCCGATCTGGGCAGACATGGTCCCGACCCTCGTAGATCTGGCAAGTGTTGTCGTCGGAAGCTGGGTAAGTTTATTCGGGATGACAGCCCTTATCGAAGGTAACAGCATAACCCTGCCCTACGGTCGCCTTCTCATTGCCGACGGATGCTCGGGGATACGCTATTTCGCCATTGCCATCTTGCTGGCAATGATGACCTCAATACTTAACGACTACCGCTGGCGCGGCTGGCTGATCACACTGTTGGGCGCAGCCCTACTGGGCCTGTTCGCCAACTGGGTGCGCATAACCATTCTGGTTGTTGTTGCTTACGAAACCGATATGCAGAGCGAGATGCTTGCAGATCACGAAACCATGGGCTGGATGGTCTTCGGTGCCTTCATCCTTCCGGCACTGTACTTTTCACCGGTTCGCAGACGCGCCACGGAGCAAAACCCGCCAGTTGGCGGCAACCTGGTCCACCGGAAAGGCCTGATTGCCATTGCAACTGCCCTCGTTCTTGGCCCGGTTGCACTTGTACTTGCTCATAACACAGCCAGCCAAAAACCGGACTGGGTAATCGACGTCCCCGAATTCCAGCGAGTCCAAACTGAAAAACTGCCATTACCAATCGCGCTTCCCGGAGACCTCAAGGAGCAGGTCTGGCAGTCAGCCGACCTATGGATATCATTCGCACAGAACCACAAAAGAAGTGCCGATGAAAAGCTCGTGCCCTACCTGCCGCAGTTGTTCGACAGATCAATCTGGCACATTGAAGAACAACTGGAGCCCGGCCTCCGGATTTATCGCAATATCCTCACCAGAAACAGGGTTCTTGTAGCTCAATGGTACAAGGTGGGTTCGCGCACCAGCTGGAGCTACCGCAACGCCAAGCTATTGCAGATACCTGCTGCACTTGCAGGCGAAACGCGATTTGCATTGATTACCATACAAGCATTCTGCAGCCCTCGGGACTGCGTGGAGGCGCTTACCCGGGTGCGGGCCACAGTAACCTCAGTCAAAGAACAGTTTTGACTACCCCTTCTTCTAGGTTAAAAACCAACCAATTTAACATTATTTAACAAAAATACACTTCACCAAATTCTTCTGATTCCCCTCCAACTAATTGTTTAAACGCCTGTTCTTTCACGCAGAGTGCTTTCACGTCGTTAACGATACGACATATTTTGTCAACCCTTTCTCTATTAAAATTGTCGCCAATATGACCATTGCAGCACAAAAATTTAATCTCGCGTTCATAAAAGTCACCGACAAAACCTGGAAGCGCCTGTGAGCAGTATTTCTATCGAGTCTGCAATTGCCGAATGGACAACAGTCCTGGGTGAATCCGGCGTAATCACGGCTCGCGCAGAAGACTTTGGTGTTTCCACAATCGGAACAAAGCGCTCCATTCCGGCCGTACTCCGCCCAGAGAACCAGGAACAGGTCGCTGCGGTTCTTCAGGTGGCGCAAAGGTGGCAGGTTGCAGTCTACCCCGTGAGCACAGGAAATAACTGGGGCTACGGCAGTGCCAACCCGGTCGCAGACGGCTGCGTTATTCTTGATCTTAGCCGGCTCAATCGTATTTCCGGTTTCGATACCGAAATGGGTGTAGTCACGGTCGAGCCAGGTGTAACCCAGGGTGCCCTCAGGGAGTTCCTCGATAGTCATGATGGCAACTACCTTGTTCCAGTAACCGGTGCAGGTCCCACCTGCAGCATTCTTGGCAACGCGCTTGAGCGGGGCTACGGCATCACGCCGATTACCGACCATTTTGCAGCGGTAACAAGAATAGAAGCGATTCTGCCCGACGGTACTCTCTATCGTACTCCGCTCAGCGAACTCGGTGGTACAGAAGTCGACGGGCTTTTCAAATGGGGTCTGGGGCCCTATCTCGACGGACTCTTCAGCCAGGGCAACTTCGGTGTGGTTGTAAATATGACCATCGCCCTTGCGCCAGTTCCCGACACAGTGACTGCATTTTTCTTTTCCACAAAAGACGATGACAAGCTGGAAGCGCTGGTGCCGACCGTAAGAGCAGTCTTACGCGCTCTCGGCGGTTCCGTTGTAGCGATTAACCTGCTCAACAGCCAGCGCATGCTCTCAATGATGGCACCCTTCCCCGAAGACAAAGCCGTTGATGGCGTACTCCCCGCTCATGAAGTTGAACATATTGCTAACAGCCATGGCGTTCCGGCGTGGAGCGGCGTAGGCGCGATTTATGCCTCTAAGGAAGTCGCCCGGGCGGCCAGGCGCACGCTACGACGGCTCCTTGGCCCAGTGACCGACCGACTCATTTTTATTAACCAGCGCAAAGTCGAGATGGCACAGACAATCGCCCGTTTAATGCCGGGCAGGCTGGCCACACGAGTGAAAGGCATGGCAGATACACTCGCCGGCGCCCTGGAAATCATGCACGGCACCCCTAATGACGTCGCTTTGGCGCTGGCCTATTGGCGTTCAGGCGTACTGCCCGCACCCGGGCAACCCAAAAACCCCGCACGGGATGGCTGTGGGCTCATATGGTTCGCGCCACTGGTTCCTATACGGGGCAAGGATGTTCGCCGCTATACAGATATGATTGAAAGGATCTGCCCGCAATATGGCATCAACCCGCTCATTACATTGACGACCGTAAACGATCGCTGCTTCGACTCGACTGTGCCCTTGCTCTTTGACCGCAGCAACGCAGATGCAACCGCAAGAGCGAACAACTGTTATCGCGCGCTCTTCGAAGCCGGGCAAAAAGAAGGCTTCCTGCCCTACCGCTTAAACATCGATGCAATGGGCATCCTCAATAGCGGCTCCGCGTTCTCAATGCTTGCAGGCAAGCTGAAAGCGGCAGTCGACCCACACTCCATCCTTGCGCCCGGTCGATATGTGCCGAGGGTCAATGCAAACCCAGAAGCAACACCAGAATCAACAAAAGTTCCGAGGTCTGATGAGCTGTAACCTCGACACACTCGGCATAACAGCTCCCTGAATGGGAATAGATGAGGATCAAAATGCAAACAGGCCAACAAACACACGAAGATGTCAGCACCATTTTTAACTCAGTATTCAATGTCCAGCTGGCGACGTCTCCGGAAGTGATTAACAAGGTTTATGAACTTCGATATCAGGTTTACTGCATCGATCGCCCTTTCGAGGATCCGAATTGCTTCGTCGATAAACGCGAACATGATGCATACGATCCAAGATCCGCTCACGCACTGATTCGTCACAACATGACGGGGGACAGCGTTGCTGCCGTTAGGCTCGTAATGGCTGGAGACAATCCCGAACAGGCTGACTTTCCCATGGAAGGCCACTGTGTCCATCGTATGGACCGGTCCGCACGGGAAGCAATTTCAGACGCACCCCGCCAGAAGATCGCCGAAATATCACGCATGGCGGTCAGCCGGGAGTTCCGGCGGCGACTCACTGAGGAAAAATCAGTCTCTGGCATCAGCGCGCCCGCATACTATAGTGATTCAGAAAATGGTAAGCGCGCGATGCCCTATATCAGCCTTGGACTTTTTTGCGCAATTCTCCAGATGTCGGTCAAACACGGCATAACCCACTGGATGGCGGTCATGGAACCTGCACAGCTGCGCTTGTTAAAGCGATTTGGGGTGGAGTTTGATCATGTGGGGCCAGTGATGGAGTATCACGGAAGCCGCCGCCCGGCGTTCACCGAAGCCGCATCACTGATCGAAGGCATGAGGAATCGTCGCCCGGATGTCTGGTCGCTGGTTACTGACGGTGGGCGATACCTGCCGGCGAAACCGGATAGCGGGTACGAGGGAAATCGGAGAGAGGTTGCCTGATCTGCACCTGAGCGATTCTGGAATGGCTTGAGTGTTTTTGGTTCAGGGAAAACCTCATACTGAAAAGCCCCCGCTTCTCAGCAGGGGCTTCTAATTTCAGCACTACCCTCTAAACGTTATGGCCGTTCAGATGTTATGCCTTAGCTGCTTTTTTCCTGCGTGACAGACTGAGGCCTGCAAGGCCAAGGCCCAGCAGTGCCAGGGTACCTGGCTCGGGAACATCTACAGCTGTAATACTGAACGAACTCTGGAATTCATTGGTGCCGCCCTCTGGTGTCAGCAGACCAACACAGTTATTACCAGCACCCGCCGCTGCACAGGCAGCGTCAGGCAAGACGCTCAAGCCCGCTAGCTCGAGGAAAACCGTGTAGAGGTAGTCCCCCTGAATGAACTGTTGTCCAGGGAGTGCTCCACCGGAAAAGTCGCCCAAACCTTCAATGCTAACAACGGTGAAAATGTCACCGCAAGGCGTGACGCCTCCATCGGCACAGGGTGTCACCGCATTCGGCGTTTCTGTGAATTTGGTGTTAAAGGTAATAGGAGGTAGAAACTCCGTATCACCTGGGTCGTTCGGAAACAGCGTCAGCGTGGAGGTCAGATCAAACGATAACAGCGTATCAAAAGTTGCGTTGATAGAGTTATTGGTATGGGTAAATACCCCGGTGTTGACGGCAGCGCCATTAGTGAACACTGGACCAGCAGTTGGATCTGGTGGTAAACCTACATCGTTAATTCCAACAGACGATCGATTCGCGGCGCCAACTCCACCCCATGAAATCTCCTGGTCAGCCACACTTTGGGAACCGACATTAGGCCCCCCTTTATTAGTGAATGTCGCACTATGTAAATCATTGTCAACCGAATAGTTCCAGGAGCTAATCGGTGCAGCCATCGCAGTTGCCGCGCCCAGCGCCAAAGGCGCAACGAGCGTTGATAAAAGCGTTCTCTTAAGGGATTTGCTCATTGTTATATCTCCTTGAAGGTGGACGCTGGCAACTGGGATTCAGGTCAGTCGGTCAGCGCTAGATGATTAAAGGCATCTTCCATGCCACGTACTTAAAACTGTTACCTATCAACAACGTGAAATAGTGTTAAATCAGATTTAGCTGATATGCAGTTGTAAGGTGTAAACATCTTCGACATTAGAGAAGCGTAAATATACCGCCTGAGGCGGTATGTGCTTTTAAGTGGTGCATCTGACAGAACCAAGAAGAACAAAAACTATTTAAAACGCCGTTTGATATCCATTTCAGGATTAAAAATGTACTTCAACAATAGACTAGCCTCCTGACGCGTAAATTTTGCTGACGCATTCAGAGCGTAGCGCTAATGATTACAAGAAGAAGGAGCCCTCACAGATCCTTGCTACACTGAAAGGATAAAACAAGTCGCTCTTGTAGCTCTTCAAATGGTTCAATATCCGAAAAGAAAGGACTCTTACAATGAATAAAGATAATGAGTTCAAAGCGCTAAAAGCACGTGAATGGTCTCTTTACGCAGAAAGAGGTGACTATTTCACGCGTTGGTTTGGACTACCCGTTTCACTTCGCATTACCCATTTGTATCTGGACTTGGGACTGAACGAAAACCATGCCTCGGCTTCAATGTTCATCACCGGCCTTATTGGAGCTGCATTGATGATCCTGGGGCCTTGGGGGATTTTTATAGGCGCCTCTTTTCTGGTACTGCACCACCTGTTTGACTACGTGGATGGCCAGATTGCGCGACATCACGGCCGCGCCAGCGTAAACGGCGCCGTGCTGGATCGCTGGAATCATTTCCTTGTAGAGTCAGCAACCTTTCCCTGCCTTGCTTTAGGTTTATATCTGGATAGTGGCCAGATCTGGCCTTGGATTGCGGTGTGGATCCTTTACATCTGGAACAGGTTTCGTGTTTTACTCGCCCAACTCCCGGCGAACATATTGTCAGAAGAATTATCACGGTATCCAGTGCTCGAACGTGAGATGATGCGTGCCAATCTTTCGAAGGTATCAGAGCAATCGGCGAGCCCCCGCCCCACAAACAATGAAAACGGCGATAGTGAGGAGAATAAAAAACCCAGATCCAGCATCAGATCCTATATTTCCCGCTTCCGAGTAGCGAGCACATCTTATAATGGCTTTACAATACTGCTTTGGTGTGGCGCGGCACTTGATCTCATTGCAGGGCACTTTTTTTCCTATGATGGCGTGATTGAGGCGGTCATTATCATTCTTGCTGTTTATTCCGTTCTTAACATTCTCGATTACTCCTGGACTTACATCCACTCAGACAGGGTTGCTTTGGAACTCTCTGCCCGGCTGAAAAGTTTCGCAAAGTGATAAGGCATGTCATACCTATAACCTATGTCAATTAGCCAGAATGAACCACCAACTTGGCGGTTATAACTTGGTACGGGAAGTCAGCCTTTTGCCAGCACGTTCAGCCATAATCCCCATGAGTGAACCATTACTGGCAGCGATCGCAGACAGTAAAGCAGACCGAGAAGTTCTCGCTTACCGTATACGTTTGAGCCTTGCGTTGATCATAACTGTGCCCATGTCAACAACAGCGAAGTTTGACCGCTTTTTATCAGTTTAGATTGTCCGGTTTTCATCAGTTTTCAGTGTCCGGTTTTGAGTGTCTGTGCCGTCACATTCCTCCTGTTGTTGAGTCGTACCGGGGACGATCCCGGCCTTGCGTTTGTCCTTCAGTCGGTAACTTTCACCCTTGATGTTCAGCGTGGTTGAGTGGTGCAGTAACCGATCCAGGATAGCCGTGGCGATGACCTGATCACCGAATACCTCGCCCCAGTCCATAAAGCTCTTGTTGGAGGTCAGGATGGTGCAGGCTCGCTCGTAGCGACGGTTGATCAGCCGGAAGAACAGGCTGGCTTCCTCCCGGGTCATGGGTAGGTAACCAATCTCGTCAAGCACCAGCACCTTTGGGTAGCTCAGCTGCTGAAGCTGACGGTCCAGTCGGTTCTCCTGTCGCGCTTTCATCAGGGTGCTTACCAAGCGATCCAAAGTCATGAACAGAACCCTGTGGCCAGCCTCAACTGCTTTTACGCCAAGGGCAACGGCCAGATGGGTTTTACCCACGCCCGGTGGTCCCAGCAGGATGACGTTCTCGTTGCGCTCCACGAACCCTAATCCGGGCAGGTCCCGGATCAGCTTGCGGTCAATGCTCGGCTGGAAGGTGAAGTCGAACTGTTCCAGGGTTTTGATCCACGGCAGCCTGGCCTGCTTGAGGCGCGTATCGAGGCCTTTCTGGTGGCGGCCACCCCATTCATTCCTGGGCCAGGGCCTGTTCGAGGAACTCCCGGTAATTCAGATCCTTCTTGCTGGCGTGTTCGCACAAGGTGTCCAGGGAAGCTTGGAGGTGGTCCATCTTGAGTCGGTCGAGGAGTTGGTCCAGGTTCATTGGAGTATCTCCTCATACACAGCGAGGCTCCGGTGCTGCACTGGCAGCACGTCTTGCCACAGCGGTTCGTGGTGTTCGGCCACGGTTTGCCAGCCCTGCTTGCGATCCACCATCCGGTGGCGCGCCACCTCCTGTCCCCGGATGTCGTAGACGGTGAGTTCTCCGTCCAGGCTGACTCGAATGGTCACCCGCTGCCCGCAGCACTCGGCCGGCACACTGTAGCGGTTGCCATGCACATCAATGTAGGCGTCCCAGCCAACATGTCGGACATCGTAATAGCGGGTATCGAAGTCCGTTTCGGGCCTTGGCAAAAGTTGAGGTTGCTCCTCCTGAAACCTCTCGGCCGGGGTCTGCCGGAAGCGCCTCAGCAGCCGCTGCTGAGCGTAGGTATTCAACCAGTGCTCCAGTAGCTGATTAAGGTGTGCGTAGCTGTCGAAGCTGCGATATCGCTGGAAGAAGTGGTGCTTCACATATCCGACCATTCGTTCGGTCTTACCCTTCGTCTTGGGCCGCTGGGGCCGACAGGCCTTAGCGACAAAGCCGTAATGGTTGGCCAGCTCCAGGAAGCCAGCATTGAACGTCACCTTGCCATCACGATCATGGCGAACCACGGCCGCCTTCTGGTTGTCCACCAGCACACTGGCCGGGACGCCGCCAAAGTACCGGAAGGCCTGCACCAGCGACTCATAGGTATGCTCGGCATCCTGACGTGGGCCCGCCCAGACATGGAAGTGTCGGGAATAACCCTGCACGTTCACCGCAATGTTGACGGTGCACAACCGGCCGGCCACCTCGGTGCGAATTTCGCCCCAGTCATGCTGGAGCTGTTTGCCAGGGTGCGTCTCGTATCGGACGGTTCGCTTGCTGGCTCGCAGGGGGCGCTTGGGCTGGATGTACTCACGAACCAGAGTGGATGAGCCGGCGTAACCCTGCTCGCGCAGCTGTTGGAAAATCACCTCTGCGTTCCAGACTTCATCGGCCAAATGCTGATCGATAAAGGGCTTGAAGGGGTCGAGCTTACTGGACCGGCGTGACTTCGGCCTACCTGTGGGAGGTGCAGGAAGCGCCAGATACCGACGCACCGTACGTTCTGAACAGCCAATCCGTTGGGCAATGTCCACGATGTGCGCCCCCTGTGCCCGTAGTTGCTTTATCATGTGAAAGTCCTCTCGCCTTTGCATGAGTCTTTTCCTTTCAGGTTTCGTCACCTTCAAGAAAAGGTCATGCGGGTCGGGTGGACAATCTATCCTGACAATTTACGGACTTTTAGCACTGCTGCTGACAGTCTCAACCGGAGTGATCATTGTCGTCCTCTGGCTGACGGCGACGGGGGGGGCTTGGAAGTTATAGCCTGGGTTAGAGGCTGGCTCTCTGTTGCAACCACGGTAGCGTTGCTGCTGATTCTGGAGCACCGAACGAGGCTCTCGCTAGTTAAGCTTCTCTTTCTGTGCATTCCCACTCCCGCAGGAACGTCGCTGGCAGTTGCCGCAACCCAGTCGTTAAATCTCTCGAACAGCCACCACTTTGTGCAATTTTTCTTTCTTGGGACCTACACCTTGCAACTGCTCCGCTCAGCATCGGCGCTGTGGGTATGTTCCTGCTTAAAGGTACGGACGAATGGGGACAGCTGCGCTATTTGTTCAGTCAAGCCCGTGGAAGATAACAGCCCAGAGCGTACGATTGAACAAATCAAGGATGGACTGGAGTTTACTTTTTTACCCTGCTAAAAATGAGGGAATAACCCAAGGAGCAAAAAATCAATGATCCGTCGTGTTCAACAGATGACATCAAACTACCTATACAAGTGGCTACGCTCCGGTTTGCACCTTTTCCGGTTCTGGTCGGCGTTTATCTATAGCAAAAAACTAAAAAAAACCGTGTGCTTCGTAGGCATCACCGGAAGCGCAGGCAAAACCACCACCAAGGATATCTCTGCAAACATTCTTCGTACGGCGGGTGAATGTTTCAATACCCCCGGGACTGAGAATTATTCTCACAGCATTGCCAAGCTTTTGCTCAAGGTACGCCCTCGCCACCGGTTCTGTGTTCTCGAGTGTTCTGGCGGTGAGCCAGGTGAGCTGAACAAGCCGCTTAGATTATTTGCCCCGAACATAGCCGTACTGACTCTGATTGCACGGGATCACTTCAAGGCATTCAAGAGCCTGGAGGCAATAGCAGAAGAAAAAAGCAAGCTTGTTTCGGCGTTGCCCATCGACGGCGTAGCAGTCCTAAACATTGACGACCCGCTCGTCAGGGCCATAGGTGAGAGCTGTAACCGCAAAATTATCTGGGTAGGAAAAGCGGACGGCGCCACTATTAGACTCCTTTCCGCACGATCCAAGTGGCCAGAGCCACTGACCCTTGAGGTCAAATATGAAGGGACAACTTACCAGGTACCAACAAGCTTCCATGGAAAACAGCTAGCCTTGTCAGTACTTTCAGCTTTGGGGGTTGGTTTAGCCGCAGGGATACCACTAACGAGCGCTATATCTGCTGTCGCCGAAGTGAGGCCGGCAGAGGGCAGGATGGAAGTTGTTTCGAATGAGAAAGACTTCACGTTCTTACGAGACGACTGGAAAGCACCCCATTGGTCGTTCTCGGCACCTCTCGAATTTATGGCCGAAGCAGACGCACGAAGAAAAATTATTATTATCGGGACGCTTTCTGATTACTCTTTATCCGCATCCAAGCTCTATCCCAAGGTAGCCAGGCAGGCACTTGAAGTTGGTGATATTGTTATTTTTGTTGGACCTCACGCACCGAGGGCGGCTAAAGCAAAACGCGATACAGGCGCCGAGAACCTGCATGCATTTACCGAGATACGCGAGGCGTCGGCATTCTTAAACGCTCTCCTTGAGCCGGGCGACCTTGTACTTCTGAAGGGCTCCAACAAAGCAGATCATCTGGTACGGCTGATGTACAACACACAAAATCCCGTTGGTTGCTGGGCCAATCAATGTGGAGTTGCGAACTTTTGCTGTGACTGCCCAAGATTGTATAAACCGATGCCCGCCAGTGCTGCTATTATCCCGTTAGCTGGAAACGATTCAGGACGGAAAGTAATCGTAGGGTTGGGCAATCCAGGCTCCAGCTATGAGAACACGCCGCACAATGCCGGATATAGGGTGCTTGATCGGATGGCTACAAGGATGAACGGGCTGTGGGTTAGCTTTGCCGAGGGGGCGGTTTGCGAAGTAGATATTGCGGGGGAAACGGTAAGTCTGTTCAAGCCAGCGGCACAAATGAACCACAGTGGTCCGTCAACGCGGCAGTTCCTGGATCGTATGGGCACGGCTATAAACGACTGCCTGGTTGTTCACGATGAAATGGATTTAACTCTTGGCCAGGTGAAGCTGAAACAGGGCGGAGGCGATGCAGGCCACAAAGGTTTGAAGTCGCTGGTTGCTTCGCTTGGTTCCCATGAGTTTAAACGAATGAGAATAGGAGTGAGGCGTCCCGACAATACGAACGCCGCGAAAAACTCGGTCCTGCAGCCTTTTTCGGACTCTGACGAGACGGCTTTAGAACCAAGTGTTGATCGAGCGGTAGACATCCTGCTGAATGACGTGGCAGGCTCAGCTCTATGAAATCAACTTCTTTTTTGATAAAAACAAACGCTAACCGAAAAAACGTATCCAACCTTTACTGTGTTTACTCCGATTCGTTCTGCTCACTTTACATACGAGTTTACAACACGAATCATATTCAATTCATCTGTGACGAAGAAGGTTTTATAGTTTATGTGGGAGAAAAAACTAAAGTTTCGCTTTCAAGTGAAACGATTGGAAGCCCAGGCCAAGGTACACTTGTAAAGTACAACAAGACTTCAAAAAAAATAACAATCGATACTGACCGATTAGGTACAGCGCTTCTTTATTACAGTAGGGATCATAACGATAATCTAGAGATATCCAATCGTCTCGACAACCTGACGCTTACGGGAAAGGCCCCGAACTGGCCGTCGATTCAACAATATCTAAATACTGGATATACAATTGGTTCCAGCACTTTTTTTCAAAAAATTGAACAAACTCTTCCCAACGAAAACTTAACAGCGTGCAGTGAAGATTCATTTCAAATCAAGCGAACGGCACCGGAGCCAGCAGGCTTAAACGTGACATACACCATAGACCAACTGGTGGATGAGATCGCGTCACGACTCTCAATCGTATTGCAGGAACTCCCTTCATCTGTGCTCATGATGTCAGCCGGATGGGATTCTCGCACGCTCCTTATGACCGGGCCAGAGAACTATCACACGGCCTATACACACGGCGACCTCTCCAGTAGAGAAATATCCATAGCTCGTACTCTCACCGGTAACTTTCGAATGGATCATACATTTTCTGACATCAGGAATCTGGACCTATCAGAAGACTTACTCCAACGTATGCTGGACGAGCTTGGCTTTTGCATCTTTCCCGTGTGGTATATTGCTGGTCAGCGGGCGCATGAAATCCATAATGCTCCGCTATCAAGCGGTGTGTTAGGTGAGCTTCTCGGAGGTCACTACGGGGTACTCAGCATGGGGACCAGATTTCAGAAAATCCTAGCGTCAGCATCACTGGTAAATGATAACCTGGTCCGTAACGGCCAGTTTAAAAAGGCACTTGAACGTTTTACTACGCCGCCTACTCATCACTGGTTTCTATCAGCTGAAGGGCATAACCGTTTCGCTGAATCCGCGAATACCACCAAGGATGTAATGCGTAATCGATTAGACGCCACTTACCAGAAGGCCGGAGATTGGCAAAGCGCGATAGAAACATTCAATATGGAGCACAGAGCGCGCCAATACATTTTGAAACAAGCTCAGGCAGCGTCTTGCACCTCAGGTTACATTGCGCCATTTGCCGACGACGAATTAGCAAAAATCTCTCAACTAATACCCTTTGGTAACAGAGTGCATAACAAATTAAATCAACGAGTATTAAGAGCACGGAATCCGGAATTACTTAATTATTCGATGGCCGCAACTCTGTTACCCGCAAAATATCCAATACTTCTTCAGGAGTTTTCTAGAGCAGCTCGAATAACTCTTGAACAAGCGCGAAAGTTAATGAAATTGACTCAACCAAGATTGGGTTGGTTTAACTATCAACATTTATACCAAAGCAATGTTTTAAATGAAGTAATTGACAGTCTCAACTCTCCCATTTTGGACAAATCACGGATGCGAAATATCATCGAAGAAAACCCAAAAAATGGTATTGATGCAGGTTCAACATTAGACATGATGTGCAAAATAAAAACTATCGACTATTATCTTAAATTGAATTAAAAATTATTGGACCTTTAAAATGATAAGAAAAAATTTTGATAGTGGACTACCTCGTTTAGGTTGGATTAGTTATATAGAAAAAACGTCTCTTTCGGTAACTGTTCTACATGGCGCTGATGTTGAATTAGCGGATAACTTTATCGTCGAAGGTGTTTGGGACGGTGATTTCAAACTAGGTAATTTTAATTGTGCAGAACATTTCTTTGGTAGTGGACTCATCGTACAAAACGACGGGGTTTTGCTAGTTCCATCAACGGCACTGGTAGATAAGTTGTTTTTTTGTGAAGACGGTGAATATTTTTTTGCTTCAAACAGTTTAGTGTGTTTGTTAGCATATCTTGGTGCAGAATTAGACCCCACCCATAATTACAAAATACAGTCCGATAACATTATGATGGGTATAGATCGATACGATTCATCATTTCCCATATTGCATAATAAAATAAAATTATTCGAACAATTATTCTACTTTGTCGTCAAAATTACGAAGAACGGATATAAACGACAACATATAGATAGGAAACACGAATTCGAAAATTACTCAGCTTATTACGATACTCTGCGGGAAAAATTGAAAGATATTCGCAGAAATTCGTGTAGCCCGGATCGAAAAAAATCATTCCTTGCATACACAACTATATCACGTGGCTATGATTCAACCGCTGCAACTGCGCTTACCCACGACCTCGATATTAATAAGGCATTCACCAGTCGAAAGTCAAGCTCTGCGTTTTTACCTTGGATGAATCCTGGTGCTGCTGTAGACGACGGCACTGACATTGCCCGGCAACTTAAGCTAAAAATTTCCTATCTTGATTACGTAGAAAAAGATATTGGCGACGATGAGACGTTGTTCATCTGTCCCACTCCAGCAGAGCCTGAAATTGTGTTTTATAAAGCTTATCAGGAACTTGGTAAAAATGAAGTCCCATCGATAGTATTTACAGGTTACCATGGTGATGAACTTTGGAATCGAAATTTAAGTCCACAAAACTTAAAACGAAATATAATTCGAGGTGGCGTTTCAGGCATAAATTTGGGAGAAGCTAGGCTTGAGTCTGGTTTTATAAACATCCCCATACCATTTATGTACGCCCGAGAGGTTTCAAGCCTTCATTCTATATCTAACTCAGATGAATTGGCTCCATGGTCCACCGGCGACGACTATGACCGGCCAATCGCGAGACGTGTAGTAGAAGATCAAGGAATTCCTCGAGAAGCCTTCGGAAGCAGAAAAAAAACAGTAATAAATTTCTACAACAAACCAAAAAATAAGCTACTGCGCAAACAATTTTATAAATTTTTAGAAGAAGAGTATGGTCTTGGAAAGTCCCATTGTATATTATCCTCAAATGTGGATACTTTAATTTTCTATAGTAAAAAACTTCTAAATCTATTTGCTCCTGCTCTCGGCATTAAAAGCCAACCTCTACTTACAATAAAAAGCCTTGACCTTCCTTATAAAATGTATTTTTGGGCTGTTAAATATGAAGTAAACAAAAAGAAAAGCTCGTTAAATAATATCTGGCAAGACAATGAAAGAATTAATTAATAAACCTCCAATATAAAAAGTCATTTAAAAACCAGAGAACAAGTTGTCAAGCAAACAGGAAGTTAGGTAGCCAACAAATTCATGAAAAATATAGCCATTCGACTTGAAGAAAAAAAAGGTGTTACTCGTATTAATGAGCCAGTAAGCCTTGGCATACCGCTCCCCAAAGGGGCGATAAAAGCAATCCACGAGCTTGCAGTTATAGATGGCCATGAAGCGATCAACGTGCAACTTACTCCCCTCGCACTTTGGCCAGACGGCAGCTTTCGGTGGGTTTATGTTAGCTTTTTGGCCAACCTGAACTCCGGGCACGAGAAGGATCTGTTGCTTACCAAGTTAGAAGCTCCTTTGCCTTCCGGCCCAAAGCTTGCGATTGAAAAAACCGCCGACAGTCTGGCTATCCACACCTCAACCGGGCGAGTGGTTCTAAGAACTGACAGTCTGAGCTGGAGAATTGCTCAACAAGATAGCTCAGGTATTCCATCATCTGTAACCCTGACCGATAAAAACGGCCTGCCCTGTTTGGTCAAAGCCGAAACCAGCTGGGAAATCACTGATGAGGGCCCGGTTTTTGTTACGGCATCGTTGGCTGGTCAATGGCTGAAGCAGAGTGGCAAAACGCTCGCGCGCTTTGAATGTGAACTTAGAGTTTTTCTGGAAACCAGCATCGTTCAGGTTGAGTTGAGAACCCATAACCCAAAACGTTCCCAGCACTCGGGGGGGCTGTGGGACTTAGGCGACCCAGGTTCAGTTTACTTTCGCGAGTTGGCAGTAGAAACAACGCTCCCAACCAATAGCGTTGCGCACGTTTCACCACAGACAACCGATCAGATATCGGAGGTGGCACGACTTACTGAGTTCAACCTGTATCAGGACTCCAGCGGCGGCGAAAATTGGCAGAGCAGTAACCATATCGATTGTAGCAGCGAAACTAGCACTCAATTCTGTGGGTACAGACTCTCTGACTCGTCTGGGGTGCTGCTTGACGGCAAACGCGCTAATCCGCTGATCAGTATCGAACAGCAAGGCATCAATCTGGATATCGCTGTACCAGGATTTTGGCAAAACTTCCCCACCAGTTTGCGAAAGGAAGAAAACAGATTGACCGTTGGGCTGTTCCCGAAAGAAGCAAAGAACGCTTACGAGCTGCAAGGTGGAGAACAAAAAACACTCCGTCTTTTAATGGCGTATGATTCCGGAAGCGACGTCGCAGCCACGGCATATACACCTCTCGTACCCGTGCTATTTGCACAATGCTATGAGCAAGCCACGGCCCTGCCCTGGTTCAAGGCCAATTCACAACGCAGCGACCTTGACCAGCTGATTGAGCATGGCGTTAACGGCAATTCAAATTTTTTTGTCAAACGTGAAATTATTGATGAGTTTGGCTGGCGCAATTTTGGTGAAATTTTTGCCGATCATGAGTCGCTTTATCAAGGTGACGGTGAGCCACCATTCATCTCTCACTACAACAACCAGTACGATCCTATTTATGGCTTTGCGAGGCAGTTCGCCCACACCGGCGATCAGCGTTGGTTTCAGTTAATGGACGATTTAGCTCGACATGTAACCGATATAGATATTTACCATACCGTTGAAGATAGAGCGGAATATAACAACGGTCTATTTTGGCATACAGACCATTACCTGGATGCCAAAACGGCAACTCATAGAACGTTTTCGCGTCACAACGATGTGAGCTCAACTCCTGGTCAGACAGGAGGCGGGCCTGCTGAGGAACATTGCTACTCAACCGGGCTTCTCTATCACCATTTTTTGACCGGCAATCGTCAGTCACGTCAGGCTGTTCTTGATCTGGCCAAGTGGATGTCAGCGCTGCATGAAGGGCAAGGCGGGCTGCTTGAGCAAATCCTTGCTCTGAAGAAAACAGAAATTCGCATTCTGAAAAAAATGACCCGTGGTGTCTATGTCTCCACTCATCGGTATCCCTTTAACCGTGGGACCGGTAATTACATCAACACATTATTGGATGCGTCGATTCTCGATAGTAACGGCCCCTGGCTAAAGCAGGCAGAAAAGGTAATCAGGAGCACCATTCACCCGGCAGATGACATCGTAAAAAGAAACCTGCTGAATGTAGAGGCGGGCTGGTCCTACCTCGTACTGTTAGCCAGCATCTTCCGGTATCTTTATGTTAAACGGGAGTTGGACGAAATCGATGAACCATACGAATTTGCCAACAGTTCACTGCTGCATTATACCCGTTGGATGCTTGATAACGAGCGCTCCTTCATGGCGGATAAATCACAACTTGAATTTGCGAACGACACCTGGATCGCCCAGGATATTCGCAAAGCAATGCTGATGTTTCAGGCGTCGGAACTGGATTACGGGAATGCTATTAAGTACTGGAGAGCCGGTCAAAAGTGGCTTGAGAACGTGACAGCAACGCTCCAATGCAGCGATGAGGCACACCTCACACGCGTATTAGTGATTCTAATGCAGAATCACGGCCCACAGACGCTGACCAAACCAGAACTGACACAAGCAGAATGCTTGGGTAATCTGAGTCGCAATTGGGCGCCGCCCGTTATGACCTATAGACTGCTGATAGCACGAATTGGCCAGCGACTAATTCGTGCGCTACTAACTTTTAGGCCATCGCGCGAGATAACGTGGCTGAATACGCGAATGGATCGATCCTGAAATGCGTCAAAAATTAAAAAGAACGATCAAATCATTTTTCCTGCTGCTAGCTACACCACTCTATGCGGCATGCCTTTTATTCAGCTTCTTCGGGAATCCAGACGGAACGTTCCAGTCGTTCTCGCAAGCATTGAGCCTGATACCAGGCAAATTCGGTATCTACACGCGTGCTGCGTTCTATCGACTCGCCTGCGTGGAAACCTCTGATGATATTCTTGTTGGCTTTCTTACGGTATTTTCTCATCCGGATACCACGATTTGCAAAGGCGTCTACATTGGCCCCAACTGCAATATTGGAAAATGCACAATCGGAGACAACACACTACTCGGTAGCGGCGTCCATATCCTAAGTGGTAATCAGCAGCATAATTTTAGCGACACTGAGTTGCCAATTCAGCAGCAAGGTGGCGAATATACCAAAGTGAAAGTCGGAGCAGACTGCTGGATAGGAAATGGCGCAATTTTAATGGTAGGTGTCAGTGACAAGTCTATCGTCGCCGCCGGTTCGGTGTTAACTCGCACTGTAGAAGAGCCAGGTGCTATTTGGGGCGGCAACCCCGCCAAAAAAATCGGCATGAGGTATACAAAGGAAAGTGGAGGCGCCGTTTAAAATGAAATTCGCAGAAAAATTGTACTTCCACTCTCCTCCACTAATTCAGAACCTGATGATCTCGACGTATGGGCATCTACTTTATCAAAAGCGATATCAGGGGCTATACCATGAAATATGTAAAGAGCTTGAGATGGCCAGAGAACTGAGCACAGCAGAAAAAAGGGCTTCTCAGGAAGAACGTCTTCACCAAATGGTAACCTACTGCTACGACCAGATTCCTTATTATCAAAAGCTATTTTCGGAGCATGGGCTACGCCCAAGCGATATTACACAGATTGAAGATCTAAAAAAGCTGCCGGTCTTGAATAAGCGGACAATAATAGAGCAAGATCGTAACTTTCGACCCAAAGACTCTGCAAAACCTTTCATGATTCAACGAACAAGCGGTAGCACTGGCACCCCATTGGCACTGCAGGTTGATGAGCGGACTTATAAATTGGCTATGGCGTTGCTGGTCGAGCACGAAGAACGGCACGGTGTCGCTTTTGGCGCAAGGCGTGCTACCTTTGCCGGCAGAATGCTCAAATTGGCCGACGACATGAGACCGCCTTTTTCACGCTTCAACCGGTCCGAAAACCAGCGATTGTTTTCCAGCTACCATATTAATGACGAGACATTTCCCCACTATAGAAATGAATTGGACAACTTTCAGCCTGAAGAGCTGATCGGCTACCCATCAGCAATCTATGATTTAGCGATCCACTACCTTAAGTCTGGTTGCAAGCCGGGGTTCCAGCCAAAAGTCGTTATTACGAACTCAGAGACACTCCTTCTTTGGCAGCGTGAAAAGATTGAATCTGTGTTTGAATGTGCAGTGTGCGATTACTACGGAACTGCCGAGTATGTGATGTTTGCCGGACAAGATAAAACCGGAATCTACCAGCCAAATTCTGTCATTGGCATTACCGAAGTTCAAATAGATTCAGGCTCACAGGATACCGGCAGATTGCTCGCGACCTCGCTGACCAACAGGCAAATGCCACTACTGCGATACAACCTTGGCGATACGGCAACACTAGCAGACACTTCTGAAGAAAACAGCGGTACGCCGGGGTTAAAATCTATAAACGGCAGGATCGATGATTACATCGAAACAATCGATGGGCGCCTTATCGGACGCATTGACCACATATTCAAAGGTGTCGATGGCGTTCTGGAGGCCCAGGTTGTTCAAAGCCAACCGGGTTACGCTACTGTAAAGCTAGTGAAAGACTCGGCTGCCGAATTCAATGAGAACATTCTTATTACCAACTGCAAACAAAGGCTCGGGGACGATTTTCAGGTAGCTTTTGAATACGTGCCCGAAATCCCGCGTGGTCGTAACGGAAAATTTCGCTCGGTGGTTAGAGAAAAATGAATGAACAAAAAAAAACAGAGAGTGCTTCGCCCTTTTTCTCTATCGTGATACCGGCCTATAACGAAGAAGAGCATATTGGCTCATGCCTTCAGTCTATTTTTAACTCTGACTACAACAGCACCCAGTATGAAGTGATCGTTGTGGATAATGGGTCTCAGGATCGGACCCATGAAATTGCCGTTAACTCCGACGGGGCGAGGGTGTTCCAGTTGCTGGAGGGGAATGTCGGTGCTGTCCGAAATTGCGGCGCAGCCCAGGCCCGGGGACAAATACTCATTTTCATTGATGCTGATTGTCTTATGGATAAAAACTGGCTCAGGAGGGCTGAACAGCTAATTAAAGACCGCCCAAACTGTGCTTATGGGGGCGGGGCTAAGCTACCCAGTAACGCAACATGGATCGAGAAATCTTGGCTATTGGAGAGCAATGGTAAAACTACTTTGCCGAAACATCTAATCGGTGCAAGTACAATGATATCCAAAGACCTTTTTTTAAAAGTAAACGGTTTTGATGAATTAGTGACATCGGGAGAGGATACAGATCTACACCGTCGACTTACTTCGAAAAACGTACCTGTTCATATTAACCATGTCTTGAATGTTACACACTTAGGTAATGCGAAAACCGTCTCCCAATTCATAAAACGACAAATATGGCACTCCGAAAACTATTTAAGCGACCTAAAAACTTCCATTACGGATCCCATATTTCTTGTAACAATAACCTTTATCCTTTCCTTCTTTTTTTTCATTTTATGTACTCTATTTTCATTAAGTACATATGCAATCTTCACTAGCCTATCACTATGCATTTTCTTGCCCGCTTTGCTTTCCTTTAAGCGAATGTCTCGGGCGGGTTATTACACCCTAATGCCAGACAGGCTAACCCAAATATACACTCTAGACTTACTCTACTTAATTAGTAGAAGTATCGGTTTTGCAAAAGGGTTTAGATGACTAAGTGGCCAATCGTTAACTGACGCTAGTCTGATCGGAAAATTTTTGGCAACCCACCGTCGCAATCGGAGTCTGAAGGGCCTTTTACTGCTCCAATTAGCTGGATTCCGTCGAAATTGCCAATTGGTTAACGAGAACGGGAGGAATGGCTATCATAGTCCCACCAATAAGCGAAATTCGATTCCGATTGTTGGTGGGTTTTCGTCATAAAACTATTCTACAATTAAATCGAAAGGTGGTTTGGGCGCAGCTAAATTTTCGGAACCGCCCCTTAGATAATCTGGTATCTCTGTCATAACCTTCACATCATCAATAGCGTACCATTCCTCATGGCGGTCTTCGTTCGGATAGCTTTGAAAGAAGTCGTTGCCACCAAAACCGATAACGTTCCAAGCTACGCCGTTTTTGCCCAGCGGTACCCAATTAATAGTGTTCTGGTAAAGGATTTGTGTGTCGTCAATCCACTGTATAAGGACGCCATCGTTAACACCTTTCGCGGAATTCATTTTCACAAAGAAGGCAACTTTAGTATACGAACCTGGAGGCCCAAATAAGCGCTCAATCGTTGCGTTGCCCTCGCCCGGAAGCATATACCCGCCATTCAGCTTGTCTGGTACCATTGCATCACTCCCATCAGGAGCCATGCCCCTCAAGCTGGATATATAACTCAATGAGAAGTCTCCACCATGTTGACTTGCGGGCATATCAGGATAATTTGCGTCATTTCCGCTCATCCCATAAAGGGATATTTTATTGCGAAGCCCATAAAGGTTCGGTTCCCCATCAAGAGCCCAAATTACTTCTGGATGCGTCGTGCCTGCAAAGTAATCAAAGGGATCGTTCCAGTCGCCCGTAAACGAATAAATCCTAAATATCTTCGAAGTTCCTAAGCCTTCGGGGTTATTGTTAAAAGTCGCATACGTTTCTGGTGAAAGCGCAATATAAAATTCAACGTAAACCTGCTGTTGGTTTCCTATTTTCTTTAGCAATATGCCGTCAGAGTTCCAACGCTTCCAGCCGGGATCGTGACTATCACGCCAATTCACCATCGCCTTTCCTTCCCCCCCGCGGGCCTTCGCAGAGTCGGCGGCCTTGATTTCAAATGACTCATGGCGATCCGGATGGCCTCGTGATGGTGCCCACGTAGCCTCGGAACGAACAAGATCCCATCCCTCTGGGATCAAATCACCCTTCACACGTGCCCGGGAGTTGTCAGAACTCGGATTAGGGTCGACCATTTTGTCCCAATCGGGCTGTTGGTCAAAGTTTTCGGAGAAGATTACTTCTGCGCGGGATAGTGTTGCTCCCAAAAGTACAGCAGCTGCTAAAAGGCTGTTTACAAATAATTTTTTGCTTAAAAACATGATATATTCCTTCACTCGGTATGAGTCTCTAAAGCACAGCCGGCCAAAGCATAGGCATTTCTTCATTATATAGTAGCAGGAATAGCTCATCGAACCCCATCGGTCAATGCCCTGCTGAATGGGTGTCAACCAATCTAAAGAGGCTGCCTTATAAGACAAATTTTAGGCTGTGGCTGTTATAATAGATATGATGTCAGGTCGAATGGCAGTGAGCTACAGCATACTCAAAGTCAGCTCACTCGAAGAGTCTGGACACCTGCCTCGGCTCGTTAGAGCCCAAGCACGCTTCCAACCCAGATAGAACCTTAAAAAAGGCAACTCAAATGAGTACGCAAAATGTAAAGGTGCGCGTAAACCCTCGTAGTACCGGTACCTTTTCAACTGAGACCTATAAAAAGCACTCCTCGCAAATCAGCCTTAAACCGGAAGCGCTGGAACTTGCCCGCTGTCGTGATCTTGACATTCGTACAAAACACGTAAAGGTCGTGGAATTGATCGACTTTGACGAGACAACAAACTGCCTTACAACGCGCAAACTGAAGGCACAGGAATTGTTTCTCACGGTCTGGAACTCAACCTATCTCCTGGGGCGCCTAAAAGGCCACCAACTTTCCGACCCGGACACCCTGCGGGCTAGAATTACTGAAGTCGGTAGTTGGTTAAAAATGTATCACCTAAGTTCTATCGAAGAGACACCAGAAGATGCTGGTGGCGATTGGCTTGAAGCCGATTTCCACCAGAAAATAAAAGATATACGGCATAACCGCCTGATTCCTGAAAGTAAACTGGTGAAAATCGAAAAAAAATTTGGCGCGGAAATAGATAGCCTTCGCAAGCCTGACTACTTATCAGTAAACGGCGCCTTTCCATGCCGACTCCATGGCGATTTCACTATTTACAACATTCTCATGGATCGCCAACAGAATTTGCATGTTCTCGATTTTGGCGACACTCGAGTTTCCGGTAACCTCGAAGATTTAGCACGCTTCTATAGTGGCTTATGGGCCATAGCACAAACAAACAGTAGCCGTCAAAAGCTTCTTGGTGATTTACCTGAACGCTTCCTGAAGGCCTATGGGATATCGCCAGAAATAACAGAAACCTCCTACTTCCGCTGTAACCTGGCCTTTAACTTCCTTACCCACTTGGCCGCTCAAAATTATATGAAAAATCTTTTGTCCTGGAATTCGAATCGAGAGATGAATCAGATAACAAAGGCTGGTTTGGAATGGATCTACCAACAAATCTAGAAGTATCTTGTTTATCCAAGGCTCGTAATCTGAAATTAGATCGTTTCGGTGCCAAGGCAATGTCTACCCTGGTACTACTTAACACGGACTTCCATTCAAGCGATCATAGCTTCAAGGAATTAATAAACTCATGCAAAACCCAACCGCTATCAAAGAACAGTTCTCCCAGCTCACAGACGTGCTGCAGAGCCCGATAGCTCATCTTGAACCCGATAATCAGTCGGCCACACTCCTAAACGCCAAGCAGATGCTTGATGCTTCAGCACATTGCTGTATCGTTGTGGCTACAAGCACCAACTCAAATAAGTTCAAGAATATCAAAAATTTATACAGAGGCATGGCTGCACTGAAAAGTCTACAGCGGCAACTATGTAAAGAATACCCTCCTTTGCACGCAAGTCTGATTGGCGTCTATCCCTCCCTGGAGTCCCCCGCATGTGTATACGAGCTCAACACCAACGCTGATGGTTATATTGCACGAAACGTATTGCCCTACGCGGGCTCCCCTCTGGTAAATACCCTCAAGCATCTGGTAAGCAAGCTCATTGGAGCCAACCCAGCGGTCGGCGGACTAGGCCTTACTTTATATAAGGAGTAATCATGCAATTCGTTCAGCGGCTTCTTTCGGATGCAGGATTGAATAATAACGCACCAATCGATTACTCAGTTGCTTGTATAAGCACTACCCGACCAATCTACTTGGTGTTCGGAGATTCATCTGATTACCCAGACTACGTGATTCGTAAAATGATTGACAAACACGATTTTCATACACATCAAGTTCACAATAACTTGTATCAACTGGTCGGTAATCAGGTTCCTAAAATTGTTGGGGTTTATGAACATGCAGGGGAAAAGTACGACGTTCAGTTTGGCGTAAAAGGTGCCCCTTGGTTCCAGATCAAATCAAAAATTCGTACTAAAGACGCCCGAGCTCGCTTAGAGAGAAGACTATGGAAGACACTGACAGACTTTCATTCTGCAGTTGCCGCTGATCCCAACACAATAGCTGCTGGTAGTGTTCTGAAAACCAAAAAGCTTCAACCCCACGAAGAGCTTCAGCAAGCCTATATGCAATTTAAAAACACCGAACCCACCGTGAACACAGAGCTTGATAAGCTTGTTTATTTTGCCGCGAAAGAGCTGTCAAAGATGCCAGCTTGCTCACAGATACCCCAACATGGTGATTTCTGTCTAAACAATTTGATCATCGATACATCCCATGTAACTGTGATTGATTTTGAAGATTTCGCGATAACCACAATGCCAATGTACGATCACTTCACTCTAGCTCTTTCTCTGCCCTCCTGCTCACAGGAACCAAGTATAGCTATTAATGTGCTGAAAGAGGCGCAAGTCGCTACTGCGGCAGAGAATCTTGGAATTAATTCTAATGCTATACGATGGCATTTTCTTCACCACATATTACTTCGCCTGGGGCCTTGGAGTACTGGTAAAAAAAGAGCAGTATATAGAAATTGGCTAAAACAGTTACTTGGCTGCTTCATTGAGGCGCAACTACACACTAATTATTCGCCATGATGGTCTCTAGAAGGTTGCTCATTCTTTTATTAATATCATACTTCTCTACAAATTTTGACTTTCGCGTGGGCGACAAATTATGGTCTTCATGCTTCTTTTTGTCTAAGTAATTCTCTATTGCTCTAGCCCATACTTGCGGATTGTATGAGCCTACTATATAACCATTATTCATCTCTTTTATTACTTCAGAAGAATACCCCACATCAGATGACAGAACATCGCATCCACAGGCGCTCGCCTCAAGTAGTACAAGAGAAGCAGATTCAGATTTGCTCGTGATTAGTAGAGTTTGCATTGCAGAATACGCTGAAACCATGTCAAATTGTTTACCGACAAAAAACACATTATCGAGAGATAATTTTTCCGCAAGGGACTTCAAATTATTCTGTTCTGGGCCCAAACCGATAATACAAAGAGCACATTTCGTTCTATATCGATCCTTCACTAAACTTAACGCCTGAATGGCCACATCAAAAGACTTTACTGTAAACAAATTTCCGACGCAGCCAAAAAGATGCAGGCCTGAATCAATC
The DNA here is from genome assembly GCF_007671675.1 of Marinobacter maritimus. Taxonomy (GTDB): domain Bacteria; phylum Pseudomonadota; class Gammaproteobacteria; order Pseudomonadales; family Oleiphilaceae; genus Marinobacter; species Marinobacter maritimus. The sequence continues at coordinate 899,973 of NZ_VCGW01000001.1, read as the reverse complement.
CCATTTGTGACACGAAACTCTTTACCTTTCTTCGTATCATGCACCCATAAATCACTATTTATGCCATTACTGCAAACTTTTATGTCTTTATAATAAGTATGTTTATCTAGTTCCATTCTTGCTACCTCTGACACCGCTATCACTGTGTCTACTAGGCTAGAGAAGAAGTATCTAAGAGATTCGCTTTTTAGTCGCCAATATCCAATCTTCGGTATAAACCCAACGCGCGGAATAGGCAGGCGCTTGGGAGGCAACGAGTGTTCAATGACAATGAGATCTTCATAGTAAAATCTAAGAAGCAGCAAAAATTTCAAATCTACTGAAAAATATGATGGTTTGATCAACAAGGCTTTTTGTGACTTAAACCTTTTGAAAACTTTCGGCCAAACTCTAATTCCTTTGATATTCAGGTTTTGGATTGTTGAACTAGCCTTAGTTACCTCAACATATGAGAGCTCTTCAGGTATGTGACCATTGAACCCTTCACCACAGTAAACAAATGCTGCCCTCAACCCCTCACGGTCGATATGATCCACTAGGTCAAGCGTGTGCCGCTCAGTTCCACCATAAGAATTAGATTGTACAAAAATTACCAAATCGAGCTTTTCATCTTCCATGGGAACCGCCCTGAAACTAAAAATTTTGTAATTATTGGCAGATATAGAAGTTTCATTTCATGATCATATGCCTCATCTTTTTAACTAATTTTAAAAGGATTGGCGCGTACACCTTAACGTCTTAATTTGATTCTATAGATTCGAATAATCTCGTTCTTTATTGGATGCATTGTGACAAAAACCATAGAAATCCAAACAAAAGGTAGCACTAAAGCAACCTCGAGAACCGAATGAAATGAACTGGTAGTTTCAAATGGAGAAATATAAGAAATAATTTTAGCTGTCAGCCAACATACCACCGCAACGATAATACTTGAAGTCAATGACCGGTAATATTGAAAAACATTAAGACCAACCTCTTTTTTCATGAAAAAACCAGACACTATAAAGTCCGTTAACCCAGTAATAACAAAAGCATAGCCTACGCCAATTACCCCATACTTTTGGTATGCTAATATAATCGATGCCAAAAAAATAACGAACACAATAATCTCTTTGATCAGCACAGAAGTTTCCTTTCCTACCGCTACTAGAGCATTCGGTGCAAGGATATGCCCGGTGCGAAAGATTGCCCAAAAAGCGACAACTGTAGCTATTGGGGCTGACTCATCCCACTGGTCACCAAACATTAGGCGAATGGCAGGTAAGCTTGCAACACTCGCTACAGCCAGTATCGGCCAGAGAATACCTGTGACTAGTTGAGCAGCTCTCGTATAAGCTTGCGTAATACTCTCATTTCTCTTTCTCACATCGGACAAATAGGGTAAAGCAACTGGAGAGATGCCCGAGAGGACCGTGTCTTGCATGAATAACATGAACCCCAAACCCCTAGAGAATATCCCGACTTGAGTGGGTCCACCCATTTTGCCAATCACCATATCCGGCACAGTATTCTGTGCTCTTTGAAGCATTTGGCTTAAAGAGGTATAAACTCCGAGTTTTGCGATTGGCTTTATGCCTTTTAATTGTGGCCGATAAACTCTAATATCTCTGGTGAAGTAGATATACAACAAGAACTTAAAGATCACGGCAAACAGGCCAGACAGCGCTAAAGAAAAATAACTAAAGCCGGACCTTATCAAAATAAAAACCAGAGCTAGAGACGCAATCGAAGATGACAGCCTAATAATTGATATTTCTTTAAATTTATAATTTCTCGCCAGCAAAGCATTCGGAATACTTATGTACGGAGCAAAAATAAAACTAACCGACAATAGTTTAAATATTAATCCTAAATCTTCAATATTAAAAAATATAGCCAAGGGCTTTGAAGCAAAAAAAACGCACAACCCTAAACCCCAACATATAATTATAGTTAGGCCATAAGCTGACATTATCTTACTATCAGTCAGCTCTTTTTCTCTTATCAAATATGAGTTAGCCCCCAAAATTTTAAACTCATTTATTATAACAACGATAGAACTAGCCATTGCAAACACGCCTATCTCTCCCGGCGTAAGCATGCGCGCAATAACAATAGTACTAACAAGCCCGACAGCCATTAGAGCATATCGACCTAATGAGGAATAAAATAAAGCAGACCTAACACTTGCCATAGAAGTTACTTAAATCAATGGTTAAATTATCGTTATCATCGAGTTCAAAAATGCCGTTTAATTAGCCGTAAAAAATAATTCCCACGCTTGCCTAGATAGCTTCTAATAAGTCGTAACCACGCATCTTTATAATACCAGTGATAAGCGGTTGTGCTATAGAACTCTTTTCTTGCACTTTTATATTCAGAATTAGAGAAACAAATCAACCCCTTTCGATAATGATAATCTGCATAAGCCAAGCGTGAGCAACGCGCAACGACGGAATCGCTCGATCGCAGGTCGCAGTACTTTTCAATAATCTGTAACTTGGCATTAATCATCAATTGAGCGTCCCCAGACATATTGCCGTCGTGAACTCGGTACCTGAGCAAGGGATCTCGTACCGCACGGGCGCTATAGACCTTCGAAATTCTCAACCAAAGATCCCAGTTCTCTGCCGCTTTAAAATCGGTGGAGAAAGCCCCGACGTGCTTCAGAGCTTCCGCGGATACCACTACAGTACCCCCTGTCATCCGGTTTTTTATCAATAATTGAGGGTAAATATTTCCTGTTATGGTGACGTCTGCAGACTCTACTCGAATTGTGTGACCTTCTTCGTCAATAACCTCAGTCCCGGAGTAAACCAAACCGACCCCAGGCTCAAACAGGGGTATTTGGCGCTCGAGTTTGTTTTCCAACCAAAGATCATCACTATCGAGAAAAGCAATATACTCACCCCTTGCCGCCTGGATGCCATTGTTTCTGGCGAGTATCTGTCCCTGATTAGGTTGGTCAATCACTCGGACCTGTTGTGGAAATAGAGCTTCAAACCTTCTGAGTACCGACAGGGAGCCGTCGGTTGACCCATCATTTATCAGAATAATTTCAACGGGCTTGTACGTCTGGGCAAGAACACTCTCGATAGCTTGAGAAACGAGATGTTCCCGGTTGTAGACGGGTATAATTACGGAAACCAAGTCGCTCATCTTACTGGATTCCCTCTTTTTCGAACGGGCGACTTCACGTCACTCTTGATCCGTTTCGGCTGAAGATAATAGATATTGACGGCCACAAGCACCAACAAGACTAACCAGTAGAGCATGACGGCCCTGCCACGATCTATAAAACTCGCGGCAATCAGAAAGCTTAGCAGGGCGCCCTCCAGAGCCAGTATTTTAAAGTAAGCATCGTAGAGCTCTTGGCTCAAAACAAACGTTTTTGCTCTGTATGCTTGTCGTGCTGTCGAGGCCAACATAGCGATCATCATGAACAACCCTATCCAGCCGATTTCTGAGAGCACTTGGAACCAGGTCGAGTGTACTGCTTTACCGATTTTCCTTCCCTCAAAATAATGCTCTGGTAAATAATGTGGACTGAGTTCAATAAAACCCTGAATTCCGACCCCGAGTGGGTAATCTTCCATAATATCGAAGGTTGCGAGCCAGAAATCTATCCGGTGCGAGCCACTTTTGCCCCCGTCTTCTACCGACTGTATGGTTTGCATTCTTTCCCAAAATGCTTCGTCTGCAACAAAAAGAACACCTGACAGACCGAGCACAATAATCAGAATGGCAGAGCCTCGCTGCCCTTTTCTCTGATATTTCGAGAACAACATGTAGAAAACAAAATACAGCGCTCCCGCCAATGCCCCCAGAAAAGCCCCCCGGCTATTAATCAATACAACACCGTTTGCGATGAGAGCGCCACAAATTACCGCCAGCACCTTGACCTTTTTGTTACCCAGCCAGGCCTTATAGGTAAGGATAACGAGCGCGGGAACAAGAACGGCGGCTGTCATATTGCTGTCACCACCCGTATCGATCATACCAATACCCTCCACCCGGCCTTCGCTATTACGTCCGGTTGAATAGGCTATGTAGCCGATATAAGTGGCACCAGAAACATAAACCCAGAGACAGGCATCCAGTGCTTTTTCGGTGTTAACAAGCTTATAGGCCACAAAAATGATGACCACCAGCTTTAAAAGTTCAATGGTAAAGGTTTTATGCACATCGGGAACTATGGCGAAGTTAATCATCAAAAAATACGTCACCAGAATGGCGAAAACCCATTTGAATACGGGCTGCTCTTTCCAGGGGGCTTGAGCGGAGAGCTCTTTATACCTTATGGCCAGCACGAAGATCATTGTTAACGAGGCAATCAGTGAGTACCTCAGCCCCGGAATACTGGCAGCCCACCAACGGCTGTCAGGGTTCACCATATATACCATCTTGTACACCAGCACCGATGCTACGGGCGTGATCAGCAGCGCAGCCAGGATACCTGCGATAAATAGTGTAAAGAACAACAGGGCGAACTTACCCATAAAGGCTGAAACTCTGGTAGTAATTCGTTATACGGCTAGTATTTTTGGTTAGCATATACGGCAAAATAGTGTTGTTTCATGACTTTGGCACTGAATTTCTCTGCGAATTTTTCGGACGCTTTTTCACCCATATCGTTTCTGAGCTGAGAACTCTCTGCCAACTCAGCCATCGCGTTGGCAAACGAAGTCTCATCACCGGGTTTGGTGAGCCTTCCCGTAACGTTCTGGGAGATAATTTCCGGGTTTCCACCGACCTCTGTGGCAACGGCTGGTATCTGCAGGCTCATGGACTCAAGCAACGTCATGGATGTGCCCTCGGTATGGGATGAAAGCAGGAACAGATCCATAGCGCCCAGGTAATTTAATGGCACATCGATAAAGCCGGTAAAAATCACTCTGGTGCCTATCTCATATTCGTCGACAAGGTTAACCAGCAAGTCCTTGTCCGGGCCATCGCCCACCATCAACAGGTAAGAGTCTGGGCGCTTCTGCAGAAACAACTTGAAGGCTTTCAACATCATCGACTGGTTTTTTACCGGGTCGAGCCTGGAAACTGTGCCAACTACAAATGCATCAGTAGGGATTCCCAGTCTTTCACGAATACCAGCTACCGCTTCGTTGTCTTTATTCAGCGGTTTAATGCCGTTGTAGATGACCTGTATTTTATCTGCAGGAAGGTACTCGTACTCTATTAGCGCTTTTTTTGTTGCCTCAGAAATTGCGACAATGGCCGGTGTGAACCTTGCCAATATCGGGTTTATCAGCCTCGCCTTCCGCCTGTATTTGTCTGGATGGAAACGCCCGTGTTCTGTGAATACGACTTTTGCATTTGTACCCAGCGCGCCGAGCCATCCATAAACCCAGGGTGTGTATTGGTGGCAGTGAATCACATCAAACTGCCCTATTCTCAAGCGCTTGCGGATTGTCTGGGTCAGAGACCAATCAAACCCTTGTTTGCGTTGGCATTGGTGTACTGGCACGCCGATTTTTTGAAGCGCCTCGCCTACAGGCCCTATATAGCCGTCTATGCACAGGATTTCTGAGGCCACATTCTCTTCAGCCATACCCAGAACCAGCTGTTTTATGACCTGTTCTGTGCCACCAATGCCCATATTGAAAGTGAGGTGTAGTACCCGTAATGATTTGACTGGTTGTGTCATGCACGCACCTGATACTGCTGCCACCAAAGCTCAAAAGCCAGTAGCGACCAAATCTCTTGTGTGAACTGATCGTCCCCTGACAAGTGTTTTTGCCAGAGCTTTCGGATGCCTGCAGGTTCAAAGAAGTTGGCCACACCGCTATTTGAAGACAGCAAAAGCTGCTCAACGATAGGTCTCAGTTCATTACGCAACCAAGATGCCAAAGGCACCGAAAAGCCCATTTTCTTTCTATAGAGAATATCCTCGGGCAGCATGCGCTCAAAAGCCTCCTTCAGAATGTACTTCTTTTCTTTACCGTGGAGTTTCAGTGCAGCAGGTATCTGCGCGGCATACTCCACCACCCGGTAATCAAGAAGCGGGGCTCGGGTTTCCAGTGAGTTGGCCATGCTCATGCGATCCACCTTCACCAGAATATCTCCGGGAAGATAGGTTTTTATGTCTGTATAGAGAATGCTGGATAAATGTTCGTCTGTGTCTGCATTCTTGTAATGGGCGCGGGTAATCTCCGCAGGATCGTAATCCTGAGTTTCGCGTTTTATCTCACCCGTTACGAGATCATTCCACACATCTCTGCGGAAGAAGCTATTCGTGATGAAAAACGCTTCGTCGGGTTCCAGTGCCAATGTTCCCAGGAGTGAGTTGGCTTTCCTTGTGGGACCACTGTTTACCATTCCTGCCAGGCGGGCAAGCCCGGGGAACAGTTTATGGCGAACTCCCGCAGGGAACAGGCTCCGTAAGCGGTTTTCGACCTGATCTGTGTAGTATTTGCTATAGCCTGCAAAGTTCTCGTCACCACCATCGCCAGCCAGCGCCACGGTGACTTTCTGACCTGCCAGCTGTGATACGAAATACGTGGGCACGAAGGAAGGGTCCGCAAAGGGTTCGTCAAAGAAGCGCGCAATGCTGCTCAGGCTTTCTGCGACATTATCTTTCACGGTAAATTCGTGATGGTCTGTTTTGAATTGCTGCGCAACTTTTTTGGCCCAGTGCACTTCGTCAAACCGCTTTGAGTCAAACCCGATGGCACACGTTGTGACCGGATTGCTGGTGTGGCCGGCCATTAAACCAACGACCGCACTCGAATCAATCCCGCCGCTAAGAAATGCGCCCAGAGGTACATCGCTGACCATGCGCAGGCGAACTGCATCGTCAATCAGGTTGTAAAGACCGTCCTGCAACTCATCCAGGCTGGCACTTGAAGGAGACTTGAAAGAGACATCCCAGTACTGCTCCTGACGTGTTTGGGTTCCATCTGTTTCTAACCAATAGCCTGGAGCCAGTTTGTGGACGTTTTTGTAGATGGTTTTGGGGTCTGGCACATACTGGTAGGCAAAAAAGTCTTTGATGGCGTCATGGCGCAGTTCAGTTTTAACAAAGGGTGCCGGCGTTAAGGCTTTCAGCTCCGAGGCGAACGCAAACTGTCCATTGGCTTCGTAAAAGTACAGCGGCTTTTTACCGAGACGATCCCTCGCCAGGAACAGCTTGCGGGCGGTGCGGTCCCAGATGGCCATAGCGAACATGCCATTCAGTAACTGGAGACATTTCGGCCCATGGATCTCGTAGAGCGCGAGCAGAACTTCTGTATCGGTTCGTGTTCGAAAGCTATGGCCCTGGCTGGTCAGGTCGTCACGCAGTTCCTGGAAGTTGTAGATCTCACCGTTATAGGCAATCACGTAGCGCCCGGATCCAGACACCATGGGCTGATTGCCTGCATCACTGAGATCGAGAATACTCAGCCTGCGGTGCACCAGCCCTACTTCATCGTCAAGCCAGGTTGCACCGGCATCCGGGCCGCGGTGGATGATCGCCTGCCCCATGTTTTCCAGCCAGCGCTGATGGGCTTCCCGGTCAGGTGTCGAGCTGGTACGAAGAAAACCGGCCAATCCACACATTAACCAACCCCCATCTGTACCGGAGATTCGGTTTTTGATTTGCCCGTCAGCTCCCGGAACAGCGCTTCATATTCATCTGCCATGCGTGCAGCAGAGTAACGAGAATTGACCATCTCCCGGGCGTTGTTACTAAGGGATTCTGCCAGCTCCGGATCTCCCAGAACCTGTTTGCAGCATGCTGCCAAAGCAGCTTTGTCACCAAAGGGTGCAAGCAAACCTGTTTTACCATGCTCTACCAACTGGTCAACACCGGGAATGTCATAGGCGACGACTGGAACACCCACTGCCATGGCTTCCATCATGCAGCGGGGAATGCCCTCCAGTGACGAGGTCATGACAAACAGGCTGAAGTTGGAAAGCAATTCCAACCGATCACTGCGAAACCCTAAAAACTCGACAGCATCAGCGCTAGTCAATTTTTCAGCCTGGCGTTCCAGTTCTGATCGTTGGCTCCCATCACCAAGAAGCTGCAACCTTAGTCCTGGCTCTTGTTGATAGAGTTGATCAAATACCTCAATAAGATCGGGTATGCCTTTGCGAGGGATCATCTGGCCGATGAAACCAATAATTCGCGAATCATTTCCGAGTTGCTTACCTTCAGGCAGGGTTGCCAGGGCGGCATCGATCTCCAGGAGATCAACGCCGTTCCTGATAAAGGAAGTTTTGGACTCGGGTACTTTGAACCGTTTCATATCGTCCATCAGCTCCTCGGAAAGAGGAACAACCCGGTCGAAGTAGCGCAGCATGTGGGTGCCAAGGCGGATAAATGTGGCAAGCTTGAAGCCTACATTGCCAGAGAAACCGTGAGGTGTGCTTACACAGGCAATACCCGTCCGCTTGGCGGCAAGAAGCCCCAGTATGTCCGATTTGTAGCCGTGGGTATGAACAACATCTATCTGGTTATCCCGGATGACGTCGCACAGCCTGCCAACCACCCTGAAATCAAAGCGACCCTGCATGTCGAGGTAATAGACTTGCTGGTCCTCATTACGCGGATAATACTCGGCCACCGAAAGGTCTTGATCAGGCGACTCCCGGGTCACCGCCAGGTCACAGATAACAGCATCCCGATTAATGTTGTTCGCTAGCGCCAGAACCCAGCGTTCCGCCCCGTAGAAACCCGCAGGCGTAATGAATTGAAGCACTCGCAACCTGGTTCCAGTCTCTGACACTTCAAAATTCCCTTTTCCTGTGTTCCGGGCACTGTTCCACGTAACCTGAGTTCGACCCTGCACGGCTCTCACAATCCCTCTTACAGCATAACCATTCACCATCACAAAATAATAAGGTGTCGCGATCCAGGCAGGCAGTTGGTTTCGATTCGCGGAAAAGTGTCCCATCAGTGCCAGAGCCAGCATCATTGCCGATCCGGCGGTAATAAGCTGAAACAGAGCGAAGCCGGCAAAAGCCAGAATAACGCTGCCGACTACTCCCGCGAGCAGCAACAAAGGAATCAGCCATCGCAGCAGTTTGTGGGAGATTACCTCAAACGAAAAAATCCCTGTTTTCGCCGGATTCATGACCTCCCCCACCCGCATCAGGCCCCGTATGGCGCGATTTACAATTCGTTCTTTTCGGGCCACTTCCCGGTCAAAATCGCCGGCTGTTTCTTCAAAGCAGCGGGCATCAGCATCGAACACGCCCCGGTAACCTTTGGCGATAATCTGCAAGGGGTTCACAAAATCGTTGATATCTTGCTGCTGCAAGGGCTCCCAGAGTTTGGTACGGATGGCGTAGATGGCGCCGTCTCCGCCCACTACCGAGTGCAGGCGGGATTCCATGGCTTTGATGGCCAGCTCGTAGCGCCAGTAGAGATTTTCATTATGGGCACTGGCGCTCTGGTTACCATCGGTATAGAGGGCAGCGCCCACCACGTAACCCACATCCAGATCTGCGAAGTTGCGCACCAGTTTGCTGATGGCATCGCTGGCGTACATGGCGTTGGCGTCGCTGAATACAGTGATGTCGGCGGTGATCTGTTCCATGGCCAGGTTAATGCCCATGGTTTTGCCCAAACGGCCTTCCTGCCGGATTAATACTACGCCTTCGCGCTCGAATTCTCTTACCGCGTCATCCGTGCCGTCTTCCGAGCCGTCTGATACCACGATGATCTGAAGCAGCTCTTGCGGGTAATCCAGTTCCAGAGCGTTCTGCAGCTTCTCGCGAATTACATCCTCTTCGTTGTAGCAAGAGATAACCAGTGCGACAGAGGGCTTCTGGTCGCCGCGACGGTGTGTAATATCCGGCAGGCCCCGGGTCAGCAGCCACAGTATGGCCGGATACCCGAAATACACGTACACGGGAACAGCAAGGCATAAAAGTGTGAACAGCAGCACTAACGTCATAAGGTGATGTATCGTCTCAGTTTTGGGCCCAGCCAGTTGGTAACCGACAGCGGCAGTTGTCGCCAGATATTTTCAATAAAAGGCCTTAGCCGGGATGCGCCAGATGCCTTAGCGCCAATTGCGTCAGGGCTGGCCGGGATTTTTTCACCCCGGCGATATTCGGTCCAGATCAGCTCAAAGGGTTCAGCGCCCCACTGCTTTTTAAAGCGATAGGTGCCTTCGCCCAGGGTGGAGCGGCCAAAGTCGAAGCGGGTGTACCCCAGATCGCACACATGGCTGAGGAACGTCCAATACAGCAGCATGTTAGGTGCCAGCCGGTTGAACTCTTCCAGCGTGGAAGCCCATGGAATGCTGGCTTCTCTGCTGCCCAGCAGCACAATGCCCGCGCCCACGGGTTTATCCACCAGAAAGACAACACCGATCAGCATATTTTCGCCATAGGCGGCTTTTAATGCCTGAAACCACTCCAGGCTGTGCACAGGTGAACCAAGCTTTCGCATATTCTGGGCGAACACGTCGTAAAACAGGTGTACGGCATCTGCCTCTGTGTGTAATTCCGCTCTCAGCCCGTTTTTCTCTGCCTTACGAATCTGGCTCCGGAGCTTGGGTTTATAGCTTTTGAGCAGGGCTTCGCTGTTTTCTGGCAAGTCGCACAGCATTCGCACTTTGGTGTTGCCGGGTAGCGCTTCGATGTTCTGCTGCTTTTGTTGACCTGAGGCATCTGTTTCGGCATTCAGTGCCGCCCCACCCTCGCGGATTTCCAGGGTTTTGATGCGATTTGTTCGCACCAGAGTCAGGGCTTCTGCAATAAGCCGTTCCCGGATGTCTTCGTTATCTGCCAGCACACCACCCAAGTCGCAAAATGGCAGTGTTACGAGGCTGCTCGTGCCAATTGGTGGTTTCACTTCAACCAGCGGCATCACACCACAAAGCTCTTCATTGCGGTGAACGCTGACAAGCCAGGATGTATGGCCATAGGCGCGCTCTGTGGCCTTAAGCCAGGCACTGCGGTGATAAGGCGTTGCTGCAGGGTGGCTTGCAACATACCGGTCGTATTCGTCCGCCGGGAAAACGTTGAATCTTGAGGCCTGGGTTTGCAGTTCAGCGCTCATAGCCAGCACCCGCCTCCCCAAGCCAGCGGTTTCTTGCTCGCCGTGCGACGTCTTCAAGCTTCAGTTTGAAGCGCGGTCGCTGCAATGCGATCTGAACCAGATTGCGATGGAAGTGGCCCAGGTTGGATTTGTAGCGCTCATCACCGCCCATAAAGTCGTAATAATGAAAACCGTGGTGGCGATAGTCTTCAATACACAAGCTGTGGCCGACCAGCCCCGGCTTCAGACGATTATCGGTTTCTACGACCATACCGCCAAGGTAAAAGTACACCACTTGGTTATGCAGCAGATTATAGAAAAAGGCAATTTCCTCTTTGCCGGCCATCACAGAAATCAGGTCAACGCCTCCCTGAGCCCACTGTTCACGAATCAGTTCGCGGTGAAATCTTACAAAGTCCGGGTTGGCAAACCCGCTTTGATCAGGGCCGTTTCCCCAACGCTCAAGGTGCCTGGGGCCGATGGCATCAAAAACGGCCAGTGCTTGTTCTACTGAATCCGGACGCACCAGCCCGACTTCGCCGCGCTCACCGTAAAGCCGGTGGGACCGGTTGATCTGGTGGCGGGTATTGCGTGAAAGCGTATCCAGGTAATGACCGCCGCTGCGGCGCAAGCCATCCAGATCCACACCGAAACAGGGAGCTTCCCAACGCAGATGCTTGTACAGACCTGTGATGCGGGCATATCGATCCGCTTCTTCGGCATCAATGGCGCCCAGAATGAACTCGTCCCAGCCGGGCATGGCACTGCACAGATACTCCAGGCTGGCTTTGGCCACGGCGTTTTCTTTGCCCCGCTCGGCCAGGAATCCGTTGTACTCAATCCAGATCTGATCCAGAAGTTTATGCCCGGTTTGGTGCAAGCGCAGGCATCGGGATTTCAGCACACCGTGGCGGCGCTCATCGGTTTCGACCACTAGACCGAGACCGATCAAACGCTCACCCTCGGTTACGCGCAGCACCAGAGCTTCTGGCTGGTAAACATTTAGCCAGTGCCCTAACCATTGCCAGGAGAGAAACACCGTGGGTTGTGCACGGCGCTCCAGATCCAACCAGTCGTCACGCAATGTTGCGCAAACGGCTGCTGGTTCGATTGTCACTGTCAGCAATCCTGCTGTCATGGCGTTACATCCGCTACCAGATCAATGCCCCGGGTTCGGGTGTTTTACCAGGAATGGCCCTATCGCAAGATAATCCAGCGCCCCCTGAATGAAGGCTCTGACGCCATCTTCAGGAGAGTTAACGATGGGCTCTTCATGCATGTTGAAGCTGGTGTTGATCAGGCTGGGGATGCCGCTAAGCTTTTCGTATTCTTTCAGAATATCGTAGTAACCGGGATTAGCCTCGCGCTGAATAAGCTGCGGTCTGGCGGTGCCATCTACGTGAACAGCAGCAGGGCAATTTTCACGCATGAAGTCAGTACAATCGAAGGTGACCGTCATGAACTCTGCAGCATGCTCCGCGCCTTTTATGTTGTGATAGCACTTCTCCCGGGCTTCGTAGAGCGTAACCGGTGCAAACGGCATAAACTCAGTACGGCCCAGGCGCTTATTCAGCCACTGATTAACTTCAGGCTCACGGGCATGATAAAGAATGGACCGGTTACCCAAAGATCTGGGGCCGTATTCCATTCGCCCATCAAAGCGTGCAACAACCTCGCCGCTGTGAATCAGCGCTGCAACTTCTGCAGCAAGATGCTCGGGCCTGCGATATTGGAGATTCTCGGCTTTCAGAGCCTTTTCGATTTCGGCCTCGGAATAGTCCGGCCCCATGTAGGCGTTGGTAATAGAGGGTTTAACGCCACCCGGCCAGCTATGATAGAGCGCTGCGCCTGTGCCACAACCGCCGTCACCCATATTCGGGTACACAAAGATGTTGTTTACACCTTCAATTTCAAAAATACGCTGGTTCAGTTTTACGTTGGCGGTTACGCCGCCCGAGAGCACGATGGTGTCGATCCCGGTTTTCTCCACCCAGTGGCGGATGTAGTTGGTTGCCACTTTTTCGAGCACATACTGGTAGGCGGCGGCCACATCGATTTTCGGGAACTTTGAAGCCAGGTAGCGGGAGAAGAAAACATTATTGGCTTCGTAGATCCGAAAATCGCCTGGTGTCTGTTCAATTCGGGAGAGCAGAATATCGCCCAGAATGCTCGGATCACCGTAAGAGGCCAGGCCGACAATTTTGCCTTCGTGGCGACTGGGCTTGAACCCGAGACTCGACGTGACGTGTTCGTACAAGGTTCCCAGAGAGTTAGGATACGAAAGCCCATGCAGGCGATGAATTTTGCCATCGCAGGCCTCACTTACCGAGCCAGCGAGCCCGGAGCCATAACCGTCCAGAGTTACACACAATGCGCGTTCATAGCCACTGCACAGAAAGCTGTTAGCCGCATGAGACAGGTGGTGGTCCATCCGTTTTACGGTTCCCGTCCAGCCCATTTCACTTAAACCTTGATTGAGCTCTGTTTCCCATTGCCGGAAGGACTCTGTAGCACCTTCACCCCAGTGCCTGGAGGATTTCAGAGCTGCATTGTTGGAAGCCAGTTTCTGAACGCCTGCCATGTTGTAGTAGGAATTATGTAGAAAACCCTTTTCCATAATGGCGTTGGGATGCTCCAACCCATGAATCGGCTCGTTGCGATCTGGCACAAGGCCTAGCGCATCTTTGATCTGTGCGCTCAGGTCTGTGGGCTGAAAAGCTTTGATGAAGGCTTTCTCATCTTCCAGGTTTTTAGTGAACAGCTTTTTCTCATTCTCCGCAGTGAGGAACGGATAGCACACCTGGTCGAAATCGCTCATGGAGAGGCCGGTGTATGAAAGCGCTTTTTCCAGAGCCAGGCGTGGAAAGCCTGATTGCTGCTTTACTCTGGTAAAGCGTTCTTCGCCAGCGGCAAAGAGAATGTTGCCATCCTCAACAATTGAAACCGTTGAGTCTTTGTCTAGCGGGGATATCCCGAGCACCTTCATGCCTTACTCTCCATATACTTGCGAATGCGGGTTGGCGACGAAGCCTGCCCGCCTAATTCATTGAAAAAGAAATCGAAAAACTGTCGAAAGCTGTCCAGAAACGCCCTTAACTGGACTTCATTCTGAACATAAGTTGTATGGCCTGGCACTAAGCTGGGGCTGTGGAAGCTCCAGGTAAATGTGCGCACGCCCTGTTCAAAGAGCGCTCTGGTGAGCTTGATGTGTTCTGCCGGGGTAAAACCTTCCGGTGACAACATGAGCCTGTCTACCGCGCCAATCCGCGCAAGAATGCCCGGCGCCTTGAATTTGCGCAGCCGTTGCGCGGTCTCGTAGAGCGGCACGGCTAATGGCTGCGCCCAGCCGACAAACCCTCCGGTGCAGGGAATCTCCAGAACGGGTCTATCTGAGCCACCGAACCAGAACGGATGAGCATTGAATCTGCGGAAGTCCGGGCCTCCATCCGCTCGGGAATCGAGAGGCGGGCAGACAGACAGGTCGATATTGAACCCCATCTCCTGGAGAATGCCTGTGGTATTGGGCCCAAAACCGTATCGCCCGGCTTTGTACGCAACCGGAGCCCTGCCAAAATTCTGCTGAATGGTTTCGCTCAGTACGCGGAGCTTTTCCCGCTCCAGTGCTTCAGGAAGATTCCCCGGATACATATTCGACCTGGTGACCGCTTCGCCTTGGGGTGGGTTCACCCAGGGATGAAGGTGCGCACCGATTTCGCACTGACCCTTTTCTGAAAATTGCTTCAACAACCCGTAACCATGGGGCTGACTGGCCACCGGGTAATCGATCACATAACAAGGGCAGATGCCATACTCGTTAAAGATCTCTTGAGCGCGATCGATGTGGGCCATGGCAGACACCCGGTTGGCGTTGACGTCTGGCTCTGCGCTCCAATCGAACTCCTCTTCTGTGTCGATTACCACGATCAGTTGTGGTGGTGTCTCCGGAGGAAGTCGTATTTCCTTCTTTTGTTCAAACATGCTTCCTTTCCCGGCCTGTCATCCCGATGTATGGATATGTAATCAACGCTGACCGCTCATCGCGAAACCGCGACTCAACACAAAGCGCAGCTCGTATTGGTCCTGGTTATTTCTCACTGACGAACGCAGATAGGACTGATACAGCTGCACGCCAAAGCTTGTATTTTCAGCAAGCTGACGGGTCCAGCCGATTGTGATTCGGTGGATTTCGTCAACGATCACGTCAGCATCTTCATCCGCATCGCCTTCCCAGCTGTATCCAAAATTGAGCCTATGAAGCGCCGCCAACTGGAAGCCTAGATTAATACCGGCACGGTACTCGTGAGTCGTGGCACCCGAAAGCTGCGATTCAAGGATGGAGCCTGCTGCGTATACCCCAAGGTCGCAGGCATCGCATACCTGCTGATTGTAATGGGTAATAGACAGTGAATCGCTGACGGTGAGGTCTCTTAACCTTATGGTCTCCGGAAGAAATGAAAAATTCGGCGGTACGTTCAGAGACAGATCGGTGGCGCTATCAGACATACTGCGATCGTATTTCACCGCAGTACGCCAGTCGGTGGTTACCCAGCTGCGCTCCAGGAAACCGGTTACCGCATCATACTCACTGGTCGTGCCACCGGCATATTCAGTTTCAGCTTTGCTGCCGCCAGCTCCAATACTGAAGTTCCCATTTTCCAACTGCAAGCTGTATGCCAGCTGCGCAGAATCAATGGTGATGTCTGTATCACGCTCGCCAGACCAGCTGCGACTGACGTTAAGGCTACCTGTTGAACGCTCACTCAGCCTCCGTGAAAACTCGCTGCCAACGGTATAGGATTCCTGGTCATTGAGGTTATCCTCACCAAAACTACGACCTGCCTGGGCGAAAAACCTCAAAGTTGAAAGCTCACCCGGATAAAAGCGCAGCCCCGCACCCGCACTCAGGGTATTCCGGGTATCGTAACTGGAGGGGTTGATCACGAACCCGGTGTCGTTGCGCACAGAGCTGATGGTGTGGCCGAGATTGAAATCGACGCGGCTACCAGGATCAAGGTACGCATAGCGGGAGGCGCCCCTGATGGAGCTGTTGTCCCTCAGTCCGCCTCCGGAGCCCTCCTGGTCTGTTTCCAGAGTTCCGCCATATAGCAAAGCAAGTGAGTTGGCTCCACTTTCCAGAGAGCCACCTACTTGCCCGGAGATACCGAGCGTGGGTTCTGTGTTGGTGTCAGTTGACGTTCCCCGGTCCGTTCGGGTGTGCTTTATGCCGGTAAACACCGAGGCCGAACCAGAGAGTGTTTCGACATTATCGCTGAAGCTCTGCGCTGTAACCGTCAGCGGCCAGGTTGCGCAGAAAACCCCCAAGTAGAGAAGAGTAATACTGGATCTGCCTGCGTTCCTTGCTCTGGGTTCCATGGGGCTACTCCTGGAAAATCAGGCCGGAGAATTTCTCAGACCCGAGTGCGTCTACAGAATCCGCTATGATCTCTCCGGTGACTTCTCCAAAAGGAACACCGAAGACTATCTGATCTGCGAAGCGTTCAAGAATCCGTCCCTCAGTATTCTCCCGAAAAGGAGGTGCATTCAGCACTATGCACCGATCCGGATAACGGGCCTTCAGATCGGTAATAAGTTCGCGCATGCGTACGGCAGAAAACAACTCAACTGCCGAGGATGCCTGAGTACCCGCAGGAATCACCGAAAGACGCTCCACACCACTGGGGTAAATAATAGATTTTATACTCAGCGAACGGTCGCCAACGAAATCTGTAACGCCATACTCCATCGGAGCTGAAACCAGACCTGGCAGCTCTTCGTGGTAGGGATCGCAATCCACCAGCAACGCGGAGCTATGGGAATCCAGCCCGAAAGCAGCGGCTAGATTAAACGCTGTCAGAATTCCGCCAGGGCCGTTACCCAGGCTACTGAACATTACCGTGAAGTTGCCTTCGCCAGCGCGGTTGCGCAGCTGAATACGGAGTTCGCGATAAGCGTCCATAACTTCTTTATCGGGCATGCCGGAATAGATTATTTTCCGCTCCCGCAACTGTTCACGGCTCCAGGGGTTTGGATTACCGATCAAACCGAGAGACATCGACGAATCGTAAACCGTAGGCGGATGCTCACTACGATGGCTCTCCAAACGAGCCACGCCTGGCTTGTCACGGTCTGACCCCGCATACGGCCGTTCTTTGCGGAAATTGTCTTCCGCCTTCGCTTCGCCCCGGTCACGCTCGAGTTGACGACGTTCATCCTGGCTTTTCAGAAGCGCATTGTAGAGTTTGTTATCGTCCATCAATTGCTCCCACTTCCAAGCGCTTGCCCGGTTAGTTCGCTGGCTTTATTGATCAGTTGTTCCGGGGTAATGCCCATTACACTGAAGACCAGAACGGCGAGATACGCGACCATAAAAATTGCCAGTACAATAAGGATCGTAAGAACATCCTTGCGCAATAAACGGTCTTTCCAGGTGCTGCGGTAATGGGGAATCGTGGTCAACACCGGAATGGATTCCGGCAAAGCCAATTGCAGCGCACGGGGTGAGCGTAGTCGTTGATCAAACATCACAAGCATAACCAGCAAACCCAGCACCATGGCGCTACCCAGGAAGGGGCCTGCAAGGCCGACCTGATAGAGCTGCAGGCCATCCCAATGAGTTGGGTAGGAAGCCGGTTCCTGAATCTTGTAGCTTACGCCCTCACCCTGCACATCCAGGGTCATGGACAGCCGGGCTTTTTCCCGGCGCTGAAGCATGTCTTCGTATACGCCCCGGGTGACATCATAGTCTCGCGTGAGCTCTGAAAGCTCCGCCTGGTTCTCTGCGACCCGCTGGGAACGCTCGAACGATTCCTCAAGGAGCCTCTCTAACGATGCCAGCCGGTTTTTTTGCACGGTCAACCGTGTCGTGCTGTCAGACAGCTGGATTTTAAGATTTTCGTAGACAGGGTTTTCCATTACCTCGGTAACGCCGCCATCCCGGTCATCATCAGTTTGTGTAGAAACGCGTTTCTTGAGGTCTGCAATCTGGTCCTGAACACTCACCACATCAGGGTGGCGCTCGTGATAACGCAACAACAGCGAATCCAGCTCCTGGCGCATATTGGCTAATCGGCGCTCTGCCGACGACTTGCCCGGATCGATAGTGATTCGACGTACCGGTTGCTCATTAGCAAGCTGGCGACGGGTAAGCTGAACTTCTGACTCAGTTTGCTGAATTTCCAGCTTGAGGTTTTCAATATCACGACGAAGGCCTTCAATTCTGGCGAGTACACTGCCCTCCGTGCCATCCTGATTGGCGGATTTGAACTCCTTCAACCGCTGTTCGGCTTCCTCAAGCTGGCGCTGATATGTTTTAACCTGAGAATCTATAAACTCGAACGCGCCCTGACTCTCGGAACGCTTTTTTCGCACTGTGCGCTCGACAAATCGGTTCAATACCGCACTGAGAACCTGGAAGGACTCATCCGGGCTGCCACTGGTATAACTCAGCTCGAGAAAATTCCGGTTGGATACCCGAATACCGACTTGCTTACGCAGGGTGCTGATCTTTCCGTTACGAACCCCATCCGTTTCACCGCCTCTTATCAGCCCGGTATCCAGAGCAATCTGCTCAAGGAATGAACGGCTTTGCATCATTTCCCGGGCTTCGTTGATGCGGTCCAGCTGAGTCATCTCAGCTTTGCCCCGAAGTAGCGGCTGGAGAATGTTGGACTGGTCTGCGTACAAAACTGCCTGGGAGGTATAGCTCTTCGGTGTTACATAGCCCAGCGTCAACACCCCGGCTGTCACGGTCATAAAAATGATGACCGCTGCCAACCTGTGCCGGTAAAGCTCAAGCTTAACGGCACGGAGGGTATCAATTATGAACTGTATATCCATCAGAGTTCGCCCCTGAACAGTTGTTTTCGGGGCACGCTGATGACGTCACCCGGCTGCAGACTGTGATTCGTGCTCATGTCACCATCGGTAAGGATGGCTTCAAGATCCAGACCGAAGCTCTGGTATTCGCCGTCTATCTGACGGTGCAGAACTGCACGGCTATCGGCGGCAAAATCGGTCACACCACCTGCCATCAACACAACATCCAGCACGGTCATGCCGGGCTGGAAAGCAACGGATTGTGGCGAAGCAACCTGTCCGGTAATCCGTATCCGGTTACGGAACTCTTTACTTAGCGGGCTGGTAACCATCACGGTCACCTCCGGGGTGCGAATATACTCACCCAGGGTGTCGCTGATTTCAGAGGCCAGATTTTCCGGTTTTTTGCCTTCGGCCTTTACATCACCCATCAGAGGCAAGGAGATAAAGCCATCCGGGCGAACAACGATGGACTGGCCCAACTCCGGGTTGCGCCAAACGTGAACAGCGACGGTATCTCCCACACCAATTTCGTAAGGCTCGGCCCCCAGCTCTGATGCCGGCGGCATTTCGGCGGAAGATGGCAGGCCAGAGCAGGCTGCAACAAACAGCCCGAGAACTGCTATTAATCCCGCCCGCATTAACGTAGAAATAGTCATAAATACCCTCCAAACCCTTGTTTTTCTTCGTCTGTTTATTATCGAACGCCTTTGCCCAGGAGAATCACTTCCACGGTCTGGATCATGATGAGAAAATCCATCAAAAGGCTGTAATTTTTGGAGTAATAAAGATCGTACTCCAGCTTGCCCCGGGCGTCTTCAACCGATGCTCCATAAGGATATTTAAGCTGTGCCCAGCCCATTAATCCAGGCTTCACATAATGCCGGGTATCGTAAAACGGAATTTTTTCTTTCAACTCCAGAACAAATTCAGGCCTTTCCGGGCGCGGCCCGACGATGCTCATTTCACCTTTGATCACATTGTAGATCTGCGGCAGTTCATCCAGGCGGGTGTTGCGTATAAACGCACCTACCCGGGTAACGCGATTGTCGTTGGCAGAAGCCCAACGCGCTTTGCCATCTTTCTCTGCATCTTGCCGCATGCTGCGAAACTTGTAGATCCGAAACTCTTTACCCAGCATTCCAACGCGGGTTTGGCTATACAGAATTGGGCGCCCGGTTTCCAGAAACACCGCAATAGCCGTCAGGATAATAAACGGCAGCATCACTGCAAGAAGTGTAAGACTGATCAGTAGATCCACAGATCGCTTTACAAAATCCCGGGTTTTTGAAGCCTTGAATCCCTCTGAAAACACAATCCAGGATGGATGTACCATATCCAGCTTGGCTTTTTTCAGCTCGCGCTCATAGAAATCGATGCCATTGGTTATGGCAATTCCACGCAGCTTGCACTCCATCAGTTCCGGCACTGGCAGCCACCCACCTTCGTTCCTGCGGCGCTCCTGCTGCGCGATTACAATTTCCGAAACGCGGTTCTGACGGCAGAACTGATAAAAGTCATAGGGTGTGGGCAGCAGTTTATCGGCAGCAATCGCACCATCCGGATTGTCTGCGATACAACCAATGATATGTACACCCAACGCGCGCATGTTGCGCTCGTATTCGTCCAGCAGGGTCGCTGCGAAATCGCCCGCCCCAAAGATCACTACACGGCGTACCAACTGCTTCAGATCCACAATCCATAGAAACAAAAGCCGCATGAGAATGACGACCGAAGACGCGAAAACAACCGCCCAGAACAGGTTCGTGCTGCCCGGGTTTGCCGATGGAAGCACCAGGTAGAGCAGTTTCAGCCCTATCCCACCAACAAAACAGTAGGCCACCAAAGTGCGGAAAAACAGCGCTGAAACGCTTTCATGAACCATGGCGAGATAGCCACCCATGGCGAGCGTTCCACAGCTCAGAATCAGCGCGAAGAGGCTCGCTGACAAGATGTTTGTTTCAACAGAAGGGTAACCGACGCCCGCAACCGAAAGCAGAAATCCAAGAAAGGAAAAAATCGCGTATAGCACCACAAATTCCAGCGCAGCGAGCACCAGATAGGGGATGTGAAGGTAGTGTTTTCGAAACCGTATATAAGACACGCCGAACTTCCTTGTCGTCTGCTCAACACATTTCAACACTGTGCGACAGACCAACATCTGATTCTCCGGCGGCGAACACTCAGCCGAGCACTGAGCGACCCCTTACCACCGGTTCCTTTTTTGTCATCTGGGCCATTCTGCGCTGACCAAGTTGTAATCTCAACTCATTGTATCTTTTGGTAACATAGTTTTACATTGTTTTTCTTGGCAAAGAGGAATTACTCGCATCAAGAATTGTATTTGCACTGTCCGTAGGTGAAAATTGAACCGTCGGTATTGCAAATGATTGGTACCATTGAATAAGGAAAGCCTATGCCCGGAACGGAGACACCCTCACCCTTACATGCCATGAGCATAGACGTTGAAGACTACTTCCACGTTGCTGCACTTTCTGGCGTTATCCGTCCGGAACAATGGGATTCATTGCCCTCTCGCGTGGAACAGAACACGGAACGTCTGCTATCCCTGTTTGACAAGCATCAGGTAAAGGCAACGTTTTTTGTGCTAGGTTGGGTAGCCGAGAGGTTTCCTGCGCTCATCCGCAAACTGTCTGACCACGGCCACGAGATTGCCTCCCACGGATACAGTCACCAACTGATTTATAGCCAGACGCAGGACGTCTTCCGCGAAGAAACAGTACGCTCGAAATCCCTGCTGGAAGACATCACTGGCAAAGCGATAGAGGGTTACCGTGCTGCAAGCTATTCTATTACCCGGGAATCACTTTGGGCTCTGGATATCCTGAGCGATGCAGGCTTTACCTGGGATTCGAGTATTTTCCCCATACGACACGACAGGTATGGCATACCCGGCTCTCCGTCTGCGCCCTACTCTATCGAAACCGCCAGCGGTGCCGTTATCCGCGAGTTTCCCCTGACAACCGCCCATATAATGGGGCTTTCCATACCGGCGGCCGGGGGCGGCTATTTTCGCCAGTTCCCTTACCCGGTGTTTCGCTATCTGTTCCGCAATGCGTCGGGCTTTGGTGCGCGGCCCCAAATGTTTTATCTGCACCCTTGGGAAATAGACCCGGAGCAGCCACGTTATAACAACGCAAGCTGGTTTTCGCGTTTCCGCCATTACACCAATCTGGACCAGTGCCACGATCGCCTCGATCGATTGCTCGGCGATTTCAGGTTCGGGACCGTGAGCGAAAGCTATAATGCCTATGAACCAGACAAAACCCTGCTGCGCTGCGATCAGATGATCCGCCTCGCCTGATTCAGGGTAAAAAGCTGAACAGGAATTGTATATGTATCTGGAATTTTTTGGTCTCCACAGGCACCCCTTCCGCATCACACCGGAGGACGATTTTATTTACATGAGCCAGCAACATTCCCGGGCTTATGTATACATGTCTTCGGCCATCTGGAGCTCTGAAGGCTTTGTGGTTATTAGCGGTGAAATCGGTTCTGGCAAGACAACCCTGCTGAAGAAGACTGTCCGCAACCTCGAAGGCAACCTGAAGCTACTCAATATCGCCTACACCAACCTGGAGTCGAAAGATCTGTTTGGTCTGATTCTTCGCAAGGCTGGAATGCTTGTGACGGATGACAGCAAGGTTGCCATGCTGTTCCAGATTACCGATTACCTGGAGAAAATGGCCACCGCCGGCACACCAGTGGTGTTAACCATTGACGAAGCGCAGAACCTCACCCGGGAGAACCTTGAAGACGTCCGTATGCTGGCCGGAATGGAAAGCATGGGCGGGCCTTCAATGCGGGTTATCCTGCTGGGCCAGCCGGAGCTGAAACAGGCGGTCCTGGACATTCCCCAGCTTGCTCAGCGGGTAAAACTGTTCTTCCACCTGGAAGGTCTTACGCTTGCTGAGACGGCTGAGTATATTGACTACCGGCTGCTGGTTTCCGGCCACGGCGGCAACAAGCTTTTTGATGGCGACACCGTTCGCGAAATCCACAAGCTTAGCAAAGGCATTCCCCGGCTGATCAACAAGCTGTGTGACGGCATGATGATGTGCGCCTATTCCGAAGACCGACCGTTTATCGACCCCCACGATCTCAAATCCATTCGCAAGGATTTGCTGGGAGACGAACTGCCGGAGAATACACCCAAACTGACCGGCCTGAAGAAGCGGGAACACCCGACTCCCGAGCAAGGCGCGCTCAATACAGGCGACATGGCGAACGCAACAAACGCTCTTCTGCGCATGGCGGAAGCACTCGAGCGTATTGACAGCCGGTTGGCTGCGATTTTTCCAGACGAGCAGTCTTCCCGTCGGGAAAATATCGGGGCGCCTGACAATGTAAAGCCTCTATCGCCGGGTAGAAAGTAAAACAGGTCACCGGCAAACAAAAAATCCCGGGCATGTGTCCGGGATTTTTTTGGCTTAATTAACAGGCTGATGTAAAACCCCATCGAATTGTAACCAGTGGTACAAGCCGTAGGTAATATTTGTAATGGCTCCGAACGGCTCTAAATCGCAAACAGCGCCGCAAACTCGTGGACCGGCGTGGCCTCAAGCGTCTTCTGATTGTCACAGAGAGTGAAGATTTCATCGCATCGTTGCGCGACAAATCGGGTTGAGAGATTCTCTCTGAATTTTTCTTCCAACAGCGGAATCCCCTCTTTTCTGCGCCTGCGGTGGCCGATGGGGTAATCAACCGCAACCTGCTCGGTGCTGGAGCCGTCCGTGAAGAAAACCTGAATGGCGTTAGCGATGGAGCGCTTGTCCGCCTCCAGATATTCCCGGGTATAGCGCTCGTCCTCGATGATTTCCATTTTGTCCCGCAACATATCGATTAGCGGGTTGGCTTCGTGAAAGCTGTCCTCGTAGTGCTCTGCGTTGAGATTACCAAAAATCAGCGGCACTGCGGCCATGTACTGCAGGCAGTGATCGCGGTCAGCCGCGTTTGCCAGTTTGCCTTTCTTGGAAATAATACGAATTGCGGACTCGTGTGTCGTGATAACAATCCGGTCGATCTCGCCGAGCCGGTCTTTAACCTGTGGATGAAGCGTTACAGCGGCCTCGGCAGCCGTCTGAGCGTGAAATTCCGCGGGGAAGGAAATCTTGAACAGAATGTTTTCCATTACGTAGGAACCGAAATCCTGAGGCAATGAAAACTCACGCTTGTCTTCCGGCTTGAGAGCTTGGTCTTTATTGGTTTTGCTGAAAAGCACGTCGTAAAAGCCCCACTGGGGCGCTGTCAGGGCACTGGGAATCCCCATCTCGCCTCGCATGGCAATATCCGCAAGGCGAACCGCCCGTGATGTGGCATCACCGGCCGCCCAGGATTTTCGGGAGCCCGCGTTGGGTGCGTGACGGTAGGTTCGCAGAGCTTGCCCATCAACCCAGGCGTGAGAGAGCGCCGACAGCAGCTGCTCGCGTGTGGCCCCCATGAGCTTGGCGGTGACTGCAGTGGAGGCGACTTTCACCAATAAAACGTGGTCCAGCCCTACCCGATTGAACGAGTTCTCCAGCGCCAGCACACCCTGAATTTCATGGGCCATGATCATGGCTTCAAGAACGTCGCGCACGGTTAGCGATTCCTTGCCCTCGGCAACGCGTTTCTGGGACAGGTGGTCTGCAATAGCCAGAATGCCACCCAGATTATCCGAAGGGTGCCCCCACTCAGCTGCCAGCCAGGTGTCGTTGTAATCCAGCCAACGCACGATGCAGCCTATATCCCAGGCAGCCTTGACGGGATCAAGACGAAACGAAGTACCGGGAACCCGGGCACCGTGGGGAACCACAGTGCCCTCGACAATCGGCCCGAGATGCTTGGTGCACTCCGGAAAGCGCAGCGCCAACAGGCCGCAACCGAGCGTGTCCATTAAACAGTGCCGAGCTGTAGTCCAGGCTTCCTCGCTCTTCACCTGATAAGTCAGAACGTAATCTGCAATTCGCTGCAGAACGTCGTCGTAATCAGGCCGCTCGTTGAGATCGAATGTTGCAGACATGTTCGTTCCTCCTTTCGGGGTTCGGGGTCTAATGCAAAAAAATCCAAGGTGAAGAGGCTTATGCCTCGCGCACCCAGCCCTCCATCAGAATTCTCGCGCTACGGCTCATGATGGCTTTGGTCGCCGTCCACTGACCGTCCACTTCTTTTGCTTCTGCACCAACCTGCAGAGTGCCTGAGGGATGGCCAAAGGTAACTGAAGTGCGATCACTGCCGCCTGCAGCCAGGTTCACCAGTGTTCCTGGAATGGCCGCTGCGGTCGCTATAGCCACTGCGGCTGTTCCCATCATGGCGTGATGCAGCTTGCCCATCGAGAGCGCACGCACCAGCACATCGATGTCACCTGCGCCGATCTTCTTGCCACTTGATGAAGTGTAGTCCGCCGGCGGGGCTACGAAAGCAACTTTTGGTGTGTGTTGTCGGGCGGCGGCTTCTTCGATGTTCTGGATAAGGCCCATTTGCAAGGCCCCATGAGCGCGAATGCTCTCGAACATCGCCAGAGCTTTGGGATCGCTGTTGATGTCGTCTTGCAGTTCCGTGCCTGTATAACCAACCGCATCCGCGTTGATAAACACCGTTGGAATGCCAGCATTGATCATGGTGGCTTTCAGGGCACCAACACCTGGAACTTCCAGCTCATCCACCAGATTACCGCTGGGAAACATGGAGCCTTCGCCATCGGCCGGATCCATGAACTCAACCTGTACTTCCGCTGCTGGGAAAGTTACTCCGTCCAGCTCAAAATCGCCGGTCTCCTGAACTTCACTGTTGGTGATGGGTACGTTGGCAATGATGGTCTTGCGGATATTGGCCTGCCAGATACGCACCACCGCAGTGCCGTTTTCCGGGATTCGTTCTTTTGCTACGAAACCACTGTTGATAGCAAAGGCTCCAACGGCTGCAGTGAGGTTGCCGCAGTTCCCGCTCCAGTCCACGAAGGGCTTGTCTATGCTCACCTGCCCGAACAGGTAATCCACATCATGATCCGGCTGGGTGCTTTTGCTCAGGATAACGGTTTTGCTGGTGCTGGATGTAGCGCCGCCCATGCCATCGGTTTGCTTCTGGTAAGGGTCCGGGCTGCCAATTACTCTCAGCAATATGTTGTCCCGGGCTTGGCCTGGTGTTTGGGCTTTATCGGGGAGATCGCTCAGACGAAAAAATACGCCTTTGCTGGTGCCGCCACGCATGTAGGTCGCGGGGATTTTGATTTGGGGAGCGTAAGTCATTTCGGTGCTCTCAGTAATCACATCAGGATTCGAAGACGGGGCCTGGGCTTGGAAAGCTGCCAGGCCCCAATTTTCACGCGGCGCCTTCAGACTGAAGGAAGTCCTCGGCAAAGCGCTGCAATACACCACCAGCGGAGTAGATGGACAATTCTTCGGCAGTATCCAACCGGCAGATCACCGGCACCCGCTCAGAGCTTCCATCTTTACGATGCATAACCAGAGTCAGCTTCGCGCCGGGCGCAGCCGTGCCTTCGACATCAAAGGTTTCAGTGCCGTCAATTTTCAGCGTCTTGCGCGTGGTGCCTTCCTCGAACTGCAGAGGCATAACGCCCATGCCGACCAGGTTGGTGCGGTGGATGCGTTCAAAACCTTCCGCAGCAATGGCTTCAACACCCGCCAACGCAACACCTTTCGCTGCCCAGTCACGGGACGAGCCTTGGCCGTAGTCGGCGCCGGCGATGATGATCAAAGGCTGCTTGCGCTCCATGTAGGTCTCAATGGCTTCCCACATGCGGGTAACCTTGCCTTCCGGCTCAATCCGCGCCATAGAACCCTGCTTCACTTTGCCGTTTTCATCCAACACCATTTCGTTGAACAGTTTAGGGTTGGCAAAGGTTGCGCGTTGGGCGGTCAGGTGATCGCCACGGTGGGTTGCGTAGGAGTTGAAGTCGACCTCCGGCACGCCCATTTTGTGCAGATATTCACCGGCTGCGCTGTCCATCATGATGGCGTTGGATGGCGACAGGTGGTCCGTGGTGATGTTGTCTGGCAACACCGCCAACGGTCGCATGCCTTTGAGCTGCTTCTCTCCCACCATGCCACCTTCCCAGTATGGCGGGCGGCGGATGTAGGTGCTCATTTCGCGCCAGTCATACAGGGGATTGGTATTGGCCTGCGCATCGCGGGTGATATCGAACATGGGAATGTAGGTGCTGCGGAACTGCTCCGGCTTCACCGATTGTTTCACAATGGCGTCGATTTCGGTGTCATCCGGCCAGATGTCCATCAAGGTAACGGGGTTTCCGTCTTTATCGTAGCCCAACGCATCTTTTTCGATATCGAAGCGGATGGTCCCTGCAATCGCGTAGGCCACCACCAAAGGCGGTGATGCAAGAAATGCCTGCTTGGCGTAGGGGTGAATTCGGCCATCGAAGTTACGGTTACCAGAAAGCACTGCCGTCGCGTACAGATCGCGGTCAACGACTTCTTTCTGAATGACAGGATTCAGCGCACCGCTCATGCCGTTACAGGTTGTACAGGCAAACGCCACCACGCCGAAGCCGAGATTTTCCAGTTCGGACAGCAGCTTGGCATCTTCCAGGTACATTTTGACGGTTTTGGAGCCCGGTGCCAGGGAGGACTTCACCCAGGGCTTGCGGGTCAGGCCCAGCTTGTTGGCGTTGCGAGCAATCAGGCCTGCAGCCACCATATTGCGCGGGTTGCTGGTGTTTGTGCAGCTGGTGATGGCCGCGATGATAACGGCACCATCGGGCATTTTGCCTTCTTCCAACTCCCACTCGCCGGCGATACCACGCTCTTTCAGCTCGGAGGTCGGCAAGTGCGCGTGCGGGTTGGAGGGGCCAGCCAGGGTGCGGGTAACGGTGGAGAGATCAAACGTCAGAACGCGCTCGTATTCGGCAGTTTTCAGGGCATCTGCCCAGAGGCCGGTGTGTTTGGCGTACTTTTCTACCAGAGCCACTTGCTCATCTTCACGACCGGTCAGCTTGAGGTAATCGATGGTCTGGCCATCAATGTAGAATATTGCAGCCGTGGCACCGTATTCCGGTGTCATGTTAGAGATAGTTGCACGGTCACCGATGGTGAGGCTGTCTGCACCTTCACCATAGAATTCCAGATAGGCACCTACCACACGCTCTTTGCGCAGAAACTCGGTCAGGGCCAGTACCATGTCTGTGCTGGTGATGCCCGGCTGCAGTTTGCCGGTGAGCTCAACACCCACGATATCCGGCAGTCGCATCATAGAGGCACGGCCAAGCATCACGCTTTCGGCTTCCAGGCCGCCAACACCCACGGAGATAACGCCCAAGGCATCCACCATCGGGGTGTGGCTGTCTGTACCTACGCAAGTGTCCGGGAAGGCTACGCGCTTACCTTCTCCATCGGCACGCGCCTGAATCACGGGGGACATTTTCTCCAGGTTAATCTGGTGCATGATGCCGTTGCCTGGAGGAATTACATCCACGTTTTTGAACGCGGTTTTCGTCCAGTTGATAAAGTGGAACCGGTCGTCGTTACGGCGGTCTTCGATGGCGCGGTTTTTATCGAACGCATCTTCCTCGAAGCCGGCGTGTTCAACGGCCAGGGAGTGATCCACGATTAGCTGCGTGGGAACCACCGGGTTCACTTTCGCGGGATCACCGCCCTTCTCGGCAATCGCATCACGCAAACCTGCCAGATCCACCAGAGCGGTCTGGCCCAGGATGTCGTGGCAGACTACGCGAGCCGGGTACCAGGGGAAGTCGAGATCGCGCTTGCGCTCGATGAGCTGTTCAAGGGAATCCGTCAAAGCATCCGGATCACAGCGGCGAACCAGCTGCTCGGCCAGGATTCGGGAGGTGTACGGAAGCTTGTCGTAGGCGCCAGCCTGGATCTCTTCAACAGCCTGGCGGGTGTCGAAATAATCCAGGTCGGTGCCTGGTAGGGGTTTGCGGTAGTTTGTGTTCATGAGAAGACTCGTATCCCTTGAATTATGCGCGCTTATCAATCGGCAGCCATTCAGCGTGGTCCGGCCCCGTATAATCGGCACTCGGGCGGATAATCCGGTTATTGGCCCGCTGCTCTTTCACGTGGGCAGTCCACCCAGAAACACGGGACATGACGAAAATCGGCGTGAACAGCTCAGTCGGGATGCCCATGAAGTGGTAAGTCGAGGCATGGAAGAAGTCAGCGTTACAGAACAGTTTCTTCTCGCGCCACATGACTTCTTCGCAGCGCACGGATACCGGGTACAGAACCGTATCGCCTACTTCCTTCGACAATTTTTCAGACCATTTCTTGATGATCACATTGCGGGGATCTGACTCGGTGTAAACCGCGTGGCCGAAGCCCATGATCTTTTCTTTACGTGCCAGCATGCCCATCAGGCCTTCTTCAGCCTCGTCAGCATTCTTGAAGCGCTGGATCAGCTCCATGGCCGCTTCATTGGCGCCGCCGTGCAGCGGGCCACGCAGGGTGCCAATAGCGCCTGTCACACAACTATGGATATCAGAAAGCGTGGAAGCGCAAACGCGCGCGGTGAAGGTGGAAGCGTTGAACTCATGCTCGGCGTAAAGTATCAGGGATACGTTCATCACCCGCTCATGCAGTTCGCTCGGTTTTTTGCCATGCAGCAGCTCGAGGAAATGACCACCGATGGAGTCCACGTCACTGTCGGTTTCAATGCGCACGCCTTCGTGGACGAAACGGTACCAGTAGGTAATGATAGACGGGAACAGCGCCAGCAAACGGTCGATTCTGTCGTCCTGTTCGCTAAAGTCCTGCTCGGTTTCCAGGGTACCCAGCATCGAAGCGCCGGTGCGCATTACGTCCATAGGATGAGCGTCTTTGGGGATGTTTTCCAGAACGGTCTTCAGGGCGTGGGGCAACCCACGCAGGCTCTGAAGCTTTTTCTTGTAGGCATCCAGTTCTTGCTGGTTCGGTAGTTTTCCTCGCAGTAGCAGGTACGCCACTTCCTCAAACTGCGCGTTGTCCGCCAGATCACTTACGTCGTAACCGCGATAAGTAAGACCGGTTCCAGTTTGACCAACAGTGCACAGTGCCGTTTCACCGGCGACCTGACCGCGCAGTCCTGCGCCACCTGATTTTTTTGCTTCAGCCATGGGTGCTCTCCCTCTATATTTATGATTGACCGGGTTTCGTTCGAGAAGCCCGGTGGTCAAAACAATGTGTTATCAGGCTTGAATCAGCCCTTGGATTGCTGAAACAGTTGGTCCAGCTTCTGCTCGAAATCGTGATAATTCAGGTAATCGTAGAGCTCCATACGGGTTTGCATCAAATCAACCACGTCTTTCTGATCACCCTTCTCAAGAATGCTTTGGTAAACCGTTACCGCGGCTTTATTCATGGCGCGGAAGGCGCTTAACGGATACAGCACCATGGCTGCGCCGGACTCGCCAAGCTCTTTGCGGTTGTATAGCGGCGTAGCACCAAACTCGGTGATGTTGGCCAGCAGAGGCACGTCACCCAAGGCCTCAGAGAATGCCTTGTAGTGTTCCAGTTCGGTGACCGCTTCAGCAAAAATGCCATCGGCACCGGCTTCGATGCAGGCTTTGGCACGATCAATGGCTGCCTCGAGGCCTTCTTTCTGGAAGGCATCGGTGCGGGCCATAATAAAGAAGTCTTTATCTACCCGGGCGTCTGCAGCCGCTTTAATGCGGTCGACCATTTCCTCTTTGGAAACAATCTCCTTGTTCGGACGGTGTCCGCAGCGCTTCTGGGCTACCTGATCTTCAATGTGAACAGCGGCGGCGCCTGCACGTTCCATCTGCTGAATAGTACGGGCAATATTGAAGGCACCACCCCAACCGGTGTCGATATCCACGAGCAACGGCAGGTCGGTTGCTGCGGTGATACGGCGCACGTCTTCGACTACATCGTTCAGGCTGGTCATGCCCAGATCAGGCAAGCCATATGAGGCGTTCGCCACGCCGCCGCCAGAAAGGTAGATGGCCTGATGCCCGATTTTTTCCGCCATCATCGCAGCATAAGCGTTGATGGTGCCTACAATCTGCAGGGGTTTGTTGTCGTTCAGGGCTTTGCGGAAACGCGCGCCCGGGGAGAGCTTATTGGACATGTTTGATCCTCTCTTATCAGATAGTTAGAACAGTCAGACAGTTAAAACGCCTTCCTCGATTTGCTTCTCGATATTTTCACGAGCGGCGTTGATGTGTCTTTTCATCAGAAATTCTGCGAGTTCACCATCACGCTGGGCAATGGCTTCTACAATTCGGCGGTGCTCGCCAAGGGCACGGTGGGGGCGACCGGCAGAGGTGCTTAGCCTGTAGCGGTACATCCGCACCATGTAATAGAGATCACCCAGGAGCATCTGGGCCAGCTTGGTGTTTCGACTACCGGTGGCAATGCGGTGGTGGAAGTCGTAATCCCCTTCTGCCTGATAATAGGCCTGCCCACGAGCTTCGTCGATCATGGTTTCGTGGGCATCCAGAGTGGCCTTTAGGTCGGCAATTTCCTGGTCGGTCATGCGTTCGGCAGCCTGGCGGGCAGCCAGACCTTCCATGACTTCACGAATACGGTATAGCTCAACCAGCTCCGATGCGCTTACAGAGACAACTTTCACGCCAGCGTGGGGACGGCGAACCAGAAGCCCGCGGGACTCAAGGCGGCCAAGAGCTTCCCGGAGCGGGCCTCGCGTCAACTCAAAGCGTGAGCAGAGATCCAACTCACCGATTTTGTCACCCGGCGCAAGATCCCCTTTTACGATTGCCGTTTGCAGACAATCGAAGGCCTCATCGGCGCGGGTGTAGGTTTGAGATGTGATATCCGGCATAGTTTGTCGACAATCTGGATGCAATATCGACAAAACTATCCCCTGAAGCCCACTTTGTCAACAATGCTGCATACATATTGTCAACAATCCGTTAGAGATGGCGCCCTAAACAAGCATTTCTCAATAGAGCTTACGTTCGGACATGGGTGGCGGCGAGTACTGGTATACCCAGGTTTCTGTGAGCGGTTCATCGCCCAGGCGCAGATACAGCCGGATATTAATGGGCTCTTCAGAGTCCCCCGGAACGAGATCAAACATGGCCCTATAGCCGTTGATTGCAGACAATGGCCGGGCTGAGGTTATTTCAACTTCGCCCAGGCTTGCACTGATCACCGCTTCGACTTCCGCATCACCACCCAACATATCCAGCACGCCTCCGGCAAAATCTACCGCAAAACGCCAGGAGAAGTATTCTCGCTTCTGGCCAATAACGCCACCCAGCCCTGCCCGCGTTGCCTGCACGGTCGCTAGCTCTCGCGGATTCACCGGCGCCCGCTCACCCCAGTGCAACCGGTAGGAGAACAGATATTCCTGTTCAGGCTTCAGCGGTTTTTCTGGATGCCAGAAGGCAACGATGTTGTCGAAGGTTTCATCCACGGTCGGGATCTCCACCAGATCAATACTGCCCTTGCCCCACTCGCCTTTCGGCTGCACCCATACGCTGGGGCGACGTTCATAGAACACGCCATCGTCCTGGTAGTGGTCAAAATTCCGATCACGCTGCAGCAAACCGAAACCCTGAGGATTGTTATCACTGAAACTGTTGAAGCGCAGATGAGCCGGGTTCTCCAGTGGGCGCCAAAGCCATTCGCCGCTGCCCGAAAGCATGGCCAGGCCGTCCGAATCGTGGATCTCCGGACGCCAGTCGTAATCCATACGCCGATTGTTTTCGCCAACCTGATACATACTTGTGAGCGGCGCAATGCCAGCTCGTTTCATTTCGGTGCGTGGATACAGTGCAACATCGACATCCATCACCATATTGCGGCCCGGGTCAAGAACGAAGGCGTAAGCACCTGTCGTGCTAGGTGAATCAAGCAACGCCCAAACCCGCATTACCTGGCTGCCCGGCTGGGGCTTTTCCAGCCAGAAGGCGCTGAACCGAGGGAACTCCTCTTCACCGTTCACAGCGGTATCAATTGCCAGCCCCCTCGCAGACATCCCGTACTGCATTTCCGACCCCACCGCGCGGAAGTAGCTGGCGCCGAGAAAAGCCGCAAGATCCAGGGAGAAGTTGGTTTGATAATGCAGGCGAAAGCCAGCATAGCCGAGATCGCCCGGCAGGTCGCCAAGGGGTTGCTCGCCTTCGTAATCAAAAAATTCGGGGTTGTAGCGAAGCGTGGTTGCCTTACCGTTGATCACCTCATGAATGGTGACCGGAGATTGAAAGTACAGCCCCAGATGAAACAACTGTGCCTGAAAGGCAGAATCGCTATCAGCCCATAACGCGTGATCCTTGCGAAACCGGATGGCCTGGTAGTCGTCCCAGGAAAGCTGTTTCAGGCTTTGGGGCAGCTCGCCCTCGTGAGATATGTATGGTTGAGCGGCCAGTTCCCGCGCATAGCCTTTCAACCAGGCATAACTGAAGGGTTTTTCGCTATTATCGCTGCTTATCCCGGATTCACGCGCCCAAACGAGGGGCGCAAGCGGCAGAGCACTGGCTCCAAGCCCTGCTGCCAGTGCTTTCATAAGCATACGTCGATCCATAGCTACTCTCCTCGTCACTTCATTTGGTTTGAGCACTCAGCCGAGCTATGCACCGGCCCCAGAAGCTGCCAGGCGAAGCGCGCCAGGCTCCCTCATGCAGTGCTTTGAGTGATTGTCGGTCTCGGGCGATCTGGCTCATTTCGGAACGTGAAAGCGCCTCAGGCCCTTCTTTGAGACATCTGGCCACAGACGCCTCCAATTCTGCCTTGCGCGAGCCATGCCTGTGGTCCCAAGCCAGCGCCTGATGCAGGCGATTGTGATCCAGCCTCAGCACTGCCTGTTCGAGCGGTGTAAGAGTTGAATTCGCAAGCTCATGAGAGCGATACCGGACAGCATCTTCAAGCAGCGGCATCGCAATGCTTTCCTCAGGTATAAGCAGGAGCTTGCGCTTCTTAAGAGCCTGCCCCAGTGAATTTCGGCTGAGATACACGGCCGTCGGTGCCGCCAGAATAAGCGGCACGGCAACAGGCAACGACCACAGGAAAAACATTGTATCCAGGCTCCAGGCAAATGCGGACCAGCCTCCGCCCAGTACCATCCCGGGTAGCTGAGTGATGAAGGCTTCCTTCCAGCCAGTCTCCTCAGTCCGGTTCTGCCCCGCCCATTGCAGCGAAACGTTCAGCAAGGCCGACACCACGTAGCGACTGTGTGCCCACATGCGCAACGGCGCCAGCAACACTGAAATCAAAATTTCCAGCATGACGCTACAGAAAAGGCGAAACAGACCACCGAACTCTTTTGTGAATCTGTGAATCATCGCGTCGAGAATGGCCAGAAATTTTGGCAGAAACAGTAGGGCCAGGGTACTCAGGGCAAGACCCAGCGCCCACTCGGGCCGCCACTCAGGCCACAGAGGGAAAAGACCCTGATGACCATCGGGAAAATACTCGATGGGCGACAGAGTCATTTGGGCGGCTGCAATCGTGGTAAGAATCAAAAAGCCCAGCCACAGCGGTGAAGCTACGTAGGCCATGATGCCGTTCAGAAACGCCATGCGGTGGGCGAAGCGCAGCCCGGGTTCCCGCAACATAACCCACAGGTGCTGAAGGTTGCCTTTGGCCCAGCGGCTGTCCCGCGACAGTTCGTCGGCCAACGTAGGTGGCGACTCTTCGTAGCTGCCCCCCAGCCCCGGCTCCAGCCAGACTTCGTAGCCAGCTCGCCCCATGTACGCAGCCTCAACAAAATCGTGGCTCATGATTGGCCCGCCAAAGATCCCGATACCGGGTAGCTTGCGCAGCCCGCAGTGGTTCATGAAGGGTTCAATACGAAGAATGGCGTTATGGCCCCAGAATGCGGCATCTCCCATCTGGATTGCAGCCAGCCCATTGGCAAACAGCGTGGAGTAGAACCGGTTGGCGAACTGCTGAATTCGAGCGAACAGCGATTGGCCGTTGATGATGTTCGGGTTGGTTTGCAGAATTCCCACGCCGGGCTCGCGTTCCATGAGCCGCACCATGCGAACAATGGTGCTGCCGGTCATCAGACTGTCTGCATCCAGCACCACCATATATTTACAGCGCTTCCCCCAACGGCGGAGAAAATCGGCTACGTTGCCGCTTTTGTAATTGAGGTTCACCGGGCGCCGGCGATAGAAAATCCTGCCCTCACCACCAAGATCCTTGGCCAGCTGGTTCCAGGCAACCTGCTCTTCCAGCCAGACGTCGGGATCCCGGCTATCGGAGAGTATGTAAAACTCGAAGTGTTCGATCTGGCCCGTGCGCTCGATGTCACGATACACGGCTTTAAGGCCGCTCAGCGTCCAGTGCACTGGTTCGTGATAGATTGGAAGCAGAACGGCGGTTTTCGCCAGCGGCGTTTCCAGCAACTCTGCCTCTGTGTGGCGTTTGAGAATTGAGTGACGATCGCCGCCCATCAGCCGGATCACAAATCCGAATACGGCTGTCCAGAACCCGACCGCAATCCATGCATAAAGAATGGCAAAAAGCACCAGCATGCCGATTTCCAGCGCGGTGCCACCGTGATAAGGCAGCACCCAAAGCAGGTAATAAGATGCAATGGCAGTTTGGCCAAAAACAAACAGCATCAACACAGCGCGACGCAGGTTCGCAACCATCCGCCAGCGATGCTTTACGGGGTTTTCCGTTGTTGTACTATCCACGGGTGTAGTACCCGATACTGCCCCGGCAAAGGGGTGGAGCTGCGGTGGGTGTCGATACATCCGGAATCGTAAAGTAGTCCGGCAATCTGCTCATGGTGTTTTCCAACAGACGCGCGCCATGCCCTCGCTCGCCAGCTGAGTCACCCGCGATCTCACCAACCTCAGCTACGGCATCGTCAATGAGCTGTAGCATCTGACGACAACGCTCACTGGTCATTTCGACACCAGCCTCACATAGATAGCTATACATACGGCTGAATACATGCTGGAAGGAAATGTCTTCCACGTTCGTCTCCCTGGCTGTTAACGGCTACCTGCTATTACGCCTGATTGACGGCCACATCGGTTATCGAGGGTTCCCCCGAAGGTCTGTTGCCGGCCCGAGCAGATACGTCCATGTCTCGGTCACAGGCTTGTCATCCTTGTTCAGCAACCCCCGCAAGGTAAGCGGCTTTTTTGCCGGCGGCTTTGCGAGAATTGAAAGACGCCATACATCAACAACCTCAATGTACTCAACAAAATGCTCAATTACTTCAACACCTTCACCACCGCTTACCTGGCTGACAACCGCAGCGTCCGGGCGAATCCCCGAAAGGTCGCCTCCCTTGAAATCGACGATAAGCCTCAAGGCGTTGTCCGACTCACCGTTCATCGTGCCCTTACCCACAAAGGTGCGCACAGCACGGCCACTGGGATGGCCGGTAATTTCAGGCTCACCAAAGGATACGGAGTAGTTCAGTCGGCGGCTCTCACCTGCTTTCACCGGCTCTTCCGGCTTGAAGAACGCCACAATGTTGTCATTGGTTTCCGAGCCAGAAGGGATTTCAACAAGCACAACTTGCCCCTTTCCCCAGCCTGCATTGCCCTCGCCAAGTGGCTTCACCCACATACTTGGCCGGCGGTCATAGCGGGCTTCGCTGTCCTGAAAGTCCTCAAATCTGCGGTCGCGCTGAATCAAGCCAAAGCCATTCAGGTTTTGTACATGGTGGAAACTCAATTGCAGTTCGGCAGGATTAACCAGCGGGCGCCAGAGCCATTCACCGGTTTCACCGTCGTTGATCAGCAGGCCGTTGGAATCGTGCACCTGGGGGCGCCATTCCCCACGCGGGCGCAGGGTGTTATCGCCGTAGTAAAACATGGATGTAAGCGGTGCCTGGCCCAGCTGCTCTACGTCGTTCCGAAAAAACAATTGCGCTGTCACATCCATTTCGGTGTTTTTACCCGGATGGATTTCAAAGCGGTAGGCACCTGCGAGGCTCGGGCCGTCAAGTAGGCCATAAACAACCATAACGTCGCTGTCTGCTTTGGGGTGCTCCATCCAGAACTCGGTAAATGCCGGAAATTCCTCGCCGGATGGCAGGCCGGTGTCGACCGCAATGCCACGGCCGGAAAGCCCGAAGTTCTGGTTCGCACCGACCCCACGAAAGTAACTTGCGCCTCCAAACACCAGAAACTGGTTTTGTGTGGCCTTCCCGGACGGTTTTTTGCCGGACAACGGGTATGTTAATTTGAACCCGGCGTAGCCCAGGTCCGCAGGAATTCGTTTGGCAAGCTCAGGGTTGGGATAGTCAAACCGGCTTTTATCGAACCCGATCGGATGCACGCCTTCGCTGTCGATAACATTGAGCTGGACAGCATTAGTGTAAAAGCTGCCTTGGGGAATCATCATCACCTGAAACCGGGACCCGCCTGAGCGCCAGAGACTCTGATCGGGATTGAAGCGGATCGACTGGTAATCCGTGTAGCTCAGGTTTCGGAGAAAATCGGGCGCCTGTGCTGGTTTTTGATAGGTTTCGTCGGCAAGGGCTTTGGCTTTTTCAGCGACATCCTTGAAGCCGAACGCCTGAGCGTAACCGGAAAGCGCCATCAGAACGAAAAGAAACAACAAAACTGGCAGCCGTGGTCCAATCATCACAAAATCCCTTGTAAACCAACCTGTAAATGTAACACCTGCTATACGGCAGGCCTCAAGTGACATCTTGGTAACAAGGGATTAGAAAGACAAACGATTGTCAGAAGGGGTCGGCGTTCAGATGCCGACCGAAATCGAGAAGGAAAGATCAGGACTTGTGGGCATCAGGAGCGCCGCGTTAGATGCATTGAGCATCTGACCGATACTCATGTCGGCGTGAAAATCCCGGGAGTAGAGCTGCAGAGAGATTTCGCCAGTACTGGTGCTGCCAAAACGGTCAGACTGGGCCGCAGAGTAAGGAGCCCAGCCCTGCAGCAGCGAGAATGTAATGGCGGAGTTAAGTTCCGATGCGAACGGCCAATGATAGCTTGGGCTGCGGGCGTTCATCCGCAGCCACCCACCTTCGGCCACGCGCACCGATTGGCCATTAAACCCTCGCATCATGCTCGGGCCAGCAATGCCAAGATACTCGGAGGATGGCAAATCATCGGGTGCAAATTGGTAGCGCCCGTTCAGCCCGACATTCCAGCTCAGCACTTCCCTGCTTAGAGACGCAGCCACCGCCAGCTTATGAAAGCCATCCGAATCATGGGTTTGACCCGATAGGTTGGTGGTTTCTTCAGAATCCAGCCCTCCGATGGCTGTCAGGGATGTTGTTGCGTACATTCCTCCGAAGAGCTCCTGCGAAGCAGAACCCTGAAGCCCAAAGCTTGAAAGCTGATGGGTGGAATTTTCAACCCATACGGAATCTTCAAACGCGCTGCTCTTGCCGCTGGAGTGAGAAAAAACGCTGCCAACCTCAACGCCCTCCCAAGACCAGAGCGAGCGGTTACCCGTTATCTTCAGGTTGCGGCGCTCTCCCCTGGTGTCATAACGCTGCCCGGAGGCACTCGCCGCGCCGGAATAATCCCTGTTTTCAAGATCTATCCGGAAGTCACTGCCGGCCAGCGGAAAAGCGTACCGCAGCGCAAGTGTAGTAGACTCGGCACTGCCTCGCCTGGCAACGGAATCGCTAAAAGCCAAGCCTAGCACGTGCTGGGACCAGATCAGATTATTGCTCGTGACATTGATGCGGCCATCCGCATTGTCACTGGTCTGGCTGGAGTCACCAGAGAACTCCAAGTGGGACGCGACGTACCGGGTGACTGACTGAAGAAGGTCTGCAGGATAGAGATCCCACAAGGGGGATTCGGCAGGCGATCTTGTGCTGTTCGCTGACACCTGTCCGGCAAAAGTGCCAACAATCAGGGCTGCCAGAAGTATGCGTCCCACAAGAGAGCCTCATTGAAGTATAAAATCAGGATTACGGTGCTTTTAAAAATATCGTGCCACTTTAAAAAAACACAGAGCCAGAATCCAGTGGTGGTTGCTAAAAATTACAATTTTAACATTCTTAAAAACAGTAGGTTATAGCGACATCTGCATGTTAAGTATTAGATATGACAGGCAAATCAAGCTAATTATCCCGTCTGTCGCCGCAATTACAAAACGCAATGAATACCGCCGGTCCTCTCCTCTCAGACAAATAACTTGCTAAACTCGCCTCAAATTATGGAAACGCTACGACTCCCGACCAAAGGATGAATAAGATGATCAAAAAGTGCCTCTTCCCAGTTGCCGGTTATGGCACCCGCTTTCTGCCAGCCACGAAAGCGATGCCGAAAGAAATACTGCCCATCGTTAACAAGCCACTGGTGCAGTACGGGGTTGAAGAAGCAGCCGAAGCCGGCATTCATGAGTTCGGCTTTGTGACCGGGCGCGGCAAGCGAGCGATTGAAGATCATTTTGACATGAGCTACGAGCTCGAACACCAGATTGCGGGGTCAGGCAAAGAAGGCTTGCTGACCTCCATCCGGGACCTGATCGATAACAACACGTTTGCCTTTACCCGCCAGGTTGAAATGAAAGGGCTCGGCCACGCCATTCTGAGCGGCCGGAACTTGATGGGGGACAATCCGTTTGCGGTGGTACTGGCCGATGATTTTTGCATCGGCCCGGGAGAAGGTGAAGACGGCGTTCTGACGCAGATGGTTAAGCTGTACAACCAGTTCCGCTGCTCCATCGTTGCCATTGAAGAAGTGCCTGCGGACGAAACCCACAAGTACGGTGTGATAGCCGGTGAATCGATGAAAGACGGCCTGTATCGCATCACGGACATGGTCGAGAAGCCCGCGCCTGAGGACGCACCAAGCAATCTGGCCATTATTGGCCGTTATATTCTCACACCGGATATTTTTGACATTCTGGAACGTACACCGGCGGGCAAGAACGGCGAGATTCAGATCACCGATGCACTGCTCGAGCAAGCGAAGAACGGATGTGTGCTGGCGTATCAGTTCAAGGGCCAACGCTTTGACTGCGGCAGTATTGATGGGTTTGTAGAAGCCACCAACTACGTGTACGAGAACATCTACAAAAAGCAGAAGTAACAGACGAGCACTCTGGGCTCAGGCACCCAGAATCTGAAGAATCATGCGCCGGTTCTCCGCAGCGGTCTTGCGGAACCGGCGCAGAAGCTCACTTTCTTCATCCGAAAGCTGAAGCCGGTCTAACTCCTGCTCGAGCTCCTTCAGTGCCTTGGAGAGATCATCACTGCTGCTGAAAGCCAACCCCGGCAATTCAAGCTGCCCACGGTCCCCGGGCTCCGTCAGGTCCAGGAGGTCTTCCAGAGGGGTTTCCGTTTTTATACAGAAATCCAGCAACGCCGATACGTCCGGATAGGTACGCTGCCTCGCATCTGCAGCCTCCCAGCTTATAACCTGAGCCTCATCGACACCGCATATTTCCGCCACATCCTGGCAGGACAAATGCCCTGCCTCACGCATCTGCCGCAACCGACGATTGAATGTCTGCAGGTACCGCATGGTATTCGCCTCTGCAAGATTGCTCTAAAAAGTGAGTTAATCAGAAAATGTAACGTACATACAGCTCTATGCACAATCTGCCTATACTGGGTTGAACAAAAAGACACAGGAACCTTATGACTTCTCACACATTGGATACTGAAGCCGCCTGGAACCTGATTTTACAGGCAATTAACCGTGAGGATGTGACTCTTCACTGGCCCAATTCCGCTGTCCCTGCGCTTGAGCTTAGCAAAATGGGTGAGTACCGCTTGTTGCTACCCGCCAAAGATAAAGCCAGAGCCTTATTGGATACATTTTTACCCTTGTGCCAACCACGTACCGCGAGGTCCCCGCAGCATGTTATTGCTCAGCTTGGACAAAGCCTGGACGGCCGTATTGCGACCGCTACGGGCCACTCCCGCTTCATCAACGGCAAAGACGGGATTGTGCACCTGCATCGAATCCGCGCGCTATCGGATGCAGTGGTTGTAGGTGCCGGCACAGCGGCTACCGACAACCCGCGCCTTACAGTGCGCTGTGCCAGCGGCGCCAACCCGGTAAGAGTGGTTATAGACCGCAACCGCAGAGTGCCAGGCAGCCACCACCTGTTTACGGATGGTGAGTCGCCGACACTGCGGCTTGTGGCTGGCAACTACAAACCAGACAGCGCTCGTTGCGGTGGCCCGGGTACTGTTACAGAGGTTCCCTGCCTGGGCAGCGGATCAACGCCGGTGGA
The DNA here is from genome assembly GCF_007671675.1 of Marinobacter maritimus. Classification (GTDB taxonomy): domain Bacteria; phylum Pseudomonadota; class Gammaproteobacteria; order Pseudomonadales; family Oleiphilaceae; genus Marinobacter; species Marinobacter maritimus. Next base: position 859,098 of record NZ_VCGW01000001.1, on the reverse strand, counting down.
TCCGGAGCTGATCCTCAAGGTTCTGGCCGACTTTGATCTGAGAAAAATTTTTGTGGAAGGCGGGGGCCTGACCGTTTCAAAGTTTCTTCAGGCCGGCTTGTTGAATCGACTGCATGTGATGGTTGCGCCAATGATCATAGGCAGCGGCAGGCCGGCGTTTTCGCTGCCGGAAATCGATTTTCTGGACGATGCGCTCAGGCCGGGTGCCCGGTTCGTAAACCTCGGCACAGACATGCTGTTTGATCTGGATTTCAGCGTTGCCTTGCCTTCGAACTGAACAAAAAAAGAGCGCCTGGCAAACTGGAGACAAATATCAAAGCACCATAGGCCACACTCAGAGCAACGCCCTGCTCCGCTGGCAAGCCAGCCATTGGCCATAGAACAACCGCAGCACCTTCACGAACTCCCCAGCCAGACACGGTGAAAGGAATCACCATGCTCAGCAGAAGGAGACTGCACAGAGCCGCAACCACGCCAACTGATGCCATGTCAGCCAGATAGCCTGCGCCCTTTGCCAGCACGAGAAATACGGCCAGATAGCTTGCCACCACGAGCAGAGAGGACAGCAGTTGCCACGGGAACGCCGGCCATGACATCAGCGCACGCTTGAGATCACTGCGCAGCGTTGCGAAATAAGTGGATGTGCCGCGGCTTCGTTTTGCGAAAAGCCCTACCAATAGAACCGGGACCGCTGCACCTGACAGCAGCAAGGAAAGCTGGCCAGAGGAATCAGAAGCTGTGGGATCAGCGCCCATGATTCTACCCGTAATCACCAGCCACGAGAGGCCAGTTACAACCACCCCCGCCAGTACGATTTGTCCGGACAAACGTTCTATCGCAACACCATGGGCCGCTGCCAACCGGTTTTTGGAATCAGCGCCGTGGCGCAGCGCACGATTCACATCACCCAGAACGCCGCCGGGCAAAACCTGGTTGGTAAAGGTAGCGAGGTAGTATTCCCTCACTGCCTGCCAGCAAGGTATCGGTATTCCCAGAATGGCTGCAGTATACCGCCAGCGCCAAGCCGACAAAAACACCTGACCAACGCCTAAAACAAGCCCCGCGATCAACGCAACCGGTGGAATCCGGGTTAGCTCGCCAAGCAGTTTTTCCACATCCACAAACAACAAAACAGCAACGATAACCAAGGCGGCCGTCAGCCATTTCAATGCAATGCGAAACCCTTTGTCGCTCACAAAACTCATGCTACCGGCAGACCAAGTACGTCCTGATGACACACGGTAATTTTCAGCTCACCCGCGTCCAGCTGCTGCTTTCTGACCGCAAACCAGGCATCCAATTGATCTGCAGCACCCGGGCCCCGCTGCTTGGCGGCGGTTACCCAGTCTTCCATCAGCATGGTGGCCAGCATTGCGTCTGTATTGCTGAGTTGCCATGGGGTTTCGGCAATCCTTACCTCATAACGCTGTAAGTTCAATTTTTCTGCCAGCACTGCGGCAGCATCTGGCCCAAGCGCGGCGCCTGTGCCCTTATCGCCATGCTGGTGCTGATTGACCAGCTCCTGCAACAAACAGTCATGTTCGTGGGACGGCGATAGCGCAAAGGCACCGGTATAACTCAGCACAACCAGCATCGCCGCCCGCTTTGATGCCACTTCGGCAACAAGGGCATCCAGCCAGGCCTCAGAAACCAGATCGATAAGTGCCGAGGCTGTCACAACCAATGTGTCATCAGGGAGAAACCCTTCAAAATCCTCAGGCATTAAGCGGCGGCGCACGATCTCACAGGAGGTATTCAACTCACCCACTCTGTGAGCAGCTTCCGTCAGCAGGTTTTCATCCTGATCAACCAGTACCCATTCCTGTGGTGTTGATAATGTAGATGCTAGATAAGCCGCATTTGAACCCCGTCCCGTACCAATATCCACAAGCCTGACCGGGCCTTGAAGGTTCGACCTATCTCTTATCCACTGGTCCAGCCACCGAGTCAAATCCTTTGACCGCCCACGGTGATCGGCGGCTTCTCTTACTTGCAACCATTCCCCGGCAAAAAACGTATCGCGATGGTATTGATCAAAATAACCAAGCCCTTTCAGAAACAGTCTTGCCGTATCTGCCCAACTTCTAACGTTGCCAGACTCGCCAACAGCCTCTGCGCGGGCTTGTTTCAGAGCTTCAGAATCGCCAAGCCATGTTCGCAGGCTGGCTTGCAATGCATCCGCATTCCCGGCGGTGTACAACACGACGCCAGGCCGTGCTCCGGTTTGTTTCAAGGCGCCGCCATCCGATGAAATGACCGGCAGGCCGGCGGCCAGAGCTTCATCAATGACCATGCCATAGCCTTCGTATAGCGACGGCAGTACGAACAGGGTTGCATTCCCATACAGGCTCGCGAGTTTCTGCCCGTCAACCTCTCCAGCGAGATCAATTCGAGTGCTCAGGCCCGATTCGCCAATCTGCTGTCTCACGCCATCAGCATAAACCGCATCGCGCTCGCAGGAGCCTGCAAAGGTGCAGTGCCAAGGAAGGTGAGCCAGCCCGGCAAGAGCCTCAACCAAATGATGCTGTGCCTTGCGCGGCGACAAGTGGGCAACGCAAAGGATATTGGGAGCACCTGACTCTTGCCGTTTCTGGCTATCGGCAAAAGCTTCAATGTCAGCAGGCAACGCAGCACATGCAGGGCTTTCCACCCCGGGCTCGGCCGTTTGAATACGCGCAGCTGTCACACCGTAATCTGCGAGCCGGAACGCCGTATAGACGCTGGTTGTAAATACATCCCGAACGACTTTCAGTGCCTGTTTCTCTCGTTCAAAGAACCAATCCTGCGAGGCGTGGCTTAATCCGGTCTCGTCCGCCAACGGGTGATGAATGAGTGCAGTGAGGTACAGTCGCTGAGCATGCTTTTCGAGTACGTCGGGCATTGCGCTCATGGCAAGCCCGTCCAGAATTACCCGCGAACCGTTCGCAAGGTTTGAGAGCATGTTGTCCATCGCCTGTGTTGCGACAGCATCCGGCCTGGGGAACCTGCCTGGCAATCCTGTTACCACAGCTTTCGTGCCGGCCCGATTCAATGCTTCAGAAAGTTTCCGTACATAGCGATAACCGCCGGTGTTCTGATCAGGATTCCCGGGCACAACGAAGTGCAGGGCCGTTTCAGATTCCGGCATGGTAACTGGCCCAGGCAATGTGTGATTCCGCAAGCGTTACCTTCAATGCACAGACGGCTTTTGCAGTCTCGCCCAACCGCCCTGCATGGATGGCTGCTGCCATCCGTTCGTATACCTTCTTTGCCATAAACTCAGTCGTGGTGTTGCGGCCTCTGAAATCCTCAATATCGTCAAGGTTCTTCATGTTGAATTCACTAAGCACCTGCTTGAGAACCTCCGACGCCAGCCCAATATCGATAATCAGGTCATCTTTATCCAGCTCATGGCGTTCAAATGTCATATCAACCACATAAGTGGCGCCGTGAGTTTTTTGTGCCGGGCCGAAAACTTCACCATTAAAGCTGTGCGCAATCATCATGTGATCCCGGACGGTAAGACTGAACATAACAAGCTCCTCAGTATTTTATGCGGTGACAAAGCGTATCACTGCCATTCGCAAGAATCCGGCTCATGGTTTCAGGCATCTGTTCAAAGCTGTTCTCACCGCTAATCAGGTAATCCAGAACATCGTGCTGCAGCAGCTCAAGCGCCAGTTGAAGGCGTTTACGGTAGGTCCACCGAGGCTGTCGCGCAGGCGGAATCTGACCAACCTGGCTCGATCTTAACGTGAGCCTGCGGGAGTGGAATGCTGACCCAAGCGGAACAGAAACAGGCTTGTCGCCATACCAGCTCATTTCAAGCACGGTTGCGTCCTGCCCTGCCAATGCGAGCGCGGTTGCGAGGCCGGATTCGTGCCCGCTGGCGTGAATAACGAGATCGTGGCTATCTGCCGGTGATTCTGTTGCAAACGTCAGCCCTAAAGCCTCCGCAACCCCTGCCTTGGCCTGATTGGTATCGATGGCCGTAACCTGTGTTCCAGGAATACGGTTGGCGAGCCAGCTCACAAGGAGCCCGACCACACCGAGACCCACCACCGCGATGCGATCACCCACCGCAGGCATAGAATCCCAAAGACCGTTTATGGCCGTTTCCATATTCGCAGCCAGAATAGCCCGCTCCGCCGGAACACCAGCCGGGATGGGCGTCACCGCACTGGCCGGCACCGAATACACCTCCTGGTGGGGAAAGAGACAAAACACCGTCTTTCCAACCAGTTCATCCTGTCCTTCAAGCACTTGCCCCACATTGGCATAACCGTACTTTACCGGCCATGGAAACGCTCCTGCCTGAAAAGGAGCCTGCATGCGATCGAACTCGCTTTGCGGAACCCGCCCGTTGAACACCAGAGATTCGGTACCTCTGCTTACGCCGGACCATAATGTTTTTACAACGACCCGGGGCTCATTGATACTCGGCTGGCCAGCTACCACCGGCGCCTCCAGAATACGACCTTCCCCGGGCCCGGTTATCCAGAATGCCCGGGAAACATTTTGTTCTGACGAACTGCTCAAACCGGAACTCATCTTCCCCTCCCTGTGTCAGCACTGTTAATAGATTGATCACGACACTATAGTCTTTGTTACTGAATGCAATGCATCAAAGCCTATACGTTGGAGTTATATTATGGGTTCTGAAATGCGGCCGAAACCTTCCATAATACCGCCGTGGGCTGACCTACTCTGGGGCGCTGCGCTCACAGCACTGTGGATGGTTGGTGCTTTAAAGCTGTACGCAGCATCCTGGCCGATGATTATTTTCGCAACTCTGCTATACGGCTTTATCTGCGCTGCAATCCTCACACGCTGGCCCCGCGATAAAGATTTTGGCTGGGCAAATCGCGCCACTCTTTTCCGGAGCAGCCTGATTATTGCTTTGGTTGCTGCCGCCCCGTTTCTTCCTGCCACCCCCTCATCTGATCATACACTCTGGATCTACGCCATTGGCGCTCTGACGGCTCTGATTCTCGACGGCGTGGATGGCAAGCTTGCAAGGGTAACCCACTCCGCCAGTGCTTTCGGCGCGCGCTTCGATATGGAAATGGATGCTCTTCTTATTCTGGGGCTATGCATAGCAGTCGTGATGAGCGGGAAAGCCGGCACTTGGGTTCTTGCTCTCGGGCTTATGCGCTACCTGTTTGTCGCAGCAGCTTCGGTATTGGACTGGCTAAACCGTCCATTACCCCAGAGTTTCCGTCGCAAAACCATCTGTGTGTGGCAGATAGTTACATTGATGGTTGCCATTTTGCCACCTGTTCCACCCATGTTTGCCAGCCTGACGTTGGCAACCGCCCTGTTGTTACTCGCCTGGTCGTTTCTGACAGACGTGTACTGGCTTTATGAAAGGAGATTTCACCATGAAACAGTCTGAATCATTTTTCCTGATGCCAGCTCTTCTCGCCTGCTTCGCCCTGGCACCTGTTGCGAACGTCGCCAATGCCGCGCCCGCCAACTTTGAAGTAGACGATGAGCATTTCTCGATGGTTTTCGAAATCATGCACATTGGCTACGCACCTGTAATGGGGATGTTCCGGAAGGTTGAAGGCGAATTTGTGTACGACGAAGAAACGCGGGAATTGGCTTCTGGAAGGTTAACATTCAAAAGCAAAAGCGTGTTCACCAATCACGAAAAGCGCGATGACCACCTCACTGGCAAAGATTTTCTTAACACCAGCAAATATCCGGACATTACGTTCACCATAACCAACTTCGAAACAACCGGCGAATCGACTGGCGTCGTCACCGGGGAATTGAACATGCTCGGGCAAACAAACCCGGTGGAGCTGGACGTGACTTTGAACAAGGCTGCTGAGTACCCTATTGGCCATGAAAAATACACTTTGGGCATTAGCGCACAAACCACCCTCAAACGCAGCGACTGGGACATGACCTATGGGCTTGACCCAGCGCTAGTGGGGGACGAGGTAAATCTCCGCTTTGGCTTTGAGGCGATAAAGGATTCTGGCTGGTTTTAAGCGTTTTGTGATCAAGGTCACAGGAATTACCAGCGCCGTTACGTTTTTTGACTATATTTTAGCCAGCAAGGGCTAATCGGCAGTATGTTTGTCGGACAATACAATAATTGAAAAGGACAAATGAATGTCCCCTAAGGCGCTCGGAGCCGGTTTATTTGTAGCCTCCATTGTGGTCAGCACTGGATACCTGCTGTCGGAGGACAACCACTACGGATTTAGTTGGGATACGAAAATCCAGGAGGATAAGGCCCGACAAACAGCACCCAGCCCGGGCACCGCGTCAAGAACCTCTCAGGCGACTGCCGGCCCTCAGCAAAAGCCACCTTCAGACAATCCCGTGGGGTTTATGCTGTCCAAGGTAGCCGACCAGTATGCCCACTCTGCTCGTTATCCGCCCTGGTCGGTGCCGTTAACTGAAGCCCAGGCCAAAGGGTATCGCGGCAATCACTACGAGCCTGTGGCTCTGCCGCTGGAAAACGGCGGTCAGTTTACCGTCACCCTCGATAAGTTCCGCTTCACCCGGGGTGAGGACATTCTTGTTGTTGCCTCATTGCAGGGGCCTCAGGTGGTGGGAAATTCGCTTCAGGCAACGCTTGAGCGCCCTGAATCCAGAGATTCCGTCGAAACCACAACGCTGGAGCAGGATGGCGAGACAGGCTACTACCAGGGCAGCCTGACAACCGACGAAGAGCCGGGAGAATACCGGCTTATCGTAGAAGCAACCGTTGACGGAAAACCTGTGCGACATGCCTCCAGTCTAACCATTGAACCCTATCTCGGGGACTTTGAAGGGCTCGAAGATACCTTCCTCAGCAACAATAACCTGGTTATTCCAGTCAACTTTTCGCCACAGGAACCGGGCTTCTATGCGTTGTCTGCCCAACTCTATAACGGCCAGCAGCCGGTCGCCCAGATTCAGGCCGAGAAACGGCTCGACCGCACCTCAGACACCCTCTCACTGAGAGCTCACGGCACGGTGCTTGCGAACAAATCGTTCAACGGAAAGTTTCAACTGCGCAATCTGCAGATACGGCAATTACCTGCCCGGCCCGGCGACCGCACCCATTATGCCTTTGGCCCGGAGGAGGGCTACGACTTTGAGCCGCCAGACCTTGATGACCTCAAGGATACCCCGGCGGTAAATCCCGAATCGGAACAGCGTGCAGCTCTGCTGAAACAGCTGGCTGACAAGTTCTGAGGTACCACAATAACAATCATGCAAAACGGAGCAATCATGACAACAAGAAAGACCCGATATGCCTGTAAAATTGCGCTGGCCACCGCGCTGACCAGCAGTATGATGGCCGGACCCGCCCAAGCGCAGCTAGCCGGGCACAATGTGATTCTGGTTCACGGCTTCCAGATGGAAGACCTTGAGACGCCACCCGCCAACCTGCAGGCTATCAGGGACGCTGGCGAGGACTATTGGCAGACATTCTGGCTATCCCGCTCGGAAGCCCGTGTTGACTGGCCAAGCGACGGCAGAATCGAAGGCAGCATTGCTCAAAGAGCCTATGAGCAGATCCGCGAAATCAGCCAGCAGGGTCTGTGTAACGATTTTTGCATAGTGGTTTCACACTCAACGGGCGATCTGGTCACCCGCTATCTGCTGGAAAATCAGGCCCGTTGGTTGCAGAACGAAGGTTTGCCCCCGCTGAAAATCCTCGCCTCCATAGACTATGCAGGGGCGGGTGGTGGCACAGACCTGGCAAACCTGGCGCTGAGCCTTGCATATAACCCGACCTGGTATAACTGGCCTCTTCGTGCTGCTGTCCAGGCTTTCACAGGCATAGAGCCTGAGCCGGGCAAGCTGGGCGTGGTAAATGACCTGCAAACCAACACCGCCAGAAACCTGGCTCTGAGCCCCAACTCTATTCCGCGCCTTAGGTTCGTTGCGGGCGGCTCACCCTACGCCGGCATCACCAAGCCCTTCATCTCCGGTAAAGATGACGGCGTTGTACCGGCGCATTCATCCTGTGGCGCAACCTCAGCTCAGGGTATCGATTCCTGCTCCGGCAACCTCAGCCTTGCTGGTAAGGTAACCAGCCAGAATGGCCCCGCCGGCCTTTACTACAACCACTACCCGATACTGATGAGTGAGGGTGTTACCCATAGCGGTGTATTGGGCTCGGAAACCGGTAACATCTCGGTACCGGTGGTGAACAACACGACCCTGAACAGCCTGCAGGTAGACTTCGCCAGCAGAAGCTACAGCAAACGCCCCTGGTGGAAGCTCTGGGGCTCCAAAGACCGGTATATCGAGGTGCCAGGCTCAGATCAGACCGACATGTCTACTCTGGTGTATTCTACGCTTAACAATTAACAGCTATCGGAACCTGGATTCGGGCGGGCTCACGGATGAGCCTCCTTTCTTTTTTACTTCGCAAACTATACATTGTTGGGACACGTCACTTCTGTAGCTCTGGTGGCACCCTACCCTAACTCTGTTGCTCCCCACACCATGTCCGACGCTCAAAAATCCGATCTTCTACTCGTCACGGTTACTCTGCTTGCCGCTGTAAGCTGGATCTTTTCCAAAGAAGCCATATTGCTCATGCCACCGTTATTGTTTATGGCCGTGCGGTTCCTGATTGCAGGCGGTTTTCTTGCGGTGTTCGCCTGGAAACCACTGTCCCGGCTGAGCCGGGATCAGATCAAGCGCGGAGTGGGTGTTGGGCTGGTATTTGGTGTGGCCATGAGTTTCTGGGTCATGGGCCTGTTCCATGCCTCCAGCATGGGTGAAGGGGCTTTCATTACCAGCCTGGGCGTAGTTATTGTTCCTGTTATCGCCCGCCTTGTGTTCAAGGAGGCGCAACCTGCAAGCACCTGGTTTGCCATTCCCGTCGCAGTCGCCGGGCTGGCTCTTCTCTCCCTTCGTAACGGTTTTCAGCCTGAAGCCGGTCAGATGTTCTTCGCGGTGGCTGCAACAATTTTTGCGCTGTATTTCACGCTTAACACCCGGGCGGCAAATCAACGCACGGTCATCAACCGCCAGGGTGAAACCATCGAAAAGCATCGCATCCCGGCCCTGCCCCTCACTGCCATAGCGTTGCTTACCGTGGGAATGGTGACCCTGGCTGAATCACTGCTTATGGAGCCTTGGCTGCCGACGTTCGGCACCCCTCCGCCACTTTTAATCTGGTGGGTTCTCGCCAGCGCTATCGTTGGAACGGCTGGGCGTTTTCTGGTGCAAACATATGCACAAAGCCTGTCCACTCACAGCCACGGTGCCGTTATTCTGGTGCTGGAACCGGTTTGGGTATCCCTGTTCGCAGCCGGATGGTTTGATGAAACCATGACCTCAACCCAGCTCGCCGGTTGCGGGTTAATCTTCGCGGCATTGATTGTTAACCGCTGGAGCTCCCTGAGCAAAACCCTCAGGGCCGCACTAAGAAAAGAGAAACCGGCTAAAATAGGTTGACCAGATACGGGAGAATCAGTATATTTCGCCCCGTTGCAGAACACAGGACCATAGCTCAGTTGGTTAGAGCGCTACCTTGACATGGTAGAGGTCCCCAGTTCGAATCTGGGTGGTCCTACCAATTCTGCCAAGAAAGTCAGTTACTTACGTGATCCGTGAGAGCTGGCTTTTTTTGTGCCTCCAGAATGCCCCCCAGCCTTAACGTTCATGCCTGTTTGAGCCGAATGCAACCTCTGTCTAGCGTGCAGGTTCAGGCATAGACGCTCTATACCTTTACTTGGACTTTACGGTATTTCGATTTAAAACCCGTGATATCTGTGGAATCATTCATATGATGACATCACTTTGGTTTTCATAAATGAGAGAGAAATACCATGCGTAAATCAGGATTTTATCTAGCCTTGGCATTGAGCCTTGTAACCGCAGCACCCGTTGTGGCTCAGATGGACGTCGAAGACCAGATCAACACCCGGCAGAGCGCGTTTACGTTTGCTGCATGGAACATGGGCAAGATCAAGTCCCAGGCCATCGATGGCGATGTCGCCTACAATGAGCAACAAATGCTGGCCGCTGCCAACGCCATTGCGTCCGTAGCCAACTCCGGTTTAGGCGCCCTCTTCGGTCCTGGTACGGCAATGGACAAAAACGACGACACCAGACTGAAACCCGAGTTTTTCGACAAGCCGGAAAAAGCCCGTGAAGTCGCGATCGGCTTTGCCCAGGCCGCCACCAAGCTTCAGGAAGTCGCCGCCAACGGAGGTGACAAAGCCGCGCTGGCCGCTCAGTTCAGCGAAGTAGGCAAGTCCTGCAAGGCATGCCACGACGCTTTCCGCGCCGAGTAAGCCTTACAGATAAAGCCTGCGCCTCCGCCGCTTACCAGCCCAGATCGGGCGGAGGCGGAGGCGGAGGAGGCAGAAGCCCCCCGTTCGCCACCCACACAGCGAACCCTGCTACCCCCAACGCGACAATGAGAGCTATCAGGCCGCCACCTTTTCGCTGATCGTCCGTGCTTTCATTTACCTGTTTGCGCCCGCTAACCATTGGGGTAATCAGATTGTTTTTCTTTACCAGTGTGTAAAAGACCACACTGGCAATGTGCAAACCGATCAAACCGTAAATAAACCACTCTGTCAGTTTATGCCAGGATGTGATCGTGTCGTTCCAGTCTGACGAGACCGCACGGTAAAGTGGCCCATTAAAGGCGATAGCGTCAGTCGCAAACAACCCTGTAACCGCCTGGAAACCCAGCAAGCCCAGCATGGCCAGTACTGATAAAGCACCCAGAGGGTTGTGCCCCAAACCTTGCCAATCGCCTTTCAGATAAGCAGATATTCGTGTTGGCCCAGGGATAAATTGCGGAAAACGCGCATAAGTAGAGCCAACAAAACCCCATACCAGTCGAAAGCTGATCAGACTCACGATGGTGAGGCCGAAGCGCTCGTGCCACAGCATCCAGGTGCCACCGAGGTTTACCGTTATCAGCGAGCCCGATACAGCAAGCACCAACAACCAGTGAAACAACCGTGTGGGCAAATCCCACAGGGAAATAAACTTCATTTTAGGTTCCTTTTAAAGCACGTATCCACCGTGGCAGATTACCCGAACTCTAACCGTTTTGCTTTATACTGCGCCTCGGAGTTCATGTACCAAATTAAAGGTTTATTCAATGCGAATGGTTATCCGTTATTTTTTCCGAACCTTACGTCTTATCCTGACCCCTTTTGTTCTGTTGGGCGAAAAGCTTGGCGGAGGAAAGCCGTTGGAGCGCAGTGCAGAAGAGCAAAAACAAGTCGATTCTGCATGTGAAAAGCTGGCGCTGTATCAGTTCAAGACCTGCCCATTCTGCGTCAAAGTGCGCAAGCAGATTGCACGGCTTAACCTGAATATTGAAAAGCGGGATGCCCAACATAACCCCTCCCATCGCACCGAGCTGGAACAGGGTGGAGGCAATGTGAAGGTTCCCTGTTTACGGATAACAAATGAGGACGGCAGCGAGCAATGGATGTATGAATCTGCTGATATTAATGCCTGGCTGGAAAAACGGTTTGGACAGACTATTTGATATTCGAGTTGTCGATACAAAAGAGTATCCATAAAATTAACAAAACCGCTGGGGCTAGAAGCCCGCAGCGGTTTTTAAAAGCAGATATCTGGCTGTCAGGCAGCCATTTTCCGGCGGCGCAGAAACAGACCCATCATGCCCAGGCCCAGTAAGCCGAGGGTAGCGGGCTCGGGAACCGGTGTGCCCGTGATTTCCTGAAACAGTTTTTGCCTGATACCGGCGGTGAAAGAGTCTTCAAAGTCTGTTGCCAACAGCGCAAAGGAATCCGCTCCACCGATCACGTTATTTTCATAATAGGTGCGGAGGAATTCGTTACCAATGGCAATCCCATTGATCGCATCCACGCCTGCAAGAAGCGCCGCATCTCTGGCAGTCGCCGGTGCAATCCCAGTATTATTTGTCCCATCACCGGAAACATCGATCACCTGACGGGCACCCTCGAACGCTGCGTTGCCAGGGTCATTAAAGCTGAAAAGCCCGCTCGAGTATGCAACTGCATTACCTATCCCGGTTGAAGCACTTCCGGAACGCGTGGTGCTGCCAATTGCCGTAGCGAAAGCCGCTGCCTCTGCTGCGTCGCTAATCAGTGTCCATCCAACCTGTGTAGTCTGGCCGTTGTCCCATTCAACGTAGGTAACCGCTATCTTGCCCAGCCGACCATTGTCGGTACTAAACATAGCGCTTTGCACTGCGGCATCGTTGAATGCTGAAATGTAACCATTTCTCTGGCCACTGTATTCATTACCATCGACACTGCCAGACACATCCACAGCGAGTACCAGCTCCAGGTCCACCGCCATCGGGGCAGCGATGGCTTGAGTGGTCACGAAGACCGCAGACAACAACATGCTCTTCAATAGTTTTGTGGTTTTCATCTCATTCCCCTTGATAAAACCCTGATTTTTTAAGCAGCGACCCATGATCAGCGCTGACATAGCTGAGCAATTCATAAGCCAAACTGTTCATTTCGCTTTAATAACATATTGTTACAATACGTCACATTAAGAAATACTGCTCACACCCGCAACGAGTCGTAAAAAACTTCGGCACAAATGGATACTTTCACTTTGTCTTCTTTCAGCACTGGGTATTCATTGCTATAAACCTTGTGTATCTTTTTTACATTTACCCTGTCGAGGATAGTGGGATGACACCAAACGGATTGAAGGGTTTTAATACGGCGACGGTGCGCCAGAGCCTGTTCGCCGGCTTGTGCTTTTTGATGGCGTTCACAGCGAATGCGCAACCCTCAGACAAAGCGGCTGTTATCAATGCGCTCAACGCCGTGCCTGTTTATTTCGTTACTACGGCATCGGGTACCGCACCGGCTGTTGGCGCAAAACAACAGACAGACTTTGTACCGGTTTTTCTGTACTCAGAGGAAGCCAACATCGCCAGAGCCGAACTTGAGCGCGAGGGTGCGAAGGCTTTGAAGGTTGAGCGTGCGGAGCTGGGGATTTTGTACAGCGGAGAATTGAATAAAGGCAATAAGGGCGTCAGCTATGGTCTCGTCGCCAACCCGACGCAACGGGCGGCAGCACAGCGCGTATCAAACGGTAAAAGTTTTTCTGAGGTACCGATTTTCATTGCCAAGCACAAGAATTCCGGCGAGGTAATGACCGTGAAGCAATCCGACGGTACATTGGCGGTCCCGCTATTTCTGGAGTTTCACAGAATAGAAGCGGCGCTAGACGCACTTGGGAAGCAGCTTCCTGACATGGAAGGGAGTTTTAAGGTGGAGGCCTACCCACTCAGCGCGGTTGTAAATGACATGCAAACCGGAGCGCTGGATCCGGTGAGTGTAATCATGATTCCACCCGTAAATTGATCGACTAACACCGAAGGCTGGCTGCCAGTGCGCAGCTGGCCTTCAGGCTAAACCCGGTAAAACTCCCGATACCAGTCGACAAAGTTACCTATGCCCTCTTCCACGCCGGTTGCCGGCTTGTAGCCTACGTCGCTGATCAGGTCATCGACATCGGCGTAGGTGGCTATTACGTCACCTGGCTGCATCGGTAGCAGGTTCTTCTGAGCTATTTTACCCGTTCGCTCTTCAATTATTTCGATGAAGCGAGACAGCTCAACCGGGTTGTTACTGCCAATGTTGTAGATGCGGTATGGGGCCTTGCTCGTACCAGGATCAGGGGCTTGTCCGCTCCAGTCGTTGTTGGGCTGGGCAATTTGGTCAAGCGTGCGAACAACGCCTTCCACAATATCGTCGATGTAGGTGAAATCACGCTTGTGATGGCCATGGTTGAACACATCGATTGGCTCACCCGCGAGAATCTTTTTAGTAAAGATAAACGGTGCCATATCCGGGCGGCCCCAGGGGCCATATACCGTAAAGAACCGCAGGCCGGTGATGGGCAAATCATATAGATGGGCGTATGAGTGGGCCATCAGCTCGTTGGCTTTTTTTGAGGCCGCATACAAGCTCAGGGGATGGTCAACGTTATCATGGACAGAAAATGGCATGGCCTCGTTCGCGCCATACACGGAACTGCTTGATGCAAAAACCAGATGCTTCACATCGTTGTGGCGGCAGCCCTCCAGAATGTTCATGAAGCCAACAAGGTTGGCGTCCACATACGCGTTAGGGTTTTCAAGCGAGTATCGCACACCTGCCTGGGCGGCAAGGTGCACAACTCGTTCAGGGCGGTGCATAGCAAAGATATCTGCCATCACAGATCGGTCTGCGATGTCCTGGCGCACTTCGGTGAAACCGGGGTATCCGGTGAGACGTGCTAAACGGGCTTCCTTGAGACTGACATCGTAATAATCGTTGACGTTGTCAACGCCGATGACTTCGTTTCCCCGCTCCAGTAACCGATGCGCAAGTTGCGCGCCGATGAACCCAGCGGTGCCCGTTACCAGAATCTTCAAGTCTTTCGCTCCTTTTTAAACCGCATTTACCAGCTTTAGAACGTGACGCCCGCACTGATGAAAGGCCCGTCGATTTTCACATCGAAAACGTCGTCGCCGTCTTCATAATCTATCGCGATCTGGCGGTAACCTGCGCGCAGTTGCAGCAATGAAATGCTGTACTGGCCGTATACGTTGAAGTCGCGCATGGAGTCGCCATCAAAGCTGATGAAGTTGCCTTCAGCACCAACGGCTGCACCGGTCAGCGGCAGATCAAAGCGGGCTGCGAGATAGCCCATGGGCAACACACCATCGGCCTCGGTGCGGCTTACCTGGGTGGTGTTCGCAATGTTCTGTACCACCAGCTCACCCGAGAAGTCCCGCACGGTCAAGCCCAGATCAAGATTTACCCAGTTGTCGAGAACCTCGTAGTATAAAGTGAGATCCAGTTGCTCCAGATCCAGATCTGACCGCACTGGTGCACCCGCACCAATGTTAATATAGGAATTGGTAAGCGTCCCTTTACCACTCTGCTGAACCAGCGTATAAGCCAGACGTACATTAGGCAACACAGGTACCGGGTGCTCAAGGTAGATGCTGGCATTTGCGTTGCCGTCTTCTTTCATTTGCAGTTCATTGTCTACATCAACCTGGCTGCTGCCAGACGATGCAGTTCCGGTTAAATCAGAATCCCAGTAGCTCACGCTGGCGCCCAGGCCCACCACGTCGGCTTGAGCCAGAGGTACTGCCAGAACAAGAGAACTGCCTACCGCAAGTGTCAGTTTACGCATAGTGCACCTGTATCGTTATTGTCTGTTTGGATTTATCGTCTGGAATCAGTCGAAGTTGATACCAAGGCGGCGGCCAACTTCCTCGTAGGTTTCGATGACGTCGCCCAGTCCTTGGCGGAAGCGATCCTTGTCCATCTTCTTACGGGTCTCTTTATCCCATATACGGCAGCCGTCCGGGCTGAATTCATCGCCCAGTACAATATCCGTGCCGCTGCGACCGAACTCCAGTTTGTAATCCACCAACAGCATCCCAGCTTCATCAAACAGGTTTTTCAGTACACCATTGACTGTGTAAGTGAGCTCTTTCATCTGCGCAAGCTCGGTCTCGCTTGCCCAGTTGAACGTGATGGCCAGAGACTCATTCACCATTGGGTCGTGCAGAGCATCGTTTTTCAGAAACAGCTCATAGGTTGGCGGAGTCAGCTCCTGCCCCTCTTCCACACCAAGGCGGCGGCAAAGACTGCCCGCAGAGACATTTCGCACCACGCACTCTACGGGAATCATATCCAGCTTTTTCACCAAGGTTTCAGTGCCGGAAAGCAAGCCTTCAAAATGTGTTGGCACACCGGCGGCTTCAAGCTTCTCCATGATGAATGCGTTAAAGCGATTGTTAACCATGCCCTTGCGGCTGAGTTGCTCTTTCTTTTCACCATCAAACGCTGAGGTATCGTCCCGGAAGACCAGAACAAAGCGATCCGGATCGTCGGTACGGAACACGGATTTGGCCTTGCCTGCGTAGAGTTCTTCGCGTTTTTCCATTAATAAGTCTCCGAAACGGAGGCCCGCGCCGCGGGTACCCCGTTAAATCAGTATAGGTAATCGAACAGCTGTGCCAGCAGGTCTCCAGCACGCTGTGTGCCATTGTAATCCTGAACCGCCTCAGCAGTGACACTTACGAAGCCATCATGCCTGGTAAGATTAACCGTGTGAGTGTGGCGAGCTGCTTCTTTATCGCTGAACCAGCTAAACCAGCCAGGGTCGCGCTCATCGGCGGTGCGGAAATCAACGAAGAGCCAGCCTTCACTGCGGTTGAGATCAACGATGGCAATATCCGACTCGGTAAGCGCCCGATTAACCTCAGCCCAGGAACGGCCATAATCCAGTTCCATGCGGATGGCTTGTGCCGTGTCATCCTCGGACACAAGTTTAACCAGCGGCTTGGAAACCATCCCCGACGCTGCCCTGGAGAAAGACTTGCTTTCTTCCCGGGCTTTCAGAAATTCGCCAAGGTCGGCAAGCACGCGCTTTTGCAGCGCAAGCTCTTCTGCTGACGGATCTGTGATGCCACGCCAGGAAATAAGCTCCGAAGGCCAAGAAGCACCCTCTTCTGTGAGATTGTCTGAGGAAAGTCTGCGCACCTGAATTTCGGTGGTTTTCCGACGTACACCCGGGGCTACACGCATCTGCAACACAACCTTGGGCTCCGCGGTAGTTACGTCGGAGGGGGCATTGGATAGCTCCAAAAGCTCACGGGCCCGCATGCTGAAGTTTGCCAGCTCACTTTGTAGCAGACCCAGTTGCGGGTTGTCGTGGGCGACGCCCAAACCCTGCTCGTTCATGTACGCTGTTACCGCCGGCCAGATACGGCCCGGGACGTCATTTACCAACAGCCAGATGCGGCCATCAAGCTCTTCAACCACATAGTTTTCTTCGAGAATCTCCGAGGTCATATCCGGAGGACGGGGAATATCAGACGAGTACATTTTGCTGGCATCTGCCGGGTTTATTTCACGAACGGGCATGACCTGGTTAAAGCGCGAGGAATCTGCCGTTTCCGGCAGAGACAGCGCATCACCTTCCTTGGCATCTACATAACGTGCGGAGCGATCTTCAACGAAGCTGCAACCGGACGCCGCGACGGCCAGCAACAGCCCGGAGGCAATCGCAATGGGTCGGAATGCATCAAACTTACGGGTTCCTGAAAGAACCGGCATCGGCCTTCTCTCTATGTGGGACTGTTTCAGGGGAGGCATCTGCAAACTCAGAGCACACCCGAGGCTTTCATCGCTTCTTCAAGCTCGGCGTGGAACTTCTCGCTGAACGGGGTCAGCGGCAGCCGGATACCCTCGCCAATCATACCCATACGCTGCAGAGCCCACTTCACCGGTATGGGATTCGCCTCAAGGAACAGCTTTCGGTTCAGCGGCATCAGAAGCTCGTTCAGACGCTCAGTCTCGTCGCGGTTGCCGGCGATGGCTGCTGCACACAGATCAGACATACCTTTGGGTGCTACGTTTGCGGTGACAGAAACGTTACCTTTCGCGCCCGCCAGAATCAATTCGGCGGCCGTCGCATCATCACCTGAGTACACCGCCAAACGCCCATCAAGGGCGTCGATCAATTCTGCGCCACGGGGAATATTGCCGGTGGCATCCTTGAGGGCAACAATGTTCGGGATGTCCGCCAGCCGCAAAACCGTTTCATTCAGCATGTCGCAGGCAGTGCGACCGGGGACGTTGTAGAGCATTTGGCTCATGCCCGGCACAGCTTCGGAAATGGTTTTGAAATGCTGGTACAAGCCCTCCTGCGTAGGCTTGTTGTAATAAGGCACAACGAGCAGGCAGGCGTCCGCACCGAGCTTGTGTGCTTCGGATGTCAGGTGAATGGCTTCCCGTGTGCTGTTGCCGCCTGTACCGGCTATAACAGGGATTCGCCCATTTACACGTTTGATCACGTGGCCAATTACCCGGCAGTGCTCTTTCTGATCGAGCGTTGCGGATTCGCCAGTGGTCCCCACAGCCACGATACCGTCTGTACCGTTCTCCAGATGAAAGTCCACCAGCTTATCCAGATCCTCCCAGTGAATGTCACCATTTGGATGCATGGGCGTGACCAGTGCGACAAGGCTACCCGTAATCATAAAAACTCCGTCCGAATAAAACGGTTATGGTAATGTTGGGCACGAACTGACACAAGGGAATTAAAGGAGATGTCATGTCATCTGTTAAACTGAACAAGCCGGTACCCGACTTTGAAGCGGCCGCCACGGGGGACCAGACGGTTCGTCTGGCGGATCTGCGCGGCAAAAATGTAGTCATTTATTTCTACCCGAAAGACAATACGCCAGGCTGTACAACCGAAGGCCAGGACTTTCGGGACCAAATGAAAGCATTTACTGAGCTGGATACAGAGATTTTCGGGGTTTCGCGGGACGGTCTCAAGGCCCACGATAACTTCCGCAAAAAGTTCGAGTTCCCGTTTCACCTGATTTCCGATAAAGACGAAGCGCTGTGCCAGCTGTTTGACGTGATCAAGCTCAAAAAGCTATACGGCAAAGAATACATGGGCATTGATCGCAGCACCTTCCTGATAGACCGGGAAGGCGTGCTACGCAACGAGTGGCGTGGCGTAAAAGTGCCGGGACACGTTGATGAGGTGCTTGCGGCTGCAAAAGCACTCTGAAAAACGTGATGATTACATCTGGTCTGGCACGGTTGAGGAGGAAGGCTGCTTGACCGGCCAGGCGGAAAACACGGCTTTCAACATGGTTGCCAGCGGAATGGCGAAGAAAACGCCCCACAAGCCCCAAATGCCACCAAAAAACAGCACTGAAATAATAATGACAACCGGGTGCAGGTTATTTACCTCTGAAAACAGCACCGGCACGAGTACGTTCCCGTCCAGCGCCTGAATAATTCCATAAATCACCATTACCCAGATAAAGTGGGTGCCCCAGCCAAACGCGAACAGCGCAATCACTGCAACCGGAATGGTTACAACTGCAGCACCTATGTAGGGAATAACAACGCTCAGGCCCACCAGAAGTGAAAGCAGTGCCGCATAGGGCATTCCCAGGAACTTGAACGCAATGTAGGTTGCGCCGCCAACGATCAGGATTTCAAGTGCTTTGCCCCGCACATAATTGGCACACTGAAGATTCACTTCGTGCCAGATTTTCAGCATCATCGGCCGCTGCGGTGGAAGCAGGCGGGAGATGGAACCAAGCAAAACTTCACTGTCTTTCAGGAAGAAGAACACCAGAATGGGCACCAGCACCATATAAATAAGTAGTGCGACCAGGTCAGGGATACTGGACAAAGAGAAAGACACCAGCCACTGGGTCATGTGCCCTACTTCGGTATTCACCTGCTGATAAAGATTGCTCACTGCCTGGGTAGAGATGATATGCGGATACTCTTCAGGCAACAGCTCAAGATAAGACTGCAGCTCCCCTATAATTCGGGGCGCCTCGCCCGCGAGATTGCTGAGCTGGGTCCATATAAGCGGCAACAGACCAAAAATAAAGCCCACTAACACGCCGAGAAACACCAGGAATACGCCCAGTATTGCAACGCCCTCTGGAACGCCGAGACTGTTGAGACGCACAACAAGCCCCTGCAAAATAAACGCGATGATGAGGGAGGCTATCGCCGGTGCCAGCATGGCACCGAACCAGATAATGAAAACTGTGCCTGTCACCAGAATAAGGAAAAGAATGACAGCTTCTTCATCTGAAAAGTATTTGTGCGCAAGACCGCGTAAAATTCTGAACATCAAGGACTCCGGAAAATTAACCGCCGCACTCTATCACAAACCGGTAATGGCCTTCAGTTTCGGAGGAGTTCACCAAGCGGTGACGGGACAACTCCAGAAAGGCCGGAATATCGCGAGCAGAGCCCGCATCGGTAGCAATGACTTCAAGTTTTTCACCGGGCAACATGCCGTTGAGTTCCAGCTTTGTTTTCAACAGGGGCATCGGGCAGCGCAGCCCGGACGCATCCAGTGTACGATCGACCATAAAGGGGTGCACCATCACGAGATATGGAATTCGCAAGCCGGCATTATGCCTCCAGTGATACTGTATTGCATCACAATACCTGTTAATCAGTGGATCCGGACTTACTACCGGAATCTCAAAAGCATTCTGCTGTCACAGGTGCAGGTCGAATCAGGAGCTCACAGCATTACATGAATAACGTCTTTATAAAGTGTCGCTGTTATCGAAAGCTTTTTGTCGCTGCGGTTTTCTCTTATGGGCTGTTAGCCGTTTCCGCGGCTACCGCGCAGGAAACCCGGCTGCCCAATATCGGGGGAACTGGTGGCGGCCTTATTTCCGGACAACAGGAAAGCGATATCGGGCAACAGGTTATGGTGTCGATCCGGCGGTCGGCACCGCGCATAACCGACCCCTTGATCTACGATTACCTCAGCTCCATTATCTACCGGCTCGTGCCCTCAGCGCCGCTGGATAACCGTGATCTGACGCTTGCATTGATCGACAGCCCCGCTATAAACGCTTTCGCAGTGCCCGGCGGTATTGTGGGCGTAAACGGAGGCCTGTTTCTCAACGCATCCACAGAACAGCAGTTCGCGTCCGTTCTTGCCCACGAGCTTGCTCACCTCAGCCAGCGACACTTTGCCCGCCGCCTGGAGCAACAGGAAACCAGTGCACCACTCACTATTGCCGGAATGATCGCGGGTATTGTGCTCTCGGCGGTGACCCAATCGGATATAGGCATTGCAGCCATTGCGGGGACTCAAGCTTTGGCGATACAAAATATGCTGGCATACAGCCGGTCACACGAACAGGAAGCTGACCGGGTGGGGCTGGATATTTTGGCAACCGCAGGAATGGACCCCCGCGGCATGCCGGAAATGTTCGAGATCATGATGCGGCAGAACCGGCTGCAGGGGAACAACATGCCGGAGTATCTCTCAACGCACCCGCTTACACAGAACCGGGTGGCGGATACCCGCAACCGTGCAGAGCAATACCCGGAAAGGTCCATTCGGGATGGCCAGGAGTACCATCTGGTACGCAGCCGTCTGCAAGTGCATTATGCGCCCTCACCCGAAGTGGCCATGGAAACCTTCGAAAGCTACCTGAACAAGCCGGATGCACAGGACAACGAGGCGATCCGCTACGGGCTGGCAGTCGCCTACCTGAGCAACAATCAGTTCGAGAATGCAGCCAATATTATTACCGAGCTACTGGCCAGCAATCCGGGCCGGATAACCTTGCAGGTAACGCTTGCTGAAATACGGATTCAGGAGAAAAGACTCGACGAGGCGCGAGCCCTGCTCAAAGACGCCCTGAGCAGGAACCCCGGCAATTACCCGATCACCTCCACTCTTGCCGATGTGGAAATTGCGACGGGGAACGGGACTCAGGCCGCTGAACACCTGAAACAGCTGACGCGCAGAATGCCCCAGCAAGAATATCTGTGGTTGAGGCTTGCTGAAGCCGAAGGCATGGCCAGAAACATTGTTGGCGTACACCGGGCCCGAGCGGAATACGATGCCCTTATGGGAGATTTGGAGTCGGCTCAGAGGCAACTCAGACAGGCTCAGGAGAAATTGCCTGCAGGCTCAGCCCAGAGGCAGGTTGTGAGTGAGCGGCTGGGAGAAATCACCAGCCGCCTCCAGACTCGCAGAAACAGCTAGAATCAGGCGTTGCCGGCAGCCTTCAGGTTCATCCCGGCAGTGAAATCCAGCATGCGCCGCAGGGGCCTGAGCGCACCCTCCCGGGTTTCCTCATCAACCAGCACTTCCTGGTCGCCATGCTCGATTACATGCAACAGGTTTTCAAGGCCGTTCATAGCCATCCACGGACACTGGGCACAACTGCGGCATGTCGCGCCATTACCTGCCGTAGGTGCTTCAATTAGCGTCTTATTGGGTGCCAGTTGCTGCATTTTGTAGAAGATACCGTTGTCCGTCGCGACAATGAACTCCCGGTTCGGCAGGGTCTGTACTGCGTGAATCAGCTGCGAGGTTGAGCCAACAACATCCGCCAATTCAACAACCGCATCCGGGGACTCCGGGTGAACCAGAATCGCAGCATCGGGGTACAGGGCCTTCAGGTCTTCCAGGCCACGGTGCTTGAACTCCTCATGCACAATGCAGGAGCCGTCCCACAGCAACATGTCAGCGCCAGTGGTTTTCTGCACATAGTGGCCAAGGTGCTTATCGGGAGCCCAGAGTACCTTCTCCCCTCGAGAGTCGAGATCTTCCACAATCGCCTGAGCACAGCTGGACGTTACGACCCAGTCTGCACGGGCTTTTACTGCGGCAGAGGTGTTGGCATAAACCACCACGGTGCGATCGCTGTGCTGATCGCAGAAATCTGAAAATTCGTCAGCCGGGCACCCGACATCCAGAGAACAGGTTGCTTCCAGCGTAGGCATCAGCACCCGCTTTTCAGGGTTCAGGATCTTGGCCGTTTCACCCATGAAGCGAACACCAGCGACAACCACGGTTGACGCAGGATGCTGATTTCCGAAGCGGGCCATTTCCAGTGAATCTGCGACACAGCCGCCGCTTTCCTCAGCGAGACGTTGAATGTCAGGGTCCGTGTAATAGTGGGCCACAAGCACAGCGTCCTTTTCCTTGAGGACAGCCTTGATACGGGTTTCAAGCCGCGCCTTTTCTTCAGCGCTGAGCTGCTTCGGCTCCGCTGCGTGGGCGAGGTGTTCCTGAACGAGAATTCGGTCTTCCGCTTTAGTCATGAGCAACTTCCCTCAGTTACTTTCTATGCCTGAGTATATCATTTCAGACAGCAGTAGCACTGCATGGGCTATAACTTGTCCTGCAAGATTTCTTTGCGGGGCTGAGGAATAACAACTTTATCCACCAGCAACCCTTTGCTCTTGATGAAGTCGGTTCCGGCTTCTACCGCTGCGGTCACAGCCGCTACATCACCGGTCAGGGTCAGGAAGCCTTTACCCCCGATCGCCATGGCCAAGTGGATATCGATCAACTCGACGTTGGCGGCTTTTACCGCAGCGTCTGCCGCTTCTATTATGGTAGCAACCGAGAAGGTCTCAATAATACCCAGCGCTGCCGTTTCCTCGATTACCCGTGTACCGCTGATGGCTGAAAAAACAGACGGATGAACATTGGGGATGATCAGTTCGTCCACAATGGTTTCGCTACCCATATCCAGCCCTGCAAACATGGCGGACTCGACGGCGGCCACATCACCGGCCACCATGACCATGAATTTTCCCGGACAGATGGTCCGGTTGAACACGATTTCGACGTTCGCCGCCTTCAACATGGCATCGCCTACTGCGTAGCCCTTTGCGATTGAATTCATTTCAATCATTCCGATCGCGCTTTTGTTGCTCATGATCAATTCCTGTCAGAACCCGGGTCAGTTAACCGCGTTAATTTCAACAAAGCCGTCTATCAATGTCACCTTACCGCTGATGCTGGCGTGAACAGGAACACCCATGCCCTCACCTGGCGTAGCTGCAATCACAGCGCCCTCAGCCACCATATCTCCTGTCTTTACTAATGGCTCGGGGTGCTGCCCCATGCGCTGATGTAATGGAATAATGACCCGGGAAGGCACCGTATCAATATCTTTCCAGCGCGCCGTTTTACTGTCGTATTTTGCCAGCCCTAGTTTTCGGGCCAACCGTTGTGATGGCACACCCCGATATTCGCGCATGCTGTGCACCTCACGAGTCTGGCCCTGCAATTGTTCCGGTGTCAGCCACAGATCATTGGCTTTGAGATCACGCTTGGTTGAAACACAGATATCACGGGGGTTCAGCTGCTCCGGACACGCCCACAGAGTACAGATATTGCATTCACAGCAAGCCTGAGCATGAACCGACAGGGTTTCGCTGACCTCACCGGTAGTCAGCAGTGATCGCATAACCAGATGCGGCTGTATCGGATAACCGAGCAGGTATCTTGGACACATTTCGGTGCATAAGGTGCACTGGTCGCAGCCGGATTTTCCGATACGTTTGTATTGCTGCTCGGTTTCCGAGCGCCGCTTCACAAGATTGGTATCCCGGGGCAGTACCAACAATCCGCTGCTCACAGCGGAAATCGGCGTATCCAGGTTGTCGACTACATGCCCCATCATGGCACCACCATCGATTACTACCGGGTCATCACAGGTGATGGCGCCGGCCAGGCTGATAACATCCACAAAGCGCATACCTATGGGCAACCAGGCAGTGAACGGATGCTCGACTTCTCCGTGCACGGTAATCATGGTTCGGGTCACTGGTCGGCCCTCTGCCGCGCGGGCGATGTTTACCAGCGTCTCGACATTCTGAACCAGTACGCCGATATCCTTGGGCAACCCACCTGCGGGAATGCGATTCCCGGTTATCTCATAGACCAATTCGTATTCATCGCCCGCCGGATAGACGTTGGGCATACGCTTGAGTTCAATGTTCCCGGGCAAGAGTGGTTCGATGTGCGATATCGAGTCCTGGTGTTTTTCCTTGATGGCGATTACACCCCGGCTCGCGCCGGTTTGTTCCATCAGAAGCGCCATGCCTTGAAGCAGCTCGGCTGAGAACCTCTGAATAATCGTCTGATCCTTGTACAGCAAGGGCTCACATTCGGCGCCGTTAGCAATCAAAACGTCCGCCGATGCCTGGATCTTCACATACGACGGAAAACCCGCCCCTCCGGCACCCACAACACCCGCGCTTCTGACTTTTTCAACAAGGGAGTTCATGTCACCTGCGCCGCTCATATATCAATAGGATTTCTGGCAACGGCCAGAACTGCCTCCTCAAAGGCTTCGCACGCAGCTTTACACGCTGCCTGAGTGCCAGTGAGATACCCACCACCGTAGTTCGTTTCAGAAGGTGGAGCAAAGAAGTTGGAAACCTTCACGCTGGCCGCTTTAAGTGCTGCGTCCATACCGAACATGGCTTCCAGTGGCGGTGCAATCAGATACGCCATTGAGTCGCCTCGTTTTAACCCGCCTTCTTTCGACAAATAGCTCCCCGTGGCGGATACCAGATGGGCAAAATAAGCAATGCTGCCCTCTTCATTAGCCGAGTAAAAGCAGGCCTCATTTTCGATCACTTCCTGCGCTCTCTGAAGCCCGGCAATCACATCAGCCGGCCCCGGCCCGGCGATAATACCGATCACCTCACCGGATAACAGGCCGGATGAATGCGCAGCACCGGCATAGAATGATCGGGCGTATACCACATCAACCTGTGCGGCTTTTGTTGCCTCATCCAGGGCTACGTAGGTAACGTCATCACTGTCGGCGGTAA
Organism: Marinobacter maritimus; assembly: GCF_007671675.1. Lineage (GTDB taxonomy): Bacteria > Pseudomonadota > Gammaproteobacteria > Pseudomonadales > Oleiphilaceae > Marinobacter > Marinobacter maritimus. The sequence goes on along the minus strand of NZ_VCGW01000001.1, from coordinate 834,004 downwards.
TCATGCCGATGCAACGCTGCTCCTTCTTCAGGTTAAATTGTTTCATCATCCCGTCATCGACCGACGCGATAACACGGGTTGCAAGTACCGATGCTCTGATTTCGTCCCGAATTGCCATGATGGTGCTCCTTCAATATCTTGCCGGGAGCCTCTTTTCGAGGACTCCGAACCATGAGTCTGAGCCCTTGGCTTCAGCGTTTAAGGTTTAGCCCACTCGCTTTTTGCTCAAGCATTTTGCGCGTCAGATCGACGATAACAGCCGCTGCCTCTATGGGTGGTGTACCGCCTTTATGGATATTGGAGATAACCATACGGTCGGATTCCACCGTCTTCTCCGTGGGTTTGTAGACACAATAACAACTCAGGCTTTCAGACTGCCCCAACCCGGGCCTTTCGCCAATGAGCAGAAGATTGGCGTCGGCCTGCAACAAGTTGCCGATTTCGTCCTGGGCCTTCACGCGCCCGTAACGCAGGAAGAAAGGGGTGCCAACAGTAAAGCCAGCGCTTTCCAGGCCCTTCATAAGAGGTGGTATTATTTCGTCCAGATTATTGGTAACCGCGTCTGTACTCAGGCCGTCAGAAATAACCACTTGCACCTGAGGCGATTTCTTACAGCGCTCACTGATGGTTTTCTTTGCCTCATCGGAGAGCTTACGACCAAGGTCCGGGCGCCGTAGGTACTCGCTTTTATCATTAACACACGTCTGCACTTCCCAGAGGTTCTTCTTTTCCAACCATTCCGGAGACACTTCCTTGACTACGGTGTCCTTGGAGCGGGAATGGTCTGCAAGAAAACGCAGAAGTGAGCGGGTGCGAGGCCTTGGTCCCGCGCGGCCCTGGCAGACGCGGGCCGCAGTTTGTTTGACCATATCGCTGTTTACTGAATCGTTATGCGCATTTTCAATGCCGTTCCAGTGAATAAACTTATCCAGACTCAGATCTTCAAGGCCGTCACCTTTATCGACCGACTCTGCCTGCCTTTGCCCACTGCCTTGCCTGCCCGCCGTCTCCGATGGCTTGTAGGCCGGAGGATTATTTTGCTGTGTACTTTTACCTTCGGGCTGAACACGAGTCACCTGGCCGGCGGGAAGGTCCTTTTCTCCCAGCTCACGCAACACCGAATTGACGATACTCTGAATTGTTTGCTCGTCCATGGTTGTCACCTCAATCAAAGAAGATGGATGGGTCGCCCGCACGGGCGGTGAGCTTGCCGTTTTCCATCAAACCCATGGTTTCCATCCAGGCCTCAAACTCGGGAGCGGGACGGTAGCTCAGGAGCTGCCGGGCAGTGACAACGTCATGAAAACCAGTGGTCTGGTAATTCAGCATAATGTCGTCCCCCAGTGGCAGGGACATCACATAGTTACAGCCAGCCGCTGCGAGCAGTGTGGTCAGGTTTTCATTTGAGTTCTGATCGGTATCGGCGTGGTTCGTATAGCAGGCATCACACCCCATGGAGATGCCGGTCAGCTTGCCCATAAAATGGTCTTCCAATGCAGCACGCGTGATCTGCTGATGGTTGAACAGATATTCCGGGCCAATGAATCCGACAACCGTGTTCAGCAGATGCGGTTTATAGCGTTTTGCCAAGCCGTAGTTCCGGGCTTCGATGGTCACCTGATCCGCACCGTGGTGGGCATTGGCAGAAAGCGCCGTGCCCTGGCCGGTTTCAAAGTACATCATGTTCGAACCCGCTAGCTTGCAGTAATGCTTACCCATCTCATAGGCTTCATCCAGCAGCTCTACGGTGACGCCAAACTCATTGAGACCCTTTTCTGTGCCCGACAGGCTCTGGAACAGCAAGCCACCGGGTGCACCTTTCTCAAGCGCCGCCATCTGGTTGGATATGTGAGCAAGCACACAACCCTGGGTCGGAATATTCCACTTATCAGTGACTTCCTTGACCGCACTCAGTATGCGAATGGTGTTTTCAACTGATTCAGTAACCGGATTGATACCAATAACCGCGTCACCACAGCCATAGCTTAGCCCTTCGTAGACCTGAACCATGATGCTATCGATATCATCCCGGGTATCATTGGGCTGCAAACGGGAAGAAAACCGGCCAGGAATACCCACGGTGCAGTTGGCCTTGGAAATCACGTATAACTTCTTGGCACCCACCATGAGGTCGCCGTTCGAACATATCTTGCATACGGCGGCAACCATTTCAGACGTAAGGCCTCTGCGCATCCGCTCATAGTCTTCACGGGTGGGTACATCCGACAGGATGTATTCCCTCAACTCACTAACGGTCCAATGCCGGATATCTTCATAAACCGCTTTGTTTACCGCGTCCTGAATAACCCGGGTTATCGCATCCTCTTCGTACGGGACTATAGGATTTTCCCGCAGGGTTTCGAGGCGCATTTCGCCCAATACCTGTTTGGCAGCTACTCGCTCTTGTGCTGTCTCTGCCGCAACCCCTGCCAGCACGTCCCCCGAGCGAAGTTCGTTCGCCTTTGCGAGTACGTCCTTTACGTCACGAAACTGATAAACCTTTCCGAACAACGTTGTCTTCAAGTTCATGAAAAACCTCCCCCTCTAGGCAGGAAATGCCAGAGATTTGATGGTTAATGGCACAACTTCCCCGCCAAAAAAACTTTCGCCAATATCGATGTAATCACCGGTAACGGCGCGCACTTCGTCAATCACCAGCAGTTTCTGTGGGTCAATGCGGGGCTGCAGTTCCATCCCCAGCACCTTACCCAGATCATTTTCAGTAACGATGATTGCAGGTGACTGGCGGTTACCATGCTGTTGATAATAGTCTGCAATCTCTTTTGCGGTGTGGCTCACAGCCTGATAACTCATGGGCATTTCCCTGCCCAGCGCAATGGCATAGTTATCCTCTCGCAGGCGCAGATCCATTCGCTCCGCGGCTTCGACAATCTGTTGGCAAACCGGTGGCTGATCGCCCTCTTCCCAGTCGATCTGAGGCTCCACCACCGGTATATTGCGAATAGGCAGTGAATCCACATTCATCCATATCGAACTTCCAGAGAGGGACATGGAGTAGGCGCCAGCGCCGATAACGGTTGCCTGCTGGGTCTGGGCCGGCAATTTTACGTTCATCGCCGCCAGCGTCGGGTGCCTTAATAAAGCACCGCCAAGCAGTACGCCGACATCTTTCCACTTGAACGGGTCAAGATCGTCTGTTTTCAGGCGGTAGTAACTGGTGCCGACGCCGCCGCTTATGAAGACAGCGTCGAATTGGCCAGGCTCTTTCAGATACGGCGTCATCATCAGCTTTTGAGCCAGTTCGGAGCGGTTGCCGACGATCACATCAACAACCAGCTGCGCCATGCAATCCACGATCTTTTTAAGCTTATCCGCGTTTAATCGGTTCTCAGTTAACGCCTCTCCAAACAGCGACTCGATAACCAGCCTAGCGGGTTCCCGGATTTTGGTGACAGATCCCGATGGGTCGGTTTTAATAAGGTTCCCCCCGATATTAAGACAGGCGGTGTCCTCTACCCGACCGCTATCGAAGACCACGTAATTACTGGTACCACCACCAATATCAATGTTCAGAACCCTGGAGTGGTTACGCTTGGAGTAGTCTCCGGCGCCACTGCCCCTTCCTGCGATCACGGACTCCAGATTGGGGCCTGCCGTGGCCACCACAAAATCGCCCAACCGCTCAGCAAGACCCATAACCGTATCTTTGGCGTTTTTCACTTTTGAGGTTTCACCGGTGATGATAATGGCACCGGTTTCGATATCACTGAGGGTGAGCCCCGCAGCCGCGAACTGTTCATCGATAAACCGCTGCAGCATGGGCACATTCACTGTGCCATCCTCCTGCAAAGGCGTGGCGCTGACAGGGCTCTGAAAAAAGATCTCCCGTTCCACAAACTCATACCGGGGCACCTGGGTAACAGGTGCCCGGTTGACCATGGTGAGCCGTGAAAAGATCACCTGGGTTGTGGTGGTGCCGATATCGATACCGACACTGTGTACGGTTTTTCTGTTCACGCTTTTTCTTCCGCTTCCTCTGAGGTAGACAGATCCGGACCCGGCTTACCATTCTTCTCGATAGACGCGATCATCCTGTTCGCAAGCAACATGGCGAACAGAACTGCAGTGATACCACCAACCAGCTTGCCGATGATGACAGCCATGATCATGTCGGGCTTGTTAGCTGCAGTGAAACCAAGGTGGTCGCCGAAGGTAAAGGCAGCACTGACGGCAAAGGCCGAGCATAGAATCTTGCCGCGGCTGTCCATATCCTTCATGACCTGGAACATCGGGATGTTGTTGGCCAGGGTGGCAATCAGGCCAGTAGCGGCTGTCGGGTTTACGTTGAGCACACCCCCCATCTTAAGCAATGGCTTTTCGAACCAGCGAGTCAGCAGCAAAACCATGGGGTAGGCGCCCAACAAGATAATGGCGATGGAGCCGATAACTTCGATGGCCCGCATATCAATACCTGGCTCGTCACCTGGCACCATGAATATCGGGTCCATTCCGGGAATAAGGGTAATGCCGAGAGTCTGCTTCAATACCGCAGCTGCAAGGCCGATTGTGATAAAGGCAACCAGGAATTTTGCAAAAATCGAAAAGCCGTTAATCATCTTTTCTGGCATGAACCACAATCCGGCTGCAATAAGGGCAGACACGATAATCACCGGTATAAGATTCATGAAAATCAGTGGCATGTTGAACTGTATTGCCTGATCAGTCCCGGGGATGAGGACCGTTGAGGCCATAGCGGCCAGTCCACCGGCAATACAGCCGATAGGAATAGTTACAATGCCGGCAAGTACACCAGAGGCCAGATAGGGGCGATCGCTTTCATGGATAATGCCAACGGCAACCGGAATAGTGAATACGATGGTAGGCCCCATCATGGCGCCAAGAATCAGGCCCGCGTACATCCAGGCACCGTAATTAATTGTGCCATCCACGGCAGTGGCCATTTCTTTCGCCAGGAAGTATCCGCCCATGTCATTGGCAAGCAACGTGGTGGCAAACATGGCGGGATCCGCACCCAGAAATGTGTATATAGGTACAACGACCGGCGACAGTATTTTGGCCAGCACCGGCGCCATGGCGATAATACCGACCATGGCCAGAGCCAAGGCCCCCATGGCCTGAAAGCCTTCCTCGAACTGGCTGCCAGCACCGGAAATGGAACGACCCATGCCGCCGAGGCCAAGCTTTCCAAGAACCGGTTCAGAACCGCCGAATTGCATGAATACACGATCCAGCGCACCGATGACCATAAAGGTCATCATGATATAAAGAATAATCTGGTTTAACATTTCCATAACCGGCTCTCCACCTTCTAGCAAAGGGTTCAATCACACTTTTTCTTTACTGCCACTAACCTCTTCAAGCAATTGCACAATATCCGCTTCAGTAACATCTCTCGGGTTATCTCCGATGCACACGTCCTGAAGTGCTTCAATCGCAATGGAGCTAAAGTCATCACGGTTAATACTGGTGCCAGCAAGGTTTTCGGGTAGCCCAATATCGGCAAGCAGCTGCCTGACGGCGTCAATTGACGCCATACATTGCTCCCGCTCTGTCATTCCGGAATGGCTAACGCCCAGCATATGCGCAATGGCGGCATACTCTCGCTGGCAAACCAGTGCATTGAATCTCATGACGTAAGGAAGAAGAATGCCGTTGGCAATACCATGGGCAAGGCGATAGCGAGGGCCAATCTGATGGGAGATGGCATGAACCAGACCTAGCCCGGAATTACTGAAAGCAAGCCCCGCTTTATAGGATGCGGTTGCCATGGTCAGGCGAGCTGCCCTGTTTCCCCCGTTACCCACCACAACAGGCAATGCCTCCGCAATACTCTGTATTGCGCAGATAGCCAGTGCCTTTGCCAATGGATGGGAACTCCGCGCAGCGTAGGCTTCAATGGCGTGTGTCAGCGCATCAATACCGGTTGCAGCCGTTACCTTTGGCGGCAAACCAAGCATCAGGCCCGGGTCTACAATCGCGAGATCCGGCATCAAATCAGCTTTTTTAATCACGAATTTGTGCAACCTGTCAGCCCGCATGATCACGCTGATATCGGTCACTTCCGACCCTGTGCCAGCTGTTGTCGGCACGGCACCCAACCCTACGACCCGGCGACCACTGAATCCCGGCTCGGCCAACTGATGCAAGCTGCTCTGACTGCTTCCCGCCAGGGCAATGGCCTTGGCGGCATCCAGTGCAGACCCGCCACCAAAACCCAGCACAAAGTCTGCTTCATTGCGGGTCAGCAGCTCGGTGGCAGAAGCGACAACTGTTTCATCAGGTTCCTGAGTAATAGCGGGATAAATTGTGCATGCGATGCCTGCTCTTTCGAGACTTCTTTCCATGCTTCGCATCAGGCCTTTCTCATGAACCACACGGTCAGCGACCACCAGCACATGAGAGACGTCCAGCTTACTGAGTATCTCGCCAATTTTGAGAATCGCGCCCTCGCCCATTAATGTCTGGCGCGGGGCATTGAAGTTGAACAGACCACGAGGCGTCAGCTCGTCTACCGTGCGGGTGACGATGTCCTCAATCAGCTCGTTGCCCAGTGTCTGCTCTACCAGATTCATATCATCCGACCCTCGCTTCTCTGGCCTGGAGGACGTCCGAGTAGCTGGCGATTGCCAATGGCGTCAGATAAAGCGGGTGTGAAGGAAGCACTACATCAACGCCTGGAAACTCCGCCGCAAACACCTCCAGGAACCCCGGCAACGCGCAGGAGCCGCCGGTGAGATAGATCGCCGGCACCGTGTAATCCGCAATATGCCCGTGAACGATATCCGCCATTTTCGCAATGACCGGGGTCGCCAGCCTGCACAGTGCAAGATCTTTGCTGGTGCGCTTCATCTCTTCGGCTTCTTCATAAGGCATACCGAAGTGCCCGGCCAGGGCCAGGCTGATATGCCGGCCGCCGGTGGCATCATCCATCGAGCAAACAACCTCACCCTGTTCGATAATGGCGGTCCCTGTGGTCCCTCCACCAATATCAACCACGGCAGCGTGATCAAGCTGCAACAACTTTGCTACGCTGCTTGGCTCATCTATAACGCCCGCCACTTCAAGGCCGGCGGCTTCAATAACGTTGGTTGAAATGCGTGAATCGGTACCCGGAGGAAAAGACGTTGTGACCTGTTCAATATGAATACCCAACTTCGCGCCCGCCCGCCGTACCTGCTCCCGGACAATCTGGCTGGCGCCAAAGAAATCGACGACAACGCCGTCGCGGACCACATTGGCCCAATCCATGAAGCCTGCAAGCGGGTTACCGGCCCCATCCAGTACGATGGTCTGGATATCAGCGGTACCCAAGTCGACACCCACTCTGAATTCCCCCTGAAAGGGCCTCACTGAGTCCTTGTTGATCAGGCCGGCAGTCTTCTTCAACAATTTGTTAACGTCGGCCATTGTCCTGCTCATTTCGCTCTCCTTGTCACACGATTCGGAACGAATCCACCATGGTGCAGCGCCGCTTGCGCACAAATGTGCTGGCGTTAGTAACGCCTTCGCCAGTGGGTGTTGATATCGTCATGGACGTCCACCCTTCGCCCCCCGCACCCAGCCCGGCAATACAAGGGCCGTTCTTCACAAACAAGCTGCAATTGATTTCCAGTGCCATGCGGGAAAGGTTGTCGATATTCCGTGAGTGCATGGCGGCGGTATGAAGGTTTCCAGCTTCCAGTTCCACTGCCCAATCAATTGCCTCGTCTGCATCCCGGGCGCGTATCAGCGCAATAACCGGAAGCATCATTTCGGTTGTAGCAAAAGCATGGTCCCGCGCGGTTTCTGCAACGAGCAAGCGAGTGCCCGCCGGGACGCTAAAGCCCGCTGCTGCTGCGATTTTTTCTGCATCGCGCCCTACCCATTCCGGTTTCGGACGCGGACCGGGGCCGGGATAGCCTGCCAGAACCAGCCTTGCCACAGCATCTGTCTGATCCGCATTGATCTCAACGGCACCGTGCCTGCACATGGCCTCTTTCAACTCAGTCGCGATCGAATCGACGGCAACAATTTCTTTCTCATCAACGCAGATAATGTTGTTATCAAACGACGCGCCCTGCACGATACTGATCGCCGCCCGCTCTATATCCGCCGTTTCATCCACCACGACCGGAGGGTTTCCCGGCCCGGCAGCTATCAGGCGCTTGTCGGTGACTTTGCGCGCGGCATTCACCACTGCATCACCGCCAGTTATGGTAAGCAGGCGAATACCAGGGAAGCGGAACAACCGGGTGGCTACCTCAATCGTGGGGTCTTGCACACAAGTCACGATATTTGACGGCCCTCCAGCACTTACGGAGGCACGGTTAATCAGCTGAATAGCACGCTGGGAGACCGCTTTTGCTGCGGGGTGCGGGGAGAACACAACGGAATTTCCGGCTGCGATCATGCTGATCGCATTATTCAAAACAGTCACAGAGGGGTTGGTTGAAGGGGTAACCGATGCAATTACACCCCAAGGTGCGTTTTCGACAAGTGACAATCCATGATCACCCGTAAGCGCCATCGGCACAATGGCTTCTACCCCGGGCGTTTTATCGAGCACCAGATTGTGTTTGCGTATTTTATCCTCTACCCGGCCATACCCGGTCTCCTGAACTGCAAGCTGTGACAACTCCTGTACATGCTCGCGCCCGATGCGCCTTATCGCCGCGATGATCGCCTCTCGCTGTGCCACCGACTTCAACTGTTTATGGGCACTCTGAGCTGCCGCTACGGCATCATCAAGCGTTCCGAATATGCCGTAGCTTTCACCGTCACGCTGTGGCGAGTTCAGCTGCTCGATAACACGGCGAACGATGGACTCAATCTGCTGTGCATCCATCTGAATGTTCCCTCTCTCCAAGGCTGCCTGACGATTTATGACAGCCTGATAAAAGTGGCCTAGTAACGTCGCTGGGACTTCTGAAACCAGGTTTCCGAGCCACCGGTAACTTCATCGATAATACCCACGATACTGAGATCGACAGGTGTATGGCCGCTGCTATCTATGGACATGCGAGCGGAACTGCCACCCACCACCAGCACCCATTCACCTTCCCCTGCGCCCAGTCGGTCGGCTGCCACCATGACTGGGCTCTCTTCCTTCCCGTCCTGATCGATAAACTTGACCAAGGCCAGTTTATCCATCCCCAAACGCTCGCTGCGCACTGTAGCAACGACCTGACCGATTACCTTTGCAAGTCTCATGGGATGTCTTCCAAATCAGTTGATCCTAGCCCGATGTTTTCTTTCCCGGAGCCGGCTTTCCCGAGTCCGCTGCCTTTCTTGGCACAATCGGAAAAATTGACTCCAGATCCGCGTGTGGACGCGGAATCACATGGACCGCTATCAGCTCTCCAAGCCGCTGTGCTGCCGCCGCTCCTGCGTCCGTCGCAGCTTTACAAGCCGCCACATCACCTCTGACCAGAGCGGTAACGTAGCCATGGCCGATTTGCTCATAGCCCACCAACTCAACCCTGGCGGCTTTAACCATGGCATCAGAGGCTTCTATCAAAGCCGTCAGACCTTTGGTTTCAATAATGCCTAGTGCTTCCATCATGCTGGTACCCTCTAGCCTTTTGGCTTGTTCTGAAGCCTGCTTCCAGACTGCGTTCATCGGAATAGACCTTTTTCATTGTTGCCTGATTGCATCAGGAATCGGATAAAGGCTGTCCGGTAGGAGTGATCGGGAATATCGATTCCAGATCTCCGTGCGGACGCGGAATCACGTGCACAGCCACCAGTTCCCCCAGTCTCTGCGCTGCAGCGGCACCGGCATCTGTAGCCGCCTTACAGGCCGCGACATCACCTCGAACCATTGCCGTTACAAGACCGCTACCAATTTGTTTGTAGCCAACAAGCTGAACCCGGGCAGCCTTGACCATCGCATCAGACGCTTCAATCAGAGCTGTCAGTCCTTTCGTTTCAATAATTCCAAGTGCTTCGTTCATGGTTAATTCTCCTCAGGGTGTCACTACGCTTTGTTAACCAGGCATGACGCCACCATGGCGACGTCGACGATATCGTCGGCCGTACAACCCCGTGACAAGTCATGCATAGGTTTCGCCAAACCTTCCAACATCGGTCCCAGTGCCTTGTAATTAGCCATGCGCTGAGCAACCTTATAAGCAATATTTCCAGCATCAAGAGACGGAAATATCAAAACATTCGCATTACCTTTCAACGGGCTATCAGGTGCCTTCTTCTGTGCAACGGAGGGCACAACAGCCGCATCAAACTGCAATTCGCCATCAATGACCAACGAAGGGGCCCGGGAGCGCGTTAACTCAAATGCTTCCATGATTTTTCTGGCTGCCGGGTGCTGCGAACTGCCTTTGGTCGAAAATGACAGTAACGCGACCCGCGCCTGTTCTCCCGTAAGTGCCTCAAAACTGCGCGCCGAATCAATGGCAATATCAGATAGCTGTTCCACTGTCGGTTCCGGAATAACCCCCGCATCTGCAAACAGGCGGATATCGCTGCCATCAGCTGATGACATAAGGAAAAACGACGACACGGTTTTCTGTCCGCCAGCTGTTCCGATTACCCTGATGGCCGCGCGGATCACGTCGCCACTGGTCGAAATGTTTCCTCCAATACAGATATCCGCATGTCCACGCTTGACCATCATGGCGCCAAAAAACAGGGGGGCACTCATGATTTCGCGGGCTTTCTCCTTATCCATCCCCTCATTCTCATCGAGGTACGCACTGACAAACGAGTCCATCCATTGCGAACGTGAAGGATCCACAATTGAAAAACACGGCATCGCTACGCCCTTCTCATGGGCATAATCCCGGAGTTCAAACGGGTTACCCAGCAAAATGGGCTGAGCCAAGCCACGCTGATGCAGCTCGTTTGCCGCATGCAGAACCCGCTCATCAAGAGCATCAGGAAACACAATTCGCTTTGGTGTTTCGCGGCACGCGTTCCGGCACTGCTCCATCACCTCATTCATGAAATCACTCCGAGCTCGGGAAGTGATCCACTGGTTTCAACCACCAGGGTCATGAGCATCAATACATAAAGGGCGCTGCTCAGCCGGTTGAGTCCCTGAACGATATCCGGTCGCATAAGCCCAAAACTGTCCGTCTGGAATGCTTTGCAGGCTTCAACTTCCGCCTCCCGGGTCATGGCTCTGAGAACGTTCAGCAACGACACGTTGGCACCGTGCTTTAATTCCGGAACTATGTGGTCGTGGCCGAGATATTTCAGAGGTTGGTGAGAAATCTGGTGAATGGTTTCATCGTCCAGGTCTCCCATACTTATCTCTTCCTGAACTTCGCCGGTAACTTCGCTTCGCAGGAGGTTACCCATAAACGAACGCAGATCTTCCAGCGAGTGGCGCAGCATGGGATATTTTTCGAAACTGACGGCAAACTGAGCCTGTACCCACACGGTTTGGGAAATCAGCGTATCGAGCTTGCCACGCAGTGCGATTCTGGGGTGCGTCTTGGGAACCAGTTGCTCACTGTCCAAGAGGGTCAGCAACTCGGTTTTCTTCTCGACGTGGCTGTGGCAAACAGCACAACGGTTGCCGGGACGCGCATTCGCGCTAGTGAGTGGGTGCACCGGAGCTTTCTGGCTTGCACCTGCATCCGCCTCGTCGGGAAGAAAAACCCGACCGTCATCGCCGATATACTTGATGCGGATCTTGCGCTCGGCCAAAAGCTGGCTTGCGGACGGGGTAAGCCTGGCTCCCTCAGGCAGGTGCACCTCACTGCCATGGGCCAGACCATGCTCGGCTCGCAAACTGGCTTCTGTTATCCAGGATGGCATCGATACAACCCCTTTTATTGCGCTGACCAGTCCGCTGGGTAGGTCACATACACAAAGCGCACTTTCCCGGGAGATCCAAACTCAATTGCCGCTCCCTTGGGTATAAAAAACACATCGCCCGGCTTGCCGATGTGGGTCTTGCTGCCACAGGTAATGTGCAGCTCACCTTCCAGAACCACATCAATCTCATCGTAGTTGAGGGTCCATGGAAAACTGCAGTTCTCCCACTGCATATAGCCAGCAGCAATGGAGCTGTTATCGGCGGAACCAATCACATCGGTCAGGCCTATGGGTTTGCCCCCTGCACCGTCGAACTTTCCGGGTTTAACAGAACTGCCACGCACAAGAACAACGCCATTGGGCGCTTTCTCGCGCTCGCATGAAGGGCCTGCTGCATCCTGATGCTGCAACTCCTTCAAGGCCTTTTCGATCAATTGATCAAGCAGGGCGGAATTCTGGTGCCCGGCTGGCAACTTTGCCCTGACCGCCTTTTTGATTTCCAGCAGATTATCAGGGCGGCTGCCCGCAAGAGATCCGCTGCTTTTCCGAGGTTCGATGCTGGCCGCAACATCAATAATTTTCAATCCAAGCTTTTTGGCAACATCGCGCGCTTCCGGCGTAATGATTGTGCTCTGGGGAGAGATCTCTACGGAGGTTTCCCCGCTCTTGTGAAGCTCCTTTATTTTTTCAGCCGTAAACAGAGATTTCATAATCCGGCCCCTATCAGGGTTGTATCAATATTCATTTCCGCCGACGACCGCCTGCTCAGCACGTTCTTCGCAGGCACCCATACCGGCATCCGATGTTTGCAAACTGATCAGAAAAGACCTCAAATCGGCAACACCCTCGCCGGTTTCTGTAGAGGTCAGAAAATATGGTGGAGAAATATTATGATCTACCATTACCCGACAGGCAGATTCAGTATCGGCGTCAGGCAAATCCGTTTTACTGACCACTCCGATAACCCGCTTGTCGGGATAGACATGCAAAAGACCCGGAGGCAAAGAAAAGGCTCTGCTGTTGGCTGGCTGCAGATACACAACCGTACTGATTTCCGCGATGGTAGCCAGCAAAGCGCCATAGTATGCAGGGCGGCTGGTGAACTCGCCTGGCGTGTCCACAACATGGCTGGGATGAAACACAACAGCCTGGGTTTTCAGTAGTTCGTCAGTGGATTCAAGCAGTGCAAGAGTGAGCGCTGTTTTGCCACTCCCGACATCACCCACCAGCACAAAATCTGCCAGATCAGGGTGTAGTTGATGCTCATTCACGTCCGGGTTGCCTGACATACTCTGTATCCCAGTGACGACTCCAATGTAGACAGAATCGCGCTTAATGCTTCTTCTACCGACCCAATACTCCCGGTAAGGACAAGTGCCCCCGAAAAACGATCCAGAAATCCGATTTTTACTGATGCGAACTTGGTTGCTACGTCTCCGGCGATAATGGCTGTTTCACCAGGCGTCAGGGTAAGAATGCCAATAGCCTCCGCATGCTCAACTCCAACCTTGTGACAAAGATCTTCAGTAGGGTTTGCGAGCAAATGCGCCAGAGTTACCTGCTTGCCTGGGACATATTCCTGAATGATGCGTTCGATATCGGCCGATTCGCCAGAACCGCTCAAAGTCACTATAGAACACCTCGCTTCTCAGGTGCCTCTGACAACCGGCGCACCCAAGCTGTAACCTGAACATGTGGTTACAAGATGTAACCCGAACATAAAATCATCCTAAACCGCTCCAGCCCAATTACCAGCCTTCGTGAAACCAATGCGCTGAGGAATTGATGCTGGTCAAATTATGGTTACAGTTTGCAAATAGGAAAGAGGTATAGATCAGACAGGAGAAACAGGGATTACAGGAACAAAGCGGCAAAAAAAAGGACTGCATTTCTGCAGTCCTTATAAGCTTCAATTTTCAAACTTCAAAATATGGTGGGTCGTGATGGATTCGAACCATCGACCAATTGGTTAAAAGCCAACTGCTCTACCAACTGAGCTAACGACCCAAAACTAGTGACCAGTGCCTGGACCCTGATCGATTTCAAGGCAGCTCAGCAGATGCCTTGAAATATCGAATATGGTGGGTCGTGATGGATTCGAACCATCGACCAATTGGTTAAAAGCCAACTGCTCTACCAACTGAGCTAACGACCCAAGCGAGGCGCATATAGTAATGATTTTTCCCCGTCGATCAACCCTTTCGCGCCATGTTTTTCAATATTCTTTTAATTCCTCGCAACTCAACCCTGACCTGAGTCCAGAAATTTCTTGGCAAGGCGAGCCGCTTCGCTTTTCGGGTAGTCATTTACAACCTGCTCCATCTGTCGACGAGCTTCGGTTTTCTTGCCCAACCGATTCAGCGTTACGCCTAATTTGTAGACAGCATCCGGCGCCTTGCGATGATCTGCATAGCGAGTTGCGACAATCGAAAATGCCTGCCGGGCCTGTTCAAGCTGCGGCTTTACCAGGTAAACCTCTCCCAACCAATAGTAGGCATTCACCGTCAGGTCTCCTTCGGGATACTTGTCGATAAATTCATAAATCCGGCTGATGGCCTCATCGTACTTTTTCTGGCTATGGATGAGATCCTGAATGGCCTGGTATGCCTTTCGCTCTTCAGCCTCAGGCTGACGATACTCACGTATCTCTGCAGCGCCCTTATCCTGAGCACTAGCCTCTCCACCACCACTCTCAGCAGCCTGGGGTTGAGCTGAAACCTTCTCGGAAAGATCCAGGATACGTTGATCCAGATCGATGTAGCGGTCTCGCCCTTGATCTTGCAGGCGCTTTATGAGGTGTCGCTGCTCTTCGGTTTCTCCCTGAAGCCGCCGGACTTCACCCTGCAGCTGTTGGATCATGTAGAACAGCTCAGACGTGGCCTGGCTGGTATTGGCCTTGCGCTGGGCTTCCGAGGCATTGCTCTGGAATGCGGACGTAGATGATTGCGCCAGCGTCATTCCCGCCTGCCCCAGGGCAAGCGGGAAAACAACTGCCGCCATGAGCTGCTTTCTCATGGGGTTAACCTGATGTTATGTGTGCGTTTACTGGAACACGAGCTCCACACGGCGATTCTGTGCCCAGGCACTTTCTGAAGAACCCATCACCGCCGGCTTCTCTTCACCATAGCTTACGGTTTCCATCTGGCCCCGTGAAGCGCCATTCACAATCAGGAAGCGCTGAACGGCATTGGCACGACGCTCACCCAGAGCCAGGTTGTATTCCTTGGAGCCACGCTCATCACCGTGACCTTCAAGGCGCACTTTCTGGCCAGGATTGTTGGACAGAAAGCGGGCGTGAGCTACAAGCACGTCGCGAGCTTCTGGCTTGATTTCGGAGGTATCAAAATCAAAATAGAAGGTGGTGATGTCGCGCAGAGCTTCCTGTTCAGCCTGTTGCTGAGCTTCCATCCGCTCTGACTCGGTCATTGAGGACGAAGAAATACCATCCTGGTCACCGCCACCATACACGGTAGAGCCACCATCCTGATCAATAGGCGCAACGTCGGAGCCGTAGCCCCCTTCATCCATATTTTCGCCGGTGGTGCTACAGCCTGCAAACAGGCCTGCGGAGAACAAAAGAGCAAGTACTTTGGTTTGAGCTGACAACTTCATGATTCATTCCTTCCCGTTGATTAACTTTAACTTCTGCCTTTCAGGTGACCGCATGCGCCGTCACCGACTACCGAACAATAGGCCCCCAGGCCGGGTCGCGAACATCACCTTCCGAGGCGGGAAGACTGTACGCGGCGCCGCCATCAGCAGAGATGACCGTCAGTACACTTTCGCCACTTTGCTTGGTGGCATATATCAACATACGGCCATTTGGCGACACGCTGGGGGACTCATCGGATCCTGTACGAGTGAGAACGGTTTCCTCATCGTTTTTAAGATTGGTTCGGGCGATGGTAAACGCCCGGTCACGCTGGTGTACGTAATACACGTAATTACCGGAGGCATCCGGACGCGGCCTTGCATTGTAACGACTGCCAAAGGTAATCCGACGCGGCTCAGCACCCGGTTTTGCCATATAATAAATCTGCGGGCCACCCGAGCGATCCGACGTGAAGTAGACGCCCTCACCTGAACTGTCCCAGGTCGCTTCGGTATCTATTGCCCAGTGGTTGGTGAGCTTTGTCACTTTGCGGGATTGAAGGTTCATTTGATAGATTTCGGCGTTACCATCTTTCGACAGGGTCATCAGCAAGGATTGTCCATCTGCTGACCACGCAGGCGCTGAGTTCAAGCCCGGGAAATCCGCAACTTTTTTGCGCTTACCTGAGCCTAACTCGTGAACAAAAATGACGGGCTTGCCCGTTTCAAACGAAACATAGGCCAGCTTTTTGCCATCCGGTGACCAGGCTGGCGACAGAATTGGCTCTTTGCTCTCCAGCCTGATACGGGCGCGCTTTCCGTCAATGTCGCTCACTTGCAACCGGTAACGGGCATTGCCACCAGCTCTGTCTAGCGTTACATACGCCAGCTTGGTAGAAAATGCACCTTCAACCCCCGTGATGGCTTCATACACTTTATCGCTGATATGGTGAGCCAGTGAGCGCATATTTGACGCGGGTGCTGCCGCTGTCTCACCCAGTATTCGCTCTTCACGGTTAACATCGAACAACTCGTAGCGGGCTTCCACCCGGTCACCGTTACGAGTGAGTTCACCTACCAGCACGTACCGCTGGCCAAGTAGTCGCCAGTCGCGAAAATAAACATCAGCCCGCTTTGACGGAAGGCTCAGCATTTTCTGCGGCGACAAGGGGCGAAACTCACCGCTCATGGCCAGGTCCGCCTGCACGATACTGCTCACTTTATCACCAGCTGGCATATTGCCGTTTTCAGCAAACGGCACCACCGATATCGGGATAGCAGAATCGGCACCTTCAGTCACCCGGATTAGCAGTTCAGCCTGGGCGCCGGTGACGACCAGAAACATCAGGGCTACCGCTGAAAAAAGGGCCTGAAATGATCTGAATGAAACTTTACGCATCATAGTGTTACCCGCTTCCTTATCTCAATCTTCGAGGATTGAATTCGATCGTGAACTGGCGAAAATAGGTTTCAAACGTATCCCGCTCACTTGGCACCGGGTACCGATTCAAAGACTTTACTGCCCCCAGCGCGGAGTTATCAAACGCTGTATTTCCGCTGCTGGCAACAAGCTTTACGCCCGCAAGCTCGCCCGTTGGCAGCAACGTAATCTGCAGACGCGCTGTCATGTCTTCTGTTGCCGATGATGGCGGATACCATGCCTGACTAAGCCGCTCACGGATCAGTGCCTGATATTTCTGGCTCTCCGAAAGCATCTGCGTTTCCCTGGCTCTGGCAGCGGCGGCCTGCTCTTGCCGCCGCGCTTCATCTGCACGCGCTTTTCTGGCTTGCTCTGCCTGGGCTTCAAGCTGCTGTTCCTGCAGGCGCCGCTCTGCCTCAAGCCGCTTGCGTTCGGCTTCCTGCCGCGCCTGTTCCTCTTTTTTCTTACGCTCGGCCTCTTCCCGCTTGCGCTGCTCTTCCTTGCGCTGTTTTTCTTCCTCGGCCTTGCGTTTTGCCTCTTGCTGACGCTGCTTCTCGGCTTCAGCTTCTGCCTTGCGGCGCTCACGCTCTTTCGCCTCAGCTTCCGCTTTCTGGCGCGCAGCCTCTGCCTCTTGGGTTTCCCGGGCCTTACGTTCCTCGGCTTTTTTCTGCTCTTCAGCTTTACGCTTGGTCTCTTCGCGTTTTTTCTGCTCTGCGACCTTCCGCGCTTCTTCTTCCTTTTGCTTCTGGCGTTTCTGCACTTCTATCTGTTTCTGTTTTTCGAGATCTTTCTGTTCCTGATCCGGATCCGGCTGCTCTACAGGCTCAACAACCGGGCTCGGCTCCGGCTTCTGCTGAGTGATGAGGCGCGCGGAAATACTGCTGGGAGGCGGTTCTTGCATTGGAGAAGACCACGACCAGCCAGTAAGGGCGACGCCCACGATAAGCAGATGCAAAGCAACCGACAGCGCGACTGGCGACTTCCAGGGTGGCACTCCGGTGCTGGTGAATTCCCGTTCCTGACCTGTCACAACAATTCCACCTGCACTGATCTCACGTTTCGTCCGGGGCCGAGTCGGTAATCAAACCAATACTGGTTGCCCCCGCACCCTGAAGAGTGGCCATCAAACGAACCACAGTGCCGTAATCGACATTCTCATCACCGCGCACAAGTATGTCGCTGGATGTTCTCTGAGACAGGATCTTGGCCACTTGTTCACGGACTTCCGAGAGCAGCATGGGGTCACTGGCCTTGTCGCCGACTTCAACGTAATAGGCGCCGTTGGCATCCACAGATACGATGATGGATTCCACATTCTTGTCTGCCTGGATCGGGTCAGATGTAGTCTCCGGGAGATCAACTTTCACGCCCTGAACAAGCATCGGCGCGGTGACCATGAAAATGATCAACAGCACCAGCATTACGTCGATGTATGGAACGACGTTGATTTCCGACATCGGCTTCTTCCGATTTTCGGGCATCATCCCCATGCCTTTCATAGCGCTGCACTCCGACTGTTAACGGTTAGCATCATTGCCCTGGTCACTACTATGCGCCCTTGTCGGCATTATGAACACGACGATGCAGAATGCTGGAAAACTCATCGGCAAAGGTTTCGTAATTCTTCAGAAGCGCATCCGACTTGGTAGAGAAGCGGTTATAGGCAATGACCGCAGGAATCGCGGCAAACAAGCCCATGGCGGTCGCTATCAGTGCTTCTGAAATGCCTGGCGCCACCGTAGCCAGCGTAGCCTGTTGAACCTGCGCCAGACCACGAAACGAATTCATAATGCCCCAAACGGTACCGAACAGGCCGACATAGGGGCTTGTGGAACCAACTGTGGCAAGGAACGGCAGATGCGCCTCAAGGCGTTCCTGCTCGCGGGAAAACGCAACCCGCATGGCTCGCTGAGTTCCTTCCATAACGGCATCGGCGTCGCGGCTTTGCTGACGCAGCCGGGAAAACTCTTTGAAGCCGGCCCGAAACAACGATTCCAAACCAGAGAAGGGTGTGGGCTCAGCGTTCACTTCGCGGTAGAGCTGCCCCAAATCCATACCGGACCAGAAACGCTCTTCAAACGCGAGCTGCGCCTGTCGGGCTTTGCGAAACACCTGGTAGCGTTGAAAGATGAGCGCCCATGACACCACCGATGCAGCTGCAAGCAACAACATAACCAGTTGCACCAACACACCGGCATTTGAAATCAGACTCCAGACTGACAATTCCGAATCCACCGCTTACTCCTGGCTTATGTCGTGTTTTGTTTCGTTTAAACGTGTGGCCTGCTCAAGCAGGCCCCGCATATTTTCCGGTAACCGTATAGGCCGGCCGCTGTCGAGCGCTACACACGCGACTTTTACATCGGCCTCGCACAGCTGCTTCTGATCCTGCACCCGCACAACCCTTTGCCTGAACTCCATCCAGACCCGGCCGAACGCCACTGGCTCTGCCGTAACGATGAGCTCATCATCCAACTTGGCCGGTGCGGCGTAGTGAATCGTCAAGCGCTGTACAACGTAGCTTATGTTTTCAGCCAATCCTGCCCTGAGCCCCACTCCGCAGCTACGAACCCACTCAGTGCGAGCGCGCTCCATGTAATGCAGATAGCGGGCATGAAAAACAATGCCGCCGGCATCTGTGTCTTCTATATAAACCCGGACTGGCCAGCTGAACTTTGCTGCCGCTTCGCCGTCACTCAAAGGGGACTCCTTCTGAGCCTGAGCTTTCCCTCACGATACCAAAATGCTGATAGGCGTGGGATGTGACCATGCGGCCACGGGGCGTACGCATTATAAAACCTTGCTGAATCAGAAAAGGTTCAAGTACATCCTCAATGGTGCCACGCTCCTCACTGATTGCGGCTGCCAGGCTTTCAACCCCCACCGGGCCGCCATCAAATTTTTCAATCATCGCCAGCAGCAGTCGGCGGTCCATGTGGTCAAAGCCTTCGCTA
Source organism: Marinobacter maritimus (assembly GCF_007671675.1). Lineage (GTDB taxonomy): Bacteria > Pseudomonadota > Gammaproteobacteria > Pseudomonadales > Oleiphilaceae > Marinobacter > Marinobacter maritimus. The sequence goes on along the minus strand of NZ_VCGW01000001.1, from coordinate 814,297 downwards.
TCGACCTTCAGCATATTCAGGGCCTGATCCGCGATGCCTGCGTTGATGCGACCGTCGGCCCGCACTTCGGCATAGTCTCTCACACGCCGCAACAGGCGATTGGCTATCCGAGGCGTGCCACGTGAGCGGCGCGCTATCTCGTAAGCACCTTCTTCATCAATATCAACACCCGAAAGCCGTGCGGAGCGAACGATAATGTGGGTAAGATCCGCCGTATTATAGAACTCCAGACGCTGCACAATGCCGAAGCGATCCCGCAGTGGAGATGTCAGCAAACCCGCCCGGGTAGTTGCCCCAACCAGGGTAAAGGGTGGCAAATCCAGCTTGATCGAGCGTGCTGCCGGCCCTTCGCCGATCATAATGTCCAACTGGTAGTCTTCCATGGCCGGGTACAGTATTTCTTCCACCACGGCGCTGAGCCGGTGTATTTCATCAATGAAGAGAACATCGTTCTCTTCAAGATTGGTGAGCATCGCAGCCAGATCACCGGCTTTTTCAAGAACCGGGCCGGAGGTAGTCTTTATCGCCACCCCCATTTCATTGGCAATGATATTCGCCAGTGTGGTTTTACCAAGCCCTGGTGGCCCGAAAACAAGAACATGATCCAACGCTTCCCGGCGCCCTCTGGCAGCCGAGATGAAGATGTCCATCTGTTCCCTAACTGCAGGCTGCCCCACGTACTCGGAGAGCAACGCGGGTCGGATAGCGCGATCCTGAACCTCTTCGTTGTCACCGGCCCGGGCTGAGATCAGTCGGTCGGATTCAATCATTTACTCGTCCGTATATCGGGAATCAATAGACTGCCACCTAAAACCAGAGTGAACCAATTGTACAAACAGCCCACTGCGTGTCACGTTACGCTCTCTACAGGTTTGGCGCTACATAAGCGACACATTAAAGTCACGTCATCATGCCGGGATCATATTTCTCAGGGCCAGACGTATCAAGGTTTCACTGGAAAGACCTTCTTCTGCCACTTTGGTGATCGCGCGAGCAGCTTCCTGTGGCTTATACCCGAGCGCTATCAGAGCTGCCTCAGCTTCGTCTGCAGGGTTCTGCGCGTTGAAAGACAACTCGGACGTGCTGCTTGCGGACTCTGCTATAGCTGACGACCCCGGTATAAACTGCCCTTCAAGCTGGCTAATGCGGTCTGCCATTTCAATCAGCAGGCGTTCAGCGGTCTTCTTTCCAACCCCCGGGAGCTTTACCAGAGACTTGATATCACGCCCTTCCACACAGCGAATAAACTGCTGTGCATCAAGACCTGAGAGAATGCCAGCCGCCATCTTCGGGCCTACTCCGTTCACTTTGATCAGCAACCGGAACAGATTGCGATCCAGTCGCGAAACAAAGCCATAGAGACTCTGGGCGTCTTCGCGAACCACAAAATGTGTATGAAGGGTAACTTCCTGCCCGGGTTCTGGCAGGTTAAAGAAGGTGGTGAAAGGGATATCAACTTCGTAACCCAGGCCGCCGCACTCAACCAACGCCTGCCCGGGTGTCTTTTCGACCAGAATACCTCGGATACGACCTATCAAGGATTGCCTCCTGCCGCTCCGCAGAGCAGTTTATTGTTGTCGCACGCGCCCGCTGCGAGCCTTGCCCGTTACGCCGGCCACTTTCAGAATGCTTTGATTCATGTGGGCATGGCACAACGCAATTGCCAAGGCATCGGCGGCGTCTGCCTGGGGTTTGCGGGAAAGTGACAGCAGCACCTGAACCATGTGCTGTACCTGGGATTTGTCGGCACTGCCCTTACCAACCACAGCCTGTTTGACCTGTCGTGCGGAGTATTCATGCACGTCAAGGCCGCTGGTGGCTGCGCCAACGATTGCGGCTCCACGAGCCTGCCCGAGCTTGAGGGCTGAATCGGGATTGCGCGCCATAAAAACCTGCTCAATGGCAAATTCCTGTGGTCGGTATTCGCCAATGAGGCTCACCAGACTCTGAAAAATGATTCGCAGGCGCTCTGCCATGGGTTTTTCGCCCAAGCGGATGCACCCGCTATCGATATATTCTATGTGCCGACCCTCGGCGCGGATAATACCGTAACCGGTGATCCTTGAGCCGGGGTCAACACCCAGAATAATCGCCACATCAATGCCCTGCTTACTTATCTTCGATTTCAGAAACCTTGTCTTCAGGCGCTTTTACCGGCTTACGAAGGCGGATGTGCAATTCGCGCAGTTGCTTTTCATCCACTGCACCCGGCGCCTGGGTCATCAGGCAGGTGGCGCTCTGGGTTTTCGGGAACGCGATCACATCGCGAATCGAGCTGGAACCGGTCATCAGCATGATCAGGCGATCCAGGCCAAAAGCCAGACCGCCGTGAGGCGGGCACCCATACTTGAGCGCGTCGAGCAGGAACCCGAACTTGGCGCGAGACTCTTCCTCACTAATGCCTAAAATGCGGAACACTTCCTGCTGCATTTTGTCACTGTGAATACGAATGGAACCGCCCCCCAGCTCAGTGCCGTTAAGAACCATATCGTAAGCGCGGGACAGAGCCGTTTCCGGATTCGCAGCCAGCTCTTCAGGGCTGCAGCTCGGCGCCGTAAACGGGTGGTGTATGGCAGTGAGGCCACCATCAGGAAGCACTTCGAACATCGGGAAATCAACGACCCACATCGGAGCCCAATCGCAGGTTAACAAGTTCAGATCGTGACCGACCCGGATACGCAAGGCACCAAGAGCTTCATTCACAACCGTGGTCTTGTCGGCGCCAAAGAACACAATATCGCCATCCTCAGCGCCGGTGCGCTCAATAACAGCCATGGCGACGTCATCACCCAAAAACTTGACGATGGGCGACTGCAAGCCTTCCACGCCTTTAGCCAGGTCATTTACCTTGATATAGGCAAGGCCTTTGGCGCCGTAAATACCCACAAATTTTGTGTACTCGTCAATCTGCTTGCGGCTCAGCTCACCGCCCTTGGGCACGCGCAGCGCGGCTACACGGCCTTTCGGGTCATTGGCCGGCCCAGCGAATACCTTGAAATCAACGCCGGCGACCAGATCACCCACGTCCTGAAGCTCCAGCGGAATGCGCAGGTCCGGCTTGTCGCTGCCGAAACGATCCATGGCTTCAGCGTATGGCATACGCGGGAATGCTGGCAGCTCGACGCTCATTACGTCTTTGAACAGGGCGCGAATCATGTCCTCGTTCAGGCTCATCAGATCTTCTTCGTTGATGAACGAGGCTTCGATGTCTACCTGGGTAAACTCAGGCTGACGGTCTGCACGCAGATCTTCGTCACGGAAGCACTTGGCAATCTGGTAATAACGATCCACACCCGACACCATCAGCATTTGCTTGAACAGCTGGGGCGATTGCGGAAGCGCAAAGAAGGAACCCTCATGCGTGCGACTCGGCACCAGGTAATCACGGGCGCCTTCCGGTGTTGCGCGGGTCAGGATGGGTGTTTCCACATCCATGAAGCCGTTGCTGTCGAGGTAGTTACGGATGTAGCTGGTTACCCGCGAACGGAAGCGCAAGCGGTTCAGCATTTCCGGGCGGCGCAGATCCACAAAGCGGTAGCGCAGACGCACGTCTTCGCCCACGTCTACATGCTCATCAAGCGGGAACGGAGGCGTAGCGGCAGCGTTCAGAATCGTCACTTCTTTTCCGAGCAGTTCAACCTGGCCTGTGGACATGTTGCTGTTCTCAGTACCTGCCGGGCGACGGCGTACGCGGCCTGTGATCTTTACCACAAACTCGCTGCGCACTTTCTCGGCAAGCGCAAAGCTTTCAGGAGTATCCGGGTCTACCACGACCTGGGATATGCCGTCCCGATCACGCAGATCCAGGAAGATAACCCCACCATGGTCACGGCGGCGGTGTACCCATCCGCAAAGTGTAACTTCCTGATCAATGTGAGATTCGTTGATCCCACCGCAATAATGACTGCGCATACCGGTTCCCGTAGTGTCTGATGTCTAAAGTTAATGATGATGTCTGGCAAGCAAGTGGGCAGAAACCATACTGGAAAAGCGCACCATTATATACATATCGGCGCGGGAAATCAGGCGTGTTTAGCCCGGAATTAAAGGGTTCTGATGACTCCCGGCGGGCATGTCGCTAGAATGCAGCGTTCATTTGTCATTGGAGCCGCCACCTTGTCAACCAGAGCCGAGCAGAAACTCGTCACCCGGCGAACACTGATGGACGCAGCACTCGGCCAGCTGAGTGCGGACCGTGGTTTCGGGAGCCTGAGCCTGCGGGAGGTTGCGCGGGGGGCCGGAATCGCGCCAACGTCGTTTTATCGTCACTTTGCAGATCTTGATGAGCTGGGGCTGGTGTTGGTCGACGAAGGCGGCGTCGCCCTGCGGCAACTGATGCGCCAGGCGCGCAAGCGGATTGCCCGGGATGGCAGCGCCATCTCTACCTCTGTAGAGACTTTCATGGAATATCTTGGCAACAACGCCAACGTGTTCCGCTTAATGCTCCGGGAACGTACCGGCGGCTCCAAACCCTTCCGGACAGCCATAAAAGCAGAGATTGATCATTTCGTGACCGAGCTTGCTGACGATCTGCGACGCTTTGCGGAAGAACAACACAAGCCGTTGTCAGATGCGCGGGTAGTTGCTGAGGCAATGGTAACGCTGGTGTTCAATCAGGGGGCGGAAGCGCTGGACGCCACACCGAAAGAGCGGGATGAGCTGAAAACCAAACTGAAAACCGAACTCAGAATGATCCTGATCGGCTCCCAGATGATGGCCAAGCATGCGTCGATTCGCTGATCGACGCTAGCAAACGAAACTATTCAGGTCGCACCCAGCTCTGACAAAACAGGCGCCAGAGACCGTCTGACCTCCGCCAGCCTGTTCTCATCGTAAGGAACTGGTGGCTGTTTACCCCACACGGGGCCAGGCCAGGCCGGGTCACCCTCAAAACGAACGATATGATGCAGGTGCAACTGGGGAACCATGTTTCCGAGTGCCGCTACGTTCATCTTGTCGCCACCAAATACTTCCATCATGCCACGACTGAGCGCAGAGGATTCTTGCATCAACAGGTGTTGCTGCTCAGGGCTTAACTCGTAGATTTCACGAATGCCGGCAAGTGCCGGCACCAGCAATACCCAGGGCCAGGTCTGATCATTCATCAGCCGGATTTCGCACAGCCTGCTGTAGCCAAGGCTGATGGTGTCTGCTGCCAGCCGCTCGTGAAGCTTGTATTCCTGCCCTTGAGTCATCGTCGCTCCCTGCCCTGATTTATCAGGAATGAAACTGGTTACGGCCACGCCCGATGGCGTAGTAAATCAAATCGTGACGCTCCAGCATTTCCGGCTCGTAAAGGTTGCGGCCATCGAACACAACCGGCTCACGCAACGCCGATGCAATCGAGGCAAAATCCGGTGAGCGGAACTCTTTCCATTCGGTGCAAATCGCCAGCACATCCGCGCCGCGAAGTGCCTGTTCTTTCGTGCCACACAGCGCCAAGCCTTCGTGGTCGCCGTAGATACGCTGGGTCTCTTCCATGGCTTCCGGATCAAACGCCTGAACGGTAGCGCCGGCTTTCCAAAGATCGTCCATCAACGTGCGCGCTGAGGCTTCGCGCATGTCGTCGGTATTTGGCTTGAACGCCAGCCCCCAGATTGCCACGACCTTGCCCTTCAGATTGCCGCCAAAATAGTGGCTGATCTTGTCGAACAGTACGTGCTTCTGGGCGTAGTTGACTGCCTCTACGGCGTTCAGTAAACGCGCGTCGTAACCACAATCGGCCGCCGTGCGTGCCAGAGCCTGTACGTCTTTGGGGAAGCAGGAGCCGCCGTAGCCGCAGCCCGGATAGATAAAGTGGTAGCCAATGCGCGGGTCTGAACCTATGCCACGGCGCACCGCTTCAATATCAGCACCCAGGCGCTCGGCCAGGTTTGCAATCTCGTTCATGAAACTGATTTTGGTAGCCAGCATCGAATTGGCCGCGTACTTGGTCAGCTCCGCGGACCGGATATCCATGAAAATCATCCGATCGTGGTTGCGGTTGAACGGGTAGTACACTTCCCGTAGCACATCCGCCGCTTTATCGCTGTCGGTACCAATAATGATACGATCCGGCTTCATGAAATCGTTGATCGCCGCCCCTTCTTTCAGGAATTCCGGGTTGGAGACCACATCAAACTCAAGCTCCAGGCCACGGCTGTCGAGTTGGGCCCGAACGGCCGCCTTGACCTTGTCACCGGTGCCAACTGGCACGGTAGACTTGTCCACGATGACTTTGTAGTCGTCCATGTACTGCCCAATAGACCGGGCTACTGCGGTGACATACTGCAGATCTGCCGAGCCGTCTTCGTCCGGCGGCGTGCCCACTGCAATGAACTGAAGCTTGCCGTGTTGCACTGCCTCCTGCGCATCCGTGGTGAATGCCAGGCGCCCTGCTTCAACCGTGTGCTTTACGATATCTTCAAGCCCGGGCTCATAAATAGGAATATGGCCATTCTTCAGCTTGTCGATCTTTGCCTGGTCAACGTCCATGCAAAGTACGTCATGACCAACATCAGCCAGGCAGGCTCCGGTAACAAGACCAACATAGCCGGTACCAAAAATCGTTATTTTCATCCGTTAAATCCCGATATCTCAGAGTTTTAAAAAAAGTCTTACTGGCCAGCTTCAGCTTTCTTCTTCTGCCAGATTGCTTCCCAGGCCAATGCGGTGCCGACAATCGTTTCGAGATCGTCATAAGCAGGCTGCCAGCCCAGGGTCTTTTTAATGAGAGCATTATCTGCCATTAGCGCTGCCGGATCACCAGCGCGGCGGCCTACTTCGGTCACCGGGAAGTCGACACCGGATTGCTTGCGCACCACGTCGATCACTTCACGCACAGTGAAGCCGCGGCCATAGCCACAGTTCATGATTTTTGATTCGCCACCATTGGCCATGTAGTCCAGAGCCATGACGTGGGCACTGGCGAGATCTTCCACATGAATGTAATCGCGCACACAGGTGCCGTCGCTGGTGTCGTAATCCGTGCCGAATATACTCATGCCGTCGCGCTGCCCGGTTACGCACTCACAGGCCACTTTGATCAGGTGAGTCGCTTCAGGTGTCGCCTGCCCCAGCAAACCATCCGGGTTGGCACCAGCCACGTTGAAGTAACGCAGTACAACATAATTCAGGCCGGAAGCTGCGGCGAGATCCGTGATCATCCGCTCGCTCATCATCTTGGATGCGCCGTAAGGATTGATCGGCGCAAGAGGAAGGTCTTCCGTAAGAACCGTCTGCTCTGGCATTCCATAAACCGCAGCGGTTGATGAAAACACCATGTACGGAACCTTGTACTTGTCGACAGCCTTGAGCAGGTTCAGCGTATTGCGGGTGTTATTACCGTAGTACTTGAGCGGGTTGCTGACAGACTCCGGCACCACGATATTGGCAGCAAAGTGCAAGACCGCCTCAAACCGGTGATTGGAGAAAACCTGGTCAATATCGGCTTCGTTCGACAGATCACCGATCACCAGCTCACCGGCGGTTACAGCCCAGCGGTAACCGGTCGATAGGTTATCGAGTACAACAATATCGTGCCCGGCCTCTGCCAACTGGCGCACCACATGGCTGCCAATGTACCCGGCCCCGCCGGTTACTAGTACTTTCATGCAGAACTACTCCTTCCCTGAACTCTGTTTGCGCCGCTGCCGGATTTCTGCCCGCCGGCGGCTGAAAAAATCACTGATAATCTGGCTACAATCATCCGGCAGGATGCCACCCACAACGTCTACTTGCCAGTTCAAATGAGGCTCATCCAGTGTACGCCGAGCCGATTCAATGGCGCCCGCCTTGGGCTCACGGGCACCGTATACAAGCCGGCTGATACGGCTGTGCACAATGGCGCCAACGCACATGGTGCAGGGTTCAAGAGTAACGTAGAGGGTAGCTCCGGTAAGCCGGTAATTCCCTGCCCTCGCCGCCGCATCACGCAGTGCGCATATCTCAGCGTGGGCAGTGGGATCACACCCGGTAATTGGTACATTAAAGCCTGTACCCAGCTCTTTGCCATCACGGACGACAACTGCGCCGACAGGGACCTCGTCCTGGGAAGCCCCACGAGCTGCCAGTGTCAGTGCCCGGGCCATCCAGTATTCGTCAATGTTCTGTATATTCGGCATAAACGCAACTCTGCTGATAGCGCCCTATACAAATACGACACTGGGTACACCAAGAAGCGCCACGAAAAATACCATTGTTCGCTCTTTTTACCAAGGAGTCGACACGGACGCCGATCTGGATATTCCATTGCGTGTTTTAGAGCGCCCATATAAGATAGTAATCAATTACTATCTTATATGGGCGTGAGGACTGTCGCTATGCCCGGAAACGCCGAAGATCTCGATCGTGTTGCACACATCTTCGTGAGCTTGGCGCTAGCGTGCACAATGCTGTGCCCCGCCCCCAGCCGCGCAGAACAGCGGCAGGACCATCAAGGACAGTGTACACCTGAGCGAGAATTACACTGGCGCGGTGGTACGTTACGGCTGGAAAATGACCTTTTTGCCGGCACTGATAGCAATTATACGAATGGCGTGGCGCTGACCCTGGTATCTCATGACATGGAGGACCGACTTGACCCTGGTTGCCAGCCTTGGGCGCTTGGTCTTTACACCCGGCTTCTTGGTTGGGCTGACCCCGGGTTCTGGCGTAGCGCCGTCGCGGAATCGGCCTCGCAGAACGTTGTGATGCGTGCAGGGCAATCCATGTATACGCCTGAAGATAAGGCTCGCATTGACTTAATTCACGATGATCGTCCCTATGCCGGGCTACTATATTTCAGCCTGGCGTGGAACCGCCGGGTGCATCCTGAAAGAGCTGGTTACGAGATGCTCGACGTACGCGAGTTGTCACTCGGTGTTATCGGCCCATGGTCGTTAGCTGAGCAGTCACAAAATTTCGTTCACAGTATACGTGGCATTGAGCGCTTCAATGGTTGGGATAATCAACTGCACAACGAGCCGGCTTTTCAGCTTGCTCTGGAACGCAAATACAAAGCCTTTACCAGAGGCGCCGTCCAGCCAGGCTGGGGCAGTGACCTGATTGGCAACTATGGCCTGCGCCTTGGCAATATCGAGACTGCCGCCAGTACCGGGGTAGAGCTGCGTGCGGGCTGGAATATACCCAATGATTTCGGCAGTTATGCAATCCGTCCCGGGGTTGAAAACAGACCGCCATCCGCTGCGGCGAACCTTCGTAGTGCGCAATCGCCATCCGTTACTGCCCCACGTCCCGGAGTGCACGCCTTCGCCAACCTGGAAGGAAAAGCCGTGGCCTGGGATTTTTCCCTCGACGGCAATATGTTTCGCAGTAGCCACCGTGTCAGCCGGCGGCCATGGGTCGCTCAGGCGGCAATCGGTATCAGTAGCCAGTGGCTTGTTTCCGGGCATGGCGTCCGGCTGGCACTGATGCGGGTCTGGCGAACCCGCGAGTTTGACGAACAACTCGATCATCACGCCTTTGGTTCGATCGCACTAAGTTTTGAAATTTGAACAAAGCAACCACGCTTGTTCAGCAAATACCACTCACTTACCAGTTAAAGGAGTACTAATGAATAAATCACAATCTCTTTCAGTTTTCGTTATGGCAATAATTTCACTTACCTCTGCTGCAACCTTGTACGCTGAGACTGAGGAAACCATCGAACCTTTAGTTTTGCAGGGCGTGATGCAACAGCTTGGGCGTGATATGCAAGCCGTCACCGGGGCAATCGCCACGGAAGACTGGAGTACTGTGGCAGAACTCTCACCCCAAATTGCTCGTCATGCCCAGCCACCAATGATGGAAAAACTACGGATCCTTAGCTGGCTTGGTAGTGATGCCGGCAAGTTTCGTGAATTCGATGGCGAGGTGCACGATGCGGCAACTGCGATGGAAGAAGCAGCAATGCGCGGCGAAGGCCAAGCGGTTGTTAAAGCTTTTTCCGAGGTGCAGCTAAGCTGTCTGGGATGTCACCAGAATTTCCGTGAACCGTTCACCAAGCATTTTTATGAGCGACGTTGAAGAAGACAACGCAACCGTAAAGCGAGGAGTACAAACATGAGTAAACGTGCGATAGCGAGCAGCAACACCCTGATGAGCGCCCCGTTACGAAGCTCTGGAAGACAATTTCGAACCGTCGCAGCGGCTGCTCTGCTGGGGAGTCTGGCACTTAACGGAGCCGTCATTGCTGCGGAGCCCGTGGGCCCCGATCTGACTGAGAAACTACGCGGACTGTTGGCGAAGGAGATGATCGAGATTGAGACAGCGATGAAGGCGACCTACAGCGCCATCATCCAGGGCAGACATGATGAGGTAGCGCAGAAAGGACAAGCCATCCACGACAGCTTCATCCTCAAACAGTCCCTGACCAAGCAAGATCAGCAGGATCTGAAGGCCGCGGTGCCCGAGGAATTCCTGAAGATGGACAAGTACTTCCACCAGCTGGCAGCGGAGCTGGCTGAGGCGGGGAAGCAACAGGATACCCAGGCCCAGGCCGAAACCTTCAACCGTATGACCGAATCCTGCGTAGCTTGCCACAGCCGTTATGTGACGGATCGATTCAACGGACTGGAAGAGCAGTCGATTCCCCAGGGGTGGGGTCACACCACTGAATAGTTTTCCTGGACGCCGGGCGAGGCTCCAGCTAGCCAGAAAGACTCATGGACCTGCGGAACAGCGCCAGACTCGCTGCGAAAAATCCGATGCCCAACCCGGCCATCATCGACAGCTCGAACCATACGTTGTCGGGGCCAGCACCGCGGAACACCACGGCCTTGGCAAACGCGAGAAAGTGTCGCGAAGGCAGCGCCAGCGTTAAACGCTGGACAATATCAGGCTGGCTTTCGATCGCCCCCATACCACCGGAAAGCATGATGATGGGGATGATCACCATGATCACCAACAGTGCAAACTGAGCCATGCTGCGCGCCATGGTGCCAAGGAACATCCCGATGGCCGCGGCGGCAGCCAGATACACCATCGTACCTGCCAACAACAACGGCACAGATCCGGCCACAGGCACTTGCAGAATCTCTTGTACGACGAAAACAAGCGACAAGGTGAATGCTCCCAGCACCACAACAACGTTGGCCAGAACTTTGGAAAGTGCAATTTCGAGCGGCGTGAGTGGCATGACCATCAGATGCTCGATGGTGCCCTGCTCGCGCTCGCGTAGCATCGCCGCGCCTGTCAATGCGATGGTGAGGAGCGACAATTGATTGAGCAACGAAGACACTGCCTTGAACCAGACAGGGTTTCCATTGGGATTGAAAGCCCGGCGCAACTCAAGCTGCAGTGCAGGCTCAGGAGCCTCAGGAGTACCCGACAGAAATGCACGGCTTTCGGAAATCAGAATATTGGAAATGTAATCCGTGCCGAGCTGTGCCTGTGACACGGCCGTTGCGTCCACCTCAAGCTGCGCGGCGGGCGCCAGGCCAGCGATTAGGTCGGCTTCAAATTGCGGCGGAAAGCTGAGCACAAACATGATACGCCCGGCATCCATCTCCGCTGCCACCTGATCCGCTGAAATAGTAACGGGAGGCTGAAACCAGGGTGGCCCCAAAGCATCCGTTACTTGCCGGCTAAGCGACGATTGATCTTCATCGACAATGGCAATCGCCGCATTGTAGACCGTATCGCCCGCGCCGCTGGCCTCCAGAATAACTGCCGCGACAAAAGACCACAGAATCAGGATAACCATCACCGGGTCACCAAGAACGCTTTTCAGTTCCTTACCCGCAAGCCAGAAGGTATTGGCAAGACGCTTCATGCTTACTTCTCCTGCTTGCGCAAAGCGAGCACGGCCAGCCCGGTCAGAACCGGACCGAAAGCGGCGAGACGCCAGAGATGCGCGGACAGCTCCGGCAGGCCCAGCCCCTTGGTAAAGGTGCCCACACTGATCCCCATGTACCAGGTTGTTGGCCAGAAGGTGCCAACAACCTGCGCCGCCCCCTCCAGCGAGGAAACCGGGGTTATCATTCCGGAAAACTGCAGGGTCGGCATAACCGAAAGAATGGCTGCAGCAAAGACGGCCGTCACCTGGGTTTTGGCAATCATTGATACGATCAGGCCGTACCCTGTTGCGGCAACCGCGTAAAGCAAGGCTCCAAGCACCAATGCAAGCGGCGCGCCCTTGAGCGGAATACCCAGAACCGTGACCAGCAACGCCGTCAGGATCACAAAGTTCAAAATCGTGATGACGATATAAACCAGTTGTTTTCCGATCAGGAATTCGGCGCGACTGGTGGGTGTAACGTAAAAATTGGTGATCGTGCCGATTTCTTTTTCCCGTGCCACGCTGACCGCCATCAGGATTGCCGGGAAAAGTAACAACAAAAGCGGTGGGATTGACGGGCCGATTGAAGGCAGGCTTTCCATCGCCGGGTTGTAGTGAAATCGCGGAACCAGGGTCGCTGGCGAGGCCGCATCCGGTGACCGGGGTGTCATCAGGTCTTCCAACGCCAGTGCATATTGCGCGTCAATACCCATTATGTGGGCGTGAGCGCCCTTCACGTAGCTTTCCACGGTGCCCGCCCGGTTGGTATCTGCGCCGTCAATCAGCGCGGCTATTTCGTTTATTCCGGTTCCACGCACTGATCTTCCAAAATCTGGCGGTATCTGGATTGCCAACGCCAGCTCACCGCTTTTAAGACGTTGCTCAAGTTCTTCCACACTGCTGATAGCCGGTCGTTTCAGAAACCATTGAGAATCCTCAAACCCTGAAAGATAGGCCCGGCTTTCCGGGCTTTGGTCCAGATCCAACACGGCGAACGGAATATTGCGCACTTCCTGTGAAATACCAAAAGACATGATGAGCAAAAGCAGAGCGCTGCCGACGAACGAGAATACCAGCCGCACAGGGTCGCGCCTTACCTGCGTCGCCTCTCGTGTGGTGAAGGCCAACATGCGTTGCAAGCTGAAGCGTGGCGCGATTGGGTCCGGCTCATCCGCGTCATTCCCGCCAAGCAAGTGTTCGTCTTCCGCTACCGCCTGCAGCTGAGCTGGCGATGAGGCATCAAGCATATACGCGATGAACGCCTCTTCCAGTGTTTCGGCGCCCCGCCCCTTAATAAGCTCGGCAGGTACATCCGACACCAGCACTTTACCTGCGTGCATCAGCGAAATCCGGTCGCAGCGCATCCCTTCATCCATAAAGTGCGTCGAGATAAAAATCGTGACTCCATCCCGGTGCGCAAGCTCCAGCAACATGTCCCAGAACACATCCCGTGCCTGCGGATCAACGCCGGAGGTTGGTTCGTCCAGAATCAGAATGGCGGGTGCATGAATAACCGCCACCGCCAGAGAAAGGCGTTGCCTCACACCCAGAGGCAATGACCCGGCCCCCTGGTCAAGATAGGATTCGAGTCCGAAACGTGGAACCAGCTCCTCCATCCGCTCAGCGGTCAGAGCTCGGCCCAGATGAAACAGACGCGCGTGCAACAGCAAGTTCTCACGTACCGTAAGTTCGCCATAAAGGGAAAACGACTGGGACATAAAGCCGACCTGCCGACGTGCGTCGAGATTCTGCGCATCCACCGGCTCACCGAAAATCCAGGCTTCACCCTCGGTTGCCGGTGTAAGGCCGGTCAGCATTTTCATGGTGGTGGTTTTGCCGCAACCGTTCGACCCGAGGAAACCGAAAATCTCACCCCGCGCGATCTCGAAACTCACGGAGTCCACAGCCGTAAAATCGCCGAATCGTTTGGTCAGGTTATGGGCGCTGATGGCCGGCTGTTCTGACATTCCTTCCGTTGCAACTGGCGCATCGGGAGCCTTGTGACTCTCAGGAATCGACGCAGGCTTGCCGCCCAGCAGTGTCACGTAGGCCGCTTCGACCGTCTCTGTTCCCGTCCGGGTCAGCAGCTCTTCCGGGCTTCCAGCCGCCAGGATACGTCCGTCGTTCATCGCCACCAGATGCTCAAAACGTGCGGCCTCTTCCATATAGGCGGTTGAGACAAGAACACTCATCTGCGGACGATCGGCGCGGATGGTATCGATCAGATCCCAGAACTGACTTCGTGACAGCGGATCTACCCCGGTTGTCGGTTCGTCGAGCAGCAGGAAATCCGGATCGTGAATCAGCGCCGCGCAGAGTCCCAGCTTCTGCTTCATACCACCCGAGAGCTTACCTGCGGGACGGTTCATAAATGCGTCCAGGCCTGTTGCTCGGGTCAGCCTCGCAATCCGCGCCTTGCGCTCGGATTTGTTCAGTCCGAACAGCTTGCCGAAGAAATCGAGATTCTCCTGCAGGGTAAGATCGTGATACAGATTGCGCCCGAGCCCCTGGGGCATAAAAGCGATCCGGCTCCCGGCATCGGCCCGATGGCGTTTTTTCGCCATATCGCCGCCCATCGCTTCAATGTGCCCGGTCTGCAAACGTTTGGCGCCGGCGATCAACCCCATCAGGGTGGATTTACCCACGCCATCCGGCCCGATCAAACCGACCATACGCCCGGCGGGCAATTCCAGGGTTACCTCATTGAGCGCACACACCTTGCCATAGTGATGACTCACATCAACCACGCATGCAACCGGCGCATAAGAGCTGTCCGCGACAATCATTTTTCAGAGTCCTCAGGCACCTCGCCGGTTGTGCCCGCCCGACTGTTTGGTGCAGGCAGAACGTTAGCCACGGGTGGAGTCAACCCCTCGGGCCAGTCAGACAAGGTTCCATCTGCTCGCACTAACCGAACCCAGGCTTCGCCGCGCACGCCAGTTTTTACCTGTGCAAGTCTTGCTGCAACCATCTCCGGAGGAATGCGCACACGGACTCGGAACATCAGGCTCTCGCGCTCGTCCAGCGTCTCAACCTGTTTTGGTGTGAACTGCGCCTGTGGCGCGACGAAGCTCACAACCGCTGGTATCGCCATATCCGGCATGATATCAGCCACAATCCGCGCCTCATCACCCAACCGTACTTTTGGTGCTGCATTGGCCGGCAAGAAAAACTCCATGTACACGTTGCCAAGGCTGACCAGCGTCAGCACCTTGCCACCACTGCCCAGAACTTCACCAGGCTGGGCAAGACGGTAGAGCACCCGCCCCGCTTGCGTTGCATAGAGTGTGCTGTCGGCAATGCGAGCCTCAATTTCCTGCAAAGCAGCTTCTTCTGCATCAACTACCCGCTGTTTCGCAACCGCTTCCGCATGCCCTGCAACCAGTACAGAATCGGCAACTTTGGCTTCCATCCGCCGGATATCCAGTTCCTCGCGGGTTACGACGCCCCGTTTGCTCAAGGTTTCCGCACGGGCCAGATTGCTCTGCGACAAAGCAAGCCTGGCTTCGGCCTGAGTAATGCCGGCGTTCGCCACAGCCACAGCTGCCTCGGCGCTTGCGACCGCTGCCTGCGCACGCCGTTGTTGTGCCACCAGTTCGGTCGTATCCATCGTTGCCAGAACGTCGCCAGGCCGAACCAGATCACCTTCGCGTACTGCAATGTTCGAAACCCGGGCTGCCAGGCGGGTTGAGACGTCAACCAGGTCGGCTTCAATTCGTCCGTTCCCACGAGCAAAGCCATCGGGCGGCAGATTGTCCGGCGCCAGCAGCACCTTCCAGAGGGCGTAGCCCAGAAATGCAGCCAGAACAACCAGAACAAGAGCAGTGGAAATTTTACGCGACACGATTATTCTCCTCGCTTTTCCGGAACTGTGCCGGCAATTCCGCGCCGGTATATGGCAAACACACCCGGTGCGGCCTGGCGCATTTGCTCCATGTCGCCGGAAATCAATGACTGCATGATCAACCCTTGAATGGTGCCTATAAACAGTGTGGCAGCAGCCTGATTATCAAGCTCACGCGGAAGTTCACCGCGCGACTTGGCGGTCTCGATCAGCTCGTTCAGGCGTTCTGCGTACTGTTTGAGCAACGCATGGGCCAGGCGTTTCGCCGGTGTTGCCTTGGCACCCTGAAGCTCACCGAACAGCATACGTGGCGCCCCTGGGTGCTCGGAAACAAACGCGATGTGGGCCATGAACATGGCTTGCATTGCCTCAAGGGGCGACTCCATTCCGTCCGCAGCTTTCTTGATCCGCGACATCAGGCGTTCGGCAACCCATTTCATGACCGCCTGCCAGATGGCTTCTTTATTCGGGAAATGCCGGAACAGAGCTCCCTGAGTCAGCTTCATGTGTTTGGCGATTGCCGCCGTCGTTATGTCACCCGGGTTGGTCGTCGCGGCAAGATCTATTACCGCCTCAACGGTAACGTTGCGGCGCTCATTGGCTGGAAGATTCTTTTGTCTTGTCTTTTCCATCACACCCTCTCATAAACGTTACAGACTATTCGGCTTCTGCAGGCTCGCCGGCCGTCCAGCCCCAATCATCGAACAACACATAAACCGCCGGAATCATCACAAGTACCAACACAGTAGTGGCCAACAGGCCAAACACTACCGAAATCACCAGAGGTTTGATGGCCGCTGACTGCACGCTGGTTTCTGCCAGCAAGGGCAACAACCCGGCGATGGTAGTGGTGGAGGTAATGAGGATGGCGCGTAGCCTGTCGCGACTGGCCTGCCCTGCCGCGACAATTGCAGTCATGCCCTTTCTGCGATGTTCCTTGATGAACTGAACCAGCAGTATGGAATCGTTTACCACTATGCCGGCCAGAGACGCGGCACCGATCATCGATGGCATGGAGATGTACCAGCCCAGCAAAACATGTCCCCAAAGCGCGCCGACAAAAGCCAGCGGAATCGCCAGCATAACAATAAGCGGCTCGGCGTAGCTGCGAAACTGGAATGACAGAATCACAAATACACCCAGCAAACCAACCATCAGCCCACGGGCAATGGAACCGCCTGTTTCTGCGGAACGAGCCACCTGGCCTTCAAAGCTGACTGTCACATTTGGATGGCGCTGCTCAAACTCCATCAGCCATTGGCTGCGCATATCATTAACAACCGCCTGAGCGCTCGCCTTGCGCGCATCCACATTAGCCTGAACCGTAACGGTGCGCTGTCCGCCAACACGTGTGATCATGCCCCAATTGCGCTGATTGTGGATATCGGCAACAACTTCCAGCGGCATCTGACGCCCATCGGGCATCAGAATGGTCTGTTGCGCCAGATCATCAAGGCTGGACCTGTCAGACTCGGCTTGGCGTACCAGTATTTCCACATCACGCTGGTCTACGCGCTGCGTATCAGCAATCTTCCCAAGGAAGGCGGCACGCAACTGGGATGCGACCATTTCCGCGGTTAATCCGGATGCCAGTGCACCGTCCGTCAGGGTAAAGGTTCGCTGCGGTTTACCGGGGCGCAGATCATCAATAATGTTGTAGACGGCCTCATAACCGGTCAGATGATCGCTCACGTCCAGCGAGGCCGCCTTCAGTTCCTTTAGGTTCATCCCCTGCAACCGCACTTCGATGGGTATGCCGGCAGGGCCGAAACCCGGTTCCTGAATAATCAGGCTTGAAAGCCCGGGAATATCGCCAATCTGTTTGCGCCAGGCAACCGTCAGCTCATCCAGCGTCAGGGTTCGGAGTTCGGCACTCAACAGATCGACCATCACCGTCGCGACATGTGCACCCGCCTCTTGCGCGCTGGGGTTATAATTGAAGCGCACCTGAATGGCGTCCACCAATGGAGACTCATCGGGCTGCTCCGGCGTTAAAACATCATTGAGATGCCACATCGCGTCTGCAATCTTTGCGGCGGCCAGTTCTGTGCGCTCTAGTGGGGTGCCCTGAGGCAACAAAAGCCGTGCCTCCAGTGTATCGCCGTCAAGATCCGGCATGGCTTCTGTGCTTACATGGCCGCCAGCCATAAAACCTGCGGTGCCCAACAAAATGAACAACACCCCACCCAACACGGCATACCGCCAGCTCACTGCAGTGTCGGCGAGCCTGCCGACGCGTTCCTGAAAGGCACCAAAATAGCGGTCAAAAGCTATGCGAAAATGGGATTGAGTACTCATATGCAACAATGGAACGCTGCCTTTGAGATGATGAGGCAGGATCCAGAGTGCTTCGATAAGGCTCGCGAATAGTGCTGCAATCAACACCACCGGCAAAACTTCAAGCACCGCACCCAACTCCCCGGCAAGAAACGCCAGAGGCGCAAACACCCAGACGGTTGTCAGGAAAGACGATACAACTCCCGGCAACACCTGCCGTGTGCCCTCCACTACGGCTTCCAGAGGCGAAGCCCCCTTCCGGGCATGGACGGCGATATTATCAACTATCACCACGGCATCATCCATAACGATACCTATCGCCATCAACAAGGCTACGAGGGTGATCATGTTCAACGACAAGCCGCTCAGACTCATCACAAAAAAAGCGCCTGCAAACGCTACGGGCAAACCTAGTACCGCCCAAAATGCGAGGCGTGGACGGAAGAACAACCCCATTACCACGATCAGCAACGCCAATCCCGCTATACCGTTACTAACCAGCATTTCCAGGCGATCGCGCACGATGCTGGTCATATTCTGGGTCAGGGTCAGTTGCAGGGGCCCGTCGATACGCTGGCGCTCAATGTCTATTAATTTCCTCAGCTCTTCCAGTACATCCAACGAATCATCACGAAGCGTCTTGCTCACCTCCAGCACCACAGCTCGCTGGTTGTTGAAATAGATCTGTGCCTCGGGTTGCTCCCCAGTTTCCCGCAGAGTCGCTATCTGACCAAGAGTAAGCTCACCACTGCCACCGCCTGAAACCACCACGAGTTCTGAAAGCTCTTGCAGACTTCGCCGCTGATCGGTAAAACGCAATAAAATGTCACGATCCGGAGTCTCCAGCGTACCCAAAGGCACATCAATGCTCTGCTGTCTGAGCCGCAAAGCCAGGTCGCTGGCGGACAACCCATACTGGGCCAGCACAGCCCGCGATACCTCGACTTGCCACTGGCGCTGGGAGAGGCCCTCCAGGGTTACCTGAGCCACGCCGGGAAGCGACATGATGCGCTCTTCCAGTTGAAACGCGTAGTCTTCAAGCTGGTTTGGTGCCATATCGCCATAAACTGCTACCGCCGCTACCAGGTCACTGCGGTGCAGCTCCCGCACCACAGGTCTTTCGGCCCGAGCTGGCAAATCGGTAAGCGCATTGACTTCAGTATCGATATCGCTCAGAAAGCGTATAGAATCTCCGGCAGCCTCCATGGAGACGGTGGCGCGGGCGAGATTGTCCTGTGCAACGCACCTTATCTCATCGAGGTAATCAACGCCTTTGACGGCATCGTACAAACGGCGACAGACCGCGTCTTCAACGTCGGTAGCACTGGCGCCGCGATAAACGACGTCGATACTGACCTCAACAGGGCGATAATCAGGAAAAGTTTCACGTTTGAGATTTGGCGCCGCGAACAGTCCCGCAGCCAACAGCAGTATCAACAGCAGATTGGCCGCTGTGGGATGGCCTGCAAACCAGCGGATCATTGCGCCGCACCCAGGGCAAGTTGCCTCAGGTGTTGTTCAAGATCTATGTTGCGATGTGGCGTTACTTTCATGCCTGCGATGGCAGGCACAGGATCATCCGTGATCAGCAGCTCGCCGGCCACCAACCCACTCTCAATCACCGCCAGACCATTCTGCTCAAAGGCGACCCTCACTGGGCGCCGCTGCAGAAGGTTACCCTCTCCCAGCAGGTAGATCTCGCCCTGATGCACCGCCGAAGACGGCACCGCCAGCAAGGGTTTGGGACTGTCGACGGCGAAATTGACCTGAACATGCATATCACGCTGCAATGCGGGGCGTCCGGGCAATCGTGCGAGGCTGTATGGCTGGTCCACGGTAACGACTACCCGCCCGCTGCGTGTACCGGGATCCAGGCCACTGGCCACTCTGGTAACGCTTGCAGGCCAGCGCACGGCCGGAAAGCCGGTCAGCTCTAGTTCGCTGCGGATGACCGAAAAATCAAGCCGCTCGGTGATATCCAGCGCGGATCCCTGCGAATCAATGGGTCTCGCCACGGCTTTCATGAGTCTGCGCAACATGGTCAGAGGGACCTGCGCTTCAACTTCAGCCTGTTCAATGCCGTCCGCAAGAAACAGCGATTGCCCAATGCCCGCATACTGGTGCTCTTCCACTTCGACAGCGCGGATGCGCAGATCATAAGGAGCAATAAAACGGGTATCTGCAAGATCCTGACGCCCCTGCTCCAGACGCGTATTAGCGCGCTGTATCTGGGCATCAAGATATTGTTGTTTCGACGGCAACAGCGAGAGCTGGTTATCCAGCGACTGCACAAGCTGACGCTGTGCGAGCGTTGCGCGCCGCTGCTCATCAAGGTGTGACTGGGACACCGAGCCGGTTTTGAGGAGACGCTCTATACGCCTGAGCTCGCCTTCAGACAACTTCAGCCGTTCACGTTCCAGCTGTAACAGGTGGCGGGTATTTTGTGTTTCTACTTCAAGCTGGGCTTGCTCGGCCGCCAGAGAGGCCAGCTCGGCTTCGGTCTCGGCAATCGCCAATTGGTAGCGCCCCGGGTCCAGTGCCAGCAACAATGTGCCTGCCGGCAGCAAGGTTCCGCTGTTGAGTTCCGGATGACGTTGAACAACGCGCCCGGCGACGCTGGCCACAGCCTGCCAGGTTTGTACCGGGCGGGTAATACCAAAGCCGCGCGCAGTCAGAACAA
Source organism: Marinobacter maritimus (assembly GCF_007671675.1). Lineage (GTDB taxonomy): Bacteria > Pseudomonadota > Gammaproteobacteria > Pseudomonadales > Oleiphilaceae > Marinobacter > Marinobacter maritimus. The sequence goes on along the minus strand of NZ_VCGW01000001.1, from coordinate 793,759 downwards.
ATGGCATGGTCTGTACTTCAATGACCGTCAGGGGCATGGGTAGCGTATTCCACTCACTGTGTGCCGGCCTCTCGCGCAAGAAAATAAGAAGCACGACCAAGAGAACCCCGCCCACAAGGCCGACCAACGCCAACGATTTTCTGTTACTGAACTGCCACAGAGCCATGGAATTTTCTCTTATAAAGTAGCTAGATCTAGAGATAGTAATTAGTCACTATCTTTCCTGCAACCAATGAGTGATCGGTCTCTTTTAGCCTCAGGTGATCGACTGGACCTGATATTGACGTGAATCAAGGACGCCGAGTGCAGTCCGCGCATGCTTGAAATGGCAATACCTGATATTGGCAGTTCTGCAGCATCAAAGGAGAAAGTGTTATGAAAGCATTGGTATTTCATGGGCCCGGCAAACGCAGCTGGGAAGACAAGCCTAAGCCGGCGATCGAAAAACCCACGGACGCAGTGGTCCGCATCACCCATACAACCATTTGCGGCACCGACCTGCACATCCTGAAAGGCGATGTGCCTGCGGTAACAGCGGGCCGCATTCTGGGTCACGAAGGCCTGGGGGTGGTGGAAGAAGTTGGTGACGGCGTAAGCAACATCAAGGTTGGCGACGAGGTATTGATATCCTGTGTCACTTCCTGCGGGCGGTGCGACTATTGCAAACGCGGCGTTTATGCCCATTGCCGCGACGGCGGCTGGATTCTCGGCCACCTGATCGATGGCACCCAGGCCGAATATGTGCGCATCCCCCACGCAGATAACAGCCTGTATATTCTACCAAAAGACATGGATCGCGCTGCGGCCGTTATGCTCAGCGACATCCTGCCCACCGGACACGAAATTGGTGCCCTGAACGGCGAGGTAAAGCTCGGCGACACAGTGGCGATCATCGGTGCTGGCCCTATCGGACTGGCAGCTCTGATGACCTCTCGCTTTTACTCTCCAGCGCGGATCATCATGGTTGACCCGGATGAGAATCGCCTGGCCATGGCCAAAATGCTCGGCGCAACCGACACTGTAGCCCGGGACCCGATTGAGGCCATCAAAAAGCTGACCGATGGTGAAGGCGTAGACGTAGCCATGGAAGCGGTAGGTATTCCCGAAACCTTCGATATCTGCCAAAACATTGTCCGCGCAGGCGGCCATATCGCCAACATCGGGGTGCATGGCAAGAGCGTTGAGTTCAAACTGCAGGACTTGTGGATCAAGAACATCACCCTGCGTACCGGCCTGGTAAATACCGACACCATTCCTGTGCTGATGCGGACTGTGGAAAGCGGCGGCGTCAAGCCCGAGGATCTGGTCACCCATCGCTTTCAACTCAACGATATTGAAAAGGCCTACGATATTTTCAGCGACGCCGCGAAAACGCAAGCCATCAAGATGCTGTTAACGGCTGAGTGATCGGGTCACCAGCGACAGAGACAACGAACTGAAACGCACCGTGCAACACTTGAACGATGCGTTTCAGTAGTGAGTCGTGCCTCCGGTGTTTGCGTAAACCACTAGCCGAAGTTATAGATACTTCTCCATCGGCAACAAGCTGAAGAGGCCGGATTTGAAGCGCCGCCAGAACCCCGTGGCCGGTTCGTGCGTCCAGAGTTGATCCTCACCCGCCGACCAGAGCAGCTGCCCATCAGCATCCCGGGTCACCCGCCAACTGTTTTCCGGCGCCATTGCCGCTTCGATGTCCTGCGCAAGCCGCTCTGCCAATTGGGGGCCGTGGATCACCAGCACGGTTTCAGAGTTCAGGTAGATAGAGCGTAGATTGATATTGAATGAGCCAATGTACAAAGTTTTGCGATCGAAAACTGCCGATTTGGCGTGCAGGCCCACTGCACCGTTATTGCAGAAACCCGGCATCTCAATCCAACTCGAGCAGCCTGCTGCGTCGGGACGCAACTCATACAGCTCCGCCCCGTTGGCGAGCATCGCGCCGCGACGACGTGCGTAGCCGGCATGATTGGTGGTGAGGTCGTTGGAGGCCAGTGAATTGGTCAAGGCCGAGACACGGACGCCTCTTGCCCTGATCTGTCTCAGTATATCGAGCTGGTCGTCTCCGAGAATGAGATACGCGGACTCCACCAGAATGTTCTTGTCAGCCTGCTCAACAAGTTGGTGCAACATCTGAGCACTGCGCTGGGGGCTATCCGCATCCGCTTGAGCATCTACTGATGGCGAGTCAAACACCAACTTGCCTTCGGCCCAGATCAACCCCGACAGCGTCTGCAACATGTACTCAAGCGCCGACCTCGAGTTTTGCGGTGGCACCCGGGTGAGCCCGGTGATGTCGGAAGCGGTCGCACGGATCTGATCCAACTGTGCATTCAGGTCTTGCTCTTGCACAGCATCAGGCTCCAACTGGCTAATGGGATAGCTTGACGCGCTGTTCCAGAAAGCATCGAAATTAGCGGACAGATCAGCAACAATCGGACCTGCAATCAGAACATCGCGGTCGCGAAAGTTCATCTGTGGGTGTATGTCGAAGTACTCATCCCCAATATTGCGCCCCCCCATAATCCCTAGCGCGCCGTCGACCACGAAGGTCTTGTTGTGCATACGCTGATTAAGACGCTGAAAGTCGGTGACAAAGTTCAGCCATTTACCGATGCCTGAGCGGGTCACGAAGGGATTGTATATGGAAATCTTGATATTTGGATGCCGATCCAACGCGGCGAACATAGAGTCACGACCGTCGAGGTTCACATCATCGAGCAACAGCCGCACACGGACACCGCGGTCGGCGGCCACCAGCAGACGTCGCACCAGATAGGTCCCCGACACATCGCTGTTCCAGATGTAGTACTGCGCATCGATACTTTGCTCGGCAGCCTCAATCAGCGCGGCGCGCTGCAAAAAGGCCTCGCGACCAGTGTCCTGAATGTAAAATCCGGAATCACTCGGTTGATTCTGCAGGTGGGGCTGAACCTCGCGGCCCAGGCGCGTTTCCTCCGGACGGTCAAACGCGTACGACAGCGACGATGCATTTCGAGGGGGCAGCTGGGCGCAACCCTGTATAAACAGAATGACGAACAGAATACATATACTTCTGGCACGCACTGCGTGCCTTGAAACTGTCGCCATCCTGTCAGGCAATGCCTCTATTCCAGTTTATGCGTCTGCCCTTGCGGGACCCGGACTTACTCCCACTCAATTGTAGCAGGCGGCTTGGAAGACACATCGTAAGTCACCCGTGACACACCGCTGATCTCATTGATAATGCGGTTAGACACAGTTTCCAGCAGGTCGTACGGCAGGTGTGCCCAGCGTGCGGTCATGAAATCAATGGTTTCAACAGCGCGAAGTGCGATTACCCACTCGTAGCGACGGGCATCACCAACCACACCTACTGACTTAACCGGCAAGAAGACTGCGAAAGCCTGGCTGGTTTTGTGGTAAAAATCAGCTCGGTGCAGCTCTTCCAGGAAGATGGCATCGGCACGGCGCAGGATATCGGCGTAGTCTTTCTTAACTTCGCCCAGTATGCGCACCCCCAAGCCTGGCCCCGGGAATGGGTGGCGGTACACCATGTCGTATGGCAGGCCAAGTTCAAGACCAATTCGGCGCACTTCGTCTTTGAACAGCTCACGCAGCGGCTCTACCAACTTCAGCTTCATGGTTTCTGGCAGGCCACCCACGTTGTGGTGAGATTTGATCACATGGGCCTTGCCGGTTTTAGAGGCGGCAGACTCGATCACGTCCGGATAGATGGTGCCTTGGGCCAGCCAGTTCACATCTTTAATGCGCGTGGCTTCTTCATCGAACACGTCAATAAAGGTGTTGCCAATCACCTTGCGCTTTTGTTCCGGATCGCTGACGCCCTTGAGGTTAGTCAGAAAGCGCTCTTCCGCATCGGCGCGAATGACTTTTACGCCCATGCTGCTGCCGAACATATCCATTACCTGATCGCCTTCGTTCAGGCGCAGCAAGCCGTTGTCGACAAACACACAGGTAAGCTGGTCGCCAATGGCCTTGTGCAGAAGCGCTGCCGTTACAGACGAATCTACACCGCCAGACAGGCCAAGCAACACTTTGTCGGAGCCTACCTGCTCACGGATCTTTTGTACTGCGTCGTCAACAATCTTGGCGGGAGTCCATAGAGCTTCACAGCCACAGATGTTCATCACGAAGTGCTCAAGAATCCGCTTGCCCTGCAGAGTGTGAGTCACTTCCGGATGGAATTGCAGGCCGTAAAGATTACGTGACAGATCCTGCATCGCAGCAATCGGTGCGCTCTCGGTTGACGCCAGTAACTCAAAGCCCTCGGGCATAGCCACAACCTTGTCACCGTGGCTCATCCAGACATCCAGCAGTGATTCGCCCATGGCTGTCAGGTGGTCTGTGATGTCCTGCAGCAACGGGCCTTTGGCGCGCACTTTTACCTGAGCATAACCAAATTCACGCTTTTCGGAACTGGCTACCCGGCCACCCATTTGTTCGGCCATGGTTTGCATGCCGTAGCAGATTCCCAGCACCGGAATACCGCGGTCAAACAGTCCTTCAGGCGCACGTGGTCCACCCAGCTCTGTGACCGATTCCGGGCCGCCGGCCAACAAAATGCCTTTGGGATTAAACGCCTTCAGCTCTTCTTCGGTGATATCGAAAGCGCGGACTTCACAGTACACACCAATTTCACGCACGCGGCGGGCAATCAGCTGAGTGTACTGGGAACCAAAATCCAGAATCAGGATACGGTGGTCGTGAATGTTGTGGGCCATAGAATCCTCGAAAAAATAAACTGTGCGGCTCCGGTCAGAACCGCACCCTGGCTGTCTGCTCTCAGCTGACGCGGTAGTTTGGCGCTTCTTTGGTGATGGTTACGTCGTGCACGTGGCTTTCACGCATACCAGCACCGGTAATGCGTACAAATTGCGGCTTGGTGCGCATTTCAGTCATGTTCGCGCTACCGGTGTAACCCATGGATGCACGCAGACCACCGATCAACTGGTGGATGATATTGCGCATAGGCCCTTTGCAGGCAACACGGCCTTCAATGCCTTCCGGCACCAGCTTCTCAATGCCTTTGCTGGCGTCCTGGAAGTAACGGTCGCTTGAGCCCTGCCCCATGGCGCCCAGTGAACCCATACCACGATAAGCCTTGTAGCTGCGCCCCTGATACAGTTCGATTTCGCCGGGAGCTTCATCTGTGCCCGCCAACAGGCTGCCAATCATTACGCAGTGGGCGCCGGCAACGATAGCCTTGGAAATATCGCCGGAGAAGCGCACACCACCATCAGCAATCAGCGGAATATCACGGTCTTTCAGTGCTTCAGCGACGCTGGATACTGCCGAAATCTGTGGCACGCCCACGCCAGCCACAATGCGGGTGGTGCAGATAGAACCGGGGCCAATGCCCACTTTTACAGCATCTGCACCGGCATCCGCCAGTGCTACAGCAGCTTCAGCAGTGGCAATATTGCCACCGATTACCTGTACGTCTGGGTAGTTTTTCTTGATCCAGCGAACACGCTCAATCACGCCGCGAGAGTGGCCGTGAGCGGTATCGACGACGATCACATCAACACCGGCATCAGCCAGCGCAACAACGCGGGCTTCGGTATCCCCTCCGGTGCCAACCGCTGCACCTACACGCAAGCGCCCCTGGCTGTCTTTACATGCAAGCGGGTAATCCTTGGATTTCTGGATGTCTTTCGCGGTAATCAGGCCCCGGAGCTGAAAATCGTCATTCACCACCAGAACTTTTTCGATGCGGTGGCGATGCAGCAGTTCTTTGACCTCGTCCAGGCTGGCACCTTCATTTACCGTGACCAGCTTTTCCTTCGGCGTCATTATCTGATGCACCGGTGTATCCATACTGCTTTCAAAACGGATGTCCCGCCCGGTAACGATGCCAACCAGCTCGGTTCCGTCAACCACCGGCAAACCGGAAATGTTGTTGGCCATGGTGATTTCCACCAACTCGCGAACGGTGTTTTCCGGACTAACAGTAATCGGGTCTTTTACCACGCCACTTTCGAACTTTTTCACCTTACGCACTTCAGCAGCTTGCTGATCCGGGTTCATGTTCTTGTGCATGATGCCGATACCGCCTTCCTGGGCCATGGCAATCGCCAGCTCTGCGTCAGTTACCGTGTCCATGGCCGCAGACACCAGCGGTATGTTCAACGTAATGTTACGGGTCAGTCTGGTGCGCAGATCCGCCTGATGGGGCAAAACCTCGGAATAACCGGGCACCAACAGAACGTCATCAAATGTGAGAGCTTCTTCGGCAATTCGCAGCATTGGGATCGGCCTTTTGAACGTGCTAAATTTAAACCTTCCGCGCGGCACCCTTAGATAAAAAAGGGTGCAACCGCAAAGTAAAATGCTTAATCGGCCTATTATAAAGAGGTGTCGCAAATCAGTAAACTGCACAGTTTCCTGCCACTTACCGCATGTATTTGAATTTCCAGCAATTTACACTCATATTTTTCGGCTATTGCGTATAGGCCGGTCAGGAGTTTTTGGTGAATGACGTGTTTCAGGATACCCGGCCCAGAGCGCTAAGCGTCAGCGAACTGAACCATCAGGCCAGGCACCTGCTGGAAACCAGCTTCATGCAGGTGTGGGTTGAAGGCGAGCTGTCCGGTTTTTCACGGCCCTCTTCCGGGCACTGGTATTTTTCATTAAAAGATCAAAAATCCCAGGTTCGCTGCGCCATGTTCCGGGGGCTGAACCAGCGAATCCGCACCATACCCAAAGAAGGCGACCAGGTTCGGATTCGTGGCAAGGTAACTCTGTATGAGAACCGGGGCGACTTCCAGATTATCGCCGAGCATATTGAGCCCGCTGGCCTTGGCGCACTGCAGCAGGCCTTTGAGGAGTTAAAACGCAAGCTGCAGTCAGAAGGCCTGTTTGAGGTGGCCCGCAAAAAACCGTTTCCCACGCTGCCTGCACACATTGGCGTCGTCACATCCCCGACAGGTGCAGCCATACACGATATTCTCACAGTTCTTGCGCGGCGCTGTCCTGCCATACCGGTCACCGTCTATCCCACAACGGTTCAGGGCAAGCCCGCTACGGCGGAAATTGTCCGGGCCATTGAACTGGCCCAAGCTCACGGCGTGGCCGATGTCCTGATTATCGGACGTGGTGGCGGCTCTCTGGAAGACCTTTGGTGCTTTAACGAGGAAGCAGTCGCCCGGGCAATAGCGGCCTGCACTATGCCCACGGTCAGTGCGGTTGGCCATGAGACTGACGTCACCATCGCCGACTTTGTAGCGGACCTGCGAGCCCCCACGCCTTCCGCAGCGGCGGAAAAAGTGTCGCCCGACCAGAAGGATATGCTCCGACAAATCAATGACCGCGAGTTCCGACTCGCAAACGCCGCCAGAAGAGCACTGCAACGACTCAACACGAAACTGGAACACCTTTCGGCGCGTTTGCGCGATCCACGACGAGAATTACTGGAGAAGGCTCAACGTCTGGACGATCTGGAACTGCGGCTGGGCAAGGCCATGGGGCAGCGGCTTGATCGTTCGCAGGTGCGCAGCAACCATCTGGCGCAACGTCTGACCATGCAGTCGCCGGGCAAACAGCTTGCAAACAGCCGTGACGCACTTGATCGGTCTGCCTCGCAATTGGACCAAGCTATACAGAGAATCCTGACGAAGCTTCAGGACAGGTTGAAGCACACCGCAGGAACTCTCAACGTTGTAAGCCCGTTGGCGACTTTAGGGCGTGGGTACGCCATCGTTCGTGATGAGCACGGCAGCATCATTCGCAACGCACGGGATGTGGCCGCTGGCGATCGGATCTCCGCGCACGTCGCAAACGGCACAGTCATGGCGGAGGTAAAATTCGTCAACCCGGAAAACAGCTGGTTCAAAAACCCCGGTAACTAATCCTATGGTCTACTGGTTCACTGTCTCAAAGCGCCTAAAGTTGGAGTAACCGACAACAAAATAACAACAGGCTTAAATGAGGCAGAACGTATGGACTACCACTCAGAATTCCGGAGATCAATCGACAAGCCGGAAGAATTCTGGCGTGAAAAAGCAGGCAGCATTGACTGGATCAAGCCACCCGCAACCATCTGGCAAGCTACTGACAACGGCCATGGCCAGTGGTTTCCTGACGGCACACTCAATACCTCCGATATAGCCCTGGATGCCAATGTGCGAGCTGGCCGGGGTGACCAGAAAGCCCTCATATACGATTCGCCGGTTACGGGTGCCAAGCGCAGCTATACCTACAGCGAGCTGACCGATGAAGTTGCTCGTTTTGCCGGCGCGCTGAGAGCACAGGGAGTCAGCAAGGGCGACGTTATCATCATCTATATGCCGATGATTCCCGAGGCCGTTATTGCGATGTTGGGCTGCGCCCGCATTGGTGCTGTTCACTCGGTGGTCTTTGGTGGCTTTGCTGCCCACGAACTCGCTGTACGAATTGAAGACGCACACCCAAAAGCGGTGATTACGGCGTCCTGCGGTATAGAAGTCACGAAGGTAATCGAATACAAACCCCTGGTCGACAAGGCCATAGAACGCGCCTCCCATAAACCTGATTTTTGTGTCGTCTACCAGCGCCCGCAGGCTAAGGCAGAAATGCAAGCCGGCCGCGATCATGACTGGAGCGACCTGATGGCCAGCGCCGAGCCTGCCGATCCGGTACCGGTCAAGGCAACGGATCCGCTGTACGTGCTATACACCTCCGGCACCACCGGCAAACCCAAAGGCGTTGTGAGAGACAACGGCGGGCACGCCGTCGCGCTCAAATACAGCATGAAGCTTGTGTACGACGCCAATCCAGGCGACATATTCTGGGCTGCCTCCGATGTGGGCTGGGTGGTGGGCCACAGCTATATCGTGTATGCCCCTTTGTTTGCCGGCTGCACAACCATACTTTATGAAGGTAAACCGGTCAGAACCCCGGATGCTGGCGCTTTCTGGCGCGTGGTTCAGGATCATGGCGTTAATCTTCTGTTCACCGCGCCCACTGCTTTTCGCGCTGTGCGTAAGGAAGACCCTGAGGCCGATCAGCTTTCGCGTTACGACATCAGTTCACTAAGGCGTATCTTTCTGGCCGGGGAACGCTTGGACCCACCCACCTATGACTGGCTCCGGGAGCACACTCAGCTCCCGATACTGGATCACTGGTGGCAAACCGAAACCGGCTGGGCCATTTGCTGCAACCCGGTGGGTATCGAGACGATGGAAACGAAGCCGGGTTCTGCAACGGTTCCCTCGCCTGGATATAACGTGCAAGTAGTGACCCCTGGTGGCAGTCAAATGCCCGCAGGGGAACAAGGTCAGATTGCAGTAAAACTTCCACTTCCGCCCGGTTGCATGGTGACAGTATGGGGCGATGACCAAAGGTTTCAGGACAGCTACCTTAATCCCATCCCCGGCTTTTACAGCTCGGGAGATGGCGGTTTTATTGATGACGACGGCTATGTATTCGTTATGGGCCGCACGGATGACGTGATCAACGTGGCAGGTCACCGTCTTTCCACCGGCGAGATGGAAGAAGTGGTTGCTTCCCACCCGGCCATTGCAGAGTGCTGCGTGGTAGGTGCTCACGATGACATGAAAGGCCAGGTTCCACTTGGCCTTGTGTTGATCAAAGACGGTGCCACCATTGATCACGACGAGTTAGAGGAAGAACTTGTTGAGATGGTGCGAGATAAAATCGGCGCAATCGCCTGCTTCCGTAGAGCGCTCGTGGTAGACCGCCTGCCCAAAACCCGCTCAGGAAAAATTCTGCGGCGAGTTATCCGCCAGATTGCTGATGGTGAGGACTACGCTGTTCCAAGCACCATTGATGACCCCGCGATACTCGAGGAGATCAGCGAGCAGTTCCGCCGCTGAGTCCAGTGCGGCTGAAAACAAAATGCCCGTACCACCTCATGGTGCGGGCATTTTATTTATCTTGACATAACTCATTGTTTTTAAAGGCGACAAAAGCAACTAAAAAACGTTGACGACCCCCAAACTCGGTCTATACTGAAATTGCTGTTGATAATCTTCAGTTCCCCAAAGGGGAAATCTCAGAAATACAGGAAAGATCAATGTCCGATACAGTAACAGGCACCGTAAAGTGGTTTAACGAGTCCAAAGGCTTCGGCTTCATAGCTCAGGATGGCGGCAGTGACGTTTTCGTACACTACAGTGCCATTACCTCAAGCGGCTTCCGCACACTGACAGAAGGTCAGCAGGTGCAGTTCACCGTAACACAGGGCCCCAAAGGCCCACAGGCAGAAAACGTTACCCCGGTCTGAGGTTATGTTTTCACTCTCTGCTCCTTGCGAGCACGAGAGAACGCAGTAAGCCGGCACACGTGCCGGCTTACTGCGTTCTGATCAGGCACTTATCGCACGCTCTGTTACATTCTCCTGACCACTTCCCTTCTCTCCGGATCCATCTGCAGCCTGTGCAACGGCCGAAAACAACGCCTGCAAAGTCGCGGAGGTCGTGTCTTCAGCCAAAGCAGCAGCGCTACAATGCCTACCGCCTGCGTTGAGGCGTATGCAAGCCAACGCATTGGCCCGGGTCCCCTCACCCAACGCGAATTCGTCATAGGCTTCTACGGCTATTGCAAACCCAAAGCGTTCCTCCAGCGCAGCGGACACGGCCTCTACCGCGCCAAGTCCACGACCTTCAAGACGCGTTGGAGCTGACTCCCGACCAAAAGCAACTTCCGCAAATACGCCCTGTTCATCCCTGTGCAGATCATAGGCACGCAGCGCCCAGTCTTCATGAACCTTCAGATAGCGCTGCTCGAACAGAGTATGAATTGACAGTGAGTCGATCTCACCACCATTGGTCTCTGCGACCTTCTGAACCAACTTGCTGAACTCGATCTGCAGCCAGCGCGGCAGGCTGATGTTGTAGTCCCGCTCAAGGACATACGCCACGCCACCCTTGCCAGACTGGCTGTTGATGCGCACAACTTCTTCGTATCGGCGGCCCAGATCAAACGGATCAATAGGCAAGTACGCCACATTCCACGTATCCCCGTCTTGTCTGCGTGCAAGACACTTTCGAATAGCGTCCTGGTGGCTTCCGGAGAATGCCGTGAACACCAGTTCGCCGGCATAGGGATGACGCGGGTGGGTTGAGATTTCCGTGCAGGCCTCGACCACTTCTGTGATTTCCGCCATGCCGGACAAATCCAGTGTTGGATCAATGCCTTGGGAATACAGATTCATGGCCATGGTCACCAGATCCATATTACCCGTGCGTTCGCCATTCCCCATAAGCGTGCCTTCTACCCGATCTGCACCGGCCATGACGGCCAGCTCAGCTGCGGCCACGCCACAACCACGATCATTGTGGGTGTGAACACTGATGCTGATGTGTTCCCGGCGGCGGATGTTGTCGCAGACCCATTCAATCTGATCCGCAAATACGTTCGGGGTGGCCATCTCCACCGTAGCCGGCAGGTTGATGATAACTGGCTGTCCTTCATCAGGGCGCCATACTTCAGTTACCGCATCGATAACCTCAACCGAAAAGTCCAGTTCCGTGCCGGTAAAGCTCTCCGGGGAATACTGGAACGTCCATTCCGTGCCTGGATAACGGGCCGCAAAATCCTTGACCACTTGGGCGCCGTTAACCGCAATGTCTCGAATTCCGGCCCGATCTAGCCCGAACACCTGCTCCCGCTGTACCGTCGATGTGGAATTGTACACATGAACAATAGCGCTGCGGGCGCCTTCCAATGCTTCATAGGTGCGCTCAATCAACTCCGGCCTGGCTTGGGTCAATGCCTGAATTTTCACGTCATCAGGAATCCGGTTTTCGTCAATCAACTTGCGACAGAAATCAAAATCCGGTTGGCTGGCGGCGGGAAAACCGATTTCGATTTCCTTGAACCCCAACTTGACGAGCAAGTCGAACATGCGTTGTTTCTGAGCGACATTCATGGGCTTTACCAAAGCCTGGTTGCCGTCGCGTAGATCCACTGCACACCAGGTGGGTGCTTTTTCGATGACCTTGTCAGGCCAGCGGCGATCAGTTTTTGCGATCGGCCGGAAGGCCGGATATTTGCGATGATCAAAAGCCATGTCTGTCGTTCTCCGTTGCGCTTCCAAGGTTTGTCTCCATAGCACTTAGCTTAACGCGTTCTTTGAAGCATGTGATTGCTAACTGAAGGGAAAAAGCGTAATTTATTAGCCATATATTTCACCATATTCGATATATGGACATTTTTATGCCAATAAAATCAGAAACGCTCATACAAATTGATAAAACCGACCGACGCATCCTGGCCCAGATACAGAAAGATGCCTCCCTGACCAACCAACAGCTCGCGGAAAAAGTGGGGCTTTCTCCTTCTCCGTGCCTGAGGCGAGTTCGTGCGCTTGAAGATGCAGGCATTATTATCCGCACGGTTACTGTGCTTGATCACAAGAAGCTTGGCCTGTCGCTGACCGCCATCATTCTGATCGGGATGGACAGGCACACACCTGAGCGGTTTTCAGCGTTTGAGGAGCAGGTGCGTGAATACCCGGAGATTCTCGAGTGCTATCTGGTTACCGGCCACGATGCTGATTACATGCTGAAAGTAGTGGTGCCGGATATGGATCACTATCACCACTTCCTGCTCAACCGGATTACGCGGATCCAGGGGGTCAGCGGCGTTCATTCGAGCTTTGTACTGAAGCGCGTCATCGACAGCACGGCCCTGCCTCTGGGATATTTGTCCTGATACCACTCCCCCTTACCCGATAACCCACTTCGCTATCTGTACCTTGTGCAGCAGGCTCCGTACAATAAACACCATTTTACGAAACCCCTTTCTACGAAACACCAATGAACGGAAACCACGATGCGAGCAAGCCGTTACCTGATTGCAACCCAGAAAGAGACACCTTCCGATGCGGAGGTTATCAGCCACCAGTTGATGCTGCGTGCTGGCATGATCCGCAAACTGGCAGCCGGCCTATACACCTGGCTGCCCATGGGCCTGAGAACCTTGCGCAAAGTTGAGCGTATTGTTCGTGAAGAAATGGACAAAAGCGGCGCTCAGGAGGTTCTCATGCCAGCAGTTCAGCCTGCGGAACTGTGGCAGGAGTCCGGTCGCTGGGAACAATACGGCGGCGAACTGCTGCGAATGAACGACCGCCATGGCCGCGACTTCTGCTTTGGCCCTACCCACGAAGAGGTCATTACCGACCTGATCCGCAATGAATTGAAAAGCTACAAGGAATTGCCGGCCAACTTCTATCAGATTCAAACCAAGTTTCGCGACGAACGCCGCCCCCGCTTCGGGGTGATGCGCGCCCGGGAATTCATCATGAAGGATGCGTACTCCTTCCATGTAAATGCTGAATCCCTCGATGAAACCTATCAGGTTATGCATCGCACCTACTGCGCTATCTTTGACCGGCTGGGGCTGGATTACCGCCCTGTACAAGCAGACTCAGGCGCCATTGGTGGCAGTGCATCCCACGAATTCCACGTTCTCGCCTCGTCAGGTGAAGACGACATAGTGTTCAGCACAGACAGCGATTACGCCGCCAACATTGAAAAGGCCGAAGCCGTTGCGCCAGCGGGCGAGCGTGCTGCACCAGGCGAAGAACTGAAAGAAGTTGCAACTCCGGATCAGCGTACCATTGAGGCTATATCGCAATTTCTGAGCATTGACGCGACCCGTACAGTAAAAACCCTGCTGGTGAAGGCCGAAGCGGATGAAGAAGGCAGAGCCGGTCTGATCGCACTGATTCTGCGCGGTGACCACACTCTGAACGAGATCAAGGCTGAAAACCTGGAAGGCGTTGCAGAACCCCTCTCCATGGCGACCGATGAAGAAATCGAAGCAGCCATTGGCTGCAAAGCCGGCTCTATTGGCCCTGTGAATCTGAACGTACCGGTTATCGTGGATCGAAGCGCAGCTCACCTTGCCGATTTCGTGTGTGGCGCTAACAAGGAAGGCTACCATCTGACTGGCGTTAACTGGGAGCGGGACCTGCCGCTTGGCCGGGTTGAGGATCTTCGCAATGTTGTAGAAGGCGACGCCAGCCCGGATGGCAAGGGCACGCTGGAGATACGCAGAGGTATTGAAGTTGGCCACATTTTCAAACTGGGCAACAAATACAGCACCGCCATGAACGCTACCGTACTGGATGAAAATGGCAAAACTGTGATCATGGATATGGGCTGCTACGGCATTGGCGTGTCCCGAATCGTCGCTGCTTCAATCGAGCAGAACCACGATGACAAAGGCATTATCTGGCCCGACGCCATCGCACCTTTCCAAGTTGCTATCGTTACGCTCAACGCCCACAAAACGCCCGTCGTGGCGGAAGCCGGTGAGAAGCTTTATGAGCAGCTGCGCCAAGCTGGCTATGACGTGCTGTTGGACGATCGCAAAGAACGTCCGGGCGTAAAGTTTGCTGATATGGAGCTGATTGGCATCCCCCACCGCTTCGTGATTTCCGATCGCGGACTTGAAGCCGGCACTCTTGAGTACAAAGGGCGCAAAGACGCCGACAAGCAGGATATAGCCTTAGCCGACGCTCTGGCGTTTCTCGTAAACGCATCACCGCTTAAAGGCTGACAGAAACGTCTCTGTGACGGGGATTTGTAGAGAATACCAGTTGCGAGATTGGACCAGGGCCTGCTAGCAGGCCCTGGTTCACAAGAAAGGCTGCTGAATATTCAACTGTAAAACTCAACCGCCCACGATACCAGGCTCCATCTCCAGATTGACTCCGAAGCGTTCCTGTACCGACTGTCGTATTTCTGAAGCCAGCTTCAACACATCACTTCCTGCTCCACCTGAATGATTGATTAACACCAATGCCTGGCGATTGTGAACACCTACCAAGGCATTTCGGTAGCCCTTCCAACCGCTTTGATCAATCAGCCACGCGGCCGCCAGTTTTACTGTGCCATTCTGCGGATAGCCTACAACGTCTGGGTGCGCAGCCTGAAGCTGACTGTGCTTATCTGCAGAAACAACCGGGTTTTTGAAGAAGCTGCCTGCGTTTGGAATCATCTCAGGGTCCGGCAGCTTTCGGCGGCGGATCGCCATTACAGCCTCGGCCACGGTCAGCGCATCCAGCTCCGGAGAGACAGCATCGCCCAGGTAGTCTTCAAGATCTCTGTAGCCAAGTTGCAAAGGTTTCGTACGGGACAATCTAAGCTTTATTCCGGTAATGATGTAACGACCGGGCGAACGCTTGAACAAACTGTCCCTGTAGGCAAAGCCGCATTGCGTATTATCAAGACATACGAGCTCGTTTGAGTCGCGATCCAGCGCCGTAACGGAAATCAGGGTATCGCAAAGCTCAACGCCGTAGGCGCCTATATTCTGCACTGGCGCAGCACCCGCCGTGCCCGGGATGAGTGCAAGATTTTCAATACCCCGATACCCTGCCCCGGCGGCATAAAGCACGGCATCATGCCAGTTTTCACCTGCGCCCAGAACCAGTGTGGCACCCGTTTCATCAACCTGTTCCCAGGAACGAGCAGCTATTTGCATGCGAATCACAAGGCCGTCAAAGTCCCCGGCAAAAACCAGATTGCTGCCACTGCCAAGCACCAGGGTTTTGTAGCCGTTATCCTGCGCCCACGCCAGAGCTCTGCGCAAGTCATTCAGACTCGCGACATCCATGTAATACCTTGCGGTTGCGGACACGGACAGAGTATTGAGCTTTTTCAGCCCAACGTTTTCCTGCAGTTCCGCTTGCGGGCTCACGCCATACGCTCCTGAATCGTGCGGAGCAGGCCAGCGCCAGCGTCTTCAGTCAGGTCAAGCACATGCTCAAACCCGTCCTCGCCGCCGAAATAGGGATCAGGAACTTCGGCAAGCTCAGAGCTGCCATACTCAAGAAATAATGTCGGCGTTGTGCCGCCATTCTGGTGCCAGATGTCTTTCACATCGGCCAGGTTCTGACGGTCCATCACGATCACATAATCAAAGGTATCCAGGTCTTTTTCACTGAATTGGCGTGCCTTGAGCGCGCTGATATCGACGCCGCGCTTCCCCGCAGCCTCCTGCGAACGCAGATCAGGCCCTTTGCCTATGTGCCAGTTACTGGTGCCGCAGGAATCGATCAGAATCTGGTCCTGCCATCCGGCCTGCTCTACCAAATTGCGAAATACACCTTCCGCCGTCGGCGAGCGACAGATGTTGCCCAGACACACAAAAAGCACGCTGGCGGGTTTGCTCATGCCCCGTTATCTCCTTTTTCGATAGATTTGGCCATCCAGGCTCTGACCCGTTGCAAATCCGCTTCGGTATCAACGCCTGCAGGTGGTGTTCCGGCCGCTACTTCAACGTGTATCCGGGCTCCGTTATACAACGCTCGAAGCTGTTCCAGTGATTCCGCAAGTTCAGTCGGTGCCGGCGGCCAGCTGACAAAGCGGCTGAGCACGCTGGCCCGGTAGCCATAGATACCGATATGACGGAAATACCCGGCACCATCCTTCAGTGCAGCTCCTGCATTGAGCTTCGAGGCGTCATCCCTGAGCATGTCGCCCCAGTGATCCCGTGCCCAGGGAATGGGTGCTCGGCTGAAGTAGTGGGCCATGCCCTCCAGATCAAAAACGACTTTTACAACATTCGGATTAAAGACTTGCTCTACATCGTGGAGACGTTCGCAAAGCGTCGCGATGGCGACGTCTGGATACCTCTCCAGGTTATCTGCAACCTGGTCAATCAAACGTGGCGGAATCAAGGGCTCGTCGCCTTGAACATTAACAACACGATGGTCCGCATCCAGGCCCAGCTTGCGCACAACCTCTTCCAGACGATCCGTGCCGCTGACATGATTCGGGGAGGTCATGACAACTTCTGCACCAAATTCCTCACAGGCAGCCTGAATGCGTGAATCATCTGTCGCCACAACAACACGGCTCGCCCGGCTTTCGGAAGCTCGTTCGCAAACATGTTGAATCATTGGTTTGCCGGCGATTTCAAGCAGGGGTTTGCCGGGCAACCGGGTGGAGGCATAGCGAGCCGGAATCACAACCGTAAAAGACATGGGTTTCGATCCTGCAGAGAGCTGGTTCAGTTTTTGTGGAGGCGTTCGTCGGTTGAGAGTGTGCGGGCCTCAGTGGCCAGCATAACCGGGATGCCCTCCCGGATAGGAAATGCCATGGCGTCCTGGTAGCAGACCAGCTCAGTCCTGGCTTCATTGAGCTTCAGTTCACCTTTACAAACCGGGCAGGCCAGCAAGGCCAAGAGTTTTTTATCCATGATTCAGTCTCACTGACAGTTAAGAAGTTGACGGCCCAGAGCACGCGCGCAGTCTGGCAAGAACGGCCTCCGAAAATGCCTTTGGCAACTGTGCCTCGACATACAGAACCCAAGCATTATCAGGGGCGAAGCCACGGCATTTAACGCCATCTTTGGCCGTCATCACAAGCAGGTGCCCTGATTCGGTACCAAGATCTTCTGGGCGGAAACGATGATGATCGGGAAACGGTACGGCGATCTGTTTAGCACCCAACGCTTTAAGTGTATCGAAAAAGCGGGTCGGGTTACCTATACCCGCTATCGAGCGAATCTTCTGCCCATGGAGGCTTTCGGGCGATCGGGTTTCACCTGTTTTGAGGTTAACCAGACGCGTCGGCTGAAGGCTCATGGCATACATTTGTGGGTGCTTGATGCCAGACAGCGCTTCCGGTGGCACTCGACCCTCATCATCGGACGTAGTCGCGCCATTCACAATTACAAAATCCACTGTATCCAGCCTGTTAACGGGCTCACGCAGGGGCCCCACAGGTATCAACGCACCGTTGCCAATGCCGCGGGCGCCATCAAACACCGCCAATTCAATATCCCGCGGCAACCGGTAATGCTGAAGCCCGTCATCACTGATGAGGACATCACCCAGTGCGTTGTCGAGCGCAAAGGTCGCGCCCCGGGACCGGTCCGGATCAACCACAACGGGTATACCTGTTGCCTGAGCGAGCATCACCGGCTCATCCCCTGCAAGTGATGGCAAGGTGTCTTCTGTGACCAGAAGCGGGTATCCGGACGATTTCCCGCCATAGCCGCGGCTCAGGATAACCGGCCGCCAGCCCGCCGCACGGATTTCATCCACAAGCCAGGCCGTCAGCGGTGATTTTCCGGTGCCACCAGCTGTAATGTTACCCACGACAACAACGGGCACAGGTAGCTTCTTTGCATTGATATTGTTGGCTTTACGCCGTCGCGCTTCGGCAACGGCCCTGTAAAGCCAGGAAAGCGGAAATAATACAAAAAGCGGGCGGCCTTTATCGTACCAAAGACGCTCTATGAGGGAGGTCATGAGTGCTCACTGAACTGCATCTGATGTAACTGGGCATAGGCACCGTTGCTGGCAAGAAGCTCCTCGTGGGGCCCCGATTCGATAATACGCCCGTTTTCCATGACCAGAATCCGGTCAGCTTTCTCGATAGTCGACAATCTGTGGGCGATCACCAGGGTTGTCCGGCCTTGTATAACCGTCTCAAGTGCTTCCTGAATGTGGCGCTCTGATTCGGTATCCAGTGCCGAGGTTGCCTCATCCAGAATCAGAATGGGCGCATCCTTTAGCAACGCACGCGCAATGGCGAGGCGTTGCCGCTGCCCACCTGAGAGCATCACACCGTTATCTCCAATCGTGGTATCGAGACCTTCCGGCATACGATCGATAAACTCCAGAGCATGCGCTTTTGCGGCTGCCTCACGGATTTCCTCCCGACTGCAATCCCGGAGCGAACCGTAGGCGATATTGGCAGCAATCGAATCGTTAAATAGAACAACGTTCTGAGTAACCAGAGCGATCTGGGATCGCAGGGCCTTCAGCGAAAAATCCTTCAGTGAGTGGCCATCAATGCGGATATCACCGCCGGTATACTCGTAGAATCTTGGAAGCAGACTCACCATCGTTGATTTGCCACTGCCGGATCGCCCTACCAGCGCCACGCTTTGCCCAGCCGGTATGTTAATGGAGATACCTTTCAGCACGTCATCAAGTTGATCACGGTAACGGAAAGAGACATCGTCAAACTCAACGGTCCCTTCAACACGCTCGGGCGCAAAGGAGCCGGGATCCTGCTCAGGGACCTCATCAATGGTTTCAAACACATCGTAAGCGGCTGCTACGCCTTTCTGAATCTTCGCGTGAACAGACGTCACCTGGCGGATAGGCTTGGCCATGGTTGTGGCGGCCGTAATAAAGGCCACCAACTGGCCTGTTGTCATCTCGCCTCGTATCTCTGGCGAAAGCATGGTCCAAACCAGCGCAGCTATGGCAATAGCGACCAGGGTCTGAATAACCGGAACGCTGATTGCCTGGGTGGAAGCCATCTTGAGACTTTGCTTCAGGTTTGTATCGTTAACCTTCTGAAAACGTTGCTTTTCATAATCAACACCACCGAAGGTCCGCACAACCCGGTATCCGGTGATAGACTCCGAAGCCACATGGGTAATATCGCCCATAGAGCCCTGGATACGCTGGCTGATTTTGCGAAAGCGTTTGCTCGCATAGCTGACAACGGCCGCAATCAAGGGCCCGACCGCGAGAAAAACCAGCGTTAGCTTCCAGTTGGTATAAAGCATGAACCCAAGCAGGCCGACAATGGTCAGGCCTTCTCGCAGCGTTATGGTTATCGCATTGGTCGCAGCTTCCGCCACCTGCTCAACGTTGAAGGTCAGCTTCGACACCAGTCTGCCAGCCGCGTTTTCATCAAAATAGCGGGATGGCAGTGTCATCAGGCGGTTGAATACATCGTTTCGGAGCGCGTTGATAACCTGGCGCCCGACGTAACTGATGAAGTACTGGCTCATGAATGTGCCAACGCCGCGAAACGTAAACACGCCAACGATCAGGAACGTCAATAGGAAGCGATTCTGCTCGGTGGGGTTTTCGATAGCGGCGATTACATATTCCATAGCCGCTGCCATGCCGGTGGAAGCCGCCGCATAGATAACGTTTCCAACAACAGCCAGCGAAAATGCCAGCCAGAACGGTTTTACGTATGTCAGCAGGCGCTTGTATGTCGGCCAGCTCTCACCGGGCTTGACCTGTTTAGGATCAGGTAGAGGTGCGGCAGAGTTCACTGGCCGTCTGCCTCACGCTCAGTGGTAATACTCAGCCTTGAGAAACCCAGGCGACCGGCCACGTCCATGGCTCTGACCACATATTCGTGCGGGGTGCGGGCATCCGCAGTGATAACAAACGGCAACGCTATATCGCCTTCGGACAGCTCATTCACGCCGCGCTCCAGGGTCTCACGACGGTTGTTTACCAGCGCCTTGTCATTAAGGACATACTGACCTTCTGCGTTAATCACAACGTCAATTTGTTTTACTTCCGCTGGCGAAGCAGGCTCGCCACTGGCTTCAGGCAGATCAACCTGCAAATGACTTTCCCGAGTGAACGTCGTGGAGACCATAAAGAAAATCAGCAACAGGAAAACCACATCGATCAGCGGTGTCAGATCCACCCCGACTTCCTGACTTCTCTGGCGTGAGAACTTCACAGCGTTCAGGCTCCTTCCACGTCGATTTCGCGATCACCGTGCACTACTTCAACCAACTTGATGGCTTCCTGCTCCATGCCAACCACAAGCTCGTCTACCCGACGGATAAAATACCGGTGACAGATCAGTGCAGGAATCGCGACACTCAGGCCGGCAGCTGTGGTTATCAGAGCCTCGGAGATACCACCGGCAAGATTCCCCGCATTACCAACACCCGCGAGCTGAATCTCAGCAAAGACTTTGATCATGCCGATCACGGTACCCAAAAGACCAAGCAATGGCGTGATTGTCGCCACTGTGCCCAGCGGGTTCAAAAAACGCTCCAGGTCGTGAATGACCTGACTCGCCTCATGTTCAATGCTTTCCTTCATAATCTCACGGCCATGCTTGGCATTCATGAGACCGCCTGCGAGAATACGGCCCAACGGCGAGGAGCTTTGCAACGCCTTCAGCTTGCGACCGTTAAGCTCTTTTTTCTTGATCCAGCGCCAAAGCTCATTAATCGTCTGAGGCGGCGCAACCCGAGAGGCTCTCAAGGTCCAGAAACGCTCCAGAATGATCGCAAGCGCCAGAATGGAACAGGCAACAATTGGCACCATCAGAATGCCACCGGCTTTCAACAGCTCGAACACGCTTGATCTCCCTGATTGTTTACAAGCCGCGCTACTTTAGCATAGCTGTCGGCCGAGGCCACACCCGGAATGTCACGGTACTTTACACTGATCTCTGGCCAGGCTCGGACCACCGATCCAGAAGGGGCTTTCATGCCGGGCTTCACGGGTTTTGATGGTACCACCCGCCACCGTCATGGTGAGGGCGCCCGAACAGGCAGTGTTAAATGCCTCAGCGCCAGCCCTGCGATACCGTGCCGTTATGTCCCGGTGCGGGTGGCCATATCGGTGGCGATATCCGGCGGTGTAGACTACCCGATCAGGTTGGAGTGTACCGACCCAGGCATCGGAGGAGGAGGTTTTGCTGCCGTGGTGAGGTGCGATCACCACAAGCTCTCCGGGTGTATTCCATGGGAATTTTTCCGCCCTCATCTTCAGGTAACGTGATTCGATGGACGCGCTTATATCGCCCGGAAGAAGCCACTCGATGCCCGCTTCGTTATGCCTGACGGTAAGAACGCAGGATGCATCATTGCCTGCAAATTCACCGCTTGCCTGCCAGAAGAAAAGTGACAATACACTTGTCAGCCTACGCTCTCCAGAACAGCCCTGAACTTTGATTTCCCGGTGTTCTCTGCCGCCCCCGACCGTTCGGGCATAGCCCAGCTTTTCGCGAATTGACTCTGGTTCACCGGTCAGGATCCGACCGACTTGAAACTCATCCACCAGCAGAGCAAGACCCCCAGAGTGATCGCTGTCAGCGTGGCTTACGACCAGCGTGTCAATTCGCCTGATGCCCAGTGCTCTGAGGTTTGGCAGGATTACCGACTCCGCTGCCGAAAAGACACCCTTCACTTCGGGTCCAGTGTCGTACAGCAATACCTGGTCGCCCGCCCGCACCATTACAGAGAGGCCTTGGCCCACATCCCAGACCCACACGTCCGGAACTGCAACCCGGGGGTTATCCGACCCGGATTGCAAACTCGCAAGACCAATCCAGAACAAGATAAGAACGGTCCCTGCAACACGGAAGACTCTGACCGGAACCGTGATAATCAACATTACCAACACACCGAAGCCAGCAATTTCCGGAACGGTTCCCTCAAGGTCAGGCCAACTGATGCCGGCAACCCACTCAAGAAAGCTCCACATAGCACCAAGCACCGCATCAATGATCGGTACAATCAGGCTTGAGGAACTGGGAAAAACAGCAATCGTAAGCCCGCCAACGATGAGCGCTGGCATTACCACCAAAGATACCCAGGGAATCGCAAGAATATTGGCAAGCAAACCCGCAACCGGCTGCCCCTGCCCGGTCAACTCAAGAAGCGGCCAAAGCCCTGCAAACACAGCTCCTTGCGCAACAACAAGGCCGGAAAGCCAACCGGTGCCGCCCAAGCGGCCAGCAAAGACACAGGTGAGAAGGGAAACGGCGCCAAAGGACAACCAAAAGCCTTGGTCCAGCGGTGCAAAGGGGTCAAGTAAAAGTACCAACCCAAGAGCCACAATGATCGAATGCCACACTGCAACCTGTCTTGCCATCAACAGGAGCCAGCCACCAACGGCGACCATTACAAGAGCCCTTCTGGTCGGCACAGTGAAGCCCGCCGCCAGAGCGTAAAACAGGCAACACAACACGACCACAAGAAATACCGCCAAACGGACAGAGCGCTCGCTCATGCGATAGGCGGACATGGCCAGTAAGAGCCGGCGGGCGAAAAAGCCGGCACCCAAAGCGACCAGGCCAAGGTGAAGGCCCGAGATGGCAACCAGATGAATGGTTCCGGTTGCCTTGAAAACCTCCCAATGATGGGCAGAAAGATGCCCTCGATTGCCGATCAGCATCGAGGCAATAAGTGGATAATAGCTGGCGCCAGCGAACTGCTCGTCGACCCAATGCGTAAGGTCGATATGAATCCGGTGGTACTGGCATTGCAATGAACAGAATACCGCAGGATCCGGAACAGCGCTGCGCACGCTGCCAGTTGCCCTATAGCCTTTGCGGAACAGCCAGTCTTCGTAGCGAAAACCCGCTGGATTGAGCGCCCCATGAGGCCTTTTGAGGACAACTTCCAGGCGCAGCCGGTGATCGGGAAGCACACCATCGGGCCGACCATACCAAGCCAGGCGCAGCATTTTTGGTAAGGCAACGTCTGGTCCAGGTGTCAGTGATATCCCGTACCACTGGGTTACACAGAAGCTGAAACGAACGCTGTTGAAGCTACCCGCCTCCGGGACGTCACAAACATAACCTGAAACCTCTACCTTTACGCCCTCAAGGTCCGGGGAAAGCTTCTGCTCAAGGCGCACATGAGCCCAGATTCCCGCCCAGGCAACACCCAGAGCAAGACCTAGGGAAATAACTACGACGAGCAGGGGCATTCGCTGGCGTATCGGCAATAACCACAATAAAGTTGGTAGTGTGAACCCGAGCAGCCACACTGGAGGTGGCAACACCGCCAATCTATAAAGTAAGATGACGCCGCAGGAAAAAGCGAAGGCGCCCAGTACTGTAGAGCTTCCGGACAATCCTTGTCCTCCCGGTGATTTTATCCATCGGCGACATCCTTGCCGCCGGAGTTACATTCTACTTGAGGGTAGAGCTTCCAATGCCAAAGAAGTTCATCAAACGATATCTGCCATCTCCGGAGAAGGTGCAAGCGATGCAGTCGCTGGGCTTTCTTGGCGATATCCTGAATGAACCCAACCTTTGGCATATCAACCGTCACAGTGTCGCCCGGGCGTTTCTGATCGGTGTCTTTTTCTGCCTTATCCCCATGCCGTTCCAGATGCTTGCTGCAGCATTTTTTGCCATCTGGTTCAACGCCAACCTGCCGTTATCGGTGGTACTGGTGTGGATCAGCAACCCGATCACCATGCCCCCCATGTTTTATTTCAATTATAAGGTAGGCGCCTGGATACTCAATCGGCCGGTTTTGAGCTTCCACCCGCAGCTCTCATGGCACTGGATCAGTGAACGCTTGTTGGACATCGGCATTCCGCTATACCTCGGCTCACTCATCGTCGCCACCATTTCAGCGTGCCTGGCTTATCTGATCATACAGTTTATCTGGCGACGGAAAATTCGCACGGACTGGCAACTGCGCCGCCGCGCCCGAAAAGAGCTTCGGCGCGCATCCCGCGATCAGGCCTCCTGAACCAGCCTGCCCTGCTCCAGCCTCAGCACTCGCCCGAGACTCCTGGCCATCTTCATATCGTGTGTGACCATAACAAACGCTATCCCGAATTGATCACGCAAAGACTCAATCAGGTCTCGCACACCTTCACCCGTGTGTTCATCAAGGTTGCCCGTGGGCTCATCCATCAACACACAATCAGGCTCATTCACCAACGCGCGGGCAATCGCGACACGCTGGCGCTCTCCGCCGGAGAGCTCACCAGGCTTGTGCTCCAAACGTTCAGCGAGCCCTACCCTTTGCAAAATGGATTGCGCCCGCGAGCGCGCTTCGCTTATCGCCATTCCACCCAGAGCTCCGGGCATCATGACATTCTCAAGTGCAGTGAATTCGGGCAACAGATGGTGGAACTGGTAAACAAAGCCCAGGTAACGATTGCGGAAGTGCGCCCGCCCAGCCTCGGATAAACGGTGAATGTGCTTGCCACATATCGAGATCTCCCCGGACGACGGCTTATCCAGCCCGCCAAGGAGATTCAGCAGGGTGGTTTTACCCGCACCACTGCTGCCCACAATCGCCACAGTTTCACCCGCTGTAACCTCCAGCGAGATATCAGAAAAGATGGTCAGCTTCTCCGGGCCCTGAGTGTAGGTCCGGGTTACCTGACGGCAGTCGATCACTAGAGGGACATCCTTCATGGCATCATTTTCCTCATTCATAACGCAGTGCCTCCGCAGGGTCCACTCGCGACGCTCGCCACGCCGGGTATATGGTGGCCAGCAAGCTCATGGCAAGGCCCGCTCCGCTGATCACTGCCACATCCTGCCATTGCAACTGGGAGGGCAGATAACTGATAAAATACACGTCGGCACTCAGGAACTGGTGCCCGAGCGCACCCTCCAGCCACGAGATAAACGCACTGATATTGAGGGCTCCAAGAACACCGAGTGTTGTGCCAATAAGGGTACCGAACACCCCGATAACCGCTCCCTGAACAATAAATATCCTCATAATGCGCCCCGGTGTTGCTCCCATGGTGCGCAGAATTGCGATGTCCGCTGTTTTGTCAGTCACCACCATGACCAGCGTGGACACAATATTGAATGCCGCGACCGCCACAATGAACATCAGAAGCAGACCGATCATGGTTTTTTCCATGCGAATGGCCTGGAACAGGTTGCCGTGGGTGCGCGTCCAATCCGAAATATAATAACGGCCAGAAAGCCCTTTGGCCGCCTCTTCGGCCACCTTGGGCGCAGCGAACAGGTCATCCACCAGCAGTCGCACTCCCTGGGCTTTACCGCCGGTCCGCATCAACTTGGCGGCATCATCCATGTGAATGAGGGTGTAATTGCCGTCCAGTTCAGCACCCACACTGAAAACACCCTTCACCGTAAATCGCTTGAGGCGTGGCAAAACGCCGGCGGGTGTTACCGAGGCTTCGGGAAGCACGACAGTAACCTTGTCGCCCAACTGCAAACGCAGGCTGGCTGCCATGGTGCGACCTACGATAATTCCGAACTCACCCGATACCAGGTCGTCCAATTTGCCTTCAATCATATGGTTTTCAATGATTGAAACCGTGCGCTCCTCCTCCGGCAAAATACCGTTGAGCATAACTCCGCGCACATCACCACCTCCGGTGACCATGCCCTGGCCCTGAATAAACGGGGCGGCCGCAAGCACCCTCGGATGCTGCTGCACCTGGGCATCTACCGTCTCCCAGTCGTCCAGAGGGCCACTGCCCTGAATGATGGCGTGGGGCACCATGCCGAGGATTCGCTGCTTGAGTTCACGATCGAATCCATTCATCACGGATAATACGACAATCAGCACGGCAACACCGAGCATCAAACCGATCATGGATGTGAGCGAGATGAATGAGATAAAGTGATTACGCCGTTTGGCTGCGGTATAGCGCAAGCCGATATAAAACGATAAGGGTCTGAACATGAAGAGGTGCCTGTCGCTACCTTCGGGTCGGTCGTGGTCTGGAATTCCCAACGGCCTTTCAGCACGGCGGGAAACTGCTAAACTTTTGATACTGGCCAAATTCTGATTTCCGGAGCCCTGAATGCAAACCCGAGACACACTGCCCGAATCAACAGATTGTACGCCTGAGCGTCGGGAATTTTTCCGCATCGAGGACCGGGTTGGTCTGGAAGTCCATAAACTGACCCCCTCAACCGGGTTCGACGAGAATGCCTTTGGTGACGACCATCTCGAAAACCTGGAGGCCGAGTTCAGGCGCCTGGACCAGGACATCAAATCCCAGCTTGCCAGCCTTGCAGATCAGGATCGCTTGCTAACAGGGTTGGTAAAGTCCCTGAATGGCAAGCTGGACACGCTTGCGCGCATTATGGCCTTTCAGCAAAATCCCTTGCAACCTGAGGACTGGCAGGACGTAACCCTGAGCGAGGGAGGTCTGGCGTTTTGCGCGAGCCCGCAAGCGTGGCAGACTGGCGACAGGCTCGCCGTTCGCATGACGCTGCCGCCCGAACTTTCGCGGCCTCGTGCCATTGCCCAGGTTCTGGATGTTCAAGCTGATGAAACAGGCAGGGCAAGGGTTCATACCGGTTTTATACGGATTCAGGATAGCGACCGTCAGCAAATCGCCCGACATGTGATGCGGTGGCAGATTCGCCAACGGCAAAAAGAGTAGACTGGCAAAAACATGTGACTTTTGTCTGTAATTCTCGGATATTACGTTTTATCCATGTCCCCGGAGCGCCTGCCGGAGACCCCAGTATTAGTGGAGATCCATCAATGACAGTAAAGCGAGCCCTGACCGGCACCCTGGCAACAGCATTTTTACTCACCCTTACCCCGGTTTCCGGCGCGTTTGCCCAAGAGCTTAGTGTACCTGTGGGTAGCCAGGCTGACAGAAGCCAGCAAAGCATACCCCGGACCGGGACAACACAGGCCTCGGTGCGCGCCTCATGGGGCCAGCCAGCTTCCATTGATGGCCCTGTTGGACACCCCCCGATCAGCCAGTGGAACTACGGCAACTTTGTGGTCTATTTCGAAAGTGACCGCGTCATACATTCGGTATTGACGCCCCAGCGCTGACATTTTCAGACAGAGTGTTCTTCCCGTCCGCCAATTCCGGGCACACATCCTGACGACATGCCGCCTTTTGTTTAGAATGGCGGCTTTTGCAATTTCAAGGTGACTGTAAAGTGACATCCCTACGCGTGTTGCCCGCTGAGTGGGCACCCCAAAGCGCCGTTATGCTTACCTGGCCCCATTCGGGTACCGACTGGGCAGGGATTCTTGATGAGGTAGAACCGGTATTCCTTGAAATTGCCCGCTCAGTTCTCCGCTTCCAACATCTGATTATCAGTTGCGAGCACGTTGTTCGACTGCAAGATCTGGAGCGCGAGCTCAACACCTGGGCTGACCAGCAAGGCCTGCCAGGGCGAGTGCATGCCGTGCCGGCACCCGCAAACGATACCTGGGCCCGGGATCACGGCCCGATAACCGTGATAACAAGTGAAGGCCCCATCCTTCTGGATTTTCGCTTCAACGCCTGGGGCGGCAAGTTCCCCTGGGAGAAAGACGACGCGCTAAACCGCCATCTCGCCGATTCAGGGGTATTCGGCGCCACACCGATGCGGGCTGTGGAATTTGTTCTGGAGGGCGGCTCCATTGAATCAGACGGCGAAGGTACCCTGCTGGCCACCAGCGAATGTCTTCTGACGCCTTCACGCAATGCGTCCATGGATCGCGGCGCCATTGAGCAGTTGCTATCTGAAATGCTGGGGGCAGACCGGATTCTGTGGCTCAATCACGGTTATCTGGCGGGCGACGACACCGACAGCCACATAGACACGCTGGCTCGCTTCTGCGCCCCGGATCATATTTGCTATGTGACCTGCCCGGATGTGGCCGACGAGCATTACAGCGCCCTGGCCGCTATGGAGGAAGACCTTCAGGAGTTCCGCCAGCGCGACGGCACGCCATACCAACTGACCGCCTTGCCGTGGCCTGACCCGGTATTCGGCCATGAAGGCGAACGTTTGCCGGCGACCTATGCCAATTTTTTGATCATCAATGGCGCCATCCTGTTACCCGTGTATGGTGTGACGCAGGATGACGAAGCCATTCGTATTATTAGCCAGATTTTCTCAAGCCAGGAGGTCATTCCCATAAACTGTCGCGCGCTGGTGCAACAGCATGGCAGCCTGCACTGCGTCACCATGCAGATTCCAGAGGGAGTCGTCACTTTATGAGCCACACCCCAGGCGAACATACGCTTTCCGCCCAGCTTGCAGTCGCTGCAATTCAACAAGCTTGCAGCGAGGACAAGGCCGCCAGCTTGGCAACCACCGAAATGCTGGTTCGCGAGGCGGCCGCAGGCGGTGCCCAACTGATCGTGCTGCAGGAGCTTCACGCGACCCTGTATTTTTGCCAGACCGAAGACACCAGCGTTTTTGACCTCGCCGAGCCCATCCCGGGCCCAACCAGTGAGCGGCTTTCCAATCTGGCACGAGAGCTCGAAATCGTTATTGTTGGCTCCATTTTCGAGCGTCGCATGAATGGGGTTTATCACAACACCGCCGTGGTTATCGAAAACGACGGCTCCATCGCCGGCCTGTATCGCAAAATGCACATTCCGGACGACCCGGGATTCTATGAGAAGTTCTATTTCACACCCGGTGATGCTCAGTTCAACGATGGCCGCAACGGGTTCTCACCCATAGAAACCTCGGTAGGTAAACTCGGCGTACTCGTATGCTGGGATCAATGGTACCCGGAAGCGGCTCGCCTGATGGCACTTGCCGGCGCCGAGATCCTGATTTACCCCACCGCCATCGGCTGGGACATCACCGATGACCCGGAAGAACAGGCGCGACAGCTGGAAGCCTGGGTTACCGTTCAGCGCGGTCACGCTGTCGCCAATAACCTGCCGGTGGTCGCACCTAACCGGGTAGGCAAGGAACCAGATCCTTCCGGGCACTCCGAAGGCATCCGCTTCTGGGGTAACAGCTTTATCTGCGGCCCTCAGGGCGAGTTTCTGGCTCGGGCTGATGACAGCACCGAATGCATACTCAGTGTCACCCTTGATCGTCATCGTAGTGAATCGATTCGCCGCATCTGGCCGTATTTCAGAGACCGACGCATCGACGCCTATGGCGATATTCTCAAACGAGTGAGGGACTGAATCCGGCATGAAAAACCTGGTGGACACCGTTGTTACCGAACT
Organism: Marinobacter maritimus; assembly: GCF_007671675.1. Taxonomy (GTDB): domain Bacteria; phylum Pseudomonadota; class Gammaproteobacteria; order Pseudomonadales; family Oleiphilaceae; genus Marinobacter; species Marinobacter maritimus. The sequence goes on along the minus strand of NZ_VCGW01000001.1, from coordinate 764,400 downwards.
GAATCAGATTCTGCTGGGCAAAGAGCGACAGGTTCGCCTGGCCCTGTGCGGCCTGCTTGCCAGTGGCCACTTACTGATTGAAGACATTCCCGGCATGGGCAAAACCACCCTGTCTCACGCACTGGCCAAAATCATGGGCCTCAGTTATCAACGCATCCAGTTCACCAATGACCTGCTGCCTGCCGATGTACTGGGCTACTCCATGTATGACAAGCAGGCCGGAAGCCTGGTATTCCACCAAGGCCCCATTTTTGCCCAGGTTGTATTGGCCGATGAAATAAACCGCGCCTCCCCGCGAACACAAAGTGCGCTGCTTGAAGCCATGGAAGAGCGCCAGGTATCCATTGAAGGCGAAACCCGCCCGCTGCCAAACCCGTTCTTTGTAATCGCAACCCAGAACCCGACTGAACAAGGCGGCACCTATCCCCTGCCGGAATCCCAGCTCGACCGTTTCCTGATGCGCATACGGCTCGGCTACCCCGACCCCAGAGCCGAGCGTGAACTCCTGGAAGGCGAAGACCGCCGGGTGATGACGGAACGGCTCGGCACTCTGCTCTCAGAAGCAGATCTGGAAAAACTTCAGGATGAAGTAACCCGCGTAACCGCAAGCCCGGCACTTCTCGATTATATCCAGCGCCTGCTGGAACAGAGTCGCCGCATGCCCGGGTTGCTCTATGGCTTGTCACCGAGAGCCGGGCTCGGATTACTCAGGGCCTCGAAAGCCTGGGCTCTGATGGAAGGTCGCCACCACGTCCTGCCAGACGATATCCAGGCCGTCTTCCCATCCGTAGCCGAACACCGCCTTGAACAAGGTGAATCAGGAAAAAGCGCTGAGCGCGTGCGACAACTGCTGACCACCGTTTCCGTGCTGGAATGAATAGCCAAGCTTTATCAGCGGAATTGGCCAAAACAAATGGCAGCCTGCTGCTTTCGTGATAGCCTTTTCATCTTCCTCGTTACACCTGCTCTGAAAGAGCCTGATACGTTCCAAATCTAGTGAGAGATATCCATGAGCGAAACCAAACATTCCCGGCTGATCATCCTCGGCTCCGGCCCCGCCGGATACACCGCCGCCGTTTACGCAGCCAGGGCCAACCTGAACCCGACCCTTATCACCGGCATTGAAGTCGGTGGCCAGCTCACCACCACAACCGACGTAGACAACTGGCCCGGCGACAACGACGGCGTGCAGGGCCCCGAACTCATGCAGCGCATGCTCAAACACGCCGAGCGTTTCGAAACCAGCATCGTGTACGACACCATTAACGAAGCCGACCTTAAAAGCCGCCCTTTCCGCCTTAAAGGCGACGGCGGCGAATACACCTGCGACGCCCTCATCATCGCCACCGGTGCATCTGCCATGTACCTGGGCCTTGAATCCGAAGAGAAATTTAAAGGCCAAGGCGTATCCGCCTGCGCAACCTGCGACGGCTTCTTCTACAAGAAACAGAAAGTCGCCGTCATCGGTGGCGGTAACACTGCCGTTGAAGAAGCCCTGTACCTCTCCAACATCGCCGCAGAAGTCACCCTGGTTCACCGCCGTGACAGCCTGCGCGCAGAAAAAATCCTGCAGGACAAACTCTTCGAAAAAGCCGAAAACGGCAACGTCAACATCGTCTGGGATCACACCCTCGACGAAGTCCTGGGCGACAGCACCGGCGTAACCGGCATGCGTATCAGAAGCATGAAAGACGACTCCAAACAGGATCTCGACCTGGCCGGTGTCTTCATCGCCATCGGCCACAAACCCAACACCGGCTTGTTCGAAAATCAATTAGACATGGAAAACGGCTACATCAAAATCCGCTCCGGCCTGGAAGGCATGGCCACCCAGAGCAGCATCCCGGGCGTATTCGCCGCCGGCGACGTGGCAGACCACGTTTACCGCCAGGCCGTGACCTCCGCAGGCTTCGGTTGCATGGCCGCTCTTGATGCGGAGAAGTTTCTGGATCAGCAGAATTAGGACTGTCTGAAAGCAGGCGACACAATAGCCTGACGAAGCCGGAGGGTGGGCCGTTCTGAAACTGTGCGAAGCCATGGATGGCGTAGCCAAGCGTACAGGGACGTATCCACAGCGTGTTTCAGAACGGCCCGCCCTCCGGCTGACACTCTCAAGCAAGCTAACTGAGTGATAGTCGAAAAACAGGATGCCCTCACTTCCCTGGCTAGACCCCGACCAACTGTGGTTTCCCCCAGCCGAAGAAGCCCTCGATGACCCCGATGGCCTACTCGCACTGGGCGGCGACCTCTCCACAGAGCGCCTGATCCTCGCCTACCGCAGCGGCATTTTCCCCTGGTACAGCGACGACCAGCCTATACTCTGGTGGTCTCCAGACCCTCGCTGCGTGCTTTTCCCAGAAGACATTCACGTATCCCGCAGCCTACGCAGAACACTGAATCAACGCCGCTTCCACGTCACCGCTGACCAGGCCTTCGGCCGCATCATTCGTCTGTGCGCCTCCACCCGCAGCGAAGGTACCTGGATAACCGACGACATGATCACCAGTTACTCGGAACTGCACCGACAAGGCGTAGCTCACTCCATCGAAGTCTGGAACAGAAACGGCGAGCTGGCGGGCGGCATGTACGGGATTGCCATAGGACAATGCTTCTTCGGCGAATCCATGTTCTCCCTTGAAACCAACGCATCGAAAGTACTGATGGTTCACCTGGCCAATCAACTACTGGATTGGGGCTATCGCATCATGGACTGTCAGGTGGAGAGCGACCATCTTCTTACCATGGGCGCGCGCACCCTACCCAGATGCGAGTTTTTATCTATAATCGGTACATACGCAGACCGTAAACCGGATCAGCCCGACTGGACAATCAACTGGCAATGGCACGGCCCGGAGGCATGAATGAGTAGTCTGAGAACCCTGGTGTTCTTTGCAACGCCTGCCCATGACTGCAGTTACCTCGACGATCGTGAAGCAACAACCATGTTTGTTGACCCCCGTGCCCATATCGACAAAAAGCTCTACAGTCAGCTCACATCGCTGGGTTTCCGGCGCAGCGGATCCCATTACTACCGGCCTCACTGTGAAGCATGCAACGCGTGCGTCCCGGTGCGCCTCAACGTAAACGACTTCCGTCCGGACCGCAGCCAGAGTCGGGTCCTGAAAAAGAACAGTGATCTCGAGTGCACGCTGGTACCTGCAGCGTTCAACGAAAGCTATTACAGACTTTACGCCAACTATGTAGAGTCCAGGCATAAAGACGGTGACATGTACCCTCCCTCGCGGGAACAGTTCACCTCTTTTCTCGTGGAAGGCGCTACGGACGCCTGTTTTCTGGAGATGCGCATCAACGGGATACTGGTGGCGCTGGCCGCTGTGGATGTTCTGGATGAGGGGCTCTCGGCCATATACACCGTATTCGATCCGGCGCTTGAGAATCGCAGCCTTGGAACCTTCGCCGTTCTCTGGCAAATAGATGAGGCCCGCCGACGCAATCTGCCTCACCTGTATCTGGGCTACTGGATAAAACAGTGCCGTAAGATGAACTATAAAACTCGCTTCAAGCCTATAGAAGCACTGAAGGCTGGCCAATGGCGGGTGATGGAAACCATATAACGCAAGCTTCCGGTTAAAAATAGCCTGAAAGAAAGGCGTTGAGTGCGTTTTTGCTGAACGACTGACGAACTCACTTTGCCAAACGCTTATAAATCAGGCAGAATTGCGCAATTTAAAATTACGGAAAGTATTTCCAACAGAGGTTTTTACTGAATGGCGAAGACAGATGCTATTGAAATGGAAGGCGTTATTCTTGATACTCTTCCAAACACCATGTTCCGGGTTGAGCTGAGCAACGGCCACGTTGTTACTGCTCACATCTCCGGCAAGATGCGTAAAAACTATATCCGCATCCTGACCGGCGACAAGGTCAAGGTTGAGTTGACGCCTTACGATTTGAGCAAAGGCCGGATTGTGTACCGCGCCCGCTAAGACAACAGTGACTTCCAGAAAGCAAAAAAAACCGCTGCATCCATGCAGCGGTTTTTTTGTAGACGGTTTTTACACCGTCGCGGCAGCCACCTTAAACGGCTTCCGCAGGTTCATCCTCATAATCGAATACCAACTCATCATCCTTGAGGTGAATGAACACATCCCCACCCTTCTCGGACAGCCGACCGAACAGAATCTGCTCCGCCAGCGGGCGCTTGATCTTGTCCTGAATCAGACGCGACATTGGGCGTGCACCCATAGTCACATCGTAGCCCTTATCCGCCAGCCAGGATTTGACCTCGTCATCCACATGCAGAACCACGTGTTTCTCATCCAGCTGCGCTTGCAACTCGGTAAGGAACTTGTCGACCACAAAGGTAATGGTCTTCTTCTGCAAGTCACCAAACTGAATAATACTATCCAGGCGGTTGCGAAACTCCGGCGTGAAGGTCTTGCTGATAATTTCCATACCATCACTGCTGTGATCCTGCTCGCTAAAGCCCATTGAACGGCGAGCCATGCTTTCAGCTCCGGCGTTGGTGGTCATCACGAGAATAACGTGGCGGAAGTCAGCCTTTCGCCCGTTATTGTCGGTCAGGGTACCGTGATCCATAACCTGCAGAAGCAGATTGAAGACTTCCGGGTGCGCCTTCTCGATTTCATCCAGCAGCAGAACACAATGCGGGTGCTTGTTAACCGATTCTGTTAACAGACCTCCCTGATCGTAACCGACATACCCCGGGGGCGCGCCGATAAGGCGAGAGACCGTATGGCGCTCCATGTATTCGGACATATCAAACCGAACCAGTTCGACCCCAAGCGCCTTGGCCAGTTGCTTGGTCACCTCTGTTTTACCAACACCCGTGGGCCCGGCAAACAGGAAAGACCCTTCCGGCTTCTCCGGCGCTTTCAGGCCCGCACGCGCCAGTTTGATTGCCATTGTCAGCGATTCAATCGCAGGATCCTGTCCGAATACCACCATTTTGAGATCACGCTCCAGATTACGTAGCAGATCCTTGTCGCTGGTGGACACGTTCTTCGGCGGAATACGGGCAATCTTGGCAACCACTTCCTCAATCTCGGGAACATCCACCGTTTTCAGGCGTTTGCCCTCGGGCATCAGACGCTGGCGCGCACCAGCTTCATCGATCACGTCGATAGCTTTGTCCGGCAGATGGCGGTCCGTGATGTACCGATCCGCCAGTTCCGCCGCCACGCGCAGCGCCTGGTCTGTGTATTTCAGGTCGTGGTGCTTTTCAAAGTTCGGTTTCAGCCCTTTGAGAATCTGATAGGTATCCTCAACGCTGGGCTCGTTCACATCAATTTTCTGGAAACGACGGGCCAGCGCACTGTCCTTCTCGAAGATGCCCCGGAATTCCTGATACGTGGTGGAACCGATGCAACGGATTTCCCCTGAACTCAGCATGGGCTTGAGCAGGTTCGAGGCATCCATTACCCCACCAGAAGCTGACCCAGCACCGATAATGGTATGGATTTCGTCGATGAACAGAATTGCGTGCTTCTCTTTTTTCAGCTCAGCAAGCAATCCTTTGAGGCGTTTCTCGAAGTCACCGCGATATTTGGTTCCGGCAAGCAAAGCGCCAAGATCAAGCGAGTACACCACGCCATCGGATATGATATCGGGCACCTGGCCATCTACAATCCGCTTGGCCAACCCTTCTGCAATAGCGGTTTTACCTACACCGGCCTCACCGACCAGCAAAGGGTTATTCTTGCGGCGGCGCACCAGGATTTGCACCACTCGCTCAACCTCGTGTTCCCGGCCAATCAACGGGTCAATGCGCCCTTGGCGAGCCTGTTCATTCAGGTTGGTTGCGTATGTTTCCAAAGGCTTGGACTGGCCGCCCTCTTCAGCGGTCTCGTCGTGAGAGATCTGCTCGTGGCCTTCCTGATCTTCCGCTCCCTGAACCCGGGAGATTCCATGGGAGACAAAGTTGACGACATCAATGCGTGCAACACTCTGCTTCTTGAGCACGTATACAGCCTGGCTTTCCTGCTCGCTGAAAATGGCAACCAGCACGTTGGCGCCAGTAACCTCTTTCTTTCCTGAGGACTGCACATGAAAAACAGCTCGCTGCAGCACCCTTTGAAAACCGAGCGTTGGCTGGGTCTCGCGCTCATCGTCGCTACTTGGAATCAGTGGCGTGGTTGAGTCCACAAACTCCATCAGCTCGTCATGGAGTTGCTTGAGGTCTGCACCACAGGCTTTGAGAACACCCACCGCCGACTCGTTATCCAACAGGGCCAGCAATAAATGCTCAACCGTCATAAATTCATGACGCTTGTCGCGAGCACTTTTGAAAGCCGTATTCAGCGTAATTTCAAGATCTTTGCTCAACATGGGCCACCCCAACATCTATCAGTCTGCACATTCAATCTCGCAAAGGAGCGGATGTTCGCATTCCGAAGAATACTGATTCACCTGTGCCGCCTTTGTTTCCGCGATGTCTCGGGTATATACCCCGCATACAGCCTTTCCCTGCGTATGGACGAGCAGCATCACCTGTGTCGCCTTTTCTTCATTCATTCCGAAGAATGTCATCAGCACATCCACAACAAAGTCCATGGGTGTGTAATCGTCGTTCAGAAGCATCACCTTGTATTGGGCTGGACGCTTCAGTGCAGGCTTTTCGGGAGCAACGCTGAGGTCATCGTGACGCCCCGGCTGTTCATCCTCCCCTTGGTTTAATACTAGTAGAGAATTTTCGATAGTCCGCATCATTCTTTACCGGTTATCGGTGCCTTTCATCAATGTGGTTGTCTGGCCCCGGGTTTTCAAGTCACAAACCGGCCCGGGCATGAGTTATTTATCAGTACGAACATAATACCGCTTCCGGACTGCGTTCAACCACACATTACCGCAATAGAAGCTATTGACTCGACCCTGGGTTTCGCCGACAGTTAAGCTACACTGTAAAATAATGTAAATACATGAGCGTTTCATGTAACAGGAACCGACAGATACGCGCCTTCAACAGCTGTCAGCGCGTTGCACAAGCGTAAAACGGTCAATTGAACAACAAACAAGAGACAGCAAAAGAACAGGGGAGTTCATCATGCCAAGAGGCAAAGTAAAGTGGTTCAACAATGCCAAAGGGTACGGTTTCATCATAGAAGATGGCTGCAGTGACGACCTGTTTGCCCACTTTTCATCTGTCCAGATGGACGGCTACAAAACACTGAAAGCAGGTCAGGCGGTCAATTTCGACAAGAAGCCCAGCGACAAGGGTGTGCATGCCGTAAACATCATACCCGATGAGCAGCCGGGCGACCGGGCGCAAAGCGGGGCGGAGACACCAGAATCTCCGGAACAGGCTGATACAACCACGGAGGCGGATGGCGGCGGCTCCCCTCCACGCGCTGCGAACGGCTGACGCGCACCCGCCACGCGGGCTGCCCATTTCCTGAACCTTCCTGCCGGATGAAACTGGCGGGTTCCTGTCCGTTGGCCCTGAGCGCGGGGCATACATGCTGCCTTGCGCTTTCAAACACCGCTTTTTCTGAGTACCCTTCCGTCTGATTCTAATTCTCCCCCCGGGGGCAGACTCCATGGCTGAACTCATCCTCTTTAACAAGCCCTTTCAGGTACTCAGCCAGTTTACCGATGAGCGTACCGCCTCAGGGGAGAAACCCCGCGCAACGCTGGCTGACTGGATCCGGGTTCGTGACGTTTACCCGGCCGGGAGGCTGGACTACGATTCCGAAGGCCTGCTTCTTCTGACCAGCGACGGCGCCTTGCAGCATCGCATAGCGTCACCTGCGCTGAAAATGCCAAAAACCTACTGGGTTCAGGTTGAAGGCACTATTACCGCAAACGCCATTGCCGATCTTTGCGCCGGTATAGCACTTAAAGATGGCCGCACACAGCCGGCGAAAGCCCGAAAAATGGAAGAGCCGGAAATCTGGCCCAGGGTTCCACCAGTGCGCCACCGCGATACAGTACCAACCAGTTGGCTGGAACTCATCATAACCGAAGGGCGTAACAGGCAAGTGCGGCGTATGACGGCTGCCGCTGGCTTTCCAACACTGCGATTGATCCGCTATCGTATCGGGGACTGGTCGCTGGATGGGCTTGAACCAGGAAGCTTCCGAAAGATCTCGATCCATTTACCTGCATCCACGAAACCCCGCAAACGCGCGGCTAAAGCCCGACCTGCCAAGACGTCAAGGAGGCACTCGAAATCATGACCTGGACACCGCATGCCACCGTAGCCGTGGTCGTTGAAGATGCACAAGGCCGATTCCTGATGGTTGAAGAACACAGCAGCGGCCGTGTTGTGTTCAACCAGCCAGCAGGACACGTAGAGGAGGATGAGGCAATTCTCGACGCGGTCCGACGGGAGGCACTTGAGGAAACCGGCTGGGAAATCGAACCAGAGCATTTTCTCGGGCTCTACACCTACAAGGCACCGGCAAATGGCGTCACTTATTATCGCTTCTGCTTTATCGGGAAAGCCCGCCAGCAGGTAACCGATGAACTCGACAGGGGCATCATCGCCGCGCATTGGCTATCACTTGAAGACATCCGACAGCTGGGTGACAAGCTCCGCAGCCCGCTGGTTATACAAAGCATAGAAGATTACCGAAACGGTCGCTGTTATCCGCTGGATGTGATCTCCGGTTCGCAGACGTAACCGGTACAAAATGATAAACTCCCGCGTTTTAAACCAGTGTCCGGAATTGCCATGACGAATCCATCCTCCGAAGTTCGCTCCCCCGAGAGCACTCACGTAATCGTCGGCATGTCTGGCGGTGTCGATTCCTCGGTCGCGGCCTGGTTGCTGAAAGATCAGGGATATCAGGTCGAAGGCCTGTTTATGAAGAACTGGGATGAAGACGACGGTACCGAATATTGTACCGCCATGACCGATCTGGCTGACGCACAGGCAGTTGCGGATGTTATCGGCATCAAACTCCATACCGCCAGTTTCGCTGCCGAATACTGGGATCGTGTATTCGAGCATTTCCTTTCCGAGTACCAGGCGGGGCGCACCCCGAATCCCGACATTCTCTGCAATAAGGAAGTTAAGTTCCGGGCTTTTCTCGATTATGCCACCACTTTGGGTGCTGATTATATTGCCACCGGGCATTACACCCGCCAGCGCCCGCTTGCAGACGGGTCAGGCAAAGCACTTTTACTGAAAGGCCTGGATGGCAACAAGGATCAAAGCTACTTCCTGCATGCGGTTTCGGGTGATCGCATCGCACGCACACTGTTCCCGGTCGGTGAGCTGGAGAAGCCCGAAGTTCGCCGGATTGCCGAACAACAGGGATTCATCACCCACGACAAAAAAGACTCTACCGGTATCTGCTTTATCGGTGAGCGCAAATTCAGCGATTTCCTGAAACAGTACCTGCCCGCGCAGCCGGGCGATATTGAAACCCCGGAAGGCCAAAAAATCGGCCGGCACCAAGGGCTGATGTACCACACCATAGGCCAGCGTCAGGGCTTGGGAATCGGTGGGCTCAGCGACTTTGGCGACGACCCTTGGTACGTTGCGGGCAAAGATCTGGAGCGTAACGTGCTGACGGTTGTTCAGGGCAAGCACCACCCATTACTCTTCTCCCGGGGCCTTGTCTCTGATCCGATCGACTGGGTCGCGGGGGGGCCACCAGCGCATTCGTTCCGTTGCAAGGCGAAAACCCGCTACCGCCAACCTGATCAGGATTGTGAGGTGACGGTCATCGAAGGCGGCGTAAAGGTTGTTTTTGATGACGCCCAGCGGGCTGTCACACCAGGGCAATCGGTGGTTTTTTATGATGGAGAGAATTGTCTTGGCGGCGGTGTAATCACAGAGACCTGGCGTGATGATGAAGCCCTCCCAGAGCGCCTCTCACCCACCGCTGTTCAGGAAGTACACCCATGAGCCGATCGATTCACGATCAAACACTCGCACTGGCGGGGGTATTCCAGGCCGCCAATCTGGTTCAGCAAATTGCTAACAATGGCAGTTGCAATCAGGCCAGCCTGGAAACTTGCCTGCGCTCGCTGTTCGCCACCGATCCTGCCAATACCCTCGACGTTTATGGTGGTGAGCTTGCAGATGTTCGTGAAGGGCTGGTTACGCTTTCTACTGTTATGAGCGATCAAAAGAAACAGCAGGATATCGAGGTGCTGCGTTACGTGTTGAACCTCATCCACTTGGAATCCAAGCTCAACCGACACAAAAACATGCTGGAAGTGATTGGCAGCCGTATCGAGCAGGCCCGGCACACTGCCAGCCACTTTGGCTATGTGCATTCGAATCTGATCAGCAACCTGGCCTCTATTTATACAGATACAATCAGCACCTTCAGCCTGCGCATTCAGGTAAGCGGTAACCCTTCACTGCTGCAACGGGACGAGAATGCTGCCAAAGTCCGGGCGCTCCTGCTCGCAGGCATTCGCTCAGCGGTGCTCTGGAGGCAATCCGGCGGGCGTCGCTGGCAACTGGTTTTGTCGCGGCGCAAGGTGATCCAGCATGCCCGGGAACTTGCGGAGCAGGCAAACCGATCACTTGATAACTGATCTGTTACCACTGATACACCGGCGGCGCTGGTGTATTATGGTACATCCCCGTTTTCTGAACCGATTCTTTGATCATTTGAGAGGTTTTCGATGGAACTTAACGCCCTGACCGCCATTTCTCCGGTCGATGGACGCTATGGCAGTAAAGTCAGCGTTTTCCGTGACATTTTCAGTGAGTACGGCCTGATCAGGAACCGCGTGACGGTTGAAATACGTTGGTTGCAGCAATTGGCGGCCCATCCGGAAATCATTGAAGTTCCGGCATTCACCTCTAAAGCCAACACCTTTCTGGATCAGATGATCAGTGGGTTCAGCCTGCAAGATGCTGAGCGCATCAAGGAAATCGAGCGCACCACAAACCACGACGTAAAAGCCGTTGAGTACTTCATCAAGGAAAAAATTGCCGGGGTTCCCGAGCTTCACGCAGTAACCGAATTTGTTCACTTTGCTTGCACCTCCGAGGACATCAACAACCTCTCCCACGCGCTTATGCTCCGCGAAGGCCTGGATAATGGCCTACTGCCAGCCATGAGCCAGGTTGCTGACAAACTGGGCGAACTTGCCCAGGAACATGCTGAACAGCCAATGCTGTCCCGCACCCACGGTCAGACAGCCTCTCCAACCACCGTTGGCAAGGAGTTCGCCAACGTGGTGTACCGCCTTCACCGGCAGATCAAGCAAGTCCGTGGCATTGAGATTATGGGCAAGATCAACGGTGCAGTGGGTAACTACAACGCCCACATTTCCGCCTATCCGGATGTTGACTGGGCCGCCAACGCCAAAGCCTTTATTGAAAACCTCGGACTCGACTTCAATCCATACACTACACAAATTGAACCCCACGACTATATCGCCGAGCTCTATGATGCCGTCGCCCGCTTCAACACCATCGTGATTGACCTTGACCGGGATGTCTGGGGTTATATTTCGCTGGGTTATTTCAAGCAGAAAACGATTGAAGGCGAAGTGGGTTCGTCCACCATGCCGCACAAGGTTAACCCGATCGATTTTGAAAACTCCGAAGGCAACCTCGGCATCGCCAACGCACTGCTTGGCCACCTTTCTGCAAAACTGCCAATTTCACGCTGGCAGCGCGATCTGACTGACTCAACCGTGCTACGCAATCTGGGCGTTGGTTTTGCCCACAGCCTGATCGCCTATGAGGCCACTCTCAAGGGCCTGAGCAAGCTGGAGATAAACCCGTCACGCCTTGATGAGGATCTCGATAAAGCCTGGGAAGTGCTTGCCGAGCCAATCCAGACCGTGATGCGCCGATACAATATCGAGAAGCCCTATGAAAAACTCAAGGCCCTTACGCGCGGCAAGGCGATGACGCCGGAGGTTATCAGGAACTTTGTAGAAAGCCTTGAGATGCCCGATAGCGCCAAGGCAGAGCTAATGGCTCTGACACCGGGTAATTACATCGGCAACGCCATTGATCAGGCTCGTAACATCTGAACGAGGAAGCACACCATGGATATGCTTGGCGGAATTTCGCCTTCTGAATTTCTGAGGGACTATTGGCAAAAAAAGCCGCTGGTCATCCGCCAGGCATTCCCCGGTTTCGAGTGCCCTGTGGGCGCCGACGAACTGGCTGGCCTCGCCTGTGAAGAAGGTGTGGAGTCACGCATCATTATAGAAAACGATGACGGCAAACCCTGGCAACTGCACAATGGCCCCTTCTCCGAGGAGCGCTTCAGCGAGCTCCCGGAGCAGGACTGGACGTTGCTTGTGCAGGGCCTTGATCACTGGGTTCCAGAAGTGGCGGATCTGCTGGAGCATTTCCGTTTCGTACCCAACTGGCGCCTGGACGACATCATGGCCAGCTATGCGCCCAGGGGTGGCAGCGTAGGGCCTCACTACGACCAATACGACGTATTCTTGCTGCAGGCGCAGGGACACAGGCGCTGGACTTTCGGCGGTCGGTGCGACCCTACGTCTCCGCGGGTGGAGGGCTCACCCCTGCGCATACTCAGCGGCTGGGAGGGTGAAGAAACCGTTACCCTTGAGCCCGGCGACATGCTGTACCTGCCCCCCGGCATAGGCCACCACGGCGTCGCCGAAGATGATTGCATTACCCTCTCGGTGGGCTTCCGGGCACCGACCATCGATGACTTGCTTACCGGCTTTACTGATTTCCTGTGTAACCAGCCTGGAGCCGACGAACACATGAACGATCCGGACCTGCAGGTTCAGGATAACCCGGGCACCATTGCACCAGGCGTTATCGACCGGCTGCAAGCGGTACTGACCGAAAAGCTCGATGATAAGCGTCAGCTGGCCCTCTGGTTTGGCCAGTACGCCACAGCGCCGAAAAATATGGATGTGGTCGTGCCTGCGGATGAACCCGCCTCGGATGAAGACATCGCCGAAGCCATCCGGGCTGGTGAGCAGCTACGCTGGAATGAAGGGTCGCGCTTTGCATACCATGAAGAAGGCGACGAAACCGCCCTGTTTGCAGACGGCGAGCAGTTTCTGCTTAAAGGCGATGCGCGCCCGCTGGCGCCCTTGCTCTGCGCGGGCGCCCGCATTGACATGAATGCCTTGGCTCAGTTCGCCGGAGACCCTGCCCTGCTCGGCCTGATGACCAATTTGTACAATCAGGGTTCAGTGTATTTCGAGTGATGCCATGACCGTCCGGATTCGAAAATACAGCTGGCAGCTTGCCCCCGGCGCGATCCGGGATATCCGCCAGAAGGTGTTCGTAGAAGAGCAGAAGGTGCCACCTGAACTGGAGTGGGATGCCACTGACGAGATCGCCGACCATTTTCTCGCGGTGCTTCCCGATAACACACCTGCGGGTGTGGCCCGCCTGTTCTCGACCTTGGGCGAGACAGCTCACATCGGGCGGATGGCCATCCTTCCTGAATTCCGGGGCCAAGGCATTGGCGAGACCCTGCTCCGGCACCTGATCACCGAGTCTGCCGGCCAATACCCGGAACTGAGGCTCTCCGCCCAGCAACACGCCATCGCCTTCTACCAGCGCGCGGGGTTTCACGTTTGTTCCGAGCCCTACGACGATGCAGACATACCGCATCTGGATATGCGCTGCCTTGCCCCTGCACTGCTTGAAAATCAGTCCGGATCGGGAAGAACTCACCCCATGCTGCTGGGCACGGATACAGAGTCCTGGCTCTTCGATAATGAAAGCAGCATGGTCGACCTGATGGACACTATGGTTGGTCAGGCCGCTCAGCGGTTATGGTTGTATGACCGGGTGCTGGATCACGATCGTTACGATCGTCACAGATTCAGGGAGCTGGTCTCAAGCCTTGCACGCCGTCACAGGCTCAGCGAGATTCGCCTGCTTATCCATGATGATCAGCCTCTTGTGAAGCGCCGCCATCAGCTGGTTGAATTGATGCGCAGGCTTCCCAGCCGGATTGAACTGAGGCTGGTCAACAGCGACCACCCGTACGAGGGCCAGCCATTTATTCTCGCAGATCGGGAAGGCGTGTTATACCGGCACGACTTCACCCGGCCTTCGGGGTTTGCCGGCTTTTCCGACAGTGGCCGCGTAAGATTGTTGTCAGAGAACTTCCAGCGCATGTGGGACGCTGGGCGCAGTTCCCTTGAACTGCGTGAACTACCTCTCTGACCGATGCGCCAACGGCACATCCACAGACTCGAAGCGCGCCCCGAAGGGCGCAAACTCCTCATCAACCTCCTGCGCGACTTCTGAAATCAGCCTGCGAAGCCACTGGTGATCGGAGTTGTGCTGCAACAGCGGGCTCCAGGCCATTTTGAGCTCAAAAGGTGGAATTTCGAAGGGTGGGATTTTCACCACCAGGTTGGCGTTGTCTTTTTGCAGCCAGGCCGCCCGCGACGGAAGCGTGGCAATAAGGTCGTGTTGTTCCGCCAAAAGCATCGCCGACTGATAATGCCGCGTAAAGACCGAGATTTGCCGCTTGCTCCCCATTCTTGACAAGGCCTCATCAACCCAGCCAAGGCGCTGAACGTCCTTCGGGTTTACTCCGACACCCACGCCAAATCCGGTCTTACTGACCCAGATATGGCTGGCGCCCAGATATGTATCCAGCGTGAACGGCTCTTTCAGTATGGGGTTACGGGCATTCATCAGGCAGGCAAAGTATTCAATCCATAGGGTTTTCTGATGAAACGACTGGGGGATCTTGTCGAACCGGTTGATCGCCATATCAAGACGGCCCTGCTCCACGTCCAGAAAGCTCACATCGCTTGGAGTCAGAACGTCCAGAGTAACGTGTGGCGCCTCCTGACGGATCCGTCGCAGAACCCGGGGCATAAGGCAGGATTCGGCATAATCACTGGCCATAATGCGAAATACCCGCTGGCTTTCCAGGGCGGCAAACGGGGTCTTTTCCTGCACTGCCTGCTCGATGTCGGAAAGAATACTTCTGACCAGTGGCTGCAGCTCCCCCGCACGCTCGGTTGCGGTCATGCCCTCGCTGGTCCGCACCAATAACGGGTCAGCAAAAAGATCGCGTAAACGGCGCAAGCTGTTGCTCATGGCCGGCTGCGTAATACCAAGATGGTTAGCCGCCTTGGTGACATTGCGCTCCCTGAGCAATACATCCAGGTAAACAAGAAGATTAAGGTCAATGCGGGAAATATCCATGCACAGCTCCGAAGAAAAATAACGACTACCCATCGGGCGCCAAGCAAACACCCATTCACAGCACCAATATACCGGAAACAATTGATTCATTAAATAAATACAAAAGATGAACTTTCACATTTGATTCCGGATTCAATGGCGTATTTCTGCTAATCTTTCTTGTAGTTGCCGAAGGTGGTCGGCATTTAAAGTCAGAATTCTGTACCAGGCATGACTTGCCCAAAAGCCGGAGTCATTACGCAAACATGAATACCATTACCATTGTCCTTGCCTTGGCAGCCATCGTTGTGATTTCGATCGTTGTTATCGTCATCAGCCAAATGCGAGAGAAGGCCAAGATTGAGCGTGTTCGCAAAATTACTGCGCTGGAGGACAGTTATAAACGATGCAATCGCCTGCTCTCCGAGCTGCCCGGACAATATCTGACACCGGATCTCAAGTTGCTGCTGCTCAGGCGTATGGACGATGTGTGCAATGACCTTTCGGGGCTTAAATCCGGGCTACCGGTTGAGCAGTGGCGCGAAGGGCTACTGCACAGGAAAAATCTGATTCGGGAAAACCGGGATGACGTAAAGCCAGTAAAGATCGACTCTGCCGAAAAATCTTCCTACGTTAAAGAGCTCCTGCAAAACCTGTTCAAGATGATTGAGGCCATGCACAAAAGTGGCCGCGTGGATGGCGCAACCGCCAAGAAAAACCTGAAATATGTGCTTTTTCTGGTTCACAAAACCCACGCAGATCTTCACGTTTTCCAGGCCCGCGACCATATACGCCAGAACCAGATACGGAAAGCGATTCACTCCTACCACCTGGCCAGCACGGAGATGGGAAAATCCCGGGACAACCCGCTCGCCATGAAAGCCGTCAAAAGTTTCCGCACCCGGATCAAAGAGCTTGAGACGTTGAACACAGGTGGCGACGTTAGCAGCTCTTCAGAACCTCAATCCAACGTGGATAAGCAGTGGGACACGTTTCTTCACGATGACGAGTGGAAGAAAAAAGCCGACTATGATGACTGAATGCGTGACCAAGGCAATATAACGGCCCGCAAACAGGGACAAAGACATCCGTGACCAAAGGCTTCAAACACCGGCTTTCCTACCGACTCACCCGCGATACGGTTTTAATCGCGATGGTGCTGGGCCTTATTCTCAATGCTGTACAGATTACCCTCGATTATTTCAGCGCCCGCAATGCCATGGAAGCCGATATTCAGGCATTGATTGAAATAAGCCATAGCCCTGCCTCACAGATAGCCTACAACATAGATGTTCGGCTGGCAGAGGAGCTGCTGGACGGCCTTCTGAGGCACCCCGCTACCATAGACGCCCGAATAGTTGATAACGACAAGAGCACGATGGCCGCAGCCAGCAAGAGCAGCCCTGACTCACCTTATCGTTGGATCAGTGACGAACTGTTTGGCGCAAGCCGGGTATTCAGCAGAGAACTGCAGGTCTCGCAGCTCAACAACCTTCCTCTTGGCCAGCTTGTCGTTACGATTGACACCTACCATTACGGCTTTCAGTTTTTGGGGCGCGCAAGCTATACGCTGATTAGCGGGCTACTGAAAAGTCTGATCCTCTCTGCGTCGCTACTTGTCATTTTTTATTTGCTCCTCACAAGGCCGATGCTCAGCGTTATTGGTGCCCTGAGCCAAGTCAAAGCCACCTCTCCGGAAAAGGTGCGGTTGCCGGTCCCGCCAGGCCATCAGCACGATGAAATAGGCACCATGGTGGGGATTATCAACCAGCACCTTGAAACCATTGATTCCAGCCTGGCCCAACTCCGCAACGCGGAAAGCGCCATGAAAAATTATTCCAGCGAGCTCGAGCAGGAAGTCGCAAGCCGAACCCGCGAAATATCGGATAAAAACCACGCGCTGCAAAGGGGCAACCGGGCGCTGGTAAAAGCCAAAGAAGACGCTATGCGCAGAGCCAAGGCCAGGGCCAATTTTTTAGCCAGCATGAGCCACGAAATACGCACGCCCCTGAACGGCGTACTGGGCATGGTCGGGCTGGTACTGGAAGGCGAACACGACTCCGCTAAGCGTTATCGTCTGCACATCGCCCTTTCAGCCGGTGAGAGCTTACTCGGGATACTTAACGATATTCTGGACATTTCCAAGGTAGAAGCCGGAAAGCTCAATCTGGAACACATTCCATTTGACCTGCGCGGGCTGATTGATGAATGCGCCACCCTGCACACCCAACAGGCTCGCAAAAAAGGCATTGATCTGATTGCAGAAACGGGCATCGGCTTCCCGCGCCGGTTTCTGGGAGATCCGACCCGTATTCGCCAGATCCTCAACAACCTGCTGAGCAATGCCATCAAGTTTACCGACTCTGGCAGCGTGCGTATCTCAGCTCGCTATTCCGCCAGTATTCTGACCATCGAGGTAAGCGATACCGGTATCGGCATGAGCAAAGAAGGGCTGCGCCGGATATTTTCACCCTTTGCTCAAGCTGATACTCAAACCACACGCCTATACGGCGGCACCGGGCTGGGGCTAACGCTGTGCCGCCAACTTGTTGAACGTATGCACGGCGAAATCAAGGTCGACTCCCAGGAGTGGCAGGGGACCTGTTTTACGGTCACCCTTCCACTGCCGGTGCATTCCGGCCCGGATATCGAAATACCTGAAAAGATTTCCGCACCTGCCGACTTACCCGACAGAGACGCTCCAACGCAAGTCAAGGATAGCGTCGCTGACTTGGCACCGCGCCCGGATTCGACCGATCAGATCGAGGACGTGCAACTACAGCACCCTCTTCGGATACTGTTGGTCGAAGACAATGAAGTAAACCAGATGGTCGCAAGCACACTGCTGAAAAAAATGGGACACCATATAGAAGTAGCGGAGAACGGTCAGCTGGCGATTGAGGCACTGCAACAGAGGCATTTTGATCTGGTGCTTATGGACTGCCAGATGCCGGTTATGGACGGTTTTGAAACAACACAAAGGATTCGAAAAAACCCGGCGTGGCGCGAGCTGCCTGTGATTGCTGTTACCGCTAACGTGATGCAGGGCGACAGGGACGACTGCTTCGCTTGCGGCATGAACGATTACATTACCAAACCCTATAATCGCAGCCAACTGAGTGCAGCGATTACGCGCTGGGCTCCTTCCCCGCCGGAGTCTCAATAACGCTCAGTAGCGCGTTAAGCTCATTCCGCAGTGCCAGCAATCGCTCCGGGGCGATGTTCAAGCCGCACAAAAGCTTATGCGGCACCCGTTCGGCCAACTCCCTGAGTTCCTCGCCTTGCCGGGTCAACGAAAGAGTGACCACGCGCTCGTCCTCCACGCTGCGCTCCCTGCGAACCAGCCCCCGCATAGCCAGCCGTTTCAGTAGCGGGGTAAGCGTGCCCGAATCAAGACGCAAGCGTGCCCCAAGGTCGGAAACACGGGTCGCCTGACCGGCCTGGGCGCGCTCCCAAAGCACGAGCATCACCAGGTACTGAGGGTATGTCAGTTCCAGCCCGGCAAGCAGCGGGCGATATCGGGCAGTGATCGCCCGGTTAGCCGCATACAGGCTGAAACAGATCTGGTTATCCAGTGCCAGTAAATCGTTCACGGGTCAGCTCGAGAGGAGTTTTTCAATATCGGCCTTGATGTCCTGGGGTTTGGTGGTTGGCGGATAGCGACGCACCACCTTTCCATCACGGCTTATCAGGAATTTGGTGAAGTTCCACTTTACTTTTTCTGAGCCCAGAAGACCTTTTGCCTCCGATTTCAGGAACTGGAACAAAGGATCTGCGTTTTCTCCGTTAACATCCACCTTCGAGAACATGGGGAAGTCCACACCGTAGTTCAGGCTGCAAAACTCGCTGATGGCAGCGTCATCGGCAGGATCCTGATTCATGAACTGGTTGCAGGGAAAGCCCAGAACCTCCAGCCCCCGCTCGCCAAGCTCCTTGTGCAAAGACTGCAACCCTTCAAACTGCGGGGTAAAGCCGCATTTACTGGCCGTATTCACAACCAGCAACACTTGGCCCTGATAGTCGGCCATCTTTTTTTCATTACCTTTGATATCTCGGACGGTGAAGTCGTAAACCGAATTACTGGCCACAGGTTTCTCCTTTTCAAAAACGTGAATGCCTGTCTGTAACAGGCAGACATCAGCATTGTGCACATTTAAATTGTGCACAATTTATTTCAAGACTATACAGCAAAATGGCCGCACGCAATTGGTTTATCGGGCATGAAATAACAGAAGATAGAGCTAACCCGCCATAATTGATCACAATTCCCCTGTTGCCGTTAGCCACGCCTCCGCTAGAATAGTGGTTTGCCCGAAAGGCATGCGCCTGATTTACGTCTACTGACTTAGGAAACCCGGCTCTTATGCAGAACTACTACAAATCCGCCAAACTGGATAACGTGTGTTATGAAATACGTGGCGTAGTGATGCGGGAGGCGCGCCGCCTGGAAGAAGAAGGTCACCGGGTGCTTAAGCTCAACATCGGTAACCCTGCCGCTTTCGAGCTGGATGTTCCCGAAGAGATCCAGCAGGACGTGATTTACAACATGCAACAGGCCCAAGGCTATGTGGAGTCGAAAGGCCTGTTTTCTGCTCGCAAGGCCGTGATGCACTATTGCCAGCAAAGGGGCATCGATAAAGTCGATATTGACGACATTTTCCTGGGCAACGGCGTCAGCGAACTGATCGTGATGACCATGCAGGCCATGCTCAACACTGGCGATGAAGTGCTTATTCCAGCGCCAGACTACCCGCTCTGGACTGCAGCTGTGACGCTCTCGAGTGGAAAGCCTGTGCACTATCGATGCGATGAGGAACAGAACTGGTTCCCGGACATCGACGATATCCGCAAAAAAATAACGAATCGCACCCGTGCGATCGTTCTGATCAACCCTAACAATCCCACCGGTTCAGTTTACAGTCCGGAACTGCTTGAACAGGTCATTGAACTTGCCCGCAAGCATAACCTGATCGTGCTTTCAGACGAGATCTACGACAAGATTCTCTATGACGGCACCCAGCATGTATCCACTGCATCACTGGCGGATGACGTGCTCTTCTTCACCTATAACGGCCTGTCCAAGAATTATCGTGCTGCCGGTTACCGCTCTGGCTGGATGATTATTAGTGGCGCCAAGCATTTGGCCAAAGACCTGATTGAAGGCATAGACATGCTCTCCAACATGCGACTGTGCGCAAATGTCCCTGCCCAGCTGGCTATTCAGACAGCGCTGGGCGGATATCAGTCAATCAACGATCTGGTAGCGCCAGGCGGGCGGTTATACGAGCAAAGGGAAACGGCCTGGCGGATGCTGAACGACATCCCCGGTGTAAGTTGTGTAAAGCCTCAAGGCGCCCTGTATCTTTTCCCGCGACTGGACCCTAAAAAATTCCCGATAGTTAATGATGAAAAATTGGTTCTGGATCTGCTGCTCCAGGAGAGAATCCTGCTGGTTCAGGGCTCTGCGTTCAACATTGATGACAAACAACATCTCCGGGTTGTTTTCCTGCCCCGCAAAGACACACTGGAAGATGCAATGGGCAGGCTGGGCAACTTCTTGACCAAATACCAACAGTAAAGGCACCGGCAAAAAGGATTTCGCTCATGGCCGACATCCACATTGAAGAGTTTTACAAAGATGCAGCCGTGGCTCTGGTACAGCTTTATAGTGCCTTTCCAAGGCGGGTAAACCTGTTTGTGGAAGATATCGCCGGACCGGACGAGCCGGATGAGTTCGGGCTGCACAGCAAGCGCCACATGGCTTGCTTTGGGGCACTGCTCTGGTTGGCAGAAGAAGGCTTTCTTCGATACGTGGACACCATTCGACAGGAGGCTCTCGATCAAGCGGTTCTCACGCAGGAAGCATTTGTCCGCCTGAGCTCCCCCGCACCGGACGTACTTGTTCAGGAGCTCAGAGGGCCAGAGCGCCCGTTAGAAACATCCTTGCCTCCGTCGTTACAGGAGGACCTGTCCAGCCATATACATCTGGTTCGAACTGCGCTCAAAGGCCGCCATTTTTTGCGTATCGGGCATGCTGTAAGAGCGACACTCTTTGCGGACAAGCAAAGTTGTTAAGCCGATCAACAGATCGCGCTCAGATTTTCAGCTTGAACCCGATGGCCCGAAAACTGTCTTGCAGAGATTTACTTGTACCTTTGAGCTGGACTTTCAAGCTGCAACATTCCCGCCGCACAGGGTAATCACGCCGTAAGAGATCAAAAGCTGCACCACGCTCGTCAACCGGGGCTCTCATGGTCTGACGCAAGCGGGCATCGTCCTGTCGTGGATCATAGCAAGCCCGCAACGCTATCCTTACCGCCGCACCCTCATCCGCTGCACTGGTAAACGAGACTTTGCTGAGGGCCGGTTCGGGCAAAAATTGACCTGCCGTCTTACGGGTCGGTAGCCCGAGGAATTTGCTCATCGCCTGGTATATCATCTCCGTTCCCCGAACCTTGCCTTCAAGGCTGTAGCCCGCGATGTGGGGCGTCGCCAGCCAGACCCTGTCCACCAACTCCGGACTGATTCGGGGCTCTTGCTCCCACACATCAAGAGCTACCAGTGGCGCGTTGGCCTGATCCAGCCGCGCACGCAGTGCTGCACCGTCAATGACCTCGCCTCTTCCGGCATTGATCAGAAGTTGATCAGGCGTCAACGCCGCAAGCTCTTGTTCGCCGATCATGTGAAAGGTGGGGTGAGCACAGTCGCGGGTCAGCGGTGTGTGGAGTGAGACGACATCGCACGCAAGCGCCTCGTCCAAGCCAACAAAGATTTGGGTATCGTCCTGTTCCTGCTCCGCCCTGGGCGGATCACAAAGCTTGACCTTGAAGCCGAGTCGAACAAGTTTGTCAGCGAGTTCACGACCGACATTGCCGACACCAACAATGCCTATGGTCTGCCTTGACCAGTCGTCAAGAGCAAGGCGCTCTGCCCGCAGAGACAATACGCTCAGCACATACTCCGCAACACTGTTGGCGTTGCAGCCCGGCGCCGCCGCAAAACGAACGCCCTTTTCCTCGAGCCAGTCCAGGTCGACGTGATCGGTTCCAATTGTCGTGGTTCCGACGAAGCGCACTGCGCTGCCTTCAAGCAAGGCACGATTTACACGGGTTACAGAGCGAACCAGTAGTACATCGGCATCTCGCACATCTTCGGCACTCATGGTCCGACCGGAAACCCGCCGCACTTCACCAACATCGCCAAAAAAGGCTTCCAGCAGCGGAATGTTCTCATCTGCAACGATCAACATAATCAACTCCCGCCGTGTCAGTTCCTGCGTGGACGCGGGCTGCGACCACCAGAACCCCGTCCGCCCTGCCCCTGTGATGGGCGACGACCGCGCTTGCGAGTAATGGGAGGATTATCCATTGCCGCCATCAACTCCTCTTCCGGCACCGCCGTTTTGAGTTTCTGGCTGATGTAGGCCTCGATGGCAGGAAGGCCGAATGAATCATCTTCGCCCGCAAAGCTGACAGCCACGCCGGCTTTGCCCGCTCGACCTGTGCGCCCTATACGATGTACGTAATCTTCAGCACTGTCCGGCAGGTTGTAATTGAACACGTGGGTAACCCCATTTACATGGATGCCACGCCCGGCGACGTCGGTGGCTACCAACACCTGAATGCTGCCCGCCTTGAATTGTTCCAGCGTTTTCAGGCGCTTCGCCTGGGCAATTTCACCGGACATGAGCGCCACCTTAACGCCCTGATTGCGCAGGTCCTCTTCAAGATCCCGGCATTGATCGCGGCGATTGGCAAATACCAGCGCCTTTTCTACGTCCGGGCGCTTCAGGTAATTGACCAGCACTGGCAGCTTCTCATCGTCACCCACCAGATAAACCGTTTGTTCAACCCGCTCCGCAGTTTTTTGCTCCGGCTCGATTTCCACAAATTCAGCGTTGTTGGTCCACATCGAGGCAAGATTGAGAACGTCCTGGTTGAATGTCGCGCTGAACAACAACGTCTGGCGCTCATCCTTTGGCGTGCATTTACGGATAATGCGCTTCACATCCGGAATGAATCCCATATCAAGCATCCGGTCCGCTTCATCGAGGATCAGAATATCGATCTGGTCAAGGAACACATCCTGTGAGCCAAGGAAGTCGATCAGTCGGCCCGGGGTAGCCACCAGAATATCCACAATGCCATTGTGCAATTGTTCGCGTTGTTTATCGTAGTGCATCCCGCCAACAACCGTGACCACTTTGTGGCCAGTATGTTTGCACAGCTCTTCGGCGTCCTTGGCAATTTGCATGGCAAGCTCGCGAGTCGGCGCCAGCGCAAGTACGCGGGGCTCAGAAGCAAAGCGATCGCCTTCCGGAATGGGGGTTTCAAGCAAGCTCTGTATCGCTGTTATAAGAAATGCCGCCGTTTTCCCGGTTCCGGTCTGGGCCTGGCCGATAAGATCTTCACACGCCAGGGTCCAGGGCAGTGTCTCTGCCTGTATCGGCGTGCAATATTCAAAACCAATGGCAGCAATGGCGTCCAGCAGGCGCTTGTCCAGATTCAGATCGCTGAATCTCAGATCGCCGGTGTGCTTTGGGTCAGATGTCATGGAGTCTCAGTTTGCCTCATAGTGTTCTTTTGCGAAATATGATGGAACCACACGCCCAACATCATAGTGCCAGGCTGCTCTGAAGGTATCGCCGGTTCCATAAAACGATTTCAGGGTATCAAAAAAGGACTGTGCCCGCTGCGGCAGACCTCTGTCCAGGTAGCCTTCTGCCTGTTCCAGCACCCTGCACCGAAAGCTGTATTCGTCAGACGCACCTTCTCCGGAAAGGTTATCCACACTGATATGGAAACGCGAGCCGGCAGCGACTGAAAACAACCATTCGATAGCTTGTGGTTTTACTTCAACCTGTTCAAAAGCAAGCTGCTGCGCAGATGTCCGGCCATCCGGACAGTACCAGTAACCGTAGTCGTGAAGTGTGCGCCTGTGCTCACCTGCAACGCACCAATGAGCTATTTCGTGCAAAGCACTGGCATAATAGCCATGGGCAAAAACAATCTGCGCCATATCTCCGGCGCTGCCTGCAGGCAGATATTCGGGTTCTTCGCTGCCTTTGACCAGAGTTGTCCGGAAAGCCTCCCGAAACAGGTCATTAAACAGCATGATAAGATCGTTTGGGCTGTGATTCATTGGGTGGCTATTGTGCGACTTTAATGCGTCCATTGCCAGTGGGAACTTTTGCCCGTCCACTGTGTCCACTGGCTTGCTGAACATTACCGGACAGGCAGTTCATCCAGCACTGTGACCTGTTCTCCAAAATACGACATAAACCGGGAAACTTCGCATTCCATGAGAGCTCTATCCACCACATCCGGCAGCATCCGCCGCGTCACGGGGCCATACAGCCTTCTTCTCATGTTAACGCTGTTGCTCACCGCAGCGAACGCTGCCGGGGCGATTGGTGGCAGCAACTCCCTCTTCGGGGGGCAGGGCAATCAATTTCTCCCGGTGGATGAAGCGCTCCCTTTCAGCCATACCACGGAAGGAAATGCCGTTGTGCTGTTCTGGGACATAACTCCCGGACATTACCTCTACAGGGATCGCATCAGTATCGAGGCTCTGGATGAAGGCGTGAGTGCGGGCCCATTGGAGTTCTCGAGCCCGGGAACTGAAACCGAGGATGATTATTTCGGCAAAACCACCGTTTTTTTCGACCCTGTAGAAGCAAAGATTCCGGTAACGCTACCTGACGGTATTCGCGAGGCCCGGTTCGAGGTCACTTATCAGGGCTGTGCGAAAGCGGGTCTCTGCTATCCGCCGCAGACTCGAGAGGTGCTCTTTTATCAGAGCCAGGATTCTGGCTCACAGCAAGGCGGAGCGGGCAAAAGCAGCCAGAGCAGCACAACTTCCCGAGCAGACACCAACTCAGCCACAGGGCTTGCCGGATTCCTTTCGGAGCAGTCAACTCTGGTGATTGCCGGCGTATTTCTCCTTCTTGGTCTGGGCCTGACCTTCACACCCTGTGTACTTCCAATGGTTCCGATCATTTCTTCCCTGGTATCCGGGCAGAACACACGTACAACGGGGCATGCATTACTGCTCTCAACCAGCTACGTGCTGGGAATGGCTCTTACCTATGCAGGAGCTGGTGTGCTTACCGGGCTTCTGGGCGCAAGCTTCAACCTGCAGGCGCAACTACAATCACCTTGGGTGCTAGGCGTTTTCGCACTGATGTTTGTGGTTTTTGCTCTCTCCATGTTTGATCTGTTCGAGATTCAGCTCCCGCGTTTTATCAGCGAACCCCTGAATGATGCCAGCCAGCGGCTCACAGGCGGCAGAGTTATCAGCATTTTCGGTATCGGCGCCCTCTCAGCATTGATTGTCTCGCCCTGTGTTTCTGCGCCTCTCGCCGGCAGCCTGCTTTATATATCCACGACGCAGGACGCCATGATCGGTGGCATTGCCCTTTTCTCCCTTGGTCTGGGCATGGGCATCCCGCTTATTCTTGTGGCCGTAGGTGGACGAAGACTTCTCCCGACGACCGGTCACTGGATGACCACCGTCAAACACTTTTATGGCGTCATGCTGATTGCCGTCGCTATCTGGTTGATTGAGCGCCTGGTTCCAGGCTGGCTAGGGTTAACACTCTGGGGTGGGCTACTTGCCATAACCGGCGTACAGCTGGGCGCCTTCGACGCAGCCAAAGCTGGCTGGGAACGCACTCGGAAAGGCCTGGGCTTGATCTTCTTTGCCTACGGGCTAGCTCTGCTCGCAGGTGCCGTTGGCGGCGCCAATGACCCTCTGGCTCCGTTAGACCCGTTTATCGCCAAAGCCTACACGGGCGAACAATCAGGCTCGACCACCGGCTCTGTCAACAGCCACGCTGATTTTGCCCGGGTAGAGAGTCCTTCGGAGATTGAGGCTATGCTGTTACAGGCCAGGCAGCAGGGCCGGCCCGTGGTTCTGGATTTTTACGCAGACTGGTGCATTTCCTGCAAAGTCATGGAACGCAACGTATTCAGTGATGCTGGCGTAGTTAATGCGCTCGGCCCCTTCACGCTGCTGCAAATCGATATGACAGATAATACGCCAGCTCAACAGGCCATGCTGGACAGCCTGGGGTTATTCGGGCCTCCGGCCATCCTGTTCTACGACACCAACGGTGAGGAGATGGCGCGCGAACGAGTTCTGGGCGAGATGAACCGGGATCAGTTCCTGAAACACATCAATGACTTGCCCGTATCCATCTAATCAGAGAAACCCGTTTCAATCGCCACGACGTATGAGGTAGATATAGCGATCATCCTGCTCTGCATGGCTCACCAGCTCATGTCCCAAAAACTGGCAGAACCGGGGGACATCGCGGGTCGTTGAAGGATCTGTAGCGGTTACCCTTAGAATTCTTCCCGGCGCCACATCTTTGATGCGCGTGTGAAGCAACATAACGGGCTCGGGACAGAACAGCCCGCAGGCATCAAGCTCGGCATCATACTCGACAGCAGTCACAAAACATCTCCCTCTATTCGACCTGTTTTTTCAGAAATACGTGCTAAATTACTGTTTATACCATTAAAACATCTGGAGGTTTGCATGATCCGGGTTCTGATTGAACGCCACATAGCCGAGTCACTTGAAACTGCTTACGAAGAACGCTCCCGCAAGGTTTTGCAACGGGCAGTTGCTGCCCCGGGATTTATTTCCGGAGAAACGCTGGTTGACAGTCATGACGCCAATCACCGGATTACGCTTGCCAACTGGCGCTCCGAGGCCGACTGGAATCGTTGGTACCAGTCTCAGGACCGCCGCAGCCTGATGGCCGAACTTGTTCCGATGATGGACAAGGATGAAGTCATAACAGTCCTCGAACAGAGCGGTGTTTAAGCGAAATACCCCCAGCCTGTGATCATTCGCATAATTTTAAACAGTTTAACAACATAGATTGTAGACGTTCGCTACACTCCCAGTCCTAATGTCTGTGGAAGCGTCTGATGTCATTTTTCGCACGGCTATTTTTTCTTCTGGCCTGCTGCTTTGCTGCGGCATCAGGGCTTGTGAACGCTGCGGTGCCGGGTTTAACAGCACCGCAGCGTTCAGAGTGTCCGGTGCTGGACGCGACCAACTCTCAGGCGCGCACGGCGATTATGCACTACGTGTGTTTCCACCAGACATCCCCGGGCGACCAGGCTCACAACGCAACCCGCCCTGACGAGCTGCCTGGCGACTTGAATTGGACGCCTTCCCGCGGGCACGAGCTGGTTTTCACCCGAACCAGTTCGGTGTACTGGGTACAGTTGAAACTCCGCAATAATGGAAGTGAACGCCGGCTCTGGTACCTCAACCTCAACTACCCGCTGTTGGATGAAGTCACTTTCTGGCAGGGCGACGAGCCCGCGGACGTTGTTGTCACCGGTGACCAGCACCCTTTTCGTTCAAGAGCAGTAGATTACCGGTATTTCCTTCTGCCGGTCACACTCAACAGCGGCGAAACCCGCACTATTACCATGCGCATACATAGCAGTGGCGCACTGAACATTCCATTACGACTCGAAACACCGGCAGAATTGATAGCCGAAAGCAACCAACTGGCGATTACCCACGGACTGTTCTTCGGAGCTGTTCTGGTGCTCGCCATATTCAATCTGCTTCTGCTTTTCAGCTCAGGAACCCTGTATTACCTGCACAACGCCCTTTATATGTTAGCAATGGGGCTTTTCCTGTTTGCCATGGGCGGTTTTGCCAACCAGTATTTCTGGCCCGAGAACCCCGAGTTCGCAAACACCTCCATCCCGTTGACCCTGGTTCTGTGCACACTGGCAATGACCCTGTTCGGGCGCTCTTTTCTGGATGTAGACAAATACACCCGTGCAGACAAAATGCTGAAAGCTATTATCTGGACCTGCGCCGGCTTTACCGGCCTGACTCTGGTTTTGCCTTACAGCCAGGCTATCCTCTTTAATACCGCTCTCGGGCTTGCCACCATATTCGTTCTTTCGGTCATCGCCATAAGCCGTTGGCGCCAGGGTTACCAACCGGCAAAATGGTATGTTCTTGCCTGGGCGGTCATGGCGGCCGGATCGCTGATCTATGCGGCTGCAGCGTTCGGATACCTGACGGAATTCCTGGCCCGGGAGTCGCTCATGCAAGTGGCGATTGGCGATTGGCGGCCAGATTATCCTTCTCAACTACGCAATGGTTCAACGCTGGCGGCTGCTCAGTGATAAATTGCTGGAAGTGGAGCAGGCCGCCCGTAGCGATCTGGAGTACAGGGTCCACGAACGTACTGCCCAGCTACGGTCAACCATGCGAGAGCTGGAGAATGCCAACCGCAAGCTCGCAACGCTAAGTCTCAACGACCCGCTGACCGGCCTTTATAATCGGCGCCACATGGATAACGTGTTGCCCGAGCTATGCGCCGAAGCCCGCAGAACAGGGCAGCCCTTCACTATTGCCCTGGTGGACGCTGATCATTTCAAGGCTATCAACGACACCTGGGGCCATGGTTTTGGCGATACCTGCCTGCAAATGATTGCGAGCATTCTGACTCGTCATGTGAAGCGCCCGCGGGATATCACCATCAGGTTCGGTGGTGAGGAGTTCGCATTGCTGTTACCCGACACAGACACCGTCGGCGCGCAAAGAGTATGCGAAGCTCTGCTACAGGATCTCCAAACCACCACCGTGAACGGGCCGGACGGCAAGAAAGCCTGCCTTACCTTGAGCGCGGGAATTGCCTCGCTGCTTCCGGACGAAGATCAACAGGCTCTTTTCGAGCGTGCAGACGGCGCGCTCTACGAAGCAAAGGCCCGGGGTCGCAACCAAACCGTTATTGCCGGAATATAAAGCGATTACTTTCCTTTCAATGCTGCATTTATTGTTCTTAGTCAAGTTTACCAAGTTCACCTTGAACGGCTCCGGGGCTATCATAGAACCTCAGCTTGCAAAGCGCTTTGGAAAAGGCGCCATGCTGTTGATTCGGGCGCATTTGACGGATATCAGGAGTTGATCCGTGTCATTGCAAACAGCTAATGGTTTCTCCATACTTGCGCCCGCATAATTCCCCACTCTGAACCCATTGGTAAGGCTATGAGCACACAAAATCCGAACCTGACATATAACTACAAGGTGGTGAGACAGTTCGCCATCATGACAGTGGTATGGGGTATTGTTGGCATGGCGCTGGGCGTGTTGATTGCAGCACAACTGGTTTGGCCATCCCTCAACCTCGATCTGCCATTTACTCACTTCGGTCGCCTGCGACCGCTGCATACCAATGCTGTTATTTTCGGTTTTGGTGGTAGTGCCTTGTTTGCAACATCGTACTACGTTGTTCAGCGCACCTGTCAGACACGACTGATTTCGGACAAACTCGCCGCCTTTACCTTCTGGGGCTGGACCGCAATCATCGTTTCCGCGGCGATTACCCTGCCAATGGGCCTCACCAGCACCAAAGAATACGCTGAGCTGGAATGGCCGATTGACATCGCCATAGCTGTAGTCTGGGTTACTTACGCCCTGGTTTTCTTCGGCACCATTACCAAACGCAGCACTCCACACATATACGTAGCCAACTGGTTTTACGGCGCGTTCATTCTTACCATCGCCGTACTGCATATTGGTAACAACCTGGCACTGCCAGTCAGTGCGTTCAAATCCTACTCGGCCTATGCCGGCGTAACCGACGCGATGATGCAGTGGTGGTACGGCCATAACGCCGTAGGCTTCTTCCTCACTGCCGGCTTCCTGGGCATGATGTACTACTTTGTTCCCAAGCAGGCCGGGCGCCCGGTTTATTCCTACCGCTTGTCCATCGTGCACTTCTGGGCACTGATCGCGACCTACGTATGGGCCGGTGGCCACCACCTGCACTACTCTGCTCTGCCAGATTGGGCTCAGACTGCCAGCATGATTATGTCCCTGATTCTGCTTGCGCCGTCCTGGGGTGGCATGATCAACGGCATGATGACGCTGTCAGGCGCATGGCACAAACTGCGCACAGACCCCATCCTGCGCTTCCTGGTGGTTTCCCTGTCGTTCTACGGCATGTCTACCTTCGAAGGGCCAATGATGTCTATCAAGACCGTGAACGCACTGTCTCACAACACTGACTGGACTGTCGGCCACGTTCACTCCGGCGCTCTGGGTTGGGTTGCAATGATCAGTATTGGTGCAATCTACCACCTGATTCCCAAGCTCTGGGGCCTCAAGGAAATGTACAGCGTTAGCATGATCAACGTGCACTTCTGGCTGGCGACAGTCGGCACCGTACTGTACATCGTCGCCATGTGGGTTAACGGCATCATGCAAGGTTTGATGTGGCGTGCAGTCAACGACGACGGCACCCTGACCTACAGTTTTGTAGAGAGCCTCGAAGCGTCCTACCCCGGCTATTTTGTGCGCTTCCTCGGTGGCGTCATTTTCCTCGCTGGCATGCTGTTCATGGCTTATAACGTCTACATGACCGTGCGTCAGAAAGAAGCGGCTGCCCAGGACAACGCAGCAGTTCAGGCGGCGTAACGGAGAGAGACCAGATGAAACACGAAATTGTAGAAAAGAATATTGGCCTGATGATTGTCTTTATCATCCTGGTCATCAGTGGCGGTTTTCTGGCGGAAGTGCTCCCGCTTTTCTTCCTGAAGAGCGTCAACGAGCCGATAGAAGGCCTTGAGCCGCTGTCGGCGCTGGAACTGGAAGGCCGTGACATCTACATCCGCGAAGGCTGTCACGTCTGCCACACTCAGCAAATCCGCCCGTTCCGCGCAGAAACCGAGCGTTACGGCCACTACTCCGTTGCGGGCGAATTCGTTTACGAGCGCCCGTTCCTATGGGGTTCCAAGCGCACGGGGCCTGATCTGGCCCGTGTTGGCGGCCGTTACTCAGATGCCTGGCAGCGCCAGCATCTGTATAACCCGCGCAGCGTGGTTCCTGAATCCAACATGCCTGCTTTTCCGTGGCTGTTCGAAGATGTTGTAAACCATAACGGCACTGCAGCCAAGCTTTCCGCACTGCAGACGTTGGGTGTGCCCTACACTGACGAACAGATCGCCGGTGCAGCGGATCAACTGGAAGGCAAGTTTGAAATCGAGGCCCTGGTCGCATACCTGCAACAGCTGGGCACCGTACTTTCAGACAAACGGTGATTTGATGGATATTAACGAGTTACGCGGCGTGCATACCCTTTTAATGATGGCCGTCTTTATCGGCATCATCTGGTGGGCCTTCAGCGCCCATCGCAAAAAGGCAAACGAAGAAGCAGCCCATCTGCCGTTCGATGATGACGAGGTGGAAAAGCGTACTCTTGAACAGGAAAAAACGGAGAAAAAACAATGAGTACCTTCTGGAGCATCTGGATCAGTGCGATCGTGCTCGGTACCGTCTTTGGCTGCTGGTGGCTTTTGCATGCCACCCGTAAAAGTCAGACAACCGATGTAGAAACCGACCGCACTGTAGGTCACTCTTTCGATGGTATCGAGGAGTATGATAATCCACTGCCTAAGTGGTGGTTCTACCTGTATGTCGCTACGTGCATTTTCGCACTTGGTTACCTGGCACTTTACCCGGGCCTGGGTAACTACAAGGGCTTACTGAACTGGACGTCGACCAATCAGTGGGAGGCAGAAGTTGCCGACGCTGAAGAGAAGTACGGTCCAATCTACGCGCAGTATGGTCAGACCCCGGTAGAAGAGCTGTCCAAAGACGCTGATGCACTCAAGATTGGCCAGCGTCTGTTCGCAAATAACTGCTCTGTTTGCCATGGCTCTGCCGCTCGCGGCCAGGTGGGCTTTCCCAATCTGACCGACGACGACTGGCTGTGGGGCGGAACACCAGAGGCTATCCTGGAAACCCTGCACAACGGCCGGATGGGTAACATGCCAGCGAAAGGTGTGATGCCGAACATGACCAACGAACAGGTCGACCAAGTGGTCAATTACGTTCTGAGCTTCAGTGGCCGTGAAAAAGACGCTGCTGCAGCCGAGGCAGGCAAAGCTATATTCGCTCAGGGCTGTGTGGCTTGCCACGGACCCGAAGGCAAAGGCATGACAGCTCTTGGCGCGCCCAACCTGACGGACAACGTCTGGCTATACGGCTCAAACTACGAGTGGATCAAAGAGACGGTTCTGCACGGTCGTCAAAACCAGATGCCAGCTCAGAGTGGGCGTCTGTCTGAAGATCAGATCCAGATTCTGGCTGCGTACGTTTACAGCCTGTCCAACTGACTTCCCGGCCGGGCCTTCAGCCCGGCCTGGTCTGCTCAACCCTGTGTCTGCGTGCGGGCACAGGCTTGAGAAGATCAGCAGCCTGAAAAGGCATCGCGCCCGCTTCAAGACTTCATCTGGAGATACCCATGAGTAATGAAATTCCGGTCAAACAGGTCGACCCCTCCTCGGAACCTTCGGGCAAAAACCAGAAAATTGAAACCGTCGACTTGTACGCCAGCCGGAAGAAAATCTATGCGAAGGAAGTAAAAGGCCTGTTCCAACGCATCCGGACTGTCAGCCTTTTAGTACTAATGGGCATGTACTTCCTGTTTGTCTGGTTGACGCTGGACGGCAACCCGCTGATTCATTTTGATCTGCCAGCACGGGAATTCCACCTCTACGGGGCCACATTCTACCCAAAAGACTTTTTCCTGCTCTCCGGCATGCTAATAATCAGCGCCTTCGGCCTGTTTTTCATTACCACTCTGTTTGGTCGCGTCTGGTGCGGCTACACCTGTCCTCAGACAGTGTGGACGTTTATCTTTATGTGGGTTGAAGAGCGAATCGAAGGCAGCCGCAACAAACGTATGAAGCTGGACAAGGCACCCAACTCCACAGAGAAAATTGTAAAGAAAACGGCTAAGCATCTAATATGGCTTGTTATTTCTTTGCTGACCGGGCTCACGTTTATAGGATACTTCTATCCTATAAGGGAGCTTACCGTCGATATATTCACCGTCCAGGCCAACGGTTGGGCCTATTTCTGGGTTGCATTTTTTACCATAGCCACCTACCTGAATGCCGGCTGGATGCGCGAACAGGTGTGCTTGTATATGTGCCCTTACGCCCGCTTCCAGTCGGTCATGTTTGACCCGAATACACGCATTGTGTCCTACGACCCCAATCGGGGCGAGCCCCGCGGAGGACGCAAAAAAGACGTAAAACCGGAAGAAGTCGGCCTTGGCGACTGCATCGATTGTGGGCAGTGTGTTCATGTATGTCCTACCGGCATTGATATCCGGGACGGCCTTCAGTACGAGTGCATCGGTTGTGCATTGTGCATAGACGCCTGCGACGAAATCATGGACAAAATGAACTACCCGCGCGGGCTGATTCGTTACACCACCGAAAACGAGCTTGAAGGCAAGCCGTCGAAATTACTGCGACCTCGTACGTTTGGTTATGGTGCGGTTCTCACAGCCATGATTTCCGCAATCATATTTGTGATCGCCACCCGTGTGCCAGCCCAGATGGATGCACTGAGAGATCGCGGAGCACTGTTCAGTTTTAACGGTGAGGGGCGCATTGAAAACTCCTATACCCTGAAAATAGTGAACATGTCAGAGGTTCCACAGACCTTTACACTGTCGGTAGAGGGCCTTGACGGCATCCGTATTCTGACCGAGACCCAAGTAAGCGTAGACAGCGGTGAGAACCGCTCTTTACCAACGGTTGTGGATGTTCCGCCTGAATCCATTCCACAATCAAATAACGAAATAATCTTCCATGCACAGTCTGAAACGGATACTTCACTGAAGCTGGAAACCGAAAGCCGATTTGTCGGTCCAACGCAGTAACCCTTCGGGGTCACTGTTGGTCACCTGTAAAAGACGAGACTGAGCAATATGAATCAAGACGTACCCGTAGCGCCCTGGTACAAGCAGCCCTGGTTCTGGTTCCTGACCATAGCTCCGCTGTCCGCCATTACCTTCAGCATGTTCATGCTGGTTGTGGCGTCGAACATGAAAGACACGATGGTGAGCGACGATTATTCGAAAGAAGGCCGGGGCATTAATCTTGAGATAGCCCGTGACCGCGCTGCAGCAGAGATGGGACTGAGCGCGGACATGGCGTTCGAAAACCGTAGCATTTTGTTGGATGTTAACACTCAACAGGGCCCGGCTGACTATCCCTACCTGATCCTTAACCTGTTCCACCCGACGCTGGCGCAGAACGACCGTACCATTCAGTTCCAGAGTGACGGCAACGGCCACTATACCGGCACAATGCTGCAGGATATCGAAGGTCGCTGGTATTACGAACTCCGCGGACCAGACAACCAGTGGCGCCTCAAAGGTGAGGCCTGGCTGCCCTCTGATGGCGATCTGCATATGGGTCCGAAAGGCTCTGCAAAAGGGTGACCCCCCTGGATTGCTTCCATTGCGGCGAACCGGCTGACGGTGAGCCGCCGATTACGCTTGAGCTCGATGGGAAACACCGTTTTTTCTGTTGCCAGGGCTGCAAAGCGGTGTGTGAAACCATTCACAGCGAAGGTCTGACCGGTTTTTATCAGCTGCGCACGGAGACGGCCGTCACTCCCCGCCAGCTGACTGACTCTGAGCTTGACCGGCTCAGGGAACTGGATCATCCCCTTGTGCAACAAGCCTTTGTTTCTCCGGTTAAAGGCGGCCAGGAAGCCCAGCTTCTGATTGGTGGCATCACCTGCGCTGCCTGCATCTGGTTGTTGGAAAATCACCTTAAAAAGCAACCGGGCGTGCTCTCCTTCTCCGTTAATCACACAACCCAACGGGCTCGACTGGTCTGGGCTCAGGACAAGGCTGCCCTGAGCGATTTACTGATCGCTATTCATGAACTCGGCTACACTGCCCGCCCTTATCAGTCAGATGCTGTTGAGGATCAACTTAAGGCCGAACACCGCACCATGTTGATCCGGCTAGCCGTCGCTGGCATTGGTAGCTTTCAAAGCATGATGCTGGCGTTTCCGCTTTATTTTGAATTGGTTAGCGGCCTTTCACCGGAGTTTGTGTCGTTTTTCCGCTGGTTCAGCCTGCTCGTGGCCACTCCAGTTGTGCTCTACAGCGCCGGGCCCTTTTTCCGCAATGCACAACGCGATATCAGAACCCGACATCTGACCATGGACGTACCCGTGGCCATCGCCATTGGCCTTGCTTACCTGGCCAGCGCCTGGGTAACCGTTGTGGGCGGCGAAGAGGTGTATTTTGAATCCGTCTGCATGTTCACGTTCTTCCTGTTGCTTGGCCGATATATAGAGGTGCAGGCCAGATATCGTGCAGGCCTTACAGGCAATGCTCTGGCGGGTTTTCATCCTACAGTAGCTACACGCGTAAACGGCGACCAAACCGAAATCATACCCGCCCACCAGGTGAAGCCCGGCGATGTGGTTCGGATCAGGCCCGGCGAAACCTTACCCATTGACGGTGTGATTCTTCGCGGCCAATCTACCCTGAACGAATCGGCGCTGACCGGCGAGTACCTGCCTGAAACCCGGGTGGCTGGTGACACAGTGCATGCGGGAAGTATCAACGGTGAAAACCCACTGGACGTTCAGGTTGTGAAATCCGGCGCCCAGACAAGGCTTTCCGGTATTCTGCGGATACTCGATCGCGTTCAGTCAGAAAAGCCGCCGGTGGCACGAATGGCCGATCGCATTGCCGGCAAGTTTGTCGGACGTGTTCTGATCCTTGCGCCTGTCGTCTGGATCGGGTGGTGGCTGGCAGGGGCAGACAACGCCTTCGATATTACGCTATCAGTTCTTGTCGTGACCTGTCCTTGCGCCCTGTCCCTTGCGACACCTACAGCGATTACCTCCGCGACCATTAAATTACGGCGTCTGGGCTTTCTGCCAACCCGCGGCCACGCACTTGAGTCCATGAACACCATAGACACGGTGATCTTCGATAAAACCGGCACCCTGACCCGGGGTGAGCTGAGCCTGATCGATACCCGGGTGGTCGGCAGCAAAGATAAAGACATCTGCCTGCGGATTGCCGCGGGTCTGGAGCAACATTCGGAGCACCCTATCGCCCGGGTCTTCCATAACCGCCCTGCGGCGTCCATAAACCAAGTGAACAACCATCTGGGCGGAGGGCTATCTGGTCAGTTTGGTGAGTGCGGATTTTTCATAGGCCACAGGGCCTTTGTTGCGCAACACACAAGCGCGCCGGAGCCCGAATCTGAAGCACACTCAGGTATGGAAATATGGCTTGCTTCCGAAGACGAGTGGCTGGCCTGCTTCCGGCTTGATGATCAGCCCCGGGAAGACGCAGCACAAGCGGTCAAAGCCCTGCAGGATGCGGGCATACGTACAATGCTGCTGAGCGGCGACCGCTCCGGCCACGTGCGCCAGATTGCGGACATGTTGGGCATTGACGACGCTATTGGCCAAGCATCTCCGGAAGAGAAACTGAACGTTCTTACCCGACTGCGGTCCGAAGGGCACCAGATAATGATGGTCGGAGACGGACTCAACGATCTCCCGTCGATGGCTGGTGCAGGCATTTCAGTGGCCATGGGCACAGCGGCCGATCTTACACAGCTCAAAGCCGATGCGGTTCTGCTCAATGGGCAACTGATGCAACTGGTAGAAGCATTGAGAACCAGTCGCCGTACACGCAAAATCATTCGCCAGAACATGACCTGGGCACTTGTCTATAACGTCTGTGCCCTGCCTCTTGCGGCCGCCGGCCTGGTTCCGCCCTGGCTTGCAGCCATCGGCATGTCTCTGAGTTCGCTGATTGTTGTACTCAACGCATTACGTCTTGGTTCGAAAACCCGCTCCGTCAATCCCGGCGGAGCACCGGAATTTGGCGTACAAGCCACGCCCTGATACCGTGAACGCTCGGCTTTAACTATGAGGTTTATTCCGTGGAAATCGTAATGTTCCTGGTACCGGTGATGCTGATCCTGGTGGTGATGGGCATTTTGCTGTTTTCCTGGGCCGTGAAAAATGGCCAATACGACGACCTTGAGGGCCCGGCACACCGGATTCTCTATGACGACGACAAAGACATGATCCCGGAAGACGCGCGCACGGATAAACCGGAACCGCCCGAGGGCCCGTCCGGTGAGGAAAAGCAACGTCCTGAGGACGAATCTCGCCGCTCATGAGCCCGGAACTGTATCTCAGCTATCCTAGTGCGTTTCTCATCGGGTTGCTTGGCAGCACCCATTGCCTTGGTATGTGCGGCGGAATAAGTGCATCTCTTTCCATGGCGCTGCCGGTTGGAAAGGGCTTTCGCCTGCGCCAGTCCCTGCTGTTGCTTGCCTTCAATTCCGGACGAATCGCAAGCTATGCGTTGATCGCAACGCTGGTTGCGCTATTAAGCACATCGGCTGCGAATCAATGGGCTGAGCTGGGCGTTGTACTGCGGTCAATCGCGGGCTTGCTACTGATTTTCATGGGGTTATCAATGGGGCAATGGTGGCAGGGCATCCGGTATGTGGAGCGTATCGGGGCACCGCTCTGGAAGCGACTTTCGCCCATTACGCGCAAACTCCTACCCGTCAATAACGCGGGTCAAGCGCTTGCGCTTGGTGCGCTTTGGGGCTGGCTACCCTGTGGGTTGGTATACAGCACGCTGGGCTGGGCCGCCTTGCAACCTACTGTCGGCTCAGCGGCACTCACCATGATGTTTTTCGGGCTGGGAACTCTGCCCTCAATGTTGGCGACCGGTTACGCAGCGAGCTGGATCAGCGGATTAAAAAGTAATCAGATGTTCCGGAAATTCACTGGCGCCCTGCTGATACTGTTCGGGCTGTGGACTCTCCCGATCATGGCATTGGTCGTCCATTAATCCGGCTCCAGGTCGGACTCTCAGAGGTTCAGAACATCCAGGCGTCCAAAATTCTGCTCAGGCTCCTGCGACGGCATGGCTGTCTGTACAACCTGGCCTGAAGCTCCCAAGCGCTTGCCCTCCCGGAAATCATAGATGCTTGTATCTGCAAGATGGGAGGGCTCAACATTGCGCAAAGCCCCGAACATACTTTCAAGCCGACCGGGGTGTTGCTCGTCCCATTGCTGGAACATTTCCTTGATAACCTGGCGCTGCAGGTTTTCCTGAGAACCGCAGAGGTTGCAGGGAATGATGGGGA
This sequence comes from Marinobacter maritimus, assembly GCF_007671675.1. GTDB lineage: Bacteria > Pseudomonadota > Gammaproteobacteria > Pseudomonadales > Oleiphilaceae > Marinobacter > Marinobacter maritimus. Next base: position 726,348 of record NZ_VCGW01000001.1, on the reverse strand, counting down.
ACTGTCTAAGCTCCGCGTAGCGCGCGATGTCTTTCTCCCGGCTGTATGCAAGCGGGCGAATGACGGTATTGCGACCATCATCACTGTGCAGTACCGGCGGCATGGTTTTGAGCTTTCCGCCGTAAAACATATTCAAAAACAGAGTTTCCAGAAGATCGTCGCGATGGTGCCCAAGTGCAATTTTGGTAACGCCGTGCTCTTCAGCAAAATTGTAGAGAATACCGCGACGCAGCCTGGAGCAAAGCCCACAGGTGGTTTTCCCCTCCGGAACCTTATCCTTGACGATGCTGTAAGTATCCCGCTCAATGATGTGGTATTCGATACCCATCGCAGCAAGATACTCCGGCAGAACTTCTTCCGGAAAGCCAGGCTGTTTCTGGTCAAGATTGACGGCAATCAGCTCAAACGAAACAGGTGCGCTTTTCTGCAAATTGAGCAGAATGTCCAGCATGGCATATGAGTCCTTGCCACCTGATAAACAACACATTACTTTGTCGCCCGCTTTAATCATCGAGAAATCGGCAATAGCTTGGCCGGCTTCCCGGCGCAGACGCTTTTGCAATTTATTTTGCTCTGATTTTTGCGAACGCTCGTATTCTGAACTAAAGGCTTGATTAGAATTGGCAACTGTCGCTTCGGGCATATCAATCATGTTCATTGGGGGAGTGTTCATGAGATTATACGCATCCCATCATTTCAGGGACAGGACGCTGACATGGATATGTTGAGTTCAAACAAAGAACCCATGGGAAAACGGCAGCAGAACAGCCTTCGCAACCGCCAGGCCATTCTGTCGGCAGCACGCACCTGCTTTCAGGAACGAGGCTATGAGAACACAACCATCCGTGACCTCATAAAGCGTACCCATTTGGCTTCAGGTACATTTTATAATTATTTCAACAGTAAACAGGATATTTTTGCAGCCTTGCTGACAGAATTTCTTAGTGGTCTGAATAACAATCTGAGCCGCTCCCGGCGCTCTGCGAAGACCGCAGAAGAGTTTATCTATCGTTCCTATCAGGCACTCTACAGCGCAACAGCAAGGGATCCACTGGTTTATGAACTGGCCCATCGTAACGACCGTGCGCTGAGAGAGCTGTTCGGTTCCGGCATACTCGGGTTGATCATGATTTCGCTTGAAGATGACGTCCGAGACGCGATTGACAAGAACGTTCTGCCAGATGTTGACCAGGACTATCTTTGCGCTGCGTTTTTTGGCGTCGCCTACGAGACCGGCTTGATGGTTGCAGAACGAGTGCACCTGCACCCGGAGCAATGCGACGACGAAGTCGAGATGGCCACCGGTTTTTCAACGGCGCTTTTTATTGGCGGGCTCTCCCGACTGGCAGCCCTTCCCTGTCGGCGGTGACTACCCTAACATTAGCTTCATGAGAAATACGCCAGCGCCCCGGGACTGCCACCCACAACCCAAGCAGGGAACTCAACCTGACGCGATACTGGAACAGCAAATCCAGCATCTGCTCGTGGCTGTAGAGCATGAACTTCGCGATTCGCCGGAGGGCATGGACGAACTTAACCTGATCAAGAGAATGCAAAACCCACCTTGGCGGCTTTTCGGAAAGCTTGATTTTCAAGACCCGCAAAACCTCTATCCAACGCACTTCCTGCTTTTCCACGTGCTGTACCGCCTGAAGGATACCCTTGCAGAGGGTGGTGAAAGCCTGACTATATCTCCCATGCGGATTACCATTGACCGTCAGGACACAATCGGCGGAACCGGACTGCCCGGCGCCCCCGACAACCTTCGCAGTTTCTATCTCGATCTGTCCCAATATGAGCTCCCAAAGGATGCCATTCAGCAGATGATGAACAGGTTCTGGGCAGGCTACCAAAACACCGGGCCGTCCAGACCGGAAACTCTGGCAGCCGCAAACAGGCTCGGGTTCGATGCAGTCCCGGAAAGCTTCATTGTGGCAAAACAGGCGTTTCGTCGCGCGGTGATGCAAGCTCATCCGGATCGCGGTGGTGACAAGGACTCAATCCAGGCGCTTAACGAGGCTTTTGCCATTCTTAAAGCGCATTTCAGTCAGATGATGGAGCAGACATGAGAACACACAAAATCTGGATATCAGTGGCCCTGTCCTGTCTCGTGCTGGCGAGCTTCCCCGCAAGAGCCGATCTTGTGGTGCTTCAGTATCATCACATTAGCGATACTACGCCACCTTCCACCAGCACCTCGGCTTCCCTGTTTCAGGCCCAGATCGATTTAATCACGGAGCTGGGGATCGATGTTGTTGATCTGCATAGCGCCACGGATAACCTGTTTTCTGGCAACCCGTCACAGGGTCAGCGCATTGCCATTACCTTCGATGATGCCTATGAGTCGGTTTACAGCCAAGGCGCAGACATCCTCCGGGAACAGGGTTTGCCTTACACTATTTTTGTAGACACGGCAGCAGTGGGAAACCAAGGCTACATGACCTGGGCGCAACTGAAAGAACTGGCTGCACGTAACGGGGTCAGCATTGCCAACCACAGCGCCGGACACGGACACCTGGCAAGAAAGCCGGGAGAGGCAGAAGCAGATTGGAAACAACGGATAACCCGTAGCCTGGATTCCGCACAGGCGGAGTTGAAACAGCAATTCGGAAACGTCTTGCCCTTGTTTGCATACCCTTATGGCGAGTTTGACGAAGCTCTTGAAGCCGAGGTGGCCAAACGGGGCTGGTACGGGTTCGGGCAGCAATCCGGGGCTATAGGCCCACTTGCCGGGCAAACCCGTCTGCCCAGATTCCCCATGGCCAATGCCTACGGACAGCTCAACGGCCTCAAAGACAAGCTGAATAGCAAGGCGTTTCCCATAGACACCAGCCAGCTGCCTGATGGCATCATGACAGCTAACCCGCCAACACTTGTCTTGCCTCTGACGAAAGAGATTCAGCCCAACCGGCTGACCTGCTTCGCCTCAGGCATGGGCCGCATTGAGTTTGAGGCCGCTGATGACGGAATAAACGTCAAGGCACCGAAACCCTTCGACAGGCGGAGATTCCGGTATAACTGCACGCATCCTGATGACAAGGGCAATTTTTACTGGCTGTCGCAGCAGTGGCTGGACCTTAGCCAACCGGAAGACTGAACTGACTACCTTGCTTTCACAATGGTCAGCCCGAACTCGCCTATTCTGACATGAGGTATTTTTTGGGGGCCACGATCGGTTTCTATAACCGTCTGGCCCTCAAGGTCTTCATCACGAGTGAAGAGCAGCATCCAACGCTCTTTCGTGTTTTCTGGAACCGGAATCCGGGCCTCCAGAAAGCCGCGTCGATGCCAGTTCTCCGGCTCAAAATCCAATACCAGATCGGTTACCAGGCGCACAGGGTTAAGTTCGTTGTCCAGAAACACGACAGAAGGCACAAAAACGCCTTTGCTGGCGAAGGATCGCAGGCGAATAAGCTGCCCTTGGGGTCGATCCCCATCGGGAAAGGCTACCAGCTGATAGGGGCTTTCACCGGTCAGAAACCGATGGACCGGTGAGTCTTCAGTCAGGTAAATACCAAACTCTCGACCTTCCTGCCAACGTTCATGGTTTTTGCTATCCAGCGCCTGGCAACAGGTTTCGGCGAAGCGCTCCAGGTAATTGTCGCCAGCGCCTTCAATTCCAAGAATGGTGAAAACATCGGGGTCGTGCCCGGTCACTGGTTCAGATGGCTCCGCTACATCACCGGTTCGGTAGACACTTGCAGGAGTGGTTCCGGCGGGCGGCGCGACAAACCCTTTTTCCTCGTCCGTTCGAGTATCCGGCTGGTAGTAGGTGGTTCTTACGTTACCGTCGGCATCACGCCAGGTGAAATAAGGTGGTCTATCTGCTTCACGCTGGTATCCCCTGCTTCGTAACTCTTCGGCATCCGGATAATTCGAAGGCGTAAATTCTTCATCAGCAGATTTTTCCGCGGACCTGTCAGGAGATTTACCATTCAGGGCTTCCGGCCCGTCGGAAGCATCTTGCACCGGCGCGTCCTGCCCTGTGGAGGGAACCGCTGCGGGTGATGCTTCGCCTATGGGGGTATAGCGTACCCGGCCCTGTTCATCTACCCAGGTAAAATAACCTTCCCTCTCTGAGACCGTTGAGCCCCCTATCTGACACCCGGAAAAAACGGCCCCCAGAGCGGCAAAAACAACGGCTGTCAGAAATCTCTGTGTAGTCACTGAAGTGCCTTTTTAAGCTCAAAGTGAAATGCGGTCAGAATTTCTTCCGGAAACTGAGGCCTGCCATAACGACCCGAAGTGACGTTTTGACGTCCAATCCGGCGTAGGGATTGTAGATTATGTTGGTAATATTATCGCAGTTCAGGTTGCAGCTGGTATCCGCCGGGATGGATTCCACAGAATGCAGGTAACTGATATTCATATCGATTTCTGTATTCTTATCCCACTTGTACCCCATACCGACGCTGTAAAGGTTGGCGCCGCCAAAGGGCGCCATAACCGAGCGCTGATCATCCGGTATAACTGAATCCCGGATCTCGACACCCGCTCTCAGGTCAAGCCGCGATGAGGCATGAAATTCCATCCCGAAAGCCCAGTTCCATTGGCTTTTAAAACCCAGAGGCAATTTGAGGGTGTTCGGTGTGGCGTTATCCGGAGACAATATGCGCGCTGCGTTAAGGAACTCCAGATTCCGGTCGAACCGAAATAGAAACGCGTCCCATTGCTCGTAGTCCGTCCAGCCAATGTCAGCGTTCAGGGTCAGCTTCGGGTGTACGTCCACACTGATACCGGTCTGGAAATGCTGGGGGTACACCAGATCCATACTGACATTGCCGGCCTCCCGGGGAGCCCCCGATGGCAAGCTCAGAATGGCCGAGGTAATCGCACCCAGAACCGATCCGTTAACACTCTGCCAGAACCCGGACCAGTCATCGGTATACTCGATCTCGAAAGTGCCCTTCATATTCATTTCAGCTTCGGAGGTATAGCTTGCCCCCCAGGTAAACCAGTCCACCGGATCCCACATAACCCCGAGGGTGTAGGTGGGCGACAGTGTTTCCTGAACATTGATACTCAAGGCACCGATATCGTCCCATGGACCCACATTACCGCCGCAGAGCGCCAGCCAGGGTTGCAGTGGTTCATCGCCGCTTTCACAGTTGAATGCGTCCTGAAGAATTTCTGCCACACCCAGCAACAGGTTAGGCGCCCGCATATACTGATCGGCAGCAATACCCATATGGGACAAGTGAATTCCGGCGCCCACCGACCACTCATCATTGATCTTGTAACCAACGGTTGGCGCCAGGTATGTGGTGCGCTGCAACGCGGTCGCCTGAGGCTGATATCGGCCGGGGTCATCTGTATCGCGATAGAAACCCGCAGCTAACGGCAGATAGAAGGCATTACCGAAGGTGAGCTTTGAACCTGGGGGGTTGATGCTGAATCCAGCCGAAGGTGCTACCGCCGGACCCGGAGGCGTGCGCAGGATTCCGAAACCGGGGACATAGAGCGCAACGTTGTTGGTATGGCTGTGGGTGTTGGCAACCGGGTCTCTCTGTTTGCCGGTATTCGGGTCGATTTCGAGACCATCAATGCCAAATATTTCGTATCCATCCGGGGCCGTGAAATCGGCGTCAATATCCAGATAGATACTCATAAGGTTCACTTCGAACTGCCGACCCTCCAGCTTTGTCAGGCCCGCCGGGTTGTAGTGAATGGCCATGATCCCGGGGGGATCTGCTGTGACAGCATTGCCCAAAGCCAGTGCCTTGGGGTGGATAGTCAGGTTCTGCGCTAGCTGGGCCTGAGCGCCACACGAGAATGTCGTGGCGACCATTGCTGCAAGAAGCTGCCGCTGATAGCTGTTATGTCCCATGGAGTCCTTCCCTTCCCGTTAAGTCGTCAGCGGCATCAATCACTCTTTGAGGCCGGAGAAATTAATGGGCAGGGATACACCGAGGGAGAAGTCAGGGGCATCCTCGGTCAAACCAATACCAAGACTGGTGTTCACGATCGTGGTATCACTGATGCGGGTTCCCAGAGACATGCTGAGGAAGCCTGTCATCTGATCCTGAGCCATTGCCTGATCACCATTGGAGAATGTGAGCACGGTTTCATCGCTGTAACTCAGCTGGGCTGAAATACTCAGGGAGATGTCATAGGAGAGCGAATAGGCAAACCCGGCAGAGCCGGAAAGACCAAAACCAGGCTCGACCTCCTGCAATAGCCGAGCACCGCGAACCTGCTGCAGGTCTTCAGCAGGAAGGTTGTAAGTTGCACTGACAGAGCCGAACACAACAACCGGATCCAGCACCTTCGAAAGGCTTACCCCACCGCTGAACGAGTAGTAGCCACTGCCGGTTGAAAGCTGCTCATTAATGTCAATTTCGTAGGGGCTGACACCGGTCTTGCTGGTAAATGTGCCAAACAACGTTGTCGACATTTTACCTGGCACATAAGCAAAAGGTTGCCAGCGGCCAGTAAAGGACACATCACCAAGATCGTAGACGTTCAATTCGTCCTCGGTGTCGTACTTCACTACCAGAGGAATCCGAGCCCCGACGGTGAGGTTATCCAGCAGCCCATAATCGTAGGAAAACGCATTGGTGAAGTTGTGAGTTGCCGAAGGTACCACATCCAGATTGCGCACCGAGCCGTTTGTGATCGCAAGATCCAGGCGCTGATCGGCCGTATAGGAATAATCAAACGAGTAGTTAAGGGAGTGAGTCCCTTTCCTTTGCAACGAGTAATTCTTCTCGGCTGCCTGAAACACTTCCTCAAGCTGGCGCGACGAGTCTTTATCCCCCTCCTGTTTTGCGAGCGCGTCCCTCGCCTGATCTACACTGTCGTCCTGCGCCAGGGCAATGCCCGGAAGCAAACCTGCCACGGAAACAAGGATAAGACCTCGCACAAACCAACGATTCATCCTGACTCCCTTAATTTTTTATTGGTTGTAGTCCTGAGCCGGGCACTCCGCCCGGCAAATATTAATTGCGACGGTAATGCAATTGCTTTCGGGTATTCTCAACACTGCCATCCGGGTTATTTTTCTGCCTTTCAAGCACATTCTGGATGCGTCTGGCTGTGGCCTCATGAAAATCTGGCATGCGTTCCAATGCGAGCAATGTCATGGTCTGGTCGTCTATAAAACGCAGATCTTCTTCTTTGAGTTCCAGGTTATCCAGGGGCTTATCACTGCCCGGAAAAACAATGAAAAGCACGTTGTCGTCCCACTTCTCCTCAAACTGAGCGAGTGTGAAAGACAAGTTACCCACTGCTGGATCGGCCATATAAACCCGACCATCACGAATGGTTCTGAGTACAACAAAGTGCTTGAAGCCCGCGTGCTGGATAGGAACGATGGCCGGGTGATCGAGATCGATAAGGTCATCGATCGTCGCGCGGAAGCCGCCAGAGGGATAACCCAATGCGGTAACAAGGCGCTTCATATCGAGCATGGAGAAGGCACGACGCGAAACAATGCGCTCGCTCTCGCCGTAATGCAGCAGCCCTTCCATGACCTGTCGCTCGGAGAGAGATCGGCCCAAATAGAAATTCAGAACGGTTGTCAGCGCCGCACTGCCGCAACTGTAGTCGTATGCCTGGCGCACAATGTTGCGGAATTTTTGCTCAACCAGAGGCTCAATTCGGAAAACGGTGTTCAACTCTACAGGGCTGGAATCGACTTTTTGCTCAACAACAACCGCACCCTTTTCATAGGGCTCTACCACAGTAGCTTCCTGCACAATGGCGAATGTAAGAATGGACCCAGCGAGCACCAGCAGCATGTCAGACGAAATCCCTGTTATTTTGTAACCCGTGGCATTTATCGGATTACATTTTGTTACGGTAAGATACCGAAATAGCAGGGAGCTTAAAGATAACTGTGCCTCAAATCTGGCGCTGCAGCAGCGTTCGATCTGGTGGATGTTCGCAAAACAGAAAGGTTAATTCTGATACGGGACCAAGGCCCGGATATGCGGAAGTGCAGGCGCGAAAAAGTTCGTGCCTGCACAACAATCAGAGCGTAAAAATCAGGTCCATGAGCAGGTAACAAAGCAGAGTGACCACCACAATGCCGGCGATGTTCAACGCAAACCCCGCGCGAATCATGTCGCCTATCTTCATATGCCCACTGGAGAACACAATGGCGTTGGGCGGTGTCGCAACAGGCATCATGAACGCACAGCTGGCAGCAATGGCGGCCGGGACCGTGAGGAGCAGCGGCGAAGCGTCCTGAGAGAGCGCCAGAGCCCCCAGAAGAGGCAGGAAAGCCGCCGCAGTGGCCGTATTGCTGGTCACTTCCGTAAGGAAAATAATCACCGTAACAACCAGCGTGATCATAATAACGATCGGTAGTGCGCTTGCACCGCCCATGCTTGCGGCAATCCAGTCTGCCAATCCGGAGCTGCTGATAACCCCCGCCATGGCAAGACCTCCCCCAAACAGCAAGAGCACGCCCCAGGGAATGCCCTTGGCTGTATCCCAATCAAGCACAAAGGTCTGCTGACGTATATTGACCGGAATCATGAACATGGCAATGGCGGCCGACACCGCAATGCCAGTATCGGTCAGCCAAGGCGCAATATTAGCCGACAGCAAGGGCCGGAAAACCCATGCGCTGGCGGTCAATGCGAACACCACGGCTACCAGCTTTTCGCCACGGCTCATTTGGCCCATCGCCGTAAGTTCGTCGCGAATAGCCTCGCCAGTGCCTTCCTGAGTCGATAGGCCAAATTCCCTGCGCGTTAGCCACCACCAGACGAGGCCCAGCATAACTATGGCTACAGGCACACCCAGAAGCATCCATTGGGCAAACCCCACTGAAATCCCCTGAGTCTTGCTCAGATAAGCAGCCAACAACGCGTTGGGGGGTGTCCCTATCAGCGTAGCGATGCCGCCAATACTGGCGGAATACGCTATGGCCAGCAGCAGGGCCGTCGCATACCGCTGAACGTTCTCCGGTTGGCCGGAGCCCATCATGCCAATGACCGACAAGCCTATAGGCAACATCATGATTGCCGTCGCCGTATTGCTGACCCACATGCTCAGGAACGCTGTCGCCAGCATAAACCCGGCAATCTGACGTTTGGGCTCGCTACCAACGGCCTTCAGCGTCATCAAGGCAATCCGACGGTGGAGATTCCAGCGCTGCATCGCCAGACCCAGAGTAAAACCACCCAAAAAAAGAAAGATAATCGGGTGTGCGTAGGGCGATGTCGCCTGAGAGATGCTTCCCAGGCCAAGCCCCGGCACCAGCACAATCGGCAACAGAGCAGTCGCGGGAATCGGGATAGCTTCCGTTGACCACCAGGTTGCCATAAGAAGCATCAGACCCATTGCCGACCAGGCCTCCATAGACATGGACTCAGGCGGCGGCAAGAGCACAGTCATCAGAAGAAACCCGGCACCGAGAAACAGGCCAACCAGCCTGCTTTTGGGGTACCCTTGAGAGCCGCCGTCTGCGCACTCCGTCATCGCCCCGTTTTCAGACATGTAAACCCTCCGCTAAGCTCCAGAACGTTAAAGGCCAGGATAATGCCCGAACTCAACCACCGGAGCGAGTGCCTGCCGGCAGGAAACGACCAAACCCAGTACTCTTGCCCAAATCCGGTTCAATATTTCCTTCTGTAACCGCCGGGCGGCCATTAATAAGGACGTGTTTTATGCAGCCAGGCACACGGTTAACCATTCGCTGGAGGCCAAAATTTTCCATGTCAGCCCACTCAATACTTTCCAGGTTCTGATTAAGCCCCTTCGGATCGAGAACGGTAATGTCCGCCCGGTCACCCTCCCGGATATGCCCTGCCTCTATACCAAACCAGTCCGCCTGCTCGCCGGTAAGGCGATACACTGCCCTTTCAAGAGACATCACCGGCTCGCCCTGTTCCTGGCTTTCGAGAACCAACTTGAGAAACCGCAGGGGCAAATTGTAGAAAGCCATGTTACGAATGTGCGCGCCGGCATCCGAAAACGTAATCAACGCGCCAGGATCGGCCACCATTTTGCTCAGCCGATCCTTGCGATGGTTGCCCACAACGGTATACCAGCGAAGCTCGCGACCGTGGGATACGACCATGTCCAGGAAGAAGTCCACCACATGGATGCCACGCTCTAAAGCCAGCTCGGCGAAGTTCTGGCCAACAACAGATTTATCAGGACAGTCAAGAATGATGGCATCACCGAAATCCCGCTGCCAGACCCGGGGCGAAAGCTTCTCCCGATAGAACTTACGGAACTTGCGTCGATATTCTTCATCTTTAAGAAGTTCATTCCGCTCGAGCTGATCGCGAAGATCCAGCGCCATTTCACCGGCGCCAAATTCCTCAAACAACACGATGTCCATGCCATCGGCGTAGACGGTAAAAGGCGTAGGTAACAGTTGCCAACGAAAATTTCCGCCGAAGCTGTTTGCGATCCGGCTCACGAGGCTGGCCATGGGTCTGACCGTCGGGTTGCCCTTTAGGTCAATCATGGCAATGAGGGTTGTTTTCAGCGGTTTGCGCAACCAGCCCAGGGTTTCCCGGAGATACTGGGTCACCTGTAAGGGATTAGCGGCATTGGGCGCGCCCTGGTGCACCCGATCATACCGGCGTAGCAGACGATTAAGACGGCTAACTTCATGCCAGCGGGCATAAGTGCTGGGCAGGCTCTTGGACCATTCCCGGTCTCCATCTACCTTGTCCCACTTCAGACACATGGTCGATAAACCCAGAAAACCTTCTTGTAAGGCTTCCTCCAGCAGCTCTTCCATCTCCTTCTGCTCTTGTGCGGTTGGTTTTACATCCCGGTCTGTTGCACGCTGCAGGCCCATCACCGCAGTTCGCAGATCGCTGTGGCCGAGAAAGCTGATGACGTTGGGGCCAAGCGGATGATCCCGAATAAAGTCGACCCATTGCCTGGGTGTGTTCCAGCGCTTGTGCGCCTGAAGAATCGGCAGCACTTTCTCCCGTGGCACTGTTTCCACCCGAGTGAAGATATCAGAGGCATCTTCCGCCTCTGAACACACCATGCTCAGAGAGCAGCTTCCAATAAGAACGGTTGTTACACCGTGTCGCACAGATTCAGAGAGAGAGGGCGACACAAGTAACTCGGCATCATAATGCGTATGGGTATCAAGAAAGCCCGGCGTTACCCAGCAGCCACTGGCATCAATAACCCTGCGCGCCAGAGCCGGATCCGGCTCTTCGTCAAATACCTGCGCAACCCTGCCCTCTTGTACGGCAACGTGTGCAATGCGCGAGGGGCTACCCGTGCCGTCGAAATAGCGGCCTCCAATAATCAATGTGTCGTACTGGCTCACGGTACCTGAATCCTTTTTTTATTTTTAGTTTATAGACAGTCAAATCAGCTTACTCTTCGGCGCAAGCAACACAAACCGACGTATAAGGCAGTACCTGCAACCTTCTGGGATCAATGGCTTCGCCACAGACTTCACATTCTTCACCCACACCCTGATCAATGCGCTCAAGCGCCACCTTTATCTGAGCCAGCTCAATCCGGGTTTCCTCTTCCAGCGAATCTACAACCTCATCATTCTGTGTCTGTTGCGCCCGCTCTTCAGAGTCTTTGTCCAGAGCACCGTCCTTACGCTGCTGGTGCGCTTCAAAGCGTTCCAGCCGCGAAGCCAAATCCGCTCTCAGGGTTTCAAGTTCCGCCTTTCGATTGCTCATGCAACGCCTCCTCGGTTTTCAGACCGATCATTGGTTCTCTATAAAACACATTAGCGCCTTAGCCTTATGCCGGATTGATGTTCGTCACAATTGTGTCAATGTACCTCGGAGAGAATAGTACTTTACCCGCCGTCTGAACAAAGGAGCTGCTTATGTTGGGTCTGAACAAGCTCGGGAAAACCGCTAATCGGTTGGTCAGCACATTTGAGACGAAGGTACGCGAAGGCCAGCAACAGCTGGAAAAGTTGCTGGGAGATACTGGCGTTATGGATCACGCCAAGATCTCCACGGTGTCTGAAATGTCTGATGCCTATCGCGCCATGGCGAAAGACCTGTTACTGAACCCGTGGCGTTTCGTGGGAGCAGAGATGGACCTGGCCCGCAAACACGCAGCTCTCGGCTCTTATACCATCTCCCGGCTGACCGGGCTCGAGAAAGAGCCGGTTGCGCCGGCGGATATCGATGACCGGCGTTTCAACGCAGAAGAATGGCACAAGTATCTGCCGTTCGATGTATTGCATCAGGCTTATCTGATCAACTCTCGCGCTTTTCTGGACTGGGTAGAGAACATGCAGGGTATTCCCCCGGCCGGTCAGGAACAGATGCTGTTCTATGCTCGTCAGCTCACCAGCGCCCTTGCCCCCTCCAATTTTCTGGCGACAAACCCCGAGGCCCTGAAAATAACCTGGGAGCGCAAGGGTATGAACCTGGTTGATGGCGGGCGACAGTTTATCGATGATTTCCGTCAGAACCCGAAGCTGTTCAACGTCGGCATGACCGACCGTTCCGCATTCGAGGTGGGTAAGAATCTGGCAACAACGCCCGGGAAAGTGGTGTTTCAGAACGAGCTAATACAGCTCATCCAGTATACGCCCAGCACCGAAACCGTCAGCAAACGCCCGTTGCTTATCGTGCCGCCCTGGATAAACAAATTTTACATTCTTGATCTGACCGCCAAGAATTCCTTTATCCAATGGCTTGTGGACCAAGGGCAGACAGTTTTCATCATATCCTGGCGCAACCCGGGGCCAGCGCTACGGGACAAAGGCTGGGACGACTACATGGTCGAAGGGCCACTGGCCGCCATGGACGCCGTAACCGCCGCCACCGGTGAAGAGCAGATGAACCTCCTGGGTTACTGCATCGGCGGCACCCTGCTGGGCTCCACTCTGGCCTGGCTCAAGAAGAAAGGAAAAGACCCGGTCGTCAGCGCCACTTATCTGACCAGCCTGCTGGACTTCTCCGACCCAGGCGGCATTGGCGTGTTCATCAACGAGCACTCAATCCGTGGCATTGAACGCATGCTGGACAAAAAGGGCTACCTGGATGGCCGCGCCATGGCGTTCACATTCAACCTGCTGAGGGAAAACGAGTTGTTCTGGTCTTTCTGGACGAACAGCTACCTCAAGGGGCAGAAGCCCTCCGCGTTTGACCTTTTGTACTGGAATACCGATGGCACCAACCTGCCCGCGAAAATGCACAGCTTTTACCTGCGGGAAATGTATCTCAATAATCGCCTGGTACAACCCGACTCACTTACCTTAGCTGGAGAGAGCATCAACCTCGCTGAAATAGAGGTTCCGTCGTTCTTCCTTTCAGCACGTCAGGATCACATTGCCAAGTGGAAATCCACCTACAAGGGTGCGCTGGTTCATGGCGGTGATGTTCATTTCGTATTGTCCGGTTCTGGCCATATTGCGGGCGTCATAAACCCTCCGTACAAAGAAAAATACGGCTACTGGACGAGTGAGACGATGAATTCGAATCCCGATGAGTGGCTCGAAAGCGCAGAAGAGCATGCCGGGTCCTGGTGGCCGCACTGGCTGGAATGGATTCAACCATACGCCGGCGGGCAGGTTACAGCGAGAGTGCCAGGAGACGGAAAGCTAGCCGCACTGGAGGACGCTCCGGGTAGCTATGTTCGAGTGACGGCGGCCGAAGCCGCCAAGTAAACTGAGAATGAAAACAGTTGCTGTCCGACGCCAGCGGCCTTATCAAGAGCCGTTAGTCGGACAGCAACCGTCAGCCAGAAAGCAATTCAATCGGGTAACGGATCGTAGTCTGGTCGACTCCGGGTCGAGCGCCGAAATCCACAAGCAACAGGCGGCTACAGATCTTGTTCTCAAGGCCGGGCTCGCCAAGCGTTGACTCAACCACAGAGCACCGGGATACAGCGCCACTGGATTCGATCACCAGTTCAGGCGTGATACTGCCCTGCAGCGATGGCTTACGACGGAGTTCACGGTTGTAAATGCTGTAGATGGCCGATTTATTTGCATCCATGGTGCGCCGCAACTCTTCCTTGCTGCGTGTTCGGGAAGCCGTTTCCCGCTTTTCACGCCGGACAGCTTCTTTAACTTCAGCAACCCGTTCGGCTTCTGCCACTTCTGCTCTTTCACGCTCCACCAAATCAACCTGACGACTTTCACGCTCGAACGCTACGTCGTTCACTCCTGAACTGCGCGCATTCGTCGTGGCGCGGGCAGCCAGCGTATCTTCTGTTTTTCGTGTAATGGGGTTGGCTGTGCGCGTAACGGGCGCCTCCAACTTGACCGAGTTGGCCAGCGCACTGAGCTTGGACAACTCATTGCCCATTGCCAGAATGCCGCTGCTCTTGGCTTTTTCACGGGCCTTGGCGACGGCTTCGGGCTTGGGCTCTTCTTTCACCTCGGGCTTCGGCGGCTCTGGCTTTGGTTCAGGCTTGAGCTCTGGCTTCGGTGCAGGCTCTGGCTTGGGCGGCTCAACCGGCTTCTCTTCAGGTTTCATCTCGGGTTCTGGTTCCGGTTCCGGCATAACCGGCTTGGGCGGATCCTTTTTTTCGATCACCAGCTTGGCAAGCTGCGGCGGCAACGCCTCACGCTCTTGCCGATCCCGTTCCGGCAACTCGACCCAACTCACATAACCGGCAAAAACCACAAACAGGGGCGCGACAACCAGCGCCACACAGAGCAAGCGCCTGCGCTCGCCCCGCTCCTGACTCCAGGGTAATCCATACCGGTAATCCATCATGCTCCGGCCCCCGCTTTTGCACGCTGGTTAACCGCCAGAGATATACTGGCGTATCCCGCATCCACACAGGTAGACATGATTTTCTTGAGCAAATCGTAGGGCAGCTCACGGTCTGCCAGAATGGTAATCGCCCGCCCTGCTTCGGGTTCTGGCTGACCTGACCGGCTGGCTTGATAATCCAGCTCCTGCTTCAGACCCGGCTCTATCTGTCCGTCCAGAGCCTGCAATGCTTCCCGCTTGATGACTACGCGCCCGTTTACCAGAATATCCTGGTCGGTTACGGTCAAAGCAAGCACGTCTCCTGGCGGTTGCACCGCTGACGAATCCGGCAATTTGATGGTGCTGCTCTGGTTAAGCACTTGCACGTCAGACGACGAGTTAACCATCAGGAAGAACACCAGAATCGTAAAGATGTCCATCAGAGACACCAGATTCATCTTGCTCTGGCCCTTATTGCGCCGGTGATGGCGTTTCTGACGACGGGCTTTTGCAGATTCTTTCATGATTGCCCCCCGGCTTTCGGCGCCTCGTCAGTATCCGCTACCGGCGCGTCACCCAGTGAAATCTCGGGAAACAGCTCGGCTTCCACAACACTGCCCGCGACCACGGCATCATATGAACGAACCGTATCCATTACGGTAACCAGTGCCTGATACGAGGTTTCCCGTGAGGGCATGATAATCACGTCTTTTTTGTCCGGAACGCGGCTTTTGATCTCTTTCATGACGTCTTTGAGTTGAACGAAATCGTGCTCGCCGTTATCACCCTCGCCGTCAACACGAGCAATGGATTTGATGACCCCGCCCTGGTTATCCGCAACGACCAGCCTGTCGGCATGAATAACCACCTGTATCTGAAGTTCCTCAACGTGATCCGGCGTAAGGCTCTCGCCGGTCGGGAAATTGAGCTCCAGAACGCTGGTGTGGGCAAACACCATATTCAAAAGCAACACCGGCACCAGCACGATCATGAGATTCATGAACGGCGTGATATCGAGATCCGGATCGCTCTGTAATCGACGATGTTTCCGTCTCATAGCCTGAAATCCTTCAGCTGATTATCAGGCCAGGGTGCTGGCGTTAGTGCCTGCGAGAGCGCCGGCCGGTGCCGCCGGGGCAGAAGATGGCGCGCCTTGCGCCTGAGACTGGGCACCGGGGCGTGCGCCGGAACCGTCGCTTAACAGGTTAAGCACCTTGATGCCGGCCATTTCGAAGCTGTCGACAATCTCATTGGTTTTGGTTTGCAAAATGGAATGGATCAACAGCATGGGAATCGCCGACATAAGGCCGAACGCCGTAGTGTTCATAGCCACGGAAATACTCTGCGAAAGCAAGCTGGCTTTTTGTGCCGGGTCAGCTGCAGCAACGGCGGTAAAGGCTGCAATCAAACCGATGATGGTACCCAAAAGACCCAAAAGTGTGGCGATATTTGCGAGCGTTGCGAGATATTGAGTGCGCTTCTCAAGGCGCGGCATGACATCCAGCAGCCCCTCTTCCATGGCGTATTCGATGTCCTCACGACCCTGGCGACGAGCCAGTCGCTGCAGACCGAAAGCAATCATGGTAGACATACCGCTGCCAGATTCCTGAGCGTAGTTGAGCGCACCTTTGAAATCACGTTTCGAAATCATCTGATGCAGACGATTGAAGTCTCTGCGGTTGGTGATTTTCTGGGCAGACAGGTATACGTATCGCTCAATGGCCACAATGAGTCCGACAATCAGCACAATGGCGATCGGAAACATAAAAAAGCCACCTTCCTGGAAAAAGCGAACGGCGGTATCGATCATTTTCTGGGCACTCCATGGTCCGGGTTTTGTTCAGTCTAAGCGTTGCTCTACCCCAAAGGGGTTAAGTTAACGGAAGTCTTTGTTGCGGTTTGTTGTACTTTGCACTGCGGCACAGAAACACTGTGACGCACGTCTCACCGGACACTCTGTTTAGCGGTTGCCGCCTCTCTTATGAACGCATCGTGATAGCGAACAAGCCGTTGAAATTCATAACGCTCCAGAGGCGTAAAGGTTTGCTCTACCATCAATCGCTCATCCGGCGCCTGGAGCTCATCGACCTCCGGCGGCTGCCAAGGCACAAGATACATTACCGTAGGCACCTCCTGATCCCCCCGAATGCGGGTGCCCTCAATGGTGACTATTCCTGTCTCCTGGGCATAAACAGCCTGAAGGTCAACCAATAAAAGAACCGCCAGCAGCGTCGGTTTCACCAGGTGTCTCATGGTCTGCCCCCTACATCAGATTCTGTTTTTCGCATCAAAAATCCAGTCTTTCAGTTTCGGGTCGGGTTCGGCTGCGAGCGCCTTGTATTGTTCATAAAGCGGCAACGCCTGATCTGGTTCACCCAGATAAATATCCAGCAGAAACGCCAGATTGAGAAGTGCTGGCAGGTACTCCGGGTTTGCAGTAAGAGCCTTGCGGTAACGCTGCTCGGCGGTCGAAAAATTCCCGTTATTGCGTGCCATGACACCAAGGTGGTTAAGCGCAACCGGGTGACGCGGGTTCAGCGTAAGAACTTCCTCAAATCGCGCCTGAGCCTTACCGGTTTCACCCGCCTGAAACGCCAACACACCCAGGTTGATCAGAGGACCGGTTCGTTCCGGATGCTCCGCAGCCATCTGCTCAAAGCGTCGCCTGGCCTCATCGGCATCACCGTTTTCCATTAGCACGACAGCTTCGGCAAAGGCTTCCCGCAGAAGAGTGTCCGATTCTCCGCTGGCCACGGCCTTTCCATCTGACGCGTCTGGGCGTTCAGGCCCCAGCGCACAACCAGACAACAACAAAATGCCCAGAACCACTGCGTACAGTTTTTTATCCCAGATCATGAACTGCTCCGGCTGTGATTTCGGTTTTGTTATAGCGACCGGGCAGCAAACGACGTAATGACTCATAGCTGCGCTGCACCCATTCATCGAAGATGCCTTCACGGGCGCGCTGGATATTCTGTTCATGGATATCAATGGCGCTGTCTTCGAATGGATAAGCCTGCTCTTCCAGCAGAAGCTCATATTGGGCAAGTTCCAAATCGCTCAATCCCTCGGGCCGCTCGGAATCCATCAGATCGGCACCAAGACGGCTGTAGATATGGGCAATCTGATAGCCAGCTTCTGTGGCAAACGACGATAGCCCGTAGCTGGCCGTTTTCTGATAAGCCTGCACCGCATCCTCCAGAGCATCGGACTTGGCTATCATGCTCTCATTCAACGGCAATGTGAGGCGGATGCTGTCATAGTTCGCCAACGCCTCCCGAGCCAGGGTCGCAGAGGCAGACGCCGCCAAATAGCGCATGCGATCGTCTGCGGCCTCCGGGCTCTGATCCACTTTTTCCATCTGCCTGTTCAGCCAGAAGTCACGACGCCCGAAATCGCCACGGGTTTCGTAAAGCTCCGCCAGCCGGTTGGCAGCCTCCATGTAAACAGGGGCTGGCTCAGGGTGGCTATTGGCGTATTGGCGCCAAGCATCGATCGCTTTATCATCGTTTCCTGCCTGGTCATAAAGCTCGGCCGCAATTTGCTGGTTTTCCCGGCGCTCTTCCGGCGTAGTCGCCATAGAAACCATGAGGTTAAGCTCGTCCCCGGCCTTCTCCCACTGCCCGGTTTCCCGGTAAGCGAAGGCCAGTTTCGCAGGCACCGTATCGGCCAGTTCATGCTCCGGGAAGTCCATCCGGAAACCATTCAATACTGCGATAGCCTCATCCCAGCGCGTAGCACTTACCAGCAGAGATGCCGCGTCATATTGCGCATTGGCGTTCAGCATAGACGCTGGCGCCACCCCACCTACCCGCAAATACTCGCTAACGGCTGCATCAACATTGCCTGCCTCTGCGAGTTGCTCCGCCTGACGAAATACGGATGCGGCCATGTTTTCCTGTATACCGGGCCGTCGCTGGTCCTCCGGCAACATCATTGCGAGTGCTTCACTATAGGCCTGCTCGGCTTCGCCATAGCGCGCAAGCTCAAACAGGCTATGGCCGGCCATCAGTTGCGCCTCGGTTACCAGAGCAGGGTCCGCGGTCGGCCGCCAGGTCACCAGGCGGGCAACCATGGGAATAACTTCTTCAAGATTCTGTTGATCAAATTGCCGCTGCAACGCAATGTAATAGACACCCGGTGCGCGGGGGTCCTGCGGGTAGGCATTCACAAATCTCAAACGGTTAAGTTGTTGCATTTCCTGCAGTGCAAACAGATCTTCGCTTGTTTCATCCATCCAGGTGCGTGCGTACTCGCGGAATGCCAGAACAGAGGCATACCCTGCTTCAGCGGCTCGCTCCGGCGCCTGGCCATCGGCAGAAAAATCGTAGGCAACCCGTTCAAATGCCTGAATGGCGTCGGGCCACTCCTGCAGTTCGACATAGGTTTCTGCCAACAGGAACAAACGTTCGGGTGTGCGGGGGTGGCCCGGAAAAGTAGCAGCAAATTCGGCATAGTAAGCCGCGGCCTGCCGATAATGCTCTTCCGCAGCAGGGCTTAGCTCTCCGCTGCTATCAGGCTGACGATCCACGCCCGGCTGCATCTGCTTCCTGGCTTCACCTGCCAGCAGATAATGCCGGTCGGCGAGCTCTGGCAGCAGGATCTCGAGCTGGTTTTCGATGTACACCAGGGTTTCGGAATCGGTTTGCGACCAGTAATCACTGTAAATACCGTAGCGCTCTATAAACTCAGCCTTACCATCGGGAATCGCCTGGTCGAAGCCGGCCAGTAACAGGGTATCGATGATCCGCATATGATAGCGCGGCGCCCAGGGGCTTTCCGGATGCTCGTCAATATACGTCTCAAACACATCAACCGCGTCGCTGTAGCGTTCACGCTCAATCAATAATTTACTGTAGCGATCGTAAACCAGAACTTCATAGGGCCGGCTGCCCGTCTGACGGAAAAGCGACCTCAGCGTGTCTGCTCCGTCGAGATAGGATAATGATAAGCCGACAACCCGGAAAAGGTCTTCGGTGAGTGTCTGATAGCGTTGATCCGGCGCTTCTGCGACCTGCTCACCTGGCATGATCAGATCAAGCACGTCAATGTAGCTGAGCAGAGCTTTTTGATAGTCGCCTTGCTTGAATTGACTCCACCCCTTCATATAGTGCGCATTCATCAAAAAGGTCGGATCGGCGCTTTCTTTGGCGCTTGCACGCTCACCACCAGCACGAGCAACCTCATCAAACGCCTGCTCAGCCTCAGCATATTGACCATTGATAAACAGAATATCTGCACGCCGGAACTGGGCTTCAACCCAGTAATCCGAATCGGGATAGGCCGTTACCAGAGTGTCCAGGGCATCCAGTTGTTCATTGGTTCTGCCACGTAGTTCCCAGGCTCTGGATAGCTGATAGTAAATCTGGTCGTTGCCTTTACGCTCGGGGTATTCCGCCAACAGATTGGTGTACGCGGCGATGGCACCGGACAAATCGTCCTCTGCGGTATCCGTCATGATTCGCTCAGCGCGGGCGAACTCGAGATCCGCGAGCCGGTGCCGGATGGTGACCTGCTTAACGGGGTCGTCCACCAGCGGAAGCAGGTCACGATAACTGCGCATTACAGATTCAAGCGAAACGGCGTCCTCTACTGCCCCCTTAGGCCCGCCCTCGAACACTGCAGGGCCTGCGGTAGGTGTCGCACTTGTCGGGCTTAAAGACGCAAGTGTTCCTGGCCGGGCCGCAGGCATTTCGCCATCGCCCTGCCCCCACCACAGGCTCTGACAACCCGTGGCCAGCAATGCTGAGAATACCGGCACCAATAACCGGGAAACGCGCAACGCGGAGTGCCCGTGCCTATGCTGTTTTTCCAGAGGCTGCTTAATCATTGGCAACCTCCGGGTTCTGGCTTGCCCGAAACAACTGATCCGCCAGCCTTGCCTGAGCATGGCGGGATGCTACCAGATAGCGCCTCAGCTCCGTGTTCTGTTGTTCAAGAGCCTGGTCCAGTCGGCTTATCAGAATACGTCGTGCCTGCGCCAATGCTTCTTGAACCTGTGCTTTCAACACCTGAAGCTCGGCAGCTTTGCGAATAAGCCGGCCAGCCAGTTCGTTATGCTCCTCGTCTCCTGCCATCAGAGCTTCTATGACTGTTCTTTGATCTCGGAACTGTTCCATTTCCCTGTCCAGTTCGCGCAGCTGTTTCTGGGCCGCCCAGCGGTTAACGCCATAATCGTTCGCCAAGGTCCAATCGAAATAGGCTTTCATTCGCTGGTATTTTTCCCGCTGGCTGGCAATACTCTGGTCGTCCGGCAGCCGCGCAAGCGTGGCTGCAACTTTATCCAACTGCGTTTTCAGGGCTTTCTGTTCAGTGGTCATGAAGAATTCAGCATCTTCTCTGGCAAGAGCGGCTTCAATATCTGAACGAAACGATTCCTGTGCTTCAACCCAGTCGTCTGCCTGTTGTTGCTCGAGTTCAAAGCGGGCTTCGCGGCTTCGGCGTTCGCGTTGTATTTTTCGGGTTTCCAACATGGTTTCAAAAGTACTGAACTGACTCTCCCTCTGCATCAGCAAAGACTGCATTCGGTAGAGTTCGTTCAGCTCTCCCAGAGCCTGCTGGAAGGGTTCCCCGGCCAACACTTCTGACAGCCCGAAATCGACAGGCGTCACCCGTAAGCGGCCGTAGGAATCGGTAATGATTTCATCGCTATCACGCAGGAAACTCAACCTCGCATTAAGATTCTCTTCGGTCAATGCCTGCCGGGCTGTCACCAGTTCCTCACCCCGGTTTTCGTAGTGTTCCGCCGCTTGGGTAAATGCCGTGAGTGCCTTGCGAGGTTGGTTCATCTGCTCAAGCACATAACCCCGAGCATAGGGAACCTGCTCGCGCCAGGGCAAAAACAGTGTCCGTTGCGAAAGTGCATCAAGCGCATCCAGAGCCCGTTGCATCTGGCCCCGGCCGGCCGCCGCGACCGCGTAATCAAACAGTGCCCTGTCGGAAAACACACCATCCAGAGGCAGGGCACCCAGTAGGGCCAGTGCATCATCAAAACGGGCGTCTCTGAGGTACAACCGGGCAAGGGATAACCTGCTTTTGTCCAGCAACGCGCGTTGCTCGGCAACCAACTCATCCTTTGGTGACTCATCTTCCATGTCTGCAATGAGTTCACTCAGGTTTTGCTGCGCTACCGCAAACTCACCTGCGGCGATTTCCGCCATTGCCACGTTGTAGCTCAGGTAGTGAGCCCAAAGGCCTGACTGTTCAAGCGCTTCACGCAGGCTTTCAATCGAAGTTTCTTCACCCGCTGTGATGCCTTCTTTGCGATCAAAAGCACCAGACATCATTGCCAGCTGCGCTTTCAGGTAAAGCCATTCCGCGTACAGGCCTGAATCGCTATATTCCAGCACGTCTGCGTCAACACGCTGAAGGTTCTCGTAGGCCAACTGATAATCGCCTTCGAGGTAAAAGACTTTGCCCAGATAAAACCATGCCTGAGTGCGCACTTCGGGAGTCAGCGTTACTTGAGTTTCCTCGTTGTCCGAATCATAACTTCCGCGGCTGTTTGTATCCTCAAGCAAGCGGGTGAAAAGCTCTCGGGCTTCGCGAGTCAAGCCGTACGACAGCATAAGGCCGCCTTCGACCAACTCCGGATAGGCACCATGGCCACCAATACCGCCACGCTCCCGGGCCACATCCAGCAGTGTCAGCGCGTCAAAGGCCTCACCCTGGTAGTAGTTGTATAATACCCAGCCGTACATGGGATCTTTGGCCCGCTCCGGTGCATCGCCAGCCGCCATCGCCGGCGCACCGAACATGAGCGGTAAACCGCTGGCAGTTGCAGCTACCAAAAGTGCCGACAGCCTGGAACGAAATACCCTTGCGATGAATGCCACAGGTCGTGTCACTCCCACTCCACGATGGAAACCATGGGCTGATAATCCGAAGAGCGGTCCTTGATGCGGATTTCCAGAGCAGTCGTCTCAGTGCTCTTCTCAAAAGCCAGCGTTGCTGCCTGCTTGTAGGCACGATTATTCGGGCCCATACCCTCTACGAAAACGGTAACCTCATGGGTGCCGGTTTTCAGATTGCCAATGAACAACCGCTGCATGCCACCCCTCTCGAGGGCTGTAACCTGACGTTCCGTATATAGGTGGGATGCGACAATATCGCCATCGACCTTCAGCTTGACTGCATCCAGATTGAGAAATTCGCCCGCATTAACGCTCAGGAAAACCGCAAATTGTGTGCTGGCCGGGAACAACAGGTCTTCTTCCAGAATGAAGAGGTCACGGTTCAGGCGGATGACGTTCTTTTTCAGAGCCTCAACGCGCTCGGCAACGGCTTTGCTGTCTTGTTCAGCCTCGGCCTCGGCTTGCACCGCTGCGCTTGTAAACACAACCATTGCCGCGAGTACACCAGCGAACAGGGTTTTGAATGAATCCGTCATAATCAGGTTTCCTGCAAACTCAGTATTCAAGAATCAACGATGCTCTGGTAACCAGCGCATCGAATGAATAAAGCGGCTCTTCGCCCGGCAGATAACTGCCGGGCGCGGTAACATCCCGGAAGTTGTCATAATCAAAGTTCAGCCAATCCAGCAGCAGGCTGACCTGCACCCGTTTGATGCCAGGCAGGGATGGTTGCTTCCACTCATAAACTGCGCCCGTTGCCAGAGTTGTGCCCGAGAGCGAACTCATTTCTTTGTCCCTTGCCAGGTGGGTCTGTGAGTTTTCAAAGGCGAAAAGGTCGCTGTAGAAATCTGCTTCGCTCTGACGGTAATAGCGAATCGAGCCTTCGAGGGACCAGCGCTCATTCAAAGCGTGTACGTAGCCCAGCTCAACCGTGTGTGCGCTAATTCCCCAGGTGTCACTGAAATACCGGTATTCCCCGTGGATAGAGGCGCGATACGGCAGATGGTAAATAGCCCGGGCAGCCACCGAGGTGCTGGTTCTCGTTTCCGGATAACGCTCTGGCTGATAGAGAAACAATGTTGCGTCGTTAGGATCCAGATAGCGGTTCTTACGGTACGGATTCTGCAAGAAGCCTTCATCCGTAACCACCTCCAGATCAAGCCCTACCAGCATGTTGCGGGTGAGCACCTGGCTAAATCCTAACTGGTAGTTTCTGCGGTCGGCGTCCTCACTGAAATTGTCGTTACCGATCTGGCCGACTTCATCCCAACCACTCGCATAACCAAGGGTGACGGTAGACATACCGCCAAAGAATTCCTGGCTAACCGTGAAATAAACGGTATTGGCTTCGTAATCGTTCTCCGAGCTATTGGTAAAACCAAGGCTCATGATTGCGCGCTCATAGAGATAATCGACACCCAGGGAGTACTCAGTGCGTTCTTCCGTATAAGGGCTTGCGGTTGCCAGCACGTCCACAGAGGCAGCTGACACCATATCCACGTAGTACTGCCCCGTCAGCGACACTTGTGGCCCGGCGCTCTTGCGCACCAGTACGGAGGGGCCATCAATCACCATGCCACCACCATCGTAGCGATGGTAAAGCACATCCACGTTATCGACCGGCAAGGTCGCGGCCTGCGCAAACGAGCACGAAACTGTCAGCACAAGAAACAACCAAGCCGAACGAGCCAGACAGGTGCGATCAGTTACAACCACAACCACCTCCCGAGCCGCCTTCCGCCCCACGGGCAGACTCCCGGGCCTGATAGACGTGATTCATGTAGGAATCTGCTTTGCCATGGCGGTTCTGGCTCATGATCGGATCCGCGAGGCGATCCCGCTCATAGGGCTTCACCCAGGGTTTTACGGAACTGCACCCAGCGGTCGCCGACAGCAACAGCGCCAACAGCAATGGCAGCATGATAGTCAATTTACGCATAACGCCTACCTGCCCTGAAATCACTCTCGCACCAGCGCTCTGATCTGGGTTTCGTATTCGTCTTCATAACCGGGCTTGTAGCCATAATGGATATAGCGGGCATTACCATCACGATCAATCATCAAGGTTGTAGGCATAGCCGGGACTTCGTAGAGCTCGCTAACTGAACTCTCCGGGTCGTACAGGATCGGATAATTCACCGGCACCTTGTCCAGAAAACGCAACGCCTCATCACGGTTTTCGTCAACATTTACCGCCAGAATAGTAAATCCCAGATCCTGATAACGGCTGTAGATGTCGTCCATCAACGGCATTTCCTGCCGGCAAGGCCCGCACCAGGAGGCCCAGAAGTTCAGCATGACCACTTCGCCACGATGATCTTCAAGCCGGATGTTTTCTCCTGAGCGGCTCTCCAACGTGAAATCCGGGGCTGGGACGTTTATAGCGTCCGCCTGTACCGTGAATGCTGCGCCCGAAAGGGCAAGTGCCAATGCAATGGCTGTAACCGGGTTGTTCATTTCAAAGGCTCCTGTACTCAGAAAAAGACCGACAATCCGGAACTGATTTCGGTGTTCATGGACGTCTTCTCGGCACCCACCACATCAATGCGGTAAAAGTGCTGGCGTACGCCCAGATGTATCGCAAGGCTGTCTGTCAGCAGAATCTGATAGCCGGCGCCGGCGTTGAGGGTAAAACGGGTATCGCCAGCAAAGTCCGTAGCACCTGCACCAGCAATCAAGTAGAAGTTGGTGTTAAATGCGTAGTTCTCGGTAAGAAACGCCTGACCGGGCAGAACGTTATAACCCAGGTTGATATTGTAATAGCGGTAGTCACGCTCGCTGTCGGTGAGCACCTGCACGTTGCCTGCCAGATTTTCAAAGCTGGTTTGACCGCCCTCCGCAAAGCCTATTCCCGCCTC
The DNA here is from genome assembly GCF_007671675.1 of Marinobacter maritimus. Classification (GTDB taxonomy): domain Bacteria; phylum Pseudomonadota; class Gammaproteobacteria; order Pseudomonadales; family Oleiphilaceae; genus Marinobacter; species Marinobacter maritimus. The sequence continues at coordinate 701,025 of NZ_VCGW01000001.1, read as the reverse complement.
GAAGAAAAACGACTCACTCAGGTGATAGGTGAGCTTGCCGCCATATACCAATGAGGACTCGAAATCTTCAATATTCATGATTCCCACAAAGGCCCCGATCTCGAAGTTCTCGGTATCGATCAGGGCTTCGTCTACTGGCACCGGCGTTACATCCGGCTCGATCAAAGGCCGGTCGTCACGCTCGGCCTTTTCCGCAGCAAAAACCTGAGGCGCAAAAGCCATGACTTGTGCCAGGCAGAACCCGGTCAGAAAAAGATACTTAGTCCGATTTTCCATTCTGTCGCTTCTTCGTTGGTTGATCGGCTGGTAAAGACTTTGTAGTCCTTGAACTCGGCCCGGATAAAATAACGGTCGGTGATGTAAACGCGCAGACCAAGGCCCGCATGGCCAATGCTGTTTTCACGCTCCTCTGGCTGAGCGAGTGTCGTTTTCGGGTCTACCCAGATATGGCCTACACCAAGGGTGAAAAACGGTGAAACCCGCCAATGAGGAAACGGTTGATGCACAATATTGGCGTTCACCATGAGTATTTCCGAGGCGCTTCCCAGTACCTGCGAGCCCCAGAGCTCCGCTGCCAGGTTGGGCGTAAACCAGTAGCCTCCATAACCTGACGTTACGGGCGCTCCTTCGAACTCCCCCATCATGATTCCGGCTTCAACATTCCGCTCACGGAACGCTTCGAGGTTCGGCACGTTAAGGTCGACAAACTCACCCGTTGCATCCCGGGTTTGTGCAATAGCAGCCACGGCCACCCAACCTTCGCGACTTTTCCCATCCCGCACTTTCATCCAGCCAGTCTTGCGCTGCAGAAGCGTAAGCCACTCACCCTTTTCGCTGCTGTGAAAAACCGGATACCCCACCGCAGGGCCGGTACGCCAGACAACAAATGGTTCAACAACCTGAACCATGGGGTCGGGTTCATCCTCACCCCACAACCAGCCTGCCCAGGCAGTAACAGGTAAACAGAGCGTCAGTATCAGAATGGCAATGGTCATGGTTCTGGTGTCGGTCCTGATCATCATTCCGGGGCGGCGAAGGGATCGTTGTAATACTGGGCGCCTATATCAAGCCATTCGGCAATCAAACGCAGTTCAGCGGGCGACATAAAATCTTCATGGCTGCCCCCGGGCCTGAATACATTAAGGAATCGGTTGCTAGCCAAAGCGCCATTGGCAGACATGCTTTCTCTAACCGGCACTGGCGCCAGAATGGGGGTTGTCAGACCATTTTCATCGAGTATTGGCGCGCCATCTTCGTCCCGAAGAACCTCACCCGTATCAACCATCGTGTCCACCAAGACGCCGCCAGCATTTAGCTCCTGCGCATTATCCGGAAACAACAACTCGCGATACGACTTGAAGTGCAATGGCTCAGCGGTCGAGGGACCATCCGTGAGATCCAGCTGGCCAGCCGCGACAGCATCAGCGCCCGCCGCATCGCTGCTGACATGACAACTGGTACAGGTGAAGTCATCAACTACCACGTCGTTAATGTCCAGAACCTCCCGGTTCGAACCCCAGAGCGGATGGATATGCGACTCATAGTTGATAACCACACGGCAGTTAGCGGCCCAGTCGTTTTCACACACACTGGAAATCGGCTTCGGAGTAACCAGATTTTCGTACGCCAGAGACAGGTCTGTCACGCTATTGGCGAAATCTGTCCACTCATCGGCCTGGTAAACCGGGTCAGGCGAAGGCTGGCGAATGCCCTTAAGCCGTGCGTAAACCTCGGCCATGGTTTCCCCCATATCCGCGAACAACGTTGAATCCGTGTTAGGAAAAGGCGCGCCAGTTGTGCGTGCACCGGCCCAGACAGACGCGGGGCCCGCGCCCGGCCGGCCATGGGAAACAAGTGATCCGGCTTTGTGGCAGCCCCTGCACTCCAGAGTTTCACCGCGCCGAACCGATAGCCAGTTCTGATGGCGATCGCTGGTTCTGCGCCCCTGATCATCCACAACGCTTACTGCAAAGGCCACATTAGCCGGCACGGCCACTTTTACCGAGCCGTCTGGCTCAATGGGCACGTAGCCCAGAATTTCCCGCATCAGTTGCCCGCGGCTACGGCCAAAGGCGCTGTTGTCAAAATCCAGTACATTCTCACCGGGCATGGAAACCGGCTTTTCAAGGCGCAAAAACCTTGCCGGGCGGCCTGCTGCGGTGGTCAGGCTCGGGTCTGCAACTGTGGTAATACCATTTGGTGCTGTATCTGCGCCATCTACGTCGTACACACTGCGAATGTGCAAAATTCCGTAACCGTCATCCGCCAGCTGGGCGGCTTTTCCGGTAACCTGAGTAGCGGGTACAAAACCCTCCAGAGGCCGCTCCCGCATCAGCATGGCTTCATCAAACTGCTCGCCCTCAGAAGGCTTTACAACCGGCCTCTGGGTTCCGCTTGCCACGTCCAGAAGCCAGAGCCCATATACCGGCGGCGCAGGAACATAGGCATCTGACGCCAACCTGTCATCGGTGCAATTTACAATACGGCTGGAAGACGTTTCCTGGAGCCTGCAGGGGGTCCAGCTTACGAGGTACCTGCCAGTACCATCCATCAGGGGTGAAATGGCGCTGTAGCGGCCTTGCAGTGAGAGCTCGCCATCAAGCGTAATGCCTGAGATCAAGGGGCGTTGACCGCTTCCGGGGGTGCCATCAATGCGCAACCCGGCTTCCACGTAGTTATCAATATCTACCTCTGCCGGAGCCGACGCGTAGTCGTCGCTTTCGAAGGGGCGCAGCTGCACCAACAGTGCTCCTGAGTCTGTCTTGCGGGACTTCAGATACTGCACGTTGCGGGCACCCTCAACAGAATCGTGGGAATTGCGGCCGTACAGATAAGTAAGCCCGGTTCCGTCGGGATTTACCTGGTAGAGATTGACTCCATTGTTTCGGGTCTGCCCGGCATTGTCCCACCGGCTGAATACGATGGCGCCTTCTTCCGTCACCAACGGATCAAGATCGTGGCTCTGGTTAAATGTAATCTGCTGAATGTTCTCGCCATCGTCATCCATGGTGTGAAGCACGAATGCGGGCACATCACGGTTTTCATCAAGGCCTGCATACTGTCCTTTGCCTTCGTCCAGCAAAACCGCTTTGGACGTACGCTGCCGGGTGGATGAAAAAACGATCCTGCCATCCGGAAGATACGCTGGCGCAACATCCTGGCCGGCTTTAGCGGTCACATCCGAGGTTATAATCCTGCGCAAAAGGTCCGTTGTACGATCGTATTCCCAGATGTTCCAGGTGGGCTGATCTTCCTCATCGGCATCTTCAATTTCAGGCGCGCGCATGGCGAACAAAATGCGGTTGCCATCATGTGAGGTGTGCAGGTCTTTTACGTCGTAACGAAGGCGGCCGGCATCATCCAGAAATGCCGAACCGGCAAAGGCCCGGGAAGAAATATCAACGGCACCGGCATCAATCGATGCGCTGGACTTGAGGAACAGGCGTGCTCCTGGACGGAAACCCGAGGGATCCGCCAGATTGTCTTCAATCAAGGCCCCACTGTTGTCGTCGAACAACAAGGGCCGCTTCACATAGGCAACCGGGTTCTCAACCACCACCGGGTCCGCTTGCTGGCTGTCGGCACTGGACAAACAGCCGGTAAGTGCAACGGCCAGGCTAAGGCAAAGCAGTGACCTGATGATCTCGTTTGGTTTGTTAGGCACGCGCCGGGGCTCCGCTGAAAAACCTGTCTATATGCCCTGAGGCGAATAGAATTCATGACATAAATTAAGTCTGTGCGGCCTTCCAGCTCTACGGATTTTGCGTAAGTAAATGTAATTACGTGGCGCAACCCACAAAACACATGCAAATTACAAGTATAAACTATTAACAATTGTCAAATTGGCCTAGTGTGCCAAAGCCAAAATAAAAGCCATCGAGGATAGCGACATGAAAGCCCCAGTAAGAATGCGCCACAGCGCGTTCAAGGCATGCAGTATGTCACTCCTGATTCTGATGACCGTCGCCTATGCCAGCGCTGCTGGTGCGGGACCAAGAGAACAGGCTAAACGGATCCACGACAGGATTGCTGGTGTTCCTCCTGCTGCTGCAATACTCGACAGCATGGCGCAGGACATTTCGGCAGGCAATCCACTCGATGCTGCTTTCACAGCCATGGATGACCCGGCTTTTTACGACGCTACGCTCAAGAATTTTGCGGCGCCCTGGACCAACGAGGCTATGACGCCATTCGTTCCGCTAAATGACTACACGGCAACGGTCATCGGGATGGTAAGGGACGGAGAGGATTTCCGGAAAATCCTGCATGACGATGTGCTCTACATAGGAGATCCGGGGCTCGGATTAACCCCATACTCAACGTCCAATAACGCTCATTACGTAGAGCTAGAAGACAGTGGTGAGCCTCTGAAAGACAGCCTGCGAAAGGTTCCACAATCAACGTATAACGGCCTGCCCTCTTCTGCTACCGCCGGTGTAATCACCTCGCGTGCGGCTGCAAGAGCCTTTTTCAGCGCTGGCACCAACCGCGCAATGTTCCGCTTTACCCTGATCAATCACATGTGCAGCGATCTGGAGCAGGTTGCCGATACTTCCTTACCCCCTGACCGGATTCGCCAGGATGTTTCCCGCAGCCCCGGGGGCGACAGCCGGGTGTTCCTGAACAACTGCGTGGGTTGCCACACGGGCATGGACCCGATGACTCAGGCCTTTGCCTATTACGATTTCGAGTACAACCCCGACAGCGATCCGGATGGTGCGCTTGGCAGACTGGTTTATAACACCGTGAACGACCCTGAGACCCAGTCGCGGGTGCAGGGCAAGTATCTCATCAACTCCAGCACTTTCGAACCGGGCTATGTGACCCCTGATGACCAGTGGGACAACTACTGGCGGCAAGGCGTTAACCGCCGTCTGGGTTGGGATGGAAGCCTGCCCGGCTCCGGGAGCGGCGCAAAAAGTCTTGGTAAAGAGTGGGCCTATTCCGACGCTTTTGCAGAATGTCAGGTGAAAAAAGTGTTCAGGAATGTGTGTCTCCGGCCACCTTCCAACAGCGCCGACTATGCAAAAGTGGACACCATGGTGAGCAACTTCCGGTCTCAGGATTTCAACCTGAAACAGGTGTTCGCCGAGTCCGCTGTTTACTGTGCTGGGGAGTAAGGACGAAATGACAATGATAATCCATCAGCAAATACATTTTCTGCGCAACGCAATGACCTTCATAGCCTTGATGGTCGCAACATTATTCCTCTCGGCCTGCGGGGGAGAATCTACAGAGGCGTTGCCCAACACCTCATCCAACTTGAGCTCCGTAAGCTACAAAGGCCCTTCTCCCGCCAGCGATGACGTCCAGAATTTCAAACTCGCTGTCTGGGACAATCTGGTCCAAGAAGATAAGTGCGGTTCCTGTCACGGCACCGGGGGCCAGTCACCTACGTTCGTTGACAGCCAAAACATCAATACCGCTTATGCCCAGGCCAACACTATTGTTAACTTGTCTGACCCCTCCCAGTCAGCGATGGTTACCAAGGTTGCCGGCGGTCACAATTGCTGGGCGACCAGTGATTCAGTCTGCGTGGATATTCTCACCACCTACATTGCAAACTGGGCAGGCGGCTCATCAAACTCCGCCAAAACTATCGAACTTCGCGCCCCGGCGGAGAAGGACCCCGGAAACACGATTACCCTGCCGGCAGACCCTGCTGGTTTCAGCACGACGGTTTATCCCGTACTCATGGATTATTGCAGTGATTGTCACGGCGACAGTGGTCAGACACCCTATATAGCAAGCAGCACTCTTTCAACTGCCTATGAGCAATCCAAGAGCAGGATCAGCCTGACCACGCCCAGCAATTCCCGCCTTGTAACACGGCTGGAATTCGACGCTCACAATTGCTGGACAGCAGACTGTGGTAGTGACGCAGCCTATATGGAAACAAAAATTCTGGAGCTGGCCGCATTGCAATCACCTCGGCCAGTAGATCCGGATCTGGTCACAAGCAAAGCACTGGTACTTGCCGGCGATAATGGTGACGGCCTTTTGGCCAACTCTGGCGGGCGCTTCGAAGACAACATCATCGCCCTCTACGAGTTCAAGGCCGGTGAAGGTCAGACAGCTTTCGATACCAGCGGTGTATCCCCTGCCCTGAACCTGACGCTCAGCGGAAACGTTGACTGGGTTGGCGGTTGGGGTATAGATATGCGCCCCGCAGTGCAGACTGAGCAGGGCGCCATGGTGCCAGCAGGCAAAGCCCAAGGGTCAACCACAGACAGCCGCAAACTTCATACGCTGCTGACCGGTTCCGGTGAGTATGCGATCGAAGCATGGGTAGCCCCCGGCAATATTAGCCAGGAAGACGCACGGATTGTGACCTACTCCGGCTCCGCAACCACACGAAACATGACGCTGAGCCAGTCCCTGCAGCGTTATGAAGTGTTGCACCGCAGCACCACCAGCGATGAAAACATGCCGTTTGCTACCCAGGATGGCGACAAGCTGCTGCAGGCTACCCTGCAACATGTTGTTGTTAACTATTCCCCAGGTGCGGGGCGGCAGATTTTTGTCAACGGTCAGTACTCCGGCGATATGGATCCGGATAACGCCGGCCTGCTCTCCGAATGGGATGACAGCTTCGCGTTTGTCCTGGGTAATGAAACCGATGGCAACTCCCCGTGGCAGGGCGCCATTCGTATGGTCGCGATTCACAATCGGGCACTGACTCCGGAGCAGATCCAGGCCAACTTCGACGTCGGTGTAGGCCAGAAGTTCTTCCTTCTGTTCGGCGTGTCTGACCTGATCAACGTGCCAGAAAGTTACATCGTTTTCGAAGTCAGCCAGTTCGACAGCTTCAGCTACCGGTTTACCAGCCCCTTCTTCATCAGCCTGGATGAAAGCGCCGAGCCTTCCAATCTACGTATTCAGGGTATGCGCCTGGGTATCAACGGCAAAGAAGCCACGGTAGGCCAGGCTTGGGCCAACCTTGATGTGGTTCTCGATAGCGCAACCTACGAGCCTGGCACAGGCCAGTCATTGTCGCGGCTTGGCACCATCATCGCGCTTGAAAACGGACCGGAATATGACGAGTTCTTCCTGACGTTCGATCTATTCGGCAGCAGCACTTACTCTCGCTCTGAGCCGCCGTTGATCGACAGCGGAACGCCAGCAGATCTGCCTCCATCATCCGATATCGGCCTGAAAACCTTTGACGAAATCAACGAGTCCATGGCACGCATGACCGGTGTTGCGAAAACCCGACCGGCTGTTTTGAATACCTTCAGCACGGTCAAGCAACAGTTACCAACCATTGAAAATATCGGCGGCTTTTTATCGTCTCACCAGATGGCTGTTACCCAGATGGCGATTCAGTATTGCGATGCTCTCATCAAAGATGGGCAAGCCAGAGCGGCTTTCTTCCCGGGCTTTGATTTCACGGCATCTGCCGGGACAGCTTTTGACCACAGCGGAAAAAGCCTGATAACCGGGCCACTGTTAGCACGGTTTGTTGGTGAGAACCTGTCTACACAACCTGCAGCACTGGATATTCAAACGGAGCTCGGCAGCCTGATTGACAAGCTGACACCGTGCAGCGGTGAAGACTGCAACGGCCGCACCGAAACAATTGTTAAAGCTAGTTGTGCCGCTGTGCTTGGCAGCGCCACCACCCTGGTTCAGTAGAGGACACCGCTCATGTTTATTCGCAAATCCCGAAAACGGCCACTGGCCAATGGCGAGCCCCTCTTCCACGATGACCACTCGCGGCCACGTACCCGCAGGGAGTTCATTGCGCAGGGCATGATGGCAGGCACCGCCACCGTTTTTGGCGCCTCGCTGTTCAGCTTGTTCGCTAATCCCAGAATGGCGGCGGCTGCGCTCTCTTCTGACCTGGAAGGCCTCAAGGAAAGCTGTGGAATTGCGGTTCAGGGTGCGGGAAAGATCCCGTTTATTTGTTTTGATCTGGCAGGGGGCGCGAATATTGCCGGCTCCAACGTGCTGATGGGTAAATCTGGCGGACAAATGGATTTTCTGAGCACAGCTGGCTATAGCAAGCTCGGACTGCCCGGTGACATGCTGCCAAACGATCCCTCTTTCGTGAACGAAGAGCTCGGGCTGGCGTTTCACTCAGACAGCGCGTTTTTACGCGGCATTCAGCAAAGCACCAGCGCAGGCACCCGCGCCGGAACGAATGGTGCGATCATCGCAGCACGTTCAGAGAACGACACGGGCAACAACCCGCACAACCCCATGTACGGTATTCACAAAGCCGGAGCGGACGGCTCTCTACTCTCTCTGGTGGGCTCCCAAAGCACGGATTCCGGAGGCAACTCTCTTGCCCCTATGAGCCTGATAAACCCCCAGGTAAGGCCTACCAAGATCGACCGACCATCCGATGTGACCGGCCTGGTGGATGTGGGTGATCTGATCGGTATTCTTGATCAAGGTGATGCGGTGGCCGTTATGGAGTCCATCCAGCGTATCAGCGATAAAAAAATGAACAAGGTCAATACCCGCATTACGACAGACGAAGCGATCAAGGAGCTGGTCAAGTGCGGCTACATCAAAAGCGCAGATCTGGCTGACCGCTTTGGCAACCCGGCAGATCTGGACCCGATGGCAGATCCGGATATTGTCGGGCCCGGAGGGATCTTTTCAAGCACCGAATTCAACGGCAACCGGGAGTTCCGCAAGACTGCCTCTGTCATGAAGCTGGTCCTGAATGGCTATGCGGGCGCCGGCACCATTACCATGGGTGGTTACGACTATCACACCGGGGAGCGGGCGACCGGAGAACGCCGGGATGAGCAGGCTGGCCGGTGCATGGGCGCCTGCCTGGAGTACGCCGCAAGAGTAGGGATGCCGCTGATGCTATATGTGTTCAGCGACGGCTCGGTATCGAGCAATGGCAGCCTCGATGATTCCCAGGATGGCAGAGGCAAAGGTGTGTGGACGGGCGACAATCAGCAGACTGCGGCTTCATTTTTCCTTGTTTACAACCCGAACGGGCGCCCGGTTGCCACACGTAACCAGATCGGCTTCATGCGTGCAGACGCCTCCGTGGAAACCGCTTCCAGCCCAGCTGCGAATAACGTAAACCAGCTGGTTCAAACCGTGTTACTGAACTACATGGCGTTGCACGGTGAGCAAGGCGACTTTGCTTCAAAGTTCATGGGGCATGGCCTTGGAGATACGACGAACCAAGACCGGTTGATCGCATTTTCGGATGTGGTCAACGGGACAATTCCACCCGCGCCCTGAAAAAAGTTCTGCGGGCAAAGCCCCCGTCATCAGCTTCACGATTCCGGGGGCGCCAGCCCCTCAGAAAAGTGCATGATGCGCTTATCATCAATGATAATCGCATCAATGCCGGGTAACTGCTCTATCATTTCCAGGCCTTTTTCCGGGCCCAACACAAAGACCGCGGTAGAAAGCCCATCAGTTGTCAGCGCATCGTTTCCAATAATTGTAACGCTCTGCACGCCGCGCACGGATTTTCCGGTGCCTGGAGAAAGAATATGATGAACGCGTTCACCCTCCTCATTGATAAAGAAACGCTCGTAATCGCCGGAAGTAGATATGGCAACATTTGCCAGTGGCAGCACAACCGCATTGCGCTTCCCGGAACGTGGGTCCCGCACGCCCACAAGCCATGGGCTTCCGCGCTTGTCACCCAAAAGGCGCAAGTCACCACCAGCGCTCAGCCGGGCATGACGAACACCAGCCCGCACAAGACGTTCAATACCAAGATCAACGGCAAAGCCTTTGGCAATGCCCCCCAAGTCAACCAACAGACCTTGTTGACGATAGAATACCGTGTGCTCGGCCTCATTCAGGACAATATCCTGATAATTGATACGGTCAAGCCTTGAACGGATATCTTCAGCGGAAGGCTGTTGGTGCTGCCGGTAATCATAAAGAAACCCGACGGATCCGAAGCTGATATCAAAAGCCCCACCGCTAAGCTCAGCCACGTCGCCCGCTTTTTTAAGCACCTGGAAAAGATCAAAGCTTACCTTGACCGGGCTCTCCGCAGCACGTCGGTTCAGGCCGGAGAGCTCTGAGTCTTCCCGGTAACGACTCATGTTACGATCAACCTGATGAAACACAGCCAGAACGTCTTTCGCGATGGCATCGGCAGCCTTCTGGCCGTCAAACCAGAATTCCAGCTCCACCGGTGTGGTCATCGCGGTATCTGTGTATTTGTGCCATTGCGCATGGGCCGCAGACGGCAGCACGACAAGTAACAAAAGCCAAAGACACCGCAAACCGACAGGATGGCGGCCCGCAAACAGGTCCATGGGTTTAATTTCCACCATCAGCGCTCAGACAACCCTTGCTCGTGACTTAATACTGACTGCTTGCGCTTTACACCCCAGCGGTAGCCCGAAAGGCTACCATCACTTCGAAGTACCCGATGGCACGGCACAACCACGGCCAAAGGGTTGGCGGCACACGCTCCCGCTACAGCCCGTGAAGCCGTTGGCATGCCCATGCGCTGGGCAATCTCGCCATAGCTTGCCGAACTGCCCGACGGTATTTCCTGCAGCGCGCGCCAGACTCTGCATTGGAAGTCTGTGCCCCGGAGGTCGAGTTGCACTGACAGTGGCTTGCGGCTGTCAATCAGATAACTCATCACGTCGGCAAACCACTCTGCCCTCGAGTTGTTTTCATGCTCAAGTGTGGCATCCGGGAATCGACGGGCCAGTTCCGCAACCAGCTCCTCCGGAGACTCCCCTGGTAGCACAGCGCACACTCCACTCGGCGTGCGCGCCACCAGAATCTCACCGAGGTAGCAGTGGCCTGTTTGCCAGGTGATCACTTCGTCCTGTGCGTTGTTACTCGTCACGGAAGCCTCCTCGGTTTCGATTACCCGTTTTTTTAGTCGCTCTCCATACCAGAAGACGCAGTATGACTCATGTCAGTGAGGGTGCAAACGTACAATTTTTTACGCAAATCCCCACTTTAGTCTGATTGCCGGATACAGTTCCGGGAAAGAAACTGACCCTCTGCCTTACCAATACTCAAACCACAACGTTCAGAGTACTGACCTGAGTGCCAAACACTTGGCCGTGCCCTGTAGCAGGAGCCATTATGACAGCCGGAAAAGCACTCTTAACTACTTGCTTGCTATTGCTTGCCGCTAGCACCGTTGCCGCAGAAACACTCAAAATCGGCCTGAATTACCCACAGACCGGCCGGTACAAAGATCAAGGCCTGCAACAGAGACTGGGTGCTTTTCTGGCGGTGGATGAAATAAACAAAGCCGGCGGCGTTATGGGGCAGCCTCTGGAACTGGTTATCCGGAATACTCGCGGAGAACCTTCCAAGGGCGCAGAAAACACCGCCGAAATGATAGATAACGAAGGCGTTCGGATGGTGTTCGGTGGGGTGTCCAGCTCCGTCGCAATCGCCTCTGGCAATGCTGCCCGGGAACGCAACCGAATCTATTTTGGTACCCTCACCTATTCCAACGCGACCACCGGAAGTGCGGCGCACAGCCACATGTTCCGGGAGCCTTATAATGCCTGGATGACGGCCAAGGTTCTCAGCCAGTACCTTAAACGCAACCACGCCGGTGAAGATTATTTCTACATTACTGCGGACTACACATGGGGCTGGTCGGTTGAAGAATCCGTGCGCAAATTTTCCAACACCGAAGACGCACAACGCCATCCTGGTGTAAAAACACCCTTTCCCCGTGCCCTGGTAAACGACTTCCAGGACGCTCTGGAGCAAGCCGACGCAAGCGGTGCAAAAGTGCTAATGCTGGTCCTGTTTGGTGATGACATGGTTCGTGCACTTAATGTGGCTTACGAAATGGGCCTGACCAAGAAAATGCAGGTGGTTGTTCCCAATCTGACTTTGGGTATGGCTCGACAGGTTGGCCCAACCATTATGGAGGGCATTGTCGGAGGCAGCCCGTGGGTATGGAATGTGCCCTATGACATGGACTACCCACGCGGTAAAGAGTTCGTTGAAGCCTTCTCAAAGCGCTATGAAATGCGGCCATCCACCGCTGCGGCATCGGCCTACAGCATCGTGTATCAATACAAGAGCGCAGTGGAGCGCGTCGGTACCACCAATACCCGGGCGGTGATCCGCACACTGGAGGAGCACAGGTACACCTTCCTGAAAGACGAACAGTACTGGCGTGATTTTGACCATCAGAACGTACAGTCTGTGTATGTGGTCAAAGTTAAACCCCGGGACACCATCATGGCCGACGAGTATGGCTCGGACTACTTCAGCATCGTCGAGTCGATGTCTGGCGATGAAGCAGCCCAGACCCGGGAAGAGTGGGAAGCGCGTCGCAGGGAGGCAGGCAAGCCACTGAGTTTGTGAGCCTGCCTGCGACCTGGAGAGCAAAAACAGCAGAAATCAGCTCTCGCGAGCATCTTCCCATGTTTTGAGCAACTCGTTATAGGGAACGGTTTTGCCCTGCACCTTTTCGTTTTCCAGTTTCGGCTTGGGCGAGCCCGGCTGGTCCAGCCAGTACTGCGGATCCCTTGGCTCGTTCAGCTTCGGACCGCAGTTCGGCATGACGTTGGCGCGTTCCAACCGTTCCATGACACGGTCCTGAGCATCAGCAAGGCCGTCCAAGGCTTTTTGCGGTGTTGCTTCGCCGCTCGCGGCCTGGGCAATGTACTGCCACCAGAGCTGAGCCAGTTTCGGATAATCCGGAACGTTGGTACCTGTAGGTGACCACTGAACCCGCGCAGGGCTTCGATAAAACTCAACAAGCCCGCCAAGTTTCGGCGCCATTTCTGTCATCGCATCCGAGTTTATATCGGATTCGCGAATCGGGGTCAGACCTGCAATGGTTTTCTCCAGAGACACGGTTTTCGCCACCGTGAACTGGGCGTACAACCAGGCTGCCAAGCGACGTTTCTCGGGGGTGGAATCCAGAAAGGTCCAGGAGCCCACGTCCTGATAACCCAGTTTCATACCTTCTTCCCAGTAGGGACCACGTGGGGAAGGCGCCATTCGCCACTTCGGAGTGCCATCTTCATTGACGACTGGCAGGCCATCCTCAATCATGCTGGCCGTAAATGCGGTATACCAGAAAATCTGCTGAGCGATATTGCCCTGAGCGGGTACCGGGCCGGATTCGGAAAAGGTCATACCCGTGGCTTCAGGCGGCGCGTATTTTTCCATCCAGTCGACATACTTCGTGGTCGCATAAACAGCAGCTGGGCCATTCGTAGCACCGCCGCGTGAGACGTTGGAACCTACAGGGTGGCAGTCCTCCACGCGAATGCCCCACTCATCTACCGGCAAGCCGTTCGGCAGACCTTTGTCACCCGCGCCCGCCATCGAGAACCATGCGTCGGTGAAGCGCCATCCCAGGGATGGATCTTTCTTGCCGTAATCCATATGGCCGTAGACTTTCTTGCCATCTATCTCTTTCACATGAACCGAGAAGAACTCTGCGATGTCTTCATACGCTGACCAGTTCACCGGAACGCCCAGCTCATAGCCGTAGAGTTCCTTGAACTGCTTTTTCAGATCTTCACGCTCGAACCAATCCGCCCGGAACCAGTAGAGGTTGGCAAATTGCTGGCTCGGCAGCTGATAGAGCTTGCCGTCAGGCCCTGTAGTGAAATCAAGACCAATGAAGTCCTCAAGATCCAGAGTCGGCAGAGTAAGGTCTTTGCCGGAACCGTTCATTATGTCTTCAACGGCAACCACTTTACCGTACCGGAAATGTGTCCCTATGAGGTCGGAGTCGTTCACATAACCGTCGTAGATGTTGCGGCCAGACTGCATCTGGGTCTGCAACTTCTCAATGACATCGCCTTCCTGAATCAGGGTATGGGTCAGCTTGATGCCGGTGATTTCCGAGAAGGCCTTGGCCAGAACACTGGATTCGTATTCGTGGGTGGCAATGGTTTCCGAAACAACATTGATTTCCATGCCCCGGAACTGCTCCGCGGCTTTGGTAAACCACGCCATCTCTTTCATCTGCTGTTCTTTGGTGAGGGTAGACTTTTTGAACGAGTCATTTACCCATTTTTCAGCAGCGTCCGAGTACTGATCAGCGCCGGCCTGCAGGCTCAGCCCCATACTGATCGCACCGATGGCAGCGCTCAGTATCAGGGTCTTCGGATAATTGTTGTTTTTGAACATATCCAACCTCGTTTACTTTGTTGTGAATGGAGCGAAGCAAGACCGCACTCCGTTTGGGCTTGTTATAACGCTTGGACTGTAAAACCTTGTGCGTTCGAGACCGACTTTATGATTGTTTTCGACCATTGATTGAAAATTAGTTCGGTTTCGAATTCTTTACAACCTTTTAAACTCCTTTTTCAAAGGGCCTCTGCAACCGCATATTCAGCTGCATTCAGCCCCACCGCAAAAGAACCAAAAGCCAAACTACAGACACTGCCAAAGCAACCCAGAGCGTAATGCTGCTAACGGCGAGGAACGCCAGATGTATATATGCAGCGGACAGAAAACCGATAAACAACCGGTCTCCCCGTGTCGTTTCGATGGGCAGAAAACCCTTGCGCTCGGTGCAGGGAGAAACGATTTCATAAACGGTCATGGCCGCAAGAATCATTGCGATAGCCGCAAAGAAAACAACAACAGTGGGTGTCCAGTTCATCCAGGCAATCATATGAATTCTCCTTATACCCGTCCGAGAGCGAAGCCTTTGGCCACGTGGTTGCGAACAAACCAGATAACCAGCAGACCGGGAACAATGGTCAAAACGCCGGCGGCCGCCAGTACACCCCAGTCAATACCGCTGGCTCCGATGGTGCGAGTCATAATCGCCCCGATAGGCTGAGCGTCCACAGAGGTGAGTGTTCTGGCCAGAAGCAGTTCAACCCAGGAAAACATAAAAGCGAAGAAGGCTGTCACGCCTATACCCGAACGGATCATCGGCAAAAACACTTTTATAAAGAACCTCGGGAAGCTGTAGCCGTCAATGTAAGCCATCTCATCGTATTCCCGTGGAACGCCCTTCATGAAGCCTTCCAGGATCCACACCGCCAATGGCACGTTGAACAGGCAGTGCGCAAGCGCAACGGCAATATGGGTGTCAAAAAGACCAATTGATGAATACAGTTGAAAGAACGGCAGCAGGAAAACCGCAGGCGGCGCCATCCGGTTACTGAGCAGCCAGAAGAACAGGTGTTTGTCGCCCAGAAACTTGTATCGGCTGAACGCATAGGCTGCCGGCAACGCAACCGACAGCGTAATGACCACGTTGATCGATACATACAACATGGAGTTGAGGTAGCCGTTATACCAACTGGGGTCGGTAAAGATCACTGCGTAGTTATCAAACGTGAAGGTTTGCGGCCATAACGTAAGACCTCCGAGGATTTCCTGGTTGGTTTTGAACGACATGTTCAGCAACCAGTAAACCGGTGTCAGAAGCAGCAGGATAAAAAGGGTAATCCCGACATTCTTGGAACGCGTCTGTCTCATCTCACTCTCCTTATTTTTCTTTGTCGGCGTGAGTAATAGCGGTGAAGAACAACCAGGAAATAAGCAATACAATCAGGAAGTAGATCAGTGAGAATGCCGCAGCACGCCCCAGGTCGAACTGCCCTATTGCCATGGTGGTCAGCGTCTGGCTCAGGAACGTCGTGGAGCTTCCCGGGCCGCCACCAGTGAGAACAAATGGCTCGATATAGATCATGAAGCTATCCATGAATCGCAACAGCACAGCAATAATCAGCACACTTTTCAGACGCGGGAGCTGGATATACCGGAATACCGCCCATTTCGAAGCGCGGTCGATTTCCGCCGCCTGATAAAAGGCCTCGGGAATGGCACGCAGACCGGAATAGCAAAGCAGAGCAACCAGCGGCGTCCAGTGCCAGACGTCCATAAGAAGCACTGTCAGCCAGGCGTCCAGGGTGTCGCCGGTGTAGTTATAGTCAATACCAAGCTGATTGATACCCCAGCCGAACAAACCGATATCACCGCGAGCAAAAATTTGCCAGATGGTGCCAACGACGTTCCAGGGAATCAGCAACGGAATGGCAATGAGGATAAGGCAAAGGGAGCCCTTGATGCCGGATTTCGGCATCATCAGGGCCACACCGATACCCAGTGGAATCTGAATCAGCAACACAAAACCGGAGAACACGAACTGCCGGATCAGTGAGTCCTGAAGCCGTTCATCCGCAAGAACTTCTTTGAACCATTCCGCGCCAACATAATAGGCCTGGCCTGGCCCGAAGATATCCTGAACCGAGTAGTTAACCACGGTCATCAGGGGTATCAGCGCCGAAAAGGCAACAAGAAGAAACACTGGCAGTACGAGCCACCAGGCGCGGTTATCAGGGATTTTGTCCATCACTGTTGCTCCTGAACCAGGAATTCATCCACGTACAGCATCAACCACTGTTTCGGGAATGAAAGGTGTACGGGGCTGTCGATGCTGGCTTCAAATTCCTCATTCTGGCGCACCTTCAACTCCTGCTCGCCAAGCTGCACCGTCACGATTTTATAGGTGCCCAGATCTTCTATATCCTGGACATTTGCCTCGTAGGTATCGTCAGACGCTATAGGCGAGATCTCGATGAACTCCGGGCGTATGCCGATCTTCAGGTTCCCGGATGTCATGCGTTTGAGAATATCGACTTGCCAGCTCTCAAGTGGCAGCACAGTGGAGCCAAAACAGACGCCATCTGAACACCGCTCGACCTCCACAATGTTCATTCCCGGGCTTCCGATAAAGTAACCAACGAACGTATGATTGGGCGCCTCGAAGAGTTCCGTAGGCGTACCGAACTGAACAACCTGACCGTCGTACATCACGGCAATTCTGTCGGCAAATGTAGAGGCCTCAAGCTGGTCGTGGGTGACGTACACCATGGTGATATCAAACTGTTCATGGATCTGCTTGAGTTTCCGACGCAGCTTCCATTTGAGCTGGGGGTCGATAACGGTTAGCGGCTCGTCGAACAGAATCGCCGAGACGTCTTCCCGCACCAGCCCCCGCCCCATGGACACCTTCTGCTTTTCATCAGCGGTCAGATTCCTGGCCTTTTTATGAAGCTTGTCTTCAATCTCAAGAACCTCTGCAATCTCCTGCACGCGAACCTTGATTCTGGAGGCGGGAACCTTGTTGTTCTTAAGCGGGAACGCCAGGTTTTCGTATACCGTCATCGAGTCGTAAATAACCGGGAACTGAAATACCTGTGCGATATTTCTGTCCCGCGGAGAGAGTTCGTTCACCCGCTTGCCATCAAACAACACCTCCCCTTCCGACGGTTGAATCAACCCGGAGATAATATTCAGCATGGTGCTCTTGCCACATCCCGAAGGCCCAAGCAGCGCATAGGCACCGCCTTTGTGCCAGACATGGTCTAGCTGGCGAATGGCATAGTCATCCGGGCCTGTTGGTGTATCACTGTAACTGTGCGCCAAGGCTTTCAATTGAATTTCAGCCATCAGACAGCTCCTCCGGCAACCCGGGATGGTGTGTGCACCAATTGCTCATCCTTATCGAAGACGAACAGTTTGTTGATCGGCAGATAAACCTTGACCGGCGCGCCGGTGTGGTACTGGTGAACGCCCATGAGCTGCATCACCATCTCGAAATGACTGTTCTCAACGTGCATGAAGGTTTCAGAACCGCTGATCTCACTCAGAGCGACTTCCATGGACATCTCGAGATCGTCATCGTTGGTTGGAACCAGCGCAATATGGCTGGGGCGAATACCGAACCAGTAATCACCGGGCGTCAGCTTTTCCAGTTCCTGGGTCAGCGCGTGGTGGGAATATTCATCAAAGGTAACTTCAGTGTCCGTCACACGTCCGCGAACCATGTTCATTGGAGGCTCACTGAACAATTGCGCGGCCAGGGTATTAACCGGCGCACGGTAAACCTCCATGACCGGCCCGGTCTGAACCACACCGCCTTCATGTAAAAGCGTTGTTGTGCCACCCAGTGCCAGAGCTTCGTTTGCCTCTGTTGTTGCGTAAACCGCAATACACTGGCGCTCCCGGAACAGGTCCCTGAGTTCCGCCCGGAGCTCTTCCCTCAGCTTGTAATCAAGATTCACCAGCGGCTCATCAAACAGCACCAGGGTGGCATCCTTAACCAGCGCGCGAGCCATAGCGGTACGCTGCTGCTGGCCGCCGGACAACTCAAGTGGGTAGCGCTTGAGCAAGGGTTCAATCTGCAACATCGACGCCGTTTCTTTTACCCTGCGATCAATTTCAGACTCTGCCATTTTGGCCAGGCGCAGCGGTGACGCAATATTTTCGTAGACGGTAAGCGTGGGATAGTTGATGAACTGCTGATAGATCATCGAGATGTTACGGCGCTGCACGTTTTGCCCGGTAACATCCTCGCCGTTATACAACAGACGGCCTTGCGACGGTTTATCGAGGCCGGCCATCAGTCGCATCATTGAGGTTTTACCGGCCAACGTCCGGCCAAGCAAGACATTGAAGGAGCCAGCCTCAAAAGTGAGATTGGCATCCCGTACGTAGTCGACTCCGTCGACCGTGCGGGAGAGGTTCTCCAGCGTTAAGGACATAAGCATTCCTTGTTGTTCTTATGGAAGCGCATCCGGATCCTGAAACGAACGTCCGGAAATTCTATTTGGAATCTTTGAACGCAAGGCCTGTACCAGTTTTCTGAAACTTGTACGTGAAAACCATTACAACTCTGATTTTAAAAGCTTTTAGTTTTCTCTATATTTCTCATCCGAAAATAACAATGTTCGTTTAACAACACCTTGCTCAAGTTGAACGTTGACGTGAACACTGTTTGCACAGATGATTGAACAGCTCCCGGGTCTCAACTGAACACACGGCTCCGATTACCAATACCGAAAAACATAAAAACGAACACAGAGATGCCGCCCGATGAAGAAGAACAAACACCTGGATAACCGAAGTGACGTTGCGAAATCCTGGGAACGCTGCATCGCGTGGGGCCTCGACCATGAATACGAACCGGCTCCACCCGCGCCAGAAGCTTTTCAACAGCAAGATCTGGAGCGCCAATACCACGAATTGCTTTCGAGTACCGAGGCGGAGGTGCTTCCCTATTACCGGAACGTGCTCTCCAATAGCCGCTGCCTGATCCTTCTGGCGAATCAGCACGCCACCGTATTAAAAAGCTGGGGCGACACGCGCATCACGGAGCCCCGTCTCAAACCCTGGTTTCAGGAAGGCGCGAACTGGCAGGAGCAACAGTGCGGCACCAACGCCATAGGGACCGCTATTGCCGCCGGGAAAGCGATTCAGATACAGCGAAACGAACACTTTCTCAAGCTCCACCGGAGCATCATCGGCTCCGCCGCTCCCATATTCGATGCCCGGAAGCAGCTTACCGGTGTATTGAGCGTGTTCAGCGATGCCTACCTGCCGCAGGCGCACACCCTCGGCATGGTGCGACTGCTTACCCAGTCCGTAGAAAACCGATTGCTCAACCGGGAGTTTGAGTCGGATCACTTTCAGATCACACTCAACACCACCGCAGACAACTTCGACAGCCCTTGGTCCGGCATTCTCGTCTGTAATGATTCAGGCCAGATAGTTGCCAGCAATCAGCGCGCGGATCAGTTGCTGGGCACCCAAACCGCCGACACCAGGCTTGATGATCTGTTTACAACTCACCGTAACCACATCCTGGGTCATCCGGAACACACGGCAATACAACTTACGACCAGAAGCAAGGTAAGACTGAGCGCTCGCCTCAAGCGACCTTCTTCAACACGAAAGGCGCCTTTGGATAAGGATGCGGGCATTCGGGAGCCTTCAGCACAAAACACGCCATCCGGCTTTAGCAGCCTGGAGTACGGTGACGCATCGGTTCGTCGCTGTGCCGAGCAGAGCCTGAAAGTTCTCAATCGGGGCGTTCCGCTTTTGATAACCGGCGAAACCGGCGTTGGCAAGGAAGTGCTGGTAAAGGTTTTGCACGAAGCGACTCAACGCAGGGATCAGCCTCTGGTTGCAGTGAATTGCGCGGCCATCCCGCCGGAGCTGGTGGAATCCGAATTGTTTGGTTACGAGGCGGGAGCTTTTACCGGCGCGCGGGCTCGAGGCTCCCTTGGTTTGATCCGCAAGGCCCACAAAGGCATATTGTTTCTCGATGAAATTGGCGAGATGCCGTTATCCGCGCAGTCACGGCTGCTTCGTGTACTTCAGGAGCGGGTGGTCACACCCGTAGGAGCCTCAGAAAGTGTTCCGGTCGATATTCTGCTGATCACCGCAACCAACCGCTCACCTTCATCGAGCATTGAATCCGGGCAGTTCCGCGCAGACCTTTACTATCGGATCAACGGGCTGTGTATTGAACTGCCCGCACTTCGAAACCGCACTGACAAACGCAATCTTATTGAGCACATCTACCGAGAGCACCGGGACCCGGCGCAGAGCGAAGCGCTAACCCCAAGGGTACTATCAGCCCTGGAAAATCACCCTTGGCCGGGTAACATCCGCCAACTCGTAAATGTCTTGAGGGTGGCCATAGCCATTGCCGATGGGGAGGATGTACAAATCTGGCATTTGCCAACAGACTTCCTCGCCGAATTTGAGGCCACGGCCTTCGCCTCTGCTAATAAGCCAGCAAAGATGGCGTCTTTCGATGCGGCACCGAAGCCACCCAGCAAGCTGCGAGATCAGCCCGAAAACGGCGAACACAACAAGCTCGCCTATACACTTCACGTTTACCACCGGTGTAAAGGCAACGTATCGAGCGCTGCAAAAGAGTTGTCTATCAGCCGAAATACGCTTTACAAGCGGTTGCGGGAACTGGGGGTCCGTTAAACCACTCTGCACTGCTGGGCTGTCCCCCAACAAGCTGCTCAGAGCTTATGAACAGCCTGAATCCAGCCGTCGTACAACTGATCACGCTTTTCCTTTGTCATGACCGGCTCGAAGCTCCGGTCACATCGCCACAAACTCGCTAGCTCGTCCAGCGATCCATACACGCCGGCTTGAAGCCCGGCCAGATACGCGACGCCAAGTGCTGTTGTTTCCACAATTGACGGCCTGTCCACTCGCGCGCCAAGAATATCCGCAAGGAACTGAAGCACCCAATTATTCGTTACCATTCCGCCATCAACCCGCAAGTTGATCGGGCGGCTACCGTCCTTTTCCATCGCTTTTTGCAGGTCTTTGGTCTGATAGCACACCGACTGCAGGCCGGCGGTCACAATTTCCTTGATGCCCGTGTCCCGGGTCAGGCCAAAAATTGCCCCGCGCGCATCGGGATCCCAGTAGGGTGCGCCCAGGCCTGTAAACGCCGGTACAAGATAAACGCCGTGATCTACCGGCGTGCCTTCTGCCAATGGCTCTGTGTCACAAGCGTTCTGAATCAAACGGAGGCCGTCGCGTAACCATTGAATCGTTGCACCGGCGATAAAGATGCTGCCCTCCATGGCGTAGGTAGGCTTGCCTTTCAGGCGATAGGCAACGGTTGTTAAGAGTCTGTGCTCGGATTTCAGAGCCTTGTCACCGGTATTCAGCATCAAAAAGCAGCCCGTGCCATAGGTGCTCTTTGCCATCCCTACATTGAAACAGGTCTGGCCAAACAGGGCTGCCTGCTGGTCACCCGCTATACCGAGCACGGGCACGCCATTAAGGGCTCCACCCTCAGAGATGATTCCGAAATCGTCGGCTGAGTCCATCACCTCGGGCAGCATGGATTCGGGAATGCCGAACAGCTCCAGCAACTCTGAATCCCACTGCTGGGTATGTATATTGAACAGCAGGGTCCGGCTCGCGTTGGTGGCGTCGGTTCGGTGCTCCTGTCCTCCGGTGAGATGCCAGAGCAGAAAGCTGTCAACCGTTCCGAATGCCAGCTCTCCGCGCTCGGCACGCTCACGGGTACCAGGCACATTCTCCAGTATCCACCGGATTTTGGTGGCCGAAAAATATGGATCGATCAACAATCCGGTTTTGCTATGAACCCAGGGTTCATGACTGGCACTTTTGAGTGATTTGCAATAGGAGGCTGTTCGCCGATCCTGCCATACAATCGCATTATAAACCGGCTTGCCGCTCGCCCTGTCCCAAACGATGGTGGTTTCCCGCTGATTGGTGATGCCGACAGCAATCACCTCGTCATCGTCTGTGCACTCTTCCGACATCACCGCGTCGCACGTCTGTTTCACAGACGACCAGATATCATCAGGGTCGTGCTCTACCCAACCACTGTCCGGAAACTGTTGGGGAAACTCCTGCTGCCGCACTGCATGTATATTCCCTTTGAGATCAAAGAGCATGGCCCGGGAACTTGTTGTCCCCTGGTCAATGGAAAGTAAATACTGGCTCATTTAGCGTCTCCCCCGCTTTCTTATTTGTTCGCATTTTTGCTCTTTTGAACATGAATGCCAAGGTGTTTCGAAAACAACGCCGACCAACCAAAACGCAACCCATTCAATAGGCTGTATAAAATACTGAAAAAGACTAAACTTTATTTGCACCGTGTTTACGGACGCTCATTATTTCGCATTAGAACAACGACAGGTTGGAGGGCTATTGAATGGCACAGCGACGGCGGCAGGATCTGATCATGGAACTGATCCAGCAGAACGGCTTTGTAACGACCGAGCAGCTTGTCGACCAGTTCAGAGTAACGCCCCAGACAATCCGAAGGGATCTGAATGAGCTTGCAAAAGATAAAAAGCTCCGCCGGCATCACGGCGGCGCCGGTATTGACTCAAGCACGGTGAACACGGCCTACCAGGCCAGAAAGATCATGGATCTGGAAGCCAAAGAGCGTATCGCCGAAGCCATGGTCAAGTTGATCCCGGATAACTCTTCGATGTTCATCAACATCGGCACCACCACCGAAACCATCGCCAAAGCGCTGCTCGAAAAAAACAATTTGCAGATTGTGACCAACAATTTGCATGTCGCCTCCATTCTCTCCGCAAAAGAGGACTTCCACGTGATCATCGCCGGTGGAGAAGTGCGGAGCCGCGATGGAGGCATTGTAGGCGAAGCCACGCGCGATTTTATCAACCAATTCAAAATGGACTTCGGCATCATCGGCATCAGTGGTATCCATACGGACGGCTCGCTGCTTGACTTCGACTATCGCGAAGTCCGTGTGGCGCAGGCGATCATCGCCAATTCCAGCCAGGTATTGCTCGCCGCCGACCATTCAAAATTCGGCCGCAATGCAATGGTAAGACTGGGCAGCATTACCCAGGCAGACCATGTGTTTACCGACCAGCAACCACCGGCCGAGATCTCTCAGCTCCTGAACGAACACAGTATCAAGCTCCACCTGGTCTGACGGCCTCTTCGAACGCAGGAGGCACCCGACAATTCTTCTTCATCTTGCCATTTTCGTTTATTTTCTATATTTTCCTTTACGAATATTCTTGTCTTTCGCATAATGCGTTTATTGCGCGTTTTTGCGCCGGAAAGCTTGCGTAGCGAAACTGTTCTTTTCCCATGGCATCAGGAGATATCCAACAATGACTACGGACCACGAACAATATGACGTTGTCGTTGTTGGCGGCGGTGTCAACGGAACAGGAATAGCAATGGATGCAGCCGGGCGGGGCCTCAAGGTGTTGCTCTGTGAAATGAATGACCTGGCCTCTGCTACCTCCTCAAACAGCAGCAAGCTGATCCATGGCGGTCTGCGCTACCTCGAGCATTACGAGTTCCGGTTGGTCCAGAAAGCGCTCGCTGAACGTGAATCCCTTCTCAGAAACTCACCGCACATCATGTGGCCAATGCGCTTTCGCCTCCCGCACCAGCCGCACCTGAGACCTGCGTGGATGATACGCACCGGCCTGTTTCTTTATGATCATCTGGCCAAGCGTGAAATCCTGCCGGGCTCCCGCTCCATACGCTTTGGCGCATCAGGTCCGCTTAAACCTGAGATTACCAAAGGTTTCGAGTACTCCGACGGCTGGGTGGATGACGCCAGGCTCGTTATCCTAACCGCAAAAAAAGCACAGCAGTCCGGCGCTAAAATCCTGACCAGAACCAAGTGCGTCAAAGCCGAGCGTGGACAAAAGGATTGGAAAATCACACTTCGCGACATGTCGAGCAATGGCGAGAAAACCGTTTCAGCCAAAGTGATTGTGAATGCCTCAGGTCCCTGGGTGAGCAAGCTGTTTAGTGAAACACTCTCCATGCCGGCACCCAGAACGATCAGAATGGTCAAAGGCAGCCACATTGTCGTGCCACGGCTCAATCAGGAAGAGGAAGCCTATATTCTGCAGAATGAAGACGAGCGCATTGTATTTGTGATCCCCTATGAGGACGAGTTCTCACTGGTAGGCACCACAGACGTGGAATACGAAGGTGACCCGAGAAAAGCCAGGATATCACCGGAAGAAACCGATTATTTGCTGAACATCGTCAATTCGCACTTCATCCGGCAGCTCAAACCGTCCGATGTCGTATGGTCGTACTCAGGCGTCAGGCCGCTTATGGATGGCGAAGAGGAAAACGCCCAGAAGGCGTCCCGTGATTACTCGTTTGAAGTCAATCAGGAGAAAGGCAAGGCGCCCCTGATTTCAGTGTTCGGAGGCAAAATCACTACCTACCGAAAACTGGCAGAGGCCGCTACGGACAAACTGTGCCATTTCTTTCCGAAAGCGGGCGGCCACTGGACAAAAACAGCGATTCTGCCTGGCGGCGATTTCGACAATCAGGACAACCTTGCCGCAGCGCTCAAGCAAGAGTTTCCCTGGCTGCCAGAGGCCGTTCTTAGCCGATATGTGCGGACTTACGGTACAACGTCTCGTGATATTCTGCAGGGCTGCACCTCGGTGGATGACCTGGGTCAGCATTTCGCAGGCACCCTGTTCGAAAAAGAAGTTCAGCATCTTGTGAAGAACGAGTGGGCCATGACGTCCGAGGACATTCTTTGGCGCCGGACCAAACAGGGACTTCACGCATCTACCAGCGGTACCGAGTCTCTCGATTTCTATCTGGCGGATAAAATTACGACATCCAGTCCCGGCCCCCTACTCCACCAAAGTGTCTGATGCCAATAGACTGGCTATACGCTTCTGAAGCTCGGGAATCACCTGCTCTTCAAACCAGGAATTCCGGCGCAACCAGAGGTTGTTCCGCGGGCTGGGATGGGGCATTGGCAGCACGTCTGGCCAATATCGCTGCCAGTTTCTGACATTTTCGGTGACCGATTTTTTCCCGTCCTTCAGGTGCCAGGCGTGAGCGTACTGGCCGATAACCAGCGTGAGCTTGATACCAGGCAATCGCTCAAGTAACGCATTACGCCAAGCAGGCGCGCACTCCGGTCTGGGCGGCAAATCACCAGACTTACCTTTGCCCGGATAACAGAACCCCATGGGAAGAATGGCCAGCTTGCGGTCATCGTAAAACACCTCCCGCGTTATGCCCATCCACTGCCGGAGACGGTCGCCGCTGAGGTCGTTAAACGGCAACCCCGTTTCATGTACGCGTCGTCCCGGAGCCTGGCCAACCACAAGGATGCGCGACTCCGGTGATAGCTGCACAACCGGCCGCGGACCCAGGGGCAAGGCTTCAGCACATATCGAGCAGGCGCGTACCTGGCGGATCAATTCATCAAAAGGCAGCTGCGCAAGAGTATCCTTCATTGGCTCGTCGTCATCCCGGCGATTGCATCACAAGCGTTTTACCGTAACCATATAGCTCAAAAAACCATGCGGCAAGCCGTCATCGTACTTTCATACTGCGGCCTATTCAGGGATTAATCATGAACGCAAAAACAGGCCCTCTTCCTCTTCCGAAGATTGATGTTGAAGAATTCCGCAAGGTTGTTCGCAGCCGTCGTTCTGTAAGGCGATTCACGGACGAACCCATTCCCGATGCGGTGCTTGAAGATTGCCTGGAACTGGCCACGCTGGCACCAAATTCCAGCAACTTGCAGCCGTGGGAGTTTTTTGTGGTCAGAACACCGGAACTTCGAAGCAAACTTGCCGAGGCATGCCTGGGCCAGAACGCCGCCACCACTGCACCGGTATTGATCGCGATTGTTGCGCGCCCGGACACCTGGCGGGAGCATGCACGCTTGGCGCTGGAAGACTGGCCAGAGGAGGAAAAGCTGCCTTCAATTGTTGAGAAGTACTACAAAAAGATCGCACCCGTTCATTATAACCAAGGCCCGTTGGGCCTTCTGGGCGTGGCCAAGAAAACGGCCGGGCTAGTGGTAGGTTTGTCTCGCCCTGTGCCGCGTGGGCCCTATTCGGTGAATGAAATGAAGGTGAGGGCGACCAAATCCACGGCATTGGCGGCTGAAAACCTGATGCTCGCGCTACGCGCCCATGGATACGACTCTTGCCCGATGGAAGGGTTTGACGAGTGCCGGGTAAGAAAGCTCCTCAAGCTTCCGCGCAAAGGGCTGGTGACTATGGTGCTGGCCGCCGGGCGACGTGCTGAAAACGGTGTGTACAACCGCCAGTATCGGTTCGACCAGCAAAATCTGATCCATTACCTGTGATAAAGCTGGGGACGATCAGCCGCCCTTATCCGGGCGGTTGATCGCCAAAGACACTGGCGCCCTCCTCGGGCGTGCTGACAACTCGTCGCATCCAGCCAAACAGCTCTCTGCCATAGCCCTTGTGATACGCGGACAGATCCGGCTTCGCCGGCTCTCGCGCCGTAAACTCAGCCTCATCCAAAATGATCGATAACACCCCCTTATCCGCATCCAGGCATATCAAGTCGCCGTTTTGTACTCGCGCAAGTGCGCCGCCTTCAAACGCCTCCGGATAAACGTGAATCGCCGCCGGAACCTTGCCAGACGCGCCCGACATTCTGCCATCGGTCACCAGGCCGACCTTGAACCCTCGATCCTGAAGCACACCCAGATAGGGCGTCAGCTTGTGAAGCTCAGGCATGCCGTTCGACCTGGGCCCCTGAAAACGAACCACCACGATGCAATCCATATTCAGTTCACCAGCATCGAAAGCCGTTTTCAGTTCATTCTGATCGTTGAAGACCACCGCAGGCGCTTCAATTCTGTGATGCTCACGGGCAACTGCAGATACCTTGATAACGCCTCTGCCCAGGTTGCCATCCAGAACCTTGAGCCCGCCATCAGGCGCGAAGGCCTCCGCCGCGTTACTCAATACGTCTGGATACAGGCTTTTCTCTCGCGCGGGTTGCCATACCAGCTTTTCCCCCTCCAATTCGGGCATGAGGGTATAACGCTCAAGGCCATGCCCGACAACGGTCTCCACATCGTTATGCAGGTAGCCTCCCTCAAGCAGTTCACGAATGAGGAACGGCGTGCCACCGGCGTCGTGGAAAGCATTTACATCTTCCTCGCCATTGGGGTAAATGCGAGTCATGGACGGCACAACGGTTGAAAGCTCCGCGTAATCATTCCAATCGATGATAATGCCCGCGGCCCGGGCGATGGCAACCCAGTGCAACGTGTGATTGGTGGAGCCTCCGGTTACCAGAAGCGCCACTAATGCGTTAACAATGCTTTTTTCGTCAACCATGTCACCCAGACCAAGCTCGCCATTGTGAGGCCTGGATATCCGGATAACCTGTTCCGTTGCCGTGCGAGTCAACTGATCACGCAAGGGGGTGTTGGGATGCACAAAGGCGGCGCCAGGCAAATGCAGCCCCATGACTTCCACCAACAGCTGATTGCTGTTGGCCGTCCCGTAAAACGTGCAGGTTCCCGGGCTGTGATAGGACTTGCTCTCAGCTTCCAGGAGTTCGTCTTTGCCAATTTTCCCCTCTGCATACAGCTGGCGTATACGCTGCTTTTCCTTGTTCGGCAGACCCGATGGCATAGGGCCCGCAGGTATCAGAATGGTTGGCAGGTACCCGAAGCTGAGCGCGCCGATCAGCAGTCCCGGAACAATCTTGTCGCAGATGCCCAACAACAGCGTGGCATCAAACATGTTGTGACTCAGAGCTATCGCAGTACTCATAGCGATGGTATCCCGCGAAAACAGGCTGAGCTCCATACCCGGCTGGCCTTGAGTTACGCCGTCACACATGGCGGGAGTGCCACCGGCAAACTGCGCCACCGAGCCCATGCCATGAGCGGCCTCGCGGATGATATCCGGAAAGGTAGCATAGGGCTGATGTGCTGAGAGCATGTCGTTGTAAGCCGACACCATGGCCACATTGGCTTTGTTCATCAGCTTCAGGGTGTTTTTGTCGCTCTGGTTGCAGGCGGCAAAGCCATGGGCAAGATTACCGCAGGAGAGCGAACTTCTGTGCGGCGAGCGGGCTGAGAGCTCATTCATGCGGCCGAGATAATCCTGCCGGGTCGCACGACTGCGTTCGGTAATTCGCTGGGTAACTGTGTGGATAGTCGGATGCATAATGGGGCTCCAGTACCGGTCAAGTATTCAATAGCACGCAATAATCCGTAATTTTACCTTCTTTTTTCGATTTAGCTCGCTAAATCATACAAATACGAACGCTATTTTGTTATATTTACTACATCGCAGAGCAAATTCGAACAAAAAACACCCAGATCAGGAATCAGAATATGACAATTCGTATCGCGATCAATGGTTTTGGGCGGATTGGCCGCAACACACTCCGCGCGCTTTATGAAAACAACTATCGTGAGCAACTTCGTGTGGTCGCCATTAACGACCTGGGCGACGCTGAAACTAATGCCCACCTCCTCAAGTATGACAGCGTCCACGGGTGTTTTAATGCAGACGTCAGCCACGGCCCCGAATCTCTCAGCGTAAACGGCGACCGGATTGCCATCACGGCTATTCGCAACCCGGAAGATTTGCCCTGGAAGGATCTGAACATCGACGTTGTCTTTGAGTGCACCGGGTTATTTACCGAGCGAACCAAAGCAGAAGCTCACCTTACGGCCGGAGCCCGAAAAGTCATTATCTCGGCGCCAAGCCCGGATGCTGATATCATGGTAGTTTACGGCGTTAACCATAGCGCTCTTACGGCGAAGCACAATATTATTTCCAATGCGTCCTGCACGACCAACTGCCTTGCACCAGTTGCTGAAGCGCTGCATAGAGCCATCGGTATAGAAAGCGGGCTGATGACAACCATACATTCTTACACCAACGATCAGAATTTAAGTGACGTATACCACTCCGACCTGTACCGAGCCCGCTCCGCAACCCAATCAATGATCCCGACCAAAACCGGTGCCGCCGCAGCCATTGGCAAGATTATCCCAGAGCTTGACGGAAAGCTCGACGGGCTGGCGGTTCGCGTACCGACCATTAACGTATCGCTGGTCGATTTCAGCTTTATTGCCACTCGGGAAACATCCGTGGAAGAAGTCAATGCAGCAGTAAAAGCTGCTGCAGAATCAAATCCTGTACTTGGCTACAACCGGGAAAAACTGGTCAGCGTAGACTTCAATCACAATGCGCTCTCCAGCGTTTTTGACGCTAATCACACTCGTGTGTTGGGCCGTCATGTAAAGGTAATGTCCTGGTACGATAATGAGTGGGGATTCTCAAACCGGATGCTGGACAATGCACTCGCGCTGATGAAAGCCAGTCGATAAATCCGGCTAACCCGAAATTGATCGCAAACTTGCACAATGCAAATCCGACTAACCAAAGGACACGAAATATGCTCAGGCGTACCAAGATTGTCGCCACCCTAGGCCCCGCAACAGACTCACCCGAATCCCTGGCGGCCATTATAGCCGCAGGCGTTGACGTTACCCGGCTTAACTTTTCCCACGGCAGCGCCGCTGAACATATTGAACGTGCGCAACAGGTGCGCAAAACGGCTGCTGCACAAGGCCGCTTTGTTGCCCTGCTTGCCGACCTCCAGGGCCCCAAACTTCGGATTGCACGCTTTGCCGAGAACAAGGTCATTCTGACCGCAGGTCAAACCTTCGTTCTGGATGCATCAATGGACAAGGAAGCGGGCACGCAGGAGCGTGTGGGCATCGACTATGAGCAACTGATTGATGATGTGCAGCCGGACGACATCCTGGTGCTGGACGATGGCCGCATCGAAATGAAAGTGCAGTCTGTTGACGACCACAGCATCACATCGTCGGTTCTGATTGGTGGGCCGCTGTCGAATAACAAAGGCCTGAACAAACGTGGTGGCGGCCTGTCTGCCGACGCGCTGACCGAAAAAGACAAGCAGGATATCGTGACGGCCGCTCGCCTCGGCGCCGATTTCGTTGCTGTGTCTTTCGTTCGCACCGCCGAGGATATGCACACCGCTCGCCGCTTGCTCAAGGAAGCCGGCTCTGATGCCGGCCTGGTTGCGAAAATCGAGCGTGCTGAGCTGGCGCATAATATGGAAGCACTCGACGCGGTAATTGAGGCCTCTGATGCGGTGATGGTGGCTCGCGGTGATCTTGCCGTTGAGATTGGCGATGCAGAGCTTGTGGGTGTGCAAAAGCACATCATTTCACGCGCCAGGGTGCTTGATCGCGCTGTGATTACGGCTACCCAGATGATGGAGTCGATGATTACCAGCCCCATGCCCACACGCGCTGAAGTATCTGATGTCGCAAACGCCGTCATGGACTACACAGATGCCGTTATGCTGTCAGCAGAAACGGCAGTAGGCGACTACCCGGTAGAAGCTGTAGAGGCTATGGTGCGTATCTGCATAGGTGCGGAGAAGCATCCAACAATGCACCAGTCTCAGCACCGGATTCACGAAAGCATGGAGCAAGTCGATGAGGCTGTTGCGCTCTCTGCGATGTATGCAGCTAACCACCTGAAAGGCGTGTCGGCTATTATCTGCATGACTGAGACGGGAGCGACGCCGAGGCTTATGTCCCGCATCAAGTCCAGCCTGCCGATCTTCGCTTTTTCCCGACATCATTCCACACAACATCGGGTTGTGATGTATCGCGGTGTGCAGACGGTTCCGTTTGATTCCGCAAAGATTCCGAATGAACGAACCAATGCGCTGGCTATTTCGGAGCTTGTTAACCGGAAGGTGGTGGCCCAAGGCGATCTGGTGGTCATAACCAAGGGGGATTACATCAACGCCCAGGGCGGCACCAATACCATGAAGATCGTGCGGGTTGGCTCTGAAATCAGCTAACGTCAGCGAGGCTTCCGCGAGCAATTTCGGTGATCTTCGCCCAGTCTTTATTCGCAACAACCTCTGCTGGCGTCAGCCAGCTACCCCCTACCGTTTGCACGTTGCCCGAGGCCAGGTAATCCCTGGCCATATCCCGGCGTATGCCTCCGGTCGGGCAGAAGACGGCATCGGGAAAAGGGCCTCTCAAGGCTTTCAGCGCCGGGATTCCACCCGCCACTTCTGCAGGGAAAAACTTGAACTCTCGATAGCCCAGGCCATAACCAAGCATCAGCTCGGAAGCGGTTGAAACACCGGGTAAAAGCGGCGCCTCAGAGGTTAAAGCGAACTCCAGAAGAGCCTCAGTGACGCCGGGTGTGACGATGAACTGGGCACCTGCGTCTTCTGCCTGACGGTACTGGGCAAGGCAAGTCACCGTTCCCGCGCCGACCCAGGCTTGCGGGAGGGCTTCGCGTACGTTTTTGATCGCTTTTAACCCATGTTCCGTGCGCAGGGTTATTTCCATCACACAAATTCCGCCATCGAAGAGTGCTTGGCAAAGAGGTATCGCATCGGCCAAGCGGTTTATGGTGATAACGGGCATCAGCAAGGACGAGCCCAGAACCGACCTGATGCGCTCGCGATGAAAACCGGATACTTGGCTCATGATGTTCTCCACACGGGGTTTAAAGAGGCTCAGGGGCTCCAGAAAACCTGCAAGCCAGGTTTCATGAATCCGCGCACAGGCATAGCGAGCAGATCTTCCGGCTGGCTTATCGCCAGTTTTAATGTTTCCAGCTTATCATCGCCCCTGAGGTGCAATGCGGTAAAGCGGGCATTGTCCATCAAGGCGTATGTCAGCGTTATGCGCTGCTGTTCCAGCGATGGCGATGACATAGCAGCAACAAGGTGCTGACATTGTGTATCCATAGCACAAACAAGTTCCGGTGCGTCCGGGAACAGAGACGCGGTGTGGCCATCGTTACCCATGCCCAGAATCAGCACGTCCAGCGGGAGTGTTAGCGCTTCAAGCTCGGCTTTGACCGCATCCAGCCCCTCCTCGGGCGTATTGCCATTCTGTTTGAGGGCGAAATATCGGGCGGCTGCAGCATTATTCCGGAGCAAGTTCTCTTTCACGAGCCTGGTGTTACTGGCCAAATCGGCTTCATCCACCCAGCGTTCATCTGCCAGTAAGATATCCACCCTGCCCCAGTCCAGCTGCTTCAGAGACAAAGCCTGAAAAAATGGCACGGGCGTAAAGCCACCTGAAACGGCAAGACTTACACGCTCAGCTTTCAGAAGCCTGCCTTCGAGGAATTTCGCAACCGTGTCGGCAAGATCCAGCGCAACCTGCTGAGCAGAGTCACCAAAGTGTGCCACCACGCCAGGCGGCAGAACTATGTCAGGCGTCCTCATACCAGCTCCTGCCATCACGGGTGATCATGGCAATGGACGCCACGGGGCCCCAGGTGCCGGCAGCATATCGCTTGGGCGGATCGCCACCGTCGTTCCAGTTACGGATAACCTGATCAACCCAGCGCCAGGCATGCTCTACCTCGTCGCGGCGCACAAACAGGTACTGGTTACCTTTCATGACCTCCCAAAGGAGCCGCTCATAAGCATCGGGAATACGCTCAGATTCAAAGGTCTCGGAGAACGTCAATTCAAGCGGCCCCTGTCGCAGCCGCATGCCTTTGTGCAGACCCTGGTCTTTGGTCAGGATCTTGAGTGACATGCCTTCATCCGGCTGCAACCGGATGATCAACTTGTTATTGGCCAGATGCCTCTGGTCAGGATCAAAAATGTAGTGAGGAGCTGGTTTGAAGTGGATGATAATCTGGGACAACTTTTCCGGAAGGCGTTTACCCGTGCGAATATAAAACGGCACACCCGACCAGCGCCAGTTGTCGATTTCCACTTTCAGTGCCACGAAGGTTTCTGTTTCACTTCTTTTGTTAGCGCTCTCTTCTTCCAGGTATCCGGGTACCGGCTTCCCGGTACTGGTTCCTGCAGTGTACTGGCCACGAACGACATAGCTTTCCATCATGTCCGGCGTGATTGCCCGCAGGGCTTTCAGCACTTTGACCTTTTCATCGCGGATACTGTCGGCTGACAGGTCTGAGGGCGGGTCCATGGCAATCAGACACAACAGCTGCAACATGTGATTCTGAATCATGTCCCGGATCTGGCCAGCCTTGTCAAAGTAACCCCAACGGCCTTCAATGCCCACACTCTCGGCCACGGTTATTTCCACATGGGAAATATGATTCTGATCCCATTGGGATGCAAAAAGATTGTTGGCAAAGCGCAGTGCGATGAGATTCTGGACGGTCTCCTTACCCAGATAGTGATCGATCCGGAAAAGCTGGCTTTCCCTGTAAACTTCACCCAGTTCGTCATTGATTACTTGCGAAGACTCAAGGTCATGGCCAATAGGCTTTTCGACTACGACCCGCGTCTTTTCCGTACAACAACTGGCGGACCGAAGGTTACGCGCAATAACACCATACATCGCGGGCGGGCTAGCCATGTAAACGATCAGCTCGCTGCTTTTTTCATCGCGCCAGGTGTTGAGTATCCCGTAGCCTTCCTCGTCGTGAAAATCCAGAACCTGATATTCAACCCTTTGCAAAAAGGCTTCGGCCAAGGAGCGGTCAAACTCTTCAGGCTTCACATACTGCTCCAGCTTTTCAAGTAGCTGCTTGCGAACAGTCGCAGTAACCGTATCCCGGCGGGCAAGTGCCAGTATCCTGCTGCCATCGGCAAGCAGCCCTGCTCTCTCCAGGTGGTAAAATGCGGGGAACAGCTTGCGCTGAGCGAGATCGCCGAGCGCCCCGAACAGCATAATGTCGCAACGATTGGTGATCCTGTTGATCATCGGGCATGCCTCTCCGGTGAACCAGGCCCAAAAAACGAACCTGCTCTCACGCTTGAATGTAGTAATTTTATCCAAATAATGACAGTGCTCCCGGATGATTCCAAGGGTACTATCGGGAAATTGATACGTTTACTACCCAAAACCCTTTAAAATCCCGGTACAATCAGGCTGTTTTGAATAACCATCCTACCAGGGATACAGGGAGTAGCTTTGATGGCTGTAAGCCAGACACATCGTGACGAAAACCTATTGGCAGACATCCAGTCCCGGCTGGATACTCTGAACAAATCGGAACGCAAGGTAGCTGAGGCCATCCTTCGGGATCCCAGCGCAGCCACCCGTTACAGCATTGCTGCCTTGGCCCGGGCCTCAAACGTCAGCGAGCCGACGGTTAACCGGTTTTGCCGGGGCTTTTCGGCAACAGGTTTTCCGGATTTCAAGATCCGTCTCGCACAGAGCATCGCCACTGGCACACCCTATATCGGCCAGGACATAGAGCCTGACGATACGGTTGCAGAGTTCGCCGACAAAATCATGCTGAGCACCATTGCCAACCTCGACAAGGCCCGCCAGGCACTGGACCCTCGATCACTGGCAACTGCCATTGATTATCTGATCCAGGCTCGACAAATCAACTTCTTTGGCATGGGAGGCTCAGCTTCTGTCGCGCTCGATGCGCAACACAAGTTCTTCCGCTTTAATATTCCCGTCATGTCTTATGACGACGCTCTTATGCAGCGAATGGTAGCGGCAGGCGCCAGTGTCGGCGATGTCATTGTGCTCATATCCTATACCGGGCGCACCAGAGAAACCGTTGACATTGCCCGGATTGCCCGGGACAACGGCGCGACCGTTATTGGCATCACAACCCCGGGTTCTCCCCTGGCAGACGTATGTACGACCACTCTTGAGGTTACCGCTCCTGAAGACATAGAAGTCTATATGCCCATGTCGTCAAGAATCATCCACCTCACCGTTATCGACATTCTGGCCACCGGCGTTACGCTCAAGCGCGGCAAGGATTTTCTGGGGCACCTCAAAAAAATCAAAGACAGCCTGAGGCCTACGCGCTTTCCTTCCAGTCCTGAGTGAGTTGATCTCGATTTCAGGCATAAAAAAACCCGGACAACGCGTCGTCCGGGTTTTTTAATTACTTCGCTACCTTATGGCCGCGAGACCTCGGCACTGTTTCTCAGGAACTGCTGATACGCTGCGTATTCACGCTGCCCCTCAAGGGAAGCCAGAAACTCACGCAACTGATCCAGGTCTGCACTGTTTTCTTCTGCGCCACCCTCATTAACAGTGTCCAATGCGATCACCGCAACACCGTTTCGTGTCATCGCTGTACCGTAACTTGCGCCGCCCTCTTCCGCGGGCCTTGCCAGAGAGAAAACAGCCTGCATAACCTGTGGATCCACGCCGGAAGCATTCCGGGCCTGATCATCAAACTGTTCCCAGTCACCCACATTCAGAGCTTCCAGAGACTCACCCTCGCCAAGGCTGGCAACGATGGCTTCAGCACGCTCACTGAGCATTTCCCGTGTTTTGAGAGCCTCCAGATTGCCAAGAATGCTGTCTTTCACATCTTCAAGAGCACGCTGCTGGGCCTCACGATACTCACGGACACGGGCGACTACGGAAACATTATCGCCAACATCGATCAGTTCGGTGTTATACCCACCCTCGAGAACATCCTCCGAGAAAAGCTGACGAACCAGCCCTGCGTGATCAAACGGTGCCCGCCCACCCTCTCTGGTAACACCGCTGGCCTCGCGAATTTCCAGACCAAGTTCCTTGGCAGGCCCGGCCAGATCATCTGCTGCGTATGCTGAATCCGCAAGCTCTGAGCGCACCTCTGCATACTTTTCCTGGACTCGCTCGCGGGCAAGCTCCGTACGCAGTTGTTGCTCAATATCTGCCAGTGCAGGCACATCCGAACGGCGAACGTCATCAAGGCGAATCAGGTGCACGCCAAAACTGGTCGATACCGCGTCGGAAACCTCGCCTTCTTGCAATTCAAACAACGCCTTTTCAAAGGCTTCGTCATAAACGCCGCGACCAGCAAAGCCCAGATCACCGCCCTCTTTGGCGGATACCGTATCAACAGAGAACTCTTGCGCCAGCTCCTCAAAGCTCTCACCGGCCTCCAGGCGCTCCTGAATGGCCGTGATGGTCTGCTCTGCATCGGCCCCATCCTCAATCAGAATATGGGACGCACGGCGCTCCTCACGGGCCAGATCGCCAGCACGCTGCTCATAATAGGCCTCAAGCTCTTCCTGACTGATTTCGATATTCTCTGCCAGAGCGCCAAGCGATAAGGTTATATAGGATGCATCAACCTGTTCCGGCTGCTTGAACGCGCTTTTGTTTTCCTGATAGAAGGCTTCAATATCCGCATCTGTAATCTCGATCTTGTCAGAGACCGCGTCTGCGGAAATCTGAACAACCCGGAAGCTACGCGTCTGATTCTGGATTCGCAAAAGCTGGGAGGCATTCGCGTCAGCAACCAGGCCACTCTGCATGATGCCACCACGGATCTGATTAACCACATACTGCTTGCGCATGGCTTCGCGGAACTCGCCGACGCCCATGCCCAGGTTGCGAACAGATGCTACGAAGCGATCCCGGCTAAATTGTCCATCAACCTGAAACTGCGGCATTTGGGTAATCAGGGCATCTATATCCGCGTCACTGAGCGCAAGGCCCTGAGCACTGGCATCCTGAATAAGGACCTGTTCCTGAATCAGGGAATCAAGTACGTCTTTGCGGATTTGATCCTCATTCAGCATGGCCGGGTCGGGGCGCTCCATACTGGAAAGGCGGCGCTGGCTTTCCATCTGGACAACGCGCAGGAAATCCCGCTCGGTAATGTCTTCACCGTTCACTGTTGCCACTTCCGGCTCACCAGAGAAGCCGCCAACAATGGCATCCATTCCCCAGATTGAGAGGGACACGACCAACAGACCGATAATGATCTTGGCAATCGTTCCTTGGGAATTTTCCCGTATATCTTGAAGCATGTTTCTCCCGAACCCCTGTTCAAGGTCGTGCAGTTTTTTCATTTGGCGGCGGTATCAAACCCTGCTGCCGGTGCACTTAACGTAAAAAGGCGCACCCTGTCGGAATGCGCCTTGAATTCTTCTTGGCGGCTCCCTTTGACAGAAGCCGCCGGAGAAAGAACCGTTACTTAACGGCGTCTTTCAGAGCCTTACCTGCTTTGAACCCGGGCACTTTAGAGGCCGCAATCTTGATCTCGGCACCTGTCTGCGGGTTACGACCAGTGCGCGCTGCACGATCTTTCACAGAGAAAGTACCAAAGCCGATCAGAGTAACCTGATCGCCTTTTTTGAGGGCACCGGTAATAGAGTTGGTCATTGCGTCCAGAGCGCGCCCAGCGGCTGCTTTGGAAATATCTGCTGATTCTGCAATTGCATCGATTAGTTCGGACTTGTTCACACTAAACCCCTTCGCTATCAGGTTGAAGATGTTCTAGGTCGGATTGTTTTTTCTCGGACGTTCTCGACTATCGCATAAGCGGTCGGAGAATTCCATTCTTCGGTTTTCTTATTCCTTTCGGTATTCAACCGGTGTTCGGAATAGGCACATACTGCGCGGGAGCCCTTGGTATTGGCTGCTTCACGGCGAAACAGTTATACCAATGGGTTCTCCGGCATGTCAACAACTCATCCAGGGTTTAATGTGTTTTTATGCGTTCTGCACCATCGTTTTCTTCGTCACGCGACTTACCTGAACTCGCCTCGGACGACTTGTTAACCGCGTGCGGCTCGGGTGCATAGGCCAGTGCAATATCCAGAACTTCATCAATCCATTTGACCGGAAGAATCTCCAGTGACTCCTTGATATTATCAGGTATCTCCTTGAGATCTCTCACATTTTCATCAGGTATGAGAATGGTCTTGATACCACCACGATGAGCCGCAAGGAGCTTTTCCTTGAGCCCGCCAATGGGTAGAACCCGACCTCTGAGAGTAATTTCACCGGTCATCGCAACGTCTGCCCGAACCGGAATTTTGGTCAATGCAGAAACCAGAGCTGTGCACATACCAATACCGGCGCTGGGACCATCTTTGGGCGTTGCTCCTTCGGGTACGTGAACATGCAAATCGTGCTTTTCATGAAAATCGTCTGCAATACCCAGACCCTCAGCACGGCTTCTGACAACCGTAAGCGCCGTCTGGATAGACTCCTGCATTACGTCGCCGAGAGACCCGGTTTTAACAACCCTGCCCTTACCAGGCGTAAGAGCGCACTCGATCGTGAGCAATTCACCGCCCACCTGAGTCCATGCAAGGCCCGTTACCTGGCCTATCTGATTGGTCTCCTCTGCCAGCCCGTAGTTGAATTTACGCACGCCAGAGTAGTGCTCAAGCATATCGGGCTCGATAACGATGACGGCTTTGTCATTGGCTTCTACATGCTCGCGCACAACCTTTCGGCAGATCTTTGCGATTTCCCGCTCAAGACCACGAACGCCAGCCTCGCGAGTGTAGTAACGGACGATGTCGCGCAGAGTGTCTTCGGGTAGCGTCAACTCATCCTTACGCAATCCGTTCGCCTTGATCTGCTTCGGCAACAGGTAACGCAACGCGATGTTCACCTTCTCGTCTTCGGTGTACCCCGGAATCCGGATAACCTCCATGCGATCCAGCAGCGCAGACGGGATGTCCATGGAATTGGACGTACACACGAACATGACATCGGAAAGATCGTAGTCCACTTCCAGATAGTGATCGTTGAACGTGTGGTTCTGCTCAGGGTCAAGAACTTCCAATAGCGCAGATGCAGGGTCACCACGGTGATCCATGCCCATCTTGTCGATTTCATCGAACAGGAACAGCGGGTTTTTAACACCCACTTTGGCAAGTTTTTGAAGCAGCTTGCCGGGTAGCGCACCAATATAGGTTTTACGGTGGCCGCGAATTTCAGCCTCATCGCGAACACCACCCAGAGCCATCCGCGTATACTTGCGGTTGGTGGCCCGAGCGATAGATTGTCCAAGCGATGTCTTACCCACACCAGGAGGACCCACCAGACAAAGAACAGGACCTTTAACCTTTTTCACTCGGCTCTGCACCGCAAGGTATTCAAGAATGCGCTTCTTGACCTCGTCAAGCCCGTAATGGTCCTGGTCAAGAATCTCCCGGGCTTTCTCAATGTCGTGGCGAACGCGACTGCGTTTTTTCCAGGGCACGGCAAGCATCCAGTCGATATAACCACGAACAACCGTGGCTTCAGCGGACATGGGCGACATCATCTTGAGCTTGTTCAGCTCTGATTCCGTTTTTTTCCGAGCCTCTTCCGGCAAGCCGGCTTCCTCGAGCTTCTGCTCCAGCTCTTCAAAATCGTTATTACCTTCGCCCAGGTTACCCATTTCTTTCTGGATAGCCTTCATCTGCTCATTCAGGTAATACTCGCGCTGACTGCGCTCCATCTGCTTCTTTACGCGGCCGCGAATGCGCTTCTCAACCTCGATCAGGTCGATCTCCCCATCCAGCTTGCCCAGCAGAAGCTCCACACGGCGATTAACATCAAGCGCTTCCAGCAGCTCCTGCTTTTCCGGAATGCTCATTTCAAGATGGGCCGCCATGGTGTCGGCAAGGCGGTCCAGCTCTTCGATGCCGGCCAAAGCATTGGAAACTTCCGAGGGAACTTTTCTGGAGAGCTTCACAAACTTTTCAAACTCGTCCATCAGGGTTTTCAGGAGCACCTCTTCCTCGCGATCAGGCAACCCTTCGTCGTCCATGAGCGCAGCACCACCGGACAGGTAATCGGCTTCAGTAATATTACTGATCGCAGCCCGGGCATTACCCTCAACCAGCACTTTAACCGTGCCGTCAGGGAGCCGCAGCATTTGCAGGACAGTTGCAAGCGTGCCCACCTCAAATACATCATTGGGGCCGGGCTCATCAGTGGAGGCGTCCCGTTGGGCCACTAGCAGGATTTCCTTGCTTCCTTCCATCGCGGCTTCCAGAGCCTGAATGGATTTTTCGCGGCCCACAAACAGGGGGACCACCATGTGCGGAAACACCACCACATCACGGAGCGGAAGCAGCGGGTATTCTTGCACGATATCTTCGGGTATCCGGGTCATAAGGAATCCTCTGACGGTGTTTCATTCAGCATAACACCCTTCATTGGGGCGGCCGTTGAAATTGCAATCTCTTTACCAAACAACACAGCACGGGACGCTGCTGATACAAACCAACAAAAAAGGGGCGTTCCCGCCCCTTTTTATTTATCGTCCAGCAGTGAAAGACTAATCAATCATCTGGAACAGCTTTGGCGTGATCCGTGTTTGCGTATATTTTGAACGGTTCCGAGTCGCCCAGAATAACGCTTTCATCAATCACAACCTTGGAAATATCATGCTCCGACGGAATCTGGTACATGGTATCAAGCAGGGTGGCTTCCATGATCGAACGTAGACCACGAGCACCGGTTTTACGTTCCAGAGCCTTACTGGCAACTGCACGCAACGCCTCGTCCCGGAAATCCAACTCCACGCCTTCCATGTCGAACAACTTCTGATACTGTTTCGTCAGGGAGTTTTTCGGTTCCGTGAGAATCTGCACAAGTGCATCTTCATCAAGCTCGTTGAGTGTTGCAACCACTGGCAGGCGGCCAACAAACTCCGGGATCAGGCCGTACTTGACCAGATCTTCCGTTTCCACGTTCTTGATGACATCTCCGGTATTTTTGGAGTCGTCGCGGGTAGCTACGGCCGCTGAAAAGCCGATGCTGCTCTTTTCGGTGCGATCGCGGATCACCTTGTCCAGGCCCGCAAATGCACCGCCACAGATGAACAGCATGTTGCCGGTATCGACCTGCAGAAACTCCTGCTGCGGGTGCTTGCGTCCGCCTTGGGGGGGCACGGAGGCAACGGTGCCCTCGATCAATTTCAACAGGGCTTGCTGAACACCCTCACCCGACACATCGCGAGTAATCGACGGGTTGTCCGACTTGCGTGAAATCTTGTCGATCTCATCTATGTAGACGATGCCCCGTTGAGCCTTGTCGACATCGTAATCACACTTCTGCAGCAGCTTCTGGATGATATTCTCGACATCCTCACCCACGTAGCCCGCTTCAGTGAGCGTTGTGGCGTCCGCGATGGTAAAGGGAACATTGAGCATCCGCGCCAGAGTCTCTGCAAGCAACGTCTTGCCGCTACCCGTCGGGCCAATCAGCAGAATATTACTTTTGCCAAGCTCGACATCGCCCTTGCCTTCACCGTACCGGAGGCGTTTATAGTGGTTGTAGACCGCGACCGCGAGTACGACCTTGGCGCGATCCTGACCGATGACATACTCATCCAGCGTATTGCGGATTTCAGCCGGCGTCGGAAGGCGATCACTCGGCTCCTCCTGTGCATTTTCCTGAATCTCTTCACGGATAATATCGTTGCACAGGTCGACGCACTCGTCGCAGATGAACACCGAGGGCCCTGCAATGAGCTTACGGACTTCATGCTGGCTCTTTCCGCAAAACGAGCAGTAAAGCAACTTGCCGTTATCGTCGCCTCTGCCGTTTCTTTCATCTGCCATTGAAATACCTCTGATCTCGTTTTGCCGGCGCTTCAGATACCCGTGCGCCGGCCAAGGGTGACGCTATTACCACCAGTATTATTTATTCGGTACGCGCTTATCAAGTATCGAGTCAATCAGCCCGTACTCTTTAGCTTGGTCCGGATCCATAAAATAGTCACGATCTGTATCCTTCGAGATCGTTTCCAGATCCTGGCCGGTGTGATGGGCCAGAATGGAGTTCAGGGTGTGACGGATCTTGAGAATCTCACGTGTGTGGATCTCAATATCCGTTGCTTGCCCCTGATAACCACCCAGAGGCTGGTGAATCATAACGCGCGAGTTAGGCAGGCAGGCCCGCTTGCCAGCAGCACCACCAGCCAAAAGGAAGGCGCCCATACTGGCCGCTTGCCCTACGCACAACGTCGAAACGTCGGGCTTGATGAACTGCATGGTGTCGTAGATGGACATACCCGCAGTCACAGAACCGCCGGGGCTATTAATATACAAGTGAATATCTTTATCCGGATTTTCGGATTCCAGGAACAGAAGCTGCGCCACGATCAGGTTGGCCATGTGATCTTCCACTTGCCCAACCATGAAGATCACCCGCTCCTTAAGCAGACGGGAATAAATGTCGAACGAGCGCTCCCCGCGGGCAGTCTGCTCGATAACCATCGGCACCAGGGCTGACCTGGCATCCATTGCGAGACCATCGATTGGTTTCTGCGTCATGATGCGCCTGAACTCCTTATGGACAAATGGGACGTGGCGACGAGCCACGGCATCTTCGGTATTCTTGCATCCTGTACTTTGCCAGCCGCAAGCCAAGATGAAAACAGCCGGGCATGCCGGCTGCTAACTCTGTTCGGCCAGCGGGGCCGGAAACTAACCCGACCCCGGCACTTTCACGCCGCCTGATCAGCGCTGGGGCTGCCCAGCCTGGATGGCTTCTTCGTACTTGACCTTCTTTTCCGTAACCTTTGCCTGAGAAAGCACATGGTCAACAACCTGATCTTCCAACACGCTGGACTCGATCTGGTTCTTCTGCTCAGGATTGCCGCTGAAGTGGGCAATAACCTCTTCTGGCTGTTCATACGTTGACGCGATCTCCTGGATCTTTTCGTCAACTTTAGCCGGATCTACTTTCAGATCATTCGCCTTCACAACTTCCTGGAAAAGCAGACCGGTTTTAACACGACGCTCAGCCTGCTCCTGGAAGATTTCTTTTGGCAACTGCTGGAAATCCACTTGGCCACCGAAGCGCTGAACCGCTTCCTGCCTCAGGCGGTCAATTTCCTGATCTGCCAGTGACGCGGGAATGTCGACCTGCGTTGTTTCCAGAAGACCGTCTACAACGTCATTCTTGACCTTGTTAGACACAGCCTGTTTGAGCTCGCGCTCCATGTTCTTTTTCACTTC
This sequence comes from Marinobacter maritimus, assembly GCF_007671675.1. GTDB lineage: Bacteria > Pseudomonadota > Gammaproteobacteria > Pseudomonadales > Oleiphilaceae > Marinobacter > Marinobacter maritimus. The sequence continues at coordinate 658,314 of NZ_VCGW01000001.1, read as the reverse complement.
TTCACGAAACGCAGCTTCGTCTTCAGCTTCAATACCAAACTTGGCAAAGAACTCAGTATTCAGCTCAGGCAACTGAGGCTCTTCGACTTCGTGAATCTTGATATCGAACTTCGCCGGCTTACCTTTGAGATCTTCGTTGTGGTAGTCCTCCGGGAAGGTCACTTCAATTTCAAGCTCCTCGCCGGCTTTACCACCAACGATGGCTTTTTCGAAGCCAGGGATCATCTGATCCGAACCCAGGGTCAGCTTATGGCCTTCAGCGGCACCGCCCTCAAACTCTTCCCCATCGATAGAGCCCTTGAAATCAATCGTCAACACGTCCTTGTTCTTGGACTTGCGCTTGACGGACTTCATGGTGGCCTGCTGACGGCGCAGGTTATCGATCATGGTATCGATATCTTTGTCGGTAATTTCAGAAGTCAGCTTTTCGATGGAAACCTGGCTCAGATCACCCAGCTCGATTTCTGGCATAACTTCGAAAACGGCGACGAACTCAAGGTCTTTGCCGGCTTCCATGGTTTTCGGCTCAAGCTTGGGCCAGCCCGCAGGGTTAATATCCTGCTCCTGCAGTGCCTTGATGTAGTTGTCGCGCATGATCTCGCCGACAATTTCCTGGCGCACGCTATCACCGAACCGACGTTTGACCACGCTCATGGGCACCTTGCCGGGGCGGAAACCATTAAGGCGCACAGTACGCGCAGTTTCCTGCAGGCGTTTCTGAACCGCCTGTTCAATTTCCTGGGCGGGCACACCAATCGTCATGCGACGCTCGATGTTGGAGGTCGTTTCTACAGACACTTGCATGGAAGATCCTCAAATTTCGGGTTCGGTATATGAATGAAATTAAAACCAAAAGTCCATTCCTGAGCAGCTTCCCCGGAAAGGACCCAAAATTAAAAGCCGGTAGTTTATCACGGTTTACCATGACGAGAGAATCATCTGCCACGGGTAGTTTCACGATTAGTGATTACAGCGACGACTACACAGGAGAGTTGGGGACAAAAAGAGAAAAACAAAGGGGCACTTCTGTTCTTTCGAACTAAAAAAGGCCCTTGGCGTAATTCCAAGAGCCTTCAAATATGGTACTCCGGGAGGGACTTGAACCCCCACACCTTGCGGCAACAGGACCTAAACCTATCGTGTCTACCAATTCCACCACCGGAGCAGAAAAATCGTCAATTCAAAATCACCACACAAGCTGAAAACTCAAAACGATAACCTGGAAAAGGTCACATCACTCAGCAGGGTGGAAAACGCCTCAAAGAAAAGTGGGGTGGACGAAGGGGATCGAACCCTCGACCGCAGGAGTCACAATCCTGAGCTCTACCAACTGAGCTACGTCCACCACATCGGTATATAACCTTAAGACGCTTAACTTTGCCGCTTGCGGTGGCCTGGTACCGGTCAAGCCGACGGCTGAAATGGCGCGCCCGGCAGGACTCGAACCTGCGACCCTCGGCTTAGAAGGCCGATGCTCTATCCAGCTGAGCTACGGGCGCTTGACCGTTCGCCCACCTGAACATCCAGAAAATGGTCGGGGTAGAGAGATTCGAACTCCCGACATCCTGCTCCCAAAGCAGGCGCGCTACCAGACTGCGCTATACCCCGTCTGAACTGAACAATATGTGCATCAGCAAAGTTGGTGCGGATATTACTGTCGCCAAATGCTTCCGTCAACAGGGAAAGTGAAATTCTCTGAAAAATCCGCTGTTTCTCTCCAAATTTTTCTGCCCCACCCAACGACATAGACCGGCTCCCCAATTGGAGTTGGGCGGCAAGCATGAGACAATAACTGCCCTTTTATTCTATCAATGCCCAACCGACAAGACGAACCATGAGCGCCAAACTGATCAATGGAAAAGAAATTGCAGCCGCAGTCCGACAACAGGTCGCTTCAGGAGTTGAAGCCCGCACCAGCCAAGGACTAAGAGCCCCCGGTCTGGCCGTTGTGCTGGTAGGGAACGACCCGGCCTCTGAGGTATATGTTGGCAACAAGCGCAAGGCCTGCGACGCCGCGGGCATTCTCTCGCTTTCCTATGACCTGCCTGGAGATACCTCACAGCAGGCCCTTGAAGCACTGATTGATGAGCTGAACGAGAACCCCCTCGTCGATGGCATACTGGTGCAGCTTCCACTACCAAAGCATCTGGACGCAGACCCTATCTTGCTGAAAATTCGTCCCGATAAGGATGTCGATGGCTTTCACCCATACAACATCGGTCGCCTGGTGCAGCGTAAGCCTGCACTCAGGCCCTGCACACCAGCGGGCGTCATAACCCTGCTGGATAGCATTAACACCCCCTACAAAGGCCAGCACGCCGTGGTTGTGGGCGCATCCAACATCGTAGGTCGCCCCATGATCATGGAACTGCTGCTCAAAGGCGCAACCACCACAGTATGTCATCGCTTCACCCCGAATCTGGAAAAGTACGTTCGTGAAGCCGACATTCTGATCGCCGCTGTCGGCAAACCCGGGCTGATCAAGGGCGAGTGGGTAAAACCCGGCGCCACCGTGATTGATGTGGGTATCAATCGCATGGAGAACGGCAAGCTGCAGGGCGACGTGGATTTTGATGAAGCATCAGCTCGTGCTGCGTACATAACGCCGGTGCCGGGCGGTGTTGGCCCGATGACGATTGCCACCCTTTTGCAGAACACCTTGTATGCGGCAAACGAACTGCACAACGAGTAATCAATTCGTACACCAGGGTATAATGCAACCATAAAAAAACCCGCCGAAGCGGGTTTTTTTATGGTCTCAGCCGATATTACTGGCCGAATTTCTCTTTCGCCTTCAGGCGATATGCGTGCAGCAACGGCTCTGTGTAGCCGTTCGGCTGCTCGCGACCTTTCAGAACCAGATCCATGGCGGCCTGGAACGCTACGCTGTCTGCAAAGTTCGGCGCCATTGCCCGGTACGTCGGGTCATTGGCATTTTGCTTATCGACAACCTGCGCCATGCGCTTCATGGTTTCTTCAACCTGCGCCTCGGTGCAAATACCGTGATACAGCCAGTTGGTCAGATGCTGTGATGATATTCGCAACGTAGCACGGTCTTCCATCAGGCCCACATCATTGATATCCGGGACCTTGGAGCAGCCAACACCGCTGTCAATCCACCGCACCACATAACCGAGAATACCCTGGGCGTTGTTATCCAGCTCCTGTTGAATCTCGGCCGCTGTCAACTTCGACGGCCCATCCATCACCGGCACAGTGAGGATGTCATCCAGGTTGGCACGGGTGCGGCTTTCCAGATCTTTCTGGATATCCGCAACAGACACCTGGTGATAGTGAGTTGCATGCAGGGTTGCTGCTGTGGGCGAAGGGACCCATGCTGTATTGGCACCCGCTTTCGGGTGACCGATTTTCTGTACAAGCATGTCAGCCATCAGGTCCGGCATGGCCCACATGCCCTTGCCAATCTGGGCAACGCCTCGGAAGCCGGTTTCCAGACCAATATCAACGTTCCACTGCTCGTAAGCGCCAATCCATGCAGCCTGCTTCATCTCGCCTTTGCGAATGAACGGCCCAAGTTCCATGGACGTGTGCATCTCATCGCCGGTGCGATCCAGGAAGCCGGTATTGATGAACACAGCACGATCTTTTGCGGCGTGGATACAGGCTTTCAGGTTCACCGTAGTGCGACGCTCTTCGTCCATAATGCCTACTTTCAGGGTAAAACGCGGCAGACCAAGAGCATCTTCAACGCGACCAAAGAAATCGTTGGTAAACGCTACTTCTTCGGGGCCGTGCATTTTCGGCTTCACGATATACACAGAGCCGGAAGTGCTGTTCTGAAAACGACTGGCACCCTTGAGATCATGAATGGCAATCAGCCCGGTAAGGAGGCCGTCCATCAAGCCTTCAGGCACTTCAGCACCATCTTTCAGCAGAACAGCCGGGTTGGTCATCAGATGACCCACGTTACGGATAAACATCAGGCTACGGCCTTTCAGCTTAAGCTCGCTGCCATCGGCTGCGGTGTATTCGCGATCCGCATTCATTTTGCGGGTCAGACGCTCGCCGCCTTTTTCGAAGGATTCTTCCAGGTCGCCTTTCATCAGGCCCAGCCAGTTGCTGTAAGCCAGTGTCTTGTCGTCGGCATCTACTGCGGCAACTGAGTCTTCGCAATCCATGATGGTGGTCAGTGCAGATTCCATCAGTACGTCTTTTACATGGGCTCCGTCGTCCTTGCCGATCGGATGGCTGGCATCGATCTGGATCTCGAAGTGCATGCCGTTTTTGACCAACAGAATGCCGGTAGGTGCATCGGCAGCTCCGGTGTAACCTACAAAACCCGATTCGTCTTTCAGGCCGGTAACCTCGCCGCTCTGCAGCTTGACGACCAGCTTGCCTCCGGCAACCTGATACAGAGCTGCATCCTTGTGACTGCCCGCAGCCAAAGGCGCGGAGCTGTCCAGCAGGTTGCGTGCAAATTCAATAACCTTGGCGCCGCGCACCGGGTTGTAACCACGGCCCTTTTCAGCGCCGTTCTCTTCAGAGATGGCGTCGGTGCCGTAGAGCGCATCGTACAGGCTGCCCCAGCGCGCATTCGCTGCGTTCAGCGCGAAGCGGGCGTTCATGATCGGCACCACAAGCTGCGGGCCTGCCATGGTCGCGACTTCGGGATCAACGTTGGTCGTGGAGATACGGAAGTCCGCCGGCTCATCTACCAGGTAGCCGATATCCTTGAGGAAAGATTTATAGGCGGCCATGTCCAGCTTCTGACCTTTGTGGTCGCGGTTCCAGCTGTCCATTTTTTCCTGAATTGCATCGCGCTTGGCGAGCAGTTCCCGGTTGCGCGGCGCCAGATCGTTGACGATCTTGTCGAATTCCGCCCAGAATTTTTCGGCATCTATTCCGGTGCCCGGGATTGCTTCGTTGTTCACGAAGTCATACAAATTCTTTGCGACCTGAATGCCGCCGAGTTGTACGCGCTCTGTCATCGTTCTTAGCCTCAGTGGGTTAGCCCTGTCCCGAAAGCCGCTCAGCGGTCGGGCTCGAAAAATCGAAGGCCGCATTATACGGGAAGTTCCCTATAAGGTCATTTCCCTGAATACAACACGACCTTGGTAACAACCTTAGCTGCGCCGCCAGCTTGTTCCCTCACGGGAATCGTCCAGAATAACGCCCTGTTCTGCCAGCTCATCACGAATACGGTCAGCGCCAGCAAAGTCTTTGGCTTTGCGTGCATCAGCGCGAGCCTGAATTTTTGCTTCGATATCTTCTGCACTCAGCTCGCTGCCGGAATCGGCCTGGAAAAACGCATCCGGATCTTGTTGCAAAAGACCAAGAATAGCGCCTAGCCTGACCATGACAGTCGCCGCCTCTTTTGCCCTACCATCCCGGCCTTCGCGGCGGTGCTGGTTGATGTCGTTGGCCAGCGCGTGCAGAACCGAGATCGCGCCCGGGCAATTGAAGTCATCGTCCATCAGTTCAACAAAACGCCGGTCATGATCTGTCTCAGACACGTCGACGGACTTTTCCGGCACGATGCCGCGCAGAGCATGATAGAGCCTTGCAAGCGATCGCCCCGCCTCAGAGAGGTTATCTTCGGAATAATCGACCTGGCTGCGATAGTGGCTGGAAACCAGGAAGAAACGCACCACTTCGGGCGGATAGGTTTCCAGAATTTCCCGGATGGTGAAAAAATTGCCCAAAGACTTGGACATCTTTTCCTTGTTCACGCGAATCGCGCCCGCGTGCATCCAGGTATTTACAAAGGTGTGCCCTGTCGCGCATTCGGACTGGGCAATTTCGTTTTCATGGTGTGGGAACAGCAGGTCCGGCCCACCACCATGAATGTCGAAGGTATCACCCAGGCAGCGGGTCGACATAGCGGAACACTCAATGTGCCATCCGGGACGACCATCACCCCAAGGCGACGACCAGCTCACTTCGCCTTCGCCGGCGGCTTTCCACAATGCAAAATCCGCTGGGCTGCGCTTGGCCTCCTGCACGTCTATGCGCGCGCCGGCAAGCAGGTCTTCAAGCTTTTTCTTGCTGAGTTTTCCATAGCCTTCGAAAGACTCTACGGAAAAATACACGTCGCCGTTATCGGCGGCATATGCATGATCAGACTCAATAAGCGTGGTGATCATGGCAATGATCTCAGCGATGTAATCCGTTGCACGGGGCTCTGCGCTGGGTGGCAGCACGCCAAGCCTGGCCTCATCCTCATGCATTGCGGCGATCATGCGCTCTGTGAGATCGGTAAACGGTTCCCCGTTTTCCTCAGCCCGCCGGAGAATCTTGTCATCAATATCGGTTATGTTGCGCACATAGGTCACATCGTACCCGCGGTCGCGCAGATAGCGTGTTACCACGTCAAAGGCCACCAGCACCCGGGCATGGCCCAGGTGGCAGTAGTCATAAACCGTCATCCCACACACATACATCCGAACCTTTCCCGGTTCGATGGGCGTGAAGTTTTCTTTTTGCTGGGTGAGCGTGTTGTAAATCCTGATCACAGCTGGTCTCCCTAATGCTTACCCCTCATTTACCCCAGGAATCCCGCAAGGTAACGGTGCGATTGAATACCGGCTTGCCGGCTTTGGCCGTCAGCTCCTGATCACAGAAGAAGTACCCTTCGCGCTCGAACTGGTATGGCAGGTCCGTCAGCGGCGTTGCCAGGCTTTGCTCTACCCGCGCGCCCTTGAGCACCACGAGCGATTGCGGATTAATGTGATCGACGAAGTCGCCTTCCTTGTCGCTGTCCGGTGATTCGTGATTGAACAGGCGATCGTACAGATTGATATCACAGTCCACGCTGTTGCTCTCGGACACCCAGTGGATAACGCCGTTGGGCTTATAACCCTCGGGGTTCACACCCAGCGTGGCCGGGTCATATTCGCAACGCAGCTCGACGATCTCGCCGCTGGCATCCCGCACAACTTCCTTACAGGTCATCACATAGCCGCCGCGCAGGCGGACCGCCTGCTCCGGCGCCAGGCGCTTCCACTTGCGCGGCGCCTCTTCAACGAAGTCTTCCCGGTCGATATAAAGAGTCTGACTCCAGGTAACTTCACGCTGCCCCATGTCCGGGTTCTGCGGGTGTACCGGCAACACCAGGGTTTCCGTCTTGTCCGCAGGGTAATTGGTCAATATCACCTTTAACGGGCGCATCACACACATGGCACGGGGCGACCGTGTGTTCAGGTCTTCCCGGATGGCAAACTCCAGCATGCCCATATCCACAGTACCGCCGGCCTTGTTCACACCGATCATATCGCAGAACGTGCGCAGGGATTCCGGAGTGTAGCCCCGGCGACGCATACCGGAAATGGTGGGCATGCGTGGGTCGTCCCACCCATCTACCAGGTGTTCATCCACCAGGCGCTTGAGCTTGCGCTTGCTGGTAATTGTGTAATTCAGGTTCAGGCGGGCGAACTCGATTTGCCGCGGCTGGCAGGGCGCACTGATGTTTTCCAGCACCCAGTCATAAAGGGGGCGGTGGTCTTCAAACTCCAGAGTGCACAGCGAGTGCGTAATTCCCTCCATGGCATCGGAGATGGGGTGAGTGAAATCGTACATCGGATAGATGCACCATTTATCGCCCGTCTGGTGATGCTCAGCGTAACGAATGCGGTAGAGAATGGGGTCTCGCATATTGATGTTAGGGGACGCCATATCTATTTTCGCCCGCAACACCAGCTCGCCATTTTTGAATTTACCATCTCGCATGTCACGGAAAAGCGAGAGACTTTCATCCGCCGGGCGATCGCGGTACGGGCTGTTTCTGCCGGGTTCTTTCAGGCTGCCACGATATTCCGCCATTTCGTCAGCAGATAACGCACACACATAGGCCTTGCCCTTCTCAATCAGCTCTTCAGCAAAGCCATAGATCGAATCAAAGTAGTCGGAGGCATAACGCACCTCTCCGGACCATGTGAAGCCCAGCCATTCCACATCCTTCTTGATGGCGTCGATATACTCCTGGCTCTCCTTCTCCGGGTTGGTATCGTCAAACCGCAGAGTACATTCGCCGTCAAATGTCTCGGCGATACCAAAATTGAGGCAGATGGATTTGGCATGGCCGACGTGCAGGTAGCCATTGGGCTCAGGCGGGAAACGGGTCACCACCTGACCGGTATGTTCGCCTTTGGATACGGCGTCTTCGATCAGGCTCTGAATAAAATTATGGGCTTTCTTCGACTCGGCGCTCATACAATCTCTGCTAAAAGAAGTGGGTCGTAAACCGGCTATTATACTCATAAATCAGTGCCGGACTCATGCATCGCTGGAAACTCTTGAGTACAATACCGGCTTTAACCGATTCAAACCCAACGAACAGGAAACCCTGATGATTCTGCTGACAACCAATCACGGCGATATCAAGCTCGAACTGGATTACGAAAAGGCGCCTGAAACCGCCAAAAACTTTGAACAATATGTTCGCGACGGTTTCTACGACGGCCTGATTTTTCACAGGGTAATCAGCAACTTCATGGTTCAGGGCGGCGGCTTTGAGCCCGGCATGACTGCACGAAAGACCCGTGAGCCCATCAAGAACGAAGCCGATAACGGCCTGAGCAACATGAAAGGCACCGTCGCCATGGCCCGCACCATGGATCCTCACTCCGCCTCCGCTCAGTTCTTTATCAACGTTGAGAACAACGGCTTTCTGGATCACACCGCCAAGAATGCAGAAGGCTGGGGCTACTGTGTATTCGGCAAGGTAGTAGAAGGTATGGATACCGTCGACGCCATACGCGCTGTACGCACCACTATGGACGCAGGTCACCAGGACGTCCCCCACGAGGACGTGGTAATCGAGAAAGCCAGCGTTATAGAGGACGGAGGCGCAGCGTGACCACGCTGTTTATTTCCGATCTCCATCTGGAAGAGTCACGCCCCGACATAACCGGGGCGTTTCTCCGCTTTTTGAAGGAAAAAGCGCCGGGAGCAGAGCAACTGTACATCCTGGGTGATTTTTTTGAAGCCTGGATTGGTGACGATGAGCACACGCCGTTGCAGGAGCAGGTAGCAGCCGCGCTGCGCACCTTGAGCGACAACGGCACTCGTATTTTTCTGATGCACGGCAACCGGGATTTTTTGCTGGGCGAAGACTTTTGCGCCCGCGCAGGTGCGACATTGCTGGACGACCCCACGCTTATTGACCTGTACGGCACCCCTACCCTGTTGATGCACGGTGACAGCCTGTGTACGGCCGACGTCGAATATCAGAAATTTCGTGCCAACATGCGCAACCCGAAAACTCAGAAGCTCATTCTTGCCCGACCTCTCAAAGACCGCCAGCAAATGGCCCGACAGCTTCGGGAAATGAGCATGGCCACAAACCGTGACAAAGCCGAGGGCATAATGGATGTGACGCCAGACGAAGTCGTGCGCGTTATGGAAGCCCATGATGTGCCACGACTTATCCATGGCCACACCCACAGGCCCGCCGAGCACGCCCTGAAAGTGAACAACAAAACCGCTAAACGGATTGTTCTCGGCGACTGGGATACGAACCTTTGGTGGCTGGAAGCGAATCCGGGGCTGGAGCCTGAGCTGAAAAAAGCTCCGCTGTAACAGCTCAGCACGCAACCTTTCCCATGGATTAAATCTGCGACACAGAGGCCTCCATATAGGGTGTAGCGGTTGAATGCCCGATCCACGAACGCGTACTGTATAAAGACACTGTACACGGGACTGCAATCGCCATGAGACTCGCTGCGACCCTCGGGGATCGCCGTTTTTTACTGACCGTTCTGCTCGCATGGGGCTGGCTTCTGCTGATCCGTGCTGGTCTGATCCTGCAAAGCGGCGTCTGGCCAAGCACGGTCGGAATGATTGGGAGCGATTTGGTCGGCGCGTTTGTTCTCGCCATACTGCTGACAATAACGCGAGGCCCCCTGCGAGCGGCGCTGGTCGTATTGCTCGGTTTTGCCGCCTACGTCGCCGGGATGCATCTGACGGCACACGGCACCTTGTTTCAACTGGCGTTCGCGAGCAAGGGCATGGATCCTACCTTTATAAGCGGCAGCCTGCTTAATGTCCATCTTGCCCTGCTGCCCTTCTATCTGCTCCTCGCATGGGGGCTACATCGACTGCACCGGTCACTGGTTCCGAGCCCGCCACGGGGATCCATCGGACTGCTCGCCGCCGGTGCAGCGATGCTGGCGGTATACGCCATGTCATTCCCAAGCTTGACCACCCCGGCCAACAACGTGGTGGCAAGCACACTGGCTCAGGTTCCTGCCACCGCCATAAACCCACTGGGTACAGCAATTGGCGATGAAGCGGTTGAGATTGCCGGAACGCCCACTGATAACAACGAGGAAGAAACCAATTTCTTCTACCAGCGCGTTGAAGCCAACTCCGTAGACAAGCCGCCAAATGTACTACTTATCATGATTGAAGGCTTGTCGGCCGGCTACTTTCCGGAGGTCAGCCAGTACCACGACCTGCAGCCACTGATCACACTGGACAGCCTGGAAAGCGTACTGAAAGCGCAGGGGTTCCGGATGTACCGCAACCACCTCAGCCTGGAACGTCAAACGGATCGCGGCACTTTTTCAATTGTCTGTGGGCGCTATCCGGATTTCCGTAGAGTCTCCAGAAAACTGCTCGACGTAGCTGAGGAACGCGCCACCCCAGACTGCCTGCCCGCCAAGCTCCGCGATGCTGGTTATCACACCGCTTACTGGCAGGCAGCGCCAACCAGCTACATGCAAAAAGATGAGTTCATGCCGAAAGCGGGCTTCCTGGACGTAACGGGAGCGGAGGCGTTCAATAACGCCGAAGACATAGAAGGCTGGGGCCCGGCCGACCCGGTGTACTTTCCCAATGTTGCCCGGCGCCTGAAAGAACTGGACCGGAGCAACTCACCCTGGTTTGTTACGCTTCTCAACATCGGCACCCATCACCCTTTCGATATTGGCGAAAAGGCAGAGCAGGATCTGGAGAAAACAGCGTCGAACAGTGAGGAAGCTGCAACTGAGGTCCCTTTATTGCAGCCCCAGCAGGCTCGACGCGACGCCATGAAGGTCATGGAGAAATCCCTCGGACACTTTCTTGAGGACTTGGCAGCAAACGGAACACTGGACGACACCCTTGTCATACTGACGTCCGATGAGTCGGGAGGCTTTGTGCGAGCAGACCATGAAACCTTGCCACTGAACAGCAATCTGGGAATGCTCGCGGTTCGCCCGCCAGACCCGAAGGACCTTCAGGGATATGCAGACCCAAACACGATCACCGCACAACTGGATATTCCTCTGACCATCCTGGACGCCACCGGTCGTGGCGAATACGCAGGCGATATGATTGGCCGCAGCCTGCTGGTCCAAATCGATCAGACGCCCAGAGACATACTCCTTGCAGACACCTATACCGGGCTCAAGTACTTTCTCAGGGAAAAAGGAGAATTGTTGGCTTGCACAGAGCTGCTTACTCGTTGCACTTCATGGATGTTCAATCCTGACCGGGTCTTCGGCTCTTTCAGGGAAGCAGACAAGCCGCCCTTTCTCTCGCTGGAAGAACGCATGGCCCTGTTTAAAAACGCAACCATGCTGACACCGACTAATTAGTACCTGATACACACCAAACGGCATTCAGACCTCTGAAATCCCTGATCTATGAGAACGTTGATAGCCAGCACATTGAACATTCTTCGGCTCCATCGCAGGGCGCTCCTGACGTTCTATCTGTTTTTTTCCGGCCTCGCACTGGCTGTTATTACGCCAACGCTTTCATGGGCACTGGCGTCATTGCGCCCTGTAACGGGAGAAGGGGCCATCAGCACGGGTGGGATCATCGAGTTCCTGATATCTCCTGGCGGCATCCTCTGGGTGGTGGTCAGCCTTAATTTAGCGGCACTGACATTCGTGCTGCAACAGGCCGGCATCACGCTCATTGCGGCAGCGCCACATCGTCAGCCCTACCGGACGGCACTTCGCGCTCTCTGGGGAACGACCCGCAGCCTCCTGCCGCTGATAAAGTTGACCCTGCTTCAGGTGTTCACACATCTGATGATCGCCCTGCCCTTCCTTGCTATAACCGGGCTGGCATGGTCATGGCTACTTAACCTGTACGACCCCTATCTGCTGCGAGTTGAAAAGCCACCCGAGCTCTGGTGGTTTATCGCCTGTGCGACGCTTTCAGGCCTTGGCATTCTTCTATGCAACGGTTTTCTCTACTTGCGCTGGATATTGGCTGTGCCTTGCCTGATGTTACAGAGCCGCTCGCCCACTGAGGCGCTAAAGGAAAGCACACGGCTGACCCGGGGGCAGAAAGGGCAAGCCAGCGGTTTGCTGCTCTGCGGGCTGATAGCTCTGATGCTATTGCCTGTTCTGGTGGCGTTCGCGTTCGATCAGATCGCCACAGGCATGTTTGCTGCCCTGCAAGCTCATAAAGACATGCTTGCGACAGTGGTGCTTGTGTTTATCGCTGCCTATATTTTTATAGGCATTGCAGTGACGTTTCTGGGCGCCTCGGTTTACGGTGCATTCATTGTCAGCCTGCACCAAAGGGCAAGCGGTGTCGTGTCAGCTAAGCGCATCGCTGAACGCCTCACCATACCAGAGCATGCCGGATTCAAAGCTTGGGCGGCCGAACTGTTCGTGGTCGTACTTGCACTCAGCCAGGCCTGGCTGGTGTTTGGTGCACTTGAGCAAAGGGAAGATGTCACAATAACAGCGCACCGAGGCAGTTCGCTGGCAGCACCGGAGAATACTCTTAGCTCCATCGAGCAAGCTATAGAGGGTGGCGCAGACTATGTCGAAATCGATGTGCAATTGACGGCGGACGGTGTACCGGTTCTTTGGCACGACGCAGACATGAGCCGGATTTTTGGTTTAAAAGAGCGAGTCAGCGATGTCCGCTATGAGGACATCCGGGATCTTGATGCCGGGAGTTGGTTCAGCATCGATTTTTCGGAAGACAGGATTGCAACGCTGGCCCAGGCTCTGGAGACTGCCAATGGTCGGGCAAAGCTTTTTATCGAGCTGAAGCCTGACCGCAACACACCGCATCTGACGCAAACTGTCGTCGAGCTTCTCCAGCACATGGAAGCCGTAGATGGAACAATCGTTGCTGCCTCAGACTGGCTGACCCTTCAGGAGGCAAAAAGACGGGAACCTCGACTGAAAACAGCACTGATCGCACAGTTTGTGATGGGGCCTTTGTGGACAGATAACTACGACATACTGGCACTGCGTGCAAACCGGGTAACGCCGGCAACCATTGCAAGAGCCCACAGGGCAGAAAACGAGCTGCATGTATGGACCGTTAACCATCCGGATGAGATGTCACGCTTTATCGACATGGGTGTGGATAACATTATTACGGACCGCCCAGAGATGCTTGCCGACATCCTTCAGGAACGGAAAAACCTTTCTGATACCGAATTGCTGGCAACCAAGCTCCACAACTGGTTGCGTTGATGCGCAGATGAAATAGTCTAACCTTGAATCAACACTCAGCTGCAACCGACCAGGCAAGGAACGCAAACACATGAAGCAACGCCCAACCCGTTATGCATTTTTAACAACATGGCTGGCCGGGGTTCTTCTGCTCTGCTTTTCCACCTTCGCTGCCTTGGCCGAAGACACCAGCGAGAAGGATCCCGAGCAACCGGAGGAAGCACGCCCGGCGGTACAACCTGAATTGGAGGAAAACACAGACACGCCTCCGGAAATCAAACTGCCCGATGCGATCAATGCCGACATACAGCAACAGGTTCGTGCGCTGCAGGCGGCGCTCGAACAACGCCAGGCTGCGGTTCGGGAAAGCCGGGAGAGGTTGACCTATGCCGAGTCCATTCTGACCCGCCTGCAGGATGAGTACAAAAGCTTTGAGCTGAGGCTTGAGAAAGCTGGGCTCAATCTGACCGCCAGCTATGCCGACCTTTTGAAACAGAGGCTTGAGCGCCTGCAAAGACAGAGTATTGCCAGCGAGCTTATTGAGGGCATTGAGGACAAGCTCTCTACTGCAAGAGAAGAACAGCTGAGGCTGGAGGAATTTGAAGCGATAGCAGAACCGGGTGACGATGCCCGCGGCCAACTGCGCAACCAGCGTGCAGAATTGCTGCGTGGGTTGCACAAAGCCGTGACGGAGCACATCGATGTGCTCAATGAATACTACAGCACTGTGACGACCCTTCAGGATCAGGTTCAGGAATACCAGAAACTTTTGCAGCAACGTCTGTTCTGGCTCCCCAGCGCGGCCGCAGTCAGTATGAAAACCGCAGGGGAGCTTTACCAATCCGCCAGATGGTTTTTCTCCCAACTAAGTATTGATGTGCTGAGTGACAGCCTCACCCGCTCTGTAAACGAACGCGGCGCGCGCATGGGGCTTGTCACGCTATTCCTTATCGTTTTGCTGATAAAGCGCAAAGCGATCAAGAACAATCTTCGGGGCAACAGCCAACATATCGGAAACGTTGGGCAGGACCGGACCATTTTTACATTGCAGGCACTGATCAACAGCATTCTGCTGTCGCTACCGGGCGTACTATTGTTCTCTCTCGCGGCCTTGTTGCTGATGGAAGGAAATGCTTTTTACGCGGCGCTCTCAAAAGGCTTCACGGCCGCCGCCTTTATCATGTTTTTGCTCGCTTTTGTGCGTAACGTTGCCCGCAAACAAGGGCTTGGAGAAAGCCACTTTCACTGGAACACCAACACCCTGCTGGTTATCCGTCGCAAATTGCCCGTGCTGATGGCGTTTGTTGTACCGGTGACCGTGATCACCACGTCGACAAACTCGACGCCTGAAGGCGCACAATTTGATGACAGCCTTGGCCGCCTGCTTTTTACTCTGGTTTCCATCGTATTATCCTTGTTCGCGCACCGGATCATGGAGGCGGTGCGTGCTGGCAAACTCGACAGTAATTTTTTAATGCTGCTTCATGTGACGGCGGTAGCAGGCCCCCTTGTCCTGGCCGCAGCGTCGCTGATCGGTTATCACTACACGGCCCTGCAACTTGAACGCAACCTGTTCGTTACCATCTGTTGGTTGGCCTTTAACACACTTATTTACTATGTAGGCTTGAGAGCGCTGTCTGTGCGTGAGCGCAGACTCACCCTTGAGCGTCTGCGAGAACAACGCGCTGCTGAGCGCAGGGCAGCGGAAGCCCGGGAGTCAGCAGATACGTCCGGCGAAGGCGTGCTTCAGAACCTCGACATGCCCGAGATGAATCTCAAGGACATCAGCCAACAGAGCTCTTCGTTACTGAGAATAATTGTCTCTGCTCTTGCCATCACCGGCCTGCTGTTTCTGTGGGCGAGTGTCATACCGGCATTGCAACTGTTCAATGATATTACTCTGTGGACCATTGCCACTGACCTGCAGGGTGGCGACCCACTGCCCATCACGCTTGCAGATTTGCTGCTCGCTCTGCTCGTAGCCGCCGGTACTGTTCTTGCAGCAAAAAACCTCCCCGGAACCATGGAGGTGACCCTGCTGAGCCGAATGAATCTGGAGCCGGGCACAGGTTATGCCATTACAACCATTACCACCTACATTCTTGTTCTTCTGGGAGTGGTTATCTGTCTTGGCGTGATCGGGGTTCAGTGGTCCAAGCTCCAGTGGCTGATTGCCGCCCTTGGGGTGGGGCTTGGCTTTGGCTTGCAGGAAATCGTCGCCAACTTTGTATCCGGCATCATCCTGCTGTTTGAACGCCCGATCCGGGTAGGCGATACGGTGACCATTGATGGCATAACCGGCACGGTTTCCCGCATACGCATCCGTGCTACCACACTGGTGGACTGGGACAGGAAAGAACAGATTATTCCCAACAAAACCTTCGTAACCCAGGATCTGACCAACTGGACGCTGTCGGATTCGATTACCCGCGTTATTCTCTATGCCAACGTCGCTTTCGGATCCGATGTGGACAAGGTTCAGGAACTGCTCACCCAGGTCGCACATGACAATGCTCGGGTGGTGGACGATCCCGCACCTGCGGTTTTCTGTGTTGGCCTTGCGGGCGGCAGCATCAATTTCGAAGTTTGGGTTTTTGTCAAAGACCTGCCCGACATCATGCCGCTATCCCATGAAATACATGCGTCCATCACAAGAGCAATGGCAGAGGCCGGCATCAACATCCCCTTCCCGCAACGGGATATCCATATTCGCACCCTGCCGGAAACCCGTTAGGGTGCATCTCGCCCAAGTTCCTGTTCGTTAATGCTGCAGAATCTGTTGCAGAAACTTTTGGGTGCGAGGTTCTTTGGGGTTGCTGAAAAATTCCGTAGGCGGAGCCTCTTCGACAATCTCGCCGGCGTCCATGAAGATCACGCGGTCCGCAACCGTTTTGGCAAAACCCATTTCATGGGTCACACAGATCATGGTCATGCCGCTACCGGCGAGCTCGATCATAACGTCGAGAACTTCTTTGATCATCTCCGGGTCGAGCGCCGACGTGGGCTCATCAAACAACATGATTTTGGGCTTCATACATAAAGCCCTGGCAATGGCCACACGCTGTTGCTGGCCACCTGATAGCTGCCCGGGATACTTGGTAGCCTGATCCGGTATCTTTACCCGCTCAAGGTACTCCATGGCAGCTGCTTCAGCTTCCCGACGAGGCAGCTTGCGCACCCATATCGGCGAAAGACAGCAGTTTTCAAGCACGGTGAGGTGAGGAAACAGATTAAAGTGTTGAAACACCATGCCCACTTCCCGGCGCACGCTGTCTATGTGACGGACATCATCGGTAAGCTCAACGTCATCTACAATGATCTTACCCTGTTGATGCTCTTCAAGGCGATTGATGCACCGGATAAACGTCGATTTCCCTGAGCCGGATGGGCCACAGATTACGATTCGCTCGCCCTGATCAACAGCCAGGTTGAGGTCTTTGAGCACGTGAAAGTCGCCGTACCACTTGTGCATACCTTCCACACGGATAATGCCCGGCTTTTTTTCAGCCTGAGTTTCTGCAGATTCGAATTGTTGTGTCATAGTTTTACCATCAGGTTTTGTGGCCGGTATCGAGTTTGCGTTCGAGGTTCTGGCTGTAGCGGGAAATCCCGAAACAGAACACCCAGAAACAGAAGGCCACGAAGACATAGCCCTCTATCGCGACGTTTTGCCAGGCCGGGTCTGCAATCGTTGACTGAACCGCGCCGAGAATATCGAACAGGCCAATAATCAGCACCAGGGTGGTGTCCTTGAACAGCGATATGAAGGTATTCACGATCCCGGGAATAACCAGCTTCAATGCCTGGGGCAGAATAACCAACCCCATCTTGCGCCAATAGCCAAGGCCCAAGGCGCCAGCCGCCTCATACTGCCCTCTAGGGATAGCCTGAAGCCCGCCCCTTATTACCTCTGCCATGTAAGCCGACTGCCATAAAGTAATGCCGATCAATGCCCGTACGAGCTTCTCGAAGCTTATCCCCTCCGGAAGAAACAATGGCAGCATTACTGAGGCCATGAACAACACCGTAATCAGCGGTACGGCCCGCCAGACTTCGATGAACACCACGCAGAGGCCGCGAATAATAGGCATGTCCGATCGGCGCCCGATGGCAAGCAGAATCCCGATAGGCAGGGAGGCCAGGATTCCGATATAGGCCAGGATGAGTGTGAGCATGAGGCCGCCCCACTTTGAGCTTTCCACCTCTTCCAGCCCCAGAATGCCTCCCGGGATCAGCACGTAGCCGATTATCGGCAAGCCGGTCATACCGAAAATTCCTAGCCATTTACGACCGGGGAACCCCTCTATAAATTGAGGCACGAACGCGAGAGCCAACAGTGCAAACATGATATCGACCCGCCATTGGAGCTCGTCGGGGTAGAAACCATAGATAAAGAAATTCAGGCGTTGATTTACAAACAGCCAGCAAGCGCCCTCCCCCACACAATCCCCCGGGCCGGAGCCCTGGAAGGTGGCGTCCAGAAACACCCAACTCACCAAAGGCCCAACACTGGTGACCAGCAGGTAGCCAACTACCAGGGTCAGCAAGGTGTTGTACCAGCTGGAAAACAGGTGCGTACGCATCCACTTGACCGGCCCAAGGTTCTTTTTGGGTGGTTTAATCGTCGATTCAGTCATCATCGCTCCTTGATCTCCGCAGCTCGGTTATACACGTTCATGAGCAGTGAAATCAGTAGACTGATCGTCAGGTATACACCCATCGTAATGGCAACAACCTCCACCGCCTGGCCCGTCTGATTCAGGGTGGTGCCCATAAATACAGAAACCAGATCCGGGTAACCGATAGCTGTCGCCAGTGAGGAATTTTTGACGAGGTTCAGGTACTGGCTGGTGAGCGGAGGAATAATTACCCGCATCGCCTGGGGGATAACAATCAGCCTCAGAGTCAGGCCATTTGGCAGGCCAAGGGCCTTGGATGCCTCTGTTTGCCCCTTGCTAACCGCCAGAATGCCCGAGCGAACGATTTCCGCAATAAAGCTCGCTGTGTAAAGCGAGAGCGCAACCCACAGGGCGGCCAACTCAGGGATCAGCGAAATGCCCCCTCCAAAATTGAACCCTTTCAATGCAGGCAAGTCCCATTCCAGAGGTTGGCCCGCCATAAGGAACGCGACGAGCGGTAAAAGGACCAAAACCGCGATGCTCACCTTGACTGTCGGAAAGATCTGGCCGCTCGCTTTCTGACGTTTTTTGGCCCAGTTCCGCAGACCGAAAACCGCCGCAATGGCCACCAGAACTGCTCCCCAAACCAACCCAAAGCCGTCCTGGGTTACCGGCCCGGGCAAATACAGTCCCCGGTTATTCAGGAAGAATGCACCGCCAATCTCCACACTCTGTCGTGGCGCTGGCAGGCTGGCGAGCACAGCGAAGTACCAAAAAAATATTTGCAGCAAAAGCGGGATATTGCGAATGACTTCGATATAGACCAGCGCGATTTTCGCCACCAGCCAGTTACTCGACAGGCGTGCAACGCCAACCAGGAACCCAATGATGGTCGCAGCAACGACACCCATGGCCGACACCAAGAGAGTATTGGTCAAACCCACCCAGAATGTGCGTCCGTAAGACATGGTTGCGTCAAAAGGCACCAGGTGCATGATGATGCCGAAGCCCGCAGTCTCATCAAGGAATCCGAAACCGGTGCTGATGCCACGGCTTTCCATATTCGAGAGAGTATTGTCAATCAGAACCCAGCCCGCCCAGAACACGACAGCCAGTGTAATAACCTGGAAAAACAGCGCTCGGACGCGGGGGTCGTACCAGGGTTTAGGCCTGGCGGATTTGGAATCAATCGATTGTTTTTTCATGCCTTGTCCTGAAAAGCTTCCCTGCATTAAACAGCTTCAGAGTAAACACCGGGACCCATTTGGGCGCCCCGGCATAGCTTTTCAGATATCAGCGTACTGGCGGCGCGTAGAGGATACCGCCGTTTGTCCAGAGGGCGTTGATCCCTCGCTCTAGACCAAGCGCCGTATCAGGTCCCACGTTGCGGTCGTACATTTCGCCGTAGTTGCCAACCTGCTTCACAATGGCAAGACCGAAATCATCCGGCAGCCCCAGCTTAGCGCCCATGTCGCCATCCGTTCCCAACAAGCGCTGGACGTTCGGGTTATCCGACTTCAGCATCTCGCCTGCGTTATCCATGGTAATTCCCAGTTCCTCAGCGTTGATCTGGGCAAACAACACCCATTTGACGATGTTGAACCACTGATCATCACCTTGACGAACAACAGGGCCGAGGGGCTCCTTTGAAATCGTATTGGGCAGAATCTTCGCGGAGCTGGGATCGGCAAGCTTGGAGCGCAAAGCCGCGAGCTGGGAACGATCGGACGTCAGCACATCACAGCGACCCGCAGCAAAACCCTGGACAGTCTGCTCAGATGTATCAAACACGATCGGCTTGAATTCCATGCCCTTGGCCCGGAAATAATCCGCGAGGTTCAGTTCGGACGTCGTGCCTGACTGGATGCACACGGTGGCGCCGTCGAGCTGCTCTGCATCGTCTACGCCAATGTCATTGTTAACCAGAAACCCTTGCCCGTCGTAATAATTTACGCCAGCGAAGTTAAGCCCAAGGGAAACATCGCGTGTGAGCGTCCAGGTCGTGTTTCTGGACAGAACGTCAATTTCGCCTGACTGCAGCGCGGTAAAACGCTCCTTGGCGGTCAGGGGTGTAAACTCAACCGCTTTGGCGTCTCCGAAGACAGCTGCGGCTACTGCCCGACAGGTGTCCACATCAATACCCGTCCAGCTGCCTTTTTCATCTGGCTGCGAGAACCCGGGGAGACCACTGGTCACACCACACTGCAGGTGGCCTTTTGCTTTCACGCTTTCCAGAGTTGTGGCCGCGTGAACGCTTGTGGTCGAGAGTGCACCCGCAACAAACGCGATGCCAATGGCTGCCGATATCATTCTTTTCATTGTTGTTTCTCCGAACGATTTTTAGTTGTTTACCTGAAACCATGAGCCCACGCCAAAATTTTGTATGTATTGCAACGCAACACACCACAGATAAAGCAGCACAGTTACATGTCACTACAAGATAGACAAGGTTCAGAAAAACAACTAATTTTCATCAGCTATTTTTTACGGAACTGAATTCACCAGCCGGTTGCTTATAAGTTTCCAGGCGCTTGAGCCAACCTTTCAGCCAACGGTTTTTTTCGATCGGATTCACGGCATTTTCGGCCCTTCTGGTGAGGACCCTTGCGGCCGCATCCCGGAACCGGTCCAAAGCGGACACCTCGGGGTTTTGCTCCATGGCCAGAAGTACTTGCCGGAGTCCCCAGCCCTCCCCGTTATAGCGTTCTGAATCTGAAAGGCCCTCCCCCTTGAAATTTACGTAGTCTAACAAGGCGTAAACTCCTCCAGGAGAAGAACCCAGGGCCTGAAGATCGGTTTTCATTTGTGCCCTGCGATTTTCCGGTACAGATTCGACAATCTCGGCAAGTGAGGATTGCGCGCGTCGAACAATAAACTCCGCCTGAATTCCCTGGGTCCCCGCTAAAAACTCGCGAAGCTCGGCGACTCTGACAGAATTTTCAACCGTCTCGAAAGCTGACTTGTCTGGCCAAGGAGAATCAAATGGCTCCAGCTCCCTTAACCACAGGGGGATATTCATCTGACGCTGCTTCATGTATTCAATCAGCGCAGGAAAGCTTTCTGTAAATCGTTCGTTTACGCCTTCCGGATACCAGATAAAATGGCCAATGCCCAGAGACGGGAACGCTTCACCATCGTTCCAGTGGACAAGACACTGAAACTGTCCCGCACATTCGTTCTGAAATATTTTCTGGCCAACCCAATCCAGCTGCGCAGGTTTCAGAACAAGGGAAATATCACTGGCAGTTTTTTTCTGTGCGCTGGAGGTCTCGCCCGAACTGCCGGAATCGCTTCCGGAATAACACCCTGAAAACAACCAGATACTCGCCAGTAAAGCCAGCAGAAATATTTTGTTAACCAATGCATCACCTCATCAAAAACGTCGATTGTGGTTACTCATGGCGACGAGCGCCGGCAAGGTAAAATCTTCATGAGATATAGCCATCAAGCCGATCAAGCCTTCATAAACACATCATGAGATATCATTGCCTACTTATGATCAACAACATTCCGCTCGTCAATGTGCGTAACCCACCTATCATGATCTCCGGAAGTGTCCGGGTTCCGATCTCTCTTCCCATATATAATTTATACTGGCGCTACGAAAAACCCCCGGCACTGGCCAGGGGAATGTCGTCATAGCACTAAAACCAGCGCACGTTTTATAAGGTCAGTTGATTCCTCAACATATGCTTTTGCAATTTTCCGGTCGATGTCTTCGGTAAATCATCCACAAAAAGGATTTTTCTGGGTACCTTGAAGCCCGCAAGGTTTGCTCTGCAATGCGCCACAATATCGGCTTCCGTCAGGCCATCATTGCCGGGTTTAAGCGTAATGAATGCACAGGGAACTTCGCCCCAGTGATCATCAGGCGCTGCCACGACAGCGGTTTCCAGTACCGCAGGATGATCGTAGAGTGTACTTTCAACTTCGAGGGTCGAAATGTTCTCTCCACCGGAAATGATGATGTCTTTAGAGCGGTCTTTTATTTCCACATAACCATCGCTATGCCACACGCCCAAGTCGCCGGTACGGAACCATCCACCACTAAACGCTTTAGCGGTTTCTTCCGGGTTATTGAGGTACCCCTTCATCACAGAGTTACCACGGACAAACAGCTCACCAATCGTCATGCCGTTTTTAGGTACGGGCTCAGACGTTACAGGGTCGGCCACCATCATGTCCGTCATGGACAATGAAAGGATTCCCTGACGAGCCATCTTGGCGGCTTTGTTTTTGGCATCCATGGACGTCCATTCGTCCTGGAATTCACAAATCAGGCTTGGACCATAGGTTTCCGTCAAACCGTATAGGTGAACCACCTCAACACCCATAGCTTCCATCGCTTCAATCGTGGCAGCTGGGGGCGCCGCACCACCAGTTGCCGCCGTAACATGCTGGCTGAATGGCTTCTTATGCTCATCAGGCGCATTAATCATCATGTTCATCACAACCGGTGCGGCACAGAAGTGCGTCACGCCATACTCTGCCAGGGCTTCATAGATATCCCTCGGTTGTGGCGAGCGCAGGCACACATGCGTCCCCGCCACAGCCGTGACCGCCCAGGGGTAGCACCAGCCGTTGCAATGGAACATCGGTAACGTCCACAGATAAACTGCCCCTGATGGCAGGCCGAAGCCAATAATGTTACTCATGGCATTCAGATTGGCACCGCGGTGGTGGTACACAACGCCTTTAGGGTTGCCAGTTGTACCTGATGTGTAATTCAGGGCAATGGCCTGCCACTCATCGTCTGGCATATCCCATTGA
The DNA here is from genome assembly GCF_007671675.1 of Marinobacter maritimus. Classification (GTDB taxonomy): domain Bacteria; phylum Pseudomonadota; class Gammaproteobacteria; order Pseudomonadales; family Oleiphilaceae; genus Marinobacter; species Marinobacter maritimus. The sequence goes on along the minus strand of NZ_VCGW01000001.1, from coordinate 635,555 downwards.
AAGTCGTCATCGCCGGTTGCCAACAAAGTGTCATACGTCATCTTGCCAATCAGCTCACCGCCGTCGAAGTTGGGATCATCAACGTCAATGACAATCGGCCTGGCGTCACAACCGATAAGGGCAGCACGGGAACGGTCGCTGTATTCTTTATCGGTAAAAAATACCTTGGCTCTACCGTGATTAAGCATGAACGTCATGGTGTTTGAATCAAGCCGGGTGTTCTGAGCATTCAAGACGGCGCCGATCATCGGAACCGCAAAATGCAACTCCAGCATTTCAGGGATGTTCGGCAACAGCGCTGCAACCGTGTCCCCTTTACGAACACCGAGTTTTCGCAGAGCGGATGCCATTTTCAGACAGCGCTCATAGGTTTCAGCCCAATTGCGACGGATGCTACCGTGGATAACCGCTGTGCGCGTTGGGTGCGCCAGGGCTGTCCGCTGAATAAAGGTGATTGGTGTCAAAGGCGTATAGTTCGCCTCTACCTTATCGAGCCCAAGCTCAAACATATTTTCCATTGGGTTTAACCTCTTGTTGTTCTCTCAGACAAGCTCTGCCGGCGTTAACTTCGCTCAGCTACTGCTTCAGAGTCAGCCGCTGGCTCATCATCGTTATGGTGCGTTGCCACATAGGCTTCTGCAAACCAGTTCTTCTCCAGGAAGAGCCACAGGACCAAGCCAATACCAAGCCCCCAAGCCGCTCCTTTAACCGCGAGAACAGAGCCAACAATGACTGCAACACCGCGCTCAAGGTTGGTCTGGCGATCCAGCATTTCGATAGCCAAATAGCCACACAAGTAACCCTGAATCAACAAAGTCAATGCCATTCCGATATTGAGGCCGGGCTTGAACAGGGTAACCACGGGCACCAACACGATTGCGATGGTCATCCCCCAGTAAATACTGGTTGCACCACCCCAGTAGCTGTCCATGACAGAGCGCGGGTTGTTCATATATCGGTTGATGACCAAAGCCTGGCCACCCGTCCATGCGGGCCCGGATAAACTGATAAATGGTGCAAACAGGCCATGAAGTGTATTGCGAATACCCACAATGATGCTGTTACGACGCGGGCTAAAAACCAGCTTCTCGTCCTTACGTGCACTGTCGGCATTTTTGAACAGCGAATCCATAACCAGAATATCGCCAAAAGCAATAATGTAGGCTGCCAGAGCCAGCGGGATAGCATCAATGAAGTATTGCAGTGGTGGCATACCCAGCCCGATCACACTGTATTCCTGGATGATGGTGCCCAACGGAATGGAAGTGAACCCCCACTCAATGACCGGCATCTCAACCTCACCAATAAGCAGGCCAAACACATAAGCGATCAGGAACGGCACGGCGATGCCGTACTGAGCCACAAAGCGGAAGAAACCGTAGCGCGCTCGCAACGGGCCCGCCGTTTCAGAAAACAGCATGAAGAAGCCGAGAACCGCTCCGGTCAGAATGGTGACCGGCATGGTCCAAACACGGCCGTCGGCAGCGAACTCACCCATCACCGCAGAAATACCTGCGCCGATAAGAATGCCCGCCTTGAGTGACATAGGCATCTTGCGCACCAAAGCGTCGGCACCTTTGAAGACCCCCAACCCCAAGAAAATCACAGCAACGGTTAACTGCAATGCGATGAGCGCCAGTATTCGGGCTTCCCTCTCGGGGTAGCCCATCAAAAACGCGATATACAGGGGAATACCTGCGGTGATCCAGCCGGCAACGGTTGGGTCACCAAAGTGCGTGTGCACCAGGTAAAGCATGTTGTTCAGTAGTACAAATGCAACCGCAATCTCGAACGGAATCCCCAGCACAGAAGTCATAAGCGCCGTGATGCTCAAAGGGACAACGCACAGAATTGCACCCTGTAAAATATCCGGGATTTCTACTTTATAGTGCACGAAGGGTACGCGTAAATTTAACGCCCCCAACGCCGACGGCTGCTCTCCGCCTGTTGGTCTTTTTTTCAAGGACATTGTTCTTATTCTCCATCCAACTGAATTTAAAAATATGAAGGGAAGAATTACCCCCAGCCCAATACTAGGTCTTAGAAGTTACTTAATCAATGGTTTTTACTTGGTTTTATGAGTAGTTGTACTTGATTTACTTTTAAGTGCTATCAGCATAGCGCTCATATCGCTTTACCGCGGCTTACGTCGCGGAGACGCAGGACATAAATCGCCCCTTAGCCTTCATTGCTGATTACAGGGGGCGAGAAGGCGTCCGAAGCGATAATCTCTCCACTGTAACGTTCAATTTCGACGAGACATGACAACGCACTTGGCCCTTGAGCCAGGCGTGATGTTCCTTCGTCCCGAGTCAGAACATTCGGGTTACCGTGCCGGCAGGACACACCTGAAACACCTGGTGGGGGCGGGTCAAACCAAGCGCCCGTGCTCAACTGCAATACTCCAGGCCGCACTTCGTCGCTCACCACAGCTGAACACAGACAGGCACCTCGTCCGTTAAAAAGGCGAACCAGACTGTTGTCTTTGATGTTCCGGGCCTTCGCGTCCTCTGGATGAATAACCACCGGCTCCCGCCCGTTGATCTTCGATTTTCGGCTATGGGATCCATGGTCCAACTGGGAGTGCAGCTTGTTTTTCGGCTGATTGGAAATCAGGTGCATGGGGTATCCAGGGTTTTCCTGCCCCAGCCATTCCTTAGGGTCATTCCAGAACGGAAAGCCCGGACATTCTTCATAGCCAAAGCCCGCGACCGTCTCAGAGAAAATCTCTATTTTCCCGCTGGGCGTTCGAAGAGCATTGCCTGCAGGGTCCTCGCGGAAGGCTTTCATCAGAATCTGGGGTTCTTTCGGCATCGAGTTTTCGAACCAGCCCTTTGCCTTGAAGTCCTCAAAGTTTGGCAGGTCAATGCCGCTATCACCGGCCTTTTCCCGGGTTTCGTCGTAAAATACTTTAAGCCACTGGTTTTCATCACGACCCTCAGTGAACGCTTCCCGTGCACCAAGTTCCTCCGCCAACTTGCTGAAAATCTCATAGTCGGACAGGCTCTGACCCGCCGGCTCGGCAGCTTTTTGCATGTAGATGAGGAAGGGATCCCGGCTGGATGAAGCGATATCGTTACGCTCCAAAAAGGTCGCCGCGGGCAGCACAATGTCAGCGTGTTTAGCCTGAGCATTCCAGCACCACTCATGAACAATCACCGTATCCGGTTTCTGCCAGGCCGCCCTCATACGAACGAGATCCTGATGGTGATGAAAAGGGTTTCCCCCCGCCCAATAAACCAACTTGATATCAGGGTAGGTTCCGGTCATTCCGTTGTATTCGAATTGCTTACCGGAGTTCAGCAGCAGATCAGTAATCCTGGCAACGGGAATGAAACTTTTTACCGGGTTCTTGCCCTGAGGCAGAGCGGCCCCGGGAATGCCCTGATAGTTGGCACCAATAGCGTTCATGGCACTGTATCCAAACCCTATACCACCGCCAGGTAAACCCAGCTGCCCCAGCATCGACGCAACCGCAATGGCAGCCCAGTAGGGTTGCTCGCCATTATCCTGACGAGTCAGAGACCAGCTCACGGAAATCATCGTGCGCTGGCGAGCCATATTCCGCGCCAGATTACGAATGCGGGCAGCAGCCATGCCTGTTTTTCTCTCGGCCCAGGCGCAGTCTTTCACGACGCCATCAGTCTCGCCCAAAAAATACTGCCGAAAACGCTCGTAGCCCACCGTATAGGTCGAAAGAAACTCTGCATCTGCGAGTTTTTCGTCGTGAAGGGTGTGGGCGATGCCAAGCAGAAGCGCTACATCACTGCCCGGGTAAATCGCGAGCCAGTCTGCATCCATCTCTTCCAGCACATCGGAGCGCAGGGGGCTAACGTTAACAACCTGCATGCCATTAGCAGCGGCCTCCAGCATGCCCTGCCTCTGCACATGGCGGCCAACACCACCATTAGTAACCTGGCCGTTCCTGACCGGCGCCCCGCCAAAGGCCACGAACAGGCCTGTATTTTCTTTAATAACGTCCCAGCTGGTTGCGCCGTTCACCATGGAATAAAAGTCGCCGAGCACGTAAGGCAAAGTGACTTCCGCCGCCGCATAGCTGTAGGTGTTCAGTGAATAGGTGTAACCGCCAATCGAGTTGAGGAATCTTTTCAACTGACTCTGGGCGTGGTGAAAACGCCCGGCACTGGACCAGCCATAAGAGCCGCCATAAATGGCCTGATTACCGTAACAGCCGCGCACACGATTTAACTCGTCCACCACCAACTTGATCACTCTGGGCCAGGAAACCTCAACAAACTCTTCGGTTCCCCGACCGCCCTCCGCATGTCCCGGCCCGTTTTCCAGCCATCCGCGGCGAACCATAGGTTTTTTGATACGCGTTGGCCCGTCAAGTACGTCAACGATACCTTGACCAATCGGGGACGGATCTTCATCCCTCTCAAATCGCTCTAGCTCGGTAACACGTCCGTTCTTGGTATGAACCCGATAGGTTCCCCAGTGGCTGCTGGTAAGCGTCGCTCTTGACGCGTGCTCAGATGTCATAGGTTGAGCCTCTTACTTTTGTTATTTGAAAAAAACAGCATAGACCAAAATCGAGTACTATTACTTGGTTTTTTAAAACTTAATCAATTATTTTTACTCATGTAAAGAGGGAATCCACCTAACCAAAGCCACGAGCAACGATATTACACCGTTACCTGAACTGAACTGCGAAGTGCAAAAGGGAAAGAAAGGGGCTCTAACGACCTGTGCGGCCAGGGGAAAACCGCAGTTTCTAAAGCATCACAGAAAGAACTCTCTGGATCAGCCTGAGTTGGTATCAGGCCAGGTCAGGCAGGATCGTTCGGAACGGGAATTTGACATACTCACTGCCTTGAGCAATGCTCCTGTCCCGTTAGCCAATCAAAGAGGTGATTAGAAATGGCAGAGGGCGCCACCAAAGACTGGACTCTGGAACAGTTTCCGATTCGTACCTATGACAAATTGCGCTACGCGGACACAGATCGACAGGGTCATGTGAACAATGCGGTATTTTCAACGTTTCTTGAAACGGGCCGGGTTGAACTGATATACGACTCGGAAGCCCCACTTGCCTCTTCCGACACATCCTTCGTAATCGTCAACATCAACCTTCAGCTGCGCGCGGAAATTCACTGGCCGGGGACTGTCGATATTGGATCAGCTGTCACACGCGTTGGTAACAGCTCCATACAGCTACATCAAGGCATCTTTCAAAATGGGGTGTGTTGTGCAACCGCTGAATCAGTGATTGTTTGCATTGACAATAACACCCAGAAGCCAACGACGTTAGCAGACGCTGCCCGGCGCAACCTCTCTCGCCTCGAAACGGCCAACAAGCGGTAAGTTACGGCCTTGCACCATTCGTCAGATTAAAGGGCGACCCGGCTGTACCCCCCTTAAGCAGCTGGACTTATGGCTTCGCAATGCCCTGTACCAATCCCAGCGCTATGGCCACCTGCACCAGCTCTGCAAACGAATCCACTTTCATTTTTGCGGTCATGTGCGCCCGGTGCCCTTCAACCGTTTTCCTGTTGATACCAAGCTCATCGGCGGCTTCCTGATTCGAGAGCCCCTTAACGATCAGCTCCAGGACCTGACGTTCTCTTCGCGTCAAGCTGTCGTAGCGATCCCGAATACGAGACTGTGAACGACGCTGAACAAATCTAGCCCGGTCTTTCTCCAGGGCATCATGGACGTGGTCAATCAGTAACTGGTCGTCAAACGGCTTTTCGATAAACGTTATGGCGCCTTGAGTCAGGGCTGTCACGGCCATATCCACATTACCGTGGGCCGAAATCATGATCACCGGCAGCTCAATATTGTAGTCTGACAGTTTTTTCTGCGCGTTAATCCCGCTGAGCCCCGGCATCCTCACGTCCATCACGATGCAGCCGCTGGAGCCCGTATCGAAACCCTCGAAAAACGCCAATGCATTCTCGTAGGTTTGAACATTCAGGCCGACAGACTCAAGCAGCCACTTCAAGGAGTCTCTTACGTCCGTGTCGTCATCAATGACAAAAACTGTCTGTGCATCGTTTTGAGAGGTCATGAGTGATCAGTCAGTCGTATTTAGAGTAAATGAAAAGCGAGCCCCGCCTGCAGGGATGTTTTCTGCCCAGAGCTCACCTCCAAGATTCTCTACCAATGAACGACTGATGGCCAGCCCCATTCCAAGCCCGGTGTCCTTGGTTGAAAAAAAACGATCGAAAAGACGAGACATATCCGCTTCCGAAATACCCTGCCCCTGATCTTCCACCTCAACTTGCAGTTGACTGCTTCCGTATGACTCGACACGAATGTCCACGGTAGTAACATCTTCATCTTCTGATGAGGCGCTCGCCTCTATGGCGTTCACAATAAGATTCAACAACACCTGCTCCAACTGAATCTTATCTCCTCTGACCGGGGGCAAGTCGGAGGGCGGCTCAAACGCTATGCGCACATTGTTCCGCTCCGCCATGCTCTCGCAGAAATCGACCATCTCACGGATCAATTCCGGTAAATTGAGGCTGGTGATCACCGGCTCCTGCTTTCGGGTGAAGTCCATCATCCGGTGGATTATCCCACCTGCCCTCAAAGCCGTTCGGATACTACGACTAATGGGCAGTTCGACATCGCTCCAGGAGAGCATGGCTTTATCCGCAAAACGCCGCTCAATACCCCTGAGGTAGTTCACCATTGCGGCTAAGGGCTGATTCAACTCATGGGCCAGGCTAGACGCCAATTCGCCCATCGTGACCAGACGACTGGCGTGATCAATATCGGCTTGATACTGCTTGAGCTGTTCTTCTGCGACTTTTTTCTCTGTGAGGTCATGGGCTACCAGCGAGTAGTATTCAATACCCCCCTGCAAGGATCGGTGAGCCAGTAGTTCAAGCATGACCGGTATGCGAACGGCATTGAGACTTCGCATGGCCAGCTCTCCACGCCAACTCCCCGTCTCCCCCGCTGCGGGGAAGCCCTCATCCATCAATTTTCTGAAACCTTTTTCCGTCACAAACCAGGAAAGGGGGGATGCGCTGTAATCTGTACGTTCCAGCTCAAGAGCAGTTCGAGCAGCTTCGTTCAGATGAGAAACGGTAAAGTCCAGGTTCGCGAAGATAACCAGATCCTGGGTGCTTTCCAGTACTCGTGCCAGCCGGCGGTTTGCCTTATCCGCCTTGATCCTGTGAGAAGCATCCCGAGAAACTACGAGGATCTCCCGAATACCGTTGGTTTTCGGGTCACGAATGGTCCGGCTGGTACTTTCCAGCCAGGTGTAATGACCATCCTTGCAGCGAAAGCGGTATGTATGGGTATACAGACCTCGATCATAATTCACCGTCGGCGCCCGCAACCGAAAATCTTCTACATCATCGGGATGATAAAGATCATAGGCGGAAATACCGACAACCTCTTCAACGGTATAACCCAACAGGTGCGTCACCGCAGGGGATACATAGATAAATCGCCAGTCTTCCGGTGTATGCCGGGAGATCATGTCGGTGGATTGTTCTGCCATTTCCGCCAGCAGGCGGTTGCGTTCGGCGTCGTCGGTCAGGGCCGTAAGCCCTTCTTCCGGAGTGCGGTTTTTCATGAGTATGAGATTCTCGGAACTCGGGTTGCCTGGTCGAACCCTATTCTGACGGTCTCCGGGGCCCTTGACCATAAGGTACCGGGGCCCCGCGACTTACTAGCGCAGAAACTCTTTGCTGAAGGCCTTGAATTGAGCCGCATCAGAACGTCGCAGCCATTCAAACCCGACCATTTCTTTCGTGACAATTCTGGCCCCGGCCTGTTCCATCCGGCGTAGCGCTACTTCAGTGTCGTAAGAGTTGCGTGCAGAAATGGCATCCGCTGCCACAAAAACCTCCAACCCTCTCTCCAGCAGCCTGATCGTCGATTGCATCACGCAAGCTTGAGATTCCATACCACACAGGACAACCTGTTTGCGGCCGTGTGCCTGAAATGCTTTATCAAAACCCGGGTCGTCTATGCACGCAAAGAAGGTTTTGCCGTAAATATTGGCCGGCCCCACCAGTTCGCGTAAACCCTCTTCCGTATGGCCCAGACCATCCGGGTACTGCTCAGACCCCATCACCGGCACGTTCATCAGGCCGGCCAGGCGAACCAGCCAGTCGCAGTTGTTCACCAGCTTCTCGTTTTCGTGCACACCGCCCAACAATCGGGCCTGCACATCAATCACGGCAAGGATGCAATTCTCTCGATCCATCAACATATCAGTCTCCAAACTTATGCCGGGCGGCGGTCAACCATGTTGGTGGCCACGCCTTCCGCAACAACCGTATCACCCACTTTACAGATGGTTTCGAGTTTTACTCGGCGGCGTTCCTGGCTGATCTCAATGACCTTGGCAGATGCAACAACTGTGTCACCGATATGAACCGGCGCTTTGAACTTGATCTGCTGGTCAATGTAGATCGCACCTGGGCCAGGCAACCGTGTACCCAAAACCGCAGAAATCAGCGCTGCACTGAACATGCCGTGAACGATCCGCTCTTTAAACGGCGTTGTTTTCGCATACTCGGCATTAATGTGTACCGGATTGTCATCGCCACTGATGCCAGCAAACAAAACAACATCCGCATCTGTGATCGTCTTGGCGTAGAACGCCTCCATCCCGACTTCCAGATCTTCCAGGTAGTAACCATGTAGTTCTTGCATTGTATTTTCCTTTTGTTGATCCATACAGCCGCTACACTACTGGTTTATATCCGTCGAACCAAGTACTTTTACTTGGTTTTTTCAAATTGCTCTGGTAGCCTGCTCTCATCAACAAAGACAACACCGCTTTGTACATAGGGAGTCGCGGTCATGCAGAGGCAACCCGTAAGCATTTTTGAAAGAGCCTTTAAGAAGCTGGTCTCAGGTGGACTGGAATCCGTAGGCCGTCGTGGTTCAGACATATTGAACATTGCGGAAGACCTCCCGGAGCCTGATGTCGCTATCGTCAAAGAATGGATAGACGACTGTCTCGCCGAGAATGGTGGCCAGGTAGAAGCCCGCAAGCGAGCGGCCCTCCTTGGGCGCGCCTATCTAAAGCTATCCGTTACCGGAAGAACCCGTTTTTTGGGGCTGCTGGCCGAATACTATGGCGTTCACGAAGGCACGGTAGAAAGCGCTATCGACAAATGGCATAACGCTAAGGCCAACGAGAAAACCGAAGCCGCTCAGGCTTTACGCAAAGCGCTGATACCCAGCCGGACCGCCCTGTTAAAGCAATTCAACGGAGTACCTTCTGGCGTAAAATTCCTGGTTGATATGCGGGAGGAACTGCTCAGGCTCTGCAAAGAATATCCGGAACTGAAACCTCTGGAAACCGACCTCCGGGACCTTTTGGCTACCTGGTTTGATGTTGGCTTACTGCAACTGGAAGAAATAAGCTGGAACTCCAGTGGTGCCATGCTTGAAAAGCTGATTGCCTATGAAGCCGTGCACGCCATCAAGAGTTGGAGTGATCTGAAGAACCGACTCGATTTCGATCGCCGCTGTTTCGCCTTCATTCATCCGAACATGCCCGACGAGCCTCTGATCTTCGTTGAAGTGGCTCTGGTGAACGGCCTGGCCGATAACGTCCAGAAACTTCTGGACGAACATGCTCCCACTCAAGATATCGACAAAGCTGACACGGCAATTTTCTATTCGATATCGAACGCTCAGAAGGGCCTGGCCGGCATCAGTTTTGGCAACTTTCTGATCAAGCAGGTGGTCAGCAAACTGCAAGGCGAATTCCCCCAGCTTAAACAGTTCGCCACACTTTCGCCGGTTCCTGGCTTCCGCCGCTGGCTGGAGAAAACCCCGGCGAACGAACTTGTCCTGTTGCCCGGTGGAGAGCAATGGCTCAGCACACCCCCTCCGCGCAACCCGGTGCAGGCCATTCAGGAAGACAAAACCGGCGCGCAGCAAGACGCCATCATGAAGCTCGCTACCACCTACTTATGTTCCTCCAAATCAGGTACGTCCCGTGCGAACGATCCGGTAGGGCACTTCCATCTGAGCAACGGTGCCCAGGTCGCCCGACTTAACTGGATGGCTGACACCTCTGAAAAGGGGCTCAAACAATCCGCAGGGCTAATGGTTAACTACCTGTACGAGCTTCCGAAAATTGTTCAAAGAAGTAACCAGTACACCTCACAGGGAATCATTTCCCAGTCTTCCAATATCAAGAAACTCTTGAAGTAAACAACCCGCAAATAGAAAGGAGAAGACCATGACGAATCGCATCGCAGTTGTGACCGGAGCAACCGGTGGTCTGGGTACCGCCATGTGTAAGGCGCTGGCCGCTCAGGGCCGTAAAGTAGTAGGCACCCACCTGCCAGGTGAAGAAGCGCAAGCCAACGACTGGCAAGCCAGCCTGCAGCAAGAAGGCATTGAAGCAGCCGTTTACCCGCTGGACGTAACCAACTTTGACGGCTGCAAAGCCTTTGTTGCTGCCGTTGAAGACGATCTGGGCCCTATCGACATTCTCGTTAACAACGCCGGCATTACCAACGACGCACCGCTGAAGAGAATGCAGCCAGAACAATGGAACCAGGTTATCAACGTCAATCTGACATCCATGTTCAACATGTGCCAGCAAGTGTTCGAAAACATGTGCGAGCGCGGTTTTGGCCGTATCGTGAACATTTCGTCCCTGAACGGCGAGAAAGGTCAGTTTGGCCAGTGCAACTATGCGGCGACGAAAGCCGGTATCTATGGTTTCACCAAATCCATTGCTCAGGAAGGTGCCCGTAAAGGCGTAACCGCCAACTCGGTGTCCCCTGGATACATCGACACCCCAATGGTTCGTCAGGTACCTGAAAAAGTACTGGACAACATTGTTGCGGGTATCCCGGTTGGCCACCTTGGCAAGCCTGAAGACATCGCCAGAGCCGTAGCTTACCTGACAGCTGATGAAGCCAGCTTCGTGACCGGCACTAACATGTCGGTTAACGGCGGCCAATACATGGCCTAAGGGAGCAAACCATGACAGGGTTCAGAGCACCCACCCGTGAGATGGCGTTTACCCTGCAGCAGGTTGCCGGATTTTCAGACATGGCGAATGCCTGTGGCTACGAAGATGCCTCCGAAGACGTCGTTGCAGCCATTCTTGAAGAAGCCGCACGCTTTGCCGGTTCCGTCATCGCCCCAACCAACGTCATCGGTGATCAAACCGGTGTGCGTCTGGGTACCGACCACGAGGTGGTCACCCCGGCAGGCTTCAGAGAGGCTTACCAGCAATACGCTGAGAGCGGTTGGGCCAGTTTGCAGTTTGACCCCGAGTTCGGTGGTCAGGGTCTGCCTTTCTCGCTGGCCATCCCGGTTCAGGAAATGTGGCATGCCGCCAACATGGCCTGGGGGCTCTGTCCTTTGTTGTCTCAAGGCGCCGTAGAGGCACTTTCCGAGAACGCCAGCGAGATGCTGAAAGAGCAGTTGCTGCCGAAAATGATTTCCGGGCAGTGGACCGGAACCATGAACCTGACCGAACCACAGTCCGGTTCCGATTTGTCAGGCATTCGCACCCAAGCCCGTCCGGATGGCGACGCCTACCGGATAAAAGGTCAAAAGATTTTCATCACCTGGGGTGAGCACGACATGGCGGAGAACATCATCCATCTTGTACTCGCTCGCGTGCCCGATGCTCCTCCCGGCGTCAAAGGCATATCGCTGTTTGCTGTACCCAAGTATTTGCCGAAAGGTTCCGGAGAACCCGGGGAAAGAAATGACTGCCAAGCGGTCTCGCTGGAACACAAGCTCGGCATCCACGCCAGCCCCACCTGCGTCATGAGTTTTGGCGATAATGAAGGCGCCATCGGTTATCTGGTGGGCGAAGAGAATCGCGGCCTGGCCTGCATGTTCACCATGATGAACAACGCACGGCTGACCGTTGGCCTGCAAGGTGTGTCCATTTCTGAGCGCGCTTATCAACAGGCACGGGACTACACCTTCGAGCGAATTCAAGGCACTGCTCCCGGCGAACAGGGTGTTTCCCCAATCATCAGGCACCCGGACGTGCGCCGCATGCTGATGATCATGAAAACCTTGACCGAGGCAGCCCGCGGGCTCGCCTATACCGGCTGTGTGGCCGTTGATTACGCCAAAGCGGATAACCTTCCAGACGACATCAAGAACCGCTACAAGCGCAGAGCCGACCTGCTGACACCGCTGGTTAAAGGCTGGTGCACAGAAATCGCACAGGAAGTCACTTCTCTGGGCATTCAATGTTACGGCGGCATGGGCTTTATTGAAGAAACAGGCGCTGCACAGCACTATCGTGACGCCCGCATTCTACCTATATACGAAGGCACCAATGGCATTCAGGCCCTTGACTTGATCGGCCGGAAAACCGTTCGTGACAGGGGCCAGGCGATGGCCGAGCTGATTGATGATATGCGGCCGCTCACTGGGCCACTACAAAGCAGTTCGGTGCTCACAGCTGAGCGCCAGGCCAGATTTGACCAAGCGGTAGCCTTCCTTGAAGATGCCACCAGAATGATCCTGGAGCGCGGCGATGACGACCAGTTTACTGGCGCTGTAGCCTTCGACTATCTGATGCTGAGCTCTACCGTGGCTGCAGGCTGGCTGATGCTGAAAGCCGCTACTGCAGCCGCGAACGCGCAGGCTGACCAGAACTCATTCGCAGCCAACAAACTGGCCACCACAAACTTTTTCATCGATCACATCCTGCCGCGCTGCTCTGCGCACCTGAGCGCGATGCGATCCGGAGACGACGCCATTATGGCGCTGTCGGAAACAGAGTTTTAACAACAACCAAGAGGTATCGCCTCATGTATATTAACGGACAATGGTTAACCGGGCGCGCTGAGCTCCCGGTAACCAACCCTGCCACAGGTGAAATCATCGGGCAGGTGCCCGACTGTACAGACCAGGATATTGAGGCGGCCATTACGGCCGCCGATTGTGCTTTTAAAGAATGGAAAAAAACCACCGCGTACCACCGCTCCCAATTGCTCTACCGGGCTTGGGAACTGATGATCCGGCAAAAGCGTGAACTGGCTGAACAGATGACCCGCGAACAGGGCAAACCCCTGAAAGCGTCCCTCAATGAAGTTCAATACGGCGCAGATTTCCTGCTGTGGTTTGCCGAAGAAGCCAAACGCGTATACGGGCAAAGTATTCCTTCCGCCCGTGAAAACCAGCGTTTTATGGTGCAGAAGTCACCTGTTGGCGTGGTCGGTGCGATTACGCCCTGGAACTACCCGATTTCCATGATTACCCGCAAGCTCGCACCCGCACTGGCGGCAGGCTGCACGGTGATCCTGAAACCGGCTGAAAGCACACCCCTATGCGCAAAAGCCATGATAGAGATCTTCGCCGAAGCAGGCTTTCCGGCTGGCGTGGTTAACATGCTGACCGTGCAGGATCCTTCCCGGGTGGGCGATGCTTTTTGTACCGACCCGCGAGTTCACAAGCTGACCTTCACAGGCTCTACCCCTGTCGGCAAGAAACTTAACGGCCTGGCCGCAGCCAACATGAAGCGTGTCTCTATGGAACTCGGTGGCCATGCACCTGCCATTGTCTTCCCTGATGCTGATCCGGTGCATGCTGCCAAAGGCCTGTCCCTGGTCAAGTTCTTGAATACTGGCCAGGCCTGTATTAGCCCTAACCGTATTTTCGTGCACGAAGATCACCTTGAACCGTTCATTAACGAACTCACCAGCCGCGCCAGTCGCCTGGTGGCCGGCAACGGCATGGCCGAAGGCGTGGGCATTGGCCCGCTAATCAATGAACAGGCCATCCTGAAGGTTGATCGTCAGGTTAAAGACGCAGTAGCCAAGGGCGCGAAAGTAGAGACCGGTGGCCACCGATTAATGGAAAACGGACTCTCAGAGGGTTACTTCTATGCCCCTACTGTGCTCTCCGGAGTAACGCCTGAGATGAAAATCTACCGGGAAGAAACCTTTGGCCCGGTCGCTCCAGTCATCAGCTATCGCTCAGAAGACGATGTCATCGCCATGGCCAACGACACCGAGTATGGCTTGGCGGCTTACATCTACAGCAACGACATGACGACGGCCATGCGGGCGTTTGAAGCTCTGGATTTCGGCATTATTGGTATTAACGATATCAACCCGACCAGCGCCGCAGCACCTTTTGGTGGTATGAAGAACAGCGGCCTTGGCCGTGAGGGCGCTCAGGAAGGTATAGAGGAATACCTCGAAACCAAACTGGGTGGACTCGCCATCTGACCGGCGGGCTTGAAGTGATCATTATTGATGACACTCAGGTGTGAGGGGGCGACCCACCGCCCCCTCACACTATCAGACCAAGCGCTCCGTGCGTCCTAGCTCTCCACGAAAGCCCTTTCAATCACATAATGCCCCATCTCCCCACCACGAGCTTCCCTGAAGCCCATTTCGTTCAGTATGGAACAGGTGTCCTTGAGCATGCTGGGGCTACCACAAATCATAAAGCGGTCGTTTTCGAGATCAAAGTCCTGCAAACCCAGATCCTGGGTTATCTTGCCGCTTTCCATAGCTGCCGTCAGCCTGCCTTCATTGCGGAATGGCTCCCGGGTCACGGTGGGATAGTACTCAAGCTTGCCCTTGACCATTTCACCGAAGAACTCGTTTTCCGGCAGCTCTTCAATCTCGTGCTGGTAAGCCAGCTCTGAGACGTAACGCACCCCGTGAGTCAGGATGACTTTATCAAAGGCGTCGTATACGTCGGGATCCTTGATGATACTCATAAAAGGCGCAAGGCCGGTTCCCGTGCTGATCAACCAGAGGTTCTTCCCTGGCAGGAGGTTGTCCAGAATCAGCGTTCCGGTTGGTTTGCGGCTGACAAGGATCTCGTCCCCGACCTGGATTTTCTGCAGACGTGATGTGAGCGGACCGTTTTGCACCTTGATTGAGAAGAACTCGAGTTCCTCTTCGTAATTGGCGCTGGCGATACTGTAAGCACGCATCAATGGCTTACCCTCAGTTTCCAGGCCAATCATCACAAAGTGGCCATTCTTGAACCGGAACCCCGGGTCGCGGCTGGTTTTAAAACTGAACAGCGTATCGTTCCAATGATGTACGCTGGTGACCGTTTCTTTTATCAGGTTGCTCATTTAAACCTCTTGGCTGCCCGGTTAACGAACGGCGGCGAATGTTGCAAATTTGAATTGCCTAAAGTCTAACTCATCACTAACCTATCGATGAAATGGGATATTCCCATAACCTTATTCGGTTACATCGATTTAGAGCGTTTTGTTATGAAATACAGCTTCAGACAACTCGAAGTGTTTCTGGCGGCCGCGCATTTTCAGAACATTACCCGCGCCGCGGAATCGCTTGCTATGTCGCAGTCTGCCGCCAGCAGCGCCCTCAAAGAGCTGGAAAACCAGTTTGATATCCAGTTGTTTGACCGGGTTGGCAAGCGCCTGCAACTGAATGAACTCGGGCGCCTCTACCGGCCCAAGGTGGAAGCCGTTCTCGCTCAGGCAACGGAGCTCGAACAAGCCTTCAGCAAACATTCCGAAGTCGGCGCTCTGAAAGTCGGAGCCACCCTGACCATAGGTAACTATCTGGCCGTTGGTGTTATGGCCCAATACATGAATACCACTACCCGGCCCCGGGTATCCCTGGAAGTGGCCAATACCAGCACCATCGCGCGCCGGGTAAAGGATTTCGAACTCGATATTGGCCTGATCGAAGGTGAGCTACAATCCTCAGAGCTTGAGGTTCTGCCATGGCGCGGAGACCAGCTGGTGTTGTTCTGTTCACCTACTCATCCATTGGCCGCCAAGAAAAACATTTCAGATACGGATCTACGGAACGCCACCTGGATCATGAGAGAGCAGGGCTCGGGAACCCGACAGACGTTCGAACGCGGCATGCACGGCCTGCTTCCGGACTTGAACGTACTGCTGGAGCTGGAGCATACCGAAGCAATCAAACGGGCCGTGGAAGCTAACCTTGGCATAGGCTGCCTGTCAGAAGTCGTTCTTGCGGACGCCTTCAAACGTGGCAGCCTGGTACCTCTGAAAACGCCGGGGAGCCGTAATTTCGCACGGCAGTTCTATTTTATTCTGCACAAACAGAAATACCGGAGTGCAGGTATCGACGCGTGGATCGGCCTTTGCCGCGCGCTCGAGTGACGCTCAGCCAACAGGCCCGCTGTGAAACCGGAACTCCTCATCGGGCTCCAGAATCAGCTGTTTTTCGATCGCCAGAAACTCAGCCACCCTTGCGTCGACCGACCCAACATTGGCCTGTTCCGCCAGGTTGAGGTAATCACGGTAATGACGCGCCTCGGATTTGAGCAAGCTGTTGTAAAACTCCGCCAGTTCCGCATCCAGAAACGGAGCCAGCGCAGCGAACCGCTCACATGAGCGAGCTTCAATGATGGCTCCCACAACCATAACGTCCACCAGGCGACCCGGATCATCGGTGCGCACGCTGGCCCG
The DNA here is from genome assembly GCF_007671675.1 of Marinobacter maritimus. GTDB lineage: Bacteria > Pseudomonadota > Gammaproteobacteria > Pseudomonadales > Oleiphilaceae > Marinobacter > Marinobacter maritimus. Next base: position 619,180 of record NZ_VCGW01000001.1, on the reverse strand, counting down.
CAGGCCTGCGGCATAGCGCGACGGGGTCAAATGGCAATAAGACACACCGCGCTTGTCGATAATAGCGAGTACCTGCTCGAAATGGCGCAGCTCTTCCCGGGCCAGGCGAGACATCTTGTTAAGCAGGTTAGAGTTACCCACGTAACGGTACATCAGACTGAGCGCCGTAGACGCTGCTTTCTTCTCGCAGTGGGCGTGATCTATCAGCATCAGATCCTGATTGGCCAGTGCGTTATCAATCCACTGCTGCGGCGTAGCGCAAGGCAGAAAGTCATGAATCTCTTGCAAAGCCAGAACCGTGGAGTCGGTTTTGTTGTTCATGGTGAGTAACTGTGTCTATCAAATGGGTGCGCGATTATAGCGCAGCTAACAGACTTCTCCGACCTCTGTCCAACTTAACTTTATAAGGGGTTTCCTGTAGAATGCTGCGCCAACTTGAGGTCTTTCCACCATAAAACTCCTGCCAGGCACATCGCCAGAGTGCGGGACATACCAACTGATGAGGGTCCATATCGTGTTAGAAGCCTACCGTAAACACGTTGCAGAACGTGCGGCTCTGAGTATACCGCCCCAGCCACTGAACGCTGAGCAAGCTGCGTCTCTGGTTGAGCTGCTGAAGAATCCTCCAGCCGGCGAAGAGGAAACTCTGGTTGATCTGCTGGAAAACCGTATCCCGCCGGGCGTGGATGAAGCCGCCTACGTTAAAGCTGCTTTCCTGACCGCTATCGTTAAAGGTGAAGCGCAATCGCCGCTGTTGAACAAGCAAAAAGCCGTGCAGCTGCTGGGTATGATGCAGGGTGGCTACAACATCGAAACTCTGGTTGATCTGCTGGATGACAGCGAGCTGGCTGAGCTGGCCGGTGAGCAGCTCAAGCGTACCCTTCTGATGTTCGACGCTTTCAACGATGTGAAGGACAAGATGGACGCTAGCAATGCCGTTGCCAAATCCGTTGTTGAATCCTGGGCCAATGGTGAGTGGTTCACCAAAAAGAACAAGGTTCCCGAAAGCACCAAGATGGTTGTTTTCAAGGTAACCGGCGAAACCAATACCGACGACCTGTCCCCGGCGCCAGACGCCTGGTCCCGCCCGGACATCCCGCTGCACGCCCGCGCTGCCTATAAAATGGAGCGTGACGGCCTGAAGCCGGAAGAACAGGGCGTAACTGGTCCCATGAGCCAAATTGACGAAATCAAAGCCAAAGGCCTGCCCGTTGCCTTCGTTGGCGATGTGGTTGGAACCGGCTCTTCCCGGAAGTCTGCCACCAATTCTGTTCTGTGGTTCTTCGGTGACGATATTCCGGGCGTGCCAAACAAGCGTGCCGGTGGTGTCTGTATCGGTAACAAGATTGCTCCTATCTTCTTCAACACCATGGAAGATGCCGGCGCCCTGGTATTCGAAGCACCTGTCGACAATATGAACATGGGCGATGTCATCGAAATCCGCCCCTACGAAGGCAAGATTCTGAACGAAGCGGGTGAAACCATCTCCGAGTTCGAATTCAAGTCTGACGTTATTCTGGACGAAGTTCAGGCCGGAGGTCGTATCCCCCTGATCATCGGTCGTGGCCTGACCGCCAAGGCACGTGCCGCACTGAATTTGGGTGCCACGGATATGTTCCGCCTGCCGAACGACCCGGAAGCTGGCACCAAGGGCTTCACCCTGGGCCAGAAGATGGTCGGTAAAGCCTGTGGTCTGGAAGAAGGCCAAGGCGTTCGTCCGGGCACTTACTGCGAGCCGTACATGACCACCGTCGGTTCCCAGGACACCACCGGCCCGATGACTCGCGACGAGCTGAAAGATCTGGCGTGCCTGGGTTTCCAGGCAGACCTGGTGATGCAGTCGTTCTGTCACACTGCGGCGTACCCCAAGCCGATTGACGTTGAAATGCAGCACACCATGCCTGACTTTATCCAGACTCGTGGCGGTGTTGCCCTGCGTCCGGGTGACGGCATCATCCACTCCTGGTTGAACCGTATGCTGCTGCCAGACACTGTCGGCACCGGTGGTGACTCCCACACCCGTTTCCCGATGGGCATTTCCTTCCCTGCAGGTTCTGGCCTGGTAGCCTTCGCAGCTGCTACCGGCGTTATGCCGCTGGATATGCCAGAATCCGTTCTGGTGCGCTTTAAAGGCGAGATGCAGCCCGGCATCACTCTGCGTGACCTGGTTCATGCCATTCCGCTTTACGGCATCAAAAACGGCATCCTGAACGTTGAGAAGAAGGGCAAAATCAACGAGTTCTCGGGTCGCGTGCTGGAGATTGAAGGCCTGGAACAGCTGACGGTTGAGCAAGCATTTGAGCTGTCAGATGCTTCAGCCGAGCGTTCCGCTGCGGGTTGTACCATCAACCTGTCAGAAGAATCTGTTGCAGAATACCTGCGCTCCAACATCACCATGCTGCGCTGGATGATTGCTGAGGGTTACGGCGACCCACGTACGCTAGATCGTCGTGCTCAGGGCATGGAAGAGTGGCTGGCAAACCCAAGCCTGATGCGTGCAGATAAAGACGCAGAGTACGCGCACGTGATCGAGATCGATCTGGCTGACATCAAGGAGCCAATCGTGTGCTGCCCGAACGATCCTGACGATGCCCGCTTCCTGTCTGAAGTGGCTGGCGATAACGTAGACGAAGTATTCATCGGCTCCTGCATGACCAACATTGGTCACTTCCGCGCGGCTGGCAAGCTGCTGGAGCAGAACAAGGCACCTCTGAAAACCCGTCTGTGGATGGCGCCGCCAACCAAGATGGACGAGTCGCAGCTGATGGAAGAAGGCTATTACAATATCTATGGTACCGCTGGTGTGCGCACCGAAATGCCGGGCTGCTCACTGTGTATGGGTAACCAGGCGCGCGTGGCCGCCAAGAGCACTGTGCTGTCTACCTCTACCCGTAACTTCCCGAATCGCCTGGGCGATGGTGCCAACGTGTACCTGACCTCTGCGGAATTGGCCGCGGTGGGCGCAATTCTGGGTAAACTGCCAACTCCGGCAGAATACATGGAATACGCCAAAGATCTGAATAGCATGTCAAAAGAGATCTACAAGTATCTCAACTTTGACCAGATGGAGAACTACACCAGCAAGGCAGCTGAAGCGAATGTCGCTTAGGCTTTGACCTCAACGGTTTAGCTCCACGAAAAACGCCAACCTCCGGGTTGGCGTTTTTTTATGGCCGTAATTCAGTTCTGTGGTTGCTATCGCTCCAAGAGAATTTTACCGACAGCGCGACCGGACTCAATATGTCGATGCGCTTCGGCAACGCGCGCAAAGGAGAAACGCTTTGGATCCAGCAATGGCCGAATGGCACTCTGCTCCAGCATCTCACACATGGCAGCTATCAGACGCGGCTGGTCTTCCATACCGATGCCATGAAGTAACGGGATTGAGCGAAAAATCACATGAAGAGTCAGCCCTTTTGCATGCATCAGGCTAAGGTCGTGGGTTGAGCGGGTATTGATGGAGCAAAGCCGCCCGGAAATTGCCGTTGCCTCAATGGCTCGATCAAGATTTTCCCTTCCTACCGTATCAAACACCAGGCTGAAGCCCTGCCCGTCAGTCAGCCGTTGCTTGTAAGCTTCAACCGACTCGTCATGGTAGAAAATAATATCGTCCGCCCCCAACTGCTTTGCCATCCCAGCTTTCTCATGCGTAGACACCGTCGTGGCTACCCGCGCGCCCAGATGTTTCGCTATCTGAATTGCGGCATGGCCTACGCCCCCCGTGCCGGCGTGAATCAGTACATGCTCACCAGCCTGAATATTGGCTCGTTCCACAAGAGCCGACCATGCCGTAAGAAATACCAGTGGCAGCGCAGCGCACTCCGCCAATGGCAAGGTCATCGACGATGTGCGCTTCGCCAATAAACGGGCATCTGCGATCATGAAGTCTGCCAGCGCCCCAGGCCAGCCTTTGGTGCCACCCGCGCATCCGAATACCTCGTCGCCCGCGGAAAACGACGTAACGCCCACCCCCACCTTGTCCACAATGCCCGCTACATCCCCGTTCAGGATAGCGGGCATAGCAGGCCCGGCTTTGACCAGGCCTGAGCGAATCTTGGTTTCGATCGGATTAACGCTGGACGCCACGACTTTGATACGTACCTGCCCGGCAGCCGGCTCCGGGGTCTCTACTTCCCGTTCCACGAAGACATCGGGGCCACCAAACGTCTCAATAACCATTGCTTTCATTGCAGCTTCTCTCCACGTTCCGATTAATAGACCATAAGCCGGATCAGTATCGCACCTGCCATAACCAGGGTAATCCCCTTAACCCACTGCGCGCCCTTCTCACTCAGGTTCACTTTCACCGCAACAAATGCGCCCGTGATATTCCCGATCGCGAGAATCAGCCCCATACCCCAGCGCACCTGCCCGTTCAGGGCAAAAATCAGCAACGCCGGCAAGGTGTACATCAGGATAATCGAGACTTTGAACACGTTAACCTGGCGCAGATCAATGCGCAGCATGCGGTACAAAACCACAATAAAAAGCGCGCCTACGCCTACCTGAATAAAACCGCCATACACGCCAATCAGAAACATGGCAATATAGATCACCGGCCCAAGCCGGTCCGGCGTAAGCGGGTTGGTGTCCAGTTTGGGTTGGGGCAACAGCATAAACACCGAGGCGCCGATCATGGCGATGATCAGCACCAACTCGAATACTGCATCTGCCACCCAGGTCGCTACCCAGGCCCCCAGCAGCGACCCAAGAACCGCTGGCACCGCCAGATGAATGCTGACCCGAAGGTTGCCATGGCCAAGACGCCTGAAACCCGCTACAGCGGTTGTGCTCTGTAGAATAATCGCAACCCGGTTTGTGCCGTTCGCAACCTGTGGTGGCAACCCCAGAAACATCAAAAGAGGCAGGGTCAGCATCGAACCGCCTGCCGAGAGTACGTTGATAAATCCGGCAATACCGCCCAGCGCCAGCAATCCTGCTATCTCAATTGCTGTCATGCAACGCTCGAAACGCCCGACTTGCTATCCGCATGGTCGCCATTCTGACGCTTTCCGCAACGACTGCTCCATACCAGAACAGCGAGGAAAATAATCAGTCCGGCTCCGTCTACCAGTATTTGCCCATGGGGCCAGAGCATCAGTGCGCCAAGCGGAAACATCAGAGCCCGTACCACAAGATTAAGCTTATGTTCGAGATAGCCTTCAAGGCCCGCGATGATGGCGTAAATGCCGAACAGGGCGAAGCAGAATACACGGATCATTTCCGTAAAATCTCCGGTGATCAAGGGCGAATATGCGAACAGAAGCGGCACTATATAAAGACCCTTGGCGAGCTTCCAGGCTGTAAATCCGGTGCGCATTTGCGGTGTGCCCGCAATAGCGGCTGCAGCGAAAGCAGTCAGACAAACGGGAGGGGTGACGTTCGAATCCTGGGATAGCCAGAAGATAACCATGTGCGCTGCCACCAGCAACATGGAAAGCGATGCAGGTGATAATGCCTGCTCCAGGAGTTGACTGCTAAAGGTGTCCGGCACCAGAGAGAGCATCTGCTGAGCGGTTGCCGCATCCATGGGCCCGTTGAGCAACGACAGCTTGTCAGGCGCGGCAAGCATGAAGATGGCTTTGGCCTGTTCTGGCAGATTGCCGTTAACCATCAGTTCAACCAACTGACTTTGCGCAATCAAATTGTATATCGCAGGGGCAGAGAGTGTGGCAAGTACGATATAGGCGGCCGTTACCGGCAACCCCATACCGAGAATCAGGGATGCCAACGCGACGAGCAAAATCGTTATCAGCAAGCTCCCGCCAGCCCAGTCGGTAATCATCAGTGAGAAGGTGTTGCCGATACCGGTGGTGGATACAACCATCACAATGAGACCAACCGTAATCAGCAGAATCGCCGTGGTTGTGATGTTTCGTGTCCCCATCGCAAGCGCATCGAGAATGTCCCGAAAACCCATCGGATTCTTCGAGAGCCAAGACGCCACAACCACAGACAAAATCGCAATGCCTGCCGCATACGTGGGCGTGTACCCATAGACAAGCGCAGCGACCAGAACAACAAGAGGCAACAGGAAATGCCAGCCGCCTTTAAGCACTTGTTTGAGGGAGGGCGCCGCCTCGTCATCCAGTTTGACGGCATGGCTGCGCTTGGCCTCAATGCGTACAAACATCGCCACCGAGATAAAATAAAGGAGGGCCGGCAGCGTTGCCACGCCAATGATGGTGAGGTAGGAAACCTGGGTATAAGAGGCCATGATAAACGCGCCTGCCCCCATCACCGGTGGCATCAATTGGCCCCCGGTTGAGGCCGCAGCTTCAACACCGGCGGCAAAACGTGCCGGAAAGCCCGCCTTGCGCATCAACGGGATGGTAATGACTCCGGTAGAAACCGTATTGGCAACGCTGGAGCCTGAGACCGACCCCATAAGGCCGGAGGCGAACACCGCCACGAACCCGGGACCGCCTACAAACCGCCCTGCAGCACAGCGCGCCAGTTCGATAATGAAGTCACCTGCCCCGGACTTGACCAGGAAGGCGCCAAACAGAATAAACATGAACACGTAGGTCCAGGAAATCCGGGCAATGGATCCCAGCATTCCCTGTCCGCCAATGTAGGAGCGATACAAAACGGTTTCCCATGACAGGCCGGGGAAATTGAAAATGCCATCAACAAACTGCCCCCACCAGGCCACATACGTCAGTGCAACCACACAAAGCACGGGAATAAACCAGCCAACTGTGCGGCGTGCCAACTCCAGCACCAACACTACCGACACAATCGAGACAATCCAGTCGCTCGTATCGAAGTTGAATCCGCGCTGATACAGCTCATCTTCAAAGAAGATCAGATAAAAAGCACAGGCAAGCGCGGTAAACCCGAGCATCACATCAACGCCCAGTACAATCCTTTGGCCGCCGGTTGAGCGTACTTTGAACATCGGGGTCGTAAGTGTGCAGATCAAGCCAAAAAGGCCGAAGTGCAGAGCAGAACTCCACAGCTCCGACAGGGTAGAGACAGTATTGAAATAGAGGTGAACGATTGCTGTGGCGATGGCGAGCCAGAAGACCACCGGCCCGATCAGCCGGTGCTCCAGACGCTCGCTCGCCTCGCTGACACTCTCATCGCGAACCGCAATAGCCGGTTCGCTTTCTGTTTTATCTCGCATCATTACTCTGCAATCAATCGATCGGGAATTTTCAGCCCCTGCTCCTGATAGAAACGAGCGGCTCCGGGGTGAAGCGGCAGTGGCAGGCCGGCAATCGCTTTCTCAAGCGCCATCGCTTTGGTTGCCGGATGGATATTGTTCAGGAACGGTAGGTTTTCGTAAATAGTTTTGGTGATCTCGTAAACATCGTTCTCCGGGACATCGTCACGCACCGCCAGGATATTGGGCTGCGCAATGGTGTGGATATCCTCAGCCTGCTGCGGATAGGTCCCCGAAGGAATGGTGTAAGCGGTCCAGAGCTCGAAATCGCTGTTGACCTGAGCAATCTGCTCCGGGGTGAAGTTCAGCGTGGTGACCTTGTCACCCATGTTGGCGTAGGCTCTTGTTACCGCAGCAGCAGGCACGCCCGCCGGTATGTTCATACCATCGATGTTACCGTTCTGCAGAGCATCTGCACTTGGACCATAGCCCAGGTATGCGAGGTTTACCTTTTCCAGATCGATACCAACCTTGCCAAGAATAAAGCGACCGGAACCCTCTGTTCCCGAGTTTCTGGCTCCGATGGAAAAGCTCTCGCCATACAGGTTGGTCATGTCTTCGATTGTGCCGGTTTTCGCGACTTTTGTGGTCACAACAAAGTGCTCAACGTTCTGCCACAGCATGGACACTGAACGCAGATTTTTATAAGCCTTTGGAACCGGACCCGTTCCATTCCAGGCGTAAGCCCCATAAAGCCCCTGAAGAATACCAAACTGGATCTGGTCTTCGTCCATAAGCTTCAGATTTTCACCGGAACCGGCAGAGCTGATAGCTGAAACAGATATATTGGTAGACGGCTCAAGTTTCACCTTGATCAGCGTTGAAATAGCCACACCAACGGGATAATAGGTTCCTCCCGTTGTGGCAGTGCCCATCACGTAATTGCCTTCCGCCTGAACACCACTGGAAAGAGAGACCACGGCCGCAGCCAAAAGGCCCGAGGCGCATTTCAGCATTCTTTTTTTGCTCATGAAGTGACTCCTTTTTATCATTATTCTGGCTCATGCCTGAAAGTGTAACCCTGTAAAGATAGCTGCCCTGCATCGGATCTACCAGTTGAGCATCACTGATATCCAGACAAAAAAAGGGCTCCCGCAGGAGCCCTTTCTGGTTTTAAGCGCCTTATGCTCTTTTATCCGTGATGACTGACTGCCTGATACTCATTGGCATCTGAGGTAGCAAGACTTACCACTACGATGGCAATCATGGATGCAATGAAGCCTGGAATAATTTCATAGACGCCAGGGCCGCCCATGAACTCACCATTCCAACCCAGGGAAACCCAGATCATTGCAGTACCGGCACCAACAATCATGCCCGCCAATGCGCCAGCGCCATTCGTGCGCGGCCACATAAGCGCGAGAATGATCAGAGGACCAAACGCCGAACCAAAGCCAGCCCATGCGTTACCGACCAGACTCAAAACGTTTGAGGTGGGGTCAGAAGCGATGACCGCGGCAACAAGACCAACAAGCACTACGCATACACGGCCAACGTTTACGCACTCGCGGTCTCCAGCTTCTTTGCGCAGGAACAAGCGGTAAAAATCCTCTGTCAGGGACGACGACGCAACCAGAAGCTGGCTGGAAATGGTGCTCATTACCGCTGCCAGCAAAGCTGCATACAGGAAGCCTGTGATCAGCGGATGGAACAGCAAGTCTGCAAGAATAATAAAGATGGTTTCGGGATCGTCAATTTGAATGCCATTACGCACTGCGTAAGCACGGCCGAAAATACCCAGACCAATCGCGCCAATCAGGGAAATAGCCATCCAGGACATGCCGATGTTACGAGCCGTCGGGACTTCTCTCACTGAACGGATTGCCATGAAGCGAACGATAATGTGCGGCTGGCCAAAGTAGCCCAGGCCCCACGTCACTGCTGAGAGCCATCCAATAAAGGTAAGTCCTTCTGTCCAGGATAGCAGGGTCGGATCCACCTCATTCAGCGTTTGGGTCGCCTGGGCAAAACCGCCACCGCCTTCGCCGAATAGCACAACTGCCGGCATAAGAACCAGCGCAACCATCATGATGCAGCCCTGAACAAAGTCAGTCATGCTCACAGCCAGGAACCCGCCAACCACTGTGTAGGCAAGTACGACACCCAGAGTTATGGTGATACCCACTCCGTAATCACCCATACCTCCGAAGTTGAAAATTCCGGCAAATGCACTTTCAAACAGCTTGCCACCCGCTACCAGGCCTGAGGCTGTATAAACCGAAAAGAACACAACAATAACGATCGCCGCCACGGTTCGTAGTGGCAATGCCTGAGTGGGAAAGCGATTGGCCAGAAAAGCCGGTATAGTCAACGCGTTGCCATAATGAACTGTCTGGGCGCGCAGCCTGGGTGCAACGAGAACCCAGTTAATGAACGCACCGACGAAAAGGCCGACACCGATCCAGGCAGAAGCCAGACCCGATACATACATCGCCCCCGGAAGACCCAGAAGCAACCAGCCACTCATGTCTGAGGCGCCCGCAGACAAGGCTGCCACCTTGGGACTTAGCCCCCTGCCACCAAGCATGTAATCTTCTGATGAAGAAGTAGATGTGCGCATCGCAAAAAGGCCGATGCCAATCATCACCGCAAAATAAGCAAATAGACTTATCCAAACACCAATAGCCATGGAATTCCTCCGGTTTAATGAGTCGGATTAAATCCGATCTCAAAGCACAGAGCTGGCACGGGTACCAGCTTGCTGCGTCATTTTTCTTGTTTACTTGAAATCCTTCCGAACCTGACCGCAATCATCGCACTTTCGCGTTTAACTATAGTTAATTGCCGCGAATTTGCGACCATAACAATCGCCAAGTCACTAAAATGCAACAAGCCAGCAGGATGAGAGTTAACACACACTAGGTTAGTATTGCTACGTATCACCGGCTTACAAAATCCTACGATTCTTTTACAGAATTCTACGGGACTTCCGCGGAGGCTTTACGAAACCAAACCCTTTCCAGACCAGATCAGGCAACGTTTTCACGAAGTTGCAATCTCGCAGGAGTCGTTCCCTTATGTTTACGTAAGGCATTTGTAAGAGCGCTCTGCGAGGAGAAGCCTACCCGGTAACTGATTTCAGATACCGATAGGGGCGTCGAGGCCAGGAGATTTATGGCCTGATTGAGGCGAGCCTGCAAAAGAAACTGGTGAGGCGTTGTTCCAACCACCTCTCGAAACACTTCATGGAACCGGCTTACACTCAGGCAGGCTTCACTCGCCAGATCCTGTACCGTAATCTTCCGGTGAAGGTTCGCCTTTATATAGCGCTGTATTGCGTCGGGGCTGAGACTATGTCGGCTCGGCGTGCTTGCCGCTCGATCAACTATCCTGTCCGCCATACAGTAAAGAATACTGGACGCGAGATGGCTGTGCATCGCCAAGTTGCCGGGCGAACGATCGAACTCGCCAGCAGCAAACTGAACCAGCCCTTGCAGGCGGCTATCCATATGGACCGTACGCGGTTTTTCAAACACACGTACCATCCGCTCGTAATCAGCGTGACTCGGCGTCGAAATAGCTGGGTTTGATGGATCGAGGTTAATCACCATCACGTGATTCTGAAGGTCACCACAATAATCGTGGCGAGCCTCCGTTGGAACGAGGCAGGCTTTCCAGGTGTCCAGATGGGAGCCGGTTCCATCAACACTCAAATCTGCCTCGCCTTGAACACCGACCACAATCTGGTGGTGCTCATGACGATGCTGGTGAGAGGCGGTTGGAAGTTTGAGTAATCGGGCATCCAGCATAGACAGTACCGGAACCTCTAATTGAGAATATAACGCAATTAAAGCAGATCTGATTGGAACTTGCACATAAGTTCGGTGATTCGGGCGCTTACCTGCTCCAACGGAGCAGCTGCGTCAACGATATTATAGCGTTTGGGCGAGGCTGCAGCGCGAGACAGATAGGTATCGCGAATCCGCTGAAAAAAAGACACCGCTTCCTGCTCAAAGCGATCCAATTGTCCTCGATGCCTCGCCCGCATCATGCCAGTTTCGACGGGGGCATCCAGCAATACCACGTGATCGGGGCGCACCTCGCCTTGCACCAGATTTTCCAGCAGCGCAATCCGCTCGCCTGGAACACCACGCCCTCCACCCTGGTATGCGAAGGTCGCATCGGTAAAGCGATCGCAAAGTACCCACTGCCCCTTCTCAAGCGCAGGAAGAATAAGCGTGTGAAGATGTTGCGCCCGTGCTGCAAACATCAGGAGCAGCTCGGTGAGATCGTTCACCGGTTCGTCCCTTGGCGCCAGAAGCAACTCACGGATCGCTTCGGCCATGGGCGTACCACCTGGTTCGCGGGTTACGATGCAATCAACCCCCAGTCCTTTCAGGGCGTCAGCGGCATTGGCGATCTGGGTGGATTTACCCACGCCTTCAGTTCCCTCGAAGGTAATAAACTGGCCACGCACAGTCATGGTTTCTCATCCTTGTCGGGGGCGGGTGAAGACCGGTAATCAGAACGGCGGTTCAACTGAAACGCCCGGACCGCTTTCTGGTGCTCTGCCAGCGTGTTCGAAAACTGATGGGTGCCATCGCCCCGAGCCACAAAGTAGAGGGCTTTACCTGCGCCCGGATGCATGGATGCGTGTATGGCCTCACGGCCAGGCAAGGCAATAGGCGTAGGCGGCAATCCGTTAATACGGTAGGTGTTATACGGCGTGTGAGTACGCAGATCCTGACTGCCTATGCGGCCCTGGTACTTGTCTCCCATGCCGTATATTACCGTGGGATCTGTCTGTAATCTCATACCTTTTTGCAGGCGGCGCACAAACACGCCTGCCACTTGATCTCGCTCCTTAGGAGCACCGGTTTCCCTCTCGACAATGGAGGCCATAATCAGCGCTTCATAGGCACTGGCATAGGGCAGGCCTTCTTCACGGTTCTCCCATTCTTCAGCGAGAACCGTCTCCATGCGCCGGAACGAGCGTCGGAGCAAGTCGAGATCCGACTCGCTGCTGGTGAACAGATACGTATCCGGGAAGAAACGCCCCTCAGGGTGCTCACCCTCGGCGCCAACAGCTTCCATTATCTGCTCAACCGGCCACTCTGAGGTAAGCTTCTCAAGACGCTCTGATGCTGCAAGGGCTGCGCGCATATCGCTGAACGTCCAGCCTTCGATAAACTGCACAGACCAGTGCTTGGTGTCGCCCGACACCATTTTGGCAAGCATGGCTTCAGCAGTCATTCCATCGGTGAATTCATATTCCCCGGCTTTGATTCTGGCCTGATCCGGAAACAAACGCCCGTAGACGCGCACCCATAAGCTTTTTTCAACCAGGCCGCGAGCCTCCAGCTGTCTGGCGACTTCGCTGAACGCAGTGCCACCGGGCACATCAAACAACACCGGCTCAGTCATAACAACCGGCTTTGACAGTGAATCCAGCCCTTGCCAGGCCCATAAGCCGGTGCCTGTAACCACCAGCACGGCAGCACAAATACCTGCAATCAATAGTTTTTTGAACAAACGAATTATTCCAGCAGTTCGAGAGGATTAAAGATTGTCGCAAGTCCATCATCGGCAGGCAAATCCTGCCCGGCAAAACTGCGCACGGGAACAACGCCGATCACGCTGTTCAACAAATAGAGCCCCTGGCAATGAGCCCCCAACACGTCTGCCATGCTAACAGCGCGCTCCTCGACAACCTCGCCTTTTGCCCTGAGTTTCTCCAGAACCCACTGGCGCAATATGCCGGCAACCGCAAGGCTTTTGGCCGGAGGCGTTACCCAGCCTCCGGGCCCCTTGAGTAAAAGGTTGGTACGAGTCCCCTCAACCAGATTGCCGGCGCTATCAGACATGATCATCTCGTACAGCTCGCCTGTAATCTCTCGGGCCGCCATAACCTGTTCCAGCCGGTTGAGCGATTTTATACCTGCAAGAAGAGGGTTCACCGTTAGTGGAACCCTGGAGACATCAGCCGCAACACCGAAAGTGGCGGGCGCTACAGGCATAGGACTGGCGGACACCATAAGGTTAGGCCGCATTCCGGAGCCTGGCTGGTACCCACGACCACCCTCTCCGCGGGTGAGCGTTAACTTGAGCACCCAGCCACTCTCACCATCCTTGTTGCAAAAACGGTCTGCGTAACGGCTGACCGCCGCGGTGCAGGCTTTACGAAGATCTGTATGGGCAATCGGAATGCCCAATCTGCCCGCATCACGACCCATTCGAGCCAGGTGGCGAGATAAAAGGACACCCCGGTTACCGCACATCCTTATGGTCTCGAACAGACCGTCACCGTATGCAGCACCACGATCACCAGCTGGGAAACCACTTTCATCGGCCCAATACAGATTGAACATGACGCTTCAACCTTCGTAGCGGCGCACAATCAAGGTGCCGTTAGTGCCACCAAAGCCAAAGGAGTTAGACAGTGCCACGCGAACATCAGATTTACGGCAGATGTTCGGTACAAGATCCAGATCGCAGCCTTCGTCAGGATTATCCAGATTAATCGTTGGCGGCAGCACGCCATCACGTATAGCAAGCAGGGAAAAGATGGCCTCTACTGCACCAGCAGCGCCCAGCAAGTGTCCAGTCATGGATTTCGTACTGCTCATGGCTAACTGACTTGCGTGAGCGCCAAAGACGCGCTTGGCCGCCGCAATCTCCGCAACATCGCCTACCTGAGTCGAGGTTCCATGGGCATTGATGTAATCAACCTCTTCGGGCTGCAGGCCTGCGTCACGCAGCGCGTTGATCATGGAACGTGCAGCGCCCTCCCCGTCTTCCGGGGGCGCTGTTATGTGGTGGGCGTCATCACTCATGCCAAAGCCGACCAACTCACCGTAGATGGTTGCACCGCGCCGTATTGCGTGTTCCAGCTCTTCCAGGACAACGACCCCGGCGCCGTCGCTGAGAACAAAACCGTCCCTGTCCCGATCCCACGGGCGACTGGCTCTCTCCGGCTCGTCATTGCGGGTTGAAAGCGCACGGGCTGATGCAAATGCAGCAATGCCCGTTCGCGTTGTTGCCATTTCGGAGCCACCGGCAAGCATCACATCCGCATCGCCATAGGCGATAGTGCGGGCGGCGTAACCTATATTATGGGTGCCTGTCGTGCAGGCGGTGACAATCGCAATATTTGGCCCACGGTAGCCAAAGCGAATCGCCGCATTACCGGAAATCATATTGATCACCGAGGCCGGAACAAAGAACGGCGACACTTTGCGCGGACCAGATTTATCCATCGTCAGCACGCTTTTCTCAATATACTCCAGGCCACCAATGCCTGAACCTATTGCGATACCGGCTCGGTCAAGGTCCAGCTCGCCGTATTCTGCGAGCCCGCTGTCATCGACCGCTTGCTGAGCCGCAATCAAACCATAGTGAATAAACGCGTCCAGTTTTCTGGACTCTTTCGGGGACAGATAAGACTCAAGGTCCAGATCCTTGATCGATCCACCAATGCGGGTGTTGTACTCGGATGCATCAAAGCGATCGATCATACCGATGCCACTGCGGCCCGCGCAGATACCCTCCCAGGAAGACGCAACGTCATTTCCCAGAGGCGACAACATTCCCATACCAGTGATAACCACCCGTCGCTTACTCATAAACACGCTCACCTGATCGTTCATCTGTCGTTATTGCTGAATACACCCAAAGCATGGGTAATTCTCAGGCAATAAAAAAGCCGTCCCTCGTACAATGACAAGGACGGCTTTTTGCCTGGCTTACTTAAATGCAGAGTATCAGGTATGCGCGACGATGTAGTCGATCGCGTCCTGAACACTGGCAAGCTTTTCGGCTTCTTCATCAGGAATTTCGGTTTCAAATTCCTCTTCCAGTGCCATGACCAGCTCAACGGTGTCCAGTGAGTCAGCGCCAAGATCCTCTACAAAAGAAGATGAGTTCTGAACTTCGGACTCTTTTACGCCCAACTGTTCACAAACAATCTTCTTCACGCGCTCTTCAACTGTACTCATAATGTCCTCACTTTGTGTATCAACCAAGCAACTCAAGTGCTGCCAGTTTAGTGTAAACCCTACCTGCAAACAAGCAGGGATCCGGTTAAACATGTTGTGCGACAAGGGGTTGCGCACGAGCCCCAAATTGGGGCTTATCCCATGTACATTCCGCCGTTTACATGAATGGTTTCTCCAGTCACATAGCCGGCAATATCCGACGCCAGAAAAGCAACCAGAGCCGCCACTTCTTCCGGCTGCCCCAGACGACCCGTAGGTATTATCCCCAGCATAGCTTCACGCTGCCTGTCGTCCAGTTTTTTTGTCATATCTGTGTCGATAAACCCGGGTGCAACACAGTTCGCTGTGATGCCCCGATTCGACATTTCCTTTGCCAGGCTGCGAGTAAAGCCCTCTACACCGGCTTTGGCAGCGCAATAGTTCGCCTGACCGGGATTGCCCATACTGGCAACCACAGAGCTGACGTTTATAACGCGACCCCACCGAGCCTTTGCCATACCTCGCAAAACAGCCTTGCTCGTACGGTACACACTTGAAAGGTTAGTTTCGAGCACAGAAGCCCAATCATCATCTTTCAAACGCATCAGAAGATTATCACGGGTTATGCCAGCGTTATTGACCAGAATCAGAGGCGCACCGGATTTCTCAGTTATCTCTTTCAGACCCGCTTCGATGCTTTCAGGATCGGCCACGTTCATCACAATGCCATAACCCCTCACGCCCGCGGCCTGAAGGCTATCCGTGATGGTTGCCGCACCATCTGCACTGGTCGCGGTACCCACCACCTCTGCACCCTGCTCTGCCAGGGCCAGCGCGATGGCTTTTCCGATTCCTCGGGTAGCACCGGTTACCAGTGCTGTTTTACCTTCCAGAGACATGCAAAACTCCCTTTCTTCAAGACGGTTCAAATGCCGCAATGGCTGCTGTCAGTGCCTGCGGGTCTTCGATCCCGTGAACTGAAAGTCCCCGGTCGATCCGCTTGGCCAGCCCTGCAAGTACTTTACCTGTACCGCATTCTATGGCAACGGTGACGTCGCGGCCAACCAGTGTACGAACTGAGTCCGCCCACAATACCGGCGAATAAAGCTGTTTAAGAAGATTGGCTTTCAGTGTAGCCGAATCTGTCTCTGCTGCAGCGTTAACATTCTGTATAACCGGAGTGAGCGCATCGTTAAAGCGAACTTCGTCTAGTGTCTGACCCAGTTCCTCGGCAGCACCTTTCATCAGGGCGCAATGGGAGGGAACACTGACAGGCAGAAGCATGGCTTTACGGGCTCCTTTTGCCTTACAGGCCTCGATAGCGCGATCAACGGCAGCAGCGGACCCGGCAATCACAACCTGGCCAGGGGCATTGAAATTCACCGCTGCAACAACATCACCGTTAGCAGCCTCTTCGCAGGCGGCCACAACATCTGCATCTTCAAGACCCAGAATGGCAGCCATTTTACCTTCTCCGGAGGGCACAGCTTCCTGCATGAGCTCGCCACGCAAGCGGACAAGTTTTACAGCTTCAACGAAATCAAGGCTTTCAGCCGCGACGAGCGCACTGTACTCACCCAGGCTATGCCCCGCCAGATAATCGGGCTTTGGGCCGCCTGACACCAACCACTGGCGCCACAGCGCGACACTGGCGGTCAGCATCGCCGGCTGGGTGACCATCGTCTGATTGAGGTCTTCTGCCGGGCCTTTCTGACACAAATGCCAGAGGTCGTAACCAAGCACATTGGAAGCCTCGGCGAAGGTTTTGTTGATCATGGGCCAAGTCACAGCAGCCTCGGAAAGCATGCCAACTGACTGGGAACCCTGTCCGGGAAAGATAAAGGCTGATTTCATAAGCGGGATCTTATCGTCATTGGAGGTTTCAGGAGATTAGCCAATAGTACAAGCTCGACGGATTATGCGCGAGTAAGCCGTACCAATGACAAGCTACTCCGGTCTTGGCTGGTCAGAGCATCAGATCATCAAGACGCTCATTAATGCGCCTTGGCACTTCCAGCTCAACTTCGCGCACAGCCTGTCGAATAGCCGCAAGCATGGCGCGCTCATTGGCGTTGCCATGGCTTTTGATAACCACGCCCTGCAGACCTAGCAAGCTGGCACCATTGTGACGAGACGGGTCCATCAGGCGAAGCAGGCGCCCGATAATGGGGCGGGCAAGAAGGCCCACAAAACGACCATAAAGCGTGCGGGTGAACGCCTGCTCCAAGAGCTCAATAAGCAGACCCGCAACGCCCTCTCCGGTTTTGAGCGCAATATTACCCACAAAACCGTCACACACCACCACATCGGCAACGTCCCGGAACAGATCACTCCCCTCCACGTAGCCAATGTAGTTAATAGAGTCGCACTGCGCGAGCATGTGGGATGCGAGGCGCACCTGCTCGTTGCCTTTGATTTCCTCTTCACCCACATTCAGCAGCGCGACTCGCGGCTCCCCCTGGCTACAGATTGCCGAAGCCATGAGCGATCCCATCAGAGCATACTGATAGAGATTTTCCGCACTGGAATCGACATTGGCACCAAGATCCAGAACATGACACCGCCCCCGAAGCGAGGGGATCAGCTTGGCAATGGCGGGGCGCTCTATGCCCGGATACATGCGGATAATGGAGCGCCCAAATGCCATAAGGGCCCCGGTATTTCCCGCGCTGATACAACCCTGAGCCTCGCCGTCACGAACCAGGGCCAAAGCAATGGCCATGGAGGAGTTTTTCTTGTGTCGCAGCGCATGAGAGGGGCGCTCGTTCATGCGGACAACATCCGCAGCTTCCATAATTTGGATTCGAGGATGCCCATCACGCAAAAAAGCCTCAAGCTCACTCCGGATACCCACCAGAATGAAACTCAAGGCTTTATTTTCGCGCACCGCTTCGAGGGCCGCGGCGACGACCACTGAAGGCCCCCGATCGCCACTCATGGCATCAATCGCTATAGTGACCGGTTTCACCGCTCGCCCATTCGATTGATGTTGGTGCGGCTGTACAACGAGCTTACTCGTCGTTGGCTTCAATTACCTGCTTACCACGGTAGAATCCGTCCGGAGACACGTGGTGGCGACGATGAACTTCACCAGTTGTTGAATCAGTGCTCAGAGCTGCAGGGCTCAGAGCATCGTGGGCACGGCGCATGCCACGCTTGGAACGGGTCTTGCGGTTCTTCTGTACAGCCATGGTTATACTCCTGACCTGTTAACGTAACTTACTTGAATATCGTTACACGTAACATGTGTTCGTTTGAATGCGCCGGCTTCAACATAGATGCCCACGCTCGCATTAATGCTTTGTTTTTCCAAGGCCCGCCAGCACGCTGAACGGGTTATCCCCCGGCTTTTTCTCTGATACGGCCGAAGAACTGCCTGGTTCGTATGCTTCCAGCTCTTCTTTTGCCGGGCATTCACTCCGGTCATGCAACGGATATGGAGGCAAAACCAGCAACAGCTCATCCTCCGCCATGGACCAGAGATTCGCACTGAAATCTTCAGTTTGAAACGGCTCGAGATCCTTTGGCAACCGCTCGGCCTGCGCATCGCTGGTGACCAACCCAAGCACAAACCGGGAGGTCAGCACAGAATCCATGGACTCCATGCAACGCTGACACTCCAGCTTAACAGGAGCCTCCAGCTCACCAGAGACGATACGACGACGCTCGCCATCCTGATAAAAGGACAACGTCACGCGACATACGGCATCATTCTCGAACCCTAAAACAGCTTCACGGAAACGAGGCAACCCACTGAGAGGGATATCTCCCTCCAGCACGCTGTCGTGCTCCGCCAACCGGTAAGGGTCGACAATTTTTGGCAATTCTGCATTTGACGCGTTTGACATAGGCGCGCAATTCTAGGGGCCAAGCTCGCTGCTGTCAAAGACTTCGTAGCGTTTTGACCGGGGGTTCCGGTTTCCGTAGGTGTATTCTACGATACGCGCACTGAAAAGTAGCGCACAAACACCGGAAGGAATGACATCATGCCCCTAAAACCCCTGCTTTTGGCTTCATCATCAAGGTATCGCCACGAATTGCTGGCAAGGCTCGGACTGCCGTTCTCCAGCGCCAGCCCGGACATTGATGAATCACCCATCGCAGGGGAGCCTCCGGTCGACCTCGCCTTACGTCTGGCCGAGTCGAAAGCCCGAGCTCTGGCACCCTTGTACCCGGATCACTGGATAATCGGTTCAGACCAGGTGGCTGGCTTGCCTGACGGCACACGGTTAAGTAAACCCGGAAACTACAAAAATGCTTACGAACAGCTGGCCAGGAGCAGTGGTCAAAGCGTCATCTTTCTGACCGGTCTCGCGCTGTTGGACGCCAGCTCCGGAACGCTGCAAACTCACTGCGAGCAATTTACCGCTCGTTTCCGGGACCTGTGCCCAGAAGAAATCGACGCCTATCTCCGCAAAGAGGCGCCCTATGACTGTGCAGGCAGCTTCAAGATGGAAGGCTTGGGCATCACGCTTTTTCGTGAGCTACAAGGCCGCGATCCGAACAGCTTGATCGGCCTGCCCTTGATCGCCCTGACCAACATGCTAACGAGCTGGGGCAGAAACCCACTTCTCGAACCGTAACTGCCCGTGTATGCCCTGCCCCTATCGCAATTCCAGGCGGGACTCTACCAACTGCCCGACAACCCCCTGACCAACGGACACCCCAAGCTGATCAACAAGATCACGCAGCGCGCCTTTGCGCTGACTATAATCAATCAGATCTTCCTGACCCACAATCTGCCTTGCAACATGGGAGGTACTGCCAAGCCCGTCAATAAGACCCAGCTCCAACGCCTGCTCGCCACTCCAAATCAAGCCGCTGAACAAGCGCTCGTCATCAGCCAGTCGATCACCACGACCTTTCTTTACTGCTTCTATGAACTGCTGATGGGTACTCTCCAGCACGTCTTGCCAAAACGCCACTTCCTGTTCCTGCTCGGGTGAGAATGGATCCAGAAAGGCCTTGTTGTCACCGGCCGTGTAAAGCCTGCGTTCAACGCCCAGCTTGTCCATGACACCGGTAAACCCGAAACCGCCGGCCACAACACCGATTGACCCCACGAGACTGGCCCGGTTTGCATAGATCTCATCAGCTGCAGCCGCTATGTAGTAGGCGCCCGATGCTCCAATATCCGAGATCACAGCATAAACTTTCTTTTCCGGGTACTCCTCCCGCAGCCGTTTGATCTCATCATAAATATATCCAGATTGCACCGGACTGCCGCCAGGACTATTAATGCGCAGGATAATCGCTACAGCATTTTCTTGCTCGAACGCTGACCGCAGAGAGCCAACAATGTTGTCGGCGCTGGCGAGCTCGTCTGCCGCAATCGGACCATTCACTTCCACCACCGCAGTGTGTTTCCCGGTTGTTGCATCAAGACTGTCTCCAAACGGAGTCCAGACAATCGCCAGCAGAACGAACAGATAGGTGAATGTAAGAAGCTTGAAAAAGATACCCCAGCGTCGGCTCTTGCGCTGCTCAGACTGCAGCGACATAACCAGCTTTTCAATCAATCTCCAATCACGACCCGATTCGGGCGGCAAACGCGGTTGATTTCGCCCCAAACGAGGCTCTGCAGATTTATCACCCCATTCTGGAGTCTTTTCTGAATCCCACTCACTCATGCATCTATCCTGTCAGAAATGAACACACCAAAATTTGTTTTACAGACCGAGCACGCTTCGAAGATCCGGAACAGAATCTACGATGGCATGGGGCGCGTAGCCTCCGAGCACATCACGCTTATGCACACCCCACTCAACACCTATGGATGGCATACCAATGCGCTGCGCCATTTCGAGATCATAACGGGTATCGCCAATCATAACGGCCTCTGAGGGCTCCACCCCATAAAACTGCAATATCTCTTCAAGCATACGCGGATCAGGCTTGGATCGGGTCTCATCAGCACAGCGAGTGATATCGAAATGTGCGCCAAGTCCGCTCGAAACAAGTGCAGATTCAAGACCTCTACGGCTTTTACCCGTAGCCACAGAGCATCCGCGGCCAGCGCCTCGAAGATCTGCGACGACATCAGCCATACCGTCAAATACATTCTGGGGCGTCGTGACCTTACGGAAGAAATAATTCCCGTACCCCTCCCGGATGGTGGTCATTTCTTCGCGACTGATACCCGGATAGAGCCTCTCCAGAGCCTCGACCATGCCCAGACCGATGATGTCACGGTATGCTTCCCGCTCCAGCGCGGGATAACCCAGATCGGTGGCAGCCTGATGCAGACTGTCCGCAATGTGATCTACGGAATCCACAAGGGTTCCATCCCAATCAAAAATTACAATTTTAACGTCCATCAACCTGCTCCCGTTGCACGCACTTCGAGTTTACTCAGCACGTGACTGAATACATCATCATAAGGGGCCTCGAACCGAACCGCCTCCCCGGTCACAGGCAGCAAGAGCTCAAGAGCCCGGGCGTGCAGCATCAGCCGCTGACCGCCAACAGACCGGAATGCTTTCAGACTTACATCATCCATATACTTGTCATCCCCCGCTATCGGATGACCAGCGCAGGCACTATGAACGCGAATCTGATGGGTACGACCAGTAACCGGTGACGCCTCCACCAGACTGTAGCCGCTGTAGCGCGCAAGGCAGCGAAAGGTGGTCAGCGACGCTTTGCCGGCTTCATCCACCTTCACCCTGCGCTCTCCATTGGGCATTTCATAGCGCAGCAAAGGCTCATCAACCCGGCCAAGCTTATTGGGCCAACTCCCCACCACCAAGGCATGGTATTGCTTCCGAATGCGCCTCTGCCTGAGCTCATCCTGCAAATAGCGTAGCGCCGACCGCTTTTTGGCAATCATGACAAGCCCGGAGGTATCCCTGTCCAGACGGTGCACCAACTCAAGGAACTTCGCCTCAGGGCGGGCCGAACGCAGCACCTCAATCAGACCGAAGCTGAGACCGCTGCCGCCATGCACCGCAATACCGGATGGCTTGTTGACCACCAGCATCTGATCGTTTTCAAATACGACCGCCGCCTCTACCACACCTTGAACCCTGCTCCCAGGCGCCGGCTGGGGGGCTTTCTCTTTGCGGATAACCGGCGGAATACGCACCTGGTCGCCCGTCGCAAGGCGCGTATCGGGCTTCACCCTACCCTTGTTCACTCTCACTTCGCCCTTCCGGACGATGCGATAGATAATACTCCTGGGCACACCGCGAAGTTGCGCCAGCAGAAAGTTATCCAGCCGCTGTCCATGATTATCCTCATCAACAGTTACCCAAAGAACCCTCTGCTGGACAGTTTCTCGCCCGCCACTCGTCCGGCTTGATTCGGCGCCGTTGCCGGGGCGTGACACCGGCTTTCTGACCCTGGCGCGGGTGGGCTTTCCGGTAGCAGATTTGCGGGGCATAAGGTTCCTTTAACGGGTGATGGAGCTGGCGATACGGGCGGGATTGAACGACTCCCTGAATACTGTTATATTCCGGCGTGATCTGTCGTTTGTCTACGGCCTGACCAACTTGAGTCAGAAGCCGGAGCGGCAGAAGTATACCGACACTATTCAAGAGTTTGAACGCCGAACGCCCAATCACTATCGGGCCCGGCGCAAGAAATGCCTCCGCAGTGCCAGGGTAAACCCGTAAAAAACGGCAAACTGACACCGGAAAAACTGAAACCGTGCGGAAAACCGCCGGGCGAAATCGCGAAGAATCACTGCCACGCAAGGCCGGGCCGTCCAGCTTACGAATAAGACGTGAGACCCAGGCACTTGTGTGAACCTGAAAACGGATTATATGCGCCAACAGACACGAACCCTACACGACACCCCTCTGCCGGAAGGCCGGTGGGCTGTCGGCGGTGGTCTCAGATCAACAGGATCATACCCCGACGGGGCATGATTTGTCTGTCCGCCGCTCTGCCCCTGATTTAACGGGGCCTGCGGCACGCACGTCCTGCTTCGCAGATGCGACGCCCTTCGGTTTTCTGTCAAAATCAAACGACAGGAAAATCCCCTTTCCATGAAAAGAATGCTTATCAATGCAACTCACCCTGAAGAGTTGCGCGTCGCTCTGGTTGACGGCCAGCGCCTGTTCGACCTCGATATTGAATCCAGCTCCCGCGAGCAGAAAAAAGCCAACATCTACAAAGGGCGCATTACCCGCGTAGAGCCGAGTCTGGAAGCTGCCTTTGTTGATTTCGGCGCCGATCGCCATGGCTTTCTCCCTTTGAAGGAGATTTCCAGGGACTACTTCAAAAAGTCGCCAGGCCAGATCGAAGGCAAGGTCAACATCAAGGAAGTCGTTGCGGAAGGCCAGGAAGTCATCGTCCAGGTCGATAAGGAAGAGCGTGGCAACAAAGGCGCCGCCCTCACTACATTTATTTCCCTTGCCGGTCGCTACCTCGTTCTGATGCCCAACAACCCCCGTGCAGGCGGCATTTCACGCCGCATTGAGGGCGAAGAGAGGGCACAACTCAAAGAAGCCATGAATAGCGTTCAGGTGCCCAAGTCCATGGGCATCATCGTACGCACCGCTGGTATCGGCCGCACCACCGAAGAATTGCAATGGGATCTCGACTACCTGGTTCAGTTCTGGGAAGCGATTACCCAGGCAGCCGGCGAGCGCAAAGCCCCCTTCCTGATCCATCAGGAAAGCAACGTTATCATTCGTGCCGTTCGTGACTACCTGCGCCAGGATATCGGAGAGGTGCTGATCGACTCGGAAAGCGTTTATGAGGACGTATTGAATTTCGTCCGCGCCGTAATGCCGACGTTCGAGAACAAGATCAAGCTCTATAAAGACGAGATTCCGCTGTTCAGTCGATACCAGATTGAAGGCCAGATCGAAACGGCTTTCCAGCGGGAAGTCAGACTCCCCTCTGGCGGCTCTATCGTTATCGATCCGACCGAGGCGCTGGTGTCCATAGACATCAACTCATCCCGCGCCACCAAAGGCCAGGATATCGAGGAAACTGCGTTCCAGACCAACCTGGAAGCGGCGGAAGAAATCGCTCGCCAGCTGCGTCTGCGTGACATGGGCGGCCTGATTGTCATCGACTTTATCGACATGACCCCAGCCAGGCACCAGCGCGAAGTTGAACAGAAAATGCGCGAAGCTCTGGAAATCGACCGGGCACGAGTTCAGGTTGGCAAGATTTCACGTTTCGGCTTGCTCGAAATGTCCCGTCAGCGGCTAAGGCCCTCGCTGGGAGAAACCCGCAGCGAAGTGTGCCCGCGCTGTGAAGGCCAAGGCACCATCCGTGGTATCGAGTCGCTGGCGCTGAGTATCATGCGCCTGATCTACGAAGAATCGTCCAAGGAAAAGACGGGCGAAGTGCGAGCCATCGTACCTGTGTCAGTCGCCACTTTCCTGCTGAACGAAAAGCGCAAACAGCTTGCCGACATTGAAGCGCGCCAGGAAGTCAGCGTTGTTGTTGTGCCGGTACCCCACATGGAAACGCCGCACTTCGAAATCCTGCGTATGCGGGATGATGAGGCCACTCCCGAACATATCTCCAGCCACCAGGTAGCGCAAGAATACAGCGAGCGTGAGGAAGATGTGTTTGAAGCGCCCGCAGCTGAAAAGCCGGTCCGAGAGCAAGCTGCAGTCCGGGCTATCCGTCCAAGCGCCTCGGCGCCGACTGCCAAAGCGGTCGAACCCACTGAAGCGACGCCCGAAGAACAAGACGATGGCCTGTTCCGTAGAATTGGCCGAAAGATTGCCTGCTTCTTCAGTGACGATGAAGCGCAGCCGACCAAAACCCGCGACAGCGCAAGCAAAGAGACGACCAGCCGCGGCGACCAGCGCAACCAGGGGCGGCAGGATCGCCGTAAAACCCGCGTCGCGCGTGATGGTCAAGGCTCCGGTAGCAAAAACCGCAGCAGCAACGAGCGTCGCCAGAGCAACAACCAGAAGACTGGCGGTGACGACAGCCGTGCACGAGGCCGCAACCGAAATGACGACCAGAATCGTCCTAACCAGAGCCGTCAGGCTGCCGACAAAAATGCGGACAGGAGCGCCGAGAATAAAGGCTCCGACAACCGCAATGACGATAACCGTCGGGATAATCGCAGAGACAACCAAAGCCGCGGTCAGAACCGAAACCGCCCTCAGCGTGACGCCAAAAACAACGGTGACCAGAAGGATGCAAATCAGCAGGAATCTCCACTAAAGGCGAATACCGCTGAAAAATCCGGCGCTGATGACAGCCGCCGCAAACCGCGCCGCCCACGTAACCGGGACGGTTCTTCTTCTGAGGCTCCCGCTTCCAGTCCGGCAGCTCGCAAGAGCGCTCGTAATGAGAAACATCAGAAGGATACACAGCCGGAAGCGGGCAACGATACCACGGAGCTGAACGCCTCGGCTGCAACAGAAAAGAGTGCACACCAGGCCGCTTCGAATGCACCTGTGGCGAAGCAGAACGAGCCGAAGCAGTCGGAGCAAAAGGCTGCCTCTGACGACAAGCCTGCTCAAAAACCGCAACCCGTCGCTGACGTTGCCCCGGCACATGAAGTTAAGGCAGATCCGCAGGCTCAAAAACCGACGGACTCCGCTACCACAGATGCAGCTGCAAAGGCAGAAGCTCCGGCAGTCGAAGCCAAGCCCAAAGCGACACCGGGCGAAGCAGTCACTACTCAGACTCAGCCAGCTAAAGAAACCACAACTGATGCCAGCTCGAAGCCGGCAGCACAAATCAGTGAGGCCGTATCAAGCAGCAAGCCCTCCGCCGAAGCGAGCGGAGCAGCATCTGCTTCCAAAGACAGTGAACCGCCCGTAACAGAGGGCAAAGAGCCATCAGCAGTTGTGAAAGAGCCATCAGCAGTGGTGAAAGAGCCATCAGCAGCAGAGGTTAAAAAGCCCGCAGCGACAGAAGCGAAAAAACCCTCAGCTGCAGCAGAAAAACCGGCAGCAAAAGCAGAGCGCGACCTGTCCTCAGCCAAAGAAGATGAAAACCCGGTGGCAAACGCAGACGCAGGTGCAAGCTCATCTGACGGCGAGAGTAAGACCCCTCCTGCCAGGAAGCCCAGAGCCACGCCAGCAAGGAGCCGGAGTAAGTCTGCAGCAAAAGCGCCCGCAGAGAATGCCGAAGCCACACCAGATAAAGCGGTGCCCGTGTCTGAAAAAGAACCCGCCGAAACAACCGGCGTTTCAGTAACGCCCGGGCGCGCTTACAACGACCCCCGTGAAGTTCGTAAACGCCAGCGAGCGGCCGAAGAAGCCAAAAAATCCGGGGGTAACTAACACATGCTGTCCAATTCCGACATTGAAGCGCTGGAAGATATCCTGTTCGCCGAACCCTGGGGCGATGATGCCTTGGACTTTTTCGGCTTTCACGGCGCAGTGTGCGCCAGCGTCGTCGGGCCGGCCAGACTGAGCGTAGAAACCGTGTTCCGCCTTGTTACCGGAGCCGATGAGACGCCCGGCGGTGGAATTCCGGAAACCTTTCGTCAGTGCGTCACGCAGCTGGCGGGGGATATGGCCAGGGCACTCGATATGGGCCAGGCTCTGGAGCTTCCAGAGCCGGAAGACGGCGATCCAATGAACGCGCTTGAGAATTGGTGTGCGGGCTTCGTGGATACGTTTATGGAGAATGAAGATGCGTGGCTGGATGCTGCCAGCGAGGATGAGACCGCCGATCTGATGGTGCCCATGCTGACGCTGTCAGGCCTGTTTGACGACGAAGACTTCCAGAACGTTCGCAACAGCGAAAAACTGTCACGTCAGATGGCCGATGCTATCCCCGACTCCCTGACAGACCTCTATCTACTGTTCCACGCACCGGATTAAACCGGTGCGCCAACACCTGGCACCTGCCTGAAATGATGCCAGACTGGCTCCAGCCCGTCTGGCATTTTCATGATACGACCGAGCTCACACCAAGGCGCGCCGGGAAAGTGAAAATCACTGCCCTGTGACGCCAGCAGCTTCTCCCGCACGCAAAGCTCAGCCAGAAACCCCAAATCCCCACTGGATTGTCCAGACGTAGACACTTCGATGGCTTGACCGCCAGCACGGCGAAAGTCGGCCGTAAGATCGCGAAGTTTTGTTGCCGTTAACTGGTATTTTCGGGGATGAGCAAGCACCGCAAGCCCGCCGGCGGAATTGATCCATTGCACGACTTCCTGCAACTCCGGCCAGTACGCCTTAACATCACCGACCTTTCCGCTACCCAGGTAACGCTTGAACGCCTGCGCGACATTCTTCACGACACCCGCTTCAACCATCACCTTGGCAAAGTGCGGTCGCCCGGGAACATCGCCTCCGGATTCAGCTGTGGCGCGTTCAAGCAGATCCGGAACAGCAAGCTTACTCAGGCGCTCGGCGATCATGGCCGCCCTCGCCCAACGGTTGCGATTCTGCTGCTCCAATGCGGCAAGGAAATCCGTGTTGTCTATATCAAAATCCAGACCTACGATGTGTATTGTGTGGCTGCGCCATAAACATGAAAGCTCAATCCCCGGAATCAGCACGATATTGTTCGCTTTCGCGGCACTGTGGGCCTCGGCAAAGCCGCGTACCGTATCGTGATCTGTCAGGGCAAGATGCGTAACCTTTTTCTCTGCGGCACGGGCCACCAGTTCAGTTGGCGTGAGTGCCCCGTCTGAAGCGGTGCTGTGGCAATGCAGATCAATGCACAAAACAGGGTCTTGCGGTATAGTCACAAAAATTCCCGATGAAATGAGTGGCAACACGTGCCTGGCCCAAGCTGCGCTGGTCAGGCACTACAGTGTACCAGCCATTCCATGCATTATTTAACAAGTTCCTCCTTGGAACCGGAGACCCGCATGTACTACGCCATTATCAGTGAAGATGTCGATAACAGCCTGCCTCTGCGCCAGGCAGCGAGGCCCGCACACGTTGAGAGGCTACAGCAACTGAAAGCGGAAGGCCGGCTTTTGGTAGCGGGGCCTCACCCCGCTGTCGATACAAATGACCCGGGCGATGCAGGTTTCTCGGGCAGCCTTGTAATTGCCGAGTTCGATTCCTTGGGCGCGGCTCAGGCCTGGGCTGACAGTGACCCCTACATGGATGCGGGTGTTTATCAAAAAGTTATCGTTAAACCGTTCAAAATCGTGTTGCCCTGATGCATCTGGAATCGCTCCATGAGCTTATTGTAATGACAGCTCGCTTGAACGGTCGAAGATCTGTGACAGAATTGCGGCTTTAATAACGACATACTTTTAAAACCGCATTTTAACTTGAACACCGTGGGAATCTTGCCAGTGACGCTTTTTCGCCTTGCCATCAGTGCGCTATTTATACTGTCTTCCATAGCTACGGCTCAGGCAAAAACCGCCTGGGTTGATGATCAGCTCTATCTTCCAGTGCGATCTGGCGCCGGCTCCCAGTTTCGTATTATTGAAAATGCAGTTCCCAGTGGCACCGCACTGGAAGTTATTGAAACGTCAGATTCCGGCTATACTCGCGTCCGCACGCCAAAAGGTAATGATGGCTGGGTGTCCAGCCAGTACCTTAGCGATACCCCAATTGCAGCAGATCGGCTGAAAACCGTAAGCCGACAGCTTGAGCAAGCCCAAACTGAGCTATCCTCTTTGAAAGCACAGTTGAACGAGGTCTCCAGTGAGCGTGATTCCCTGAGTAACGCAGAATCTTCGCTGTCTGCCCGCTCAGAAGAGTTGCAGCAAGAGCTCAGGCGTATTAAGAATATCGCTTCAGATTCAATTAATTTGAAGCGTCGAAACGGTGAGTTACTGGGTGAAAATCAGAAACTGCGCAATGACCTTGAAGTGCTGACCGCGGAGAACGAGCGGTTGGAAGCCGGCAAAGAGTCTGATTTCATGTTGGTAGGCGCTGGCCTCGTACTCGGAGGGGTGCTTCTTGCTTTGGTGATTCCGATGCTCAAACCCACAAGAAAAACCGATAACTGGGCGTGAATGTTATGAAAGACTATTCGGAGAAGCGCGATTTTCATCGCATGCAAGTTGAATCGGAAATCGAGATTACTGACAGCAAGGGAAATACTTTTTCAGGTACCTGCAAGGATCTCAGTGCAACGGGCATGCAACTGGTTGTGAGAGATCCGGTTATGGTTGGAGAAGAACTGACCACGGTGCTGCACCCGAGCAGTGATCAGTTCCCTCCGCTGGAGACCATTTGTGAGGTAATCCGGTGTGAACCGGAGGGCGACGGCTTCTTGTTGGGAACCAACATCAGCGAAGTCACCCGCTAGTCTCTCACCCCTTGGCATTAGTGAGGTAACGGCTAAACCAGGGGCTTTTCTGACACAACGATGCCGTTGTTGTCAGCATACACATAGTGGCCAGGGCGAAACGTCACGCCATGGAAGGTTACCGGCACATCGAGGTCACCAAGGCCACGCTTTTCGCTTTTCCGAGGGTAGGTTGCCAGCGCCTGAACCCCCAAATCTGTTTTGCCGATCTCATCAACATCCCGCACGCAGCCATAGATAATCAAACCCGCCCAACCATTGCTGGCCGCTTTTTCAGCGAGCATGTCGCCCAGGAGAGCGTGGCGCATGGAGCCGCCACCATCAACCACCATCACCCGACCCTTGCCGGGCAAGGCAACCTGCTCCTTCACCACGGAGTTGTCCTCAAAGCACTTCACAGTGACGATTTCGCCACCGAAGGCTTTTACACCACCGTAGTTATTAAAGCCGGGTGCGACCACTTCGACTTCCGGAAACTCATCACATAAATCCGGGGTAATAATCGTTGTCACCTTATCGCTCTCCTTACGCACAGAAATAAACTCAGTCGATTTTTTCGTCGGCCAGGAAAAACCAGGTATCCAGCACCGAATCCGGATTAAGGGACACAGTATCGATACCCTGATCCATCAGCCATTTGGCAAGGTCCGGATGGTCGGACGGACCCTGGCCACAAATTCCGATGTACTTGCCTGCCTTTTTGCATGCTTGAATGGCGTTGGACAACAGTATCTTGACCGCATCGTCACGCTCATCGAACAGGTGCGCAATAATGCCCGAGTCCCGGTCCAGACCGAGAGTCAGTTGGGTCAGATCGTTTGAACCGATGGAAAAACCATCAAAGTGCTCAAGGAACTGCTCTGCCAGCAACGCGTTGCCCGGAAGCTCGCACATCATGATCACACGCAGACCATTCTCACCGCGCTTTAAGCCGTTCTCAGCCAGCAACCTGACCACCTGCTCTGCTTCGCCTACGGTGCGAACAAAAGGCACCATAACCTCTACGTTGGTCAGGCCCATCACATCGCGTACTTTTCTGAGCGCACGGCATTCCAGCTCAAAACAGTCACGGAAAGTTTCCGAGATATAACGCGACGCGCCCCGGAACCCCAGCATCGGGTTTTCTTCATCGGGCTCATACAGAGTACCGCCAATCAGGTTGGCGTACTCATTGGATTTGAAGTCAGACAAACGCACGATGACCTTCTTGGGCCAAAACGCGGCAGCCAGGGTAGAGATGCCTTCGACCAGCTTGTCCACGTAGAAATCAACCGGTGAGCTGTAACCGGAGATGCGTTTCTCTACGGTCTGCTTGATATCCCTGGGCAGGCCCTCAAAGTTCAGAAGGGCCTTGGGGTGCACACCGATCATGCGGTTAATAATGAATTCGAGGCGTGCCAGGCCAACCCCTTCATTGGGCAGCGACTGGAAATCAAAAGCACGGTCCGGGTTACCCACGTTCATCATGATCTTGAACGGGATATTGGGCATGGAATCCACGGTATTTTCACGCAGTTCGAAATCCAGAGCGCCTTCGTAGATCAACCCGGTGTCACCTTCCGCACAGGAGACAGTGACTTCCTGGCCATCACTCAGAACTTCTGTTGCGTCACCACAGCCCACGACTGCAGGAATGCCCAGTTCGCGGGCAATGATAGCGGCGTGGCAGGTGCGGCCACCGCGGTCTGTAATAATCGCGGAGGCGCGCTTCATAACGGGCTCCCAGTCAGGGTCCGTCATATCCGTAACCAGCACATCGCCATCCTGCACGCGATCCATTTCCTTGATGCTGGTAATGATCTTGACCGGGCCGGCGCCGATCTTGTGACCAATGCTGCGGCCTTCTACCAGCACTGTGCCGGTTTCGTTCAGCAGGTAACGCTCCATCACGTTGGCAGACGCCCGGCTTTTAACCGTTTCAGGGCGAGCTTGAACAATGTAGATTTTGCCGTCATCACCGTCTTTGGCCCACTCAATGTCCATGGGGCGTTGGTAGTGCTTTTCGATGATCATGGCCTGCCGGGCCAGTTCTTCCACTTCGGCATCTGAGATACAGAACCGACCACGCTCTTCCGGATCCACTTTAATGGTTTCCACCAGTTGGCCTTCACCAGGCTCTGTGTGGTAAATCATTTTGATGGCTTTGCTGCCGAGGTTTCGGCGCAACACAGCGGGCCGACCGGCATCAAGAGTGGGTTTGTGAACGTAAAACTCATCAGGGTTAACGGCGCCCTGAACAACCGTCTCACCAAGTCCATAAGAGCCGGTGATAAACACAACATCCCGAAAGCCCGATTCCGTATCCAGCGTAAACATAACGCCGCTTGCAGCAGTTTCGCTGCGCACCATCTTCTGGATGCCTGCAGACAGGGCAACATGCTTGTGATCAAAGCCATGATGAACACGGTAGGAAATTGCGCGGTCATTAAACAGGGAGGCAAACACCTCTTTTACAGACGTACGTACCTGCTCAAGCCCGACCACGTTCAGAAAGGTTTCCTGTTGGCCGGCAAACGACGCATCCGGGAGATCTTCGGCCGTAGCGGAAGAGCGCACGGCAACCGCCATCTTGTCATTGCCGTTGAGTATTTGGCCGTAAGCCTCCTTGAGCGCAATTTCCAGGGCGTCCGGGAAGGGCGTATCAATAATCCACTGGCGTATCTTGGCGCCTACACGGGCAAGCTCGTTCACGTCATTGATATCGAGAGCATCGAGGAGTTTATCGATCTTGTCTTTCAGGCCGTCTTTGGCCAAGAATTCACGGTAGGCGTGCGCAGTGGTGGCAAAACCACCCGGAACCGTGACACCTGCATTGGCGAGATTACTGATCATTTCACCGAGGGAAGCGTTTTTGCCGCCTACCCGGTCAACATCGGACATTCCCAGGTGATCAAACCAGATAATGTAATCTTCCAAAGCGTGTCTCCCTAAAATCTGTAAGGATAAGAATTAAACCGGGCCAGCGGTAGCAAGCGTGAAAAGCGGACAACAACCACTGCGGAGTCTCGAACTTGCCGTGTATGATACTGTAACCATCGGATTTTACCTAGGGAGCGGCCCCAACACCATGAAACGTACAGCCTTCTTTATTTCCGACGGCACCGGCTTGACTGCCGAGGCACTCGGGCACAGCCTTCTGGCCCAGTTCGAGAAAATTGAATTTGAGAGGGTTACCGTACCCTATATTGATGATGTTGAAAAAGCCCGGGACATGGTCAAGCGCATCAACAGTGCGGCAGAGGCCGACGGCGCCCGCCCCCTGGTTTTTGACACCATTGTGGACAGTGCCATCCGCGAAATCATATCGGACGCTCAGGGCTTCATGGTGGATATTTTCGGGACATTCCTGAACCCTCTGGAACAGGAGCTGCAGTCGTCGTCGTCCTACTCTGTAGGTAAATCCCATGCGATCAACAACGAAGGCGTTTACGAGCGTCGCATCCATGCGGTGAACTTTGCGCTGGATAACGATGATGGTGCGCGCACGCGGCATTACGATGAGGCAGATCTTATCCTGGTGGGCGCGTCGCGCAGCGGCAAAACCCCAACCTGCCTGTACCTCGCACTCCAGTATGGTGTTAAAGCTGCCAACTACCCGATTACCGAAGAAGACTTGTCAGACCAGCAAATGCCCAAGGCACTGAGGCCGCACAAGGAAAAGATTTTTGGTTTGACGATTGAGCCCGAAAGACTGGCCACCATCCGCAATGAGCGGCGCCCAAATTCCCGCTACTCGTCGATTCAGCAGTGCATGCACGAAATCGAAGAGATTGAGCTGATGTACCGAAGGGAACGCATTCCGTTTCTGAATACGACCGCGTATTCCGTAGAAGAAATAGCGACGCGCATCATGGTTGCGACCGGCTTGAAGCGGAACCGCTAAAAGGCCTGCTGCTAAACAGGCAGACCGGCGTTACCGGCCTGCCTTGTTACTACCTACAACTCCTGAATGTTCAGCCCCAGCCCCTCCACAAGAGCGCGGTTATCCGGGCCTGTCACTACGGCAGTGCTGGCTTTTTCGGGCACCAGCCATGTTGCAGCAACCCGCTTGAGGTCATCAAGCGTGACGGACAATACCCGCTCACGGAAACGTGCCCGCTGCTCAGGGCTGCGCCCGAACAGCTTGTTGTGGAAGGCGTGACGTGCGGCGCCAGCTGGCGAGCGCGGGCGATCCATTTGCCCGATAACGCCAAGAATGGACTCTTCCAGTTCCTGATACTCATGGTCCGTTTCCTGAAGCCATACCAGTGCCTTGTCGAAATCTTCGAGGGTTTCAGCCAGGCGAGGATCCCGATAGGAGAAAAAGCGGAAGTTGCCATTCACGCTATCCTGCGCTGCCCCGCCCCCGTAGGCACCACCTTTCTCACGGATGGCCCTGTGCAAATAGCCATTTCGCAGAAAACCACCCAGCACGCTAAGCGCCGCTGCATCCGGATGGTCAACCGGAACCGTGCTGTATGCGCGGGCGCAGAAGTTAACCTGTGTGGACGTCAGCCAGGCTTCGCGGGTTACGAAACTTACCGGCTCCATTTCCCAGCGGGATGATTCAACACCCGTATCACTCTGCCAGCAGGACTTAAGGTCGTCGATCAATGCCGGGAGCTGCTCTTCCTCACCGATAATCAGGAACTCACGAGTCTGTTCGCGAATTTTGCCGTGCAGGCTTGCAAGTTGCTTGCAAAACGCATCAAGCGCTGCCGGATCCTTCAGGGACTGATCCAGCTCCTTGGTGCCGCGAATTCCCGCAAGACCACCAAGGCGGAAGCTTAACCAGGCGCCTGGGCTCATGCCTTGAGCCGCGGCACCCATGGCCAGCGCGTGGCCACTGCCGGTTACAGCCTGCTCACGGCGGGCGCGGATCTGCGCAACAATTTCCCGGATACGATCTTTTTCATCGAAGCGGGCGCTGGTGTAAACGTCCCGGAGCAGTTTCGTCAGCACCGTCCGATTGCGTACCAACGCCTTGCCGCTGAAAACCATGTAGCCAGACAGATCCTGAACGTCATCAATTCTGCCCTTGGCAGTGAACGAGGCGCCAACACCACCGGACTCTGCCGAGATCCGATCCTGTATCTGCAGGTAGTCCAGGTCGCCGCAGCCGACTTCCGATATCAGTGCGCTGTAATACGGCAGCAACAGCAGCTCATCTTCGGTCAGCGCCGGCAATGGTAATACCACCTGCTCGTATATCAATCCGTTGGTGCCTCGCGCAAATACAGTGGCCGAAATATCACCGTCGAAACGGGCTTCCGGCTCTGGCATTTGCAAGGGTACATCCGTCAGATCCACTTTCGGCAGGATGGAGTCGTCGTCCTTGCGCATCTGGCGTTCTTCCAGTGCCTTCGCTCGCTCAACAATATGTTCGATTTCGTCGCGGGTCAGCCCAGCCTTGCGCTTGGCAAGTGCCTCACGGATGGCCTGCTGTCGCCGCGCATCCAGCTTGTCGTCCGGACGCAGGGTGAGCGTCACCCTGTGCGGGTTATCAAGCAGTTTGCGGCGAATCAGGTCAGGAATGTACTGCGGATCGCGAATTTTTTCACGCAGCGTTGCCAGCACAGGGTCGAGGTCCAGAAGTTCAACCGGGTCACCGCCATGTACCATCGGGGAAATCGCACTCATGATCAGCTGAAGCCCGTAAGGGAAGCTGTCCCCGGCAATTTCACGTTGGTGCAGCTCAAGCTGATGCAGAATGGCCTCCAGACGATCTTCGCTGACACCCTCCTCCACGACTCCCTGAAGCGTACCCTCAATCAGCGCTTCCAGATCGCCCAGCTTCTCCGGCTCGCTGCCTTCAATGCCGCATACAAACGTCATTTCCCGATTGGAGTCTTCGAGCCCACACATGGGCGACGGCGCCTGGCCGATATCCGTGGTTTCCAGCGCACGCATCAGAGGCGACGCGCTGTTTTCAAGCAGTACAGCCGACAACAGCTGCCCTTCCAGATTTTCCTGCAGGTCAAAGCTGTGGCCCAGCAGCCAACCCATAACAATATGGGTTTTATCGGCAGTGTCTTCGCCCTCGTTTACACCGTAGCCCTGCTCCACACGAACGGGTGCGTACATGCGCTTTTCATCGCGCACCGGCAGCTCAACGTTCAACTTGTCAAAACGCTTTAGAGCCAGCTCTTCGAATCGCTCGTGGTGCTCGTGAGCCGGAATATTGCCATAGGTGGCGAAAATGGCGTTGCTGGGGTGGTAATGGTGTTTATAGAAGCGGATAAGATCGTCATAGCTCAGATCAACAATATGATCCGGCTCACCGCCACTGTTGTAATGATAGGTTGTAGTCGGGAACAGGTGGCTGCTCAGATTCTGCCACAGCTGCGAGGTAGCCGAACTCATGGCGCCTTTCATCTCGTTGTAAACAACGCCCTTGTAGACCAGGTCGGTACTTGGGTCATCCGGCTTTTCAAACTCCAGCCGATGCCCTTCCTGAGCGAAGTCCAGCGGATCCAACTTGGAGAAAAACACTGAGTCCAGATAAACCGACAACAGGTTCTCAAAATCCTTGCGATTCATGCTCGCAAAGGGATAAGCCGTCCAGTCGCTGCTGGTGAACGCGTTCATAAAGGTGTTCAGAGAGCGACGGATCATCATGAAAAACGGATCGCGAACCGGGTAACGTTCACTTCCGCATAAAGCCGTATGCTCAAGAATATGGGCAACGCCTGTCGAATCCATCGGAAAGGTTCTGAGCGCCACAAAAAACACGTTTTCATCGTTGTCCGCCGCGAGATGGAGATGACGGGCACCGGTCTTTTTGTGGCGATACTCTTCTACATCGAGATTAAGCGTATCGATCCGGTGACTGCGAAGCTTCTCAAAAGCCGGATGGGTTGCGTTATCGATCACTGCAGCCATTCAAACTATCCTGTCGTTAAACAATTGGAGAATGACAGGGTAACACGTAGTATCAGTTATCCTGTATCCGTCCCCCAGCGATAAGGTATCCCCCAGGATCATGAGTACATCTTCAGGCCCAGCACGAGCCTCACAGGCTCCCGACGTCGCCGCTTATTGGGCAGAGCGGCGGAGTTACCTTGAGCGCATACGTAAATCTCCAGAGGTTCGGCAGCGCTTCCGGCGCGAGGTCGCTATCTATCTGGCGCGCCGTCTGCTCTGGTCTTTCGGCTTCTTTCCCATATTCATGGCCTTCTGGGTGCCCTTGGTACTGTCCAGCTTCAATCCGGTGGTCCTCGCTTCTGATCTGATTCCTGTACTCCAGGATTTCGTGAACTCCAACCCCGAGGTGCAGGCCACAACACTCAGTACACTTGCCATCGCCTGGGCGTCGGTTGGCTTTTTCTTTCTGATCTTTGATTTTGTTCTCACGCCCTTCAAATCGCCCTATGAATACGAAGCCGATGTCTACATGAGGGCCTGGGAGCAGCTCAATCATGATCAACTTCCGGCTAAAGTGTGATTTGGCCTGCATTCTCGCCAAGTTCAAGCACTTTCGGTTACATATCTCCGCGCTCGCTGGGTAAGATAAAACCGCTTCCGAATTTGTAGAGTGCTGGATCAAGAGGTTCCACCATGGTCGATTTCAGACCACTTCTGTTTTTGAATGCCCTCGCTCTTATGCTTCTGGTGACAGCGGGGCTTGCCTCTGTTCAGGGTGAACAGAAGATTGTGGAAGCTCCTCCCCACCTGATTGAGTCTGCTGCAGAGCCAACTACAGCACTTGCGGTTGAGCATGCTGCAGAGCCTGTCCCGGCACCTCCGGTTGAAACTGCGGTTCCATCAGCACAGCCATCGGTGAACACCGAGCCGTTCCGCATTGCCGAGCCCCCGGAGAAATCCATGGTGGTTGCCTCAGCCGAGCCGGCGGCGGCCCTGGCCTCCGACACTCCAGATCCAGATGCTGCCGAGCCAGCTCCGGAACAGCCGCCGGTCCCGACAACCGGCCTTCTTATCCTGCGTTCAAACGTGGAAGATGATCAGGTTGATATCAATGGCAAATCCTATGGCGAAACCCGCCTGGATCTTGAACTTGCCCCGGGCACCTATGACATCACCATCAGCAAAACCGGTTTCCGGCCCTGGCAGCAAAGCGTCACTCTCGACGCCGGCAACGAAGTGATATTGATGGGCGAACTGGAAGCCTACACAAACGTCAGTTTCCAGAACGGCGTCTGGACAGGTGGCATAAAAACCGGCGAAGGAATCTATGCAGACAGCGACGGTCTTCGTTACGAAGGCCATTTTGTGAATGGCGCGTTTCACGGCCAAGGAACACTCACACGTGGCAATGGTGATATTCTGACCGGCGAATGGTCCCAGGGGCAGCTCAACGGTCACGGCTCACTGGCAACAGTCGACGGCATGTTATACGTCGGCGGTTTCCGTAACAGCGACTTTCATGGGCGCGGCACCCTGACCTATCCGGATGGTCGCCATTATGAGGGCGACTTTTCCAATGGGACTTTCCACGGAAGCGGTTCGGAAGTTTTCGCCAACGGCAAAAAATACGAGGGCGATTACATCGAAGGCAAGTTTCACGGAAATGGTTTACTGCGCAACCCGAATGGCAGTTCCATCGAGGCGACATTCCGCCACGGTGAACCCTATGGACAGGTTCGCCTGACCACAGCGGCTGGTGAGATTTTTACAGCGCGCACCACAGAGCCCGGCGTCTGTTATCGGGACAAGAGCTACCGGGCAACACAATGCCCGAAACTGGAAGGCTGGTAGCTCCAATAGTAAAACCAGCCCGATAACCAACGCGATTGAAGTAACAGCTTGAGGTAGTTAGATGGCGATCAAGAATGCTCTTCTGGTGGACGACTCTAAGGTAGCGCGGTTTGCCCTGAGCAAGCTGCTGGAGAATCTCGACATGAACGTCAGCATGGCCGGCTCAGCCGAAGAGGCCTTGGAGTTTCTCGGCAGCCGTGAGCGTCCGGACGTTATCTTCATGGACCACCTGATGCCCGGAATGAACGGCGTGGAAGCCACCAAGGCCATCAAGGGCAACCCGGAGACGGCCAGCATACCGATCATCATGTGCACGTCCCAGAAGTCCTCATCGTTCACGAAAGAAGCGAAAAATTTCGGGGTTTATAACATCCTGACCAAGCCAACACAGCCTGATGGCCTTGGCCTGGTGCTCGAGCAACTGGCAATCGACGTCAAGGAAGGCTCCCTGCAAGAGGCACCGCAGATCGACCTGACACCCGAGACCGACGAATATCTGGCGAATATGCCAGACAATGCTGCGGTAGAGATGTCACCAAAGCAGTCTGAGAGTGAACCCACGTTGAATGGCGACACCTCGCCAAGTGTTGTGCCGTTGACCAGCGATCTGATAGAGCAGATTTCCCGCTCCGCCGTCAAAACTCACGTCAACAACCGCCTACATGAGCTGCTCAGTTCGTTATTTGACGAACAGTTTGACCACCTGAAGCGCGCACTGGATGAATCGCGTGGCAAGCAGGCATCCATGATTGAAGAACGCCTGAATGCGATGAGTGGGATGATAGAGGAGCGCACCCGGAACCTGCATGAGGAGGTTGCGGCAGAAGTAAACCTCCACCTGGGCCGCGAGCTGGCAGACCTGAAAAATGAGCTCTCACAAAACACCGGCTTTACCAGTAACCATATGGCCGAACTCAAAGACCACATTACCAGTGTGCAGACCATCGATACCGATTTCTGGCAGACACTGCAATCGGAAGCCATACAGCAGGCACATGAGATTTCCCGTGAAACGGCTGAAGACATCGCGCAGCGGACCATTGATCTGTTCGTGGGCCAGCAGCGCTCAGCGTCTTCCAAAATCTATACGGTTGCGCTTGCGGTCAGTCTTGGAGTATTCAGCCTTGGGATTGCCTGGTTAGCGGGTCTTTTCGGCTAACCGCCTGGCGAATTCTTTCCCAATCTTCCGGTGTGTCTATGTCGTCATGGACGCCCGGAATGTTCAGCCGGGTCGCACCAGCTTTGGCCAGCAAACGGCTTGCCCCCCTATCACCTTCCAGCGCCAGCACTTCGGGCCATAGTCCGCGGGGCAGGTAGGCCGGTACGCCCGGGCGCCGGCCATAATCCGCTGCAGCCGGCTGCGCCGGGAAACATCGCGCCGCTGCGCCAAAAGCTTCAAGTGCTTTCGTATCCAGCAGCGGCTGATCCGCTACCAGCACGAACACACCTTTCGGATACGGCCCAAGGCTTCGAATACCAGCCGCTAACGAAGCCGCCATACCCTCATGCCAATCTGCCACTGGCACCCAACGAGAAGGCTGCACGCGACAACGGAAACGAACCAAAGGGTACCAGGCCCCACACACAACTCGCACCTCCTGGCTCAGCAGCCTACCCTGAGCGATTGCATGATCGAGCAACGTACAGCTCTGCCCATTCCGTGCTCTCAGGGTTAACAGGGCTTTTGGGCGCCCAAACCGACTGGAAGCACCTGCTGCAAGAACAAGTGCCGGAAATTCCTGATCGCTGTCACAACAAGAGGCGGTTATGATTTCGCTCCTGATAAAGAGGTGAAAACAGAAATAATGGCATGAATCGACTCAGGCCATTACCTGACCGGTCACTCATTCAGGATTTTTGCTAGAATCCCCACATCATTCAACCCTACCCGCCCGGAAATTTAATGAATCACCTGTTTGTAGACAACCTCACCGTTATTGATTTTGCTTACCTGGATCCCACCCGTGGGTTAGTAGGGGAAAGCTGGATTGCCGACGTTGTGCTGGGAGGCGAACTTGATGACCAGGGCATGGTATTCGATTTCAGCAACGTGAAGCGCACCATCAAGCGCATTATAGATGAGCGCGTGGATCACCGGCTGGTCATACCCCGTGGCTACGAAGGCCTCTCCTGGAACCAGGACACGCCCGACACTTTTACCTGGGCCCTGACCGACGGCAGCCACATTGTGCACCGCTCACCGGATGAAGCCGTTGTATGGCTTTCGGCAGAGCGGGTTGTTCCATCGGCGGTTGCGGCACTGCTGGAGCGTGAGCTGATGGCGGTACTGCCGGCAAATGTGACATCGGTGGAAATCAACCTTCGTGAAGACGTGATAGAGGGCGCCTACTACCACTATGTTCACGGCCTGAAAAAGCACTTGGGAAACTGCCAGCGCATCGCGCATGGCCACCGTTCACCTATTCGCATTGATCGAAATGGGCACCGGGACTATGACCTGGAAAGCGCCTGGTCCAAGCTTTGGCAGGATATCTATGTGGGTTCTGAGGAAGACGTAGTGCGCAGGCACGTAGCAGAAGATGGTGTTCCCTACATAACCTTTGAGTACGAGGCCAACCAGGGCGAATTTGCCCTGACCTTGCCTGAAAAGCGCGTTTATATGATGGGTACTGACACAACGGTTGAATTGATCGCCGCACACATCGCCGACCAGCTTAAAGCAGAATTTCCTTCCGACACCGTTCTTGTGAAAGCCTACGAGGGTGTTGGCAAAGGTGCCATTGCCTCACGCTAGTACCTTGAACTCCGGGCACCGGTGAGCTGGGGAGCGGGTGTCCCAAAACACGCCGTGAACCCATCCATGGGGGCTTGGTGTTGCCATCCCTGGCAACACACAGTTTTGGGACACCCGCTCCCCAGCTCACCACCGTATCTTTGGTGTCAGTCTTCCTTTTTCTTTCTGGCACAAAAAAACCGCCCGAAGGCGGTTTATTTGATGGCTATCCGGTGGACTAAACCGTCAAGCCGTATTGGCGTCCCCTAGGGGGTTCGAACCCCTGTTGCCGCCGTGAAAGGGCGGAGTCCTAGGCCACTAGACGAAGGGGACTAGAAAATTGGTGGAGCCAGACGGGATCGAACCGTCGACCTCAACACTGCCAGTGTTGCGCTCTCCCAGCTGAGCTATGGCCCCCAACGGCTGCGTATATTAAGGATCCGCCCCATGGGCGTCAACCTTTGGGGGCACTTTTTTTCAGTTTTCCGAACTTCCCTGTCCAGACCGCTCACTTCTTCACCAAAGCGGCTATTAAGCACCCAGTGCAGCGTATTCTTTCTCCACTTTCTTGTTTTCTTTCTTGGAGAAACCTCCAAGCACTTCCAAAGCCTGCCGCAAACGAGCGCGGGTCATATCCGGGCCGAGCATATCCATGGAATCCATAACCGACCAGGAGTTCGGAGTACCTGCAATAGCAACAAATACAGAAAACATGAAGTCGCCCATCTTAAGATCCATGGCTTTGGCCAGAAACTTGATATCCGCGAAGATGCTTTCCTTGCTCCAGTGGCGCTGGGCTTCAAGCTTCCACAAGGTGAACTGGAGAACCCGCTTGATCTGACCTTCTTCCAGTTTGTTGTGCGCAAAGTCTTCGGGCTTCAGATCAAGCATGCCCGAAAACATGAATCCGGCCATGGGCGCCACATCGGAGAACACCTCTGCCCTGCCCTTGATATGCGGAACCAGCGCCTTGAGCGAATCTTCGTTAAACCACCACTGGCGCATACGCTCGATAAACTGATCTTCTGTGAGTTCGTCGCGTAGCCAAAGGCCGTTAAGCCAGCGTAGCTTTTCCACATCAAAAACCGGGCCGCCAAGCGATACACGCTGAATATCGAAGTTGGAGATCATCTCGTCCAGCGTGAACTTTTCGCGCTCATCGGGCATGGACCAGCCCATACGGCCAAGGTAGTTGGTAACGGCTTCCGGCAAAAAGCCCATGCGCTCGTAAAAGTTAATGCTGGTAGGGTTCTTGCGTTTGGACAGTTTGCTCTTGTCCGGGTTGCGCAGCAGCGGCAAATGGCAGAGAACCGGCATTTCCCATCCGAAATACTCGTACAGTAACTTGTGCTTGGGCGCGGAGTTGATCCATTCCTCGCCACGCAGAACGTGGGTAATTTCCATCAAATGGTCGTCAACCACGTTGGCGAGGTGGTAGGTGGGCATGCCGTCAGATTTAAGCAAAATCTGACAATCTACCTGTGCCCAATCGATTTCAATGATGCCGCGAAGCATGTCATTGATCTCGCAGGTGCCTTCCTCCGGCACCTTCATGCGAATCACATAGGGCTCACTTGCATCCAGGCGGCGCTTTACCTCCTCTTGAGAAAGCTCCAGATTTCCTTTGATGCCCGGGTTCAAACCTTGTGCCTTGCGCTCTTCCCGGATGGCATCCAGCTCTTCTGGCGTGCGGAAGCAATAAAAAGCATGACCAGCAGTGACCAGATCTTCCGCATACTGAGCGTAAGAATGCTTGCGCTCAGATTGGCGATACGGCCCGTGAGGCCCACCGACATCGGGACCCTCATCCCAATTGAGGCCGAGCCAGCGTAGTGCCTTGAGAATATCCTGCTCAGATTCCGCAGTGCTGCGAACCTGATCGGTGTCCTCAATACGCAGAATGAACTGCCCGCCGTGCTGCCGGGCGAAACACAGGTTGAACAGGGCCACGTAGGCGGTACCAACGTGTGGGTCACCGGTAGGTGATGGGGCAATTCGGGTACGTACAGTCATGAAAGTTTCCTGAAAGTCGGTGGCCGTTTGATAAACCCGGCATTATACCGGCCCGTGCATTATTTCGCATGATTGCAAAGCGTATCATTACGCAGACTCTTTGAGGCCCCAGAAGATTTTGCGATTATCCTACTCGTGGTGTTATATTATAACATTACAAACAAACATCAGGATCCAGACCCACCATGCGCACCCTCAAAACAGCTTGCACTCTGGCTCTGAGCGCCAGCACCCTTCTCTACGGCAGCAACACGCTTGCCGATACCCGCATTCTGACCTCCATCAAGCCGCTGGAGCTTCTGGTGCGCGCGATTGCAACGGAAGACATGCACACAAGTACTTTGGTGCCGCCTGGCTCCAGCCCGCATAACTATTCAATGACGCCTTCAAAACGCAGGGCACTGGAAAGCGCCGACATCATTTTCTGGGTAGGCCCTGAGATGGAAACATTTCTGAACCGCCTCTTGACCGGCAACGAATTTGGCGCGCGCTCCGTAGCCCTTATGCAGCAAGATGCCGAAGCACTAGGGGCTGGAGACGACAATTACGAACACGACCAACACGGCGAAAGCCATGACGATCATAACCATGAACATGACCACGGAGACGGAGAAGATCCACACATCTGGGTAGACCCCCACACGGCACTTGCCATGGCAGAAACCATTCGGGATAGCCTGGTTCAACTGAGCGGTGCAGACAAACCAGCTCTGGATCGTAACCTGGTAGCATTCAAGGCATCCATTACAGACAA
This sequence comes from Marinobacter maritimus, assembly GCF_007671675.1. GTDB lineage: Bacteria > Pseudomonadota > Gammaproteobacteria > Pseudomonadales > Oleiphilaceae > Marinobacter > Marinobacter maritimus. The sequence continues at coordinate 575,744 of NZ_VCGW01000001.1, read as the reverse complement.
AGAAGAGCAGATCCGGAGACAATTGCAGCCCTTGCAGGGCATCAGCCTGTTTGCGTATCACAGCGCCTTCACCCGATTCGCAGAGCACTACGATCTGAGCATTGAGGGCATACTGACACTCAACCCGGAACTGTCGCCAGGTGCACGGCACATTGCCGAGGTTCAGGACAGTCTGCGCCGTGCGAATCACCCCTGCCTGTTGACCGAGCCGCAATTCAACCGGCAGTGGTGGCGTTCGATAACCAAAGGGCTGGATGTGACCTTCAGTACCTGGGATCCTCTTGCCACGGACATTGATGCAACAGCAGACGGTTACGCGGCTTTTCAGCAAAGCGTCGCCGATGCCGTGCTCAAATGCTTACCAGAACATACTGAGCATTAACGGAATAGACACCATGGCAAGAAGTGTCTGGCCGCTGATAATGCCCGCCATCAGCGGCGCGTCACCGCCTAGCTGTCTGGCAAGGATATAGGCCGATGTCGCGGTTGGAAGCGTGGCCAGAAGTATCGCCACCTGCACCAAGGTGCCATCAAGCCCCAACAGAACGGCAAGCCCTGCAGCCATCAGCGGAAACAGCAACAACTTCAGGACAGACGACACCATAAAAGGCACGGAGCCGCCACGCAAAGCCTTGAGTTGAAGTCCGGCGCCAACGGTCATCAAGCCCATCGGCAGCGCCAGGTTGCTCAAGGGCTCCAACGTGCCCGCAAGGAGCGGGTGGAAATCAATCTCGAAAAAGCTCCACGTAACCCCGAGAACCGACCCGATAATCAGAGGGTTTGAGGCAATCGTACGTAATACCGGCCCCACCCGCACCGGGCCGTCCGTTGCCACCAGAGAGAACATGAGAATGCACAACAAATTTATCAACGGCACCATGATGGCAACAGCAATGGCGGTCAGCGATAACCCTTCATCACCCAACAGCATGCCACCCGCCGCAAGGCCCACGTATGAATTAAATCGTATAGCTCCCTGATAGACCGATGAGAAAACCGGCCCACTCAAGCGCCAGAAAAACTGCACCGCGACTAATAACAGTGTCATCGCCAAAAGCATGGCACCAATAAGCATCGCAGTATCGCCATAGGCGGAGGCCGGCAACCGCGCCTGGCCCAGCTTGAATACCAGCATGGCGGGAAAGAGCACGTAGTAGGTAAAGCGCTCCGCCTGTGGCCAGAAGTCAACCGAGGGAAATTCCCAGCGCCTGAACAGGTAGCCTAAAACAATCAGCGCAAAAATAGGCACCAGCGCCTGAACCATAACCGGCATATCGAACACTCCAGCATCATTGACTCTTTATGGATAACTGCCCCGGGCGACTAACCGGATAGCCAAAGAGCATATCAGATGGCCAATAGGCCGTCTTGAGACCGACGCAGGCGCTACACCTCTTGCTGACGATCAATTCGCCCAGTGGTCAGGGCGAGCCAAGCCTGCCAGAATAATTCTCCGACACTACACCTTCGGTCATCACACTACATTCATCCTCAGGGAGAGCCCATGCAATCCGAGCCCAGTCCAGAGCCCAAACCTGAAAAGGGAAAAGCGACCCGGATCATCCATAACCGCCGCCATAAGGACAGTCTCGGCAGCCCCTACTCGCCGGTTTACAACACCACCACCTACCGCTTCACGGACACCGCCTCGCTGCAGGATGTGATTGAAGGCCGCACGCCGGGCAACCTGTATACCCGTTGGGGCAGCAACCCCACCATTCGGGAACTTGAGCAAGGCCTTGCAGGTCTTGAAGCCGCGGAGGATGCGCTGGCGTTTGCATCTGGCATGGCGGCCATTTCGGCCACCCTGTTTACTTTTGGACGGAACGGCATCGTCTGCGTCGGTGATCTTTATGGCGGTACGCAAGAACTGCTGACCAAGCATCTGAAACCTCTGGGCATTCCCGTTACTTTTCTGCTGCAGAACGAATCCGATCAATTAACCAACACTCTGAACAAACCCGGCATGCTGGTGTACTGTGAAACGCCGGCCAACCCGACGTTGGGCATTCTGAATATCCGGGAACTGGCGCAACGGACTCATGCCAAAGGTGCCTTTCTCGCAGTAGACAACACCTTTGCCTCGCCGATAAATCAGCGTCCATTGGCGTTGGGGGCCGATATCAGCATTCACAGCGCTACCAAGTATCTCGGAGGCCACAGCGACCTTACCGCCGGTGCCGTGATGGCTTCTGCAGAACGGATTCAGCCCATTGCCCAATGGCGGAAAAACCTTGGTCAGATTCTGGCACCGGAAACCGCCGCCCTGCTCTCCCGCAGCCTCAGAACCCTGCCCGTGCGGGTACAGCAGCATAACGACAATGCCATGGCGGTTGCCCAGGCAATGGTCAGCCATCCAGCCATCAAACGGGTACTCTATCCGGGGTTACCTGATTTCCCCGGCCATAGCTTGGCGGCGCAACAAATGGACGGGTTTGGCGGCGTACTGACGTTGGAGATTGAGGGAGGCCGGGAACAGGCTGCAAAAGTGGCCGACAGCCTGCAGGTTTTTCTGCTGGCCACCAGCTTGGGAGGCGTGGAAAGCCTGGTGTCCCAACCCTGCGCCACCAGCCACCACGGCATCAGCAAACAGGAGCGGGAGCGCCGCGGGATCAGTGACAGTATGCTGCGGCTGTCTGTTGGCCTGGAAGATGCGAAAGATCTGATCGCAGACCTGGAACAGGCTTTAGGCCAGCTATAGCTCGCCACTACTGAGGAAGTCGCGAAGGGCGGCCGCGTTATTGTGCTCGGTATCCTTTGCGGCAAACACCAGCGTTATGCGCTTGTGCTCCTTGACGATCGACTGCAGTTCTTTCAGATCTTCGGCCGCTTCATCGTTCTTCAATTCCTTCAGATACTTCTGCCGGAATTCGTCCCATTTCTCAGGGTCATGATCAAACCACTTCCGCAGTTCGGTCGAGGGGGCAAGCCCTTTCAGCCAGGTTTCGAGCTCGGCGTCTTCCTTGGCAACACCACGGGGCCATATTCTGTCGACCAGAATACGTGGTCCATCAGAACGCGCGGCGTCGTCGTAAGCTCTCTTGATTCGAATGTCCATCATCAAGCCTCCGTCTTGTCGTTCAGATAAGGTCATCCGGAGTTAACTGTTCTACCGAATTTTTACCCAACAATGCAAGAGTCAATTCTACTTCGTAACGGAAGTTTTCCAGCATCCGGGAGACAGCTTCTTCGCCACCTGCCGCCAATGCATAGGCCCATGCACGGCCCACAAGACAAGCGTTTGCACCCAGGCAAAGCGCTCGCACAATGTCCTGGCCAGAGTGCACTCCGCCATCAAACAGAATCTCGGTTTTTCCTGATACGGCGTCGACAATGCCTGGCAGCGCCGAGATGGTTGAGGGCGCACCATCAAGTTGTCGCCCGCCATGATTAGAGACAACAATGCCGTCGGCCCCGACATCCACCGCAGAACGGGCGTCGTCGGGATCCATAATCCCCTTTATCACCAGTTTGCCCGGCCAATGCTGCCGCACCCAGTCCAGATCCTTCCAGGTAACGGACGCGTCAAACTGCCTGTCCACCCAGGCTTTGAAATCTTCAGGGTTGCGGCCCGAAGGTACCGCATCGGCGAGATTACCGAACGTCAGAGGTTTGCCCTTGATGGCAACGTCCCAGAGCCAAAGCGGATGAGAAAGCAGATCAGACAGCTTCTGAATTTTCCCCCAGGGAGAAAGACCACCGTTCATGCCATTGCGCACGTCCCGGTAGCGCACACCAAGCCTGGGTAGGTCCACGGTGAACACAAGTGTGGAGTACCCCGCTTTGTGCGCCCGATTGAGCAGTGCTTCAGAGTAGCTTCTATCCTTAAGCACATAAAGCTGAAACCAGTTGGCCGCGTCCGTTGCCTCGGCAACCTCTTCCAGCGAACAGATCGAGACGGTACTCAGGCAAAACGGCACGCCGCCTTTTTGTGCTGCCCGTGCCGCCTGAACCTCACCCCGCTGCGCAAGCATGCCGGCAAGGCCTACAGGCGCGAGTGCAAGCGGTAATGAGGCGTTCTGGCCCAGTATCTGCGTTGCGGCGGAAGCACTGGAGACATCCCGCATAACCCGCTGGCGAAAATGCAGGTTCTGGAAGTCTGCCGTGTTCTCTCTGAGTGTCTGTTCGGAGAAAGCACCACCATCAAAATAATCAAACATCATTCGGGGTAATCGGGCTTTGGCAAGTAAGCGGTTATCAGATGTATTGGCAGGTGTAATCATGTCGTTGCGCGCTCTCCAACTGACCATTCCGGAAACGTTTTCCATTGACCTTTCCAGGCGCCGACTGCCTCGGGCCTCATGGGCCTCGCAATGGCATACCCCTGCGCATAAAAGCAACCAAGGCTGATCAGAAGCTCACCGTGCTCTCTGGTTTCCACTCCCTCGGCAACCAGTTTTCTGTTGAATGCATGGGACAAGCCGATAATACCTTTGAGAATGGAAATGTCATGCCCATTCGAGAGTGAGCCCCTCACAAAACCCTGATCTATTTTCAGGGTTTTCACCGGCAACTGTTTCAGGTATGACAGCGAAGAATATCCCGTTCCAAAATCATCCAGAGAAAAGGTCACGCCAAGGCTCCCGCAGTCCCGGATAATATTGTTTGCCTTATCAAGCTCGCCAAGAGCTGCTGTTTCAAGTATTTCGAGATCGAGCCGTTGTGGAGCAACATGGGGATAGCGTGCAAGAATCCTCGCAAGATTTTCCATAAAGTCAGGTTGCTGAAGATGCAGTGCGGCCAGATTCACACCCACATCCAGAGTCAGCCCCTCGGCATCCCAGGTCGCCATCTGCCGGAATGCCTGCTCGATGACCCACTCACCAATATCGATAATAAGTGGATGATGCTCCAGCATCGGCAAAAAATGTATCGGGCTGAGCAAACCTCTTGTCGGATGATCCCAGCGAATAAGCGCTTCCACACCAATCAGGTCCCCCGAACGCATGCACACCTTGGGCTGATACTCCAGTCTGAACTGATTATCTGCAAGCCCTGCCCTTATGTCTGCCAGCAGCTGCTGGCGTTCCGCAGAGAGGCGTTGTTCGTTTGCATCCAGAAACAGCCAATCTCCCTTTTGTTCCTGTTTGGCGCGAAACAATGTGTGATCAGCCTGCCGCAGAACCGTATCTGCATCACCAGCGCCATCATGAGGGAATATAACGACGCCAGCGGTGAAGTCCACGGAAATGCTGTCACCACCCAGAGTAAACGGCTGCCCGGCCGTTAGCCTCAGGGCGTTTAGTTGGGTCTCAACTTTCCCGCCATCCGCCAACAGCACCACAAACTCGTCACCACTGATCCGGGCGAGCTGCCCACCATGGGCTATGGCTTCCTTCCAACGCCTGGCAAGCAAGCCAAGCAGTCGGTCGGCAGCCTCTTCACCAAAACGGGCATTTACACCATGAAAGTTATCCAGATCAATGGAAATCAGCGCGGCGGACCCGGCTGCCAGGTCGTTTTGTTGCAAAACATGTCGGATCTCCCGGAGGATTCCATTACGGTTCATCAGGCCTGTGACAGGGTCTGAATACGCAAGAAACTGAAGCTGCCTTTCATGGTCAGAGGCCTGTTGTTCCAGTGCTGCATCGAGCTTTTCATTCTGCAATCTCGCCAGCTCATCCTCAGCGCTCAGCCTTGCTATTTTTTCACGCATCAACTGTATGGTGCTGGCAGAGAACTTGCCATAAATCTCCAGCAAAGCCGAAACCATGACAGAAACCGCCCCGCTCAGTTGACCATCTACTTCCTCTCTGGCTTTGGCTATGGGAGTTCCACGCTTTACTGCACTGACCGTAAGCGCCATTCGACGATCAGATTCCAGAATATGAAAAGCAAGCCATCGGGTCAGGTAGTTGAACAGATCTCCAATCACTTTCTCCTCAGGTTTACCGCTGGAGCGGTACATCTGAATCTGAACGAAGAAGAGTTGATGGCTATCATGATGGTTATTCACCATTTCCTGCTCACCGAGCGCCGCTTTCCAGATATCCTCTTCCTCCTTGAAGTGATAGGCAGCGTAAGAAAGCAGCTCGTCAAGAATATGTCCACATTCGACGTCCGAGGTACTGGAAGCAAAGTGCCAGGCGAGCCGGTTCAGGATTTCAACCAACACCCGGTGTTGCTCGTCAATCTTCTCGATGCCCGTTTCGAAATTCCGGTTCCACGGAAAGATTTCAAAAGCTGTGGCGTCATCATCAGACATATTGAAAGGCCCAGCGATAGAATGTTTTTGAGAGTTAGCAGCATAGGTTATGAACGCAAAAGCGACACTTGATGTATCTCATGTTCTGACCCAATAGCTGGGTGCCGTTCCCGTCCAGCGCTTGAATGCTTGTGAGAATGTCGATGCATCGCTGAATCCCAGGTTGCTTGCAATCTCCGAAATGCTCATCCCCCCTTGCCTCAACAAACGTTTAGCCCTGTTTTTCCGGACGTCTTCCAGTAACTGCCGGAAACTCACTCCTTCGGCCTGCAAATGACGCTTCAGCGTTCGTTCACTCATGTGGAAATGACGGGCGGTAATTGGCAGAGTAGGTATACGCGCTCCGGCATTCTGCAAATAATGAGTAACGACGGTCTGTATGCCGGCGTAACTCCGCCGCTGATCTATCAATGCACAACATTGCTGCTCACACAGTGCCGCTGTGACCGGGTTTGCCTGGGGCAATTTGCGATTTAACTGCTCCAAGGGAAACTCAAATGTATTGCAAGGACCTTCCGAAAACTCGAACTTATCCCCTGCCAACTCTCGCATCAAAACAATCGCTGCCGCCATGTCACGAGCAAGAACAAATTGTTTTATTGAAGGCTCCAGATCTGGCTCACCAAACACCAGAATTCCCATATTGTTCTTTTCATGATGAGAAATAACGGTAAAAGCGTAGGTAAGCGGTAGAAAACGCAGGGCTAGTTGCAAAGCATCACCTACCGTGGGGCTACACATGAGGCCATACCCCCAGAGCCCATAGGCTGAACAGTGGTATCTTTGCCCGATATCTCGGGCAACTGCTTCCACGTCTTCAAACCTGTTTACCAGATTCCGGATTACCTGCAACTCCTGGCCTGCGGTGATCTCTGTGTTTGGATTCATCAACATGGCCGGGGATATACGGCTGCCTGCAAGCAGGTCTCCGGCTGCCACTCCCTGCTCAGTTCCATAATCAACCATCAAACGCACACTCGTAATGCTACGCGTGTAATTCAGAAACCCGAGCATCGAAGCATCCATGGCCCAAAAACTAAGATTATTGACCCTGTTCAGCATTTGCGCAAGGTGACTAAAGACATACTCTGGACCTGAACAGAAAAAACAACAAATCAGGTACTTTTTATGACCACCTCCCTGATTGCGGCCAATGATCTTCAGCCACTGCTGGACGAGGTCTCCCGATTCTGCAGTGCAGAAATAGCCCCAATAGCCGCCCGCCCCGAAATTCCGGCTGCTGCTGACGATGTTTCGAAACTCAGTCAGTCCGCTCTCGAATTTGGCATTCTGCCGGGGATGGATCTGGAGCCCGGCTTTGCTTTATGGGAACAACCTGATGATGTAAACGCAATTGCTTTCAGCATCGGCGCCCTTAAACAGATAGCGTCGGTTAATGCCGGTATAGCCCTGGCATGGCACCGGCATGCATTGGCCCGTTTTCTCGCGCGTACCGCTGGATTCCAGCTTACCGAAACGCAGCAGGTGCCACTCGCCCTGACTGCAATCTCCACGGGGCACCACGGACTTGCCCGAGGCTCTCTGGCCCGTTGGCTAAACCAGCGAACTGCAAACAGAGATCAACCCATGCTGGCCGACTGGCTGGATCGAACCACTCACAAGACGACCGTCACGGCACCACCACATTGGCAGGACCTGATCTGGCCTGTGTGGCACAAAGGAATTATGAGCTGGCAACTCCTGAACCGCAAAGAGATTGCGGTTACGCCATGCCGTCCACAGCACGGGTTAGATGAACTGGGCACATGGCAAGTCAGCGCTTGTCAGGGGGCTGGCGTGGTCATCAAAGCAAAGCCACAACAGGTCTCTTCCATGCTGATTCTGGACGCCTTGGGGCTGCTTTCCATAGCGGCCGGCATCAACCAGCACGGAGAGGCTTTGGCACGGTCATTCGCCAGTCTGCGTCGTCAAGGGGGGCGGGTAATCAACGAGCACTCGGCTGTTCAGACCATGCTGGCAACGATCCAGCAAGCTCAATGGGAAGCGGAAATGGCTCTGAACGGACTGACAAGACCGTTACCCAGATTAAGCCTTAAAGATCTCCTCATGGCCCGCCAGCAACTCCATCCCAAGCTTTGCCTTGCGGCCAACCTCGTTATGCAAGTACACGGTGGCATTGGGTATATGGAGGATTGCGGGCCCGAGAAACTGCTGCGAGACCAGAACATGATGCGCTTCCAAAGCGGAGGTCTCCGGGAGATACCACTGTTCGTTCAGGCATGGGGAGAGATGTAAATGATGAACCGAGCAATGCATCTGGAAGGTCATCTCCCGGCGGATCACAAACTGGCGCCGCACTGGCAATTCCGTCACCTTTCCAGGATCGCCCAACAGATTACAAGCTACCAGCGTGATGACCTTTGGGAATCGGATACCCGCAAACTACCTGCGCCGCTGGGCAAACTGCGACGCAGAGCCCGGGCTTTCGCCGAAACGCACCTTGCTCCCCTTTCTGCCGAGGCAGATCTTGCCGCACACGAAGCACCGGGGCAGTCGTCGCCGGCAATTACGAACTTGCTGAAAGTTGCCGCACGCGAGGGATGGCTGAGTTACTTTCTGCCTGGTCCCTTAGGCAGCATGAGTTGGAAAAGAGGTCTTTACCCGCCCGTATGGCAATCCAGCCTCGTGGTTGAGGAGTTCAGCAGGGTCTGCGGTGGGCTTATGCTTCTGCTCTCAGCTCATCACCTCGGCTGTATACCGCTACTTCTTTCGGGCGATATAAACGTTATCCGACGTTTTCTGGCGCCAGTATATCGCTCTTGCCACAAAGGTGATCCGCATCTCGTGGCATTCGCCATTACCGAACCCGGCGCGGGTTCGGTAATGGCGAAGACGGGCACGGAGCCCGTGATTACAAACCAGGCGTCGTTGCCAGCCACTGCCATGGTGGCTGGAGGCTCAACGGGCGCAAGTGTTTTATAAGTGGCGGAGACATGGCCAGAACTCTGACCGTCTTTGCGGCACTTGAGGGCGAGGGCATGGAGTCCTGGACATGTTTTTATGTGGACGCGGCCACTCCGGGGTTCAGAGTTGCACGAAATGAAATGAAAATGGGCATGCGCGCATCCGGCGCTGCTGAACTGGAGTTTACAGATGTGTTTGTGCCAGATAGCCATGTTATCGGCGGCTTGCGCAAAGGCTGGGTGTTGAACCGGGCAAGCCTGAACACATCACGAATCCCGGTAGCCTCAATGGCTGCCGGGTTTGCCCGTGCAGCAACCGAACAGGCCGTCACCTTTGCCTGCCGTTATCAGCTCGGCGGCAAGCCACTGATCCACTATCAGGATGTGCAGCAACACATAGCCACCATGGTGGCGGAAACCCGGGCAATACGCAGTATAGTTTGGCAGGAAGCACAGAATGCCTGGAAGCCGCGCCAGCTGAACGCTTCGGTCTGTAAATTCCATGCGACAGATCGTGCTCAGGTTGTTGTGGAAATGGCGCTGGACCTGCTTGCCGATCAGGGCGGACTGCATGAGCAGAATGTTGAGAAAATATTCCGGGACGTTCGCCTGACCCGAATCTTCGAAGGAACCAACCAGATCAATCAGCTTTCTGTCATTGAAGACTGGCAAGACCAGCTACTTCCTCTCTGCTCAAAATCATCAGCAAACATCGGAGTTTAAGTATGACAAACTGGCACCAGGACCCGTTTTTTCAATACCCCCTGACACCCTTCGAAACCAGTGAAGGCAAAATAGACCTGCCCATACTCTACTATGACAACTCCAACTTTCTGGCACTCTATGAAGTCGAGCTGGAGAAGGCGGCTCCCCTACTGAATAGCAAGTTAGTAGACGTGGCAAGGTTCCCCGGCGGTAAGGCTCTGGTGGCGTTAGCTCTGTATGAATACCGGGAAACGGCTGTGGGTATCTACAACGAGGTTGGTGTCGCCATCGCCACCGTGCCAGCCGGAACGGCTCAACCCAAACATCCCTGGCTGGCCATGTATGAGGCGCTGGATAGGCGAATGCTTGGGCTTACCGTAATCGATCTTCCTGTAACCACAGCAGCAGCTTGCGCTGCCGGCAAAGAAGTCTGGGGATTCCCAAAGTTCATTACCGATATCAGCTTTTCACTGTCCGGATCGCGTTTTTGCAGTACCGTTAAAGACCCGGACAGTGAAGGAGACATTATTACCGTCAGCGGGTCGCCCGGTCTTGGCGTATCCGGGCCGCAACTGGACATCCTGCTCTATTCCCAACTCAACGAAGACCTGCTACGAACCCTGGTGGTTACCCGTGGTGGTGGCCGGCTGTGCTTGCCAGGTAGCATCCGGGCTTCCGTTGGCGCAGGTTCCCATGCAATGGCGCGGCGGCTACGGGATCTGGGAATTCACGGTAAAAAACCCAAACTGATATTTTATAGCCATGGTTTGCAGCTAAGGCTGAATGCCGGAGCGAAAATTAAGTGACATAGTAACGACAATGAGCCTGACAAGCTGAAAGCCCCATTCAGCGTGTTCCGATGCTGGACGATTGGAAATTGCGTGGCATATGCCCGAAAGGTCTCAATCCGATGAAACAAATCGGCCAGATCAAGGCAATGCTGGTTCGATCTCAAGTCTGAACAGGGTATTAAGGGTTATTAATCCGATTTGATCGGCAAATAATGCCCAAGCGTTTACACTGGTTCATTGTCTGACCCAAAAAACACAAACCTGAACAGGTCAACAATAGGAGCAGTCTGATGCAAACAATCCGATCCTATACCCAGTCCGTTTCAGCGATCATGACGCTGGTGATGATATTGAGTTCAATGTGGGCAATTCCCGCCTCTGCAAACATCGTCGGTACAGGCGAACTCCTGACTGAGCAGCGTGCTGAAATCGATCGCGAAGCGCTGATGGGGATGCTGGAACGGGAAGACGTCAAAACCGCCCTGGCGAACATGGGCGTGGGCGAGCAGGAGGTTCAAGACCGGATCCAAAGCCTTACACCCGCCGAACTGGCTGATTTCAAGCAACAGCTGGCACAAGCGCCTGCCGGCGAGGGTGTTGTAGGCATAATCGTGCTGTTCCTGTTGGTTTTCATTGTGACTGACATGCTGTGCGCGACGAATATTTTCCCATTCATTAACTGCATACGCTGAACAGCATCGCCATGTTCGGATTCTGGCTAAAGCCAAACCGCCCCGGTTTGGCCGCGCTCCTGGGAGTTCTACTCTCAGGCTGCGCCAGCCAGCCGCCCTGGCCCGACTCTTTCAACGCGACCACTCTCAACCAGGTACCCTTTCATCCACAAGAGCAATATCAGTGTGGTCCGGCTTCATTGGCCATGATGCTGAATGCACAGGATATTGAGGCAACGCCAGACGAGTTGGTCGACCGCGTTTACCTACCCCAGCGAAAGGGTGCCCTGCAAGTTGAAATGGTTGCGGCGGCACGTCAATACGGGATGCTGGTTTATCCGTTGGAGCCCGAACTGGAACACGTTTTAAAAGAGGTTCGAGCAGGTCACCCGGTTCTCGTTCTGCAGAACCTGCGTTTTGGCTGGTGGCCACAATGGCATTTTGCAGTGGTTATTGGCTATGACAGCGCGAAAGGAACACTGATACTTCACACTGGCACCCAAGAGAGTAATCGCCAGCCTGCCAGCGTTTTCATGGCAACCTGGGATCGCTCTAAACGGTGGGCGCGGGTTATTCTGCCGCCAGACCAGATTCCAGCAACGGCAGAGCCTCTCACTTTTTTGATGGCTGCCCACGACCTGGAGACAACTCGGCAAACAGGTGCGGCAAAATCCGCTTACAGCGCGGCAGCAGAGGCTTGGCCAGACCAGCCTGCAGCATTACTCGGCTTGGGGAACATTGCCTATCAACAAGGCCAGTGGTCTGAAGCGGAAGCGTACTATCGTGAGATGACAGAGAAGTTTCCAGACATCAATGCCGGCTGGAACAACCTGGCAGAGGCCTTATCGAAACAAAGCCTCCACAAGGAGTCTGACTAACTGTTTTCGGTTGGGTTATCCACTTCAGGTTCTTTACCTGAAAACAGCCTCTCCAGATTCAGAAGGCCATCCTGGATTAGATTGAAGCCTTCGTCGATTTCCGCGCCAAGGGTTTCGTTCATCATGCCCAAAGCCACAATCTGTTCTCGCGCCTCTGCATAACCTTTTTCGATTCCAGCTCGGGCCTGTTCCATTAAGCCGGCCAGTTTCTCGACATCTGCTCCGGCATCCGCTTCTTGCTGAAGGCGGTTCTGCACAAACCCCAAAATCACGCTGGCAACATCAGACGCCGTAGGTGGCTGAGCCTGGGTGGCGTATTTATCGGCGCCTGATGCGGCTTTGCTTTGGCCCCCCATGGCTTCCTGAAGCCTCTGTTCCATGCGCGCACGCATAACATTAATGGCGTCCGCTGGTGTGCGGATAGAAGCCTGTTTATCAGCACGCACGTCGGCGGTTGCCCGGCCTGCCGACCTTGCCTCAGTTGGGCCCGTATTCACTCGACCGATCACATCCGGCCCGCGACCAATGATTGGCGCTACCATAACTTTCTCCTCTGGCAAGGGCTTATATGTAATGGCTATCGGCAGGTTGTGACCCGGCATTAAGATTGATTGGTTATAAACCCATCAAACAGCTGACGATTCGTCCTATTTTTTAATCCAGTGGTTATCCACCTGGATGTACTGCCCGGATGGCGTCTTCTCAACCGCTTTCTGGCCCGCTACGGTCTCTACCTTGGTTACTGCAATGCCATGCTTTTCAGCAATCGCTTTGTAAGCTTCGCGACGGGCATCGTTGATGGCGCTCACAATCTCTTTAGCCCGCTGGTCGGAGCCTACTGCAGCCAGATAACCCGAGGGTGTCTCGCCCACCAGCCCATCGCTTTTGGCAGATTCAAGGGCATTTTTCGCTTCATCCAGGCTCATGGCCGTTGCCGGCAGAGCCAGGAAAAACGCTAGAATAAGGGCACTGAATCGCGCAAATAATGTCATGGTCAACTCCTTAATAGTTCGCTAAGTACAAAACACCAAGGCAATCAGAAGAGGCCCTTTTCACTGAACAGCTCGTCGACATCTTTATCAACCTTCACGTAAATTTCATGCTGTATTTTCACGTTCAGGTTCACGGTTATCGGCTCCTTGGGCGCAGCCACCTGAACCGTCGGGGTGCAAGCTGCGAGCAAGCTACCCATAACCAGGCCCGCGCACAGGGCGGACACACGCCGGGAAAGCCTGAAACCAAATTGCGTCATATCGGTGTACTCCTTTGTTACCCTTCACTCTAACAGGTCGCCTGACTCATCGTCAGGATTCCGTTCGCGCTTATTGAACAGCTTTTTTACCCTCTCCGTCACCGCATCGCTCACTTTGCCGCTCAGCTGAAGGCTCCTGAGCAACGCCGGAATGTTCTCCTCCAGATTGATGTTCAACACCACCGGCTGGCCTTTGCCAACGTTTGGGCTACTGCCTTTCAAGTGAAGCGTCAGCACCAGAGTGCCGTTCTCATCATAATCAATACCGCTACCCAGAACCGAGTAACGGAAATCCTCGAGTGCTTGTGCCACCAGCTTCATGGACTCGTTCTGGCTGGCGAGTGTTTTCAGCCGTTCGGCCGTCAGCTGCAATCGCCCCCCGGGCTCAAGTGCGTCAATACGCCCTCGCTCCACTCTTATACCGGTAGCCGGGTCGAACAACACAGGAACAGTGCCACTGAGAATTCCAGTGCCCGCAAGCCCCTCAGTCGGGTATAACTGTAAAAGATACGCAAGACTGAGCTGCTTGAGTTCAACAGGAATCGTCACTGGCGCCAGCGCCAGATCCCAACTTCCTGGCTGTATGCGTATCTCGCCTCCCAATGCATCAGAGTTGGCCTGCTTCAGAGTCAGCTTCCCGGCGTCCAGTTTCGCCAGAGGCGCTTCGTAAGTTCCAACCAGAAGCACAGGCCCGATGGGCAGCCCGGGATTCACTTCCTCCACGGTCAGCTCCGGCGTGGATAATCTGATGCGATCGTTTTCCAGTCGGAACTCAGCGGAGCCGGTCATCTCGCTCCATGCGGTGCGATCGTAGGTGCCACTCCAGTCGGCGAACACCAGCTTGCCAGTCGCTGCCATCGCCCCGTTTTGCGATTGTTTATAGGTAGCGTTAGCACTGACGGTGCCGCCGGATACCGTGAGAAGGGGGGGCCAGACTGAGAAAATACGAGACAGCGCCTCGGCTTCGCGCTCTCCACTCACCCGCATCTTCCCCTCAAGCGTCAAAGGCCGCTGGTATGGAAACGTCAAATCCAGGTTCATCGTTGTTCCGGCGTTGGCCCTGAGCACGCCTGCAACATCTGCGTGAACCTGGTCGCTGTTCACCCTGCCGCTGAACTGCCAGGGTTGCGGCAACAACTGCGGATGCCTGACCTGTTTTGCTTTCACGCTAACCGGTCCTTCAAGGGTTAACTTATCGAGTTCGCCCTGTTCCACCCTGTAGTTTGCGTTCAACATCGTTTTTCCGAGATCTGCATGCAAGCCTTTGAGCTGCGTTTCGGTTGCCGTTGCCGTTCCGGCTGTCATCCCGGAGAGCGGCTCTAACCTTTCAACCTCAAGAAACGTGGGCTCACCAAATTTCAGTGCCGCAGTGGTGGTGTTCAACCAACCCGTGAGCGCAATCTGTACCCGAGGCTTGGTCAGTCGCCAGCCGGCCGCCTCCAGTTTCGGCAAGGCTGCGGTTAATTGGGTTTTCCCCAGCTGCACCATCCATGGCGCTTTGGTGGTTACCGCGAGATGTGAGTGCATGGACACATTTGCGCCGCCGCGGCTGCTCAATTCCACATTGAGCGGCAAGAGGGCGTTCCCGGAGCCTGTTTGAACGGCAGGAGAATTGGCGGAAGGAGGCGCCAAGACCTGAGCGGGTCGGACAGATAGCGTAAGCGAGCTTGGCCGCATCAGCTCCGGCACCTTCCTTATCCACGCAGCCGGATGGTTCAACTCCAGATCAGCCTGCAGTGTTTCGGGCTGCCACTGGCCCTGGTCTGCCTCCAGAGCGACCTCTACACTGCCGCTGATCGTTCCCACGCCGGGCGCCGGCCAGGGCTGAGGTACTCGCATCTGGGCGCTCACGCTTCCCGTCGCCTGCGCCAGAAAGCGTTCGTTGCCCGGGCCCTGCAAATCCCATTCGGCTTCCATGGACCCCGTTTCCGGCTGCTCCGGCCACTGCTCTGCAGGAATGCTCTGCCAGGTTTGCAGCCAGGCCAGCAACCAGTCCGTCTGGGGCAAATCGGGCATCTTCACCAAGCCGTGCCAAGACACCAGGCCATTCGCATTCTGTTTGCGGTAACCCGAATCCACCGACAAGTACCGAGTGCCATCAACTTCCAATTCTGCAGAGAAATCCAGATCGCCATCCCAGGCACCGTCAAGCGTTGCCAGCACATTCACCTGATGGCTTTCGTGATCCAGCTGCACATTGGCATTGATGGGAAGGCGGGCGTTTGCAGCGACGATAGAGCGCAAAGCGGAGTCAGGTTCGGAAGCTGGATCGGACTCCGGAGTGGCAATCGACAGGCTTCCTGCCAGCGGGCAGCGCCCTGCCTCACACGGCAGAGTCACCCTGAACTTCTGAACGGTAATGTCAGAAGGCAGCCAAGCGGGTATTTCAGGCGGCCACAGTGTCGGTTGCTGCTCCCCCTCTGTAGGCTGTTCTCCGGGTTTTGTGTACCAATCCAGCTCCAGGTATCCAGCCGTCAGCGCCGTTAGCTTCGGCAGCCATCCCTCCCCCCATTCAGGGCTCCGCCAGCCCAACACCAGATCGCTGCCGTACAACGCAATTTCTCGTGTCGGCAGGGACTGGGTGAGCGTTAGTTCACGCACAAACACACCACTGAAAGATAGTTCCAGCCCTTGCCACTCCAGCGTATCAATTCCGTTCTGTTGTAGCGTCTCGCTCCAGAGATATCGGGCAGCCAGAATGCCGAACAGTGTGGTGAGCACCAATACCGTAAACAGTCCCCATCCAAGTGGTTTCCATGCAATGCGCATTGCGGGCTATCTCCTGACCCGTTACCGGAGTTAAGTGGTTTCTACCGTACATCGGTTGATATAACTGAAACAGTTACAGTATCTGCATCCATCAGCCTGCACTAGCCTTTGGTCTACCGCCTCTGCATGAGGATTGATTTACGTTATGTTCTTTATGAGAAAGGAAAGAGTGTATTTTTGGAACACGGACAATGACGGACTTCTCCCGAGTCTCCTCACTCGCGCTGTTTAACGAGTATTGCCAGCAAACCGGGCTGGATTCCGCCACCATGCTCAAAGCCGCCAGGCTGCCAACCCGGCAGCCATACCGGCTCATGGGCGGCCCTAATGAGTCCTCGACAGAAAAATGCGAAAGATTGCTGGGCTATAAACCCGTGTTCAGTTTTGAACAGGCCATCCAGGAACTGGCGGACGAGTTCGAACGATCATCCCAGCCATCGAAAAAGAGCCTGAAATCATGACATCGTGGAAACACGGCGCTCCTCGAGTTGCCTTCATCAGCGGCGGTGGCAGCGGTATTGGACTGTGCCTCATCAAATCATTGATCAGCGAAGACACGAACGCTGCGATTTTTGATCTGCGCGTGGACGACTCTGTCATCACAGAACTGCAGAACAATGCGAGGCCGAGCCAGAAAATTACTTTCTACGCGGCCGATGTTACCGATCCGCTCGCTGTAGAAGCGGCGATGGAAAAGGCAGTCAGCGACATGAGCCCACCGGATTTGGCGATTTATTCCGCAGGTATGATGCGCAACGGTGAGTTTACAGTCCTGCCCTACGAAACGTTTGAACGGGCTGTTTAAACGTCCACGCTCACTACCCTGGTCAATTAGTACCCTCGGGCCCTTTAGCGCACACTCTTAACACTTCAGGGCTGATATCCAGCTCAATGTCCGCTGCGATGTTTACCAATTTGAACTGGCTCCAGGGAACTGCTATCGATGAGCTCTCCGTATCCACCTCATGGGTAACAAGCGCCAACCTGACGTACTCTATACGACCGTTATGAGGATTGAGCACAATGTCGTGGATGTACCCCAAAACCTCGCCTTCACAATTTTTGACGGCATTATTGAGTAACCGGCTCAACTCAACACTTGCAAGTTTGTGTGGCATAACACTCCCGCGCTTGTTTCTGACACTTTTCGGCAGCAGCTACCCTATTCAGCACCAGCTACCCTGCGTGTAAAATTTCATGCAGATTATGAGCCAAGGGCTAACAGACCTTATGAGAAAGCGGCGCGCTTAAACATCGAACCGAGGGAAAGTACGATTTTTTGCCCAGTTTTCCGGGATGACCGGCTCTACATGTCGTATTCCTTGAGCCGGTTGTAAAGTGTTTTCAAACTTATCCCAAGCTCTTTGGCAGCGATTGTCTTGTTACCGTTATGGTAGCGCAGCGTCGCTATTATTATATTCCGCTCCACATCATCAAGTGTCCGACCGACCGGAAGTCGCAGATAATCCATGCCTATGGGCTGTTCAGATATATAATTGTCGGGCAAATCGTCCACCGAGATTTCGTTACCCGCCAGCAAAAAAGCTCTTATTACAACATTTCGCAACTCACGTACGTTTCCGGGCCAGCCGTAGATGCGGAATACATCCAACACTTCGTCAGAAAATTCCTTTTTGATCTTAGTGATTTCACACTGCTCGTAAAGGAATGCCTTAGCCAGACGTACGACATCTTCGCCACGCGCACGCAAAGGAGGAACCTCCAATGAAAACTGGGCTGCGCGATAATAAAGATCCTGGCGAAGCAGACCTTCCTGTATAGCTTCCTTCAGGTCCCTGTTGCTTGAGGCAATGATGCGGACATCGCATGATTGCGACCGCTCTGCGCCCACAGGCTGAAATGTCTGGGACTCCAGCACTCGCAACAATTTTACCTGCAAATCCTGTTTCATCTCAGTTAATTCATCGAGAAACAGCGTGCCGCCCTCGGCTTGTTTAAAAAGCCCATTATGGGCGCTGGCAGCCCCGGTGAAAGCACCTTTTACGTGGCCAAACAGTTCACTTTCAGCCAGATCAGGCGCAATTGCTCCACAGTTGACCGCAACAAAAGGACAATGACTTCGCGGAGAAAGTGCATGAATGGTACGGGCAACCAGATCTTTACCCGTACCGCTTTCACCACTCAAAAAAACGGAAATGTCGGCCGGCGCAACCTTGCGCAAGGTTTTGTACAGGTGTTCCATCGGAGGAGACTCTCCGATCAAAAGTCCGCGCCCACTTTGGTGTACGGTTTTATCGCGGCTATTTTCGCAACTAATCTCCTGTTTATATTGTTGGAGCGCCGCCGCCAGCCTATTTAGCTGACTCGGGTACACGAAAATATCCCGAGCCCCCACGCGCATGCCTTCAGCGGCCTGAACATAAGAAGGAGCGCTGCTCATGAGAAATATCTGGGTAACGTCGGCAACATTGGAGTGAGCCAAAAACGTAAGAAGCCTGGCCCGGCTACTAACGTCTTCTCCATCCAGATTGATCAACAACACTTCGGGACGCGCGCTGAGAATTATGTCTCGCGCTTGCTCGGTGTCACTAACCGATTCAACGGAAAAGTCATGGGCTCTGAAGATCTCACTAGTCTGCGTGAGCCTTTCCGGATTATTATCAACCACCAATGCATGAGGCACAGGTTTTTCCTTATCCCAGTGGCCTGATAACGGAGAGCACCAGACCATCGCTCGCAAACTTTACGAATGGCAGGTCAGGAGCAATGCCAATGTTTCACCAGCCGACACAGCTCCCGCTCAGTACTGCGGACAATCAACTCCCGATTTTCGAGCCACAGCTACACCCTGGATGATTACAGCCTTTTCCTTCCGAACATTTCTGGCAACAAAATATTCCAGCTGCAGTTTTTACGTGGTTTTTATCATCGGCAACTTTGCAGCTGCAATCATTATGGGCGCATTGATCGGTGCCATCGGCCTTTACGTTAGCCATAACTGCTCCTCCCCATATTCACAAGTTAAGATTAAGCCCTTCCAGACTTGGCCCTTACCATGCCCACATTCAAACCATAGTAGGTATTAGCGAGATCGCGCTGATATGGGCAGGAAAAAACATTACAAAAAAGTATGAGGGATATATATTTTTGCGCATGAACGCAAAAGATCCTTGTTTCGGTAAAAATGACATGACACTTTGTAGCTTTTACACAAACACCTTTGCCAAAATCAAAAAAAGAGCCACCTGCGTCGGGGGGGCTCTGCCGTAGTCACAGAGTTTGAGTACCATGACCAATGCTGGCTTTTACCAACTCCTGTTGCTCGCGCGTGGAGCAATGTGCCACAACGCTCCACTTCCCCGAATCCGTAGCCACACGTGTTTTTTCTATTAAACGGTCATGATCCGGTCGCAGGGCTACTGCGCCCGCTAGAAGCAGAGCCAGTATCGGGCCCAAGAAACCCAATGCGATAAACGTCATTACAGGACTTGATCGCGTCAATGCTGGCCCCACCATAACCAGCACCGCGGCGATCACTAACCCAGCTACCAAGCCTGCCAAGCCGAACGTCACATGTGCTTTAACCAGAGACTGCGCGATCCCCTTTGTTTCAGGCTCAATCTTGCGGGCCAAATCCGGGTCGTTTGGCTGGATAACCCGGATTTGCCCATGCGGTATCCCAGCGAGTTCCAGCGACTCAGCCGCACGGTACGCCGCCACCTGGCTGTCGAATTCTGAACTGATTTTATGGGAATAGTGCTCTCCCGACACTGCATCGTCTTCAAACATGGGGATACCTCCATCAACGTTTTATTCGTGACTGATATGAAGTGACCAGCAAAATATGTACCGCGCTGCGATTGACCAGTTCAGCCAGGTGCATAACCCTCGCAAGCAGTTGGCACGGGCAGTGCTTTCGGTGTAAGTAAGCCGGTCGGGCATATATGGCCGGCGATCGTAAATCGTAAGCCAGGAGACCGACATGAACAAAGATATTGCAGATGGGAAATGGCAACAGATGAAAGGAAAGATACAACAAAAGTGGGGCGACCTTACCGACGATGATCTGGATAGGATAAACGGCCAACGGGAGGAGTTTGCCGGCGTTATGAAGGAACGCTACGGTAAAAGCAAGGAAGAGGCTGACCAGGAATTCGACAAATTGCGTGATAGCGATATCTGATTGCCAGTCAGCTAGCTGCTGGGGGCATTGCGAAAATGCAATCGCTCCCAGCAACATCAGCATTCAAAGTACTGCAAAACTGCACTATTTAACGCCCCAGTAATCAAAATCGTCTCTCGCCTTTTAAATATCTGACAGTAAATATAAGAGCGAGCATCTGCGCAACAAATCGTTACCCTGTGTAAAAATAACCCGGTGCTTTGTAAGTTTTACAAAATCACCTGTATCAAAACTTGAAAATGAAGATATATTTCCGCCAGTTTTTACTGTATTCAAAGCGCTTGTAGGCAGCGGTCGAGAGTGATTTTTGCCAGCTGCCGTTGCCCCCGGGTAGAGCAATGCGCCACAACACCCCAACAGTCTGAATCCGCAGTGGTACGCGTTTTTTCTATTAATAGTCCATGGTCCGGCCGCAGGGTTACTGCACCGGCCAGAAGAACAGCAACTAGCGGATATGTGAAGCCCAAAGCGATAAAAGTCATCATAGGGCTCGATCGAACCACGGCCAGACCGATGGTAACCAGCATCGCAGCGATCGCCAACCCGACCATTAAGCCCAATAGCCCAAGCATCACATGCTTCTTAACCAGAACCCATGCAACTCCCTGGACTTGAGGTTCAACCTCATGCGCCATGCCTGGATCAGTAGGCCGTACAACCCGGATTTGCTCAAGAGGTATCCCAGCGACTTTGAGCGATTCTGCCGCACGGTATGCGGCCACCTGGCTGTCGAACTCTGCACTGAACCTATAGGTATAGTGTTCCCCCAGCGCTGCATCACATTCATACATAGCTGCACCTCCGCTAACGTCCTGGTCGTAGGTATCATAAAGTTGAGCGCAAGATGTGTACCACCCACGACGACGCTTCACGTTAGAAACATACCGGGACCCGTATTTGTGTGGCACAAAAGTTGCTGCTACCCAATAACGTCAACTTGCAAAAGCAGCTGACGAAACAGACACCATTTGGGAGATCAGCTATGAAAAGCTATATAGCGCTAATCGCAGGACTCGCCTTGGCAGGAGCTTCGGTTGTATATGCAGCTGATGACGAAAAGATGAAGTCCGACGACAAAGCAACCACCAGCGAGCAGCACAGCTCACAAGGTAAGTTGAGTTCCATGGATCCGGATAAACTTGAGGGCATGAACATTCACAACGACTCGAAAGAAGAAATCGGAGATATTGACGAAATCGTAAAAGATAAGTCTGGTCGGCACATGGCCGTCATCGGCCTCAAAAACAGCATGAAAGAAGTGGCCGTGCCACTGGATACGCTTTCAATGTCCAGTAACGGCGAAACGTTAACCACCAGTATGAGCCAGGAGGAATTGCTGGCGCTGCCGGATTACGACCCCATGGATATGGAAAGCGCAGATGATTGAGTGAACGTCTTCGCACTTCAGTAGGTCCCGGTTACCCCGCGTCGACAGAATTCATGTATTTGGATGGCGCGGTTTATCGACACGAAACACAGGGCCTGCGCAGATACGGCAGGCCTGATCTCCCAAGTCAGAGCCAGGCTATTCCATAGCAGGGGGGCAAAATGGAGCCATCATTCAGTTACAGCAAATCCGCCTGCAGACGTTCAGGCAAACTGAGGGGTTGCGTCGCTCTTATAACGGGCGCAGACAACGGTATAGGGCGTGCGATCGCCGTAGCTTACGCAAGAGAAGGCGCAAATATCGCCTTTACGTACCAGAAGGGATATACAGACGCCGCAGTGACGGCGGATCTGATCCGCGACTCGCGAACCTCAATGATGGCTCTTAAAATGGATCAAACCAAGCGTAATGCCAGTGAGGATGTCATCCGCCAAGTCGTTGAAACCTTCGGTCACATCGATATCCTCGTAAACAATACGGCCTACCAGCAAACCTACAGCGCACTTGAAGAGCTTGCGGACGATGAACTGGAACGCATTTCAAACACCAATATTGCCGATACAGTTGAGTTCTGTCGCGCAGCATTAAAGCACCTTCCTCCGGGTGGCAGCATCATCAACACGACGTCTATTGAGGCCGTCAAACCAAGCAATAGTCTCGCGCCGTATGCTGCGGCCAAAGCTACTCTTGCCAACTTCACTGCGGCCCTTGCAAAAGAAGCTCTTGGAAGAGGCGTTAAAGTGAACGGTGTTGCGCCTTATCTGGCAAAGAAACCATTAATACCTTCCAATTTCCCGACCTATAACGTCCCACATTTTGGCGCAAACACTCTTTTCGACCGAACTGCTCAGCCGGCGGAAGTGGCGCCGATTTTCGTGCTCCTTGCCTACAGGGCCGCCAGTTTCTTTACTGGTGAAATATATGACATGACCCGTGACCAATTCCGTAAGAGCCTGACCCTTTCGAGGAATATAGCCCGCAGGTTTCAGACCAAATTATAAAGGAACACAATCGCGATACCCGCTGGCGTTACAAACTTAAGCACCACCATAAAGGCTTTGAACGCACCGCTTTTCAAACCTATATCCTCAGCAAGCCCTTCGCGTCGGATTACCCAACCTGCAAACAGTGCAATCGCAAGACCACCTAAAGGCATCATGACGTTGGAAACCAGAAAGTCGAGCAGGTCGAATACTGTTTTGCCTTCAAAAAAACCGATGAAGCCCAAGGGATGCACATCGCTCCACAGGTTGAAGGACAGCACTGTGCCAATACCAATAAACCAGACAGCAAGCCCGCCGCCCACGGCGCTTTTGACGCGGCTTGCGCCCTTGTGCTCCTCCAGCCATTCGACAACCGGCTCCAACATGGAGATGGCCGACGTAATGGCCGCCACCAGCAGCAACGCAAAGAAGATAGCGCCAAACACAATACCGCCGCCCATCTGACCGAAGGCCAGCGGCAGGGTCACAAAAATTAACCCCGGCCCTGCTCCGGCTTCAAGGCCGTTGGCAAACACCAGAGGGAAAATTGCCAGCCCCGCAAGCAATGCCACACTGGTGTCCAGCACCGCAATGGTCATGGCAGTTTTGGCAATGTTGATGTTTTTGGGCAGGTAGGAACCGTAGGCCATCAGTACGCCGATACCAATACTGAGCGTAAACGCCGCATGACCAAGTGCGACCAGAACGCCCTCGGTTGTCAGGCGGCTGAAATCCGGTGAAAACATGAAGCTCACAGCACGGCCAAAGCTGCCGCTGTTCATGGCATAGAACACCATTACTATGAGCAGCACAAACAGCAATGGCATCAGCATGTTGACTGCTTTTTCCAGGCCAGAACGAATGCCACGGCCAACGATGAACACAACAATGGCCATAAAGACCGTGTGCCAGAGCAGCAATTCCCAGGGATTCGCCAGCAGATTGTTGAACTGCCCACCGATGGCTTCTGCATCTGCGCCAACGAACACCCCGATCGCAGCCTTGCCAATGTAAACCAGCGCCCACCCTCCGATCACAGCATAGAAGGAAAGCACCAGAAAAGAAGCCACTACACCGTTCCATCCGATGATGCGCCAGCCTTTGGATATGCCCTCGGTTTTGGTGAGTGTGCGCATGGTTGCAATGGGGCTTTGACCACCCCGGCGACCAATCATTATCTCTGCAATAAGAACTGGCACTCCGATCAGGAAAATACAGGCGAGGTACACCAGTACAAAAGCACCGCCACCGTTTTCACCGGTGATGTAGGGGAATTTCCAGATGTTGCCAAGCCCGACGGCCGAGCCGGCTGCGGCCAGAATAAAGGCCATTTTGGAGGTCCAGAGGCTACTGGCCTGCTGGTGGGGATGAACCGTCTCACTCATTGCGTTCTCCGAATAGTTGTTTTTGTCGGATCGTCATAATGGAAAGCCTCTGTGGAAGAGGCTCTGATTTAATGCTATTCAAGGGATAACTGGCGCTACATAACGCTGCGTATCGCGTTGGCAACTTGTGGCAATACCCGGTCATTCAGGCCTGCCACGTTCACCCGGCTGCTTTCCAGCATGTAAATGCCGTGCTTTTCACGCAGCTGGCGAACCTGTTCCGGCGTTATGCCCAGAAACGAGAACATACCCCGCTGTCGTGCGATAAAGCTGAAGTCGCCCACAGGCGCCAGCGCATCTGCAAAAGCATGACGCAGGCTGAGGATTCGCGCGCACATGCCGCCCAGCTCAAGCTGCCATTCGGCGCGCAATACGTCGTCACCCAGAATGATTTCGACGATGGCGGCACCATGTGCCGGCGGCATGGAATAGTGAGAACGAACAACGCTCAGTAGCTGGCTGGTTGCCGCCTTATTAATGGCCTCGGTGGCCGAGATCAGCATCAGGGCACCCGTGCGCTCCCGGTACAGACCAAAGTTCTTGGAACAGGACGCAGCAACGATCATCTCCGGGACTTCACTTGCCAGATAACGCAGGCCGGCGGCATCTTCCTCAATACCCTCGCCGAGGCCCTGATAGGCCATGTCTACAAAGGGCAACAGGCCTTTGCGCTGGATCAATTGAGTAACGACCTGCCATTGATCGAACGTAAGATCAGCGCCGGACGGGTTGTGGCAGCATCCGTGAAGCAGCACGACATCCCCCGTTTTGGCACCTTCCAGGGTGTCGAGCATGGCGGAGAAATCTACCGTTAATGTCTCGCGATTGAGATAGGGATATTCGCGAATGTTCAGGCCGGCGCCACCCAGCAACGGCATGTGGTTTGCCCAGGTGGGTGTGCTGACCCAGACTGTAGTCTCGGGGTGGCACAGCCGCAACAACTCAGCCGCCATGCGCAGTGCCCCACAACCACCCGGTGTCTGAATTACCGAGGTGCGGCCATCGCGGATCAGACTGTTGCTGTCGCCCAGAATAAGGCGCGCCATGGACTCATTGAAGCCTGCGGCCCCGGCTGGCCCCACATAACTCTTGGAAGTTTCACCTTCAAGCAGGCGCCGTTCGGCTTCATGCACCGCAGCCATGATGGGTGTATGACCGGCGCCATCCTTGTAGACCCCAACCCCTAGATCAACCTTGTCTGGCCGATTATCGTCGCGGAACGCTTGCATCAGGTGAAGGATCGGGTCCTGAGGTAACTGTTTTAGCGCCTCAAACATGATCTGCCTCCTTGTTTTCTGCCTGACTGGTTCGAATCAGTGTCGGCCGGCCCGTATCCAGAGCTTTGATCAGCTGTGAATGTTTGTCCTGAACAGCTTCGGCAGCCTGCTCACGCACCGGACCATAACCCCGAACCTCACTGGCCAGTTCCGCCAGCTGCAGGAAGGTGTCGTAATTGCTGGCATCCAGCTCACTGACAATGCGTTCCACCAGTTGCTGGTAGTCTTTCAGCTGGGCGCGGTCCATTTTCCTGTCGGCGGAATAGCTGAACGGATCGACAGGCGTGCCACGCAGCACCCGGAATTTTGCCAGCAGCTTGAATACCCGGAACATCCAGGGGCCAAACTGACGCTTCCTGGGCCGACCCTGGGCGTCTGTGCCACGGTTCATGATGGGCGGTGCCAGATGGAAGTGAACCTTGAAATCGCCTTCGAAGGTGTTGTTTACCTCCTTCATGAAGTCTGTTTCCGCGAACAGGCGAGCCACTTCGTATTCGTCCTTGAACGCCATAAACCGGTATAACTGCTGCGCCACAGCGCGAGTCAGTAACTGGTTGGTCTCACCCAGACTGTCCTCTGCCTTAAGCACCCGCTTGACCATGTCCGTATAGCGATCGGCCCAGCGACGGCTCTGATAGCCCACCAGATGTTTGTGGCGAATGTTGATTAACTCATCCAGGCTCGGCTCCGCCTTCACTTCTTCTACTCTCGCCTCGCCGGTATTCAGCAGGTCGATAATCACCTTCACGTCTGTCGCCGCGATACGACCCCAACCAAAGGCTTCCTTGTTGCGCTCAACTGCAACACCATTCAGCTCGATGGCTTTCATCAGCGCAGCCAGTGATAGCGGCAACAGCCCTCGCTGCCAGGCAAAGCCCAGCATCATCACGTTGGAAAACACGGTATCGCCCAGCAGCTTCTCGGCAATGCCATTGGCATCCATTCGTGCAAAGTTGCTGTCGCCAACGGCATTACGGATCAGATCCAGGCGCTTTTCTGACTGCATGTCCGCGTCGCGGAAAAGCACGTAATCTCCAGTGGGCAGTTCAGCCTCATTGGCAACCACACGGGTGTGATCCGGGCGCAGAACGCTCAACGCCTTCTGGGAGGACGCAACCACCAGATCGCATGCAATCACTGCATCTGCCTGGCCGTTGCTGATACGAACCTGGTGCAACTTGTCCGGAGACGGCGCCATGCGAACGTAACTGAGCACCGTACCGCCCTTCTGGGCAAAGCCGGTGAAATCCAGCACCGACGTACCTTTAGCCTCAAGGTGCGCCGCCATGGTAATAAGTTGACCCACGGTTACGACGCCTGTGCCACCAACGCCACCCACCAGCACATCGTATGAGCCTGTGAGTTCTGGCAGAGCTGGCTCCGGAATATCCGTGAGTTTGCCGGTAAGCACAGAGCCGGTATCCATACCCCGGGATTTGCGCAGCTTGCCCCCTTCGATGGTCACAAAGCTCGGGCAAAAACCATTAACGCAGGAGAAATCCTTGTTACACGAAGACTGATCAATCTTCCGCTTGCGGCCCAGCTCGGTCTGGCGTGGCACCACAGAAAGGCAATTCGACTGCACTGAACAGTCGCCACAACCTTCGCATACATGATGGTTGATGAACGCTCGCTTGGCGGGATCCGGGTAGAGGTTGCGCTTGCGCCTGCGACGCTTCTCAGCGGCACAGGTCTGGTCATAAATCAGTACCGTGCAGCCAGGAATATCGCGCAGCTCTCTCTGCACCTTGTCCAGCTCCGTGCGGTCGTGGAAGCTTACGTCATCCGGGAACAATTTCTTATGGCCATCGTACTTTTCGGGCTCATCACTGAGCACGACAACCCGACGCACACCTTCAGCCGCAACCTGCTGCGCTATCATCGGCACCGTAATCTGGCCATCCACGGGTTGACCGCCGGTCATGGCCACTGCGTCATTGAACAGAATCTTGTAAGTAATGTTGATGCCGGCCGCAACGGCCTGGCGAATCGCCATGGACCCGGAGTGGAAATAGGTGCCCTCCCCCAGGTTCTGGAACACGTGGGGATTACCGGTGTAACGGCTCTTTCCAATCCAGTTGACCCCTTCACCACCCATCTGGATCAACGACTCGGTGTTACGACCCATCCAGGACGCCATAAAGTGACAACCGATCCCGGCCAGCGCTTTACTGCCTTCCGGCACTTTGGTGGAGGTATTGTGAGGGCAGCCTGAACAGAAATACGGCAGGCGCTTAACGCCACCCGGATCCTGAGCGTTGCTCATGCTGTTGATGGCCATCAGGCGTTCGTTGTAATCCTCGCCGAAGAAGCGACCAAGACGAGCGGCCAGAAAACCAGCTACCAGTTTGGGGCTCAGTTCACCCACGTAGGGAATCAGAGGCCGGCCCAGCTCATCCTGTTTACCGGTAATCAGAACCTCACCGGGGTGATCCGGCTCCGACATGGCTTCCTTGATCTGGCTCTCGATAATGCCCCGCTTTTCTTCGATAACCAGCACTTCTTCCTTGTTGTGAACAAAGTTCAGAATGCCCCGACGCTCAATCGGCCACACCAGGCCTACTTTGTAGATATCCAGCCCCATCTCACGGGCCCGATCTTCATCAATGCCCAGCAGATCAAGCGCTTCGAGCAGGTCCAGGTGGCCCTTACCGGTGGTGACAATGCCGAAGCGCGCCTCGGCATTATTGAACAGGCAGCGATCAATGGGATTGGCGCGTGCAAAAGCCTGCACAGCTGCCAGCTTGTGCTCAATACGGGTTTCCAGCTGCGGGCCAGGCAGATCCGGCCATCGATAATGAAGGCCGGTTACCGGTGGCGTGAAATCATCGGGGGTTACGAAATCCGGCAGCGGCGGCAACTCCACCGACGCAGCACTTTCCACCGTTTCAGAAACTGCTTTAAAGCCCACCCAACAGCCGCTGTAACGAGACAATGCAATGCCCCAGAGACCAAACTCCAGATACTCCGCAATGTTGGCCGGGTTGATTGTGGGCATGAAAAAGCTCATGAACGCCACATCAGACTGGTGCGGCATGGAGGACGACACGCAGCCGTGGTCATCCCCTGCAACTACCAGCACGCCACCGTGGGGGGAACTGCCATATGTGGTGCCGTGTTTCAGCGCATCGCCGGCGCGGTCGACGCCTGGCCCTTTGCCGTACCAGATCCCGAACACACCATCCACCTGGCGATCGTCGTCGGTTTCTACCTGCTGGGTACCCAGCATGATGGTCGCTGCGAGGTCTTCGTTGATGGCGGGCACAAAATCGATGCGGTTTTCATCAAGATGTTTTTGCGCCTCCCACAAGGCCTGATCGTACGCGCCCAGAGGTGAACCTCTGTAGCCGCTCACCATACCGGCCGTATTTAGCCCCAGCTTGCGATCCAGCGCGGCCTGCATCAGGGGTATGCGCACCAGCGCCTGGGTTCCGGTCAGGAATACGCGGCCTGAATCTCTCCGGTAACGGTCTTCAAGGCTGTAATTGTCGAGTTGGGAATTATCTGGTCGAGAGAGATCGGCGGACATAACGCCCTCCTTATTGTCGATTTTATAACCAAAATTCTAGAGGGAAGTTGGCAAAAGGTGCTTGCGTATTGGGAGGGATTTCTTTCAATTTGCGAAAGGATGTTCGATAAATGACAATATGACCGAATATCCTTTGATAAATATCAGGTGTTACAAAATGAAACATGTGGAGCTGGATAAACTCGACCAACGCATTCTTGCAATACTGCAGCACGATGGGCGTATCAGTAACCAGCAACTGGCAGAACAAGTGGGCCTATCCCCTGCGGCATGCTGGCGACGAGTAAGAACACTTGAAGAAACCGGCGTTATCACGAGCTACAGCGCGCACTTGGCCCCGGAACGCATTGGCCAGGGGCTGTGCGTACTGATTAACCTGTCCCTTCAGCGACATACCATAGACAGCACAGCCGAGATCGAGCAACAGGTGAGCAGTTACCCTGAGGTGCTGCAATGCTTCGCTGTAACCGGTAACGCCGATTTTGTATTGCGGGTGATCGTGCCGGATATGGCCAGCTACGATCGCTTTCTGAACGAAAAGATATTCACCTTGCAAGGCATCGCTCAAGTGAACTCCAACTTCGTGCTGCGGGAAATCAAAAATACCCAGTCAATCCCTCTGGGAGGCTCTAAATAACTCCGCGTTGGCGCTGAAGCCGAAGTAGTACAACGGCGACTAGGCCTATGAACAACCCCGAAAGCCCAAACGACAAACCAAAACCACTTACACTGAGAATTGCGCCGAACATAAGCGGGGCCACGAAGTGAACAGCCCTATTGGCCATCAGGCGCATACCCAGCGCCCCGGACCGCTGTTCCCGCTCCACACTCTCAGCCAGAACCACCATCGACAGGGGTTGCGTGAGCCCACCTCCCAACCCGACCAGAATCGACAAGAGAGCAATAACAGGCGCATTTCCTGAGAACCCCATGCAGGCCAAGCCTACCGACACAGTACACAGGGCCAGAATTGTTGCTTTTTCGCGCCCGCCAACGGTATGGATAATCCGGGGAATAAACGGCCGTATCACCATGGAAACGCCCGATCTCAGACTGACCAACGCGCCGATCATCACCGCGCTCATTTCCAGACTGTCCAGATAAACGGGCAGATAACTGCCGTAAACGCCCAGAGCGAACATACCCGCCACAGTAATGGTGATGGATACCTGAACGCCGGTATTGTGACGCATCAACAAAGCCTGAGCACGAAACCCGGTCTGCTTGCGTGTGACCGACATGCCTGAGGTTGCATCACCCGTCAGTGCCATCCCGCATAGCCCCCCCAGCAAAGCAATACCGGCCATAACCAGAAACAGATTGTCTACGCCGCCTGCCCAATGAATCCAGCCGCCCGCCAGCAAGGGGCCAACCACCTGCCCTCCAGATAACCAGGTGGCATACCAACCAAAATAGCTTTCCAGTTTAGGTCCGGTCGCTAACGACGAGATGATGGTCTGGGCCGACAACACCATCTGCAGATGTGCCAACCCGATTAATAGCTGGCCGCCAATAAGCCCGTAATAGCCGGGCAGAACCTGCATAAGCAGAAGACCCGCAGTCATCACAAACGCGCCGGCAAGCAATGTTATCCGGCCTCCATGTCGCGCCACCACGCCGCCCAGGGGGATAGCCAATAAAAAGGGAAGAAGATACTGGGAACTGAGTATGACACCCAGCATGAGCGGAGAAGCGCCGAGTTCAAGCCCGTATACCGGCACGGTTACGAGCAACATCGAGTAGACGACGAAGCAGAATGTGAGCGATACACACACAGCCACGAAGTTCTGGCCGGCTTCGTCAGCCGGCCGTCTCAGTGCATTCTTCAGGGTTGGTCTTTTAATACGTCACCGGACAGTAGCAGAAGGAAATCTACCAGCCGAAGTCTATTACGTTTACATCAACATTTCAGGCCGGTGTCGCCCGTTTCATGGTCGCCACAACAGATCCGGCAACCACCAGCAGCGCAGCCAGGGGCAAGCGCCAGTCCGGAGATGCAACGCCGGCAATTACCAGGAACGTGGCCGCCAGGACGGGCACCCCATAGGCCAGACTGCCCACCAGCGCTGCCGGCCCGGTTCGCAGTGCCAGGTCCCATGCCACCATCGCAAGCCCATACGGGCCGACACCAAGCGCAACACCGGCAATAAGGGCGATGCCGGAAGGCAACCCGAAAGCACTACCAGAAAGAACATCAGCGATTGCCGCTCCCACGGCAGCCAGCAGAAAAAGCTCTGGCATCAGCGGTGCAATCGCAACAGGCGCAGCCTGGCATATCCACGAATACACGGCCCAACAGCAACCTGCCATCAGCGCCAATGCGTAACCTGCCATGTATTTGGAAAACGCTTCACCTCCCGCTTCCGGGGAAAGCAAAACGGCAGCGCCAGAGAACGCAATGAGTGCGCCACCCAAAACAGGCAGCGGAAGCCGGCGATGAAAAAGCCACTGACTGATAACAATAAACATCACCGGCCAAGTATAAGTTATCAGCGCTGCCTCTGCGGTCGGAGCCATTCCAACACCGGAAAGATAGCCGCCGATGGCCCCGAGTATCAGAGCCGGAACCAAGCCATAGATCGTCAGTTTCCACTTCAGGGAAACCGCAGACTGAACCGTTTGAACACTGCGATTACGTCGCTTACGAATGCTCATCGGCAAGGCCACTATGGCGCCGCTGATTAACGCAATGGTAGTGAGCTGGAACGGCGGTACCGAACTGGCAATATCTACCAGCAGGGGCGCGCCTGCCCAGAGTACAACGGCAAAAAGCGCGGCAATGATACTGATAAAAAGTGGGCGGGAGGGGTTAGTCAATATGCGCACCGTCGTGACTCCTGTGGCTGTGGGTGGATTGGATTCGACAGCTACAGGCTATACACTCACCACTCATCACAAAATCAATTGTTTTTGATACTACACATCACAAGGATTGATACATTGAGAAACCGGATACTGGATCTGAACATGCTCCTGACACTGGTGACCATCGCAGACACCGGAACAGTGACGGCCGCAGCGGAGAGGCTGGCCTACACACAGTCCACAGTAAGCATGCAGTTGAACCGCCTGGAAGCAGCGCTCGGCGTTCCGCTGCATGAGAAAGACGGGCGTCGTATCCGGTTTACAGCCGAAGGCCAGAAGCTGGTGGGTTACGCCAGAAAAATGCTGGAGCTCAACAATGAAGCCGTTGATGACGTGCAGCAACGCCAGGTTTCCGGGGAGCTGAACCTTGGCATTCCGGAGGATTATGCTTTTCTGTTGACCTCGGTACTGTCTCACTTCAACCGGCAGTTTCCGGCAGTGCAGTTGCAGGTTACCTGCAGATCAAGCGTCGAGCTGGTAAAACAGGTGCAGTCTGGAAACATGGACCTGGCAGTAGTGACACGCCAGGCCCGTTCACCGGGTGGTGAAGTCATCCGGCGTGAGCCGCTGATGTGGGCTGTCGGCGCCAACGCCCAGCCATCGCTGACCGACCCGATACCTCTGGCGTTCTATTCACCGGGGGCAGATGTATTCCGCGACGTTGCCGAACAAGCGTTAACGAACGCCGGGCGAGATTGGCGAATGGCCTATTCCAGCCAGTCCATGACCGGCCTGATGCCAGTGGTCGCAGCGGGGCTCGCGGTGGCTGTTATAACCCGCAATATGCTGACACCCCAGTTGCGAGTGCTGGATGAGCGTAGCGGCATGCCAGCACTTCAGTACGTGGAGATTGCCCTGCACCGGCCAGCTGGCCGACCTTCAGAGCCTGTAAAACAGTTGGCCGAACTGATTCGTAGCCACCTGTCGACCGAGGAATGAGCGTCCATATTTATCCCTGGCGCCCGTGACAAGGCACTTAGGCAAAAGGTGAAGGCGCGGCCTCGAATTCCTCGTACAGCTGGGGATAGTCTTCTTTAAGTCGCGCCAGATTTGCCTGTGCGCCCTCCGGCAGCATATCAAGCAGATGCTTCTGTTCTTCTTCAGACAACTGTTCACGAAAGAATGGGAATAGCTGTTCACGCTCGGCACGCAAGTAGGCGAGATGAGCATCAAGATAGGCCTTGAGATCGTCGGCAAAACGATCCATGGGCACCACCGCATCCAGAAGAATCATATCAATATTTTCGGAAAGCAGATCCAGACGCTCCCGCAGGGCCTGATAATCTTCGGCCAGTTGTTGCCCTACTTCGCCGGCTTTGAACTTTTTGGCCACCTGATGCTCGCTGTAAAGACGCTCAAGGGGCCTGACGAAAGCGTTCATATAATCAATGATGTAATCCACGACTTCACGTATCAGACGAAAGTCCGGGCGCTCGCCCTGCGCCAGGTACTCGTGCCGGAGCAAGAGTACGTGCAGCAACCGCGCCATGTTGGCGTGGTCGTGGCGCACTTGGTTAAGGGTCGCCATATTTAGAGCCTCCTTTGCTGGTAAATCATATTATAGTTATGTTTTCGAAAACCATACTGGATCGTTCTTTACCGGAATGCCAGCATCGAAACCTGGAGGAGAAGCGCGCTTTCGTATCATGAGGGCGCAGCCTCTGCCCTTTCGCCCCAAACGAGGTTTACGGAGCGATTATTTGTTCAGGTTTTACCTGAGCAGCCGTTAACCAGGTTATCAAACACTATAAAAAGAGATGGACCCGTGGCTGTAAACACATTTGAATCGATTGAACGCCGACTCGGCGTAAGCGGCAAACTCCTGATCGCACCCGTTTTCATTCTACTGCTGTTCGCATTCGTCACCTTCTACAGCATCCGAGAGTTTCAAAACCTGGATGAACGAATGGGCACGGTTGCACGGGATCTGGCCCCGGAAACAGCCGTTGCGACGGGGGTTCTCATTAATCTGTACAGGATGAGGCTGTGGGTCTTTGATTATTACGTCACAGGCGACGACGAAATTCTCTCTCGTTTCGAGCAGCTTGAATCCGAGTTTTTCGGCACAATGTCCGATGCTCAGAAAAATATTCAAAATTCAGAGCGCAAGCAGCTCGTGGGTGAAATTGAGCAGGCAACATCACAGTACGTTGGTATTTTCAAAACCGAATTGGTGCCAGCCAAACAGCAAGTACAACGTATCATTGCCGACGAACTCGACAAATATGGCCCGACCGCATCAGCAGCGCTGCGAAGAGCCATCGACGGAATTACCAACAGAGAACCCGATAGTCAGCTACGAGTCGTTCTGGAACAGTTGATCAACGACACGCTCCTGATGCGAATGGCAACACAGCGATACTTCGCAAACGGCGACGAATCCTCAGAAAAAGCCCTTGGGTATGCTATGGAAGACCTGGCTGATGGCCTCGCTTTTCTTGATATGGACACGGTTCCGCAGTACATCCGGCAGTATATCGATACCG
Organism: Marinobacter maritimus; assembly: GCF_007671675.1. Taxonomy (GTDB): domain Bacteria; phylum Pseudomonadota; class Gammaproteobacteria; order Pseudomonadales; family Oleiphilaceae; genus Marinobacter; species Marinobacter maritimus. The sequence goes on along the minus strand of NZ_VCGW01000001.1, from coordinate 541,493 downwards.
CGACAGAAACGTTGGCGAAATATCAGGCATCCGTAGACGACCTGCTGGTCCATCAAAGAGCAATGATCAACACGAAAAACACCAAGCTTGACGTGTTGGGCCCCAATATCACCGAGCTGGCGCGAAATCTTGAACAAAAGGTCTTCGTCGCCCTCGAAACTGTAGCCGACGAAGCCGAAGCCGAAACCGGCACGGCACTCAGTTTTATACTCGCTGCATTCATCGCCTCTGTCATTCTGGGGCTGGTGGTTGCCTTTTTATTGAGCCGGATCATGGGCGCCAGTGTGAAGCGCGCCCGAACAGAAATCCTCATGTACCTGAAAGACATAGGCAATAACAAGGGGGATGTGTCGACCCGGCTAACCAGAGGGCGGCCGGATGAGATTGGGGACTTTATTTCGGCAGTAAACTCCTTTCTGGAGACGTTGGAAAACACCATTTCCCAGATCGTTACGTCGTCACGCCGACTCACCACCGAATCGGAATCCTTGTCTGGCATAACCAGCAGAACCTCAGGCAATGCCGAGCAGCAACGAGATCAGATCACCCAGATGTCGGCCGCGATGCAGGAGATGGTTTCCACCTCGGATGAAATTGCGTCGAATACGAGCGACACAGATGAATCTGCGCGTCAGGCGGCCAACCTGGCCGATACGGGGCGGGCAACGGTTGCGACGGCAATAGCATCGGTAACGAAACTGGCGGAGCAGGTAGAAGAAGGTTCACAGCGTATCCAGCGCCTGGAGCAGGAGTCGGGTGAAATTGGCGGTGTGCTGGAGGTTATCCAGGCGATTGCAGAACAGACCAACCTCCTGGCGCTGAATGCGGCTATCGAAGCAGCCCGCGCAGGAGATGCAGGCCGGGGTTTCTCTGTAGTTGCAGACGAAGTCCGTGGCCTGGCCAAGCGGGTTCAGGACTCAACCGTCGACATAGAGCGCATTGTATCGAACCTGCAAAGCGGCGCTGCGGGTGCGGTCGTTGATATGAGCAAAGCCAAGCAAATGGCGGGTGAAGCCAGAGAAGAAGCCACAAAATCCGGCACCGCCTTGTCGGAAATTCTGGCTGCCGTGAACCGGATTGTGGAAATGACCACACAAATTGCGAGCGCCACTGAACAACAGCGTGCAACGGCGGCGGAGATGACTCAAAACTTCGAGGCCAGCAGTGGTGCTATCGACGAGCTTACGGACGACATTGCCCACGTTAACCAGTCCAGCAAGTCGATGGCCGATATGGCGGAGGATCTCGACAGCCTGGTACGCCGGTTCAAGATCGGTTGATGTCATTTAAGACAAAACCCATTAGATATCGGCAAAAAAAGGAATTACCTTCCGATGCCCTACCCGATCGAAGACAAGCTCGTTATTGCAGTTGCCTCCAGCGCTCTGTTTGATCTCTGCAAGTCTGATCGCATTTTCCGGGGCCCGCAATGCGCCCTCCCATGAGCGGGTGATTACAACGCTGGAACACTGGGGCGTGGACGCCAATGAGGTTTTCTTCCTGGGGGGCATGAAGAAAGACCGGATTCTGAACGTGCTCAAACCCCACATGTTTTTTAATGACCAACGATCGCACCTGGAATCTGACGCGGGGGATATTCCTATGGTGCATATTCCGTTTGGGGTGGCGAATGTGGATGCTTGAGGATGTCGTCAGATCTCGAGCATCGGTCACGACTTAGGCACCACCCAAACCTGCATTTAAACCACCTGCGCTTTATTGAGACTTGGCACTACACTAATAGACAGACGTTTCAGCTATCTCCGGTTTAAATATCATCCTCCCAAGATGAGACCTATGAATAACCAAAAATCTACATTTCTCTTTTTGAGCGGACTCATAACCCTCCCGTTTACCACAACGGCTCATGGGCAACCTACCGCTGACATAGTGGTGACGTCTCCAGTGATGGAGCGCGCCCTTTATGAAACACCGGCTGCCATGTCGATCGTTCAGCAAGACGCGATTCATAAAGGCCAGCCCAAGTTAAAGCTGGATGAGACCCTGAGCCAGGTTCCGGGTATTTTTCTACAGAATCAGGAGAACTACGCCCAAGGTGAGCGCATAGCCATTCGTGGTTTTGGGGCCAGAGCGCCTTTTGGCGTTCGTGGCGTTACAGTTGTCGTTGATGGCATTCCCTACACGTTGCCAGATGGCCAGGCTCAGCTAGATGCCATCGACCTGGACAGCGCCGAGCGTATCGAAGTTATCCGGGGACCAGCCTCGGTTCTGTATGGAAACGCAGCGGGTGGCGTTATCAGCGTAACCACCGCCGACGGGCGTCGTCAACCTGATGAAACATCGGTACGCCTCACCGGCGGAAGCGATAGTTTTGGCAAGGTCTCCGTAAAAAATAGCCAAACCAACGGCCCTTGGTCACACAGCGTAAGCGCTTCTGCACTCAACTACGAAGGCTATCGCGACAATGCCAAGGTCGAAAAATATCTGCTTAATTCCAAGCTGCGCCGAGAGCTGGGCAACGATCGCTCACTGACCGCCATTATAAATCTGCTGCAGAATCCTCGCTCGGAAGACCCGGGGGCGCTTACCGCCGAACAGGTGGAAGCCGACAGATCCCAGGCTGGGCGTTTCACAGAAGAGTACGGCACCGGGCAAACCGTCGATCAACAAGTATTGGGCCTGCAATATCAGGATCTTTCTGCGGGGCCGGGCGTGTTTCGAGCCAAAACATTCTATATGCGCAGGAACTTCGAACAGCAACTGCCCTACCCTGGTGACAGCCGCATTGATTACGACCGGGACTATTTTGGAGCAAGGGCCGATTACCGGCAGTCGCTTGAGCTCTCAGGGCTTCCATTTCGCTACGTCGCAGGCGTAGAAGCCCGTGAGCAGCGGGATGACCGTATCCGCCGAGAAATGAGCTTCAGTGGTGATCTGCAAGGGTTGACCGCAGAGGAACTGCAAACGGCATTCGCGTTGGGCGCGTTTGCACAAGGCGACCTGAGCCTTACTGATCAAATCACCCTGTCCGTTGGTGGCCGTTTCGACCGGATTCGCCTCAAGGTCGATGATGATTTTGCCGCTGATGGAAACCAAAGCGGCAGCCGTACCTTCCGGGAGTGGAGTGGTTCTGCAGGCTTGAGCTATCGTTATCTGGAATCTCACCAGGCCTACGCCAATATCAGCACTGCGTTCGAAACACCCACATTCTCGGAGTTTGCTAACCCGTCGGGCGTGGGCGGGTTTAATCCGGAAACCGAACCACAAAAATCTCTCAATCATGAATTGGGGCTTCGCGGCACCCTCAACAACGGCATTGCCTATGACCTCACGCTGTTCTGGGTCGATGTTCGTGATGAACTGGTTCCCTATGAGTTGGCGGGATCCGATGACCGGACGTTCTATCGCAATGCCGGGGATACGACACGCAAGGGCTTCGAGGCGGCGGCCGGCTGGCTTTTTTCACCAAGTTGGCGCGTAGAAACTGCCCTCACCCTCGCCAATTACACGTTTGAGACATACCGTTCGGGAGGCGACGTTTACGATGGCAACCGGTTACCCGGCCTGCCAGAGCAAACCTGGTCTAACCGCCTCACATGGCAAGGCTTAGGTGGCATTTTTGCCACACTGGAGACCCGTTATATCGGCGACATGGTCGCCGATGATGCCAATGAGGTGGAGGTCGACGACTACTGGTTAGTAAACCTGCGCGGCGGAAACACGCTGTACGCAGGTGGAAATCTTCTGCTGAAAGGTTTTGCGGGCGCTCGCAACCTGGGCGACAAGGATTACTTCGCCAATCTTCGCATTAACGCCAGCAACGAGCGGTACTTTGAGCCGGCCTCCGGGCGCACTTGGTACGCTGGGCTCGAGTTTGTTTTCTGAAAACCTAAGCGCTGAGGCCCGCAAGCCAAGCTCATTATACCTTTGGGGCCTCAAGTGCTTTGTAACGCTCCGCTAACTCATCACGAATCGCACGACGTTGCTGGCCGTTAGCGAAGCGTCTGATTTCATCAGGAGTACGTGGCTCCAGTTTTGCTACTTTCACTGTTGCCCCGGTCTCATCAACTGCCACCTAGCCCACGCCCACCGTTGGCTCCGCAGCAACCCAGCGTGGGCTTCGCTGCGACAACACGGCCTGAATCGCGCCCGAGACAATAATCAGAACGCTTCCAGAGAGCTGCAAGGTGTTCAGGCTTTGATCAAACAGGAACCACGCCAGCGCGACTACGGTAATCGGCTCCAGATAGGCCAGGGTGCCGAAGGTCGCTGCCGGGAGCGCCCTCAAAGCCACCACTGCTAACATGATCGCGAGGAATCCCGGAACGATACCGGCCACCACCAGCCAACCCCACTGCACCGCACCGATGCTGTCACCTTGCTGAAGCATGAAAGGCAACACGCACAGGGCCCCAACGAGCATTTGAAATCCACTTCGGGTCAGCACATGCACCCGCTCGTGAATTAGTCGATTGGTCAGCATAAAGGCCGCATAACACAACATGGCACACAGTGCGTAAAACAGACCGATCGATTCTTCATTTCGCCCAGTCAGGCTAAAGTTGAACTCCATCATCATCGCAAAGCCAAACAGCGCCATGCCTATCAAAGCTGCGCTGAGCCCTGATAAACGCTCACCCATAAAAAAATGTGCGACCGCCGACGCTGTAACCGGGGCCAGATACAACAACATAACCGCGTTCGCCATGCTGGTGTAGCTCAAAGCCATTACGTAAAAGACTACAAAGCATGCGAGGAACGCGCCTGTTACCAAAACCTTGAAACCGGGCCAGGTAAATACTTTGTCTTTCTGGCCTGTAAACAGAAGAAAACAACCCATCAAAACAGCGCCAATAAACAGGCGATAAAATGTAACCGTTTCCGCGCTGACGTCAGCATAAACAGCAACCGCGCCAATTGTGCCCATGAAAACGGCCGAAAGAATGGCCGCCAAAATGTGTGGATTCATCCGCTCAAGGTTCCTTGTAAAGCCCGGAAAGGCTTGTATTATCAGCGTTTGGTCTGGCCTGGACTGGCCTGAAGAAGAAAAATCAGCGATATAAGGTCGCAGAGGGGGAAGGTTATCTTTAATAGGGGACAGAATGTAATAGGGGTTATCCATGTTGAACACTGCAAATTGCAGCAGGCTGATCAGAAAATCGGCTATTACTGATAGTACAAAACATACTCAGTAAACCAAAGAATCCGGTTTCCTGATAGAATCCCGGCTCAAACATTCCGTTCTGCCGAAGCTTTCAGGCCAAACGCCTGCCTTCGAGTTGTGACCCCACATAACCGGTCCGCATTGAGCATTTAATGATCAAAGATACATCTTCCAAAAACAGCGGGACCAACCCATCTCGCCGCTTCTGCGTCGCGCCTATGATGGATTGGACTACCCCGCAATATCGTTACCTCGCACGCCTGTTGAGCCGGCATACGCTGCTCTACACCGAGATGGTGACGACTGGCGCGTTGATTCACGGGGATACAGAGCGGTTTTTGCATCACAATCCTGCCGAGTACCCGCTAGCATTGCAGCTTGGTGGCAGTGACGCGAGTGAGCTGGCCCATTGTGCACGGTTGGCTGAACAGTTTGGTTTCAGTGAGGTAAATCTGAACGTTGGCTGTCCCAGCGACCGGGTGCAGAACAACATGATTGGCGCGTGTCTGATGGCACATCCGGATAAAGTGGCAGAAGGCGTCAACGCAATGATTGAAGCCACGCAACTCCCGGTTACCGTTAAGCACCGTATAGGCATTAACGGGCGTGAATCCTGGGAGGATCTTTGCGAGTTCGTGGACAAGGTAAGCGCCGCCGGATGTCAGACGTTTATTGTGCACGCCCGCATTGCTGTACTTGAAGGCCTGAGCCCCAAGGAAAACAGGGATATTCCGCCGTTAAAGTACGATTGGGTGTACCGCCTTAAGCAGAAATACCCCCACCTTGAGATCGTTATCAACGGCGGCATAAAAACCTTTGACGAATGCCAGGAACACCTAACGCACACCGATGGCGTGATGCTTGGCCGCGAGGCTTACCACAACCCCTGGCTTCTGGCGGGCGTGGATCCGGAGTTCTTTGGTGACGAGGCTCCTATGACCTCACGCCATGATGCTCTCAGGGCCATGTACCCGTTTATCCAGAGCGAGCTGGAGCGCGGCGTCTTCCTCGGCCATATATCCCGACATTTACTGGGGCTTTTCCATGGTGTACCCGGCGGGCGCCAGTTCCGTCGCTATATCAGCGAAAACGCTCATAAGCGCGGCGCCGGGCTGGAGGTTCTCCAGACCGCTCTGGAGAAGGTTCAGGAGCCCGCCCAGCCTGTGTTAAATGACGAGACAGCCAGCGCCTGACCGCGACCTTAACGCGTTATTGCCAGAACCTTACTTTTTGCTGTCTTGTTCCTGTCTTTACAGCCCGCTATTGTAGACCTATAACCAGCCTCCGGGATTCGGATGTGCTGATACAACATCAACCCGGACGACATTACGAATGGCCAACAAACTCGAACAATTGAAGACGATGACAACGGTAGTCGCCGACACCGGCGATATCGGTGCCATCGCCCAATGGCGCCCGCAGGATGCTACAACAAACCCGTCACTGTTGCTCAAAGCGGCCGCTTCCGAAGCCTACCGTCCTATGTTGGCAAAAGCGGTTGCCATGGCTCGCAAGCAGGGTGGCTCCGATGCCGAGCAGTTGACGGTAGCAACCGATATGCTGGCAGTTCTGGCGGGCCAGGAGATACTTAATCTGATTCCAGGGGTGGTCTCAACGGAAGTTGATGCTCGACTATCATTCGATACCGAGGCCACGCTCAAGCGCGCACGCCGCCTTGTAGAGCTTTACGACCAACAGGGCGTAGATACCCGCCGTGTATTGATCAAGATTGCTGCTACCTGGGAGGGCATTCGCGCGGCGGAGATACTTGAGCAGGAAGGTATTCGCTGCAATCTCACGCTGCTGTTCTCGTTCGTGCAGGCAGCCGCCTGCGCTCAAGCCGGTGCGTTCCTGATCTCTCCCTTCGTAGGTCGTATACTGGACTGGCACCTTGCCAGCAGCGGGCGGGACCACTTCCCTGCTACCGAGGACCCAGGTGTACGTTCAGTCGCCCGCATCTATAATTACTACAAGGCCAATGGCTACAGTACGGTGGTTATGGGCGCGAGTTTCCGCAACACCGGAGAAATTGAAATGCTGGCGGGCTGTGACCGCCTGACCATCAGCCCTGCGTTGTTGCAGGAGCTGCAGGACGACCACGGAAGTCTGGAGCAACGACTCTCTGCGGATGGAGCAAGTTCACAAGACGGCTTCAGTATTCTGGATGAAAAACGGTTTCGCTGGGAGAACAACGAAGATGCCATGGCAACTGAAAAACTCGCAGACGGCATTCGTCGCTTCACCGTCGACCAGATTGAACTGGAAGGCCAGGTCCGCCAACTAGCCAGTAAAGCGGCCTGATTACTGCGCGCCTTCAAGGTGTTCTAAATGCAACTTCAACGTACCTCAATGATCGTGACAGATTATGATTGAAAGCCTGAAAAAACTGTTTAGCACGCCGGAAACAGAGCACCATAAACCCGATGCTCGCGAGATGGCGATTGCAGCAACTGCCTTGATGGTGCAGCTTTCAAGGGTTGATAACGATGAAGACGAGCGAGAGCTGCAAGCTATCGTAGACTGTGCGGTAAAAGCTCATCACTTGACCCGGGAAGAAGCAGAAGAAATTCTCCGCCATGCCCTGGAGCAGGCGGACCATGCCACCTCGCTGTATGAATTCACAGAGCAGATCAACGAGTCTCTGGACCAAGAGGGCAAACAGTCGTTGCTGGAAAGTATCTGGCAGGTTGCGCTCGCGGATGATCGCGTCGACAAGTACGAAGAACACCTTATTCGCCGTATGGCTGACCTGCTGCACCTAAACCACCGGGAATTCATACAGGCGCGACACAAGGCAGAGAGCGCACGCTCCTGACCGGCAGATAACAAAGGAAGCCCCATGCTAGCCATTCTTCATCCCAACACGCCCCTGGACAGCGACGCCTATCGCCAGACCATGCATTTTCTGGAGCACCTGCCGGGTGTAACCGTGCGGGTGCATGAGATTCAGGGCGTCAGTCAGCGGCTGACCGAAGTTTATCTTCTGGGCGACACCAAACCACTTGATATGGCGGAAATCGAAGCGCTGCCGGCTGTCGAGCGCGCCATCCGCATATCCGAAGATTACCGGATACTGGGGCGTCACCGGGATGACAATCGGCAAACGGGCTTCAGCTACAACGGCGTGGACTTCAACCAGTCCAATCTCAACATCTTTGCCGGGCTATGCGCTGTAGACATCCCCGAGCACGTTGAAATGATGCTGAAGGCTCTCGAGGAACACGGCGAAGTTTGTACACGCATGGGTGCCTACAAGCCCCGCACCAACCCCTATTCGTTTCAGGGGCATGGTAAGGGCTGCCTGCCGTGGGTTTTCGAAAAAGCCGGCAAACACGGTATCAAAGTGATCGCCATGGAGATCACCCATGAGAGCCACATTGAGGAAATTGACACCTGCCTGGAAAAACTCGGGCGACCAACCGGGGTCATGCTGCAGGTCGGTACCCGGAACACCCAGAACTTTGAACTTCTCAAAGCCATCGGTCGGCAAACCACCTATCCGGTTCTGCTCAAGCGCGGATTCGGCATCACGCTGAATGAATCCCTGAATGCGGCGGAGTATCTCGCCAGTGAAGGCAACGCGAACGTTATTTTCTGTTTGCGAGGCATGAAAACTGAAGCCGGCCAGCCGCACCGCAACATGGTGGATTTCGCCCATGTACCGGCTGTTAAGCGGCTGACACGCATGCCCGTCTGTGTCGACCCCTCACACTCGGTAGGTACCCGAGAGAAAGCACCGGATGGCATCCTGGATGTGGTGCACGCAACCGCACAGGGCGTGATCGCAGGGGCCAATATGGTTCTGGTGGACTTCCACCCCAAGCCCGAGAAAGCTCTGGTTGATGGCCCACAGGCCCTGCTGATGGAGGAGCTGTCAGCCTACCTGGAAGACATACGCCTATGTCACGATACCTGGAAAAAACGCCAGGCTATTTATCAACGCTTGAGAGGTAAAACACCGGAATGATTGTCTACGGACACCGGGGCGCCAAAGGTGAAGCCCCAGAAAATACACTGCCCGGATTCAGGCATGCCTATCGGCAGGGCATTCGGCATTTTGAGCTGGACCTTGTGCTGTCGAAAGATGGCAAGCCCGTACTTGTGCACGATCTCACCACCGACCGCACAACCGGCCAGAAAGGTAACGTTGGCCAATACACGGCTGCTGAGCTGGCAGCTATGGACGCTCGCCGGAACACAAGCACATGGCCTGTAAGAGCGGGTATACCGACACTGGAAGATTTGCTGGACCAGTTCAATGATATCGAGCACTTCCAGCTTGAGGTAAAAAAAGATTCTCGCGCCAGGCTCAATGTTCTGTGCAACCGGTTAACGGAAATTATCCAGCATCGCAATCTTTACCAGACAGCAGCAATTACCTCGTCAGACACCTGGTTTCTGAAAGAAATACGCAGAAGAAATAAACGCATACGCACAGGTTTGGTGACAGAACGTCGATTCCCGAGGCCGCTTCGCATAGCAACCGGGCTGGGCTGTGACTATTTGTGCATTAACTGGAAATTATGCTCCCCGGAACTCGTGGAGAATGCTCACCGCAGGGAAATGCACGTCTCCTGCTGGACGGTTAACCGCATCCAGGACATGCTTCATCTTGAAGCGATGGGAGTAGACAGCATTATCACGGATTACCCTACGAGCACGCGGATGTTCTTTGATAACCGCACAAGCGCCTCACTCACGCTGCCTGGTCGCCAGGAAAACAAAACGGCGGGTAATGAGGCATTACCCGCCAGTTGAACCGGAATCGTTCAGAAGATTCGGTTCAGGCCGTTCAACGCAGCTACCCGGTAAGCTTCCGCCATGGTCGGGTAGTTAAAGGTTGTGTTGATAAAGTAATCGAGAGAGTTGGCGTCACCCTTCTGGTTCATGATCGCTTGGCCGATGTGAACAATCTCGGCAGCCTGGTCGCCAAAACAATGAATGCCCAGAATCTCTCTGGTCTCACGGTGGAACAGGAGCTTCAGCATGCCAACCGCCTCACCGGTAATCTGCGCCCGGGCGAGGTCCTTGAAAAAGGCCTGCCCGACTTCATAGGGTACCTTGGCTTCTGTCAGTTCGCGCTCGGTTTTGCCGACAGAACTGATCTCGGGAATCGTATAAATACCCGTGGGCACGTCTGAAACGAACCGGAAGTGCTCATCATGAACAATAGCCGAGGATGCAGATCGCCCCTGGTCATAAGCGGCACTCGCCAAGCTGGGCCAACCGATTACGTCGCCAACAGCATAGATGTTCTTCACCTCAGTACGATAGTGCTCATCAACCGCCAACTGCCCGCGACCGTTAGGAACCAGCTCAACATTTTCAAGCGCGAGGCTATCGGTATTCCCTGTTCTGCCATTGCACCAGAGAAACGCATCCGCCCGGATCTTCTTGCCGGACTTCAGGGAAAGCACGATGCCGTGATCATCACCATCAACAGACGCATATTCTTCGTTATGGCGCACCAACACTCCATTGTTGCGAAGGTGGTAGCTCAGGGCATCCGAGATTTCATCATCGAGGAATGACAACAGGCGACTGCCCGGGTTGATCAGATCAACCTTCACACCAAGGCCCGCAAAGATGGAGGCGTATTCCGAACCGATAACACCGGCACCATAAATGACCAGCGTGCGGGGCGTATGAGACAGGTTGAGAATGGTATCCGAGTTGTAGATCCGGTGATGGCGAAAATCCACATCTGGCGGCAGATAAGGGCGTGAGCCAGTCGCAATTACTACCTGTTTGAAGTTCAGTATTTCAACGGACTTGTTACCCCGGACTTCGAGCCGGTTGTTGTCGAGAAACGACGCGCGCCCGTTGATCAGATCCACACGGTTACGGGAATAGAACTGGGTTCTCAGCTTTACCTGTTTGCCAATAACCTTCTGTGCGCTCTGAAGTACACGGGGAAACGAGAACCAGCGGGGTTCTCCGATATCCCGGAACATCTGATTGGTATTGAAGGTAATGATCTGCTTGACCGAGTGGCGCAAAGCTTTGGAAGGAATCGTGCCCCAGTGGGTGCAGTTGCCTCCCACTGTAGGCTTGTCTTCAACGATAGCAACACGCTTGCCATGCTTCGTCGCATTCATTGCTGCACCTTCACCTGAAGGTCCAGCACCGATAACGACGACGTCGTAATGATGTTCCGCCATGCGCGCAGTGACTCCTTATCTACGTCGTGAAAAAATAATTGTGATTATTCCAAGCCTGCCAGCATTTACTGCTTACGATCCGCTTTGGTCGCATCGTATGCCAGTTCCTCAGGCGTTACGGCCTCGGAGGCCACACGCTGGTTTTCCTCCTCGCACTTCTGGGTGTTGCCACCGCAAATATCACAGGACGAACTGATGCCAAGCGCACCAATGCCGCCACAAGTGCCGCTGATCGGCTTGCGGCCAAATATGACGCCAACAGCCATACCGGCTACCAGCAGAACCACAATCAATAAAACCAGAAGAAAGGTACCCATGTTGGCTTCCCCTTACTGAGTAACGTAGGACGAAAACGCCGGAGTCTGATGTCCCTCAAACCCGCTTTCCGTCCGGATAATAAAATAGGCGGGAATATTCTCCCTCGTTGCGAGCGCACTTGCTCGCTCATAACCCATCACCGTGAAACCCGTCGCCAGCGCATCAGCGGTCATGCTGTCATCTGCGATGACCGTTACAGACGCCAGATGATGCGCTATCGGCTGTCCGGTTTCAGGATCTATTGTATGGGAGAAACGGCGCCCATCCGATTCGTAATAGTTACGATAGTCTCCGGAGGTGGCCATTGAACGGGAAGGCAGCGAAACAACGAGGTTTATCCTATGCTCTGTGCCTTCAACCGGCTGTTCAACAGCGAGCCTCCAAACGTTGCCGTCAGGCTTCTTGCCGCTGGTACGGATTTCCCCGCCTATTTCGACAAGGTACGCCTCTATGCCTTCGCTATCGAGATAGCGAGCCACAACATCTACACCGTAACCTTTTGCGATCGCGGAGAGATCGATGTATTGGCGCACTGCCGCCTTTAACGCGGGCGGCTCAGGCCGGAGCGCAAGTTGCTCATAGCCCGTAGTAGCCAAAGCTCGATCCAGACTTTCTTCTGACGGAATCTTTTCAGGTCTCGCTTCCGGCCCGAAGCCCCAGAGATTCACTACTGGCCCGATGGTCACGTCAAACGCGCCGTCTGTCAGCCGCGAAATCTCATCCGCTCTGGCCAGCACCTCAAAAAGTGCGTCCGAAACCGGAATCCAGTCCGATTGATCTTCCCGGCGATTCAGTTTCGACAGCTCCGAATCCTCTCGCCAGGTCGACATGGACGCATCAACGCTTTCAAGAGCGTCTTCAATGCCTTTCGCCAGCGCCTCAAGTTTCTCGTGGTCTTCCGGTAAGACAACGCTGATATGGTAGCTGGTACCAAACACCGGCCCGGAGATCTCCCAGATTTCCTCATCTGGCTGAAACGAACAACCCGCCAGGGCCACCAGTGCCAGCATCATGAAGACGCTGGCAAAGGCCACCCGGGCGGGTTCTAACATGCGGGATGTCATCTGAAAGGTTTAGCCTCCGAAGTCATCCAGCATGATGTTCTCGTCTTCAACACCCATATCTTTCAGCATCTTGATAACCGACGCGTTCATGATCGGGGGCCCGCACATATAGAACTCGCAGTCTTCAGGCGCAGGGTGATCCTTCAGGTAGTTCTCATAGAGTACGTTGTGGATGAAGCCCGTCGGGCCTTCCCAGTTGTCCTCAGGCTGCGCGTCAGACAGGGCAACATGCCATTCGAAGTTGTCGTTCTCTTCAGCAAGCCCGTCGAAATCTTCGACGTAGAACATCTCACGCTCGCTCCGGGCACCGTACCAGAAGCTGATCTTGCGTTTGGAGTTCAGGCGCTTTAGCTGATCAAAGATATGAGACCGCATGGGCGCCATACCGGCACCACCACCAATGAACACCATTTCCGCCTCGGTTTTCTTGGCGAAAAACTCACCGAATGGTCCCATTACCGTAACCTTGTCACCCGGCTTCAGGTTAAACACGTAACTGGACATAATGCCCGGCAGGTGATCAGTTCCCGGAGGCGGAGTAGCGATACGGATATTGAACTTGAGAACGCCCTTCTCCTCCGGATAGTTCGCCATGGAATAGGCGCGAATGGTCTCTTCCTTGTTGATTGCCTTATAGCGCCAGATGTCCAGCTTGTCCCAATCGCCGTGGAACTCTTCTTCAATAACGAAATCCTTGAAATTGATTTCGTAAGAAGGGCATTCCAGCTGAACATAACCGCCAGCGCGGAAATCGACTTCCTCGCCCTCAGGCAGCTTCAGGATAAGTTCTTTGATAAACGTGGCCACGTTATGGTTGGAGACAACCTCACATTCCCACTTCTTGACGCCAAAGAACTCCTCAGGCACCTCAATTTTCATGTCCTGCTTGACCGGGACCTGGCACGACAGGCGCCAGCCTTCTTTCTCTTCACGGTTCGTGAAGTGGGTCTTTTCCGTCGCCAGCATGGCACCGCCGCCTTCAAACACCTTGCACTTGCACTGCGCACAGGTACCGCCGCCGCCACAGGCTGAAGACAGGAAAATTCCGCTGCCCGCCAGGGTGCCCAAAAGCTTGCCACCGGCTTCCGTTTTCACGGTATGTTCCGGATCGTCATTGATTTCGATGGTCACATCACCGGTGCTTACCAGTTTGGATCTCGCCGCGAGGATGATCGCCACAAGCGCCAGAACGATAACGGTGAACATGACCACGCCGAGTATTATTTCTGTATACATGGTCTCGCCTTTTCGTTAAACCGAATCACCGGATGAGTTACAGGGAAATCCCGGAGAAAGACATGAAGCCAAGGGACATCAAACCTACGGTAATGAAGGTGATACCCAGGCCACGCAGCCCATCCGGAACATCGCTGTACTTCAGCTTTTCACGGATACCGGCCAGGGCAATAATGGCCAGGGCCCAGCCCACGCCAGCACCAAAGCCGTAAACCACACTTTCACTGAACGTGTAGTCACGCTCTACCATGAACAGTGCAGCACCCATGATCGCGCAGTTCACCGTTATCAACGGCAGAAACACGCCCAATGCGGAGTAAAGTGCCGGTATATACTTGTCCAGAATCATTTCCATGATCTGAACGATGGCTGCGATAACACCGATGTACGTGATCAACCCAAGGAAGCTCAGATCCACATCCGGCAAGCCTGCCCAGGACAGCGCGCCCTCACGCAGGATGTTGTTGTAGATCAGGTTGTTGACTGGCACGGTCAGCGTCAGAACAACAACAACGGCGATACCAAGGCCCGTAGCCGCTTCAATTTTCTTGGAAATGGCCAGGAACGTACACATACCCAGGAAGAACGCGAGAGCCATGTTCTCAATGAAAATCGCTTTGAGAAGCAGACTGATATAGTGCTCCATCAGAAGGCCTCCTTATGGGTGTGGCGAGACATCTTGTAGTCCGGCTCTTCTACCTGCTCTGGCATCCAGGCACGCAGGCCCCAGATTGCAAGGCCGATAATGAAGAACGCACTCGGCGGCAGCAACAGCAAACCGTTGGTTATGTACCAGCCACCTTCGTTTACCGGAGACAGCAGCGTTACACCAAACAGTGAGCCCGCACCAAGCAGCTCGCGGAAAAACGCCACGAACAGCAGCATGATCGAGTAGCCCATACCGTTACCGACGCCGTCCAGGAAGCTCAGCCAAGGGCCGTTCTTCATGGCGAAACCTTCAGCACGCCCCATAACAATACAGTTGGTAATGATCAGGCCAACGAATACGGACAGCTGTTTGCTTATTTCGTAAGCATAGGCTTTGAGTATCTGATCAACCACGATTACCAGGGAGGCGATAATGGTCATCTGTACGATGATCCGGATGCTGTTCGGAATCTGCGTGCGAACAAGCGATACCGCCAGGTTGGAAAACGCGGTAACCGCAATGACCGACAGGCACATAACGATGGTGACGTTCATGCTGGTGGTTACGGCAAGCGCGGAACAGATACCCAGGATCTGCAGCCCGATCGGGTTGTTACTGAAAATCGGTTCGAAAAGAACCTGTTTGGCAGTTACTTCGGCCATGATCAGACCTCCCCTTCACGAAGTTTCTTGAGGAACGGTGCGTAACCCCGGTCACCCATCCAGTAGTTAACCAATTGCTGAACGCCACGACTGGTCAGCGTCGCACCTGAGAGCGCATCAACCTTGTGTTCTTTATCAGGGGTATTGGCGCCTACGCCACCCTTCATCAGGCGGATCTGAGGTTCGGTTTTATCTTCACCGTAAAGCTCTTTACCTGCCCACTGGGATTTCCACCGCGGGTTATCCACTTCACCGCCGAGGCCCGGTGTTTCTGCGTGAGCATAGAAACCGAGACCTTCAATGGTGTTCAGGTCACCTTCAAGGGACATGAAGCCGTAAAGAGTAGACCAGAGTCCGTAACCATGAATTGGCAACACCACGCGCTTCAGGTTCCCGTTTTCACTCAAGGTGTAAACCTTGGCGATGTTGGGACGACGCTTGATACCGGCCTTGTCCTCCGAAGCAGGAATCTTGGTGGACATCTTGGGGTCAGAAGCGGCTTTGTACATGTCGTACTTCATGGGATCTTTTACATCCACGGAAGACGGCTCTACATAGTCACCGGTATCCAGATCTACCAAGCGCACTTCAAATTGCGCAAAGACCTCTTCTATCTCTTCGGCGCCTGCGCCTTGGGGAAGCATTCCCGCGGCAGACAGGATGTTGGTTTTGATATCCAGGTTCTGGTTCTTGATCTGCGCCGGGCGGAGCACGACAGCAGCGGTAGACACCACAACAGAGAACACAATACTCAGTACCAGAGCAACAAACAGCGTTCTGGAGACCGTTTCTTTAGCTTTAGCCACGAGCGAGCCTCCTTTTGACGTTGGCCTGAACCACGTAATGATCCATAAGCGGAGCAAAAAGGTTAGCGAACAGAATCGCCAGCATAATGCCTTCCGGGAATGCAGGGTTGATAACCCGGATAAGGATGGTCATTACGCCCACCAGGATGCCGAAGCACCAGCGGCCGGTATTGGTCATTGCCGCTGAAACCGGGTCCGTCGCCATGAACATCATACCGAAGGCGAAGCCACCCATAACCAGGTGCCAGTGCGCCGGAATCCCGAACATCGGATTGGTTTCAGAACCGACAAGGTTCAGCAACACGGCCATACCGATCATGCCGATCAGCACACCGCCCACAATCCTGTAGCTGGCAATTCGCATGCCGATAAGAATCAACCCACCGATAAGAACGGCCAGCGTTGAGGTCTCGCCCATCGAACCCTGAATTGAGCCCATGAATGCGTTCATCCAGCCAATATTGCTTTCCAACGCGTCAAGGCCACCGCTCGCGGCCCAGCTCAGGGCTGTTGCGCCACTGAAACCGTCGACCGCGGTCCATACAGTGTCGCCAGAAATCTGCGCCGGGTAAGCAAAGTACAGGAACGCACGGCCAGTCAGCGCCGGATTCAGGAAGTTCTTGCCGGTACCACCGAAAACTTCCTTACCGATCACGATACCGAAGGTGATACCCAAAGCGACCTGCCAAAGCGGGATCGTCGGAGGGCAAATCAACGCAAACAGGATCGAGGTCACGAAGAAGCCTTCATTCACCTCATGGCGGCGCACTGTCGCGAATAGCACTTCCCAGAAGCCTCCAACCACGAAGGTAACGGCGTAAACAGGAATAAAGTAAGCCATCCCGTACACGAAGTTATCCCAAATGCCAGCGCCAGCACCTGTAACCGCAAGGGCTTGTATGAAGGCTGCGCGCAGACCGCCATCCGCGATCAATGCGTCCGGATTGGACGCCAGAAAGCTATTAGCCTGGAAGCCAATGTTCCACATACCAAAGAACATCGCCGGGAAGGTACATATCCAGACCGTGATCATGATGCGCTTTAGATCAACGCCATCACGCACATGCGAGGTTGTGGACGTTACCGAACTGGGCGTGTAGAAAATAGTGTCAGCGGCTTCGTACAGAGCATACCAGCGCTCATACTTGCCACCTTTTTCGAAATGATGCTCGATTCCATCGAGAAACTGCCTGATAGCCATCGTATTAGCCCTCGATCTCGATTCGGGTCAGGTTCTCGCGGAGAATCGGACCGTATTCATATTTACCCGGGCACACGAAGGTGCACAGCGCCAGATCTTCTTCGTCCAGTTCCAGAGCGCCGAGCTTCTGAGCCATTTCGGTATCACCCACAATCAGCGCACGTAGCAACTGGGTAGGCAGAATATCGAGAGGCATAACCTTTTCGTAGGCACCTACAGGTACCATCGCGCGTTCACTACCATTGGTGGTGGTAGTGAAATCGAACAGCTTGCCGCCCGCAAGTTTGGACAGATAGATGTTCAGAACAGAGAACTTGTTCACGCCCGGTGTCAGCCATCCCATGAAATAGCGCTTGTTGCCCTCTTCCAGCAGAGACACCTGATTGGCAAAACGGCCAAGGTACGCACAGGAACCTTCGCCGCGACGACCGCCAAACACGGAACCGGAAATAGCGCGCACATCGCAGTCCGTCGCCACCTCACCATCGAGAAGCTCAGCCAGACTGGCACCCAGACGGGTACGAACAAGACGCGGCTTCAGGGCTTTGGGACCACCCAGCGCAACGATACGGCCAACATTCAGTTCGCCGGATGTAAACAGCTGGCCTACATCGATCACGTCCTGATAGTTAATTGTCCAGACGCACTTCGAGACAGACACCGGATCAAGATGGTGGATATGCGTTCCGACATTGCCGGCGGGATGCAAGCCATCAAACTGCTGAACATCGATGTTATCGGCTTTCGGGACGGACACGTTGGATCCGGGCCGGCCGGTCACGAACACTTTGCCAGAGGTGAGCCGGCCCAGAACGGTCAGGCCATTCTCAAACGCGGCCGCATTCTCAGCGATCACCAAAGTGGGATCAGCCGCCAGCGGGTTGGTGTCCATAACAGAAACGAAAATAGAGTGCGGGGCCGTGTCGATCTCAGGCACTTTGCTGTAGGGACGCGTCTTGAACGCCGTCCACAAACCGGACTCAACCAGGTTATCAACCACCTGCTGACGTTCCAGACCTGCGAGATCCGAGTCACTGAAGCGGGCAAAGGTCTCGGCCTCGTCACCATCGATTTCGATGACAATTGACTGAAAAACCCGACGCTCACCGCGGTTGATTTCTTTCACCACGCCAGCGGCAGGTGATGTATAACGAACGCCTTCGGTCTTCTTGTCCGTGAACAGCAGCGTACCGCGCTTGACACGGTCTCCTTCTTGTACAGCCATCGTCGGCTTCATGCCGATATAGTCAAAACCGATTAACGCAACATGGCGAACCGGCTTGCCGTCTGTGATGGTCTGTTCGGGAGCGCCGCTGATGGGAAGATCCAGGCCTTTTTTGATCTTGATCATTAGCCTCATCCAATCATCAGAAACTATTCTATGCATTTGTATGGCCTGCCCCCTGCGGCCCAGAAACGGTTGAGAAACGGGGGGACAGACATACCCAAAATCGCGCCAATTATAGAGTCTAAGGCAAGCTATTTCCACCTGAAACGAGAACAGGTTTGTACCGGAACGTAATCTCGCAGTGGCCAGTCGTCGTTAACAAAAAACCCGGCGACTTCCGGCGCCGGGTTTGTGGAACTGACAGCGCCAATTCTGACGCACTGAATTCAGTCGCGTGTGCGCTTCGGAAAGATGGGGTAATCGATACCCGCCATCTGGCTTACAACCCGAATCACCTGCGCGCTGTACCCGAATTCGTTGTCGTACCACACGTAGAGAATCAGGCGCTTGCCCGCGGCAATCGTGGCTTGCGCATCAACAACACCGGCATGGCGTGAACCAACGAAATCTGTGGACACCACTTCCGGAGAGTTCACAAAATCGATCTGCTTCTGCAGCTCAGAGTGCAAAGCCATCTCACGCAGGTAATCATTGACGCTTTCTACATCAACCTCTTTCTTCAGATTGAGGTTCAGGATCGCCATGGAAACATTCGGCGTAGGCACCCGGATAGCATTCCCCGTGAGCTTTCCTTTCAGCTCAGGAAGCGCTTTTGACACCGCCTTTGCCGCTCCCGTCTCGGTAATTACCATGTTCAGCGCGGCACTCCGGCCACGACGACTGCCTTTATGGTAGTTATCGATCAGGTTCTGGTCGTTGGTGTAAGAGTGGACCGTCTCAACATGGCCGTCTTCAATGCCGTACTCATCGTAAATTGCTTTCAGAACCGGAGTAATGGCGTTGGTGGTGCATGAGGCTGCCGACAGAATCTTGTCTTCGTCGGTAATCCAGTCGTTATTAATGCCGTAAACGATGTTCTTGATATCGCCTTTGCCCGGCGCCGTCAGCATAACGCGGCTCACGCCCTTGGACTTGAGGTGCAGGCCCAAGCCCTCTTCGTCACGCCAAATACCGGTGTTATCAATTACAATGGCATTGTTAATGCCATACTGGGTGTAATCCACCTTGTCCGGGCCGTCTGAATAGATCACCTTGATGAAGTTACCGTTGGCAATCAGCGCAGACTCTTTCTCGTCGACGCGAATGGTGCCATCAAAAGGACCGTGTACAGAATCGCGACGCAGCAGGCTGGCGCGCTTTTGCAGATCGTTTTCGGCGCCACCCTGGCGAACCACAATCGCTCGCAAGCGGAGGTTATTGCCACCACCTGCCTTTTCAATGAGGATGCGAGCGAGCAGGCGCCCGATACGCCCGAAGCCATAAAGCACAACGTCTTTAGTGCCGTTGCTGGCATCTTCTTCCGACTGGGAAGGATACTGACCAATCACCGGCCCGATTTCTTTTTTCAGAAACTCGACCAGGTCACCACCTTCTTCCTTGAACTTTACCGCCAGCTTGCCGATGTCAACGTGCGCGCGCCCGAGATCCATCTGATCCATGGCTTGCAGTAGAGGAAGAGTGTCGTGCACAGACAGCTCACTTTGTTCCACCTGACGCACGTATCTGTGAGCGCGAATAATATCGATCACCGACTGATTGATAATCGCACGACCGTATACGGAGGTAACAACGTTGTTTTTCCGGTAAAGACGGCCAATCAGCGGAATCATAGCCTCCGCAGTAGATTCTCTGTCCATCCAGTTGGACAGGCACTGGTTCATCTGTTCGTGACTCACGGTAGGGACCCCTATGTTTCGCACGTGGAATAATTAAGGTCGGGCATTATCCAACTTAAAGCGACCAACGGCAAATACGAACTGGCACGGACATCGTATAACTGCCGCCATGACACCGTCATCTGTGAACGTTAGAATAGCCGCCTCGCCGGCTCCCTCGGTCTCCCAAACACCTAATGCAGGAGAAAACGACTGCCCATGAATCAAGGTGCCCAGACTCCCGCTTCACTGCAAACACTGATTGCGCCTCTATTTCCCGAGAAACCGGGCGATAACCGCACCTGGGGGCAATTGCATGGCAGCAGTGACGCCCTGGCCATTTGCGAAAGCGCGCGGGCTCACAAGGGGTTGACCCTGGTGATTACCCGCAGCACCGCAGATGCGATTCGGCTGGAGCAGTCCATGCGGTTTTTCCTGGGTTTGCCCCCAGAGGAGGATGGAGCCACGGTTACAGCGGATGGTTTGGAACTTTTGTCACTTCCAGACTGGGAAACCCTGCCTTACGATCTGTTTTCTCCGCATCAGGATATAACGTCGCGGCGCATCCGCACCTTGCACCGCCTGCCCGGCATCCAGCATGGGGTTATCGTCGTACCAGCGAGAACCCTGATGCACCGTTTACCCCCGGTGAACTACCTCCAGGGCAACACCCTGTTGCTTGAGACGGGGCAATCACTGAATATCGACAACTGGCGCATGCAACTTGCAACCGCAGGCTACCGGCACGCCGAAAACGTCTATGAGCACGGCGAGTACGCCGTTCGCGGCTCCATACTCGATATATTCCCCATGGGCTCGAATCTGCCCTACCGGATCGATTTGTTTGATAACGAAGTTGAGACCCTTCGCACCTTCGACCCGGAAACCCAGCGCTCCATTGACCGGATTGAGCGCATCGAACTTCTCCCTGCCTATGAATTCCCCTGGCACAAGGAAGCCCGCTCCGGATTCCGTGGGCGCTGGTTCGAGCAGTTTCCAAACGCGGACAAAAACGCGCCCATCTACCAGGATGTGACTCACGGCATTACACCCCCGGGCATCGAATACTATTTACCGCTGTTTTTCGACCACACGGCCACCCTGTTCGATTACCTGCCCGGCAGCACCCACGTCGTTACAGCCGAAGGCTTGAACGACGCAGTCAGCCACTTTGATGCGGAAACCCGCAATCGATTCGAAGACCGCCGACACGACCGGCATAGACCTATTCTTCCGCCCTCCAACCTGTTTCTGCTGCAGGACGAACTTTTTGGGCACCTGAAAGCCTTTCCGCGGGTAACCATGACGCCCGAGCCCGCAGAAGGCAGCGGGGCAGTTAACTGCGCCAGCGAGGCCTTGCCGGATATCGCCATGAATGCGCGGGCCGCAGACCCTGCCGGCCAATTGAAGCGCTTTATAAAGGACTTTGCCGGGCGCGTGCTGATTTGCGCCGAGTCTTCAGGCCGGCGCGAGGCCCTGATTGAAAATCTGGGAGAGCACCAGCTTCAGCTACAAGGTTTTGAAAGCTGGCGGGACTTCCTGGCTGACGGCAGCGGAACACTGGGCATCACCATTGCGCCCATGGAGCAGGGGCTTGTGCTACCCGGCCACAACCTGGCCCTGATTACAGAGACAGCACTGTTCGGCGAGCGCGTGCTGCAGCGCAGGCGGCGTGAAAAGCCCACAGAGCTGAATGACGACGGCTACCGTGACCTGTCCGAGCTAAGAGTCGGCTCACCCGTTGTGCATATCGACCACGGCGTTGGCCGCTATCTTGGCCTGGAAACCATCACCGTAGAAGGCGAATCGAGCGAGTTTCTGATGCTCGAATACGCCGGCGGCTCAAAACTGTACGTACCTGTGTCCAGCCTGCACCTGATTTCCCGCTACGCTGGCGCAGACACAGAACACGCGCCTCTGCACAAACTGGGCACCGAGCGCTGGAGCACTGCAAAACAAAAGGCCCTGGAAAAAATCCGCGATACCGCCGCCGAGCTCCTGGACGTTTACGCACGCCGGGAAGCCCGCAAAGGATTCGCGTTCGAAGATCCAAAGGAAGCTTATCGCGCCTTTGCTGCAGGCTTCCCTTTTGAGGAGACGCCGGATCAGCAGGTTGCCATTCAGGCCGTCTTCGAAGATATGACCAATGAGAAGCCCATGGACAGGCTGATCTGCGGTGATGTCGGCTTTGGTAAAACCGAAGTGGCCATGCGCGCCGCTTTCCTGGCGACCTGGTCGGGAAAACAGGTCGCAGTGCTGGTACCCACAACGCTGTTGGCCCAACAACACTACGAATCCTTCCGTGACCGCTTCTCGGATACCCCGGTCAATATCGAACTGCTGAGCCGTTTTCGTAGCACCAGCCAGACCAGCAAGGCACTGGAAGCCACGGAAAGCGGCAAAGCCGATATCGTCATCGGTACTCACAAGCTACTTCAGGGCGACATCCGCTTCAAAAACCTGGGGCTTGTAATTATTGATGAAGAACACCGATTTGGCGTCGGCCAGAAAGAAAAGCTCAAGGCTCTGCGCGCTGAAGTAGATATGCTGAATCTCACCGCTACGCCTATTCCCAGAACGCTTAACATGGCCATGGGCCACTTGAGAGATCTGTCCATTATTGCCACACCACCGGCCCGACGTCTCTCGGTGAAAACCTTTGTACGTCAGCGCGATGAGCCGATGGTCAAAGAAGCCATCCTGCGCGAGGTTTTGCGTGGCGGCCAGGTATATGTCCTGCACAACGATGTCGCAAGCATCGAGAAAACCGCAGAGGATTTGCGCCGGCTGGTTCCGGAAGCGCGTGTGGGTGTGGCCCATGGCCAGATGCGGGAGAGACAGCTTGAACAGATCATGTCGGATTTCTACCACAAGCGCTTCAACGTGCTGGTGTGCACCACCATCATCGAAACCGGCATCGACATTCCCAGCGCCAACACCATTATTATTGAACGCGCGGACAAATTCGGCCTGGCGCAGCTGCATCAGCTACGTGGCAGGGTTGGCCGGTCTCACCACCAGGCCTACGCTTACCTTCTGACACCACCACCAAAAGCCATAACGGCCGACGCCAGGAAGCGCCTCGAAGCGATTTCCGAGGCCCAGGATCTTGGCGCCGGCTTTATGCTGGCAACCCACGACCTTGAGATTCGCGGCGCCGGCGAGTTGCTGGGCGACGAACAGAGCGGCCAGATAGAAAGCATCGGCTTTACCCTGTACATGCAATTGCTGGACGAGGCGGTGAAAGCCATTCGGGAGGGCCGCACACCCAATGCAGAGCTGCCCCTTAGCCACGGTACAGAAATGAACCTTCGCATACCGGCACTTATTCCGGAGGATTACCTGCCAGACGTTCACAACCGGTTGATGCTTTACAAACGGATTGCCAGCGTCAACGACCGCGATGCATTAAAAGAACTTCAGGTTGAAATGATTGACCGCTTCGGATTATTACCGGAACCGGCGAAAAATCTTGTACGGCAAACCGAGCTTCGGCTTCAGGCAGAGGCCCTGGGCATCGTGAAAGTGGACGCTGGCAAGGAGTGGGCGCGTATTGAATTCGGCAGCTCCACCCCCGTGGATCCGCTAATTCTGGTTAAGAAGATGCAATCTGCGCCGGCCACATATCGCCTTGAAGGCGCCAACAGCTTTCGTTTTCGGCTGAAGGACGTCTCAACCAATGGTAAACTCGACGGCATTTCCGGGATGCTGAGCGAACTGGTGCCTGCACCAAGCGCCGCTACCGCCTGACTGTCGCCTAAATACCGCCTGTAAAAAGGGCCTGAATAAAACTGGAGCAACCTCTTGCAGACTGATGGTAATCGCTTATACCGGCTACTGGCACGTGCACTACTAACGGGTCTTCTGTTCACAACTGCCATGGCAAGCCATGCGCAGCAAACGCCCGACGACTATTACCGGGCAGAGTTTGTGATTCTGGAGCGCATCGTCGATCCGGCCGCGGTGAACGAGCGCATGGTTAACCGCAAAGTGTCGGCTCCGGTGGATACCAGCGAGACCCTTTATACTGTCGCCGGCGACGGGGCGACTCGTTCCTCCCTCAAGCTAGTGTCACGCAACCAGCTTCATTTGGGTAACGCTGCAAACCGGCTGGAACGAAGCGGTCGCTACCGCGTGCTCATGTCGGCAGGCTGGTACGAAGCCTTCCCGCCAGACTACAAGGGTCAACCTCTGCGCATTGAAATTGGAGACTGGCTGCAACAGGCGGGCCAGAGAGCGATCGAAGGGCATATCACGATTGACCGACAACGTTACCTGCACGTTGCCGTTCACCTGAACCACTGGCAGGAAGGAAAGATTGCTACCGCGGGAATAACTCAAGACAACCCAGCAGAGCCTCAAGGCGCCAACCCTGCCTCTACCTCTACTTCGGTAGCAGAGCTGACGTTGAAGCCTGAGGTGCCGCTGGAGCTACTTACCTGGATCCGCGAAACCCGCCGGATGCGGAGCGAGGAAATCCATTTTCTGGACTCCCCCACCATCGGCGTACTTGTATTCTTCAAGAAGGTTGAGGCAAAGCAGTAAGAGTTCCAAGGCCGGTCATCGAGACTTCAAGGATCTTCCTGACACCAGACATCCCTTGCTCGATGGCCGCTTCGATTTCTTCCATGGTAATGATGTGGTCAGACTTCCCTGCCGCCCAGTTCACCACCAGACCCAGGCACACGTACCGCATTCCCAATTCGGCTGCCAGGGCAGCTTCCGGCATGCCGGTCATCCCTACCAGATCACACCCATCGCGCTCCATACGTCGTATTTCCGCTGCTGTTTCCAGCCTCGGCCCCTGGGTTGCGCCGTAAACACCAAACCCTGTAAACGCAACATCGTGAGCGGTTGCTGCCTGCATCAGTAGGTCTCGCGCGTTTTTGTCGTATGGCCAGGTGAAATCGATGTGGGTCACTTTATCGAGATTACCCTCAAAGAACGTACCTGCCCTGCCCCAGGTGTAGTCAATGATCTGATCTGGAATAACCACGCTTGCGGGGCCCATATCCGGATGTATCCCGCCCACCGCATTCACTCCGATTACGGTGCGAACACCAGCGTCATAAAGGGCTTTTATGTTCGCCCGATAGTTAACTTCATGGGGCGGAATTTTATGGGGATTGCCATGCCGGGAAAGAAACGCGACCCGCTGGCCGTCGAGCCGCCCTTCAGTCAACTCGGATGATGGTGCGCCCCAAGGGGTTTCGATGGTTCGCGTCCCCGCAATCTCAAGGCCCGACAGGGTAGTCAGGCCGGTACCGCCAATAATGCCAATCGCACCGTCGGTTTCAGACATCAGTCGCCATCTCCCTCTGCGTCGCCCAGGGACTGCTCACCTTCGTCCCCCGCCTGGGTGTCGTGGCGGCGGCTACGATCGCGCCTGGCACCGACTCCGTTGCTTCGCGACGCCCGTTTATTATCGCGCTCATCGTCATTTTCGGTTTGCTCGTCGTGAGTGTCTTCGTGTTCAGAAGGCCGGCTATCATCGTGGATATACAAGGTTTGCGTCGGGAAGGCTACCTCGCCGCCATGACCAACAATTACGTCGCTGATCTTCAGCAGCACATCCTGCTTCACCTCGTGATAACGAACCCATTGGGTCGTTTTAGTGAACGCGTAAACCATGATATCCAGCGACGAATGGCTGAAAGCCAGAAAATTCACAATCAGCGTTTGTTTGCTATCAATATCTTCGTGTTTTTCAAGCATCGAGCGGATATCTGCAACAATCGTTGCCATCTCACTGACATCCGCATAGCGGATGCCAATGGTCTCGGAAATACGCCGGTTGGTCATGCGCGAAGGGTTTTCTACTGCAATGGTTGTAAACGTCGCATTGGGTACATAGAGCGGGCGCTTGTCAAACGTCCGGATAGTGGTAAGCCGCCACCCGATCTGTTCCACGGTTCCTTCAATATTGCGATCCGGCGAGCGGACCCAGTCTCCGACCTTGAACGGCCGATCCAGGTGAATAATAAAACCACCGAAAAAGTTGGCAAGCAGATCCTTGGCTGCGAAACCCACAGCGATACCACCCACGCCACCAAAGGCAAGCACGCCCGAAAGACTATAGCCCAGAGACTGCAGGCTGATCAGCACGGCCGTGATGAGCACCACGGCTCTTGAAAGCTTGCTGATCGCGTTGACCGTGGTGTAATCCATGGGCTTTTTCATTTTCACCGGAGAGATGAGAATACCCTCCACTTCTTTGATCATCCTGAGCACGGCCCAGACAGAGATAAAAATGAAGCCTACCTGAAGTAAAGTCTCGTTAACTTTGAAGATTTCTGCTGATGAATAGTGATGAGCCACCTCGGCGGCCCAGTAAACCCCTTGAAGCCACACAAATGCCACAACCGGCGCACGTGCAGCGTGCAGCAGCGCATCATCCCAGAGGTTATTGGTTTTCGAGAACTTGCGCTCCAAGGCGCCGATGATATGGCTGGCAATGTAAGCAATTGTGGCGGTGCCGAAAACCAGCGCGAACACCACAATACTCACGCGCCATCCCTCAGACAGCACACCAAAGTTTTCGATCCAGCCATTCAGCATGGACATCATTTCGCCAATCATCGGAATCCTCTAATCAGTGTTATCAATCTGGTTTCAACGAATCGTAACCGGAATACCGGGCCGGACATGGTCAAATAATTCAATGACATCAGCATTGCGCATACGAACACATCCGTGGGATAGCGCAAGCCCCATGGGCTCTATGTCAGGAGTGCCATGTATGTAGATAAAGCGGCGGAAGGTATCAACACCGGAACCGCGATTTCTCCCCGGTTCCAGACCGCATAACCAGAGGATGCGACTCAGGATCCAGTCACGGCCAGGGTGGCTGGCGGCAAGTCCCGGGCTATAGACCTCTCCAGTTGGACGACGAGCACGGAACACAGTATTGATTGGTAGCCCGGAACCGATCATGGCGCGTATGTAGTGTTCCCCTCTCGGGGTACAACCACTGCCATCCTGCTCACCCGCACCATTGAGCGCTGTGGACACCGGATAGCGAACGATAACACCGCCGCTGGCATCAAGCAGCGCAAGGCTTTGGCCTTCGAGGCTGATCTCAATTGAAAAGACACTTTGGTTGTGATGGTTCACAACGGGTCGGGCTCCCTTCAGGATTCAGCAGGAAGCCTAACCGAGAGGGCGCAAGTCAGGCAACCGGGATCTTGCTTGATGTGGGAGGAACGAGCAAAGCATCGGGCGCCTGCATGCCAGCGGCAAGGAAGGGAACAAGGCGCGCGGCAATTTCCTGAACCGTGGTTTCCACGCCGAGCTTGTTACGCAGAATATCTTGCAGGGCATCGCTACTGGACATGGTAAAAGCAGTAGCACCAAGCATGAACTGGATGCGCCAGTATCGATCCACAGCCGAGAGCTGGGGCGTGGCTTCCTTCAACAACCGCATGAAACGGTTGAACGGCTCTCCGTATTCCAGCTCAAGAAACTTACGCAGATGCCCTTGCGACTGAGTATAGGCCAGCCCGAGCAGCCGCATGAAAATTGAAATACCCTTTTCATTCCGTTGGGGCATGCGAACGGCACTTTCAGTGAGCGCCCAAAGGGTCTGATTCAAAGTTGGCGGATTTCCACCGCAACGCGCTTCAAGCTCATCAAATGCGTTTTCGAGCGTCGCTGAAAACGGCGTCAGAAAACGACCAAAAACTGCATGAATCAGCGCGTTCTTGGAACCAAAGTGGTAATTCACAGCGGCCAGGTTTACTCTGGCTTTGCTGGTGATCATGCGCAGTGAGGTCTCCGAGAAACCACGTTCAGCGAACAGTTCTTCTGCGGCATCAAGGATTCGGTCAACTGTATCTGACTGGGCCATTTTGTTTTCAGTGCCTCTAGCAAACGTCTGTTTGAAACATACGTTTGACGCACATCTATGTCAAGCCCGGCTCTCAGGCTCCGCAACCGCCTTTTGCCAACCACGATCGATAGCTTCCTGGTTACCTTCAAAAAACGCCGCCTGAACTCTCCCATAAGCCTTTTCCGCTTCAAGAAGATAAATCAGATAGAGCCTTATATGCTCCCTGCGCGACAGGGCCCGGGGAAGAACTTTCTGTTCCGACAAACGCAGAAGACGGCTGAACCGGCTATTTTTCAGAGCCGGATTAAAATCTGTCATGCGGGCACACTGCCAGATCAGCCCCTCATCGCCCTCCAGATGTTCGGCGTGCTTCCGTGCGTCCCGCATCATGCGCTGGCGCTTGATCAGCAAGTCCAGATAAGAAGGCGCCGATGTGTAAATCTGACGAACAACTGGAATACCCAATAGCAGAATAATGACAAAAGCCCCAAATCCGCCACCGGCAACCCAGGCGGGCACAAAGCCTGTCAACCCACTGAGGAATACGGTTGCCGCCACCAGCGCACTGAACACCCAAAGATCACGGCTGCGGCGTGCTGACGCAACACTGAAGTTATCAGGCCAGTCATTCATTGCCAGCAGGTCAAAGTCCATCAACAGAACACGATCACACTGGCGTAGCATCAGCCTCAGCGTGCGCTGACGGGATTCTGCCTGCACCGGCCCTGCACTTTCAGTCGCCTCAACATTGTCCAGCGACTCCGTACCGGTATGAGCACTACCAACACCGTTGGTCGTAACCTCCTCGTTTTGAGACGATGGTGCCGGGACAGCCTTGATTGCCGAGCTTGCATCTGGCTGGGCAGGGACTGGGTCAGCCGACCGCCCAGGGTGCAATACAGCACCTTGGGCGGTTCCTGTTAAAGCTGCTGCGGTATTCTGGTTCTGGGCCATGGCAAACTGTCCAATGCGTTAGGGAGCCTCTATAAATGAATCTGTTAAAAATTGTATCGGCAGTCTTGCTCAGATCTTGAATTGTGATTTTCACCATGGGATTTTCCGCCCGCTAACTTGGCAGCAGCAACCTTGCTCGTTATCCTTCCCATCCGCTATTGCTATCTATATAGGCCTGCTTATGTTCACCGGTATTGTTCAGGGTATTGCTATTGTTGAAGGTGTCACCGCTGCCACGGGGTTGAGTACCTTCGCAATCCGTTTGCCGGACAGCAAAACGGATGGCGTAAATATTGGCGCGTCGGTCGCTATCAACGGCACCTGCCTGACGGTTACGCGCCAAGCCGAGAACACACTGTTTTTTGACGCCATGCACGAAACCCTGAGACTGACCACTCTCGGCGGTCTGGTGCCCGGAGATACAGTCAACTTTGAAAGGGCAGCGCGGATTGGTGACGAAATTGGCGGCCATTTGCTCTCCGGGCACATACACTCAACTGCAAACGTGGCTCAGATACTGCGCCCGGAAAACAACGTGACTATCTGGCTTGAAGTTCCGGATCAATGGGCTCGTTACATCTTTCCGAAGGGCTATATTGCGATCAACGGAGCCAGCCTGACCATTGGTGAAGTGGAGGGAAACCGGTTCAACATACACCTGATTCCCGAAACCTTGCGGGCCACAACTTTCGGCGCAATAAAAGAAGGTATGAAGGTGAACATCGAAATCGACAGTCAGACACAAACCATTGTCGACACACTGGCGCGAATGGGTTACGACCGCCCTGCTTCGGCGCGGTAAAAGAGGCTCGTTATTCAGCCCCAGGCTTCAAAGACAACAAACCTGGGACTGGCATCCAGCTGACGGACGTGGGTAAAGAACCGCTGCAAGCTGCGATGGTAGCCAAGGTGCCGGTTCCCCACCATAATCACGCGGCCGGTTTCAGACAGGCACTTTGACGCCTGCTCGAATAGCTTCAAGGCAATATGGTCGCTCACGACACCGCCTTCATGGAAGGGTGGATTTAGCAGGATAAGTTCAAACGGGCCCTTGTCTTCGGAAAGGCCATCCGCGTGCGCAAATAAAGCCTTGGAGTCGGAAAATGCCGCCTCAGTGTTCCGCCGGGCACTCAGAATTGCCTGGCTGGATACGTCACTGAAGGTGATCTCTATTTCCGGCTGAATAGCCAACGCGCTCAGACCGAGGACGCCGTTACCACAGGCGAGATCCAGCACACGGGCACCGGCGCCACAAGGTTTCAATGCGGACTTGAGATGGGGCAGCATCAACCGCGTACCAATATCCAGTTTCTCCCGCGCAAATACGGCGGGCATGGCATCGACGCGTACGTCTCTGTTATCCAACCCACCCTCCAACGCGTAACCCTTCCAGGTACCAGGCCAGCTGTCCAGCGTGGCCTCACCGCGGCCACAGGTCATCATGCGAGCCTTTTTTACCGCACGACTCACGTGTCGAACCTCCACAGCTCCGGCAAAAACGTCGACGCTGCGATCTGGCAAGTGCTTTATCATCCCGGCGGCCAGTAGGGTCCCATCCGGCTTGAGCGCACCATTGGCCCAGCGTAACAGCCAGGACAGGTAATCAGCTTCCCGAGGAATCCGCAGCAGGATCAGATCATAAGCGCTATCGGGAGGCTGCAGCCAACTGTGTATCTGCTCCGGTGCGGCGCTACCCGGATTCTGCTTCGCATTCAGCGTAATTGCATCGATGAGCTGAGCGCCGTCGGCAACAACATCCGGGACAAACCGCGACAAACCCAGCGTCAACGCGCCGTATTGGTCATCCACCACCAGTACGCGGGAACCAGGTGCAGCCTCCAGACGGCTCCACGCTTCGTGCAGGAGCAATTCGTCAGCAGCGCTCCAGGCACGCAGGTTGGGATCGTCAGTGCCGGGGCGGCTCAGAATCAGGCTACCAGCGTTAGAGTCCAGCACAGCAGTTGTCATATCAGGCATCCAGAGGATATTCGTGTAAAACATGCCATTTTAGGCTGATTACTCTAGAAAATAACCCTATTGTTCAGTTTGTTCAGCTAAAGAAAGTTCTGATTGGCGGGGCTGTCCTTGCACACTTTCGCGGTTAGCTCCGTTTTTTCCGGAAGCGAACCTTTTGCCCCTCACCCCAGGGGCTTTTTTCGTTATTGACCCCGGAAAGCACGGTAAACGGTAAAACGCCCGTCTTCCCGTAAGCGCTCGACGCGCCCAATGTGGCGTTTGATCAGAGCTTGATAAGGCAGAAAACTGTTTGCCACCAGACGCAACTCGCCGCCCGGTTGCAGGTGTTTCCTCACGTCACGAAGGAACTGCTCGGTCATGGAAGTATCGGTTTTTACACCGGTATGGAAGGGGGGATTGGTGACAATTCCTGGCCAGACGCCGTCAATAACTGCAAGGCCGTCAGACGCGAAAATCGTGCCGGCTACGTTGTTGCGCCGGTAGGTTTCCCTCGCACAGATAACCGCCTGGGACTGGACGTCCACACCGTCGACGCTGGAGATGGGCGCTTCCTGGGCGTGTTGATGGACTCGAATCCAGGCACCGATAACGCCCGCACCACAGGCAAAATCCAGTAACCGGTCAGCACGAACCGGCTCTTCAGCTAGCGTCTCCAGCAACATTTGCGTTCCATTATCCAGACCATCCTGGCTGAAGATCCCCGGCAGGCCGGCAACGTCAATGGATACTCCCGAACATTCGATTCTGCCCCAGCCCAGCCAGTCCTGAATCCGGAACCCGTGCGCCGACTCAAACGCGTCTGCACACCAGACCTGGCAGTGGCGCGCACTGTCGACCTTGTAAGCCTGCGGCGCAACCGCTTTCAGCTGTTTGATGGCGCCAGCAATGCCTTCTTTTTTTTCACCAACCAGTATCAATCGCGCATTTTCTACTGCCAGAGAGCGCGCTAAAGCCAGGCGCATCTCAAGCTCTGCCCGCGCTTTGGGCAAAAACACTACAACGCTGTCGTAGCTGTTAGCAGCCAACGTCGTGTCGTCATAACCAAAACAGGCCTGCCAGCCTTCATGGTGCTCGATCGCACGGAAAACACCCGCCTGTTCGCTCATGGCAAGGCCGCCAAGAGCGAGTTCTGGCAGCAGCTGTGCCGATGCGACACCTAACAAGGCCAGCCGACCGGATAACAAGTGCTGGTTTTTAAGCAGCGCCTGATGGGAATTCGGTAAGCCGGAGCCAGTGATACTCTGCATGGGTTGGATGATGCCGTTTTGCGGTGAAGACTAGACTTTTTTCTGACGACCAGAACGCACAGGGCGCAATACCAGCTCATCCAGACTGGTCTGCTTGATCTGCTCCCAGTCTTCAGCCCCGGCAACGGACAAGCCCATATCCCGGAGTATGCCATCTGCCAAATCGTATACGAAGCCGTGAATATTCAGCCGCTGGCCGCGCTTCCAGGCCTCCTGAACAATGCTGTTCTGACACACATGCCCTACCTGCTCAATAACATTCAGCTCACACAGCCGATCAGCCTGATCAAGCTCATTGTTACAGGCATTCAGTACGGACTGGTGGCGATCCCGCACATCCTGTACATGCCTTAGCCAGTTACTGATGAGGCCAAAACCCTCATTACGCAGAGCAGTCCGGATGCCACCGCAGCCGTAATGACCAACCACAAGAACATGCTTGACCTTCAGCACCTCTACGGCGAACTGCAAAACGGACAGGCAGTTGAAATCTGTGTGAACCACGACGTTAGCGACGTTCCGGTGCACAAAAAGCTCGCCTGGAGGCATATCAACTATCTGATTGGCCGGCACTCGGCTATCGGCACAGCCAATCCATAAATATTCCGGCGCCTGCTGATTCGACAGACGGTGAAAGAACTGTGGATCTTCGGCTTTGATGCCCTCAGCCCAGGCCCGGTTTTTTTCAAGAAGATGGTCTAGTTGACCCATTAACAGTCTCCATTTCGTGGTTCCCGCTCACGATTGAACGGGAATCCCGGCTTCAACGCAATACTCAGTTTGTCTGAATCATGCTATGACACCAGTTCAGGCTGGCTGTCACTGTGGGGCTGATGCAGCGTACTTTGCGCAAGATCCAGCAGTTCGCGCAGGGCAACCGAGAACATGGCGTACTCAGGTTCACGCACGCCCTTGAGTTCCAGCAGCATCGATTTCCAACGGCCGATCATGTGCTCATGCCGCAGCAGCCAGCCGTCCACGCAAGCAGGCACGTCTTCCGGCTTCTCAGCCAGGTTCAGCACGCCGGTCGTCAGTGCGCGCTGCTGCCAGTCCAGATCTTCGCGGAAGCTCTCACGTGCCAGCGCCTGCCAGTGCGAGGCAGGCGTAAGCTTGGCAATTGCGCTGGCAAACCAGTTCAGATCCAGCCGCTCTCCCAGTTCATAATAGAGGTTCGCAACCGTTTTAAGGGGCATATCGGTGACTTTCTGAGCCTCTATGATACCAAGCGACGAATACAGGTAGCCGGTTCCGGACACCACAGAAGCCAGCTCAGCCGGCAGTCCTGCACCAACCAGTTGTTCATTGCGCTTTTCCCAACCGGTCCGGGCCTGATCTCCCAGATAATCCGGCAGGCCTGAGGTGATCGCCCAAACACTGTCAGCAAAACGCTCCATGTGGTTCTGGATGCTGAGTTCTGCCCGGCGGTTACGTAACAACCAGCGCACAGACCGGCGCATCAGACGCATAAGATCCTGCATAAGCTCCATCTGCAGCTTTGCCGGTATGTGAAAATCGAGATCTTCGATCTTGTCCCACCAGTTATCAATCCGGAAGACGTCCCGGGTAATCAGCCACGCCAGCGCAATCGATGCGGCATCTGCACCAGTGGACTGGTTCAATCGCTCAACAAAAGTAATGCCCATGTGGTTAACCATATCGTTGGCAACCTGTGTGGCAATAATTTCCCTTCGCAGCTGGTGCTCACCGAGCTCCTTTGAGAATTTCTGAGTCAGGTCCCGGGGGAACACCTTATACATTTCACGGGCAAGCATTGGATCGTCCGGCAGGCTGCTGTCGATCAGAGTCTGTTTCAAGTCGCCTTTGACATAGGAAATCAGGACCGACAGCTCAGGCCTGGTCAGCCCCTTCTTGTTCAGTTTGCGCTCCGAAAGGGTTTCATCATCCGGAAGAAACTCCAGAGACCGGTTGAGCTTGCCTTCGCTTTCAAAGGTATTCATCAGCCTGCGGTATTCTTCAAGACGCGTTGCTGCGTCTTCGTTGGCAATACTGATCGCCTGCGTCTGCCGATAGTTGTTCTTGAGAACCAGAGCGGCCACATCATCCGTCATTTCTTCCAGCATGACGTTGCGCTGTTTGGAAGTCAGATCTCCCATGGCAACAGCACGATTCAGCAGGATCTTCATATTGACTTCATGGTCCGAGCAATCGACACCACCGGAATTATCGATAAAGTCGGTATTCAACCGCCCGCCCCTCAAGGCGTAGTCAATGCGCCCTAACTGGGTCATACCCAGATTGCCACCCTCACCTACAATCTTGCAGCGTAGCTCTGCACCGTTAATTCGCAGGCTGTCGTTTGCCTTGTCGCCGACATCACTGTGGGATTCGCTGCTGCCCTTGACGTATGTGCCAATACCGCCAATCCAGAGCAGATCAACCTGGGCTTTCAGGATGTGCGAGATCAACATGTTTGGAGGTACCCGGTCAGAATTGATACCCAACAACTTCTTGATCTCCGGGCTCAGCGGTATGGATTTCGTGTTGCGATTAAACACACCTCCGCCTTTGGATATCAGCTTGGTGTCGTAATCGGTCCAGGCCGAACGGGGCTTCTCGAACAGCCGCTTGCGCTCCTTGTAGCTCTTGGCCGCATCCGGTGACGGATCAACAAAAATATGGACATGGTTGAACGCAGCCACCAGACGGGTTTTCTCGGAACTCAGCAGGCCGTTCCCGAAAACGTCCCCCGCCATATCGCCAATGCCAATAGCGGTAAACTCGTCCTCCGCCGGGTTAACACCCAGTTCGCGGAAGTGACGTTCAACAGAAACCCAGGCGCCCCGGGCCGTAATGGCCATTTTCTTGTGGTCGTAGCCATTGCTGCCGCCAGAGGCAAATGCGTCGCCCATCCAGAAGTTGTATTCCGCTGCCAGGCTGTTCGCAATATCAGAGAATGTGGCGGTACCTTTGTCGGCAGCAACAACCAGATAGTGGTCGTCCGAATCATGACGAACCACGCGATCAGGCGGCTGGATGCCCGCGTCTACCAGATTGTCGGTAATATCGAGCAGGCCCCGGATAAACGTCTTGTACGCAGAAATACCTTCGGCCTGGAACGCTTCGCGGTCGGAGGAATCCGGCAGACGTTTGGCAACAAAGCCACCCTTGGCACCCACTGGAACGATCACCGCGTTCTTCACCTGCTGGGCCTTCACCAGACCCAGAACCTCGGTGCGATAGTCCTCAAAGCGATCTGACCAACGTAAGCCGCCCCGAGCGACCTTGCCACCACGCAAGTGAACACCCTCAACGCGAGGCGAGTATACGAATATCTCGTACACAGGCAGCGGCAGCGGCATATCCGGAATTCCGGAAGGGTCAAACTTCACGCTGATGTAGGATTTGGGGCCACCCGCTTCGTCATGCTGATAATAGTTGGTGCGCAGAGTAGCCTGTATCAATTCCAGGTACAGACGAAGCACGCGGTCTTCGCTGAGGTTTTCCACCTCATCCAACCCCGCATTGAATTCGATTTCCAGTTTCTGCTGGGCCGCCTGGCTTTTACCCTTGCTCTGATAACGATCCGGGTTGAAACGCACCTCAAAATACTCCAGCAAAATCCGGGTGAGCTCAACATGGTTCACCAGCGTGTTGGAGATGAAAGTCTGACTGTTGGAAAAGCGAATCTGGCGCATGTAGCGGGCATAAGTGCGTAACAACGCAATTTCCCGCCAGCTCATGTAGGACGTAACCAGCATGCGGTTGAAGGCGTCATTTTCTGCTTCGCCGTACCACACACGGTGAAACAGTTCTTCAAAAATGGGCCGTACCTGATGGATATCCACTACTTTGCCGCTGTGAGCGTAAAGGGTGAAGTCGTGTATCCACACGGTCTTGTTGTTGCGATCAGTCACTTCAAACGGATGCTCACCCAGAACACGGAAGCCCAGATTATCGAAAATCGGCATCACGTCCGACAGCGGCAGCTGCCCATCGGGATAAAACAGCTTGAAATGCAAAGTGCTTTCGTCTTCTTCCAACGCCCGATAGAAGCTCATCGTCAGATCCTGACGAGTGGAAGCCGCCGAAATATGCTCAAGATCAATAGCTGCCCGGCGCGCTGAGAACATCTCGGTGTAGCTCGCGGGGAAGCCTGAGGCCCAGAGCCGATAAAGCTCATTACCTTGCTCTTCGCCGTATGTCTCGCTCAGGGCACCCGAAAGACCATCGCGCCACGACTGAGCCATCTCAATGACTTTTTCCCGTATTTCAGCAATTGGCAGCTTTCGGTTTTCAACCTGGGGCACACGAATGGTGAACTGTACCCGAGCCAGCACCGACTCCGAGAAATGCGTAACAAACTCGATATCTTGCGCTTCCAGTCGGTCCAGAAGCACCTGTTCTACCTTCAGGCGAAGCTCGGTGTTGTAGATGTCCCTCGGGAAAAACGCGAGGCAGGTTACAAACTGACCGTAGACGTCTTCGCGCATGAACAACTCAATGCGGCGCCGTTCCTGTATGTACAGAATGTTTTTGGCGACATCCAACAGTTCATCCTCGGCGATCTGGAATAGCTCGTCACGTGGATAGAGGGTAAGAATCTGCTCCAGCTCTTTACCCGCGTAATCCGCGCGCAGGAAGCCTGAGCGCTTCATAACATTCTGGAACTTACGCTTGAGCAACGGGATCTCATCTGGCCGCTCATTGTAGGCGCGGGCCGTATACAGCCCGAGGAAACGGCGCTCACCAACCACTTCGCCCTTTTTGTTGAACTTTTTAACGGCAATATAATCCGGGTACGCGGGGCGGTGAACCCGCGAGCGCTGGGCAGACTTGGCGAAAATGAAAATATTGTCGGCTCGCGTCATCTCATGACGTGTGCGTTGGGGCAACTCGTTGAGACGAACCCGGTCTGGCCGCTCGTTATTTACTCGGAGTATCCCCAGCTCGGAATTTTCCACGCGTCGCACCACCATGCCCGACTTGTCAGTGGCAAAGTCGTACTCATCGTAGCCCAGGAAGGTAAAGTGATCGCGCGCCAGCCATTCCAGAAACTCACGAGCCTCCTCCTTTTGCTCGCTGCTGATACCGGCAGTATCATCAAGTTCTTTAATGATCTGACTGACCTTGTCCGTGACCACCGGGAAGTCCGCGACCGCAATACGCACCTCGTGCAATACCGTTTGCAGCGTCTGCTCCAGATCTTTCAGATCCTCTGGATTGCTGTGCCTGTCGATTTCCAGAACGATAAAAGCTTCATAGGCAGATGCAGAGTCGCTTTTCTTGGTAGCCATCAGCTTCTTGAGCTTGCCAGCGTTGTCGCGCTCTACCTGGAGAATGGAATGCTGGATCGAGTGCGTTCCGATTTCCCGTTGGTTAACCGCTATGCGCAGAGAATCAATCAGAAATGGAATATTAGGGTGCAGAATAAACACCACAGTGTGTGTGGATTGCCAGCCGTCGCTCTCGAGATCCGGATTGAACACCGCGACAGGTGTTTCCTCGGCACTGCGTTTCTGCAGAAACTGCCAGGCGGCCAGAGCCGCACCGTAGGTATCAGAGAGGCGTCGCCTGACCAGCTCATCCAGAGGGATATGGGCATAATGCTGCTTTACAAATTCGCTGATTTTCTTGGCTTCGGCTTTGGCAATTTTTCTGGAAAACTCTTCAGCCAAAAGTTCAAAAAACTGATCTTTGCTGGCCACTGTCAGCGCATTCATGGGCGACCTCAAATAATGTGAAGTAAACGTAATCGGGATATTGTGGGATAAGCATAGTCAAACCCTTGATTTTTGCCGGCCAGACACCAAAACTGCGGCAACTACTTACGCACGAGAGCAATCACTTCCAATGTCGCTACAGCATACGTTCGGGGAACTAAGGACACAGTTAGCCAAAAGGATTATCGGGCAGGAAAAACTGGTTGATCGCCTTCTCATTGCATTGCTTGCCGATGGACACCTCCTGGTTGAAGGTGCTCCGGGGCTGGCTAAAACCACCGCCATAAAGGCCTTGGCCGATCATCTTACCGGTGATTTCCACCGCATTCAGTTCACCCCGGACCTTTTGCCATCAGACGTCACCGGCAGCGAGATCTACCGTGCCGAAACCGGGCTGTTCGAGTTTCAGCGCGGGCCGATTTTTCACAATCTGGTGTTGGCGGATGAAATCAACAGGGCACCGGCCAAAGTACAGTCTGCTCTGCTTGAAGCCATGGGCGAGCGCCAGGTCAGTGTGGGCATGCGCACATTCCCGCTTGATCGTCTGTTCATGGTGATGGCAACCCAGAACCCTATTGAGCAAGAAGGCACATATCCACTTCCCGAGGCACAGCTTGATCGATTCCTGATGCATGTGGTGATTGGCTACCCCTCTGCACAGGCCGAGCAGGCCATCCTCCACCTGGCCAGAAGTGATTACCGCCAGGGCCAGCCTGCCACTGATGTTCGCCTGACCGCCGACCAGGTGTTTAAAGCCCGGGCAGAAGTTGCGGATATTTTCATGGCCGAGCCAGTTGAGCAGTATCTGTTGGCTCTGGTACTGGCAACAAGAGACCCGGGCACTCTGGACCCGGAGCTGGCACGCTGGACAGCTTTTGGCGCCAGCCCTCGAGGCACCATCGCCCTCGACCGCTGCGCCCGCGCCATTGCGTGGCTGGACGGCAGAGACTATGTAACGCCAGACGATGTTCGCGCGGTAGCCTTCGATGTACTCCGGCACCGGATTCTGCTGACGTTTGAAGCGGAGGCGGAAGGCGTAACAGCCGATACAGTCATACAACGCCTGATTGAACGTTTGCCAGTGAGCGCCTGAGGCTGGC
This sequence comes from Marinobacter maritimus, assembly GCF_007671675.1. GTDB lineage: Bacteria > Pseudomonadota > Gammaproteobacteria > Pseudomonadales > Oleiphilaceae > Marinobacter > Marinobacter maritimus. Next base: position 502,421 of record NZ_VCGW01000001.1, on the reverse strand, counting down.
CATGGATGTTTCCACTACCCGCATCAGCCTGCAGGCACTCATTCGCCTGCAGGCTGATGCCAAGGCGCTTAAGCTGCCTTCGGCACGCCCGGCACGAGCGCGACAAGCCGGACTACAGCACTCCTCGCAGCGCGGAAGAGGAATGGCGTTTGCCGAGGTGCGGCTTTACCAGCCGGGAGACGACATACGCAGTATTGACTGGCGCGTAACGGCCAGGCGCCAGGCTCCCCACACCAAGCTTTATGAAGAGGAACGGGAGCGCCCTGTACTTTTGATTTGCGACCTCGGCCCAACCCTGTTCTTTGCCAGCACCGGTGCTTTCAAGCAGGTACGCTGTGCTCAGCTTGCTGCCGTTCTGGCCTGGCTCGCACTGTCGGCCGGGGATCAGGTAGGCGGCATTGTTTTTAACGGCAAGACCTTGACCGTCCAACGCCCGGCACGCCGCAAGAAGTCCGTGCTGCGACTGCTGGACACGCTTGCCAGCCAACAGCATACATCCCTGGATGGCTCTGCATCCGAAACCACCCTTGATACAGCCCTTGCAGAAGCACGGCGGGTCGCGCATACCGGCAGCAGGATCTTTGTCATAAGCGATTTTCTCGGCATCTCCAGGAGCACCACTTCTTTACTGGGGGCGCTGGCTCGTCATAACAGTGTCAGCGCACTGCGGGTTGTCGACCCACTGGAGCAGGAACTGCCGCAAAGTGGGCGCTTTGCCGTTGCCGGAGCAGAAGGCCCGGTGTGGTTTGATGCGTCCAACAGAAGTTTTCAGCAGGCCTGGCGTGAAAAAACCAACCGTCATGAAACCGCCCTTGAAGAGTGCTTCCGTTTGTCTGGCATCCAGGCAACAGACGTTTCTACCCGAGAGGCGCCTGCTGTAAGCCTTAAATCCATACTTGGACCAGGAGGACGAATCGGATGATACCAGACGATCCCCTGAGCCAGCTTCGGGATATTCACCTGCCACAAACCGGAGGCTTCTGGCCGCCCGCACCGGGCTGGTGGGTTCTGGCTTTTGCACTCCTGATGGCAATCGCTGCTCTGGCATGGCTGGTCCGTCGTCATCACCGCCGAAACCGCTGGTTGAGACTGGCGCGAGCAGAGCTGGTCATCCTCGAACATACTGCGTCGAGAGAACCACAATGGTTTGCGCAACTGAATACGCTGCTAAAGCGAGTGGCGCGGGAACGCTATCCGGATGAACAACCCGAAGCACAGTCCGGAGACCAATGGACTGCCTGCCTGTTAAGCCACCTACCCGATGGCAAGATCGCACAGCGTCCGGTTGTCGAGGCGCTGGTCAACAGCGCCTGGCAGCCGCAGCCAACGGCCGAGCCCACCCAGGCCCTGGAGTTCGCCCGAACCTGGCTGGAGGCTCAGAAATGCTGAGCCTGGCTTACCCTTGGGCACTCCTGCTGATTCTGGCGCCCGTGCTGTTGCAATGGAAAAAGCCGGCTGCGCAAACCGTAGATGCTCCGGTATTTCCGGTTGGTCACTGGCTCTCGGACCTGCCTGGCGTTACCCGCCAGGGCAATGCCAGGCCGCGCTGGCAAACCCTGATTCTATTGCTGGCCTGGGCGCTTCTGGTGCTGGCACTGGCGCGCCCTCAACATATAGGTGAGCAAGTTCAGATGCCCGTCACCGGGCGCGATCTCATGCTCGTTGTGGACATATCGCCGAGCATGGAAGAACAAGACATGGTCGTCCAGGGCCGCAGCATCAACCGCCTGCAGGCTGTCAAAAGAGTACTGAATGACTTTATTGCGCGCCGCGGGGGCGACAGGCTTGGTTTGATACTGTTCGGCACAGAGCCATACGTTCAGGCACCCCTGACGTTTGATCTTGCTACCCTTGAAACGCTTTTGCAGGAATCGGGTATTGGTATGGCCGGGCGCGCAACTGCCATTGGTGATGCCGTTGGCCTGGCTACCAAGCGTTTGAGGGACCGGCCGCAACAGCAGAGGGTTGCGGTATTGCTTACCGATGGCGCCAATACCGCCGGCGAAATTACGCCCGACAAAGCCACAGAGATAGCAGCCGCTGCCGGCATTCGCCTCTACACCATCGGTATTGGCGCCGAGTCCATGATCCAGAGAGGTTTGCTCGGCTCACGCCGGGTAAACCCTTCCAGAGATCTGGACGAGAACCTGCTGATCCGAATGGCCCAACAAACCGGTGGAGAATATTTTCGTGCCCGCAGCCTGCCGGAGTTGGAGCTGATCTACGAAACCATCAATCAGCTTGAACCCATTGAGCTGGATGGTAAATTCTACCGCCCGGTCACCGACCTGTTTTTCTGGCCAGCCGGCTTGGCGGTGGCGTTTTGGTTAGGTCTTTTTCTGTTCCGACGTAGTGCAGGCAAGCTGACCCTGGCTCGATCGAGCACCGACGGGGGCGTAAACCATGGCTGATTTCCACTTCCTGCGCCCGCTCTGGCTTCTGCTGTTGCTGGTTGTACCCGTGCTTTACCTGGCATTGAAAGGAAAGGGTTCAGGAGATAGCGGGTGGTCCGGCCTGATCCCTGAGCAATTTTTGTCCCCGGTGATCCGGCGATACGGCCGCGCTTCCGAAAAACGCGGATCCAGACTTGTGCCCGCAATCAGTGCTGTTGTCATCCTGGCTATCGCTCTGGCGGGACCCGCTTGGCGTGAGGCGCCCACGCCACTGAAAAAACCGGGGGATAGCCTGGTGATCGTACTCGACCTGTCCTTGTCCATGCTGGCAACGGATCTGGAGCCCGACCGCCTGACCCGTGCAAAACGCAAGATCCGCGATATTCTGGCTGTTCGTGAGGGCAGTCTGACAGCGCTGGTGGTGTATTCAGGAGACGCCCATGTGGTGACCCCCCTGACAGACGACAGCAACACGTTAACGGGTATGCTGAACGTACTCGACCCGATCATCATGCCGGTTCAGGGCAATCGTGCCGACCTGGCCGTTTCAAGGGCTCAGGATCTTCTGCAGCAGGGCGCTCCGGGCCAAGGCCGTATTCTGTTGATTACCGATGGCGTATCCGAGCGCTATTTGACACACATCAGCGACGAACTCGCCGACACCGAGTTCACTCTGAGTACCTTGGCGGCTGGCACCCGGGACGGCGGGCCTATCCCTCTTGCACGGCGCGGCTTTATCCGCGACAACGGTAACATTGTCATAACACGTACCGACCCGGACATACTCGCGGAGCTTGCCCGTAATAACGGCGGCACAAGCCATGAACTGACGCTGGACGACAGCGACATAGCGGCCCTGAACCTCAGCCCTGAAGAATCAGACGAGTGGCAGGACACAAACACCGGGCTCACTATCGACCGCTGGAAAGACGACGGCTATTGGTTGTTGTGGCTCGCCCTGCCGTTGATGTTACTGGGCTGGCGCCGAGGCGCCTTCACCGCGATGGCTTTGATTCTGATGCCCGTGATACCGCAGCCCGCTGCGGCCATGGACTGGGGCGGCCTCTGGCAACGGGAAGATCAAAGAGCAGCAGAGCTGATACATGAAGATCCCGGCGCGGCAGCAACGATACTGGAATCACCGGAATGGCAGGGGTCGGCACTGTATCGTGCCGAGCGCTATGATGAAGCCGCAAAGGTCTTCGAAGGGGCAGACACGGTTCTCGCTGATTTCAATCGCGGCAACGCTCTGGCCCGGGCCGGCAAGCTGGAAGAGGCTATTGAAGCCTACGACAGCGCGCTGGAGCGCAACCCGGATATGGAAGATGCCCGAGTAAACCGGCAGCTGGTGGAAGACCTGCTCAAACAGCAGCAAGATAACTCCGATAAGGATCAGGGCAACAGCGATCAGGATGCCTCGGATTCATCCGGTGAGAGCAACCAGCAGGAAAGCCCTTCCGACTCCTCCAGTGAGAACCAGGATTCCAACAGCTCCCAGAGTTCCGACGCTGAGTCGGAGCCGTCGCAGAGCAGCCCTGAAGAACAGGGGCAGAGTGGCAAACAAGAGGCGCCTGGCGAAGAACAGTCCGAAGACACCTCTCAGAATAACTCTCAAACCAACTCTGAAAACAACGGTGCAAGTGACCAGGCCGCGCAGGCAGAGCCCGGCGCTGAAGACGTTCAGGCGCCTGCACCGGTTTCCGAAACGCCGCTTAGCCAGAGCCAGGAGCAGGCGTTGCGTCGGGTGCCTGATAACCCCGGCGGGCTTTTGCAGAGAAAATTCCTGCAGCAGTATCAGGAGCGCCAGACACCATCCGATAAGGGCGATACACCATGGTAAAACGGTTGATTATTCCGACAACCTGGCTGGTTGTTTCTGCAATCCTGATGGCGATCTGGCTGCCTGCTCATGCCGGCGAGCTCACTGCTGAAGCGGACCGAACCCGACTGTATGAAGGCGAAGTCCTGACGCTCACCGTTAAAGGCAGCACAAAGATTGATATCAACCTGAGCAATCTTTTCGATTTCGATATCTCGAGCCTGCCCTCGCCGGATATTGAAAAGGTGACTCCGGAGTTTGAAATACTGGCTCGCAATCAGCAGTACAGCATTCGCACCGTAAACGGCGACATGGTGGGAGAGATAACCTGGACATATCAACTTGCGCCTACGTCCACCGGAGAGATCACCATCCCCGCCCTTACCTTCAAGGATTCCGTGTCCAAACCGGTAACTATTGAGGTGGTTGACGGCAATCCTCCGGACCAGGCAGACACCAGCCGGGACAGCTTCATTGAACTGTCCGCAGACAAGGCAGAGGTCTATGTTCAGGAGCAGCTGATACTGACCGTGAGGTTGTTTTTCCGGGGCAATCTTATCCGTGGCGAGCTATCCGACCCGCAGCACCCCAACGCAATTATCGAAACCCTCGGAAAACAGCGTGAATTTTCCCGAGACCGCGATGGCGTGCGCTACCGGGTGGTAGAGCGACGCTATGCGCTGTTCCCACAAAAGCCAGGGTCACTTAACCTGCCTGCCATTCGTTTCGAAGGCCAGGCCAGAGATGCCGATGGTTCGCTCAGGTTCCTGAGGGACAGTGCTGCACTGTTCGAGGTGCCAGTGAAAGGGGTTCCACAAGAATTCAGCGGCTCAACCTGGCTCCCGGCCACCAACCTTACCTTGGCAGAAGCTGGCATGCCTCCGACACTGAACCTCAAGACCGGTGACAACCTCGCACGCACACTCAGCCTGCAGGCAACCGGGTTGCCTTCAGAGGCCCTGCCACCTCTACCAGACTCTGTGCCAGGTGGGCTCCGCAGTTACCCGGAAGAACCGCAACGGAACACCAGCACCGGCCCAGACGGCATTACATCAACGCTTACACAAACCCGGGCACTGGTGCCTGTTGAGGCCGGGAAGCTCGTGCTCCCGGCTATTCGCATTCCCTGGTGGGACACGCAATCCGACAGCGAAAAGGTCGCTGTGATCCCCGCACAAACGCTGAATGTAACCTCTGCAAATGGCGCAACCATACCCTCTCCAACCGCCACAGATACCCGGAGCGCAGCGGCAGAAACCGATAGCGAACAGAGCGCTTCCAACAAGGGGGCTGCGACCGACGGCGGGAGCTTTTGGCAATGGGTAAGCGTAGCGCTGGCAGGGATATGGGTTCTGACCATGTTGGCCTGGTGGCGTACTCGCAGAATCACATCTCGGACACTCTCCAATACTGACTTCGAAGGCGCCAGAAAGGAGAGAGCGTTATTTGAGCAGCTGCTTGACGCCGCGAAGGAAGGCAGTACCTCAACACCCGGGCTATTTGTGAGCTGGGCGAATTTACGCTGGCCTGGCCACAGTTTCCACTCTGTAAAGGATATTTTCAGCGTGCTACCGGCATCAGATCTGGAGCAGGAGCTCCAGCAATTACAGGCACACCTTTTCAGCCGGGATTATTCGGATGGCGAAAGAAGCAACAAGTGGGACGGCAGCGCTCTGGCAGACGCGCTCAAAAAAGCCAGGAAGACCAAGGGCGCTCCGTCTTCAGAAGCTGGCTTGCCGCCACTCTATCCCAGCAACCTTTCCGTGTAAGGGCAGGTCTGGCGGCAACTCAAGACTACCGAGCAACTCTTCGAGCCGGTATTCACCGGCTCAGTTAATCAGCTGTTGATCAATAACCAACGCGACCGGCGAACCCGGAACCTCGGAAACTGCAACAGGAGCGTCGGTGCTGCCCTGCCAATCACCTGCCTGAGCGTTGATGTTGCCTGATCGGGTCAGACGAGCGGTCACAACCACTTCATTTGCGCCAGATATAACCGATTGTGGCGCCATCGCATGACGGTCGTCCAGGCGGATCTCAACGGGCAATGCGCCAGCGGTCAATCTGACAACGGCTAAGGGCGGGCCGTCCTGAGTATTGGCAGCGCGGGCAAAAAGGAACAGCGTTGTATCGTCAGGAATATCTTTCTGAAATGCCTCATCCAGCGTCACCCGAACAGTAACGCCAGCGCCTTCCTGGGCCATGCTGTCATCGGGAGCCGGGAATGCGGGTTGTTCGGCTGGCGGCTGTTCACCAAGGCGCGTATACGCCTCTTTTATGCCGCCCTGAATCGAAGCCAATTGCGGGTGCTCCGGCGCGACGGCCTGGATGCGCTCCCAGTAATTAATCGCCTTACGGTAGTTGCCCTGACTGAATGAGTGGATGCCCAACAAGCCAAGCGAGTTAACCTCATCCGGGTTCAGTGCCCTTGCTTCCTCAATTGCAGACGTTACCGCTTCGGTCATGGCGCCCTGGCTGCGGAAAAACTGCGCCTGAGCCGCCAGACCCAAGGCTACAGCCTTGGACCCATCATCAGAACTGACGCTGTCAGCCAGTTGCCGGAATGCCCAGGCGGCGTCTTCGTAACTCTCGAGGCGCATATAGGTCTGGCCCAGCATCGCCCAGCCGTCCGGGTTGTCAGGGCTGGCTTCAAGCCGCGTCCGAAGTTGCAGCGCAAGTTCATTCATTTGAGCTGCTCGTGCATCGTCCGAGCTACCGAGCTCCTGCATGGCAACGAACGCTTCAACGCTGTCCATCGCGCCCCACTCTTCGTAGAGCAGAACCGTGGCCGCGGGAATCAGCAATATCGAAACCAGAGCAACCGCCATAGCGGCCTTGCGACCCGGCACTGTTTTGACGACAACCTCGTTCTCCGGAACATCGTCCAGCATGGCACCTGCGAGTTCTTCCCGGATTTGCCGGTAGTTGCCGTCATCAAGAATGCCCGCCTCGTGCTCTCTTTCCAGTTCGGCCATGCGGCCACGATAGGCCATCAGGTTCTGGTTTCTGAGGTCCATCTGCTGTCGGGCGTCCCGACGGTTGAACAACACTGGGTAGAGTACAAATGCCAGCGCAAGAATGATCAGTACCGTTGCGGCAATCCAGAAAGTTTCGGTCATGAAGATATCGTCACAGGTTCAAAAATGAATAAAACGGTGCATATTGCTCTGCGAGGTCAGGCGCTGCCGCCCTCATTCCGTTCCGCGAGCATTTTATCAATCCGGGCTTGCTCCTCGCTGCTCAGTGCCGGCGCTGCCGTACCAGCTCTCCGGGAGCGAACGACGACCCCGGCGACCACAAGAAGACCGACCAGAACCGCAATCGCGGGAGTTGCCCAGAGCACGAACGTACGGCTGTCCAGATCTGGCTTGTACTTGACGAACTCACCAAAGCGGCTCACCAGAGATTCGACTATTTCCTCGTTGCTGGCACCATCCAGCATCATCTGGTAAACAACGTTTCTCATATCTTTGGAAATGGGCGAGTTTGAATCCGCAATATTCTGGTTCTGGCATTTGGGGCAACGCAGCTCAGCAATCAGGTTCTGATAACGCTGCTCTTCACCACGGCTTTCAAAACCATAAACGGCAGAAACATCCGCAACGGAATAACCGGATGCCGTAATCGCCAAAAGGAAACACACCATGCGGAGCATCAGCCGTTCTCCCGCGCTTCGTTAATCACCGGCAACAGAATCTGTTCCCATACCTGATCGTTGACCACACCCACATGGCGGTACCGCACAACACCGGAGGCATCAATAACAAAGGTTTCCGGTGCGCCATACACACCCAGATCAAACCCCAACGTGCCTTTGGGATCATAGATAACCGTGCGGTAGGGGTCTCCCAGCCTGTCCAGCCAGACCAAAGCATCGTCACGGTTGTCCTTGTAGTTCAGCCCGATAATCGCAACCTTCTTTTCCCGGGCAACCTTCATGAGGTCGTCATGCTCGTCGCGGCAAGCAGGGCACCAGGTGCCCCAGACGTTCAGTAGAGTAATCTCACCCTGAAACAGACCCTCATCGAGCGTGGTTTCCGGTTGTTTCAGGTCTTTCAGGCTGAAGGCCGGAATCTGCTTTCCAATCAGCGCCGAGTCCAGCTTGGTCGGATCTTTGCCAATACCGGCAAACAGAACCACACCCACTACGACTGCCACCAACAGAGGCAGGAACAGTAAAAGACGCTTCATGAGACCGCTCCGGCCGTGCCTTGATCATCTTTCTGCGCCGGCTGAGACGCGGTTGCGCGCTCAGTGGCCCGCTCGCGAATCCGGTACCGGCGGTCCGACACAGCCAGGAATCCACCGGCAGCCATAAACAATGCCCCCAGCCACAACCAGCGGATCAGCGGCTTGTATTGAAGCCGAATGGCCCAGGCGTTATCCGAAATACGCTCACCCACTGCAACAAAGATATCCCGGAACAGACCGGCATCAATATCCGCTTCAGTCATAACGCTCATGCCAACAGCATACTGGCGCTTCTCCGGGTGCAGTTCGGCAACCTTTTTACCGTCGAGCATGACCTCAAACGTGCCGTATTGGGCTGTAAAGTTCTGGCCGCGCCGTTCACCGATGTCCACGAAAAGGAACTGATAGTCACCAACCTCGGCAACATCGCCAGGCACCATGCGCACATCTCGCTCGATGCCGTAGTTCGACACAACGGTTGCGCCTGCCATGGTGATCGCAAGGCCAAGGTGCCCAAGCACCATCCCGTAGTAGCTGCGAGACTGACGCTGGAGTCCGTGAATTCTCCCCTTTTTCGAAGAAGATTTGTCCCACAGATCCCAGAAGGTGGCAGAGGTTACCCAAACGGCTGTAAATACGCCAAGGAAGGCCCAGGGCGTGAAGCCGCCGTAACCAACCATAATCGCTGTGCTGAGCAGCATGCTGACCGCCAACGGCCACAAAAGCTTGCGCGCAAGCCAGCCACCATCTGTTTTCTTCCAGCGGGAAAAGGTGCCGACGCCAAGCAGAAGGCCGGTCGCCACCGCAAGTGGACTGAAAGTGAGATTGAAGAACGGCTCGCCAATTGAAATCTTGCCAAGATCAAAGAAATCAAGAACCAACGGGTACAGGGTGCCTACCGCTACCAACAGCGTCGCGGATACCAGCAGCACGTTGTTCAGTAGCAGGAATATTTCCCGTGACAGGGAGCCATAGCGGGACCGCACATGAACCACCGGCGCCCTGAATGCATAAAGCACAAGGCTTGCCAGAACAGTGATCGCCAGCAAAATCAGAAGGAAAGTACCGCGCTCGGGATCGGATGCAAAGGCATGAACCGAGGTGAGTACGCCCGAACGAACCAGGAAGGTGCCCAGAAGACTCAGCGCAAAGGTGACGATCGCCAGCAGTACCGTCCAGCTTTTAAAGACACCGCGTTTTTCCGTCACTGCCAGTGAGTGCATCAGGGCCGTACCGGACAACCAGGGCAACAGGGAGGCGTTCTCTACGGGATCCCAAAACCACCAGCCGCCCCAGCCAAGCTCGTAGTAAGCCCACCAGCTTCCAAGAGCAATACCTACAGACAGAAATGACCAGGCAACGGTGGTCCAGGGCCTTGACCATCTGGCCCAGGCGGCGTCCAGACGGCCGTTAATCAATGCCGCAATGGCAAACGCAAAGGCCACCGCGAAACCAACGTAGCCCATGTAAAGCATAGGCGGATGAACAATCAGCCCGAAGTCCTGCAGAAGCGGGTTCAGGTCAGCGCCATCAGCCGGCACATTGGGCAGTAAACGGTCGAAAGGGTTCGACGTAACAACGATAAAAAGCATGAAACCGACGCTGACCATGCCGAGCACTGATAACACCTGAGAAATCATCACCGCGGGCAAACGGCGGCTGAAAATGGCAACGGCCATCGTCCACCCGGTGAGCATAAGTATCCAGAGCAGAAGTGAGCCCTCATGGCCACCCCACACAGCGCTGAACTTGTAGTACCAGGGCAACATGCTATTACTGTTGTTCGCTACGTAAGCGACGGAAAAATCGTCTGTTAAAAAAGCGTGAGTCAGCACCGCAAACGCCAGCCCGACAAAAACAAACATGCCCGTGGTCAGAGGCCTCGCAAACGCCTGAAGATTGTCCCGACCGGTGAGTGAACCAACCAGGGGTACAACCGAAAGAAGCACTGCCAGCAACAGCGCAAGTATCAGTGCAAGCTGTCCGAGTTCGGGATACATCAAAGCTCTCCAGGGGTCAGGCTGTTGATTGTTGTGTGTTTAGTAGGTTGCCGGTTTGGCAGTTCCAGACATCGGCTTATTCTCGGCTTTAGAAGCCTTTTCCAGTGCATTGGCGACTTCCGGCGGCATGTAGTTTTCATCATGCTTGGCCAGAACCTGGTCCGCTACAAAGCGGCCTTTGTTGTTGAGCCTGCCCATGGCAACAATGCCCTGCCCTTCAGCAAACAGATCTGGCAGGATACCGACGTACTCAACTGGCACCGAAGCATTAAAGTCGGTTACCAGGAACTCCACTTTCAGACTTTCGGGATCCCGCACAACCGAGCCCTCTTCAACCATACCGCCCGCCCGGATCCGCACGTCAACCGGCGCTTCCCCGGCGGAAATCTGGCTTGGATCGTAAAACAGATTGATGTTCTGGCGTAGCGCATACGTGGTTAGTGCCACAGCGACGGAGAGCCCTACCAGCAGAAACAGAACTATAGTCAGCCGCTTTTTACGGATCGGATGCATTTACATACCTGTCAGTCAGTCTTGGGAAACGTTTACGCGCGCGAAGGACGCAGAGGTCGCTGAAGCCGCCGCCACTGTACTCTTTTCAGCCTGAAGCTCATAACCGCGACGGCAGGATTCAATAGTCGCACTCCGGCTCCGAACCGACGCGATCATCATCAGTGCCATCAACACGAAAAACACTGCGTAACAGGCCCAGACATAGGGACCATGACCTTCCATCACAATCAAGGCAGAAAAGGAATCAAATGCCATTGGTCAGACCCTTCCTTTCGTTACGAATTCTTTCACCCAGCGAGTGCGCTGCTCCCTCGACAAAATCTCTGTCTGCATGCGAACACAGGCAAGCCAGCCAAAAATCAGATACAGGCCCAGCACTGAAAGCAGCAGCGGCACCCACATTTCCGCCGGCATGGACGGTTTTTCTGTGAGCTTGAACGTCGCGGGTTGATGCAGTGTATTCCACCATTCCACGGAGTATTTGATAATGGGGATATTCACTACCCCGACCAACACCAGCACCGCCACCGCACGGGCGGCAGACTTTTCGTCATTAATGGCGCGATCCAGCGCGATAACCCCGCCATACAGAAACAACAGTATCAGCATGGAAGTAAGCCGGGCATCCCATATCCACCAGGTGCCCCAGGTTGGTTTGCCCCAGACAGCGCCGGTAAAAAGTGCCAAAAACGTGAGAATCAGCCCCACCGGCGCAACCGCCTTGACGAATACATCGGCGAGTTTCATACGCCAAACCAGTGTTACAAGGGCCGCAGACGCCATCATGATGTACACCGACTGAGCCATAAACGCCGTGGGAACATGAATAAAAATGATCCGGTAGCTATTCCCCTGAAGGTAATCCTTGGGCGCAAACGCCAGGCCCCAGATAACCCCGCTCATAAGCAACAGCAAGCCGCCCGCCAGCAGCCAGGGCATGAACCGGGTGGATATCCCGAAAAACCATTTTGGGGAACCCAGTTTGTGAAAAAATTGCCACATCAGATGGTCACCGTCCTACCGTTTACCTTGTTTTACCCATTCGACAAGCTGATTCTCAGCGCCGCGGCCGCTGCGAACGGCGCCAGTGTCAGCGCCAGCATCAGAAACGCACCCATCAGAGCAAGATAGGCCCCCACTGATGCTCCCTCTGCTGCCGCTGCAACCGTGCCCGTGCCGAAAATAAGCACAGGAATGTACAGTGGAATGATCAGCAGGGACAAGAGCACGCCTGCCGATCGCAACCCAAGTGTTAACGCCGCGCCAATAGCGCCAATCAGGCTCAGTACCGGCGTCCCGATCAGCAGCGTTAGACATAAAACAGCGATAGAGTTCCCGTCGAGATGCACCATTACACCAAGAACGGGTGTCAACATGACCAGGGGCAGCCCTGTCAGCACCCAGTGCGCCAGAGTTTTTGCCAGAATCAGCAGAAACAGCGGCTGCGGTTGAAGCACAAGCTGTTCCAGGGTGCCATCGTCAAAGTCGTGGCGGAACAGATGATCCAGCGACAGCAATACAGACAGCAGCGCTGCTACCCAGAGAATGCCGGCTCCTGCCTCGCTCAAAAATGAAACTTCCGGGCTGACTCCAAGCGGAAACAGCGTGACGACCATCACAAAAAACAGCAGCGGGTTGAGCAAATCCTGGCGTTGCCGGAATGCCACTCTCATATCCCGGGCAAAGACGCCCTTCATGGCTGCCAATGCACCCACGCTGGTACTGGCAAGCCGGGCCGCCGGGCGGGCTTCAGCGTTCATCAAACGAGCCTCCCGCACCAAGAATCAGTCTACGCATGCCTGGCAATGCCAAGTCATGGTGAGTTGTAACCAGCACGGCGCCGCCCTCGGCAGCGCGTTGCTGCAAAAGCGCCTCGAGGGCTTTTACGCCATCGGCGTCTATGGCAGTGAATACTTCATCGAGTAACCACAGTGGTTCATCAGCAACCAGCAGGCGCGCCAGCGCAACCCTGCGCTGCTGGCCTGCAGACAGGTTGCGACAAGGTATATTTTCGAAACCTCTCAAGCCTGTCCCCTCCAGCGCCTGCCCCAATGCCGCATCAGACACCGGCCTGCGACCAGCCATCAAGGCCCGGAGATTCTCCATGGGAGTAAGCAGGGGTTTGATACCCGGGCGATGCCCGAGATAAAGCATGTTCCGGAGAAACGCCTCTCGCTGACCGGCGATCGATGCGCCACACCAGTTAAGCCCGCCGGTCCACGCATCGTTCAAGCCCGCCAGTATTCTCAGCAGCGTCGTTTTGCCGGAGCCGTTCGGCCCCTCGACACGGGTTACCGTACCGGGCAGTATGGAGAAAGATAACTCACGGAAAAGTATCCGCTTGTCCCGCTCACACTGCAGATTGACAGCCTGTAGTAACGGCTCGGACATCAGGGCCCCGTAATCAGGTCGATGCGCATAGTGCATCGGGTGTGTTCACGGCAAAAGTTGCCGGCGCGGCGTATTATAACGAAAGCGCCTTCAAAATACTCTTGTCTGGTATCAAGTCAGCAGCAATGAAACTACCCAGCGGTCAACAGCCCCCTGCACCCCCGGCACCGGTTACCCCCGGCCCAGAAAAAACCACTGACACCAGGCAATCAGGCCGGGAAACGGCCGTTTTGTCTGCCCGACAGCAACTGGATCAGCTTCAGCTTGCGAACCGGGAAACCGTACTGGCCCGTGTTGCGGAAATCATCCAACGTCAAGGCGGCGGTAGTGCCGAAGTGCTTTTGGACGTTCGAGGTAAACCGCTTCAGGTAAGCGCGACCATTGGCGCCACGGAGTTGACGCCCGGGGACTGGGTGAAAGTCATGCGTGCCGGCAATGAACTGCAACTCATGGGCAAGCTGGCGCAAGCCCCGGAAGCCACCATTGCCCGGGCTCTTGCCCAACGCATGCCCTGGCAGCAGAGCCTGGACAGCGGTCTGGCCAAGCTGATGACGGCACTGAACCGCGGCGTTATTCCTGAACCGACGCCCGGCCAGCTCCCTACAACCCGCAGCCCGCAACCGCTGCCGGAGGCTGCACGACAGGCTCTCGAAACGCTGCTTGCAAGACTGCCTTCCAGTAATACCCTGGCACCGGGCGCCGGAACGCAGAACAACACCGTGCAACAAATACGGCAATGGATCGCGGAGAGCGGGCTGTTCGCAGAATCCCGCCTGACTCAGACACCATCCCCGGCCCTACCCGACCTCAAGCTTGCCATTGGCCGTATGATCACCGCCCTGCTGGCTGAACAAGGCGGCGACAAAGCAGTGTTGTTCAACCGCCTCACACCACTTGCCAGCCCCGGGCTGGTTCAGGCTCCTCTGCAGTTCCCGCAGGCGCTGACATCAACGCCGCCCGCCATGAGCTCCGAGCCCACATCAGTGGGGCAGACATTGCGAATGTTAGCCGGCATGCTGAACCGCATCACCGTAAACCAGTTACACAGCCAGATACTGACTGCGAGAGGCGGGGGTGACACACCTGCGCCCGCCTCAACCATGCTGATGGATTTACCTTGGGTGACACCCCAGGCCGAGCCAAGGGTGGCGCAATTACGCATAGAACAGCACAAGGACGAGGCCTCCTCAAAAAGTCGCGATGGCAAGCGCGCTGCCATCAGCGAATGGCGCCTTAATCTTGCCATTGACCTGGAACAGGCCGGCGCCCTGAATTTTGAAGTTTCCCTGCGCCAGCAGGAAGTCAGCGCACGGGTGTGGGCAGAAAAACAGGACACACTGAAGCAGGTGAACGAAGAGCTGCCATTACTGCGACGAAGCCTGTCGGAGCTGGGGCTGGAAGTTACTGACCTAGACTGTCGTCGTGGCAGCCCGACGTACCCGGCAACGAAGCTGGAACACAGACTGGTGGATACCCGGGCATGAAAGAGCAAAACGAACGTCATTCTTCCGACGCTGCCGTTGCACTTAAATACGACGGAGAGAAGGCTCCGACCATAACGGCCACGGGTACGTACGAACTGGCCGATGAGATTATCAGGATCGCCAGGGAGCACAATGTGCCGCTGTATGAAAACGCAGAGCTGGCAGGCATTCTTGCGCGCTTGTCCCTGAACGACGAAATACCGGAAAACCTCTACCGGGTTATAGCGGAAATTCTTGCATTCGCATTTCATATTCGCGGCCGGACGCCTGAAGACGCCGGCGGCGATTCAACAGAAACTTTATAATTTCAGGCCGCCTGACGTTTTCTCAACGCTGATACCAGTTCGGCCTCGGGACGGGATATTCCGCAGGTGTTCATAAGGTCGTCAATATCCGCTCCGAGATCAACAAGCCGTGAGGCTTCATCATAGGAAATACGCAGAGGGTCGTTCTGGCGCATCTCATCAATGGTTGAGCGCAACTCGTGTAATTGCCGTTCGCAGACCACAAGGCGCTGGCCTACACCCATGCTGCCGCTCGCTGTGGCATGCAGCTCCCGGCCGAGCGTGTCGCAGCGATCCTTGAGTGTGGCTTTCAGTTGCTGATTCTGGCGCCCGAGCATCAGCCCCTGCGCGAAAACCAGGCAGAGCGCTACTGCGGTCAGCACCCAGGGAATATAGGAAGGAATTTCTGCAAACATGATGGACGTCTCCGGTTTATTTGCCACGGAAGGCGTCCATCATAAGGCCTGGCCGGAATAGCCCCGGTCACAGCCCTGAGATTTCAGCCCATTCGTGGTCTGACAGCATTTTGTCGAACTCGACCAATATGATCAGTTCACCATCTTTGTTACACACACCCTGGATAAACCTCGCGCTTTCTTCGTTACCCACATTCGGTGCAGTCTCAATTTCACTGGCTTTCAGGTACACAACCTCGGCTACGGAATCCACCAGTATGCCCATTACCTGATCGGCCGATTCCATCACTACTATCCGGGTGGCGTCTGTCACATCCGCATCTGCCAATCCAAAACGGCGGCGGGTGTCGATAACCGTCACCACATTGCCCCGCAGATTGATGATACCGAGCACATAATCCGGAGCACCCGGTACTGGCGCGATTTCCGTGTATCTCAGTACTTCCTGGATCTGCATAACGTTCAGACCGTAGGTCTCGTTATCCAGTCGGAAGGTCACATACTGCAGTACCTGATCGTCTTGGGCCTGACTTTGCTGTCCGCTCGGGGATGCCATAACCTGAATCTCCTGTTCGGCTACCCAGCGGGCAACCTGATCGTCAAAAAAACATCATCAGCGCCCAATACTATAGTTAAGGGCACAAATCGTGCCAGCACGGCACCGTTTCATTCCGTAACCGGCTTGCCGGTCAACTCAAATCAAGATGCTGCTCACGCTCGGCACGCACCAGCAAGTTCGCCATGGTGCGCACATCAACCAGGGCACACATCTGTTCAATTACCGTTCCCGCCAGCCAGGGCCGTTTGCTGCGGGCCGTGCGCCAGCGCACATCATCCGGGCTCAGGGTGAACGACTGGGCTACGTCGTCGCAGGCCAACCCCCACTCGCTGTTATCCAGCCGAATGACAAACCGATAGTTGTCCCGGGCATTCGCGGGCACCCTACCGGCCATAATCCACTGGGCCGTATCCACAACTCGCAGATTTTGTTGAGTGCCTGGGCGAATTCCCATATACCACAGGGGGCTACCGGGGATCGGCCGGACTTCTTCTTCAATCCGGTGGATAGCGCCCAGCAGCACGAGAGGAACCGCAAGCTGCAGGCCCGCTACCGTAAAAATCAGACACTCAAACGGACGGTGCGACCACTCCGGGCGCGATACGGGTAATTCAGGTGCCGGCTCTGGCGTCGGTTCTGGCGTCGGTTCTGGCGCGGAAGCAACGACAGCAACGGCCTCTTGAGCTTGCACCGGTTTCGGCGACGGCTCCACCCTTGGCGCTGGTCTGGCCCTCAACACCGGCTTGTGCTCGGGTTTCGGGTCAGGTTTTTTTTCGGGAATCCGCTTCGGCTCAACTATCTCTTCACGCAAAGCGATATCGGTCGCCGTATGCAGCAATTCATCCAGATAACTGGCAATGGCACTGGCCGGATCCGCCAGCCTTGTCAATTTTTCGTCAGCCATGCTGACGCTCCTTCCCTGTGCCTGTCCTTGCCAACACATCATCCAGCAAGTGCCTGTAAGCCCGCACGCCGTGAGTCTGAGCGTCCAGTTTAGAAGGCACAACACCCGCCTGGCTTGCATCGCGGAATTTGGTGTCAACAGGCACCGCAAACCTCCACAGGGTATCCTGATAGGTTTTGCGCAGTTGGTTCAAGCTCTTGACCGAGGCTTGGGTACGTCGGTCGAACAGGGTTGGCACTATGGTGTAAGTAAGTTCATTCTTCTGGGAGCGCATGATCATCTGCAGGGTATGCAGCATGCGCTCAAGGCCTTTGATTGCGAGAAACTCGGTCTGAACTGGAATAACGAGATGCTGTGCCGCCGCCAGGGCGTTGACCATTAGCACACCCAGCGAGGGTGTGTTGTCCAGAATAACGTAATCAAAATCATCCCATAGCTGGGTAAGAGCCCGCGACACGATAAGCCCCATACCTTCAACGCCGACCATTCGGCGCTCCAGCGTCGCCAGTGCCGTGCTCGCCGGCAGCAGAGACAAACCGGGGCAGCTGGTTTCGGTGATAAGCTGGGCGGGTAAACCCTCAGGCACTTTACCTTGGTGCTGGAACAGGTCAAATACGCTGTGCGCAATGGTATCCGGATCGTACCCGAACCAACTGGTAAGTGAGCCATGGGGGTCAAGATCAACCACGAGAACGCGTTTGCCGCGCTCTGCCAGCAAGCCGCCCAACGCGACCACTGAGGTGGTTTTACCCACACCACCTTTTTGATTGGCTACTGCCCAGATTCGCACGTTTTTTCTCCGGAGACTACGACTACGATGTTGCGACCAGCTTAAAACCTGTTGTACTTTGATTTATCAGCCCGCAGTGGTTTATCGGCCAGCGGTTAGACAACTTGAATGGGAAAAGAGCGCTAGCGCATAATTCCCCGAACGCTGGCCTCGCGGGAGATAAGAAGCACTACACGGCGGTTTCGCCGACGCCCCTCTTCCGTATCGTTACGCGCTAGAGGCTGGTGTTGACCATACCCTACCGCCGCCAGTCGTTCAGGTTCAATTCCATCCATACCCAGCATGCGGACAACCGCAGCCGCTCGCGCCACTGACAACTCCCAATTCGAAGGGAAGCGGGTCGTACGAATGGGCTGGTTGTCGGTGAAACCTTCAACTTTTACGGCGTTATCCCGGTTCCTGAGAACTCTGGCGATTTTTTCAATCACGCCAAATGCGTCATAGTGCGGCTCGGCGTCACCGCTGCCAAACAACAAACTGTCCGGTAGGTTCAGCGCCAGCCAGCGCTCATTGGTTTCAAGCGTCACCACCCCACGATTGATCAGATCACCAAACTCCATGGCGAGCTGATCTGCCATGGTACGCAATGCCTCAGTACGCTCCGCGATCTCTTGTTCCGGATTTCGGGGCGCCTCGGTAACCGCCGGAGGAATGACATCCTCTGGCACAGTCATTTCGGGGCGCAGAGGCTGATCACCGATTTCTATGGGCTGAAAGGATCGCTGAGGGGCGTTGAAAACTCCGGTAAGCGTTTCTGAAAGCACTTTGTACTTGCCTTCATTTACCGACGACACTGAATACATCACCACAAAAAATGCAAACAGCAGGGTTATGAAATCCGCATAGGAAATCAGCCAACGTTCTTTGTTGTGCAAATCGTCCTGAGGTTGCCTGCGACGCCGCATAATAGGAACCGGGTTTGCCTACTGCAGGAAGCCCCGCAGCCGCAATTCAATGGATTTAGGGTTCTCACCCTCCGCGATGGCAATAAGGCCATCGATCATCATGTCTTCGTATCTCGAGCGTTCCTTCACCAGCCCGCGCAGCTTGTTGGCAACCGGGAAAAACAGCAGGTTGGCCAGTGCTACGCCATAAATGGTTGCCACGAAGGCCGTAGCAATGCCGTTACCGAGCGACTCGGGGTCTTCAAGGTTGGTCATTACCTGAATCAGCCCCATAACGGCACCGATAATACCGATCGTCGGTGAGTATCCCCCCATGGCTTCAAACACTCGGGCGGATTCCAGATCCCGTTGCTCACGGCACTCCAGGTCTATTTCCATGATGCTTCGGATTGTTTCTGTTTCTGCCCCATCCACCAGCAACTGCAAGCCTTTGCGGGCAAAGTGTTCCGGCTCTTTCTCAGCCAGCCCCTCAAGCCCTAACAGGCCTTGTTTACGAGCCTTTACGCTCCAGTCGATTACCTTGCCAATGCCGTCTTCGATACTGATGTAAGGAGGAACAAACACCCATCTAGCCTGTGCGGAGGCTCTTTTCAGGGTCGGCCATGAGGTCTGGAGGATAGTGGCAGCGACGGTGCCGCCAATAACGATAATTGCCGCAGGGCCGTTAAAGAGCGAGCTTAGCGCGCCACCCTCCAGCAGGTTGCCACCAAGGATGGCGGCAAATGCCAGAACAACCCCAAGCAGGCTGAGAAAATCCATCAGCTAACGCCCTCAATCAGTCGCGGAGCTACGTCATCGAGAGCCAGAACTTCATCACTCAAGCCCGCTTTTGCAACGGCCATGGGCATGCCGTAGATCACCGATGATTTTTCATCCTGAGACCAGATTTGCGAGCCACTCTGTTTCATCATGCGGCAGCCTTCCCGGCCGTCTGACCCCATTCCAGTGAGGATCACACCCAGTGTTTTCCCGGGGTATGCGCGAGCAAGCGAGCCAAAGGTAACGTCCACACAGGGCCGATAGTTCAGCCGTTCGTCCCCAGGCAAAATACGCACTCGGGGCTGGCCACCGCGGTTTTCGACCATCATCTGTTTGCCGCCCGGTGCGAGCAATGCCAGCCCGGGGCGCAGAATATCGCCGTCCTCAGCCTGGCGGACTTCTATCTTGCACAGCTTGTTGAGCCGCTCAGCGAATGCCGGAGTAAAACTCGCAGGCATATGCTGAACCAGCACAAGGGGTGAGGGAAAGGTTGCCGGCAAGGCCGTCAGGACACGCTGGAGTGCGACAGGCCCCCCAGTAGAGGTGCCGATGCCGACAACAGCATAATGCCGGGCAGGACCTTTTCGGGACGGACGGCTGGGCGCTCCCTGCGCACTCTGGTGTCCGGAGGCCAGCGGGCGCGGCTCCGGGCGGCTTGCCACGGCGGGCTTTGGCACAGCTCTGCCCCGAGACGACGGAGCAGTTCCTGGAGATTGAGGTGGAGAGTGAGAAAGGGTGTGTGATGCTCGGCCGGCCGGCCGGCTTCGCGCAACATCAAGCACGCGATCGATCAGAATTTTCTGCAGCTGGCTGCCATCCCGGGCAATTTCTTCGAAGTTCTTGGGCAGAAAATCAACCGCCCCTGCTTCGAGTGCATCCAGCGTAACCCTGGCCCCTTCATAGGTAAGAGAAGAGAACATCAGCACCGGCACAGGGCGCGTTTTCATGATCTCACGCACAGCCGAAATACCATCCATAATCGGCATTTCGTAATCCATGGTAATAACATCCGGGCGCAGTGATTCAGCCAGCTCAACACCCTCCCGGCCATTGGACGCAACACCCACCACCCGGATCTGTCCGGACGCAGTCAGTATCTCCGTCAGCCGTTTGCGGAAGAACCCTGAATCGTCAACGACCAGGACAGAAACTGTCATCCGTTTCTCCTACCGAACATCTGTTGCCCCAATCAAACACTCAACTGTAACGCTGCAACAGGCTGGGGACATCAATAATGAGAGCGATACGGCCGTCGCCGGTAATCGTAGCGCCAGCCATACCCGGTGTACCCTGAAGTCCACGCCCGAGAGGTTTGATAACCACTTCTTCCTGACCCACCAACTGATCAACCACAAAGCCCACCTGCTGCGTACCCATGGCCACAATCACCACATGGCCATTTTCAGGTTCCCCCTTGGCCGCGGCAGTGCCTTTAACCAACCAGCGTTTTATATGAAACAGGGGGAACACCTTGTCGCGCACTACAACGCATTCGCGGCCGTCTACGATGTTGGTGCGGGTCAGGTCCAGATGGAAAATTTCAACAACATTCACCAACGGCAGCGCAAACGACTGGTTGCCCAGCATGATCATCAGCGTTGGCATGATCGCCAGGGTCAAGGGCACCTTGATGATGATGCGTGATCCTTTACCCAACTCTGAAACAATGCTGAGCTGACCGTTGAGCTGGCTGATTTTGGTCTTGACCACATCCATACCCACACCGCGGCCAGAAACGTCAGAAATCTGCTCCTTGGTGGAGAAGCCAGCAGCGAAGATCAGGTTGAAACATTCCGTATCTGTCAGGCGATCGGCTGCATCCTGATCGTAAATTCCTTTCTCCACGGCTTTGCGCCGCAGTACTTCCGGGTCCATACCGGCGCCATCGTCATGGATAGACAAGAGAATATGATCCCCTTCCTGCTCCGCTGACAGCGTGACTGTGCCCTGCCGCGGCTTGCCGGCTTTTTCGCGCACGTCCGGCGCTTCGATGCCGTGATCCACCGAGTTCCGCACCAGATGGACAAGTGGATCCGAAAGCGCTTCGACGAGATTTTTATCGAGATCGGTGTCCTCGCCGTGCATGACCAGATTTACTTCCTTGTTCATGCCACGGGCAAGATCGCGAACAACACGCGGGAAACGGCCGAATACTTTCTTGATCGGCTGCATCCGGGTTTGCATGACAGCGGCCTGCAGATCTGTCGTTACGACATCAAGACTGGATACCGCTTTGTGCATATGTTCGTCTTCGCTCGCGGAACCCAGTCGCTGCAACCGGTTGCGCACCAGCACCAGTTCACCCACCATGTTCATGATGTCGTCGAGACGTTTGGTATCGACGCGGACAGTGGTTTCTGCAACGGGTGCTTGCTCACGGGAGGGCGCCGCTGGGGTAGCATTCTTGGGAGGCTGCTTGGCGGGCGGTTTTGAATCAGGCTTGCTTTTGGCAGGCCCTGGGCCGGGTTCCGCTTTTACCGGTGAAGGTTCATCGGGTTTGTTGCCCGGGCTGCCCGTTGTCGGGCTGCCGCCCTTGCCGTGCAGTTCGTCCAGCAGTTTTTCGAATTCATCGTCACTGATCAGCTCACCGCTGCTACCTGTTGCCGGACCAGCTGAGCTTGTTGGGCCTGAATCTGCGGCCGGGGCCTCTTGCACGGCAAATTTACCTTTGCCATGAAGTTCGTCCAGCAACGCTTCAAACTCATCGTCGCTGATCTCATTGTCGGCGCCATCACTGTTGTTGCCAGCTGGCGACTCATGCACCGGGCTGGGAACTGACCCACCGACGGGTGTCTCGCCGTGCAGAGCATCAAGCAGTTGTTCAAATTCATCGTCGGTAATGTCACCGCCATCCGACCCGGCTTCAGACGACTCTTCCTGAGGTACGCTTGACGCTTCCGCAATGGCATCCTTAGGCAAGGCCAGTGCATCCAGCGCGGCGATCAACTGATCAGGCGCAGGCGTAAGCTCTTCGCGATTGCGCACCTGCTCAAACATGGCGTTAACATGATCCAGAACTTCCAGAACCACGTCCATAAGCTCTGAGTCGACCTGACGCTTATGGTTGCGCAGAATGTCGAACACGTTTTCTGCAGAGTGGCAGCAGTTTACAAGAGCCTCCAACTGCAGGAAGCCCGCACCACCCTTGACGGTATGAAACCCACGGAATATGGCGTTGAGCAAATTGCTGTCATCAGGATGCTGCTCGAGATCGACAAGTTGCTCAGACAGCTTTTCGAGAATCTCTCCAGCTTCTACGAGGAAGTCCTGCAGGATCTCATCATCGGCATCAAACGCCATGGGTTAACCTCTTAAATTCAGAAACCGAGACTAGACAACAGGTCATCTACGTCGTTTTGTCCCGAAACTACATCTTCACGCTCTTCAGCCTTCATCTGAGGCCCCACGCCCTGCTCAGCGGATACTTCCTGGCCTTCAATCTGATGAACCGTGCCGGTGAGCTTGTCTACATGACTGGCCATCACAACAAGGCTGAGCATCTGCTCTTCCACGTCTTTAACCAGCGTCGTGACACGCTGAATCACCTGTCCGGTCAGATCCTGAAAATCCTGCGCCAAAAGAATTTCAGAGAGACCGCTGTATATCGTATCGGCGTCCTGGGTCAGGCTCACAAAAAAGTTGTCAATCCGACCGTATAGTTCACGAAACTCCGCAGGCTGCATTTCACGGCGGCGCAAACGCTGCCATTCTTCCCGCAAAGCGTTCGCTTCGTCACGCATTGCATTGGCTACGGGCATACTCTCTTCAACCAGATCCATGGTGCGATTGGCAGCCTGGCCGGTCATCTGCACAACGTAGGCAAGCCGATCCGAGGCGTCTGTCATCATCGACAAAACCTCCTTCTGCTCGGCACTGCGTGGGTCTATCTGAAAATTCCGTATCGATTCATGAAGTGATCGGGTCAGCCGTCCCACTTCCCGATACAGGCTCTGATCCCGGGCTTCGCCCAGCTCATTGATCACGGTCATAGCGCCAGCATAATCTCCGCTTTCAACGCATCGGCCAAGTTCTGCCGTCTGCTGTCGGAGCTTTTCGGTGACTTCCGGCTCGAGACCCCGGTGGATCTTCTCGTTATCACTCATGCGATCCATCCAATCTCTGATTACTGGATTCTTTCAAAAATTTTCTCAATTTTTTCTTTGAGAACAGCGGCGGTGAAAGGCTTCACCACGTACCCATTCACGCCGGCTTGAGCTGCCGCCACAATCTGGTCGCGTTTGGCTTCGGCCGTAACCATCAACACCGGGAGGGTTTTCAGGTTGTCATCGGCCCGCACTGCCTTAAGCAAATCGAAGCCAGACATTCCTGGCATATTCCAATCTGTCACCAGAAAATCGTACTTGCCGCTTTTGAGCATAGGCAAAGCCGTGTTGCCATCATCGGCTTCATCGGTATTGGTGAAACCCAGATCGCGGAGCAGGTTCTTGATAATCCGCCGCATTGTGGAGAAATCATCCACAATGAGAATTTTCATGTTCTTGTCCAAAGGGACCTCCAGTAAGTAAGACCCGGAATTCGTTTGACCTTTGCGCTCAAAATTTGGCAGGCCGCTGATTTAAGCACTTATTGTCTGATCTTTATCACGGTTGTAAAGCATCGGTTACCAAATACTACACACCAGTACGATCCAGAAACCCAAGGGCTTCCTAACTGCCATCTTCATGACGCCATTCAGAGAGCCTGCCACGCAGCCGCAGCGCCGCCTGGCTGTGAATCTGGCTGACCCTGCTTTCGCTGACGCCCAGCACTGCGCCAATTTCCTTGAGGTTCAGCTCCTCCTGGTAATACAGGCTCAGAACCAGCTTTTCCCGCTCTGGTAGCTGTTCAATTGCAGCTACCAGATTGCTGCGAAAGGAATCAGAAGCCAGTCCGTCCAGTGGATTATCACTGGTCTCTGCTTCTCCTATCGGCAGCTCTCCGGATTCATTGAGCTCATCAAGGCTAAAAAGTCGCCCACTGTTCGAATCAGACAGAGTGGCATGGTATTCAGAAAGCCCCATACCGAGCTCTTCGGCAACCTCCGCGTCCTGGGCTTCACGTCCCAAACGATTTTCAACAGCCTTGATAGCCTGTGCAACCCGGCGACCGTTCCTGTGAACAGAGCGCGGCACCCAGTCGCCTTTGCGGATTTCATCCACCATGGAGCCGCGAATGCGTATACCGGCATAAGTCTCGAAAGTTGCGCCTTTGGTGGAGCTGTAACGTTGGGCAGCCTCGAGCAAACCAATCATACCGGCCTGCATGAGGTCATCGAGCTGCACAGAAGCGGGCAGTCGCGCCAAAAGATGGAGAGCAATTTTCTTGACCAGCGGCGCGTGTGTTTCGATCAGCTCTGAAGAGCTCTTTGCACCCGCCTGGCTGTAGATTCCCAGATTTTTCGTCAATGTCATGTATCCGGTATTGTTTGACGGGGTCCGTTTCAGACTTCGACGAGCCGCTCCACAAAGAATTCCAGATGCCCGCGGGGGGATGAAGGCAGCGGCCAGCTTTCTACCTTGTCGGCTAATGCCTTGATAGCGAGCGACGCCTTGGCTCGGGGGTAAGCTTCCAGAACAGCCTTCTGGCGCTGGACCGCTTTCTTCACAGCTTCGTCGTACGGCACCATACCCACATATTGTAATGCCACATCCAGAAAGCGTTCCGTAACCCGGGTCAATTTTTCAAACAAATGGCGGCCTTCCTGCTCGTTTCCTACCTGATTGGCAAGAATCCGGAAGCGGTTTGTGCCGTAGTCCCGATTCATCAGTTTAATCAGAGCATAAGCGTCTGTAATCGATGTCGGCTCATCGCAGACCACCAGCAGCAATTCCTGGGATGCCCTGAGAAAGCTCACGACCGACTCGGAAATGCCGGCAGCCGTGTCCACGATAAGCACATCAATCTGGTCGCCCAACTCGCTGAACGCATTGATAAGCCCGGCATGTTCCATCGGACTGAGCTGGGTCATGCGTTGCGTGCCAGAAGAGGCCGGAACTATTTTGATACCGCCGGGGCCATTAACCAGTATGTCTCTGAGATCGCACTCGCCCGCCAGCACATCCTGCAGCGTACGGTTGGCTGTAATGCCAAGCAGCACATCAATATTGCCAAGACCCAGGTCGGCATCAAGCAAAACAACACGCCTGCCCTTCTGCGCCAGAGCAATGCCAAGATTGACCGACACGTTACTCTTGCCCACACCGCCCTTGCCGCCGGAAACTGCGATCACCTGTACCGGATGTGCTTTGCTCATATTGTTTATTATCTCTTGCAACGTTTAGCCGGTTATGACTTATAGCTGGGTACAACTCGGATCTTCACGGCTTCATGCCATTTCGCGCGGCCGCTCAGCGCTGGGTAAGCGTTCTGCTGCTGCCTTTTGTTGAAGCATTTTAAGACGTTCAACAGCCAACCGCACAAGCGGAACCGCTTCGGCGTGATGCAGATCCCCCGGAATTTTCTGACCATCTGTGTAGTAGGCCACCGGTAATCCGGTCTCCATTACAAAGCCCAGAGATTCGCCCAGCGTGAGGGCCTCGTCAATCTTTGTCATCACGCAGCCAGTAAGACTTGCCATCTTATAGCAATGCCATACGGATTTCATAATACGCGGCTGACTGGTTGCAGAAACAACCAGGTGCGTGCGCACCTTGTGGTGACTGCGGGCAAGCTCTGTCAGTTGCTCCTGGTAGCCCTTGTCTGAGCTGGTCAACCCTGCGGTATCAATCAGTACCAGATGACGATCCGACAGTTCGTCAAGAATATCATCCAGCGTGTGGCTTTCGTCTACCACTCGAACCGGCACGTTCAGAATGCGGCCAAATACGAAAAGCTGCTCATGCGCGGCAACCCGATAACGATCGGTGGTGACCAACGCCAACGAATCGGCGCCATGCTTCAACACATACCGGGCAGCCAGTTTGCCAATGGTAGTGGTCTTGCCAGAGCCCGTAGGGCCAACCAGCGCATAAACTCCGCCCTCGTCCAGCCACTCCTTGTGTGGTGTACGCACACCGGTAACGAGCATTTTCAAGGATTGTTTCCAGCCGTCATCCAGCTTCCCGCCTTTGTGTCGGCGAGAGAGAGAGCCTGCCAGATCCGGGCTCAGGCCAAACTCCTGCAGCCGCTCTGCAAGCCGTTGTTGAACCGCATTAGCACCAGGCTTTTCCGGTTCTCCACGCTGGCCACTCATGAGGTCCCGCAAAGAACTGATTTCTGCGCGCATGCGGGCGAGCTCATCAGAGTAGTCAGTATTGCTGCTGCCCGTGGAGCGCGGCGCATCGAAACCATCAGTTGAAGCTTCATGCAGCTCAGCAAACGAGGCGTCGACATAGCCCTGGTTACGCACTGCGCGATTTTCCCGGACATCGCGAATACGGGAGCGGGAACGGCTTAGCTCATCTTCCAGGCGGCGGTGCTGCTCTGCCTGCATTTCACCGAGCCGGGATCCATTGGTGGCTTCGATAGCTTTGTCGCCGAGGCTTTGGCGCGCCATATTTTCGTCGTAGTCCAGCGCACAGACAATCTCGACGCCCCCGTCGACACGCCGGTTAGAGAGGATGACAGCATCCGGGCCCATCTGTTCACTGACCTGCTTCAGCGCTTCGGCCATGCTTTTGGCAAAAAAACGTTTCACTTTCATGTTATTGCATCCTCCACCGGCAACGCCGTTTTGGCGCTGTCCGTTCTTTCATCCGCGTGCTTACTGGCCCACGGACGCCACGATCGTAATCTGTTTGTTATCCGGTATTTCCTGGTAGGAGAGCACATGTAACCTCTCCACACCGTAGCTGGCAAACTTTGCCAGCACCGGCCTCAGCGGTCCGGATACCAGCAAAATGGCGGGCTTGCCCAGCATCTCCTGGCGCTGCACGCTGTCTTGTAGTGAGCGCTGCAGTTTTTCCACCATGTTTGGCTCCAGAACCATGCCTATATCTTCCTGGCCGCCAGATTGTTGACTCTGCTGAACAGACTTCAGCAATAACTGTTCCAGATCTGGATCCAGAGTAATAACCGGTATTTCCTGATCGTTGCCGCAGATGCTCTGAACGATCATACGGCGCAGCGCCTGACGCGCCACCGTGGTCAACAACCTGGGGTCCTGACTCTTCGGGTGCACGTTCACCATGGCTTCAGCAATGGAGCGCATATCGCGGATGGGAACTTCTTCTTTTAGCAGGTTCTGGAGCACTTTGAGCAGAAGGCTGATGGACACGGTGGTCGGCACCAGTTCTTCAGCCAGCTTTGGTGACACTTTTTCCAACTGGTCCAGCCATTTTTGGACTTCTTCGTGTCCCAGCAATTCGTGAGCGTGTTTCTGCAGAATCTGGTTCAGATGTGTCGCAACTACGGTGCTGGCGTCAACCACGGTATAGCCAAGGGTCTGGGCCTGGTCTTTCTTTCCCGGCTCAATCCAGCTCGCATCCAGGCCAAAGGCAGGATCCTTACCTTCTATGCCCTCTATTTTTCCGAATACCTGACCTGGGTCGATCGCCAGCTCCCGGTCGGGGTGTATTTCCGCCTCTGCGATAGTCACGCCCATCAGCGTAATGCGGTACACATTAGGCATCAGGTCCAGATTGTCGCGAATGTGCACGGAGGGCATCAGAAAGCCCATGTCCTGGGACAGCTTTTTACGCACACCTTTTATGCGGCTCAGCAACTGGCCGCCCTGGGATTTATCGACCAGCGGAATCAGGCGATAGCCCACCTCCAACCCCACAATGTCCACCGTTGCCACATCGTCCCACCCCAGTTCACGGGTTTCCCCCGGCGCAGGCAACTGGCGGCCCGGATCGCCACCCGAGTCACCTGTCAGAGCAATATCGCGCCCGCCGGAACCGGGCGCCACAGCCGCGCCTCCCCGGCTCGGGAACATGCCTCCCTCTTCCACCGTCTGCTGGTCTTTCTTCCAGATAAACCAGGCGGCCGCAGCAGCAAGGCTGCCTAGCCCCAGAAACGCCACATGGGGCATTCCGGGAATCAGACCCAGCAGAATAAGAATGCCGGCCGCGATCGCAAGGGCCTTGGGTGCATTGAACATCTGCTGAAGAATCTGTCCGCCCATATCCTGGCTGGAGGTTACCCGGGTAACCATGATGGCAGCGGAGGTAGAAAGCAGCAGAGACGGAATCTGGGCTACCAGGCCGTCACCAATGGTAAGCAATGCGTAGCGTTCCATCGCAAGCCCGAAATCGAGGCCATGCTGGATCATTCCGATGGCGACACCACCAATAATATTGATCGCGAGGATCAGCAGGCCGGCGACAGCATCACCCTTTACAAACTTGGACGCACCATCCATGGAGCCGTAAAAATCCGCCTCCTGCGCTATCTCGGCGCGCCGGTGCTTGGCTTCTTCCTGATTGACAAGGCCGGCGTTCAGATCGGCGTCAATGGCCATTTGCTTGCCCGGCATCGCATCCAGCGTAAAGCGCGCGCTGACTTCCGAAACCCGGCCGGCACCCTTGGTAACAACAAGGAAGTTGATAATCATCAGAATGGCGAAGACCACGAGACCAACTGCGTAGTTACCGCCGATCAGCACCGCCCCGAAAGATTCGATAACCTTACCCGCCGCATCGCCGCCTTCATGCCCCTCCAATAATACAATTCGGGTTGAAGCCACATTCAGCGCCAGACGCAACAGGGTTGCTACCAGCAATACCGTGGGAAAGGAGGCAAATTCCATCGGCCGCAGCGCGTATACGCAGACCAGAAGAATGACAATCGAGAGAGTGATATTGAACGTGAAAAACACGTCCAGGAGAAAGGCGGGCATGGGCAGTATCATCATGCCCAGCAGGCCCATCAGCATGACAGGCACGCCGAGGTTGCCCCGCGTCAGGGTTTTGACGTTACTAAGGACTAAAGCTCTGTCCATGCCGGAAGCATCTCCGATTCACTGTTCATGAAGGCGTTTTCAGGGTCGAAATTCTGACACCCAGGCGTCTTTTTCAGTGATACCGCAAGATCCATACCATCGTGTTTAAATTTTCGTTCGCAAGCTGGCTTTACCTGCCTGACTCACATTCCAAGATACGGTATCCTTGCGCCACTAAAACGCGACACTGAACCTTTAACCACACATCCCCAAACACACAAGCAGGTGAGCCCATGCCAGTCCACGAGGTAAAACACCCCCTGATCAGACATAAACTCGGCCTGATGCGCCGCGCGGAGATCAGCACCAAGAATTTTCGTGAACTGGCGCAGGAAGTTGGCGCTTTATTGACGTATGAGGCCACCAAGGATTTCAGCCTTCAGGAAAAAACCATTGAAGGCTGGGCTGGCCCGGTGAAGGTGGAGCAAATTCACGGTAAGAAAATCACGGTTGTACCCATTCTGCGTGCGGGGCTAGGCATGCTCGACGGTGTTCTTAGTCTGATCCCCGTAGCCCGGGTCAGTGTGGTGGGACAGATCCGGAATGAGGAAACTCTGGAAGCCGACACTTATCTGGAGAAGTTGGTTGGCGAGCTGGATCAACGCATGGCATTGATCGTTGACCCGATGGTTGCCACCGGTGGTTCGATGATTTCTACCATCGACGTACTCAAGAAAGCCGGAAGTACCGAAATTCGTGCGCTGGTGCTGGTGGCAGCACCGGAAGGCATCAAAAAAGTTCTGGACAAGCACCCGGATGTCTCTATTTATACCGCTTCCGTGGACGACTGTCTGAATGAAAAAGGCTACATCCTGCCAGGGCTCGGCGATGCCGGCGACAAGATTTTTGGTACCAAGCAGAAGGACGCCTGATCATGGACGACCACACCAAGGATCCCGTCTGGAAGCAGGCGATTGCCGGCTCTCAGATGCTGCTCGTAGCCTTCGGCGCTCTGGTTCTGATGCCGCTGATCACCGGCCTCGATCCCAACGTTGCACTGTTCACCGCCGGCCTGGGCACGCTGATATTCCATATTGTGACCGGCGGCCAGATCCCGATTTTCCTGGCCTCATCCTTCGCATTCATCGCACCGGTTATCGCGTCCAAAGGCAAATTCGGCCTTGAGGAGACGCTGGGCGGTCTGATGGCAGCGGGTATTCTCTATATCTTACTTAGCGGTGCAATACGGCTGCGTGGTACAGGCTTTGTCACTCGCCTTCTACCCCCGGTGGTTATCGGCCCGGTTATTATGGTGATTGGTCTTGGGCTGGCGCCCGTTGCGGTACACATGGCCTCAGGCCGCACCGGCGATGGTGCTGCTCAACTGGTTCCAGAGGATACGGCTCTGTGGATTGCAATGATCTCGCTGACGGTGACCATCATTGCGTCGGTCTGGTCCAAGGGTATCTTTCGCCTGATTCCGATCATGTTTGGTGTGATTGTTGGATATGTTTTGTCTGCGCTCGCAGGCATTGTTGATACAACTCCTATCCAGCAGGCACCCTGGCTTGCGGTTCCCAACTTCGTCGCGCCAGCGTTCAGCTGGGGCGCTATCCTGTTCATGATTCCGGTTGCCATTGCGCCGGCCATTGAGCACATCGGTGATATTCTGGCGATTGGCAACGTTACCCGCAAAAACTACCTCGAAAAACCCGGCCTGCACCGCACTCTGCTGGGCGATGGCCTGGCTACCAGCGCTGCCGCCATGCTGGGCGGACCACCGAACACGACCTACTCTGAAGTAACCGGCGCTGTGATGCTGACCCGCAACTTTAATCCGAAGGTTATGTGGTGGGCGGCGTGTACGGCGATCGTTCTGGCCTTTGTGGGAAAATTCGGCGCGGTTCTGCAGACAATTCCGGTACCGGTTATGGGTGGCATTCTATGCCTGCTGTTCGGTTCCATTGCAGTTGTCGGCATGAGTACACTGATTCGCCACCAGGTTGATCTTTCTCTGGCGCGGAATCTGGTTATCGTGGGTGTGACCCTGGTGTTCGGTATCGGCGGCATGGTTATCGGCCACCTTGAGGGTATCGCCCTGAGTGCGGTGGCAGCCATCATCCTGAACCTGATACTTCCGGGCAGCCGCGAGGCCTGGGGCAAGGCGATTTACGAGCATAAAGAAGACTGACGTTAAAGCGTTACCTCGCCACTCCGGTATTATCAAACACCGGTTTTCGTCTGCAGGCAGCCTGTGATTTAGGTGCCTGCAGGCGTGCAGAACCCCCTTCCAAAAACCGCTACGAGCACATCCATGTGCGCTTGTTTCCGGCCGTCCATGGCCTCCAACATTTTTGGAAGGGGGTTCTGCACGCCTGCTGTTTAACTTTCGAGATACCGCGTCGACAAAATCCCTTTTTTGATAGCAATGGATTTAGCCTCAAACATCCATAGAAGCTAAAGCAACGCCACAATTATGCGTTTAAGCTTTGGCGATATCGTGAGGCCTGACGAGTGGTGGTGGCAGAGCGGTTCAGGACTGTCGGTGGCCAAGGACGGCCACCGTCAAGCCCCCATGGATGGGCTCGCAGCGTGTCCTGAACCGCTCTGCCACCACCACTCCCACCCCCAAACTAGCAGGCTAGAAACCCAACTCAGACATCCCGCCGCAAATCAGAAGGAATCGGTAAATCAGGCATCCCGGGCTTAGGCCCGCGCCCCTTACGGAACTGCCGAAGCTGGAACACGTAAGCCAACACCTGAGCAATAGCCATATACAAGCCATCCGGGATTTCATCACCTATGTCGCTGTTGTGGTAAACAGCACGGGCAAGCGGTGGCGTACGGAGAATTTCGACTTTGTACTCACGGGCAATTTCCATAATCTTGAAGGCGGTCTCGTCATTGCCTTTAGCCACGACCATAGGTGCGCCCATGGAGTCAGGATCGTACTTCAAAGCTACCGCGTAGTGGGTCGGGTTGGTGATGACGACGTCTGCCGTGGGTACATCCTGCATCATGCGGCGCTGGGCCATTTCCCGTTGAAGCTGACGGATTTTGCCTTTGACCTCGGGCTTGCCTTCACTGTCTTTGTACTCGTCTTTGACCTCCTGCTTGGTCATTCGCAGTTTTTTCTGGTGATCAAAAATCTGGAACGGCACGTCGATCATCGCAATGACGATGGTGGCACAAGAGAGCACAAAAAAGCTCCAGCCCAAGGTCCAGAGTACATGCTCCATCGCCGGCACAGAGGACTCTTCCGCGATGGCAAGCAGGTCTTCGGTGCGGACGTTCAGGATAAAAATGGCTACGGCCATAACCAGGCCCACTTTGGCGATGGCTTTGACCAGTTCAATCAGCGAACGCATGGAGAACATCCGGCCCAGGCCTTTGATCGGATCCATGCGGTTGAGTTTGGGGGCTATGGCTTTGCCGCTGAACAGCAGTCCTCCAATGCCTATGGAGCCGGCAACGGCAGCGACGAGCAAGAGCAGGAAGATGGGCGCCAAAGCCCAGCCGGCTTCTTTAGCGGAGGCCATGAGCTGAATGCTCATGTGCCGAGTGTCGAATATGGCCGAGCGCTCCAGCGTGAAGGCGTCGCGCATGATGGCCTCCATGGCGGCGCCCAGCTGGGATCCGAACATCAACAACCCACCGGCGCCGGCGATCAGAACGGCCATGGTGGCGAGCTCTTTTGACCGGGCTGTCTGGCCATCCTCCCTGGATTTTTCAAGCCTTCGGGGGGTGGCCTCTTCGGTTTTCTCCTGACTGTTGTCGTTCTCTTCTGCCATGCTCTAACTCTTGAGGTGTCGCCAGGGCCCGTTCAGGGCTGCCCCTGAAGGTTTCGCATAAACTCAAAGGTTTGCCGTGTGTAATTTTCAAAGTGCGGCAGAAAGTTGGCGTGCAGCACCCATATGGCAAACAATCCAAAAATCAGGCCAATCGGGAAACCCAGGGCGAAAATGTTCATCTGTGGCGCCGCCCGGGTCATTACGCCGAAAGATATGCTGACAATGAGTACAGCCGTTACAGCCGGCAGTGCCAGCAACATGGCCGAGGTGAACATCCAGCTTATACGGTGTGCCAACTCCCAGACTCCCGTTTGCCCCAGGCCTTCCATTCCGATGGGCAGGGTTCGAAAGCTTTCGATGAAGACTTCAAACGCTACCAGGTGGCCGTTCATGGCCAGGAACAGCAAGGTAACGGTTATGGTGTAGATCTGAGCCAGCACTGGCACATTGACCCCGTTGGCGGGGTCGACCATGGAGGCAAAACCCAGGCCCATCTGCATGGCAATCATCTGGCCGGCGACAACAAACAGCTGCCAAAGGGCTGTCAGCGCAAACCCCATGCCTACGCCGATCAGAATCTGCTGCAAGGTGATGATGACAGCGTCGGCACTCAGGGCCTCAACCTTGGGCACTTCCGGGATCATGGGAACGATCAGTATGGTCATTAACAGCGCCAGCCCGAGGCGCACTCTGGCAGGTACCAACTGGGTTCCGAAAATGGGAATAACCATCAGAAAGCTGGCCAGGCGGAACAGCGGCCAGAGGTGCTGCCCAACCCATTGGCCAAGCATATCTGCATTGAGTTCCATGGGCGTCATGGATCAACCGATCAGGAAAGGGATGCTGGAGATCAGCCGGTGTGCGTGATCCAGAAGTCTGGTCAGTAACCAGGGCCCCAAAACGATGATAACAATGAGCGTTACCAACAGGCGCGGCAGGAAACTGAGCGTTTGTTCGTTGATCTGGGTGGCGGCCTGAAAGGTACTCACTACAAGGCCAATAACCAGCCCCGGGCCGATAATCACGGACGCGAAGAGCACGATCATCCACAGTGCTTCCCGCAGGATGTCGATAACAGTTTCCGGAGTCATGGTTTCCTCCTATATCCCATAACTGGCGGCCAGCGTGCCCATGATCAGGGCCCAGCCATCCACCAGAACAAACAGCATGATCTTGAATGGCAGCGATATGATAATGGGTGACAGCATCATCATACCCATTGCCATCAGTACGCTGGCCACAACCATGTCGAGAATCAGAAACGGGATAAACAGTATAAACCCTATTTGAAACGCTGTTTTGAGCTCGCTGGTCACGAACGCAGGCATCAGGATCCAGAAGGAAACATCCTGTGCTGTATCGTACTGAACGTCGGCAATACGCATGAACAGCGCCAGGTCGTCTTCCCGGGTCTGTTCCAGCATGAATTTCTTGAAGGGCTGGCTGGCCAGTTCAACCGCTTCCAGCGACGTAACTTCTTCCTGAAGGTACGGCTGTAACCCGACGCGATTGGCTTCTTCGAGAACAGGTTTCATGATGAAAATACTGAGGAAGAGCGCAAGCCCGAGCAGTATCTGGTTTGAGGGCGTTGCCTGCAGGCCCAGCGCTTGGCGCAGGATAGCAAACACCACGATGATGCGAGTGAAGGAGGTCATCATCATGAGCATGGCGGGCAAAAACGTCAGCGCGGTCATCAGCGCCAGAATCTGCAAAGTTACCGAGTACTCCTGAATGCCCTCGCCCTCGCCGGGCTGCACCGTAAAGGCGGGAATGCCGGGCAGGTCCGCGAACGCCAGAGGTGCCCAGAACAGGCCGCCGAGCAGAACAGACAGCGGGATGAGTCGTTTAAGCGTTGCCACCTTCATGGGCCTGTTCATTCCTTGTTCGGGGCTGTCCAGGATTTACCGATCATGCCCTGCAGGCGTCGGGCAAAGTCTCCGGACGCCGGGTTGCTCGCATCCACGATCGGCTCTTCAAAGATTTGTAGCGTTCGAATAGCCGATGGGGTTATGCCGAGAAGGATCTGCTGCCCACCCACTTCAATCAGTGCGATACGCTCGCGGGCGCCTATGGCCATTACAGACACGACCTTGATCGCATTGTTGTTCATGCCCGTCATCCCGTTCATACGACGGATAATCCAGGCACAACCGTATATCACTGCAATGACCGCTAACAGGCCAGCACCAAGGCTGAGCAGGGTGCCTAGCGTGTCAGATGTTCTGCCCGGGCTGCTCTGTATCGTTTTGGCTATTTCTTCGGCCATGACAGGCATAGCCGTAAGCAAGAGTGATAAACCCGCCGTTTTCATCCACATTCTATTTCTGCAGCCGTTTGATGCGTTCACCGGGGCTGATGACGTCGGTCAGGCGAATACCGAACTTTTCGTTGACCATGACCACTTCACCATGAGCGATAAGCGTGCCGTTCACCAGCACGTCCAGTGGCTCACCCGCGAGTCGGTCCAGCTCGATAACCGAACCCTGGTTTAATTGCAGAAGGTTGCGAATAGGAATCTGGGTATTGCCCACTTCCATAGAGATACTGACGGGAATGTCCAGAATGACGTCGAGATCCGGTGGTGGCCCACTGCCCTGAGTAGCCATGGACACCTCATCGAATTCTTCCATAGGCGCTGCTCGTACGCCGCTATTGGCACCTTCGCCCTTCTCTCCAGCTTCTTCCATAGCTTCCGCCCACTCATCATCCCGGGATTCTTCTGCGCCCTCTTCACCGGTCTCTTCCATGGCGGCCTCCCATTCGGCTGCCAGCTTTTCGTCTTCGCTCAGCTCCTGACCGTCTTTCTTGTCGTCAGCCATTGCGTCCTACCTTCGGTTGTTTTTTTGAATTGGGCCGTGTCGCCCGTTCATGAATCCTGAGCGCCAGTTTTCCGTCCCGGGTCCCCATGGTTGCTTTGTATATGGGGATACCATTGGCCGTTACTGTCAGATATTCAGGCACTTCTACGGGAATAATATCGCCGGCTTTGAGTTTGGCGATGTCTCTCAGTGAAATCCTGCGCCGGCAGACCGTGGTGTTGACGGGAACATCCACCTCCTTGATATCCTCCCGCAGCGCATTGACCCAGCGCTCATCCACATCATCAATGTCACTTTGCACCCCAGCATCGAGTACATCCCGGATCGGTTCAATCATTGAATAGGGCAAAGCAAAGTGCAGCTCACCACCGCCACCATCCAGCTCAATGTGGAAGGTACTGACCACCACCACTTCGCTGGGGCTGACAATGTTGGCCATGGCCGGGTTTACCTCGGAACTGAGATACTCAAAATCCACTTTGGTGACCGCTTGCCAGGCTTCCTGCATATCGTTGAAAACCTGGTTAAGCACCATCTGTACAATGCGGTTTTCCGTAGGTGTAAACTCCCGGCCCTCGATCTTTGCGTGCCGCCCCTCACCCCCGAAAAAGTTATCAACCAGTTTAAACACCAGTTTGGCATCCAGCACAAAAAGCGAAGTTCCGCGCAAAGGGCGAACCTTGCACAGATTCAGGCTGGTGGGCACATAAAGTGTGTGTATGTATTCACCGAACTTCATGATCTGGACGCCACCGGTAGAGACATCCGCGTTGCGGCGCAAAAGATTGAACAGACTGATGCGGGTGTAGCGGGCAAAGCGCTCGTTGATCATCTCTAACGTGGGCATCCGACCGCGTACGATGCGATCCTGGCTAGCGAGATCGTAGTTTTTTACGCCGGTTTCATCAGCTTCTTCATAGGTATCAATGTCACCATCATCCACGCCGTGGAGGAGCGCATCAATTTCATCCTGTGACAGTAAATCCTGCATACTTTGTCCTGCCGCTGAAAGCCTTGCCCGTGTCAGGGCTCTATTGAACTACAAAATTCTTGAACAGTACCTGATTGACGCTGGGCTCGCCTTCCTGTTCCAGCACCTGGTTAACCGTTGCCAGCATGCTTTCTGCAAGACCCTGCCGGCCCTCGGGCGTCTGCAGTTCCGCAAAACTACTGCTACCAAGCACCATCACAAGCTGGCTACGAATAAGGGGCATATGCAGCTTGGCTGCGACCAGCGCCTGCGGATCTGTTGCGCCGAAAGCCACGTAGGCCTGCGCGTAGCGCTGACGGCCTTCACCTTGAACCGTTGTCACCAGGGCTTTTTCGATGTTCAGATAAGCGGTTGGCACGAAGGTTTCTACCGCCATATTGTCCTCGGCTTGTGCATCGTCGCCCATTCCGGGCAATCCGCCACCAAGAAACCACAAGGTGCCAGCTACCGACAGTGCAATCGCCAGTATCACCACCAGCGTAACCAGGATGATCAGCTTCAGTTTGCCTTTCTTGGCCGGTGTAGCCTCAGGTGCGCTATTTTCTGCCATAGTGTTTTTCGCCAGAAATCCGTCAATGGAAGTGCTTTTCCATGACTTTTACAGAATGACTGCAAAGGGCGGGCCAGAAGGCCCAACCCTCCCGCTCAGAACCGCAGTTTAGCGTCGCGCGAAGGGATGGGCAAAGCGGATTGGCGAGGAGTACTCAATGAGATGGCGCAGGCGCTCAAGCAAAAATATCGACGGCGCCGTTCCAGCTCAAGTCAAGACTGCCAACATGAGTGTCTGCTTCACCGACTTCTGCTGCAGAAAGCGTTGTTCCAGAGCCAGAAGACGAAGCTTCTCCATCGCCTGCACCCTGCTCTCCGGGCTGGTTCTGTGAATTGTCAGAGACGTCAAACTGGGCCAGTGCAAGGCCCTGCTCGCCCAGCATGTCTCGTAGCCGGTGCGAATGCAGTTCCAGCTGATCCCGCACAACCGGGTTAGCTGCATGAACAGTAATAGTGGCTTGATCATTTTGAACCCGAACCCGCACTTCCATTGGCCCCATATCAGGCGGGGTCAGGTGAATCTCTGCCACTGACAGGTTTTTGGCGGTCAACCAACTGAGCTTGCCCATCAGTTTATCCCCCCACTCCGCGTGGTTTACGGGAACATCGACTGATGTTGCATAACTTCTCAGGGGTACCTGAGCCTCTGCCAAAAGCTTGCCGGCGGAGTTGGTGTTTTGCTGAGAAACCAGATCCATGGCAGATTCAAACCGGGCACCACTGAGCAGGCTAGAAGGATCGGTGGAACCGGCCTTTTCCCCGACAGCAGACTTCAGGGCATCGGTTATTTGGAGGCCGACCAGCCCACCACTGCCGCTGGATACGGCTTTGCCACCCTGCCCGGGATTACCCCCGGCAAGCCCTGGAAAAAGCACAGAGCCCTGTATGGCTGCCGAGCTGCTCCCTGCAGAGCCTGCTGTATCTCCGGCCACTACTGCCTGCCCGGTTGCTGGCAGCAATAACGCCTGCAACTGAGCGAAGGTCAGCGGAGTTGTGGTGGCTTCCATTTCCGCCGCAGTCTCTTCGCTCTTTACCGCCGTTCCGTCATCAGGCACTTTGCCTTCACCGGCTTCGGACGTGTTACCGCCCCTGCCCGGTTCACCACTTTTTTTACCCGATTCGGCCTGGCTAACGGACTGAGCGCCACTCTCTTTTCGGGCATCTTTGACGCCGGCTTCCCCGGCGTTCCGGGGTTTGTCGTTACGCGCAGACTGCTGTCGATCGAGGCGTTTCTGCTCCGCACGGGATACAGATTCATACCGGCTTTCACCGGCGCCGTTATCTCGACCGGCATCAGCTTTGGATGCGCCGACGTCTTTTTGCGTGCCCGGCGCGGGAGTCTGGGGAAGAACCATCTGTGTCATGGCAACCTCTTGCCGCTTTTGATCGGTAAACGCACTGTTCAGCCCCTTTCAGAGCTGATTTTCAGGCGATTTCCCAAACAGCTGCAAAAGCAATGCCAGCCGCGACCTGTTACTGCTTCCGTTCCGGCTCTAGGCCCTGTGCCATCAGTCGATTGAGCGCGTCTGTCACTTGCTGAAATTCTTCCTGAATCGCATCCAGAACGGGCGGCACTTCGCCCAGACGCTCGTTTTGCCCGGCGGTTTCCGCTTCCCTGCACAGCGCTCCAAGGCGCGGAGCCCCGATATTGATACAACTGCCCTTGAAGCTGTGGGCGGTTTTGGCAAACGCGTCGGCGTCCCCCCCATCCATAGCTGCCTTCAAACCCTCGATTCGCTCTTTTGAGTCGTTCAGATAGGTCTGAATCAGAGTCGGAAATTCATTTTCCATTACGTCCTGAAGCTCTGCCAGAGCTTCTTCATCAAGGTGTGGCTTATCAACCATGACCAACTCCCTTGCTTCTGTTAAAAGCATCCATTAAATGCAATCACTAACTAAAAATACCAATCATATGCAATTTCCACCCGGTTCCCCTGCTCATGAAACCTGATGGATTCTGCCAGCCGCTTTAGCAGAACCAGCCCGCGACCCGAGTAACGGGGGCCGCTCTGCGCCATCTCCGTGGCTTGCAGAACTGGATGATTCTGGAAATCGAACCCCTGGCCGCTGTCTTCACAAACAACCTTCAAACGCCCACCCCATTGCATAGGCTCATGGTGGAAGCTGAATCGGATGTAGTGGCCACTCACCTCACAAAGGCGCGTGGAACGCTCCGAATAGTACCGGCCAAACCCCTCCGGTGTATATTTCCAATCAGATGGAAGCTCCAGAACACCATGCTCCAGCGCATTATTGTACAATTCTGAAAGCAGGGTATAAATTTCGCCGCTTTTTCGCCTGAGTCCAGGCACTTCCATGCATATATGGAGCATCAACGGCAGTGGGCTGAATTCCCCCAGTGTACTTCCCTGGATTTCGTATACGCACTTCCACTCCGTTGGCCCGGCCAGGGTGGAAGGCGCGGCCCCTTCTGCCAGAGTCACAAGCCCTGCTTCATCAACCATTTCCAGACAGCAGAGCGTGAGGTCGTCACCAAACTTCTTGCGCCCCGTGAACCGGCGAATTCCCGCCATGAGAGTATCAAACGGATGCCGCGCAGAGCCCAGATCCTCGACTGCACGTCGCACACCCTGCTCACCGAAAAACTGGCCTTTTTCGTTGCTACACTCAAGCACACCATCCGTCATCAGCAAAAGCCGGTCGCCCGGGCGGGTTCTGATGGCCTCCATTTCTGCGTTAAACTGGTCAGCGTTCAGGATACCCAGCGGCAAATGCCGGGAAGGCAGGCGATAAT
The DNA here is from genome assembly GCF_007671675.1 of Marinobacter maritimus. GTDB lineage: Bacteria > Pseudomonadota > Gammaproteobacteria > Pseudomonadales > Oleiphilaceae > Marinobacter > Marinobacter maritimus. Next base: position 462,285 of record NZ_VCGW01000001.1, on the reverse strand, counting down.
TTGCTGCAGAGGAGCGCACCAGCCACCCGTCGGGCAAGCCGCCGTTCCATACTCTCAGCTGATTTTGCGCGAAATCGGCTTCAACCATCGCGCCGCAACAGAACATATCCTTAGGCAATATGCGCACGAGTTTCTGATTGATTTCCTGGAGAATATCCGACCCATCAAAGCCTTTGCTGGCCATGCCATAAAAGGTTTCAGCAATGGGCATGGCGCCAATGGCTGCCGGCAATCCGTGGCCGGTAAAATCGCCTGTAAAAATAAGCATCCCGCCCGCAGGGCGAGGTGAGGCAAACAGCACATCCCCACTGAAAACCGATAAAGGGGACCCGTGATAGCGAATATTGGGCGCATTCAAGCACCCGGTGTGCGCAACGTTGTCAAAGACACGGCGCGCCACATGCTGTTCTTCCAGCAGTTGCCGGTTGCGCTCGTGCATGAGGTCTCTCTGGTCTGACAGCGCCTGATGCATCAATCGCATCCGGTTAAAGGCATTGACCTTGGCTTTGATCATTACCCGGTTATAGGGCTTGCTGAGAAATCCGTCGCCGCCTGCCTCAAGGCATCGGGCCAGATCTTCCGCGTCCGACAAAGAGGTAATAAAAACCAGAGGCACCAGGCGCTCACCCGCAAGCCGTTTGATCTCCCGCGCTGCCTCCATGCCATCCATTGCAGGCATCCTTGCATCCAGAAGAACAATATCCGGCGCGCCTGATCGAAAAAGCGCCACAGCCTCCTGACCATCTGCCGCATCCAGCACCTGGTGGCCAAGGCGGTTCAGCATCGTTTTCAGAATCAGCCGGTCGCTGTCGCTGTCATCGGCAATGAGGATTTTCAGGGGGTCACTTTCTGCGGCGGACTCGTCCATGGGGTGTTCCGGCGGCCTGAGCACTCACCGAATGGTGAACAGTTGCTCGAAATTGGAAATGGTCAGAATCTTGCGGACATCGTTGTTGCAGTTTTCAATAACGATACGGGCATTGTCACCCCCGGCATGATCCCTGAGCAAAAGCAGCATGCCCAGCGCTGAGCTGTCGAGATAGGTTGCTTCGGACAAATCCACAACGTAGCCACACACATCTTTGCCACTATGCTCGTAGGCATCGCGAAAGGCTTGATGGGTGCTGAAGTCAAAGCGCCCTTCAATTTTGATGATCTGAGTCTGACCGTCACGACTGCGGCGGGTCTGGATTGGCATCCGCGAAACCTCCGGTAGTATTCATTGAAACACACTGCTCCCCCATGTGAAGCGACCTGTGTTCCTACTAGAATAGCTCAGCGCGGTCAGTTTGCTCGGGATTACGAGTAATTCAAGGCAAGGATCAACGACGCCGGCGCGCAAAAGCCCGGCCTGCGGCCTCATCAGACAGTTTTTGTTCCTGCACATCCTGTGCGCTTTGCTCTTGTTTGCGACAGGTCTCGATGTATTTCTCCATACCTCGCCGGCGCTCCCAGGCTTGCTGCCACTCGCTCCGGCGAGTCTCGAACACTGCTTCGGCCTGAGCCAGCTGTTGTTGCTGCTGCAAGATAACCTGATCAAGCTGCGCAATAAATGCCTGCCATGCCTGCAAACGACTCACCTGCACAACACCGTGCTGGCTGCTGCGAATCTGGTCGCGGTACTCCTGCTGGTAGCGATTGAGGTTTTCTACTTGCCCCTTGTGCTGCTCCATCGCTTCCCGGGCTTTGCCCATTTGCTCCAGCGCTGCCTGTTCCTTTCGCTCTTCCAGAGAGAGCACCACGGCAAGGCGCTGAGATCGCAACATCAACCCGCACCTCTACTGACATTGACGGCAGCGGGATCAGGAACGGCAGATTTCCGACGTTCTGGTGAGCGTCGTTCGGGCACTACGGTAAGCAGCCCTTCGATACTCTCGGCCAGCGAGGCACGCTCGTTCAGACCCTGCTGCAGGAACTGGCGCATATTTCCGATATGAGTAATGGCAAAGTCGGTTTCGGGATCGGAACCTTTCACATAGGCGCCTACGCTGATCAGGTCCCGGGCCTGCTGATAGCGTGAATAAACCTGTTTAAAGCGCTGGGATCTTGAGAAATGCTCGGTTTCTGTCACTTGCGGCATAACCCGGCTGATGGAGGCTTCAACGTCGATGGCCGGATAATGCCCCTCTTCCGCAAGCCGACGCGAGAGCACGATATGCCCATCAAGAATCGCTCTGGCAGCATCCGCGATAGGGTCCTGTTGATCGTCGCCTTCGGTCAGCACGGTATAGAACGCTGTGATTGAACCGCCTCCGGGCAAACCATTTCCTGTTCGCTCGACCAGTTGCGGCAGCTTGGCAAATACGGAAGGTGGATAACCTTTGGTGGCCGGAGGTTCACCAACCGCCAGCGCGATTTCACGCTGGGCCTGAGCGTATCGTGTGAGCGAATCCATCAACAGAAGAACGCGCTTGCCTTTGTCTCTGTAGTATTCTGCAATCCGGGTGGTGAGCATGGCCGCGCGCAGACGCATGAGCGGTGAGTCATCCGCCGGAGCCGCAACCACAACCGATCTGGCCAGCCCCTCTTCTCCCAGTATGTCTTCTATAAATTCCTTGACCTCCCGACCTCGCTCTCCGATCAGTCCAACCACGATCACATCGGCATCGGTGAACCGGGTCATCATACCCAGCAGCATACTTTTGCCGACACCACTGCCAGCGAACAGGCCCAAGCGCTGACCCTGTCCAACCGTCAGCAAGGCATTGATAGCCCGGATACCCACATCCATGGATTGCCGCACCGGCGCCCGGTTGAGCGGGTTTATTATGTCACCAGTAAGCGGAACTCTGGCTTCAGCCAGGAGCGGGCCTTTGCCATCCAGAGGCTCGCCGCTGCCATCCAACACTCGACCCAGCATAAGAGGGCCCACAGGCACTTTACTGGCCGAGGATAGAGGAACCACCATGGCGCCCGGCTTGAGGCCTTCGATAGCGGTCAGCGGCATCAGGTAGACCTTGTCATCCTCAAACCCTACGACTTCGGCCTCAACGGTGCCCGTGCCCTGGCCTTTAATCACACAGCGATCACCCACCACCATGGGACAACCAACGCACTCAAGCGTAAGCCCTACCATCCGGGTCAGGCGGCCTGATAGCTCGGGGTCAGGATCCGCGCGCAGATAAGACTGGTATCGTTCCAGGCGATCAGCCAGGGAGGATGTCATCACGCTCCCCTTCGGCTGGGTTGTCTGAGCTGCTTTCGTCCGGAGTTTTCCCCGGTGAACTCAACACATCGCGCTGGAAGTCCGTCAGGTCGTCCATCAACGCATTCAGCTCTTCGGGCTCACCGCTTTCACTGTCATCTGTCTGCTGCTCAAGCATGCCCTGAACAGCCCGCTGAAAGCGCTTTTCAACGGTAAAATCAACGAGACTGTTGCGGGTTTCAACACGGCAGCCGCCAGGCAAAATATTGCTATCTTCCACAACGGAAGCCGCCGCCTCAAGGCGCTCGGCCACTTCACGAACCGCACTGTAGTCGTCCGGGTGAACATGAATCCGGACGTTGTCTGCGGTTGAGGGCAAGGCCTCCAGCGCGCGGCGCACCACCTTTTTTATATGTGAGGAATCAATTTTCAGCTCGCGGTATACAACGGCCCGAGCGAGTACCATGGTGAGATTGAGCAGCGAGGTTTCAAGTTCGTCCTGATGTTTGCGGATGGGCAACAAAAGCTCACCCAACACCGGCTCAAGGCGATCCAGGCCGGCAGTTACTTCCGCCCGGGTTTCATCGTAGCCTTCAGTATGCCCACGCTCCCTTCCTTCGGCCATGCCGGCTTCCAGTCCTTCCTTGTGGCCCTTTTCATACCCCTCAGCGCGGCCTTCCTGCAGACCCTGTTCCCTGCCTTCGTTAAGACCGTCGTCTCGCGCTGCCTGGCGAATTTCGGCAATATCACCTGCCGTCAGGGGTTTGACACTCCGCTCCTCCTCTTGGGCAACCTCGTTACCACTGGCATCGAGCAATGGGAGCTCCCAGCGCTCATAGGCCGTTAGTTGCTCCTTGGGAATGCGGCGGGTGTCTCTGGGAAGTTCTTTAGAGAGCACTTTGGAAAAATCTTTCGAGGCGTCTTTCATCACATCATTTCTTCACCGGCACCGCCGAGCGTAATTTCTCCCGCTTCAGCCATGCGACGGGCAATGGTAATAATGTCTTTCTGGGCCGATTCCACATCACTGACCTTCACCGGGCCTTTCGCTTCCAGATCATCCTGCAGCAACTCGGCCGCACGCTTGGACATGTTCTTGAAAATCTTTTCCTGAACCGCTGTATCAGCGCCCTTCAGAGCTACAACCAGAACTTCAGAAGACACCTCACGCAGCAACGCCTGAATACCCCGATCATCAATATCTTTAAGATTATCAAAGACGAACATAAGGTCTTCGATGGTAGTGGCAAGGTCCGGATCCATATCCTTGATTGAATCCAGAAGATTGCCTTCGATACTGCGATCCATAAAGTTCATGATATCCGCAGCGCGCTTTACACCGCCGATGCGACTGGTCTGAGCCGCGGAGCCACCAGAGAACTGTTTCTCCAGAATGTCGTTCAGTTCCTGCAGCGCCTGGGGCTGAATACTTTCCAGCGAAGCGACCCGCATCATGACATCGAGGCGCACTTTCTCATCCAGCGTGGCAAGAATCTCGGCGGCCTGATCAGGGTCCAGATAAGAGATAACAATCGCCTGAATTTGGGGATGCTCGTAACGGATGATATCGCCAACGGCTCTTGGCTCCATCCACTTGAGCGTATCCAGCCCGGTGGTATTGCCGCCAATGAGAATGCGGTCGATCAGGCTGGCGGCCTTGTCGTCACCCAGAGCCTGGGTAAGCATGGCACGGATATAGTCATCATTGCCCACGCCCAGGCCGGTCTGGCCACCCACAGCGTCCACAAACTGATTCAGCACGTAGGTCACATCGTCTTTGGAGACATCCCGCATCTGGGCCATCGCAACACCAACCCGTTGAACTTCTTTCGGGCCCATGTGCTTGAGCACTTCGGCGGCATCTGCCTCGCCCAGAGACATCAGCAGGATCGCTGCCTGCTCTACCCGCGGAATTTTTCGCTGAGGCTTCTGGGGCGCATCACCACCCGACAGCCCGGATTGATCAGTCATCAACATTCACCCACTGGCGCATCACCTGGGAAACCCTAGCCGGGTCTTCGGCAATCAGACCTTTAAGAGCATTCAGTTGCCTATCATAACTGTCTGTCGCGCCCGGCAAAAGCAGGTCGTCCTGAGAAGACATAGCCTGACGCAAGGCATCGTTGCCGCCAGCGTCATCGTAGCCGCCGTAACCACCGGACCCGGAACCATCCTCGCGCCCACGTCGACCACCACCGGAAAGACTTTTAAGCGTCGGGCGCAACAGGCCAAGTACGAGAACCAGAACAACCAGCCCTGCCAATACCTGTTTCATGAGATCCCAGAACCAGGGCTGCTCCCAGAACCCGGGGGTTTCAAACTCGAAAGTCTCTTCAGGCGCAAACGCTGTATTCATCACGGTTACGCTGTCGCCGCGAGCCGCCGAGTAGCCTACCGCATCCCGCACCAGCATACTCAGACGCTGTAATTCCGGCTCCGGCCAAGGCTCATACGTGATCGCACCGGTATCGGGGCTGACCACCTTCATATCGTCAACAGCGAGCGCAACGGTTACGCGCCTTACGCGTCCCAACTCCTGCCGGGTATAGCTGACCGTTCGATCCATCTCGTAATTGCGAGTGGATTCCTTGCGCACGTTTACGGGCGGTGCTGTCGGCGCTGCGCCATCCGCATCCGCCGCGTTTGCAATGGCCTGCTCCGGAACTGTGGCATTGCCAGGGGGCTGGTTTGACAGTGCTCCCGGAATACCCCCGTTAAAGCCGGCAACACGTTGTTCTGTCAGATCACGCTCACTGCGAACCGCCTGCTGTTCTGGGTTGAACAGCTCTTCAGCCTGCTCCACCGACGAGAAATCCAGGTCTGCAGAGACTTCGGCCCGGTAACGACCTTCGCCAACAATCGGGGCGACCAGTGAAGCAACACGGCGAGTAAGTCGCTCTTCCAGGCGCGAGGTGTATTCATATTGGTCCTGCATGCGCTCGCCATCACCCTGACTTTCTTTTCCAGTCAGCAGGTTGCCGTTCTGGTCAACAACGGTGACGTGATCCTTGTTCATCATTGGAATGCTGCCGGCGACGAGGTTCACAATCGCTGCAATTTGTTCCTGCTCGGGGCGACGACCGGCAAACACTTCGAGAAAAACGGAGGCTGTAGGATCTCTGGCATCCCGCACAAACACGGAACGCTCTGGAATAGCCAGATGAACCCTGGCACCACGCACGCCACGCATGCTGCTGATGGTGCGCGCCAGTTCACCTTCAAGGCCACGACGATAGCTTACGGTTTCCATAAACTGGGATGTGCCCAAGCCACGATCCTTGTCCAGTAGCTCGTAGCCCATTGTTTTCTGGTCTGTTACACCTTCAGCGGCGAGCTTGAGCCGCGCATTGTAGACTTGATCGGAAGGCACCAGCAAAGCGCCGGTGCGCGTATCCATTTTGTAATCGATGCCGTTGCTGTCGAGAATGGTGGTTACGTCTTGCGGGTTGTAAGCTGATAAATCCCCCACCACAGGTTGGTAATTCGGCTCTTGAGCCCAAAGCACGACCGCAACACCCAAGGCAACGCTGGCAGCGAGGCCCACCATCAGGCCAACCTGGCGCAAAAGATTCAGGCGGTTAAATCCCATGAACAGATCGCTGTTGCTGTCGGAGCTGTCGCCGCCCTGTGCGGCAGGCATGTTTGAGGTGGTTTCTGCGGGAACGCTGGCCATGTCTGTGCTCCGTTATCAGATCGGCATGTTCATGATGTCTTCGTAAGCCCTGACCACGCGGTTACGCACCTGGGTCAAAGCTTCGAAAGACACTGAAGACTTCTGGGCGGCAATCATCACACGCGTGATGTCTACATTCGGATCGCCCATATCGTATGCCGTCCGCAGGTCACCGGCATGTTGCTGAACTTCGTTAACACTGTTGACCGCCTTGCCGAGCATATCGCCAAAATTCGATGTTTCCCGGGGTTGGTCAACCTGGCGTGGGCCGTCAATGCGACCACGCACCGATTGGTCCTGCTCGACGCGCTGATTCTGATTCATTTGCGAACGCAGTGAACGGATATCGGACAGAACGCTATTGATGTCGGCACGCTGAACCATGGCTTTCTCCTAACACCGCCCCTATAGGGCGGCCTTGCTGGGCTATCTGTATTGATCAAGGCTAAGCAATGGTCAGGCCAGAATTATTTTTCTCTTACTTAACATAACGTTAAGCTTTATCCATGCCGATAGAAAATTATTGCTGACAGAGTTTTGACGAAGGTGAACTGCGCTTTTCGGAAATGGCGATCTGCATGACCGTGCGCATGCAGGGAACTGCCCATAAAAAAAGGCACCTGTGAAGGTGCCGAAATATTGGGGTGCTACAAATGAGTGCTACAAAAACAAATGCAAAAAAAACTTACGCCAAGGCCAACTCTGCATCCAGATCAATCCCGGCGTCACGCATCTGGGCCAGCTTGTATCTCAGAGTTCTCGGGCTTATACCCAAGTGCTCTGCGGCCCGGTTACGACGTCCACGCTCATTTCTGAGTGTCTGGATGATTATACGGAACTCCTGCTGGCGCAGATCATCCCCAAGCGATCCTGCTTCGATTAATTCCGGAGCGGCGCGATCGGCTTCAGAAAATCCGGAGCCCGGAGCTATTGTAACCGGCTGTTCCGGTCGCTGAGCTTGAGCTTCCTCCAAAGGAGAAACCTCGGGAGCCGGCGCAGCTACCGAACCATGCCCATCAAAACGCCCGCTTGTGCCAATCTCGAGGCATAGATCGCCGGCGTGGATCACATTGCCCTGGTGCAGAACCAGCGACCGCTGAATGGCGTTATCCAACTCCCGCACGTTGCCAGGCCAGCTGTGCTGCACCAATGCATCGCGGGCATCTGCCGCTAAACTGATGCCGGTCAGTTTCATTTTGCGACAGTGCTTTTTAAGCAAGGATGTTGCCATTGGCAGTATATCCAGCGGACGTTCCCGCAGGGGCTGCCAATGTATCGGGAAAACGCTAAGCCGGTAATAAAGGTCTTCCCGAAACCGCCCTTCCCTTACATAGTCCGCCAGATTCCGGTTGGTTGTCGCAACCACACGAACATCGAGAGTAATGGTTTTACGACCACCTACCCGCTCCACTTCCCGCTCCTGCAAAACCCGGAGCAGCTTGGACTGAAGCGCCGGATCCATCTCAGAAACCTCATCCAGCAAAATGGTCCCGCCATTCGCCTGCTCAAATTTACCAGGGGCGGAAGCAACCGCACCGGTAAACGCACCTTTTTCATGGCCGAACAGTATCGCTTCGAGCATGTTTTCCGGGATGGCCGCACAGTTGATAGCGACAAACGGCTGATCCGCCCGGGGCGAATGTTGATGAATATACCTCGCCAAAACTTCTTTACCTGTGCCGCTTTCCCCGGAAATCATTACCGTTGAATCGCTGCCGGCCACTTTGGCTGCCAGCTGGAAAATGCGTTTACTGGCCGGATCTTCAGCCACAGGCTCATCCGCAGATTTCTGCCGGCTGCCGCCCACGACCTTGCTAACCGCATCAACAAGCACCTTTGGCTCGAACGGCTTCACCAGATAATCCACAGCACCGGATTGCATGGCAGACACTGCATGGCTGATTTGCCCGTATGCAGTAATCAGCATCATTGGCAGACCGGGATAAAGCCGCTGCACTTCCCCCAATAACTCATGACCGGAGAGCCCGGGCATATTGACGTCGCTGACTACCATATCAACCGGTGCCTCTGCCAGCCGAGCCAACGCCTCATGGGCATTCGAGGCCTCGCGCACGCGGAACTTCGCAAGTTCCAGAGTAGTCACCAGCGCCTCGCGCAGGTCACGATCATCTTCAACTATAAGAATCTGTGCCTTGGCCATGGTTGCCTCCGATCAGACGGTGTTACTAGAAGGGTTACGAGAAAGGTTACGCAAAAGCGGCAGACGCAGAGTCGCGACAGCGCCCCCCTGCTCTGGCGATTCAATGGAAAAATGCCCCTGGTGAGCCTTCACAACTGCCTGCACAACCGCAAGGCCAAGTCCGGTGCCGTGAGATTTTGTGGTGTAAAACGCCTCGGCCAACCGGCTTGCTTCCGCCTTTCCAAACCCCGGGCCGTTATCCATAACCCGGATCAACAGCTCTCCAGCATCCGATACAACCTGAACAGCGACAACAGTAGCCCCTGCTTCAAGACTGTTGTTCACCAGATTGGTACCGGCTCCCACCAGCGCATCCCGGTTACACAGTAGTCGGCACTCCTCAGGCAAATCGCATTTCAACATCACATCCGAACCGGCAACGGGCTTGATTCCCTCCAGTGCGGATTCCAGAGCCGAAACCAGCGTTGATGCAGACAACTCCTCTGCCAGGCGAGTCTCGCCCCGGGCAAAAATCAGCATATCCCGGACCTGTTGCTCCAGATGTGTAAGTCGCGACATCAGGCGAGAAGCACAGCGCTGGCGCATCTCCTCATCCAGGTCGTCCTGGGTCAAATGCCCGCCATAAAGAATGGCCGCCGACAAAGGCGTGCGAATCTGATGCGCAAGCGAAGCCACCATCTTGCCCATGGCAGAAAGCCGCTGGGCATGAGCGAGCTGCGACTGCAAATGACGGGTTTCAGTCAGATCGGTGAGCAGAATCAACTGCCCCGGCTGGTTATCCATCGTACGAATCTCGATACTCACCCGGCGCCCATCTTTCAGCGACACCTCATGACCATCGTCCCGACGCGGAGAGAAACAACGGCGAATCACATCCACCCAGTGTTCTCCGTCCAACGGCTCACCCAACAAAGCGATCGCCGCAGGATTGCTCTGAGACACCACACCCTGGCTATCAAGAACCACCACCCCGGCAGGCAAGGCTTTCAGCAGCGTAGAGAGGCGGTCAGCCAACTGCTCCTTCTCCTCCAGTTCCTGCTGCCGCTGCAACGACTCTTGGCTCAGCTCACCAGATAACTGGTTAACACGAGACTCCAGAGTGCGATAGGAATCGGTAATCTGCCGCGACATCTGGTTGAACATCTCCAACGCAGAATCCACCGCCTCATCGTCCTGCTGCGGAAACAACGCCCTGACCTTATCGTTAGCATCCGCCGCTGCATTGGCCTGAGCCGCATGCTCCACTGACTGAATGACAAACTGTGCCTGACTCATAACCTGACTCCCGATCAGTCCGTTACACCGGACCACACCCTTCGGATAATTCGTTTGCAGGTCACTAAGCCAGCTCCGTGCCAACTAGAGTTTTTCCCAATATATCAATAGGTAAGAAAAGCAAGAGAAAGGCAAACGACAGTTTTACGTCGCCCAAAACGAGAAAGACGCCAAAGGCCACAAACCCTTGACGTCTTATTGTCACAAAAAAAAGCTATTGCTTCAGTTTCCAAGCGGGTGTGGGGTAGTCCTTTTCAAAAGGTGTCGCTTGTCTGAGCAAAGCGAGTTGTGCGACGCATTTTGAAAAGGACTACCCCGCGACCGCGACAGCACCCATGCGTGTTAAATCAGGACTCCTCAGACTCCTCCTCCCGAAGCCCATACTTCCGAACCTTCTCCACAAGCGTAGTCCGCCGAATCCGAAGCTTCTCCGCAGCCCGTGCAACCACGCCACCGGCCTCATCCAAAGCCTGCTGAATCAGCTGCCTCTCCAGATTCGACAAATAATCCTTCAGATCAATCCCATTCACCGGCAACAAAGCCGGAGCATCCAGCCCCACCAGGCCGGGAATACCAGACGGCATTCCCGAATCCTCAATTGGCCGATTCTCGTCAAAATCGTCCACATACCGAAACTTCTTCGGCAACTCCTGCACACCGATTACCGAGTAAGGATGCATAATCGCCAATCGCTCCACCAGATTCGCCAACTCGCGAACATTGCCCGGCCAGTCGTGCCGGCACAGGCTCATGATCGCCGCCGAATTCATCCGTAAAGAACCGCGCTTCTCTTTCTCCATACGGGAAATCAACTCATTGATCAGCAGCGGGATATCTTCAACCCTGTCCCGTAGAGATGGCACCTCAATGGGAAAAACATTCAGCCGATAATAGAGATCTTCACGGAAATCACCCGTCTCGATCATATCCTCAAGATGCTTATGCGTCGCTGCGATCACACGAACATCGGCCGACAGGGTGCGGTTGCTTCCAACACGCTCAAACGTACGCTCCTGCAACACACGCAGTATTTTCACCTGCATGTTAAGTGGCATATCGCCAATTTCATCCAGGAACAGGGTGCCTCCCTCTGCCATCTCGAAACGCCCTACCCGAGCCGTAATAGCACCCGTGAACGCGCCTTTTTCATGACCGAAGAGTTCGCTTTCCAACAGTTCCGCAGGAATGGCGCCGCAGTTAACGGGCACAAAGGGCTTGTCGCGGCGTGAAGAATGGTAGTGCAGATTGCGAGCAACAACTTCTTTGCCCGTGCCAGAAGGCCCGGTTATAAGGACGCTCACATCCTTGTCTGCGACCTGCTCCATCAGCTGGCGAACTTGCTGAACTTTGCGGCTGGTCCCCACCAGACTGCGGAAAAGCTGAAGGTCACGTTGCTGCCCCCGCTCATTTGAGCGACGAAACTGATCAACAAAAATTTGAGCGCGATAGAGCGAGTCTACAAATTTGGTGTAATTCATAGGCCATTCCATGCGGGCAATAATGCGAGCAGCGTCCGACTCGGCAAGACCTTTGAGGTCGGGATCGCCCATAACCAGCAACGGAACACCCTGAACCGCCCTGCACACCAGCTCAATCGTCTTTATGAGCGCCGAATCCGCGCCGTTTACAACCACAACGGAAATATCCGCCAGGCTCTCTTTATCGCCGGATTCGAGCAGTGCCACTGCATCAACACCTGCAATAACTTGCTCTTCACCAATAAACTCCAGAATCGTCGCCATGTCCCGGCGCCTCAATTCATCCTCACTCAGCACCAGAACCTTGTTATTTTTAGACATTCACAGGAATCTCTTTGGGAATTTGTGCGGTATTTAAGACGGTAAAACCGAAAGAGTCAATTTTATGACGCTATTTCGACCGAGGAGTTGAAATATTCTGGTACGCCTTGGCCACACTGCGGTTACGATTCACACCTTTCAGCGCCAGTTCCGCTTCTGCCTTGGCTCGAGTAGCACCTTCACTGGCTGTGTCCAAAAACTGACGCAATTCCCCAAGTCGGGACCGGACAGACTCAGGCTCAACCTGCCCGGCCTCCAGCGCAACTATCAGAGATTCTGTGCAAGGCTTTACCCGGACATTGAGGTTAACCAGCCCGTCCCAGTCCTGATCGGCGAGAGCGCTACCAAGGTCGGTCATTAGCTGATCGAAATTTGCCAAACAGGGCTGAAGTTCAGAATGGGAAGTATCTTGAGAGTCGGCCATGACGTTTTTTCCTTGCTCGATAGAGGTGAAAAACGAACGACCCGGTTTAAGGCGCCAGCGGATGCCGACGCCTCAAACCAATGCCAACAATCAGCGACGCGCCGCCCTTCTCGCAGAGGAAGCTGTAAACTCACTGCCGCGAAATCCAGGGTCAAAATCGTAGGCCGGAAAACCGTTGTCCAGACCGTCAATGTAGTAGCGCTTCGCCTTGAGGTCGTAAGTCATCTCCATGGTAGTCCAGAACACCGGTTCATTGTAATAGCTGATGTTATGGGCCTCGGAAACCCGCCACAGATTCCCGGCGTCGTCATATTCCTCTGACATCAGGATCTGCCAGCTGTCTTCATCCACATAGAACACACGACGATCGTAGATATGCCTGATGCCCGTGCGGCGCTTCGCCTCTACCACCCACACCCGATGCAGCTCATAACGGGTGAGTTCCTGATTTATATGCCCTGCCCGAATAACATCATCGGGCCGAACCGACCGGTCGTGTAGCTTGTAGGCATTATAGGGAACAAAAAGCTCACGCTTGCCTTTCAGAACCCAGTCATACTGATTCGGAGCGCCGTTATACATATCTTTCTGATCGACAGAGCGCAGGGATGAAGAGTTTGGCAGGTCCGTCTCGTAGGCCAGGTTCGGAGAGCGTCGCAGGCGCCGAGAGCCAGAATCATAACGCCAGGCCAGGCGGGGCGAGCGAATCTGATCCAGCGTTTCGTGAACAAGCGTGATGGTACCCGCCAGCGCAGTGGGCGAAATAGTATCGGTCTTGAGGTAAAAAATCTTGTTATCGATATCAGCAAGCTCAGTGCCTTGCTTGCTGTAGGCAAAATAATAGTCGTAGTGATTGACGACCGGATTGAAAGAACCGTCCACCTGTGGCGTTGCAGAGCCGCTGCGAAATGCCACCTCTTCACCGCGATAACGCAAAATGTGGTTCCAGATCACCTCAAGCCCGTTTCGAGGAATCGGGAAAGGGCTGGTCATAATGGTGTTGCGCACACCATTTCCGTTATCCAATACCTCTGCACTCAGAGCATTGTCATAGAACTTGTCATACACATGCTGGGGGAACGCTGCCGTGCGACGGGTTGGGTAGACCGGCATGAAAAAATCCGGACCGTATTGGGCCAGCATTTTAGCCGAGCCGTCCGAAAGACGGTCTTTGTAAAGATGCATATTGTCCGCTGTGATCACGAACAACGCCTCATCCTGAGGAAAAGGATCAACCTCAATCTCACCTTCGCGCCAGTTGGCAGGCGGCTCAGTGAGACCGCCGGTCCAATCGGGAATGCTGCCGGAGGCATTGCCTTCACGTTCGGCACCGACCGGAGTCAGATCCTGATTCAGCCGTTCCGCTTCAGCCATCGATACTCCTGACAACGCCTGTCCGGAAAAACCGAACAACAGCACTACAACGCATGCGACAAAATGGAACCGCATCTCCAACACCTCCAGACAATCCAGAAAACCCAACATCAGGGGGGTGCTTTTTGCCAAATTCAAACGGCCGTTTCAAGTGAATGTTTGTATTTTATTGTCACTCAGGATTCGGACACAAGAGGTGAAGAAATCTTTGGGCTGAAATGCTATGATGGCAGATTAATTTAATTGGCTGGTTTCAGGCCAGGCTCTTCAGCTAAATCTCTGCGGCAGGGAGTTTTCAGAGACTTTGCCCAATGCACGACAGGCACAGGTAATGGCGTCACAATGGCACTCGCTGGTTTCACAAAAGCTGTTTCTGGCAAAAATGCTTCTCGAATCGCCGGAGCGGCCAGCTGATAGCAGTAACCTGCTTCATGCGCCTGTACGAAAACTGCAGAACGAAGCCGCTATCCAAGGGTCCATAGAGCTCTTGCTGAGAGCAAGACGACTATTGCTGGTGATGATTGCGCGGTTTTACCAGAAGCGCTCAGAGGAGCCTTCATCTGTAGCAGAGCTTGCAAACCTGATCGGTGAGCACGCCCCTGAAACTGGCCAGCTAAAAGCTCTTGAGCAAGCCGCGGGAAGCTGGTGGAACTACCTTGACCAGCTCGAAAGCGCCCAAAGCAGGCCTCCTGCGGCGCGGAAGACGGTCAATGCGGAGAATATCATTGCGGTATCCGCTGAGGCTGGGCCCGACCGCTCTGCCCAAGAGCTTGCGAAAACTCTGAACGCCATGAAAACGTTTGCCGACAACCTGGAAGAGCAACACGGCGAGTGGTAATCACACTGGCCCGTCGCTTCCGGTTTTCAACACTATTAAAGGTTAATGAAATGTCACCATCGTTTTTCGAGATTGTACAATTAAGCAACGGCGACTATGCCCTGCGACGCATCGACGATGACAGCGAGCCACTGGTCAGAATTTCGTTTTCAACTGAAGCCCGCGAAATGATAGAAGACCGGGATATGTCTGTCGCCAAGGCGATGATTGCCGCAGGAATAGAAGCGGCTGGAAGTGTTACTCACGATATTGACTGGGACGATGACGAGCTGGACGTTTCTGACGCTCAGCCCGCCTACACTTTGCATTAAAAGCGATACTCAGCGCTGTCTGAGCACAACGCCATGGCTATTGCCTTCCGCTGCTGCTTTTTGCAGGGAATCAAAGGCTGTCTTTCCCAGTTTGCGCGTCCACATAACGACCGCATGACAGGTACCTGCGCTCAAAGCTCTTTCCGCAAGCTGACGTGCCGGGTACTCTGCGGTGGAGCGCAAAACCAGAAGCTCTCCAGCAACAATACCGTGCATTTTTTGCCATTTGCTCACCAGCGCCTGGGGAGGATCAATCCAGGCCAGCCAGCGCTTTTCCTGATTCAGCTGGGTCAGCATCGGTAGCAACAATTGAAAGTTTTCCACCTGGCCTTCTGGCAGAATGATCTCCGTGACGTTGCCAGCCGGCGTGGAGTCCGCAACATCCGATTTCGGCCGAGCTCGAATGACAGTGCGCTGATTCCGGGTGGCGTACTCAGGCGCCGGGCTAGTTAGATAGGGAGAGCACGGCACTATGCCTTGCTGCCATGCGACGTTCTGATTGAAGCTAAGTTGTTCCATAATTCACCCGTTTTGCAATGCGTCTGTGGTTATACCAGCCTGATCAATGCAGATCAGAGCGCCGGATAACACCTACACCCAGCCCTTCAATGAACAGTTCCTGCTCCTTGAGATCGACTTCTATCGGCGCAAACTCTTCATTTTCAGCCATCAGATAAACCTTCGAGCCTTCTTTCCGGAAGCGCTTGACGGTCACTTCGTCGCCCACTCGAGCGACAACAACCTGACCGTTACGAACATCCTGGGTGCTATGAACTGCCAGAAGGTCGCCATCAAGAATGCCGATATCCTTCATACTCATTCCCCTGACCCGAAGCAGATAATCAGCTGAAGGCGAAAAGAACTCGGGTTTCAGTGTGCAATGATCCTCAATGTGCTCCTGAGCCAGAATCGGACTGCCCGCCGCTACCTGACCGATGACCGGTAGCCCCGGATCTTCAGCAACTTCCGGAAGACGAATACCCCTGCTGGCGCCTGGCACCATCTCGATAGCGCCCTTGCGGGCCAGTGCACGCAGATGCTCTTCAGCAGCGTTCGCCGAGCGGAACCCCAGCTCCGCGGCGATCTCCGCACGCGTCGGTGGGTAGCCGGTTTCATCCACGGATCGGCGAATAATCTCCAATACCTGAGTCTGTCTTGCTGTCAGCTTCATTGTTACGCTGCTCCGCTTGCTGCATGCACTGCTTGTACATGCTGGGCCCGATATTTGCCGGCGCTTACAGTGTGCCAGCCAGCCTGTTTGTTTATACAGTGTTTCGACTATATACAGTGTTTTATCCAGTGTAAAGTCAGGTGACTCATTTTCTTGCAGCCCCTTAACGGTGGCTGTCGCGCTAGTGTGATAAAGTTAAAAGATCATACATTTGTTACCAGTGAGCCCTATGAACCAAGCCACCTCTTGCAACATGCCAGACATACTCAATACCACTGACGGAAAAGAGCGTTGTGTGGGCGTGGAAATCGAATTGTCAGGGCTGGGCTACGAGAAGCTTGTAAATCTGGCGGCAGAACTGCTAGGCGGAAAAGCCGTGCTCGAGTCCCGCTACGTGAGCAGATTGGAAACGCCCCTCGGAAGCTTCGTTATCGAACTGGATTCGGAACCCGTCAAGGAGCTCGCGCTCGAGGATGAACGGCTGCCTCAGTCCATCCGGGATCTCGGCGGGCAAGCCTTGGAAGTTATAGACGCGGCAGCTGAACGCATTGTGCCGCTCGAGATTGTCAGCCCGCCGATGCGCTTCTCGCAACTGGAGAATATAGAGGTCCTGGTCGACAGCTTGCGTAAAGCCGGCGCACTGGGTAGCAGAGACGCCATCTATTTCGCATTCGGTTTGCAGCTGAACCCAGAGCTACCCGACCTTGAACCAGCAACCCTTGTCCGATACTACCAGGCGTTCGCAGTTCTTTATGACTGGCTAAAAGCGCGACACCAGCTGGATATCAGCCGAAAATTCACAACGTATATTGAACCTTGGAGCAGCCGTTATACAGATTTGCTCATCGCCGACGACTATGCACCGGATCAGCGCCAGATGATGGTGGATTATCTTGATACCAACCCGACCCGGAATCGCGCTCTCGATCTGTTGCCGCTGTTTGCACACCTGGACAAGCCACTTCTTGACCAGTACGTCGAAGATCCACGCATCAAAAGCAGGCCTACACTGCATTATCGGCTGCCGGACTGTGATATCGACAACCCGGAATGGCATTTCTCGAGTGTATGGAATGATTGGGTCGTGGTAGAGCAGCTTGCAAACCATGCGGGCGATCTGGCTGAGCTGCGCGCCCTGTTCCGTGAAAGCCGGAAAATCAGCTTGCGAAACCTGACACACAGCTGGCAAGCAACTTCAGAAAAATGGCTGCACAGTAAAGGCTATGTCTGAACAACACCCTACTGATGACAACCTGCCCGGCCTGACGATAGGCATTAGCGGCCCGGCCCGTAAGCGCGTTGCGCAGCGACTGATCAGCTTTGGGTTAAGGCTCCAGGGTGCGAGACCTTACTATATCCGGCCCGGGAGCAGAGTGGATGTCTCGCTTCTGGACGGTTTGGTGCTCTCCGGGGGCACTCATGTCCATCCCCAGCGTTATGGCCAGGAACCTCAGGTCAGTGCCCGTTATGACCCTGCCCGGGATACGACAGATCAGCTTTTGCTGGAACAAGCGGAGGCGATCGGGATTCCTGTGCTGGGCATCTGCCGGGGCGCGCAGTTCATCAACATTTTTCACGGTGGCTCCCTGTGCCAGAACATCACGCCCCTCCGGGTGAATACCCGGCATCGTCCACTTTTGTTACCCATGCAAACCGTTCGCCTTGTGAAGACGAGCCGGCTGGGACAACTTATGCGCGCTCCGGTCATCGGCGCCAATCGTATACACAGCCAGACCATAAAACGCTTGGGCAAAAAGCTCCAGGTGACCGCCGTGGATAATGACCTGTTCGTTCAAGCCATCGAAAGCACCCGTGGCCAATGGCTTATGGGCCTGCAATGGCATCCCGAATACCTGCTCTATCACAGTGGCCACCGGCGAATATTCCGCGAGTTCGTGCAGGCAGCCCTGTCATTCAAACTGGCCCGACTGGAGCCTGCATCCCGTCGAACCTGATGTTGAACCCGACTTCCGGGAGGAGATTTATATGGTCAGAAAGAATCGAAAAACACACGCCCTGTGGGCATTGCCACTGCTCGCACCTGGTTTTGTCATGGCCGGAGAAGTCACTCTCACAGGCGAGGGTAGTGTCCGCTACGAACCCGACAGTGCACGCCTGACGTTCACCGCCAGCGCGGAGCATGAGCTGCCACAACGAGCCACTGAACAGGTGGCATCAACGATGGCGCAATGGCGTGAGGGAATCAGTGAGTACAGGTCCCGGCTTCAGGAGTACGCAGATGCGTCCGTCAATCTTTACGAGCGCACACTGCCAATGGACACCCGGGAGGAAGAACCGGAAAAACGGGCGATTGCCTCACAGACCGTCAGCTTTACCATCACAGACCTGGCGCTGTTGAACCCGATTCTGCAGCAAGCCCAGGCGCTCGGACTAAATTACAATCTCGGGCCACATCAGTTTTTCCATTCACAGGAAGTCCGCATGGAACGGGAAGCGCTGGCTTTAGCGCTCGCCGATGCCAAATCCCGTTGCGAATTTGTTGCGCAGCAGATAAACCAAAGCTGTGGCGATGTGGTCACGCTCAACATAAACGGGAGCCACCGCCCCATGCCTATGATGATGTCTGCTGAAGCAAGAGGCGCCGACACCATCTCAAGCGTTGGGGAGCGCGAAACCAGCGCATCCGTGAACGCAACATTTGAGCTGGACTGAGCTCAAAAATCCCGGGTGTAGAAGATATCCAGAGAGGCTGCCAGACCGCTGGCGGCCTCAAGGTAAAAGTACCTACCGAGATCGTAACGTAGCGCTACCGTGCTGATGGGCTCAAAGATACCCACCCCGTAACGGATACTCAGGTCCTCGCTCAGGTAACCGCTAGCGACAACTGATGTCTGGTCTCCGCTGCCTTCGGCCTCCAGCGTAAACTCACGAATACCGAAACC
This sequence comes from Marinobacter maritimus, assembly GCF_007671675.1. Classification (GTDB taxonomy): domain Bacteria; phylum Pseudomonadota; class Gammaproteobacteria; order Pseudomonadales; family Oleiphilaceae; genus Marinobacter; species Marinobacter maritimus. The sequence goes on along the minus strand of NZ_VCGW01000001.1, from coordinate 443,211 downwards.
CTCGCCAATCTGACCGGTTACCTTATTGACCTGGGTCAGCCCCAGCGAAATGGCTGCCCGGCCCATCTGCCCGTCGTCAGCCTGACCTCCCGGGGCCCGACCAAGAATCACATAAGACAAAGCATCTGCCTGTGGCATATCCGGGCTGGAAAACACCTCAGTGGTGGGGGACTGGACCGGACCACTCAGGCGGATCCCTGCCACAACCGTGTCCACCTGCCGGACAGCTTCGATGTCCAGATACGGCTGAACCAGATTGCCAACAAATAGCAGCCTGGCACGGCGCAATTCAAGTTCTTGGCCATAGGCTTCGTATTGACCATCCACCAGCTGCAAGGTGCCCCGGGTATCCATATCGTTACCTATCCTCAGGGTACCCTCCAGATCGCCCGTTACACCAAACGCAACGAAACTCACTCGATCCTCGCCAACAACTACCGTGACATCCATGTTCAGCGACCTGATCAGGGGCTCTTCCTGCTCAACCCCAACAATCACCTCATCCTCAGACACTGAAACAGCCTGCGCCGGCAATCCTTCAATTTTAATATCGCCACGAGGCACTTCTACTCGGCCCTCTACACTCAGTTCACCCTCACCGAAGGCGATTGTCAGATCTGGCGCCACCTCCAGGCGGGCGTAAGGCTCCAGGCTGAATGGCAGCCTGTCACCCGTAATGCGAATCTCCCCTCCTGGCGCATCCTGCCAACTCAAACTGCCACGAATAAGGGCCTCGCTACGGGCGTTGCTGCTGACCCGGCCACGAATGTCTGCGGAATAGCCGTCAAGCTCAACGCTAACAACCACCTCCTCCATGGGCAAAGGTAAGCGAGGGTCCACTACCCGACCGTTGGTTAACGCGATCTCCCCACGCAGTGCTGGCTTCATCAGAGGTCCGGATATGCTACCTTCGCCGTTAACGTCCCCAGCCACCTCTTCAAGCCCGGTAAACAGGCCTGCCAAGGCGATATCAAGACCGTCCAGTTTGAACTTGCCCTCAACCGGGCGGCCTTCGGCCATTGGATCAAGCGTCATATCCACCGAGAGCTTGCCAAGCTCTGGGCCAGACAGCAGCACCGCAAGATCTGCCTGTTCGGGCTTGAGCTCCAGCTCGGTCGTCAAAGTCTCGTAACTCAGGGTTTCCCACTCTCCATCCAACAGCAGTTCAAACCGGCCCTCGCCAGCATCAAGCGCAACCCGGCCCTCGGAGCCTTTATCGGTGGAAGTGAAATTAATTTCGCCACTGATGCTTGAGTTCCACCGTACCGTCTCTGGCAGAATCGGCGCCAAAGCAGCGGCAGGAAAATTGTCGATACGGTAGGCAATATTCGCCTCGGGCAGAAGGGTCTGGTCGTCGGCACAAACAGAGCTTTGCTGCCAGCGCCAACAATGGGCTCCAAACCTGAGCGCACCATCATCGTCGTACGTTAGCGCGGCGGGAGACTCCAGCTCCCAGTTCTGCTGCTGTCCGGGCACATCAATAGCGCTCCGCCTAAGCTGCCCTTGCCAGCTTGCCCAGGCTTCACCCGCAGATCCCCGGAAAACCATCTGCACTCCCGCCTCTTCGTGCTGCGCATCAATGGCAACTTCATGGTCGCCCTGAGTCCCCTGCGCACTGACGGTGAGCGAATCGATATTTTGCCCTGCAACAGCAATACCCTTGGCCTGTAGCTCACTAGCGAGACGGAATCCGGAATCCAGCCGGGCATCAAGGCTCAATGCTTCCACGACCAGAAGATCCTGCCAGCGCAGCTCGTCTGCGCTGGCCGTCAATTCACCTCGAGGATCATCGGGTGTTCCTCTCAACGTGAGCTGAAGATCAGCCTGTCCGTCCAGTCCCGGCAGGATCTCCTCAGGGTCGGGCAACTTGAGATTCAGATCGGCCTGCAACGCCTTGCCCCATTTACCGCTGCCTTCGAGACGATTGTCTCCGATAACCAATTTCAGTTCAGGGACAACCCAATCACCGGTCAACGTATCAATCCGGCCCGCAATCACCGTAGGACTGGACCGCCACTGACCCTCCAGGTCCCAGCTCGCCTGCATTGCAGGAACCGGCCCGTCAGTGAGCTCTCCCTCTGAAGTCACCCGGCCGCTGAGTTTGGCTTCGAGAACCGGCACCCAGTACCCGGGGTTGAAATCTTTGAGTTCAAGAGCTGCTTGCCAGCTCAGTGGGCCGGAGAACCTCGCGGTCCCTTGGCCGGTGAGAGAACCTGCGCCCGTTACCGCTGAAAGCTTTGTGACCCGGGCCTCGCTGGCATCGCCATCGATAACTGTAGACAACTCTGCGCTGCCTTGGGGCCCGTCCACTTCCGCAGTCAGGTTGGCTTGATAGCGCCCTTCACGCCAGGATACATCGCCGTCCAGCTTGCGAATCGCAATGGGCGGCGCTTTCATCCCGGGCACAAGCGAATGCCACGGGAACTGGCGCAACTGCAACTCCGCCTCCGCACTCACGCCGTCCTGCCATTGCGTTTTGCCGGTGACGACCAAGGTTTTGGGCGACGCGCCTGCCTTGCCTTTCTCTGCCTGATCCTTGGCGGAGAGCTTCAGCCGGATATCCCGGGCGCCGGTGGTTGTAATCAAGCCCGCAAGTGTCAGCTCAACCGGCCCTTCAGTGCCCGGCAGTGTGGCCTGCCCTTCGGTCCTGAATCCGTCTTGCAGGCTGCCCTTGGCCTCCACAAACCAGTTTTTCAGCACCAGGGTTTCCGGCACAGCTTCTGCGGCTTTGAACGTTTTGGAGGTAACCCGTAGGCGCGCTGGCAGGCTCGACGCCAGCGGCTCTACCTTGCCTTCCAGCACGGCGTCGAGATAACCACGGCTCTGGCCCGCAAGCGCAAGATCCCGCACGCTGCCTGAAAGCGCCAGATCTATTGTCCAGCTATCGCCATAGGGTGGCGGCAAAACAGCACTCACCTCGAGATTGACCGGCCAGTCCCGCCGCGTTTCCACGCGGCCAGACGCCACTGCGGTATAGTCATCAAGCTGATAATAGACCCGCTCAACTTCCCAGTCGGTCCCGGAACCACTCGCATCCAGCTCAAACCTGTCCCATACCTTGCTGCCATTGAAGGTGAATGTGCCCAACCTTACATCGGTGACTCTCAGCCCCAGTGGTAACTCAACCCCAGGCAGGCTGATATCCCCGGCCTGGCCTTGATCTTTAGCAGGCGGCTGCACGTTTACGTCCAGCTGTTCCAGGTGCAGGGTCTCAAGGCAGAGCTGCAGATTAAAGAGACAGGACGGCGACCAGTCTATGAGCGGAGATTCAACCAACACATCAACACCGTAACCCCGCCAACGCAGGCGATCCGCCTGCCAGGTTCCAAACAGCGAGCCTTGATCATGGGTTACTTCCAACCCGGGTATCTGATCAATCACCCAGGCAGTTCCTGTCTCGGATCGCAGCGCCAGCAAGATCGCTGAGACCAGAACGACAGGCAAAAGTACAAGCAGCCCAAGAAGCAGCAGTACCCAGAAACGGATACGTCCCGTCATAACTCTGGCCCCATTGAAAAATGGATCCGCCACTCACCGCCAAGCTCGGTATTCAGGCCTTTGGCAATGTCCAGACGCAATGGCCCAAGCGGGCTTATCCAACGAATACCGACGCCCACACCGGTGGCCAAGGGATCGAACAGATCGTTAACGGCGTTGCCGTGGTCTATAAACATTGCGGAGCGCCATTTGTCAGCAAACTGATACTGGTATTCCGCACTGCCCACCAACGTGAATCGCCCGCCGACCGGAACCCCATTGTCATTCTCAGGCGATAAGGATTGGTACGCATAACCGCGCACACTCTGGTCACCACCAGCGAAAAAGCGCAGTGAAGGTGGCACGTCTTCAAACCGGTTTGTCCCCACGCCCCCGATCTGGATGCGAGACAGAAAACGGTGCTTGCCGCCGAGTGTAAGCAGGCCGCGGGCAATCGCGTTCACATGCAGAATATCCACACTCGAGAGAGCCGCTCTGTGGGAACCGCTCACATCAATCTGTAAACGGTAACCCTTGGAGGGATCCAAGGGCGAATCGGCGTGTAGTTTGGAATAACCCACACCAGGAAGCAGCAGTGAGCTTGTCCCTTTTTCATCATCACCAATATTGTATCGTTCTCCGTCCCAGCGTATTGACAACACTTGCAGCCAGCCGCTATCCAGCTGATGCTGCCACTGCTGGCCAAACGTCAACAACTCGGATTCAACGTTCTCGATATCTTCGCGCTGATAGCCTGCCGTTAACCGGATTGCATCTGTCATGGGTGGATCCAGCGGCAGTTCATACCAGGTACTGATATTCTGTCTGGGCCCCGAAAGCTCTGTTTCAGCCCCGCGTTTGTGCCCCATCGGGTTGATCCAGTGCTCCCGCCAGGTGCCACGAAAACGCGGCCCAACATCCGTGGAAAAGCCGAGGCCGGTGGCTAAAGACCGGGGGTCTCTTCGGGTCAGGCCAATTCGCACCGGAATCACACCGTTTTCAGCGCTCCCCGGCACAGCATCTATGTCCACTCCCGAGAAGTACCCACTACCCAGGAGATCGCTGTTCAGCTTTGCAATTTCGTCCGCATGGTAAGGAACGCCCGGCTCAAAGGTCACGAACTCGTGAAGGAGCCGGCTTTCAAACCAGTGCCCCTCTTCAAAGGTGACCGCTCCCAGCCGATACCGATCACCGCTTTCAAAAACCAGAACAATTTTAGCGCTCAGCGCTTCCGGATCCACTTCGAGAGTGCGGGTAACAAGGCGACCGTCAAAATACCCACGGCGGCGTGCCCGGTTCTGAAGTGTGTTGCGGAGGTTGGTGTAATCGCCATGGTTCAGAACATCGCCTTCTGCGGGATGAACCGGCAGGTTATCTTTGAAGCGCGGGTCAGAAGCAGCAGGGCCACGGATTTCAACGGTTCGGGATTTAACCCGCACCGGATCACCCGGCGTAATTTCAAGAATCAGCTTGGCCGTTTTTTCTGGGTCAGCTTCTTCGATCTTCCAGTCAACAACTGGTCTGTAATAGCCCAGCGCCCGCAATGCCTTATTGGCCTGGCTGACAGCCGTCGAGGCATATCGTCGAAGATTGTCAGCACTTCGCCCCTCCACCTCACCAATAAATGCCTCGGCATTTTTTTGGAGCTCCGGGAAATCACCTTTTACACGGACCTCAACTTGCTCGGCCACGCTAAAGGATGACCACAGAAGGAGCAGCAGGCCCAGAAGCCTGACTCGGCCCGATTTCAAAATGTGATCAAATGATTGCATCCGGTGATTTCAGTGTTGGTCGTGATGGAGGTGGTTGTCGCTTAAGCGTGAGAGTTTAATACCAGCCGGTCAAGTTAATCTGCACCCCTCCGACAAGTCGTCGGCCCGGCCCAAATAAGCTAATCTGTCGATACATCTGCGACCGCTATTACATCACAGAGGACGGATACCGGCGAATGCTGAAAATTAACCGCGAGAACCTGAAGTCCAGCCACCAGCTCATCTGGTTCATTATCGACTTCCTGATGTTGGGGCTGCTCGTCATCAACCTCGTCCTCATTATCTGGGACTCCATCTATAACTTTGTCGCTATCCAGAATTTGCTGAAAGAGCATCTTCCTGCGTTTCAGGCTGCCTACAACCCCATACATGAAAACTTCATACTGTACGACGCAATGTTCGTGGCGGTTTTCCTGACAGAGTTTTTCGTGCGCTGGGGCTATGCAATCCGGGCCAAAGTGTACGACCGCTGGTACTTCTATCCCTTTATCCACTGGTATGATGTGATCGGATGCATACCCGTTGGCAGCCTGCGGTTCTTGCGAATCCTGCGGGTTATTTCCATTGTGTACCGCCTGCATCAATACAAGATAATCGATGTTACCGGTACCGGGCTCTATCGCTTCGTAAACTTCTACTACGAAGCCTTCATGGAAGAACTGTCCGACCGCATCGTGGCAAAGGTACTGAGCGGCGTGCAGCATGAAATAAAGCTGGGCTCTCCGCTTTTTGAGAAAATCCAGAACGATATCCTGTACCCGCGGCGAGAGATGTTGTCTGGATGGATTTCCCAGCGAGTCGCTCAGGCAGCAAAGGAAGGTTATGTCCCCAACCGTGGTGCGCTGAGGAGCTATCTCGAAGACAGGGTTGACCACGCACTGAAACAGAACGTGGAACTGTCGCGGCTGAAGTACCTGCCGGTCGTGGGCTCAACCATTCAGGAAACGCTTGAGGATGCGGTGGGTGATATTGTTGCCAACGTTATCCAGCAGATTCTGGAAGACCTGGCCTCCTCTTCAAACCATGCGTTTATCGAAGATATAGTAAACGCCTTTATACGCGGGCCGGGCGAACCGGATACCGATGAAGAGCGAAATGACGCGCTGATTGCGCTAATCATCGAAATCATTGACGCCATCAAAGGTCAGGTCAAGGTAAAGCGCTGGCGGGAACAGCTTCCATAGGCAAGCTATACGACAGCACCTCTGGCCCGGAACTGCAAAAACAAAACCAAAGAGACACCAGATGGACGAACTGCATTACCAGCCTGCCCATGTGCTGCTGAGGCAACTTGATGCCGGAACCCTGACCAGCGAAAAGCTGGTGACTGCCCTGCTCGCGCGAATCCGCGAGCGCAATCCGGCCGTTAACGCGATCGTTACCCTCGATGAAACGCGCGTACTTGAAGAGGCACGGGAGGCTGACCGAAAGCGTTCATCCGGAACTGAAACCGGCCTCTTGCACGGCCTGCCCCTTACCCTCAAAGATACCTGGGAAGTCGCAGGAATGATCTGCACCGCTGGCGCCACCGCGCTGCGAAACCACAAACCTGAACGCCATGCCGACGTGGTGCAGCGATTGGAAGACGCCGGTGCCATTATTCTTGGCAAAACCAACGTCCCGGTTTACGCCACCGATCTGCAAAGCTATAACAAGCTGTTTGGCGTAACCAACAATCCCCATAATTCAGATCACACTCCGGGTGGCTCATCCGGAGGCGCCGCAGCGGCTCTTGCAGCAGGCATGACGCCGCTGGAGGTGGGCAGTGATCTGGCTGGTTCCATTCGTATTCCCGCGCACTTTTGCGGGGTTTTCGGGCATAAGCCCTCACGAACGCTGGTGTCTTTTCGCGGCCACATTCCCGGGCCGCCGGGCACCCAATCGCAACCGGATCTTGCAGAAGGTGGCCCCCTGGCCCGAAACGCCCGGGATCTCGAGCTTCTTTTGAAGGTCATTGCCGGACCAAAACCGGTTGATAGCCGATGCTGGCAACTGGAAATGCCGCCCTCACGCCTGGAAACCCTGAAACAGGCACGAGTCGGGCTATGGCTGGAAGACCGGTTGTGCCCGGTAGAAAACGAGCTGACAGACGGTTACCGGAAACTGGGCAAGCAGCTTGCGGATCAAGGCGTTCTTGTATCAGAGGCTAATCACCCACTGTTAAGTCTTGAACACACATTGCCTGTCTACTTCAACTTGCTGGGTAGCCTGCTGAGCACATCCTTCAAGCCAGCCCAGCGTCGCCAGTTGAAATGGATTGCCCGGCTGGAAAAATGGCTTACCTTCTTTGGCCCCATGACGCCATTCATCGGTGAGTATGGCCGCGGCGCAAATCAGCCGGCTTACCAGTGGATGGCCATGAGCGAGATGCGGGAAAAGATGCGGGCAGAAATTGAAACCCTGTTCCAGGATGTGGATGTACTGCTTACTCCGATCACGCCTACCGCCGCTATCCGACACGATCACTCGCAGCCGGTGTTCAAGCGCCGGATTACCGTTGCCGGACAACCCCGCGCGTACATGGATCAGTTCTGCTGGATCGCTTTTGCCACCCTGCTCGGTTTACCGGCAACCTCTGTGCCCATCGGGCGCACCAGGGAGGGACTTCCGTTCAACGTGCAAGTTATAGGAGCACCGGGTATGGACCTGACCACCATTGGTTTTGCCCGCTTGCTGGAGGAAGCAGGCCTGGCAGGGTTTCAGGTTCCGAACGGATTCTGAGGTAACAAAAACCCCCGGTAATAGCTATCGTTCTCATTGCAATCTTTAAACATTCATCTATTATACTATTTAACAGTAGATATAGGAGGTGAGCCATGAGATACCAAAGCGTTCTTGGAAACTGCAACGAAACCACCATTGGCGGCATGATCAAACAGTGCCCTGAAACATACACAGTGTTTCAGAGCTACAGCCTCAATGTGAGCACTGAGCGCGATAAAACCGTGCAGGAGGCTGCAGCGCAAGCGGGAGTACCCGGAAAAACCCTGTGCAGACAACTCTTTGATGTGTGCATGAAGTACAAACCGCTGGAGGAGATGGAAACAGACACGTTACTGGAACTCCTGCACACGGAGTATGGCGCCGCTCACCTTGAACAACTGCCCGCATTGCATCGGCTGGCCAGAAAAATCGAGGCTGTCCACCGGGCCAGCCCGGACGTACCCTCAGGCATTACTCGAGCGGTAAAGCAGCTCGAGCAAACTCTGGCCGATCACGTCAAACGGGAAGAAGCTTACGTACTCTCCCGCATGGAGCACGATAGGCCACCGATGCCGGATACACCTATAGGCCAGATGAATGAAGAGCACGATGCTATCAAACTGCAACTTCGCGGGCTGAGAGAGTTAACCAACCACTACAAAGCCCCGGAAGCCGCCTGTCGTTCCTGGCGCCGGCTGTATGATGAATTGAAAAACCTGGACTTCAGCTTATCGGAACAGATCTATCTTGAGCGCGACATTCTGTTCCCACGGTTTCAGTTCTGACGTTCGATTCCCGCAGAAGCGGGATGTATTTAGTAAAGAAAACCTCCCCTCTGAATAACGCAGGCTACCTTGGTCGCGTTATTCAGAGGTTTCCGCCTGCACCGTTCAACGCCTTACTCATTGTCTGAACGACTATTTCGGAGCATTTACACTATGTTGAGCAAGAAAAAACGTGGGTCAGATCATGTGCTGAAGTGTGAAACCTGCCCTGCCAGACTCTGTGCCAATTCTGACAAGTTCTGGCTGGCCTGGGCAATCTGATTGGAGGAAGCCGAGGTTTGATCAGCCACGTCAGAGATTTGTTCGATATTCCGGCTCATTTCCTCTGAAACCGCCGATTGCTGCTCGGTAGCACTGGCAATCTGCGCGCTCATATCAGAAATTTGGTCCACACTCCCCATGATTGCCTTGAACGAAGACTCCGTTTTAAATGCGAGATTGACGGATTCCTCGCTTTCCTTCTGGCTTTTACCCATGCTCTGCACCGCGGTTTTCGCCCCTTCCTGTAACCGGTGGATGGAATCGCGGATTTGCTCGGTTGAGGATTGGGTGCGCCCTGCCAGCGATCTCACTTCGTCCGCAACCACCGCAAAGCCTCGCCCACTGTCTCCTGCGCGTGCAGCCTCTATGGCCGCATTCAGAGCAAGCAGGTTGGTTTGATCCGCAATCTCACTGATTACCTGCAGAACAGAGCCAATTTCTGTGCTGTGCTCATTGAGCTCTACCACGATTTGTGTTGACTGACCCAACGCCCGTGCCAACCCGGAAATCTGCTCGGTCATCTGGTGCAAGACAGAATTTCCCTCGCCAGCTTGCTCATTGGCATTGGCCGCAGAATCAGCCGCAATTACTGCGTTGGAGGCCACTTCACGCACTGTGGCCGAAAGCTCGGTCATGGCAGAGGCTATCTGATCCGTCTCATGTTTCTGGCGCTGAACGCCTTGGGCACTCTCTTCCGTCACGGCCGAAAGCTCTTCTGATGCTTGGGCCAATTGCTCAGCAGATCCGGCGACTTGTCTAACGATATTCCGGAACTGATCAGCCATCATGTTGAGCGATTCGGAGACCTCCGTGAGTTCGTCTTGTCCAATCCGTTTAGCCCGATACGTAAGATCGCCTTTCGCAAGCGCCTCTGTCGTTCGCATGAGATTGCCAATACTGGCCTTGACACCTTGATAGAATGAGGTGAACAAATAGCAGATGGCTAACAAGACGATCGCAAGCAAGCCGATGGTGGACTGATAAACAAAAGCAGCATCGGCCTCCCTCTCTGCCAGGGCGCGATCAACAAGAGGAATAAGACTGTCAAACTCGTGATAGGCCTCATCAATTGCTGCTGTGGCGGCTTCGTTGATCTGGCTCGCCGACACACTGATTGTTTCCGGCTCACGGAACTCTTTTTGCAACAGCTCGACAAACCGACTGACAACCTGGCTGATCCGCCCTGCGGCCTGGCTCAATTCCTTCTCAAGTTCCGGCTTGTAGCTCGAAGAACGTGAAAGATTGTACTGAATCGTATCAAGATGTTGGTTTATCCGGTCCTGCCTGTTTGCCAGGATAATACGACTGTCGCCCTGATGTGTGCCTCTTGCCGCTACCCCGGTTGCAATCCCACGAGCCTGAGCCATGGATTCAGCGATTTGAGGGTAGGAGGTAGTCACCAGAGTAATGAGATAATAGGTTTCAGCGGACGGATCCAGAGTGAGCCCGGATTTTTCACCAATCGTGTCTGCCATTACAAACAGGCTATTGATCAGATCCGTATGCTGCTGGAAACTTTGGCCCTGATCGAGCTCCTGTATTCTGAGTGTCAATTGCTTCCAGGCCGTAGCCACATCTGACGTATGGTTGATCAGCGTAAGGCGGCTCAAATTCGTTAGAGACTGCTGCACCCGGCTTTGAAGCGCTTTCATGGGCGCCGCAAAATTCTTGGCACCATTCAGGTAGGCCGCAGACATTCCACGATGTGATTGCACCAGCTCAATCGCCGAGCGAACCTGTTTTATTTCCGTCAAGCCAGCTCTTTGATTAGATGTAAACTCTACGGTGGCGGCTTTTTCCTGCAAAAAAAGAACACCAATAGCCATCAACGGAATGAGAAGAGCTCCCCCAATGACCACAAACTTTATCGAGTATCGCAGCTTACCAAGAAAGAAAATTCCAGGCGTCAGAAGTGCATTCAGCATCGGGCTTAGTTCCGGCTAGAGTTTAGTTTTAATATGGGAAGAACGCAGGAAGGCTATTGATATGATTTAACTTACCCTATGCGAAACTCCCCGAAAAACATTTATAACTTAAACTGCCGAGCTATTTACACATGTAATTCTGTTTTTCATTATAATTGCAAAAATCGGCTATATCTTTTTACCCAAACACCAAAATGAAAACTCGTTATATACCTATAAAGAACTACCATTGTATGGTTCGGTTCCTTTTTTTGCATGCCGGGAATAAACGAACGATTAATGGAAACTGACGTCCAGAACAGCGAGCAATCATCCCATGGATTACCGTACCTACCGCGAAAAACTGCAGAGCCAGTTCCCCGAGCCCGTACTGGCGTTTGAGCCGGTTGAATACGAGACACGACTCGCCTCGGTTCGCCGGGAAATGGCTAAAGCCGGGCTTGACCTGTTACTACTGACCGAAGCTGGAGAGTTGTGCTATCTCACTGGGTACACCACCTTTGAGGTTTCGGTTCAGTGCGTGTTACTGGTGGCAGCCGACCGAACCGTACTGTTCGTTCCTGCCATAGAAATCGGCCCTGCCGTGTATTTGAGCCGGGTGGACGAGGTTATCGGCTACCCGTGGCAGGCTCCCGAGGCGGTAGGCAGCACACTGGCTGAACAGGTGCGCCGCACAGCGGGCACCTCTGCGCCGAGAATCGGCTTTAACCCATGGGCGGGTTCTTTCAGGCCGGGGCTGCTTCTGGCCCTAAAGAACGAGCTGGGGACAGCCACATTTAACGATTTCGGCACACTGATCGATCGTGTGCGCCTGATCAAATCACCCGCCGAACTGACCTATCTGGCCGAAAGTGCAACTATAACCAGCTCAGGTCTGGACGCGGCGGCGGCTGTGATACGAGAGGGCGTAGTCGACCATGAAATCGCCCGCGCCGGTGCCAACTCCATGCTGGGGGCGGGCAGTGAATTCATGAGTATGCAGCCGATTGTGACGACCGGCGCCCGCAGCGGCATCATTCATACCAATCATTCCGGTTACAAGGTTGCTCGCGGTGATGTGGTGTTCACCGAATTCGGTGCTGTTCGCCGCCGCTATACCGCGCCGATGATGCGCACAGCCGTAGTCGGTGAAGCCTCAGCCGAGATTCGTGAATTCCACGGGGTGTGTCTTGACGTCCTCAGCGCAGTGATGTCGGCCGCGCGGGCGGGTTCAAGCTTCGCGTCGGCAGCTCGTGCCGGTGAAGCGGCGCTGGCGCCGATCGTCGATCGCGCCTTTTTCTCCGGCGTGTTTGGCTATCCGGTTGGCGCAGCATTTCCGCCATCCTGGGTCGCGGGCTCCATGTTCATAGCATCCGACAACGACGCAATGCTGGAAGAAAACATGGTGTTTCATTTGCCGATCTGTCTGCGCAAGCCCGGCGAATTTGGCATAGGTTTCAGTGAAACAGTGCGTATTACAGGAACAGGAGCCGAACGGATTACCGCTAACACACTGTCTCTTGAGGAGATTTCTTTATAAACGGGGATACATTCAGCTGGCTATGCAGCCGGCTGAATGTATCCGGGAAAGAAAAGCGATTCGTCAGTCGGCACCGTCCTTCGTGCGGCCCAAGGCGTCGACCGTATAAACGATAAGCCCCAATTCCGGCCGATAACCATGAATTTCCGTCACGTCCAGCGCCTGCAGGAAATGCAGGATCTCTTCGCTTATAACCTGCCCCGGCACCAATACAGGGAAGCCCGGCGGATAGGGAATAACGAAGCTGGCTGAAACAACATCCCGCCCCTCGGCCATCTGTTTTTGCAGTTCGCCATTGTCGAAACGCAGGTACTCGGTATTTTCTTCTTCGTAACTGAGGAAGTAAGCCCGGCGAATGTCGCCTTCGGGGCTTCCCGGGGTAGGTCGGAAAGCGTCGTGGAAGCGACTGAAATCCGGCAGCGGTGGCAGATCCTCGGTCAGCGACTTAACCTTGTGTTCAATGATCTTGCGTTCGGGCCGGCTGCTCTCCTCCCAACGCCGATCAAAGCTCTTGGCCAGCTTGATCAACACATCCAGCAGGTAGGCGATAGAACCGCGAGTGGTTCCTATGTTGGTCATGAACAGCACGGTGTTGCGGGACGTCTTGTTGATCTGGATCCCGAACTGATTCATCAGGTATTCGTTCTTGAAGGTATCACCATCAATGCCGGTTTTGCCAATGGCCATGGTAATCCTGCTGGGATCGATCACAAACTCATCATGGGCCCAGGCCTCCTCCATCTTGTTCCAGCCGCTAACGGGATCAAAGAAGGTATCGACACCGGACTGGCGGTATTCCAGCGGAATCATGTCCTTGTTTACCAACACCTGAAAATATTTCTTTAACAGCGGGGTGGTGTAAAGCTGCTCGCGCAGAGTCAGCGCCGCCTCGATCTGGGCGTGAACCAGTTCGAACCCTTCCATTTCCGCCTGCATTCGGCCCACATCCAAAGAGGCGACAATCTGGTAGTTGGGCGAAGTCGAGGTGTGGGTCATGTAGGCTTCATGGAAGGAGGCTTCCACTTTCTGCCGGTAATCCTGATCATAGACATGGATCATCGACCCTTGACGCAGTGATGTCAGGGTTTTGTGAGTCGAGTGGGTCGCGTAGGCCCGGACACGAACGGAATCAGGGTCCGGCATAAGACGATTGTCCAGCCAAGTAGCGTCATCGTCCGGGTCCAGCTTGTCAAACTCCACTTTCCAGGCATCGTACTCTGCCTGATAGTCTTCACTGCGATAACGATCCCGGAGTGTGCGAGCAGCATGCATGGCGGTACGTGGCCGGTAAGTCGGATTGAAGGTGGCAAAGGCAAACCAGGCCTCGTCCCACAGGAACACCAGGTCTGGCTTGATGGCCAGGCACTCCTCCATAACCCGACGTACGTTATAGACCACGCCATCGAAGGTGCAGTTGGTCAACAGCAGCATCTTGACCTTGCTGAGCTGCCCGTTGCGCTTGAGATTGAGCAGCGATTTCTTCATTTCCCGCAGTGGCACAGCGCCATACATGGAGTAGTCGTTCAGGGGGAAGGAATCCAGATAGGCAACATGCGCGCCCGCCAAAACCATGCCGTAATGGTGGGATTTATGACAGTCACGATCAACCAGCACAATATCCCGGGGCTTTACCAGCGCCTGGACGACGATCTTGTTGGCGGTTGAGGTGCCATTTGTCACGAAGAAGCTCTGGCGCGAGCCAAAAGCCCGTGCGGCGTACTCCTGAGCCTTCTTGATAGGGCCATAGGGCTGCAGCAGTGAATCGAGGCCGCCGGATGTAGCTGACGTTTCGGCCAGAAAAATGTTGATGCCGTAAAAGTCGATCATCTGCCCCGCCCAGTGGGACCGGGTAACCGACTTGCCGCGGGAGATCGGCATGGCATGGAATACGCCGGTAGGCTTACGGCTGTATTCGCGCAAGGCATCGAAGAACGGCGTACGGTAGCGGTCATCGATCGCGCGCAAGATCGTGTGGTGTTGCTCGATGTAATCCGTTTCGCGGTAGAAAATGCGCTTGAAATGCCGGATATCCGCACTCGCAGTTACTTCCACATCACCGCTGGTCACCAGAAACTGATCAATCTCCGGGCGGATCTCGCCAATCATTGAACCCAGCAGGAGGCTGCGCTCGGCCTCGGTCTTACACTCAAGCTCCTTTTCTGAAAGGCCTTCGAGGTAATTGCGGAGGGTGCTGAGGTTGTACTTCGACTTATAAGGAAATTCGTAGCGGATCATGCAGGCCTGGATATTGGGATTGACCAGGATCGCAATCAGCGCGTCTTCAAAGCTTCGAACGGTAACGGTGTCATAAATGAACTTGTCTTCCGGACGGCGCAAGCTGTGGAAGGCCTCACGAACCACATCCTCCTCCTGCAGCGACATCGCATCGACAATCAGAACCTCGAAATAAGGCTGAGCCGAGCTATTGGAAGCGGGGTGACCTCGGCGCAACTGTGCCAAGGCATCGAGTGCTTCGAGATCTTCCGAGTCCGAGTCGTTCTCACTAAGGTCGACGTGGCGGCGGCGGTAGGACTCACTGATCAGTGTCCGCACCAGACGCTTGACCACTTTCTCCAATTGAACGAAATCATCCCGGCCGTAAAGCGCCCAGAGATGCCCGAAATCCTCTTTGGACGGAAATGCGTGGTAGTCCTCGATGATTTCCAACCGGGTGAGCTTGATATCGATGGCTTTGGCCAGTGACTTCACTTCCGCCGCATCGTCAATCCTGATAATGCGGCCGAGATCCCGCTTCAACGCGTTCCAGGTATCGGCTCGCAGCTGGCTGATCTTGTGGTAAAAGCCCAAGGCCGTGTAAGCGGTTTCTGTCTCTCTTGTTATTTCGCTCATGGTTTCACCTTATGTCCCTGAATGTTCGGACGGGATTTATGGCCAACCGCCAATACTTGGCGGCAAAGCGCAAAAGCGCCTGCACACCCCGAAAGGCTATCCCGGGATGCTGGCACGAACGTTGTATCGGATGTCCACGAATGTCTCTTCAAAATGGTCAAAAGACAGCTCAATTGACCTGTCTGGCCAATGGTACTGGGCTACCCCCGCGTTGGGGTGATACACCGCAGTGTAGATAGTTCCGAGGCCGCGCCGGTAATCGGTTCGAAACAGGGGCGGCGCTGCAAATGCCGAAATCAGTCTCTCCTTCGTCGTAGCGGGATCGTCTACCAGAATCGACAGCTGACGTTCGCGAATCAGCGTCTCCGAAGCCAGGGCATGGGCATACCACTCGATCCGCTTCTGGTGGTTGGTCGCCACCGGTATCCGCTTGATTGATGCCGGACGGTCAGGGCCTATCATGGCGGTAATATAGCGCTTACGGGCATCGGTCACGGTGATGTTGTAAGCCATGTGCGTGGGCACACGGGCCAAAACGTCCGCAGCTTCCGGCGTCGTGTCACAGAATTCAAGGATGTAGCGCAGGATAATCGGCGCGCCAAACCCGTCACCCACCGCCGTGCGCCCACCGAAGGCCAACGAAACGGACAGTCCACTTTCGTTAATGCCATCAAGTACACCCACCAGGCAGTCCGACATGGCGATAACCCGACGACCATTCCAGCAGGTTGAAAGGATCGTGCCTTCACAGAGTTCGGGCGGATAATCGTAGTTACGCACCAGCACGTTAGCGCCAGCATCGGCAAAGGCCGCCTGGGAGCAACCGGTTATGTAGGCCGGTGGCCGGTAGAGGCTGAGTAGCCTCGAAGACAGGTCACCACCGCCGGAAAGCTCGCACAGCCGCCGGTACGTGGGTATCAGTTCTGGCATATGCCGGGTCAAAGCGTTGTAGCAGGCCAGATAACTGGGCCGCTCGCGCTCCGTCTCCGACAGATACCAGCGCTCGTAGGCTGGCCAGTGGAGGTCAAAAAGACGCCGCCATTTTGGCCCTGCTTCCGGCTCATGCACTGTCTCGAAAATCAGCTGTTTCTGCATGACATCGGGACCATCCGGCCCACGGGGGCGGACGGGGGTTTTGCTCCCCCTCATCGCGTTGGTGTTCACAGTATTTTGAAGTTACTGCCACCGATGGCATGATCGACCGCCGCTGCTTCAACAGCCGGGTCCTGCAAAGCCTGACCGGCAAACTGACCACGGATACCGTCGATCCAGGCCTTCGCCCGGGGCGTCAGGTCAAAGTTGTCGTCCATCAGTCGTCCGCGGGTGATCAGTATTCCGAGATCAGCACCTTCATAGCGGAAATCACCCACCCCACTTATACGCATGAAGAATGCTTCCTGCTCACTCTCAGCCGCATGTGGATGATAGTTGTAGTGATCGTAGCCAATGCTTCCGTCTTCCGACATACGCCAGACGCCAGACTGAGGTGCCTGCGTCAGAAGGTCTACCGACTCATCGGTATGCTTGATAACGAGCTGACTCCAACTATCGATGCTGTCCGGGTGCGACCAGCGCTCGTTAATGTCTTCGATATTGATATCGAAATCCTGATCAGAGAACTCCAGCAGGTGGAACAAAAACAAGGGAACATCAGAGTGGGCGAACGCCGCTACGTTGGTCAGCGAACTGGCGCCGGTGACACGGGGATTAAGCTCTCCCAGATAAACTTCGTTCGTATCCATGTCGATCAGGAAGTCGAGCTCAAAATAGCCGCGATACCCCTCCTCTCTCAAGGCCTCGCCAAACTTGAAGGTGTACTCGCGAGCTTTGTCTCTGACCTCCTGGGTGAAGGCGCCGGCAAACATCTCATTACCGCACCAGCCACCTTTGTAGGGTGTCAGCGCCTTGAAGCCCACCAACTCCGTCATGAGCGGCCCCACTACAGTGCCACAGCGGGTGCTGCAGGCCTCAATAGCTGAGCCCCTGCAATTGATCCGCTTCATGATTTTCACTTCGGGCTCGGCTTCAATTTCTTCGGCGTACTTATAAT
Organism: Marinobacter maritimus; assembly: GCF_007671675.1. Lineage (GTDB taxonomy): Bacteria > Pseudomonadota > Gammaproteobacteria > Pseudomonadales > Oleiphilaceae > Marinobacter > Marinobacter maritimus. Next base: position 425,869 of record NZ_VCGW01000001.1, on the reverse strand, counting down.
ACTCATCTTCATTGGAGACGAAGAACGTGGTGTGACCCGAGTCACCGAACGCCGACTGGATAACCAGATCGGTGCCGAGCTCTTCGCTGACCTCCTGCAAATGGGCGTAACTGTTCACCTTGGCCAGAACATTCGGAACACTCGGCACGCCAACTTTGTTGCCGATCCTTACCGTCTCGATCTTGTTATCCATGCGCGTGCGCAGTTCTGCCGGCGGGAAGGCAACACGCAGGCCAAGCTGTTTGCAAATCTCTTCGGTATGTTCGTCGAACATGAGGAAGGTGGCTGTGCCCTTGCCGCCGCGAGACTGCAGGTAATCGATAACTTCCTTATGTTCAAGGAGGTAGTTGTTAATATCCTCAATGCTTTCGAAATCCCGGGGGAACTTCATCTTGGGCACGAAGATATTCTTCTGTCTGCCTTCAAAGCAGTCAATGTAAGTAATGTGCCGGAAGTTGCCGACCCAGTCACCGATGCCCAACAGGTTGAAGTTGGTTGCCGAGATAAAGTACACCGGGTCTTTGTTGTTGTGGAAATAACGACGGATATCAGAAATGTTTGTTATCTTGTTCATTTCTTTCTCTCCTTTGGAGGGGCGTTCCTGCGCATTTTCAGGGGCCTGTACAGGAGCTTCCTGTACAGGCATCTGATCCTCGCCCGGCATTAGCCAGTGTGCCACCATTTTGCGCAATCGGTTTAACAGATATCGGGTCATTGGATTCTCCGCTACTGCAACGCCAGGGTTACGCCTTGATGTTTTGGGTTATGGCTGCTGCCGGTTATAACTATTATCAGACCTCGTTACGAACTGGCTTGGCCAACGGCCCAAGCGCATCGAGGAATGGGCTGGATCCGTTTTCACTGCTGTAGAGGGAAAAGTTCACGCTACGATCCCGGAAGCTTTTCAGCGGTTGGCCAAGGCCATGAAGGCCGCGCTCACGCTCGCGACGGACGCGATTGAAATCCACCTCCACCGGCACAATCTCCTCGCCGACACCGCACTGATGAAGCACATCGCCAGAAGGTCCCACTACGATCGACCGACCGTTGCCCATGGCGCCAGTGCCATTAAAATCAAAGAAATAGCATTGGTTGATGGCTGCGTTGGTGCGCGCAATAGATAGTTCGATATCCCGATCAACGGTATCGGTCATGGTCGGGTGCAGGATCACTTCTGCGCCCATCGATACAAGAGTTCTGGTTGTCTCGGGGAACCACATGTCGTAGCAGATCGAGACCCCGAACCGGCCAACTGCCGGCACGTCAAACACTCCAAACACGCTGCCGCCTTCAACGCCTTGTTCGTAAGGCCTGAACGGGAACATCTTGCGATAACGACACACCACCTCACCCTGAGGGTTTATAACCGATAATGTGTTGTAGATCCTGTCGCCATCACGCTCGAACATGGATCCCGGTATCAGCCAGATGCGGTGCAACAATGCAAGTTCGCAAAACATGCTTTCCATCGGGCTGGGGAACGGTTGGGCGTGTTCGGTGGAGGCGCCGTTGGCTACCAATTCACTGAACATCACCATCTGAACCTGGGGAAAGCGCGTCATCAGAATGTTGATGCGCTGGCGCATGGCTTCAGTATTGTCGCCATGATGCAGGGCGTGCATCTGCACCCCGGCTATTGTGAAATAAGACATCGCATTCCTCTTTCTTAGCGAACCCAAAAACCCGGATTTCGAGCTTGGAGTCACATGTGGTTGTGATTAAATCAATGGACTGGATGAATATTTCGTAACGGTTATTTGTCGAATCTTTGACTATTTCAAGCTTATGTCAAATTCGGGAGCCTGTCGAAAGACGATTGGGGTTGCCACTCACAACGAAAAAAGGCAGACCAGTAAGTTACTGATCTGCCTTTCTTTTATATGGTAGCGGGGGCAGGATTCGAACCTACGACCTTCGGGTTATGAGCCCGACGAGCTACCAGACTGCTCCACCCCGCATCAAACTGGTTGGTAACCTCTCGATCACCGAGGTGCGCATACTACGGAGCCCAACCCCATCTGTCAAAGACTATTCCGACTTTCCACTAACTTATCGCTCCATAATCGCCGTTACACCCTGACCACCGGCTGCACAGATGGATACCAGGCCGCGGCCGCGGCCCTTCTCTTCCAGCAGCTTGGCAAGCGTCGCCACAATACGCCCGCCGGTCGCAGCGAACGGGTGGCCCGTGGCAAGGCTGCTGCCCTTGACGTTCAGCTTATTGCGATCGATGCTGCCTAGCGGTTTGTTCAAGCCCAGCTTGACTTTACAGAAAGCAGGATCTTCCCAGGCTTTGAGCGTTGAAAGAACCTGCGATGCAAACGCTTCGTGGATTTCATAAAAATCGAAATCCTGCAGCGTAAGGCCGGCTTTCTCCAGGAGACGCGGCACCGCATAAGCGGGAGCCATGAGCAGCCCTTCTTTTTTATCAACAAAATCAACAGCAGCCACTTCCGAGAAAGTCAGCCAGGCTTTTACCTCGAAGTTATTGGCTTTCGCCCATTCTTCACTGGCCAGCAGCACGCAAGCGGCACCATCGGTCAATGCGGTACTGTTAGCAGCCGTCATGGTGCCCTTATCGCGATCGAAAACCGGCTTCAGTGTTGCCAGCTTTTCCAGCGTGGTGTCCGGGCGCAAAATATTGTCTTTCTCAAGTCCTGCCAGCGGTGTTATCAAGTCATCAAAGAAGCCTTCTTCATAGGCTTTGGCCAACTTCTTGTGGCTTTCCCATGCCAGCAGATCCTGCTCATCCCGCGGAATAGACCATTCATGTGCGGTTACCTGCGCGTGCTCACCCATGGACATACCAGTACGGGGCTCTCCGTTCTGCGGTACGTCTGGCTTCAGATGGCTCGGGCGCAAACGGCTGAAAATTTTCAGTCGGTCACCGGTTGTCTTGGCCCGGTTCAGATCAAGCAGAATCTCCCGCAGCCCCTCGTTGACGCCAATTGGCGCATCCGATGTGGTATCGGTACCACCCGCAATACCGCATTCGATTTGTCCAAGGGCAATCTTGTTGGCGACCAGAATGGCCGCCTCAAGCCCGGTGCCGCACGCCTGTTGAATGTCGTACGCCGGCGTTTCCGGCGCAAGCCCGCAACTCAGTGCGGCTTCACGGGTAAGGTTAAAATCCCTGGAGTGTTTGATCACGGCGCCGGCAACCACCTCACCAAGGCGCTGGCCCTGAAGGCCAAAACGATCAACAAGCCCACGCAGAGCGGAGGTCAGCAACTCCTGATTACTGATTTTGCTGTAGGCCGTATTAGAGCGGGCAAAAGGAACCCGATTGCCCCCGATAACCGCCACGCGGCGAACGCCACTGGCGCCCTTCTCCGTCGCTTTCGAGGCCACGGGTTTCTTCTGGTTGGATTTTTGAGCCTGTGCCATGATGATATCCTTTCTTCAAGTTTTCTGGAGTTGAGGGCAGTCTAGCGTCAACCAACAATGTCTCATTGGCAAACCTGACAAAGCCTCACAGGCATTGAGTCAATCACATAACTGCCCGATTCTTTACTCTGTGAACCAACATGCTCCACACATCATAGCAACGCAAGGATGAAGCCATGTCTGACATTTACTTTAAGCTTGTAAACACCCCGGTGGGTAAAACCGCCGCGCAAACCCTGGGCCTACCGTCGCCTGTGCCACTGCAACGGCTAAGGCGTGCAGATCAACCCTTTATTGAAGGCAACGTGCTGGTCGGCGCAGGTAGTGGCGGCAAAGCCATTGCTACGATTGGCGGCGTTCTCGGTGCAAGCGCTGCAACGCTTCACCATGCCAGCGGCAAAACAACGCTGGAAGACTCATCAAAAGCCGGAAACAAAGCCCAATCGATGGATCTGGATTCAGGCACCGAGACAAAATTCTCAGCCCTGATCTTCGACGCCACTGGCCTGAAGAACTCCGGAGATCTTCGCGCATTGTACGATTTCTTCCACCCCACCATCAAAAAGCTCGGCACTAACGCCCGTGTGGTGATTGTAGGCCAGGATCCGTCCACTTGCCGCAAAGCGCCCCAGGCTGCAGCACAGCAGGCGCTGGAAGGTTTTACTCGCAGTATCGGCAAAGAAATTGGCAAAAAAGGCGCAACCGCTAACCTGCTATGGATGGCGCCCAATGCAGAAAAACAGCTGGAATCCAGCCTTCGATTCTTCCTCTCTGCCCGGTCGGCATACGTTTCTGGCCAGGTTGTGCGCATTGGCAAAACCAACAGCGCGCCAACAACCAACCCGGTTGCTCCGCTTTCCGGAAAAGTGGCGCTGGTCACAGGCGCGTCAAGGGGAATCGGCGCCTCCATTGCAGAAACTCTGGCTCGGGATGGTGCCACGGTAGTCGGGCTGGACATTGAGCCTGCCATGGCCGATCTGGAGAAGGTGATGGGCGCAATCAAAGGCAAAGCCCTTTCTTGCGATATCACCGCCAGCGACGCACCAGCAAAAATCGCAGACTATGTTGAAAAACAGTTTGGTGGAGTAGATCTGGTCATTCATAACGCCGGCATTACCCGCGACAAAACGCTGGGCAATATGCCCGAACATTTCTGGGATATGACCATCGCCGTCAATCTGACAGCGGAAGAACACATCAATGATGAACTCATGGGCCGGGAGCTGCTTCGTGAGAACGGTCGCATTGTCGGTATCTCGTCCATCAGCGGCATTGCCGGCAACTTCGGGCAAACGAATTACTCTGCAGCGAAATCCGGTGTCATTGGCTATGTAGAAGCCATGGCAAAACAGGTCAAGAACGGCATCACTATTAACGCCGTAGCCCCTGGCTTTATTGAAACCCGGATGACAGCGGCCATGCCTCTGGCCCTGCGCGAAGCGGGAAGGCGCATGAACAGCTTGTCTCAGGGCGGCCAGCCTGTGGACGTTGCAGAAACCATCGCATGGTATTGCAGCCCAGCTTCTGGCGGTGTTAACGGGAACGTTGTGCGGGTGTGTGGTCAGTCACTGATCGGCAAGTAATAAAAAAGGGCAAGTCCAATGGACTTGCCCTTTTTCGGAATCTGGTGGGTGGTACTGGGATCGAACCAGTGACCCTCGCCTTGTAAGGGCGATGCTCTCCCAGCTGAGCTAACCACCCGGGAATAAATCAGAAAACAGTGGCGGAGCGGACGGGACTCGAACCCGCGACCCCCGGCGTGACAGGCCGGTATTCTAACCAACTGAACTACCGCTCCACATCGATCCGGCATTAAGCCTGGATCACATACGAACTCAAGAGCTCGATACCTGCCTTGAAAGAAAATGGTGGGTGGTACTGGGATCGAACCAGTGACCCTCGCCTTGTAAGGGCGATGCTCTCCCAGCTGAGCTAACCACCCACTCTGGCACCTTTCAAAAGGCACTCACTTGATGCTGCTGATGCCTGCGAACAGACGACGTTGCTTGACCAAGTGAGAGGCGCATTTTAAGCATTTGTCCGGCGGTGTCAAATCTTTTTCCGGAAACCCTAGAAAAACCACCAACCGTCCGATTCCGCTGCTTCCTGACGCTCGCGTTCCAGCTCCAGCAGGGCATACTCCTTCTCCAGCTGATCAATCTCTCTGTCTGTTTCCAACGGAACCGACGGGCCGCCTCCAAATGGCCAGTACCATGGAGCCGGCTTGTACAACCCTTCATTCTTGAGCCTCTCCACTTCCACCTCACGCTCTTCTTCCAAAAGTGCGATTCGCCGCTCGTAATCCACATCTTCATTGGTTTCGACTATGGAAACCGCAGCATGGTTCGGAGCCAGCAAATCGCTGTTCAGGAAGCGCGTTGAGACGATTTCCTGTGCCTGCATCGCGTACTCCCGCGTTACCAGTTGCAGATCACCTTGGGTGAGAGGGTGTTCCGGGTCGAGCTCCGGATGTGCCTGTGTCGGCTCAGACACCTCACTATATCGTAGGTAATAGATACGCCCTGCCTCGACGGTAAAGGTGGCGTCCGCAATCAGGCTGAGGCTGAACGAGTTCATCCCTTCAAGACCCATCAACGGCCGGCGCATGGCAATATGGCGCTCGCCTGGCTTCACCACCAGCCAGGTAAAACTGTCGTTGCGAATATTGAAGTAGTGGGTGTCGTCGACATACACACTGGGCGCTTCAATCTCATCGGCCGCCCACTGGGAGTGAGTGCGGTAGAAATACAGAACAGCGTGCTTGCGATCCCAGCTGTCGCTATCAATGTGTACAAAATCGTGTCCGGAAACCGGATGCAGGAACGACCCAACGCTTTTGCCAACAGACTGGTAAATCGTACATCCGGACACAGGCAGCAACAGCCAGGCAAATAACAGCGCGCGAAAACAAAACGAGGAAAGCTTGGAGGGCTCAAAAAAAGACACTGGGGCTTTCATTTTTATTAACTCTTCATCCTTTGGTGAGTTGCCTGATCATAGCAACTGCCAAACGGTATAAATGAGAGCTACCGCAAGGGATGAATAACAAACCGTTACAAAACCCGGCGCCCACTCTCCAGTAGGCGCCAATCAGTGAATGCGCCAGATCCGCTACTGGGCTGAGACCTGACTACGAAGCTGATTCATCTCATCCGATAACCGCACCAGGCGTGACGTAAGCTGCGCACGGGAAGAATCAATTGCTTCGACGTTCCTCTTCAGTGCCGCGAGCTCATTCCTGATCGCCTGATCGCGATCATTGCCGGACGCCTGCGCCAGCTTTTTCTCAAGCGCAGACAGCCGCCCTTCCATGCCGCTGATTCCAAGCTTCTGCTCCTGCTCAAAGCGGCGAACACGACGCTCAACAAGCTGATCCACCTCCGCCAACTGCTTGTTCAGAGCTGTCAACTGTTCCGTAGCCTGCCGATTTGCGTCCTCCAAAACCGCAACCGACGTCTCTGTCTGTTTGGTTAACGAAGCCAAATCGGCACTAAGCGACGTCCGGACTTTCTCAACTGTGGAGCCTACGTCCGCCAACGCCTTTTTGTTTTCCGCGATCCCGCTCTCAACAACCGCAACCCGCTCCTGATGATCATCCAGACGCTTCTTGTTACGCTCGTTTGCAATGACCCACAACTTGCGAATCTCACTGTCTGCCTCATCCAGTTGTTTCTTCTGGGATTCAATCTGATCAGTCAGGGACGCACCACTCTCCTGCAGATTCTCTCCGGTTTCTGACAGATCACCTTCAAACCTCGCCAGCGCCAGCTTGCTCTGACGCGCCCAGTAATCTGCCTCCTCCAACTGCCCTTCCAGCATCTGAATCCGCTGATTCTGGGAATACCACCCGGCCAGTGACGCAACAGCCACCGCGATAACCAGCAACCACAAAACCGCCAGCCCCGACCGACCATTGCCGCCACCGTTACTATTACCACTGCCCTTTACCGGCTTCGGCGGCTTAGGCTTCCCACCGGCCGCCTCGGCTGACGATTTCGGTTTCTTCTGGGCTGGCGCCTTTTTCTCAGCGGCACCAAAAGGCCGTTCAGCTCTCAGTTCATCGTCATCTGGACGGATGGGTTCCATTACAGCTCCTGGATATGGGCGGTTTAATTAACTGACACTTATAATACATGCACTTGCCGAAGGGTTGAAATGACGAAGCATACAGACATCTTCCGGTCAGTCGCAGGCATGGCTGCAGTCCGGTGCGGTAGTGGGGGGATCTTCCCCGGGAATGTCGGAGGCCATGGATGGCCGGAGTCAAGCGCACATGGATGTGCTCGTAGCGGTTCCCGGGGAAGATCCCCCAATGCCGCGCTCCACCATAAACGGGCCAAACACCTTCCTTGCATGGTAGATAGCCAAAACATACAATGGCCGGCTTTCCAATTATCACAGGACAGTTGCGTATGCAGCCGCTTGTAGGACTTATCATGGGCTCCAAATCCGACTGGCCCACCATGGAACACGCCGCCAACATGCTCGAAAAACTCGGCGTCGCCTATGAAACCAAAGTCGTCTCGGCTCACCGTACCCCGGACCTGCTTTTCGATTACGCAAAGACAGCCTCCGACCGCGGCCTGAAAGTCATCATCGCAGGCGCCGGCGGCGCAGCTCACTTACCCGGTATGGTTGCATCGCAGACGTCCTTGCCGGTACTGGGCGTCCCCGTACAGTCCAAAGCGCTAAGCGGCCTTGATTCGTTATTGTCCATCGTTCAAATGCCCGGCGGCATTGCCGTCGGCACCCTGGCTATCGGTAACGCCGGTGCCACCAATGCCGGGTTGCTGGCCGCGCAAATTGTTGGCACATTTGATGATGGTGTGCGCAAAGCTGTAGATGAATTCCGTACAACACAGACCCAAACGATTCTGGATAATCCCGATCCAAAAGAGCAGTGAATCCACTGACCAGTTCCGACCGCGCGGCTGGGGCGAGGCTTTCCACAACTGTGCGGAGCCAGGGATGGCGGAGCCAAGCGTACACGGACGTATTCACAGCGTGTTTTGGAAAGCCTCGCCCCGACCGTGCTGACCACCCAAAGTAAAATGCCCAACAGCGGCAGGAGAACACAAATGAGAATTGGTGTACTAGGCGCCGGTCAACTGGGAAGAATGCTTGCCCTCGCCGGATATCCGCTGGCCAAAACCTTTGTTTTCTATGACATGTCAGGCAGCCCCAGTGCCGGGCTGGGTGAAGTCATCATTGATCGCGAAGGCAAATACCTGGACGACTTCCTGTCGCGGGTTGATCGTGTCACCTACGAATTTGAACACCTGCCTGTCGAAGTTGCAGAAAAACTGGCGAAAGAAAAGCCGGTTCACCCCTGCCCCCGTGCCCTGCAGGTGTGCCAGAACCGAGAAGCCGAGAAGACACTGTTCGGTGAGCTTGGCATCCCTACACCCCAATGGAAGATTGCCGACAGTGCAGAATCCCTGAAAGCCGCAGCCGAAAGCCTGGGCTGCCCTGTTGTTGCCAAATCCAACACTGAAGGTTATGACGGCAAAGGCCAGGCTGTCCTGAAAAGTCCGGAAGATGCACAAGCAGCTTGGGAATCCATCGGTCACCCACGATTGATGGTAGAGAAGTTTGTTGAGTTCAGCCGCGAAGTTTCCATCATTGCCGTGCGAGCAGAAGACGGCCAACTGGCTTTTTACCCCATCGCTGAAAACGTGCACCACAACGGCATATTGCGATACTCAATCGCGCCCGCGCCGAAACTGGAAAAACACGTTCAGGAAGATGCGGAGCGCTATATCAAAGCCCTGCTGAATGAACTTGGGTACGTAGGTGTACTTACACTCGAGCTGTTTGAAACAGCCGAGGGGCTGGTAGCAAACGAGATGGCCCCGCGAGTTCATAATTCAGGGCACTGGACCATCGAAGGCGCGATGACCAGCCAGTTTGAGAACCACATCCGTGCCGTTAGCGGGCACCCGTTGGGCAGCGTTGAACCTCGCGGCCTTAGCTGCATGATTAACATCATCGGCGAGCATGGTGAAGTTGAACGCCTGCTGGAACTCCCCTACGCTCATATACACCTCTACAATAAAGGTGAACGCACGGGTCGCAAGCTTGGCCACGTTAATATTCTGGCGGATAGCTACGCAGAACTGGTTTGGCGAATAAGGAATTGTGTGCAGTTCCTGCCCGGCAGCCCCGAATTCACGAGTTCATTGAACCGTAAAGGCTGAAACAGCTTGCGGGGTTGATATCGCTCAAATCGACCCTATATTAAAGCAGTAACACTCACCATAAGAGAGACCAGGGAGAACGATCTCATGGCATTTGAACTTCCAGCATTACCTTACGAAAAGAACGCACTGGAACCACACATCTCTGCTGAAACCCTCGAATACCATTACGGCAAGCACCACAACACCTACGTAACCAAGCTCAACGGTCTGGTTGAAGGTACGGATAACGCTAACAAGTCGCTTGAAGACATCATCAAGAGCGCCAGTGGCCCGCTGTTCAACAACGCAGCACAAGTATGGAATCACACCTTCTACTGGCACTGCCTGAGCCCCAACGGCGGCGGTGAGCCCAAAGGTGCGGCCAAAGAAGCGATCGAAAAAGCCTTCGGTTCATTCGATAACTTCAAGAAAGAATTCAACGACAAAGCCGCCAACAACTTCGGTTCTGGCTGGACCTGGCTTGTCAAGAAAGCCGATGGCAGCGTCGCTATTGCCAACACCAGCAACGCCGAAACACCGCTGACCGGTGCTGACAAGCCTGTGCTTACCGTAGATGTTTGGGAGCACGCGTACTACATTGATTACCGCAACTCTCGCCCGAACTATCTGGAAGCATTCTGGAATTTGGTCAACTGGGATTTCGTAAACGAAAACCTGGCCTGATCATTCTGGCTCGCTTTTCAGGCGAGGCCGGCAACGGCTGAATGTGAAACGCCCGCACCAAGCGGGCGTTTTTTGTCTGACGGTTCTTCATACTTACAAATTGAAACGTCAGTAAGCTCAAGTAACTGAAATAATCACCGATACAATATGCAGTGTTGATTAATCTGAATCATAGTCCGCATTGTATTGCGTTGAGTTGTCGGCAATTTCCGGATACAAGAACACGGGCGTCTGGTAAACAAGCTAAAAGACAGGACTGAATGCAAACATCCTTTGAGGTTGAAAACCGTCTTGGCTACCGTATCCTTCGGTGGATACTTGCCGTTGCGCTGATCAGCGGCGTGATCGTCAGTGCCATTCAGGTGGTGCTTGATGCCAATCGCGTATCTGTTGATCTTGACAACCAGGCCCGGCAGACCATTGCCATAGTTAAAGATGCGGCCACTCAGGCCGTATTCAGCATAGACGCCGACCTGGCGGAACAGGTGGTTGATGGACTGTTTGCACGCGAGGCTGTACACCTGGCCCAGATTCTTCACACCAACGGCGACCCCCTGAGCAGTCGCGAGCGCCCCCTGACTGAAAGCATATCCCGACCGCTAACCGACTGGATTTTCGGTGCCGAGCGCCAATTCCGCACGGAACTGATACGCAACAGCAACTCCGACACCGTATACGGTTATTTCGTTGTTCATTACGATACAGTGCCGGCGGCCCATATGTGGCTGGGGCGCGCCACCGCTACGTTTACTTCGGTAATTGCCACGGCAGTGATTCTCGGCATGGTGCTGTTCTTCATATTTCATATGCTGCTGACCCGCCCGCTTTTGCGCATTGTGCACTCAGTAAAGCAGGTTGACCCGGCACACCCGGATGACCGCCTGATCGACAAGCCTGCAGGCCATGAAAAAGACGAACTTGGGCTTTGGGTGAGTGCGACAAACACACTGCTTGTCGCCATTGGTGACAGCCAGAAACGCCATCGTGAAGCCGAAGACAAAGTAAACCGCCTTGCCCGTTTCGACCAGCTAACCGGGTTGCTTAGCCGGGACAGCTTTATGGAGCTGTTAAAGGCTGACCTCGAAGAGTCGAAACGAAACCATACCCGGCTATCCGTGATCGTTTGCGGCATTGATGATTTCAAATCCATCAACGATCAATGCGGTTTTCGTACCGGAGATCGGACCCTGCAAACCGTGGCGGACCGGCTCATAAACAGCCTGAACGGCTCCCGCTATACAGTAGCCAGACTTGGCGGTGATCAGTTTGTTATTGTCGAAAAAGGGCTTAAAGACGGCTTTCAGGCGGCAGACACCGCAGAAGCCATTCTGGCTGGAATAAGCGAGAATATAGGGGTGGAAGATCAGAACATTTCCATCACGGCTACTCTTGGCATTGCCCTCTACCCGTCTGACGCCATCCAGCCCGATCGACTGCTACAGAGCGCAGAACAAACCATGATGCTGGCCAAACAGAAAGGCCGCGACCACTTCCAGTTTTACGTGGCGAGCATCGATCAGGAAATCCGGGATCGCAAACAGCTTGAGAAGGATCTTTCTCAGGCTTTGGCCCTTGACCAGTTTCATCTGGTTTACCAGCCACAGATAAACCTTGTGACGAAACGGGTCATCGGTGCAGAAGCACTGCTGCGTTGGGAGCACCCCGTACGCGGCTTGGTGCCGCCGGACTACTTCATTCCAGTCGCGGAAAACAACGGTTCCATTGTAGAAATTGGCCAGTGGGTGCTGGAACAGGCCTGCCTGCAGGCCAAGTTGTGGGCAGATAAGGATCTGCCCCTGCGTATCGCCGTCAACCTTTCTGCGGTGCAACTGCGCCAGGATCGGATTGTGGATGACATACTGAGCACGCTGAAACGCCACGACATTCCTGCAGGCCGACTGGAGCTGGAAGTCACAGAAACCAGCTTCATGACTAACCTTGCGGACGCCGTTGCCAAGCTGCACACCCTGAACCGTGCAGGCATCAGCATTGCCGTAGATGACTTCGGTACCGGCTACTCATCGCTTACTTATTTGAAAAAGATGCCGGTTCAGCACCTGAAAATTGACAAACAGTTTATACGGGATCTGTTGATTAACGAGGAAGACACTCAAATTGCCAACACCATTATCGATCTCGGCAAGAGTCTCAACCTGACAGTGGTTGCGGAAGGCGTGGAAACGGCTGAACAGGAATACTACCTCAGCCAGCGTGGTTGCAAACTGGCTCAAGGGTATTTCTTCAGTAGGCCTCTGCGCCCTGCGGATTTTGAGACCTTTGTTCAGGGATTCCACCAGAAAATTCTTGAAAATAACACCTGAACCATTACCTGTGAGGAGTTGCCATGGGCGCTACCATTATTGGCCTGATTGTTATTGCCGTCGCTGCAATCTATCTGGTTATTATCTACAACCGCTTGGTGTCTCTGCGTAACCAGTTCAAAAACGGTTTTGCCCAGATTGATGTTCAGCTCCAGCGCAGGCACGATCTGATACCCAACCTGGTCGAGGCAGCCAAAGCCTACCTCGTGCACGAGAAATCAACACTGACTCAGGTTATGGAAGCGAGAAACAGCGCCGTCAGCGCTCAGAAAGATGCCGCCAAAGATCCTGGAGACGGCACCAAAATCCAGCGTCTTGGCGGAGCCGAGAATCTGCTCACAAAGGCCCTCGCCAACTTTTATGCTGTCGCAGAGAATTATCCGGACCTGAAAGCCAACGAGACCATCCAGCAATTGATGGAAGAACTTTCAAGCACCGAGAACCGTGTTTCCTTTGCCCGCCAGGCCTATAACGACGGAGTAATGAGCTACAACATCTTCCGCGAGCAGTTTCCCAACAACATTATTGCCGGACTGTTTGCGTTCAAGGAAACCTCCCAGTTGGAGCTTGAGTCTCCAGAGGCCCGCCAGGTGCCGAAAGTCGCCTTCTGAGGCTCTGAAGCATGGCCCATCCCGGTTTTTTTCAGCGCCAGGCAAGTGCCCGGCGCAACACCAGCCTGCTGGTATTCCTGTTCCTCACGGCCGTGGCGCTGATCACACTGGCCGTGTGTGTGGTGGGTTATTTCGTCACCCGAAGTGAAACCACCGGACAACCCTTCCATTACTGGCTGCTCTCCAGCCACGGACTTATCACTGCCTCGGCTGTGATAACCCTCATATTTATGGGTTCGCTCATACGCTGGGTAGATCTTTCGGGAGGCGGCAGTCGCGTGGCAAAAATGGTCGGTGCTCGACCCATTGACCCGGACACCCGTGACAGCGATGAGCGCAAACTACGCAATATTGTAGAGGAAATGGCCATTGCCAGCGGCGTGGCCGTGCCGGAACTCTACATCATGGATAACGAAACCGGGATCAACGCCTTTGTAGCCGGGTATACGCCCGGCTCCGCCGTTATGGTAGTCACCCATGGCTCCATCACACAGCTAACCCGGGATGAACTACAAGGCGTTGTGGGTCACGAGTACAGCCATATATTCAACGGTGACATGCGCCTGAACGTGCGCCTTATTGCCCTGCTTTCGGGCATCCTGATGATCGGGCAGATCGGCGGCTTCCTGCTTCGTGCGTCGTTCTACAGCGGCGGGCGATCATCCGCACGCAATCGTGATGGTCGTGCCCAGGCAGCCATGGGAGTCCTCGGTGTGGCTCTGTTTGTTATCGGTTACGTGGGTGTGTTTTTCGGCCGTTTGATTCAGGCTGCTGTGTCGCGCCAGCGGGAAACTCTCGCCGATGCCTCGTCGGTGCAATTTACCCGCAACCCCGATGGTATTGGCGGTGCCCTTTTCAAAATCGGGCTCCGGGGCAGCTACCTGGATACAACCGGTCACGCCAGTGACATGAATCACATGTGTTTCGGCGAAAGTGCCCGCATGAAGTTCTCGTCACTGCTTGCCTCACACCCCCCCATTGAAGAACGTATCAACGCGATCCAGCCTGGGCTTATGGCGCGCCTGAAAAGCCGCCTTCGGGATACAGAGCCTGGCGACGATCTTCGCGCGGCAACCTCCGGGCAAAACCCCGCAGAAGCCTCCAGCTTCGCAGGTGCAGCCACAAACAGGTTTGGTTTCGCCTCAGGCCGGCGCGCATCACATTCCGGCTCGGCCATCGCCACATCCGTGGCAACCCCGGAGATTGCACAAAGGCTTTCAGAAAGAGTTGGCACGATCAGCCCGGAAGGAGAGGACTTTGCTGTACATCTGCTGCAGCGTTTGCCATCCACCTTCCGCGGCTTGCTGTATACCCGAGCCGGTGCTATTCAGCTGTGTTATGCCATGCTCATCGATAATTTGAACGCGCAACAACAAGCTGACCGCCTAAAACTGCTTACCGACCATTCATTGCTTGGAGCACAGCAAGACCTGCTGGCAAAATTGGTCCCGGCACTGCAAAGACTGGGCGAAGCTGTGCGCTTCCCGGCCCTGGAGCTCGCCATGCCAGCTCTGCGCAAGCTGGACCCTCTCGAGCGCGCCGAACTGATTGCAAACGTCAGAAAGCTGGTGGATGCAGACCATCGGGTCACGCTCTTCGAGCTGGCACTTACCAGCTTCCTCTCCCGCCACTTGGGTAACGATTCCGAGCGGGTAATACCCGTGCGCCACCGCAGCTACGACGCGGTTATGCCTGCGTTGCAGACAGTTCTGAGCTTGCTGGCAAGAGCGGGCTCCGGCGCTGATCAAAAGACAGACGTTTTGTATCGCGAAGCCATAGCCGGCTTCGCCAGCAATGGCAAAAAAGACTATCCGGTAATGGCGAAGGTCACGATGCGGCAGTTACAGGAGGCGCTGAAAGCGCTGAATGGTCTCTCGCCACTGCTGAAGCCCGCTGTTATAGATGCCTGTGGGCATTGCATCACTTACGATGGCGTTATTGATGTACGGGAATACGAATTGATGAGACTGGTGGCGGACCAGATGGATTGCCCGATGCCGCCAATGACCGTTTAAGACTATGCCGGTGTCACTCCAGCAGCTTGTTCTCACCCGTGTTGAACAGGATGTTGATATCCGGATTGGCCTGCATCTCCGGCAAGCCCAGCTTGTTGCGAATATCCAGATTTACGTCCCACAGTTTGTTGAACTTCTCGGAGGTAGCCGCAACGGCCTCAGCCTTTCCAAGCAGGATCTTTGGCCGCAGGAAAACTAACAGATTGCGCTTAATCCGGCGCTCAGACTCCGAAGAGAACAAACGGCCGATAAAAGGAATGTCGCCCAGCAGTGGAACCTTACTCATGTTTACCTGGTAGTCTTCACGGGTCAGGCCGCCCAGTACAATCGTTTCTCCATCATCTGCCAGCACGGTTGTTTTGATTTCTCGCTTGTTGGTCACAATGTCCGACGCATCTTCAATACTGTCAGCAACACTCTCTGTGGTCTGCTCAACGACCAGCCTCACCAGTCCATCAGCGCTTATGGTTGGGGTCACTTTCAGGGTAAGGCCAATATCCCTGCGTTCAATCGTGGTAAAAGGATTCGTCGTGCCATCCCCTGTGACTGTCGACTGCCCAGTACGGAAAGGTACGTTCTGACCCACGATAATTTCAGACTCCTGATTATCCAGGGTGATGATGCTCGGTGTCGAAAGCAGGTTGGCCGCTGCAGAGGTTGAGAGCGCCTGCAAGAGAATCCCCCAGCTCACGCCGTTTTCATTTCTTTGGCCGGCACCGATAGTAACACCCCCTACGGCCGGCGAAATAACGGATTCACTGAGTATTGCGCCCAGCACATCGCCCAGGCTACGGCCAACGTTGCCAAAGTTTGTCCCCATAACGGGAGTTGAAGACCCAGACTCATCCCCAACGGCCAACTGAACGCCAAGATCCTGGCCCAGCTCATCACTGATCTCAACAATCGCCGCCTCGATCATCACCTGCGCACGACGCACATCCAAAGCCGACACTATCTCTTCGGCTTCCTGCATCAGCGAAGGCTCGCCGCGAACCACCAGGGCATTCAGCCCTTCATCGGCAAACACTGCGAAATTGCCCTGAGGCCTGCTCGTAGCGCCGCCACCGGTCGTACCCCCGGCACCTTCCTTGACGAGCTCACCCATGACGCCTTTGAGGATCTCGGTCAGATTCTTGGCATCGGCATGCTTGAGGCGGATAACCTTGGTTGCGCCGCCACTGGCAGAGGGCTGGTCCAACTGGGAGATCAACCCACGCATCTTGCTTCTGAAAGACTCATCGCCACGGAGAATCAGGCGATTGCTGCGCTCATCTGCAGTGACACTGTACTTTCTTGAGACACTGTCGTTGCCAGCGCGGCCTAGCTCATCCGGCGCAAGCTCCTGCAACAGAACCACCATGTCGCCGACCCAGGCTTCCTTGAGCTTGATCACTTCCACTTCGTATTTGGAGGGGCTGTCGAGTTCCCGGACAATCTGCTCGATCCGCTGAATGTTGGACGAATGATCACTGATAATCAGCGCATTGGCGGCGGCTACTCCAGCCAGGTGACCATACTTTGCCACCAGCGGCCGCAGGATGGGCACCAGCTCCAAGGCGTTCGCGTTATCAATCTGGATAACTCGGGTAATAAGTTGCTCGGAAGGAACACTCGGGAAGCGGCCAAGGGCTTCGGCGGACTGTTTGGCATCCACCTGCTGCACCACTTTTATAACCTCTTCTCCGGGAATGGCAGTGAAACCGTGAACGTTCAGCACCGCAAGAAACAGATCATAAATTTCGTTCTTGTTCATCGGCGCACTGGAAAGAACAGTGACCTTTCCCTTCACCCTCGGATCCACCACAAAACTGTAACCGGTTATATCCGCAACCTGGGTAACAAAGGCCCGAATATCCGCGTCCTTCAGGTTCAGCCGCCAGGTCTCCTCTTGGCCGTACGCCACCGACATCAAGGGAAGCAAAACTAGCAGAGCCAAGGCCCGCAGAAAGTTGGTCTTATAGTTATACATCTGGCGATTTCGTCCTGTATCGATGAACCCGGTCAGCGCCACTGCTCAGGTATGGCATAACTTATCGTGAGGATGGACCCGTCACGCTCAATTTCTATATCCAGACTGGCCTGGCCGCGCCAGCTTTCCAACAGCGACCGATCCTGTTGCACATCCCCAAGGCGCTGCCCGTTGATGGCGGTAATTATGTCTCCGGCTTTCAGATTCACCGCGTTCAGCATGGCACTGGAACCGTTATATACATAACCGGAACTCCCGCTGTCATCAACGGGGCTAAGACCATAAGGCGTCAATGCCGCAGCACCAGCGCTGTCCAATTGCTGCCCGGCGCGTTCAAGAAACGCTTCCGGTGATGATTCTGCCGGCTCCGGGGCTACCTCTGCAACCATTGTGGAGCTGTCGTCTTCTTCAAAGGTCAGTGATTCGTAGCGACCACCTCGGCGAATCAGTATGCGCCCGGGCTCCACCTCTGCCAACTCGGCATTGCCTGGCAGCAAATCGCCTACCCGGTACCACGCGGTTTCACCGTTGCTGCCGGCCACTATAGCACCTGAGTCTTCCGGGCGCTGTCCTACCAGAACACCTTGAAGCCTTAGCTTTAGCCCGGTCTCTGGCGCCGAACGCTTGGCGGCCTCGGCCACCTTTCCCGATACCTCCGGCCGGCCAAATAGTTCGTAGCTGGCCATTGGATAGCCGCCGGAGCCCCCTGCAACCGAAACACGGGACGCGCCAGCAGCCGGTGCGACTGCAACTGGTTTGTCGTTCCAGGCAAAAAGCCAGGTAACCTTCGCCATAGCCACACCCAGATAAATCACCAACCCCACAAGCAACAGGTTGGCCACCAATTTCGCTATCCGATGCTGGGTGTCAGGGGGCAGCTTGGCAAACATCAGCGCGCCCCCGGGAGCAATGGCTGTCTTACACGGAACACAACATCGTCCGGGCTGGCGGAATCCGGCCAGGGCTGGCCGGCAAGATCAATCATGCGCTTGTAAACCCGCAATTCCATCATTCCGTTCCAGAGAATGCTGGCATCCGCTGCCGGACCATTGCCCGCCTGTTCCGCAACCACCAGCGCCACACCGCCATCGGTGGTATCCATACTCGCCCGCATGGGTGGGAACTCCGCCTGCCCGGTCTGGTTGCCGATGGGCCAGCTCACCCTGCCCCCAGCCCAGCGACCAACGCCATCTGCAAGAACAATACGATCATTTGCCCATTCCAGTTGCAGACGATCAATACTCACGTCGCCTTCAATCATCGCGCCGCCACTGCGCCGGATAAGTTCTTCAAACTCCGCTACTGCAATCTTGCCGCTTGCGTTCAAGCGCCCATTTCCTGGCCACCCCACAGTAACATCGCCAGAAACGGCCGACTGTAGAGATTCCACGGAAATTCGCACAGGCTGTTCCAGAGCCGTTATAGATGGCCAGCCCAGCTGCCACTGAACACGCATCGGAAAGCCGGCCACAACAACGCCTGCCGCGCCATCCCAGACCTTACCCGCCACCTGCCGAACCTGAACCTGAGGTGGGAGAGAAATGTGCGGCGAAGCCTGATGCCAGATCCATCCAGCGGGAATAAAAACGATCAGTGCACCGAGATAGACAAGCACCCCAAGCAACACAAGAAGCAATAGCTTGCCGGGGCGTAGAAAAGGTTGGGATTCAGCGTCACTCATTCGGTTACACACAGACAGTTGACCGGTAGCCGAGTCTAGCAAACGCCTTAGCCAAGTTCATGAGAAAAAAACAAAAAAACCCCGCGTCAGTGAGAACCAACGCGAGGTTTATCAAGGCAGATCAGGCCACGCCCCGGAAATTCGAGACGTGGTCGGAATCAGCTCGGTATGAACGGCATCACATCATGCCGCCCATGCCTCCCATTCCGCCCATTCCACCCATGTCTGGCATTCCGCCACCGGCTTTCTCGTCATCCGGCTCATCCGCAACCATCGCCTCAGTGGTGATGATCAGAGATGCGATGGACGCAGCAGCCTGCAACGCGGAGCGGGTAACCTTGGCTGGATCCAGAATACCCATTTCCAGCATGTCGCCGTACTCTTCAATCGCTGCGTTGTAGCCAAAAGAGCCTTCGCCTTCGCGAACCTTGGCAACAACAACAGAAGACTCACCGCCAGCGTTGGAAACGATCTGACGCAATGGAGCTTCCATGGCGCGGCGCAGAATGTTTACACCGGCTTTCTGCTCTTCGTTGATGGCATCAACCTTGTCCAGCGCAGCGATGGCGCGGATCAGAGTTACACCACCACCCGGTACAATGCCTTCTTCAACGGCAGCGCGGGTAGAGTGAAGTGCGTCTTCAACGCGGGCCTTCTTCTCTTTCATTTCCACTTCAGAACCGGCGCCTACCTTGATGACGGCAACACCGCCAGCCAGCTTGGCCACACGCTCCTGGAGCTTCTCTTTATCGTAGTCTGAAGAGCTGTCTTCAATCTGCTTGCGCACCTGCTCAACACGGGCTTCGATATCTGCCTGCGCACCAGCACCGTCAATGATGGTGGTGTTTTCCTTGGTCAGGTTTACACGCTTGGCTGTGCCGAGATCGTCCAGAGTGGTGTTCTCAAGGCTCAGGCCAACTTCTTCAGAAATCACAGTACCGCCGGTCAAAATAGCGATGTCCTGCAGCATTTCCTTGCGGCGATCACCAAAGCCAGGCGCTTTAACAGCGGCGACTTTCACAATGCCACGCATGTTGTTCACAACCAGTGTCGCCAGCGCTTCGCCTTCGATGTCTTCAGCGATGATCATCAGTGGCTTGCCAGCTTTAGCAACTGCTTCCAGTACCGGGAGCAACTCACGAATGTTGGAAATCTTCTTGTCGACCAGCAGCATGTACGGGTCATCAAGCTCAACAGACATGTTGTCCTGGTTGTTGATGAAGTAAGGAGACAGGAAGCCACGATCGAACTGCATACCTTCAACTACGTCGAGCTCGTCTTCCAGGCCACGGCCTTCTTCAACCGTGATTACGCCTTCTTTGCCCACTTTTTCCATTGCGTCAGCGATCAGCTTGCCAATGGTCTCGTCACCGTTGGCGGAGATGGTACCTACCTGAGCAATAGCGCGGCTGTCGTCGCAAGGCTTGGCCATTTCACGAATGGCTTTAACGGCTTCTGCGGTGGCTTTGTCGATACCACGCTTAAGATCCATCGGGTTCATGCCGGCAGTCACTGCCTTCACGCCCTCGTTAACAATGGACTGAGCCAGAACGGTCGCAGTGGTGGTGCCGTCACCGGCGGTTTCGTTGGCTTGGGAAGCAACTTCCTTAACCATCTGGGCGCCCATGTTCTCGAACTTGTCTTTCAGTTCGATTTCTTTGGCAACCGATACACCGTCTTTGGTAATGACCGGAGCGCCGAAAGACTTCTCCAGAACCACGTTACGGCCTTTGGGACCAAGCGTTACCCTGACTGCATCTGCCAGAACATTTACACCTGCAACCATACGTTTGCGGGCGCTATCACCGAATTTTACGTCTTTTGCTGCCATGTCTTCTGTTCCTGTTCGTTAAACCGAATTCGTTGAATCAATCGGATAAATGACTGTTCGTGCGAATTGCTTCAGCGATCACTCAAGCACGCCGTAAATATCGCTCTCGCTCATGATGAGCAGCTCTTCACCGTCGATTTTCACGGTGTTGCCGGCATACTGGCCAAAAACCACGGTGTCACCCGCTTTGACTGCCAGCGCACGAACGTCGCCGTTTTCCAGAACGCGACCATTGCCAACGGCAATAACCTCACCCTGGGAAGGCTTTTCTTTGGCATTACCCGGCAGCACGATGCCACCTGCAGTTTTCTCTTCTTCTTCTTTACGGCGTACAACGACACGATCGTGTAGCGGACGGATCTTCATTGCTCGGCTTCTCCAATAGTCAGATTAATGTGGCAATGACATTTGCTGTTGATGGTCGGATTGTTGTTTCAATCCGACAAAATTGCCCGGCTTCTAACCTGCTGTTTTCAGCTGATATCAGCCTGCGGCGAACTTGTGAGATCTATGTGGGGCTGGCACCGGGGTTTTCAACACCCAGCCTCATAAATCTTTTCATTTTTTATCAAGGCGCTCGTGCCTGGTTTTAGTCTCATCCCGATATTCACCTTCAATGATGTCACCGTTGCTATCACGGTCAAACGGGCTCTGGCGACCAAACGGGTTATCGCGATCCCCAAAGGGCTCCTGTCCGAACGGATTTCGGCCTCCGCCGGCACGGAAATAAAACCCACCGCTCTTGCTTGACGCAACCATGCGCTTGAGCGCCTGGGCAGCCAGCCAGTGACGGGTAAACGGAATGAGGCAGAAAAATCCAATGGTATCGGTGATAAACCCGGGGGTGAGCAGAAGCACGCCACCAACCGCGAGAATAAGGCCTTCGGCAACTTCTTTTGCGGGCAGCTCGCCGCTATTCAGGCGCTGATTGGCTTTGAGCAGTGTTGCCAGGCCTTGCTGGCGCAGCAGCCAGGCGCCAACAACCGCCGTCAACAGTACGAAGCCGATGGTGTTGAACACACCAATCATGCCTCCTACCTGAATGAGCACCGCCATTTCGGCGATCGGCATAATAATGAATACAAACAATAATATAGACATCAGGTTCTCGCGGTCTGGATATGGGTATCTGAAGGTCTGGTATACTCGCAGCCTTTCCAGTATCACTTTCTCATTAATTTAGGGCAAAACATGAAACTTCAAGATTCCGTAGTTGCGATTACCGGAGGTGGTCAGGGACTGGGCCGCGCCATGGCAGAATATCTTGCCGCAAGAGGCGTAAGGCTGGCACTGATTGACCTGGCGCCAGAGAAACTTGAAGAAGCCGCCGCAGCCTGTAAAGAAGCCGGTAGCGAGGCAAAAACCTACGTGTGTAACGTGGCAAAAGAAGACGAAGTAGAGAAAACCTTTGCCGCCATCGTAGAGGATTTCGGGCAGCTGAATGGCTTGGTTAACAACGCTGGCATACTGCGCGATGGCCTGCTGGTAAAGGTGAAAGACGGCCAGATTGTGAAGCGCATGGAGCTATCCCAGTGGCAGTCCGTTATCGACGTCAACCTCACAGGTGTTTTCCTGTGCGGCCGCGAAGCAGCCACTCATATGATCAATAGCGACAGCAAAGGCGTGATCATCAACATCGCTTCCATTTCCCGTGCTGGCAACGTGGGCCAGAGCAACTACTCTGCGGCTAAAGCGGGCATCTCTGCACTGGTACCAGTGTGGGCAAAAGAGCTTGCACGCTATGGCATCCGCTGCATGGGCATTGCTCCGGGGTTCGTGGGAACCGAAATGACCGGGTCGATGAGGCCCGAAGTGCTTGAGAAACTGATTGCAGGCATCCCTCTTAAACGAATGGGCAAACCTGAAGAAATCGCTTCGACTGTAGCCTTTATCCTGGAAAACGACTACTTATCCGGCCGCATGATCGAAGTAGACGGCGCAATGCGGCTCTAGCACAGGGCTCTAAAAGCATAAGAGAGCCAGGCCTGACCTGGCTCTTTATTGCCACCGAAACCGGCGCATAGCCACCCGGCCGTTGACCACTTCCACGCCCTCGGCTTCCAGTAAGCCGACCTGCTTGCAGTAAGTCTCGGAGCCTTTCGGGAAGGCTATTTGGCCGTTGCTGCGGATAACCCGATACCAAGGCACTGAATGGCCCCTCGGAAGCTTGCCGAGCGCCCTGCCGATGTAGCGGGCCTGGCGACCCAGGCCGGCCATTTCGGCAACCTGGCCGTAGCTCGCAACCTTTCCCGGTGGAATTGCGAGCACAACCTGCCAGATTTTCTGATCTTTTCCCGGTTCCATACGCTTTATCCGCTTGCTGCCTGCCCGGCGTCTGCGCTGTCGTTGCCTGAGTGGTCGGGCGCCAACGCATCCAGCCTGTCGCCCTGGCGAATCAGGAACAGGGCCAAAAGAATCGCGGGAATCCCCATCAACCCGGCAACGAGAAAGAACTCCGCATAGCCGAAGCCCGCAACCACCATGCCTGAAAAGCCGCCCAGGAACTTTCCGGGCAGCGTCATCAGAGAACTGAACAGCGCATACTGTGTCGCTGTAAAAGACGCGCTGGTCATGCTCGAAAGCCAGGCAATCAAGGCCACGTTGGCAATGCCACCGCTGAGGTTATCAGCACTCACCACCGCCGCAAGTGTGACCAGGTTGGGCGGATACTGAGCCAGAAACACAAACAGAAGATTCGTGGCCGCAGTCATGATCGCACCAACCAGCAGAATCTTCCTCGTGCCATAGCGCACAACCAGAACGCCACCAGCCAGGGAGCCGGCGATAGTCATGAAGAATCCAAAGATCTTGGTGACGTCCGCAACCTCGGTTTTGCTGAATCCCATAAAATCCAGATAGAACGGATTGGCCATCACGCCCATGGCGATATCAGAAATGCGGTAAACCGCCACCATCACCAGAATCGCAATGGAAAGCTCTTTATAGCGCCGGAAAAAATCCAGGAAAGGCCCTGCTACGGCGGCATAAAACCACCCGGCAAAGCGCGCCACTCGGGGGCCGAGGTGGGTACGCTTCGCGGCTTCCTGCTCGACTTTGTGCGCAATGTCCTGAGCAATCGAAAAATGATTTACCGCAGGCTCCCGAACAACCAGAACAGTTAATGCGCCAACACCCACCAGTGCCGCCATAACCTCGTAGGACACCTGCCAGGACCAGAACTCTGCCAGATACAGAGCGCCAGCTCCGGCAACCAACAAGGCCAGGCGATACCCGAAAATATAAGTCGCGGCCAAGGCTGCCTGGAGCCGCTCTTCAGCTATCTCAATGCGATAGGCATCAATGGCCACATCCTGGGTTGCGGAGGAAAACGCTACCAGTAGCCCGCAAAGTGCCATGGTTTCAGGTACTGCGATGGCGTCCACATGGGCCATCAGGTAGAGGCCTGTCGCAATACCAACCTGCGCCAGCAGTATCCAGCTCCGGCGTTTCCCAAGCAGCCTGTCCAATATCGGCAGTTTCAAGCGGTCGACCACCGGCGCCCAGAACACCTTGATGGAATAGGTTATCCCCAGCCAGCTAAAAAACCCGATGGTGGCGGTTTCCACACCAACGTCCGCAAGGCGCGCGTTTAACGTGGAGAACACCAGCAAAAACGGCAACCCGGCTGAAAAGCCAAGGAACAGCAGAGCGATCACCTGCCAGCGAGTGTAGGTGTAAAGCATGTCCCGGATCAGGACCAGGCGGTTGCCGGTTGAGATGGTGGAGCCTCCGGATCAGTCGCGGAAATTATTGAACTGGAGTGGAACGTCGAGCTCGGACTCACGCAGCAGGGCAATGGCTGTTTGCAGATCGTCCCGCTTTTTGCCGGTTACACGAACCTTGTCGCCCTGGATGCTGGTTTGTACTTTCAGCTTGGCGTCTTTGATCATCTTCACGATTTTTTTCGCCATATCAGTTTCAAGGCCCTGCTTCAGCACGAAATGCTGCTTCACCAACTTGCCGGACTTGCTTTCGCCGCTCTCGGAAAGCGCGCGACCATCAATATCGCGGCTGGCAAACGCCATGCGTAATATGTCGATCAACTGCTCCAGTTGGAACTCCTGCTCAGCACTGACCGTTACGCCTTTATCATCCTGCTCGATATCGGCATCTACGTTTTTGAAATCCCAGCGGTTGCCAAGATCTTTCCTGGCTTTATCTACCGCATTGGTGACTTCGTGCATATCAATTTCAGAAACAATGTCAAAAGAGGGCATGTTCGTTATTCTCCTGGCGCTGTAGCGAGTATACTGTCGACTTTAAAAGTAGAGGCAAGCATACCAAGCCCCGGTAATCGCCGCATCCGACAATGGACTGTAAAAAGTAGACAATCATGCCAAACCTGGACCTTCCAATACTTGTAGTAGACGACGCGAAATTCAGCAGTATGGTGGTTGGCCGTACCTTACGAAATGCCGGTTATCGCGACGTACGTATCGCAAATGACGCACTGGCTGCTCTCGCGCTGATGGAACAGCGTCCAGTAAGTGTACTGATCGCCGACTGGCTGATGCCGGAAATGGACGGGCTGGCGTTGACCGACCAGGTACGCCAACAGGATGAGCAGAATAACCACTACACCTATGTGATGCTGCTGACCGCCCGGGAGAGTGTTGCCGCTTTAGCGGAAGCGTTTGACCGGGGCGTGGATGATTTCGTTTACAAATCCGACATGACCAAACAGCTGATCCCCCGGATTTTCGCCGCGGATCGCATGGCAGATCGCCAGAACACCCTGCTACGCGCTAACGCCCTGCTGATCGAGAATAATCGGGAGCTGGAATCCAGCAACATCATCGACCTTGAAACCGGGCTTTGCAACAATCGTTATGGCCGGGACCGGCTGGCCAAAATGCTGCGCCATGCTGAATCCCGGGGCGGCGCCTCGGCTTACGTACTCTGTGGCATTCGCAACTGGCAGGAACTCAAACGCAAGCACCCACACACCGTGATGAATGAATTGTCGGTGGGCATTGCGCGCAGGCTCAGCGCCCTGATTCGCCCTATCGATGTTCTGTGCCGGGTCGGTGATAATCAATTTGCGATCATTGCCTATTTCCCGAACAGCGATCACTGCACCACAACCGCATTTCGCCGGCTGTTTGACGGCATCAACCACAAGGCGCTGAAAACCACGGCCGGGTATATTTCTGTAGAAGCCGGCATGGTGCTTTGCAAAGCCGATGCTCAAAACGGAACGCCGTCCATTCAGGATATGGAGCGCGCCTCCGTGCATGGACTGGTCGACGCCTATGAAACTCGCCGGTTTACCGAGACCGCACCAGAGATCGGCGTAAGCGCCTGAGCGAACCAACAATCCGTAACACTGAGACACACATCTCGCACAGACACAGCACAACAAACGGCCTATTCTGACATTGTGGATTTAAGCAGTATCCCCCATGGCGGAGGAGCCGTGTTGTACCTCCGCCACCAAATGGGAAATCCATTGAATTAACGAATTTTCAGGCACTTTCGTTGTTCTTTTCAGGCCAGCTCTTTAGCTGGCCTTTTTGTTTTTTTGTACCCACGCAAAGCCTTCTATAAAGTTCTCAGGCACAACTTCCGTTATACTCCAGCCAAAACATCTAACAACTGCGCTGTCACCATGAAGAACCTTGGAACTGCCTCCGTCGCTGCACTTCGACAATACGTTCGCGCAGCCGAATCCGCAGGCACAGACATCTCAACCCTTTTTGCACAGACCAATCTGGACCAGAATATTCTGGATTCTGACGACTGTCGTATTGATGGCGAGCAGTTCCAGCGTTTCATCCGCTTGTTGTGCGAACTCACCAACAACCCGATTCTCGGGTTGGAAACCGGCGACTTCGTTCAGCCGGGCTCCTACAGCGTATTGGGTTACATCACCATGAGCTGCGCCACCCTGGGTGAAGCCGTCGCCAGAATAGCGCCATTTGAAAAGCTGGTGGGTGACATGGGCACAACCGGACTTGCCATAGCGCAGGGGTCGATTACCTTAACCTGGAGCTGCAACTACGATGACCCCGTGGTGCGACCGCAAGTGGTCGATAACGTATTCGCCTCCTGGGTGAACTATGCGCGCTGGCTGGCCGACGACACCGCGGCCTCCCCTACCAGCGTTCGCCTGCAACGAGCTTCGCCCGGCGCCGAGCTGGAACAGGCTTATCACAACCGCTGGAACTGCCCGATTCAGTTTGGCGCGAATGAAGACTCCATTATGCTCAAACAGGAGCTACTCGATACCCGCCTGCGCCAGCCAGACCCCATGCTGCGCAAAACCCTCGAGACGCATGCCCTCACCCAGCTGGCCTCACTGGATAAGCTGGACACAGACACTGATCTCACTTCCCGGGTGAAAGACAGCATTCAGCAACAACTGATGCAGGGCATAACCCGGCAAGATATGGTGGCGGACGATCTGGACGTTACGAGTCGAACTCTGCAAAGAAAACTAAACCAGGAAGGCGTTTCTTATCAAAAATTGCTGGATGAGGTTCGCCAGACAATGGCGGAGGATTATCTGCTGAACAGCGACCTGACCATTCCAGACATTGCATTGCGACTGGGGTACAGCGAAACCACCTCGTTTCACCGTAAATTCAAAGCGGTAGCGGGAAAGACGCCCGGAGAGTTCCGGGCGTCCGCTGTTTAATTGTACGGCTTGGGGCTGACCTTAAAGCTTGCGACCTTTACCAGCGGCAATCCGCAAGCGCAAAGCGTTCAGCTTGATGAAGCCTTCTGCGTCTTTCTGGTCGTAAGCACCATGATCTTCTTCGAAAGTCGCGATCGTCTCATCGAACAGTGAGTCATCAGACTTACGGCCAACAACATCAACGTTGCCCTTGTAGAGCTTCAGGCGAACCGTTCCATTCACATATTCCTGAGTCTGGTCAATCAGTGCCTGCAGAGCTTCACGCTCAGGCGACCACCAGTAGCCGTTATAAATAACCTCGGCATAACGCGGCATCAGACTGTCTTTCAGGTGCGCCACTTCACGGTCCAGGGTGATGGATTCGATGGCACGGTGGCCACGCAGCATAATCGTGCCACCCGGTGTTTCGTAGCAGCCACGGGACTTCATGCCCACGTAACGGTTCTCAACGATATCCAGACGACCAATACCATTGGCGCCGGCAACCTTGTTCAGGTTTTCCAGAACTTCGTGCGCCTTCATCTCCACACCGTCTACGGCAACAATGTCGCCTTTGCGGTAGGTGAGCTCAATGTAGGTTGGCTTGTCTGGCGCAGCTTCGGGAGAAACGCTCCAGCGCCACATCTCTTCCTCGGCTTCCGACCAGGGGTCTTCCAGATTCATGCCTTCGTAGGAAATATGCAGCAGATTGGCATCCATAGAGTAAGGCGACTTACCCTTCTTCATCTCAACCGGGATATCGCGTTCTGCACAGTAGGCCAACAGCTTCTCACGGGAGTTCAAATCCCACTCGCGCCAAGGCGCAATTACCTTAACACCTGGCTTCAGTGCATAAGCACCAAGCTCAAAACGAACCTGATCGTTACCCTTGCCGGTCGCTCCGTGGGAAATGGCATCTGCGCCGGTTTGGTTAGCAATATCGATCAAACGCTTGGCAATCAGCGGGCGGGCAATTGACGTGCCCAGCAGGTACTCACCTTCATAGATGGTGTTCGCGCGGAACATCGGGAACACGTAATCACGCACAAATTCCTCGCGCAGATCCTCGATATAGATTTCCTTAACCCCCAGCGCCTCAGCCTTCGCCCGTGCAGGCTCAACTTCCTCGCCCTGACCGATATCGGCAGTAAAAGTGACCACCTCACAGTTATAGGTATCCTGCAACCACCGAACAATAACGGAAGTATCCAGGCCGCCAGAGTAGGCCAGAACCACCTTTTTAATATCAGACATGCTTTTGCTCCAGACTGAACAGAATGGATGTATTGAAAAGAAGAGCGGTATTGTACGGGATGGCGGGAGAGTTGGCTATTGGGGTCGGGCATTAGCCCCTCTCCCCTTGCGGGAGAGGGGTTGGGGAGAGGGGGCGTTTTAAGCAGTAAACTCAACCAACCTGGGCCGACTGCCCCAACGCCTCTTCCCGAATGCCATCCCAGCCGCCCTTGATAGAGCGCAGCAGATCTGCAACTTCATCCAGCTTGGCTATATCATTCTTGGCACTGGCTTCCAGAAGCGTGCGCTCCATATAGTCATAAAGACCTTCAAGACGCTCAGCCAAATCCCCGCCTTTTTCAAAATCCAGAAAGCTTTTCAGCCCACCGATAATTTCAATCGCTTTACCGATCAGCTTGCCTTTACCCGCATAGTCTTTGACCTGCATGCGAGCCTTGGCCATATTGATACGCTCTAGCGCACCGTTATACAGCAACTGAATCAGCTTGTGAGGATCGGCATCGGTGATGCTGGTCTGGGTATTTACGCGTTGGTAAGCTTGTAAACCGTTCATCATTAACCTCGTTACTTACGGTTGTTCTGTGGTGCCAGTGCTTCAAGCTGCTGGGTCACGTAATCTCGGGTATTGTTGAGCTGTGAAATCAGCGAGTCGGCGGCGCTGAATTGCTTCACCAGGCGCTCCCGGTAGGACTCAATGCGTATATCCAGCTGAATCTGACTTTCCTGAATCTTTTCAAGTTCGCGGTTCAGGCTGCTGGTGCGGGATTCAAGCTTGCCGTCAGCACCAACAAAACTATTCACCAGATCGACGGTACTTTTGCCAACACCCCGTACAAAATTGATAGAGCCACGGGCGCCGGTCTGGTCTCCCAGAACACGCACCTGCAGGCCAGAAGCCGGGCCATCATCGCTACCCAGATACAACACCTGGCCATCGCCCTTGGCTACCTGACCACCAATGGTGCCAGCGATATCCTGGCCATCGGTACCGCTCGCCACCGAAAGGCCAAGCGCAGTGCCAGTGCCGTTTTCCACCGACGTAACGCTAACGCTGGACTCGGAGCCGTATTTACCCGAGGTAAACGTAAGCTTGTTATCGCTGTCCAGCCCAACCTGCACTGCTTCACCGGAATCACTGAGGCCTGCGTTAATGCCGCTATCCAGTTGCGCCTGAATATCAGCCACCAGCGCCTCGCGAGAAACGCTCGCGCCTTGGGTCAGCTTCAGGTTTACCGAAATGTCGCGATTAATTTCCAGCGTAAATTCGTCATTACTGTCATCTATCGTGACCGTTCCAGCCACCCCGGAGTCACCGACCAACCTACCCTGCGTGGCTGCTTGAGTAACGTTGATATCGTATTTACCCGCCTGGGTGTTCGTGCCGCTGCGCACAAACTCCACCTGGCTGTCAGTCGCCCTCCCCTGCTCAGCAAACAGTGCCGTAACATCATCGGGATTGTTCTTTAACTGAGTTTCAAATTCTTCGCGGTCAAACTCCAAGGCACCCGTGTTGGGGTCAGTTGAAATGCCCACATCGGCCAAACTGCGGACGTTGGCATTCTCCAAGCCCGGCACCACACCGGTGAGCACCTGGCGTAACTGGGCCTGAAGTGCACGCACAGTGCTGTCACCTGTGAGCAGGCTGCCCACACCAGCGTCGCTATTGAACCCAGCCAAGCTGTCAATGGTGGATTGCAGCGCGTTGAACTTATCGACAAATCCCTGAACCCGATCCGTTACCGCGCCAACGTCCTGGCTGACTTTTACGGTCGAAGTACCTATATCCGTGATGCTGAACGAAAGGCCATCAATCACATTTTCAAAACTGTTGGAGGAGCGGGTAACTTCAATGCCATTGATTTCCATTACTGCGTTGGTAGCCGCAATGGTCTCACTGAACCCTGCACCTGCTTCCATATCGGTGTTAAACGCAAAGCGAGACAGGCCGGCGCCATCAATGTTATTGCCGTCGTTATCGTTCGCCGTGATGCTCACCGCATTGGCGGTGCCGGTTTCATCAGCAGAGAGAACTAACTGAAAACCGCTGCCCGTATCAATGATCCCCGCGGACACACCCACGCCAGAATCGTTAATAGCGTTTGCCAGGCCCTGCAGGGAATTATTGCTGCTGTCTATGGTGATCTCTTTGGTTCTATCCCCCACCGACAACGTGAGCTTACCCTCGCCAACCGAAACAGTATCGCGGTCTGCAAACACATCCTTCGACGCCAGCGCCTGAGCAGAAGCCAAACTGGTCACGTCCAGACTGTAGCTGCCGCGATTGGCTTTTGTGCTGTCTACTGTGACACCGATATCTTCGTTAGATGAAGTGGCTGAGAACGCCTTCAAGTTGTCGGCAAAACTCAACTGGCTCATAGGCAGCCGCAGTTCAGTAATGGCACTGCGCAGCTTGCCATAGGCAGACAACATAGCCTCTGACTGCTGGGTTCTCAGAGTCAACCGGTTGTCAGTCGGTGCACGCTCTGCCGCAACCAACTGATCCACCAGATCCGACGTCAAAACGCCAGATCCAATACCCAGCGATGAAATACCTGCCATACCAATGCCTCCTTGAAGGGGCTGATCACTTTACACTCTATTTAACGGCCGCAAGCGGCAAAACTTTGCCTCATTCTACCGCTTATTTGTAACGCCGCGTAATCGCGCACTATTACCCCCACTCCCCAACCCCTCCCCCGCGAGGGGCGAGGGGCTTTAACTGCACTGCCTCAGGCTCTGGAAGCAACCTCACCTTGCCCCTAGGCGCTGGGAGTAATCTCCCCTCTCCCCCTGCGGGAGAGGGGGAAGGCCCCAACTCCCAAAACCAAAAACACCGCCGAACCCTCTCAGGTGCGGCGGTGCTGAAATACCGTTGCCATCATCCGCGCAAAAGCGGCGAGCCCTTACACTTTAATGTTAAACAACGTCAGCGGTTCATCCTGCTGCAATTTCTCTGCCAACCTCAATGCTACTTCATCCGGCATCTGGCGAATCACTTCCTGGGTAGACTGGTCAACCACCTTCACAATGGTCTGCCCCGATTGGTTATCCACCTCAAACTGGAGATCCCGCTGCACATTCTGAACAAAATCGTTCAATTTGCTTACCGCCTGGCCCAACTCTTCCCGTTGCGCTTCGCTGCGCTCCTTCAGCTTTTCAGCCTTCGAAGCTTCGTTTGCAACCTGGAGGTTCTGAACCTGACGAGTACCGGCATATGAAGCAACAAGGTCAGGGGCCTTTCTGCCCTCGGCCTGAGATGACGACATTGCCTTTGCCGGAGCCTGGGCGCCAGAGCGCACCAGCTTCAGATCCGGACTATTCAGGTTAACGTCATTCATAGCTTTACCTCGCTAAACTCAAACGGCGTAAAACCGGAACCCGAAGGTTCCGGCTGTTACCGCTAGCCCCTTACTGCAGGAGGGACAGGACCTGCTGCGGACGGGCATTAGCCTGTGCCAGTACCGAGATGCCTGCCTGCTGAAGTACCTGAGACTTAGCCAGTGCAGCTGTCTCTGCGGCAAAATCAGCGTCCAGAATACGGCTATTGGAGGCGCTAAGGTTCTCTACAGAAGTACCCAAGTTAGCGATGGTGGATTCAAAACGGTTCTGGATGGCACCGAGTTCACCGCGCACTTTGTTTACTGAGTCGAGAGCAGCATCGACACGCAAAATAGCGTCGTTTGCTCCCGCGACAGTACTTATGTCAGCATCACGCACACCGGTTGTTTGGTCCACATCGATTGCATCTGCTGAACCACTGGCGAGACCCAACGTATTCGCCAAATCTGCAGAGCCGCCCGTAGCTTTGAAGTTGATCTTTTCAGACGCGGAATATGTAACTTCACCTTTGTTAGCGGCAAACTGCCCACCCTGATCGGTTATACCACCATCAACCGTCCCGACTGCAACCGACTCCGCGAGATTAATCGTGCGACCGTCGGAGGACGACAGCGTAAGTCCATCGGTGCTATCCCAAACCGCCGACACACCGGTAGAGCCGGACTTGGAGTTAATGGCTGCCGCCACGTTACTTCCGTCTAACGTCAATCCACCGCTAAAATCGTGATTCACGGTGTAAACGTCTACACCATTCACAGCTAAGGTATAATCCGTAGTTCCGGTGCCACCAGTCACTGCGGTGATATCACCTGTACCAATAGTTACCTCTGTGCTTGCGGATGCAGTGAGTCCATCTACGCCAGATTCATTAATAGCTCTAGCAATCTGGGCCGCACTACCCGAGTCGTATCCATTTATCGTTGCTCCTGTTGAATCTTCCCTGTTCTCGGACGCGTTAATTGTTGTAAACGCATTATCCCCTACAGAAATCGAAACACCGTTAGCGGCGGTGATAGCACCAGCAACCGTCACATCTTTGGTAGCGATAGAACCAATTTGGTTAGCCTTGGTTCCTTGGGAAAGATCCACGCTAATCGTTTCACCTGCGTTAGCACCCACTTGGAATGCCTGAGCACCAAACGATCCATCCAAAACCTTTAAGCCATTAAATGCAGTTTGCGATGATATGCGATCAATTTCGTCAAGCCGCTGTTTAACTTCATCGTTCAAGGCTTGACGATCAGAATCGCTGTTAGTCGCGTTGGCTGACTGAACCGACAGCTCACGAATCCGCTGCAAGTTGTTAGTAATCTCATTTAGCGCACCTTCAGCCGTCTGCGCCAAAGATATGCCATCGTTCGCATTCCGCTGTGCGACGTTCAGACCTGTAATCTGAGCAGAAAACCGGGTAGATATTGCAAGGCCAGCGGCATCGTCTTTGGCCGAGTTGATGCGCAGGCCAGAAGACAAACGCTGCAGCGCCTGATCGTTCATACCCTGGGACTTGCTCAACTGGTTCTGAGCGTTCAATGAAGCGACGTTAGTGTTAATACCGAGAGCCATATTGCTTCTCCTTCGACTTGATAGTCTTTATTTCATGGAAGAGGTCTGGCGTTCTCTTTTTGGTTTGGAGCGCCGCCCTGTTATCCCTCTTAACGGCAGGACCATCAGGCGCTTTAGAAAAAGAGTCGGAGATTTTGTAAAGGAATGTAAAATAACAGCAGAAAAAACATAACCATATGTTTTAATAGATTTTTTTTATTTTCAGGATTTTATCAAAAATTGCTAAACTTACCGCCAAGACCTCCTAAAAAAGCGGCAAGCCAATTCCTTTCTGCCCGCCGGAATTCTGGCAACACCCTCTAAAGCCAATCAAAAATAAAAACAAAAAACATTTTGCAATCAGACGGTTAAACCAATAACCAGAAAACTGGCACACACTTCGCTTTACTCTCTCCCAAACGATCATTTAACGATTCTTTGCCGGTATGCTGCCTTTATCCATATGAGCAACGTGACCCGGCACCTCTGAGTAGGGAGATTGGATATGCCACAGGTCATTAATACCAACATTGCCTCACTGAACGCCCAGCGCAATCTGAACGCCTCACAAACCCAGGCCAACACGGCTCTGGAGCGGCTGTCTTCTGGCCTGCGTATCAACTCCGCTAAAGACGATGCCGCTGGCCTCGCGATTTCCGAGCGGTTCCAGTCCCAGATCTCCGGCCTGAATCAGGCACAGAGGAATGCCAACGACGGTATTTCTCTGGCACAAACCGCCGAAGGCGCGATGGACGAGATCACCAACAACTTGCAGCGCATCCGTGAACTGGCGGTGCAGTCCGCCAACGCCACGAACAGCATTTCAGACAGGCAGGCGCTGAATCAGGAAGTGCAGCAGCGGGTGGAGGAGATCAACCGAATCGCGGCGCAGACCTCTTTTAACGGGCTGAAGGTACTGGACGGAACCTTTGCAACCCAGACCTTCCAGGTGGGTGCAAATACCGGTGAGACAATTGCCATTAGCGGCTTGGATTCCAGAGGCAGTCAGATAGGCTCAATTATCAGCCAGAGCAATAATCTGGGCATTTCGATTGTGGAAAACCCCACACCTGAAATAACCACAACCAACGAATCCGGCCTTACATTTGGCGGGCCAGACATCAGCGGTTCAGTCACTGTCAATGATGTAACCGTGAACATTGCAACCCAGACTTACGCCAACCCAGCTGCCCTCGCCGGTCAAGTAGAAGGCCTATTGGACGGTTCCGTGGCTAGCGTACCTCCATTGACTCCAGAACAGCTCGCCGCTGTGGCTGACATCCAGGTAGGGGTAGATGGCGACCGGTTGACCTTCACCAGTTCGCGTGATGGGGCAGTTGATGCGGTTATTGATCTTAGTAGTGCGGCCGTTAATGCAATAACACCTGCCGATGCAACAGGCGCAACGCTGAACTCAGGCGCCGGTGACGACACCCTGACGGTCTCTGGCTTCACGGGTTTTAACTTTTCCGAGCTAAATACCGGCTCGGTTACAGTTGATGGGACTCCGGTAACTCTTGATTTGAGCAACGTCACCAACGTAACAGAATTCAATAGCGCAGTAAGCACACAACTCGGAGTAACCGGGCTGAGCGCAGCCGTTTCTGGCGATGATTTAACCTTTACATTAGCCAATGGCAACGGCACTGCTGCGTTGACGGATATTTCTTTCTCAGATGGCGGCACCCCCCAGGCTAACTTTGATCAGTCTCTGGAAATCGTAGGCCAAACCGGCGTCTCCCTGATCGACGCATTTGAACGTGGCGATGAGATTGATTTTCAGGTCGACCTGAACGGTCAGATCATTAACATTGAAGGCGCCAGATCACTGAATGACGTTATTGGCCAAGTAAATGCAAAAAGTAACGAAACGGGTATCTCTGCCAACCTTAACGCCCGTAACAATGACATTGTTTTCTCATCTCAGTTAGGCCAGGAGTTCACCATTGCCGTGAACGCCGATATTGATGGTGACGGCTCGTTTGGTGGCGCCGGCGATCTAAGCCAGCCCATTACCGGCACAGCAGCAGACAACACTGTGGCGGTTAATGAAGTGGACATTTCTACCCCGGAAGGCGCGGACCTTGCGATGATTGCCATTGATTACGCCATCGACACTATCAACGGCTTCCGCGCAGAACTCGGTGCCGTTCAGAATCGCTTCGAGTCTACGATTGCAAACCTCGCCACCACGTCTGAGAACCTCTCGGCCTCAAACAGCCGAATCCGCGATGCAGACTTCGCGGCAGAATCCGCTGAACTTGCCCGCACCCAGGTACTGCAGCAGGCAGGCCTCTCGGTACTGGCCCAGGCCAATGCCCGACCGCAGCAGGTGTTGCAGTTGTTGCAGGGTTAATAGCCCAGCACGAAAAAGCCCGATCCGGAGTTCCGAGTCGGGCTTTTTGTGTTTTATCTGGCCACCACAAATTCCTCAACCGCCCGCTGAACCGCTTCATTCAAACCCAGCCCATCTTCCGCAGCTTTCATGGCCAACTGTTGGTGCAACTCCCGTCCGATTCGAATATTGAAGGAGCCTTTAAAAGGCTTGTTGGGCGAGATGCCCATACGCTCACAATCTGCCAGGTATTCATCCACTGAAACTCTGAACTCCGCCTCCAGCACCCTCAGACTCTCTGCCTCATACGTCACCAGGTCATTAATAAACAAAAGCTTTCCGTAGAGCACGCCCTGATCCAGATCATGTTCGATAGAGCCTAGTTGCCCTTTGTGCTTCATGACATTGCTATTCATAGCAGACCCCACGCTTTTAAAACTCTTACCACATCTCTGACCATTAGCGGGCCACATACCTTTTTCGGGTGCGGCTTGTGCAGCCTGATCATTAGGCCACGTGCGTCTGGCTCTGGCTGGAGATAAAACCTAACTCTGGAGCCACTGCCCTGCTGTTCTTCAAAACCCAAAGAAAGCAGAAATCCCCGCAGCTCAGCCCAGGCTATGTCTCTGGGAGTAGGCTTTCGCAGGAGCTTAGCCGCGAACTTTTCCTTGTTTACCATGCGATCATCCTGATCATATTATGCAACCATTATATGGTTGCATAATATTGTTTACAACAAAGGTCTGGCTACAGCGCCAAATAATCTCACGCCCTCACAAACACCCCCTCGAACAATCCGGTCCGCCGCATCATTTGCCGGTCTTCTTCCTGAAATTGCGCATATTCCGGGTTCAGTTCCAGCAAGCCAAGCAATCGGAAAAGCCGCACCACTCGCGACTCCAGCGCCCACCTTGCCTGCTGCTCCTCGCTCGCGTAGCAAACCGGATAAGCTGCCACAGGTAAGCTTGGGAAGGCTTTTAGCATATCGCTGAAGTAATCCTGCACCGGCAACCACTGGCCGCCCTTTACTGAGAGCAACCAGAAGATGAACGGGCCTATGTACTGCACGTCCTCGATGCCTTCACGGTGATCCATCCAGGCCCAGTTGAACTGTGAAAGCGCTGCGGAGAGCATGTCCATATAAAAGGTGAGCCAACCTTTATTCTCAATGCGTTTGGCGGCAGACTTCTTGAGCAGCAAACGACCCTTTTCCTTTTTTGTGTAACCGGCAATTTCCATCAGCACGCGAGTGAGGTTTACGCCCAAAACATGCTCTTCCGAACGCGCTGCGCCGTATCTTGCCATGGGGAACACAATATCCTCTCCTCCGGCGTCTACCATTGCCTTCACATGCTTGAGAGGAAGGTTGCCTTTACCCGTCAGGCGAATGCCCTTATCGCCTATTTCCCCAATCAGTGCCTTGGCCATGCGCATTATCGGAGCAGTGTCCAGTTCGCGGCTGACGTCTTCAGCATCGAACAGGGGCTTGAAGACGGATGGACAGTTCAGCGGGTTTTGCAGGAGCTCATGTACCTGGTTTGGGCTAAGACCAAGGAAGTCGCTGGCGTGCGGAGCGAATTCTGGCTCGGTTTCGCTGAACAACGCGTCTCGCTCCAAGAGATCTTCATTAATCTGCACAAGGCTCACAAAGTCCGGATCAAATTGTTCACCGCCGCACCACTCCCGCACGGCCACATGCTCCGGGTGGGCCGCATCTTCCATGGCGTCGAGAAACTCATAGAACCCGTATAATCCCCCCACGTCTTCTGGCGGGCACTGGCGTGCCGCTTTTATGCATTTGGGTAGCGGCTCTGCCTCCTCGCCAGTCAGAATCTTTTCAAGTTTTATCTCATGCTCCCATCCATCACCAAAGTCGTATTCATACTTCAGTTTCTGCCCTTCGCTACTTAGAACGCTAGAAACAGGCAAGGCGCTCTC
This sequence comes from Marinobacter maritimus, assembly GCF_007671675.1. Classification (GTDB taxonomy): domain Bacteria; phylum Pseudomonadota; class Gammaproteobacteria; order Pseudomonadales; family Oleiphilaceae; genus Marinobacter; species Marinobacter maritimus. The sequence continues at coordinate 388,167 of NZ_VCGW01000001.1, read as the reverse complement.
ATCGAGAAAATTCATCATGCCATCAAAGTCCTCAGCCGGATCGCCAATCAACTGGCCACCGCCCGCCTGGAACAAATGCAGGTGCGACGCCTGCCAGCCCATGGCCACCTGAATAATCCGGTGCATGTCCTGAAAGGTGGTGTCGGGCTCAACCAGTAGTCGTCGCCAGATAGGCGGCTGTGCTCCGATGAGCGATACTTTGATTTGGTAGGCGTTGTTGTTTGGCTTGGTCATTCAAGCTCCAGTGTTTTTGGGGTGATCCAAGGCGTTCTTTGCTGGCAAATGTAACAGAGCCGACTTCGTCCGAGAAATCACTGATTGGCGATTTTGATGTATTACCTGCCCTTTTCAGCCTTGGCGTTGGCGAGGAGATTACCGACTACCTCTCACGCAGGGCCTCTGATCTCACCAAAAGGGACTAAATGTTATGCCCCCACTATGGACGGTGGAGTTTTCGCAACGAGCTGCAGCTGATTTCGACGATATTATTCTTCATACCTTCAAAAACTTTGGGCAACCGCATACTGCAAGTATCCATGGATTTTGTTGAACACCTGTAATCTGGCACACCTTTCGCAATACCTCACTTAACGCACAGCAAACCACCAAAAAACTGCAGGCCTTTGCCGCAATTATTCCGCGCAGCGGCAGGTAAACGAGGTATCCCATGCAAGCCAAACGTCACGTCCAGGAATCCCGTACCCAACAGGCACAGGCTGCTCGCCTGCTTCTCCAGGCCAACCTCGCTTATGGGGAGTCCAACAGCAATGGCCTTAGCCATATTCAGCGCCTACAAGCCAGGCAGGAATGCCGTGTGTACCTGGAAGAGGTGATTGCACTGGAGCCAAACAGCGCCATAGCTCTGGGATTGCTGGGGCGTGTCGAAATGGACGACGGGCAACTTGAAAACGCCCACGATCTCTTTGCTGCCAGCCTAAACGCACAACCCGGCCAAGCACAGCAATATGCGAACCTGGGATACTGGGCCCTGAAAACCGAGCGCCCTGCTCTGGCAGAACAGCACTTCCTGAAGGCCTTGGACTACGACCGGCAATCCGCCGCCGCTTTTTGCGGGGTGGCCCACGCCAAGCGGCTGCAGGGGCAATATGATGTGGCTTATCTACATTATCGCAAACTGCTGGAGGCAGGCGCCGAATGGGATTCTGTGTACAGCGGCATGCTCACCTGCGCTCAGCATCTGGCAATCAATAAAGCGGATATCGATCTTGCACTGGATGCAATTGCGCTCCTGAAGCATGAAGGCCTGCCGCACCAGGAAATCGGTCGTTTTGTGGGCTCCCTAATCCGCCAGCAATACGATCTGGATAATCCGCAGGCGGAAATCCTGCTGGACGCTGCCAGTGCGGATGAGCTGCTGATTCTGGCATTGCAAAAAACACTGATGCCAGATCCGGCTGTGGAAGAGCTCGTTATGATGCTGCGCCGCGCCATTCTTGCGGAAGTCGCCCAAACCGTTGACCTACGCGATGAACTTCAACAACTCACGCTCGCCATAGCTCAGTACGCCGATCGCACAGGCTATGCGCTGGCAGCGGAGGACGATGAAGAAAGGCTCGTTGCCGCCGTTAACGACAGCCTTGAAGCACAGTTTGCGATGGGAGAGGCCCAGGACGCTTTGATTGGCTCGCTGATGATCAGCGCCATGTACGGCGCACTGTTTCATCAGGATTTTGCAGTGCAGCTCGGGCAATGGAATCTGGTGGACTGGCCGCTGGCACTTCAGCCGGTTCTGGCCGCCAGCTATTACCACCGCGCCGAAGAAGAGAGCATTAAACAGTGCTTTGATGAAAAAGCGGAAGAACTGTCCCTGGATAAAACCGATGTGCCACAGGCCTGGCCTGCCTGGTCGAAACTGGCTTACCGCGCCGAAAGCAGCCTGAAGTCGCTGATGGCCATAGAGTTGGGATTAACCACAGACAAGCTGCCAGACACCTTGCGCATTATGGTGTGTGGCGCCCAGTCGGGCCAGCGCGCCATGGAACTTGCCCGTTACCTGGCGGACGTGGAAGTTATCGCCGTGGATGAGTCCTTGGCCAACATTGCCAAAGCCACACGCATGGCCACCCAATCTGAGGTCAGCAACATCGTGTTCTGGCCCTGGTCCATCGCCCAGCAGTTTGTGGCGGATGGTCATCAAGTGCATTGGGTTGAAGTCGGCCGCCTGCCCTCCCCGGCCATGACAGAACTCTCGCTGGCCGCCCTGGTGAACAGCGCCTCAGGTTCCGGGGCTATCGTGCACCTGCATACGGCCATTGCCGAGCAGACAGCCGGTGACCGACAGGTGCGCAAACTGGTTAAAGAACACGGCCTGCAACCAACCCGCGCTACGCTGCGCCAACTTCGCCGGATGGTGCTAACAAACCGGCAGGATGGCACCTGGAAAGAGCTTGCCAATGAGGACGATTTCTACAGCCTGGGTGGCTGCCGCGATCGCTGGTTCCGACCGCAGGATGAACAGCAACTGAAAGACCTGATGGCAATGGTGAGCAATGAAGTGGAATGGAAGCTCGTAAAGGCCCGTGATGAGGATGGCCACAGCCTGGCCACCTGCCCCGTGCAAACGCAGATTCAGGCCGAGGCGCTGGGGAGTGAGGTGCAGAGTGTGATGGGGCAGAATTTGAGTGTTTATTTTCAACGGCGGCGGTAACCGGCGCAAAATCCCGGGGCCAGAGAAAAACCTCTGGCCCCGGGCCAATCCAGGCTTCCTCTACATGTACGGAATCAAAGACTCCCCATACAAATGCAAATCTTCCAGAATCTGCTGCTTCTGCGGTGACAACTCCGGATCACTGGCAAGCCTCTGTAGCTCAAGCCCAAACGCCTCCAGCGAAAGCCAACCCTTTTTCGGTGCCATCAGGCGCTTGCTACGGAACTCTTCCCAACGCTCAGCTTCCTCACTGGTCAGTGAATCCGGGTAATTGCGGGCACGGTAGCGGAACAGCAATTCCTGCAAGCGCTCATCTTTAAAATTGAACGTCTCTTCAACCAGCCCTTCCGGTGGCGTTTGCAGCACCCGGTTCAACTCACTGCGATCTGCGGGCGAAATAAAACCGCCGGCGTAGAGTTGTTCGTCAGGATCCGTCAGGTCGCCTTCGTGGGGCTGGTCGAACGCTTCGGCGATTCTCGCCGCCAAACCCGGGGCTTTTCTCAACAGCGCGAGGTTGGCGCGGAGCGTTTCACCGTTCAGTTCCAGTTCAGCCAGTCGCTCAGCAGAGAGCGTGGTCAGCATATTCGCAGGCGCAAGCACCGGACATTTATTCAGCTGCACACTTTTTAGCGGGAATCGTTTCATCTCCCCCAGCTGCGCCTGAGAAGTAAAAACCCGCTCCCGAATCTGCTCCGGTGTGGCGTTAATCAGCTCGCTCGGGTCTTCCCGCAGGTCGTAAACAATCACCAGGTTTTTGTTCGTGGGGTGATCAGCAAGCGGCGCGACCATAGCGCAACAGCCGCGAGTGGCCGGGTATTTGGCGGAGATGTGGAATACCGGCTTCATAGCCGCCGTATCCAGCATGGCTCGGGCGGACTGTTTGTCTTTGTTCTTCAGAACAAAATCGAACAGCTTGGGTTGTTTTTCCTTAATCAGCTTGGCAACGGCAAGGGTGGCCTCCACATCCGACATGGCATCGTGCGCGGCTTCGTGGGCAATGCCGTTGGCGGTGGTGAGCGCTTCCAGCTTGAAGCTGGGGCTACCATCTTCCTTGCGCGGCCAGTTGATACCTTCGGGCCGAAGTGCGTAGGTCAGCCGCACCATATCGATAATATCCCAGCGGGAGTTACCGTTCTGCCATTCCCGGGCATATGGGTCGCGCAGATTGCGGTACAGAGTGTGGCGGGTTACTTCATCATCGAAACGCAGGCTGTTGTAGCCCACCACGCAGGTACCCGGCTGGCTGAACGCCTCGTTAATCTGAGAAATGAACTCCGTTTCCGGAAAGCCCTCTTCCATGGCTTTCTGGGGCGTGATGCCGGTAATCAGGCAGGCTTCCGGTGATGGCAGGTAATCGTCAGTGGGCTTGCAGAATATAACCAGCGGATCTTCAATAATATTCAGATCCGCATCCGTTCGCACACCGGCAAACTGGGAGGGCCGGTCGTGAACAGGGTCTACGCCAAAGGTTTCGTAATCGTGCCAGTAAAACGAGCGGATCAAGGGAAGGCTCCTGCCTTGTGAATCATTGAATTCAGGAGTCTAACAAAATCAAAACAGCTTGGTACCCATATCCGTTCGGTGAGTCTGCAGGCGTGATACCCCCTGGTTGACCAGCGTATTCATATCGCCCTTCATGTTGGTGGGCAAATTAATGAACACACCCTTACCGGCGTTAATCACGTTTGCGCCATCCGGGCTGGTCCATTCGACGCCTTCGCGCTGGAAGCCGATAAAAAAATCATCCGTAAAGCCCGTGGTCATATCACCGTTGTCCGTACCCACAATCACTGATTGCAAATGGCTCAGGGGTGCGCAATTGACGCCTGCTGAACAGTCCGCCGTGCCATCGTTGATTCCGATATGCGTCGCCCGGTAATCCGTTGCACTACTGGCAGCGTTAAACAGCGTTGCATCGTGTTCGGTGCCCGCGCTGTCTGTCAGTTTCAGCCCGATGTTGCCGCTGAAACTGCTGGTAAGAGAGGAGACCGACCCGCGCGCCTGCCGAAACCCCATGCGAAACCCGGATAACTGCGTTTTATCGTGAGTTTCAGCCAGTTCAATATAGGGCTGAACCGCCTCGAAAGGCACAACCTCTCCTACGGCGTAGGTGTTGCCATCGTACTGAACCGTGGAGGCATCGCGGGAGATATGGCCGAGCGCAATATGAGACGCGGCAAAATCCGAACCGCCATCAATCTCACCGATTTTCACATCATCAATATTCACCCGCGTCTCCACATCCATGCCAAGAGTCATGCGAGTGAACTCGTGGGTTGCGCCAGAAATATTGTCAACCTGCAGAAACGCCTGCCCCGTCACATCACCCATCGCCGATTCGGAAATCGGCTCCAGTTCAGCCAGGGCAACAGGCGCAATACCAAGGCAAACAGCGATGAAGGCAGCGTATCCATACGCGTGGAGTTGCATAGCAATGTCTCTGATTAAGGGTTTACCACGGGCGGTTTTAATTTTACCGCTGCGCGCAGGCAACCTATGCTTGTAATTCACATTATTTTTAATTTGCAACACACTCACTATAACGGAGACTACACGAGCTATAGAGTGAGCCCAGTCACAAACACGGATAACAAACCGTTACAATCCACCAGCATTGATTCAACTCAACTTAGGTGTCGTTCACGTGTACATATTTGAGCGTGCTGTTATACTTCATTTTGTTAAAATTGATGAAACGCCATTCAATCTTTCCTGGCCACAGTCATGACCACCCGCATACTCATCTGCGACGATTCCGCGCTTGCCAGAAAGCAGATGGCCAAGGCCCTGCCCACAGGCCTTGCAGACACCATTCTGTTTGCCAATAACGGAGTGGAAGCGCTCGAAAAACTGCGCGCTCGCGAAGCCGACCTGATGTTTCTGGATCTCAACATGCCGGAGATGGACGGCTACGAAGTTCTTGAGCATGTACTGGCCGAAGATCTGCCCATAATGACCATCGTGGTTTCCGGCGACATACAGCCAGAAGCCCGCGAGCGGGTGCGCAAACTCGGCGCCATCGATTTTATAAAAAAGCCCACAGACCTGGCCGTAGTGCTCAGCCTGCTGGCAGAATACGGCTTTTACCGCCCCGGCGATCTTGAAAGCGCAGCACTAAACGATAATGAACTCAAATCCGACAACGAATCCCGGGTACAGGAAATCTCGGTTTCACTGAACGATTACCTGCAGGAAATATCCAACGTCGCGATGGGCCGCTCATCAGACCTGCTTGCCAGGCTGTTGCGGGTATTCGTGAAGCAACCCATCCCGAAAGTCGCCTTTATCGCCAATTCCGAACTCCACATGGCCATATCGGCCGCCCACGACAGCGATACATACTCTGCGGTGTGTCAGGGCTTCACCGGTGCCGGTATTGCGGGCGAAGCCCTGCTGTTGTTTGCAGACGCCAGCTTTCGGGAAATGGCCGAACTCCTCCACTACGAGACACTCGAGGGCGAATCTGTAAACGTGGAAGTGCTGATGGATATGTCCAGCATACTGTTCGGGGCCTTCCTTAAAGGCATAGGTGACCAACTGGATCTTAAGCTAGGCCTTGGCCACCCCAGCGTACTGGGCCAGCACCGGCAGATTACAGAACTGCTTGAGCACCATAACTCCCGGGAAGAGCAGCTCCTGTGTATTGAGATCAGCTATACGTTGGAGGAACGGGACATTCAGTGCGACATGCTGGTACTGCTCACGGAAGATTCCGTGCCCTTTCTGGAACAACGCCTTCAATATCTGACGGACTGAACCATGGCCATAAACGAATTTGAAGCCCAATCCTTCCACTGGCTGGTGGATATGCTGGAATCCGTCGAGGTGGGCCTGGTGGTGCTGGATCTGGAATTCCGCGTGCAGGCGTGGAACGGGTTTATGGAAAACCACAGCGGCATCACCGCCAGCAAAATCCGCGACCGGGTGTTGTTTGAAGTATTCCCCGACATTCCCGAAGCCTGGCTTACTCGCAAGGTAGATGCAGCAACACTGTTGAACACCCGGGCTTTTACCTCCTGGGAGCAACGCCCCTACCTGTTCAGGTTTCGCAATACCCGACCCATCACCGGAACCGAAGACTATATGTTCCAGAATCTCACCATCAGCCCATTGTCAGGCGTTACCGGGCAGGTGGAGAAGATTTGCCTCATGGTGTACGACGTAACCGATATCGCCACCGGCAAACGCGCACTGGAGCGCGCCAACGAGCTGCTCGCAAAGCTCAGCATGACCGACCGGCTAACGGGCTTGCTGAACAGGGGCACCTGGGAGAATCTGGTGGATGCGGAGTTTGAACGGTATCGCCGTTATACCCAGGCCACCAGCTTGGTCATGTTTGATATCGACTTCTTTAAAAAGGTGAACGATAGCTACGGTCATCTAGCGGGCGATGAGGTAATTAAACATACCGCTACAACCGCTAAAGGCATCTTACGTCAATCCGACAGCATCGGCCGTTATGGCGGTGAAGAGTTCGGAATAATATTACCGGAAACCGATGCCGAAGGGGCTCGCATAATATGTGAGCGTTTGCGAGAGAACATCGACAACAGTGTGGTTGAGACCAGCGCTGCCCCTATTCGTTATACGGTGAGTGTAGGCATTTCACAACTAAGTGACACCGCTAAAAGCTATATGGAATGGATGCAACAAGCAGACGAAGCTTTGTATGCTGCAAAGAAAGGCGGTAGAAATCGCGTCATCATTTTTGAATAGCTTTGTTCAGACAAAAAAGAGGCCAGATGAGATACTCATCTGGCCTCTTTTTTTAGATACTCAACTGATCAGTCTTGCTGCCAGCTCTGCACTGCTTCTTTGCCGTGCTTTTCACGCCACTCGTTCAGAACCTTATGATTACCGCCGCGGGTTTTAACCACTTCACCGGTATTCGGGTTCTTGTAGGTTTTCATCGGGCGCTTGGCACGGGTGCCTGTGCTGCCTTCCGCTTTTGCTCCAACAATGGAGGGATCAATAGCAGTCAGAATCTGAAGCACATGCTTCGGGGACTTATCGTATTCTTTCATCAACTCACGAATGCTGTTCTCAAACGCCAGTTCGCGCTTCAGAGACTGATCCTGTTCCAGTTGATTAATCTCGTCTGCAAGCTTTTCCATAAGCTGCTTCTTCTGGTAATAATCGTTAATCTTTGCCATCGAATTAAAACCTTATCTTTTCTGTGGGTTCTAAAACTTAAACCGCGTTGATGAACTCATCGGCTCAAGGGCTTTCTTAAATCCTTGAGAATAATAAGTCATCACGTTATATATGGCAAAGACTATTCATTTAACAGTCCTTAATTAAGCGAAAGAACGGATTAAATGCCTTATTGGCTGGGTATCAGTACACACGGATAATCCATCTCAACAAGTCGCTGTTTAAACACCAGCTTGGCAGACTCATCCCCATGCACAATACGAATCTCCGAGGGCTTCTTTGGAATACCTTCGATAAAACGGAGCAAGTCTGACTGCCCTGCATGGGCAGAGTAACCACCCACCTGATGCACTTTGGCACGAATATCAAACCGTTCACCGTCCAGCTCTACCCAGCCTCCCCGAGGGCCATGCGTGAGAATATCCCGCCCCGGTGTACCCGCTGCCTGATAACCCACAAACAACACATCGTTTCTGGCCTCACCAAGCATCGCTTTAAGGTAATTAACCACCCTGCCCCCGGCACACATACCAGACCCTGCCAACACCACACAGGGCCGATGAGATTGGGCCAGATACTCCACCGCATTCAAATGATCCGCATGGGAATCAATTACCGTTAACTGCTCAAACGAAAGCGGGTGCCGGCCCTGCCGAACCAGATCGGCCGCTTCCGCATTCCAGAACGGCTTCAGCTTGCGATAGATGCCTGTGAACTCCGCCGCCAGGGGCGAATCCACCACAATCTCCAAATCGTCCCAAACCAGACCCTCCGCGACAGAGTCGTTTCGGAACTCGTGTATCAGGCCTTCAATCTCGTACAGCAGTTCCTGAGTACGCCCGATACTGAACGCCGGAATCAACACCGTGCCGCCATCCGCCAATGCCCGCTCCAGAATCGTTTTCAGGCGATAGCGACGGGTTTCCCGGCTCTCATGATCCTTGTCGCCGTAGGTGCTCTCAATGACCAGGCGATCCGCGCGCTCCGGAGATGACGGCTCCTGCAACAAAGGCGCATGGGGCGCACCCAGATCACCGCTGAACACAATGCGCTCGCGCTGATCTCCGCACGCTGCATCACACTCAACGTAAGCCGAACCCAGAATATGCCCCGCGCGCTGGAATCGAACGGAAAGCGAACTGCCCTGCTCCGCAAACACCTCATGCCACTGCCCATAAGGCATAGGCACAAGCCGGGAACGGATCAGCCCAAGTACCCGCTCAATCAGCGCCTTGTTCCGGGTAAAACCGATCTTCAGGGCATCTTCCAGAATCTCCGGCAACATAATCGCGGAGGGTTCCGAGCAGATAATCGGCCCTTCAAACCCCGCCGCCAACAAATAGGGAATACGGCCAACGTGGTCAATGTGCACGTGAGTGACAACCAGGGCACGGATATGCTCAATAGGAAAATCAACGGAGAGGTCAGAAGCGCTGGCGCCGTCGCCTTTCTCCTGGCCTTGGAAGAGGCCACAGTCAATCAGGATGCCAGCGAAGGCATTTGGCTCAGAACCGAGAGTAAGTTCGTGGCAGGAGCCAGTGACACCGGTGGTGGCGCCGTGATGGCTAATATTTATCATAATCAACAATCCATGTTGTGACTAACTTATACCGAGCATAACGCCCTTTGCTGTGAACTGGCGCCAGAACACCCTGCGCAACCAGGCCTTGGAGATCCCGGGTAGCGGTGGCTTTGGAGCAGCGCGTCAAGTTCTGGTATTTCGACGCATTGATTCCGTTTTCAAAGTTCGGCGCATCCTGGCCGAGCATTCGTCGAATCAGCTTAATCTGCCTAGTGTTCAGTGCATCGGTATCGAGTTCATCCCAGAAGCGGGCTTTTGTCACCACGTACTGAATCACATCAATTGCGCCATCCAACGCCTCGACAATCCGCTCACCGAACCAATCGACCCAAGGCGTCACGTTCAGCGTGTCTTTCGAGGCATTGTTAAGTTGCCGATAATAGGCTTTGCGATGCTTACTCAACACCGTCGCCAAGCTCATCATCAGCGGCTGCCCCAACATCTGAGACACAGCCACATCCGCAATCGCCCGCCCGACTCTGCCATTACCATCTTTATAGGGGTGGATCGTTTCAAACCACAGGTGAGCAATCGCCGCACGCGCCACACCGGGCACCCCCCGGGAATCTTTATCAAACCAATCCAGAAATCGCTGCATTTCCGCCGGCACACGTGCCGACGGTGGCGCTTCGAAGTGAATCGTCGGATTATGGACAGGGCCGGACACTATCTGCATGGCATCTGAATGCGTACGCCACTGCCCCGCGCGGCCTGCTGCGGTCAAAAATGAGCCAGAGTTCTGCTCCGGAATCACAAGTTTATTCCAGTGATGCAAGCGCTCCGCCGTTAACTTCTCTTTGAAAAGATCCATCACTTCGAGAATCAAAGCGGAGATACCTGCCGCTACCGGATCATGAACAGCAACCTTCTCCTTGGGGCCTAAAAAGTGATTCTTGATGGAGCTGCGCACATCCTCGCGATTCAGCGACTCCCCCTCAATAGCGCTGGTTTCAATCGCAGCGCTGACCAGAAGATCCAACTTCGCTTCGCTACCGAGGCTTTCCGGCACCACCGCTATCGCCCCCAGAATTTTCTGAGAAGCCGCGAGTGCCTGACTCGTCCAGAGCTCTGCAGATTTCTGATCGAAGCTGTAAGCAGGCCAATTGTCCAGTTCCCATGTATACATCGATGAGCCGTTTGCAGTGATCTATCGGCTCACACTAACTAAAAAGTTGAGCCGATGGAAGTGTTCTAACGGCTCAATTGAAACCCGGGCCAGCTACTGAACTTTAAGGCTTGGGAATGCAACGCTCCCCTCACCCCTTGCGGGAGAGGGGCTGGGGAAGAGGAGGATTAAGTATCCACGATACTTTCATCAAACGGGAAGCCGATGCACCTTCCCAGTATTCTCATGGGCAACCGTGAGATCATGGCCCCCATTGCACCATACAAGGTCAGCCACGCTCCCATTCGGCGTAAAGCCTGTAGGCGCACTTTTCAGGGTTTCCACAATCAGGCTACAGTCGAATTCCTGGCTAGCCCGAGAAAGCTTGCTCAAAACCAATTCCAGGTCGTCCCAAGCCATGGATACTTCCCGCGCCATCATAATGCGCGGATGAGACGTACCCTGAGGGTCATCGCCAATCAACAACTCCTCAAATAGTTTCTCGCCTGGCCGTAACCCCGTGAAGACCACTTCAATGTCACCTTCCGGTTGATCCGGTGTTTTTTCCACAAGTCCCATCAAATGAATCATCTTGCGAGCCAGGTCGGCAATTTTCACCGGTTCGCCCATATCCAATACAAACACCTCGCCACCGCACCCCATACTTCCTGCCTGCAGCACCAGCTGGCTGGCTTCCGGAATGGTCATGAAATAACGAATGATATCCTGGTGGGTAACCGTAATCGGCCCGCCATCGCGAATCTGATCACGGAACAGAGGCACCACCGAGCCGGAGGAGCCCAGTACATTGCCAAAACGAACCATCGAGAAAATCGTTTTGCTCTGCCGCTGCGCCAAACCCTGCAACACCAGCTCCGCCATACGCTTGCTGGCACCCATCACGTTGGTGGGGCGAACAGCTTTGTCGGTAGAAATCAGAACAAACCGCTCAACGCCGGCCGAAATAGCCGCCTCTGCCGCGTGCAGCGTGCCAAACACATTGTTCTGAACGCCTTCAATCACATTGTGCTCAACCAGCGGCACGTGCTTGTAAGCTGCGGCATGGTAAACCGTTTGAATGCCGAAACTGCGCATCACCATCTCACACCGCCGACGATGAGCCACACTGCCAAGAAGGGGGTGGATCTCCACACCCAACCCGTCAATCCGGTTAATCGCCTGCAACTCGCGCTCAATGGCATAGAGAGAGTATTCAGATTGTTCAAACAACACCAGAGCCCGGGGCCGGTGCTGGACGATCTGCCGGCAAAGCTCGGAACCGATAGACCCACCGGCACCGGTTACCATCACCACTTTGTTATAAAGACTGGCCGCGACCTGGGCGTTATCCGGCCGCACCGGATCCCGGCCTAACAGATCTTCGATTTCCAGATCCCGGATATCGTTAATGCGGGCCTGGCCTGCAACCAGCTCCGACATGGAAGGAACTGTCTGAACCGGCAGTTTCAGTGCCTCCAGCCGCTTCAGGAGCTGCCGGCGATCGACCTGCTTCTCAACATCCAACGCCAACAGCAGACGCTTTACCCCGTGAACGCGAACGGCCTCTTCAAGGTTGCTAAGAGCAACCACGGGCACTCCGGCAATCAAGGCTTTATGGTTAGCGTCCTGCAAACCTATGAACACCACGGGGTGGTATTCAGTGCCCTGCTGCAATGCTTTGGCCAATTGGGCACCGGTTTCACCCGCACCCACAATGGCCACCCACTCTTTGCCCCGGTTGGAGGTGTGATGCACCAGCATGCGCACACTCATTCGGCTGCCGCCTACAAAAATGAAGGCAAGGGCCGCATAAATGATCGGAACTGAGCGTGGAATCAGAACCTGGAGGCTGTAGCCGAGAATGATCAGCAACAAGGCGGAAGCACCGACACCCATGATGATAGTCAGGAATGCACGATCGCTCATGTAGCGAACCACGGCACGGTAGAGACCTAAGCGAACGAAAACACCTAAAGTGAAAACGACCGTGAGAGCAGAGACCAGCAACTGCCCTTGATTGGGTAACCACAGGCTTTGCTCTAAACGAAGTGCAAAAGAGGCCCAAAGGGCGAAAGAAAGGGCAAGTGCATCTACCGAAACCGAAACGAGACGTTTATGAAAGCGCGGTAGCTTTAGAAACGATTTAAACATCCGCAGGCACCGCTTGTTTCATAACGCTCGCCAAAACATCACAAGTTTTACCAATTTCGTTGTCTGTCAAAGTTGGGTGTACTAAAAACATTAAACTGGTCTCTCCCAGTTCGTGAGCAACAGGCAACGGCGTTTTGGGTCGCCAATCTGTTCCATCAAACGCTTTCTCAAGATACACCTCTGAGCAGGAACCGGAGAAGCAGGGAACGCCTGCCTCTACAATCGCATTCTGAATACGATCACGGCCCCAACCCTCTGCTAACCTATTCGGCTCAACAAATACATAGCACTTGTAGGCTGCGTGTTCGATATCTGCAGGTATCTCCGGTACTCGCAAACCCGGCAAATTACGGGCACAGTCCCAGATGGCATTGGCGTTCCTTTGCCGCGCTTTGCTCCACACTGGCATGCGGGAGAGCTGAATACGCCCTATTACACCTTGCATTTCTGTCATGCGCCAGTTGGTTCCGAAGCTTTCGTGCAACCATCGGAACCCTGGCGGATGTTGGCGTTCATAAACAGCGCTCCAACTCTTACCGTGATCTTTATACGACCACATACGCGACCACAAGTTACGATCCTTACAGGTAACCGCCCCTCCCTCGCCTCCGGTGGTCATAATCTTGTCCTGACAGAACGACCAACATCCCACATCGCCGATAGAGCCCACAGCACGACCTTTGTACCTGGCACCGTGGGCCTGGGCACAGTCTTCAATTACAAACAAATGATGCTGATGAGCCAGATCCATGATCGGATCCATGTCGCAGGGCCAACCGGCCAAGTGCACACAAATCACTGCGCGAGTGCGCTCGGTGAGCACGGCCGCAACGGTTTCCGCCGTAATATTCTGGGAGTCCGCATCCACCTCCGCAAACACCGGCACCGCACCAGCCGTTATAATGCTCGAAACAGAGGCCAGAAATGTACGGGGCGTAACCACCACCTCATCTCCGGGGCCTATGCCCAGCCCTTTCAGGGCCAGGTCCAGCGCCAGAGTTCCGTTTGCAAGAGCAATGGCGTATTCAGAATCTGCAAACCGGGCGAACTCCCGTTCAAACTCACGGCACTCCTGACCGGTCCAGTAATTGACCTTGTTAGAAAGCAGAACATTAGAAACAGCGTTGGCCTCTTCTTCGGTGAAGGAGGGCCAGGGGGAGAAAGGTCCGTTTAGCATGGTTACTCTGTTTGATTTCGGGTTTAAATGGAGTGGGTATTTTGATTTCGGGGTTCAACCACCTTCGCAGGGTTGCCAACTACGGTCACTCCAGAGATCACATCCCTGGTCACCACAGCCCCCATCCCAACTACCGAAGCCTCGCCAACCGCAATCAATTGTCTTACCGAAGCACAACTACCAACCCAAGCTAGTGGGCCAAGCGTCACACCACCGGCCAACACAGCATTAGGGCTAATATGAGCGAAATTGCCTACCACACAGTCATGCTCCACGACAGCGCCAGTATTTATAATCACACCGGCACCCACGGTGGCGCAGGCATTAACGACTGCATTAGCGAAGACCAAACTACCGTCATCTATAGAAGCGTGAGCACTTACCATTGCTGACGGGTGAACAATCGTGGCCATTTTACCGCCAGCCGCCACAAGCTCAGCTTGTTTTACTGCACGTATACGATTATTCCCAATGGCAACGACCACACCATCAAAATCCGTCAGCCTCTCAAGCAACGCTTCGGTATTGCCTTCAATCGCCCAAGGCCCATTGGCCTTGAGGCCCGGCCAGGCATCATCGAAAAAAACAACACTCTGCCACCCGGCCTGCTCTGCTGCATCAGCTACTACTTTACCGTGGCCGCTGGCTCCGAGAATGGCGAGACGCATCAATCGTTGCTCCCGGTGAACTTGGACATAGTCACCTCTCCCTTACCATTAATTCCATCCCGAACCAGCACTTTTTTCACTGTCAGGAACAGAATCTTCAAATCGAGCCAAAACGAACAATGATCTACATACCAGACATCCAGCTTGAACTTATCCTCCCAGGAAATCGCATTACGACCATTCACCTGGGCCCAACCGGTCACGCCAGGGCGGACGTCATGGCGGCGGTATTGTTCTTTTGAATAAAGCGGCAAATATTCCATTAACAACGGGCGAGGACCGACAAGGCTCATCTCGCCTTTCAGCACGTTCCAGAGTCCGGGCAGTTCGTCCAGGCTGCTGGAGCGAAGGAACTGACCAAAGGGAGTCATCCGTTCTGAGTCCGGCAATGTATTACCTTGGGCGTCCACCGCGTCACGCATGGTACGAAACTTCACCATCCGGAAGGGCTTACCGTCTTTACCTGGGCGGATTTGGCGAAAGAACACTGGGGAGCCAAGTTTACAGTGAATCATGATCGCAACCACCACAATCACCGGAAGCAGAACCATAAGACCAAACAGCGCACTTATAAAATCAAACAGACGCTTCATCATTGGGCCACTCCAGTTACCCAATCTACCCATTCACTCGCCATCTTATCCCGGTCAAATTCTCGCTCGGCCAGGGCCTTCGCTCTTTTACCCATCACTGGCAGTTGATTCTGCTCAGCAGCAGCCCGCTCCAGCGCATCCGCAAACGCGGCAGGGTCTGCCGGTGGCACCGCATAGCCGCATGCTTCCCGCTCTATCATATCGGCTAGCCATCCTGGGTAATTATTCAACACAGGGACACCGGCTGCGATGTAATCGAAAAATTTATTAGGAGACGTGCCGTAGTAAAAAGCGGGCACATTAGCGAGTATCTGCATGCCAACGTCAGTTGCCCGCATCAGACCCGCTAGCTCGCTCTTCTTAACCGGGTCATGGAATACGACATTATCGAGGCCATTACGTTCGGCCCTTGCCATCAGAGCCGGTTTAAGTTTACCGGAACCAATCAGCAGAAACTTGATATCTTCCCGCCCTCGCTTTTTCAATTCACCGGCAGCGTCCAGAACGGCGTCCAAACCATTTGCAATACCATGAGTACCGGCAAATATAGCCATCAAATCAGTCTCAGCGATTCCTTCTGGGCGCCATGGTTTGGCCAAATCTGTGAAAATGTCCAGATCACAACCGTTAGGCACCATAGCCACCTTTTCAGGAGGCACGCCACGCTTTGTAATGCCCTCCACAATACCTGGAGACAAACCTACCAGCCTATGTGCGGAACGATAGCTGGCCCACTCCAACACCCCCATCACCCAAAGCACGACCGGGTTGGTAATAACCCCCATTTCACGAGGCAATTCCGGCCATAAGTCCCGAACCTCAAACACAAAGGGCTTGCCCCTTAGCCAGCGGGCAAAAATACCGGGAATACCAGCCGTTAACGGTGTGGTCGTCGCAAATACCAAGTCGTACTTTTCGGTCAGGGCAATCCAGATACTACGCAGCGCGAAAGACAAGAACGTCCATACACGCTTCATAAAACCGTCGTAATTCGAATAGGCCAAGTCAAGCTCAATAACATCAATGCCGTCTACCACACCTCTGCGCTTGCCTCCCGTAAATTCACCTTCGAGGCCTGTGGAACCTGTAGTATTGCTACCGCAAACCATGGTGACACTATGACCACGCTCTACGAGCTTCCGAGCCATGGCATAAGAGCGGATGGCGCCCGCGCCTTTCGGGGTGACAAAGTGCTGGTGGACATATAGAACTCTCAAATCGCATTCCAGGTTATTTCAGTGGACAGGCAGCCAGCGTCGGCCACCTCAATTTCAAGAACCGGCAATGTTGTTTTGCGGCCGTAATAACGAGACTCGTAGCCATCAACGATTTCGCAACGAACAATCTCAGTGGTGCTGGTGATTGCAATGGCTACATTTTCATTTTTTGCAGTAGAGCCACTCAATTCCCACTTTCCAGGCTCTAATCGCCACCGTAGCACAGCATTCTTGGAGAAACCGTCAATATCGTCTTGAACTATTAACTTATCTGTGCCAAGCAATACCTTACGAGTATGCATCGCCCCTTTATAATCGCGATACCCCGCAAGAACAGACAGACCTTCAGAGGATTCAGCTAGAGGCCGGAAGCGACTGGTTTTCAGCCATTCACCAAACAAGAATCGGCTAAGTCGCGGCATCTGATCGCGACCATCAAATTGGATGGTATTATGGCTTTCAACACCCGGAAAATAAGATTGCAAAGGCTCTTCCGTGTTGTAGCTGTAAGAGCCTCCGTCTCGGAGGATGTTGCGACTGCCTAACCAAACATCGAGATGGAGCGCGTCGGCCTGGCCAGGGCGGAAACGAAAACGGGGGTAACGGAATAACGCGAAACAATGGTTTTTACGCATTATGGCGTAGCCACCGTCATCGAACTGCACACTTCCGGGGATTTCTGCTACTGGCTCTGGCAGATCAACACCCAACAACAGCCTCAGCGGAACGTCCCACTCTCCAGGTTCCGAAACCGCCCTTTGGCCACAAAAAAGCACATTGGCCAATTGAGCTGAAGGACGAAAATCGCGATAGTCGACAGCCGCAAGCGGCAGTAACCTGGCGCCATCGTTAGCGCCAAGATTAGGCACATCACCGCCCGGCTGAAGCAATGCCATTAACCATTCTGTAGCCGCCTTCGCTTTGGTGTACCAGTGGCGGGAGAATTCCGGCAACTGAAGTGTTTTCCGCCACACTTCTACCATAGAGAAGGTATCCAGCATCACCCTGTGATAATTCACAGAGTACTGGCTGAAACTGCCATCCCGCTCTATCAGACGACTGGCCCGGTTTTCCAGCCACTTCCTGCCTTTTAATTCCCAGCCCCTGCCCTGTGAAATACCATGGCTAGCCAGCCAGCTCCCACCGATAAACAGCGCAGCGGCCTCAGAAGTACCATGGTTATTATCCTGGGCAATCGCATATTGAATGGTTGGCGCAATACGCTTCAGGTGTATTTCAACCAGCTCCAGCAGGGCTTTTTCTGGCCTATAAACTTGCCCAAGCACAATGGCTGCCATCGCCAAGTGCATAACCCGGATAGAGGCTTCCTGCCCACATTTCCAGTTTGGGCCATAGTAGGGTGGGTTTTCTTGTACCCAACTCTCCAGCCAGGATTGCAACTTTTCCAAAGCTTCCGTATGGCCTGCTTGCCCCTCTCTGGCAAAACCAAGCACCCAGTCAAAACGGGAAAGCTCCCAAATTCCTTTTATGTCACCTACATCGTTTGTGAAATCGCGAATTGCATACCAGGGTTTCTGGCAGTCCGGGAAGCACTTGCCCGTCAACACGCTTTTGTTCCAATCAGGAACACCCTCGCGACTTACCTCGACGTGGCCGAACGCCAGAGGAAAGTATCGAAATTCATCCCAGCTATTTACTGGCCATTCAGTTCTTGAGAAAAAACGTCCGACAGGCGCACTTGCTTTCAAATGCCTTACCCGGTTAACGCCCAGTTGAACACCCAAACGAAACGAAAGCGCTCTGAAAACGTTCAAAGCACCAAGGCGACGCACTGTTTTGATTTTGGAGATGAATGAAGCCATTCAATCAGTCTTCGGCTGGGAACGAGCTTTCAAAAACTCAACAATGCGACTGCAAGCCTGCCCATCCCCGTAAGGGTTATGTGCACGAGACATCCGCTCATACACCGTTTCATCATCCAGCAACTCCTGAACCGCATCCCGAATGACACAGCTTTCGGTACCCACCAACCGCACCGTGCCGGCATCGACGGCTTCTGGGCGTTCGGTGGTGTCGCGCATCACCAACACCGGCTTACCCAGGCCGGGGGCTTCTTCCTGCACACCGCCGCTGTCAGTCAATACCAGATAAGCATTCTGCATCAGGTAAACAAACGGCTCATAACCCAACGGTTCGATCAACTGAACGTTGCTTGAATTACCCAGCAAGCGCTTTACCGGCTCCTGCACATTGGGGTTCAAATGCACCGGATAAATAAAGTGGGTATCAGGATTGGCGGCAGCCAACTGGCTCAGTGCCTTACAGATATTTTCAAAGCCTTCGCCAAAATTCTCACGTCGATGGCCTGTGACCAGCACATACCGCTTGCTTAACGCATCGGTGTTCAAGCCGGCCTGCTGCAAAACAGCCTGAATACTGTCTTTTAGCTCAGTCGACTGATCAATCTTCTTCACCACCCACTGCAAAGCATCAATCACTGTATTGCCAGTAATAGTGATTTTGTCAGCGGCAATATGCTCACCCAACAAGGCATTCTGATTACGCTCGGTCGGTGCAAAATGCACAGCAGCCAGGCGGCCGGTCAGCACGCGATTGGCTTCCTCTGGCCAGGGCGAAGACATATTGCCCGTGCGCAAACCTGCTTCTACATGACCAACCGGAATTTGCTGATAGAAAGCAGCCAGGGTTGCAGCAAAGGTGGTAGCGGTGTCGCCATGCACCAGAACAATATCCGGCTGAAACTCCTTCAGCACATCCCGCAGGCCAAGCAACACACCCGAGGTGATATCGTAGAGATCCTGACCGCCCTTCATCAGGTTCAAATCATAATCCGGTGCTATCTCAAACAGCTCCAGCACCTGATCAAGCATTTCCCGGTGCTGGGCCGTCACGCACACCCTGGCATCAAAAAAGCTGTCTTCAGCCAGAGCTTTGACTAAGGGTGCCATTTTGATGGCTTCCGGGCGTGTACCGAATACGGATAAAACCTTCACTATTTTGTCACCCCACAAAAGTCCAGCACCACTTTTCCGGCGGGTATTTCCAGTTGCTTGAACTCATCATGCGCCACCAAAAACGCGACAATATCAGCCTGTTCAACCGCCTGCTCTACATCGGTTATCTTATAGTAAGCGTGTTCGTGAATGTTCGGTTCTACAATAAAGTAGTTTTCATCACCCGCTTCCTGAAGCACCTTCTGCGCGATATAAACAGCCGGGGACTGACGCAGATCATCAATATTCGGTTTGAAGGCAAGCCCCATCAATGCGACCGAAGGCGCTTTACCCTGGCTGGTGGCAAAATCACGAATGGCGTGCCTAGTCTTTTCCGCACACCAGAAAGCTTTGTAATTGTTTATCTCACGCGCCTTGCCAATAATCTGCGATTCCATGGGGAATTCAGAGGTAATAAAGTAAGGATCAACTGCAATGCAGTGCCCTCCTACCCCACTACCCGGCTGCAGGATGGTAACCCGGGGGTGCTTATTGGCCAGCCGGATAAGCTCCCATGCATCAATGCCTGCCTTATCGCAAATCAGCGATAGCTCGTTGGCAAACGCAATCTGCACGTCACGGCTGGCGTTTTCCGTCAGCTTGCACATCTCCGCGGTACGGGCATTGGTGCGATGCAACTCACCTTTAACGAACTGCTGATAGAACTCGCACGCCTTCTGCGTGGCAGCATCATCCACGCCGCCAATCACACGGTCGTTGTGCACCAACTCATACATGACGTTGCCAGGCAATACACGCTCCGGGCAGTAGGCAATATGCAGCTTGCCCTTTAACTCCGGTCGCTGGGCGTAGATGAAATCGCCCATACGTTCGGTTGTGCCCACCGGAGAGGTGGACTCGATGATGTATAAGTCGCCTTCTTTGAGCAGCGGTAAAATACTCTCGGTAGCTGCTTGAATATAAGAAATGTCCGGCTCGTGGCTCCCACCTTTAAAGGGCGTGGGTACTACGACCAGATATACATCCGCTGCTACTGCGGTGGTATCAGCACGTAAAAAGCCCGCTGCTACCGTGCTGGCCACCGCAGTATCCAGCTTCGGTTCAACAAAGTGAATTTTTCCCGAGTTGATGGTATCCACTACCTTCTGCGAAATATCCACGCCATGCACAGCAATGTTATTAGCTGCCATCAATGCAGAAGTTGGGAGGCCGATATAACCCAGGCCGAGGGTGACTACTTGTGGTTGCATTAAACTTTATCCTCTTAAATTCTGCGCAATCTGCACCGAGACTCGCGACACTTCAAAAATCTCATCGGCAGGTATGGGGGTTGGCTCGCCCTGTTGAATGGCTTTTACAAAAAGTGCGGCACAGGCTTGCTGGCCCTTATCCTGGCTCATCAGTTTTTTGCCTTTGAAGCCAGGCCAACCATAGCTGCGCAGGGCTTTGAAGTTGTCCAATTGAAGTACCGCATCATTGGCAAATACTTCGATGCGTTCCTTGGGGAAGGCTTTACCGCCGTTGGCCAAGTATAGGATGGTGCCGAATGAACCATCAGCAAAGCTTAATGTGATGCTGGCCTTGTCTTCTGTTATCTCAACGCCCGGCACATCGCCCATTTTGGTGGCGGTGAACCCCGTAATCTCGCTACCGGCCAGAAAACGCATCAAATCAATATAGTGGCAGGCTTCGCCGATAATGCGGCCTCCGCCTACAGCCGAATCTTGTGTCCAGTGGTTGGCAGGTATTTCTCCCGCGTTCATGGTCATGATGAAGCTTTTCGGCTGCTTGCTGACCGATAACAGCTGCTTCATTTTCTGCACCAACGGGGCAAAACGGCGGTTAAAACCGACCATCAAATGCTGCTTGCCTCCCGCCTGTTGGTAAGCTGCTTCCAACCCGTCCAGCTCTTCCAGTGTCAGCGCTAAAGGCTTTTCTACAAACACATGTTTGCCGGCCTGCAAGGCAGCCAACGCCTGGCCAGCGTGCAGATTATGCTGGGTGGCGATTGCTACAGTATTGACTGCCTCGTCTTGATACACCTCAGCCTCGTCTGTAACCGAATGGGCAAAATCATGTTTCTTGCCATGATGCACACCAGAGACACCGCCACTGCTGGCAAGGCTATGCAGTTTGGCGCCGCTCTCTTTAAATGCCGGAATCAACACCCGGGAGGCATAGTTGCCTGCGCCAAGGAAGGAGCACACCACATCCGTTGGCTGATAGGCAGCCGGGGCGTTTAAGGCTACCTTTCTGCTGAGCAGCTCAGTCTGATCCAGCTCAGGTGCAGGGTAGGACAACAGAATACCTAGAGCGGTCGGCTCACTCAGGGTCTGATAGGCTTCAACCGCGCTTTCAATCGCAAAACGATGGGAAATTAAAGGCTTAACATTCAGTGCACCGCTGGCCATCATATCCAGCACGGCCTCGAAATTGCGCTGTTCCGTCCAACGCACAAAGCCTATGGGGTAATCCCGGCCCTTTTCCTCATACTCAGAGTCATAACGGCCCGGGCCGTAAGAGCAGGAGACCTGAAAGCTCAGCTCTTTTTCATAAAAATCAGCACGGGAAAGCTCAAGCCCAACTACACCCACCAGCACAATACGGCCACGCCTACGGCACATCTGGGCGGCCTGGTGCACAGGCTCATTGCTTTTAGTCGCCGCAGTAATAATCACCGCATCCACACCACGGCCACGGGAAAACGCCGCGGCCGCCTCTACGGGGTCTTCACCTTTTGATAGGTCAACCGCTTCTGCGCCAAACTCACGCGCCAAGGCACAGCGGCTAGAATCAAAATCAATACCCAATACACGACAGCCCTGCGCTTTGAGCAATTGCACCGTGACCAGACCAATCAAACCTAGCCCCGTTACCACGACGCACTCACCTAAACTTGGTTGCACCAGACGAATGCCCTGCAAACCAATAGATGCGAGCACGGTAAACGCAGCCGACTCACCATCTACATTGTCAGGAATCCTCGCACACAGGTTCTGCGGTATACGAACCACTTCCGCATGGTTGCCATTAGAAATAACCCGATCACCTACCTCATATCCGGATACGCCGCTCTCTAGCACAACGCCAGCATTGCAATAACCCAAGGGCAGCGGTTGATCCAGCTTGGATCGCACCGCATCCACGGTCGGCATTAGGCCATCTGTTCTTACCTTATCCAGCACCATTTTGACCTTGTCAGGCTGCTGACGGGCTTTTTCAAGAACACTGGCTTTGCCAAAATCAACCAGCATGCGCTCAGTACCCGCGCTGACCAGTGTTCGCTGGCTGGCGATTAATAAGTGACCGGGCTTGTTTTGTGGGCAGGGTACATTGGCAAGGGTAGTTTCGCCGTTGCCGAGATTTTGTAGGATTTGCTTCATAAGGTTTCACTATCTATGATTTTAATGAGTTAAGCAGTAACTTTGCTTCATCATTGTATATAAATTCACTAGCTGGCAAGCTGCTAACAGCCCCTCTCCATTGATTAACTCTCCGATAATTTATAACATCTTTAAGACTGCTAACTGCATCTTCAGTGCTTATATCTGAAACACAAAATCCAGTATTTTTTTCCTTTACAAAATCACCATCACACGAACCGCTCCTAGCAATAATTGGCTTATTAAAAAAAAGGCTTTCATAAAAACGATTGGTTTTTGCCCAATACAGGTTATAATTTTTATCGCTTAATGGCTCGTAACAAACCCAAATAATGTCTACTGAAGAATACAAATCATAAAGATCATCCGGAGATTTATATTCACCGAGATACTTGACATTACCCAACTCTCGCAATTGTAACTCGAGATTGGAATCTAGCATCCAATGACCAGCTATATTAACCTGAAACCTATCAGGGTAAAGTTTGGCTAAATAATAGAGTGTTTCAGCAGTCCAATTACAACGAAGTAAGCCAAAATATCCAACTTTTATAATATCACTTTTATTTAACTCCGGTTGCTCTCTACTTTCCGATCTATTACCCAACATTTCCTTCTCTAATTTATTCTCAATCACCACATGATTGACATCCACGCCCAACCATTTCTGATAATATTCACTATAAAATTTCGGTGCAGTAACAACTAACAAATCCAACTTCTGCACTAGTTTTTTTTCGAAAAACCTAAGTAGCTTACCTTTGAGCTTATCACTCGTTTGTAGGCCTCGAATATCGGCGACCTCCGCTACACGCTTAACGGGTAAGCCTAAAGTTGCGATATAAGCTAAAACAGATAAGTCAGGTCCGAACGAGTATATGACTTCATTTCTTTTAGCTAATTTCCGTATTTTTATCAAACTTTTTATATAAACTAAAACTCTTTTTAGGTATTGCCCGTGCCTTACCCTTCCAAGGGTAGTTACAGGACAACTAGGCATTCGTCCTTTATGGTAATCACGCTCAAAAGCTGCCACTTCTGCAACCACAGATTCAGCTTTAAGCATATCGATACGCTTAGAATATCTAGGCTGGCCCATGACCGGCATTAAAAACAAAAAATGCATTAACATTACCACTTTTAATAGATGGTTTTATCTGAAAGTAAAAACGACTACACTCAAGCTTTCTTCTCAGTCTGCAAGGAGGTAGCCCGACGATTGATCGCTTTGTTCATTGGCCATAGTGGATTCCTCGGTGTGGGTTTGGAGGAATCAGTTTGAATGAACTGCTACGGCGAAAACAGGTGCTGATTTATTGGCGTGTACGCTTTACCTGCTCGACATAGAGGCCTTTTTCGCGGCAATAGACGCTGAGTTCTTTTTCGGACAGCGGCGCGGTTTCTATAACCACCGCCAGCTTGGCTTCTCCGGACCACTGTTCTGAAGTCCTGGATTCAAGTAATAAGTGCAGCACCACCTGTTTCCAGGGCGCCTGAGTATTCACCCCAGAATATCTCTGCTGGAGTGTGATACCCAAGCCGCTTTCTGGGCCGGTTGTTGAGCTTGTCCACCACCCGCCTTAGCTGCGATTTCGTGACCTTTCTGAAGTCCGTTCCCTTCGGAAAGTATTGCCGGATCAAGCCATTGGTATTTTCATTGGTGCCGCGCTGACTCGATCGGTACGGATCACAGAAATACGTACTGGCAGTGACCGCCTTGCCAATGCGCCGGTGTTCCGCAAACTCTGAACCATTGTCCAGTGTCAGTGTCTTCACGGCCCCTCGCAGAGGCCGCAGTAGCCGGATCATCGCATCAGCGGTCAGGCCTGTCAGCAACAGTGCTAAAAGTCCGTAAATTGTCAGGATAGATTGTCCACCCGACCCGCATGACCTTTTCTTGAAGGTGACGAAACCTGAAAGGAAAAGACTCATGCAAAGCCGAGAGGACTTTCACATGATAAAGCAACTACGGGCACAGGGGGCGCACATCGTGGACATTGCCCAACGGATTGGCTGTTCAGAACGTACGGTGCGTCGGTATCTGGCGCTTCCTGCACCTCCCACAGGTAGGCCGAAGTCACGCCGGTCCAGTAAGCTCGACCCCTTCAAGCCCTTTATCGATCAGCAGTTGGCCGATGAAGTCTGGAACGCAGAGGTGATTTTCCAACAGCTGCGCGAGCAGGGTTACGCCGGTTCATCCACTCTGGTTCGTGAGTACATCCAGCCCAAGCGCCCCCTGCGAGCCAGCAAGCGAACCGTCCGATACGAGACGCACCCTGGCAAACAGCTCCAGCATGACTGGGGCGAGATTCGCACCGAGGTGGCCGGCCGGTTGTGCACCGTCAACATTGCGGTGAACGTGCTGGGTTATTCCCGACACTTCCATGTCTGGGCGGGCCCACGTCAGGATGCCGAGCATACCTATGAGTCGCTGGTGCAGGCCTTCCGGTACTTTGGCGGCGTCCCGGCCAGTGTTCTGGTGGACAACCAGAAGGCAGCCGTGGTTCGCCATGATCGTGATGGCAAGGTGACGTTCAATGCTGGCTTCCTGGAGCTGGCCAACCATTACGGCTTTGTCGCTAAGGCCTGTCGGCCCCAGCGGCCCAGGACAAAGGGTAAGACCGAACGAATGGTCGGATATGTGAAGCACCACTTCTTCCAGCGATATCGCAGCTTCGACAGCTACGCACACCTTAATCAGCTACTGGAGCACTGGTTGAATACCTACGCTCAGCAGCGGCTGCTGAGGCGTTTCCGGCAGACCCCGGCCGAGAGGTTTCAGGAGGAGCAACCTCAACTTTTGCAAAGGCCCGAAACGGACTTCGATACCCGCTATTACGATGTCCGACATGTTGGCTGGGACGCCTACATCGATGTGCATGGCAACCGCTACAGTGTGCCGGCCGAGTGCTGCGGGCAGCGGGTGACCATTCGAGTCAGCCTGGACGGAGAACTCACCGTCTACGACATCCGGGGACAGGAGGTGGCGCGCCACCGGATGGCGGATCGCAAGCAGGGCTGGCAAACCGTGGCCGAACACCACGAACCGCTGTGGCAAGACGTGCTGCCAGTGCAGCACCGGAGCCTCTCTGTGTATGAGGAGATACTCCAATGAACCTGGACCAACTCCTCGACCGACTCAAGATGGACCACCTCCAAGCCTCCCTGGACACCTTGTGCGAACACGCCAGCAAGAAGGATCTGAATTACCGGGAGTTCCTCGAACAGGCCCTGGCCCAGGAATGGGGTGGCCGCCACCAGAAAGGCCTTGATACGCGCCTCAAGCAGGCCAGACTGCCGTGGATCAAAACCCTGGAACAGTTCGACTTCACCTTCCAGCCGAGCATTGACCGCAAGCTGATCCGGGACCTGTCCGGATTAGGGTTCGTGGAGCGCAACGAGAACGTCATCCTGCTGGGACCACCGGGCGTGGGTAAAACCCATCTGGCCGTTGCCCTTGGCGTAAAAGCAGCTGAGGCTGGCCACAGGGTTCTGTTCATGACTTTGGATCGCCTGGTAAGCACCCTGATGAAAGCGCGACAGGAGAACCGACTGGACCGTCAGCTCCAGCAGCTGAGCTACCCAAAGGTGCTGGTGCTTGACGAGATTGGTTACCTACCCATGACCCGGGAGGAAGCCAGCCTGTTCTTCCGGCTGATCAACCGTCGCTACGAGCGAGCCTGCACCATCCTGACCTCCAACAAGAGCTTTATGGACTGGGGCGAGGTGTTCGGCGATCAGGTCATCGCCACGGCTATCCTGGATCGGTTACTGCACCACTCAACCACGCTGAACATCAAGGGTGAAAGTTACCGACTGAAGGACAAACGCAAGGCCGGGATCGTCCCCGGTACGACTCAGCAACAGGAGGAATGTGACGGCACAGACACTCAAAAACCGGACACTGAAAACTGATGAAAACCGGACAATCTAAACTGATAAAAAGCGGTCAAACTTCGCTGTTGTTGACAGGCCCGCCTTCACCTCGGGCAACAAGGCTGCCTGCAAATAGCCAGTGCGGCGATACACCAGGGTGGCCAGACCCGATTCCTTGTGGCCCTTCAGGACGGTATCGCCTTCCCAGTCTCCGATCCAAAGTCGCTGCTCAACCTCGGCAGGACGAGGGTGGCGGCGAAGGTGGTGGCCGTGTCGCCATGTACCAGCACCAGGTCTGGCTTCGCTTCTGTCAGAACGCTCCGCATACCCTGCAGAATACCGGTAGTTACATCCGTTAAATCTTGGCCCGGCCTCATAATGTTCAGATCATAATCCGGCACCAGAGAAAATAACGACAGCACCTGGTCCAGCATTTCACGATGCTGGCCAGTTACACACAATACCGGTTCAAACCGATCATCATCCTGCAGCGCCAACACCACTGGGGCCATTTTTTATGGCTTCTGGCCTAGTTCCAAAAACAGTTAAAACTTTCAAAAACTTCTCCTTTTTACGCTCGCCCACTTGCTACCACATCGATGACGAATTCATCTAGTTTTCCGGAAAAATCTAATCCTTTGAATTCTCGATGCGCAACCATAATCACACAAATGTCGGCCTGCTCGATCGCTTCATCACTACTCACTAGCGAGGCTCTCGCTAGTCCTGCAGGTGCAACTTCAATATTTGGTTCAACAACCATCAAAGAACCCGCTAAAGATTGCTCCAACTCTACCGCAATTGCCAAGGCAGGGCTTTCACGCAGATCATCAATATCTGGCTTGAATGCGAGACCAAACAGCGCCACCTTCACATCCTTTGCTGTATGATCGAAGTGCTGCTGCAAGAACTGCCCTATTGCTGATTTAACC
This sequence comes from Marinobacter maritimus, assembly GCF_007671675.1. Lineage (GTDB taxonomy): Bacteria > Pseudomonadota > Gammaproteobacteria > Pseudomonadales > Oleiphilaceae > Marinobacter > Marinobacter maritimus. Next base: position 360,725 of record NZ_VCGW01000001.1, on the reverse strand, counting down.
TTATCGATTACCCACTGCGGCTTGGCATCATTTACTTCCCTAGCCATACGAATTAATCGCGCTTGCTCCGGAGTTTCGCTGACAATAAACCACGGGTCCACAGCAATACAGTGTCCACCAACACCCGGTCCGGGCTTCAGGATATTAACGCGTGGATGTCGATTTGCCAGCTCAATAAGTTCCCAAACATCGATGTCGAGTTTGTCGCAAATCAGCGATAACTCATTAGCAAAGGCGATATTCACGTCTCGGAAACTATTTTCGGTAAGCTTTGCCATCTCCGCTGTACGCGCGGTAGTAGTGATACATTCACCTTCAACAAAAATCTCGTAAAGACGAAATGCGGCTTCAGAGCAGGCTGGGGTCAAACCGCCAATTACCCGGTCGTTAGCGACCAGCTCCCGTATGACATGGCCAGGCAGAACCCTTTCAGGGCAGTGAGCAATTCGAATGTCCGATTCTTCCCCATCAGTTTGCGGAAACGTCAAGTCCGGTCTCGCTTCAGCCAACCACGCCGCGAACTGTTCAGTCGTGCCAACCGGAGAGGTAGATTCCAAAATCACCAAGTTCCCTCTTTCAAGAACTGGAGCGATCGACTTGGCAGCGGATTCTATATATTTCAAATCCGGAACATGAGTTTTGCCTGCTTCCGTCTTGAATGGAGTAGGCACGGCAACCAAAAAGGCTTCTGCGGGCTCGGCCTTAAGTGTGGCCCGGAGGTAGCCTTCGCTCACAGCAGCATGGACAATCATATCCAAGTCTGGCTCGACAATATGAATGTCGCCTTTATTTATTGTATCTACAACATCAGGGTCCACGTCTAGACCAATCACATTACACTTTCTCGACGCGATTACACTTGCCGTTGGAAGGCCAATATACCCTAAGCCAACCATACAAATTTTTGAAATATCCATAACACCTTTTTTACGATGCAAACACTTTAAAAGAAGCTTTAAACGTGGGTTTTACCAACCATCGTAGACGATCAAGTACTGAAATAGTAAATTTAACTCTCAACGATTTTTTCAATACCCTTCTACATATAGAATAATGAGCAGAAGCAATTATTACTAACGCTTGGAAACTGCTTCGCTCAATAATGACCGCTCCCTCTTACAAGTCCTAACTTCTGAAAACTCGTTGGATATCTTCGGAGGTTGTACTCTTCCCTCAAAAACCTCCAATATTCTTTTAGAACAGTTGTCAACAAAGCAGTCATCCAAACGAAACGTATTATCTACTCCTATTGCCTCCGGAATACCACCGCGATCCGATCCTACAACATGAGCTCCGCACGAAAGCGCTTCCAATGTGACTAAAGGCAACCCTTCATTTAAGCTCGGAAGAACTAAAATATCGATAACGTTCATTATTTCCGGAATTTTTACAGGATCGAGTTTTCCAAAGAAAGTTACATTATTGACACGCAATTTTGACATTTCTTCCTGCAACTTAAATGAACGATTTCCTTCACCAACGATAAAAAAAGCAACATCTTCGAGGCTGTCTTGCAATCGACGAAACAAGGGCGCTAACACCATCACATTCTTAATATCTATTAAGTTGCCAACAAACCCTACGACTTTCTTGTTTTGTATACTATACCGTCTTCTGAGCTCATTCCGACGTTCTTCACTAAATCTGAAAAAAATAGAGTTTATTGAAGAGTACAAAACCTCTTTATTGCTCTTTTTAGAAATTCTACAGGAGGTCTCCATCAACTTATTGCTCACGAACACATTCGCATAAGCAGAATCCATAATATATTTTATTGCGATCCGCCTCCTGTCGTTTTTAAACGGATATATATTTATATCAGAACCATGCCAAGTAGGTACGTAAGGCAAACCCTGATTTTCGTTAACAATCTTTGCCAACACATTAGCTAGCAGTCCGTGAGATGTAATAACGTCAAACCCACGAAATATATTGTCATATTTTCTCAGAGACCTTTCACACAAAAAGGCTCTAGCATTCAATTTATAAACTAATATATAGTCCAAGAGACCTATTTTGACCCAGAGGTTCTTAAACCAGATGCCATCGACAAGCGATACTCTTTCTTTAGGAGGCAACCGGATTTTCCCTTTCAAAATCCGAAGAGCAAAACTGTATCTTACCCTAACCATGTAGCAATCGACGCTTTTCACTTTTGATTTCAATCGCTTAGTTCTAAGGATTGCATCATTGAAAAGTCCCATCTTATTATCCGGGCTTCCCTCAATTATTTTAGCAACTTTCATTATTTCAGAGTCTCATTACTTTTATTTCAAGCATAAACCTATTGCCATTTTTGCAAAACCTTGATTACAATCTAAAATTTTATCTTTTTCCTCGTGGCCGAAATATAACACTTTCCCAATCTACCACTTTCAAGGGTAGGCTTATCAAAATAAATTTTCGCATTAATCACTGTAGAGTTGAGAATACCCTTAAAACGGCTTTTCAGCCAATATATTATTAAACGACCACAAACGATGGAAAATATTAAAAATCGAAGTCGAATTCGCAAAACTTTTGAATTCGTCTTAAGACTATAACAGTTGGTCAAGTGAGACGGCCGGCGATGTAGAGAGCATTGGCGTTATACAGGGTTCCTGTATTAATTTAAAATGGTGGAAAGCCTTACAGAACCTTATCAAGTCCATGGAACTTACCACGAACACCTATTCAGTTTTTATATATTGCAGCCTGAAAAGCTGCTTCTATATTCTCTTAACCCACTAGATACATTTAGCAATGCTCGCAACTACACTAAAAGCAAATTTCGATACTCTCCTGCCGAAGAAACACCTCCGATAAAAAATGCCAAACAATAAAGCACAACGAGCATGAAGACAATTTGCTTCTGAACGCCCCCTGCCATCTTAGAAACAAAGATAGGAAACAAGAGACACGCAGGCAAAAAAACAAATACATCAATAGATCGCTCTGCGACAGCTGGAATAAAGCTAAAACAATTATAAAAAATCAGTCCTAAGGAAACGGAAGAGAGGCTTACAGATACAATCGAAGACTTGGAAAAATTTAACCAGCCCCCCATGAATATCATGGCGGCTACGACGGAGACTCGAAAAATATTTCCTAAACCAAATACGTTTATATCTTGTTGGACCGCCATATAACCATTAATTTTATAAAAAATAAAAGGGTTTAATGCACGAATAAAATCAGCCGAATATTCATATATATAAAAAATCAAATCTGGCAAAAAAAGACTAAAAAACAACAGAAACAATTTTAAATAACGATGAAAATACCAATGGAAAACATACAATATGACGGCAAAGATCAAAAATATCTGAATGCCTGCCGCTATTATTACATAAATAATGTAATAGTGAAATTTACGAGAAACTATCTGATTAAAAGAAAATACAAGAATGGTCGCAGATAACGCACTTCGTATCTGGCCAAGATCTTTAAAATACGAAAACGAAAGGTATATCAGAACTGAAAGCCAGAAATAAGGAGAATTGCGCCAAAAAATATTGAACTTTATAAAAACCGATAGAAAAGCAATAAATGCAATGAATGACTCAAAACTAAGATTAAGAAGCTTAAACAATGAAACAGAAGATGCGAACAAAAACTCTCTGCCGCTTGACCCCTCATTCGAATTGAATATCGGTATCGAAAACTGGGAAAAATTAACTTTCTCAAATATAGACTTATAGCTCACATAATCAATTGAGTCCACACGAAACCCAATGACTAGATAGAGGACAAGAAAAAACGACACGGCCAGACAAGTGTTGAGAACTTTTTTATTGTCTATGTTACTTACTAAGGCAATCCATGATAATAACAAGACAAAGAAGTAAAGTGTAAAATGGATCATGGGCTAATTTAAACCGTTGAGAAGCGCGTGATAAATATCCGGTTTGCCGTTAATTCAGTGTCGGGCCTGAAAGCCCGCTTTGCCATGAGTGCCACAAACCAGATTCAGGCTCCCTTGATGCCAAACGCTTGATTAAGGCTTTAAACTTTCGCCATCCAAAACTCTTTGAGCACCTTAATCCAAATTGCTCCCAGTATTTTTGGACACAATCTATTAATCGCATTCACAGTCATTCATGTAACTTTCTAAAATCCTCAAACTTCCTCAACCTTGGATGGTTTTTATTAAGTCTTAAGTTAACTCTATCGATCAATCTAGATAGTTCATAGGACCATCGATTATATTTAAAACCTTGCACTGGCATTCTAATGTTTTTTAACGCATCCATTCCCTTCTGGCATGCCTCATTGGTGAACACTTCACTGGCGATGATGTGCGACTTTTTCAACTCCAGTCGTTTACCTTCATCCATAAAGAAATAGTTTTCAATGATTTTTTCCACAGACAATAAAGGAAAGCTTAAACCTTTAAGGTTATATTCATACTTGTAAAAATCTGAAAAATAACCATAAGTTTTGGAATGAATCACGTTTTCGACACCAATAATTGATGGCAAACCTAATGATGCTGCCTGTATAATTGCCGTCCCACTACCTACAAATAAATCATAGTGAGAAACGGTTTCGTCAAATTTGGAATATTCAAGACTACCCTTCAATGCTACAGAATCGTTTAATTCTAACTGATTAATTTTCGTTATTATATGCTGTTTTAATGGGCCATCCCCGAAAATATCAAGCTTGACAAATATACCTTTTGTCTTTAGCTCGCTTACAACTTCAAGCATGTAAAGGTTGTAGGTTTTAAAATCAACTAAGCGACCTATAGCTATAATTTTCAAAGGGCGTTTCAAACTTCCACTTACCCGAACCTTTTTTTTATCAACCACTCCTAATCTAAATACTTGGGCGCCCTCTAAATTCATCGATTTATTTTTTTCGTAAAGGTCTTTGACACCATCAGAAAACATCAACAGAGCTTCTTTAGGGAGAAACTTGAATACAAACCTTCGATTTGTTTTTTCAAAACTTGGAACCTTTTCGCCACCCCATAGATATTGTATATAATGATAAAAGCCAATCGTGATAGGAATATTTTTACCAGAAATTCTATTAAACCTTTCTCCTACAAGGCCAAGCATTCCATCAGAGACATGAATTTGATTTACATTTTCAAATAGATTTGAAAGAGCATTTTTTTTTACTGGTGAAAGCAGAGGAAATCTACGTGAAAAACCGGCGCTAATCGAAAAGATATCTTGAGTGAAAACCACTTTCGCATATTTTTTCATTTCTTCTAATAGATTTTCATCACTTGCTTCTGGCTTTGACAACAACAAAAGCGATGTTGGCAAGCCTTGCTTTGCGCGCTCCTTTGCCATTCTCACATAAAAGGTTTCAAGCCCGCCTAATCCTAGAGCGCCATTGATAAATAACATTCAAACCTCTTTACTCAAATAGTTTTTTATAAACCAGAAAGACTGAAACAATCGAGAGTAATACATAAAAGCAGTTAACAGTATTAGCCCCACCCAAATTGCATTAAAATTCTTGATTCTTGCTTCTGTTACTACCATGGTGGCGGTAGCAAATAGATAAGCAGTTATCAAAAAGTACATTTTCATTCGGGGCAACGAAACCCAAAGCCATGCGCTCGATTCCGTTCTAATCAAAAAAAACACGAAGAACGAGAAAAGAGTAGCAAGTGCTGCACCTGCTGCACCATATTTTGGTATGAGCAAAAAATTTAAAACAGCATTAACTAAGGCGGCAGCTATAGAGGAAATCATGGAGAAGCTCGTACGTCGCGTTATACCAATTCCAACTACAGTCGTTTCTGAAAGCATGTAGAATAGAGGCATAGCTACACAGGCAACAATCAAATACTCAACGGCTTGGTATCGAGGCGGCAAAAAGTATGGGACTACCCACGATAGTAACCCAACTAGAGACCAGGTTATGGCAACTACAATAAACATATTTTCAATTACTGCCTGTATGCGAGCAGGCTCGACACCTTCTTTTATCCACCTATACACAGTCGGATGCCATAAATTTGAGAAAATAGTTGATAAGACTGAAACTGCTGCTGCCAGCGACACTGAGATTGCATACACGCCAAGCTGTTCAAACCCGGATAAAGCTCTTAAAAAGAATCTATCCATTGTTGTCAGCCCCCAGTAAGCAAGGCCACCAGCAACAAGTGGCAAGCTAAACGAAAGCATTTTTTTAATCAAACCCACATTTAATGGTCTAGATATTGCTGCCATCCATGTTTTTCGAGTTAGAAAAGCAAATATACATAAGGATCCGAATACCGCAAAGGTATTCATCATGATCAGAATTTGAAAGCTTGACTCTATACTTAGAATAAAAATAGCGCTTATGCATATTATGAAAAATAGCTTTGGTGAAACTTGTGTCGCTGAGAATGCTAGCCCACGCTCCTCCATTCTAAGCACGTGTGCTAAGAAATTTATTATCAGCACAGAATAACCGCCTATAAACAAAAGCGCTTCAAGCAAAACAGATTCAACTTCAAACAAAATTTTCGAAATTGAGAGCGGCAAAATCAGCGATAATAATACTAAAACTGTTAAAATAGATATGCTTGGGAAAATGGCTGCTTTAAACAGCGCGGCCCTATCAGCCACTTCATGATACTCCCTTACATAAGCCTGATGCATAGCCAAGCTAAATAAACTTGTGCTTAAACCGAGAGACACTTGAAGCATAGTAAATCGGCCAATATCTTCAGCCGAAAAAAACCATGTAAGGAAAGGTAGAGTTATTAAGCCTAATGCAGCGCCACCAACTGGCCCTATCGAGAAGGCAGTAATCTTACGAAATCTCACGCGTAGAACTCTTCTATAGCCGATATCAGGCGCATTTGATCATCTTTGGGTAGGCCAAACCACATCGGCAACCTAACCAACCGCTCGCTTTCACTGGTAGTGAAACGATCTTCCCCGTGGAATCGTCCGAAAGCGGCACCTGCTTTGGCGGTATGCAACGGCACATAATGAAATACCGCGTGAATACCCTTGCTCTTAAGGTGTTCCAGCAAAGCGGTACGCTCCTTCAGCCCGGAGATTTTTAGGTAAAACATGTGGCCGTTGTGCGTGCAGCCGTTTGGAATGGTGGCAAGTTCAATGCGCCCCTGTTCCGCAAGCAGCTGTATGTGGTGCCAGTAATATTGCCAGGCGTTCAGGCGCGACTCATTGATTTCGGTTGCATGCTCCAGCTGTGCCCACAGGTAAGCGGCCTGCAATTCGCTTGGCAGGTAGCTGCTGCCGATATCCACCCATTGGTACTTATCGACCATGCCCCGGAAGAACTGACTCCGGTTGGTGCCTTTCTCGCGAATGACCTCGGCACGCTCCGCAAACTGTTCGTCGTTGATGATCAGCAAGCCACCTTCACCACCACTGGTGTAGTTCTTGGTTTCGTGGAAGCTGAAAGCTCCCAGATGGCCGATGGTTCCCAGCGCACGCCCTTTGTAGCTGCTCATCATGCCTTGAGCTGCATCTTCAACCACGTAAAGGTTGTGGCGCTCGGCAATGGCCATGATGGTGTCCATCTCGCAGGCAACGCCAGCGTAGTGCACGGGCACAATAGCTCGGGTGCTAGGAGTGATTGCATCCTCGATCAGGCTTTCATCAATATTCATGGTATCTGGGCGGATATCCACGAACACAATCTTTGCACCACGGAGTACGAAGGCATTTGCTGTACTCACGAAGGTGTAGCTCGGCATGATGACCTCATCGCCCGGCTTAATGTCTATTAGGATCGCCGCCAATTCCAGAGCGGCCGTACAAGAAGGAGTCAGCAGGGTTTTCTTGGCTGGTAGGTTTTTTTCGAACCAGTTCTGGCACCTTTTGCCGAAAGGGCCATCGCCGGAGAGCTTGTTGCTTTTTAGCGCCTGTTTGATGTACTGCTCTTCGGCCCCCGTGCAGGGTGGCATGTTAAACGGGATCATTCTTGCTGCTCTTTGAGAAATTGCGCTTCCAGTTCGAGTAAATCTTGTTTTCGATCCTTAATTCTGCGGGCAGGTTTGCCTGCGTAGATTCCCCAGGGCTGGGTGCTTTTATTCAATAGCGTCATGGCGCCAACCGAGCACCCTTGTCGGATTGTAACACCTGGAAAAATGATTGAGCCTGCTCCGATAATTACCTGCCTCTCTATAAGCACCTCAGCGAAATACTCATTTTTGAATTTGGCAGGAATTAGTGAATTCACCATGGTACTGCCGCTGTAATCATCAGACTGCGCAAAAACTTGTACTCCATAGGCCAGAGTACAAAAATCCGAGAGCGTGACTCCGGGAGAGCCCCCAGCAACTAAACACATTGGGGTGATATGACAATATCGTCCAATTGAAACCTTTCCGGATACAACACAGAAGTCGTCAATACGTGAATAATCACCAAGCTCAATCACTTCAGGATTATAGATGCTCGCCTTGTCGCTCACTTTTACATTTCCACCTACAGTCTTAAAACCCATCGCCTGTAGCTGCGCTTCGGTTAAATAAGCCATTCTATCCCTCGGAAATATCTGAAAGTTGCTCAACCCGCGTTGCCCTTGAAAAATATGGGCGAACTACACGAGCATTCCCTTCGGCTTCATGGGGCGCTACCCGGGAGAGCGCTATATTATCAACGTCGTTCAGCTTAATTCCCAAGCTATACAGACAATGCCATTAGTTCACTTCGCTCCGCATAAAACCGTTTTCCCGATACTAAAAAGCATAATGGTGTGTCCCATGGCCTGCTGTCGTCGATGGTTGAAGATCGCGACATCAAGGCTTTTAAAAACCTCCAAGTATTGCTCAAACGACATAAAGTCCGTCATGGGCACAAATTTATCTCCAAACCACTCTTCACCGCGGCTGATTACTTTTTTGCATGTTTTGGTCGCCATAAGACAAGGACAAATATTTTGATGCCCTGATTTCTTTAAAGGGCAACAGGCGTTCGAGCGCTTCGATGTGGTTGTTTCTTGGATCGGCAGAGTTACCGAGGAGTATTTTCAAACCCTCATGGCCAGTGTTGGGAGCTGCCTCCCCTGTAGTTTTGGAATCGACGACATTGCTCAGTTACATGATGCATTCGTGGTGAGCACCTTTCGCCCCGTACCATTGGCGGGCCAGTTTCACGTCACCATCGATATAGGTGACCAAATGTCCGACTCTGCGGATAACAAAACTCCGCAGAGCTTCTCTAATGCGAGATCGCAGGGCTTTAGTCGTTTTTTTATATTGGAAAAGATCTCCGCCCTAGATTACCCAGTGGCACTTAGCCAGTACCCACAGACAAAGCGCCAGAATGAGAACAACCCGGATGTTGAATAGTCCATGGAGCATAACCTTTCGGGCGCTGTGGAGCTGTTTAACCAGTTTTGCGTCGCCCGCAAGCTTGGCCAAAGTGCCGCTTCCACACATACACGGCTTCACTCTGATCTAATGGGTATTTTTCAACAGAACCCGTAAACCAGAATTGATGCTTCTCTTCCTGAAATTCTTCCTTAGCGAATTCGACAAATGGTGGGATGAACTTATCAAGCCCTGCTACGTGTAAAATCACAAAATTACCTTTCAGAGCTCGCCACAGACCAAGGCGCTGAGATATTCGCCATAGCTGTTTTTGCGTAATTCCTGCGCTTGTTGCTCTACTTTCTGTCTGCTTAACCAGCCCTGGTTGTAACCAATTTCTTCCAGGCAGGCGATTTTGTAGCCTTGGCGCTTTTCAATGGTTTCTACAAACTGTGCGGCTTCCAGCAAACTTTCGTGGGTACCTGTGTCCAGCCAGGCAAAGCCCCGGCCCAGAAGGTTTACGTTCAGTTCGCCCTGCTCCAGATACGCTCGATTCACGTCTGTAATTTCCAGCTCACCACGTCTTGATGGCTGAACAGTTTTTGCGATCTCGACTACTTTGTTGTCGTAGAAGTACAGACCAGTGACTGCAAAGTGCGATTTTGGTTTGGATGGCTTTTCTTCGATCGAGATGGCTTTATGAGCGTTATCGAACGCTACTACACCAAAACGCTCCGGGTCTTTAACCTGATACCCAAATACAGTTGCTCCACCTCGCTCTTCAACCTGCTCCACGGCTTCGTGGAGTTTGGGAACAAAACCCTGCCCATAGAAGATATTGTCGCCGAGTACCAGACAAACGCTATCCTCACCAATAAACTCTTCGCCAATAATGAAGGCCTGCGCCAAGCCATCGGGCGTTGGCTGCACCTCATAGCTGAGGTTAACGCCAAACTGCTCGCCGTCACCCAAGGCACGCTTGAAGCCAGCCAAATCTTCCGGAGTGGTAATGATGAGGATATCCCGGATGCCCGCCAGCATGAGTACAGAGAGCGGGTAGTAGATCATAGGTTTGTCGTATACAGGCAGCAGTTGTTTGGAGGTGCCCTGTGTTATGGGGTATAGGCGAGTGCCGGAGCCGCCTGCGAGGATGATGCCTTTCATGCTGTTGCTCCCAATCTTTCGCGCTGATAACTGCCGTCCTGCACGCGCTGACACCAATCCAGATTAGCCAGATACCAATTTACGGTTTTGCGGATGCCGGTTGCGAAGGTTTCTTCTGGCACCCAGCCGAGTTCTTTCTGGATTTTGCTAGCGTCTATGGCGTAGCGCCTGTCGTGGCCTGGGCGGTCTTTTACAGTGGTAATGAGATCGCGGTAATTTTTTTCCTGTGGTCGCAGTTCCTGGAGGATGTCGCACAGGGTGTGCACCACTTCGATGTTCTGTTTTTCGTTGTGGCCGCCAATATTGTAGGTTTCGCCGGGCTTGCCTGCTTTGACGACTTTGTAGAGCGCGCGGGCGTGGTCTTCTACGTAGAGCCAATCGCGAATCTGGTCACCTTTGCCGTAAACCGGGAGCGGCTTGCCTTCCAGGGCGTTGAGGATCATCAACGGGACGAGCTTTTCCGGGAAGTGGAAGGGGCCGTAGTTGTTGCTGCAGTTTGTGACGAGTACAGGCAGGCCGTAGGTACGATGCCAGGCTCGTACCAGGTGGTCTGAGCTGGCTTTGCTGGCGCTATAGGGGCTGCTTGGGGCATAGGCCGTCTCTTCTGTGAAGAGAGGCAGAGATTCCCCCCTCTCCCCTGGCCCCTCTCCCGTGATCGGGAATACACGCTCCCCCCTCTCCCCTAGCCCCTCTCCCGCCGGGGGAGAGGGGAACTGGTTTGGGTGCGGGAGGTCGCCGTAGACTTCGTCTGTGCTTATGTGGTGGAAGCGGAAGTTGGCTTTTTTCTCGGCTTCCATGGCCTGCCAGTACTGGCGGGTGGCTTCCAGCAGGGTGTAGGTTCCTACTATATTGGTTTCGATAAATTCCGCGGGGCCATCTATGGAGCGGTCTACGTGGCTTTCGGCGGCCAAGTGCATTATTGCATCTGGCTGGTGTTGGGCCAGCACGCGATCTACTTCTGCTCGATTGCAGATGTCTACTTGCTCGAAGCTGTAGCGTTCGCTATCACTTACTTCAGCCAAGCTTTCGAGGTTGCCAGCGTAAGTGAGCTTGTCGAGATTGACCACTTCATCACTGGTCTTGGTGAGGATGTGACGAATTACGGCGGAGCCGATGAAGCCGGCACCGCCGGTGATCAGGAGTTTCATAATTTTTCTTCAAATTTATCGGATTTTATGAAAGCACGTATGAAGACAACAAATACACCCAGCATGCCGCCTAGCATTACAGCCAACACGACGATCAAAGCGCGCTTGGGTTCACTTTTCTCTTGGGGCGCTACAGCCGGATCTACAGTTTTGAAGACGTATTCCGGTTGCGCGTTGGCCAGCATTACCGTGCGGGTTTCGCTTTCAATGAGCTGGTAAAAGACTTGCTGCATTCCGGCAATACTGGTTTCTTCCAGCTTGCCCTCGAGATAGGCGATACGTGCCTCAGAAGTACCCACATCTTCTCGACGCATATGTTCGTTGATATCAGCTACCAATAGCCCAGCCCATTCTTTCGCTGCTATGGGGGACAGGCTTTTGATACTGATTGTGAGCATGCCAGTATCTTTGCTCTCGCTCACACTCAGGTGATCCCCCTTAAATGTTTTCACCAGATCCCAGTCGGTAGGTGCTAAGCTCTCGCCTTTGTCGTCCTTCAACCACTCTTCCGTCTCCGGATTATAGACTTCCCGGTTGTACTGCCACCGCTGCTTTTCTTTGTTCCAACCATTAACAGCTTTCAGCGGGACGGCCAACTGATGCCGACGTATAAAATCAGTCAGAAATGCACGGGACTGCAGTACTTCTTTGGCGATAACAGTTTGATTAGAACCGCCGCCTCCCAGATTGATACCCGCCAAGCTGGCCAAGCCTCCCAACTGCCCACTCAGGCCTTTAACACCACCTTCATCATTAGCGGGCGCCACCAGTACGCTTGCCTGATAGATATCCGGCTTCATAAGCGCAAACGCCACGCCACCCGCAGCGAATAAGATTGTAAACGCTATAACAACCCACTTCCCTGACCACAATGTGGCGAAAATCTGGCGAAGATCTATTTCATCATCTGCGTACTGACTTGCCTGCTCGAACTCAACGCGCTGATTCATCAGAGGTTACCCACTGCAGCTGCACCTAGAGCCATCTGATAAACGATCTGGCTTACGTTCGTCCAAAGCTCCAGCTGGTTCAGGCGGTCTACATCGATCGGCATGATGACCGTATCACCCGGCTGCAACTGCTGGCTGCGACCACCAAACCACGCGCTTTTCTCAGGCAACATTACCGAGCCGTCGGCTTTCACGACATACACCCGGCTCTCGTCCGCCTGACGGGTGGGCCCGCCGGAACGCTCGAGATAGTCGTCTACCGTTAAACCTTCTGAGTGCAGATGGCTTGTGGGGAATTGCACTTCGCCGAATACGCTCACGGCCTGAGGGATAATGGGAACGTTCAACGTGTCACCATCCTGGAGGCGAATAGACTGGTAGCTGCTATCTTCAAGCACAGAGGCAAGTTCAATCACCATGCGCCCTACTGGTCGGCTAGTTTGCACATCGTCTAGCAATCTCTGAACCTGTTCTACGCGCTGTGCACTCTGGCCACCAAAGTTATCGCCTTCCAGCCGGACACCTAGCAGGTCACCCTGCAGTCGCTTTTCAGCTTCCAGCAGACGCTGAGCTTCCAGTTCACGCAGTTTTTTGCGGGTAAATACGGCGCCACGAGGGAATGCATTGCTGGTGAGCCCTCCAGCACGTGTGAGAACATCCACCAGGGTCTCGCCATCGCTGAACGTGTACTCGCCTGGATAAACCACTTCACCTTCCAGTTTAATGGTGCGTGTGGCACCGAACAGAGGTATGGATCTCACCATCAGGCGATCACGGCTTTGCAGCTGTATATCTATTTGATCATTCATTGCATCAGCCAAGCTGATTGTGCGCAGCTGAGTTTGTTCTACCCCATTGCTGTTCAAACTCCGGCGGGCTAACTCTGCGTCTAACATAAGGGCTGAATCCGTTAACCCTCCGGCCATAACAATGGCATCTTTCACTTTACCGGTTGCTGGCAGGGGGTACTCACCGGGGTAACGAACCGGTCCACTGATGGTCATGGTTTGTTGCGGTGTTGACGGCGTGGCTTGGGCTTTTAAGCGCTTTACCACAGGATCAAATAGCGTATCGCGGCTAAAGCGCTTTGTGTCTGCTTCATCCTCAACGCCTTCTTGCGTCACATCGCCCCCATTGCCCTTCTCCGGGTTTTCAGGGAAGCTTTGTTTGAAATCGCCCTTACCCTCATCCGCAAACACCAGCAACTGGTCTTTTTCCTGCATGATCAGATCGACTGACCCACCGGGATTGCTTACTGCATTCTTAAGCTCCAGGCTCAGTACGGAAACCTGCTGGGTATCGGGATTTGTTCTGACGACGGCTGCGAAGTTGGTATCGGCTATTGGCAACAGATCTGCGTCCAAGTTGCGGATTATGGAGCTCACCCGCATTCCCGGCACCCAGGCGAATTTGCCTTCACGAGTGGCAGCACCCGTTATTTCGACATACTGGCCTGTCACATCCGCGATAGATGCAACCGAAACTCGGTCACCAGACTTTACCTTAGCGCGCTTGCCCTGGTTATTGGTGAGATCGGCTTCCGCTATTACCCGCAGGAAATCCTGGTTCGTACGTTCGATTCGCGTTATTTGCGGATAGGCTTGAGAGGTGAGGCCTCCAGCCAGATTTACCAAATCGTCCAGCGTGGTGGAGTTTTTAATTTCATACAGCGCTGGGCGATACACTTCTCCATCTATTCCAACACGAGGACCTACAGCCGGAATAAATACTGCGTCTCCGGGTTGAAGGCGCACATCACCGCTGGTGTCACCTTTAAGCAGCAGGTCGTAAAGATCAAGCGTGCTTACAACCTTCCCGTTGCGTTTTAATTGTACGTTGCGCAAAGAACCTGTGTGGCGAATGCCGCCAGATACATAAAGTGCGTTGGTTATGGTAGAGAGCGAACTAACACTGAACGATCCCGGCGTGCGCGCTTCACCCAGCACAAATACCCGCATACTACGCAGCTCGCCCAAAGAAACCGCCGCTTTTACGCCAATGTACTGTTCTGCGACCAGTCTGCTAATTTCTTCTCTGATTTGCTGAAAGCTCATGCCGGCGACATTAACCGGCCCTCTTTCAGGCATCTCGATGGTGCCATCGCGGGAAACAACCAGCGATAGCTGGCGGTTTTCGTTGCCCCAAAGCTGAACTTTCAATTCGTCACCAGGGCCCAGTGTATAGTTGGCAGGAACCGGTATTTCGGTCACTGGAGCAAATGTGCTGGGCTTACCTTCAAACAACTCGTAGCCAAACGGCTTCAGGCCATGGTTCTTTTCGCTGAACGCTTGCTCTTCTTTAGCAGGTTTGCTGTCTTTCTTGTCTTCGCCTTGGCTGGTGTCTTTCTCCAGCGGCTCGACGACCGAGATCTGTTGATTCACTTTGGGGTGGTCTTGCGAAGCACTCCCCTGAATCTGATCCAGATCCACGCCGTACTGCCGCGCCAAAGCTTCCTGCTGGGCTTGGGGGAGGGATTTAAACTGCTGGATCTGAGAGGGTGTTATTGATTGAGCGGAAACACACAAAGGCATTAATAGTGATAAAGAAAGAAGAAAACGCTTAAAGTTCACAGCGGGTATCCAGTATATGTTTTGGAAAAGAGTTTGGAGTTATCAATTAGATGAAACGTGTTAAAAACGGTATCGCCAACTGGCGCCAACAGACCACTGGCCTGCTTCATTGTCTGCCGGATTGACCAACTCAAGCTTTTTATCTGCAAACTGCGCGCTGAGGTCCAGCCAGCCATTAAGCAACTCGGTGCCATAGCCGACTTTTGCGATTACTTGTTTGGCATTTTCCGCGGGGACCATCAACTTGATGTCTTTATCGATCACCGGTGTTCGGCTTATCCCGTCTTTGTTGAACTCAACAAAGCTCAAGCTGGCCGAAAGATTGCGTCCGTCGTCGAAAAAATGAAAGCCGCCTAGCGTAATGGCTTCTGCATCGCCACTGAAGCTGGCGCCCATGGTGCGGCCGTAATAGCGATAGCCGCTGTTGTAACGGGAATGGTCGTAGGTGATGTTGGGCATGGCGTCACCCAGGAAGTCATCAGCGAACGTGTTGGCGTACTCTATAAACCATTGTTGATCGCCGCTAAACAGCTGACTCGTCCAATCGGTACCCAGAAGCCAGGATTTGCGCGCAGGGAAGGCACCGGCTTCGTCTTCACCCATCATCTGGCCATAAACGCCCATCGACTGCTCGCCTATGGCGAAACCATAGCGTGCATCTATACTGGCAAGTTGATTACCCGGATCGTTTTCTTCCAGCTGACCGTTATCCTTGCCTATCAACGCATTCCAGATCGTAGATGCGCCCTCAGGCCGGCCCTCACCCCCGAGCATAATTGCCCGGGAGAAGCCCAGCTCCAAACCATCCAGCGGGCGAAGATTCAGGCGCATGCCTATCAGCTTGGCTTCCGGCACCTTACGTTCTTTTTCATACTGCCCGGCAAACACTGTGAATTGCCAAGGGCCAATCCAGCTCAACCAGCGACTCTCAGGCGCAGAGGCGTCTTTGCGATTCAGCCACACGGAGGGCAATGGCCGGGCGTTATTGGACAAGATAAGGCTGGATTGCCAGCCGGGGCCCCACCAGCGATCGATAGCGCCAACGCCAAACACCCAGTTACCTGCAGTGGCTGCGAGATAGGAGCCATCAAAGCGGGCGCTTTCATCGTCATCAGGGTTGTGGGCATAAGCCGGGCTCAGGCCGAACGCCCAGTTTTGCCCCTGCCATTGCACGTCAAGTTTTGCTGTCGCTTCAGCCATTGGCCCGCGATCAAAGCCCTGAACCATGGCCACTTCATTTGTGCCCGCGACTTCAAATTCCGCACGAAAACCAGGGGATGCCTGCCGGGCACGTTCGAACTCAAGGTAGTTACGAGCCAGCCCAGTGACGGCATCAGGTGTGCCCTCCGCCTCATTCAGGCCATTGGTTATGGAACCCCACATTATGGGCCAGCTTGTAACCGGCCGCTGAAGTTGGCCGCGATCCGCAAGCTTCTGTACCGCAAACCGAGCGCGCACATCACCCGGCTCAAGCCAGGGTGCCGCCGTTGCTAAAGTGCTGGTCAGGCACGCTACCGCCCCACCGACCAAGGCCCAGTGTTTTAAGGTCATAGAAATAAATTGCCAGCAATAACAGGAAAAAACGAGGAGGGGACAACACGCTCCCAACTGCATCCCTGTCAGTGTGTGAATGTTCCATGTCTGAAGCGTGCCGATTCTACGGCATCGTATTGCACAAACAAGTGACAAAAAGCCGGACATACAAACCAAACCGCTGCGAGAGCGTCAAAGGTTGTCAAAGAGTCAGAAAGTCACCTAACTCGAACAGCAATCAGCCAGCGCTATCCGTTGCCACTTGGTTTCTCACCGTGGCCGCAAACTCACTCATAAACGCCACAAAAACACCCAACATGCTACCGAGCAATATTGATAGCACAACAATCAAGCTACGCTTTGGGGCAATTTTCTCAGCACTTTGGCGGCTGGTAACAAGCACCTGAATTCCCTGTAGACTTTCAAGTTTACCCTCAAGCCTTGAGCGCCTCTCTATGGCGCCAGCTATCGCTTCACCGGCGTCCTTCTCACCCTTCAGTGTCTCAATGGCACTGTCCAGCGACCCTATCTGCCGCTTAAGGCCCTGACGCTCTCCCTCAATCAAAATTTCTTGATGCCCCTTCACGCGGCTGATCAAGGCACTATGAGCAGCGCCAACGGCTTTTTCATCTCCCTTGATCGCGCTACTGCTGAAACGAATGAGCCCCGTGCTTTCGGGGTTATCGAAAGACACATCAAAAGGGAGTTTTCTGCCATGCTCTTCGCGATACGTGGTTTGTATTTCTGGCAACCAGCGGCTCTCCAACGTTGCCATTATTGTCTCTGGCGGCTGAACAAACTCTTTGCTGTCTTTTTGAGCTATCTGAATAAGGCTTGCATACTCATACTTGTCTGGCATCCACATTGCGTAGGCTAAGCCACCTAGGACAACGGCAATAAAGACCACATAAAAAACCCGGCGCCTGCGGATAAACGTCGCAACAAGATCAACCAGACTGATCTCATCGGAATAATCTGGCCGTTGAACGCCAGAGGACGTGTTTTGCGTGTCATTCATTAGACTGCAGCCCGGAAAACAAAACTTGGAATCGGAATGTATAATCTGGCGAAATCGGATCCAGTGTAGGAACGGTGTACAGTTTACAGTGTATGCCTGACCATTTCCGTTACCGGCCGGTAAGTAATTCTCGATGTCTATCGCTTTATTGCCGAAATCGGGATCTTCACAGACTGTTGTTTCTGCATAAAGCTAATAAGCACAACGGCCCGCTCTTCACCATCATACGCCTGAAAAACAGCATTAAGGCCCTCAAAGGGGCCTTCGCCTAGCTGAACCGCCTCGCCAGACCTGAGCCCACCCTGCTGTGTAACAGCATCAAGACTGTCTTTGACGTGCCGAATCACGTCATCTGCTATTGCGGCAGGCTTGTTCGCGAAACTGACAACACGAATTACACCGCGAGTGGAACGAAGCTTTGCCCATGAGGGGTCCGTCTGATCCAGGTTGACGAACAAGTAACCAGGAAAAAGCGGCTCAAGCCTCTGGATGCGCTTCCCAGCTTTGATTTTTTCTACCTGGATTTTCGGGTAGAAACAGGCGATATCCTGATTCTGCAAATGGGTAAGTGCCCGATCGCCTTGAGCGGGCTTGTGCTGGAGTGCGTACCAAGTCATACGATTCCGGTGTTAGTTAATGATGAGCCGTGATCTTAAAAACGCATCAAAAATACCAGTTTCCTGCAGCGATGAAATACGGGTTTAGCACATCTTCTTTGCCGTATTGCAAAGGCTGCCCCTCCAAAGTGTGCACATTTCCACCAGCTGCAAGCAACACAGCATGGGCTGCAGCGGTGTCCCACTCACTGGTCGGCCCCATGCGCGGATAAATATCGGCGTGGCCTTCTGCTATCCGGCAGAATTTGAGGGAACTGCCGGCCTGAATCGTTTTGTGGGCTCCGAGAGCTTTAATAAAGGTGCGAGTCTCATCATTCATATGATTTTTGCTGGCGACAACGCGCTTGGTTGCCTGGGGTTCTGTTACGCGGATGCGATGAATTCGCCCGGTTCGGTCACGCTTGTGAGCGCCCTCACCTTTAATACCCCAAAATGCTTCCTTTAAGGCCGGGGCTGTAACAACGCCCATGACCGGCTCACCACCTTCAATCAGAGCGATATTTACCGTGAACTCGCCAGAGCGTTGAGTGAACTCTTTAGTGCCATCAATCGGATCAACCAGCCAGAACCGGCGCCAGAGTTTACGCTCCTCCCAAGAGGCCTGGGCGCCCTCTTCCGAAAGAATCGGAATATCCCGGCTTATGTTACGCAGACCTTTTACAATGGTCTCGTGGCTCGCAATATCCGCAGCGGTGATGGGTGATTCGTCTTCCTTGTAGCTCACCTTGAAATCAGACTGGTAGATGTGGAGAACCTTAGTGCTGGCTTCATCCGCCACTTTGATCACTTCCGGAAGTATTGAGCTGTAGTGCATGCCTTGCATCCTGCTTCGCTGGTGTTTCTGAATAGTAGCAAATATTGACCACCGACCGTATTCAGGCTTTTCTGTGGTGGCGCTTTCAGGCAATCTTGTAAAACTCACTTCAAACGCATTCCAACCTAATCGGCAAAAAGGTCCTTTGTATATGAAACTTCGCTTCCTCGGCGGCACCGGCACGGTAACCGGTTCACGCTACCTGCTTTCCGACGACAAGCATCGTGTGTTGATTGATTGCGGCATGTACCAAGGCGTGAAAACCCTGCGCAGAAGGAATTGGGCGAAGTTTCCTGTAGACCCAAGCACTATTGATGCCGTGGTTTTGACCCATGCCCATATAGACCACACAGGTTACCTGCCAGCACTGGTTAAAAACGGCTTCAAAGGCAAAATTTACTGCACTCAGGGCACCCACGATCTGTGCAAAGTGCTCCTTCCGGATGCGGGTTTTCTGCAGGAAGAGGATGCCAAGTACGCCTTCCGCAAGAAATTCTCGAAGCACGAACATCCTGAGCCCCTGTTTACCGTGAAGGATGCCTGGGAAGCCCTGAAACACTTTGAACCCCTCCATTACCACGAAACTTTCGAGCCGGTAAAAGGCGTTGAAGTGACCTTTACCCCTGCCGGGCATATTCTGGGATCCTCTTGCGTGCATGTTCACCACAAAGCGGATGATCGCACGGTGGTATTCAGTGGCGATGTGGGCCGGCAGAGCGACCCGATCATGCGCCCGCCGGAGCCCATCAAGAAAGCCGACGTACTTGTTTGCGAATCCACCTACGGCGACCGGCTGCACGAGGAAACAGACCCGGAGACCGAGCTGGCAGAGATCATCACTCGCACCGCAGGCCGGGGTGGCATTGTATTGATACCCGCTTTTGCCGTTGGCCGTGCCCAGATGTTGCTCTATGTAATTCACAAAATCATGAAAGAAGGGCGCATCCCAAAACTGCCGGTGTTTCTTAACAGCCCCATGGCCATCAAAGCCACGGAGATTTTTTGCAAGCACCACAAAGAGCACAAACTGAGCGCCAGCCAGTGCGAAGAGATCGACAACCATACCGAGTTCGTTCGCACCGTGGATGAATCCATCAAGCTGGATTCCGTGCGCTACCCTTGCATCATCGTTTCCGCCAGCGGCATGGCCAGCGGTGGCCGAGTACTCCATCACCTCAAAACGCTGCTACCAAACCACAGAAACAGCGTGATTTTCGCGGGCTTTCAGGCGCCAGGAACCCGGGGCGATCGATTGGTGGCAGGTGTGGAGTCGGTAAAAATCCACGGGGAATATTGGCCAGTAAAAGCCGAAATACACAACCTGGGCTCCCTCTCCGCTCACGGCGACTATAATGAGATCCTTCAATGGCTTGAGCAGGGTTCCCTTGAGCCAGAGAAAGTGTACGTCACCCACGGCGAGATGCTGGCGAGTGACATAATGCGCAAGCGGATCAACGAACAGTTTGGATGGGACTCAGAGGTGCCGGATTTGTTTGAAGAGGTTGAAATTTGAAGTTCACTGCGCTCTTTTTTGGCTTTTTCTTACTGTTTTCAGCAGTTGGTGCGGTTCAAGCCCAACCCTTCACGCTCCCCGGAATACCCGGGCTTTCAGGCGGATCCTCTGGACAGACAGAGGAAGAGGACGCCTCGCCCGAAGAACTGGAGGCGTCTCTTGAGGTTACCATTCAGGCCCTGCAAGACGACGAGAGCCGGCGCGCTCTGGTAGAGCAACTCAAGGCCATACAACAGGGGCTGCAGGCTGAAGCGTCACAAACCGCAAAAGAGTCCGCCACCGACCATGGGCTACTCGGTGCACTTTCAGTTTTTTTCGGTAAGGCAGCCGGCCCGGATAGCTCTGCAGAAACATCCCTTGGGAAATGGAAAACCCATTTTCACAACGCCTACCTTGCTGCCGATAAACTGTTAACGGGCGTATCATTTCACGTACTGGCTGAAACCATAGCCGGGCTTACGGTGTGGCTAGTGGCACTTTGGGGGCTTTCACGCCTGGCCCGCCTGTTTTTTGCCTGGCGCGACTGGCCTGTGCAAATGCCAAGACAGCCCAAGACGTGGATGCTGGTCGCGCATTTCGCGCGGCGCATTTTACCCTTCCTAATTACCTTTACCGCGCTTCTGGCGGGCCTGCCGACGTTTGGCATATCGGAAAGCGCTCAAACCACGGTATTAATTCTGGCCTATGCCGCTCTCGCTGCCCGCGGGCTGACGTCATTCTTTGATGTGACTATCTCCATTTTCTCCAGTGGCCATCGCCAGACAGCCGTGCTTATCCTACGCCGGCGAATGTTGGTGCCTTTGTTTATTATCGGCGTGCTCTTCGCCCTTGGGGATGCACTTGGTACGCCGGAGCTCACCTCACTGCTCGGCACGGAACTAGCCAGTGCGCTGGCTCTGACCTTCAGCATCGCCGCCGCCCTGCTGAGCTTTTTCCTTATCGTTCGAAACCGCCGCCCTGTTACTCACCTGATCCGCAACCGACCTTACAAGCAGCGCAAGGACCAGAGCGTATGGCGGGAAGTAACCGCCCTGCTGGCCCGGCTTTGGCATATCCCGATGCTGCTGGCCATCAGTGCCTCGGTGGTCGCAGCGTTTGTGAACGATGGAGAGGCAGATGCGGCCTTGGGTAAGGCCATGATCGGCGCGCTACTGCTTGCGGTAACACTCACCATCCAGGGGCTTTTTGGCATTCAGGAGAACAGCCCCAAGCACCAGGCGCTTAGCAAGTTCAGCCAAAGGCTGGTGCGCTTTGGTTATCGCTTGCTTCAGACTGCCGCATGGCTGGCATTTTTTGAGCTGGTTCTGCAGATCTGGGATTTGTCGCTGCTGGGCATAGGTGAAAAACCACCGGTCAGTATCGGCTTAACGAACAGCCTGATCGGTGTAATTCTCACGCTGCTGATTGCCAATATCGTCTGGATTTTTATAGATGAGCTCCTGGAGCGGGCACTGCGCGGCGGCGATCGTAAGAAACGAATCAACCCGGCAAGGGCGCAAACAATTGTTCCCATTGCCCGGAACACCCTCCTGATCACGATTGTAATAGTCGCCATCTTTGTGGGCCTATCCACATTGGGTGTCGACGTAACGCCCCTTTTGGCCGGTGCCGGTATTATCGGTTTGGCTGTAGGTTTCGGCGCCCAGACGCTTGTTCAGGATTTGATCACCGGCCTGTTCATTGTGGTTGAAGACTCCATGTCGGTCGGCGATTTTGTGGAGATCAACGGCTTCATGGGAACGGTGGAAGGATTCAACCTACGAACCGTGCGGTTGCGGGATCTTGAAGGCGTTGTTCATCACATCACCTTCAGCAAAATCAGCTCCATTCACAATATGTCCCGCCAGTTTGGTATTGCGCTGATCAAGATCCGGATTCCCCGTGAACTGCCGATTGATGACGCGATCCTTCTGATGGAAGAAACCGCTGAGGAGCTTCGCACGCAGCCGGACATGCGATGGCTGATCTGGTCACCGCTTGAGATGCAGGGCATTCACTCGTTTGAGGAAGGGTGCCCGGTGTTGCGGATGCGGATGCGGACCAAACCGGAGTGTCAGTGGGATGTTTCAAGGGCTTTTAATCTGTTGCTGAAGCGGAATATGGAGGAGCGGTATATTGATGTGGCGGCGCCTAGGATTAGTGTTCAGATGGATGGGGAGGGTGGTACGCACTCGCCGTTAATAGAAGGCCAGACAAAACGATAAGATTGAGCAGGTCCAAATATTCATTGCCTGGACGACGCTCTAACCGGCTGACACTGCCAATCCAAGGTCATCAGTTTCTTCTAAGGCATTTGATTCGGGTGGCGAGGAAAATTCCCGTGAAACCAGAATCTTGGAAGCGTGCCCGCTGGCACATTTTCGTAATAGAATTCTCGATCACCTTCCATAGCTTTGTAGTATTCCGTCACCTCACTCAGCCAGTAGAGGCATAGCACACTCATGAGCAGCCCGACAAAAACCGCTGCTAACGCCCTTACTTTAGGCAGCTTGGGTGTAACCGGTCGGGATTCAGGCGAAATTAATGCCCAGAACACACAGAGCACCAGAAAACCGATCAACATCGAGCCTGGGGCAATAAATACTGCAGAGACACCAGCATGTAGTAAAGCGGCTGAAACCGATGCCGTGAATGCAGCAATTGGCAGTACCAGGTCCGTTCTTTCGCCGACACGCACTTCATCACGTAACTTCCAAAAACGCCGGACGGCCTGACTCATCAATATTAAAAGAGCACCAATCAGCAGCCAGCCGTACTCTGCGGCCCACATCAAATACATATTGTGGGGATGACCGAACTTAGGAGACTGCAGGTAGCCTTCAGTCAAGACTTCATGGGTCAGCCAAGACTGTGGTCCCATACCGAGGGGGAAATTTTCAAGGCTCATTCGCCAAGCTTCAATGAACAGTGGCACTCGGCCAGACGTATCCGCCTTCAACGCACGCATACTTACTTCATTGAGCAACAATGAAGGGACGAGTACTGAAAGAAACAGCCATGCAATTACGCCATACGTCAGATACCGTAGAAACATCTTCAACCAGGGTAGCGCCGGGCGACCAATCAGCACAATCGCAACAAGCACTCCGAACGCAAGCCCCAACATAGTTCCCCGAGAGGACGAAAGGAACACCACCCACCACCAAAGCGCCGCGCCCAGCGCAATGAAAAATCGCCACAGTCTTTGATTCTGAAGCGGCCCGATAAGCACAGCCAGAGGCAGTAATGGTATGAGCCAAGTGGCGATGTGGCTCCAATAGCGAATACTCACAAAACCCCAAGGAATAAAATTCGACAGATTTGCTACTTGGTCAGAAAGTGCAAACAGGTAAACCGTTATAGTGGCACCACCGTAAGCAGACGTTGAGGCCGCTGCAACACTAACCAAAACAACGACAAAGTATTGCCTATGCTTATCACTTCCCGGCAAACTGCCCGCCAATACGAAACCAAGAAAGAACGCGGCATATAGTCCAGGCTCCGCCCAGTTATGAGGCGCCTCGCCAAACGGCAGTGCCAACAACAAAAAACCACCAGCAACCACGACCACAGACCATACGCGCCCGAGCAAAGCCCAACCGTGCTGATAAATCAAACCCACTACTGAAAAGCTAACCACCAGTGCCAAGAGGCATGCCAATATAAACCGCTGCGAAGCATAACCACCGAACGGCAGCAATAAAAAATCTGCAAACAGAACGCTGGCAAACACCACAGCAACGAATAACCAAAGAGCGGCATTCCAGGCTTTTTGCATCACGTCCTCTGGTGTAAAGGATAAATATTGAATTTGAAATCAGACTGGCAGACTTACAATCGGCAACTGGACGGCAAATAGGACGACATCCAGCTTGTTGCTACTGCTGTATTATCAACGACACACTCCCACCGTCCTGACGCATCGCGATCAAAACGCAGAATCAAACCTGTCAAATTTGGGTGTGCATTGCCGCCCATGGTCACTTGAAGCTGACCTGACCCGTCGGGATTGAGCGTGCCTATATTGACGGCTTGAACGCCGTTAGTAAGATCCGATGGGGTATAGCCAATATCATTATTGGTAACGCTTCCACCGGAACCTGTGCGCTCTTCAAACGGGGCCCTGTAAGCTGACAACTCACCTACAGCGCGGTTTGTTTGGGTTTTTATTATATATCCCTGATAGGAAGGGATAGCAATGGCAGCCAATATGCCGATGACCGCTACAACGATCATCAGTTCTATCAAGGTAAAGCCGGTATTTTTGGTCATCAGCGATCAGTCTCTAGCAGCTGGCTCATATATTGATCAAGCAAATTCAGAGCCAAAACCTGATTGGAGAATAAATTAATACTTGGAGGGCTAACTGGGTTGCAGGATCCCTTTTCTACCACTTAATTTCCCGCTGCGCACTGCGAGAGTGTTTCTGTATGGATAAGACCGTATTACCGGGCTCAGTTACGAACATCGGCGAGCCTGAATAGAAGAACGAATTTACGGTGCCATTAAAACCGCTGCTGGGATTTGAGGGTGTAATTCGTAATGGTTTTCAGCGGGTCTTCCTATTTGCTTTCGAAGACTACCTGGAACTGGTGCACCGCACCGGGCGGATTAGCCGGGAAGACAAGCATGGCGCGATCAACAACAAAGCGCTGCCGATTCTGGAGCGGCTGAATATTGACCCCGACCCGTGGTGCGTTAGAGCAACGCGGTTTGAGACAACCTATCAGAATTACCGGCAGAAGCGGCGGCGGGCAGCCCGAGCAACTCCCCTTCCCTCTGAATACTACCCTCTGTATCTGGCAGGCTTGGCCGGAGCTTTGGCGTGTCTGGCATGCAGCCTTATTGCTGAAATTGGCCATATTTATACATCGGCTTTGACATAGCCCCAGAATACATGCCCCAGAAAAAGCAAAGGCCCGGCGGTCGAAGCCGCCGGGCCTTTGGGAATCAAGTCAGGCTGAGCTGAGCCTATCCATGATGATTAAGTCAGCAAGTAAAAAATTAAGACGCTGGGCAGCCTGCGGGTGCGTAGCTGTCTTTCCAACCATCAGTGCCATCGGTCTTACCAGTTACGGCACAATTCCAGCGACCCGACGCATCACGTGTAATCGTTACCACTGCACCGGCTACCGCAGATGAAGCATCGCCGCCCATTGTAGCTTCAATGGTGGGCGCTGCGGTAGCACCGTCCGTCACCGCCATACCATTTGTTCCAGCAGTTGAATCAAGCAGATTGGACTTGTCAGAATCATAGCCAAGTGCGATCTGGATCGGGCTTACAGTCAGATCGTCACTGTAACCCGTGATAATTGTCGCTCCTCGGTTAAGTGAGTCTTCGATATTAGTCTTGAGCGAATTAACTTCTCCAACTACGCGAGTGACCTGAGAACGAGCGATGTAGTCTTGATACTGCGGAATAGCGATAGCCGCCAAAATACCGATGATCGCAACAACGATCATAAGTTCGATTAGCGTGAAACCCTTCTGGGCGTGATTGATTTTAATGTTATTCATATTCGACCTCTATGATTGTCGTTGATCAACTCGAATTGGCCCGGGGCCGGTGGAGCCTTGCCCCGCAACCGGTTTTCTTGAGCCTGAATAGCCCCAAGCACTCCTCATGCCAACTAACAAAAATAGTATCAAAGCATTATCAATCAAGAGCCTACAATACATCATCACACCTAACGCAACATGTCAGCACGATGACTACAGAGCCGCTCCCCGTCATTCGGTGACAAAATTTGTCACACACCACCCCTTCCTACTCACTTTTGTTTGTCTAACCAATCTCAATTGGAGTCCGCAAATTAGTCACACGCCTTTCCAAACCTAAGCCAGCCATCTAAACTCTTCAATCGACAAAACCCATTTTCAGTCACTTAGGCGGCATTCTTTACTCAGTTTATGGCTACTAACCAAAGTAATATCACGCTTACCGGGCTCGCTCGGCGCTTTGTGGATGACGGGCTTCTTGATGAGACGGTCGCCAAGGACGCGTTTGTTCAGGCGTCTCAGAACCGTATTCCACTGATCACCTACCTTACCCAGAACAAGCTGGCAGACAGCTCAAAACTGGCCTTTTCCGCTGCAATGGAATTCGGGGTTTCTGTTCTGGATCTCTCGGCGTTTCTTCCGGAGATGATGCCGGACAAGGTGGTTGACGAGAAGCTGGTGCGGAAACACAACGCACTTCCACTATACAAGCGAGGCAACAGGCTTTTCATTGCGGTTTCCGACCCCACGAACATTCAGGCGCTGGACGAAATCAAGTTCAACACCGGCCTGAGCACCGACCCCATTCTGGTTGACGACGCCAAGCTCCGTGAAGCTATCGACAAGTACCTGGAGTCTCACGACACCAGCATGGGCGATCTGGATGATGCCGATTTGGAGGGCGTGGAAACTGAGGGCGGCGAGCAGGAAGATGACGGAGCCGTTTCAGCGAGCGATGTAGATGATGCGCCAATTGTAAAATATGTTAATAAGATGCTTTTGGACGCCATTCGTGGGGGCGCCTCAGATGTGCATTTCGAACCTTACGAAAAAATCTATAGAGTTCGATACCGGACAGACGGCATTTTGAAGGAGATGTCGCGCCCCTCCATTAAGCTGGCACCCAAAATTTCTGCGCGTGTAAAGATCATGGCGCAACTGGACATTTCCGAGCGGCGCGTTCCCCAGGATGGCCGGATCAAGATGAAGCTGTCCAAGACCAAGGCCATCGACTTCCGTGTAAACACCTTACCGACGCTCTGGGGCGAGAAAATCGTTCTTCGAATTCTTGACCCTAGCCAGGCAAAACTGGGCATTGACGCGCTGGGCTACGAGGAAGATCAGAAGAAACTGTATATGGATGCACTTGCTCAACCACAGGGCATGGTTCTGGTTACAGGCCCCACAGGTTCAGGTAAAACAGTATCTTTGTATACAGGCTTGAATATTCTCAACACAGCAGACATCAATATTTCCACGGCTGAGGACCCTGCTGAGATTAACCTTGAGGGCATCAACCAAGTCAACGTGAACAACCGGGTTGGCTTGGGATTCGCAGAAGCACTGCGGGCATTCCTTCGTCAGGATCCTGACGTGATCATGGTGGGTGAGATTCGGGACCTTGAAACAGCCAATATTGCCATCAAGGCGGCACAGACCGGACACCTGGTACTCTCTACCCTGCACACCAACAGCGCTGCAGAAACGCTGACCCGGATGATGAATATGGGCGTCCCCGCGTTTAACATTGCCACGTCGGTAAGCCTGATTATTGCCCAGCGCCTAGGCCGACGCCTGTGCAGTTCGTGCAAACAGCCCGGTGACGTTCCAAAAGACGTGCTTTTGACCGAGGGGTTCACACAGGAACAAATTGATACAGGGTTCAAGTTGTACCACCCAAAGGGCTGTGATAAATGCAATAATGGATATAAAGGCCGCGTCGGTATTTACGAGGTGGTCAAGGTTACCGAAAAGCTGGCCAGCATGATTATGGAAGAAGCCAGCTCCATTAAAATTGCACAGCAGGCTCAGGCAGAAGGCTTCCGGAATTTACGCCAATCAGCACTTATGAAAGTGATTGAGGGCGTGACCAGTCTTGAGGAAGCCAACCGCGTGACGAAGGATTAAGCATGGCAGAGAAAGCGCAAAAGCTGGAATCGTACATCTGGGAAGGCAAAGACCGAAAAGGCAACAAGTCCAAAGGCGAGCTTGCCGGCTCTAACCTGGCCTTGGTAAAAGCCCAGCTACGTAAACAGGGCATCATCCCCGATAAGGTCAAGAAAAAGCCCAAGCCATTGTTTGGGGGCAGCAAAAAGATCACACCTTTTGATATTGCTATGCTCACGAGGCAGCTGGCGACGATGATGAAAGCCGGTGTGCCGCTGGTTCAGAGCTTTGACATTGTTACTGACGGCCTCGAGAACAAAGGGCTGCAAGATCTCGTAATGGCTATCCGCAATGACATTGCTTCCGGTACCAGTTTTGCCGGGGCGCTTCGCAAACATCCGAAGCACTTTGACGACCTTTACTGCAACCTGGTGGATTCTGGCGAGAAAGCTGGTGCGTTGGAGAAGATGCTGGACCGTATCGCCACCTACCTAGAAAAAACCGAACTGCTGAAGAAGAAAGTAAAAAAGGCGATGACCTACCCTATAGCGGTTGTCGTCGTTGCAATAGTTGTTACCGCAATTCTTTTGGTAAAAGTTGTTCCGCAGTTTGAAAGTCTATTTCAGGGCTTTGGCGCTGAGCTTCCAGTATTCACCCAGATGGTTGTGCGACTCTCTGAATGGATGCAATCCTGGTGGTTTGTGGTATTGCTGGGTATTGTGGGTGCGATTTTCCTATTCAAGGAAGCAAATCGCCGGTCCCAGAAATTTTCGGATTTTGTGGACAAATATGTCCTTAAACTACCAATTATGGGCGAGATCATAGACAAGTCAGCCGTCGCCAAATTCGGGCGGGTTTTGTCCACGACCTTTGCTGCGGGTGTTCCCCTTGTAGACGCCTTGGATTCTGTCGCCGGCGCCACCGGCAACGCAGTTTATCGGGATGCCATTCAACGCATCAAAAACGATGTCTCCAGCGGTACCCAACTGCAGGCATCCATGCGACAGCAGGATATTTTTCCGGTGATGGCCGTGCAGTTGACGGCTATTGGTGAGGAATCCGGTAACCTGGATGAGATGCTGGAGAAGGTCGCGGAACATTATGAGGGTGTGGTTGATGACATGGTGGATAACCTTACTGCACTGATGGAACCGATGATTATGGCTGTTTTGGGTGTTCTTGTGGGTGGATTGATTATTGCTATGTACCTTCCGATCTTCCAGATGGGGCAGGTTGTTGGGTAGGTTTCCGCCCCGCCCCTCTCCCACTGGGGGAGAGGGGCGGGAGAGAAATAAAGAATCACTTAGAGCTTTTGAATGTCCACATTAAACGTTTTCCTTTCAAGTCCCTGGCTTCTATACCTCACTGTAATATTCGTTTCGTTATGCATCGGTAGCTTCCTGAACGTTGTTATCCTCCGCCTGCCGAAGATGATGCATCAGGATTGGCGATGCCAGTGCGAGGCGTTTCTTGAGATTCCCGAAGCTCAGCATAAACAGGAAGAACGCATAACCCTTTCCAGGCCAGCCTCTACCTGCCCTTCCTGCGGCCATAAAATCCGAGCCTGGGAGAATATCCCGGTGATCAGCTACCTGCTTCTTGGCGGCAAGTGTGGCAGTTGTAAGGCGCATATTTCGATTCGCTACCCGGTAATTGAAGCGGTAACGGCTCTGTTTTCCGTGATCACTTTAGTGGTTGGGGGCCCTTCAGAGTCGACATTGCTAACTCTGTTGCTGGTTTGGGCACTAGTCGCCCTGACCGTGATCGATTTCGATACCCAGCTTCTGCCAGACAGCATCACCCTGCCCTTAATGTGGCTCGGATTGATGTTGAGCTATTTCGGATATCTGGGCGATTTTAACAGCGCTTTCCTGGGCGCGGTTTTTGGTTACCTTTCCCTCTGGTCTGTTTACTGGTTGTTCAAGCTTGCCACCGGCAAGGAAGGCATGGGCCACGGTGATTTCAAGCTGCTGGCCGCTCTGGGCGCCTGGCTGGGGTGGGAGTTGTTGCCCGCAGTGATTCTGTTGTCTTCCGTAGTGGGTGCGGTAGTGGGTATCAGCCTGATGGTCTTCAAGAAGCATGGCCGTGAAGTGCCCATTCCGTTTGGCCCCTACCTTGCCGCTGCCGGGTTGTTGTGTTTGTGGTTTGGCGTTGAGATTCAGGAATTCTGGGACGGGCTGTTAGGGATTTGAAGCATCAGATGAGCATTATCGGGCTTACAGGCGGTATCGGGTCTGGCAAATCCACGGTCGCGCGTCAGTTTGGCGCTTTGGGCGTGCACTGGGTGGATGCGGACGATGTCGCCCGCGAAGTGGTTGAGCCGGGAATGCCTGCGTTGACTGCTATTGCCGATCACTTCGGGCAGGACATTCTCACAGACGACGGAGCACTCGATAGAGCACGCCTTCGGCAGATTGTATTTGAGCAGCCGGAGCAGCGTGTGTGGCTTGAGAGCCTGTTGCACCCGGTCATCCGTGAGGAACTTATTCGCCAGCTTCATCCCACCGATTATACTTTGCCTTACGTTCTGTTAGTGTCTCCCCTGCTGCTGGAAACCGACCAGAACAAACTGGTTGAACAAGTGCTGGTGGTGGATGTTCCTGTTGATGTTCAAATTGCGCGCACCATGGCCCGGGATACCAACTCCCGGGAGCAAGTTGAGCGAATTATCGCTGCTCAAATGCCCCGCGAGCAGCGCATCAGCAAAGCAAGTGCCGTAATTGATAACAACCAGCCCAAAGAAAACGTTGCAGCCGAGGTTCGCGCATTGCATGAAAGGTTCATGGTGGACTTTGGTTGATCAGCTCCGTTTGAGGCAGGGTTCGGCTTTTGCTCTAACAGTTACAGCCTTGCTCCTTTTTATCAGCACAAGCAGTTACGGCATTGAGCCAGTATTCAAGGTTCAGGAACACTCTATAACCGACACCCTGGTGCCTGCGAAACTGCCACCGTCATTCTACACGTTTGATCCGGATGAGTACTGGGCGGAGCCGAGGGACTCCTACTGGATGGGTTTCAGCAACTTCATCCTGCGCCAGGAGCGTCTTCAGGGCCCAAAAGTCCAGTCCCTTGGGAACTGGGCCGACCGAACGCTCTCCGGTGAGAGCCACAGCCTCCCGAATAACGAGAGCTACCTGCGCCTCGGCTTTGCCACCGAATCCGAATACGGCGCCCCGGCCCAATTCGAGCCAGAGATCAAGTTTCGACTGGACATACCAACCACAAAGCGCAAACTGCGACTGGTTATCGAAAGCGAAAGCGACGAGCTTATTCCCCTCGAAGAACGCCAGCGCGATCGACAATTGACGGAACCAGACCGCACAACAGGCACGGCAACAGGCGCTTTGCGGTATCTCTCGCAAATCGGAGACGCCATTAACCTGTCTAACGACATAGGCGCCCGCCTGCACTTTCCGCCGGATGCCTTCTGGCGGGCAACGGCGGAAAAATACTGGAAAGCAAACGAAGACTGGGCCTTTCGAGCACAGCAACGTTTTTACTACTATCACCAGGATGGCTGGGGTGCCCGCACCTGGTTCAGCGCTAGCCGGGATGTTGGCAACGGCTGGCGTTTCTGGACTTCTTCTGAGCTTGAATGGGTGCATAACGACAGCGAATTTGTTGCTTCGCAGATTTTCAGTACCTATAAGCGCCTGAACAATCGCTCAACACTCAATCCGCGCGTGGGCGTTCTCGGCGAGAGCAAACCAGGCTGGCGAACAACTTCGGCGTTTGTTGACCTTACCTGGCGCTACAGGCTCCACAGCGATTGGCTGTTCGCAGAGCTTATACCTGCACTCACCTTTCCGAGAGAGAAGAGCTTCAAAGATCAGGGCTCCGTTCTTTTTCGCGTAGAGATGTTCTTTTCCGGTAGCATTAACCCCGACTTCTAACTCCCAAATCTGAGGAGGCCTGCAAGCGGGGCCTTCCGGGAACCGCTTGCAGGCCTCAACCACGGAGTTCGAACCAGGACCCATGCCCAGACACCACTCTATTCCTGCCTCAGACGCCTTGGCGCTTACACCCATCGCTATTACTCGTTCATGCTTCAAAGACAAATTTGGAGTGCCCCGCCAACCAGGCCTCACTCGCTACGCCAGAGCCGACCTGATTATCCAGCCACCCTATGACCGGGAAGATGCTTTTCGGGGTCTGGAAACCGCCAGCCATCTCTGGCTGATTTTCCAGTTTCACGAAGCCGTGCGGGCAGAGTGGCGACCGGTGGTTCGGCCACCTCGCCTGGGTGGAAACCAGAAAATGGGCGTATTCGCCAGCCGTTCACCGTTCCGGCCAAACAGCCTCGGGCTATCCGTAGTCCGTAACGAGGGCCTTGTGCGCAAAGACGGCCAACTGGCTCTGCAGATAAGCGATCACGATTTGATTGAGGGCACGCCGATTCTGGATATCAAACCTTATCTGCCGTTTGCCGATTCGATACCGGATGCAGGGCTGGGCTGGGCTGAATCGGCGACTACCGAGCGCCTGGAAGTCGCTTTTCTGCCAGAAGCCGAGGCGCAGCTTGCCAACCTGCCACCAGAGCAGTATCCGGACCTGAAGCTTCTCATAACGGATATTGTGAGTTACGACCCTCGCCCTTCCTTTCGCAGGGGCCGTGATGAGGAGCGTATTTACGGAGCGCACCTTTATGATCTGAACGTGCGATTCCGGTTTATGAATGATCATTCACAGAAACGTGTCGAAGTGCTGACGGTCTGTTAGACTTCCGTTGGTGATTTAGTAGTCGACACAGGGAATTTGTGCATTGCTCTCAAATCGGTTTTTCACGCGCATGGGTATCCGGCCGCTGGCAATGCGGCTGCTTGTGTATGTGCTGCTGTTCAGCCTGGTTATTTCTCTGGTTGCCACCGGCGTGCAAATGATCGGTGAGTTTGAACGCCGAAAATCTGATCTTCAGGAGACCCAGCAACGCGCCGCAGGGCTGGTCTCCGGCAGTATGAGCAACAACATCTGGCTGATGAATTTCAGCGAGGTGGCCAATAGCCTGGATGACATGCGAGCGGTAGAGGCCATTCACTACGCCAGAGTCGTGACCTCCACCGGTGAGGAGTTCAGTACCGGCGGCTACCCGGAAGGCCGTGTTATTTCGCAAACCTTCCCGTTGATATTCAATCGCTCAACTTTCCGTGGCCCGGAAGACATGGGCACGCTTACGATCACCTCATCGGTTGAGCAGGTCTATTCGGAGCTACGCAACAGTGCACTGATTAACCTGCTGTTTCAGTCAATTGTTGTGATGCTGGGCACGCTGGGGCTTGTGGTCATCGTGCGCCTCACCCTCTCTCGCCATATGGAATCCATGGCAGACTACGCTGCGCGGCTGAACCTGGATGCGCTGGTGGACCCTCTCAAGTTGAAGCGCAGGCCTCCCAAACACCCGGATGAGCTTTCAGAGCTTGAGCAGGCGCTAAACAAGATGCGGCTTCAGATTCTGGAAGATACCCGATCACTCCGGCAAACCACCCTCCAATCCCAGGGTGAGCGGGATGAGGCGATACGAGCCAACCGCGCAAAAAACCAGTTTCTCGCGAATGTAAGCCACGAGCTGCGTACGCCCCTGCAGTCTGTTCTCGGGTACGCCAATCTGCTGACTGACACGCCACTTGACCAGGAGCAAAGCGAGTACGTACACACCCTGCTCAGCGCCTCTGAAAGCCTTTCTGCCATCATCAACGACCTGCTGGACATTTCCAGCATGGAAGCTGAAAAGCTTGTACTTGAGGACATTCCTTTCGATCTGCGGGAAACCCTCAACGACCTGGTACACATGCTGGGCGACCGGGCACGGGAAAAAGGGCTGGCACTGGAGTTACGCATTGACGAGGAGCTGCCTTGGGCCCTTCGGGGTGACCCGGTGCGGATTCGCCAGGTGTTGCTGAATCTCGTTTCCAACGCGATCAAATTTACAGATTCCGGGCATGTGCTGATCAGTATTGAGGTGTTAGGGCGTCGGGATGAGAAGGTTCGTTTGCGTCTGGCGGTTGAAGACACTGGCATTGGTATAAATCCGGAAGACGTCCCGCTGGTGTACGAGCCTTATGTGCAGCTGGGCCAGAGATTCCAGCGCCAGCTGCCCGGTGCCGGGCTGGGGCTGACCATCTGTCGCCAGCTGGTCAATCTGATGCAAGGCTCTCTGGATCTGGAAAGCCGGCCCGGCGAAGGTTCTACATTCTGGATTGAACTGACGCTGCCCGCAGCGCCCGAGAGTGGATCGCGCATGCGCCCGGATACGCGCATGTTGAAGGGCAAGCGCGTGCTGGTAGCCGATTCCTACGAGCTGTCCCGTAAAATTACGCTGGAAATGCTGTCGCGCCATGATGTCCACATCGAGGCTGTCAAATCCGCCGGAGAGGCCCTGACATCGTTACGCCTGGCGTTCGACAGCCAGGAGCCATTTGACGCGATTATCCTCGACGGCTTTTTGCCGGATATGGACAGCGATCTGCTATGCCGCCAGGTGCGCAGCAACCCTCTATGGGCGGATATGCGTCTGTTGATTCTCTCATCCAACCCGCAGCGTGGCGATGCCGAGCATTTCCGCCAGGCCGGGGCGGATGCCTTTCTCAGCAAGTCCCTGCGGGAATCTTGCCTGAGCCCCATTCTGAACCAACTGTTCGAAGACGCCACAAAGGAAGATCGGTGCTTCCTTACCCGGTTCTCCCTGCAAACCAGCGATGATACTGAAAAGCGCCGTGAGCTCACCTCCCGCCGTATGAAAGTGTTATTGGTCGAAGATAACCCGGTAAACCGGACGTTGACCCGAAGGCTGCTGGAGAAACTGGGGTGTGATGTGATGACGGCAAATGATGGTGAGGCTGCATCCAGCTTGTGGCAATGGCACCCTTTTGATTTGATATTTATGGACTGCATGATGCCCAGAATGGACGGCTTTGAGGCCACCCGGCGCCTGCGCGCCTGGGAAGAAGCCCGCAAGCGACCACGGGTGCCAGTCGTCGCTCTTACCGCCAGCGCTATGGAAGAGGATGAGGAGCGCTGCCGTCGGGCCGGGATGGATTCATTTGTCGCCAAGCCTGTCAATATTGAAATGCTACGGGCAGTACTGGAACAATACGCCCATGGCGCTCCTGCAAAAGCCCCTGTATAACGCCGCCAAGCTCTATGCGGCAACTGCACACACGATTAACGATTTGAAAGGTCCACATGAACGTAGAATGCCCCACCTGCAAAAAATCCGTGGAATGGACGGAGTCCAATCCTTCAAGACCATTCTGTTCAGAACGCTGCAAGCTGATTGACCTTGGCGCCTGGGCCAACGAGGAATACAAGGTTCCGGCGGAGAACGCGTCTCCGGACGATCTGGACCAGGGCGGCGAAACAACGCGCCATTGAGTCTGTAGGCCCATTTGAATAATTCTGTCCAAGGGCTTACATGCTTGTAAGTTGTGGTACCCCGGGTAGCCCGTTACCATTCGCCCACAATCAATACCTGCACGCAATCAAGAAGGTAAAAGAATGAAAGTATCCCGTATTTCCGTGTTGGCTCTTTCTCTGGCTGCTGCGCCTGTATTTGCCAGCGACCTGGACCTGAGCCTGACCAACGATTCCGTAAAGGGCCAAGTGAACTTTTTCGGCAACAACAACGACCTTCAGCTCGGCGCCGGTTATACCTACCATGAAGGTAGCCGCCATATTGGCAACGTGGATTTCCACGCCCAAGGCCGCACCGCGCTGGGCAACCTGCCCACAACCGCCGGTATCGGTATGCGCGCGATAGGCTGGGACGACGATCGCCTGGATGGCGGCGCAGTGGGCCTTGGTGGCTTTGCGACTGTGAACATTCCCAACGTTCCGGGCCTTTCCTTCACTGGCGGCTTGCACTATGCACCACGAATCCTCTCGTTTGGTGACTCGGAAGAGATGACCAGTGTTGAACTGCGCGGCAGCTACCGGGTTATCCGCAACGCTGAACTGTTCGCCGGTTACCGGTACTTGAATACCGAACTGGACTCGCCGTACAGCGGTGACATCAACCTGGATGAAGGCGTTATGGCTGGCATGAAGATTTTCTTCTAAACCCGCTTGCCTATCTGGTACGGGCGCCCTCTCCGGGCGCCCGTTTCGTGTCCTCCCTCACGCTTTCCCGAAACCTGCACTGCTAGACTGGCTACCGTTTTTTAGCACGGACTGCCAAATATGCGACTGAATCCCGGGTTACTTATCCTTTGTATTATTTCGCTAACCACTGCCTGCGGAGGCGGCGAAGACGCCATTGACGACGTCCGCAACCAACCCAACAGCTTTGGCGGCACCAACAACCCGGTGGATGATTTCAGCACCGGCAGCACCGGCGATTCCGGCAACAGCAGCGGGCTCAATGCCAACGAAGTCCGAATCACTCTCGAGGTACCTGGCAATCTCGCGCCAGACGGCGAGCCAACACGGCGCAACCTTCGCATTGTTCAGCCAGACACCATCAGCGTGTACCGAACCAACCGAAACCTTCAGAACCTTGGCACTTTGTCCTACACCACACGCCAGGACAACAACGGATTTACGATAATCCGCTTCCAGAATGGTCAGCCTCAGGCGCCAGACGTGATCATTGAAGCTCAGTATGGCAATACAACCCTGCGGGCTCTGGCGGCCGACGCCGACCGGGATGTGAAGATCAATCCGTTCTCCGAATACCTGGTGCGCAACACCATTCCCCGATACACCCCCGGCGAGTACCAGAGAATCCTTGATTGTGTGATGGAGACCAATAACGCCCTGTGCCTCAATAAATATGTCTGGCCCACCCTGGTTGACCAGGTGCACGATTTCGAGATTGATATTCCAGGCAGCGCCAGCATTGAAAGCGCGCTTGACCTGCTGTCGCTGCGTGCAGACTTTGCCAGCTATGTCGCCTCCATGGCCGATTACGCCTTGCTGGATGACCAGTCCTCCGGAAAAATAGCCGCCAGCTCAGCGGACTATAACTCGGTTTTTATGGGGATCGAGCTGGGGCAGACGTTTCTGGAGAGCAGTTTTACCGGATCTGGCCAGTGGGGCGTACGTCTTGGGCGGGAGGAGCAAACCGGTACCGGTGATGAACCCGCGTATCGATATCCGGGGCTGACCCTGGCGAGCTTTGATATTTTCAACATCAAGGTAACCTCACTTGCCACGCAGATTCCGTACGACCGAAAAACCCTTGTGCACAAACGGGGGAATGAATTCTATACCCGGGGTGCCGAAACCTGGGCCCTGAACACGCATTCGTCCTCGCCTGGTGCCGCCACATTGGATGATGATGCCCGGCTGCTGGCTGGCCGTGCGCTTTACCAAAGCATTACAGACCGGAACAGTGCCAGAACAATCGGCTGGACGCGTAACCCCTACTTTCTGGATGCCTATACCGGTGGGGCCGGCAGTGCCAATCTCGGACCGGATCGCGCTCTGGCCGGCTATTTCAGTGCGGGCAAAGCCATTGCCCTGGAATCGGAGGTCGACAAACTCAAGCGCAAAGAGGAACTGGAAGCTCATTATCTCTCAGCGCTGGAGCTCAACCTGTTGCGGGAAGAAGACTTTGATGCAGGAGTCCTGAATGGCCGTGAGTACAACACGGTTTACCTTGCAGCCCGGTTTTCACAATCAGCGACTCCGGTGCAGGTGGAGGCAGGATCTGGCCTGTGGCAGGTCAGTGCGGCTTCCGGCAGCAGCTCTATCAGCCAAACCCAGGCATTTACCACACTCAGCCGAGACAGCTCTGGCGCCGTCTCGGTGAACGATACAGGCACTCGCACAGATAGCTGGACAATAACCCCGCGCTCCGCCCTTCTGAGCAGTGGCAGCCAGAATATCGGCCGGCTTAATCTCGACGTTAACAACCCGGCAGGACCATTTGGCCAGCCAGACCTGGGCGTGGGTGCCAGTGTGCCAAATGGCTCGTTGCTGGCCTTTGCGCTGGCCGACGCTGCATCTCCTGGTGGTGTGATAGGTGACGGCTTGCTTGTTGCTGCAGAAACAACCAACTCTGCGGCACCGAGTTCCGGGCGTTACAGAGTCCAGGGTTTTGTTCTCGCCATGGAAGACGGCTTCAATCGGCTCGTTCACCTCGATAACGGCGTACTGGAGCTTTCAGGCAGCACCGCAAATCTCGATAGCAACACCCTGGAAGTGCATCATTCTGTGGATGATGAAAGCGTCTCCCCGCCAGCTTCGGGCCAACTGGTTGCCAACTTGGCATACATCGACCAAGGCGCCGGCAAGGTTCGCTTAAGCGCCGGAGACATAATTCTGGAAGGCTTCGTGACGGCCGATCTGAGCCAGTTTTTTCTCACGTACCGGGATCGTGTTAACAGCGAGAGGCAGCTCGGTCTTTTGATCGCAACCCAGCTGCCGTGAACCCTCCGCTAACCCTGCTCGTACAACCTGTTATAATTACCAACACTATCGCCCGAATCGGCCGAAATTGCAGGCTCGCCGGGCACACAGACAGGTTGTGACGAGAGGTTTTATGTCCGCTGCAATGCGTTCGCTGATGCTGGTTGTTCCCTTATTCGCTTTTGCCATCGGGGGCGGCCTTTACGTTCCACCCGAACGCTCAGCCAGTGACAGTAATAACGGTTCGGAGCCCGCCTTGAGCTCACTACCTCCACTGCCCGCATGGGCTCGCGACGACCTCCCGGACTTCTCTGGCTATCAGGACACCACTGAGAGGAAGGCCGCGTTCTTTTCGTTTCTGTACCCGCGCATCGTGCTTGCCAATTCCCGCATTCTCATTGAGCGGGACTATCTTGACAGTCTTGCGAGCAAAACCACGCTGTCAAAAAAGGAGCATATTTGGCTCGCCGCTCAATCCAAACGCTTACGGGTGGAGGAAGAGCCTGGTAGCCCCGAGCAATTTGCCCTGCTGGGAAAGCGCCTGGACGTTATCCCACCGTCACTGATTCTGGCGCAGGCGGCCAATGAGTCGGCCTGGGGTACGTCGCGCTTTGCGCTTCGAGGCAATAACCTGTTTGGCCAGTGGTGCTTCTCCAAGGGCTGCGGCCTGGTTCCCCTTAGCCGTGTAGAAGGTGCCAGCCATGAAGTGGCCTCCTTCCCATCGCCCTACCACTCCGTAAGGGCCTACATCCAGAATCTGAACCGACATACGAGTTATCAGGGTCTGCGCAACACTCGCCTTGATGACAGGCAGTCCGGCGATCCGCTTTCCGGGCTTGCCCTTGCCCGCGGATTGGTCAGCTATTCCGTGCGCGGCGAAGAATATGTTAATGAAATTCGTTCAATGATTCGCTATAACAATCTGGAATTCTACGATACCGAATTCAGGAAAACTCTAAGCGATCGCAGCCCATCGCACCTGAAGGATCTGGCATCGGCAAGTGCCGAGGAAGCCCTGCTCCCGGGTCATATTGCCGGTAAGAACGTGGGTGAGAGCACCCGCACTTCTGCCGAGGGCTGATCTCCGATGAACCTCTGATAACCTGAGACTTTCCCGCATGCTTTATTTTCTGCCTGCGCCGCTGAAGGGAACCCTGGCGGCCCTGTCTGTACTCGTCAACACCCTCGTACTTTTTCCGTTTCTGATGTTGTTCGCGCTACTCAAGCTTGTGCTCCCCGTGGTTGCTATTCGCAAGGGTTGCACCGTTGTGCTGAATAACATTGCCAGGTTGTGGATCGGGGTCAACAATCTGGTGATGGATGTTCTGCACAAGGTTGAGTGGGATGTGCGGGGTGCGGAACACCTCAGCCGTGAGCATTGGTATTTTGTCACCTGCAATCATCAGAGCTGGGCTGACATTCCGGCCATACAGTACGTGCTCAACAGCCGAATCCCCCTGCTTAAGTTCTTTCTGAAAAAACAGCTGATATGGGTCCCCTTTCTGGGGGTTGCCTGGTGGGCGCTGGACTTTCCATTTATGCACCGCCACACCAAAGAACAGATTGCCCGGAAACCGGAACTGAAAGGCAAAGACATTGCCGCTACCCAGGCTGCGTGCGAGAAGTTCCGTTATACACCAGTGACCATCTTCAATTTCATGGAAGGGACACGCTTCACCCCCACCAAACACAAACGTCAGAACTCACCTTACAAACACCTTCTCAAGCCAAGAGCGGGTGGCACGGCGTTTGTTCTGGGTGCCATGGGCGACATGCTGCATACCATGCTGGATGTGACGATTGTGTACCCCGGTAAGCAACGTAGCATAGGCATCTGGGATTATCTGAGCGGGCGTATCCGCACCATTGTGATCGACATCCGGGTGCGGGAAATTCCAAAGCAGTTTCTTGGAATGGATTATGAGAATGGGCGCGAAACGCGGGTGGAATTCCAGCGCTGGGTCAGTGGATTATGGGCCGAGAAAGACGCCCGCATAGAAGCCATCAAAAACGAGAACCGGGCCCAGCCTTGATCCGGTTCATCATTGCGCCTCTTGGGCTTTACAGCAGCCCCAGCTCCCGGGCACGAACAGTCGCCTGGGTGCGGGAGCGCACGTCCAGCTTGGCGTTTATACGCCGGGCGTGAGTCTTTACCGTGTGCAGCGAAATGTGCAGCTTGTCGGCGATTTCCTGATTCGATAAACCATTGGCGATCAGCTCGAGCACGCCCTGTTCCCGATCACTGATGGGTTCGGCCAGCAACGCAGGCAAGGTCTTTCCCGCCATGCCAAACAGCCGGCCCAAGGCATCCCGGAACGGGGTGTCAGGCAGCTGGCTGTAGGTCTTCTCCATTAGCTCCTTGAGCTCAAGGTTGAGCTCTGCGAACGGACTTATGAAGTGTTCCTTTTCCGCTTCGAATACCACACCTACAAGAATTTTCTGAGCCGCAGTAACGCCCTTATCTTCGCTGACGAGCAGAGCATTCAACAGCCGCATGTGTATGTCTACGCCCCAGGGAATCGCCTCATCATAGCGTTTACGTATGTTCACGAGCGTTTCACGGGCCCTTACGGTTTCGCCGCGAGCGAGATCCAGGCGTACCTGAAGGCAGTCCAGCAACCCGGGCATCATCGGGAAGAGCTCCGGAACGCATTTGGCTTTCCGGTAGGGCTCCAGCCTCGCAAGTGCCTGAGCGACACTTTCAAGCTGATTCTGAGCCAGCCAGCAACTGGCTTTCAGGGCTTCAAGCACTGGAACATAGAGGGATTCATCCACCTGCCAGGTGTGCATGGTGCGCTCGGCCCGTCCGATCCACACAAACGCATCCTCCAGCCGGCCCTGAGAGCGACACATTAACACCCGTATCGCCATCGCCAGCAGTAATCCGAGATCCCGGGTCTGCTCCGCATGGCGACCACAGGTAACCAGCAGCCTATCGGCCTCCGCGTCGCGCCCCTGATGCCAGAGTACGAGCACCAGATTCAACTGGAGCCGCGTTTCGCCGATTCTGGCGGGTCGGGCGAGCTCCTGTACAACGGTATCCAGGCCGGTCCGCAGCAACTGCTCTGCATGCCGGAGCGCACCTTTGCCCAATTCAATCCGGGCGTGCGCGTACACCGCCAATGCTTCCGAGCCGGAATCTCCTGCCTCCCTGGCCAAGCGCGACGCTGCTCGATTGGCTTCCCGGGCTTCTGTGAAACGCCCGGATGCGCACAACGCACTGGCACGCACCATCTGAGTGACCAGCTGGCCCTGGGTTGAAAGCTCTCGCCCTGAAAGCGCACGTTCAGCCATTTCCAGAGCCGGTGCAACCTGCCCTTCGCCGCGCAGTATAAACGCTCTGAGCGCGCAGATTCGTGTTTCATGCTCTTGTCGGGTTTCATCGTCCATGCCCTCAATAAGGGCCCGCGCCTGCTGGAACTGGCCGCCAATGGCGTGCACCCAACTGTAGACAATTCTTAGCCTGGGGCTGCGTTCAAGCAACGGTGCAGGAAGGCTTTTGCGCAAGCGTAGCAACGATGCCGTGTCCTGCCCCAGCAACAACGCCTCGGAACCCTCAGATGCAATGCGGATAACTTCTTCCGCATCCCCTGCCAACAACGAGTACTTCAGAGCTTCGGGAAACTGGTTGCGGCTGCCAAACCATCGGCTCGCTGCCGCCATCCTGTCGGAATAGCCCGCCATTACAGGTGTTCTGAGCCACTCCATTAACAGCGGGTTGAGCCGGTACCAGCGACCCCAGCCCGGCATGATCTTTACGGGCAGCCCGCGTTCAAATGCCTCGGATGGCAGCAACACACCGTCTGGAATCAGGGATTCAAATGCGAGTAGCAGCTCGTCTGAGCACAGCCCGAGCTCTGATATGGCTCTGAGGGAGCGGACCTGCCCGGGTGTCAGGCTGCCCAATACGGATTCCTTTAAAAAGCGCTCAACACTGGGTGTATCTGCAACAGCGTGTCTCTCCGAGCTTTGACGGATATCCCGGCGATAAAGCGCAAGTGGCGTGGGCCAACCCTCGGTAAGATCGTACAAATGATCAACTGCCACACTGGTTAGCTGCTGATCACCCAGAACATCCCGGAAGAACTCAAAGGTTTCGCTTCGGCTGAACTCCAGCTTTTCGGTACCTAGGCGGGTAAACCGGTTTTCCAGCTCCAAAGCGTGGGTTTCATAGGGCAACGCCTGCCGGGAAAGCATCACAACTGAAAAATGAGGCGGTATATCGGCTACCAACTGCTGAAGCAAGGCAACAACCGCCGGGTTCGTGATGTGATGAAGGCCATCCAGGACCAGAATGGAAGGCTGCGGCGCCTGCACTTTTCTCAGGCCCATGAGCATTATCGCAAGCGCATCAGGAAAGGTAGCGCCGCCTTGCAGGCTGCTTTCAGAGGATTCGGGAATATCCAGTGCTACGGACAACAGATTAAGGAAACGGGTAGGCGCGTTGTCCTGTGAGTTCAGGGGCAGCCAACGGACATTTTCCCCACTGATCCCGGTAGCCTGGATTCCCATGGCCAAGGTATGGGATTTCCCATACCCGCAGGGGGCTTCCACAAAAATCACACCGCGCGGCATTAATGCATCGGCAATCAAAGCATTGAGGTGATGGCGCGCCAACGAATCAGCTGGAACGATCGGTGCCTGTAATCTTTGCTTCAGCAAATCTCTTACCAGTTCGCCACGCTGAAGTCCGCTGTTTGCTGACTGGAATTCGTCATTGGCTGCATAGCCATCGTGGAATGATTTCACACACTGCCCCGGTACGCCTTTAGTATGATAGTGAGGTTAAACCAATTGAGGGGCTGGCTGCAAAGTTTTGACATGAAAGGTGTTTTTTTGGCGGCAGTTTTTTATCACAGAAACATAAACGGCGGGCCGAGGCCCGCCGTTTATGTAGATCAACACGCCCGTTTAACGGGTTCCGGCCCTGCGCAAAGCAGCCGGTGTGTAATCTCTGGACTGGCGCTTGACGCCAAACTGATACGGATCGACTTCCTCGTTTGTCAGACCCAGAACCAGATAGCGGCCAGACAATAGATCGTACAGGGTTTCAACCGCATACCAGGGAACGATCTGATCATAGAACTGCATGGAGTGGGCTTCTGCCACACGCCAGAGCTCACCACGGCCGTCATAGTGGTCAATGACCGACGCCTGCCAGGTGTCTTCGTCAATATAGAAGTCACGCTTGGCGTAGATATGACGCTCGCCCTCTTTCAGGGTTGCGCGCACGTGCCACACACGGTGAAGCTCGTAACGGGTCAGATCCTGATTGATATGGCCAGGCTTGATGATCTGCTCGTAGCTCACACTCCGGTCAACCAGCTTGTAGGAGTTGTACGGAATGTACATTTCCTTCTTGCCAACCAGTTCCCAGTTGTAACGGTCTGGTGCGCCGTTGAACATATCGAAGTTATCTGACGTACGCATGCCGTCAGACGCAGTACCCGGTCCGTCGTAGGCAACCTGAGGTGCACGGCGAACACGACGCTGGCCAGCGTTGTATACCCAGGCGCGACGTGGTTCTGCAACCTGATCGATGGTCTCGTGAACCAGCAACACGTTACCAGCCAAACGCGCCGGAGCGGTGATGGCCTGCTTGAAATAGAACAGTACGTTGGCATCTTCACCCGGGCTGTAATCTTCCAGATAGGTCCTCCAGGTCAACTCATCCTGAAACTTCACGATCGAGTAGGCGCCGTTGGCGGTAGGCGTTGCCTGACCTACGTTGCGCTGTACGGAACCACCACGATATCGCGTAATGTGGTTCCAGATTGCTTCCAGACCATTCTGCGGAATCGGGAATGGCGTTGCATTCTGGTAGTTGCCCAGACCGTTGCCGTCCTTGATCAGCTCTGTACCGGTCGCATTCTTGACCGTTTCATCCATAACGTCTTTCGGGTAAGCCGCTGTACGGTGAGTCTCGTAAACCGGAAGCACGTAGTTCGGGTATTGCTTGATCATTGCTACCTGCCCGGGGGACAGCTTGTCTGCATATTCAGCAACGTTGCTCTGATCAA
Organism: Marinobacter maritimus; assembly: GCF_007671675.1. Taxonomy (GTDB): domain Bacteria; phylum Pseudomonadota; class Gammaproteobacteria; order Pseudomonadales; family Oleiphilaceae; genus Marinobacter; species Marinobacter maritimus. The sequence continues at coordinate 316,230 of NZ_VCGW01000001.1, read as the reverse complement.
TAGTGAACTGGGGCGTCTCATTCGGGAACGGGTTCACATAGATCCCGTCTCCCTTATAGCCGGCAGGAGGCGTTGTCAAACCACCTGTCCAGGCAGGAATAGCGCCGCCGTTACCGGCCTTTTCCGCGCCCATTGGTGTCAGGGAATCACCGAGTTTGGCGGCTTCTTCGGAAGAAACTGCACCCCAAGCCTGGCCTGCGACAAGACTCGCGGCCAAAACGCCTGTAGCCAGTAATTTCTGGTTTAGTTTCATTTAAATTACCTCGTTAAACGAATTCTTGGCGATTCAGAATGAGTAGGAAACGCTGGCACTCACGAAATCACGATCAGTCAACTCATTATACGGCTTGCCGCCGAAAAAGTTCGTGTAACCGATGTTGCCTGTAATCTTGTTCTGGTAAACCGCTTCAAGGGATAGACCGATAGCCTTGCTACCCTCGTTGAAATTGCCACCCGGCTGTGGGCTGTAACCTTTTACATCATGACTCCACGCCAGTTGCGGCGACAGGTTGATGCCTGCAAAGGCATTCTGGTAGTTCCAGACCAGACGGGAGCGGTAGCCCCAGGAGAAGTCTGTGGTGAAGCCGTCATTGGTGCAATAGCTAGTATTGATGTTTTCAGCCGTACCGCCCTCGCCTTTGCACAGGTCGCCATTGGCAAGAGGCAGAGTGCCGATACCGAAGGTGCCTGAACGACCGTAACGGGCCTCATCGAGGCTTGGCAGATCATGAACATACGTTGCACCAAACTCCGTGATCAGAGACAGGCGACTTGCACCCATTACCTGGTCGAAGAACTTGATCAACGTAAACTGAGCTTGAGATACACCAAAGCGGTCATTACCGGAAACCTTCGAGCCCGGTACTATAGCTCCAAGCTCTTCCAGACGCTGCTGTTCGAGTTTGCTCAGTACTTCTCCATTGGGACCACGTTTCTGCAGACCACCGAAGATCAGCTCGAAAGCGTTCCATTGCAGCGGTACATTGTCACGATAGGAGTATTCTGCACCCAAAGACCAGCCACCCGGGGTGTTGGTGTTGATGCTGATACCATAAAGATCGATATTTTCGGGGTACTCTATGAAGTACGATGGGAACGGGCTACTTCCGTCCTTGATGGTGCCACTCACATAGGGTAAGCGGCTATTATACTTGATGTAATAAAAGCCAAGCTCGGAATCGTTCAACGCAGGAACATACCAGCGCATTGCAACCCCGAACTGATCTTTCGAATCTGCTTCAACATCTCCAAGGCGCGGCGCTATGAAACCCTGGGCCTGAGCCTGGGAATCCGGCAACTGGCCCGCAAGTAGTACAGGTCCACAACCATCGGAGGCAAAGTCGTTGGTGGAGAAGAAAGTGCCGCAATCATCCGGGCGAACGGGTGCCCAGTCTGTTTGCACAAACGCCTCAATCGATATATTTTCCGTGACACCCGCCGACATGTAGAGCATTTCAACTGGTAACAGAGCATCTTTAAGCTCGGAACCTGGAGCACGAAATGCTGGCACGTCAACAGGGTTGATTGTGTTTATACCACCCTGAATAAAGGTACTCTCGCCCCAACTGACGACCTGCTTGCCATAGCGAACGCTCAGGGGGACATTACCAAGGTACCAATCAGTGAACACGTATGCGTCAAGGATTTCACCACCCGACGCATTAGCTTTCGCCTCGCTGTTCAGTTCCCGTTGCTGCCCCACGTAATCGACAGCGCGGTTCTCGTCTTTGAGTTCAAAATCATACCAGTAGCGACCTCGAACCAGCGCACCCACACGAGTCAGGGTATCGCTGTTCACATCGTAGTTCAGGAACAGCTCGCTGTTGCCTTTAACGATCTTGGAGTAGGTATCGCCTTTATCGAAGTTCAGGTTGCCATCGTCGTAGTTGTTCGTCGACGCACCTGTGGTGGTGTTGGCAAACTGCGGACCAAGGTTGCCCTGCGCAATCAGGCGTTTGTCGCGCTCAGAAACCCTCCAGCCGACACCGGCGGACAGCGTGGTGTTAAACTGGGTTTCTACATCCCCGAGGTAAAAAGAATAAGCAGATGCTTGACCAGACATACCGGCCGCCACTGCCACGGCGAGCGGTAATTTTGTCCAACGCTGCCATTGATGGATTTTTCTTGTCATTGGAAGGCTACTCCATTTGTTGTTCTGAGTCGCTGCTCTGATTATTGGTGTTCACGATGTATAGGAGGCTTCATGCACAGTGCTCGTGATCTAGGCACTATAGCTAACGCTGTCCAGTGCTTTGATCAGTCAAAAGTATGATTTTGCCCTCACCACCCGCTCACCACCCCGATCGACGCCGGGTTTCTTCGTACTGCGTTCACTATAGACAACAATTCTGGATGCAACCACTTTGCTTTTGATCGTTTTTTGCTCCAGCTATGGCTTGTGTGGAGCCTCCAGATATTCCTGGGACTGCATTTCCAGAAGACGCGATTCGGTGCGTTCAAATTCAAAGCTCAGACGCCCGCCGGAGTATAGTTCTGTTATCGGAGCCGCCGCTGAAATAATAACCTTCACATTGCGATCGTAGAACTCGTCTATCATATTTACGAATCGGCGCGACTGATCGTCTTTTTCACCGCCGAGGACGGGGACATTACTGACAATGATCGCGTGGAATTGGCGAGCCAACTCAATGTAGTCGTTCTGGCTACGGGGGCCGTCGCACACGTCTTTGAAATCAAACCAGACCACATCATCAGCGTGGGCCTGCGCGGGAATCTTGCGTCCGTTGATCTCCATGGACTTGCTGTGTTTACCCGCCTCAACTGCCAGAGCATCAAAACTACTGCGCAGGCTGGCATCGGCTTCTTCGTCCAGGGGCGAGTGGTAGAGCTCCGCCTGCTCCAGAGTCCGCAGGCGGTAATCAACGCCGCCATCAACGTTCACCACATCGGTGTATTTCTTTACGAGCGCGATGGCCGGCAAGAAGCGCGCCCGCTGCAGGCCATCTTTATAGAGGCCGTCGGGCACTATGTTGGAAGTGCACACCAAAGTGACGCCACGCTTGAACAGGCCACCCATGAGAGTTGCGAGAATCATGGCGTCGCCAATATCGGACACAAAAAATTCGTCGAAGCAGATCACGCGGGTTTCATCGGCAAACTTTTTAGCCACAAGATCCAGCGGATTCTTTTCGCCTTTGAAGTTTTTCAGCTCCTGGTGAACCCGTTGCATAAAACGATGAAAGTGCACGCGCATCTTGCGCTTGAACGGCAAGGACTCGAAGAACGTGTCCATAAGATAGGTTTTGCCACGGCCAACACCACCCCAGAAATAAAGGCCTTTGACTGGCTCTTCCCTGCCCTTTCTTAACTTGCGCCGCAATTTGGCCATTGCTTTGCCGCGTTCGCTTTCCGCTTCCACCAGTTTGTCGTAAAGTGTCTGAAGGCGTTGCACAGCATCAGCCTGAGCGGCATCCTTGAGAAAGTCCGAGCGCTCAAGATCCGTTTGGTAGCGCTGCCATGGCGTCTGGTGCGCAGGCGTTTCAGAAGGCATAGAAGCTGTCATCAGGAAATCCCGGGGTCTGATCGTTGATTTTGGGCGGCGAATTATCGCGTATTTCCGGTTTTTTCGCCATGCTGAACAGCGGCTGGGCAATACGACGATTGGCGCAGCACTCAAGCATGGGCTGATGAGGCTGCGAGCGTTATACTGACTCACATAGTTTGGTTCATTTTTTCGGCAACAGGACGACACAGCATATGACAAACCTGATTCTGGCAGCGATTGCCGCACTGATTGTTGGCATTGTCATCGGAGCGATTGTTGGCCGCTCGGGGCAAGGATCCACGCTCCGGCAACGCCGTGCGGAGCAACAGGCAGAAGAACTGCGCAACGAGTACACCCGTTATCAGGCCCAGGTGAACGAGCATTTTATGGAGTCAGCCCATTTGTTGCGCCAATTCAATGACGCGTACCGCGATGTGAACCAGCATATGGCTCGCGGTGCGAATCGCCTGTGCAACGATGAGGACTGGATGGCCGAACTTGCTGAGCAAACATCCCGCAAGCGCCTGGAGGAAGTCAGCGAGGATGGCGCTGAGCCACCCCGGGATTACGCCCCCAAGACTTCGGGCACGCTTTCTGAAGACTTCGGTTTAAAAAAGGGCGAGAAAGCAACGCAGGCTTGATCAGACTGGATTATCGCAATCGATAAACCGATGACTGATACCAAATCCCTTTTCTAACGCTGCACCGAGCGCTTTTACACCGTAGCGCTCGGTCGCGTGGTGCCCGGCGGCGTAATAATGAATGCCACACTCTCTGGCGGTGTGGGTTGTCGGTTCGGAGATTTCGCCGCTGATGTAGGCATCGAGGCCTGCATCAATCGCGGTGTTGATAAACCCTTGCGCCGCCCCGGTACACCACCCTACCCGTTTGATATCTGCTTTGCCGTCGCCAACGATTAACGGTTCGCGGTGGAGCGCTCTGGCAATGTGCAACCCGAACTTCTCACGGCTCATTGCTTCCTGAAGCTCTCCCTCCCAGACCAGCCCGTTTAACGGTCGCGGGTTCCTGACATCGAGGATATCTGCAAGCTGCCGGTTGTTGCCGTATTCCGGGTGATCATCCAGCGGCAGATGGTAGGCGACGAGGTTGATGTCGTTATCCAGCAGGCGCTTGAGGCGTTCACGCTTCATGCCTTGAATGCGCTGGTCTTCGCCTTTCCAGAAGTATCCGTGGTGAACAATTAGCATGTCTGCGTTTGCGGCGATGGCAGCTTCGATCAGTGCGCGGGAGGCGGTTACGCCGGTGACGATGATATTAACGTCGCGCTTGCCTTCAACTTGCAGACCATTTGGACAGTAGTCTTGAAAGTTCTCAGGCTGGAGCCATTCATTGAGTTTCGCGAGAATGCTGTCACGATTTGCCATGTGCTTTCTCCTCCTGTTTTGACCTGGACTCTGGAGTTACCGGCCGGCAGGGAAAGGTCTTCCGGGAACCGCTACAAGCACATCCGTGTGCGCTTGACTCCGGCCATCCATGGCCTCCGACATTCCCGGAAGACCCTTCCCTGCCGGCCTCTATCGAACTTTTCTCGTTTACAGGGAGTTAAGGCCTGAAATCAGTGAATTGTTCTGTTCAGGAGTGCCAATGGTTATTCTCAGGAAGTCGCTAATTCTGGGCTTGTTGAAGTGGCGAACAATGATGCCTTGCTCCCTCAGAGCTTTTGCCAGACTTTCACCAGACTTCGCCCTGTGACGGGCGAACACGAAGTTCGCTTTAGAAGGTAAAACTTCAAAGCTCAGGCCTTCCAGACTTTTCGTCACGCGTTCGCGTTCGGATATCACACCTTTGCAGGACTTCTGGAACCAGGCTTCGTCTTCGTAAGCGGCTTTTGCGCCAGCCAGGGCAAGCCTGTCCAAAGGATAGCTGTTGAAGCTGTTTTTAACCCGGTTCAGAGCTTCGATCAGATCCGGATGACCGATGGCGAAGCCAACGCGCAGGCCCGCCAATGAACGGGCTTTGGACAGCGTCTGGCTGACCAGCAAGTTGGGATATATGTCGACGAGCTTGATGGCAGATTCGCCACCAAAATCCACGTAGGCCTCGTCCACCACGACCACGCGCTCCGGGTTGGCCTGCAAGATTGCTTCTACGTGCTCGAGCCCGAGGTAACGGCCGGTGGGCGCGTTGGGGTTGGGGAAGATGATTCCGCCGTTGGGTTGTTTGTAGTCTTCCGGGTTGATCTCGAAGCTGTCTGTGAGGGGTACAGTTCTGCCTTCTATCTTGTAGAGGCCGCAGTACACCGGATAGAAGCTGTAGGTGACATCCGGAAAGAGAACGGGCTGGCCGTGCTGGAACAGGGCGTAAAAAATGTGGGCCAGAACTTCGTCGGAGCCGTTGCCCAGGAATACTTGCTCGCGCGTTACGCTGTGATATCCGGCAATGGCCTGGCGCAGGCTTTCGCCTTCCGGATCCGGGTAGAGGCGCAGGCTGTCATTGAGTTCGGCCTGTATGGCTTCGATGACTTTTGGTGAAGGGCCGAAGGGGTTTTCGTTGGTGTTCAGCTTTACCAGATTAGCCATTTTGGGCTGTTCGCCTGGTACATAAGGAACCAGGCTGCTGACCAAAGGACTCCAGAATTTACTCATCGTTTTTAATCCTGTATTCAGCTGAACGAGCGTGAGCCGTCAGCCCCTCACCCCTTGCCAGAACAGAAGCGACACGCCCCATTCGGTCGGCGCCCTTAGCGCTGAACCCGATAATTGAGGAGCGTTTCTGGAAGTCGTAGACACCCAACGGAGATGAGAACCGGGCTGTTCCGCTTGTGGGCAATACGTGATTTGGTCCAGCGCAGTAATCGCCTAAGGCTTCGGCTGTGTAGCGGCCCATGAAGATAGCGCCCGCATGGCGGATTTCTTCCAGTAGGGCTTCCGGATCCTCCACGGATAGTTCCAGGTGTTCCGGAGCTATGCGATTGGATACTCTGGCGGCTTCGCTGAGGTCGGCAACGTGAATCAGGGCTGCGCGATCGGTCATGGAGGTGCGGATAATGTCGGCGCGCTCCATGGTGGGCAGCAGTTTGTTGATGCTGGCTTCAACCGCATCAAGGAAGTCTGCGTCCGGACTGACCAAGATGGACTGGGCCTGTTCGTCGTGCTCGGCCTGGGAGAACAGGTCCATGGCGATCCAGTCCGGGTCGGTTTTGCCGTCGCAGATCACCAGGATTTCCGAAGGGCCGGCGATCATGTCGATGCCGACGGTGCCAAAGACTTCACGCTTGGCGGTGGCAACGAAGATGTTGCCGGGACCGACGATTTTGTCTACAGATGGAATGGTTTCTGTGCCGTAGGCCAGAGCACCAACGGCCTGTGCGCCACCCACGGTGAATACACGATCAACACCCGCGATGGCTGCTGCGGCCAGTACCAGATCGTTCACCACGCCATCCGGAGTGGGAACCACCATAATAACTTCTCTCACACCGGCTACTTTCGCAGGAATCGCGTTCATCAGAACAGACGATGGATAGGCCGCCTTGCCGCCGGGAACATAAAGCCCTGCGCGATCCAGCGGCGTTACCTTTTGGCCCAGCACAGTGCCGTCTTCGTCTAGGTACTGCCAGGATTTCTGGTTCTGCCGTTCGTGGTAATCCCGAACCCGGTCCGCAGCCTGTTCCAACGCCACGCGCTGATCTTCCGGGATTGCTTTCAGAGCCTGCTGCAAACGGCTCGGGCTCATCTCCAGCTCTGCAACACTGTCCACGTTCAGCCGATCAAACTTTTCCGTGAACTCCAAAACCGCCTGATCACCGCGGGTTTTCACTTCATGCAGGATATGACGCACCGATTCGTTCACCTGATGATCAACACTGTCATCCCAAGCCAGCAACGTAGCCAGCTCACTGTCAAAGTCACTTTGGGAAGCGTTCAATCGTTTGATGCTAACGGTCATTTCTCAAATCCTGCTTTGGATTACAAACTCTATCTGCGTTTTTCGACGGCAGCCGCCATCTTCTCAATGATGGGGTTAATCTGCTCGTGTTTCATCTTCATAGAGGCACGATTCACCACCAATCTGGTGCTGATATGGTCGATCAACTCCCGCGCTTCCAGACCATTGGCCTTCAGCGTATTACCAGTATCCACAATATCGACAATCTCGTCGGCCAAACCAAGAATCGGCGCCAACTCCATCGCGCCGTAAAGCTTGATGATATCGGCCTGCCGCCCTTGCGCAGCGTAATAGCGGCGAGCCATGTTCACGAACTTGGTGGCTACACGAATACGCCCTACCGGCGGCGCTTCACCTTTGGGGCCAGCGGTCATCAGACGGCAGCGAGCGATGTTAAGATCCAGAGGCTCGTAGAGGCCTTCCCCGCCATGTTCCATCAACACGTCTTTACCCGTAACGCCCAAATCGGCACCGCCATACTGCACGTAGGTAGGCACGTCGGTCGCGCGGAGAATGAGCACGCGCACACTCGGATCCGTGGTGGGAAACACCAGCTTGCGGGATTTCTTGATATCGTCGACCAGTTCAATCCCGGCTTCTGCCAGCAGCGGCAGGGTTTCTTCCAGGATTCGCCCCTTCGACAAAGCGATGGTGATGGAATCTGTCATGCGTCCTTCCGGTATCCCGTTTGTGTCGGTCACGCTGGCAGGCGGCGAATACTTCCACCAAGCAGCTGCAGTTTCTCTTCAATACACTCATAGCCACGATCGATGTGGTAGATACGATCGATAATGGTATCGCCGTCTGCCATCAAACCTGCAATGACCAGGCTCGCGGAGGCACGCAAGTCGGTTGCCATCACTGGCGCACCGGTCAGATGGTCAACGCCTTTAATAATCGCGGCATTTCCTTCCAGGGTGATATCGGCACCCATGCGAGTCAGTTCCTGCAGGTGCATAAAGCGATTCTCGAACACCGTCTCGATAATCGTGCCAGTACCCTCTGCCACAGCATTCATGGCGGCGAACTGGGCTTGCATATCCGTCGGGAAAGCCGGGTAAGGTGCCGTACGAATATTGACCGCTTTTGGGCGCTGACCTTTCATATCCAGCTCAATCCAGTCAGGACCAGAGGTGATATGGGCGCCGGCTTCTTCCAGCTTGAGCAGCACGGCGTCGAGAAGGTCCGCGCGGGTATCTTTCAGTTTTACACGGCCGCCGGTCGCAGCTGCCGCCACCAGATACGTGCCAGTTTCGATACGGTCTGGCAACACGTTGTAGTGGCAACCGTGCAGGCGCTCAACCCCTTCAATTTCAATGGTTGAGGTGCCGTGCCCGGTGATCTTGGCCCCCATGGCAATCAGGCACTCGGCCAGATCCACCACTTCCGGCTCGCGGGCAGCATTTTCGAGGATGGTTTTGCCATCCGCCAACGTTGCGGCCATCAACAAGTTTTCCGTGCCGGTTACCGTTACCACATCCATGAAGATGTGCGCGCCCTTCAAGCGCCCGTTGGTTTTCGCCCGGATGTAACCGTTTTCCACCTTGATATCTGCGCCCATCTGCTCAAGGCCCTGAATATGAAGGTTTACCGGCCGGCTACCAATGGCACAGCCACCGGGCAGAGATACTTCTGCTTCACCAAAGTGCGCAACCAGAGGTCCAAGTACCAGAATGGAGGCACGCATGGTTTTGACCAGCTCGTATGGCGCGTGGAAATGCTTGATGGTGTTGGCGTGAATCTCCACGCTCATTTTCTCATCAATCATCAGCTCCACACCCATGCGGCCAAGCAGCTCGATCATGGTGGTAACATCGTGCAGATGCGGCAGATTGCCTACGGTAACCGGTTCGTCGGCCAGCAGCGTTGCCGCAAGAATAGGAAGGGCAGCGTTTTTTGCACCGGAAATCCGGATTTCGCCGTCCAGAGGCTTACGGCCCCGGATCAAGAGTTTGTCCACAATAGTAATCCTGTCGTGTGCGAGCGGTTCAGCCCCAGTGTCCTGTCTGGCTAATTACTTAACCTACTGAGCCACTGAGGGCTTTGAGAGCTAGGCGCGGTGGCGAAGATTTGGTGGTTCCAAATCGAGACGGCGCAACGCGGCTATCAAAGCCCTCAGCGCTACGCAGTAGGTTAAGTAATTAGCCAGACGGGACACTAACGCGCGGCCCATTCAGCCGGTGTAAACGGTTTCGGGTGAAGGGCGTGAATAGTGCCATCCATGATTTGCTGGAATAGCGCCTTGTTGATCAGTTGCTGCCGCTTGATGCTCGACAGACCTTCAAAAACCTCACCTATGACCACTACCATATAATGGTTACCGTCGATCTTTACCTGCACCTCACAATCGGGCAGTGCTTTTTTGACCAGCTCGGTGACTTCGGTGGCGTCCATAGTAAATCCTCAGGTATTTTTGAAATCAGGGGCGGGATTGTAACCAATCCTCGAGGTTGCTCAAAGCGGCAAGAGAAATGAGGCGCTCGGGCGCATCGCTGAAAGACAGCGAAACACCCTGTTTTTCAGCCAACCGACTCCAGCACAGAAGCATGGAGAGAGCAGCACTGTGGGTGGTAGACAAGCCTGACAGATCAACCACCAGACTTTTCAGGTTCTCGCTGGCCGTTTTGATCAGTCGCTCGCCCTCAGCCCGCAGCGGTATCACTGTGTGGGCATCGATAGCGCCGGAGACCGAGAGCACGCCCTCTTTTAACTCGGCCGTCGGAAGCTGTGCTTCCGCGTTCATGACTTGCCCACTTCTTCTTCCAGGTTGAGGGATTTTACCGCATCGCTCCATCCGTCAATCACTACCTGAACCTGCCCTCGGTTGGCTTCCATTTCCTGCGTAAAACGATCCCGGAAAGAAAGGCCGATGTTGACCCCTTCTACAATCACGTTCTCCATCATCCAGTTACTGCCTTCCTTTCGGTACATGGAATAAGTGACTGAGTGGCGATTGCCGGAGGCAGTAATTACCTCCATGGCCACAGAGGCGCGGTTGTCGTCCTGCGGGTTAATGGTGGCGTCGTTAACCTTGATTTTGAAATCTTCAGCGCTCACCAATGCCTGGGCGTAGCTGTCAAACAGGCTGCGTTTGAACTGGACTACAAACTCGTCGCGCTGCTCAGGTGTTGTCTGGCGTGCATAGCGGCCCATTACCCGGGCGGCAATCCTCCGAAAATCCACAAAGCCTTCCAGCGCGTCATCCATGCTCTGGTAGAAGGCTTCCGGGTCACGCTCGTAGAGCCCGCGCTCGGCATTGAGTTGGTCTACCAGGCGCTGGGTGTTTTCATCCACATACCGCTGCAATTCGTCTTCTGGGCCCGCCTGAACCGATGCCACGCATAATGCCATCAGTGTCAGTGCGAGAAAAAATCGCTGTGTTAAAGCAATCACGTGGTTTCTCCTGTTCTGTCGCAAAGCCGGCTTACTTGCCAGACGCAAAGTTGCTGATCAACCGCTCAATGTTCATAGCGGACTGGGTGGAATAAAATGTATCGCCCGGCTTGAGGGAGTCCATTTCGCCGCCGATCGATATATCAATGTACTGCTCACCCAGTAGGCCGGATGTACGTATTACTGCAGCGCTATCGGCTGGAATATTATCCACATCGCCATGAATGGACATGGCAACCCGCGCCTGGAAGGTTTCCTTGTTCAGGGTGATGGAGTCGATGCTGCCCACCGTCACGCCCGCCATGGAAACTCTGCCCCGGGGCGTAATGCCACCAGTGTCGTTAAAATCCGCGTAAATGGTGTAGGTGCTTTGGGCCGACTTGGGGGACAGCCCGCTGACCTGAAGCGCCAGAAAAAGCAGTGCAGCCAATCCGGCAAGCATAAACAGGCCAACTGTGATGTCCGTTGTTCTTTGTGTCATTACCGGCTCCCGGTGTTATCTCGTCAATCGTTAATCAGAAGTTGCCGAACATTACGGCAGTCAGCACAAAATCCAGTCCCAGCACAGCCAGCGAAGAGTACACCACGGTTTTCGTGGTGGCCGAGCTGATTCCCGCTGATGTGGGCACGCAATCGTAGCCCTGGTAAACCGCAATCCACGCGCAGACAAAACCGAAGACCACACTTTTGATCACGCCGTTTACTACGTCGTCCCAGAAGTCCACAGAGGCCTGCATGTTGCCCCAGTAGGAACCTTCAAATACACCGAGCCACTCCACGCCTACCAGCATACCGCCCCAGATACCCACCATCGAAAAAATGATGGCCAGCACGGGCATGGCTATAAAGCCCGCCCAGAGTCTGGGCGCAATAACCCGGCGCAGGGGGTCCACGCCCATCATTTCCATACTGGAGAGCTGCTCGGTCGCCTTCATCAGGCCGATTTCAGCGGTCAACGCAGAACCTGCGCGCCCGGCAAACAGCAATGCGGTCACCACAGGCCCGAGCTCGCGCACCAGGGTGAGCGCAATCATCTGCCCAATAGCCGCTTCGGAGCCAAAATCGCTAAGAATGGTATAGCCCTGAAGGCCCAGCACCATACCGATAAACAGACCAGAAACCACTATGATCGCCAGCGACAGTACTCCAACCGAGTACAGCTGTTTCATCAAAAGCGGAAAACCGGTTGCCGGGCGCGGAACGCCTGACAGCACGCCAGCGAGAAAACGCCCGGCGCGCCCGAGGGAAATAATGAGATCTGCCCCGCTGCGCCCGAAGGAAGCGATTCTGTCGATCAAGAAACACCTCCAGAAAGACCAAAGTCCTCAGAAGCCGCCGAGGATGGGTAATGGAACGGCACTGGGCCATCCGGATGCCCATTCAAAAATTGCTGCACCTGCTCCGACGGGTGATCCTGCAACTCGGCGGGAGTACCTGCTCCAATCACTTTTCCATCCGCGAGGATGCAGGCGTAGTGGCAGATGCTCAGGGATTCTTTAACGTCGTGGGATACCAGAACGCTGGTGAGCCCCATGGAACTGTTGAGATCGCGAATCAGCTTCACCAGCACGCCCATGCCAATCGGGTCCTGCCCAGCAAAGGGCTCATCGTACATAATCAGCTCCGGGTCCAGAGCGATACTGCGGGCCAGGGCCACGCGCCTGTTCATGCCGCCGGAAAGCTCCGACGGCATGAGTTTGCGGGCGCCGCGCAAGCCAACCGCTTCCAGCTTCATCAACACGATGTCGTGAATCATATCTTCCGGCAGTTTGGTGTGCACGCGCATCGGGAACGCCACGTTCTCGTATACGCTCAAATCGGTAAACAATGCACCGCTCTGAAACAGCATGCCCATTTTTTCCCGGAATTTGTAAAGCTCCTTGCGGCGAAGGTCAGAAATCGAGTGACCATCCACCATGACACTGCCAGAGTCTTGCCGAAGCTGGCCGCCGATCAGGCGCAACAAGGTGGTTTTCCCGGTGCCGCTGGGACCCATAATGGCGGTAATTTTGCCACGGGGAATCTCTACGGAAACGCCATTAAAAATACGGCGACCAGAGCGGGAAAATACAACATCCTTCAATGAAATGTACGAGCTCAAACCCATATTCCTTACCTTTCAGCCCATAGCCTTTAGCTTTCGGCCCCTTGCGTTCAGCTCTTCAAGGCACACCACTTGGCTCTCAAAGAGCGGCTACATTATGCCAAGGAGCCCTCAAGCTCAATCAGTGGTACCCAAAATGAATTGATAGCAATGATCAAATTGGCTGATCGTTCCAATGAACTTGCCGTAACCAGGCGGCGCTGGTCACGGGAAATGTTATACTTCGCCAACTATATCGCAATCCCGTACCTTAACGAGAAAGCAGGCCCTTTGCCCGATGACTGAGCAAAAAACATACGACTTCCGGAACCCCGCACTCCAGGCCATTCGCATTGAACGCGATGCAATAAGCGCCCTGGAAAACCGCATTGATGATCACTTTATACGTGCATGTGAAGTCATCATGGCATGCAGAGGCCGGGTTGTAGTGACCGGCATGGGCAAATCCGGTCACATTGGCCACAAAATTGCCGCTACTCTGGCCAGCACCGGAACACCTTCGTTTTTTGTTCATCCCGGGGAAGCCAGCCACGGCGATATGGGTATGATTACCAGCCAGGATGTGGTTATTGCCATTTCGAACAGCGGTAATACCAGCGAAGTGGTTACCATTTTGCCACTTATCAAACGCATGGGTGCGCCGTTGATCAGCATGACCGGCAATCCAACTTCCACTCTGGCGAAAGAAGCGGTTGCGAACCTGGACGTCAGCGTTGAAACGGAGGCTTGCCCGCTCGGCCTGGCGCCGACATCCAGCACAACCGCAACGCTGGTGATGGGCGACGCCCTGGCGGTGGCCTTGCTGGAAGCCCGGGGCTTCAGCGCAGAGGATTTTGCGTTTTCGCATCCCGGCGGCAGCCTGGGCCGTAAACTCCTGCTGCGCGTATCCGACATCATGCATACCGGTGACCGCATACCCATGGTAGATGAAGGCACCACTCTGAGCGGTGCTTTGCTCGAGATATCCCGCAAAGGGCTGGGCATGACCACCGTCGTGAACGCTTCCGGCGCGATGACTGGCATTTTCACAGACGGCGACCTGCGTCGCACCCTGGACAAGTCCATTGATGTGCACACCACCCCAATACGGGATGTGATGACACGCAATGGACGAACCATTCAGCCGGACCAGCTGGCTGCGGAAGCTCTCAACGTTATGGAAGGCCTCAAGATCAGCGCACTCCCGGTTACCGACGGGAACGGCGCTCTCGTGGGCGCCATCAACATGCACGACCTGCTCCGCGCGGGCGTCATTTAAGAGGCAACATGATGGGAGAACTGAAAAGCCCTCTTCAGGAAGCCTGGCCAGAAGCCCTGCTGGCTAAAGCTGCGCGCATCAAGCTTGTTGCCCTGGATGTTGATGGCATCATGAGCGATGGCAAGATCTACTTCAGCGCCAAAGGCGATGAACTGAAAGGCTTCAACATTCTGGACGGCCTGGGCCTGAAGCAGATTATGGCCGCAGGCATTACGATAGCCGTGATCACTGGCCGCAGTTCACCACTGACTGAAAAACGCATGGGAGACCTGGGGATTCCCCATCTGATGCAAGGACGGGAAGACAAGAAAGTCGCTTTGCAGGAGCTGGTGGACAAACTGGACATTCTTCCGGAAGCTATCGCCTATATGGGCGACGACTTGCCGGACCTGCCCGCCATTCGCTACGCAGGCCTCGGAGTTACGGTGCCGAACGGATACTGGCTGGTGCGGGAGCACGCGGATTACTGCACCCTTGTTAACGGTGGCAGCGGCGCTGTACGCGAACTTTGTGATTTGCTGCTGACAGCAGGAAATCACCTCAGCGCAACCCTGATGCCTTACCTGGAATCATAACCATGGCAACGAGCAAAAAGACCAGCCTGCTTTCCGCACTGGCCATGGCAAACAGGCCCCGGCTTCGTATGTTGGCGCTTGCGACCACAATTGTGGCTGCAGTTTTCCTGCTGTGGCAAAGTGACGAGTCGCCAATGACCAGTTATAGCGACGCAAGGCAACTGCGGGGTGATGCCGAACCCGATGGCTTTGTGGTCAACGGCAACTATACCTCTTACGATGAAACAGGCCAGCGCAAGATCGTTTTCACAAGCCCTCGTATCGAACAGTTTGAAGACGAAAACCTGGCGACCATGAAGTCGCCCAACGCAGAGCTATTCAGCGCAACCGATCCCGAGCCCTGGATTCTCGAAGCCGATAATGGCAGCCTGCTTCGAAATCAGGACCTGCTGGACCTTACCGGCAATGTTCGTGTAGTGCGGACCATTGGTGACCGGACAGCAACGCTGAATACTGAAAGCCTGACCTTGGATAATGATCAGGGCATCGTCTATACCGATGATCCGGTGGTCATTGTCGACAGCGTTGGTACTACCCGGGCAAAGGGTATGAAAGCGTGGATCAATGAACGCATTCTGGAACTCAACTCCCAGGTGGAAGGACGCTATGAAACCGTTAAGTAAACCCACGCTCAGGCTTCTGGCCACCATTCTGGCAGTAGGCCTTGCTGCTCCGGCGGTGGCCTTTGACCTTAACTCCGATAAACCGATCACCGTTAGCGCCGACAGCGCCCGCCTGGACGACGGCAAGGGCATTGCGACATACACAGGAGCGGTTGAACTGATTCAGGGTAAAACCCGCCTGACGGCGGAACGGGTCGTGCTGTACCGCAGCGCCGACGGTCTCAACCGCATTGAAGCAAATGGCTCACCCGCCCGCTACCAGCAGCCAGTTACCAGCGGCGAAGGTGAAACCGACGCCAGAGCCCTGAACATCACCTGGTCGGCCTCAGACAAGCGGCTCACCTTTGAGCGAGAGGCGGAGATTGAGCAGAACGGCAACGTGTTCCGCGGAGACATCATTCATTATGATACCGAACAACGTGTCGTCACGGCTGAGGGAAGCGAGGATACCGGCTCTGGCCCGGGACGAGTTGAGATGGTTATCCAGCCAGGCAGTGGCACTATCAACAACAGCGACTAGCCAAGAGCAACAGCAATCAGCAGCAACTCCGGCAATTAACAGCAGATTACGGTAAACAGGGATCCGATGGCAGTTCTCAGAGCAAGTAACCTGGCAAAAAGCTACAAGCAGAAAAAAGTGGTCATCGATGTCTCGCTGGAAATTCGCAGCGGTGAAATCGTCGGCCTGCTCGGGCCAAACGGTGCCGGCAAAACCACTTGTTTCTACATGATCGTGGGTCTGGTGAACGCCGACAACGGCCGCATAACCATCGACAGTCAGGACATTACGCCATTACCCATGCACGGGCGCGCCCGTAAAGGCATCGGCTACCTGCCGCAGGAAGCCTCGGTATTCCGCAAGCTCTCGGTGCGGGACAACATCATGGCGATTCTGGAAACCCGCAAGAAACTCAGCCGTGCTGAGCGTCTGAGCAAACTCGAGCAACTGCTGGAAGAGTTCCACATTACCCATATTCGCGACAGCTTGGGCATGGCGCTTTCCGGGGGCGAACGCCGCCGGGTTGAAATTGCCCGCGCTCTGGCAATGGAACCTGCCTTCATTCTGCTGGACGAGCCGTTTGCCGGTGTAGATCCTATCTCCGTCAGTGATATCAAACAGATTATCCGCCATCTCCGCGACAAGGGCATCGGTGTTCTGATCACCGATCACAACGTGCGCGAAACGCTGGATATCTGCGAGAACGCGTACATCGTATCCGGTGGCCACATTATCGCTTCCGGAAACTCGGAATCCATTCTGGCCAACCAACAGGTCAAAGAAGTTTATCTTGGCAACGAATTTCGCCTGTAAACCCTGTTTTCAACACCGGGGTAACCCCGTTAGATTGTTTTGCTGACCCGGAGCAAGTAAACTCGGCAAAGAACTTGCTAGGGCGTTCTTGAGTGGCGGCAAGTAGCCGCCGTACAAAGATTTTTTAGCTGGCGCAAGAAATTCAGAACGGGTATGAGTGACGGATCCTGAGCGATGGTTATGAAAGCCTCATTACAATTAAAGCTGGGTCAGAGCCTGACAATGACGCCCCAGCTGCAACAGGCGATCAGGCTTCTGCAGTTATCAACCCTCGACCTTCAGCAGGAAATCCAGCAAGCACTGGAATCCAATCCCCTGCTGGAAACGTCAGACGATGATGACCAGAGTCAGGATAGCGCCCCCCGACGACAGCACTGCTGATATCTCTGGCGATAACACGACTGATACGACTGCTGACGCTGCCAGCACCGACTGGGATGAGAGTGAAACCGGCCCGGACTGGCAGTCTGAAAACGAAATCCCGGATACGCTTCCCGATGATCTTCCCGTTGATACAGCCTGGGAAGACGTTTACCAGTCCGCCCCTGCTCCGGCCGCGCGGAATGACGACGAGAACGACCACGATTTCGAGACCCGGAATTCACCGGCCGAAACTCTCAGGGATCACCTTGAGTGGCAGCTTAATCTCACACCTCTGAGTGAGCGGGACCAGGCCATTGCCCACGCATTGATGGATGCCGTAGACGAGCGCGGGTACCTCACCAGTTCTCTTGACGAGATATACGCAGGCCTGACCGACGAGACCGATGAAGATCCCCTTGAGATGGATGAGGTAGAAGCTGTTTTACGCCGGCTACAATACTTCGATCCACCGGGTGTTTTCGCCCGGGACCTTCAGGATTGCCTGTTGATCCAGCTAAACCAGATGCCCCCGGACACCCCCTGGCTGGCCCAGGCGCGCCTGGTTATCACCCATTACATAAACCTGCTGGGCAATCGCGATTATGCCCAGCTGCTTCGTCGCAGCCGCCTTAAAGAGGAACAACTGCGCGACGTTCTGGCGCTGATCACCAGCCTCAACCCGCGGCCTGGTGACATCATTGATCGCACGGAACCCGATTACGTCATTCCCGATGTCATCGTCCGCAAACACAACGGCCGCTGGCGCGTGGAACTGAATCCGGAAATTGCTCCGCGCATACGCGTGAATGCCAGCTATGCTTCATTAATAAAGCGCGCCGATAGCAGTGCTGATAACACTTACCTCCGCGACCAGCTCCAGGAAGCGAAGTGGTTCATAAAGAGCCTGCAAAGCCGTAACGAAACACTGCTGAAGGTTGCCACTCGTATCGTTGAATATCAGCAGGGTTTTCTCGATTACGGGGAAGAAGCGATGAAACCGCTGATCCTCTCGGATATTGCCCAGATTGTGGAAATGCATGAATCCACCATTTCCCGCGTAACCACGCAGAAATACATGCACACGCCCCGGGGCATTTTTGAACTGAAGTACTTTTTCTCCAGCCACGTCAGTACCGACGAGGGCGGCGAATGTTCTTCCACGGCGATCCGAGCAATGATCAAAAAGCTGATTGCGGCCGAAACACCGAAAAAGCCGTTGAGTGACAGCAAGATTGCGGCCATGCTGGGCGAACAAGGAATTAACGTGGCGCGGCGCACGGTTGCCAAGTACCGCGAGGCGATGCACATTCCGCCCTCGAACGAACGTAAACGCCTGGTTTAAATCGGCACAGTTTAACGGTTCACAAGAATTTCGCAGGCGCAGCCACAAGCGCCCGCACTCAGGCCGGCTCCCCGGAGCTGGAACGGATGACAACAGGAGACGTCTATGCAACTCAACATTTCAGGCCATCACGTAGAACTGACTCCCGCCCTGAAGGATTATGTATCCGAGAAATTTGAACGACTGGAGCGGCACTTCGACCACATCAGTAACTGCCAGGTAACCCTGGAAGTCGATAAGGTTCGTCAGATCGCGGATGCTACGCTCCACGTGGTGGGTGGTGAGATTCACGCAAAGGCGGAAAACGAGGACATGTACGCAGCGATCGACGGCCTCGTCGACAAGCTTGACCGACAGATCCTCAAGCACAAAGAGAAGAGTCTGGACAGGATGCAGGGGAACACCGCCCGCTAGGCGGTAGTTTTCAGGCATGTCATCTAATCAGGCTGCGGCGCGGACAACGTGCCGCAGCTTTTTTTAAACGGAAGCGCGGTCGATTCATGAGCGACACATCCCTGACGATAGACAACATTCTTGCACCGGAACTGACCCTGTGTAAGGTACCCGCATCAAGTAAAAAGCGGGCTTTGGAGTTCATTGCCGAGCAGATCCGTCAGCACAATGATTCACTCAGCGAAAGCCAGATCTTCAACAACCTGATCGCTCGCGAGCGGCTGGGCAGCACGGGAATTGGCCAAGGGATCGCCATCCCTCACTGTCGTCTGGAAGGGCTGGAACACGTGATTGGCGTTCTGATGACTCTGGAAGAAGCGGTCGAGTTTGACGCTATTGACAACCAGCCGGTGGATCTTGTGTTTGCGCTTGTTGTGCCTAAAGAAGCCACCAGCGAGCACCTTGAATTGCTCAGCCAGCTCGCCGAAAAATTTAATGACCGCACCTTCTGCGACCACATCAGGCAGTGCGAAGATGCGGATACGCTTTACCAACGCATGACCGCCGTAAGCGGCTGATATCCACTCTGGTAACAGGCTGTTTCATCATGAAGCTGATCATCGTCAGTGGCCGGTCCGGCTCCGGCAAGAGTACCGCTCTTCACGTACTGGAAGACCTCGGATACTACTGTATTGATAACCTGCCAATCGGGCTTCTGTTCCCGCTCACCCGGGAAGCCGCCAACCAGAGCGCACCGGGACGGCTCGACAAAATGGCGGTCAGCATTGATGCCCGCAACCTCTCCGGGGAGCTAGCTAATTTTGAGGAGATCTACCGCAAACTTCGCAGAGACGAGATTCAGGTAGAGATCATCTTTCTGGATGCCGATGAGCAGTCCTTGCTGCAGCGTTTCCACGCCACCCGGCGCAAGCATCCGTTGAGTGATGACAAAACCTCTCTCAAAGAGGCCATCAACAACGAAAAGAGCCTGCTCGAACCTCTTTCCAAGCTCTCGGACCTCTACATCAACACCAAAGGGCTGTCGATGTACGAACTCCGGGATATGGTGAAACAGCGTGTGGCCGGCCGGAAAGAGCAGGAACTGGCCCTGCTTTTCCAGTCTTTCGGTTTCAAACACGGCGTACCACTGGATTCCGATTACGTGTTTGATGTTCGCTGCCTGCCCAACCCCTACTGGGACACCAGCCTGCGCAAATTTACCGGCCTTGACCAGCCGGTTATCGAGTTTCTTGAGAAAGAGCCTGCAAGCCGGAAAATGGTAAACGACCTTATTGCGTTCCTGGAAAACTGGATTCCCTCTTTTGCAGACAGCAATCGCAGCTACATGACCATTTCCATTGGATGCACCGGCGGCCAGCACCGCTCGGTTTATATCTGCGAGCAACTGGGACGGCATTTCCGGGAGCACAGCAGCAATGCCCAGGTACGTCATGCCGAGTTGCCGCATTTGCAGGCCCCTGATGAGGCCTGATACAGCGTGATACGCCAGCCGATTGTTATTATCAATAAACTTGGCCTGCATGCCCGGGCCACAGCCAAACTGGTTGCCACCGCATCGGCGTTCCCTTGCTCCGTGAGGGTCTGCGGCAAGGGTCGTGAGGTGGATGCAAAAAACATCATGCAGGTGATGATGCTCGCTGCCAGTAAAGGCACAGAAGTGGAGCTTGTGGCGGATGGCCAGGGTGAGCAGGAAGCTATTGAAGCCTTGGTCACGCTGATCAACGACTATTTCGGCGAAGGCGAATAAGCCGCCATTTTTTACAGCACATCCCCGCAACTCTTTCTCACGTGCACCGCCTAACTCCGCTATAATGCAGGCGTTTTCTGACTGCAGGTGATTCATGTCCGAGATTCCGGAGAAAAGCCAGGCCCGCCAGCGTTTACGCTCACTGAGCGAAGCGCTGGACAGTGGCGCCCTGAAACAGGTCGCACGAATTCTCAATGGCGGTCTGAGCCCCAGTGATATCGCTCACCTGCTCGAATCTTCGCCACCGCGTCAGCGGGCCCTGCTCTGGAATCTGGTCGACAAACAACTGGAAGGCGATGTTCTCCAGTACCTCAACGAGGACATCCGAGCCGAATACCTGAGCCGGCTGAACGCCCAGGAACTGGCAGACATCATCGAGGACTTCGAGTCCGACGATCTCGCCGACCTTCTGCAACAGTTACCGGATACGGTGATCCAGGAAGTTCTGGACACCATGGACGAACAGGACCGGCAACGGGTCGAAGAGGTGCTTTCCTACCCGGAAGACACCGCTGGCGGCCTTATGAACACGGACACCATTACCGTGCGACCGGACCTCAGCATTGATGTTGTGTTGCGATACCTTCGCCGGCACCGGGCTCTGCCGCCGATGACCGACAGCCTGATTGTTGTAAATCGCCGCGACGAATTTATCGGCATGCTACCTATTACGACAATGCTGGTATCCAACCAGACGGCAACCGTGCGGGAGGTCATGGATACCGATATAGAACCAATACCCGTCACCCTCTCCGACACCAAAGTAGCCCACCTGTTTGAGCGCTACGATTTGATTTCTGCACCCGTAGTGGACGACGAGGGGCGCCTGCTGGGCCGGATTACCATCGATGACGTGGTGGATGTTATCCGCGAGGACGCGGACCACTCACTGATGAGCATGGCCGGCCTTGACGACGACGAGGACACCTTTGCACCGGTCTGGAAAACCACCAGGCGCAGGGCTGTGTGGCTTGGCATTAATCTGCTCACCGCTTTTATTGCGTCTGGCGTGATCGGTTTGTTCGAAGACACCATCGACAAAGTCGTGGCCCTTGCGATACTGATGCCTATTGTGGCCAGCATGGGAGGCATCGCGGGCAGCCAGACCTTGACCCTGGTAATCAGGGGTATGGCCGTGGGACAGATCAGCGGCGCCAACGTGGGCTGGCTGCTGAACCGGGAGTTTCTTGCCGGTATTCTAAACGGCCTGCTCTGGGCAGTGTTGGTCGCGATAGCCGCCATGGCCTGGTTTCAGGACATAATGATCGGAGTGATCATTGCTGCCGCGCTGGTGATCAACCTGGTTGCCGCCGCGCTGGTGGGCACAGTACTGCCGCTGTTCCTGAAATCCCGCAACATAGACCCGGCACTGGCAGGCAGCGTTATACTGACAACCGTCACCGACGTGGTGGGCTTCACATCATTTCTCGGCCTTGCCGCCCTCTTCTACGCCTGACCCGAAAAACCTGGAAGGAACAATGATCGACAACGACCAAGACAACCAAGATGAGGCCCCGCAATATTCCGGCCCCAGCAAATCCCAGCTCAAGCGGGATATGCACGCGCTCCAGAACATTGGCAAGCGAATGACAGAGCTGAGCAACGAGCAGCTTGATACGCTGACCATCAGCGATACTCTTAGAAGCGCCATTGAGGAATCCCGCAGGATTCGCCAAAACGAAGCCAAACGGCGCCACTTGCAGTACATCGGCAAGATCATCCGGCAAGAAGACGATCCGGAAGCAGTGCAGCGAGCTATCGATGCTTTTGATTCAGGAAGCGAGGAACACACTCGCCGTCACCACCTGGCGGAGCGCTGGCGTGACCGTATGATTGCAGAAGGGGATTCGGTGGCCGGTGAGTTCTTCAATTATTGCCCTGGCGCTGATATACAGCACTTGCGCAACCTGGTTCGCAACGCGCGCCGCGATGTGGAAAAGCAGAACAACACCGGTCAGACCCGAAAACTGTTCCGTTATCTGCGGGAGTGCGTTGACGAAGCCGAGGCGTAAAACTCAGGCCTAAAGCCGTCGATGCTCCCACACCGGCATCCGGGAACGGGTTTGCTCCATAAGCTCCAGATTCAACTCTGCAGTAACAACACCGGGGCCTTCGTCGATCTCGGCAACCACTTTACCCCATGGGTCACAGATAAGGCTGTGCCCCCAGGTGGTCCGCTGTGAGCTGTGCTGACCGCCCTGTGCCGGTGCGACCACCCATATCTGGTTTTCAATAGCCCGGGCACGAATCAAGGGGTGCCAGTGTGCATTGCCTGTTTGCCAGGTAAACGCACTGGGCAGACACACCCACTCCGCGCCCTGCTCCCGAAGTGCCCGAAAGAGCTCAGGAAATCGCAGGTCGTAACAGATGGCAAGGCCCAGTTTACCCGCCGGCGTATCCACTGTGACCACCTGACGGCCTGATTCGAAGGTATCTGATTCGCGGTATTGGCCATGGGCATCGTCTACCACTGCATCGAACAGGTGTATTTTATCGTAACGTCCTACTTCCGCGCCCTTATCATCAAATACCAGGCAGGTAGCCCGTACTCGCCCGTCAACCAGGGCTCCGTCGGGGCGCGTCGCCATAGGAAGAGAGCCGCCCACTACCCATAGTTTGTTACGGCGGGCCTGCTCTGAAAGAAAAGTGCGAATAACAGGGTCTGGTCCCGCTTCGCGCTGACCACAGGCGATCATCTTGCCTGTCGCCAACAGGGCAAAATTCTCCGGCAAAACGGCCACAGATGCGCCGTCTCGTGCCGCCTGAGCCAACAGCTTTTCAGCTTTCGCCAGGTTCGCCGACATATTGTGCGTAGTTACCATCTGGATAGCCGCAACGCGACTGGAAACCGGACTACTCATAGGCACCCCCATCATTTACCGGTATCAAATACCTGCCTCAGATCCACTTTGGGATCGTCCCAGGTGCCGGTAACGTTATAGGTGGCGCTGGTCAGTTTGCTCAGTGGATCGCCCAACACCTTGTCCAGTACAAAAAGAGCGCCACCTATCGGCGCGCCTGCCCCCATCAGCAGCGCTGCCAGTGGCAGATTCTGAGTCAGCGGCAGCACGACGACAAGGCGCATATCAAGAATCTCATTCGCCATATCGGTAGTGCCGCTGAGCTTGAAGGCGCCTGATGGCCCCACCACCTGAAGTTCCGGGTCCATGGTCAGCAAGCCATCACCGAGCTTGGCCGTTCCTGAGATGGCATCAAATGCGACACCTCGTTCATAGAGATCCGAAAAGTCCAGCTTCAGCCTGCGCCATAGCGTATCGGAGTTGAGCAGGTTGAAAATCCGGAACACCTGGGCGCTGTTGTTGCTCTGCAGGATCACGCCATCGTCCAGACGAAAGCTGACTGAACCGCTAAGACTCGCCAATTCAAACTCATCCGGGCGCCCCGGCCAGTCAAGATCCAGCTCGATATTCGTCTGCTTGTTGGAAAGTGGAATCTCCGAATCGAAAAGCTCCCCCAGATCCGCCAGCGCCCCCCCGGATATGGACCCTGAAAACTTGCTGGTCTCCCGGTTGTCTATAACCCCCCAGGTCATGTCGCCCTTCAAGACGAGAGAATTGAGCTGACCTTCGATTCCTGTGACATTGAGCTGTTGATGCTGAGGCCGAAGTTGGAGCGACCAGCGACCCAGGCTGTCGTCATTGAGGAGCAATTCGGATATCGTGATATCCACATCTGGCCAGTTCACCATATCCATTGCCCGAAAAGCTTCCAGCTGTTGTTCTATGGTCAAAAGCTCCGGTGTATCTTTCGCACTGGTATTATCCCTAAGGAGCCTTAGCACTTCGAAATTTGCGGTGATCGCGCGGTCGTCGTCGGGAAAAACGATTCGGCCAACAGCACGTTCCGAATTGGTGGTAAGTACCCAGCGATCACCCAGGTCCAGTGCTTCAAGGTGGATGTTCGTCAGAGTCTGATCGCCGAGGTAAAGCTCGTCGAACGTCAGCTCTACGCCAGAGGCTTTCAACAACAGGTCAAAAGTCGCGCGATCCTCCCAACTGCCGGTGATCCCGACACCGTTTGCTGATTCGGGATCAATGCGGGCGACCAGCGGAGCTGCTTCTTCCGACTTTTTCGAAAACGGGCCTGGCCATTCGATGGACAGCCCTTCAAGGCTGGAGCGAACGGTAATGCGGGCCGCTGTGCCCGTCGCCACATCCAGTTCTGCAGAGTAATCTATGCTGCCTTTCAGGCCGTAACTTTCCTTACCATCGCCACTGCCGGATCCGACATCGGATCCCGTCAACCCAGCTTGGCGAAGCGCGCTCGGCACAGAAATGGTGCCGATCTGACGGATAGTGAGTATGTCTGGGCCAGACGCGTTACCCGACAAAGCCTGGCCGAACATCACCCTGACCGGTTCGCCCAAAAATTGGGCGCGAAGCGGGTCTCCGGAAAAACCTTTGCTCGTGTGATAGGTCAGGGAGCCGGAAATACCTTCCCAACTCAAATCCGCGTCCGGATAGCCCACATAACCATTCGAGGTACTGACATCGGCTTTTACTTCGACTTCCTCAGCGCTATCCAGTGGCAGGTCAATGTCCAGATCAAGCGCGTAATCGCCACCGTACTCCAGGCTTGCGGCTTGCTGCCCTGCCATTGCCCCAAAGGGGCTATTGGCCATCCAGAACGCCACGGCATTGCCCGGCACCGGCGCTGACGCATGTACTCGGACAAGACCTCCGTTATCCCCGGGAACCACTTCAACCGTGCTCGGGTTCAGTACCAGGCCGCCCGTTTTCCCGGCCTCAAGGGAGACAAGAGTGTCGCCATTTTGTACAACGACGCGCCCTTTCGCTCCCGTTACCTCCGGCCACGCTTCGTCATACCGCACGGTGCCATTTTCAAACTCATACCACATGGACGAAACAAATGAGCCGGGCGGCGCGTCCGCACCGATCTGGCCATGGCCGTAATAGACGCCTGATGTGATATCAGCCTCCTGAATTGCGCTCGTGAGCCAGTCGTACAAGCCCGCATCTACCAGTTTTTCAGGCACGAAATCTGCCAACATGGAAGCATCTGCATTCTCGACACCCACTCTCAATCCCAGATCGTCTTCACCTTGCTGGTTGAGCTTGAGATCAAAAGCTCCGTTGAACCGGGCGCTTTCACCGTAGCTCAACCGTATATCGTCCGAATACACACGAGTGACCGGGCCATCCAGTTGCCAGGCGACGGTGGCATCCAGTTCAGGCAGAGACCACTCACTGCCAAAGAGCTCGGGAAACGCGAGAGTAACGGGTTGACTACCAGAACGGGCTTTCACATAGCCAGAGCTGTCATCAACATAAATAAAGCCATTCACATTATTTGCCGCCGGCGCACCGCCATAAGCAGCAGCCCCAGCATTCCTCATACGCCCGGACAACTCGAAACGGTTGCCATCCGTACCGGGAATGTTGAGCGTCATACTGTCAAGAAATCCAACCGGCCGATAATCTTCCAGCGCCTCCCGGGCCACGTCCGGAAGCAGTGGCAGCGCCCCTGCAAAGCGTCTTAGCGGACGCAGAGGAAGAGCATCAGCCGTTACTGAGAAACCCTCCAGCTTGGGGGCCAGCAGCAGGCTGAACGGGGGGACACTGTCCCCATTCCAGGTCCAGGCGAGCTGTTTCAGGTGCCATTCTCCAATGGTTGCTGATTGCTCGCCTTCGTCATCCGGTTCTCCCATTACCGCAGAATGACGGCGCCAGCCGAAACGGGCGCTGATATCCTCCAGCGGTGCCAAGGATTCACCGGCAACACCAAGCTGCAGATAAGGCGTTCTTACCGTTCCGTTGACTTGCTGCAAGAGACCTTCCCGAAAGGTAAGCCAGGCCTCGCCGCCCAGATCAAACCCCTCTATACGCATGTCTCGCCACTGATATTCATCAATCAGCCCGTCGAACAGTCGCCCGGAATCGAGATCGAGATACAACTGGCCAGTAAAGTCACCGCGAAAGAACTGCTTTCCTACCAGAGTAAAACTGGCAAGCTGTTGGGTTGTTGCAGATTGCAGGGCGCGCCCGGACGCACGGAAAAGACCCTGATGATAGAGAAGATCAAGTTGGGGGATATCAAGGTGTCTGAGCTGGCCCTGGTTATCGCGAATGCCAAGACTGACGCGCGTCACTTTTATGTAGGGTTCCGATAACCATTTCCCGGACACATCCAGCCAATGCCGGAACCGGTTGTTCAGGGGCTCTGGCAAGTCGGCGCCTCGAACCCCAACGTCGCCACTATCCTTCTGGTTCAGTGTCAACTCAAGCCCTTCGGCTTCAAAGTCCTCAAACACAATTCTGAAACGCATCAGCGACGCCAGGGCGTCGAAACGAATAGTAAGGTGCTGCAGGCTCAGCACCTGCACCCCGGAGTCGGGGTTCGTCACTTCTATGTTTTTCGCGGTAAAGGAGGGGTCCAGCCAGAACCAGCGAGATGAGAGATGATCAATGCGCACATCGTGCCCGAGGCGGGCAGAAAGCTCACGGGAAAGGTCCTCCCGGAAAGCATCAACGTTCTGGGTGAGTTGTCGGCCAATCCCGGCATAAAGCGCAAACAGCACCAGAACAACCACCAGAAACCACCAGATGGCACTGCTAAGCAGCGCTATCAGACGGGTAGGCAGGCGTTGAGAGGCAGGCATAGGGAATATTACTCCCTGCGCCGGTGTATCGCCCCGAAATCAGAGCAAAACGACATCGTACTGCTCCTGACTGTAGAAGGGTTCTACCTGGAAACGGACCGTCTTGGCAATGAAGGTTTCAAGATCCGCCACGTTGTCGGATTCCTCATCAAGAAGTCGATCTACCACGCTCTGGGAAGCCATCACGAGATAGCTTTCTGCGTCGTAGGCACGGTTTACCCTCAGAATTTCCCGGAAAACCTCGAAACACACGGTCTCGCTGGTTTTCAGGAAACCTCTGCCATCACAGATCGGGCAGGGTTCGCACAAAACCTGGCCGAGGCTTTCTGTGGTTCGCTTACGTGTCATTTCCACAAGGCCCAGTTCGGACACGCCGGTAATCTTGGTTTTGGCGTGGTCCCGTTCGAGCATCTTTTCCAGCATTCTGTGAACCTGGCGTTTATGTTCTGCATCTTCCATATCGATGAAGTCGATGATGATGATGCCGCCCAGGTTACGCAGGCGCAGCTGACGGCTGATCGCTCGGGCCGCCTCCAGGTTGGTTTTGAAAATGGTCTCTTCCAGATTCCGATGCCCCACAAACGCGCCGGTATTTATATCGATTGTGGTCATTGCCTCAGTCTGATCAATGATCACGTAGCCACCGGATTTGAGCTGCACCTTGCGGCTAAGCGCCTTCTGGATCTCGTCTTCCACCGAATAGAGGTCAAAAATCGGGCGCTCGCCAGGGTAATACTCAACCTTGTCGGCAAACTCAGTCACAAACTCGTCAACAAACTCCATAACCCGTTGGTGGCTCTCGCGGCTGTCGATGCGCACTTTTTCTGTCTGCGGCCGGATGAGATCACGAATGGTGCGGATGAACAGCGGCAAATCCTTGTACACGGCTGCAGGCGCCTGCGCTTTCTCAATCCGCTCGTGAATGGACTGGCTGAGATGATGCAGATAGTTCATGTCTGCCATCAGCTCTTCTTCCGATGCAGCCTCAGCCGCGGTGCGGATGATATAACCGCCCTTCACATCAGGGTGTGCCGCTGCGCCCTCTTCAACGAGGGATTTTAGCCGGGTACGTTCGGCATCGTCTTCGATCCTCTGGGAAATGCCCACGTGACTCACATCGGGCATAAAAACCAGGTAGCGGGAGGGGATGGAAAGCTGGGTGGTGAGGCGGGCGCCTTTTGTACCGATAGGGTCCTTGGTAACCTGCACTACCAATGACTGTCCTTCCCTCAACAAGGTACGGATATCCGGAACCGCTTTCGGCCCGTCGCTGGAATCTGCAGTGCTTTGCTGGCTTGAGACCACATCGGAGGCATGAATAAAAGCAGCCCTTTCCAGGCCAATGTCTACAAACGCCGCCTCCATACCGGGAAGCACGCGTACAACCTTGCCTTTGTAGATATTACCGACAATGCCCTTGCGACTGGCGCGCTCGATATACGCTTCCTGCAGCATACCGTTCTCGACCAGCGCGACCCGGGTTTCGACCGGCGTTACGTTGATCAGGATTTCTTCGCTCATGATTGGCTCTCCCGACTACTCGGCCAGTGTGTCCAGACAGGGCAGCCGGCATCTGCCAGCAAGGCAGCTGTTTCCTGCAATGGCAGGCCAACAACCGCACTGTAGCTCCCTTTAAGTTCTTTCACAAAAATACCACCAAGACCCTGAATTCCATAACTTCCGGCCTTATCCATGGGCTCTTCCGTGGCTACGTAGGCTGCAATTTCTTCGCTCTGCAACGTGCGAAACGTAACTTCGGTTGTCACCAGGCAAGATGTACATACACCGTTTTGGGCCAACGCGATGGCTGTCATAACCTGATGGGTTGAGCCAGAAAGCCGACCTAACATGGCCCTCGCTTCACGGTGGTCAGATGGCTTACCAAGGATCTCACCGTCAAGCACCACCGACGTATCGGAGCCAAGAACCTGTGTATCGGCAAAGCTGCACGCAACCGCAAGCGCTTTCTCACGCGCCAGCCGCTCAACGTAATCACCGGGCATTTCTGCAATTCGTGGGGTTTCGTCAATATCCGCAGGCTGTATCGTAAATCGGACACCGATCTGCTCAAGAAGTTCTGAGCGGCGCGGCGACGCAGAAGCAAGAATAATGGGGATCATGACTATCCAAGCTTCCGGTTGATGTTATCCATCAGTATGGAAAACACGGGCCATATCAAGGCACTGGTCAGTGCTGGCCACAGGTAGCTGAAACCGGCATCCTCGCCTCCGAACACCTGCTTGAGGAAATGCACCAGCATCTGGTTTATACCCAGAAGCAGAAACACCATAAGGCACTGCTGCGGCCAAGGGTACATCCTCAGCCGTTGGTGAATGGTGAGCACAAGAAACGCGATCAGAGCCATCCCCAAGGCATTAACACCCAACGGCGTTGCTTCCAGCACATCGAGCAACAGGCCGAGACACCAGGCAAACAGGACACCGAACTGAGCTGGAGCCCGGAACGTCCAGTAGAACACAATCAAGCCAAGCCACTCAGGCCGGAACTCGAACCAACCAACGGGAAACAGGGAAATGCTCAATACCAGTGATGCGATCACTGACAGCACAAATATCGGATAACTGATTACCGATAACATCAGCCCTGCCCCTCCTGCTCTGAATCGGAGGCAACCGGCTCAGGCCGAGGCCCGCCTTTGGGCGGAAAAACCACCAGCACCAGACGACTTTGATTGAGCTGTGCCTTTGGCCGCGCCCGAATCGATACAAAAGGTTCGCCGGGCTCTTTGTTGATCAAGCTGACTTCGGCAACCGGATAGCCTCTTGGGAAACGCCCGCCGAGGCCGGAGCTGACAAGCAGGTCCCCCTCACGAATATCAGCTGTGTCAGGCACATGAACAAGGTCAAGGGTTCCCGAATCGCCGGTGCCCAGAAGAATGGCTCTCAGCCCGTTCCGCACCACTTCAACCGGCACCGCATGACTGCTGTCGGAAACAAGCAGTACACGGGAGGTTACCTGGCTAGTCTGCACTACCTGCCCCATCAGCCCATGGGCGTCCAGTATTGCCTGCCCGACCTGCAAGCCATCGCTACGGCCTTTATTGATGATAATTTCATGGGAATAGGGGTCTGGCGACACGCTCACCACTTCGCTGACGATAACCCGATCATCCAGAAGCTCCGAGGAATTCATCAGACGGCGGAGCTCGTTATTTTCAGAGGCCAGAGCGGCGTACTTGAGGGCCCTTCGCTCAAGAATGAGCAGGCGGGCTTTCAGATCTTCATTTTCCTGTTTCACGTCTTCGCGGGTGGTAAACAGCCCGGCAACCCAGTCACTGAACTGATAGGGCGCATTGCCAAGCCAGTAAACAGGAGTGAGGCCGGTGGCCAGAGTACTGCGAACAGGTGCGAGCCGATCAAACTGCTGATCGGCAACAATAAGGGCTGCAGATACAATTATTACGAGCAATAGCCTGAGGCCAGGCACTGGCCCCTGGACAAAAATGGTTTTAATGGCGATCCCTCCCCAAAGGATTATCCCTCCGGTGAGAACATTCCGATGCCACCCCGGTCAATAACTTCCAGCGCCTTGCCGCCACCACGGGCAACACAGGTCAGCGGATCCTCGGCAATGATCACCGGCAACCCGGTTTCTTCACTGATCAACTTGTCCAGCCCGCGCAGCAGCGCGCCACCGCCGGTCAGTACAATGCCTCGCTCGGCGATATCCGAGGCCAGTTCTGGCGGGGACTGCTCCAACGCACTTTTAACGGTCTGTACAATCTGCGCCAGGGATTCCTGAAGCGCATCCAGAATTTCTTCACTGTTCAGCGTAAACGCCCGTGGCACACCTTCGGCCAGGTTACGTCCACGCACATCAATTTCCAGAATCTCCAGGCCCTCATAAGCACAACCTATTTCATGCTTGATACGCTCGGCGGTCGAATCACCGATCAGGCTTCCGTAGTTACGACGCACATAGGTAACGATGGCTTCGTCGAATTTGTCACCACCCACCCTCACAGAATCAGCGTATACGATGCCGTTAAGGGAAATAATGGCAATTTCCGAGGTACCACCACCTATGTCCACAATCATCGAGCCGCTGGCTTCTTCGACTGGCAGGCCGGCACCGATGGCGGCCGCCATAGGCTCTTCAATAAGGAACACTTCCCGTGCACCGGCACCAAGGGCCGACTCGCGAATAGCTTTGCGCTCCACCTGAGTGGATTTGCTGGGAACACACACCAGAACCCGTGGGCTCGGGGTAATAAAGCTGTTCTCATGCACCTTGTGAATAAAGTGCTGGAGCATTTTTTCGGTCACTACAAAGTCGGCAATTACGCCGTCTTTCATGGGTCGAATGGCGGTGATGTTGCCGGGCGTGCGACCCAGCATGCGCTTCGCCTCGGCGCCCACGGCAGCGACCGTTTTCGTGGAGTTAGTGGTACGAATGGCTACAACGGAAGGCTCGTTCAGCACAATCCCGCGGTCACGCACGAAAATAAGGGTGTTGGCGGTGCCCAGATCGATGGACAGGTCGCTGGAAAATAAGCCTCGGAGTCTTTTAATCAACATTCGTGTAGTTTCAACCTGAGAGTTGCGGTTGCGGAAAGATGCGGCAACTTTAGCAGTGCCCCCCCGCGCAGGCAAGGCGCAGCCCGTTGCAAAGGCAAATGATATTGCTCTGAGCATGAACAAATGTTCATATGCCTCGAGGGCCTGCATCCTGTCGCACGCTAATTGCTGGTTGACGCAGGCGGTGAGTTGAACTTTGCTTCACACTGAAGATGGCCCGAAAGGCCACCCACACCACTCTGATCAACCTGCCACCGTTGAGGCCAACGTTGAGAATACCAAAGATTAACCTGCCGCTGTGCTTCAATACGGCGCGCCTTGGCTGGCGTTTACTTTTGATTGTGGCGCTAACGGTTTTTGCTCCCTCTTTGACTCTGGCTCAGCAAAACGAAGCCGAGCCAGCTGGCGCAATTACCCTTGAGCCGGGAGCCGACAGCGACGCGCTGATCGCGCAGCGCCTTTCCAGTATTTTTTCCCAGATTCCACAGTTCGAGTCATTGGAGGTTAACGTTAATAGCGGCGTGGTGGCGCTGTCGGGGCAGATCGCGAACGAGGCTCAGGCCCAGCGTGCATTGAAGCTGGCTGGCCGGGTGGAAGGCGCCATCGCAGTCGATGACAGAGTTGTTCGCACTCTGGACTTGCAAGACAACCTCAACCCACTGTGGGATTCGCTGCAGAACACGCTACGCGGTTGGGTAAGAGCCCTGCCCTTGTTGCTGGTGGCATTCAGTATTTTTGCATTTGTTGCGTTCGCCGGGCACCGCCTTGCAGGCCACACACCTCTATGGTCACGACTGACCAAGAATCCGTTTCTGGGAGAGCTTGCGGGCCACGCGGTCCGGCTGGTTACAATACTTCTGGGTCTGTTGCTCGCCCTGAACATACTCGGGGCTACGGCCTTGATGGGCACCCTTCTGGGCGGCGCGGGCGTGCTGGGGCTGGCCATCAGCTTTGCCGTCAAAGACTCCATGGAGAACTACATATCCAGCATTATGCTGAGCATCCGCCAGCCGTTCAGGGCTCAAGAGCATGTAATCATCAATGATTATGAAGGCGTTGTGGTGCGGCTTACGTCGCGCTCCACGGTATTGATGACGCTGGACGGCAACCATTTGCGCATTCCTAACGCGACGGTTTTCAAGGCCGTTATTCTGAACTACTCCCGAAATCCGCAGCGCCGCTTTGATTTTGTTCTGGGAGTAGACGCAGAAGACGACCCGGCACTGGCTATACAAACCGGCCTCGCGGCCATGCAACAGCTTGACTGGGTGCTGGACGACCCCGAGCCCAACGGAATTATCGAATCCGTGGGTGATTCCAATATTCTTATCAAATTCATGGCCTGGATTGACCAGCGCGAATCCGATTATGGCAAAGCCCGCAGTCTCTCCATTCGTGCCGCCAAGAATGCACTGGAAACCCGGGGATTCACCTTGCCCGAACCCATATACCGACTGCGCTTCGATCAAGCGCCCGCCACGCTGGCTGCCATCGACTCATCCGAAAAGTCCGCGATAGCGGAAAAGCCGAGCAAAGGCGCACTTGAATCCGCGCCCGAGCCGCCGCCTGATGATGTGTTGAATGTGCGCCCGGACACCCATATTTCCCGACAAGTACGGGAAGAGCGCAATGACACCAGCGCCGAAGACCTGCTGGACGATACCCGACCGATTGAATAGATTTGCGACCGCGCAGCACCCCTCCCGCCCAGCCGCGAATCTGTTACCATAACGGCCTTCATAAAAACGCCGCTTTATACTTTGGAGCCAACGTGACCATTTCCCGCGAAGACATTGAAAAAGTCGCCGTGCTGGCCCGTATCCGTCTCGATGAAGAGCAGATACCGGCGCTGGAAAACGACCTGGGCAATATTCTCAGCCTGGTTGACCAGCTCAGCGCCGCCGATACCGACAGCGTAGAGCCGCTGGCTCACCCGCTGGATGCCGTGCAGCGTTTGCGCACCGACGACGTGACCGAGACCAACCAAAGGGAAGCCTTCCAGGCCATCGCGCCGGCTACCGAAGACGGCCTTTATCTCGTACCTCGGGTTATTGAGTGATCTGACGAATCCCACCATCAGCCCACCATCAGGATTGAACATGCATAACAAATCCGTAGCAGAGCTTTCCCGCGAGCTGGAAAGCGGCAAGATTTCAAGCGTGGAACTGACCCGTGAGTTCCTCGACCGCATCAAAGCCGAAGACGGCCAGTACAACAGCTTTATTACCGTAACCGAAGATAAGGCCATGGCCGATGCCAAAGCCGCTGACGAGCAGCGTGCAGCGGGCCAAGCCAGCGTTTGGACAGGCGTCCCCTTCGCCCACAAGGACATCTTCTGCACCAACGGCGTTGCCACCACCGCCGGCTCGAAAATGCTGGCCAATTTTGTGCCGCCCTACGACGCTACGGTAACCGCCAACTTTCGCGCAGCGGGCGCGGTATGCCTTGGCAAAACCAATATGGACGAGTTCGCCATGGGCTCATCCAACGAATCCAGCTTTTTCGGCCCCGTGACCAACCCCTGGGGCCTGAGCAATGGCCAGAAACGCGTACCGGGTGGCTCCTCCGGCGGTTCCGCAGCGGCCATTGCGGCACGCCTGGTACCTGCAGCCACGGCTACGGATACCGGCGGCTCAATCCGCCAGCCCGCCGCACTATGCGGCGTCACTGGCCTGAAGCCCACTTACGGCCGGGTGTCCCGCTACGGCATGATTGCCTTCGCCTCCAGCCTGGATCAAGGCGGCACCATGGCGCGCACGGCAGAAGACAACGCTTTGATGCTGAATGTTATGGCCGGGTTCGATCCTAAGGACTCCACCTGCGTTGATCGCGCCGTGCCGGACTACACCGCCACTTTGAACGAGCCTCTAAAAGGCCTGCGCATTGGCCTTCCGAAAGAGTATTTCTCAGACCAGCTCAACCCTGCGATGGAGCAGCAGGTGCGCAATGCAGTGAAGGAATACGAGAAGCTCGGCGCCACTGTGAAAGAAGTCTCACTGCCCCACGCCAAGTTAGCTATCGCTGCCTACTACGTGATTGCCCCGGCCGAAGCCTCCGCTAACCTGTCGCGCTTTGACGGCGTGCGTTATGGCTATCGCTGCGAAGATCCGCAGGATCTGAACGACCTTTATACCCGCACCCGCGCCGAAGGCTTCGGAGGCGAGGTAAAGCGCCGCATTCTCGTGGGCACCTATGCGCTCTCAGCCGGCTATTTCGATGCCTATTACCTGAAAGCCCAAAAGGTTCGCCGTCTGATCCAACAGGACTTCATTAATGCGTTCAAGGAAGTGGATGTGCTGATGAGCCCGGTTTCGCCTTCACCTGCGTTTGTGCAGGGCGAGAAGACCAGCGACCCGGTGACCATGTACCTGGAAGATATTTTCACCATTGCCGTAAACCTTGCAGGCGTTCCAGCCATGTCGGTTCCGGCAGGTTTTGTTGACGGCCTGCCGGTCGGGTTGCAGATTATCGGGAACTATTTTGAAGAGGCCCGTCTGCTGAACGCAGCTCACCAGTTCCAGCAGGTTACCGACTGGCACCAGAAGCTTCCCCAGTAAGCCCGAATCAGGAGAACGTTTATGCAATGGGATATTGTGATCGGGCTGGAAATTCATGTTCAGCTTGCCACCAAAACCAAGATTTTTTCAGGCTCAAGCACAGCGTTTGGCGCGGAGCCCAACACCCAGGCCAGCGCCGTTGACCTGGCTATGCCCGGCACCCTGCCCGTACCCAACGAACAGGCGTTCCGCTACGCGGTAATGTTCGGCCTGGCAGTGAATGCCGAAATCGGCCGGCGCTCGGTGTTCGACCGTAAAAATTACTTCTATCCGGATTTGCCCAAGGGGTATCAAACCACACAGCTGGATCACCCGATTGTTGGCCCCGGCTTTGTGGATGTTGATCTTGCAGACGGCAGCAGCAAGCGCGTGCGCATTCACCACGCCCACCTGGAGGAAGATGCCGGCAAATCGCTGCACGAAGACTTTCACGGCATGACCGGTATCGACCTGAACCGGGCCGGCACGCCGCTGATTGAAATTGTCACGGAGCCGGACATGAACAGCGCAGAAGAAGCCGTTGCCTTCGCCAAAAAGCTGCACAGTCTGGTGTCTTCGATCGGCATCTGCGACGGCGACATGAGCCAGGGTTCCCTGCGCTTTGATGTGAACATTTCGCTCAAGCGAAAAGGCTCGGACGAACTGGGCACCCGCACTGAAACCAAGAACCTGAACTCCTTCCGTTTTATGGAGCAGGCCATCGCCCACGAAGTAGAGCGGCAGATGGACATTCTGGAGGACGGCGGTCGGATCATTCAGGAAACGCGGCTTTACAACGGCGAGCGCGACGAATCCCGCTCCATGCGTAGCAAGGAAGAAGCCAACGATTACCGCTACTTCCCCTGCCCGGACTTGCTGCCCGTAGTCATCGACGACGCCTTCATCGAAAGCGCTCGCGATCTGTTGCCGGAGCTACCAGACGAGCGCAAAGCACGATTCAAGAAGCGGTATGGCCTCAATGATTACGACGCCCGCCTGCTCAGCGATGATGCGCGCATGGCGACGTTCTTCGAGGAAACCGCCAGCCACGGTAAAGATGCCAAACTGGCCGCCAACTGGGTGTTGGGCGAGTTCTCCGCACGCCTGAACGCCGATGACAAAACGGTGGTTCAGGCACCCATTACCGGAAAGCAGTTGGGACAACTGGTTGCGCGAATTGCCGACAATACTGTGTCGTCATCTGGCGCCAAAAAGGTATTCGAGGCGCTTTGGAACGGTGACGGGGGCAATGCCGATGCCATCATCGAGGCTCAGGGACTGAAGCAGGTATCGGATACCGGCGCGCTGGAGCAGATGGTGGATGAGGTTCTGGCTGGCATGCCGGATCAGGTTGCACAGTATCAACAGGAAACCGACCCCAAGAAGCAGAAGAAGATGCTCGGGGGCTTTATGGGGCCTTTGATGAAAGCTTCCAAAGGGCAAGGCAACCCGAAGCTCTTCAATGAAATTCTGCTAAAAAAACTGAACCATTAACCATTCTGAAGTGCGATTGAGTTATCAGTCAGCGGTCTCAGGTCATTCGCTGAGGCCTGGCTGATAACCCGTGTTAAGCAACCTTAATCTTGCAGCTTCAATACGGTAATCTGCTGGCGACCCAAAGCCCCCTGTGCTGTGTTAAATATGGTAAGCGTTCCTCAATCTGATTTGAGAAGGAGGCTCCATGTTTATTCAGACGTTCAAATCCGAAGGGTTGTCGCATCTTTCGTACCTGGTTGGTAACAACGGTCAAGCCGCGGTTATCGATCCCCGCCGCGACTGTGAAGTCTATGCCGAAGCTGCTGCCGCAGAAGGCTGCCGGATAACGCATATCTTTGAAACGCACCGCAACGAAGATCTTATCTCCGGCGCGCCCATACTTGCGCAACTGACCGGCGCTACTGTCTTCCACGGGCCGAATGCTGCGGGAACCGTGCGCTATGCGAAAACCACCCGTGAAAGCGACGAGTTCAACTTCGGCAATCTGCAACTTCGTGTACTGGAGACACCTGGTCACACCGACGACAGCCTGTCATTTGTGCTTTACGATACTGAATTCGGTGATGACGCCGTGGCCGTATTCACCGGCGACGCCCTGTTCATCGGCGATGTTGGCCGCACCGATTTCTATCCGGAGCGCGCAGAAGAAGTCGCAGGCCTGCTCTACGACAGCCTGCAAAAACTGGTAAATCTGGGCGACCAAACGCTCATTTATCCGGCCCATGGTGCCGGTTCTGTCTGTGGCGACAATATGGCCGACCGGGAATTCTCGAGCATCGGCTACGAACGCCGCAACAACCCCATGATGAAAGTCCGCTCACGCCAGGAGTTTATCAACCTGAAAGTTCAGGAGCATCATTACCAGCCGCCCTACTTCCGTGAAATGGAGCGTCTGAATCTGGAGGGTGGCCATGCGACGAGCCCGGTACTGACTCCCGCAGCGCTTTCACCGTCCGCGTTCAAAGATCTGCCAGACGAGACTGTAACCATCGACGTGCGCGGGATCAGCAGTTTCCTCGGCGCCCACGTACCTGACAGCCTGGCGCTCCCGACGCCGATGATCCCGGCTTTCGCGGGCTGGTTCCTGACCCCCGATGACAAGATGGCTCTGGTCGCTGCCAGCGCTTCGGAAGCCCAGCTGGCCGCACGACATCTGGCACGTATTGGCTTTGACAAGCTACTCGGGTACCTGGCCCCCGACATGCCTCAATGGGCCGCCATGGCAGAACCGTTCAGAGCCATAACGGTGATTGATCTGGAGGATTTCAAAAAGCGCAGATCTGCGCCTCCGGAGAACTGGAGCCTGCTGGATGTTCGGGGTAAAGGCGAGGTGGAGGAAAACCCCGTTGACCAGGCCATCCACCATTACACAGGCAATCTGGCGGAGGAGGCCAGCGAGCTGAACCCTGACAGACATTATACCATCATGTGTGGCAGCGGCGCACGAGCAGCAATCGCCGCATCGGTATTGATGCGCAAAGGCTTCAGCAACGTTGATGTATTCCTGGGATCCGTCGGCGCGCTGATGGCCGACTCCTGAGCTCTACTCCGGGCGCCGCAGGAACATCTGCTCAAACTGGCGGATATTCTGCTGCACGTAATCAATAAATGCCCGCATGGCCGGCGTAGGGTGCCGAGCCTGCGGGTAGACCACACACCAGCTACGCCTCAGTGGAAAGCCCTTGATATCAACAATGTGCAGACTACCCAAGGCAAGTTCTGACGACACACCCAGCTTGGGCAGAACGGCCACCCCCAGGCCCGCGAGAACAGCGTGCTTTAAAGCATCATTGGAGCCCAACTCTATACTTGGCTTTGCCCGTAAACGCTGGTCCTGGCAGTGCAACTCCAGCGCCAAGCGACTACCTGAACCACTTTCCCGCACCAGCAACCCACTATCCAGAAACTCCTGCGCCGTCACATTTTTCTGCTGAAGCAATGGATGACCATTGGGCACCACCGGCACGAGTTCATTGTCCAGAAACGGCAGCGACGCCAGAGGCCTCTCTGCGGGCACCATGCCCATAATCACCAGGTCATCGGAATTATCGTTCAGCCGCTGCAGAGCCGTTGCCCGGTTTACCACCGCCACCGAAACAGTCACCTGAGGGTTCAGCTGCAAAAACGCACTCAGCATATAAGGCACTACGTATTGTGCGGTATTCACCGCCACCAGCCGAAGCTCACCCGCGACCTGCCCTTCGAGAGCCGCCAGGCTGTTTTGCACACGCTCCAACTCCCGGAAGACTGAGCGCACACAGCCCGCCATCTCCTCGCCGGCAGCGGTGCAATAAAGCTTACGCCCAACGTACTCAAACATCGGCATGCCCAGCGCTTGCTCCAGGTGACGCACCTGACTGCTGACGGCGGGCTGAGTCAACCCAAGCAGATCGCCGGCCTTGCTGTAGCTTTTCAGATCATTCACGGCTTTGAAAACCTGGAGCTGCCGGAAAGTCAGGCGGCTGGCCAGTTTCTGAATGCTGAGTGGCATAAAACAGGTTTCTCGCTTCTATTCATAAGTTATTACTTATAGATAAACAAAATAATATCAATTTTTTGTCGAAGATCTATCCCTTTACTCTTTTTGTCACCTTCATTCGGGACGAAGCAATGAGGACACTCCCATGCTGAAGAAAGTGTTAATCGCCAACCGCGGCGAAATCGCCGTTCGCATCGTGCGGGCCTGTGCTGAAATGGGAATACGTTCGGTGGCCATCTACACCGAACCGGACCGATACGGATTGCATGTTAAACGAGCTGATGAATCCTACTCTCTGGGCGACGACCCATTGGCAGGCTATCTCGACCCGGCCCGCATCGTAAACCTGGCGGTCGAAACCGGCTGCGATGCCGTTCACCCTGGCTACGGCTTCCTGTCAGAAAACGCCAACTTTGCGCGCCTGTGCGAACAGAAAGGCGTGGCGTTTATTGGTCCGAAATCCGGCGTAATCCATGGCATGGGTGACAAAACCCAGGCCCGCGACAGCATGCGCGCGGCAGGCATTCCTATTACACCTGGCTCCGAAGGCAATCTGGACAGCCTTGATGAGGCCCTGGAACTGGCCAACGAGATTGGCTATCCCGTGATGCTCAAAGCCACCTCTGGCGGCGGCGGTCGCGGCATCCGCCGCTGTGACACACCGCAAGAGTTAAAAGTGCAGTACCCAAGGGTCATTTCCGAGGCCACGAAGGCTTTTGGTTCCGCTGAAGTGTTCATGGAAAAATGCATTGTGAACCCGCGCCACATTGAGGTTCAGATACTGGCGGACAGCCAGGGCAACGCCATCCATCTATTTGAGCGTGACTGCTCCATCCAGCGCCGCAATCAGAAACTGATCGAGATCGCGCCCAGCCCCCAGCTGACGCCAGAGCAGCGACAGTACATTGGTGATCTCGCGGTACGCGCTGCCAAAGCCGTGGGCTACGAGAACGCCGGCACTGTGGAGTTCCTGCTGTCTGGCAACGAAGTTCACTTTATGGAAATGAACACCCGGGTGCAGGTGGAGCACACCATCACCGAGGCCATTACCGGTGTAGACATTGTGCGCGAGCAACTGCGCATAGCCTCCGGACTGCCCCTGAGCTATCGACAAGAGGATGTCCAGTATCGGGGCTATGCGCTGCAATTTCGCATCAACGCGGAAGATCCGAAAAACGATTTCTTGCCCAGCTTTGGTCGCATAACCCATTACTACGCGCCAGGCGGCCCTGGTGTGCGAGTGGATACTGCCATTTACACAGGTTATGAAATACCGCCTTACTACGATTCCATGTGTCTGAAACTGGTGGTGTGGGCGCTGACCTGGGACGAGGTGATTGCAAGAGGCAAACGCGCACTGGACGACATGCGCCTGCACGGGATCAAAACCACCGCCAACTATTACCAGCAAATTCTGGATCACGCGGACTTTCGCAAAGGAGTATTCAACACCAGCTTTGTGCCCGACCACCCGGAACTGCTGAACTATTCAACCAAGCGCCACCCCAGTGAAATTGCGCTTGCCCTCGCCGCCACCATTGCCGCGCACGCAGGCTGGTAATCCGCAGGAGAACGAAATCATGAGCCAAGCAAAACGAATTGAAGTGACAGACCTGACTTTGCGTGACGCGCACCAGTCTTTAATCGCAACCCGCATGCGCACCGAAGACATGCTGCCGATCTGCGACAAACTGGACAAGATTGGCTACTGGTCGCTGGAAGTCTGGGGCGGAGCCACCTTTGACGCCTGCGTTCGGTTTTTGAAAGAAGACCCCTGGGAACGGCTGCGCCAGTTGCGCGAGGCACTACCCAACACTCGTCTGCAGATGTTGCTGCGAGGCCAGAACTTGCTGGGCTACCGACATTACGCCGACGACGTTGTAGAGGCCTTTGTACAGAAAGCCGCCGACAACGGCATAGACGTATTCCGGGTGTTCGACGCGCTGAACGACCTGCGCAACATTGAAACGGCCATGAAAGCGGTGAAAAAAGCCGGCAAGCACGCCCAAGGCACCATCTGCTATACCACCAGCCCAGTACACACTCCGGAGTTGTTTGTGCAGCAAGCCAAAGCCATGCAGGCCATGGGCGCAGACTCTATCGCTATCAAAGACATGGCGGGACTGCTAACGCCCTACGCCACCTTTGATCTGGTGCAAGCCATCAAGGCTGAAGTGGACCTGCCGCTGATCATTCACAGCCACTCAACCTCGGGCCTGGCGCCCTTGTGCCAGCTCAAGGCCATTGAGGCCGGAGCCGACCGCATTGATACCGCGATTTCATCGTTTTCCTCGGGCACCAGCCACCCGGCCACTGAATCCCAGGTGGCCGCACTCAAAGGCACCGCTTATGACACCGGTCTGGACTTGACGCTGCTGAGCGAGATTGCCGACTACTTCCGCGAAGTCCGCAAGAAATACCAACAATTTGAAAGTGAGTTTACCCGCGAAGACGTATCAGTGCAGATCAATCAGGTACCCGGCGGCATGATGTCTAACCTGGCCAATCAGCTCAAAGAGCAGAACGCCCTGGATCGCATTCGCGAAGTATTCGATGAAATTCCGCGAGTGCGTGAAGATCTGGGCTTTCCGCCATTGGTCACGCCCACGTCGCAAATAGTAGGGACTCAGGCGGTTTACAATGTACTGGCCGGCCAACGCTACAAAACCATCACCAACGAAGTAAAACGCTATCTTCAGGGCGGCTATGGCCAACCACCAGCGCCGGTTAATGCGCAAGTCCGCAACAAAGCCATAGGCAATGAATCCGTCGATGAAGGCCGCCCTGCAGACCAACTCAGCCCGGAAATGAACAAACTGCGCAAAGACATTGGCGAGCTGGCCCTCAGCGAAGAAGACGTGCTCACCTACGCCATGTTTCCCGACCTGGGCCGCGAATTCCTGCAGCAGCGTAAAGACGGCACTCTGGTACCGGAGCCGCTGCTGCCGCCAGAAGCAAAATCCCAGGAGCGTTTGGGCACCGGCGTTGCGACTGAATTCCGGATTGAAGTCCATGGCGAGAGTTACGAAGTGGCTGTTACAGGCTCCGGTGACTCGGGTGCGGGCAGGCGCAAACTGTACCTGTCGCTGGATGGTATGCCAGAAGAAGTGGTGTTCGAGCCCCTGAACGAATACACGGCCGAGGGCGGTAGCGGTCGCATGAAGGCCTCATCACCCGGGCATGTCAGCACTGCCATGCCCGGCAATGTGGTGGAAGTTCTGGTGAGCGAAGGCGATACCGTCAGTGCGGGCCAGGCTGTGCTGATTACCGAGGCCATGAAGATGGAAACCGAGGTTCACGCCAACATCGACGGCAAAGTAGAAGCGATTTACGTAACCAAAGGCGATCGGGTAACGCCGGGTGAAGTGCTGATCGACATCGCCTCATCGTCGTAAAACCGGAAAGCTAAAACCTGAAAGCCG
Organism: Marinobacter maritimus; assembly: GCF_007671675.1. Taxonomy (GTDB): domain Bacteria; phylum Pseudomonadota; class Gammaproteobacteria; order Pseudomonadales; family Oleiphilaceae; genus Marinobacter; species Marinobacter maritimus. The sequence goes on along the minus strand of NZ_VCGW01000001.1, from coordinate 273,573 downwards.
CCTCTGAAATCAGGGGCGGCTCTCCATTTTTCGCTTTGTTATAAGGACTTAGTCAGACCAGAGACGCCCACAGGTCATGCTCGTCGGCGTGCTCAACCACGACACGAACAATCTGCCCCGGCTCAAGGTCGGTGACATCGTTCAGATACACCATGCCATCAATCTCTGGCGCATCGGCTTTGGAACGACCTATGGCGCCCTCTTCGTCTACCTCGTCGATAAGCACATCAATGGTTGTGCCAATCTTCGCCTGCAAACGGGCGGCAGATATTTCAGCCTGTTTGGCCATAAAGCGAGCCAGGCGCTCTTCCTTGACCTCTTCAGGCACTGCGCCGTCAATTTCGTTGGCCTTGGCACCCTCGACCGCACTGTAAGTAAAGGCGCCCACGCGATCGAGTTGAGCCTCGTCCAGCCAATCCAGCAGGTACTGAAAATCTTCTTCGGTTTCACCAGGAAAGCCCACAATAAAGGTGGAGCGAATGGTCAGTTCCGGGCAGATTTCCCGCCATTTGCGAATGCGATCCAGAGTTTTGCTGTCGTGAGCCGGGCGCTTCATGGCTTTCAGCACTTTCGGGCTGGCGTGCTGAAACGGGATATCCAGATACGGCAGGATTTTGCCTTCCGCCATCAACGGGATTATGCCGTCCACATGGGGGTAGGGATACACATAGTGCAAGCGAACCCACACACCCATTTCGCCTAATGCCTCGCACAGCGACTGCATTTTGGTTTTCAGCGGTCGCCCTTGCCAAAAGCCGGTACGGTACTTGGTATCGACACCGTAAGCCGAGGTGTCCTGGGAGATCACCAGCAGCTCTTTCACTCCGGCGTCGACCAACCGCTGGGCTTCGTCCATCACATCGCCAATAGGACGGCTTACCAGATCGCCCCTCATGGAAGGGATGATGCAGAAAGTGCATCGGTGATTGCAGCCTTCGGAAATCTTGAGATACGCGTAATGCCGAGGTGTCAGTTTAATGCCTTGGGGCGGCACCAGGTCAGTGAACGGATCATGCTCGCGCGCTGGAGGCACAAACTGATGCACGGCGCCGACCACCTCTTCATAGGCATGCGGGCCAGAAACCGCGAGCACGCCAGGATGAGTTTCGCGGATTTTATCGGCTTCGACACCCATGCAACCGGTGACGATCACCTTGCCGTTTTCCTTGATGGCCTCACCGATGGCATCCAGAGACTCCTGCTTGGCCGCATCAATAAAGCCGCAGGTGTTCACCACCACAATGTCTGCATCGTTGTAGGTGGGTACCACATCGTAGCCATCCAGCCGCAACTGGGTCAGGATACGCTCGGAATCTACCAGAGCTTTGGGGCAGCCCAGACTGATAAAGCCAACTTTGCCGTTACCAGCCACTGTGTTCTCGGTTTGTTCTGTCATAAAGCGTTTCAGGATTCCTGGCGCCCGGCGGGAGCACGCGAATGAATGGAGGCGGTGATTTTACACCAGTAGAGCACCTTTCTGCAGCAAAAGCCGAGCGGCAAGGGTAGGCTGAAGGTTTCTGACCTGAGTCAAATTTGTGAATCCTTGTTCAGAAAATTATAATAAATCTGACACAATGTGCGACACTCGAGTTGCTGATCAGAAAATAAGCAACTACACTTTTTGTCGTTTACACGTTGTTCTGAAACATTATTTGAGTCCGAGCATGCCCTGACAGGGCCGACGGGGTTGCCCAAAAGAGTGCCAACAAGAGTGCCCATGAAAGCTCCCACAATGAAGCCAAATTTGCGTAACCAGCAACGTGTGGATGTTGTTAGCGACATCGTTATCGAGACGCCGGATGGTTGTCAGCTTACCTGCAAAACCTCCAACCTCTCGCGTACAGGCGTTATGATCTCCTGCAATCAGGAAACTGCAGGCCAGCTTATACCGCACCTTAAAGCCCCCGCACCCGGGAATTTGATGTCGGTTAAAGCCCGGTTCTCGGTGCCTGTTATCGCAATTCAACCTGTATCAATTCTAGCCAACGGGAATATCGTTTATCTGCGAAGGATAGCAAGGGACGAATTTCAGCTCGGCATCCAGTTTGCGGATTTCGAGGGTAACGGACTTGATTACGTAGACAGATATGTCCGAAAACTCCTGGCCAACACGTGCAAGCCCGCTTGAGCCCGGACAGCTCAAGGCTTTCGCTCACTCCCCCCAGCCTTCACTTGAGCGCTATATTGCTATAACGCAAAACTCTAACCACAAGGCTTCTTATAGCCTTATTGCCTCTGATACACTTACCGTTCAAATTTGCACGCCCTCAAGGCCCGCTGCGGCAACGGATTATCATGACCACATATAACCTTACGCACCTGAAACAACTGGAAGCGGAAAGCATCCACATCATCCGCGAGGTGGCCGCCGAGTTTGATAATCCGGTCATGCTCTACTCCATTGGCAAGGATTCTGCGGTCATGCTGCACTTGGCCCGCAAAGCCTTTTTTCCCGGCAAGCTGCCCTTCCCTCTGATGCATGTGGACACCACCTGGAAATTCCGGGAGATGATTGATTTCCGGGAGCGGAAGGTGAAGGAGTACGGACTGGATCTGATTGTGCACATCAATCAGGACGGCGTGGAACAGGGTATCGGGCCATTTACCCACGGCAGTGCAAAGCATACAGATGTGATGAAAACCCAGGCACTCAAGCAAGCGCTGGATAAGTATGGGTTTGATGCCGCATTCGGTGGCGCTCGCAGGGATGAAGAGAAATCCCGAGCCAAGGAGCGAGTCTATTCTTTCCGCGACGAATATCACCGCTGGGACCCGAAAAACCAACGCCCGGAACTCTGGAACACCTATAACGGCAAGGTGAACAAGGGGGAGAGCATCCGGGTATTCCCACTCTCCAACTGGACCGAGCTCGATATCTGGCAGTACATCTATCTGGAGAACATTGAAATCGTTCCACTTTACTACTCGGCGGTCCGCCCGGTAGTGGAGCGCGACGGCTCACTGATCATGGTGGACGACGACCGCATGCCGTTGAAAGAGGGTGAAACGCCGATGATGAAGTCCATCCGTTTTCGCACCCTGGGGTGCTATCCACTGACAGGTGCCATTGAATCCGAGGCAAACACCTTGCCCGAGATTATTCAGGAAATGTTGTTGGCTACCAGCTCAGAACGTCAGGGCCGCGTGATTGATCATGACTCGGCAGGCTCCATGGAACAGAAAAAGCGGGAAGGGTACTTCTGATATGTCACATCAATCTGATCTCATCGCCGAAGACATTCAGGCTTACCTCAAGCAGCACGAGAACAAAGAGCTGCTGCGCCTGCTTACCTGCGGCAGCGTCGATGATGGCAAAAGCACCCTGATCGGTCGCCTGCTGCACGACACCAAAATGATCTACGAAGATCACATGGCCACCCTGAAAACCGACAGCGCCAAGATGGGTACTACCGGTGAAAAGCTTGATCTCGCATTGCTGGTTGACGGCTTGCAGGCCGAGCGCGAGCAAGGCATTACTATTGACGTTGCCTACCGCTACTTCTCGACCGATAAACGCAAGTTCATCATTGCGGACACGCCGGGCCACGAGCAATACACCCGCAACATGGCTACCGGTGGGTCTACAGCTCAGGTCGCCATTCTGATGATCGATGCCCGTCGCGGGGTGCTGACCCAGACTCGCCGGCACTCGTTTATCGCCTCCCTGCTTGGCATCCGGCACATTGTGGTAGCCGTGAACAAAATGGACCTGGTTGATTTCAGCGAAGACCGCTTCAACGAGATCAGAGAGGAATACCTGGCCTTCGCCGCGAGACTAGGGCTTAACGATGTCCGCTTTGTGCCGATCTCGGCGCTGGAAGGCGACAACGTGGTCAACCGCAGCGAGAACATGCCCTGGTTTAACGGCCAGCCGCTGATGGACATTCTGGAAACGGTAGAAGTAGGACGGGACAAGAATCTGGAGCACTTCCGATTCCCGGTGCAATACGTGACCCGCCCCAACCTGAACTTCCGCGGCTTTTGCGGCACCATCGCTTCCGGAGTGATCAGCCCGGGTGACAAGGTCATGGCCCTGCCCTCCCGCCGAACCAGCACGATCAAGGAAGTCGTCACCTTCGATGGCAATCTCGAAGAAGCCTATATCGACCAGGCGGTGACACTGACCCTCACGGACGAAATCGACGTCAGCCGTGGTGACATGCTGGTCAAGCCAGAAGACGAGCCGGAAGTAGGCAACCGCTTCAAGGCAAATATCGTGTGGATGACCGATGCACCACTTCAAACCGGGCGCCTGTATGACATCAAGTTGGGGCCGACCTTCACTTCGGGTACGGTCCGGAAGATCCACTATCAGACCGACGTAAACACGCTGGAACAGCACGCCAACCCTGCCCTGCTGCAGGTGAATGAAATCGGCCTGTGTGACCTCACCCTGAGCCAGCCAATCGCATTCGACGCCTACCAGCGCAACCATGCTACTGGCAGTTTTATAGTGATCGACCGACTCACCAACGTAACCGTTGGCGCCGGCATGATTGACAGCCTGGCAGATACCACAGGAACTCTGGAGCCCGTGAGCCCGGAAGAGCGCGAACGCCGGCTGGCTCAGAAACCGATTATAATTGGTTGCTCTGGCAAACAGGCATCTGCCCTCGCGCTGGCAGTGGAACGCGCGCTGTTTGATCAAGGCAAGACCACCGTCATTCTTAGTGAAGATAACGCCGGCTATGCCGATGACCGCCGCCGCGCTGCGCAACTGCTGACAGCCTATGGACTGATTGCGATAGCTTTGAACCTTGGTACTGATGTGGCAAATGTTTCGATAAAGGCTGATAGCACAGAGGAAGTTTCCGGTGTTGCGGCAACACTGGTGCAGGAGCTGATTCGCAATAAACGGATCTAAACCAAGACAAGCATTAATATCGCCCTAATTCGGTGATGGAAGCCAAGGAGTGGGGGTGTCTTTTCTTCTGGAAAAAGATGTCTGAGCGCAGCGAGTTGCTTTTTCCAGAAGAAAAGACACCCCTGCTCCTGGGCCAACTCCCAACCAGTCAATTATCGTTTTAGTCGTGAATGTAATAGTTGTCCGTGGCAGAATCTGTGGCCCTGAAGGTTTCCTTCGGGGCCTTTTTGCTTATATTCATTTAGGATTTTTCTGTTTATGGCCATCAAACACCTGCGCACTGCTTTTTCCAGTCAGTATCAGCCGGGGCAGCCTGCCCGCCTCCAAAGTGGTGAATCTCTGCAAGAACCGGGTGGCGATTATGAAGGTCTGCACAAGCAGATGAAGCGGCTGTTTAATAGTAAGCCGGGTAAAAAGTATGGGCGTTTTTCGGATGACATCGGTGAAAGCCCGCTTGCAAGCTGGCTGAAGGATTATCTTGAGGACAAGCAGAGTTTTGCGTCTTTCACTGACCGGTTGTTCGGGCAGTGGCAGGAGCTTCTTACCGGATCTCAGGAGGAATTTCAGGGACAGCTGATGATCGTCCATGAGGCTTTGGTAGATTCAGATGTCGTTTATCTGCTGATTCTGGAGAGCGACAGTGCCCTGCGTTTTGATGGCACTCAGGCGCTCGACACAACAGATGTGCTGAGCACTTCGCGCCTGAACTTGGCTATGCGTGTTGAACTGGATGACTGGCTGGGCGATAACCCGGCGGACAACTATCTTACACTGGTTCATGCCCGCGGCACGGGCGAACCCGGAGAGCTGTTTATCCGGCTGTGTGGTTTTACCAATCAGGTGGATGTTGAGAAGGAAACTCTGACGTTCCTGGATGCTGTGGAGGCTTTTGCGAAGTCTTCGGAGCCGGAGAAAGCCGGTGAGGTGCGTACGCGGGCCTATGAGTTCTGTAAGGAGCAGCATGCGCTGGGTGAGCCGGTGGCCATTGAGGCTTTATCTGGCTATCTGGATGAGGATGAGCCGGGGCGCTTCAAGGAGTTTGCCAGCAAGACAGCGGAGATGCCGGAAAGTGGCGTACTGCACCCGGATCATCGCAAGGTGAAGAAGCTGGTGCGTATTGCGGGTTCTGGTGGCGGTATGAGTGTTTCTTTTTCTTCGGATCTGGTGAATCAGGCGATTTACTACGACCGGGATAAGGATGCGCTTACGATTACGCGGCTGCCTAAGGCTTTGCGAGAGCAGTTGGAGCGGTATTTGGAGAATCGCGAGGACTGACTCCGCTCTTTGGGGGCTGGCTCCGAAGCGAGGTGAAGTTTTTCTTCTGGAAAAAGCAACTCGCTTCGCTCAGACATCTTTTTCCGGCAGAAAAACTTCACCACACTCCGGGCCGATCTGGTCAGCGATAGGTATCTGGTTAATCGGTTTCTGCTGGGTCAACTTCTATCGGGTTATTTTCGGTCCAGCGGGGGCGATTGGCTCTTAGCACCCTTACTTCCTGCATCCAGCTTACTCCGTCAATTATTTCCCCGGTTTCGTGATCGAGTGGCGGATACGGCAGTTTGCGGTCGTCGCAATAGCGTTTCACGACTGGCTGGCACCAGCAGAACAGCAGTCGGTTGTATTCTTCATCGGGTATGCGCCGGGTGTCGAAGAGGCCGGCTTCTTTGCGTTGTCTTTGGGCTTCGGAGAGGATAATGGCGCAGGCTGCGGATACGTTGAGAGATTCCACCATGCCCATCATGGGAATGACGATGTGTTCATCGGCCTGTTTCGCTGCTTCTGCGCTGACACCGTCCACTTCGTTGCCCATGATAATGGTACACGGCACAGTGAAATCTGCGGAGCGGTAGTCGATAGCGCGGCCTGACAGCTGCGCGGCGTAGATTTTGTGGCCCTGCCCTTTCAAATTTGCTATGGCGTCGTCCATGGTGCGATGGGTGTGGGGTGTTACCCACTTGAAGCTGCCACCGGCGGTTTTCCGGAAGGCCCGGAAACCTTCTTTGGGCCACACTACGTGCATATTGGCCAACCCGAAGGCGTCGCAGGATCGCAATATGGCGGAGAGGTTCCTGGGCTTGTGAACCTGGTCGGTCAGGACACTCAGATCAGGCTGGCGGGTGTTTAAAACCTGTTTGATGCGGGCAAGGCGTTCGGGGGTCATAGTCTTGTGATGTTTGTAGTAAGCAATTGATACACCGAAGCTGGACGAAGCGATTGGTGCAGGACTCTCCAAAAACGTAGAGCGCCAAGGATGGCGCGACCGAGCCCTACAGGGAAGTATTTACGGGCGCTTTTTGGAGAGCCCTGCGCCAATCACTTCAGACTCCGAAACTTAAACGCCGAAAATAATACCACAGCAAAACTGGCAGATTACCGAGACAACGCTGGTTGCAGAATGATCACCCCGTTATAATGCGCAGTTCTCCTTTTCAGTGCGCCCAGTCCGGACAGTTCAAAGGTCCAGGCGCCAAATACATCCAGTTGTGTTGAGACCCATGGCCAAAAAGCTGTACATAAAGACCCACGGTTGCCAGATGAACGAATACGATTCATCCCGCATGGCCGACCTGCTTAAAACCGGCGAATCGGTTGAAATGACGGAATCGCCGGATGACGCCGACATTTTGCTGCTGAACACCTGCTCTATCCGTGAAAAAGCACAGGAGAAGGTTTTCCATCAGCTGGGTCGCTGGAAAAAACTCAAGGCCAACAAACCGGAACTGATAATCGGCGTTGGCGGCTGTGTCGCCAGCCAGGAAGGCCAGGCGATTCTTGATCGGGCGCCTTATGTCGATATGGTCTTCGGCCCACAAACCCTGCATCGCCTGCCGGATATGATTACCGAAGTGCGCATGAAAGGTAACGGCGTGGGCGTGGTGGACGTCAGCTTTCCGGAAATCGAGAAGTTCGACAACCTTCCGGACCCCGGCGCGGACGGCCCTTCTGCGTTCGTATCCATCATGGAAGGCTGTAGCAAGTACTGCACTTTCTGCGTGGTACCCTACACCCGTGGTGAGGAGGTCAGCCGGCCGGCAGACGATGTGATTGCAGAAGTCGCTCATTTGGCAAGCCAGGGCGTCCGGGAAGTGAACCTGTTAGGGCAAAACGTTAACGCCTATCGGGGTGACACTCATGATGGCGATGTAATGGATCTGGCGGAGCTGATTACGCTGATCGCAACCATCGGCGGCATAGATCGCATTCGCTACACCACTTCACACCCCGTTGAATTTACCGATGCCTTGATTGATGTGTATGAACAGGTGCCCGAGCTGGTCAGCCACTTGCACTTGCCCGTTCAAAGCGGCTCGGATCGCATCCTGGCTGCCATGAAACGCGGCCACACGGCGCTGGAGTACAAATCCAAACTTCGCCGTCTACGCAAGATTCGTCCGGATATCAGCTTTTCTTCGGATTTTATTATCGGCTTCCCCGGTGAAACCGAGAAGGACTTTGAAGACACGATGAAGCTGATCAACGATATCGGTTTCGATATGTCCTTCAGCTTCGTTTACAGCGCGCGCCCGGGCACGCCGGCATCTGATCTGCCGGATGAAACGCCGATGGAAGTGAAGAAGCAGCGCCTGAAAATTCTGCAGGATCGCATCAATCAGACGGTGATGGATATCAGCCGCAAGATGGTGGGTTCGACCCAGCGCATTCTGGTAACCGGGTTGTCGAAGAAGGATCCGGGGGAATATTCAGGGCGCACTGAGAACAACCGGATTGTTAATTTCCGGCATGAGAATCCGGGGATTGTCGGGCACTTTATCGACGTTGAGATTGTTGAGGCTTACGCTAACTCTTTGCGCGGTTTGCCTGTGGGTTCGGAGTTGTATTAGGCCTCGGCTCCTATGCTCTTGAGTTTTGGAGTATGAGAGTGGTGGGAAGGCCCCTGCTCAGACCCGTTGCACAAAAGTCAGATATACATTCTCCCGAGATGGGGGGAGTCACCAGAACCGGAGTAATATTGAACACCAACGATTCCAGACAATTTGATTTACACCCGGCAGACCAGCGCAGGCTAACAACCCTTTGCGGCCAGTTTGATGAAAATTTGAAACACATCGAACGGCGCCTGCAAGTGTCCATCAGCAGAAGAGGCCACCACTTCCGGGTTGAAGGTGAAACCGAACACGTTGCCGCCGCAGTGGAAGTGATTCGGCACCTCTATCGGGAAACCGAAGCCACGGATGATATTTCACCGGATACCGTTCACCTCTATATCCGGGAAACCGGGTTTGAACGGCTGCCAGATGACATACCGTTCGACGGCTCCGTCACCATCATCAAAACCCCGAAGCTCACCGCCAAACCCCGCGGTGCGAATCAGCAGAAATACGTGCACAGCATTCGCTCCCACGACATCAATTTTGGTATCGGCCCAGCAGGCACGGGTAAAACCTGGCTGGCTGTAGCTTGTGCAGTAGAAGCTCTGAAAGACGAGCAGGTCAAGCGGATTCTGCTGGTGCGCCCGGCTGTTGAGGCAGGCGAAAAACTCGGCTTTCTGCCCGGCGATCTGGCTCAGAAGGTGGACCCGTATTTGCGGCCGCTGTATGACGCACTATACGAAATGCTCGGGTTTGAACACGTCACACGGCTGATTGAAAAGAGTGTGATCGAAATAGCGCCATTGGCTTTCATGCGTGGCCGCACGCTGAATAACTCGTTTATTATTCTGGATGAAAGCCAGAACACCACCCGAGAACAGATGAAAATGTTCCTGACGCGGATTGGCTTCGGGTCCACAGCCGTGATTACCGGCGACACCACTCAGATTGACCTGCCGCGCGGCCAGAACTCAGGGCTGATTCACGCAGCGGGGGTGCTTGATAAGGTCACCGGCATCGGATTTACACGCTTCGAGGCCAAGGATGTTGTAAGGCATCCTCTGGTTCAGCGGATCGTGGAAGCCTACGATTCGTTTGATGAAGGGAGCAACAAAGAGAGCGATCGTAAACGGTGAGTGAACTGACTGTCGATTTCCAGAACGTGTTCGACGGCCCCGGTGTGCCGGCGGAATCCCTGCTTCAGGCTTGGGCTCAGGCCGCCTGGTTGGAACAGAATCCATCCGAGGTGACTATCCGCATAGTCGGTACCGACGAGAGCCAGGCACTGAACCAACAATATCGAGGCAAGGATAAACCAACCAATGTGTTGTCCTTTCCATTTGAAGCCCCAGCCGGTATAACGGTGCCATTGGCCGGGGATCTCGTTATTTGTGCCCCGGTCGTTGAAATTGAAGCCAGAGAGCAACTCAAAGAGTTGTCTACACACTGGGCACACATGGTGGTGCACGGTATGTTGCATCTTCAGGGCTACGATCATATTGACGATGAAGACGCAGAGGCCATGGAGGCCCTGGAAATCCGGTTGCTGGCACAGTTTGGGTTCGGCAATCCCTACGCAGCAGAGGAAACGGTAAAAGACTCATGAGCGACGATCAGTCGAGTCGCAGTCAGGGCTCCAACAAGTCCTGGCTGGAGCGTATATCACATGCCTTCTCCAGCGGGCCAGAATCTGTCGAAGACGTGCTGGAAATATTACGGAGCGCCGAATCACAGGCGATCATCGATGTCGATGCCATGAGCATCATCGAAGGCGCGATGCAGGTGGTGGATATGCGGGTGGATGAGATCATGATCCCCCGCTCCCAGATGGTCACCGTTCGAGCTTCCCAGGATCCGAAAGAGTTTCTGGATGAGGTCATTTCGTCTGCTCACAGCCGATTTCCGGTGATTGGCGACAGTCAGGATGATGTCATCGGGGTTCTTCTCGCCAAAGACCTATTGCCACTGGCTCTCAATGACGACATGGACTGGTCTCATGTGCGCGAGATTCTGCGCCCTCCCACATTCGTTCCCGAGAGCAAGCGCCTGAACCAGCTACTCAAGCAGTTCAAGGAAAACCGCAACCACATGGCAATCGTTGTGGATGAGTACGGCGGCACGGCTGGCCTGGTGACTATTGAGGACGTACTGGAACAGATCGTCGGGGAAATCGAAGATGAACACGACTTCGATGAAGAGACCCATATCAAAGCCCGCGGCGATGGCTCTTACGCGGTAAAAGCAGTAACACCGATCGATGATTTCAACGAGTTCTTCGATACGGGGCTGGATGAGGAGGAGTTCGACACCATTGGTGGCGTAGTGCTCAAGGAATTCGGACACCTGCCCAGACGGGGCGAAACGGTTGAATTTGGCGGGCTGCGCTTTACCATTGCCAATGCCGATAATCGTGTCATCCGTCTGTTACAGGTAACCCGTAGTGAGCCGTGACGATTCAAAACCCCTGATTGCAGTAGCCCATTCTTTTTTCTCCAATCGCTGGTCACGTGCGGCGACGCTTTTGGTTGCCGGCGCCCTGCAAACCCTGACCTTCTCGCCCTTCCACTTTTGGTGGCTGGGGCCGGTTTCCATACTGCTTATTCTGCTGGTCACCCTTCCACTGCCGGCAAAAAATCTCTTCTTCGCTGGTTTGCTGGCAGGCCTGGGCCTGTTTGGTTCCGGCGCAAGCTGGGTTTACATCAGCATCAGTGAATTCGGTAATACGCCAATCCCTGTTGCGGTATTGCTCACCGTTGCCTTTGTGGCTGTGTTGGCTCTGTTCCCGGCTCTTGCATTCTGGTTCTGGGGCAAACTGGCGAAGAACAGCGCGATGCGGCGGCTCATTCTCTTCCCCGCCATCTGGATTCTTGGGGATTGGCTTCGTGGCTGGCTGCTTACCGGCTTCCCCTGGCTGTATCTGGGCACCGCCCACACCGATGGCCCATTGGCGGGGCTGGCGCCGATGGTTGGCGTTCATGGCCTCACGTTCTGGATTGCTGCAAGCGGTGCGGCCATATTTGCATCCGGCTGGCTTATCACCCGGCAACGCCACGCCAGTGCCGGTATCGTTGCGGCTGTGACTCTGATCCCCTGGCTTGTCGCCCCGGCGCTGAATCGCATTGACTGGACGGATATCAGCACTGAGCCCACTTCGGTGGCGGCGATGCAGGGCAACATTCCCCAGCTTATCAAGTGGGATCCGGAGTTCCTGAAGGATCAGATCGTGGCGTATCTGGGCATGACGGAACCCTACTGGGATACCGATCTGATTCTATGGCCCGAGACGGCCATCCCCATTCCTCAGGATCAAGCCGGGAAGATTATTGACCACATCAAGGAAAATCTCGGGGAAGAGAGCACGTTGATTACGGGTATTCCCTGGTACGGCTTTAGCGAGCGGGCCGACGGCTTTACCTATCACAACAGTATTACGGCCATCGGCAACGGCGAAGGAATTTATCACAAGCAGAAACTGGTGCCTTTTGGGGAGTATGTTCCGCTGGAGGGCGTCCTGCGAGGGCTAATCGGCTTTTTTGACTTGCCCATGTCGAGCTTTACAAGGGGCCCGGCAAATCAGGCGCCTTTAATCGCAAATGGCACAAAGGTGATGCCGTTTATCTGTTACGAAGTGGCTTATCCGGACTTTCTTGCCCGCAATGCGGTGAACTCGGATTTGCTGCTGACGATCAGTAACGATGGCTGGTTCGGGGATTCTGTGGGGCCGCTGCAGCACTTACAGATTGCACGCATGCGGGCGCTGGAAACCGGGCGCTATATGATTCGCGGTACGAACAATGGGGTGACGGCGATCATTGATCACAAGGGCCAGATAACATCGCGTATTCCGCAGTTTGAGCGGGCAGTGCTGACGGGTGAGGTGTTCACAGCCACTGGAAGTACGCCTTATATGATGACGGCTTCCTGGCCGGTTCTGACGTTGGCGTTGATTTTGATTGTGTTTGTTCGCGAGCGGGTTATTCCCAAGAGCTGATTCTGTTTGAGATTTGAGCCTGGTGCCTGCAGTCGAGGCAGTAACGGTTTTCAAAACACGCTGTTAATACCTCCCTGTACGCTCGGCTCCGCCATCCATGGCTCCGCACGGTTTTGAAAACCGCTACTGCCCCGACTGCTCAAACTTCAGGCGGGGCCTCCCTTTCTTTAAAGCCTGGGATCAGCTTTCTTTTCGCGGCCAACGACTGGTCACACGCTTGTAATATTGCGAACCGCAGGCATCGCAGGGTTCCAGGTGGCTGGTAGAGGTGAGGCACAGCATGTGCTCGCAATTCAGGCACTGAAACATGCCGGCTGTCGCAACCTCACCGGCGATGTACTGCCCGGCGCCGTGGCTTTCGAGTTTTTGCCGTAGCGACAGCGTGTCGACCAGAGTCTGGTCCGCCACCGACAGCAGGCGTTCAGTGAGACTGTTTTCCAGCAGTGATAGATCAAGCTGAAGCCACTCTGCGAGCCCTTCGCCGGTTTCATCCACAAAATGCATGAGGTGTTCCAGATCCCTCTGCAGGTAGGTTCCCAGGAGGCTGATTTCATCCCTGGTCATTTCCTCCAGTTCCTGCTCTACCTCTATTGCCTTATCAACCTCTTCTTCCAGGGTTTCCAGCGTGGTTTCCTGCACTGAGCGCAAGCGATTCTGCACTTGCTCAAGCATGCGGTCGTAGGCTTCAAGCGCCTGACCTGAGAGGTGACTTCTTTCCGGGGCCTTCATCGCATCTTCCTTTTTTGAATGCCATAACTCCATTGTGGGCCATCACCCGCAGCCCGACAAGCATGTGGCTGCGCAGAAGCGTCAGGCCGCTCTTTGACGGACTACCTGTTACGCCTTGTGTGCGCTAGAATGTCCGGCCGCTCCGCACATCATTTTTATACAGGGTAACTTTGGTAATGGCAGGTATGGACGAGCACTACAATCCCCGTGACGTTGAACACAATGCGCGCGCCTTCTGGGACGAAAACAAGACCTTTGAAGTCAGGGAAGATCCGGACAAACCGAAGTACTACTGCCTGTCCATGTTCCCCTACCCCAGTGGCAAGTTGCATATGGGGCACGTGAGAAACTACACCATTGGAGATGTAGTCTCCCGCTATCAGCGCATGCAGGGCAAGAACGTTATGCAGCCCATGGGCTGGGATGCATTTGGCCTGCCCGCTGAGAACGCCGCCATTGCCAACAAGACGGCCCCGGCAAAATGGACTTACGCCAACATCGAATACATGAAAAACCAGCTTAAACAGCTGGGTTTCGGCTACGACTGGAGTCGCGAGCTGGCCACCTGCAAGCCGGATTACTATCGCTGGGAGCAGTGGTTCTTTGCACGGCTTTACGAAAAAGGCCTGGTGTACAAGAAAATGGCCACCGTGAACTGGGACCCGGTCGATCAAACGGTTCTTGCCAACGAACAGGTTGTCGATGGTCGTGGTTGGCGCTCCGGCGCCTTAGTTGAGCAGAAAAAGATTCCCCAGTGGTTCATTCGCATTACCGATTACGCCGAAGAACTGTTGAACGGCATGGACGATCTGGATGGCTGGCCAGAACAGGTCAAGACCATGCAGCGCAACTGGATCGGTAAATCTGTAGGTACTGAACTAAACTTCCCTTTGAAGGACAGCGAAGACGGCCTCACTGTGTATACCACCCGCCCGGACACGCTGATGGGCGTGAGCTATATGGCGGTGGCTGCGGAGCATCCGCTGGCGAAAGCCGCCGCCGAGCGCCATGCAGATGTAGCGGCGTTTGTGGAGGAGTGCCGCAACAGCAAGGTGGCTGAAGCGGACATGGCCACCATGGAAAAGAAAGGTGTTGATACAGGATTCAAGGCTATCAACCCGCTGACGCATGAAGAGATCCCTGTCTGGGTCGCCAATTTTGTACTTACGGATTACGGAACCGGCGCCCTGATGGCGGTGCCAGGCCATGATGACCGCGACCACGAATTTGCGCTCAAGTATCGATTGTCAGTCAAACAGGTTATTGCGGCCACTGACGGCCGTGAAATCGATGTCCAGGAACAGGCTTTTACGGGGAAAGGTGTACTGGTCTCTTCCGGTAAATACACGGGCCTGACAAGCGACGAAGCCTTTGACGCCATCGCCGATCATCTGGAAAAGACCGGCATTGGCAAGCGCACCGTTAACTATCGCCTGCGTGACTGGGGTGTGTCACGCCAGCGCTACTGGGGTGCACCCATTCCCATGATGACCATGGAAGACGGCACGCAGCGCCCGGTTCCGGATGACCAGCTACCGGTTCGTCTACCGGAAAATGTTGAGATGGATGGCGTGCTGTCTCCTCTCAAGGCCGATCCCGAATGGGCAAAAACCTCTTTCAACGGCCAGCCCGCAACCTTGGAAACCGATACCTTCGACACGTTTATGGAGTCGTCCTGGTATTACGCCCGCTTCTGCAGCCCGAATTACGACAAAGGCATGCTGGACCCGGCGGCAGCAAACTACTGGTTGCCGGTAGATCAGTATATCGGCGGCATTGAACATGCGATCCTGCACCTTCTTTACGCGCGCTTTTTCCACAAGCTTCTGCGGGATGTCGGGCTGGTAAACAGCTCCGAGCCTTTCAAGCAGCTTCTGACTCAAGGCATGGTGCTGGCAGATACTTACTACCGCGATGATGAAAAAGGCGGCAAGGTCTGGATTGCGCCAGCGGATGTTATCGTCGAGCGAGACGAAAAAGGTCACGCAATCGGCGCTGTTCACAAGGAAGACGGACTGCCCGTTACCGCCGGTGGCGTTACCAAGATGTCCAAATCGAAGAACAACGGTATAGATCCGCAATCGATCATCGATGCTCATGGCGCCGACACCGTCCGCCTGTTCATGATGTTCGCGGCACCGCCAGAACAGTCTCTTGAGTGGTCAGACAGCGCTGTAGAAGGTGCTCACCGCTTCCTTAAGCGGCTGTGGCGTCTGGTGAATGAGCAGGTTGCAGGCGGAGCCGCTCCAGCATTGGATGTGAGTGTTCTCAATGACGCCCAAAAAGACCTGCGACGCAAAACCCATGAAACCATCACCAAGGTGAGCGACGATATCAGCCGCCGCCTGACATTTAACACCGCCATTGCTGCGGTAATGGAACTGCTGAACGATGTCAGCCGATTGAACAACGAAGAGCCACAGACCCGCGCCGCCCGCCAGGAGGCACTGGAAGCCGCCGTCGTGATGCTGGCTCCGATCGTGCCGCACATCTGCCACACCCTCTGGCAGGCACTGGGCCACAGCGATCCGGTTGTTGACGCACCCTGGCCGGCCGCCGATAAATCCGCCATGGTTCGTAGCGAAATACAGGTAGTTCTGCAGGTCAACGGCAAAGTGCGCGCGAAAGCAGATGTCCCCGCTGACATCAGCAAAGCCGATCTGGAAACGCTCGCTCTGGAAAATGAGAACGTTATGCGCTTTACCGAAGGCACTACCGTCCGCAAGGTTATTGTCGTGCCAGGCAAACTGGTTAACGTGGTGGCCAACTGATATGCAGCTCTGCACTCGGCATGACAATACAGCCTTGCGGGCTCTCATCATCGTGATGGCAGGCAGCCTGGGCGCCTGTGGTTTTCAGTTGCGGGGTGCACCGCCGGTTTCCTCTGCTCTGGAGCCTCTGGAAGTAGACTGTCAGGCTCCTGTGCCTGCATCTCTTTGTCTGTCGGTTCGCGAGCAGCTTGAGCTAGGTGGCGTGCAATTGGTTTCCGGTGAAGACGCAAACTTTCATCTAAAAATCCGGAACTTTGAACAGGATCGTCGCGCCAGCGCGATCACTGTTCAGGCCGCAGCTGCCGAGTACACGCTCAGACACTCCGTCGACCTTGAACTGACCAGTGCCGACGACGTTCCCATTATCGCCAGCACCCGCCTCACAACCACTGAAAGTTACCGGTACGATGAAACCAACGTGCTTGCCAAGCAACGGGAAGAAGATAGCCTTCAGCAGCAACTGAGCGTCCGTCTGGCGCAGCAGATCATCTTCCGCCTGGCACCCATCACGCCGGAGCGGTTGCAGGAAATTCGCGACAGCCAGCAGAAGACCACTCCTGCGGCCAACGCGCAACCTGCCAAACCATGAAGACAAACCCGGGCCAGCTGCCACAATTGCTTCGCAAGGGCCTTGCGCCGGTCTACCTGGTTTCCGGAGATGAGCCGCTGCTGGTGCAGGAATGTTGTGACCAGATCCGCAGCGCAGCCAGAGAAGCGGGCTTCCAAGATCGCCTGACCTTCCACGCAGACCAACAGCTCGACTGGAATATGGTAGGTGATGAGTTCAGTGCCATGTCCCTGTTCGCTGAACGGCGGCGCATCGAGATCCGCCTGCCCACAGGAAAATTGGGAGATGGCCGGGCGGTTCTTGAGAGGGTTCTGGCCCAACCTCCTGAAGATATTATCGTGCTGCTGATCAGCACCCGACTGGACGCGGCCGAAACCCGGCGTAAATGGTACAAGGAATTGCAGTCCAAGGGTGTACACGTGCCGGTGTGGCCCGTTGACGCGGACAAGTTTCAGGGCTGGTTGCAGCAGCGGGCGGGAAACCGTGGCCTGACCCTTACGCGTGGAGCCCTTGGCATGCTGGCAGAACGACTGGAGGGCAATCTTCTCGCTGCCAGCCAGGAGCTCGACCGGCTCGCATTATTAACCAATGGCAACACCATTGACGAAGAAACTGTTGAGCGGGCGGTCCAGGACAGTTCCCGCTTCAACGGCTTCGAACTGGTCACTGAGCTCCTTAGCGGCCGGGCACCCCACGCCGGTAAAATGATTGGGGTACTGCAACAAGAAGGGGAAAACCCGCTTGGCCTTCTGGCGGTATTAAGCCGAGACCTGAATCTGTTGCTTGAACTGAAGACAGCCGAGAACAGAACCGAGAACCCCTCCGCGTTTTTTAAAAAGCGGGGCGTCTTCCAACCTCAGCGCGCCCGTGCACTCGAGCAGGCGGCGCGGCGACTGAACCCTACCCATTTGCACGAAGCAGTGAAACTATGTAGCCAGATTGACCGCGCAGCGAAGGGCTTCGACGAGCTCTCTCCCTGGCACTACCTGCGGGATATGTCAGCACTCCTGGCGGTCAGATCCTGACATGGATCAAGTGCACCCGACATAGAGCCGTTCTTGCCTGCCCGTCACTTGACAGTTTTTCGGTACCAAGCGCATTGTTAGGGTATCGCTAACCCAAGGAGGCGCATGGTTATGGGCATTCAAGAAGAACTCAAAACTCTCTCGGATAAAATCAAACAGTATCGTGATGAAGCTCGTGTCCAACTTCATTTGGCTCGTCAGGATGTAAAAGACGAGTTCGATGAGCTCGAGCAAGAGTGGGATAAATTCAGAAACCGCTTCGATCAGGTAATGGACGGTGCAAACGACGCATCCCAGGAAGCACGTCAGACTGCAAAAAAAGTTGGCGAAGAGCTGAAAACAGGCTACGAAAACATTCGCAACAAAATGAAGTGAAAACGTTAAGCTGTTAACAGAACTCTACAAAAAGTTACCGTGAGGGCTCTTGCAATAAGAGTCCTTATGCCATAATCCTTTTCAGTAAGTGAACTGAGCGTCATTAATCACTAAAGACGCTTGCAGACACTGAGAGGTATTAATGGCGTATGAAAAATGTTTTTCTCACCCTTGCCGCGCTTGTTTTCCTGCTGACCACAACATTGGTTATCGGCCAGAATACTCGCTTCAGTGATCCGAAAACCGTCATCAAGGATCAATTCTGGGGCAATTTGTACGCCAACGGTGGCCAGTCTTTCTTCTGCGATGAGCCGTTTTCACGTAAAGGTTTCACACTGACGGAAGGTTACATATACCCTCTCGCCGATGTGCGTGATGCCCTGTCATGCGGCACCTCCCGCCAATGCGAACAAGACAACCGCTATCGCCAGATCGCTTCTGACCTGCACAATATAATCCCGGTCCGTACCCGTACAGAACTTCGTCGCCGCAATGCCCGCTACGAAGACCTTGGAGCCACCGTCAAAGAAAACGACTGTGGCATCCGGGAAAGCAGCCCATTCTTTGAGCCACCGGCCAAAGTGAAAGGCGATGTTGCCCGCAGCATGAGCTACATGGTCGGCACCTATGGCCTGCCTTGGCTGGGATCATCACGAGTATTCCAGAACTGGAACCGTGCGGACCCTCCAGACGACACAGAACTCTCGCGCCACAAACGAGTTGCTGAAATCCAGGGTAACGAGAACTCGTATATCACCGATCCGACACGTGTAGAGCGCCTTTAAAACCAAAAAAAAGCAGGCTCAGGAGCCTGCTTTTTTGCCACCTTCCTGAAGAATCAGAACTCTTCGGCGGTAAGCGCCATCATGGAGTCACTTCCGCTGCGAATGCCTTCAGCAAGTGAAACCGTTTTCGGCAACAGGCGATCGTAGTAGAAACGCGCGGTTTTCAGCTTCCCGCTATAAAAGCCCGATGTATCATCGCCAGCCTTTGGCGCAGCCGCCTTCACAATACGCGCCCACATGTAACCCAGCGCAGTGAGGCCAAACAGATCGAGGTAGTCCACTGAGGCCGCACCAACGGCATCGGGGTTGTCCGAAGCCTGCTTGATCACATGCTCAGTAACGTCCGACAAGCGCTCAAATGCTGCTGCAAGTGGCTCCAGATAGGGGCGCAAGCTCTCCTCACCGCTGTTTTCCTCAATGAAACCTGCTACGTCTTCAGCAAACAGCTCATACAGTTTACCCTGGCTACCTACGACCTTGCGACCAATAAGATCCAGCGCCTGGATGCCGTTGGTGCCTTCGTAGATTTGTGTAATACGGCAGTCGCGAACCAGCTGTTCCTGACCCCATTCACGGATAAACCCGTGGCCGCCAAGCACTTGCTGCCCCATGATACAGGCGTCCAGACCCCGATCGGTCAAAAATGCTTTCGCCACCGGCGTCAGCAGTGCAACCATGCCTTCTGCGTGTTTACGGCGATCCTCTTCTGCGGCATCCGCATATTTGGAGATATCCAGCCACTGCGCCACATACGTTGAAAAGGCGCGACCGCCTTCGACGTAACCTTTCATGGTCAGCAGCATGCGGCGCACATCCGGGTGCACCAGAATCGGATCTGCCGCTTTTTCAGGCTGCTGTGCACCAGTAGGCGCGCGGCTCTGAATCCGCTCCATGGCGTATTCCCGTGCGCTCTGCAAGGAAGCTTCTGCAGCACCGATACCCTGAATACCTACACCCAGGCGCTCGTAGTTCATCATGGTGAACATGGCGTTAAGGCCTTTGTTCTCATCACCTACAAGCCAGCCCTTGGCGCCATCAAAGTTCATCACACAGGTTGCCGAGCCTTTGATGCCCATCTTTTTCTCGATGGAGCCACAACTCAAACTGTTACGCTCGCCGAGAGACCCGTCATCGTTCACCATGAACTTGGGAACCAACAACAGAGAAATACCTTTGGGACCCTTCGGGGCGCCGGGCAGCTTGGCCAACACCAGATGAATAATGTTCTCCGCCATGTCGTGCTCGCCCCAAGTGATAAAAATCTTGGTGCCAGTCAGGTTGAACGAGCCGTCACTATTGGGTTCGGCCTTCGTGCGGATAATACCCAGATCGGTTCCGGCGTGTGGCTCTGTCAAATCCATAGCCCCGGTCCAGACACCTGAGTACATGTTAGGGAGATACTTTTCTTTTAATTCCTGGCTGCCATGCGCATCCAGCGCAAGACAAGCGCCAGCAGTCAGCATCGGCGCCAGACCGAAGGCCATGTTCGCGCCCTGCATCATCTCTTCAAACTGCGCCACCAGGGTTTTGGGCATGCCCATGCCGCCAAACTCAGGGTTTCCGCCAAGTCCATTCCAGCCGCCTTCAACGATCGTCTGGTAGGCTTCTTTAAAGCCATCTGGCGAGGTTACTTCGCCTTGGGCCCATTTGCAGCCCTGCTCGTCCGCTTCGCGATTCAGGGGTGCCAACACGCCACTGGTAATTTTACCGGCTTCTTCAAGAATCGCATCGGCGGTGTCGGGATCCACATTTTCCGCTACTTTGGGCAGAGACGCCCATAAAGCCGGCGCATCAAATACTTCATTCAGTATAAAACGCATGTCACGCAGGGGTGCCTGATAATCAGCCATCAACTCTCTCCAATTTCAAAAACAGTCCAATTTCGAAACAGTCCAAGTTCAAAACTTGTCTGTGCAGGCAGCTTACGAGTGCAAAGCAAGCTCGCCTGCTCACGCAGTGTGTCGTGGTTTATATTATTTGATTGTCGAATATTCTACCGTAAAACCAACCGTAACTCATGAAAAAAGCCCGGCTCCTGAGGGAGCACGGGCTTATCTGACCGGTTAACCTTGAACGCTCTCTGAAATCAGATTGCGAAGGCTTCTTCCGGCATATCCAGCAGGGTGTCGGCACCCGCCAGCATGGTCACAGCGTGAGTCTTGGTACGCGGCAACATGCGGGCAAAGTAGAAGCGTGCAGTCTGCAACTTGGCGTTGTAGAACATCTCTTCACCAGTGCCTTCAGCCAGTTTGTCCTGCGCGATCTTGGCCATACGAGCCCAAAGGTATGCGAATACCGCATAACCGGAGTACATCAGGTAATCCACAGATGCAGCACCGACTTCTTCGCGGTTCTTCATGGCGGTCATGCCCACTTTCATGGTCAGATCGCCCCACTCCTTATTGATCGCGCTCAGCGGCTCAATAAATTGCTTCATCTGTTCGTTATCGGCGTTCTCTTTGCAGAACTGGTGCACCTGCTTGGTGAAGCCCTTGAGGGACTCGCCCTGAGTCATTAGCACCTTGCGACCCAGAAGATCCAGCGCCTGGATACCGGTTGTGCCCTCGTAGATCATGCCAATACGGGCATCGCGCACGTTCTGCTCCATACCCCACTCGGAGATGTAACCATGGCCACCAAAGACCTGCATACCCAGGTTGGCTGCTTCGTAACCAATTTCGGTCAGGAAGGCCTTGGCAATCGGAGTCAGGAAACCAAGCAGCTCGTCGGCTTCTTTGCGCTCTTCCTCAGACCTACCACGCTCAACGAGGTCCGCCTTTTGCGCCGTCAGATAGATCAGTGCTCGAGCACCTTCTGCAACGGCTTTCTGAGTCAGCAGCATGCGGCGAACGTCCGGGTGCACAATAATCGGATCAGCATAACCTTCCGGGTTCTTGGCACCGCTCAGTGAGCGCATGGCCAGACGGTCTTTGGCGTAGGCCAATGATCCCTGGAAGCCCATTTCCGCTGCACCCAGGCCCTGAATGGCCGTACCAATACGAGCCACGTTCATGAAGGTGAACATACAGTTCAGGCCCTTGTTCTCTGGCCCGATCAGCCACCCTTTGGCGCCGTCGAAGTTCATCACGCAGGTCGCGTTACCGTGGATACCCATTTTGTGCTCCAGAGAGCCACAGGATACCGCGTTACGCTCGCCGGCAGAGCCATCTTGGGCAGGCACTGACTTGGGCACGATAAACAGGGATATGCCCTTGGTGCCTTCCGGTGCACCTGGCAAACGCGCCAGTACAATGTGAACGATGTTATCGGTCATATCATGTTCACCGGCGGAGATGAAGATCTTGGTGCCGGTAATGCTGTAGGAGCCGTCCGCGTTGGGCTCTGCCTTTGTGCGCAGGGTGCCCAGATCCGAGCCACAGTGGGCTTCGGTCAGGCACATGGTGCCAGTCCATTCACCACTGATCATTTTGGTAAGGTAAGTCTGCTTCTGCTCTTCCGTACCATGCGCTTCGATGGTGTTTATTGCGCCGTGGCTAAGGCCGGGGTACATGCCCCAGGACCAGTTGGCAGTGCCGTTCAGCTCGCTCATCACGATGCCTAGCGAATCCGGCAAGCCCTGACCACCATAGTTGGGATCAGCCGCCAGTGACGGCCAGCCACCTTCAACAAACTTGTCATAAGCTTCCTTGAAGCCAGTCGGTGTTTTTACACCGTCTTCGCTCCAGATACAGCCCTCCCTGTCGCCAACCGCATTCAGCGGCGACAGTACCTGCTCAGCAAACTTCGCACCTTCCTGGATAATGGCATCAACCATATCCGGAGTTGCGTCTTCCGCGCCTTCCAGATTGGCGTAGTGGGCCTCGCTGTCGAGCAGCTCGTTCATTACGAATTTGATATCACGCAGGGGCGCTTTGTACTCAGGCATGTAAACCACCTCGGTTTTCGGTCTTGGCTGAAAAGATATAACAGCTTGTGGCCTTGGGTTTGCTCAGACGCTACAACTTTGTGTGATGCAGCATTAATTAAACACTTGTTTGAAACATACGTTTAGAGGCACAGAATTGTCAATAGCCCGGCAAACAATTTATGTAGAGATTGGTGACCGGCACACGTTTCACAGGGAGGCCTGAAACCCACAAACCAGCTGCGTAAACCACGCCTGCCCGCGTGATGCAGAGTAATGAGACATTCAGGGAGTGTTGACGACATTCGCCTGACGAATCAGCAGGCTGAATAACTGTAAGGTCAGGCCGAAATCGGTAGAAACCCGACCTCGGACGAGTTTGCGCCTGGCCCGTAGCCAGCAACGTTCTGATAGGTAGCTCTGGCCTGCCGCCCGGTTCCGGAAGCGTCTTCAGAAACGTCTCCCCGAGAGCGTGCAGAGGCATCTTCGCCATCGTTATCTGATGACTTTTCCTGCGGATTGGGGGAGGTCTGTCCCGAAGCAAGCTCCGACTGAGCCTGCAGCAACACCTGCATTGCCTGTGCTGCAACGGCACGATCCTGGCCCGACGGCTCCGCTGGCGCCATCGCAGCAGCACGCACCACTCGCATTTTTTCGATGGTTGCCTGGGGGTTTCCATTGACGGGCGATATATCAATAGACACCTCGCCGCCAACCGCGTATTGAGCGCCGTCGGGGCCCCGCTGATAGGTAAACGACATGCCGCCTGCGTATTGACCACCGACTGCCTGGTGCGCTGCCTCATGAGCGCGAACTTCACGGTCCCGGGCTTTGAGCTCGGTGAGCTCTTTCAATTCTGCTTCATCCAGTCCGCCCGCTTCTTTACCGGGGGCTTCTGTTTCATCGGTTTTGCGGCTGGCATCCGCAGCTTCGCTTTCATCTGCAGCACGGACGGCCTGGCTCCCGGTTTCCGAAGGCGCCTCACCTTTCGCATTCCCGGTACTACGCGATTCGCGAACAGCAGGACTTACAGAGCTGGATGACAAGTCAGACGGAGCGCTAGCGGGAGTGCTTCCCGAACGGGTTCCAGTGGAATAGGGAGAAAGATAGGAAAGAGGTGAAAGCGGGCTCACGTCATCAGAACTCAGACCATAATGTCCAAAAGCGTACCGAGGGTCTCGTCAGCGGCTTTCACCACCTGTGCCGACGCTTCCACGCTACGCTCGTACAATTTCAGATCGATAATGGGCTCAATCAGACTATTCCCACTCCCGCCACTACCTTGAGGGCCGTCAACGCCTGCGCGGGCAATTTTACGGGCGGCGTTTTCCATGCCGTACATACCGTCCTGGATACCTTGAATGCCAATTGCGAGCGTATTATTGATCATGACTGCGGCTTCCCGTGACCATTAATTGACACCATTAGGCCACATCATTGTTCAATTTTCAAACAGCACATCTACGTCAAGATAGCCACTCAGAATTTCCGGCTCGGCGCCTTCAATCCAGGGTATAACACCAAGACAGGGAGCACCGATATGTTCCATAAGATAATCCAGTGTTTCCTGCTCGCAACTCATTACTGCAGGTTCCGCGTGGTTAGCCACCCACCCTGCCAGCACTAGTCCATCGTTGCGAATAGCCTCCGCAGTTAGCAGCGCCTGGTTAATGCATCCAAGCCTGAGAGCAACCACAAGAACCACCGGCACACCGAGCTCCCGGGGTACCGCCGAGTAGGTTTCCCGTTCATTCAGCGGAACTCGCCAGCCGCCCGCACCTTCAATCAGCAAAAGATCCACCGGGCGCATTTGCATGCCACGACAGAACCCCACCAGGCGGCCCGCCGAGACGGTGCGCCCGGCCTGCGCGGCTGCCACATGAGGTGCAATGGCCGGCTCCAGCGCAATAGGGTTAACAAGATCGTAGGCAAGCGTTTCAGTGGCCGCTTGCTGAAGAATCAGTGCGTCTTCATTACGCAGCCCCTCTGGTGTGTTTTCGCACCCGGAGGCAATGGGTTTCATCCCCAGCGCGCGCTTGCCTGCTGTTTTGGCGGCTTCCAGAATTGCCGCAGACACCATGGTCTTGCCAACCTCTGTATCTGTACCTGTCACAAAAACCGTTTTTTTAGCCATACATGCCTGCCTGGATCACTCTTTTTCAATCTGTGCCTTATGGTTGTTACCACGGCACGACCAGAAAACCCAGGCGGCCTCATAGCTCGCCACAACGCCGCCATCAGGCTCTACCGGATAATGCCGGCACATGGCGCGCAACCGCCCTGGGGCTGTCATGGACCTGCGCCTGCTGGCATCTTTGTAGCCCGCACCCAGGTGCTTGAGCTCTGCCGCCAACGTGAGCGGGGAGGCATAAGGTAACCGCAGGGTTTTTGTTTCGATTTCAGCTCCCGGCAACTCTTGTGATACAGCCTCCCGAAGCGCGGCCTCAGACTCGAAGCGGTTTATATGATTCTGGCCGGGGTCCGCATGCTGCCAGGCCTGATCCAACTCCCTGAGAGTCCCATCAAGAAGCGTTGATACCACTAACGTGCCTCCGGGCCTGAGCACCCGCCGGCACTCTCGCAGAACCTGCACTGGAGCAGCACTCCACTGGATCATCAGGTTACTGAATATCAAGTCACAACTCTGGTCCGGCAGAGGGATCGCCTCAGCATCCGCAACAGTCCAGATGATGTCATTCGGGGCGCTTGCGCTGGCGTGTTCTATCATGCCGGACGAAAGATCCATACCCGTCAGGGACACAAAGTTTCCAACGCCAGCCAGCTTGCGAGTATACCAGCCGGTGCCACAGCCGAGATCGAGAGCGCAGCCCGCCATGCCAGCCTGACACTGAAGCCTCTCGAACATCGCATCGCCCATCAGGCGCTGCAACCGGGAAGCGCTGTCATAGGTCGTCCTGGCATTACCGAACTCTCGAGCTATATCGGCTTTACTTGCCGGGCGAGTGTCAATCGCACCCAGGGCACTCATGACTTCTCGCTCAACGACTGGAAAAACGTTTCGATCACTGCGCGGCAATCGCCAGCAAACACGCCACCAGGCCAATGGGCCATGCCGGGGATACTAATTTCAATAGTAGCGGGCGGGGTTTCCAGAGCGCCAGCCCAGGTTGCCACCACCTGATCGCACGCCCCCGTAATATGAAGAACAGGAACGTCAACCTGAGACCACAGCAAGCGCTGATCCGTTTGTTGTAGCCAGTTAAGGCTTTTCATCAGATTGCCCGGTGATACCGGCGGCCCCTGATCGAGCCAGATTTTGAGGCGCTGGCGCTCAGCCCGACCCTCTGCCGCGCCACTTATCATCAGCAGCAGGAAGTGAACCCAATAACGCTCGCTCTCCCGGCTCAGGCCCCGCCTGAACACATCAAACTCATCTTCCGACATGCCGTTGAGCCAGCGTTCGTCTGCGATAAACTTCGGAAAACCTGCAAGCGTGATCGCCGCAGAAACCGCCGCGGTGTCCCGACTCGCCGCCTCCATAACAATCTGAGCCCCCAGAGACCAACCCATCCAGACGGACGTTTCGGGATACCGTGATAGTAATTCATCGGCTACGTCAGCCACCGAATCACAGCGTGCTATAAGACTGTCATTCAGGGGCACCAACTCAACAGTACCTGGCCAGAAGCCATACAGGTCTGCCAGCATTTCCGCGCGAACACCCCATCCGCCAACGACGACAAGGCGTCCAGCCATTGGTGGAAAACTCATGACACGACATCCTTGCGATGCAACAAATGCCGGCAATCAGACAGCGCCTGCATCAGGCAATTCAGGTCGCCGTGTGAATGAGCCGCACTGAGCGTAACCCGCAACCGCGCCCCCCCTTCAGGTACCGTTGGCGGCCGGATAGCGGTCACCAACACCCCACACTCTTCAAGCGCCTGGCTCAACGCCAGGGCCTCGCGGTTACCCCTGATCATAATCGGCTGAACGGGCGTTCGCGAGGGCATTAGTTCATAGCCCAAAACAGTGGCCTCCTGCCGGAACCGTTCAATCAGACTCTGCAGGTGAGTTCGTCGCTCATCACCATGTTCAATCAGGTCAAGACTGGCACAGGTTGCCAGCGCGAGCGCCGGAGGCATCGCCGTGGTGTAAATGTAGGTTCGGGCCTTTTGCACCAGATAGTCCATCAGCACCGCCGGCCCAGCCACAAACGCACCGCTGGTGCCTGCAGCCTTCCCTAATGTTCCTATAAGAATCGGGACATCTTCTTCAGACAAACCGAGCTCCGCCACACTCCCCCGCCCGTGCGGCCCAAGAATCCCGAAACCATGGGCATCATCAACCACAAGCAATGCCCCATGATCCCGGCAAACCTGCGCCAGTTCCTTTAGGGGCGCCACATCGCCATCCATACTGAACACACCGTCGGTAACCACCAACTTGTGACCTGAAGTCTCAGCAAGGATGGCCGCAAGCGACGAAACATCTCCATGGGCATACCTGCGCACCTTCGCCCGGCTCAGAACACAGCCATCAATAATAGAGGCATGGTTCAGACGATCCGAGAAAATCGTGTCCCCACGCCCCGCCAGGGCTGAAATTACACCCATATTGGCCATGTAGCCGGTGGAGAAAAACAACGCCGAACTGCGCCCGGTAAACGCTGCGAGACGCTCTTCCAAAAGGTGATGCGCGTCATGATGGCCGCAAACAAGATGGGAAGCCGCACCACCCAGCCCTATTTCCGGCAAGGCATTCCGGAGCGCTTCTATATTGGAAGGGTGGTTAGCCAGGCCAAGGTAGTCGTTGCTGCAAAACGAAAGTAATCGCTTACCATCGGCGATTAAAACCGGCTGCTGGGGGCCTGAAATCTGTCTGCGTGTCCGGTAAAGCCCCGCCTGCTTCCGTTGTTCTAGTTCTGACGCAAAATCCCGCATGGTGCTTGCCCCAAAACTAGGCGGATTCCCGAGTAGCGTCATAAAACATGTGCCGCGTGGCCTCATGCTCCAAAGCCGCGACAATCACCTCTTCATCCTGCGCCTCAGATGCACACTGCCCCCGCTGCTCAGGCCGGATCCCCAAACGACGGAACAAAGCCATATCCGCGTCCGCTTCCGGGTTCGACGTCGTCAGCAACTTCTCACCATAAAAAATGGAATTGGCGCCCGCCAGGAAACACAGCGCCTGCATCTGTTCATTCATCGTTTCCCGACCTGCAGACAAACGCACATGAGAGGCAGGCATCATGATTCTGGCCACCGCAAGAACGCGAATAAACTCGAACGGATCCAGGTCCTCCACATCTTCCATGGGCGTTCCCTTCACCTTCACCAGCATGTTCACCGGCACACTTTCCGGGTGGTGTGGCAGGTTTGCGAGCTGAACCAGCAAGCCAACCCGGTCATCTTCTTCCTCACCCATACCCATAATGCCGCCACAACACACCTTCATGCCTGCGTTGCGAACGTTAGCAAGGGTATCCAGCCGATCCTGATAGGTGCGAGTGGTAATGATGTGGCTGTAGTATTTCTCGGAGGTATCCAGGTTGTGGTTGTAATAATCCAGACCAGCCTCTGCCAGCTCTTCTGCCTGCTCGGGTTTCAACATACCCAGTGTCATACAGGTTTCCAGGCCCAATGACTTTACTTGCCGGACCATATCCAGCACATAGGGCATATCCTTCGCAGCCGGGCTACGCCATGCGGCGCCCATACAGAAACGCGAAGCACCTTTTTCTCTCGCGGCACGGGCTTCCGCAACCACCTTCTCAAGCTCCAGTAACTTTTCCTTTTCCAGACCGGTATTGTAATGACCGCTCTGGGGGCAGTATTTGCAGTCCTCCGGACAAGCTCCGGTTTTGATCGACAGCAAGGTACTTACCTGAACCTCATTAGGATCAAAATACTGCCGGTGCACCGACTGGGCCCGGAACAGAAGGTCATTGAAAGGCAGCTCAAAAAGTGACCGAGCTTCCTGGAGCGTCCAGTCGTGGCGTATTGATGTGGCAGTCATGTAAAAGTCCTGTTAACCTTTTTCGGTCGCTTGGTTTACGGATGAATCAGATGATAAAGGGACTGGATTGGCTGTCAACCTTAAAATCAATATCGGTTAACAGCGGGAATACCAAAGGCCTATGCGTCGGCTGCCTTTCCACCAACGCTTTCAGAGGCTTATGCAAGTTTTGTGAGGCCGATCTTCCTGTAAACCGATGGCACTGTCACAGCTGCGCCTTGCCTCTGGCGCATTCCGGTGATCGCCATCTTTGCGGCGACTGCCTGACATCGCCACCTCCTTTTGATCGCTCTCTCATCCCCTGGCGCTATCAATATCCGGTCGACAGCATGATCAGCCGTTACAAATACAGCGGCCAGCGCAAATTTGCCCGGCCATTGATTGCAGGCTTTGCGGATTATCTGGCACCCACCCTCCAGGATTGCGGCCGTTCAAAACCGGACATGCTTATCCCCTCACCCATGCTCCCTGGGCGCCGTCGCAAACGCGGCTTCAATCAGGCCAGGGATATTGCAGAAAGCCTGGGCCATACACTGAACATTCCAGTTCGCACCGACGTCGTTCGCCGTACACGCAAAGTCCAGGCCCAGCGAGGGCTGGGGAGAGAAGCCAGGCTGACGAATATGCACGGTGTTTTCGAGGTATATAAGGCAGTACCAGAGCGGGTCGCCATCGTGGACGATGTGGTCACAACAGGCGCAACGATGCGGATTCTTGCTTCGGTTTTAAGGGAGGCAGGAGCACAGGAGATTCAGGTTTGGGCACTGGCGCGAACACCAGGCTAGGCTGGCTTGGTTTATGCCAGTTTGCTCTTCACCAGATCGGCAATGGCGAGGCAAGACGTCAGCCCCGGCGATTCAATGCCAAAAAGATTTACCAGCCCCGGAACACCATGCTCCTCGGGGCCATCAACTCTGAAATCAAAAAAGCCGCCCTCTGCGTCTTTCAACTTCGGTCGAATGCCTGCGTAAGCTGGCTGAAGACGCTCAATCTCAAGGTCGGGCCACCACTGCCTGATCCCCGCTGCAAACGCATGCACCCGCTCGGGATCGACCGCATAGTCTTCTCGCTCGATCCACTCTACATCGGGACCAAAGCGCGCCTGCCCTGCCAGATCAAGAGTAAGGTGAACACCCAAGCCTCCTGGCTCGGGCACCGGATAGATCAGATTGCTGAAGGGATGGCGACCGCTATAGCTGAAGTAGACGCCCCGGGCGAACCATTGAGATGGCCGCTGTTCATCGGGAAGCCCCACCCAACTCCGGGCCAGTGGCACCGCTCCCAACCCGGCGGCGTTAACAAGGTTCCGGACTTTGAGTGTGCATGGCATAGCGCCAGCGACCTGAAGCAGATGGCTATCTGCAGCCGATTCAACGTACTCGACCGGAGAGCGAAGCACCAGGGAGCCGCCCGCATCTTCGAGTTCGCCCAGCAACGCGAGCATAAGGCCATGAGTATCCAGTATGCCCGTTTCCGGTGACCATAACCCGGCAGTGACACGAACTTCCGGCAGCTTCCGTGCAATGTCCTCACCGCCTACCAGAGACAGAGGCACAGCATTGGCTGCAGCGTGCGACTGAATGCCTTCAAGCAAACGGTTTTGCGCATCACTGGTGGCAATAATCCATTTACCACTCTTGCGATACCCTACCTTTCGGCTTTCGCAGTAATCGTATAGTTGCTTGCGACCTTCCACACACAAACGGGCTTTGAGTGAGTTCTCCGGATAATAGATCCCGGCATGGATCACCTCACTGTTTCGTGACGAGATGCCTTCGCCAAAGTGGTCTCCTGCCTCCAGAACAACCACATCCCGGCCTGCCTGAGCCAGAGCCCAGGCAACCGCAAGCCCCACAACACCCGCGCCAATAACAGCGGTATCCACTTCCAGATGATCGCTTGTCACGAGATAAACCTGCTACCTGTTGCCTGCCGGTTGAACGTTTCCAATAAACAGAAACCGATGAGGCTTACGTTAACTCAATCCTGTACACGCAGGAAGCCAATGAAACATCCAGGGCCCGCATTACGGGAGGGCTGCCAAGCAGGTATACTAGGGCCCAAATTTGCAAGCCTGGCCTCGCTTTATGATGAATGTATCACCCCATCCATACGATGCCCTGACGCCAGACGCAATTCTGGACGCCATGGAAGAGGCCGGTTTTGCGGTGAGCGGCCGTCTGTTTGCCCTGAACAGCTATGAGAACCGGGTTTATCAGATTGGGGTGGATGAGGGCGGCCCGGTAATCGCCAAGTTCTATCGCCCTGGGCGCTGGACAGAAGAGCAGATACGGGAAGAGCATGAATTTACCCGGGAGTTGCTGGTAGCGGATATTCCTGTCGTCGCGCCCCTGATAATGCCATCCGGCGATACACTCGCAAAGCACGGTGACTTTTTTTTCACAGTCTTTAATCAACGCGGTGGCCAGGCCCCTGATACAAGCGTTACCGACACCCTGTACCGGCTAGGACAGTGGCTCGGGCAGATACACAATATTGGCGCTCTGAGGCCTTTTCAACACCGTGAGCCTTTATCACCTCTGGATGGCATTGAAGCGAGTAACCAGCTGCTGCTCGAAGGTGACTGGATCCCAAAGGATCTTCGGCCAGCCTGGGACAGCCTGATCCCGGATTTACTGACCCACTGCCACGCCCGCATTGCAGACGCCGGAGACAGTGAAACGCTGCGACTGCACGGCGACTGCCATGCCGGTAACATATTGTGCCGTGATGAGCAGATGCTCTTTGTGGATCTGGACGATTGCCGCTCCGGCCCTGCCATTCAGGACATGTGGCTGCTACTGAACGGGGAAGACATTGAGCGCGGCGCGCAGCTGGGCGAACTGCTGGAAGGCTATGAAATGTTCCGGGATTACAATCGCCGCGAGAGACATTTGATTGAGCCTTTGCGCTGTTACCGCCAGATCAGCCACTGCGCCTGGCTTGCAAAACGCTGGGATGACCCTGCGTTTCCGCGCTTTTTCCCATGGTTTGCCCAGCCCAGATTCTGGTCAGATCAGGTGCTGTCGCTGAGAGAACAGCTGGCAGCTCTGCAAGCACCCTCTATCGCACTTCCCGGTCAATACTGACCATTCATTTACGTTGAAAATGAGGTAGGCATGAGCCAGAACGAGGCCCGTTTCACCATCCGAAGCTTGTTTGTGACCGCTCTGGTCACGATCATCGGTACTGTACTGGTACTTGAGGTCAGCGGAAGCATCAAACATTCGGACAATAAGGATCATGTGCCGGTGGGCGATTTCCAGGCGATTCATATAACGCCGGGCGAGACCTTCCGCATGTCACCGAAAGCATCCGAACTCCACGCGGCCTGTGAAAATGGCTATCTGGCCGTCGCTGCAGATGTCGATCCGTCCTTCCGTGGAATTCTTGTGGATTACAAGAACCGCGGCGTGCGCTGTTACCGACCCTCGGCCACTGCCCCGGCTGTCGTGCCGCAGGAGGAGAAGCCTGCTCAACAAGAGAAACCCGCCAGCGATGAGTAAGAACGACCGCTCAACTGAGCAACAAACAGACCGTCTTTTCGCCACGGAACGGCAGCCAGAAGACTTCCGGTTCGATGCGGCGGTTGCCCGCGTATTCCCGGATATGATTCGTCGCTCCGTGCCCGGGTACACCACGATCATACCGATGATTGAAGTCATCACCGAACAGTATGCTCAAGCCGGATCCAATTGCTATGACCTGGGTTGCTCACTGGGCGCGTCTACCCTGGCCATGCGTCACGGTATTTCGTTCGATAGCTGCTCTCTGGTTGGCGTTGATAATTCTGAAGCGATGATCGAGCGCTGCGAGCATTACATTGCATTGGACGATCACTCACTGCCTGTCAGTCTTCGCTGCGAGAACATTCAGGATACGGAACTTGCGAACGCTTCCGTAACGACCCTGAACTTCACCCTGCAGTTTGTTCCGCCTGAGCAGCGATGCAGCCTTCTGAGCCGGATTGCCGAGGCCACCCGGCCCGGCGGCGTGCTGATCCTTTCGGAAAAAATCCGCTTCGATTCCGAGGATGAGCAAGCTGCGCAGACGCGCCTCCACCATGAATTCAAGCGCGCCAATGGTTACTCGGACCTGGAGATCAGCCAGAAACGCAGCGCCATTGAGCAGGTACTGATTCCCGAGACGCTTGAAGCACACAAACAGCGCCTCAAAAACGCAGGCTTTGATCGAGTTTTCGTCTGGTATCAGTGCTTCAACTTCGTATCCATGCTGGCTATCAAGGCCAACTGAACCCCATACGGAGAGCAAACAGACCATGTCGAATTTTGACTGGAAAACCTGTTTCGGCCAGCTTCTGGCTGAATTGGACGATACAGGCCAGGCCAGCTGGGCCGAGATCATCAGAACCCAGCTGATCCGTCGTTTTGATGAAACACCCCATGGCGACCTGGCTCGTTGGCAGAAGGCAATGGACAGTCTCCCTGATATTTCCTGGACAACATCCGAGCTGAATACCTCTGCGATTACCCTAGGCTCAAAGGCTACCTTGAGCCTTGATCAGCAACAAGCGCTTGAGAGCGGGCTAAGGGGACTTATGCCTTGGCGCAAGGGGCCTTTTGACTTCTTCGGCACCCTCATTGATACCGAGTGGCGTTCCGACTGGAAATGGGACCGGGTTTCACCTTACCTTTCTGACCTGACGGGCCGCCGCATTCTGGACGTGGGTTGTGGCTCGGGTTACCACTGCTGGCGCATGCTGGGCGAAGGTGCAGGACGGGTGATCGGTATTGATCCCGGGTTGCTGTTCCTGTTCCAGTTTCTCAGCGTAAAGCGTTACCTGCCTGAGACTCCTGTCGATCTGCTACCAATCCGCGTGGAAGACCTTCCTGAAGGGCTCGAAGCCTTTGACACTACCTTCTCTATGGGCGTGCTATACCATCGCCGATCACCTCTAGATCACCTGCTGGAGCTTAAAGGCACCTTGCGCAGGGGGGGCGAGCTCGTGCTCGAAACTCTGATTGTAGATGGCCCTGAAGGCTACAGCCTGATGCCCGAAGACCGTTACGGACAGATGCGCAACGTATGGTTTTTACCGAGCTGCGCCACACTGCTGCGATGGCTGGACCGCACTGGATTTCGCAACGCCCGGGTTGTAGATGTGTCGGAAACCAGCACTGACGAACAACGCAGCACAAACTGGATGCGCTTCAATTCCCTTCAGGATTTTCTGGACCCGAACGACCTTACAAAAACCATCGAAGGCTATCCCGGGCCAAAGCGCGCCACGATCATTGCGGAGAAACCCTGAACATAAAAAGAGCACAAAAAACCCGCTGTGCCGATTAAGGCAGAGCGGGTTTCTGAGACTCTTAACGCTTAACAGTCAAAAGGGTGGCGCAGGACAATCGTTTCAATACGGTCCGGGCCGGTGGAAATAATGTCGATTGGCGCTTCAATCTGTTTTTCCAGAAAATGGATATAGGCTTTGGCGTTTTCCGGCAACTGATCGAGTTCAGTCAGACCGAATGTACTTTCGCTCCAGCCCGGTAGCTCTGCGTATACCGGCTCGATATCCTTATAGCTGTCGCAACCGATCGGCGGGCGAGTAATTTCACCGTCTGGTGTTTTATAGCCCACACAAACCTTGACGGTTTCCAGCCCGTCAAGAACATCCAGCTTGGTCAGGCAAATACCGGACACGCTGTTGATTTGGATGGCATGGCGCAGGGCAACGGCATCAAACCAGCCACAGCGGCGGGAACGGCCAGTTGTTGTGCCAACCTCATTGCCTTTGACCGCCAGATGCTGCCCCATTTCATCAAAAAGCTCGGTTGGGAACGGGCCAGAGCCCACACGAGTGGTGTAGGCTTTTGTGATGCCCAGCACATAGTCGAGGTACAGAGGGCCAAAACCAGAGCCTGTCGCGGTGCCGCCAGCAGTCGTATTGGAAGAGGTTACGTACGGGTAGGTTCCCAGATCTATGTCCAGCAAGGAGCCTTGGGCGCCCTCAAACATGATGTCCTGACCGCGCTTGCGATAGTCGTGGAGCAAATCCGTCACGTCGGCCGCCATGGGCAGGATTTCTTTGCCCATCTCCATCAACTCTTTCAAAGCCGCATCAATATCCTCAGCTTCTTCCTTGAAGTACTCCGTCAGCACGAAGTTGTGATAGGACATGATTTCCCGCAGCTTCGCCTCGAAGTCTGCAGGGCTGTGGAGGTCCCCAAGACGAACACCACGGCGAGAGACTTTGTCTTCATACGCCGGACCTATGCCCCGGCCGGTGGTACCAATCTTGTCATTGCCTTTGAGGCGCTCGCGAGCCTGGTCAATACGCACGTGAGTGCGCAGGATAATCGGGCAAGCCAGGCTGATACGTAGCCGATCGCGGACCGCCACGCCAGAAGCTTCCAGCCCACGAACTTCCTTCAAAAGGGCCTCTGGCGACAAAACCACACCGTTACCAATCAGGCACTGAACGTCCTGCCGGAGAATGCCGGAGGGAATCAGGTGCAGAGCCGTTTTCTTGCCGTCAATGACCAAGGTATGGCCCGCGTTGTGGCCGCCCTGAAAACGAACCACCGCTGCAACTTTTTCAGTCAGCAGATCGACGATTTTACCCTTGCCTTCATCACCCCACTGGGTACCCAGCACAACAACGTTTTTACCCATGATTCTCTCTCAATGCGCACACGGTATGGCGTGCGTCTTGCAAATTTGGCAAATGTACTTTCACGCGTTCGTAACAGCTCGCTGGTTTCAGCTCAGCGTCTGAACGATCCAATGATCACCCTGTTTTACCAGCTTCCGGTCACACCCCCGGGTTGAGGGATCCACTCCGTTGTCTTCCGGGAGTGCCCGGACGACGACCTCTGTCATCCGAAGCTCCGATACAACCTGCTCCAGCGTTGCATCATTGTCTGCAGGCGCCCACACGGCTTTGCTACGACAGACCGAACGCTTGCCCAGAGTGACCAGCGCTCGTATATCCAGGCTGAACCCTGTGGCGGGGCGTGCCCGGCCGAAATCACTGCCAATGGCGTCATAACGACCACCTTTGGCAACCGAATCGCCGTGGCCCGGCACATAAGCGGCAAACACCAGCCCCGTATGGTAGTTGTATCCGCGAAGTTCGCAGAAATCGAACCCGAAACTGACTTCCGGAAAGTCCCTCTCAAGCATCTCGGCGACCCGGCCAAGCTGATCCAGCGCGGCACTCAGATTGTCGGAGGCGCCACTCAGTATTCTGCGCGCCTCTGCCAAGGCTTCAGGGCCACCGCTGACACGGGCAAGCTCACGAAGACGCGCGCCCGCTGAGCCTATCGGGCAGTCACCCAGCAGCCTGTCCAGTTCAGGTACCGACTTGCGTGCCATGGCATCGAAGATGGCTGCACTTGTATCCCGGTCAAATTCGGCTTCACCAATGAGACCTTCGTAGATGGATACGTGTGCCAGATCCAGATGCACCCTCGGAAGGCCGGCAACGCGAAGGGCCTCGAGCATCAGGCTGATAACTTCCAGATCCGCAGATTCAGAAGCACTGCCAAACAGCTCACAACCCGCCTGAATCGGGGTGCGCCCGGTCAGCATGTGTTTGGGGCGGGTATGCAGTACATGCCCGGCATAACAAAGGCGGGTAATGCCTTCCTGGCCCAGAGTGTGAGCGTCAATGCGCGCAGCCTGGGGAGTCATATCGGCACGAACACCCATCATACGTCCCGTCAACTGATCAGTCAGCTTGAAGGTCTGCAGCTCCAGGTCATGCCCGGTACCGGTAAAAAGGGATTCGAGGTATTCGATAAGCGGCGGGATTACCAATTGGTAGCCCCAGCGCTGGCAGGTATCCATTACATCCCGGCGCAGGGATTCTATCTGCCCGGCCAGTGGCGGCAAGATATCCTCCACCCCGTCCGGCAGTAACCAGCGATCAGATACTGTCATGAGATTCCGTAGTCCATCCCGCACACTCCTGCTCGTGGTGCAGAAGAAGTACGCAGGCTTGTAGGGTGACATTCGGGGCAGAAAAACCCGAACCAAAACCTGACGGATTTTACACTGTTAGCGCTCACAAAAAAACCGGAATACCCAGGTATTCCGGTTTTCAGGCGTGCAGGGCGAGTTTTAGCTTCCGCCCTTCGAATCCTTCATAAATTTCAGAAATTCACTGTTGGAATCGATAACCATTATGTCGTCTTTGCTTGAAAAGGTGTTCCTGTATGCCTGCAGACTACGATAAAAACTGTAGAACTCCGGATTGGAGCCATAGGCCTCTGCGTAGATCCGGGCCGCTTCACCATCGCCTTCACCCCGGGTTTCTTCTGCAGATGCAAATGCTGCTGCGAGGGTAACGGTTTTCTGACGGTCGGCATCCGCTCGGATACCTTCTCCAAGCTCACGCCCCCGGGACCGGAACTCCTGCGCCAGTTTTTCACGCTCAGTCGCCATGCGGCGATAAACGTTCTCACTGACCTGCCCCGGAAATTCGATAGCCTTGACCCGGATATCTTTTACATCAATACCGAATTCCTTGACGGACGTTTCATTAACCCGGTCACGCAAGGTATGCATCAGTTCATCGCGCTGACCTGAAACCACTTCATGCATGGTGCGGACACCAAACTCATCTCGCAGGCCGTTATCCACCCGGGATAGCAACAGCGACTGGGCACGAAACTCGTCTCCGCCTGTCGCCCGGTAGAACTGGTCCACATCGCGGATTTTCCAGGCGATATAGGAGGTCACATCCAGCGGTTTCTTCTCAACCGTCAGATACTGCCGCGAGGGCAGATCCATGGTCAGAACGCGAATATCAAACTCTCGGACCTGATCAATAACCGGTACCTTGAAGTGAATGCCGGCTTTGATGTCGGTCTCAACCAGTTCACCAAATCTCAGCATGACCCCACGATGGGTCTCCGGAATAATAAACACACTCGAAATTACCAGCAGGACAACGATAAGAGCGCCTGCAAGACCCACTACACTTTTAGGTCCCATGATTATCTGCTCCTCCGGGTATTAGTGTCCTGCCGAGTTCGAATTTCCTGGATAACCTGATCTGTGACCGTCTGGATATCCATATCACCGCCGCTGCTGGAAGACTGGTTTCCGCTACGTGACAGAGCCCCTTGAGTCATGCGATCCAGCGGCAGAAGCATCATGTTGCCACTGCTTTCGGTGTCCACGAGGATCTTGCTGCTGTTTGAAAGCACCGTTTCCAGTGTCTGCAGGTACATGCGCTCACGGGTTACGACCGGCGCCATCTGATACACCGCCAACAACTCGAGGAAACGGGCGGTCTCACCGCGAGCACGCTCGGTAACTTCTTCTTTATACGCGCTTGCCTCTTCGATCATGCGCTGGGCCTGACCTCGGGCTTCAGGAACTACCTTGTTGCGGTAGGTTTCTGCTTCTTCTTTCACGCGCTGTTCGTCCTCACGCGCACGCTGAACCTCACGGAACGCGTCCTGCACAGCCGGTGGCGGCTGAGTGCTCTCGACGTTCACCCGGACAATTTCAAGACCGGTTCCATATTCCTGGAGGAAGCCTTGCAGGCGCTGCTCAACACGAACAGCCAACTCTGCACGACCCTCCGTGAGCACGTCGTCGAGAGAGGAGCTACCTACCTCATGACGCAGCGCACTGTCCGTCGCAAATGCCAGTGCCTGGTTGGAATCCCGAACATTCAGCACGTAATCGCGGGCATCGCCAACGCGGTACTGTACCTGCAGGTCAACCGTTACCAGGTTTTCGTCCTGTGTCAGCATCTGGCCGCTGGACTGGGCGGTTCTCACGCTGGTGACCAGCACCTTGGTGACGTCGTCAATCAAAGGTACCTTGAATCTCAGACCGGGGTTTTCGGTCTTGGAAAACTCCCCAAACCTCAGAACCACCGCGCGTTCCTGCTCGTTCACCGTGTAGAACGATTGGAAGATCACGTAGCCCACCACAAGAATGGCTGCCAGCGCGAGAACGGCGCCAAAACTGCCTGCGGCGCCAGAACCACCACCGCTGTTGCCGCTGTCGCCGCCTGATTTCTTGCCTTTGCCACCCAGCATTTTGTTGAGTTTGTCGAGACCCTTTTTCAGCGCCTCATCAAGGTCTGGTGGCCCCTGATCATTGCCGCGACGACCACCACCATTTCCCCAGGGATCATTATCGTTGCGGTTTCCACCCGGTTCATTCCAGGCCATAGTGCTCTCCGTTCCTAAGATGTCGAATGGCTGCAAATACTAGGGATTTATCATCGCCCCGGCAATAGCTGCTATGGTTTCAGGCTCGCCCGTTATCCAGACGCACCGTTTCTTCACTCATACCGGCTCGGCTCAGAAGCTGGAGCCAGTCCCGATGTTCCAGCCGGGTTTCAAGTACCGTTTCTCCGGTTTCCCGGTGCTCTTCGCTGAGCACTGAGCCCGCCTCATGCAGGAGCGCCCTGAGCTTGCCATCAGCAGGCCCGAGCAAAACGAAGTGGTGAACAACATCTTTCGCCAAGCGCTCGACGATGGCATCGTAAAGCCCATCAATACCTGCGCCCGTGACTGCCGAGACCCAAGCCCGCACAGGAACCCCATCTTCATTGCGCTCGACTCGTGGCGTAAAATCGTCCAGCAGGTCTATTTTATTGAATACCTGAAGCACGGGAATTTCATCGGCACCGATTTCTACCAGCACATTTTCGACCTGCTCAATGTTTTCATCACGACGGCTGTCGTGGCAGTCAACAATATGCAGCAGGATGGTCGCTTCAGTCGTCTCTTCCAGGGTTGCCCGGAATGCCTCAACCAGCTTGTGCGGTAGATGCCTTATGAAACCCACCGTATCCGCCATTACGACCGCCCCGACATCCGGAAGTTCCAGGCGCCGGATGGTAGGATCCAGTGTTGCGAATAACTTGTCTGCGGCGTATACGGACGAAGTGGTAATCCGGTTGAACAGGGTGGACTTGCCAGCGTTGGTATATCCGACCAGGGATACCGTCGGAATATCGGCACGTTTGCGCGCACGGCGGCCTTGGTTGCGTTGCCGGCGCACCTTCTCCAGACGTTTGTGAATGGACTTGATACGTTCGCGCAGTAGCCGACGGTCCGTTTCGAGCTGGGTTTCGCCCGGGCCACGAAGGCCAATACCGCCTTTCTGGCGTTCAAGGTGCGTCCAGCCGCGAATCAAACGCGTTGACATGTGTTCAAGCTGAGCCAGCTCTACCTGCAGCTTACCCTCGTGCGTGCGTGCGCGCTGCGCAAAAATATCGAGAATGACTCCCGTGCGATCCAGCACACGACACTGGAGTTCACGCTCAACATTTCGCTCCTGTCTGGGGCTGAGTGCATGATTAAAAAGCACAACGTCCGCCTCATGCAGCGTTACTGCATCCCGGATTTCTTCGAGCTTTCCTTCTCCTACGAACAGCCTGGGGGTTGGCTGTTTGCGGGATCCGGTTACAGTGCCAACCGCTTCAACTCCGGCCGATGACACAAGCTCCCGGAACTCATCCGGATCTTCTGAGCCATCATGGGACGTAAAATCGATGTGGACGAGGATAGCTCGCTCACCGACATCAGGGCGTTCAAACAAAGGGCATCAACTCCACAACAGTCAGTCTTCCAATATTATAAAAACAAACACCCGCGGCCATCAGAACCCAGGGGCTCGTCAGGAACGCGGGTGGAAATACCGGCAACCGAATTAATTCAGTCTTCAGGCTCACCCTCTTCCGCCGGATTCTGCTGCGGAAGACGTACATTCCGTGCAGGTACAACGGTGGAGATTGCGTGCTTGTAAACCATTTGGCTGACCGTATTCTTCAGTAAAATCACAAATTGGTCAAAAGACTCTACCTGCCCTTGCAGTTTGATGCCGTTAACCAGAAAGATGGAAACCGGAATGCGTTCCTTGCGTAAGGCATTGAGGTAAGGGTCTTGTAACGAGTGCCCTTTTGACATGTGTGTTCTCCTGTTTATAAGTAAATGCAGATCGTCATTAATTAAGTGCTAAATGTGGTGTGAGATTTGATTTTTTTCAAGGCTGCCTCAACGATAAAACCGTCTTCGCTGTCCAGCCAGTTCAAGTCAGACCACTTTCGAAGCCAGGTAAGCTGCCGTTTGGCAAGCTGACGGGTAGCCGCAACGCCTTTACTTACAAATGCGTCATAATCGTCTTCGCCGGACAGATAGCTCCAAGCCTGACGATAACCGACACAGCGCATGGAAGGGAGATTCTGGTGCAGATCACCTCTGCTCATCAGAGCACGGACTTCGT
The DNA here is from genome assembly GCF_007671675.1 of Marinobacter maritimus. GTDB lineage: Bacteria > Pseudomonadota > Gammaproteobacteria > Pseudomonadales > Oleiphilaceae > Marinobacter > Marinobacter maritimus. The sequence goes on along the minus strand of NZ_VCGW01000001.1, from coordinate 232,572 downwards.
CCAGAAGCCCCCTTTCCAGCATGCTTACAAAGCGCTGGTGTATCCTGTCGTGAAGCACTCGCCTCTCCGGAGGCACCATGGCAAGCTGAGCTACAGTATACGGAAGCGATGATGTTTCGTCTGCCTGCCATTGAGTAAAATAAGTGTAATCCTCAACACCCTGGAAGCCCGACCCTTGCGGATCTGTCTGTTGCTGAGAGCGCTGACTGCCTTCTGCCGCCCAGAAAGCCGAAATAGGCCGACCCGTCAGGCGGATAACTTCCAGTGCTCTCAACAAACGCTGGCGGTTATTTGGATGAATCAGTTTAGCCGCTACCGGATCGGCGGCTTGCAGCTGTTCGTGCAGCGCAGACCACCCAAGTTTTTCTGCTTCGGCCTCAAGCTGTCTACGCAACGCCGGGCTGGCCGCGGGCAGCCCGGACATACCATGAATAAGCGCCTTGAAGTACATCATGGTGCCGCCTACCAGCAGCGGAATACGACCGGCTGCGGAAATTCTCTCCATTTCAGCCAGCGCATCCCTGCGAAAATCGGCGGCGGAGTAGATTTCAGACGGGTCGCAGATATCAATTAGCCGGTGAGGAGCCCGGGTAAGTTCGTCGGCAGTGGGTTTGGCCGTGCCGATATCCATGCCACGATAAATCATTGCCGAGTCGACGCTGATGATCTCGCAAGGCAGCTGCTCGCAAAGTGCCATAGCCAGATCGGTCTTGCCAGAGGCCGTAGGCCCCATCAAAAAGATGGCTGGCGCCTTGTGCTCCGGGTCACAGGCATTATTCGTTTGAGCGTCCCCCAACGGCGCTTTTAATGGCACTCTTGACGGCACTCTAGCGTCCTCGCAGAAACAGTTTATCCAGCTCCGCCAGGGTAACGAGCGTCCAGGTGGGGCGCCCATGATTACACTGTCCACTACGTTCCGTTGCTTCCATGTCCCGTAACAGGGAGTTCATTTCCGGTATGGTCAGTTGGCGATTTGCCCGCACCGAACCATGGCACGCCATGGTTCCCAGAAGCTCATGGGTAACGGCTTCAACCCGATCACTCTGGCCATGCTCAATCAGGTCTGATAACACATCCCGAACGAGCTGCTCTGTATCAGCACCCCGCAATAGCGCAGGTACTTGGCGAACGGCGAGCGTCTCTGGCCCGATTCGCTCAATCTGCAGCCCAAGTTGCTGTAGCTCTTCTCCGTGGGTTTCCGCCAATGCTGCTTCTTTATGACTGACGGCAAGGGAAAGCGGCACCAGCAACGGCTGGCTTTTCAGGTCCTGCTCTGCAAGCGCGCGTTTCATTCGCTCGTAGGTAATACGTTCGTGGGCTGCGTGCATGTCGACTACGACCATCCCGGCACTGCCTTGAGCCAGCACGTAGATACCATGCAACTGGGCAATGGCGTAACCCAGAGGCGGCTCCTCATGGCCGTGCGAGCTTGCCGCATGATCCAGAGGCGGCGAGTAGGCTGGATCATTGCTCCCTAACGAATCCGGCTCTTGCCGGGCACTGACACCGCCGCCACTGAGGGATTGATAAAAGCCCATCTGATCACTGGCTCGCCATTCTTGCTGCGGCGCTACTTGCCCGCCAAAACCGGCACCCGGAGCCTGGTTACCTGGCGACGGCATCGCCGACTGCCCGCTCCAGGGCTGATGTTCAACCTGTGTTGCCCCGGCTGCCAACGCCCCTTCCTGCCCAGTCGCCTCGCGACCGAAAGACTGGGCTACGGCACCCCGAAAATGGTCGTCCGGCCGCACATCTGCCAGAGCCTTGTGCAGCGTTCGGAAGATAAAATCGTGCACCAGGCGCCCATCGCGAAAGCGCACTTCGTGCTTGGTCGGGTGCACGTTCACATCAACGGTGGCGGGATCGACTTCAAGGTAGAGGACAAACGCCGGGTGACGGTTGTTGTACAACACATCGCGGTAAGCCTGGCGTACGGCATGAGCGACCAGCCGGTCTCGGATCACACGGCCATTGACGAAGAAATACTGCAGATCGGCCTGGCTACGGGAGAACGTAGGCAGTGCTACCCAGCCCCACAGGCGCAGACCGGTGGCTTCGGCATCAATTATCACCGCGTTGTCGATAAACTTCTGCCCGCAAAGGGCGCCAATGCGGCGCTCCCTGTCCAGCATGGATTCCGCTGGTCGGAGGTTCTGAACAACCCGTTGGTTGTGACGAAGAGTGAAGCCGGCATCGAATCGGCTGAGCGCCTGACGCCGCACGCATTCTTCTACATGATTGAATTCGGTTTTTTCGGTACGCAAAAATTTGCGCCGAGCCGGAGTATTGAAAAACAGATCGCGAACTTCAACAGTGGTACCCACAGGGTGTGCCGCTGGCGAGATTCGGGCGTCCATATCGCGCCCCTCAACTTCCACCCGGGAAGCTGCTTCTTGACTCTCTGTGCGAGAGGTCAACGCAAGGCGCGACACAGAGCTGATACTGGCGAGCGCCTCTCCCCGGAAGCCGAGGGACGCTACGGATTCCAGATCATCAAGACTGGCAATTTTACTGGTGGCGTGGCGACTGAGAGCCAGAGGCAAGTCATCTTCAGCGATACCGCTGCCGTCATCGCGCACACGGATCAGCTTTACGCCGCCCTGCTCCACTTCAACATCAACGCGGTCTGCGCCAGCATCGAGCGCATTTTCAACCAGTTCCTTGACGACAGATGCAGGGCGCTCAACCACCTCGCCTGCGGCAATCTGGTTTGCCAGCCGCGGCGAGAGCAATCGGATGGAGGGCATATTTCGGAACTACCTCTTGTTCAGGATGAGGGAATACGAATGGTTTGCCCTACCATAACACGGTCGTTCCTCAGCCCGTTAAATTGCATCAGCTCACTGACGGTGGTCTGGTTTTCCCGAGCCACCCCTGAGAGCGTATCGCCGCTCTGCACCCTGTACTGGCTGACGCGACCACCACCCTGACGATTCTGTTTTTGCCACGCCAGCAAGGTGCCTGGTGGCGGCGTTTTACGGAAGTACTCATCAACACCGTTCATGATGGCGCCAGCCAGTTTGCGGCGATACCAGTCCGTCGACAGGTTTTTCTCTTCCTGGGGGTTGGAGATGAACCCGGCCTCTACAAGGATAGAGGGGATATCCGGTGATTTGAGCACTGCGAATGCCGCCTGCTCCACGCCAGGTTTATGCAAATGAGCCACACCGTTAAGCTTGCCAAGTATGGAGCTGCCCACACCCAGGCTGGCGTTAATACTGGCCGTCATGGACAGGTCAAGCAATACGCCCGCCAGCATGTCGTCGCGCCCATCGAGAGAGACACCTCCCGTTCCACCGATAAGGTCGGAGCGATTTTCACTCTGCGCGAGCCAGCGCGCGGTTTCACTGGTTGCACCACGCTGAGACAGCGCAAACACTGAAGCGCCTTTAGGCTGAGGGGTCCGGAACGCGTCGGCATGCATCGATATAAAAAGATCGGCGCTGTATTTGCGGGCCAGAATGGTGCGATTCCGCAGCCCGATATAGTAGTCTCCAGTACGGGTAAGCTTGGCGGTATAGCCCGGCTGTTTATTGATCATATCCTCAAGAATATGAGCCATTTTCAGGACGACATCTTTTTCCCGCGTACCCCTTGGACCGATGGCTCCCGGATCTTCTCCACCGTGGCCCGCATCAATAACCACGATCACGTCGCGCTTGCCGGCTGAGTTGTGGGTTACCGTTGGCTTGGTGGCTTTTTCCAGCCGGCTGCCACTTTCATCAATAAGATCAAGTACAAGGCGATGCCCATACTGCTGATTGGGCTCCAGCTGAAAGCTCCTGGGCTTGATATCGCTGGCAAGATCAAGAACCACTCGCAGATCGGTACCGTTACGCGTCGCACTGCGGATGCGCTTTACAGGACTGCCTGTCAGGTCAAGTTTCGCAAAGTCCGTTTTCAGTCGGGTGTTTTTCAGATCAATCACCAGGCGCGACGGGTTAGTCAGGGCGAACATGTTGTGATCGACCTTGCCCTCGGTATCCAGTACCAGGCGGGTATGATCTGGCGCCGGCCAGATGCGGATCCCCTCAACTTCAGTGCCAGCGTGAGCCGGCATGGTTACCGTCAGCAACCACAATGCCATCAGGGACACCAGGGTTGTCATTGTTTTCATTGTCAGCTCGAGTCTTTTCATACGGCTTGCCTGTTTATCCGGTTTCGGCCAATCAATGGCCCGGCCCGATCAGTTCCAGTTCATTCAAAAGTGACGCGCCCAATTCAGAACGCGCCCGGACAACTGCCGAACGGCCTTCGCCCTGATGTTCAAGGTGGATTTCGAGATCCGGTTGCGGCAAAAGCCCTTCACCACGTTCGGGCCATTCAATAAGACAAATGCTCTGGCCATTGAAGTAATCCCTGATACCCATGTATTCCAACTCTTCAGGGTCGCCCAGCCGGTACAAATCGAAATGATAGGTCGGCGGGGCCAAGTCTTCGTATGGCTCAACAAGCGTGTAAGTGGGGCTCTTCACCGCACCCTCATGCCCCAGACCTCTGATAACACCTCGGCTGAGAGTGGTCTTACCCATTCCAAGATCGCCTTCGAGAAATATCGTCAGCCCCTGGTCTGACTCTTTTGCCAGACGAGCCAGCTCACGACCCAGGCTTTCGGTCTCGGCCTCGTCTTTCAGAAACAGCCTGCGCTCGTTCCCGAAAATGCTCATTCCTCCTCCTCGCTGCCGTTGCTGACCGGCTCTGCTTCCCGGAAAACTTGCGGCAGTGCATCGATTACGTCCGTGGGTATCAATCCCATATACCCCTTGTCAGCCGAGGCTCTGCAGGCGGCTTCAAGATGCACCACAGCTCCCAAAACGGCAGCATGGACAGGTGAACCCGTCAACTGGGCATAAAGTGCTCCGACGATTCCTGACAACACATCTCCCATGCCACCTGTCGCCATCCCCGGATTACTGCCGCCGGCAACATCTACAACGTCCAAGCCCGATGCGATAATCGTCCCTGCCCCCTTGAGCAAGATCACACCACCGTAGAGGGACTGCAGCTTGTTAGCTGCCGCCATACGATCCGCTTCTATCTCCGGAACCAGGCAATTCAGCAACCTTGCTGCTTCCCCCGGATGCGGCGTCAAAATCTGATTACTGGCCGGCATTGCGACTCGGGACGCAAGCAGATTCAGGGCATCGGCATCCAGAACACGAGGCTTACCGCTTTCAACCACCTGCTGCAGCATTTGCTGGCCCCAGGCGCTCTGCCCCAAACCCGGCCCACATACCACTACCGTTGCGGCGTTCAGCAGTGCTGGCAGTTCCGAGCCATGAATCAGGCCGTGAACCATGATCGAAGGGCACCGCGCCAAGGCCGCCGTCATGTGCTCAGGGCGCGTTGCCAGTGAAACCAACCCGGCACCTGAACGCGCTGCAGCTTCTGCGGTCAGCAATCCGGCACCGCCAAACCCCCGGTCTCCGGCCACCACCAGAACATGTCCAAAGCGACCCTTGTGAGCGTTTGCCGGACGAACGGGCAACCAGTCGCGAACGGTAGGCCAGCGCCGAAGCATGGCTAACGGGCTCTCGCCGCTATCAGCGACGCTGGCACTCACATTGAGCGCTTCAAAAACCACGTCACCACACATTGCCGCGCCCTGCCCGGTATACAGGCCAGCCTTGCGACCGGTAAACGTGACCGTCATGGCAGCCCGCACCGCCTCGCCCTTAACAGCACCGGTGGTGGCGTTCAGCCCGGAGGGCACATCCACCGCCAGCACAGGAAGCCCGGAACGGTTGCACTGTGCAATCACTGCCGCAAATGGCTCTCTGGGCGCACCGGAGGCACCGGTTCCAAGCATTGCGTCAACAATCAGCTCTGCAGTCTCAAACAACCGCTCCAGCTCTGGCTCGCCGATATCCGCCAATTCCAGAACCTTTACACCATCCGCGACAGCCTTTTGCCAGGCTTTTCGGGCATCTCCGTCCAATTTCTCCGTGGGAGCAACCGCAACGCAGTGCACAGTAAAACCGTGCCGAACGGCATTTGCCGCTATCAAATACCCATCGCCACCGTTATTTCCTGCTCCACACAAGACCAGCAAGGGGCTCACACCAGGCCAGCGCACAACCAGCCGGCGAAATGCCGCGCGGGCTGCAGACTGCATCAGCTCAAAACCGTCAACGCCCTGTTGTTCAATTACATATTGATCAATGCGACGCACAGAATCGGCGGAAAACAGCGCATCTGATAAACTGCCTCCAGCGTGCTGTGGCATGAGCCTTTGCTCCCGTTACAGAAACCGGTTTAAGAAAATTGGCCAGCTACCTGTAAAGCATAGCAAAACCTTGGGAAAGGTCATAACTTAATCAAATTAAATCTCCGTACCCTCCCGCTTTAAAAGCTGGGTATAAACAACGGTATCTATGAGCAAGACTGACACTGACACACCTTCAGCACCGGAACTGGCTGATTTACCGGCACTTATCCGACAATGGTCCAGAGATCTCGGATTTTCGGATGCTGGCATCACGACGGCAGATACCGGTGAACATGCCCGGCACCTGCAGGATTGGCTGGACAAGGGATATCAAGGCGAGATGGCGTATATGGCCCACCACGGGGACAAACGCTATACCCCGAAGTCGCTGGTGCCGGGCACAACTCGTGTTATATCTGTACGCATGGATTACATGCCCACGCCTGACAGCCCGAAAGAAGCGCTCACTAACCGGGAAAACGCCTACGTCACTCGCTACGCTCTTGGCCGTGACTATCACAAACTGATCCGGAAGCGGCTGGCAACTCTGGCGAAGAAGATTGACGATGCGGTAAGCGGATATGATCACCGGGCCTTTGTAGACAGCGCTCCTGTGCTGGAGCGAGCACTCGCACAGAGGGCTGGCTTGGGCTGGATAGGCAAGAATAATATGCTGATACACCCGAAGGCAGGTTCCTTCTTTTTTCTTGGTGAAATATTCACCAGTGCGCCCTTGCCAGTCGACCCCGCCTTTGAAACCGACCACTGCGGCAGTTGTTCCGCCTGTCTGGACATGTGCCCGACCGATGCTTTTGTTGGGCCACGCAATCTGGATGCCAGGCGCTGCATCAGTTACCTCACCATTGAGCTCAAAGGCAGTATTCCGGAGGAATTGCGCCCTTTAATGGGCAACCGGGTGTTTGGCTGCGATGACTGTCAGCTCGTTTGCCCCTGGCAGAAGTTTCAAAAACCCACCCATGAGGATGACTTTCAACCCAGGCACGGCTTGAATAACAGTTCTCTGGCAGAGCTGTTTTTGTGGACTGAAGAGCAATTTCTGAAGCGAACGGAGGGCTCAGCTATTCGTCGTACGGGATATGAGGGGTGGTTGCGCAATCTGGCGGTTGGGCTGGGTAACGCGCCTTCGACGATTCCGGTCATTGAAGCTCTTAAACAGCGCGCGAACTATCCTTCGGATATGGTCCGCGAGCATGTTCAGTGGGCTTTGGCGCAACACGGTTTATAGTTTGAAAAAGTGCTCGCGGTAGTGGCGCAGTTCGTTGATTGAATCGCGAATGTCGTCCAGTGCCAGGTGACTGCCTTGTTTCTTTACGCCTTCCAGCACATCCGGGCGCCAGCGGCGGGCCAGCTCTTTTACGGTGGAGACGTCAAGGTTGCGGTAGTGGAAGAAGTCTTCCAGTTCGGGCATGTATTTCACGAGGAAGCGGCGATCCTGGCCGATGCTGTTGCCGCACAGGGGGGATTCGCCTTTTTCCATGTATTCTTTGAGGAAGGCGAGGGTTTGCTGTTCGGCTTCGGCTTCTGAGACTTTGCTTTCGCGGACGCGTTTGGTGAGGCCGCTTTCGCCGTGGGTCCGGGTGCACCATTCGTCCATGGCGTCGAGCAGGCTATCGGGTTGATTAATCGCGACAACCGGGCCTTCAGCCACCAGATTCAGTTCTGAATCGGTGATGATGGTGGCCATTTCGATGATGCGTTCTTTTTCCGGATCAAGGCCGGTCATTTCCAGATCAATCCATACCAGATGGGTGCCTGCAGACATTCTGCTTTCCTCATTCATCAAACATCGGTGGTGGGTGGGGCTGCCTTTCACCTACCGGGAACCGCTACAAGCACATCCCTGTGCACTTGACTCCGGCCATCCATGGCCTCCGACATTCCCGGTAGGTGAAAGGCAGCCCCACCCCGTAATTTGGTGTTATATCACGCATGAACCAGCCAGATTAAAGCCGATCAGGCTTTATTACCGTATGATGGCACAGCAACGTCACCACTTTCATCCGTGTTAACTGAGACCCTATGGCAAAACGGCAACTGAACAAGCAACAGCAATTCCGGATCAAGAAGGTTCAGGAGGAACGTGCGGCCCGCGCAGCTCGCAAGGAGAAGTCGGTTCAGGCGCAGGCTGAAGCCGGTGAACTGGGGCCTGAGCAGGAAGGGTTGATTATTGCCCACTACGGGCAACAGCTTGATGTGGAAGCCTTGGAGGGTGACCGCAAAGGCGATGTTGTGCGCTGCTTTGTTCGGGCGAATATTGATAGCCTGGTGACGGGTGATCGGGTTGTCTGGCGGCCTGGCAAGAATGAAACGGGTGTGATTGTTGCCCGCTGTGAGCGTGAGAATCTGCTGCAGCGGCCGGATAATTTTGGTGCGGTGAAGCCTGTGGCGGCGAATATTGATCACATTATTCTGGTGATCGCGCCGGAGCCGGAGCCCCATGACAATCTGATTGACCGGTATCTGGTGGCCTCTGAGATTACGGATATTCCTGCCGTTATTCTGTTGAACAAAACCGATCTGATCACCGATCAAAACCGGGAGCAGATTGATGCTCTGCTGGCGCGCTATGCGGAGCTGGGTTATGAGATTGTGCGCACGTCAGCGGTGCAATTCGATGGTGGACCTTCGCCGGAAGTTGAGGCGTTGGTGAAGGACAAAACCAGTGCCTTTGTGGGGCAGTCAGGGGTTGGCAAGTCGTCGATTATCCAGACGCTGATGCCGGATGAGGCGATTCGTGTGGGTGCGGTTTCTGAAAGCACCGGCAAGGGCGTTCATACCACCACGACGGCGAAGCTCTTCCACCTGCCTATGGGTGGCGATCTGATTGATTCGCCGGGTATCCGGGAGTTTGGTTTGTGGCACATGACACCACAGGAAATCGAGTATGGGTTTCGTGAGATTCGCGAGGTGATCGGCTACTGCAAGTTCCGTAACTGCCGGCACATGGGTGACCCCGGGTGCGCCATTGATGCTGCGGCTGAAGCGGGCAAGTTGAGTCCGCAGCGGCGGCGAAGCTTTCACCGCATTCTTCAGGATATGGCGGAACAGCAATCCCGGGGATTGAAAGCCGACTGAACGTCTACGCTCCACAGCCTACCAGTTCAGTTCACCCGGAGCAGGCTTGGCGCTTTCCTTTAGCCAGTCGCCGCTTTCAAGGTTTTCCATGGCTTCTTTCTGCTCTTCTTCAGAAGGCACCGTAAGATCAATCAACGGAGCGCCTTGGGCGCTGGCGCTGCTGTGGATACTGTTCACGGTTTTTTTGTTGAGCACGATGATTGAAATTCTGCGATTCACGGGCGCCGTGGGTTCGTCCTGATCAAACAGCACGGAATCACTCAGCCCCACCACTCTTGCAATCTGCTGGGCGCGCACTCCGCCGGCAACAAGGGCACGGCGGGCCGTGTTGGCGCGGTCTGCCGACAGTTCCCAGTTGGTATATCCCGGGCGACCGCCAAATGGTGTGGCATCGGTATGGCCCGTGATGCTTAGCCTGTTATCCACTGAGCCGAGCGTTTTTGCCAGTTCGAAAAGGATTTCCTGCGAGTAGTACTTCAGCTCTGCCTTGCCACTATCGAACATGGGGCGGCCGGAGCGGTCGACTATCTGGATTCGCAGGCCTTCGTCAGTAATGTCGATCAGCAACTGCTCTTTGAACTCCTGCAGCGTTTCGTTCTCCTCTATTCGCTGTTTCAATTCCTGAAACAGCTCTTCCATGCGGCGCTGTTCAAGTGATTCCGAGAGGGTGTCCACCACGTTGTCGCTGATTTCAATCTGGCCGGACTCAATGTTCGGGCTGGCTTCGTTAACCACGGAGGCGCTGCCTTCAAGATCCACCGGGCTGGGAGACCCGCCTTCAGTGAAGCCAACCGGGTCGCGAAAATAGCCTTCCACTGCTTTTATCTGTTCCGGCGATGCGGTTGCTGTCAGCCAGAGCACGAGAAAGAACGCCATCATTGCCGTCGCAAAGTCGGCAAATGCCACTTTCCAGGAGCCACCATGGTGGCCTGCGGCAATGACCTTTTTACGCTTGATGATTATCGGCTGCTGTTCCACAAGTACGCTCCGGGGTCAGCCTGTGTTATTTGGCACGCACATGATCGTTCAGTTCCTGAAACCCAGGGCGCTTATCTGTGGGCAAGGCTTTTCTACCAAACTCGATGGCCATTTGGGGTGCCTGCCCCGACACTGTGGCAACAATAGCGGATTTGACGCACTCGTAGGCTTTGAGTTCGTATTTCGCGGCGTGCTCCATGGCAATGGAGGTGGGCCCCACAAAGCCATACCCCATCCAGATACCCAGGAAGGTTCCCACCAGCGCCGCTGCCACACTCAGACCAATGCGCTCGGGCCCTTCGCTCAGGAAGTTCATGGTGATAACAATGCCAAGCACCGCCGCCACAATACCAAGGCCCGGCAAGGCATCCGCAATTTTATTCACAGCATGTGCCGGCTCTTCAAGTTCATGCTGGCGGCTGTCAATTTCGTTTTCCATCATGCCTTCAAGTTCATGGGTCGCCATATTTCCGGCGCTGATAATCCTCAGATAGTCGGTAATGAAGGCAAGCAGTTCTTTTGATTTCATAATTGCCGGATAGCGGCTGAAAATCTGGCTGGACTCGGGGTTGTCGATATCTTCCTCAATGGACATGACGCCCTGCTTGCGGGATTTATCAAAAATCTCATAGAGCATACTCAGCAAGTCCATGTAATAGGACTTGTTGAAGGGGGAGCCGGTCAGCAGGCGCAAAATGCCGGCAAACACTTCTTTCACGGTATGCAGCGGGTTGGCAATAACAAACGAACCGATGGCTGCGCCGAAGATAATGAGCAGCTCTGTTGGTTGCCACAACACCATAAGGTTGCCGCCATGGAGGACATACCCACCAAGAACGCTGGCAATGACAATAATCGAGCCAATAATAAGTAGCATGAGAAGAATGTACGCCTTTTTTTATTGAGGTAGCGGTCGGTGCCGGTCATGATCACGCATTTTCCGGTCTGATAATAGCAAGCCCCTGCAATATCCGCGAAACCGTGAAACAAATTCTATACATACCAGCGGCTGCACAACACTCTTGTCGCAGTATTTGGTAAACTTCCCGCCTTTGAGCGCAGAGGGTTCCTTTAAATGTTCGACAAGCTGTTTATCCTGAGCCAGTACGTAACGCCGCAACTTGCGGTTTCACGCCTGGCCGGTCGCCTGGCAGATAACGACCAAAACCCGGCGCTTAAAAATCGGGTCGTTAAATGGTTTGTGAAGCGCTATGGCGTGGACATGAGCGAAGCCGCCGAGCCGGATCCAACAGCGTATCCCAGCTTTAATGAATTTTTTACCCGGGCTCTGAAGCCTGGCATCCGCCCTGTTGCCGAGGGAGACAACACATTTGTAAGCCCTGTAGACGGCGCCATCAGCCAGCTTGGGCAGGTTTCCGGTGACCGGATTTTCCAGGCCAAGGGCCAGTCGTTCAGCCTGATTGAGCTGCTTGGTGGCGACACACAGCGAGCTGAAGCTTTCAATGAAGGCGTATTTTCAACGATTTACCTCTCTCCAAAGGATTATCACCGCATTCATATGCCGTTGGCAGGTAAGCTTCGGGAAATGGTTTACGTTCCGGGCAAGCTGTTTTCGGTAAATCCGGCCACTGCGGAGAATGTTCCCAATTTGTTCGCCCGCAATGAGCGGGTCGTTTGTATTTTCGATACGGCTGCCGGGCCTATGGCGCTGGTCCTTGTGGGCGCGATGATTGTGGGCAGCGTGGAGACTCCCTGGGCTGGAGTTGTAGCGCCTAACAGCAGTGGCGTGAAGGCGATCACCTATGAAGGCGAGAGTGCTATTTCGTTTGCTAAAGGCGAGGAGATGGGGCGCTTTCGCTTGGGCTCTACGGTGGTGATGGTTATGCCCAAGGGCAGTGTAAGCTGGGATGCTGAGCAGATTGCGGGAAAACGGGTTCGTATGGGCGAGGCGTTTGGTAAGGTTGGCGCTTGATCGCGCTTTCGCCTGCCTGAAACGGAGTCCAGCACTGCCGGAGACCTTACTCCGAAACACGCTGTGAATACTTCCCTGTACGCTCGGCTCCGCCTCCCACTGCTTAATGCTCCTGCGTCGCAGTGAGAGTCCTGGGTTGGCCGTCCATGGCCAACCCGTGAAGAGCTTGTCGCTCTTCACCCATGGCTTCGCACGGTTTCGGAGTAAGGTCTCCGACAGTGCCCCCGTCTTTTGTATAACTTTTAAGCTCGCTCTATTGGGAATGCCAGCACGTCTGCAATATCACGCGTGCCTGTTTTCAGCATTAACAGGCGATCCAGACCCAAAGCCACGCCGGCGCAGTCTGGCAAACCGCGCTCCAGGGCCATCAAAAAGGCTTCATCAACGTCCATTTCGGTTTTTCCAGCGGCTTTTCGCTGGCGGTTATCTGCTTCGAAGCGGGCGCGCTGTTCGTCTGCGTTGGTGAGCTCCCAGTAACCGTTGCATAACTCCAGGCCGTCTATATAGAGCTCGAAGCGATGGGCTACGTCGAAGCCGTCAACGTTGGAGATTCTGGCCAGTGAGGCTTGGGAGGCCGGGTATTGGTTGATGAATACCGGGGTTTCGGTGCCCAGATTGGGCTCGACGGCGAAGCCCATCAGTAAGTCGAGGCAGCCGTCGCGGCTGAGGTCTTGCAGCTGCTCGGGTTCGAGCCACTGCCGGCAGCGTTGGTGCAGGTCGCTTTCTGTTACCACAAAGGGGTCAATACCGGCCCAATCAATCATGGCCTGGCGATAGCTTGTTGCCTTTGGCCGCGGGCATTCCAGCCAGCCGCATACCAGGTCGGCGACTTCTGTCATCAGAACTTCATCGTCAAAACCCGTGCGATACCATTCCAGCATGGAAAACTCGGGGTTGTGGCGGCTGCCGCGTTCGCCATTGCGAAAGACCTTTGAGATCTGGTAAATGGAGCCAGAATCTGCGGCCAGCAGGCGCTTCATGTGGTATTCAGGGGAGGTTTGCAGCCAGCCGCCCTCAACGCCTTGAGCCGTTGATTTTGCGGGTATGCCGTCGAGGTTGGGCTCGGTTACGCCGCAGCGACCAAGTACCGGGGTTTCAACTTCCATAACATTGCGCTGGGCAAAAAAACCGCGCACAAAGGCTGATTGTTGTGCACGGCTCTTCAGGGCTGCCAGGGTCGCAGTGGGCCGCCAGTCAGGCTGATTTTTCATGCCTGGATCAGCTGCTTTTCACCCGGTTCATGTATTCACCAGAGCGGGTGTCGACCTTGAGTACTTCGCCAATGGTGATAAACAGTGGCACACTTACAACTGCACCGGTCGACAGGGTTGCCGGCTTGGAGCCACCCTGGGCGGTATCGCCTTTCATGCCCGGGTCGGTTTCGACCACTTCAAGCTCAACAAAGTTTGGCGGAGTGACTGTCAAGGGCGCACCGTTGTATAAAGTAACGGTGTATACGTCCTGTTCTTTCAACCACTTGATGGTGTCGCCGACGGCTTTTGCGTCCGCCGCGTATTGCTCGAAGGACCCGTCGGTGAGCATGAAGTGCCAGAATTCCCCGTCGGTGTAGAGGTATTCCATATCCTGGTCCATCACGTCGGCCGCCTCGAGACTTTCGCCAGACTTGAAGGTGCGTTCCCATACCCGGTTGCTCATCAGGTTGCGTAGCCTGACACGGTTAAAGGCCTGACCCTTACCGGGCTTTACGATTTCGTTCTCGAGAATAATGCAGGGGTCGCCATCCAGTAATACTTTAAGACCGCCGCGAAATTCGTTGGTAGAATAAGAAGCCATGAAATGTCCACCTGCCAAAATGCTGTTTAAAATTCAAAGGCCGCTATGATACAGCGAACCCCCGCCACTATAGAAGCCCGGCTTTCAGACGATGACAACCGGAGCTGGCAACAACTGCTTTCCGACTCGATAACGTCACCACGGGAACTGCTGGCGCGGCTGGGCCTGCCTCCGGAGATGTGGCTGGATGGCGCCGAGGCTGGCCATCGTTTGTTTCCTGTCAGGGTTCCCGAGCCTTTCCTGGCGCGAATGGAGAAGGGAAACCCCTCAGACCCATTGCTACGACAAGTCCTTCCGCTGGGCCTTGAGACTAACGTTGCCGAAGGCTTTGTTACAGACCCGTTGCAGGAAGACGGCGCGATACAAACCACGGGGCTGATTCGAAAGTATCGCAGCAGGGCTCTGCTAATGGTTACCGGGCAGTGTGCGATTAACTGCCGCTACTGTTTTCGCCGCCACTTTCCCTACGACGAGCAGCGCCTCAGCCCGGCCGACCGGCAGCGGGTGCTGGATGCACTTGCGGCATCCCCGGAAATCAATGAAGTCATTTTCAGCGGCGGCGATCCGCTGGCCGTGAACGACCAACTGCTGGCCCAATGGGCATCAGCCATCAGCAGCATCCCTCACATCCGCCGCATACGACTGCATACCCGACTCCCGATAGTGATACCGCAGCGAGTGTGCGATGCACTGCTGAAATGGATCAGCAGTACGCCCGTGCAGGTTGTAATGGTACTGCACGTCAATCACCCTGCGGAGATGGACCATACTACCCGACGTGCTCTGGGCTATCTTCGCGCAGCGGGAGTAACCCTGCTGAACCAGAGTGTGATCCTCAGGGGTGTCAATGATGATGCAGAGGTGCTGGAACAACTGAGTGAGACGCTGTTCGACGCCGGCGTGCTGCCCTACTACCTTCATGCGTTTGACCCGGTAGCGGGGGCTCAGCACTTTGACGTGTCCGATGAAGAGGCCCGCATACTGGTTCGCGAGTTACTGTCGAGGCTACCGGGATTTCTGGTTCCACGGCTTGTCCGCGAGGTTCCTGGAAGAGCAGCCAAGACGCCCATAGACCTGTATTCGGAAGCGCTTTAATCGTGTTTACGCAAAGCTGGCCTGATTTAACATGTGAAACATTGTCAACACGTCAATTTCTCGCTTTTCTGGACTGGCTTGCTACTTTAAAGTCCAGTACCGTCTATTTTGTAAAAAAATGTATTTACGGTGTTTTCCGGATGAACTGACACACCGAGCAATGTTTGTTGCGCTCGATGAGAGAGCCCGGAATACGAAACCTCGCTCTGATATTGGCGTATTTTCATGGAAGGCATGATCCTCAAACCAGATCTCCGTGTACCGGAGCAGAAAACAGCAAGTCTGTCGTTCTGCGATACAACGCCCAAGGCGTTCAGGGCCTGGATCAACCAGCTTCCAATGGCCAATATTGGCGAGGTGTCTCGCCAGCTTTACCACGCGATTATTGAACTCAACCATCTGTTTCTTGCACCCCAGAACCGCCTGCAGTTCCTTGAGCTGATTCGTGAAAAGATTCATTTCGTCTGCAGCGAGCTTTCCCGCCACTACCTTGGCCTTGCAGTGGCCCTGCCAGAAAAACAACGTAAAATTGCCAATCTGTCGCAAGCGCTCCAGCTGCACCTGGCCAGTGGTTACAAGTTGTGCCTCCTCGAAGTGCTGGACGATGGCGGGTTGGACAAAAACCGCAAATTGATTGCTACAGCCATCCATCGGGCTACCTCCGAGCTAGCCTCGACCATCCTGAGGTCTCACCAACTCTATTGCCCGAGCCCGGCGCAAAGCTGGCTGGAATGTCACCGGATGTTCCGCTTTGCCCACCGCAACAAACTTTCTGACATAAGCGTTGAAGACGACACTCTGAGGCAGAGGCAGACAAGCACTGTGGCGGCCAGCTACAAACGTCTTTTGCTTCTTGGCTGCGCCCGACCAAATCAGCTCAGACAGTCAGAACTGCTTCACGCATACGAGCTGTTCGAATCCTGGACTGAGCAAACCCGCTGTGGACCTGATATAGGGCAAGACACTCTTTTCGTTGTCAACATGGAGCGCGACAGCTCCCCGGTGTACAGAAGCCTTCTGGAAGCGAAGCCTGGTGATGAAAGCTTCGGATTTGACACCCGCGAGCTGGCAGCCACCATCTCTGAGAATCTCGATGCCCGGCTTCGCCAGCTTCCGGCACCCGGTACTCTGAAAATACCGGGCAATGTCAACGACACATTGCTCACTCATCTGAGCCAGGCACTCGGGATTCTGGCAAAGCGGAACTTCAACCGGATCGCTAGCCAGGGCTCCCTGGAAGTCTGCGTGGGGCTTTCCGCAGCGCATTATTTTATTGCGGGTGAGAAGTCGTTTACCGAGTTCGTGACCGGCAACGAAAACGGAGATGAGAACGAAGAAAACGTCTTTGTCCGCAAATCCCGCAAACGCGAAGATGCCTGGGCAGGTGCACCTGACGCATCGCCAAGCGATGAACACTTGCACTCCGCCGATACACCCATCAATTTTCGTGGCAGTTTCGGGAATACGCCAGCGCCGGCGACCGACAAGAACCGTCCCAGATCCCACACAACACTACTGGTGAATACCAGCCCAGGTGGCTACTGCGTCTCGTGGGAGACCAATGTTCCGCCGTCGATGCAGGCAGGCGAGATACTGGGAGTACGAGAGCAACGCTCTCATCCCTGGAGTGTCGCCGTTGTTCGCTGGATCCGGCAGGTCAAAAATCATAGTACTCAGATTGGCATCGAGCTTCTGGCACCTAGCGGCTCACCCTGCGGTGTGCGCCTGATCCAGAAAGTCGGCAACAGCAGTGAGTACCTGCGCGGCCTGATGCTGCCGGAGATCAGTGTCGTCAATCAGTCTGCCACCCTGATTACGCCCCGGCTGCCCTTCCAGCCCGGCAGCCGGATCTCCTTACTGCAAGATGGCAGAGAAGAACAGGGCCAATTATTGAAGAAGGTTTCTTCAACTGGCAGCATCAGCCAGTTCGAGTTGAAGCTTCACAACAATACGGCAGCGCCGACTGCCGCATCTCCGTCTCCATCACTTGCTACCAGTGAAGACGATTTCGATTCCCTGTGGCCATCTCTCTGAGCAGCTCCGGCGCCTTGGTAAATCCGCCGGAGGCTTGTTATTAAGCCTCAACCCCTGCATCATTCAGCGATAGTGACAGTCCGGTCTCGCAGTACCAGTTCACAGTTTCTTGCAAGATACTGTATTTAAGGCAGATTTTTTTCTGCCGGGGCCGGCTCAGCCAACCTGTATTATGAGACGCCTTAGGAATGCAGAAACAGAACGCCACCGTACACCTGCTGATCCTCGACCCTTCCCAGAATGATGCCGAATCCTTGGTAAGTCTGCTCAGAAATGCCGGCAAAGCCACGCGAGCGCATCGCATCACGTCCGAAGAGGACCTGGAAGAAGCGCTTAAAAATGGCAACTGGGACCTGCTTCTGGCCCGCGATATCGAGCAGGAATTTACTGCAGATAACGCCTTGGCCATGATCCGGCGCATGGATAAAGACATCCCGTGCCTGTTCCTCACAGAGCAAGAAAGTCGAGAAAGAACGGTGGCCGTCATGAAAGCGGGTGCCCAGGCCACGGTACAATCTGGTCATGACGATTTGCTGGTATTGAAAGCCAAGCGCGAACTTGCAGCGCTTGAGGATCGCCGCCGCCGCAGGGCACTGGAGTCGCATCTGCGTGAAGCAGAACAACGCTGCCAGCTGCTACTGGAAAGCTCCAAG
Source organism: Marinobacter maritimus (assembly GCF_007671675.1). GTDB lineage: Bacteria > Pseudomonadota > Gammaproteobacteria > Pseudomonadales > Oleiphilaceae > Marinobacter > Marinobacter maritimus. Next base: position 214,781 of record NZ_VCGW01000001.1, on the reverse strand, counting down.
GATGCCATTGCCTACATCAATGACGGCATGCATATCTACGCCAATCAGTCCTACCTTGAGTTTCTCGGCTACGACGACATTGATGACCTGATGTGCGTCCCCGTGCTCGATACGTTAACGCCGGAGAGTCAGACTGACTACAAGACATTCATGAAGTCTTTCGCAGAGAAGGGCCAAGATGGCATGACCATCAACTGCACTGCGAAGCGCAGCGATGATCATGAGCTGAATGTGACCATGTCGGTGTCCGGTGCAACCTACGATAGCGAAGTCTGTACCCAGATTGTGCTGCAACCGGAACACAGCGATGCAGAGCTGGAGGAGAAGTTACGCGAAATCAGCAGCCAGGATCTCCTTACGGGCCTGTATAACCGTCAGTATCTGATGAAAGAGCTTGAACAGGCCATCGCCAATGCCGGTAAAAACAACCAAACCGGCGCCTTGGCGTATATCGCTCTCGATAATTTTATAACCATGAAAGGCCAGGTAGGTATTTCCGGCGCAGATTTGCTGCTGAGCGACCTTGCCACCTTGCTGAAAAAAGAGGCCGCCGATGATCTGGTGCTGGCCCGCCTCAGCGATGATGCATTCTGTCTTCTATGCCTGCCCGGTGATGAAAAATCCATGACAACCCGGTGTGAGCAGATTCGCAAAGCCGTCGATGATCACCTGTTCGAAATCAACGGCCGCACGGTTCCATTGACCGTCAGTATCGGTGTTGCGTCTATTACCGAAAACTCGCCAAAAGCAGAAGAGCTTATGGCCCGGGCCCACACCGCATCGTCAGACGTACGCAAGCAGGAAGGCCAGGCTCAGGGCAACGGTGTCCGCGCCTACAACCCGGCAGATCACGAGACTCTGGATGACAGCAACTCCACCGAGGCAATACTGAAGGCGCTGGATGACAACCGTTTCCGGTTGCTGTTCCAACCCATCATCAACCTCCGTGGAGAGGGGGAAGAGCACTACGAAGCCTTCGTGAGAATGCTCGATCAGGATGACAAAGAAGTCTCGCCCTACGATTTTCTTCCGCCCATGGGGCCCACCGATACCGCCATCAAGATCGACCGCTGGGTTATCTTGCAAACGATCAAACAGTTATCAAGCCATCGCTCCAGGGGCAACGATACCCGCATGTTCCTCAACGTGACGGCTGAAACCCTGCAGGACAAAACCTTCACTCCATGGCTGAGCGTGGCCCTGAAGGCAGCACGTTTGCCCGGGGACGCACTGATTTTTCAGATCCGCGAGTGCGATGCGAACAATTACATGAAACAGGCCAAGGACTTCACCAAAGCCTTGCACCAGCTTCACTGCAAGGTGTCTATTGCCCAGTTTGGCTGCGCGCTGAATCCGTTCATTACCCTGAAGCACATTGATACGGATTACGTGAAAATTGACGGTTCTTTCACCGAAGAAATCCAGAAGAATGATGAAGCCAGGGAGCAGGTAAAAGAGATGGTGAAGAGCCTGCAGAGCGCCGGCAAGCTCACCATTATTCCTCTTGTGGAAAATGCAGCCGTTCTTGCGACACTCTGGCAGGCCGGCGTGAATTACATTCAAGGGTATTATTTGCAGGCTCCGGTACCGGAGATGAACTACGACTTCGGCGATAACTGAGTGCCGCAGCCAGAGAGTCCCACGGCATCAGAAGAGGCGCCGGCTCAGAAGCCGGCGTCTTTCAATCCCTGATTCGTTTCACTTTCGCGAAAACCGATCAGATAGAGAATCGCGTCCAGGCCGAGCGTAGAGATTGCGTGGCGCGCAGACTCCTTGACCAGTGGCTTAGCTCTGAAGGCAACGCCAAGGCCAGCCTGGCTCAACATAGGCAGGTCGTTAGCCCCATCGCCGACTGCAATGACCTGTTCCCGGGAAATGTGCTCTTTCCCGGCAATCTCCAGTAGCAATTCTGCCTTACGCTTGCCATCCACGATCTGGCCGGAAACCTCGCCAGTCACCTTGCCGTCGCGAATTTCCAGCTCGTTCGCATATACGTAATCGATGCCCAGCTTGTTTTGAAGGTGCCGGGCAAAGTAGGTAAAGCCACCTGACAGGATCGCAGTGCGGTACCCCAGTGCTTTCAGGCTCCGGATCAGGTGCTCCGCGCCCTCCGTCATTTTCAGCCGATCGGCAACCCGTTCCAGCACAGATTCATCCAGGCCTTTGAGCAGCGACAGGCGCTCAGCAAAACTCTGACTGAAGTCCAGTTCGCCCTGCATCGCGCGCTCGGTGATCTCTGCGACCTGTTCGCCAACACCGGCCTCCATGGCAAGCTCGTCGATCACTTCGGCTTCAATGAGGGTGGAATCCATATCAAACACTACCAGACGGCGGTTCCGCCGGAAGATGGAATCTTCCTGGAAGGCGATATCCACATTCATCTCACCGGCGATGTGCAGGAAGTCGGCTCTCAGTTGCTCAAGGTCCGAGGGTGTGCCGCGCACGGAAAACTCCACGCAGGCAATACCGTTACCGGCCGTGTTGAGTGAAGGTCTTGCCGACAGCCTGGAAATATTATCGATATTCAGGCCGTGACGGGCCGTGATCGCTGAGACACGGGCAATCTGCTCCGCCTTGATATCACGGGACAGCAGAGTAACGATGTAACAGGCGCGGTTACGTCCTTCGGCCCAGGTCTGATATTCCTCTATAGTAATCGGCGCAAACCTGACCTGAAGATCCAACGCATGCAGGCGGAAAAGCAGATCACGGATAACCGGGGAGGATTTCGACTCGTCGGGTATTTCTATCAAAATGCCCCAGGTCAGATGGTCGTGAATAACCGCCTGCCCTATGTCGAGAATCCGTACGTCATACTGCCCCATGATGCCGGTAATTTCCGACGTGAGACCGGGCTTGTCGCGCCCGGATACGTTAATCAGAACCAGTTCACTCACGGTCTGAGCTCTCCATCATCAGAACTTTCCTCTTCCTTTGCCCTTGCGGCAGAAGGAATAACATCAATGGCGTCCACACGCTGCAGTCCTCGCGGCAGCTTGTGCCCGCGCCGACCGCGCTCGCCCAGATAATGCTCAAGATCGCTGAACTGCAGACCCATCTTGCGCTTGCCCGCACGAATTTCCAACTGATCATCCTTGGCAAATACCGCCACGGCCACCACGTACTCCTCGCGGCTCTGCACCCGGGCAGAGGGAATGCTGATAATCTTGTTACCCTTACCCTTACTCAGTTCAGGCAGCTCGCTAAGGGGGAAAACAAGCATTCTGCCTTCGTTGGATATTGCCCCCAGATACAAGACGTTATCCGTAACCGGGACAATCACCGGCGGCATAATCTTCGCGCCTTTCGGTACGCTGACCACGGCCTTGCCGTTGCGGTTTTTGCTGATCATGTCCTCCAACGAGGTCACGAATCCGTAACCACCATCCGTTACCAACAACGTCTTGCGTGCTGGATCGCCCATCAGCAAACCGGAGAAGCTCGCCCCCGAAGGAGGGTTGATCCTGCCTGTCAGCGGTTCGCCCTGCCCCCGGGCTGAAGGCAGGCTATGGGCCATCAGTGAATACGCCCGGCCGGTGGAGTCGAGAAAAATTGCTTGCTGGTTATTGCGACCTCGAGCTGCCAGAGCAAAACGGTCGCCAGACTTGTAGCTCAGCCCGTCCGGGTCAATATCATGACCCTTGGCGGCGCGTACCCAGCCTTTGTCGGACAACACCACGGTAACCGGGTCATTGGAAACCAGATCGTTCTCACTGAACGCCCGGGCCTCTTCACGCGCAACAATAGGAGAGCGGCGATCGTCTCCGTAGGTTTCGGCATCTGCCTGCAGCTCGCTCTTGATCAGCTCACGCAAACGATCTTCAGAACCGAGAATCGTCTGGAGCTCGTCCCGCTCTGCCGCCAGCTCGTCCTGCTCGCCGCGAATTTTCATTTCCTCAAGCTTGGCCAAGTGCCGTAATTTCAGCTCAAGGATGGATTCGGCCTGATCCGGGGACAACCCGAACCGCTCCATCAACACCGGTTTGGGTTTGTCTTCAGTGCGAATAATATGGATGACTTCGTCGATATTCAGATAGGCAATCAGCAAGCCTTCAAGAATATGCAGCCGTGCAAGCACCTTATCGAGGCGATACTGCAAGCGTCGGGTTACCGTAGTGCGCCGGAACGCCAGCCATTCCGTCAACATCTGGCGCAGACCCTTCACACCTGGGCGGCCATCGTTACCGATGACGTTGATGTTAACCCTGTAGGTTTTCTCCAGATCTGTACTGGCAAACAAGTGCGCCATCAGCCCGTCGAGGTCGACACGATTTGAGCGCGGTACAATCACCAGCCGGGTCGGATTCTCATGATCTGACTCGTCACGGAGATCCGCGACCATAGGTAGCTTTTTGGTTTGCATCTGGTGCGCGATTTGCTCAAGCACACGGTTACCAGATACCTGGTGCGGCAAGTCTGTCACTACAATTTCGCCAGTCTCCCGCACCCAGCGGGCACGCATACGCAAAGAGCCCCGGCCAGTTTCGTACATCTGACGCAGATCTTTACGGGGCGTAATGATTTCCGCGTATGTCGGGAAATCCGGCCCTTTAACGTGCTCACAAAGCTGGTCGACAGTCGCCTCAGGGTCGTCCAGCAACCTGATACAAGCTGCCGTCACCTCTCTGACGTTATGGGGAGGGATATCCGTGGCCATGCCCACCGCAATACCAGTCGTGCCGTTCAGCAGCACATGGGGCAGCCGAGCCGGCAGCACAGAGGGCTCTTCCATGGTGCCATCAAAGTTGGGGGTCCAATCCACAGTGCCCTGGCCGAGCTCAGCGAGCAACACATCAGCAAAACGCGCCAGCCGGGATTCTGTGTACCGCATGGCCGCAAACGATTTCGGATCGTCTGGCGCACCCCAGTTGCCCTGGCCATCAACGAGCGGATATCGATAGGAAAACGGCTGCGCCATCAGCACCATGGCTTCATAGCAGGCACTGTCGCCATGCGGGTGGAACTTACCGAGCACATCACCCACAGTACGGGCAGATTTCTTGTATTTGGACGTGGATTTCAGGCCCAGCTCTGACATGGCGTAGATAATACGCCGCTGAACCGGCTTCAGTCCGTCGCCAACATTCGGAAGTGCACGATCAAGAATGACGTACATGGAGTAGTCGAGATAGGCCTTTTCCGTGTAGTCCCTGAGTGAAACTCGCTCAAAGCCTTCATCCGTCGTCTGAAACTCTGGCATGGATGCCTCTTTTGCCTGTATTGCCTGATTTTTAAGGAGTCCGTGATGCTACCCTGTGCGCCCGCAATAATCACGGGGCGGAGCAACGAGACATTATATGAAGCACCGAGCTTATACACCAACAACCTGCGGATTTATCGACTAAAACCGCACAACGGCGCCAGCCGCCCCAGATTCCAATAGCGGGATTCCCGCATGGCGGGCCGATAATTCGGGCCGTATGCTCAATGTTCGCAGTGAAGAAAGACAGTTTCCCCTCCAAACAAGCGGAACACTATGACACCAAATCTCAAAGCCTGCGGGCAAGCCATGGTTACGGCAATGGTGAATGCGGCACTGGCCGTTGCGCTAATGCTCCTTGTTGAGTTTGCAATCAGCGGCAACTTCCGGGTCCCGGCAACCTATCTCTGGGCAGGATTACTGGTATGGCTGGTCATTTTCGCTGCTCAGTTCTGGCGTCAGCGGCACCTGTGTCGCGCCTGTGATACGACCAAAGAGACAACCGGGGAAACAACCAGAACTTCACATTGAATGGGCCCTAAGGCCCGGGAAAGCAGATAACGACATCAGGTTCTGGCTTTCGCCAGAGAACCTGATCCGCGGAAGCAAGCCAGATTTACTGACGAATACCTTCAACAGAGATAATAATTTCTACAGTCTCGGACGCCTTTCCAAGGTTCATTGGAATGCCGAAGTCTTCAAGGCGCAGCTCAGTCTCTGCCTCAAACCCCATACGGTAGCCTCCCCAAGGATCCTTACCGTGGCCCAGCATCTCAACATCCAGAGTCACCTCACGAGTTACGCCACGCAGAGTGAGATCGCCGACGATGTCTGCTTCGCCTTCTTCGTCAACGACCACACGCTTACTCTTGAAGCTGGCTTCCGGATACTCACCCACATGCAGAAAATCTTCGCTTCGCAAGTGTTTGTCGCGCTCAGCGTGGTTCGAATCGACACTGGAAGTATCAATAGTCACGTTTACTGAGCTATTTTCCGGGTTGGCAACATCGTACGTAAACTGCCCATCAAAATCATTGAAGCGACCGTATAACCAGCTGTAACCCAGATGAGAGATCTTGAAAGTGATGAATTGGTGCGCGCCCTTATCATCAAACTCATAGGTTCCGCTGTGTTCATCAGCATGAACACCGCCGACCATGGCCAGTGAAACCGAAGCTGCAAGCAGTAGTTTTTTCATGATTGTCTCCTTTGACGAAAAATAAGAAACGCTCTGAGCCAGAGCGGCGTTAGGTAAGTCAATAATCCCGGTGCCCCGGGACCAGCATTCGACGCAGCGTAGCATCCCGGTCAATCAGGTGATGCTTAAGTGCCCCGGCAGCGTGAACCAGGGCAAGAACGATCACAGCCCATGTGCTCCAGTAATGCACCAGTCCTGCCGTATCCTCAAGCCCTTTTATCTGGCCGGTCACTGAAGGCACCTCAAACCAGTCGAATACGCTTACAGAGGAGCCGTCTGCCGTTGAAATCAGAAATCCGCTCACCGTCGCCACAAAAACCAGACCATACAGAAGCCCATGCGCCAACCAGGCGCTGATCGTCTCCCAACGCTTATGTCCGGGCAGTGGATCAGGCGATGTGGCGAACATACGCCAAACCAACCGGAACACCATCAGGCCAAACAACAAGACTCCGATACTACGATGGATGTCCGGGCCGCGACGGTACCAGTCGTCGTAATAAGACAGGTCAACCATCCAGAACCCCAAAGCGAAGGTTCCGAACACGGTCGCAGCAACAACCCAATGAATGACGATAGTCAGCCAACCGTAACTGACAGATGTATTACTTAACTGCATAGCGCCCCGTGCCTCTTTTCCTTGTATGCAACTCCCAAGCCGGAGTATAGGAAGCCAGCCTCCAGAAGGAAATCGGAATGTTTTGCCCTCCATCATCAGAAATTCTGATCATGTGTCCACAGCTTTCCTGCCATGTGCCTTTGGTCGCATACGGGTTTTACGGATTGTTAAAAACCATGGACCCGATAGACTTTGCCCATGCTTAACCGCCCCGTCGGGGGCCTCATTGAACGAGAGGACAAGACATGGAACTTGAATTCGACGAATCCGTTGTAATTCCAAGCAATAACTGATATTTCATGGCCCCTGCGGGGGCCTCCTTTCTCTCTAAACTCCCCTCGCTTCCTGCGAAAAACTGTAAACCACTTTCAGTTTCTTCATGAAACAGTGGCAATAGTCTCCTTTTTTTGGCAATCTCTCGCCAACTATCAGTTTACTCACGCTTTTCCGGTTTTAACAGTGACTGACCAGTAGCCGTTCAGGCGCTTGAAGTCCAAAGCATCTGATGCATTCGCTCAATGACTCAAAACTCACTATGCGTCATCTCCTCCCGGAAAAGCTACCAGACCCCGAAGTAGACCTTCTGTCGCCAATGCTGCACAGAAATGGCGATGTCTGGACTGCGGAGTTTCGCGGCCTGGTTCTGAGCACGGCGCTCCAGCCGATTTACAGCATTTCCCATAAACGGACGGTTGGCTACGAAGCTTTGATTCGGGCTCGAGACCCGGATAACGCCAATGTTCTGCCGATACATCTTTTTGAGCTGCCGTCCTCAGATGCCGAAGCCCTTCTACTGGACCGACTCTGCCGATATCTGCACATCCAGAACTACAGCGGCTCAGAGGATCAGCTCAACTGGCTGTTTCTCAACGTTTCCCCCCGGGTTGTAACCAGTGGCAGCCAGACAGATTCGTTTTTCGGCGAATTGCTGGCGAAAACAAAGCTGCCACCACACCGCATTGTTATCGAAATAGTCGAACAACCAACTGACGATGCTGATCGCCTGCGTGAAACGGTAGCCTATTACAAACAGCTTGGGTGCCTGACTGCCATTGATGACTTTGGCGCGGGTCACTCTAACTTTGAGCGAATCTGGAATCTGTCACCGGACATCGTGAAACTGGACAGGAAACTGCTGACCCGGGCCACAGACGATCGCAAAGCCAGACAGATACTGAACGGAATCGTTTCGCTGTTGCATCAGTCGGGGTGCCTGGTTTTACTGGAGGGCGTGGAGACCAGTGACCAGGCTATGATTGCCATTGATGCTGGCGTGGATTTTGTTCAGGGGTTCTACTTCTGTCGTCCCTGTACGGATCTGGCGCAACTATGCAACGCTCACACAGACTTCGACCAGCTGCTGCAAGATTACAAAGCCTGCCACCAGATAAAGCGGGACCCGACCAGACAATTGGTAGATTTTTTCGGGCGGGACTTCCATAAAGCAACCGAGCAACTGCAGAATGGCGTCACCATGGCCTTGGCCTGCACCACATTGCTGGCGCACCACACAGTTTCACGCTGTTATCTGGCAGATGACAAAGGTGTCCAAATTGACGACACACTGATATCCGACACAGGCACCCGAAGCCTGGACTTACGCTTCAAGCCCCTTGAGAGCACCAGCAAGGCGGACTGGTACCGGCAACAGTACCTTCGACAGGCTCTGGCCCAGCCGGGCAATCTCCACGTTACAGCGCCCTATCTCTGCGTAACCGGCGCCTACATGTGTGTCACTCTGTCACTGTGCTTTACTCATGGAAGTGAACTGCGCGTGCTGTGCTGCGACATTATTGCCAACCCATCCACCCCTCCTGTTACCCCGGCGTGAGTCCGTACACGAGAGAAATAACGGCAACAGATACCAACCCAATGAACACATTCATTGGCAAGCCAACCCGCACAAAATCCAGGAACCGGTAACCGCCAGGCCCGAATACCATCATGTTGGTCTGGTACCCCAAGGGCGTCGCAAAACTGGCGGATGCAGCCATCATCACCGCGATGACAAACGGCTCAGCCGCGACGCCCATGGTATTGGTCATCGATAACACCACCGGGATGACCAGAACGGCCGCCGCATTGTTCGTGATGACTTCCGTGAGCACAGAAACCGAAAAATAGATCAGAAAAAGTGCCAGCAACACGTCCCCATCACTGAGGCCAAGAATGGCGCCGGCAACATAGCTTGCCGCGCCAGTTTGCTGCAAGGCGGCACCCAAAGCGAAGGAAGCCGCAATGGTTAAAATCACGGGAACATCAACAGATTTCTGTGCCTGCCCTACCGAGCAGCAGCCACTCAGGATCATCAAGGCCGCGCCCAGCAATGCGGCATTCAACATGCTGAGAACACCGCAGGCGGCCAGCCCCACCAATACAACCAGCACGCCCCATGACAACCAGGCACGGTCATGCCTCGGGGTCTCGGTTCCCAAATCGTTTATAAGCAGAAAATCCTTGTTGTAGCGCTGCCGGCTCACAAATGCCGGCCGGGCTTCAAGTAACAGCACATCGCCAGGCTTAAGACGAATATTGCCGAGATTGCCGGAAACCCTGGCACCACCCCGAGCAACCGCCAGGACGACGGCGCCGTAGCGCTCGCGGAATCGGGCATCGCGAATGGTCAGGCCAAGCACTTCTGACTGGGGAGACAAAGCCGCCTCCACCAGGCAACGCTCTGCACGATCTTTGCTCAAGCTGGGCTCGTCTGCGTGCACGGATGGCACAATGCCGTTAATGCGCAACAGATCAGAAATTGCCTGGGTATCGCCCGCAAACACGAGCCGGTCACCGCCGCGCAGGCGCTCCTCTGAAGGTACTGCCGTTACCACGCTGCCATCGCGCTCAATCTCTACAAGGTAAAGTCGCTCCAACTCCCGCAGGCCGGCCTCACCGACAGCCTTGCCAACCAGAGGCCCGTCAAACGCAACCGCAACCTCCAGCGTAAACTCCCTCATGGAGCCAAATTTGTGCTGGTCTTCCCGGTTGGGCAGTGCTCTGGGCATAAACAGCAAGATGGCGGCAATACCAAGAATCGCGACTGGCAGCCCAACAGCGGTGATGGAAAAAATGGAAAGCCCGGCGTCGCCGGTCAATTGTTGGTACTGACCATTTACAACAAGGTTGGTGCTGGTACCGATCATGGTTAACGTGCCACCAAGAATGGCGGAGTAGCTGAGAGGAATCATCAGCTTGGAAGGTGCTATTCCGATCTTGCGGGACCAGGCGTGAACGGCCGGGATCATCGTGGCGACGACCGGAGTGTTGTTGAGAAAGCCGCTCAACAGGGCAACCGGGAGCGTAATCCGCGCCTGGGCAGAACGAACCGTTTTGGGGTTTCGAAGCAGGTGCCTCACCAACAGATCAACCCCACCGGAGTGGTGAATGCCCGCAGCCACCACAAACAGTGCCACAACGGTAATCAATCCGGTGTTGCTGAATCCTGCCAGCGCCTGGTCAGCTGAAATAATGCCACTGGCGCTCAGGACCACAAGCACACCCATCATAACCAGATGGGGCGCATATCGTCCTGAACTCATAAGTAATAGCGCGCTGCCTGCGAGGCCCAACGCAAACCAGCCTTGCCAATCCATCTGCGGTTTGTCCCGATCAGAAAACCGGCAGAGTAACGAGTTTATTGAATACTTAAAAAGAATAACGAATTCTTTTTATAGACTTATATCGAATATGATGTGAGCAGCAAACTTACCCTGCCACATCCGCCATATTACCGTAAGCCTCAAGCCACGACCTTCGGTCAGCCGCACGCTTCTTGCCAAGAAGCATATCCATCCGGCTATCAGTATCGTCGCCTTCTTCGATAGTCAGCATAACCAGACGGCGGGTATCCGGAGCCATGGTGGTCTCCCGGAGCTGGAGCGGGTTCATCTCACCCAGCCCCTTGAAACGAGTCACGGAAATCTTGCCCTTACGCTTTTCGGCTTCGATGCGATCAAGAATGCCCTGCTTTTCATGTTCATCGAGTGCGTAGAAGGTTTCCTTGCCCAGATCCACCCGGTACAGCGGTGGCATGGCAACAAACACATGGCCTGCCGCAACAACCGGCCGGAAATGTTTCAGAAAAAGAGCGCATAGAAGCGTAGCAATGTGCAGGCCATCAGAGTCTGCGTCAGCCAGGATACAGACTTTGTTGTAGCGCAGGCCGTCAAGCTTATCCGAGTTGGGGTCGACACCGATGGCCACGGCGATATCGTGGATTTCCTGAGACGCCAGAATCTCACCAGAGTCCACCTCCCAGGTGTTCAGAATCTTGCCTCGCAGCGGCATGACTGCCTGAAACTCGCGGTCACGGGCCTGTTTGGCGGAACCGCCAGCGGAATCACCCTCAACCAGAAACAGCTCGGAACGGGCCGTATCGCCACCGGAGCAATCGGCAAGTTTGCCGGGCAAGGCCGGGCCGGATGTTACCCTTTTGCGTGCTACCTTCTTACTGGCTTTGAGCCTGCGCTGCGCATTGCTGATGAACAGGTCCGCCAGCACTTCGGCCACGTCGGTGTGATGGTTCAGCCATAAACTGAAGGCGTCCTTGACCACTCCGGAAATGAACCCGGCGGCCTCCCGTGAAGACAAACGCTCTTTGGTCTGGCCGGAAAACTGCGGCTCCTGCATTTTGAACGAAAGCACATAAGCCGCACGCTCCCAGATATCATCGGGAGAAAGCTTCACACCTCGCGGCAGCAAGTTACGGAACTCGCAAAACTCGCGCATGGCTTCCAGAAGGCCAGTCCGCAAGCCATTTACATGAGTGCCACCCTGAACAGTGGGTATCAGGTTAACATAGCTTTCCATGAGCGCTTCACCGCCTTCCGGAAGCCACTGTATTGCCCAGTCAACCGCTTCCTGGTTACCGGAGAAACTGCCGGTAAACGGTTCCAGCGGAACCACCTCGACATCGACCAATGCCGAGCGCAGGTAATCCCGAAGCCCCTCTTCATAGAACCACTCGTCTTTCTCGCCGGTTTTTTCCTGAACAAAGGTCACGGTCAGCCCGGGGCAAAGCACCGCTTTTGCGCGCAGATTATGGCGTAGTCGGCTGACGGAAAAATTAGGGCTATCGAAGTATTTTGTATCGGGAGTGAACTTGATGCGGGTACCAGTGTTGCGCTTGCCAACGGTATCGATCACTTCCAGCTCGGACGCCTTGTCTCCGTTCGCAAACGTCATACGATGGAGTTCGCCGTTGCGCTTTATGGTCACATCAAGATGCGTAGAAAGCGCGTTCACAACAGAAACGCCAACGCCGTGCAGACCGCCTGAAAAGTTGTAGTTGGCCTGGGAAAACTTTCCGCCGGCGTGCAGCCGGGTCAGGATCAGCTCAACGCCCGGCAGCCCTTCCTCTTTGTGGAGATCAACCGGCATGCCCCGACCGTCATCCTCAACGCTTAGGGATCCGTCCGCATACAGCACAACATCAATCCGGCGGGCGTGACCCGCAAGAGCCTCATCGACACTGTTATCGATCACTTCCTGCGCCAGGTGGTTCGGACGACTGGTGTCCGTATACATTCCGGGGCGCTTGCGCACCGGGTCCAGGCCGCTCAGTACTTCGATGGCGTCGGCGTTATATTGTTGCTGGCTCATAGGCAGAAAGTGACTCCGCAGGTAGTAAAAATTCGTTCCCATAGCTTAGGGATTCGCCGCCAAAGATCAACGGCTGATTAGTGTTTGTGTGAACAGCAAAAAAACGGAGGGGCAATCAGAGCTTCACAACAAGATCCGACTCGCGGACACCCGAGACCCGGATTTCCAGCAAGCCGGTGGCCGGCACGGCAATTACGACACAGGGAGATGTGATAACTTGTGAAACCATTGTGCCCGGCACAGGCGCTCGCACGGCCATGGAAAGGCGCAAAATGTTGCCGCTTTGCTCCGACTCAGCCGAACCGAGGCTAACACTGTGCCCTCCCGTTGGTTTTTCTCCCAAAGTCACAAACAGCAGATGCTCCTTCGCCAGATCCACCTGCCGCAGTTGTTGAATCGCCATATTCTGAGCGGGCAACTCCAGCAACTCCTGCAATCGCTCCGAGGTGTGAACATACGCCAATCCGGGGCCGGTCAGCCCGCAATGTGCGGACTGGGTAACCTGGCGCGCCATGGGCGCGCTGGATTCTTTTTTCACTGGCTCGGAAGACGCACAGCCAACCAGCCAAACACACCCGACCAACAAAGAAACCAAAGGTAAGCCCGCCAATACCTTCCTGTATGCTGCAATCAACGCTCTGCTCCGATTGTTTTGGGTGCTGTGCCGCCATTGTCTTCCCCACTCTCTGGCTGTTGCTGAATCAGCCTGTAGCCTATAAAAGCAGGGCGAGGCAATACGCCGGGTGTAGCGGCAGATATTGAGGGGCGGGAATAACTGGTTGTCATCCGGACACCCGTGACCGGGTCTCCCTGCCTGATCGTGATTTCCTCCCGGAGCCCGGCTACCGGATACTCCGCACAGGCCTCTCCAGCATGACAAATCAGCCCATCATTATCCAGATCTGTGCCTGCAACGAGAATGTAATCGCCAGGAGGCACCTCATTCAGCATTCTCGGCATCTCACCGTCGTCAGGCAAAAATGAAAACTGATACTGCCCGTTCTCTGCCACTGCGCTGGTCTGAGCAACGGTTGTGTACCGATCACCAGTGGGCTCCGGATCGACCAAGAGCACGAAATGCCTGCCTGCATCACGGGCCTGCTGGTCTGTCACCCGCTGGCCGATAACCGGGATTTCGAGCCGACGCAACTCGTCACTTCTGTATTCGACAACAATGTTTGTCCGCTCGGATATACCAGCTTCCAAGGCTTCCGGTAGCAGAGTCACGCTGATGCCGAAATCAGTTCCAGAGTCCCCGCTGACCGGAGCTGAATCCAGTCTTAGCCATGGGGCCACAACGGATACGGATTCAATGATAATGTCACCGGGAGCGCTGCCATAAACACTCAGGCTCACGCTCGCAGACAGTTCCCCTTCCGTTGAAAGGCTCACAATGGAGGGCGACGCCGTTAAAAAATCCGATACGGTGGCTCCAGCCGCAGCCAAAGCCGACTTACCCGCATCCAGAAGTCCCCATCCCAACTCGGTCGACTTCGGGCAGGTCTCACTGCCACAGGTCAACTTCCCTGTCATCAGCATGTTATTCAGTTGTTCATAATTGAGTGCCGGGTTGAGACTCTTCATCAGCGCAAATACCGCCGACACATGGGGCGCGGCCATCGACGTTCCCTGTAAGCCAATATAGGTTTCCTGAACTGTGCCATTTACCAGGGCTGCACTGGAGCTGCTGACCAGATCACTGCGACCGTCGGCGTTACCATCACGACTGGCATCACCGCCAGGCGCTGCCACGTCAATCCAGTCACCATAATTTGAATAGGATGCCAAAACACCTGCACCATCCACCGCGCTCACCGCAAAGACTTTGTCGAATGCAGCAGGGTACGAAGCAAGTGTGGAGGCAGAATTGCCCGCCGCGGCAACGAAGACAATGCCCCGACTGGTTCCATAACTGATGGCATCCTGTAGCTGCTGCAAAAACGGAAGGCCACCGAGACTCAGATTGACAATTTCGGCCAGAGGCTCTCCATCCGACGGCCCCGCAACCCAGCGAAGAGCCGCGAGCAGATCGGCGGAAGAGCCTGTACCGCCCTCTCCCAGAACCCGAACGGGAAGCAGCGAAGATTTGTAGGCAATACCTGCACCACCCGCACCGTTCACCGCTGCCGCGATGGTTCCCGCTACATGAGTGCCATGAGAAACACCACTGCCAACCACATTCCCGGGGTCTGAAGGATTGTTGTCCGGGCCCGGCACACCATCGTTATCAAATTCTTCTGATACGAAGTCCGTGCCTTCAGGCAAAGGCTGAACCACATTGGCATTCAATTCGCTGTGCCAGTTCCCAGGCGCCCCGAAAAGGCCTGTATCCATAACAGCAAGGGTAACGCCACTTCCGCCGCCCGGGGCTATCTGCCATGCAATCGGGGCATTCAACAGTTCATAGTGCCATTGCTGGCCGACGGAGGGGCTGTTATAGAGGGGTTCGTCCAGAGGCGTTTGCATGGCGCGCATTTTGTAATTCGGTGTGGCAGAAGCAATTTCCGGGCGTCTATTCAGTGTTCGAATCCACGCCAGGGTCGATTCTTTTGATTGCGCCTGGCTGCTTCGGGCCATTTGGGATGGCGCCTTCATCAGCCATACACCCGAAGCCAGCTCCTGTTTTGGTTCCATAAGGTGCAGCGGCATTGTTGAGCGCATCGACACCGAGTCTTTATAAGCCTTGAGCACGACAATTGCCTCAGCGTCGACAAAATCATGATCCGGCCACTCGAATGCCATCGCATGAGCACTGTCAGCAGCGGATGTAGAGAGGATATAGAGCATCGGAGCCGCGCCAACCGCCCTGACCTGCAACGTATACGCACCCGCAGTCTCGGTATCCGGTAATGAAACCCGAATCGGATCCACCTGGTTATTAGTCGCAACTGTTTCAATGACACGGCTACCACTCAACAACGACAAAATCAGCGGCGAAAAACCCTGGTTTGTTGAAAACGGCTGGAGATAAACATTCTGCCCTTCACGCAGAGTCATTGAGAAGGTATCAACAGGATCAGCCGGATAGTTGTTTCCAGGAAATTCGTCCCGATCAGGGTATGTCCCGTCGCTGATGCTGACGTAACCCGCCAGAATGAACTCCTGTGGCAAAAGCTGCGGACTGCCCAGAGGGGATGCGCTCAACGCAAGAGTATCGGCATCGTCTGCATCTACCCGGGTTCCGGTTTCAATGTCGATAATGCCCGAAAGAGCAATATTGGCCGATGCTGGCTCGCTCCCGCCAGAGCTACCACCACAACCATAAAGTGAAGCAACCACCGCCAGTACGGAATACCTGAAAACAGTCGCAGCCCGCGAGTTAGCCGTCATCCACAATAGCCTCTGTGTTTATACAAGGAACAAATATACGCCATGCACTTTACAGCCAAATGTTAAGAAACACCCGAACACGCAAGCCCGGGCACTGAGAAACAAAAAGCCGCCCCAGGGAAATTCCGGAGGCGGCTTTAACTATAGAAGATAAACCCTAGATCGCGTAAAACATCAGCGGCACAAAGGCCACGAGCAACAGTGTTGGCCCCATCACTGCCAGGGGCAGAAGCAAACGCTGGTAACGGTGCCAAAAGGATCCCACACGCTCCGCCGCAAGCACTTCGCTTTCCCCGACAACTTGCCGTGTGAGCAGGTGGTTCAGTGCCACAGGCGGGCTCAGATAACCCAGTTCAAACGCCACCAGGCAAACAATCCAGAAGTGCAGTGGATCAATGCCCAGCTGGATCGCGGGCTGGGCGATGGTTGCAGAAACCAGAATGACCGCACCGAAAGGATCCATCACCATACCGATGACCGTCAACATAACCACAATCACCAGCATCGCAAACCATGGGCTGGTCAGATCTTCCGGAAACAATGCATGAACAATATCGGAGCGCTCAAGAATGCCACCCAGACAAATAGAGAAGCCGATAAGCGCCAGCAAGGCACCAATATGCACAGCAGAATCACTGGCTGCGGCGCAGCTCCGGCCCCAGAAGGCCTGGATTCGGGTTTCATTGCCCTCACGGTTGCTGCTGCCTGCATCCAGGAACACCAGAGCCAGCATCACCAGCGGCAGGATCAACGGTGCACTGTATTCGTTGAATGACAGGCCAAGTACAGCATAGATGGCGAATATCACACCCACGGCCAAGGCCACATACGGCACCAGTGGCTTGAGCTGGCGCAGTGATGCGTTCAGGGCGCCCGGAGCCGGGCGTGGCCGCCAGTTGCCTTCTGTTTTGCAGACAATCAGCGAGAACAGTGAGGCAGACATAATAAACACCCAGAAGCCCCAATCGTACATTTCGGTAGTGGTGACTTCCTTGTTCAGGGCGGCAACCACCACAATCAGCAGGCAGGGGTTGAGCACCACGCCAAGGCTTCCAGACATAGCGGTTGTCGCAAGCGCCAGCTGCCGCCCGGCACCTGCCCGGCGCAACTCATCATAAACCACGCCACCAACGGCAAGAATGAAAATACCGGAGGCGCCGGTGAAGGCCGTCGGAAATGCGGTAGCAAATATAATGACCGACGCCAGCATGGGCGCAGGCAGGTTGTAAGGCTTGATGACGTTCAGCAGCAACTCGGGCAAGCGAGTCTGCTTCAGTACCATCCCCACCAGAACATAGAGCCCGATATTGATAAACATTGAGGACAGGTTGGACATCATGCCGAAGTAGATAGCGAGGCCAGAGGCGTAGCCATCCACGAAGAAAAAGTAGCTCATGGCAATGAGGCCCATCACACAATAGAGCGGTACCACCAGGCCAGAGGACAACGACAACCCGCCTGCTCTTATGTGCTTCGGAACATTCAGAAAACGTAGGGCGTTAATCACCATGAAGAGCCCGAATACGCCAGTCCAGGCATACTGGAGCGTTGTTGTTGTCTCGGCGCCGGGAGAGCTGGCCAGGCGCCCCAGATAGGCGTGCATGGAGAACACCATCAGGCCATTCACCATGAATTGGACGGCCTGGCTCAGGCGCCACTCTGACCGGTTTCTGGGCAACCGAAGAGCTATGTGATCTGTATCAAACGCTGCAACCGCAGCTGCCATCGCAAAGATTGCAATAAACAGATACTTGGTCAGCCCTATGTTATCCAGCAGAAATGTCGCCAACCCCTGCTCAACGCTTTTAAAGGCGCCCAGTGCAGGCGTGGCCTGCTCAGCGTTCTTCTGATACGCAACATGCTTCTCCGCGCACAGTGCAAGATTCCGCTCCAGAGAGGTGCGAATGGCTTCCGGGTTTGGAGGGGAGTCGAACAGATCGTCCGGATCAGGCTTGTAAGCCTTTACCCGCTTGCGGACTTCCGCGTCTACGTCCATGTCCAGACGACAGGAAGGTTCTGTAGCGTCCGGGTTCAGCAGGTAATAGTTTGGCCATGCCTGCTCGCCAACCCAGAGCAGGCGGGAATGAAATGAGTTGCCCATACCCAGAAGCAGGGTAAAGAGCAGCAGCAACAGCAGAATGGCCCCGTGCACTTTATGCACGGGGTAAAGCGTTCTTGCGGCCGGGGCAGTCAGTGCTCGCCAGTTCATGTGCTGTCCGCCCTGTTATTCCCTGTTTTCCGAAGTGCACTCCGAAGCAGACGGGTTACTCGCGCAGCGGATCTTGCTCAACAGACCCAGCATTTTTGGATGATACACATCGGGCGCGCCTTTAAGGCCATCGCGCATCTCGATCCGGTTCTGGCGAAACATCTCCTGATACCCCTGAATATCCTTTTCCGGAATGCGGATCCACTTGTCTTCCGGAATGGCTTCTTCCTGCTTGTTAATCAGGTTCATGGCCTGGGGGTACATACCCCAGGCAACCTGCCGGGCAGCCTGGGCGGTGTCATCGCCCAATACGTCATCACGGACAATGACCTGCACAGTGAGCTGGGCCAGGGGGTAATTTACAATCCCGCCCTTATCACCCAGGCCCTTGTATAGCTCGAGTGCTTCATATGCAAATGCCGGGGCATAGGCGGTATCAACAGAACCGTTATTGAACTTGCCGGCAAAGTTGGTGATATCCGAAGGCACCACCGTTGCCTTCACGAAGTTGACCATGTGAATGGCGTCTTTCTGATAGTCCAGGGTAGCCATGCGCTTGCCGGCAAGTTCGCCTGCCGTATCAATGCTGCGATCGTTGACAAAAAGGTAACCTGCGCCGATTGGCACAATGCCGATTACTTCATAGCCGTCCTGCTTCATAAGAGGTGCGGCTTTAGTCTGGGCCAACGTTGCCAGAAGTGTTTCGAGATCGTCGTAAGTAGGAAGCGCGCCAACAGCACTAACGCTTCCTGTGAAGCGGTTAAATGGGCGGGTGCGGAGATCGGTTGCGGCAACAGCGTCGCACTGGCCGGCGTTGAAATCGCCCACGGCAACGCCTTCATCGGTGTAGGGTTTGAGATCAAAGTCCACACCGTGAGATTTCATCTCCAGCGCGTAGTCTTTAACCATGTTGAACATGTCACCGTTCGCACCAATCACATCAAACACACACATTTTTACGGTTTGGGCCGACGCCAGAGGGGCGAGGGCGGCGAGCGTCAGGGCGGTGAGGGATTTGCGGATCATAACGACCTCCGGGTCATTTTTGTGGTTATCGTGAGTTCATCGCGCGGTCGGGCAAAGGCGCCGTGGCCGTCATCTCATAGCAAATCGTCCAGGCTCATGGTTTCAACATTTTCGGTGTTGCGTTCCGGGCTCATTTTTCCGAAAAACGCCTGCGGCGTGCGATAGCCATACTCAGCAGTCCAGTATTTGTCTGAGGAGAAGCGGATTACGTGTCCGGCTATGGTGTCGACCAATCGGTATTCGTCCCAAACTTCAATGGTGCCTTCAGCCTCCGCAAAGCGACGGATAACATCCGCCAACACATCCCGGCGACCGAAGGTTTCGGCAGCAACAGCTTCGACTGCCAGAGAAGCCCGGATACCTGCGCTTGCGCCCGTTGCAGAGCTTTTTTCAAGCACCAACCAGGGATCGGGAGACAGCTCAGGACGGGTGTCTGGCAATAGCAACCAGACCAGAGCACGAACGGCATTGGGCAAGCCGCCCATTTTTTCATTGTTAACACAGGTTGCAGCACGCTCCGCCTGGGGTGCGATATTGCGAGGTATCCCTGCACGGGCACCGGAGTTGGCATCATTTACAACCGCCTGCATCCCCGTCAACAAACCCAGCAGGAATGTCATCTCATCCTGCTCACTAAACAGAAACGGGCATTCAATAGGCTCTTTGGAAGGATCAAAATCGTAGGCTGCCATGGCTCTGCGGAATGCCAACAGGCGACGTTCAGCGGTGAGAGCATAAAGGCGCTTGGATCGTTCGCGGGCGTCTTTGGCAGCTGGCACATTGCCTTCAAAATCTGCGCGCAAGTAGACCAGCTCAGTTTCCCATGCTTTATATTCCATGCAGTTGGCGGCCAGCAGCATCAAAAGCGACCCGGTGGTATCCGGAGCATCGTTAACCCGTGAAAAGGAATACAGCAAAGGGTCGATGCCCTCCCCAAGCGCGCACGCCATTTCAGGGTCAGACATCTGCAAGACATAAGGTGTGGCTTCATCTTCGGAGTATCCCGCAAGAACAGCCCCGGTGGTTTTATAGATGGGGTTGGCGGAACAGCCGGCAAACAAGGCTGCCGCTGCCAGTAAAACCAGTTTACTGCGTACCGTCATCAGGCGGCCTGCATGAGCTACCAGTATGGACATCATAATCACCCTGCTTTGCATTGTTTTTATCGGCGTGGAACACAGGTAGTTCTGTCATTCCGGAAGCAAGGGTGCGTTGAAAGCCGTTCTGCAAAAATGGCTCGTTTGCCATTGTGGTCATGCCAATCAGGCCAATGGTCTAAAATGGAAGGCGATTTTCTGGAAAATCTTGATCTAAAACAATAACTTTAAAAGGAAAATAAAAACCGGCACTCGGTCGATGCGTTTATTACGGATAGGTTACCGATGGATCCTGTAGGCTGAAATCCAGCCGCTCAGGGCTGGCTCAGGCCCAGCATTGCGACCACCTGATCGGTCAGTCCTTCCCGGGTAAGGCCACCGCGCTCCGGCCGATACCAGGTTACGGTCCAGCTCAAAGCACCCGTCAGCATGCGTCGCACCACAAACGGATCGGCAACCAAAGCGCCCTCCTCTTTGAGAGCGCCAAGCACGTCCAGCCACAAGGCCTCATAGATATCACGAAGCTTCAGCACCTCTGCCTGGGACACTTCAGAGAGGCTGCGCCATTCAAAAACCAGAACCGCCATAGCCTCGCCAGTCTGGCCGTTAATCGATTCCAGTTCGGCACTGACCAATGCCCTCAGTTTGTCACGATTGGAATCAGCCGCCTCCATGGCTGCCTGCATGACCGCCGTGTTGAGCCTGATGGTTTCAACCATGACCGCTTTGAGTATTTCTTCCTTGGTGCGGAAATGGTGAAAAAGGCTACCCGACTGAATACCCACAGCAGCCGCCAGATCCCGAACCGTCGTGCGCTCATAGCCTTTCTCACGAAACAACCTCGCCGCTTCGCGAAGCAAACGACCCCGGGCGCTCTCCGGATCTGAAACCAGGTTGTCGGCAATGAGGGTCTGAAGAATTTGGTCTTGATTCACGGGTAGATCCAGCGGCTTGAAAAGAACCACCATTCTACCTGAGATTTACCTGTTTACAAACCAAGCGCTTGCTTGGTATGGTTTGGTTTATGGATCAATAATTGGCTTGCCCCTAAGCATGGAGCAAGTGCCAGTAAAAACAGGATGCTTAAACATGGCTGATTCCTCGAAAACTGTTCGTATCGGTTGTTCGTCCGCATTCTGGGGCGACACCGAAACGGCCGCCTCGCAGCTGGTTCACAAAGGTAATATTGACTACCTGGTTGCCGATTATCTGGCTGAGGTCACCATGTCGATCATGGCTGGTCAGAAGATGAAAGATTCCAGTCAGGGCTACGCTCGGGATTTCGTTGAAACCGTTATGGGACCACTGCTTGCCGATATCAAAGAAAAAGGCATTCGAGTGCTGACCAACGCGGGTGGCGTAAACCCGGTGGCCTGCCGTGATGCCTTGCAAGCGCTGTGTGAAAAGGCCGGCGTAGACATGAAAATTGCCTTGGTACTCGGGGATGACCTGCTGCCTAAAAAACAGGCATTGAGCAAAGCCGGTATTGCTGAAATGGCCACGGGTCAGCCCATGCCGGCAATGATGGTTAGCCTTAACGCCTACCTTGGAGCCTCTGGTTTAGCAGCAGCTCTGGATCAAGGCGCCGACATTGTTCTTACAGGCCGAGTGGTAGACAGCGCTTTGATACTCGCTCCACTGGTTCACGAATTCGGCTGGGGCTGGGCGGATTACGACGAACTGGCGCAAGGTAGCCTTGCCGGCCACCTTCTGGAGTGCGGCGCACAGGCTACGGGCGGTAACTTTACCGATTGGGAAAACATCGCTGAAGGCTTCGCCGACATGGGCTTCCCTATTGCCGAGGTAAGCGCAAATGGTGATTTCGTTATTACCAAGCCGGAAGATACCGGTGGCCAGGTAAGCCGCGGCACCGTCGCCGAGCAACTGGTTTACGAAATTGGCGACCCCCGGGCGTACTTCTTGCCGGATGTTACCTGCGACTTTACGGATGTGAGTTTGGAAGAAAGCGGGCCAGACCGTGTAACCGTTCGCGGCGCACGAGGCTTGCCGCCAACTGACAGCTACAAGGTATCCGGTACCTGGCCAGACGGTTTCAAGTGCACAGCAACCTTCCTGCTTGCAGGCATGGATGCCCCGAAGAAAGCCCAGGCTGTTGCAGAAGCGATTCTTACCAAAACATCCCGGTTGTTTCAGGAACGCGGCTTGCCCGATTACACCGAAACCAGCATCGAATTGCTGGGTACTGAAACCACCTACGGCAAGCAAGGGCGTGGCCAGGGCAGCCGGGAAGTTGTCGTAAAGATCAGTGCTGCACATGCAAAAAAAGGCGCTCTTGTCCTCTTTTCCCGGGAGATCGCGCAGGCCGCTACCGGCATGGCACCCGGTTTGACGGGCATTGTGGGTGGCCGACCAACGGTCTGGCCCAAGATTCGGCTCTATTCCTGCCTGGTACCCAAAAGCGAGGTTACGGTGTCTGTTGATCTGAACGGTCAGGTAACACCGGTTGATGTTAATCCGGCCGGTGGATTCCAGCCTGGCCAGATCAAAGACCAACCCGAAATCCAAGGCGCATCGGTTACCGACACCACGGTGCCCTTGATTGATTTAGCCTGGGCGCGCAGCGGTGACAAGGGCGACCACAGCAACATTGGTGTTGTAGCGCGCAAACCGGAGTTCGTTCCGTTTATTGCGGCTGCATTGACCGAAGAAGCTGTTGCCCAGTGGATGTCCCACACATTAAACCCTGAGACTGGCAAGGTTACTCGTTGGACGCTGCCAGGGTTCCATGCGTTTAATTTCTTGCTTGAACACAGCCTGGGCGGGGGCGGTGTTGCCAGCCTGCGTATTGATCCGCAAGGCAAGGCGTTTGCCCAGCAGTTACTGGAGTTTCCGGTGCCAGTGCCCTCCGGGCTGGTTAACGCCTGAACATTGAACAAGGTTTTTAAACTATGAGCTATCAATCTGTTTTTCACCCCGACCTATTCAAGGGTCAGACATTTATCGTAACCGGCGGCGGCTCCGGTATCGGCCGCTGTACCGCCCACGAACTCGCTTCTCTGGGCGCCAGGGTTGCGCTGGTCGGTCGGAAAGCAGAGAAAGTTGAATCCGTAAAAGCAGAGATACTTGAGGACGGCGGCATAGCCTCGGCGCATGTTTGCGATATCCGTGAAGAGGAGTCTGTAAAAGCCACGGTGAAGGCAATTATTGCAGAGCATGGCGGCCTGAACGGCCTGGTCAACAACGCCGGTGGCCAGTTCCCTTCCCCCCTTGCAGGCATCAATCAGAAAGGCTGGGAAACCGTGGTGCGCACCAACCTCACCGGCGGCTTTCTGATGGCAAGAGAAGCCTACACCCAGACGCTATCGAAAACCGGCGGCGCCATCGTGAATATCGTGGCCGACATGTGGGGTGGTATGCCGGGCATGGGGCATTCGGGCGCGGCTCGGGCAGGCATGGTGAATTTCACCCAAACCGCTGCGGTGGAATGGGGCACGTCCGGCGTTCGCGTGAATGCCGTCGCGCCCGGATGGATTGCTTCCAGCGGCATGGACAACTACCCCGAACACATGAAGCAATGGATTCGCAGCCTCGGCGATAACGTTCCTATTAAACGCATGGGCACTGAGTCGGAAATAAGCTCGGCCATCTGCTTCTTGCTGAGCCCGGGCGCCTCCTTTGTCAATGGCGACTGCCTGCGCATTGATGGCGCAGCGTCACAGGGTGGGCGCGTATGGCCGTTTCCCAAGGCCAAGAATAACGAGCCTTACAACGGTTTTCATCGGGCAGTCACACCCAAAGTGCTCAGCGAGGATTGAAAAATTTTTATGCAAACACTGGAAACCAGCGTTAATCCGCAGTCTGACGAGTTCCGTGGCAACACCGAGGCCATGAACGCACACATCCAGACCTTCCGGGATGTAGAGCAAAAGGTGCTCGACCTGGCAGAGGCCGCGCGGGAAAAGTTCACCAAGCGCAAAAAACTTCTGCCCCGGGATCGCATTAACCGCCTGCTGGATCGTGGTACACCTTTCCTGGAGCTTTGTTCACTGGCCGGCTACAAGATGCACGATGACAAAGACGGCAGCATGGCCGGTGGCAACATCATCGCCGGTATTGGCA
Organism: Marinobacter maritimus; assembly: GCF_007671675.1. Taxonomy (GTDB): domain Bacteria; phylum Pseudomonadota; class Gammaproteobacteria; order Pseudomonadales; family Oleiphilaceae; genus Marinobacter; species Marinobacter maritimus. The sequence goes on along the minus strand of NZ_VCGW01000001.1, from coordinate 190,421 downwards.
CCGTTAGCGGCATACGCTGCCTGGTGGTTGCCAGCAACAGCGCCATCAAAGGCGGCACCATCACGCCGGCAGGTCTGGATAAAACCTTGCGCCTGCAACAGATCGCCAAAGAGAACAAATTGCCGGTAGTCTCCCTGTCCGAGAGCGGCGGCGCCAACCTTAACTACGCCACGGATATTTTCGTGCAGGGCGCCCGTGGCTTCGCCAACCAGGCGCGGATGTCCGCTGCCGGGCTACCACAGGTTACCGTGGTACACGGCAACGCCACCGCCGGCGGCGCCTACCAGCCGGGCTTGTCGGATTATGTAATCGCTATCCGCGGCCAGGCAAAAATGTTCCTGGCCGGCCCACCATTGCTGAAGGCCGCAACCGGCGAAATAGCCGACGATGAAGAACTCGGCGGCGCAGACATGCACGCACAGGTCGCCGGCACCGCCGAGTACCTGGCCGAAGACGATGCCGACGGCATCCGCCAGGCCAGAAACATCATGGAAGCCCTGCCCTGGAACGAACAGCTCCCGCCACAGCGTGAGCTGAAATGGGACGAGCCTCTTTATGCGGCTGAAGAGCTCTTGGGCGTAATCCCGTCTGATTCCAAAAAGCCCTACGATGTGCGCGAAATTCTTGCTCGCATCGCCGACGGCTCAAAGTTCATGGACTTCAAGAACGAGTTCGACGACCAGACCGTATGCGGCACCATCCGAATTGAAGGCCATTGCGTCGGCATCATCGGCAACAACGGCCCGATCACCCCGGCCGGAAGCGCAAAAGCCGCCCAGTTCATCCAGCTCTGCGATCAGGCGGGCACGCCACTGCTGTTCCTGCACAACACCACGGGATTCATGGTGGGCACGCATTCCGAGCAGAACGGCATCATCAAACACGGCTCCAAAATGATTCAGGCCGTTGCTAACTGCCGGGTTCCAAAAGTCGCAATCGTGATCGGCGGTTCCTATGGTGCAGGTAACTACGCCATGTGTGGCCGCGGCCTGGACCCGAGATTCATCTTCGCCTGGCCTAACAGCCGAACCGCCGTAATGGGCCCGGCCCAGGCTGGCAAGGTAATGCGCATAGTGGCGGAGGACAAGCAACGTCGCAGCGGCATAGAGCCTGATCCGAAAACCCTGGATTTTCTGGAGCAGGCTACAGCCAAGAAGCTGGAAGACGGTTCCACTGCCCTGTTCGGTACAGCACGGCTATGGGACGATGGCCTGATCGACCCAAGAGACACCCGGCGCGTAGTCGCACTGGTTCTCGACGTGTGCCGCGAAGCCGAAATCCGTCAGTTGCGGCCTAATACATTTGGCGTGGCCCGCTTCTGATCGGGTTTTGGCTTTAGTGAGGCCCGCCTCATGGGTTGCTTGTTTGTGTGGGGGCACCGTCTGGGAGGGCGTGTCCAAAAACCGCTACAAGCACGTCCGTGTGCGCTTGTTTCCGGCCATCCATGGCCTCCGACATTTTTGGACACGCCCTCCCAGACGGTTCAGCGAAACCACGAGTTAACTCATTTGAAGAGCATGCTTAGGTAACAAAACACGAAAGTTGAGAGCCATGTGACAAGCTTGAGTGCAAGTGGCGCTCATCAAATAAAAATTTCTGAACGTAGCAATAAATTTGAAGACATGGGTGTGGGTGCGGGATTTCCTTCCAGAAAATGTTGGAGGCCATGGACGGCCGGAAACAAGCGCACACGGACGTGCTCGTAGCGGTTTTCTGGAAGGAAATCCCGCACCCACACCGCCCAGGCCAAAGAACGTGCACCAAAACAAAGAAAGCACGAACCAGATACCAGGAGAACAACAAGTGAAATTCACAGCCGAACACGAAGCCCTGAGAAAAACCGTCCGCGATTTCGTGCAGAAAGAAATTAACCCCCATTGCGACGAATGGGAAGAAGCCGGCCAGTTCCCCATTCACGAACTGTTCAAGAAAATGGGCGACCTCGGTTTGCTGGGCATTCAAAAGCCCGAAGAATACGGCGGCATGGGGCTCGATTACAGCTACAACCTCGTAGCGGCTGAAGAGTTGGGTATGGCTCACTGTGGTGGCGTACCTCTGGCCATCGGCGTACAGACCGACATGTGCACACCTGCCATATCCCGCTTTGGTTCTGACGAACTGAAGCGCACCTTTCTTGCACCGGCCATTGCCGGCGACATGGTGGGCTGCATTGGCGTAAGCGAAGTGGGTGCCGGTTCCGACGTAGCTGGCCTGAAAACCAACGCAAAAAAAGACGGCGATGACTACATCATCAACGGCTCGAAAATGTGGATCACCAACAGCCCACAAGCTGATTTTATCTGCCTGCTGGCGAACACCAGTGACGACAAGCCGCACAAAAACAAATCACTAATCGTGGTTCCCATGAACTCCCCGGGCATCACCTTCAGCCCGCATTTGAACAAGCTGGGCATGCGCTCCTCGGAAACCGCCCAGATCTTCTTCGACGACGTTCGTGTACCCCAACGCTACCGCATCGGCGCCGAAGGCACCGGTTTCATGATGCAAATGCTGCAGTTCCAGGAAGAACGTTTGTGGGGTGCCGCCAACGTCATCAAGGCGCTGGAAAACTGCATTGATCAGACCATCGAGTATTGCCGCGAGCGCAAGACCTTCGGCACACCGCTGATCGACAACCAGGTCATTCACTTCCGCCTGGCCGAACTGCAAACCGAAGTAGAAGCTCTGCGCGCCCTGACCTATCAGGCTTGTGAACTGCACATCGAAGGCAAGGACGTCACCAAACTCGCGTCCATGGCCAAGCTGAAAGCCGGCCGCCTGGGCCGTGAAGTGACCGACAGTTGCCTGCAGTACTGGGGCGGCAACGGCTTTATGTGGGACAACCCTGCATCCCGTGCGTTTCGGGATGTCCGTTTGGTGTCTATTGGCGGCGGTGCCGATGAGATCATGCTGGGGATCATTTGCAAGCTTATGGGGACTTTGCCTGGCAAGCGCAAAAGCTGAACTTAGGTGCAAGACCGACACCCCGGCATGGCTGTTCAGGACACGCCCACAAGTACATCCATGTAGGGCTTGAATCGGGCCATCCATGGCCCTCAACAGTCCTGAACAGCCATGCCGGGCCGCCAGCCCCGTACAATATTCTTGGAGTCGTTTTATGGAAACCTTGCCTCATTGCGAAACACTGCTTCTGGAAAAACAGGGGCCAGCCCTGCACATCACCATCAACCGGCCAGACTCCCGGAATGCCATGAGCCTGCAAATGGTGGCGGAGCTGTCCACGATCTTTACTGAAGTGGAATCCGATACCAGCATACGCGCCGTGGTGATCCGTGGTGCAGGCGGCCACTTCTGTGCCGGCGGTGATATCAAGGACATGGCCGGCGCCCGAAACCAGAAAGCCGGTGAAGGCGAAACCGACCCCTTCTACCGCCTCAACCGCGCCTTCGGGCAGATGATTCAGCAGGTAAACGAATCCTCCAAAGTCGTCATCGCCATCACCGAAGGTGCTGTTATGGGCGGCGGCTTTGGACTGGCCTGCGTATCCGACGTCGCTATCGCCGGCCCCACAGCCAAATTCGGCATGCCGGAAACCTCCCTCGGCATTATCCCGGCCCAGATCGCTCCATTTGTTGTTGAACGCATAGGCCTGACACAGGCCCGTCGACTTGCACTACTTGGATTAAGAGTCGGAGCGGAAGAAGCCTGTGCGTTGGGAATCGTTCACCAGGCGGCAGCATCGGATGAAGAACTTAACGACATGCTGACTCATGCACTGGAACGCATTCGCCACTGCGCCCCCAACGCCACGGCAGAAACCAAAGCCCTGCTCCATCGGGTTGGGCACGAATCCATGAGCGGATTACTCGACAGCGCTGCGGAAATGTTCACAGCAGCCGTCAGAGGCAGCGAGGGAACCGAGGGCACTATGGCGTTCATGCAAAAACGTGCTCCTGCATGGGCAGACACGAACAATTGATGAAGGAGCGCTTGGGTGTTGGGGAGTTTTCAGAAAATGTAGAGGGCCATGGATGGCCCGAAACAAGCGCACATGGATGTGCTCGTAGCGGTTTTCTGGAAACTCCCCAGCACCCAAGCGCGGACTGGCACGAATTTAAGAGACCAGCACAATGCTAAAAAAGTTACTAATAGCGAACCGGGGCGAAATCGCCGTCCGCATTATTCGTACCGCCAAAGCCCTCGGATACCGCACCGTCGCCGTCTACTCCGAAGCAGACGCCCACGCCATGCATACCGAACTGGCAGATGAAGCCGTTTGCATAGGCCCAGCACAAGTAGCGGCGTCCTACCTGAACGCCGACGCCATACTCGATGCCGCACGCAAAACCGGCGCGGATTGCATCCACCCCGGTTACGGCTTCCTCTCCGAAAACGCCGGCTTTTCCGATGCCTGCAAAGACGCCGGCATCGTGTTTGTAGGCCCGCCAGCCAGCGCCATTGAACTCATGGGCAGCAAGCGACGCTCCAAAATCGCCATGCAAAAAGCCGGCGTACCTGTTGTGCCCGGTTACGAGGGCGACAACGCCCGTGACGACGAGCTCATTGCCGCCGCAGCGGACATCGGCTACCCACTGATGATCAAAGCCTCCGCCGGTGGCGGTGGCCGGGGCATGCGCCTTGTAAACGATGAGTCCGAGCTAGCAGACAACATAAAACGCGCCCGTTCCGAATCCAAACAGGCCTTCGGTGACGACGAGCTCATTCTCGAAAAAGCTGTAATCGAACCTCGGCATGTGGAAATACAGGTCTTCGCAGACCGCCACGGCAACGCCGTCTACCTTGGTGAACGTGACTGCTCAATACAGCGCCGCCACCAGAAAGTCGTTGAAGAAGCGCCCTCCCCCTTTGTAACCCCGGAACTCCGGGCCGCCATGGGCGAAGCCGCTGTAAAAGCTGCCTTGGCCTGCAACTACGAAGGAGCGGGGACCGTCGAGTTCCTTGTGGACAAAGATCGTAACTTCTACTTCCTGGAAATGAACACGCGCCTGCAGGTAGAACACCCGGTTACCGAACTGATCACCGGGCAGGATCTGGTGGCTTGGCAACTGACGGTTGCCGAAGGCCTGCCACTGCCGCTGGCTCAGAAAGACATTGAACTGAACGGCCACGCCATCGAAGTCCGGCTCTACGCCGAAGACCCATCCAATGGTTTCACCCCGCAAACTGGCCCACTGCATATCTTTCAGCCGGCAGAAGGCGAAGGCCTGCGCTATGACACCGGGGTGCGTTCCGGTGACGAAGTAACACCACACTACGACCCCATGCTCGCAAAGGTCATCGCCTGGGGCGAAAACCGGGATGAAGCCCGCCGCCGGCTGATCCGCGCGCTGGAAGACACTACTGTTTTTGGCGTCACAACCAACCGGTATTTCCTGAGCCGCATCATCGCAGACAGCACCTTTGGTGCCGGCGAGGCCACCACGGCATTCCTGCAGCAGGCCTTCCGCGAAGACCCATCGCTGCAGCCAGCCAAACCGCAAATCCGCCAGCTCGCTCTTGCAGCCTGCGTACTGGCCCATGGCACTGCTGGCCAGGAAGCCTGGAGCAACGCACCGGCTACCAATACGCCGATGAAGCTCGATACCGGCGACGAAGTTGTTGAATTGTTGGTGCAAAGCAGCGGTAACAAGCTTTCCTGCCGCCTGGGCAATGAGCAGCATGAAATGACGGTTACCTGTTTACAGAACGGTACCTTATACATTATCGACAACGGTATCCGTCAGTGTTGCCAATATCACCGCAGCGGAGATTCCCTATATTTACAGGCGTTCGGAGAGTCGTGGTCAGTCACTGATCTTACTCATCAGCCGGCCGCTGGAGCCAACGGCACGGGCGGCGGGCGCATTCAGGCCTCAATGGACGGCGCCATTATAGATGTTCTGGTAGAGCCCGGGCAGACGGTTCGCCAAGGAGAAACCCTTGTCATACTGGAAGCCATGAAAATGGAGCACCCGGTAAAAGCCGACTGCGACGGCGTTGTTAGCCAGGTTCTGACCAACAAAGGCAGTCAGGTGAAACGCAACCAGTTGCTGGTGGAAATTACCACCGATGAAGCATCCGAACAGGAGCGCAACAAATGAATACCCTGAACAAGAAAACCGTATTTATTACGGGCGCCAGCCGTGGTATCGGCCGCCAGATTGCGCTCGCCTGTGCCCGTCAAGGTGCAAATATTGTTATCGCCGCAAAGTCCGACACACCGCATCCAAAACTACCTGGCACCATTCATACCGTCGCTGAGGAAGTTCGTGCAGCCGGAGGCCAGGCGCTGCCTTTGGTGCTCGACGTTCGCGACGAAGAACAGATCAAACAGCGTATTGATGAAGCAGCCAAACACTTTGGCGGCATTGACGCCCTGATCAACAACGCCGGCGCCATTCGCCTGGCCGGTGTCGAGAAGCTGAAGGTCAGCCGCTTCGACCTACTGCACCAGGTCAATGCCCGTGCGGTGATGGCATGCAGCCAAGCCGCTTTGCCCTGGCTCAAACAGTCCGAACGCGGCCACATCCTGAGCATGTCGCCGCCACTGAATATGGATCCCAAATGGTTTGCCCATTTTGGACCTTACACATCAACGAAATACGCCATGACCATGATCAGCATCGGTATGGCTCAGGAGTTCAAGCGTTACGGCATCGCAGTGAACACCTTATGGCCTAAAACCGTCATAGCGACTGCCGCGATTCAGCACGAAGCCGGAGGCGAACAGTTAATGGCGCAAGGCCGGAAGCCCGACATCATGGCCGACGCGGTCGTAAGCATCCTGAACCGGCCAGTCGACGAAATGACAGGACAGAACCTGATTGACGAAGACGTACTTCGTGAAGACGGCGTAACTGATTTCGAAAGTTACCGATACAAAGCCGGTGACAAACCCCTTTTGCCAGACCTTTACCTGGACTAGCCTCAAGGCAAGGTTATTCCGGGGCCCTGATTCACCTATAAAAATACTTACGGAAAGACCATGAGCCAAGATAACGTTACTGCGATGGATATCGTGCGCAGCCTGCCGGGAATATTCAAACGATTCCCGGCGATTGCCAAAGGCTATTATTACTACTCAATCAAGGATGCGCGTAAAACCCTTACCCTCGGAACCCTCGTTGAGAACAACGCAGAAAAGTATGGCGAAAGGCCTGCGATTCTATTTGAGGATCGCAGTATCACATGGGGCGATTTCAATGCCTGGTCGAATCGCATCGCCGGTTACTTTCAGGCTCAGGGGCTGAAAAAAGGCGACTCCATCGCCGTCTTCCTGGAAAACCGCCCGGAAGTTCTGGCCGTGGTTGCGGGCGCTGCCAAGATCGGCGTTGCCTGCGCCATGCTGAATACATCACAAAAAGGCAAGGTGCTGGAGCACAGTGCCAAGCTGGTCAAACCGAAAATGGTCGTGGTTGGTGAGGAATTGGTACCTGCATTTGATACTGTAAAAGCGAGCCTTGGGCTCAACCACCCCACACCTTTTTTGTTTCTCCCCGACACCAACACACTCAATGCCTTCGGTGACGCACCCACTGGCTATGCAAACATGGCGCAACAGGTCTGCACTTTCAACAGCGACAACCCCGTTCTGAGCGATCCTCCGAGAACCGGAGATACAGCGATTTACCTGTTCACCTCCGGTACAACCGGCTTGCCGAAGGCTGCACCGGGATCCCACAACAAATTCCTGAAAGCTTACGGTGGCTTTGGTTTGATGTCTCTTTCAATGACACCGGAAGACGTCTTCTACTGCACTCTGCCGCTATACCACGGCACAGGCCTTGTGGTTTGCTGGGGCTCAGTGCTGGCCGGCGGTTCGGCTTTTGCCCTGCGCCGCAAATTCTCCGCCAGCGCCTTCTGGGATGATGTGCGCCGTTATGATGCAACGGTTTTTGGCTACATCGGCGAGCTTTGCCGCTACTTGCTCAACCAGCCGCCAAGCGACCAGGACCGCAACCATCGCGCCACCAGAATGCTTGGCAACGGCCTACGCCCCTCTATCTGGAAAGAGTTCAAAGACCGTTTCGGAATTGAAACCATCGCGGAGCTTTATGCATCCAGCGAGGGCAATATCGGCTTCAGCAACTTTTTCAACCAGAACAACACCGTTGGCCTGTCCACGGCGCCTTACAAACTGGTGAAATTCCACGATGGCACTCGTGATCCGGTTCGGAACGAAAAGGGCGTGATGCAGGAAGTGGCCAAGGGCACACCGGGGCTGCTGATCGGCGAAATCACGAAAAAATGGTCGTTCGAGGGCTATACCCAAAAAGAAGCCACGGAAAAATCCATCCTGCGCGATGCATTCAAAACAGGCGACGCCTGGTTCAACACAGGCGATGTTTTGAGAGAAATAGGCTGCCGCCACCTGCAGTTTGTGGATCGAATGGGGGACACGTATCGCTGGAAAGGTGAGAACGTTTCAACCAACGAAGTGGAGAACATCCTCGACGGCTCCGGAATGGTCGAAGAAGCCATCGTCTACGGCGTGGAGATCCCGAAAACCAACGGCAAAGCGGGTATGGTGACGCTGGTACCGAACAGCGAAACCTTTGATATCGATAAGCTGCTTGGTTTCCTGCGGGACAACTTGCCGGCTTATGCGGTTCCGGTGTTTGTAAGGGTCACCCAAGCCATCGAGAAAACGGGAACCTTCAAGTACCGTAAGGTGGATATTCAGAAAGCCGGTTACACTCTAGAACGGTCTGATGAGGAAGTCTTCGCTTGGTTGCCCAAAACCGAGGGTTACGTTCGGCTGACCCCGGAGCTGGTTTCGGATATTGATTCCGGACAGTTTAACTTCTGACTTTGGTGTTGCCGGCTGGTTATGACCCTAGCCTTTTAGATCGGGGTTAGCCATACAGGGCGGGTCTTCCCAAAAACCGCTACAAGCACATCCGTGTGCGCTTGTTTCGGGCCGTCCTTGGCCCTCTACATTTTTGGGAAGACCCGCCCTGCATGGCTTTCAGAGTTTAGAGTAGTAGTCCTAAATCACAAAAACTTCTTCTCAAGGCCATCGTATTACTAGCGATAACTGAAAGTTTAAATGGTGAGAGTGGGCGGCCCCTCCCAAAAATGTCTGCGGCCATGGATGGCCGCAGTCAAGCGCACATGGATGTGCTCGTAGCGGTTTTTTGGGAGGGGCCGCCCACTCTCACCTACTCCAAACCATCAGGCTACAATCAGAAGGCCACTCAAGAACCGATTTTAAGCACCACCTTCCCAGTAGCACGCCGCTCAGTCAGGGCACCTAATGCCTTGGCGTAATCCTCAAACTCGAAGACTTCGCTGATTTGCGGGTCGATTCTGCCTTCGGCATAAAGCTTCATCAGCGCCATCATGTTCTGGGCACTCGCTTCCGGCTCGCGCTGGGTAAAGCTGCCCCAGAACACGCCGACAACCGAACAGCCTTTCAGCAGCGTCAGGTTCGCCGGGATTTTGGGGATATCGCCTGCAGCAAAGCCAACAATCAAGTGGCGACCGTTCCAGGCCATGGCACGCAGTGCCTGCTCGGTGAAATCGCCACCTACGGGATCGTAGATTACATCCACGCCTTTGCTGTTAGTCAGGCGCTTTACCGCCTCTTTCAAAGGTTCTTCGGTATAATTGATCAGTTCATCCGCACCAGCGGCCTTGGCAATTTCGAGCTTCTCCGCTGAACTGGCTGCGGCGATAACGCGAGCGCCCATCGCCTTACCCAACTCTACCGTTGCCAGGCCAACGCCACCGCTGGCACCCAGAACCAGGAGGCTTTCGCCTGGCTGGATGTTCGCGCGTTGTTTAAGCGCGTGATAGGACGTGCCGTAAACCATGGTGAACGCAGCGGCTTTTTCATCGCTCATGCCTTCTGGTATCGGCAACAGGTTGTGCTCGGGCACGATCACTTCTTCAGCAAAAGCGCCATAACCGGTCAGGCCCGCAACACGGTCACCGACTTTAAAACGGGTTACCTGGTCGCCCACCGCGATAACTTCGCCCGACATTTCTCCGCCCGGGGAGAATGGCATGGTCGGTTTGAGCTGATATTTGCCTTCTATAATCAACGTATCGGGGAAGTTCAGGCCCGCTGCTTTCACGCGGACTTTAACACCGCGACCTTTGGCCTCTGGGCTGGGTACATTTTCAATGACCAGCGTTTCAGCCGGGCCATATTCCTTACAGAGAATCGCTTTCATGGGGACTCCTTTAATGAAATTCTGTTGTTATTGAATCACGCCAAGCTAAACAGACTCGGCTCATGAAGCAAATAAAGAACCTTTATCCATATTAATAAACGCCACTTATACCTCGCTCATTCCGGGCACAGGCACAGAGATGAATCGAATGCGGTTTTCCGCTATCCTTCGCGTTTCTGATCCGAGCCGCTCAGAAGCCATCCAATGTCCTTTCAGGGTTGATCATGCTCGACATTGTTTACTCGCTTGAAATGATTGGAATTGTTGCCTTCGCTATATCAGGCATGGTGGTTGCTCGCTCCAAGAACATGGATCCAGTCGGTGTTTTTACCATCGCGTTTATTACGGCCCTTGGCGGTGGAACACTGCGCGATCTTATCATGTCAAACCACCCGGTTTACTGGATCAAGCACGAAGAACAGCCCATCCTGATTCTCGCGATGGCGATTGTTTTCAGCTACTGGAAACGCTCAGAGCGTATTCGCGAATCCTGGATTGTTTTCCCGGACGCCATTGGGCTCGGCACTTTCTCGATACTGGGGGCGCAGTTGGCTCTCGACATGGGCCACTCCTGGTTTATTGCCTCTCTGCTCGGCGTGATGACCGGTACATTTGGAGGAGCCCTACGCGACACCCTCTGCAACGAAGTGCCGTTCATCTTCCGCAAGGATCAGATCTATGCATCTATTTCATTTGCCGGTTGCTGGCTCTATTTCCTGTGTCAGTGGACTCTGCGAAGCGAAGCCTTGTCGCTGACGATTGGTTTGCTTTTTATTATTATCGTACGGATGGCAGCGGTGCGTTTCGATATCCGCTTGCAGCGCGACCCGACGCAACACTGACGGCGCTGAGACTTCAATCATCTCTTGGCCTTGGGGCCCTCAACCAGTAAGATTACCGCTTTTTCACGCAGCTCTTTTTCAAGTAGCTTTTTCAGCTTGGCTTTTTAGTTTAACTACAGACTCCCAAACCCCACACTCTGGCATCCTGAGAGGCAGACACCCGTCATGCTCGAACGACTGTTCCAACTCCAGGCCCACGGCACCGATGTTCGTAAAGAACTGGTTGCGGGCATCACCACCTTCCTGACCATGGCATACATTATCGTGGTCAACCCAAGCATCCTGTCTTCAACAGGCATGGATTTTGGGGCAGTTTTTGTCGCCACCTGTCTGGCAGCGGCCATCGGCACTCTGATCATGGGCCTCTGGGCAAACTATCCAATTGCCCTGGCACCGGGCATGGGCCTGAACGCCTTTTTCTCGTTTACCGTTGTGGGCAGCCTTGGGTACAGCTGGCAGGTTGCGCTTGGCGCGGTCTTTCTCTCTGGCCTGATCTTCTTTTTGCTGAGCATATTCAAAATTCGCGAATGGATTATAAACAGCATTCCCATGTCCCTGCGCTTCGGAATTTCCGCCGGTATCGGCTTTTTCCTGGCACTGATCGCCCTGAAAAATGCGGGCATCGTAGTGGACAACCCCGCCACACTGGTTGGCCTGGGTGAACTGAAGTCTGCCGAGAGCCTGCTGTTCTTTGGTGGATTTGTTCTGATTTGTGCCTTGTCATTCCGCCGCATAACCGGTGCCGTCATGATCGGAATTATTGCTATAACGGCCATCGCGATGATGCTGGGCATGGTGGAATATAAGGGCTTCGTCTCCGCGCCGCCAAGCCTTGCGCCCACCTTTATGCAACTGGATATCGCCGGTGCGCTGAATGTCGGCATGATCAGCATCGTGTTCGCGTTCCTGTTTGTGGATCTGTTCGACACCTCAGGTACGCTGATCGGCGCCGCTCAACGCGGCGGCCTCCTGGACAAAGACGGCAAGCTACCACGCCTGGGCCGCGCATTGATGTCTGACTCTGTGGCCACCATGTCTGGCGCAGCCCTGGGCACCTCAACCACCACCAGCTACATTGAGTCCACCGCAGGTATTTCTGCCGGCGGGCGCACCGGCCTTACCGCTGTGGTTGTAGCCTTGCTGTTCCTTGCTTGCCTCTTGCTTTCACCCATCGCCAGCATTATCCCCGCCTACGCTACGGCGCCTGCGCTGCTTTACGTGGCAGTGTTGATGGCCAGTGGCCTGAAACTGATAGACTGGGACGACATTACAGAAGCCGCACCAGCCGTAGTAACTGCGCTGATGATGCCCCTTACATTCTCTATTGCCAACGGAATTGCGCTGGGCTTTATCACTTACGCTGTGATCAAGGCTCTGAGCGGACGCTGGTCAGACCTGAACGTGAGTGTTGTGGTGATCGCCATCGTTTTCGTTCTGAAATTCATGTTTCTGGACGCAGGTTAAGCTGCACTCAGAATGAGAGCCTGACTTTTATGGATTACTTTTCTCAAAGCATCAAGCAAGCCATCCGCACAGTGCCGGACTGGCCCAAGCCCGGCGTTGCCTTCCGGGATATCACCACGGTTCTGCAGGATAAAACCGCGTTCCGGAAGCTGATTGATGCGTTCGTTCACCGCTACCACGGCCACGATATTGACGCTGTGGCTGCGGTGGATGCCCGCGGATTTATCATTGGCTCAGCATTAGCTTATGAGCTCAATGCCTCGCTGGTACTGATACGCAAAAAAGGCAAACTGCCGTTTGATACCTTGGTGGAGGACTACGAGCTGGAATACGGAACGGCCTCAGTAGAGCTACACCAGGATGCGTTCAAACCCGGCGACAAAGTGATACTGGTAGACGACCTGATCGCCACCGGTGGCACCATGTTGGCTGCGAGCCGGCTGATTCGCCGTATTGGTGCTGAAATTATCGAAGTTGCTGCCATGATCGACCTTCCCGATCTTGGCGGATCTAGCAAGCTGCAGAAAGAGGGTCTGAAGGTCTATACTGTATGCTCGTTTGAGGGCGAATAGAGGCTTCGCCCCCAAATTCTGAATTAGCGACGAGAGACTACTTCGAGAGCAATGGGAGGTCGCCATGGATCAATATCAGCACCACTGGAAAGACGGCACACCGGTGCATCTGCCATTGGGTAAGATCGTTTGCGTTGGCCGCAATTACGCGGAACACGCGAAAGAGCTCAACAACCCGGTGCCTGCCGAACCTCTGCTGTTCATCAAACCCGCCACCTCGGCAGCCCATGTAACCCGCCCCTTGGCGTTTCCGGCCAATCATGGCCAAGTGCACTTCGAAACCGAATTGGCGGTGCTGATAGGCAAACCTTTAACCAATGCGTCTGCCAGCGAGGCTCAGGCTGCCATCCTCGGTTACGGCCTGGCGCTGGATCTGACCCTTCGGGATCTGCAAACTCAGTTGAAAGATAAGGGACACCCCTGGGAGCGGGCCAAAGCCTTCGATGGCGCCTGCCCCCTGTCTCCGTTTGTGGCCGCGGAGCGCTTTCGCAACGATCACATTACCTTCAGTCTGGATATCGACGAAAAGCGTCAGCAAAGCGGTGATACCCGGGACATGCTTTTCCCGATCATTCCGCTGCTAGCTCATATAAGCAATCACTTCACGCTGCTGCCAGGCGACGTGGTGCTCACAGGCACCCCCAGCGGCGTTGGTCCATTGCACTCAGGGCAAACCTTGTCACTGCAACTGGAGGATCAGTTGTCTGTCTCCACCAAAGTGGTTTAACGTGGGCTGTTACAATCTTTCTATCTGAAGAGCACGTATAGTCAGGCATGGCAAAAAAACCGGTTACCTCACGCAGTGGTCGTTTCTTCAAGCTTGCCGGCATGACTGCCTCAGTGGCAGGGCAATACGCCGGCCAGAAAGCCCGCAGCATGTTCAGCAGCGAGAACGACGACGGCGCCCGCAGCGAAAGCTATACCCGCATGGCCAACCGCATTACCGACACGCTCGGCGAAATGAAAGGCGCAGCCATGAAAGTGGGCCAGATTGCGTCCCAGACTCAGGACTTCCTGCCCCGGGAGTTTTCGGATGCTCTTCAGAAGTTGCAGAAAGAAGCGCCGCCCATGCCCTTCGAGATTATTCTTGAGCAGGTCGAAACCGAGCTTGGCAAGCCGGTAGGCGAACTGTTCGAATATCTGCAGGAAACGCCCTATGCCGCAGCGTCCATAGGCCAAGTTCACCGCGCCCGGTTGCACGACGGCACGGATGTGATTGTCAAGGTGCAGTACCCGGGCGTGGACGAGTCCTGCGATTCCGATCTGAAGCAATTGCGCCTGGCTCTCAAGCTTGGTGGTCTGCTGAAAATGCCAAAGGAATCGGTTGACCAGTTGTTCGCAGAGATTCGCGAGCGCTTGCGAGAAGAGCTGGATTACGAGAACGAAGCCCGCAACATTGAGCTGTTCCGGGAGTTTCACAAGAATGATTCCTGGGTGGTTATTCCTGCCGTGATCCATAGTCACTCTACCCGCCATGTGCTCACTCTGGAGCTGGAGGAGGGCGATCACGTCAGTGAGGTTACGCCGGAGCGCTATGACCAGGCCACGATCAATCTGATCGGCCATCGCATGTTTACTACCATGGCAGATCAGTTATTCCGTTTTCAGTGTATCCATGGTGATCCCCACGCGGGTAACTTTGCATACCGTCCGGATGGCAGCATTGTGGTGTACGATTTCGGCTGCATCAAGAAGCTGAAGCCGGAGATTGTTGTGGCTTACCGTAATGCGGTTACCGCAGCTCTGGCTCAGGATTACAAGGCGCTGGATTCGTATCTGATTGATCTGGGAGCTCGGGTCGGGAGTCAGCCAGCTATAGATGAGGCTTATTACGCCATGTGGCGGGATATTCTCGTTGTGCCGTTTGATTCTGAGCAGCCTTATGATTTTGGCGAATCCAGTATTCACAAAAGTGTTGCTGCCAAGACGAGCACGGTGTTCAAGTATCTGGAGTCGTTCAAGCCGCCGGTTGAGAGTATTTTTATTGACCGGATGATTGCGGGGCATTATTGGATGCTGAAACGGCTAGGGGTTCAGGCTGCTTTTGGTGAGGAGCTTCGTCGGTATCTTGCGGAGTCGCTCTGATTTCTTGCTTCGGTGCTGACGGCAGTGTCAGGGTCTTAATTCCAAAACACGCTGTGAATACTTCCCTGTACGCTTGGCTACGCCATCCATGGCTTCGCACAGTTTTGGGAATAAGACCCTGACACTGCCTATCTGGCTCAGCTGTGCACTGCCGATACCTATCTCGCCAAGAAGTTTGCAATCCACTCAGCAACGCCCTCTCCTGCGCCTTTGCGGATAACCCTTGCACGAGAAACACCGGGAGCTTCACCCGGATCTATCACCGTAATCGGTACGTCTCTCTCCACTTCGTGAATCAGTCCAGCAGCCGGATAAACCTGTAGCGAGGTGCCTACAATCAGCAGGTCGTCTGCGGTGCGGACGATGTCGGCTGCCGCCTGGAGCATTGGGACTTCTTCGCCGAACCAGACGATGTGCGGGCGTAGCTGCTGGCCGCACTCGCATTGCTCGCCCAGCTGGATGTCGCGGTAGCCAATGTCGTAGATCAGTTCCGGGTTAAACGAGCTTCTGGCTTTGGTGAGTTCGCCATGCAGGTGAACTACTCTGCTGGAGCCACCGCGTTCGTGTAGGTCGTCTACATTCTGGGTGACGATGGTTACCCTGTGGCTCTGTTCCAGTTCGGCGAGCAGGCGATGGGCGCGGTTTGGCTGGGCGGTGGCGAGTTGGCGCCTGCGTTCGTTGTAGAAGCGCAGCACCAGTTCCTGATTGCGGGCGAAGGCTTCGGGGGTGGCAACGTCGTATACGCTGTGTTGCTCCCAAAGCCCGCCGTTGTCACGGAAGGTGGAGAGGCCACTCTCGGCACTGATACCAGCGCCGGTGAGTACTACGATGTGCCTTTGCATCAGTCGAAAATCTTGCCGGGGTTGATGATACCGTTGGGGTCAAATACCTGTTTGATCCCTCTCAGGTAGGCTATTTCTGCTTCGCTGCGAGTGTACTGCAGGTAGGGCTTTTTGGTCATGCCCACGCCGTGTTCGGCAGAAACGCTGCCCTGGTATTTCTCGACGATTTCGAACACCCACTTGTTAACCTGTTGGCACTTTTCGAAGAAGTCTTCTTTTGCCATGTCCTCCGGTTTGAGGATGTTAAGGTGCAGGTTGCCATCGCCAATATGGCCGAACCAGATGATTTCAAAATCCGGGTAGTGTTCTGCTACCAGCTCATCGATTTCCTGTAGAAACCCCGGAACTTTGGAGACCACAACGGAAATATCGTTTTTGTAGGGCGTGCGGGGCGCGATGGATTCCGAGATGCGTTCGCGCAGCTGCCACAGGTTCTGGGCCTGGGTTTCGCTCTGGCTGATAACGCCATCCAGCACCCAGCCATTTTCCATGCACTGCTCGAACAGGTTCATGGCAGCGTCCATTACCTGATCAGACGTCGCTTCAAACTCCAGAAGCGCGTAGTAAGGCGCTTCGGTTTCAAACGGAGCCTGCACCTGGCCGTGGGCCAGAACGTGCCCCATGGCCTGGTGCGAGAAGAACTCGTAGGCGGTCAGATCAAGGCCGCCCTGGAAGGTTTTGAGCACGTCCATGGTATTGCCCAGGTCATTAAGCCCGAGCACCAGCACGGTCAGGTTATCTGGCTGGCGTGAGAGCTTCATGGTGGCTTCGGTGATAAACCCGAGTGTACCTTCGGCGCCGATGAACAGGTGGCGCAGATCATAGCCAGTGTTGTTCTTTGCCAGATCCTTGTTCAGATCAAGGATGTCGCCTTTACCGGTAACCACTTTCAGGCCGGCTACCCAGTCGCGGCTCATGCCATAACGAATGACCTTGATGCCACCCGCGTTGGTTGAGAGGTTACCGCCAAGCTGGCTGGAACCGGCAGACGCAAAATCGACCGGGTAGTACAGGTTGTTCTCTTCCGCAAAATTCTGCAGTTGTTCAGTCACTACGCCGGCCTGACAACGAACCAGGCGATCGCTGGCGCTGAAATCAAGAATCTGGTTCATGTTGTCGAAAGCAACAACCACTTCCCCGTTGGCGGCCACCGCTCCAGCACTCAAACCGGTACGTCCACCAGAGGGAACCAGCGCAACCCCGTTTTCGTTGGCGAATCTGACCAGCGCCTGAACCTGTTCAGTGGTTTTCGGTAGCACGATGGCCAGTGGGTTGGGCGCATAGATTCGCGTCCAGTCTTTGCCGTAACTCTCGAGATCAGCCGGGTCGGTCAGTACCTTTCCGGGCGCCTCGCCAGTGGCTACAAGCTCTTTGAGGGAAGCAATGATCTGTTCGGATTTCATGAATGCATCAGTCTCGTCAGGGTTGGGCCGGCTGCTCCGGATAAAAAGTTCTCGGTTCAATTGATCCAGGCGAACCGGCGCGCTGTGAAAAGTTGCTTTTATGGTATCATACCGCCCCTGTTCTGTGAGCCAGGCCCGACGATCACTGGCTGCAGGTCATTTCTTGCCACGAAAGGTTCGGAAGCAAAGCCCATGTCAACGAAGTCCCTCGAAAAGAGCAAAATTCGGATTCTGCTGCTGGAAGGCGTGCATCAATCCGCCCTGGACACCCTGAACGCCGCAGGCTACACCAACATTGAGTACCTCAGTCACTCTCTGGCCGAGGAAGATCTTATTGAGAAGATCGCCGATGCGCATTTTGTAGGCCTTCGATCGCGCACTCAGTTGACCGCCAACGTGTTTGAGGCTGCCAAAAAACTGGTTGCCGTGGGCTGTTTCTGTATCGGTACCAACCAGGTGGATCTGCAGGCGGCGACCCGTCGTGGCATCGCTGTATTCAACGCGCCTTTCTCCAATACCCGCAGTGTTGCAGAACTGGTTCTGGCACAGGCTATCCTCCTGCTCCGTGGTGTTCCGGAGAAAAATGCCAAGGCACATCGTGGTGACTGGCAGAAATCGGCCAAAGACAGCTACGAGATTCGGGGTAAAAAACTGGGCATCATCGGTTACGGCAATATCGGGACCCAATTCAGTGTTCTGGCGGAAGGCCTGGGCATGGACGTGTACTTCTACGATGTGGTTTCCAAATTGTCCATCGGCAATGCAACGCAGGTAGGCACCATGCAGGAACTGCTCAACATAGCGGATGTTGTGAGCCTGCATGTGCCGGAAACACCGGCCACCAAGTACATGTTCAAAGCAGAGCAGTTGGCTCAGATGAAGCCGGGCTCTATCCTGATGAACGCCTCAAGAGGCACGGTTGTTGATATTGACGCTCTCTCAGACGCTCTCAGAAGCGGCAAGCTACTGGGTGCGGCGATTGACGTATTCCCGGTTGAGCCCAAATCCAATACTGAGGAGTTTGTTTCTCCGCTGCGCGAATTCGACAACGTTATCCTGACGCCGCATGTAGGCGGTTCCACCATTGAAGCTCAGGAAAACATCGGGCGTGAAGTGGCAGAAAAGCTGGCCATGTACAGTGACAATGGCACTTCGGTGTCTTCTGTTAACTTCCCGGAAGTGGCACTGCCTTCGCATCCGAACCAGCACCGCTTGCTGCACATTCATGAGAACGTGCCGGGCGTGATGTCTGAAATCAACCAGGTGTTCTCCGAGAACGGCATTAACGTTTGCGGCCAGTACCTGCAGACCAAAGAAGACATTGGCTACGTGGTAATTGATGTAGATAAAGCCTACGGTGAACTTGCCCTGGAGAAGTTGCTCCAGGTGAAAGGCACCATTCGTGCTCGCGTACTGTTTTAAACTGTATGCGGCAATAAAAAACCGGAGCTTGTGCTCCGGTTTTTTATGTCCGGCAAAGCCGGGACGAGGATTTGTTAACAGATTACTGCATCGGGACCAGAGTCAGCTCTACGCGACGGTTCTGCTCCCGCCCTGCAGCAGTGTCGTTTGAAGCAATCGGATAACGTTCGCCATAACCGACCGCACGGGTGCGCTTGGGTTCAATGCCCTGGTTAAGGAGAAAGTCCCGCACAGAGCCAGCGCGGCGCTCACTGAGCAGCTGGTTGTAACTATCAGCACCGGAACTGTCTGTATGACCCTCGATCTGGATGATGGTCTTGTCAAATTCTTTCAGCACCAGAGAAACAGACTCCAGCGTGCTTGTAAAACCACCCCGGATTGAGGTCTCGTTCAGATCAAAGGTGATATTACCGGGCATGACAAGCTCTATCTCGTCGCCGTTACGAATAACCCGGACACCCGTGTTTTTCAGCTTATGTCTCAGCTCTGCTTCCTGCCGATCCATGTAATAGCCAATGCCTCCACCAACAGCTGCGCCGCCCGCTGCACCAATCAATGCGCCTTTGCCACGGTCGCTTTTGCTTGAGGTTGCTGCGCCTACAGCTGCGCCACCGATGGCGCCGATAATGCTGCCTTTGGTTGCATTTGAGGTTTTCTCTTCGTCGGTGTAAGGGTCATATGTCATACAGCCGGCGAGACTCATGGTCGTCACTGCTAATGCGAGCATTGTTTTCTTCACAGCATTCTCCTGTGGTTAGTTTTTTACAGACGTTTTTGCAGCTTCAAGTCTTCAAACTCTGCGGCCTTGTTGTCACGACGCATCAAGAGTTCTCAGGGACGTCTGCTGTTGGACGATCGAAGGTGTCGATAATTGTATTGAACACGGTGGCCTGTAGATCCTTGGCTTCGTTCACCAAGTGGTGACGACCGTCGGCGATTCGGACTTCCTCTACCGATGCAAACTTGTTGCGGATAATTCTGAGATTGTGCTGCCAGTCTACCGTCTGGTCTTTTTCGCCTTGAACCACCGTGACCGGAAAGTCTACAGGGCGGGCCGATTCAATGTGCGGTATCCAAATACGCAGCGCGCTTACCCAATCAACATGCACAGCTCTCGCCTGCAGCGGATCATGCTCTTTCAGAAAGCGCAAAAAATGTGTGTTACCACTGTTTGCGGAAAATACACGCTGCCAGCGGCTGATAAACGGCTTTACCATCGTGTGCAGGACTCTGGCACCAAGCCAGCCTGCTGGCCGGACCAGCGGCGCCAACAAGACCACTTTGCGAAATTCAGACGTTTCCCTGGAGTGGTGATTCGACAGCAAGTAATCAATCAGAATGCCTCCTCCCGTGCTCTGGCCAACAGCAAACCATGGCCCGCGAATTTTGTCCCGGACATGGGCAAGGACTTGGGACAATACGCCCTGGTACTCCAGGAAACTGCCAATTGCCGCCGGTGTCCCACTGGAAAGCCCGTGGCCCGGCTGGTCGTAAGCCAGCACGTCGAAGCCAGCCCCGATGCAGCGGTCAATCAACTGGCTGTACAAGCCCACGTGATCAAAATAACCGTGCAGAATGAACACCGTACCACGCTTCGCTCGCTGCTCTGGCAACCGAAAGTAATGCACCATAACTTCATGCCGGTCCGCCGTTACGTAGCCTTGGTGGTACTCAACCTCGGGATGTTCAACCCAGAGATCAAGGCCATAAAAACGGCAATAGGCCACCATTTCTTCGCTAAGCCCTTCCCGTCCACCCGGGTCAAAAGGCTCAAGCCGATCCAGCAGGGATCCACGATCCCAATCGGGTATTTCTATGGTATCTGTTTTCCAGTACACGTAGAGTTAAACGCCTGTCATGAATAGATAATACGAATTACGATGCTCAATCCTAACCCATAGCGGAGTCATAACACAGATGTTGCAACATCTTCTTGAAACCGGGCTGCGCCAGACCATGAATCGCCTGGTGAAACCGGCTCTTCATCCCAAGGTACCGGTTTCCGTTCAACGCACACTGATAAGGCAGGCATACCGGAGCTCTGTTCCGCCCCGTGACTGCCGTTTTCAGGCAGGCACACTGGCGGGCAAGTCTGTCATCAGGAGCTCGTTCGGCCAAGCCACACGCGGTGTTGTGCTGTATCTTCACGGCGGCGGATATATCATCGGCTCCGCCGCTACCCACAAAGGTCTTACCGGACATCTCGCCAAAACCAGCGGCTGCATGGTGGTTACTCCGGATTACCGCCTTGCACCGGAGCACCCTTTCCCGGCTGCATTGGACGATGCAGAAACAGCCTGGCATGCGCTGATTGATGAAGGTTTTGCACCTGGGCAAATTGCCATTGCCGGTGATTCTGCAGGCGGCGGGCTGGCCATTGCGCTGGCATTACGGTTGCGTGACAGCGGTCAGCCTTTGCCGGCTTCCCTTACGGTTTTTTCACCCTGGGTGGATCTGACCCAGGTAGCGCTGTATTCACCCGAATGTGAGCCAGTGCTGCAAGCACGCTGGACAGCCAAAGCTGCGAAACTTTACGCCGGTCAGGAATCTCTGCGTAACCCGCTGATTTCACCGATTTTCGGCAACCTTGAGGGTTTGCCCCCGATATTGATTCAGGTTGGGAGCCAGGAAATTCTGCTTAACGATGCTGAGCGACTCGCAAGCGCAGCCACAAAGGCCGGGGTAAAAACTCGCCTTGAGGTGTTTAACAGCCTTTGGCACGTTTTCCAGGTTCACAGCGGTCAGCTGGACAGAGCCACTGCCGCAGTGCAAACCGCTGGCGGGCATATCAGAGAGCATCTGGCAGACTGAGCTCCCCGAGCACAAGCGCCTCTTTGCGTTGTCTTGGCCATTGCTTGATGTGCCACTCCAGCTTTGATGCCCGGCTGCGGTCGCCGGCCGGCGAACTGAACACCAGCTGCAGCGGGCCCTTTCCCCTCAGGCTTCGCGCGCCTTTGGGCGCGCCGGCCTGATGTTCAGCAAAGCGGCGGGGTACATCGGTGCTAATACCGGTGTAAAGCGCACCGTTGGCGGTTCGGATAATGTAAACAGACCAGTCACTTGCCATCGGTCAGCATCTGCTCCCTTGCCTTCACCTTTTTCTGCTGCAACCAGAGGCCTGCCATGATCAACACCAGGCCGATGTAGGTCGACGGCAGGATCTGCTCTCCAAGAATAAAATAGATAAACACGAGAGACAGGAAAGGCGAAATGAAGATCAGGTTGCTCACTCTGGAGGTATTTTCCGCCTTTTTCATGGCATAGGACCAAAGCACAAAGGCGATGCCCATCTCGAACACACCTACGTAAACGGCCGCCACCAGTGAGCCTGTTAGCGGGAACGCCAAGCCTTCTGTCCACCAGCAGATCAGGGCAATCACCGGTAGGCCAAACAGGAAGTTCAGAAACAGCCCGACCACCGGGTCCCGGGTATCGCGGGTAGCAATAATCCAGTAGGAGGCCCAGACAAGCGTACTGCCGATTGCCAGTGCGACGCCCAGCGGATCTGAGAAGCTGAGAGTAGTCACGGCGCCACGAGTGGCAATCACCACAACCCCGGCATAACACACCAGCCCGGCGACAATATCCAGCTTGCGCAGGCGATGCCCTAAAAAGGGTACCGACAGATAGGCCAAAACCAGCGCCCAGGTATAATTTAACGGTTGTGCCTCCTGGGCAGGCAGCCGGTCAAAAGCGCCGAACAGCAGAAAGTAATACAGGCAGGGATTGATCAACCCCATACCAAACGACTGGATGTACTGCTTTTTGCGCAGCGAAAACACCAGGTGCCAGCGCTTCTGCAACAACAGAATGCTGCCGATAACCAACACAGACGAGGCGCAGGCAACCAGCAGCATTTGCACCGGTGCCAGATCCGCGAGCGCCAGTTTGAAAGCAGTGGCCACCGTAGACCAGAGCAGAACCGTGCCCAGTCCATACAGCATGGCTGTTTTCTGATTTGTCATTACGGCTCCCCTTTCAGCTCTCGTGCACCGATGCTTTCAGGACTGGTTTCATCATTGTTTTCGCCCGCCGACTGACCCGTTGCCAGCCACCGATACAAGGTGCGTCGGTTAATGCCCAGAATCTGCGCTGCTCGGCGTTTATTGCCGCTAACCGCCTGCATCACCTCGCGCACATAGTCTTGCTGAAGGTGCTCCAGTGTCGGCCATTCGGAGATATTTCCACTGGATCGGGGCCCTTCGGGACTCACCGATCCACCCTGACGCTTCCTGATCCGCTCAGGCAGGTGATCAGGCTGAATGGTATCGCCCTCACAGAAGGTAACCGCCCTCTCGATTGCGCTACCCAGCTCGCGGACATTCCCCGGAAACGGATAATCCATCAAAGTGCGGGAGCTTACCTCACTGAGTTTGAGAAATCCGCGCTGATGCCGCCGCGCCGCCTCCCGTAAAAAATGCATTGCGAGCAGATCGACATCATCACCCCGCTCCCTGAGCGGCGGAATACGCAGGCTAAGGGTTTCCAGCCGATAATAGAGATCTTCCCGAAAACTTCCCTCTCGTACGGCCTTGAGCAGATCCACATGGGTAGCGGCGAGGATTCGCACATCCACCGGCTCTTCCTGGTCCGCACCCACCGGTTTGACCATGCCCTCCTGCAAGACCCGCAGCAGCTTCGCCTGCAAGGCCAGGGGCATTTCTCCAATTTCATCGAGCAACAAAGTGCCGCCGTGGGCTTCTGCGAACAGGCCTTTGCGGGCCTGACGGGCACCGGTAAAAGCACCCGCCTCGTGACCGAAAAACTCACTTTCCATAAGTTCGCCGGGGATGCCAGCGCAATTAACGGCCACAAAAGACCCGGAGTTCCGCCCGCTGGCCTGGTGAATAGCTCTCGCGACCAGCTCCTTACCGGTGCCGCTTTCGCCGCAGATCAGCACTGCGGCTTCGCTGCGGGCGATCTGCCGGATTTCAGACCGAAGCCGAACCATGCTTTCATGTTCACCAATGAGACCGAGAGATTCATCCTCGCCTTTGTGCGCAAGAAACTGCTGCAATTGCCGGGTGAGGTCGGCCTGAGCCAGCAACCGACGTATTTTCAGGCGTAGATGGTCAGTGGATAACGGCTTGGTCAGAAAATCATCCGCCCCGGCTTTTAGCGCATCAACGGCCTGATCCACGGTTCCGAACGCGGTAATAATGATAAACGGCAGGCTATGCCCGTCAGTCTGAGCTGCCTTGAGAAGCTCCAGGCCATCTCCATCCGGCAGACGAAGGTCAGAAACAACCAAGCCCGGTGTTTCTTCAGCAAGCAGCCGGCAGGCCTCGTTTACCGTACCGGCGCGGGTTACGCGATAGCCATCCAGCTCGAGCTCTTCGCTTAACAAAAGGCTCAGGCTGGCATCGTCTTCCAAAAGCAGAATCGTTGCCTGGTGCTCGCTCATTCCGCTACCTCCACTGGCCAAAACAGGCTCATCCGGCAGCCGCCCGCTTCGTTGTTTCCGATTTCAATCCGACCACCGTGCTCTTTCAGTACGCTGCTGACGACCGCCAGTCCAAGCCCCGTGCCCTCTCCCGCTGGCCGGGTGCTGTAAAAAGGCTCAAACACAGACTTCCGTTTTTCTGCCGCTATGCCCGGGCCATCGTCATCTACCCGCACCTCCCACTCGTTACTGCCGTGATGCAGCGACAAAATAACCTCAGAACGGGCGGCCTGGCAGGCATTGCGCACTACATTAAGACACGCTAATTCCAATCTCACGGGTTCCGCCCTGATCCTGGCGTCCGCGTCAAGGCCCTCGCTCAGCAGGCGTTTGCCTCGACATTTCTCGTCCTCAGCGGCACGACCCAACACATCTCTGAGTACTGCAGCAAGACTGATTGGCCGTCGTGAATCCGGCACATGCCGGAAACAATCCAGAAGCTGCTGAATAATCATGGTCATACGCCCTACCTGATCGCTTATATCCTCCAGATGACGGCGCTGCTCTTCGGTGAGCTCGTGACGCGCCAGGATATTTGCGCGACCCTGAATCACGTTCAGGGGTGCACCAAGCTCGTGCGCGACACCCCCGGCCACACGCCCGATCATGGCAATTTTTTCCTGATATTCCAGGCGCTCAGCCAGCTCGCGTTCTTTGATCACACGGTGTTGTATTTCCTCTTCTGCCCGGGCCA
The DNA here is from genome assembly GCF_007671675.1 of Marinobacter maritimus. Taxonomy (GTDB): domain Bacteria; phylum Pseudomonadota; class Gammaproteobacteria; order Pseudomonadales; family Oleiphilaceae; genus Marinobacter; species Marinobacter maritimus. Next base: position 165,515 of record NZ_VCGW01000001.1, on the reverse strand, counting down.
TGCGCTCACCCATGTCCCGCACACCACCATATATCTGCCGCAACTCACGGGGGCCGGATGGATCCGCACCAAGGCGCCAGTGCCCGGGAGCCAAACCCGCCATAGTGCTCAATAGCCGGCTTACATGCCGGCCCACAGCACCGTAATGCCCGAGCACCACCACCAGAATGATCGTGATCGCCAGAGCAGACCAGATAGACACCGCCCACAGGCGGATTGAGGCCAGAAGCTCATGGAAATCACTGCGTCTGCGGGTTATCTGCAGCAACCCCTGTATACGACCGTCTGCGGCTACCAAAGGCGTAAAGTGCGAAAACACGGATTGCCCATCCACCCAACGAAACGCTCCTCCAAGCTCGCCGCTGTTGATGACCTGCTCCGCACTGGCGCTGTTCCCCACATCTGTATCAGCCAGGCCGAGGCTGGCGATTCGGGCACCATCCTTGTCGAATACCGATGCCCCCGACACACGACCAATCCGGAAAATCGATTTCAGGGAATCGCCCATTACCAATTCGTCTTTCTCCTGCATCGCCCGGGAAAGCGGGCCGCTGGCCGCGCGGGCAACCAATTCGAGATCTTCCCGCAAGCGATCATTCAAGGCTCTTTCTACGGCGCCAAACCCCAGATAAATGGCAAGCCCGCTAATGACGAGCAAAGGGACAACAATGCTCAATACCAACGTTAACTGTATCGATCCAAAAACCTGGCCGGCATTTCTGAGGGAGGGTTTCATTCTGGCTCCAGCGACATAATTGCCACACATTTCTGCCACATGTGGCATTTCGCCACAACCCTCATTACGTGAGATTAACCAATAAATAAAGTCAACCTTATGTTTTAAAAGGAAATTATCTAAAAACAAGAGACTGGCACGGTGTTTGATTAGTGCTTGGTGTACGCAAATGAAACAGGAGAAGTCGACTATGAATATGAACAAATTACTCGTATCCATTACCGCATCCATTGCCCTGCTGGCCACCGCACCCACCATGGCGGAGCAGACTCAGCAAAGCCCGGCAGCCACCGATTCCGCCGGTTACTCGAACCCCGCCGCAGCTGGCACTCAGAAGACCGACTACAACGACGCTGAGCTGAAAAAGTTCATTACAGCACAGGAAGGCATTACCGAAGTGCGCGAAGAGTACATCGAGAAAATTGAAGCAGCGGATTCCCAGGAGAAGGCCCAGGAACTGCAGATGAAAGCCAACGATGAGATGGTATCGGTCATCGAGGATTCAGGCATGGACATCCCGACCTATAACGCCATCGCGACGGCCTACAGCAGTGAGCCGAAAGTACGTAACCGTATTGAAGCGCTGATGTAAACGCCGGTCGAAACCGGACAAGCTGTTCGTCAGTTTTAGCCCCGCCAAGCGCGGGGCTTTTTTTATAGAGCCTTAACAAACCGTAACTGCAAATCTCACTGGCAGTTGCCATACATTAGTTTACCCATTGAGCACATCTCGCCCCTTGACAGCAATCTGGTTCAGGAGGACTCCATGGAAGCGGAAGGCCGATACCCCCTATTGGTCGTTATTCTCACCCTCGCACTGCTCCACCTTGGCGGCTGTCGTTACCCCAACGATGTCGCGGACACAACGGAGCGTGTAACCGCGGGGACTCTTCGCGTTGGCGTTGCACATAATCCACCCTGGGTGATAACAGACCACGAAGGCACAAAGGAACCTGCGGGAATAGAGGCCGACTGGGTGCGAGATCTGGCAGAAGCCTTATCGGCAAAAATAGAATGGCATCACCAACCTCAGCTTGAACTACTCGAATCTGTTGCCAAGGGCAATCTGGACATTGGAATCGCCGGTCTGGTGAAAACAGCCCAGATAAGCAAAATGGCAGCACTAACACGCCCCTATACCCAGACAAGCCACCATCGTTCGGATGGAAATATAGTTAACGAACCACATGTTTTGGCGCTTCCTCATGGGGAAAACGGCTGGATGATGACCGTTGAACGGCTGTTGGAAGCGCGCCCACCGCGAACCGATGTCTGGCTTGCCCCGAGCGAGCAGGGGGCGCAATGAACATACGCCGCACCTACCGTATCCCGGAAAACCGACAGGTTGTTCTAAATAAGCTCATCAAGCTGCAGTGGGTTAACTTTTTTTTCCGGTTATCAATCGTTGCGGCCATCTATTTTGCGATGGGCAACAGTCAAGCCATGAAAGCCGCCTGGCTTGAAGACATTCTGACCTTGGGCCCGCCCCTGGCATTTCTGATTGCAATGCACATACAGAAGCGGCCGCCCGACAAGTCCTACCCTTATGGCTATCACCGCGTTAACGTTATCGCGTTTCTGTTCACAGCTTGCGCGTTATTCGCATTGGGACTCTTTTTGCTGGTTGATTCCACAACCTCTCTTCTGGAAGCCAAACCCACCTCCATTGGTGCAGAAACCTTCTATGGACACACACTTTGGGCCGGATGGGTGATGATCGCTGCACTTGTATACAGCGCAATCCCGCCGTTTATTCTTGGGCGCATGCAGGAAAAACTCGCCCGCCATGCCCACGAGAAAACGGTAATGGCAGACGCGAAAATCAGTAAAGCCGACTGGATGACCGCGGTTGCAAGTGTAATAGGTATTCTCGGGGTTGGTATGGGGTTATGGTGGGCAGATGCTGCAGCTGCGCTGATCATCGGGCTGGACGTAACCCGCGACGGCTATACCAACATACGGGAAGCCGTTGGGGATCTTATGGACCGACGACCGCACTCATCAGAAACCGGAAAGCCAGAGGAGTTGCCCGCCCTTCTTGAACAACAGCTAATGGCACTGGACTGGGTAGAGCGCGCGAGCGTGCGCCTGCGAGAGGAAGGCAACGTGCTCAGCGGTGAGGCGTTTGTTGAGCCAGCCTGTGACAAAGACCTGACCAGCAACATAGTCCAGGCGCAACACTTGGTCGAAAACACAGACTGGCGCATATCCGAAGTCGTCATAATGCCGGTGACTGACCTTACCCGGGCCTCGGATTAGTCTTGATCTCTTACCCAGCGGTCTCCTTCTTTATGATATTCCTGCTTCACTGCTGCCCACGCGACTTTGTGAGCGGTTTCCTCGCGTCCTGAGTCGCCCCGACGATCATCGGGATCACTGTATTGATCCCACGCCGAGTTAAACGCTTTGCGATAGATTTCCTGAGCATGAGCGGGAAGATTGTCGGTGACCTGGGCTGGTAGTTTCGATTTACTTGAATACGGCATAAATATCTCCCTGAATGAGAGGTTGGCTACGCTAACCGTGCCTGCGCACTCCACCAACATAATTAACAATCTTTGCGACGGCCTTCAACGAGTAAATAATGACAGCAACCTTAAGGATTCTTCACAACCACTCCTGCCACTATTATTCGCTCTGGACTTATTCCCGTAACTGACGCTAACGCGAGCGCCGACCATTCGTATCGTGAAATGAGCCATTTTATGCCTCACAATTCTGATCATCCGAAGCAAGAGGGCCTGGCCTGCTTGAAGACCAGGTCATGCGAGAGAAACTCTTCCATTCGATCACGAGCGCATTCCAGTTGTTTTTATTCAGGACGCAATGGAGTTTCCGGATCTGGTTCACGTCGTAAAAGAGACACTGGAAATCGAAAAAGGGGCTTCAGTCGGTAGTCCGGAACGAAGCGGTGAAGATCAACGGTGTGGATCCCGATTTTCATCGCCGCGATATGTGGGACGCTATCCAGCGCGGCGATTATCCTGAATGGGAATTGGGCGTACAGATTTTTGATGACGCCCTGAACATTCGGAAGAACAGCTCGTCGAGCTTCGCAGGGCGCAAACTTGGGGTGTTCGCCAGCGAAGGCATCGACGTAAAGATCTGTGATGCTTTTGGCCATTGCAAGTTCATCGGCTATAACACGGCTGCTGAAACTTTGCTGAAAAGCGCTGGCCTTGCTGACAGCAAGGAGGCCGGATTTCGCGACCAGCTTTAATCTACAGCGACCGGTACCGAGACAAACTTGACGCCCTGGCGAGCCAGCTCAGCAGAACCACGTGCCGTAAGTTCGGAAATAAACTGGAACTGATCTTTGGGATCAAACGGGTAGGCCTTGAGCCGATAGTGCATACCCCAAGGCTTGTTGAAAACAATCACCAGCACAGGTCGCCAGGTTTTTGTACGCGGGCTGGTGAAGGCTACGTCCCTGAGCAACTCACGGACACGGCTGACATCGTGGTTCGCCTCAAGATGAAAGTCTGCGACGCACATCAGGTTATCGGTGCCATCGTTGCCGTTGGCGATCAAGGAGTTCCATAACTTGTTGTGAGGGATGATCACAACCGTGTCATCCGGGGTGACAATCTCGGCCGCACGTGTGCCTATAGCCCGCACTTCACCGTATTGTCCATCCACTTCAATCCAGTCTCCGGGGCGATAAGGCATCTCATAAAGTGTGACAATGCCGGCAATCAGGCTGTTTGCGTAATCCTTGAAAGCAAAGCCTAGCGCCAGAGCCAGAGCGCCAAAAATGGCCACCATGTTTTCAAATGATGGCTTCACCAGAATCGGAACGACGATCACAATCGTGGCGAGAATAATTAGCAGCCGAAGCAGAGGCACGGATGCCAGCAGGTAAAGGCGCGGCTTGCCGCCAAGCTTTTCGGCAACGCGGGGAAGCACTTTTTGGACCGCCACCATGATCAACGAGGCGATGACGATAACAAGCACGGCCTGCAGCAGCGCCTGCCCTGTTATGGAGGCGAAAGCATCCTTGATTCCAAGATCATCGATCATAATCGCTCCTAGAACTGATCAACCGGAAATCCCCAACTCTGCAGGTGGCGCCTGACAGTGGGATATCCGATAGGTGTTACTCGCCAACGTTCATCGGACTGTTCCCAGACAACCAACTCAGCCCGCTTTAACCGTGACAGCACCAGGCTCAGCTCGTACGTGGAAACACCCGTAACCACTTCCAATGAGGCCATATCAAGGCCGTTGTGCAGCAACAATCCGTGCAGCACGAAGCCGGTGACACTCTCCTTGCTCTGGGGCATGGTCGGAAGGCTCAGCCTCTCCAACGGCACAACCCAGCAATCCGCCGTTTGGCTTTGCTTTTCGGTCTTTTCATCGGCATCTTCCAGCTTGGTGTCATCATCTGGTCGCGCCCGAAGGGATCGCTGCCAGATTGCCAGGGCTACGCCGGGGTTACCGCGAGAGGTGGCGGCCAGGTCTCGCAGAAAGTTGCTGTATTTGCGCTTTTTACTGTCTTTATCTTTTTCATTTTCGTCTGTTTCGGCCAAAGGCAACACATAGTAGCCATCGCCCGTCATCCTTGCGATCACGGTTGACTTACCGCTACCCGACGCCAGGTACGTGAACCAGGCTCCCAGCCGCTCAGCATCCATGGGCCCCGGTGTCCAGGGCGACATCTGGGCGTTCTCAAGATAATGCCCCCAGTATCGCCAGCACCAGCTCGAGCACCCCACTATACCCACACCCGTATCGCCATTCGCGATCCGACGAAACAGTTCCTTTACCAGTGCCAGGCCTGAAAGGCGACGCAGCCAGAAATCAGCAAGCTCGGGAATCACCCAGGGGCGTGATAAATCCTGCCGATCCCACCACTCATTTGCTTCATGATCGTCAAATGACAGCGCATCTGGCGGTGAAATGATGGCCCATTCTTCTCCACCACTTTCGATCGAGCCTGACTGCCCAGGCTCTGGGAATCTCGCGAGTGCCTGCTGCACTCCAGAAAATGGCGGCGCCACCAGGAATGCGACTTCCCGGCTAAGTGAGCCCTCGGTGCGTGCGCGCTCGAGGCCACACGCGATGGCTGTCGCCTGGTCAGAATAATCCGGCTCTGGTGCCAGACGTTTCCGCTGAGCGGAAGATAGCTCGGGCAACTCATCCATGCTTTCAAAAGGCTCTTCTGCCTGAGACACTTCTGCCTGCAACTGCTTGAGGGCATGGCCAATTGCATCCTTGAGTGAGCGCCGCACAGATGTTTGCGGCAGTGTCCACTGCTCAGCGGGCACTAATCCGCCAGGAAGACATGGGTCGGCTTTGTTCTCGTTGTTTTTATCCTTCAAAAAACAGCTCCTGCATGACCAGTGGCTACCCGATCTACTCGGGCACCAACCAGCTGTGTTCGTGAGAAAGGCCCAGCGCAGACTCTTCAGCAATATCCTCAATCATGGCAGAAAAACGATCGTCAAACCCCCAGGGCGGATTAACAACCAGCAGGCCGGAACCGGTCATCCCTCGCTCAGGGGGCGTTTTCAGATGGACTTCGCTACACCACACCTTGCGAAGAGAGCTGCCCTTCACTGCTTGTTTCAGAGTGATATGTAGAGCGCTGGCAAGCACCGGATACCAGACGAGATAAACACCATGGCGACACTTCTGCCAGGCTTTGAGCAAAGTCTCGGCAACATCAGAATACTCGGATTTGACCTCGTAGGAGGGGTCAATCAACACCATCAGCCTGGGTTGCGCAGGGGGCAGCCGCCTCAACAGCCCCTTCAGGCCGTCTTCGTGCATTACTCGCACCCCCTGCTCAGCGGCCCAACCGGCAAGCTGACCACTTTCAGTGGGGTGCAATTCAAACGCTGTCAATGAATCACCCGGGCGAAGAAACTGGCGAAACCAGGCGGGAGATCCGGGATAAACTGCCAAACGGCCACCCCCCGCGTTGAAGCGCGACAGCACCTTCATAACCGGCTTCCAGTCTTCGGAAATCAAACCGTTACGGCTGGCCCAGAGTTTTTGCACGCCAGAATCGGCTTCCGCGGTTTTCCGGGCTCGCTCGCTTTCAAGATCGTAGATAGCGCTACCAGCGTGGGTGTCAAAGCCCGCGATAGCCGAAGACTTTGACTGCATCATGACAAGAGCAAGCGTCAGCGCCGCGTGCTTCTGGACATCAGCAAAGTTCCCGGCGTGGAAGGCGTGAAGATAACTCAGCATAAATCGGCTCCCTGTAAACAGGAGCTATTAAGCCCGAGCGCACGTCGTCAGTGCAAGAGACCCTCAAAAAAACGCTCCCTGATTCAACGCAAAAGCACTCTTGCGTTGTGGCGCTTTAGTCAACATAATTGCGAACGATAATGCATCCTATTACCATACTCGTTCCTGGAAACCCGGAGTTCTCAATGAAGACAATGTTTCGACTGGCCCCTCTCGCGCTCACTATTGCCGTCTTGACGAGTGCTGGCTGCGCCAACACCACCTCGTCTGATTCAGCATCCTCAGAGCCCGCCACCAAAACGTCGGTTGTAGAGCACTACGCTGACGTAGCGCATGCCGGATACGAGGACGCCCTGATCACTGCCAAAGCACTGGACAAGGCTACCGACCGGCTTATTTCCAATCCTACAGAAGCCAATATGAAAGCGGCCAAGGAAGCCTGGCTTGCGGCCCGCGTGCCCTACCAGCAAACAGAAGTTTTCCGCTTCGGCAATGCGGTTGTGGATGATTGGGAGGGACAGCTGAACGCCTGGCCTCTGGACGAGGGACTGATTGATTATGTACAGGCTGATGACTATCAGTATGAACTGGGCAACGCGGGCGCAACCGCGAATATCATTGAAAGCGAAAACATCAACGTAGGTGGCGAAACTCTCAATGTATCAAACCTCACGCCTGAGCTCCTTGCGGGTTTGAATGAAATTGGCGGCTCGGAAGCCAACGTTGCTTCCGGCTACCACGCCATTGAGTTTTTGCTCTGGGGCCAGGACTTGCACGGCTTTGAGCTGGGCAACGGCGAACGGCCTGTAAGCGATTATGCCACCGGTGCCGATTGCACCAACGGCAACTGTAACCGCCGGGGCGAATACCTCGACGCCGTAACCGATCTTCTGGTTTCTGATCTGGAGTGGATGGTTGCACAGTGGGCACCGGGTGGCTCTGACAACTACCGCAGCCAGCTTATGAATGCCGACGCCAACGAAGGCGTGCAGAAAATGCTGTTCGGCATGGGTTCCCTGTCGCTGGGCGAGCTGGCCGGCGAGCGCATGAAGGTGGCCCTTGAAGCCAACTCCTACGAAGACGAGCATGACTGCTTCAGTGATAACACCCACAACTCTCACTATTACAATGGTCAAGGCATCCAGAACGTGTACACCGGTACCTACCGCCGCGTAGACGGTAGCCTGGTAACAGGTCCATCCCTCTCTGACCTGGTAGAACAGAGCAACCCCGAGCTGGATGCTCGCCTGAACGCGCAACTGGATGCCTCAATGAAGGCTCTGGGCGTGATGAAGGCCAAGGCCGAATCAAGCCAGAACCCCATGCCGTTTGATATGATGATTGCACCAGGCAACGCCAAGGGTGCAAGCGTTGTGAACGGCGCGATCATGGCACTGGTTGAGCAGACCGGTTCCATTGAAAAGGCGGCTCGCCAACTGGGCCTTGAAGCCCTGTCGCCAGACGACGCCGGCCATTCTTTCTGATGCCAAGCTTGAAATAATGATCAAAAAACGACTAATAATCGCATTGCTGGCGTTTCTGGCCTGTATCACCCTGCCAGTTCACGCTGGCCGCCACGCAGGCTTCCCGTTACAGGAGTCACCCAATACCGGAGGAGACGGCACGGTCGAGCAGTTCGACACTAATGCCTACTCCCTGCCCCAGGGCAACCTCTCAATGACCAAGCGCCTGGACTTCAGCGTTGGCAACAGTTTCTTCCGCAACCCCTGGGTAGAGGCACCGGCCAGCACCACAGCTCGGGACGGTTTAGGTCCCCTGTTCAACACCAACTCCTGCCAGGGGTGCCATATCAAAGACGGTCGCGGGCACCCTCCCGGAATCGATGAACCGCCTGTCTCGCTGTTCCTGCGCCTGGCGGTTCCAGCAGACCCCGAGGCTGACGCCGAAATTCTGCTTACCCATGGCTTCAAGCCGGCGCCTGTATACGGCAGCCAATTGCAAACCGCTGCCCTGCCCGGAGCCAAACCAGAAGCCGACATGGTGCTGACATGGAATAGAGTAACCAAAACCCTGGATGACGGCACCGAGGTGGAGCTGCGAGAGCCCGTATATCAGATAGAGAATCCCAATTATGGCCCTCTGCCCGGCGATCTTCTGATCTCTCCCCGGGTCGCACCACCCATGATAGGCATGGGGCTTCTGGAAACCATTCCAATGGCCGATATTGAGGCTTTGGCTGATCCGCAGGATGCAGACGGCGATGGCATTTCCGGAAAGCTGAATCAGGTATGGGATCTGGCCACCAACCAGACAACACCCGGCCGGTTTGGCTGGAAAGCCGCCGAACCAAACGTACACCAACAAAGCATGGGCGCATTTGCCGGTGATATGGGGCTGACCTCCAGCCTGAAGCCGGCCACAGACTGCATGCCAGAGCAAGCGTGTGATCGCTTTCCCGACGGTGGCCAGCAGGAAGTCAGCGACAAGATCGCAAACTTTGTCACCTTCTACGCCAAGAGTTTGGCTGTGCCGGCACGACGCAACATGGAAGATCCTTCTGTGCAGAAAGGCGCCCAACTGTTTAACGAGACCGGTTGCGCCGGGTGCCACACCCCCCGGCACGTCACAGGAACAGACGCAGAGCGCCCGGACTTGAGCAATCAGACCGTCTGGCCTTATAGCGACATGTTGTTGCACGACATGGGGCCTGCTCTTGCCGATGGCCGCGATGAGTTTTTGGCGAATGGCAACGAATGGCGCACACAGCCGCTCTGGGGCATTGGCCTGGCCCAAACCGTCAATCCGCAAGCCGGGTTCCTGCATGACGGGCGAGCGCGAACTCTGGAAGAAGCCATACTCTGGCATGGCGGCGAAGCCGAACCAGCGGTGGCACGCTTCAGTCAGTCCAGCGCCGATAATCGTCGGGCTCTGCTCGATTTCCTGAATTCACTTTAAAGGAGTCCGATATGAAGCGGCTGACTCTAACGCTATGCCTCGCCTCAACTCTGACCACCGCTCCACTGATGGCAGCCAGCACCAACAGTTCACATAACCCGGGCACTGACTATCGGAGACAATGGCACAGCGATATTCTCACCGGCTACCAGAGCTTGGCGACACAAAGCCAAACCCTGGCGAAGCAGGCAGAGGCTTATTGCCAGGCCCCTTCACCCGAAGCGTTTGAGCAGGCCAAACAGGCTTGGCTGGAGGCATTCCTTGCGTGGCAGAAAGTGCGCTTTGTGGATTTCGGGCCCGTAGAGCAGGATAATCGCGCCTGGCAATTCCAGTTCTGGCCGGATCCGAAAAACCTGGTGGCCCGCAAAGCCTCCTACCTGCTCAAAGATGATGCACCGATTACACCTGAAAAAATCAGCGAATCCGGCGTCGCAGTGCAGGGCTTTCCAATGGCGGAGTACCTACTGTACGACCAGGCATTCAACAACAGCGAAAGAGCTCTGCCAGCAGATCACACCTGTAAATTACTGGCAGCCGTAACCCGTCATATCGCAGACAATGGCGAAACGCTGGCTCACGACTGGAAGGCTTTTCAGAACAACTACATTGGCAGTGACCAGTACACTGACACAACGATTCGTGCTGCCATGGCCGGGCTGGAAATTCTTGAAGAGCGCCGCCTGGCCACGCCCATGGGGTTGCGCGGCAACGGCAAGCGTTCGGTATACAGCGCCGATGCATGGCGCAGCGAGGCCAGCCTGATTGCTGCTGACGCCAGCGTTCAGGGCCTCAACCAGCACTTTTTGCCGGCTTTCTCAAAGCTTCTCAAGGATCGGGGACAAGCGAGCCTGGCTGAGAATATCGATCAGCAGTTTAATGAAGTCCTCGCCAACTTCCCGGAGCTTGACCGCCCGATGGCGCCGCTACTGGCTGACGATAAGGCTTTCAGATCCTTGCAAAACCTTTACATTGACGTGACTCAGCTAACCGCGCTGGTGAACGACCGTGCGGCCGTTGAGCTCGGCGTCGTGCGCGGTTTTAATTCCAGCGACGGAGACTGAGGAAAGGCCCATGCCTGAACTGACACGCAGAAGCCTTATCAAAACAGCCTTTGCTGGCAGCGCAGCTCTTACGCTATCCGGTTGTAACATACTGCCCCGAAAAGCCGGCAGCGAAGGCCCGCAACAGTACACAGGGGCGATCGGTCTGCCTGATGGCAGCTTTGCCGTAGGAGCCACAGCGCCGGATGGCACAATGCTCTGGAAATCCCCGGTACAAACCCGCTGCCACAGTGGCTGCAATCGCCCGGGCACAGCGGAGGTATTGTTCTTTGAACGCCGGCCCGGCTGGGCGTTCTACGTTCTCAACAGCAAAACGGGCGAAAAGTTCCACCGCATTGAAGCCGCAGAGGGCGAACACTTTGTGGGCCATGGCGTGTTTTCAGCAGACGGCCGATTTCTGTACGCCCCGGTTAACCGCTATGAACCCGGAGAAGGCATCATCGCGGTGTACGACAGCCACATGCAATATCAACGGGTGGATACCTTTGAGTTGGACGGCACCGGACCGCACCAGATCACACTGCACCCCGACGGCCAAACGCTTATCGTGGGGCTGGGAGGCATTCTCACTCACCCGGATTACGACCGCATCAAGCTCAATCTTGACACCATGGAGCCTGCGCTGGTCTTGATGGATAGACACTCTGGCGGGGTTCTTGCCCGCTTCCAGCCATCCCACCACCAACTCAGCACCCGACACGTGGATGTCGCGCCAGACGGTACAATCTATGCCGCTTATCAATACCAGGGCCCGGCCCATGAACTTCCGCCGTTGGTCGCCAGGTACCGCAACGGGCGCTATGAAGAGATCAGCTTTGGTGAATCTGTTCACCAAGAACTGGGTAATTACATCGCCAGCATAGTCGCACACCCGGAAAATGATCTGGTTGCCATTGCCTCGCCGGTTGGAGGTACAGCACTGATCTTTAACAGCCGAACAAGCGCTGTAATTGAGAAGGTCGCCATCGCAGACTGTGCCGGCGTTGAAGCACTGGCGGGGGGCGACTTTCTGGTTTCCTCAGGCCGTGGCAAGCTGGTTCGAATGGGCAAGAACAAGCCGGCGGCAGAGATTGCCAGAATGTCGGTTCGGTGGGATCATCATCTGGTGTAAAAACCGCTGATCTGCATTCCGGGGTTCAGGGGTGCCGGCCCGGCTGGTATCCTTGGCTATCCATTTCCCGGAGAACGGCGGCTTGTCCCAGCAACAGACACCCTTACAGAAAAACACCTCTTCACAAGAGAGCGCCCAGGCAACAACCGACACCCTTGAGCGATCTGTTGACCGGCTCTACAGCCTGATCGCAAACGAGGAAGACGCCCGGGTCTGCAGAGACATTCCTGCGGAAGCCTGCCAAGTGGTGCCACGCAACTTTTTCCTGATTCTGGCAGCCAACGTACTGACCAAGCTGGGCGATCTGCTGATCAGCCCCAAAACGGTGCTCGCGTGGCTGATGAGTGCCATTGGAGCACCAGCTTTGGTGGCCTGGCTTGTTCCCATTCGGGAATCCGGCTCCATGGTGCCCCAGATGCTGATCGCGGCTTGGGTTCGCCGCAAACCTGTGCGCAAATGGTTCTGGACAATTGGCAGTTTTGGCCAGGCAGTCAGTGTTGCGGCCATGGCTGCTAGCGTCTGGTTTTTTGAGGGCTACAGCGCAGGTGGCGGCATCATTGCAGCGCTGATTGTGTTTTCCCTGTCGCGGGGGTTCTGCTCCGTGGCCATGAAAGACGTTCAGGGGAAGTGCATCCCGAAAACCCGCCGGGGCAGACTCTCCGGCCTTGCCGCCACCATAGGCGGCACCGCAACGGTTATCCTGACGGTTCTGCTGTTTTGGGAGCGCGACGACCCTTCTCTGGCATTTTACAGCCTGTTGCTTCTGCTGGCGGCCGCGCTCTGGGTCATTGCCGGGCTGCTGTTTGCTGGCGTGGAAGAATACGATGGTGAAACCGGCGGCGGTGGCAACGCCCTCACCGAAGCCTTTCAAAGCCTGTCGCTTCTGCGCGATGACGCGCCTTTTCGCAACTTTGTTATTACCCGCGCCCTGCTGCTGTGTTCGGCCCTGGCATCGCCCTATTTTGTGGTACTGGCTCAGAAAGAATCGGATACGGGTTTTATGCTTGGGGTGTTTCTTCTGGCAAGCAGCCTGGCCAGCTCCGTATCCGCAAGTTTCTGGGGCTGGATGGCAGATACCTCCAGCCGGCGGGTGATGATCCGTGGAGCCGCTATTGCCAGTGCAGTGTGTTTGGGTGTTGGCCTGACCGCCATGTTTGCCGGCACAGGTGTCGGCAACGGCTGGTTCTACCCGCTGGCATTCTTCGTGCTGAACATTGCCCATGCAGGCGTGAGACTGGGCCGAAAAACCTATCTGGTGGACATGGCGGGAGGCAACAAACGCACAGACTACACGGCCGTCAGTAACACCGTGATCGGCTTTTTGCTGCTTGCGACCGGCGGTCTGACCGCGCTGCTCTCACTGATCTCAAACTCTGCGGTGATTGTCGTGCTCGGATTGATGGGACTGGCCGGAACCCTCAGTGCCATTCGGCTCAAAGAGGTAACCGAGGGCTAAACCGCCAGCCTCTGAACAAGCGTTTCAGGCGGGTGCCTTGCCATCATTCAGTGCCAGGGCACCTTTCACAATGCGGTAGATGACCCATATGGCAATGCCCATAAGAATGAACCATCCGATAATAATAAAACTGGTCACAACACCAATAATCGTCCACAACAACCCTATCCAGAAGGTACGAATCTGCCAGCGAAAATGTGGCTCAATCCAGGTGCCGGCAACGTCGTCCAGCTTGACGTAATTGATGATCACACCAACCAGCCCGGTAATGCCTCCCAGAAAAAAAGACAGTCCCTGAAGGATATAGACCACTACTGCCAGGTTACGCACCGGGTCAGAGCGGCGCGACAACTCATTCGTTTTTGCGTCGGCAGGAATGAATTCCGAGTCAGCCAAGACCTGTCTCCTTTTTCTGTGTGAGCGACCAGTTTAACACAGCCTCTGAAGCAGCTATCAAACCCTGGGAGTCAGTGTTTATCCGGACGATACCCAAGCCGGAACCCGCCCCAGTGACGGCCATTCACATACACCGGAACAGACAGATCGTGCATCACTTCGCCTGTGTCGCGTCGGTATGTTTGCAGCAACATATTCTCTTTATGGTTACCACAACGAATGGCCGTACGATCTCTAAACAGGCGCTTGCTTCGGCTGCGCATGAGATCAACTTCTGGCTCACCGGTTTCTGGGTGGGCGAATTCGCGATTATGAGTGGGTATATAACCATCCGGTGACTGAACTGCCGCATACACCAGAGCGGAGTGCGAGTCTTTTACCTGTTCCTGAACTACAGGTAGATTCTTATCGGTAAAAGAGTCAAAGCTGCTCGTATACTTGGGGGGGTGAGTGCCCTGAATCGGCGTTCTGGCTTTGTCAAACAGCTTGCTTTCAGTCAGCTTGCCATCGCGAATCGCCTGTTCAAACAACTGACCGATCTGAGTGGCGCCATTTCGCGCCTGATCGTAGAAGAACCTGTGGTAACTGGAGCCACTGTTCAGTGCAAACGCCGCGTTGGCAACTTCCGCGAGCTCCATCAGGGTACCCGCTTGCTCTGCCAGCGAGGTAACACTGTTATCACTCTCTGTGATCTGATCCCTGACGGTTTCGATGGCTGTGAACACATGGGCCAGGCTAACCTCGTTGGCCTGATCTATCTCGGCAATGCGTGCTACCTGTTGCTGAACCCGGTCTGACTGATCGCGTATCTGGTCGAGCCGTTCACCGACGGTCTCCACCGATGTAAGCCCGTCCTCGACGCTGCGGGCAAGATCTTCAATTCGGGTGACTATCAGCGCAGTATCTGACCGGATCTCCTGCAGCGTTTCAGCCACCTCGCCAGTGGCCTGGGCGGTGCGGCCGGCCAGCTGCCGGACTTCATCTGCAACAACCGCAAAACCGCGCCCCTGATCTCCGGCACGGGCGGCCTCAATGGCCGCATTAAGGGCCAGCAGGTTCGTCTGCTCTGCAATACCCTGAATGGTGGCGGTTACACCCTGAATCTTGTTGGATTTTTCATTAAGCTCCTGGATCAGGCGAAGATTTTCACCGGACTGCTGATGCACCACCCGAATGCTGTCGATTGCTGAGGTGAGTGCGTGCCGCCCTTCCGTGCTGGCCTGGCTATTCTGCAGGGCCATGGTGGCTGCATCCGTAGCCTGCTGTGAAGATTCTCGAACGGTTTCAGTAATCTGCCCGGCATAGTCTGCCATCTGCGCGGTTTCCTGGACCTGGAGATCAAGGCGCAACTTGAGCTGATCCGCCGCATAGGAAACCTGAGCGGCAGAAATGGCACTTTTATCCGCACTGCCAGATAGCGATTTGACCAACTCCTGGCCGGATTGAGCATCTGCAAGTAACTGCTGACACCGGGAATGAAGAGGGTGATTTTCTTCCAGTGTTCCATCCGTCAGCGCGGCCAGCCCGCGGTCTACCGGCTCAAGAACCCTCATGACCAAAAATAAGGCCGCAACAATAAGGCCTATGATCAGCCCGATGAGCAGTGATGCCGCATCCAGACCCAGAGAAGGTGCCATCAGAAAGCCTGCAACCGCAAAAACAAATGCGATTGCGCTCCCAAAAAATATCGTTGCACGGTCAAGCAACCCCATAAAAACCTCGTCGTTGTTATTATTTCTGATAGGTACACGGTGAGACGGCCAATTTAGAGACTAGAGAATTGAAGCGGTTTAATAACTCATACTTTAGTTGACTTATGTATCTTAACGGCCAGGTCGGGCGCTTCTTAAACAAAAAACCGCAAACCCTGCAAGCCTTTTCATCTGGCCACCAGGTTTGCGGTTTTCAGGAAAGTTGGCTTGGGCTCAGGCGCCAATCACACCTTTGTCATCGCGAGCAACAATAACAGTAGCATCCCGTGGGTGGTCACCTTCGCTGCCAAAGGGCCAATCCATGGCCGGGTGCTGAATATTCACGAACATGGTTCTGACATCCGGCGTCGTTACAACACCGGTTACCTCACAACCCTTGGGTCCCACGAAGAATCGCCGGATATCCCGGGTAACGGGGTTGGCCGCGAGCATCATGTTATTCTGATAGGGTGCGGCGTCAGAGCCATCTGTCTGGATCCAGAGGCGGCCATTGTAGTCAAACCACAAGCCATCCGGGCTGTTGAAGATGTTGTCATCGTTCAGCTCTACAGCAACCTCCCCATCCACAATTGTTTCTGTGCCCTGCTCTCCGGCAAAGACAAAGATATCCCATTGAAAGCCTGTTGCGGCAAAGTCGTCATTATCCTCGCTCCAACGGATAATGTGGCCAGTGCGGTTTTCAGCAATGGGGTTCGCCGCATCAATCTGGTCCTCGGTGCGCTGGGAGTTATTGGTCAAGGTAAAATAGACCTCACCCGTATTCGGGTCTACAGCGCCCCATTCCGGGCGATCCATAGGTGTAGCTCCTGCGATATCTGCTGCCAACCGTGTATTCAGCAGAACATCCGCCTGACTTTCAAAGCCGTCAAACAGAACATCGCCAATCTGTGAGCCCTGTGCAGCATCAACATTGGCCAAAAAGGCGGAATCGTCAAGCGTTAGAGGTAACCAAATGCCGGAACCGTCGTCGTTAAAGCGTGCTACATACAAGGTGCCCTCATCCAGCAAATACCCGCTGGCGGTCGCTGCGTAATAGGGCCGCGAGGAGACAAACTTGTAGATGTACTCAAAGCGCGAATCGTCACCGGAGTAACAGACAACGGGTTTGCCTTCTTCTACCGGCGCAAAAATAACACCTTCGTGTCCAAATCTGCCGAGAGCCGTGCGCTTCTGCGGCTTGCTCTCAGGTGTGAACGGATCAATTTCAACCATATACCCGTAGGTGTTGGCCTCGTTACGATAATCGTCTGTTGCGTTCGCTGCATTGGGTGTGATGTTGAACCGGACATATTGGTCGTCCCCACCTTCGGCAAGTTCCCAGTCGTATCGGGTGGCACCGCCAACACCATGGCGGGTCTGTTCCCGTGGTTGCGTTGGCGAGCCGTTTGCGAAGTAACCATGCCAGTTTTCCTCAGCCGCAAGGTAGGTTCCCCAGGGCGTCGGGCCCATTGAACAGTTGTTCAGCGTGCCCCGCGTCTGGGTGCCGTTCTTGCTGAAACGGGTCGAGAGTTTCTGATAACCGCGAACCGGCCCGCGGATATCCATCTCTGTATTGCCCGTAACCCGCCGGTTGAAGGGGCTTCCGAATACAACGTCCCAACTACCTGCGCTGTCTTGCTTTATATGAACCACAGATACGCCGTGCGCAGCCACTTCCTTACGCACCTCGTCGGCAGGGCGCATGCCAGTTGGATTATAGGTAGGGCCATCGGGGTGCAGAGCAGCCTGATTGATGTATTCATGGTTCATCACCAGCAGCCCTTCGTCAGAGCGATTGCCGCCAGCCTTGAAATCAATCGGGAAGAAATGCATTCCGTCATGGTGCATGCCTATCTGTTGTTCCTGATCTGCTCCGGAGTTGGATGCGTCTGCTCTGAACATTGGATAAGAGCCGGTGATCGGCGTCCCCCAAGGCAAGAAGGGCTTGGCTGAGTACCCTGCAGGCACAACAACCGTGTTTGCCGTGGAAACGGCTATAGCCTCAAAGCCAAGATCAGTCGTACCGACATCGGGGTTTATGCCCCCATTACTGCCGCCGCTCTTGCTGTCGCTTCCACAGCCTGCGAAGCCGACACCCATAATGCTCGCCAACGCAGCGCCAACGCTGCCTTTCATCAGGGTACGACGATGCATCCGAGTCGCCAGGACTTCGTGGAACGCCCTGTTGCCGGAATGGTTCACAACGGGTTCGTAATCGGGGTCCAGGTAGTTGGAATCAAGGTTGTGCTTGGCCATGTTATGTCTCTCTTTGTCTCTCTTGATAGGCAACAAACGGATGTTGTCGAGAGGACAGTGTCGGCGGGAGACATGACAGTGCGGAGACAATAAAAAGACAAAACCGTTAATCTTTTCGGAGAAGATTAACGGTTATGGTGTGCTCTGGGCAGGGGTGCTCCGACACGTATCAAGCGCGCCGGAGCGGATAAGCGATTATTTGGTCGCTTATTTGGTTACCTCGTCATAACCTTCTTCAATGGAGTCGCCTGCTTCCTCAGCGGCATCGCCCATTTCCTCACCAGCGTTTTCGGCGCCTTCTTCCATTTCGCCAATTACGCCTTCGTCTTGGCCGGTGGCTTCTTCATAGGTTTCTTCAATCGAATTGCCTGCATCGTCCACCATTTCTTCAGCGTTATCTGCAGCCTTCTCGAAATCAGCTCCTTCATTGTCTTCGGAGCTACAAGCAGCAAGGCCCAGGGTCAAAAACATAAGAAGCGCGCTGAGAGTAAACTTGTTCATAACATATCCCTCTGTTGGTAAGCGTTTGGAACCGTGTACAGGGTAAGGCCATGTCCGGCGCCATACAATTACCTGCTGATTACCCTTTATTTAACCAAGCGCGCTGGAGATCGGCTGGCCCTCGAGCATAAGCACTCTATCGAAGGGCAACATGGTCCCTCGACCAAGGAGGATGAAGTCCTGTCCGGCCCGGCTGAAAATATCCCGCACGACATCATGAACTGTGCAAATCTGCCCCGCACCATCGCGGTATACAACCTCCACAAGCTGCGCCTTGAACTCGTATTCACGGAGCCGGTCCAGGATCTGTCCGGACGTTGCAGAATTCAAATTATCAGAAGCTGTCATTGCCTGTTCATCCCTGTGTTTATCTTTTTTGTGCTGAAATTCTGGCTCACATTTTCCGACTCTGCCAGTTAATTGCTTTTTGTCATTTCGAGCCAACTCTACGATTGTTTTTCGAATTTGTTGCATTGATAGATTGTCCGACATAAATTCAGTTTGCGCGTTCCGCAATGGCGCATACAGAAATGGAGAGAAATCATGAATGCCAAAACTCATGACAACCTGGATTCGCAAACGTCAGCAACTTCGGTAGGTAAACCCGCAGCCTCTGTAAGCGGCATCGAAAAGTGGAAAGATCCGAAGCGTTACCTTTGGCTACTGGGCCCTGCCCTGCCTGGCATTGGTTTGGCGGCGCTAGCAGGCTATGCGGTGGCACCGAAGAAGCTGAAAGCCCTTGCCTGGACTGGTCCGGCTCTGGTTCATGGCATCATTCCCGCCCTGGATCGCGCTATTGGAGAGGACAAAAGCAACCCACCGGAATCTGCGGTTGCTCCGCTGGAACAAGACAAGTATTACAGCCGTATCGTGAAAGCGTTTATTCCTTCCCAATACGCGATGACAGTTTTGGGCGCATGGCTGGCCAGCCGAAAGAATACGCCGATAGAGGACAAAATCGGTTTAACATTGACCGTTGGCGCCATCAATGGCGTTGGCATCAATACCGCTCACGAGCTGGGTCATAAATCCAACAAGCTCAATAAGCTGATGGCGATGGCAGCGCTTGCACCTACGGGCTACACCCATTTTGTTGTTGAGCATAATTTTGGCCACCACAAGCGGGTAGCGACTCCTGAAGATCCCGCGAGCAGTCGCATGGGTGAGAGCTTCTGGAAGTTTTTACCACGCACAGTGTTGGGTGGTATGAAATCTTCGGTGAACATTGAGAGGGCGCGCCTGGAGCGTAAGGGCAAAAGCTTCTGGAGCCTGGAAAACGAGCTGTTGCAGGGCTGGGCAATGAGTGCCGGGTTCTTCGGGGCGACTACGTTGGTCTGCGGGCCAAGGGCAGTTCCTTTCCTGGCTGCGCAAGCGGTTTACGGCGCGAGTTTGCTGGAGAGTGTGAATTACATTGAGCACTATGGGCTGCTGCGCCAAAAGGACGATAACGGAAAGTACGTGCGCACTCAGCCGGAGCACAGCTGGAATAGCAATCACATTGTGACGAACCTGTTCCTGTATCAGTTGCAGCGTCATTCTGATCATCACGCCCATCCCCAGCGCAGCTACCAGGCGTTGCGGCATTTCGAGAAAGCTCCACAGTTGCCCGGCGGTTACGCATCCATGCTGCTACCGGCTTACGTGCCCCAGTGGTGGTACGAGACCATGGATAAGCGGGTGATTGATCACTATGAGGGCGATCTGAGCAAGATCAATTGGGATCCGGATCGCAAGGCGGGGTTGGTGGCCAAGTATGCGGATTACGCTGCTGAGGTGGCTGCCAAGGCTGCGGCGCGTCGGGAGGAAGCTTCTGGCTCGGCTTCGGAGAAGGCTGCTTAGTGTTCAGCATCAAAACTCTCGAGCCTGTAGCCTTCAGACTTAGGTGCGGGCCACCGGTGGGCCAAGGTTCTCAGGACACGCTGTAAATCGTCCCTATACGCTTGACGGCAGCATCCTTGCTGCCGACAGTCCTGAGAACCTTGGCCCACCGGCTGCTTGAAGTCTGGTGTGCCTGCCTTATTTTCCTTTGAATACTGCAGTTCGTCGTTCAAGGAAGGACTGAATGCCTTCTTTAACATCCTCGCTGGCCATCACTGGTTGCAGATCCGGGAACAAGCGCTGTTTTGCTGCTTCTTGGCCCTCGCTTACTGCGATTTTGGAAGATTTCAGACTGCCACGAACGCCCAAGGGTGCGGCACTGGCTATCTTCTCCGCAATTTCCAGAGCGACATTGAACTGCTCACCCGGCTCGACCAGCTCTTGTATCAGACCCCACTCGTACGCTTGCTCCGCCGTCCATTCGTCGCCGGTCAGCAGATAACGCTGAGCGTTACCCCAACCGATTTCACGTTGCAGGCGGATGGTGGCGCCACCGCAGGCGAAGATGCCGCGTTTGACTTCCAGCTGTGCAAAGCGGGTTCCTTTAGCCGCCACGCGGATGTCTGTGTTTAACATCATCTCGACACCACAGGTAAAGCAGATGCCCTGTGTGGCGAACACCACCGGTTTGCTCAGGCCGTCGCCGGTTATATGGAACGGATCCAGCTCGCCTTCACCCGGCTCGATACCTTTGCCGTTTGCAAACACACCCGCCCAATCGTCCAGTTGCAAACCGCTGGTGAAGTGGTCACCTTCTGCGTACATCAGGCCCACTCTCAAATCGTCATCGTGTTCCAGCTGGTAATAGGCCGCAGCAATTTCGTGGTACATGGCCCGGTTCATGGCATTCATTTTTTCCGGGCGGTTTAGCCCGATGAGCAGGATATGCCCTTTCTTTTCAACATCAACCAAAGCCATTAGAACCACTCCGCCTTCATATTCAGACAAGTGTCATCCATATTCCGCAACAATACCAAGTCCTGAGCCACCGTCGGGAGCTCCCAGTGGAAGAAGTACTGGGCGGCCTGGAGTTTGCCCTGATAAAAGTTGCGTTCGTCATCGCTGTTAGCAGAAGCCAACGCCTGGGCCGCGGCGTTGGCTTGGCGCAACCACATCCAGGCAACGATGATATGGCCGAACAAGTGCAAATAGCAGGAGGCGTTGGCGAGGCTTTTGTCCACCTCGCCGCTCATGAGGGACTTACCCAGGTTCTGGGTCACTTTAACAGCCTGCTGCAAGGTTTCACTCAATGACAACGCCCACTGCTGGCTGCGGTCGGTGGTTGCAGCTTCCAAATCTACCTGCATTTCCTTCATCAGTAACTGCAAGCCAAGGCTTTGGTCCTGCCAGATCTTGCGGCCGAGCAAATCCAGGCCCTGTATGCCAGTGGTGCCTTCATGAATGGGGTTCAGGCGGTTGTCGCGCCAGCACTGCTCAACAGGGTACTCGCGGGTATAACCCGCACCGCCATATACCTGAATGGCCAGGTCGTTGGCTTTCGGGCCGTGTTCGGAGGGCCAGGTCTTGATCACCGGGGTTAGCAAGTCCAGCAGCTTGCCAGCTTCAGCGCGTTTCTGTTCATCCGGATGGGTGTGTTGGTCGTCCATCAGACGTGCGCCATAAAGGCAAAGTGCCAACCCGCCTTCGCTGTAGGCTTTCTGGGCCAACAGCATTCGGCGCACATCGGCATGGTCGATGATTGGTACTTGCGGGCTTGCCGGGTTCTTTTCGGAAGCCTTGCGACCCTGCAAGCGGTCTTTGGCGTATTCCAGGCTGTGCATGTAGCCACGATAGCCAATTACTGCCGCGCCAAAGCCTACGCCAACACGGGCTTCGTTCATCATCTGGAACATGTACTTCAAACCCTGATGAGGCTCGCCCACCAGATATCCGTGACAAGGCGCATCGTCACCAAAACTGAGCGCGGTAGAGGTTGTGCCACGGTAACCGAGTTTGTGAATCAAGCCGGCGAGGCTTACGCCGTTGCGATCCGTGGGGTTGCCCTCACTGTCTACCCGGAACTTGGGAACGATGAACAGGGATATGCCTTTTACCCCGGCAGGAGCGCCTTTAATTTTAGCAAGCACCATGTGAACGATGTTCTCGGTGATGCTCTGCTCGCCACCGGAGATGTAGATTTTTGCGCCTTTGATCAGGTAGTGGCTGTCATCCGTTGGCGATGCGGAGGTGCGAATGTCCGCCAGCGATGAACCAGCGTGTGGCTCGGTTAGGGCCATGGTGCCACTGTATCGGCCGCTGAGCATGTTGGGCAGGAAGCTGGTTTTCTGTGTCTCGTTGCCGAACACGCGAATGAGGTTTGCAGCCGCAGTGGTCAGGAACGGATAACCTGCAGTGCCTGGGTTAGCGGCTGTGAAGAAGCCGTTACAGGCTGCCATAACGGACTCCGGAAGCTGCATGCCGCCCAACTCGTAATCATAACGCCCCGCAATAAAGCCGGCTTCGGCGTAGGCATCAAAGGCGTCTTTCACTTCAGGCAGCATTTCCACTTGGCCGTTAACGAATTTGGGTTCGTCTTTGTCGGCCGCACTGTTGTGGTTGGCGAACTTCTCTCTGGCCATTTTGTCAGCGGTTTCGATGACGGCATCGAAGGTATCGCGGTTGTGCTCGTTAAAGCGATCACGGCTGAGCAGGCTTTCGGTATCGAGAACTTCGTAGAGCTGGAACGCCAGATCACGGCGGTCTATCAGGGTATCGGTCATTTATGCAGCTTCCTGGTGATTGGCTGTAGCTATCTTTGGGTTACCTACAGGCTCTCACAACCGGGTTTTCCTGGGAACCGGCGTTTATGACATAATCATGGTTAAAATTGCCACCACATTGACTGACACCCGCATCACCCTATCTCGGAGTTATAGCCCGGAGACTCAATGCAGAAGGTATTTATAATTGGCTTTGACGGCGCTTTGGCCAGCGCTATAACAGGCGTGATTGATTTGTTTCGCCTGGCCGGCGTAACTTGGGCCCGTATTCATGGTGAGCAGCCAGTGCCGCACTTCGCCACCCGACTGCTGACACGTAACGGCGACCCTTGTAAGTGTATTAACGGCATCACCCTGCTATCAGATGGCAGCTGGGAAGAACAGGAGACAGACACTGCTGATCTGGTGATCGTGCCGACGATCGGTGCGCCGATTGATCAGGTTCTGGGTTCAAACCCGGATCTGATTGGTTGGCTTGGCCAGTTCAATAGCCTGAACACCAGCTCTGCTGGACAGGTTCGAGTAGCCAGCAACTGCACCGGGGCGTTTCTTCTGGCGCAGGCAGGCTTGCTGGACAATAGAGAAGCCACGACCCACTGGGGTTTCAGCAACGATTTTCGCCAGCGTTACCCGCAAGTGAATTTGAATCCGGAGAAGCTGGTGACCGTCGACGGGTATGTCGCTTGTGCCGGTGGCGGTATGGCTTGGTGGGATCTGGGCGTACATCTGATTGAGCGCCATGCCGGTGCCCAAGTTGCCCGGGAATTGACGAAGGCGTTTGTTATCGACGCTGGGCGCAATAGCCAGGCACCGTACAGCGCACTTCAAACCAGGCGGTATCATTCAGATCCGGTGATTCTGAAACTACAGGACTGGCTGGAGGAGCATTATTGTGACGCTGTAAACCTGCAATCTCTTGCCGCTTTAAGTGGACTGACTACGCGTTCGCTGATGCGACGATTCAAGCTGGCCACTGGAGACACTCCAACGGGGTACCTTCAGGCCATAAGGGTGGAAGCTGCACGCCGGAATCTGGAGAACTCCCGATTGCCAATAGAGGACATTACACAGTTGGTAGGCTATGAGGATGTCAGCTCTTTCAGCCGTTTATTCCGCAAACAGACCGGGCTTGCTCCCGGCGCCTATCGGTCACGGTTCGGTCGTTAGCGATAGCCGTGACCGCTTGGCCCGGGTTATGCATCGGATTACCGTGACAGCCACTGGCTGGACGTTTTCGTAAAGTATACTGACAGGTGTCACGTTGGAGAAAAATGCCATGAACGCACCCGTTCAACAGACCCGGGTTGAAGTTCTTAACCGGCTGTACACATTGAAGCTTGAACAGATCGAGCAGGCCAACCAGCAAGGTAACGATCTGCGCAATCAGGTGCTGGCTGCCGAAGCTGACGCCATTTTTAAGGCTCTGAAATCGGCCAAATGATCGTCCGACGACCCAAAAGGCGCTGCCAGAAAATAGCCTGATAGTGCCCTTTCACGTCACTTTCATTACCACTTCGGCGCTTGATCAATCACAAGTTGACTTGACCTGCGAGCCCGGGCACGTATCATCAGTTTCCAGGTTTCAACAACGGAGCAACCATGACCGCAAGGTCCTTCGGCTGCAAGCAGATCAATCGCCCCCCTATTACCGCTGATATCGCGCGGCATCGCGGGCGTCTACCTTACTTCCCAGACCCGCCGGCTTCTCGCTGATCCAACTCTTGGCACCCGTCATTATCGCCTCCAGGTGACTTATGCACGGCAGCCAACCGGAGACTAGACTCAAGGTCATATGTCATCCCCATTCATAATAAAAGAAATTCGCTAACGAGGCTGCGATGTCGCTACCGCTGGTTGTATTACTGCCGTTTCTGGGGGCCATAGCCGCCCCCCTGTTTGCCCAGGGAGGGCGAACGGCTATCGCAATAGCATCATCTGTTCCTGCGCTGATTGCACTGGCGGCGCTGTTTCCACACTGGTCTGTTCTTTCAGCGGGCGGCACTGTTCTGCACAGTTACGACTGGCTGCCGGCGCTCGGGCTCTCTTTCAGTTTTCGCCTTGATGGTCTGGCGCTTTTGTTTGCGCTTCTGATACTGATCATCGGTCTCCTGATCATTATTTATGCCCACTACTACCTCAAAGCCAAGGAAAATGTGGCCAAGTTTTACTCCCTGCTCCTGTGCTTCAAAGGCTCGATGCTGGGCATAGTGCTATCCGGCAACCTGTTGCTGATGCTTATTTTCTGGGAACTCACCAGCCTCACCTCCTTTTTGCTGATCAGTTTCTGGACCCACAAGCAGGACGCACGACGCGGTGCCCGGATGGCTCTGGCGATAACAGGAGGCGGCGGGCTCGCGTTGCTGGCAGGCATACTGCTCCTAGGTAATATTGTTGGCAGTTTTGAACTTGATGATGTTCTTGCCGCTGGCGATCAGATTAAAGCTCACGCTTTGTACCCGGTCGCACTGACTCTGGTTTTGCTTGGCGCCTTTACCAAATCAGCCCAGTTCCCGTTCCACTTCTGGCTCCCCCACGCCATGCAGGCACCCACGCCAATCTCGGCTTACCTGCATTCGGCCACGATGGTAAAAGCGGGCATATTCCTGATGGCGCGCCTTTATCCAGCTTTGGCGGGAACCGAGCAATGGTTCTACATGGTCAGCTTCACCGGCATGGCCACTCTGTTGATTGGCGCTTATATCGCCATGTTCAAACACGACCTGAAAGGCCTGCTCGCTTATTCAACCGTAAGCCATCTGGGCCTGATCACTTTGTTGCTGGGTATGGGCACCCAGCTAGCCGCCGTCGCCGCGATATTCCACGTGATCAACCATGCCACCTTCAAGGCATCGTTGTTCATGGCCGCCGGTATCATTGATCATGAAACAGGCACTCGCGATATGCGCCGCATCAACGGGCTCTGGCGCTATATGCCCCATACAGCCACGCTGGCCATGGTTGCCGCCTCATCTATGGCGGGCGTTCCTTTGCTGAACGGATTCCTCAGCAAAGAAATGTTCTTTGCCGAGTCCCTGCAGCTCAACCTTCCTGGCCTTTGGGCCTGGCTGCCGCCTATTATCGCAACACTGGCGGGCGTATTCGCGGTTGCCTACTCGGCGCGCTTTATTCACGATGTTTTCTTTAACGGAAAACCTGTGGACCTGCCCATATACCCGCCTCACGAACCACCGAGGTACATGAAATTTCCGGTGGAGATCCTGGTGTTCGTCTGCATCATGGTCGGTGTGTTCCCGACCATTTCCGTAGGGCCGCTATTGTTCTCTGCAGCATCTGCCACACTCGGCGGTGATGTACCCGACTACCAGTTGGCCGTTCTCCATGGCTTTAACCTGCCATTACTGATGAGCTTTCTGGCCTTCTTCGGTGGTCTGCTGATGTACAGCCAGCGTCAGCGCTTTTTCGACTTTCATGCCCGTTTCCGGGAAATTGACGGTAAGGCTGTATTTGAAGCCGTGGTTTCAGAGTTCGTAGACTTGGCTCATCGCTTTACTGCCTGGATCGAAAATGGTTCTTTACAGCGCTATGCCATGCTTCTGGTGGTGAGCGTGATTGCTGTCGCTGCCCTGCCGCTTGCAAAGAATGGGCTCTACATTGGTGAGAGCGGTCTCAGCCCAGTGGACTGGCCCACGGCGATTGCCGCAGGCATGCTGATTGTCTCTGCGCTGGCGACAGCGCTCTGGCACCGGGAGCGTTTCTACGCGCTGGTGCTCCTGAGTGTTGTTGGCCTGATTGTGGCGCTAACGTTCGCCCGTTTCTCTGCACCGGATCTGGCCATGACTCAGCTCTCGGTGGAAGTGGTCACCATTGTTCTGTTGATGTTGGCGCTTTATTACATGCCTTCATGGACACCCCTCGAAAGCTCGAGAATACAGCGGGTTCGCGACATTCTGATCGCTGCGGCCGCAGGTACCGGGATGACCCTGATCACCCTGGCCATGCTGACTCAGCCATTCAGCTCCATTTCCGAATTTTTCCTGGAAAACAGCAAGCCAGGCGGGGGTGGAACCAACGTGGTTAACGTGATCCTGGTCGATTTCCGTGGTTTCGATACCCTGGGTGAGATTACCGTGCTGGCCATTGCAGCACTTGGCATTTACGCCATGCTGAAAAACACAGCACTCACTCCACCGCCAGGAGACGGTCTGGGCCACCCCTGGACCCGGGACCATTACCCCTTGATGCTCCGGCAGATTGCCAGGCCCATGCTGCCGCTGGCGCTTATGGTGTCTGCGTATATCTTCCTGCGCGGACACAACCTGCCCGGGGGCGGCTTTATTGCAGGCCTCATTACCTCGGTGGCACTGATACTTCAGTACATCGCCAGCGGCATGATCTGGACACAGGATCGTATTCCATTCCGTTACCACAACGTTATTGGTCTCGGATTGCTGTTTGCGACCATTGCGGGTGCGGGAAGCCTGGCCTTTGGATACCCCTTCCTGACATCCACCTTTGGCTATATCACCTGGCCCTTCGTGGGCAAATTCGAAGTAGCCTCGGCTCTGGTGTTTGATCTGGGCGTATATATGGCGGTAATTGGCGCTACCCTGCTGGCATTGGTCAGTATTGGCCGGCTGTCGCCTCATTCGGCCATCAAGAGTAAAAAGGAGGGCGTGTAATGGAACTGGTTTTCGCACTGGTTATCGGTGCCCTGTCGGCATCTGGAGTTTATCTGCTGCTGCGCGCCCGCACGTTCCCCGTCATTATGGGGCTGACACTATTCTCTTATGGCGTAAATCTCTTCCTGTTTGCCACCGGGCGCCTCGCCACCGGTCAGCAACCGGTTATCGGAACCACTTCGAGCTACTCTGACCCTTTACCTCAGGCACTGGTGCTCACAGCGATCGTAATTGGTTTTGCCATGACGGCGTTTCTGGTTGTTCTTGCCCTGCGTAACCTGGCGGATAACGAAAACGACCATGTGGATGGCCAGCGTGAAAAACCGGCACCCTCACCGAAACACGAACAGGAGGTAAGCAGTAAATGACCCACTGGCTTATCGCTCCGATTCTGATTCCGCTGCTCGGTGGTATTTTGCAGGTATTCATGGGCTATGCCCCTATCAGCCTGCGCCGGACTCTGGCAATCGCCACAACGGCGCTGATGCTGGTGTCTGCTATTGTGCTGCTTGCCCTTGCCAGCGATGACAGTTATCGCATCTATGCGTTTGGCAACTGGCAACCTCCCTTCGGCATTGTTCTGGTTCTCGACCGGCTGGCGGCATTGATGCTCGCTCTGACAGCGGTTCTCGGCCTGTTTTGCCACATTTATGCCAGCGGCGGCGCCGATGAAGGCAACCGGCAATTTCATACCCTGTTTCTGTTCCAGCTGATGGGCCTGAATATTGCCTTTCTGACCGGCGACCTGTTCAACCTGTTCGTTGCCTTTGAGGTTCTGCTTATCGCCTCATACGGGTTGCTCATGCACGGCGGTGGCACCACTCGCACGGTGCCCGGGCTTCACTATGTCGTTCTGAACCTGGCGGGTTCCGCCCTGTTCCTGATCAGCGTAGGCATGATTTACAGCGTTACTGGCACCCTGAACATGGCAGACCTTGCAGTAAAAATTCCGCAAGTAACCGGCAGCAACCTGAACCTGGTGAAGGCGGGCGGCATGATGCTACTCGTTGTTTTCGCTTTGAAGGCCGCTATTCTGCCACTGTGTTTCTGGCTGCCCAAGGCTTATGCCAAGGCCACCGCTCCCGTTGCTGCGCTGTTTGCAGTTATGACCAAAGTGGGCATTTACGCCATCGTAAGAATCTACCCGCTGATCTTCGGAGAGGGTGCCGGAGAACTTGCAAATCTGGGTATGGACTGGCTCTTCCCGCTGGCCCTGATAACGCTCAGCATGGGTGTTATAGGGGCACTTGGTGCCGACAGTCTGAAAACCCTTGTAGCTTGGCAGGTTATTATTTCTGTAGGGACTTTGCTTGCACCCATTGCACTTGGCTCGGTGGCTGGTTTGTCGGCCGCCCTGTTCTATCTGGTCAGCACAACCTGGACGGTAGCCGCTTTGTTTCTGGTTTCCGAACTGGTCGCCAACCAGAGAGGCAGTGCCTCTGACAGCATCGTCACGGCACCGAAAATGCGGCACCGAACGTTCCTTAGCGTGCTGTTTCTTATTGGAGCTGTGGCCGCTGCCGGCTTACCGCCCCTGAGTGGCTTTTTCGGCAAGCTGCTGATTCTCCAATCGGTTGAGCCTGGTGTCGAAATGGCATGGCTATGGGGTGTGATGCTGGTGGGCAGCCTTCTTACGCTCATTGCCTACAGCCGCGCGGGCAGTATCGTTTTCTGGTGGAACGTGGATGGCCACCTGGAAACGCCAGAACCGATGAACAATCGGGTTTCGATCTCCACTGGCATTTTGACCTGCCTCACCATGCTCATTGTTGCCCTTGCGGGGCCCCTGAGTGACTACACCCATGCCACGGCTGAGCAGTTATACGACAACCAGGGCTATATTAATATCCTGCAAACGCCTGTGCATATTCCGCAGAATCCTTTGGTCGGGGAGATAAACTGATGTTTGACCGCCTGAGTTTTCCTCAACCCTGGCTCAGCCTGATTCTGTTCACTACATGGCAGATTCTCAGCGATGGCGTATCAGGTGGCAGTGTGGTTCTCGGCCTGATTCTGGCCTGGCTGATTCCTCAGATGACTCACGGGTTCTGGCCCGAGCGCCCCGCCTTTGTCAAAACCTGGCGTATGCCGGCCTACATCCTGCGAGTACTGAAGGATATTGTAGCCGCCAGTTTTTCTGTGGCCTGGCTGATCCTCAGTCCCCGCAAACCACGGCCGGCGTTCATCAATTACCCCCTGAAGCTTGAACACCCGCTGGCCATATCCATTCTCGCCAGCACCATTTCACTCACTCCCGGAACCGTCAGCGCGGATGTAAGCGATGACAAGAAAACTCTGCTGATCCATGCGCTGGATGCCACCAGTGATCAGGAGGTTATTGACACTATTCACAACCGCTACGAAAAGCCGTTGATGGAGATGTTCCAATGATCACTATTGCCTTGAATCTCGCCATTGCCATGGTGACACTGGCCGCGCTACTCAACGTATACCGCTTGATCAAAGGGCCGGATGAGCCCGACCGGGTTCTGGCAATCGATACGCTCTATATCAATGCCATTGCCCTGATCATTCTGCTCGGCATTACGCTGGGAACGCGTATGTACCTTGAGTCTGCCCTGTTGATTGCAGTTATGGGATTCGTCAGCACGGTAGCCATGGCCAAGTACCTGAAGCGGGGCAGCGTCATTGAATAACAACCCGACACATACGATCCGCCATTATCGGCCGATACGCAGAGGAGACCACTCATGAGCCCATTTGCGGAGTACGCCATCTCAGCCCTGTTGATATTTGGTGGTGCATTTACGCTGGTTGGTGCGATTGGCCTGGCCAGACTGCCGGACTTTTACACCCGGTTGCACGGGCCAACCAAAGCAACCACCGTTGGCGTCGGTGCCATCATGCTGAGCTCGGTTATCTATTTCAGCGCCATGGGCGAGGATATCGGCATTTCCGAAATCCTGATCACGGTCTTCCTGTTGATGACGGCCCCTGTGAGTGCCAACATGCTGGCTAAAGCGGCCATGCACATTGGTGTGAATACATTGGAAAGTACTAAAGGCAACCCCTGGGAGCAGTAGATCATCCATGCTGCCACATTCTCCGGCGCCTTGGGAGTAGCTTTTCAAGCTTCCGGCTCCACTCAATTTAAGTCAGATTTAGCCAACTTCTCAGACAAAACCAACAACCGGGAAAGAGGATTACAGACATGGTAAAGACACAAATTTTACCTGCGGCGAAAAATGCCCATCAATACCCTCTGCTGATCAAACAGCTGCTGCTTTCGGGGCCAAGATATTCTCCTGATCAGGAAATCGTGTACGCCAACCGCAGCAAATACACTTACAGCGATCTGGTTGAGCGCATTCACCGCCTTGCCAACGCCCTTTCCGACGCTGGTGTTAAACCAGGCGATACGGTCGCGGTTATGGACTGGGATACGCCCCGTTATCTGGAATGTTTTTTCGCGATCCCCATGATGGGTGCCGTGCTGCACACCATAAACGTGCGGTTGTCACCGGACCAGATTGTTTACACCATGAATCACGCCGAAGACGACGTGGTGTTGGTGCACGACGATTTCCTGCCCATCCTGGAAGGTGTTCGTAGCGAAATCAAAACGGTCAAAACCTATATCCAGCTCAGTGATGAGAAAACGGCAAAAGACACGCAGCTTGATACATCAGGCGAGTACGAAACACTCCTGGCCAATGCAACCGCCAAGTTCGACTTCCCGGATTTCGACGAGAACAGCGTCGCAACCACCTTCTACACCTCCGGTACCACCGGCAACCCGAAAGGCGTGTTCTTCAGCCATCGCCAACTGGTGCTCCATACTCTGGCAATGACCGGGTCGCTTTCCGCCTACGATGAAATGCCACTGCTGCGCTCATCGTCAGTGTATATGCCCGTGACACCCATGTTCCACGTTCATGCCTGGGGCGTTCCTTACGCAGCCACCATGATGGGTATCAAGCAGGTATACCCCGGCCGCTATGAGCCGGAATTGCTGGTTGATCTGATCAAGGAGCACAAGGTGTCTTTCTCACACTGTGTTCCAACGATTATGCAGATGTTGATGGGCACAGAGTCCATTAAAACAGCAGATCTGAGCAACTGGCAGGTACTGATTGGTGGCAGTGCCATGACCAAAGGCCTGTGCGATGCAGCCGCCAAACTGGGCATCCGCATGTACACCGGCTATGGCATGTCGGAGACCTGCCCGTTGCTCAGCGCGACCCATCTGAAGCCGGAAGATCTGGACCTGCCGCTGGAACAGCAAACCACCAAACGAATCAAGACTGGCATTGCGGTACCTATGGTAGAGCTGGAGATTGTTGACCCTTCCGGCAACCCGGTAGCCCATGACGGCGAAGCCAAAGGTGAGGTGGTTGCACGAGCTCCCTGGCTCACCCAGAGTTATTTCAAGGAACCCGCCAAGGGTGAGGAGCTTTGGGAAGGCGGCTGGTTGCACACCGGGGACGTTGCCTCCATCGAGCCAAATAACACGCTCACCATCAAGGACCGCATCAAGGATGTGATTAAAACAGGCGGCGAGTGGCTTTCCTCCCTTGATCTGGAAAACCTGATCAGCCAGCACCCGTCTGTAGAAGGCGCTGCCGTTGTAGGCATTCCGGACGAAAAGTGGGGAGAGAGGCCCCATGCGCTCATCACATTGAAGCCAGGCGAGAAGGCAACGCTGGAAGATATACAGAGCCACCTGCAGAAACATGTTGATAGCGGTGAGATCAACAAGTGGGCGATCCCCAACCAGATTGACTTTGTTGAAGACATTCCGAAAACAAGCGTCGGGAAGATCAACAAAAAGCTGATTCGGGACCAGTTGCAGTAAGCCAGATTGATCCTGACCGCTCTCTCTTGCGGTCAGGATCAGCAGCAACATAGATTATGTCGGCAAATTACCCGAAGTTATTTCAGGTTTGGCCGGTTTGGACCCGCCATTGAGCGGCGTAAGCCCCGTCCTTTTCCAACAATTCTCTATGAGTGCCCACCTCCACCACCTTGCCGTTGGCGATGACGGCAATTGAATCGGCATCAACGATGGTAGAAAGACGGTGTGCGATCATGATGACGGTGCGATTGTGCCCAATGCTTCGCAGCGAACGCTGAATAGCGGCCTCAGTTTCGTTATCCACGGCGCTGGTGGCCTCGTCCAGCACCAGAATAGGCGAATCCTTCAGAAGTGCGCGGGCTAGAGATAGTCGCTGGCGCTGTCCACCAGAGAGCCGCACACCCCGTTCACCTACTGGAGTGTTCAAACCTTCCGGTAATGCCTCGATAAATGCCCAGGCTTCTGCCGTGCGCGCGGCCTCGATGATCTCGGCATCGGTCGCCTCGGGGCGACCGTAGACCAGATTCTCCCGGATACTGCCTTCGAACAGGTAGACGTCTTGACTCACCAAGCCAATGGATTCGCGAAGGGACTGCAAGCTCACGGACCGGATGGGCTGGTTATCAATACGGATGTCCCCACTCTCAGTCTCGTAAAACCGCAGCAGCAGCTTAATCAAAGTGGATTTACCCGAACCGGTGGCACCGACAAGCGCCAGAGTATTACCAGCCGGGACGGTCAGTGAAATCTGATCTATTCCGGCGTTACTGGTGGGATAGTGAAAACTGACATCGCTAAAAGTCACGGCCCCGTTCACTGGCTGCCTCAGAGTTTTGGTGCTTTGATCCTTGATATGGAGTGGCTCCGAAAGCAAGTCGAGAATGCGCCGAGTGCTGGCCATGGCTCGCTCAAACAAATTGATCACCTCAGCCATACCGGTCAACGGCCATAGCAGTCTCTGGGTCAGAAACACCAACACACCATAGGCACCCACATTCAGATCGCCTTTCAGCGCCATCATGCCGCCCACCGTGAACGTGGCCAGAAAACCCGACAGAATCGCCATGCGGATAATGGGAATAAACGCTGAGCTGATGCGGATGGCCCGGCGATTCGCATTCACATAGGCAGTGCTACTGGCCTTCAGGCGAGCCGCTTCGCGATGCTCCGCGGTAAAACTCTTGATGGTGGCAATGCCACCGAGGTTCGTGGTTAGACGGCTGGAGAGGTCGCCGACCTTCTCTCGCACATCGGCATAAAGCGGCCCGGCTTTACGCTGAAAATAGAAAGCCCCCCAGATAATTAACGGTATCGGCATGAATGCCAGCACCGCGATGAGTGGCGACAATACGAAGAAAACTGCCCCGACGGCGACCACCGTTACCAGCACCTGAATCATGGCGTTGGCGCCGCCGTCCAAGAAGCGTTCAAGCTGGTTGACATCATCATTCATCGTGGCCACCAGTTGGCCAGAACTACGAGACTCGAAAAAACCCATATCCAATTTTTGGACGTGCTCATAGGCATCCTGACGCAGGTCGGATTGCAGCCGCTGGGCCAAGTTGCGCCAGAGAATCTGATAAAGGTACTCGAACAGGGATTCGCCTGCCCATATGAAAAAAGTAAGCACGCCCAATACCAGAATCTGATTCAGCGATTCTGTGATTCCCAGCGAAGCTACGAAACTGTCTTCCTGATTGACCACCACATCTAGCGCAATACCAATCAGTATTTCCGGCGCGATATCAAACAGCTTGTTAACAACAGAGCATGTAGTGGCCGCGACGATCTGGCGACGATAACCACGAGCATAGCGAAGCAGGCGGGCAAACGCCGTGAAACTACTGGCAGCACTGATTTCTGCGGACATGTAATCCCTTACGAAGGTCTTGATGGAGCTGGAGCACGACCGGCATGTGGAAACGAAGCGGGCCGCTGGCTATGTCATTTGCTGCTGACGGAATTGGCGGCTGAGTTGCCAGGCACTGGCTTGGGACTCATAGCAACGCCACGTCAAGCCACAAACAATGATGAGAATTATAATTATTTAGACTAAATCAATCCAGTTTTGCATGATCCTGGTATCCAGACGCTATCCATCCGATAGTGTGCCTGTTGCCCGAAGCAGACCATTTTTGTTTTTCACCGTATAATCGCCCGCCTCATACCTTTTTCAACTCACTGCTACAGAAGAGCCTGACTATCATGATGTCGAAACTCCGCAACTGGATTTCCAGCCCAAACGGTGTGCGCAAAATTATGAACGTTTACGGCCCTTACGCAGGCGCCGGCGTTAAAGTAACCCACATTGCGGATGACTACAGCTCAGCGTCGGTGGAAATGAACCTGCACTGGTACAACACCAATTATGTGGGCACTCACTTTGGCGGTTCGCTCTACAGCATGGTTGACCCTATATACATGCTGTTGCTGATGAACACCCTGGGCAAAGACTATATCGTGTGGGACAAATCTGCCTGCATTGATTTCATCCGCCCCGGCAAAGGCCGCGTTACAGCGCACTTTGAGCTGACAGATGAGAGGCTTGAAGAAATCCGCACAGCCACTGCGGGTGGCGAAAAAATGCTGCTACAATGGGATGTGGACATTGTTGATGAGAAGGGCGAACTGGTCGCACGGGTTAACAAGGTGCTTTATGTCAGAAAAAAACGTTAACCCCGGGGTTTATCAGCCACCGGAGCGCTTTACAATCCAGCCCTTCTGCTCCAGAAGTGGAACAAGCAGATCCCTCTGGTCACCCTGGATTTCAACAATGCCTTCTTTTACCGTGCCACCAGTACCGCATTTTGCCTTGAGTACTTTGGCGTAGGCTTTAAGCTCTTTCTCATCCATGGGGATGCCGGTAATCAGAGTAACGCCCTTTCCTTTGCGCCCCTTGGTCTCGCGGCTTACCCGAACAATGCCATCACCTTCCGGGCGTTGAGCCTGGCGGCAGGTGCAGTCTGAAACCGGGTTGCGGCATTCGGGGCACATTCGCCCCTGCTCCGTTGAAAACACCAACCCGCCTGTCGATCGCTTCGCCATTTTTCCTCCGTGTGCAGGGCCTCTGGAGCTATGTCTCAAAAGGGCCCCGTTTTTTTCAATCGAGATCAGGAGGGTATTTGGTGAACATCTCCGCAACTACTTCATCAATCAGCTTTCCACGCTTTTCGGGAGACTGGTTTTCATTGAGGTAGCGGCGACTGGCTGCACGCCAAATGACTTCCTTTGAGCTTTTATCAACCAGCTCGACCACCAGCTTGCCTTCTTTTACTTCACGTGCAGGAGGCGGAGCCGAGAGCCCCCAGCCAAAGTTGCCGGTGCCGAAGCCCAAACCAAGACCCACGCCCGACTGCTCGATGCGTTCTTCTTCCACAATTTTCCAGTTCACCAGAAGATCGGCTTCCGGTTCTGCTACCTTGCGCAAAGCTTTACGGCTCAGCTCGCGCTCAACCGCGCTTTGAACCCGGTTTCCATCGAGCGTCATAAACGAAGATTCATCGGGTTCCGATGCAAAGACCCAGGTTGAATAATCGTCGAATTTTACGGCGGAGTTGTAATCAGTCACCACGTTACTGGCGCACCCGGTCATTACCAGTGTCACCAGTGCTGCCATCAGAAGACGGGCCATTATCTACTCCTTAGGTTTCTTGGAATTCTCATACGAGTATACGCACAAGGCACCTGAACGATGCGATTTTACCCAATCAGTTTTCAAAATTGTAATCCAGTTTATGAGCATCACAAAAGGCGCGGAAGGTGTTTGCCAGATCTTCCGGAACCAGGACCCGAGCGGTTACCGGAGTGCCGTAGGCGACGGATTCCAGTTCAACCGAATTTACATCACACCAGTGTCGCAGTGGCTGCTCATCGGCAAAGCCCATTGTGACGTTTGCGGGACAAACCGGCTTCTGGAAAACCCTACCCACTTCTGACAGCACACTTTCAGCCGCGCCGGCGTAGGCCCGCACAAGCCCTCCGGCGCCCAGTTTGATGCCACCGAAATAACGTATCACCATAACCAGAACGTCGCCCATATCCTTATGCTGAATCACATTGAGAATTGGCTTGCCTGCGGTGCCGGAGGGCTCGCCGTCATCGTTCATGGCGGCTTCCGCTGCAGAGCCCGGGCGTCCGATCTGATAGGCCCAGCAGATATGGCGCGCATCGGGGTGATCCTGATGCGCCTTCCCCAGCCAGTCTTTCACCTCATCCCGGGTACTCACGGGCGCAACCCACGCAATGAAGCGGCTTTTCTTCACCTCTGTTTCGCGCTCAAGGTAGCATTCAGGTATCGGATAATCCTTTTTCATGGGCTGGCCTGTAGTTTCATTAATCGGCCGTAAATACCGGTAAGCGGGTTACGACCTGTAAACCGCCGCTCTCACTATTGTTGGCAGCAATCTCGCCGTCATGGGCCAGAATGATGTTTTTTGCGATCGCCAGCCCTAGCCCCCAACCTTCGCCTCCCCGGGACTTGTCACCCCGGAAAAAAGGCTCAAAGAGGTGGTCGAGGATTTCATCTGCGACACCAGGGCCCTCATCCTCTATCGTCAGGCTTATCCAACCGCCAGACACGGTGAGCGCAACATGAACCACCTTGCCCGGCGGCGTATAATCCAGAGCATTCTGCAGAATATTATCAAACGCCCGCTGTAACAGACCGGCATCGCCCAGCACAGATACGCCAGCGCTTTCGGGCATTGAGACCAACTTGCAATCCACACTCCGATGCTCTGCATACTCTGCCGAATCCCGTAATACATGATTCAGCAAATCCACAGGCCGCAATGGCTTCCTCGCTATATCGCCACCCTGCCCGGTCACCCGGTACAGCGTCAGGATTTGTCCCGTCATGGTGTCGAGGCGCTCGTTCTGGCGGAGAATGCTGGCCATCAGCTCTCCTTCTACGCCGCCTTCACTGGCCAGCTCAATGGCAACACGCTGACGCGCCAACGGCGTGCGCAAATCGTGAGATATGTCTCGCAACAGATGTTTTTGCCGCTCCAAAAGCGTGCAAAGCTGGTCTGTCATCGCATTAAACGCCGTTGCCAGCTGCCCTACCTCGTCCCGTCGGACTGCTATGCGCTCATCGACCCGCAATTGTGTATTCCCACCGGCGATAGCCTGTGCGGTGGTTTCCATATGCCTCATGGGCCGCGATACAAAACGCGCAATCAGCCAGCAAGCCAGAGTGATCAGAGCAAATGCCAGCCCCATTTCCATCAGTCGGAAAACTTGGGGTTCCAACCAGCCCTCCCCGTGCATTTTGGGCCAGGCAATCAGGCGGTACCCGTCACCGACATTCACAATGGCCGGCTTTTGGCGATACCACCCGGATTTAATCCGGGATCGAATGGCCGCAGGCAAGCGGTCGTCATCCTCAGAATCAATCACCATCAGGTGCAGCCCCAGCTCTTGGCCCTGGGACTTCAGAAACCTCTGAGCGTCCCGGCGCCCGCGGGTCTCAAGGATGGACGCCACCTCAAACCCGAGATCCCGCAACTCAAGCTGACGCTCGATACCAGCACGCTCACGATCCAGCAAAAAGCTGGAGACCAGGCCACTCCCTATCATTGCAGCAGCCATAGCCAGCCAGATCAGCAGAAACGTCCGCCAGAAAAGGGGCACCATCAGCCGGCGTGTCATACCGGCACCCGATAGCTGTAACCGAGACCGCGCACGGTTTCAATTCTTGGGGGGTCCTCGTTGCCCAACTTCTTGCGAAGATTACTGATGTGCATGTCCAATGTCCGGTCAAAGGCTTCCAAACGGCGCCCCAGGGCCCACTGCATCAAGTCTGTTTTACGCACCACACTGCCAGCATGAGCGAGTAGCACCTGCAGAATTTCGTATTCGGTGGCTGTCAGTTCCAGCGGTTCGTTATTCTGGTAAATGCGACGATGATCCAACTCAATTCGCAAGTCGCCATAGTGACTGGCTTCCTCCACTTTCGCCTTCTGATCCCAGGCGATCCGGCGCAATATTGCGTGTAGACGGGCTGCCAGCTCACGGGGATTACAGGGTTTGGGAATGTAATCATCCGCACCAACTTCAAGCCCCACAATGCGGTCTGTTTCATCACCCCGAGCGGTCAGCAATACGACCGGCAAATGAGTTGCTGCGCGTAATTCACGTAGCACCTCAAGGCCATTGAAATCGGGCAGCATAATGTCCAGCACGACAATATCGCAATGCTGTCCGAGTGCCAGCGCCAGACCATCCTTACCATTGGCAGCTTCACGCACGGTAAACCCCTGGCCACTCAAATAGCGGGCAAGCAGCTCACGGAGCTCGTTATCGTCTTCTACCAGAAGAACTCTGTTCTGCATGGCCTGTCTCAATCCGTATTAAGGTAAATGATGTGTGCACGCTGTCGTTGCCGAAGTCTAACACGGGCCCCGAAACCTGCTGAGCCAG
This sequence comes from Marinobacter maritimus, assembly GCF_007671675.1. Taxonomy (GTDB): domain Bacteria; phylum Pseudomonadota; class Gammaproteobacteria; order Pseudomonadales; family Oleiphilaceae; genus Marinobacter; species Marinobacter maritimus. The sequence goes on along the minus strand of NZ_VCGW01000001.1, from coordinate 126,722 downwards.
GCCCGCGCCCCTTTGCAGAACCTTTACATACCCTTGACGCTCGTTTACCAGAAGCCCAAGTACCATTGGGGTGAGTCATGCTTTTGCCGCTAATGGCCAAGCAACACCTTCACCGAAAGAGGAAATACCATGAACCAACGTAAATCATCGATTCTCGCCGCCGGCATTCTGGCTTCCGCCCTGTTTGCAGCCAGCCCTGCTTTGATGGCAGGGGACCATGGCGACAGGCAGCATGGTAATCAGCGCGATATGACTGAAATGTGCGACAACATGCACGAAGGCAAAGGGCGCTTTAACAAGGCAGAACGCCAGGAAGAAATGGCCGAGCGGCAGGAAGCCATGGCCGAGCGTCTGAAACTGAACGATGAACAGCGCGGAATCTGGAACGAGATTCACGAAGAAAGGCGCCAGCAGCACGACAAGCGTATGGAAAAAATGCAGAAAAAGATGAAAAAACGCTGCGATCAGCTGAAGAAGTGATCACGGGCCTGGTTTTGACGTAAGGTATCGGGAGCGATCGAGGAGTACGCCCCAGCTATGTCAGAACCCGCTATTTCAAACATAACTCTTGAAGCCTGCCATTCCCTTTCCGATATCCCCCGGGAAACTTGGGAGCGGCTGGCAGGCATTGACAATCCGTTTTTACGCTACGAGTTTTTCGAAGCGCTGGAAAGCTCCCGTTGCACCAGCGAGAATACCGGGTGGAAGCCCTGCCACATTGTGTTTCGCGTGGAAGGCGAAATTGCCGGCGTCGCGCCTGCCTACCTCAAATCACACTCCATGGGCGAGTATGTATTTGACTGGGCCTGGGCAGACGCATACCGCCGCTACGACATGGAATACTACCCCAAACTCCTGATAGCTGTGCCTTTTACACCTTCCCAAGGGCCACGGTTGCTGCTTGATCCGCAATTGCGAAATGCACTCAGCCCCCGCCAGATTCACAACCTTCTGGACACCCTCATCGGCCACCTTGGCGCTCACTCGTGGCACCTTTTGTTTCCCAGTGAAGAGGATCAGCAACTGCTCCAGAAGGATGAGCAGCTACATCGCATTGGCTGCCAGTTCCACTGGCACAACCAGGGCTACGGGTGCTTCGAGGACTTTCTGGGCCAACTCACCTCACGCAAGCGAAAATCCATTCGCAAGGAGCGCCGTCAGGTAGCTGAACAAGAGATTACCTTCACCCGTTTCCATGGCGGGAATCTCCCCGATCACGTTCTTGCAGCTTTCTATGTGTTCTATCAGGCCACTTACCTGAAACGCGGGCAGCATCCCTACCTTTCGCGGCGGTTCTTTGAGCAAATACAACAGACCATGCCCGAGCATCTGCATGTAATCATGGCCATAAAAGGCGGAGAAATGATTGCGGGCGCACTGTTTCTGAGCGGGAAGAACACACTCTATGGTCGTTACTGGGGTTGCCTTGAGGAGTACAACCACCTGCACTTCGAAACCTGTTACTACCAGGGCATTGAGCTGGCCATTGATCTCAACCTTCAAACCTTCGACGCAGGTGCGCAGGGCGAACATAAACTGGTGCGCGGCTTTGAGCCGGCGCTCACGCATTCATGGCACGGAATCGCTCACCCGGGATTTCACGACGCGATTGAAGCTTTCACCCGGGACGAGGCGGAACAGGTGATGGGTTATTACGAAGACGCCAAAACGGTGTTGCCATACCGGCAGAACGACGGAGCCTGATAAGCCACCCTTCGGGTGCCATTCGGCTCCGCATCCACATCAGCTTTCCTTAACCCGAAAACCTATTTTCAGTGAAACCTGATAGTGGCCAACCTTACCATCAACTATGTGTCCACGGGTTTCCGTTACCTCGAACCATTCCATATTGCGGATGCTCTTCGCAGATTCTGCGAGGGCATTTTCAATCGCACCCTCAATGCTTTTCTCTGACGAACCGACAATTTCAACCTTCTTGTACACGTGGTTATCGGACATAACAAAGCTCCTTGTACTCGGTGGTTTTCAACAAAAGCCTATAAGACAAGCTGCTGTCCGGCAAATCCCAGAAGCCAAAATATTACATGGCAGGCTGCAGGTTGCTCGGCTAAGCTTAAAAAAAGGGTTTGCAGACAGGCTTTCGTGGACGCCAGAAAGTTGATATTGAAGCAATTATCTGAGCTAATTCGCTCAATTCCACGTATCACTTTGTTCTCGATTTTTAAGCAATAGAGTCACCTTCATGAGAGCATCAGATGCCCGCTGATACCGAGACTGCCGCCATTACCGATGATCAGACATCACAAATAGAAACGTATTTAACTGACATTGCGCAAGGTGTCAGCCGACTACTTCCTGAGTCTGCTCAATCAAGCTGGCAACTTATTTTGCAGCACCCGATATTGGGCGCCCTGCTAATTGCAGTTGCCTCCTACATTATTGCCATTTCTTTCAGGTCATTACTGGCTGGTCTTGTAGGCCGAATCACTGGCTTAACACGACCTTCAGTTGACGACGCCGTGATGAAAGATTTGCGCAAGCCCATTTTTAACACGATCTTTTTTTTGGGTTTATCGCTAGCGATTGTTGTGGCTAACCTGCCTTTAGGCGGGGTGACACTGATCAAATTATTCTTATCATTTATAACCGCCAGCTGGATGGGCGCTGTTATTAAAATATCAACGCTGGCGCTACAGGCACTGAGCCGGGAAAACCGTTTTCATCTGGTTGATGCGCGCACCGTGCCACTGCTAGATCTGACCAGCAAACTGCTCAGCATTATGATCGGCAGCTATGTACTTTTGATAATCTGGGGGATAAACCCTGTAGGTTGGCTAGCGTCAGCTGGAATCGTCGGCCTGGCCCTCGGGTTCGCGGCCAAAGATACACTGGGTAATTTATTTTCCGGATTTTTTATAGTTGCCGATGCGCCTTATAAAATTGGAGATTACATCAATCTGGATTCTGGTGAGCGCGGTAAAGTCTGTGCAATTGGTTTGCGCAGCACCCGCCTGTTAACCCGTGACGATGTAGAGATCACTATCCCCAACGGGGTTATTGCGAACGCTAAAATTATTAATGAAAGCGGTGGTCCGCTAAGCCTGAGAATTCGCATCGTAGTCGGGGTAGCTTACGGCTCTGATGCTGATCAAGTAGTCCAACTATTATTAAAAGCAGGAACAGGGCACAGCGAGGTGTGCAAACTTCCAGAGCCAAGAGTCAGATTACGTGGTTTTGGCGCCTCAAGCCTGGACTTCAATTTAATGTGCTGGATAACCAAACCGGAAGACCGCGGCCGGATTGCACACGAACTGCACATGACCATCTACAGATTATTTAATGAGCATGGCGTGGAAATCCCTTACGCCAAGCGGGACTTGTATATCAAGCAATGGCCCAAGGACAACTCCCCAAAATAATAAATCAATGCAACCGGGTTTATCACTCAAAAGAAATATCGAACAAAGGCAGCCGCGAGGATACCTGCCGCAATGGCTGGCAGCGGTTTCTTGATGGCAAGCATGGCAACCCCAGTAACCATGAGGGCCGCAAGCGCGCCCGCATCACCGCCAAATGCCATGGGCACGATGATGGCGATGAGCACGGAGCTGGCCATTGTGTTGATAAAGCTCTCAATGCGCGGGCTTATCCGCACGTAGGACATGATAAACACGCCCCCGAACCGGGTTACCAAAGTAACCAGCGACATGATCAGAATCAGCGCCAGAACGCCGGTTGTAGTAGTCTCGATGGTCATACCGGCGCCTCTGCATCTTCATCCACTGGTTTGTTTTCGAGCCAGAAAAGGCCAACTAAACCGCCTGCAAGAGCCCCGGCCACCACATGCGTGTTAGCGGGTAACCACTTCCACGCTGCCAGCGAAGCAACGGCTGCAAGCGCCCAGGCAACCAGCACTCGCGGGTTTTTCTTTCCGCCCAGCGCCATCGCCAACAGAAAGCAGCCCAGCACCATGTCCATTCCCAGGCTTTTCGGATTCTGTAAAAGCCCACCGAAATACACGCCAAGCCACGTCCCCACAATCCAGGCCAACCAGAGCACGAGCCCGCCGCCCAGAATCACCTCGAGGTTACGCCTGCCGCTTTGGTATTCCTGGGCCGATACGGCCCAATTTGCATCCGTAAGAAGCAGCATCAGGCCGTAGCGTTTAGCGGGAGAAACATCCTTCAGTATGGGGTACAGCGAAGCCCCCATCAGCAGATGCCGGGAATTGATAGCAAATACGACGACCATAACGGGGATAACCGAGACTTCAGCCCCCCACATATCAATTGCAGCAAACTGCGAGGCACCGGCAAACACCAGCGTACTCATCAGTATAGATTCAAGAGGGCCCAGTCCCTTTTGCACAGCGGCAAGACCGAACGCGGCGCCAAATGCCACCACAAACAGGGAAATGGGAAACATCCGGATAAGTTCGGAGCGAACCTTCGCGGCCTGAAACTGGTAGGGATATACGTTGCTTATCATCTACGCAAGCTAAGGAAGTTTTAGGGAAACGCGTATAGGTACTTTCCGAGGTCAGGTGCAGCCGGTACCGGTTAATTCTCTGGGGCCACTTCTGAGTCTTCCACCAGCCGCGCCCGGACACGAGGTAGATATTCCGGATACTGGTTCTGAACAAACTTTACCAGGCCCTCCCGTACAGCACACCGTAGATCCCAGGCCTGGCTGGAATCCGGGGCGCCCATCAGGAAGCGTATCTGCAAGGCTCGTTCGTTGGAGTCAGTAACCTGCACCGTCTCAGTCTTACCGTCCCACTGTGACGCCTGCCGGAGCAGGCGCGCAAACTCCTCACGTAAAGGCTCCACCGGTATGCCGTAGTCCAACCACAAAAAGACCGTGCCCAGCAGGTCCGCCGTATTCCGCGACCAGTTCTGAAACGGGTTCTCTATAAACCACTGCAGTGGCACGATCAGCCGCCGCAGATCCCAAACCCGCAACACCACATAGGTGGCGGTCACTTCCTCGACCCAGCACCACTCACCCTGAACATGGAGCACGTCGTCGATGCGGAACGGCTGAGTCAAAGCAATCTGCATGCCTGCCAGCAGGTTACCCAGCACCGGACGGGCCGCAAAACCCAGAACAATGCCACCAATGCCTGCAGAGGCCAGCAAGCTTCCGCCGACATGGCGGACCCCATCAAAGGTCATCAGGGCGACTCCCATCCCCACGATCACTATCAGGATATTGAGGCCACGAACAAGAAACCGGGTTTGCGTTTCAACTTTCCGGGCACGCTTCCATTGGCCTTCCAGTACCGGATTGAGCGTAACAATCACCTCACCGATGGCCGAGGTGCAACGCACCGCCGCCCAGGTTAGCGACAGTATCAACAGTAGCGTGGCGAGGTGCTGGAGCTCCGATAGCAGGGGAAGATCTTCGGGCGCGGTTTCAAGAACTCCGTTCAGCACCAACAGACACACAACAACGCCCAAAGCGCGCGCGGCGGCATCGAGAAAGATACGGGGAACGGCCTTGGAGCGGGTAAATCGCCGCGTCAGTGCCAACGCAAGCCGATAAGCAGTGTAGGTTGCCAGCAGCGCCAGTAACGCAGACGCCCCCGGCAGCAGCCATGCTGTGAGGCCGGCTTCAATAGACTCCAACATCCTGTACTCCCGGGGATAAGTCTTGATCCTTCAAATTAGCGCATGACAACAGCTGGTGGCAAAAGAAAGTCGTTCCCGGCTTTTTGAAATCACCAGAGCCAGCCCAGACGCCAAATCTGCAATTGACCTCTCCGCCCAGAGCGATTAGTTTGTATCCAGCCCGACCCCACAAGGGCAATCCCCTTCGGGAGACCCGGGCACCTGAAATCAAACCGCCGGCCACAAGCCGGACGACAAAAACAACACCGCCACTGCCGCCGAGATCCGGCCGAGTGGAGAGGATTTCAAAATGTCTGTATCTGCACGTCTCCAGGACGTCTTGTGCAATGCACAATCACGCCCAACTGTTAAGACCATCGCCTTTCATTTCCGCTGGTTTGAGTCCATCACAACCAGGGAAGAGGGGTAATCCGCATGAACGTATTCAGCCATCCCGAATTTGATAACCACGAACATTTATCCTTCTTCTGCGACCCAGAGACCGGGCTAAAAGCCATTGTTGCCATACACAACACTTCCCGTGGGCCCGCTCTGGGTGGCTGCAGGATGTTCCCTTATGCCAGCGATGAGGAGGCCTTGCGCGACGTATTGCGCCTGTCACGGGGTATGACGTACAAGTCAGCGCTTGCCAACCTGGAATTGGGCGGCGGCAAATCGGTCATTATCGGCGATCCACGCAAACAAAAGACTGAAGCCTTACTGGAAGCCATGGGCACACACCTGGAAGGCCTTGGCGGCCAGTACATTGCGGCCGAAGATTCCGGCACCAGCGTACCCGACCTGAAAGTGATGGGCCGGCATACCAAGCACGTTGCCGGTATTGTCGAGCGCACTGCTTTTGACGGCCAGCCCAGTAACGGTGACCCTTCACCCACCACAGCCTATGGCACATTCGTCGGCCTGAAGGCGGCAGTGAAACACAAGCTCGGCCGCGACGACCTGACGGGGTTGAAGGTGGCTATCCAGGGTATCGGGAACGTGGGCTATCGCTTGGCACGACACTTGAAAGAAGCTGGCGCAGAACTTTGGGTGTACGACATTCACCAAGAGAATATGCAGCGTGCGGTGGATGAGCTGGGCGCTCATGCCGCCTCGGCTGACGACATTCTGTTCCTGCCGGTAGATGTGGTCGCACCCTGCGCCATGGGTGCCGTGCTAAACGACGACAGCATTCCCCGCCTGAAAGCTAGCGTCATTGCAGGCGCGGCCAACAATCTCCTGCAACGCCCGGATCACGATCAGGCACTAAAAGACCGCGGCATTCTTTATGCCCCGGATTTCGCTATTAACGCCGGCGGTATCATCGATGTTTTCTACGAGCGCACCGGGGCCTCTCCGGAAGCCGTGCGAGCCCACGTAGAGGGCATTGGCCAAACGCTTTCCGAGATCTTCACGCGCTCGGATCGTAGCGGCATGCCAACCGGCGCAGTTGCCAATATTCTTGCCGAAGAGCGCTTCCGGAAACATTCCACCGCAGCTGAGATAGCGCGCGAGCAGCGCATCAACGCGGGATAACGAACAGCATTTGGTTTACGGGGCTATGATTAATTCATGGCTTCCGCTCTTACAAACAAAAACAAGCATCTACAGGAGACAATCATGTCTGAATCAAACACACCGGTTTCAGGAGCACTGGAAGGCTCGAACGCCAACCGGGGGCTCTGGTCCTCACGCCTTGCATTTATTCTTGCGGCCACTGGTTCGGCCGTTGGATTGGGTAATATCTGGAAATTTCCCTATGTTACCGGTGAAAACGGTGGTGGAGCCTTCGTACTGGTATACCTGCTGTGTATCGCTGCGATTGGTCTGCCCATCATGATGGCTGAGGTGCTCATTGGTCGCCGCGGCGGCCGCAGCCCGGTTAACAGCCTCAGAGCCATTACCGGGCACGACAAGCTGAACCCGGCCTGGCGCATGGTCGGCGCAGTCGGGGTGATCGCCGGCTTCCTGATTCTCTCATTCTACTCGGTGATCGGTGGCTGGGCTGTATCCTATGTAGGGACAGCCGCCAGTGGAGAGCTGACCGGCCAGTCTGCGGAGGCCATTGGTGCCATCTTCTCTGACCTTCTGGCGGATCCGCTCACGCTGCTGATGTGGCATACCCTGTTTATGGCGCTGGTGATGCTAGTGGTAGCAAAAGGCGTTCGCGCGGGCCTTGAGCGGGCCGTCAGCATTCTTATGCCGGCCTTGTTCCTGCTTTTGCTCATCGTTGTCGGCTACGCCATGACCACCGGTGAGTTTGGCCGCGCTGTGACTTTCCTGTTCCAGCCAGACTTCTCCAAACTCACAACCTCCGGCATTCTGGTCGCCTTGGGCCACGCCTTCTTCACTCTGAGCCTCGGCATGGCGGTGATGATGGCTTACGGCTCCTACCTGCCTAAAGGTGTGTCCATCGCCAAAACCTCCATTGCCGTTTGCGTCATCGATACCGGTGTGGCTTTGCTGGCCGGCCTGGCCATTTTCCCGATTGTCTTCGCCAACGGCCTTGAGCCCGGCGCCGGCCCCGGCCTGATCTTTCAGACCCTGCCGCTGGCGTTTGGCCAGATGCCCATGGGCAGCCTGTTCGGAACCCTGTTCTTCCTGTTGCTGATATTTGCCGCTTGGACCTCCGGTATTTCGCTGCTGGAGCCCATTGTGGAATGGCTGGAGGAACAAAAAGGAATGACCCGCATCACCAGTACGTTAGGCGCAGGTTTCGTGTGCTGGGCGCTGGGCATTGCATCAATCCTTTCCCTGAACCTGTGGTCGGGTTTCGCGCCACTGGGGTGGATTGGCATGCTCGAAGGTAAAACGATATTTGATCTGCTGGACTTCTTTACTGCCAACATCCTGTTGCCGCTGGGCGGCCTGCTGGTTGCCGTATTTGCCGGCTGGGTAATGTCACGCAAGGCGATGGAGGATGAGCTGGCGCTGTCAGAGCCCATGTTCCGCCTCTGGTACATTACCGTACGTTTCATTACGCCGGTGGCCGTGGGTGCAGTATTTATCTACAACTTGTTCGGTTCTTGAGCTATGTCAAATTTGAAAACGAGGTGTAAAAACCGGGGAGTTCCGACGTAGACTTCAAATATGTTTGAGCTATATCGCAGTGTATGATGGGGCGTTGTTGATCTAAGGAGAGGCCCTATGACCACTCGCCCCGTCAAGGATCCATCGGCCCCCAAATGGTTTGCACTTGGGGAGGACGAGGTTTTCAGGAATGTGGGCTCAGGCCTTGATGGCCTGAGCCCCACAGACGCAACAGAAAGGCTTAACCGCACCGGGCCGAACCGGCTACCCGAAGTTCAGCCCGACGGCCCGCTACGCCGATTCCTCAGACAATTCCGCAATGTCCTGATCTATGTACTGCTGGCCGCCGCAGTGGTAACAGCCGCGCTTGGGCATCTGGTCGATACCGGTGTGATCCTGGCCGTCGTGCTGGTCAACTCAGTGATCGGCTTCGTACAGGAAGGTCGTGCCGAGCAGGCTTTGTCGGCAATTCGCAACATGCTGGCTCCAGAAGCAGAAGTACTGCGTGACGGGCGCCGGGCGACGGTGCCAGCCGAGGAACTGGTACCGGGGGATATCGTACTTCTTGACGCCGGCGACAAGGTGCCCGCCGACCTTCGATTGGTTGCCGCCAAGGGCTTACGTATTCAGGAAGCGGTTCTGACAGGTGAATCCGTTCCGGTCGACAAGGTGACAGATCCTGTCGCCGCAGACGCACCCATTGGCGACCGACACTCGATGGCCTACAGCGGTACCCTGGTCGCCGCCGGCACCGGGCGTGGCGTTATTGTAGCGACAGGAGCCGAGACCGAAATCGGGCGAATCAGCGGGTTGCTGACCAGCGTCGAGACAACAACCACACCACTTCTCCTGCAGATGGAGGTCTTCGCCCGCCGCATTACCGGCGTCATCCTCGTACTGGCCGCGATGATCCTCGCCTTCGGGTACGGCGTGGCCGGCATGAGCTTTGGTGACGTCTTTGTCGCCGTGGTTGGCTTATCGGTTGCTGCGATCCCTGAGGGGCTGCCGGCAATTCTCACCGTAACACTCGCCATCGGCGTGCAGGCGATGGCACGGCGCAACGCGATCGTGCGCCGACTCCCCGCGATCGAGGCTTTAGGCTCTGTCTCGGTCATCTGTACAGACAAGACAGGCACGCTAACCCGCAACGAAATGACGGTGACCAGGGTCGCCACCGCAAGGCAAAGCTTTTCTGTAACCGGCACAGGGTATACACCCGATGGTTCCATTATGCTCGACTCCAAGGAGGTCGAATCAGGAACCCATCCGCTCCTGAGCGATCTTGCCCTTGGTGCCATGCTTTGCAACGATGCAGAACTGAAGCAAACGGAAGCTGGCTGGACCGTTCAAGGCGACCCAATGGAGGGCGCCCTGGTCGCCTTTGCCTGCAAAGCCGGCCTGGTGACAGGTGATACCCGCCCTGCCAATCCGCAAACTGACGCGATTCCCTTCGACGCCCAGCACCGGTTTATGGCGACACTGCATCATGATCACAACGGCCAGGCAACAATCCACGTGAAGGGAGCTCCCGAGCGTATCCTGGCCATGTGTACCCGCCAGCATGAGGACGAAGACGGGGCCACCCCCTTAGATGCCGAATACTGGCGGCGTGCTGCGTCGGAGATTGCAGCTGAAGGCCAGAGAGTTTTGGCCATCGCCACAAAGCACGCACCGGAAGGCGCTCAGACACTGTCCTTCAGTGAAGTGGAAAACGGGCTGACCATTCTGGGACTCGTCGGCCTGATAGATCCACCCCGTGAAGAAGCTATTACCGCCGTAGCCGAGTGCCAGGCAGCGAGCATCCGGGTCAAGATGATTACCGGCGATCATGGCGGCACCGCCCTGGCAATTTCTCGACAACTGGGGCTTGAGAATACCGAGGAAGTTCTGGAAGGTGCCCAGATTGACGGGCTGAGTGCCACAGAACTGCAAGAGAGCGCCGCGCGCATCGACGTGTTTGCGCGTACCAGCCCCGAGCACAAGCTGCGCCTGGTCGAAGCATTGCAGGCTGATGGACTCGTCGTGGCCATGACTGGCGACGGGGTTAACGACGCGCCGTCGCTAAAACGCGCTGATATCGGCATCGCTATGGGAAAAACCGGGACCGAAGCGGCCAAGGAAGCGGCCGAGATTGTGCTGGCCGACGACAATTTTGCCACCATTGCGGCCGCCGTTCGAGCCGGCCGAACTGTTTATGACAACCTGCGAAAAGCCGTCCTCTTTCTCCTGCCTGTCAATGGCGGTGAAGCGATGGCACTCATTGCAGCGCTTCTTCTGGGCCTGACGCTGCCCATCACGCCGGTGCAGATCCTGTGGGTTAATATGGTCAGCTCGGTTGTTCTGGCCATGGCCCTGGCCTTTGAAGGAGCGGAACCCGGCATCATGCAGCGCCCGCCTCGCCCTGCCTCAGAGGATATTCTGTCGCGCTTCGTCCTATGGCGCGTGGCATTCGTGTCGATTCTCCTGTGCTCAGGCATTTTCGGGATGTTCATCTGGGCCCAACAGCAAGGCGCAAGCATCGAAGAAGCACGCACGATCGCAGTCAACACACTGGTGGTGATGGAGATCTTCTATCTTTTCTCTGTGCGCTTCCTCAATACCACCTCGCTGTCGCTCAAGGCCGCACTCGGAACGCGGCCGGTGCTTATCGCCATAACCGCAGTCACCACGTTACAGTTCCTGTTTACCTACGCTCCGTTTATGGAAGCCTTCTTCGATACCCGGCCTTTGAGCGTTCCCCAGGGCTTGGCTATCGTCGCCGTAGGGCCTGCACTGCTTGTGATTCTTGAAATAGAAAAACGTGTTCTGCGCCACAGGATGCACCGTCCCCGCACCCCAGGGCAGCCTTCAAAGACTGAAAGTAAAAGAGAGACATTGTGACCGAAGCGCTTCAGGGCTACATGTTCTACGAGTTCGCTGCGCTGCTGGTACTGGCCGCTAGTGTAGGCTTCATCGGACTTCTTCTGCGCCAACCATTGATTGTGAGCTTCATTGCGGTGGGCATAGTTGCCGGCCCCTCTGTGCTGGATATCGCCCGCTCGGATGAACAAATAGACCTCTTGGCCGAGTTGGGAATTGCGGTTCTGTTGTTCCTCGTCGGGCTCAAGCTGGATTTCAATCTGGTACGCACGCTGGGCCCTGTGGCACTGATTACGGGGTTGGGGCAAGTAATATTCACAACGGTCTTCGGCTTCATCATCAGCCTATTACTTGGCCTCGATGCTCTATCGGCTATATACGTAGCCATCGCTCTGACGTTTTCGTCGACCATCATCATCGTCAAACTGTTGTCTGATAAACGTGAGATCGACTCGCTCCATGGCCGCATCGCGCTTGGCTTTCTGATTGTGCAGGATGTCGTTGTTGTGGTTGCGATGATCGTATTGTCTGCTATCGGCGTGGGAGCCGGTGAAGATGCTGTGCTGACCGATGTCCTGGTCGTTCTTGGTTACGGCCTGGCCATGCTTTTCGCGGTGGCGCTATTCATCCGTTATGCTGCCAATCCGCTGGTCGACCGCCTGTCGCAGGCTCCGGAATTGCTGGTGTCATTTACCATCGCCTGGGCCGCACTGTTAGCGGCGATTGGGCACTATCTCGGCTTCGGGAAAGAACTCGGCGGGCTACTAGCGGGTGTTTCGCTGGCCTCCACGGCCTACCGTGAGGCGATTGCCGCACGCCTCACGTCGCTGAGGGACTTTCTGTTGCTATTTTTCTTTATCGCGCTCGGAGCTTCCCTGGATCTGTCAGTTCTGGGAGCCAGCGTAGGGCCGGCCATTGTCCTGTCGCTTTTCGTGCTGATCGGGAATCCGCTGATTGTGCTGATCATCATGGTCACGATGGGCTACCGCAAACGTACAGGCTTTCTTGCGGGCCTCACGGTGGCACAGATCAGCGAGTTCTCTCTCATTTTCATGGCGATGGGCGTGACTATCGGCCATGTCAGTGACCAGGCGCTCGGCCTGGTAACACTCGTGGGCCTTATTACTATCGCCGCCTCAACCTACATGATCACCTATTCGCACCAGATATATGATCGAGTAGAGCCGCTTCTGAGAATTTTTGACCGACGCATGGCTGCGACGCCGCGCGAAGATGCTCCATCAAGCTCGCAGGGACACGATGTGATCCTGTTCGGGCTCGGGCGCTACGGCCTTGGTATTGCGGGCGTGCTGCGGGAGGCCGGACTGAGAGTGCTTGGCGTCGACTTCAGCCCCACGGCGGTTCGCCATGCCCGAATGGATGGATACGATGTGATTTTTGGCGATGCAACGGACCCGGAGTTTCTTGCACACCTGCCGCTTGGTGCGGCCAAATGGCTAGTGCTGGCAGTGCCCGAACATGAAACCGGGCTGACCCATGACGACCCGCGCCGTGCGCTGCTCAGGTCGGTGCAGGACCTTGGCTATCATGGCAAGGTCGCCGTTGCCGCACACAGTGAGAAGACGGCGGCAGCGCTTGCGCGCGCCAAGGCAGACATTGTGCTAATGCCCTACCGCGATGCGGCCATTGCTGCAGCGCGTATGATCCTGAATGGAGAAGCCGTAGCGGACACGCCTATGAAAGACCCGACCGGCCAAAAAGAATTCATTGAATGACAGACCAGCCGTTGCCTATAAACGCCTGAGTGAGGCCTCCAGGGCCTCCCCTATTCGTGCATTCAGTTTAAGGTCCGCCAGCTCTTCCGCCCGGGTCCGGCCCAGGTTAAGGGTGGCGACAGGTTTGCCGAATTCTTTGGCATACCGGCAGAAACGAAAACCCGAGTACACCATCAGCGATGATCCAATCACCAGTAAACCATCACTGGCGTTAAGCGCCTCTATGGCTGACTGTACTCGCTGCTTCGGGACATAATCCCCGAAAAACACCACATCCGGCTTCAGTATGCCGCTGCACCTGGGGCAATCTGCCAACTGAAATCCTGAAAAATCCACATCCAGATCCGCATCTCCGTCCGGTGCGGTGTCGGCTTTGTACTGTCCGAAATCCGGATTGAGACCGGCACAACGTGCGTGCACATCATCCCGGGGGCAGCGATAGCCACAGCTCATACACACTACTTCATCCGCTCGGCCATGCAGATCACACACACCGCGCGTACCTGCTTTTTGATGCAGGCGATCTACATTCTGGGTGACCACCAGGCTGGCATGATTACGCAGTTCGAGGTCGGCGATGTAGTAGTGAGAGGGGTTTGGGGTGGCATTGCGCATGACAGGCCAGCCAATCAAGCTGCGCCCCCAGTAACGCTGACGGGTTTCAAAGCTTTCCATGAAATCCCGATGCTGTACCGGTTGTTTGCGCTTCCAGGCGCCGTCGCCATCGCGATAATCCGGAATGCCGGAATCGGTGCTGACGCCCGCGCCGGTCAGAATCATGAGTTTGGGATAGCGGTGGATAAATTCTGCCAGCAACTCACCTGCCTGTTCCGGCCCGTGCAGAACCAGCGCCTCACTCAACTCCGGGAGGCGCTGGTTCGAACTGAAGGGACGAGTTCGGTGGGTTGTCTCTGGCATACAAACTCCGGCTGATTCAGCCCGGTTTGCGGGCCACATAAACGGTGTTGAAAGACTCTCTGTTCTGGAATGGGTTATAAAAGCTTACAACATGGCAGACTACTTCGGTGAACACATCCCGCAGTATATCCATGAATACGGCATCTTCGCTTTCATTGGACCACATGGCAAAAATACCCCGTGGTTTGAGTTGACGGGCCATGCGGCTGATATTTTCGGTGGTGTAGAAGCTGGCGTTGGAATCATTCAACAAGGCACGAGGCGAGTGGTCTATATCGAGGAGAATGGCATCGAACTCTTTGCCCGGGGTTTCGGGATCAAAACCGCCGTTTTCGGGATCGGTGACGGCCAGATCAAAGAAACTTCCGTGAATGTAGCGGCTGCGAGCATCTGCGTTGATGTCTTTACCAAGGGGCACATATTCTTGCTGATGCCAGCGGATAACCGGCTCCAGATACTCGACAATCAGCAACTCTCCGACCCGTTCGTGCTTGAGCGCGGCCACGGCGGTATAGCCAAGCCCAAGGCCACCAACGACAACGCTAAGGTTGTCGCCTTCGGTTTCACTCAATCCTAGATCGGAGAGCGCGACTTCGGCGTCCACAAACATGCTGGACATGAGAAATTCTTCGCCGAGCTTTACTTCGAAAATGTCTCTGTCGCCCAGTGCCGGTATGCGTCGGCGGCGGAGTGTGATTTCGCCGATTTCGGAGGGTTGGCTATCAATCTGCTCGAAAAGACGTCCCACTTTGGTTTACTCCCCTGTGTTCTCTACTGCCTTCAAGCACCCGGCCAAGATATCTCGCATTTTGTCGGCGCCAAGTTTGTTCATCAGTTCAATATTGCGCTGAGGTACGCCGTCTACGTCTGGGTGGCTATCAATCGCGGCTTCCAGACTGGCTTCCCGTAACAGATGGAGCATAGGGAACGGGGAACGGTTGGTGTAGTTCTCCGCTGCATCCGCTTCAGCGTTCGCAAACTGGTAATCCGGGTGGAAGCTGGCGATCTGGTATACACCTTCCAGATCCAGATAGGTTAACAATCCGTCCGCAGCACCCAGAAACTGATTGTAGTCCGCAAAACTCTGCAATACGTGAGGATGAATCAGGAGCGTGGTTTCGGTTTCCGGTTCATCGTCCAGGCGCAAGAGTTCAGTTTGCAAGGCTTGAAGCAATGAATCTTCGTTATCAGCCTCGGAAACAACAAACCGAACCCGGTCCCTGACCAGTTCCCGTTTGGCAAACGGGCACAGGTTGTATCCGACGACAACGTCTTCGACCCATTCTCTGGTTGCTTCAATTACTGATTGTTCTTCCAAAGCAGTTTCCTTCACTGAGTCACGGCCACCCCAAAGTTCGGGAGGGGGCGCGGGTGGGGCGCTCCAAAAATGTGCGGAGCCATGGATGGCGGAGCCAAGCGTACACGGACGTATTCACAGCGGTTTTTGGAGCGCCCCACCCGCGCCCCCGCTTCTCACAAGTAGCCTTGGCTGCGCAAATAGTCGTCG
Organism: Marinobacter maritimus; assembly: GCF_007671675.1. Taxonomy (GTDB): domain Bacteria; phylum Pseudomonadota; class Gammaproteobacteria; order Pseudomonadales; family Oleiphilaceae; genus Marinobacter; species Marinobacter maritimus. The sequence continues at coordinate 111,102 of NZ_VCGW01000001.1, read as the reverse complement.
TAAGTCCCACTGAAGTCAGTAATACCATCAGACTTAAGCTCAATAACCCGGGTCGCCAGTGACGAAACAAACTCACGGTCGTGGCTGACAAAAATCAGCGTGCCGGGATAGTTCTCAAGTGCCAGGTTCAGCGCCTCAATGGACTCCATATCCAAGTGGTTGGTGGGCTCATCCATCAGCATCACGTTTGGCTTCTGCAGAATCAGCTTGCCAAACAGCATGCGTCCCTGCTCACCACCGGAGATTACCCGCACCGATTTCCCAATGTCGTCACCAGAGAACAGCATACGGCCGAGCGTGCCTCTTATCAGTTGCTCGCCTCCTGTTGTCCACTGCGCCATCCACTCAGTCAGCGTATCGTCATCTGCAAAATCCGCCGTGTGGTCCTGGGCGTAGTAGCCCACTTCGGCGCTGTCGGTCCACTTCACCTCACCGCTGTCAGGCTCATAAGCACCGGCCAGGCACTGCAGCAACGTGGTTTTACCAATACCATTGGGGCCGATGATGGCTACGCGCTCGCCGGCTTCAACCTGCAGGTTCAGCTTGTTGAACAGCGGCTTTCCATCGAAACCCTTGGTCAAGTCCCGGATCGTTACGGCCTGACGATGCAGCTTTTTGCCTTGCTCAAATCGGATGAACGGGCTGATACGGCTGGACGGCTTTACTTCATCCAGCTGGATTTTGTCGATCTGTCGCGCACGAGAGGTGGCCTGCTTCGCTTTGGAGGCGTTTGCAGAGAAGCGGCTGACGAACTGCTGCAGCTCCGCAATCTGGACTTTTTTCTTTGCGTTGTCTGAAAGCAGGCGCTCGCGGGCCTGGGTGGCAGCCGTCATATACTCATCGTAGTTGCCCGGGAACAGCTTCAGCTCACGGTAGTCCAGATCCGCCATGTGGGTGCACACGCTGTTCAGGAAGTGCCGGTCGTGAGAAATGATGATCATGGTACTGCTGCGGGCTACCAGAATGTTTTCCAGCCAGCGAATGGTGTTGATGTCCAAGTGGTTGGTGGGCTCATCCAGCAACAGCACGTCCGGATCGGAGAACAGAGCCTGGGCCAGCAGTACCCGGAGTTTCCAGCCCGGAGCCAGGCTGCTCATGGGCCCCTCGTGTTGTTCCAGGGGAATATCCAGACCAAGAAGCAATTCACCGGCACGGGATTCGGCGGTGTAGCCGTCCATCTCCGCAAACTGTACTTCCAGGTCGGCGACTGCCATACCATCTTCTTCACTCATTTCCGCCAGCGAATAAATGCGATCACGCTCTTTTTTAACGTTCCACAGCTCTTCATGGCCCATGATCACGGTGTCCATGACCGAGCAGGTCTCGTAGGCGAACTGATCCTGGCGCAACTTACCCAGGCGAACGTTCGGCTCCAGCATAACCTGGCCAGCAGACGGCTCAAGGTCGCCACCAAGGATCTTCATCAGAGTGGATTTGCCGCTGCCGTTAGCCCCGATAAGGCCGTAGCGATTGCCGTTACCAAACTTGGCGGAAACATTTTCAAACAGGGGTTTAGCCCCGAATTGCATGGTGATATTGGCAGTAGAGATCAAGAAACAAACCTGTATATGTGAGGGCCAGCGCCGCGCTGGCTAAATAAAGCCGGCATTGTACAGGTTTGCAGGGATAACCGTGAGGCCGCAGAAACACCGATAAAAAGGCTTGCCTCAGGCGAAGGGTACGGGCAGCATTCTTTCTCTGAAGTACCCATTCATTTTATGTAAGGACAGTTACCATGGCACAGGCAACCGCACGCCACATTCTGGTAGACAGCGAAGCAAAGTGTGAAGAGCTGAAGAAAGAAATTGAAGGTGGCAAGGATTTCGCGGAAGTAGCGAAGCAGCACTCTTCCTGCCCGTCCGGCCGTAACGGCGGTGATCTGGGCTCATTCGGACCCGGCCAGATGGTGCCAGAGTTCGATCAAGTGGTCTTCAGCGGCGAAGTTAACAAGGTTCTCGGGCCGGTAAAAACCCAGTTCGGCTATCACCTTCTGGAAGTAACCAGCCGCAGCTAAGGGGTCTTCGACCACAGGCGGGGGGCTCTCCTGCTGCGGATTGTTGATTGGCTCCTGATCGCATCAGGAGCCAATTCATCCAGCGCAGTATGCTCGTGCTGCACCCGCCCTATTTTTGCGGAGAGAGGAAACGCGCCATCTGGTTGCCGATGGATTCAATCGGATCGGTAATGGCTTGTTGAATGCTCCGGGTAACGGTTTTTGTAAACGCAGTCCCAGGGCCGCTCTCCAGAAAGTCGATATACAACCCCATTTCCTGCGAACTGATTTTTTCATAGGTGTGCAGGTAGCTGTCATACACCTGCTGCTCAACAATGCCGCGGATTTTTCCGCGCTGGTTTTCTATGCTCTGCTTGAGCTCATCGTAATTCGCTGAATCACTGCTGAATGCAGCCATGGCGGTTGCCAACCCGAGCTGCACTGCAATGGTGGTATCCACAGCGCTTTCCGTGGCGCGGGATGCACGATCAAACCGCTCAAAAGCCCGGGCGCGGTCTGTACCTTTATACTTCTCGTTCAACTCCGCCGCCCTGGCCTGAATCTGCTTCCAGGCGCTCGGATCGGAGGCCGCAATTTCCGCCGCCGAAATTTTCCGGGCAACCGGGGTGTCATACCAGTCCTGTACCGCTTCCAGCTGCTTTCCGGAAAGCTCACTCTCCAGATTTTTAACAATCTGCTGCTCTATATCCGCCGCACGAAAGCTGTTGGTAACGACGTATCCAATAGTATCAGCAACCATGGGGGGCAGCTGCGGGCTGCGCTTCAGACCCTCGCGGATGCCCTCGCTCATCATGGCGGGGTATCGATCAACAATGTCGTCAATAGGCGACGCAGTCAAAACCTGCTGAGCAGTGGGTGCAGCCATAACGGGGCCAGCCAGAAACAGGCCGGCGATTAAAAGAGGTTTAACTAGGGTGCCAAGCTTCATTTAATTATCATCCTGTTTGGTGGGTGATGCGTTTATGACACGCGCACCCTCCCCTGAGCAAGCAATCCATGGGTTCCGGAGATGACAGTTTGGTAGGAAAATTCTGGAAGCCGGCACGACCGCGCAGGCGACGCCGCCAAACGCGCCGTGATCAATGGCGATCCCGCGTTAAATGGTACGGGCTTCCGGTTCTGGGTTTGATTATCGGAACCTGGGCGACGCTGCGCTTCAGCTTACTGGCTCCGGATCCACCCGTTAACCCCGAGAATCTGTGCGAAATTTTCCGAGAGCACACCGTCTGGTATGACTACGCGAGCAACTCCCAGAAACGCTGGGGAACGCCCATTGCCACGCAGATGGCTTTCGTTTACTACGAGTCTTCGTTTCGCAGCCACGCCCAGCCACCCAGAACTCGGCTATGGGGCTTTATACCCTGGCGCCGGCCAACAACCGCCTATGGCTACGCCCAGGCTCTGGACCCTGCCTGGGGGGAATATCTTGCGGCTAATGGTGACGGTTTGTTTACGGTTCGTACCGATATGGAATACGCGCTGGATTTTGTGGGCTGGTATAACCATCTCACTCATCGAGAGCTCGATATCGCCTTCCACAAGCCTCGCGAGCTCTACCTGGCATACCACGAGGGTCGCGGCGGCTACGCTCGAAAATCCTTTACCCGTAAGCCGGCAGTAACGGCTCTAGCGACAAGAGTTCAGAACCGGGCCTTCCGGTACGACAATCAGCTCATGTCCTGCGAGCAGGAATTCCAGTGCTGGCGCTGGTATCAGTTCTGGCCATTCTGCGGCTGAGCCAGGTTCATCTCAGGCTGCCGGGCTGAACTCGATGGCCGCCGCCTGGGACCGCAGGCGGTCCACCAGGAACTCCATCACAATACGAACTCTCGCCATTTGGTGCGTGTCCTGACTGACATGCACCCACAGGTCGACACTTTCACCCTCAAGGGGGTCTGACAGGCGGCGCAGTTCTTTGGTGCCCTCACCCAGGTAACAAGGCAGTACTGCCAGACCGGTTCCGGAGCGAGCCAGCGCGTGCATCGCGTGCAGGCTGTTGCAACGGATGACTGACGTAGCGTTTTTCAGGTGCTTGCGATACCAGCGACCCGTCGCCAGATGGCTGAAGGTGTCGTCCGGGATAATCCAGATACAGTCCTCGGGGTGGTTTTCAATATCCATATTGCGGTGGCGCCGGCAGTAGCTGGCAGAGCCATAAACAGCCGATTCAATCGCGGCGATCCTCTCACCTTCCAACGTTGCCTGAGGTTTGTTTTCAGGGCGCAACGTAAGGTCCGCCTCCCGGTGCGTGAGGTTGGTCACGTCGTTATCCGTGAGCACTTCCAGTTCAATATCCGGAAACTCGCGTACCAGATCCGCCAGCACCGATCCGAGCAGTTCGCTCATCATCGTGTCCTCTGCAGCCAGGCGTACCTTACCCACGGGCGCCGCATCCTGCCCTACCAGCTTGCGCTCGAGGTTCTCCATCTCAACAGCGAGCTTCTCCGCGTTCCGAAAAGCAGTCTCACCCACCGGCGTCAGCTGCAATCCGTCCCGATTGCGCTCAAAAAACTGCACGCCCAGAGATTCTTCCATCTGGTCCAGCCGGCGCAAAACCGTGGTTTGGTGAACGCCCAGTATTTCTCCGGCTTTTGCGAGGGTTCCACCTATTGCCAGAGCGTGTATATATCGAAGATAATCCCAGTCCATAGTTACTGCATATTTGCAACGTGAGTAAGGAGTTTAACGTATTTACGCTGCAAAAAAATACCCCTATAATTTGTGTATATTCGGGCCAACCCTTTTATTCATTTTTAAATAGCAACTCACCAGACAAGGAGGAAGTCGCTATGACACAAAGACATATGGCAACCGTTCAACCGCTACCATCCAGTATCCTCCACAACAGTACTGCGGTGAGAAGCCAGCACACCCGTGCGGCTGCAAAGATGGCAATGCAATTCATGAGCAGCAAACTGCGCTCCTTTAATCGCAAAGCTGCCGCAGTAACTGATATCACCCAAATGCAGGGTGGCCACTGATTCCAGCCGGGCATACGTAAAGAGCTGCGCCAATAGCGCAGCTCTGAAACCAAAAGCCAGACTGAAAGCGCCGACGATTCTCAAGAGGATCCGTCGGCGTTTTGCATTAGACGTTCAGAACTCCCAGATCACCTTCTTTTTCTGCTCGAACCAGTCGTCCATTTTACGGTTGTAGACGTCTTCGATCACATTGCGCTTGATCTTCATGGTGGGCGTAAGCATTCCGTTCTCCATGGTCCAGGGCTCCTTCACTGCAACCACGAACGCAATTTTTTCGTGGGCCTCACAGGTTTCGTTCACTGCTTTCAGTTCGTTCGCCAGCTCCTGTTCCAGCTCATCCCGGCTCTTGCCGGTCGCAAGCGCAGCTCGTGTCTCTTCCGAGAGCAATAACATCAGGCACGGTTGAGGCTGGTTGGCACCAGCAACACAGACAACTTCTACCGCAGGGTGGTTAAACCGATTCTCAATAGGCACAGGCACCACATATTTGCCTTTGGAAGTTTTGAACAGGTCTTTCACCCGTCCTGTAATCCGCAGATAGCCGTCGGCATTGATTTCGCCCATATCGCCGGTCTTGAGAAAGCCGTCAGCGGTAACGTCTTCCCGGGTTTTCTCTTCGTTTTGATAGTAGCCCAGCATCATGCCAGGGCTTCTTACCTGGAGCTCGCCGCCGTCACCAATGCGATGCTCAACGCCAGGATTCGTAACGCCCACAAATCCGATTCTGGCCTGTCCTGGCCGACTGGCATGAGAGTAGCCAAAGTTTTCCGTCATGCCGTAAACCTCAAGCAACTCCAACCCAAGGCTGCGATACCAGCTGATGATTTCCTCAGACAAAGGCGCCGCTCCGGTAAGTGCGGCACGGCAATGATCCAGACCCAGTTGCCTGAGCACCTTCTTCTTCACCATGGAACTGACAAACGGAATACTGAACAGTAATTTCTGTTTTTTGGGCGGTAGTTTGGCGTTAACACCGAGGTAAAACTTCATCCACAGTCGGGGAACAGAGAAAAACAGCGTGGGTCGGGCACGCTGCAAATCCTGCTGAAACGTGTCCAGCGTATTGGCAAAGTAAATATGAAAACCGAAATACAACGTCTGGGTTTCTACCGCCGCCCGTTCTGCCACGTGAGCCAATGGCAGGTACGAAAGCATCCGGTCGTCTGATGAGGCGGTGAACATCTGCTGCAAACCGTCCGCGACCGACATCATGGCCCGAAAACTGTGCATAACCCCTTTGGGGCGACCGGTGCTACCAGAGGTATAAGCAATCGTCGCGAGCGTGTCCGGATCGGGTAACTCAGGAGAAACTGGCTGATGTTCAGCAATAATGTCCAGCCACTTGGGCGTATCATTTCGCGGCGACATCGGTAGAGAGACAATTGGAAGGTCCGAAGGGATATGTCCTTTTATATCGTTCCAGCCATCCGCCGTTCCATCGAGCTTGCCCAGAAACAGCAGCTTTACTCCGCTGTGCTCAAGTATATAGGCAGCGGTTTCACCGTTGAGTGTGGGATACAACGGCACAGATACATGCCCTGCGGCCCAGATGGCCAGGTCCGACAGGATCCAGTGCGCGCTGTTCTTGCCCAGCACTGCAATATTGCTGCGCTCCGGCAATGCCAGGCTGTTGATGTGGGCAGCCATGCGCGAAACCTGATCAGCTGCCTGCTTCCAGGTAATGTCTTCCACTGTGCCATCAGGATACGGCTGGGTAAGGTATAAATTGTCCGGGCTTAGCTCTGCCCAGTAATACAGACAGTGCAAGGAAGTCTGCCTACGGGAATCCACTGCCATGAAAAGCTCCTTATTATTGTTAAGGCTTGCGAAACTGAAACCGCGATACAGGAATCAAAATCCGAATTGGTTTTATAGTAGCGTGATTCATAAAGACCTCAATGACATTAAATGCCCTACCTGATGGCAAAACCCATCGCATGACAAACAGTCGAGGTGAAAACCATTTATTTTTTGTGACATTAATCAAGATTGGTCTAGAGTAGTAAATGCAGCGTACCGCATTCCATAACTCATAGGAGATCACCATGAGACAGTCGAGTCGCTCTTTCCTGATTTTCCCAGCCTGGGGACTTATCCTGCTCGGCTCCGTGGCTTTCTTGTATAGTGCTTTCTCGGGCATGCTGGGCTCCTGATATTGCACGTATAAAATTAGCTAAGGAAAGGCGCCTAACGCCGAAAGCGGGTTTCCAGCACCACGGCCGAGTTAGTGCGCTCAACGCCTTCCAGATTTCCAATCTCATCTAATACGGTGCTCAGTTCCTCCAGGGATTGAGCCTGCACAATGGCTATAAGGTCGTACTCACCACTTACCGAAAATAATTGCGACACCTGACTGATGCCCTTAAGTGCCGAGTTTGTTCTAGCCGTCAGTTTCTGAGCAACTTTTATCGAGACATGAGCCTCCACCTGGCTGGATGAAAACGCCCCTCCCAACTGTACGGCATACCCTGCAATGACTCCGCTCGCTTCCAGCTTGGCTATGCGGTTCTGTACGGTTGAGCGAGACAAATGCAAAGCCCTCGCCAAATCCGAAATGCTGGCACGCGCGTTCTGTCGCAACAGCATAAGCAGCTTCTGGTCTCTATTTCCGATCATTTTGGTCACTCTCTTGGTTATTATGAGAGAAGCTTAGCCCATTTTGCTCAAATTGAATCTGCAATATGACAGAGCATCCCTTCATACTGTCCCGAAATAAAGTCAGGTTGCAGCCCATGATCATTCGACCGATTGCCGACAGGGATCTGGACGCTCTTTTCCTCATAGCGATGGAGTCCGGCCCCGGGTTTACTTCCCTGATGCCAGACAGAGATGCTCTGGCACGAAAAATCTCCCACTCCATGGCCAGTTTTGAGCGCCGGGTTACCAACCCAAGTGACGAGCACTACCTTTTCGTACTGGAAGATGAAGCGACCGGAGCCATTATGGGTACCACGGGCATTGAGGCGAATGCCGGCCATACCCGTCCGCTTTATCACTTTCGACGCAACACGGTTACCCGTCACGCCCGCGATCTCGACCTTCGCAGAAGTGTGGAAACCCTCACCCGTTGTAACCATTACGCCGGCTACTCCGAGATCTGCTCGCTTTATTTGCGCCCGGAATTCCGCCGGGCCAACGCCGGAAAACTGCTCTCCCGAGTGCGTTTCCTGTTTATGGCACTTCACCCGGAACGCTTTTCAGACCATGTCATTGCCGAAATGCGCGGTGTTTCCGATGCTGCAGGACAGTCGCCTTTCTGGGACTGGCTAAAAGCTCATTTCGTTGACATGGAGTTTTGCCAGGCAACCCATCTGGTTGGCACCGGCTATACTGATTTCATTGATGAGCTGATGCCCTCTCATCCTCTATACACTTGCATGATGAGCCCTGAGGCCAGGGCGGTCATCAGCCAGGTACATGAACACACCCGGCCGGCCCTGCAAATACTGGAAGCAGAGGGGTTTCAGCATAAAGGTTTCATAGATCTGCTTGATGCGGGTCCAACGGTTGAGTGTGCCCTGGCCGATATTCATAGCGTAAGAGCCTCCTCTGCGTGCCGGGTCGTAATAGAGGGAACAGATAAATGTAGGGGCGTTCACAGCAGCCACGAACACGCACGCTATCAGCAAAATGAGCCAAGTCTGATTACCAACACAGGCCTGGTGGACTTTCGGGCAACCATCACATCCGAAGTCTTTGACCGGCCTGAGACTGGCAGCGCAGGTGGCTCGCAGCCAGGTACGCTGATTGTTCCCTCAGCACTCGCTGCAAAGTTGAACCTGGCAGAAGGTCATCTCGCACGCATTCTGCCTTTAAACCGGGCCGCACCCGCACGAACCCACAAGACAGCTACGGAGTTAAGTTATGCATACTGATCGCAACGCCCTCTTCGAGAAGCTCTGGCAGAATTATCGCAGCGTTACCCCGTCGGCGGCGAAAATCCACCGCATTCTGGGAGCCGAGGAAGGCCACGCCATCATTAACGATCACATTGCCCTGCGAACCTTCAACCTGTCACCCGTAGGCCTGGATGCGCTTGCGGAGCATTTTCTTGCTCTCGGATATCGCGAGGGGGGGGAATATCATTTCAAAGGCAAGAAACTCTATGCCCGGCACTATGAGCATGCGGACCCGGAAGCGCCCAGAGTGTTCATTTCAGAGCTGCTCACAGAACAGTGCTCACCGGAACTTCAGGCGACCGTAAAAACACTGGTAGCCGGGATGATGAAAGAGCAGGTTGCAGCGGACGACTTTCTGTATTCAGGCAGACACTGGGATCTGGATTACGACACCTATCGCAAGCTACTCGAAGAGAGCGAGTATGCAGCCTGGCTGGCAGCCTGGGGCTACCGGGCTAACCATTTCACAGTCAGCGTTAATCGCTTGCAGAACTATGAAACAGTTGCCGATATCAATCAGCTTCTGAAAGACAACGGCTTTACCGTGAATGCGTCCGGTGGAGAAGTGAAAGGCTCTCCCGAAGACCTTCTTGAGCAGTCATCCACCATGGCAGACCGGGTTCCCGTGCAATTTCGTGACCGTGAAACCACTATTCCCAGCTGCTTCTATGAGTTCGCTCTGCGCTACAGAAACCCCGACGGGCATCTCTACAATGGTTTTGTAGCAGCCTCCGCAGACAAGATTTTCGAGAGTACTAACGCGGGCATGTAGGGCCCGTGCAAACTGGCTGACAGACGGCTTACCTGCAGTTACAAAAACCTCACCTTTTTACAACGGCGCGGACAGTGAACCTTGTCTACTTTTTAGGCATCTGGGCATTTCATAGGCGGCCGATCAAGCACCGTCGTGAACTGCGTAATAACAAAAACATGGCGGTGAAGCCAGAGAGAGCCCTGCCTCCGCCAAGGAGAAAATATGTCTGCATCCGCCAATCACCTCGACGAGCGCACCCGGGATTCCGGCGAACTGCTTGAGGACATCATGCCTTCGGCCATCACACTTGCCATGATGTTACGCCACAAAAAAATGGCTGCCTGGCTACGCTCTGAATTCGATGGTTATCAGGATCGTGACGCCGCCCCTTCTTTTCGCCTGGACTTACCGGGACACATAGTCGCGAAATCCCCGCAATATGGATGGATTCCAGCGCCCGTAACGGATCAACATAAACTTGAGTTTGGCCACATTGATCTCATAGAGGGCACAAAGGTGCTGGAGAAAATCTGCGTCAACAGCAAAAAAGGTGACGGCAACCGGTTGCTGCTGGATACCGACGATATGGCGGTTCTGCAGAAACAGATCAACCTGAGTGCAGAGCTGGCCATCAACCTCAGCCGCGATGTTTACTCACGCCTGTTAAAGACCGTAAGAGGTGCCGTTTATCTTTGGGTACAGGCGCTAATGGAAAAAGGGCTGGAAGGAGAGCACAATCACTACAGCCCCGAAGAGCGCGCGCTGGTTGCAGAGCTGGACACCCCGGAGCACTTCTGGCGCAAAGCCATGGATGAGATAGACAGCCTGCCTATGCCAGATGTTCGTTCCGCGGGCTTTTTCGAGCGGATGTTCGGCCGGGCAAGCTAAGCGACGCTGCGCTAAACTAACTCCTTGTTCCCGAACAGCACGACGCCCAACGAAACCCGGATGACAAGGAGCACACCCATGCGTTATCTCGTTCTCGCCCTCTCGCTCGTCGCCTGCTCCGCCACCGCCAGCCCCGCTGAGCGCGAAGGCTGGGCGGTGATCGAAACGAACCGTACCTATCAGAATCTGATCGACAGGGTGAAAACGGCGGCGAAGGCCAACAAGATGGGCATCGTCACTGAAGCTGGCCCGACCGAGGCCGCGGCCAATCGCGGTGTCACCATCCCCGGCAACCGGGTGATCGGTGTCTACAACAACGACTTCGCGGTCCGGATGCTGGAAGCCTCCGAAGCCGCAATGATCGAAGCCCCGATCAGGTTCTACGTCACCGAGCAGGAGGATGGAACCGCGACACTGAGCTACAAGACGCCGAGCCTCGTCTTCTCCCCCTACGCCGAAGACAGCCCCGAAGTGATGATAATCGCAAAGGAGCTTGACACAGTCTTCGGGAAGATCGCCGAAGACGCGGTGAAATAGGCGGCGATCGCCGAGAGGTGACAGCGACATTTTTTGTTCAGCCAATTCACCTCCTTTAATACCCGAACGGGTACCCAGGCATCCCGAATCTGATCTAAACTGACGCCTTGTTCCCGAACAGTCCCATTTTGTTCAATGCGACAAGGAGTAACGATGAAGCCTGTCGTCACGATTCTGCTGGCCTGCCTCCTGATACTGACGGGCTGCCAGTCGTTATCAGACAAAAAGCCGGTCAGTGAGCCAGACAGCCGAAATCCGCCCGCAAGCACTGAAGCCAGTGGCCGCAATACCGTCCTCCTCAGCGCGCAACACTGCCTGAGCGAATACCTGCGTGAGCAACAAAAAGTTCATTATGGCCCGTGTCTCAAAATCATAAGCGTAGACGGCGACACTCCGCAGGTTCGGGGTGATGACTTCATAGAGCTACCTATAGGCACTTCTGTGACTCTTGGCACCAGTTGTGTTTACCGCCATGCCGACGGCTCGCCCATTCCCGCAACAATGGAAACAAAAGATTTCCGTGTCACTCCGCAAACGTTTGCCCAGCCCGGAAAGCGCTGGTACTTGCACGCGCAAACTCAAGCCAGACAGGTAATTGGATGCGAGCCTATACTCTCGCGCTCGAAAAACCCGACTCAGGCAACCGATTGAAACACCTGATTCTGCGCGATGGTCGCACAATGGCCTATACCGATCTTGGCCACCCGCAAGGCTACCCGCTTATTTTTGGCCATGGCATGCCCGGTTCCCGGCTACAAGGCAGGCTTTTCCATAATCAGGCGCTGCGCCATGGCTTCAGGTTTCTTACGCCTGACCGCCCTGGCATCGGAAGCTCTAGCGATCAACCCGAGCGCCGATTGCAGGATTACCCTCAGGATATTCTGCAACTGGCTGACGCCCTTGGCCTGGAGAGATTCACTCATATCGGCTGGTCCAGCGGCGGCTCGCGCGCCCTTGCCTGCTGCCATAGCCTGAGCGACAGGATGGATCTGGGCGTGTGCCTTTCCGGTTATACAAACTTTTCAGAGTATGACGGGCGCCATACATTACTTGAAAAAACCCGCTGGCCAGGCCCTCTGCTTGCACGTTACAGCCCAAAGCTGACGACACTTCTGGTGCGCTTAGTGGCCTGGCTCTCCCTGAGGTATCCGGGGCTTTATATGCGGGAGGCCAGGAAAATGGTCAATGCATCAGATCGCGATCTGATGGGCGTCTTGCTCAGTGGGAATACCTTTCGACAGGACCAGTTAGTCTGTCTGGAAAGCGGTGGCAAAGCGATTGCAGCCGACCTGCTTGCCGAGCTCAGCGACTGGGGCTTCAGCCTGAAGCAAGTGTCCACTCACGTTCTCATTTTTCAGGGCGAGCAGGACGCTTTCGTACCCTTGGAGTACGCCCGCCATCTCGCAGAACAACTTCCCAACGCGGAATTGATATTGCTGACCACGGCCGGTCATCTTTACCCCCTGGACGAAAAATTTCAGGCCAGACTTTTCGAACGCATCCGACGACAACTCACAGATAGAACGATTCAAAAGAGAGTCCAGCCTTCATGATTACCGATATCAACATCATCGGGCTTGGTGCTCTGGCAAGCCTGCTCGCTGGACTGGCAACCGGCATTGGCGCCGCAGCCGTTTTCTTCATCAAGCCGCCGTCTGACCGAATGCAGGACAGCATGCTCGCGGGAGCGGCCGGTGTGATGTTGGCTGCGTCTTTCTTTTCGCTATTGCTGCCGGGGCTGGAACATGGGGAGGCACTACTGGGCTCATCCTGGGCCGCCGCCTTGCTGGTGATCTTCGGCGTACTTTCCGGCGCGGGCGCTCTTTACTTCCTGCATCAGAAACTGCCCCATGAACACTTTAACCTCGGACCGGAAGGACCTGACGCCGCACACATACGCCGTATCTGGCTCTTCATTATCGCCATTACGCTACACAATTTCCCGGAAGGCATGGCAGTTGGAGTCGGCTTTGCAGGTGGGGATGTGCGTAATGGATATGTTCTGGCCATAGGCATCGGCATCCAGAACATACCCGAAGGACTTGCTGTTGCGCTCTCACTGATGGCTATTCAGTACTCCCGGGCGCGGGCCTTCACTATCGCCCTGCTTACCGGCTTGGCCGAGCCCATAGGTGGCGTATTTGGTGCCGCTCTGGTTTGGCTCGCGGAACCCGTCATGCCCTGGTCTCTGGGCTTCGCGGCAGGGGCTATGTTGTTCATCATAGCCAATGAAATTATTCCCGAAACCCACCGGAACAGTTACAAAACGCAGGTAACCTTCTCGCTGCTGGTGGGTTTTGTTGTGATGATGTTCCTGGACGCCACATTGGGGTAATGTGACGTAAGATCACTACTTGAATCAGGCGACTATTTAAACCAGGTCTCTATAAAAAAAAACGATCACCTCGGAGAAACCACCTTGCCCGATAACAATAAAACGCCGGGTCCGTTTGAGTTTGACTACATCGTAACTGGCGCAGGAACAGCCGGCTGCCTGCTTGCTAATCGTCTGAGCGCCAATCCGGAGAACCGGGTACTGCTGATCGAAGCCGGAGGGCGGGACAACTACCACTGGATTCACATTCCGGTAGGCTATCTCTACTGCATCAACAATCCACGTACCGACTGGTGTTTCCGCACCGAGCCCGCACCGGGGCTCAATAACCGGTCGTTGATATATCCCCGTGGCAAAACCCTGGGAGGCTGTTCCAGCATCAACGGCATGTTGTACATTCGCGGGCAGGCAAGAGATTACGATCGGTGGGCAGAGATTACAGGCGATGACGCCTGGAGTTGGGACAATTGCCTGCCTGATTTCATGCGCCATGAAGATCATCATGGTTTGGACACTGGCGACCATGAAGATAGTACTCACAAGCTTTTCCATGGCCATGGCGGCGAATGGCGAGTGGAGCGCCAGCGCCTGAAATGGCAGGTGCTTGAAGACTTTGCAGAGGCGGCGGTTCAGGCGGGCGTTCCCCGCACAAGCGACTTCAACCGCGGCGACAACGAGGGCGTGAATTATTTCGAGGTAAACCAACGTGCCGGTTGGCGCTGGAATACGTCCAAAGCCTTTCTGCGAAGCGCTTCGAAACGCCCCAACCTGACCGTTTGGCATTCTACCCAGGTACTGGGCCTGGAAATGAACACAGATGGAGAGCAGCCAAGGTGCACCGGCGTGCGCGTAGCAGCCGCAAACTCCGGCAACGAAACGCTCGCAATGGCCAGCCGCGAAGTTATTCTCTCTGCCGGCTCGATTGGCTCGCCTCAACTGTTGCAGTTATCCGGGATAGGGCCGTCTGATCTGCTTCAGGGATTAAATATTCCGGTGGTAGCAGATTTGCCAGGGGTAGGCGAAAACCTTCAGGACCACCTGCAAATTCGATCTGTGTACAAGGTAAGCAATGCAGTTACCCTGAACACCATGGCCAACTCCCTGCTGGGCAAGGCGCGAATTGGCCTCGAATATCTGCTTAAACGTTCAGGCCCCATGAGCATGGCGCCTTCACAGCTATGTGCGTTCACCCGCAGCTCAGATGAATTCGACTACGCCAATATCCAGTACCACGTTCAGCCACTGAGCCTGGATGCCTTCGGCCAACCCCTGCACGATTTCCCGGCCATTACCGCCAGCGTGTGCAACCTGAACCCCACCAGCCGGGGCACTGTGCGCATCCGCAGCCGCAACCCGATGGAAGCGCCGGCCATTGCGCCCAATTATCTCAGCACCCAGGAAGACCGGAAAGTCGCGGCAGACTCATTGCGAGTAACACGCCGTATCGCCGGCCAACCCGCGTTCTCAAAATACCAACCTGAGGAATACAAGCCCGGGCCGCAGTACCAGACTGACGACGAGTTAAGCCGCCTGGCCGGCGACATCGGCACCACTATTTTTCACCCGGTGGGAACCACCCGGATGGGGCGGCCGGATGATGCACTGGCGGTGGTGGACTCCCACCTGCGGGTAATAGGCGTAACAGGTTTGCGCGTTGTGGACGCAGGCGTGATGCCCGTGATTACCAGCGGCAACACCAATTCACCGACATTGATGATTGCCGAGAAAGCGGCAAGGTGGATTCTGGCCGGCGATTAGGCTGGCTGGGCTGCCAACTCAACAATATCCCGGTATTCCCGGATCTGAACCACCTGTTCGGCAGCAGCTTCGGATGTCAGGGTGCAAACCTCATTTACCATGGCACTGGCAACCGTCGCCGCTTCGATGCCACGGTATTTTTCCAGTGGGCCAACAAGCGCCCTATTGATCAGTGGCATGGCTTTGACGCCCATCGCTTCTCCGAGGCGGTGCTCGAGCCTGTCGCCCAGCAACAGGCTGGGGTGATAAATCGACAGGTAAGGAAATCCAAGCCCTTTTACAGCGTTCTCAAGCTCGCCTTTAACCCGATTGTAAAAAATAGTCGATGAAGAGGATGAGCCTATGGCGGACATCAAAATAAACGCGCGGGTACCTGCCTCCCGGCCCAGCTCAGCGGCTTTCAGGCCGTAGCCATAATCCACTTTGCGGAACTGTTCCTGAGAGCCGGCTTTTTTAATCGTCGTACCGAGGCAACAGATGATCACATCCACCTGAAAAAGCTCGGCATGCTCCTCCAGACAATCAAAATCAATTTCCTGTTGGCGCAATTTGGCGTGAACCGTCTTCAATGGTTTCCTGACGGGCACGACCACCGTCTCAACTTCATCGCGGGCCAGCAGACCGTTCAGCACATATCCACCGGTCAAGCCGGTTGCACCCAATAACAACACTTTCATAAGGTTCTCGTTCTTCAGCAGATGCGACCATCCTATCAAAGACTCAACGCGACCGGGCAGCATCTTGTCTATCCAGGGAGCCTCTGTAAGGCGCTCATAACCGCTTCAGGTACTGCAACCCGGAGAGTTGGTCCATCTGACCACGAATCCAGAATATCCGGTCCCGAACATAGGGCGATGGAGAGGCAACGCTCAGAACTTTGGGGTTAGGTAAAACCGCTGCAAGTCTCGCAGCCTGCGCGGCGGACAACTGGCGGGCAGGAATACCAAAGTAGAGCTGGCTCGCTGCCTCCACACCGTATATCCCCGGGCCAAACTCGGCGATATTGAGGTACACCTCCAGAATCCTCCGTTTCGGCCAAAGCCCGTCCACGGCCAGCGCCAGCCCTGCTTCCAGTGTTTTTCGAACAAAACTGCGGCCATTCCAGAGAAACAGGTTTTTCGCTGTTTGCTGAGTAATCGTACTGGCACCTCTGAGCCCTTCACCGGCACGATATTCCGCCAACGCCTTGCGAATCGCCGCAAAATCCACTCCCCAGTGATCCGGAAACCGCTGATCTTCGCTGGCAACCACTGCAAGCGGCATCCACGGGGACATATCCGAAAAGCCCACCCATCGTTGCTGCACGTCCTCATCCGGGTTCGCAAAGCTATAACTGAGCATAAAGGCAGAGGTCGGAGGATTCACATAGCGAAACAGCAGCAGTAAAGAGACAAACAACAGAACGAGAGCAAGGAACGCCCAAACAACCGTGCGGGATAATCTTTTTACGATCGATATACGAGCCATAAGCGCTTTACCCTTACCCTGCCCTCAACCGAACTCAATCTGTTCGTTGTCAGCCTTGCCCGTGCTCACAACCGATGAACCGATGACCCTCAGACAATGCTTGCGACAGATCGCGTGTAGCGGCGTCTTTCCCGCTTCGTCGCCATCCACCGTAACGGTCTTGGGCCGGGAGGTCAGAACATCGCAGCGCTTACCTTTCAGATGCACCAGGGTGCTGGTGCGTTTTGGGGATTTGCCGGCAAGCTGAACCATCACGAACGTCAGTAGCAGTTGTATCAGTGGGCGTGGTTTAACGGCAATAACGTCCAGGAACCCATCATCTGCCGTCGCTTGCGGAATTTCGTTACCGCCTCCGAAAAACGCGCCACTGGAAACCGCGATAGATAACCAACGCCCGCTCACGAACGCCTGGTCACATTGTATTTCTGCGTGGAATCCCCGTTTGGCGCTTACCCGGCGCAATAATTCGAGGCCGTAACTGAAACGGCCAAACAGCTTTTTGGCTGAACCCTGGGACTCTCTGGCAGGGAGCGTGCCCAAGCCAACATGGGCAACATTCAAAAACAGGCCGTCGCCAAATTCAGCCACATCAACCAACTGCGTAACACCGCTTTTCACCAATTCGCAAATAGCTTCCGGCGCCTCCGGCAAAGCGAGGTTGCGCGCAAAATCGTTGGCAGTGCCAGATGGCAGAACGGCCAATATCGCATTGCGTTCGAGGCACAAGCCTGCACCGGTGTTAACAGACCCATCACCGCCTGCAACCATCACGACATCGTTTGGCTGTACTTGCTCCTTCCAGCTCTGTTCCAGGAAATCACAACATTCCGGATTGGTAACACCTGCATCTGCCAGTTTTTCAAGCCAGAACTCACGGCCTCTCTGGCCATCGCCCGCCTTGGGATTCGCTACCAGCCAATAGGTCATATCATTTATATCTCTGTATCTGGGTCCGATATTTCGGCGACGTCACTGTTTCAAAGATACCTCAAACACGTATCTTCTGACGTTACGATCAGGACACACGGCCAGTCCCAAAACCTGCAGCTTCGGGACTTCAGATAGCGTTCATTAACTCCGGCGCTTTTGCGATACCACCAATGCAACGCCGGTAATAGAGATTATTCCACCGATAATTGCCAGTGGCCCCAAGCGCTCATCAAAAAGCCAAAAGGCCTCAAGAGCGGTTACCGGAGGCACAAGATAGAACAGGCTCGCCACCTGGGATGCGGCTCCGCGGCGAATCAGCCACATCAGAAGCAGTATCGCACCAATGGATACGCCCAGAACCAGCCAGGCCATGGAAAGCTGCAGCTGCACAGACCATTCCACCTCGCGGGTTTCCAGCATCAACGAGCCCACCGCGAAGAACGTGGCTGCAGCGCCGTACTGAATGATGGTGCCTGATACAAGATCTGCAGTGGTGCCGTGGCGCTTCTGGTACACCGTGCCCAAAGAAATACCAGCCAAGGCAAGCGCCGCCCAGATTAATGTCCACAACGGGAAACCCGAACCGGGGTTACCGGCCCCGCCAAACTTCTCCAGGAGAACCAGCGTTACACCCAACAGACCGAGCCCCAGCCCCGACCATTGTCGCCATGAAACAGCCTCTTTCAAAACAAGAACAGCTACACCCGCAGTCACAAGCGGCTGCAAACCCACCACCAGCGACACGATGCCCGAAGGCATCCCACCCTGAATCGCGTAGTAGACGCCGCCAAGATAGCAGCCGTGAACCAGTAGGCCGGTTACGGCCAGGTGTCCAGCGGCATGCCAGCCGGGCCAGCGGGCTTTGAGCAAGAACGCCAGCACAAAAAGCAGTGCCAATGTCAGTAGCATGCGGATCAGCAGGAGGGTAAAGGGCTCCGCATAGGGCAAGCCGTACTTGGCACCGATAAAACCAGTGCTCCACAACCATACAAAAAGTGCGGGGACAAAAAAGGAATAGAACATCGTGCGCATAAACGGATAGCCGGAATGAGGTATTTGGGCGTTCAGCCAGTGTAGAAGCTCATGCGCATGCAGAACAGATACAGACGCCCTGCCAGGCAACCATTACAGATGCCCGCCTGGCCGGGACACTGCCTATCAGGTTGTCAGAATGGATTGAAGCTTCTGCGCCAGCTCTACAGCTTCACTGCCCATGGGCGTCAGATAGCCTCCATCATCCCGGGTAATCAAACCCTTGGAGAAAAGCCGCTCTGCGGCCTGAACAGTCTCAGGTGCGGCATCCTGCCGGTGTACTTTGATACCAGCCTGACCTGAGGAAGACTCAAACTGGGACAACAGGTTAAGCTCGGCAATATGGTCTGGAGAAAATGGCATTGTGTTTCCTTGTCTGGTTTTGGTGGTCAAATACTTTTGGCTTTCTTGTCCTGATCAAGGGTCAAATCCCGCTCAGTCTTATTCCATTGATCGGAAAGCGCGTCGTAGGCATCCGAGAACCCTTTTTTGGCTCGCTCCCACGCCGAAGCTGAACTGGCTTTGAGTTCGTTATACCAGGTTTGTACTCGTTCACGCTGCTCCCGCAAAGATGCCAAGCTTTCCTGCGAACGCTCCCGCGCTGCATTGCTCATGTCATCCCAATTTTCGGAAAGCTCGTCTTCCAACTCAGCAATACGCTTATCCAGTGCTGTCAGCGTTCGATTAATGGCATCTTCCGCCTGATCCTTCTGGTCGGCACCGTAGTCCTGCAATTTCTCGCCCAACTCCTGGCTTTTCTGCTTGAGTTCGTCCACCGATGAATCGGTTGATTCCGCCTGCAGAGACGCCGCAAATGTACATGAGGCTGCGACAAGCAGAGCGAAGGTAATGCGTTTCAAGATCATAAATTACTCCCGAACTACGTTGTTTAAGAATAGCAGTAGCACAACAATAACAATATCCCGACCATCGGCTTATCTTATAAAACCTTAATTAACTGCTAATAAAGCCTGACTACATCAATAAAAACATAATGTTGAGGGAATAAAAATTATGTGAATCCCGGCCTTGGACAACTCGCGATTTGTGCTTCCTCGTAGCCTGTGCCACTTTTAAATGGAATCCAAACAAGGAGGAAAGGCCATGCTTTATTGGGCTGTAGTTTGTCTTATCATCGCAATTATTGCGGGTGTCCTGGGTTTCGGGGGCATTGCAGGTACAGCGGCAGGCATCGCCAAAATACTGTTCTTTATCTTTCTCATTCTGCTGGTGATTACTCTCGTCGCCAATGCTGTTCGTGGGCGGGGACCGAAGATCTAGCGTTCTGAATGAATCTGATCAGCCTTTCGGCCCGGGCATTTGCAGCACGCCCGGGCTCTTCCCTTCTTTCTCCCGGTAACATTTCACCGACAAGACGTAATGTCATTTCTCTCCGGTAACGCCGTATAATCTTTGTCACGCCTGTTTTAAAATAGCTTGCAGTATGACTATTGATAGCGCTTTCCGTGAGTAGCCAATGATACGTCCCAAACATATCGCCCTGCCTGTCCTTATCGCGCTGATCTGGCTTTCTGCTCCGGCTACGGCAGACAGCATCAAACGTATTGTTCACCCTGATGGCCGCGTTGAATTTACCAATGTAAAAAGTAACAACTCGGGACGTGCCTCCAGCAAAAACGAGACCGTGTTCCGTTATAAAGACGATAATGGCATTGTTGCTTACAGCGGAACCCGACCTTCGGTTGAAGATTTTGATGTCATCAGCTTCCATTGTTACGCCTGCAACCCGAACTCTCGTGTTAACTGGCGCACCACACCGCTATTCCTGAGCCGCTATCAAACGGAAATCAAAACAACGGCTGACAAGTACGGTGTAGATCCGGCTCTGGTACGTGCGGTTATTCATGCAGAATCTGCATTCAACGAAAAGGCGCTGTCACCGGTAGGGGCTCAGGGGCTAATGCAACTGATGCCGGGAACCGCTCTGGAAGTGGGTGTGCAGAATGCCATGGTGGCGGCGGAAAACATTCGTGGCGGGGTCACTTACCTTGCCAAAATGCTGGAGCGCTTCAAAGGCGATATCAGACTGGCAACCGCTGCCTACAACGCTGGCCCGGGTGCCGTAAGCCGTTATGGTGGGATCCCGCCTTATGCTGAGACCAAAGCTTACGTGGAACGCGTTGGCATATTGCGCGAGCGCTATGCTAGCAACTGATTGCTGACATGCGAGAGATACCGGCGATAACTCCCTTCCCTGGGAGCGCCTGCCGGTTACTGCGGTCGCTTTATTCAGATGCTGCAATCAGGCTGGCGTTACCGCCGGCCGCGGTTGTATCCACACAAAGGTGCCGCTCGATCACAAATCGCTGATCAAGCGTGTGCTCCGTAATGAGGGGCACCAATGCGCCGTCGCGTTTAGCCAACGCCAAGCGATACTTCCGCAGAAGCGGCTGCTCAGCACAACTCACGACCGCTTCGAATCCACTGGCAGTAGCCAGTGCTTCCGGCTCAAGATTGCCTTCAACGCCTGCAATCGGCAGCCCGGCTTGCGCAGCGCGACTCACAGCGTCACCAATACCCGGTGCGACCACCACCACCTTGTTGCCCTGCGACAGCGCCATAGCGGCCTGCGCCAGCGCTGTTTCCTTGTCGGGACCAAGGCATAACACAACCCCACGAGCATGGTTGGTAAGGCGATTAAGCTCACCCGTTGGCCCAGGCAACTCTTCAGCATGGGCATCCAACGGCTCGGGCACCTTCCCGAAAACCGGCTCCAAAGCTTCAATTCTGGCTTTTGGAGCAGGCGCTTTGAGCTTGCCCAAATTGCCAATCAGCCCCTCCAGCTTCTTGCCATCAACCGCTTTCCCACCGGACTCCGCTGGGCGCTCTGCGGTGGGCCCTCTCAGAAAGCGACGAACGTATTGCGGTCCGCCCGCCTTCGGCCCTGTCCCTGAAAGCCCTTCGCCACCAAATGGCTGGGACCCGACAATCGCGCCGATCTGGTTCCGGTTAACGTAGGTGTTGCCAACCTTGATCCGGCTGGAAATCCGGTCAACCCGGTTATCAACCCGGCTGTGGATACCGAACGTCAGCCCGTAACCCTTGGCGTTTATGGCATCAACAACCTTGTCAATGTCCTTGGCCTCAAAGGTAGCCACATGCAGTATTGGTCCGAAGATTTCCTCTTCCATATCCTGAATGCCGCTGACCTGCAGTACAGCAGGTGAAACAAACAGGCCCTTTTCCGGCACGGGGAGTTTTTTAAGCAGGCGACCTTCGCGCTCGAACTTATCGCAGTGATCTACGATCTTCTTTCGGGCGGCCTCATCAATGACCGGACCCACGTCTGTGGAAAGCGCCCAGGGATCACCAATTCCCAGCTCTTCCATGGCGCCGTACAGCATTTCCAGGAGGTTATCCGCGATGTCTTTTTGCACATACAGCATGCGTAGCGCAGAGCAACGCTGGCCGGCGCTCTGAAACGACGATGCCAGCACGTCCCGAACCACCTGCTCAGGCAGAGCCGTCGAATCAACAATCATGGCGTTGAGGCCGCCGGTTTCCGCCACCAACGGCGCATCCGGGGCCACGTTTTCTGCCATCACCTTGTTGATGCGCTGAGCGGTCGCTGTGGAGCCGGTAAAGCACACACCGGCTATCCGGGGGTCAGAGGTCAGTGCGGTACCCACCGTAGCGCCCGAACCCGGCAGAAGCTGAATGGCATCTTTTGGAATGCCAGCTTCGTGCATCAATTCAACTGCTCGAGCGGCAAGCAGTGACGTTTGCTCCGCTGGCTTGGCAACGACTACGTTGCCAGCTGCCAGATTCGCCAGAACCTGACCCGCAAAGATCGCCAATGGGAAGTTCCACGGCGAGATACAACAAACAACGCCAATTGCATCACCGCTGTCGCTGTTGCGCGCACCTTCGTTGGCGTAAAACTGGGAGAAATCCACCGCCTCGCGAATTTCTGCAATGGCGTCCAGCAGTGATTTACCGGCTTCCCGGGTTGTCAGTGCAAACAGTTCGTGGGCGTTCTCTTCCAGAAGATCACCGACTCTGCGAACGCAGGCGGCACGTTCTTCCGCAGGCATGGCAGACCAGGCCGTGAAACCTTGCTGGGCAGCAGTAATGGCAGCATCGACATCGGCTTCATTGGCCTGGGTCATGTGCCCAACCAGATCATCCGGATTGGCCGGGTTTTTAACATCGATCACTTCGGTGCCGGTGATGTCAGCGGCGATAAGCGGGCCACCCGACCAGAGATGGCTGCGGAATGCATCTCGACCTTCATTAATACGGGCAACGGTGACCGGGTCGGTAATATCCCAACCTTTGGAGTTGCGGCGATTAGCACCGAACAAATCCGCAGGCCGCGTAATCACCTTGCTGGATAGATTTTCACCCAGCTCCTGTACAGCATCAATCGGATCCTTGGCAATCTCCTCAGGGGTGATACTGGTGTCTACAATCTGGTTAACGAAAGAGCTGTTGGCTCCGTTTTCGAGCAAACGACGCACGAGGTAAGCCAGCAGGTCGCTGTGTTTGCCTACGGGGGCGTAGATCCTGCACGGCACTCCACTCTCTTTGAGAACCTGGTTGTGCAAGGATTCTCCCATACCGTGTAAGCGCTGGAACTCGTAGCTCTTAAGACCTGCGGTTTTAGCCAGTTCCAGAATGGCCGAAACCGAGTGCGCATTATGGGTGGCGAACTGCGAATAAATACGATCACTCATGCCCACCAGCTTTTTGGCACATGAGAGATAGGCAACGTCACTGCACGCCTTGCGCGTGAATACAGGGAAATCACTCAGACCCATCACCTGGGCGCGCTTGATCTCGGCATCCCAATAGGCGCCCTTTACCAAGCGAACCATTATGCGACGGTCGAGTTTTTCAGAGAGAGCGTATAGCCAGTCAAGCGTGTATGAAGCACGCTTGGCAAACGCCTGAACCACCACGCCAAAGCCGTCCCAGCCAGCCAGTTCCGGGTCGGATAGAATGCCTTCGATAACATCCAGGGAAAGGTCAAGGCGATCCTGTTCCTCGGCATCAATATTAAACCCCATATTGGCAGCTGCCGCTTTCTTGGCAAGCATCAAGGCTCTGGGCAGTAACTCAGCCATCACCCGGTCTTTATGACCATACTCATAACGGGCCAGCAGAGCAGATAGTTTGACGGAAATGCCGGGGTTCTTACGCACATCACCTTTGCAGTTTTTGGCGATGCTATCGATAGCGTTGGAATAGGACTCGAAATAGCGTCGGGCGTCTGCATCAGTACGCGCAGCTTCGCCAAGCATGTCATAGGAATAGGTGTACCCCTTCGCCATGTAAGACTTGGCTTCACTCTGCGCCTCTTCAATGTCACGACCCAGAACAAACTGACGGCCCATTTCCTTCATGGCCTGGCCTGCAACTGTGCGAACCACCGGCTCACCCAAACGTTTGACCAGCTTACGCAAAGTCTCACCGACTGTGTGACGCTCGGAATCCTTCAACAGGTTACTGGTCATCAACAGCGCGACAGTGGTGGAGTTGATAAATGACGACGTGGCTTTGCCGACGTGCGCACCCCAGTTGCCAGAGGTAATCTTGTCTTCAATCAGCGCATTAATCGTTGTGTTGTCGGGCACGCGCAAAAGCGCTTCCGCCAGGCACATAAGCGCTACGCCCTCTTTCGTAGTGAGACCGTATTCCGCTAGAAATTTCTCCATGATCGTGGACTTTGCGCTTTCACGAACGCTGCGCACCAGACCGGCCGCACGGGCAGAGATCGCTTCGCGCTCTTCCCGGGACAACTGAGCCTCAGCAATCATCTCGTGAATCACTTTGTACTCATCCTGGAGATAATAATCGCGGATTGCCTGCCGGCTTTTGGCAAGTTCGGGAGTCACTGAATGCTGCGATGACATAGCTGTACCCTCTCAATTGTTTGTCTTTTCCGCATTCTACCTACAACGACAAAGACTGTTTCACCGTAAAAGCCGTAAACACATACCATTTCGGCTTTATTGGGCGACTAAAATTTATTAATTCTCTTTTATGGAATACCATCTCAGGAAAAACAACTTCGGGCATGCAAGTCAAACCCGGCCCGAAGCCTTTAAGGTATCTGGCGATTTCAGCCTACAGCATAGCGTCCCGGCTGAAGACTTGCCCAAAAGAGATGGTTTTACTGCGTCGGGGTGTCTACGACAGGAACGACGGGCAAGATCAGGTGGCTACAGCCAGACAGAGGACACGATAAGATGAGCGAGCTTGATCGAATCGATCATTCTATTATTCGAGAGTTGCAGAAGAATGCCCGGATTACGATTACTGATCTAGCCTCCCGCGTCGGCCTCTCCAAAACTCCGTGCCAGGTGCGTATGCGGCGGCTTGAGGAACAGGGCTTTATCACCGGCTACACCGTGCTGGTTAATCAGACCAAGCTGGGGCAAAGCCATATTGCCTTCGCCCAGATAACACTGAGCGACACCAGCAGCGATGCACTGAAGGCTTTCAACGCAGCCGTTAAAGAGATTGCGGCTATTGAACAGTGCCACATGATTGCGGCCAACTTCGATTATTTGATAAAGGTGCGAACCCGCAACATGGCCGAGTATCGGCAGGTGCTGGGCGAGCAAATTTCTGCCCTGCCCCATGTGCTGCAAACGAGTACTTTTGTGGTGATGGAAAACGTAAAAGATGCAGGGCTCTAAAGAAACTGGCAGTGGAAACAAGCTACTTGTTGACTTTGGCCAGCCCCAGGGACAACACATGCAAGCCAAGTTCGCTGCGGTAAAGCGCATTACCGATACCCAATACAATGTTCTCGACTGAAAAGTTCGACGACACAGCGGTTGCACCGCCTGTAGAACGGGACTCCAGCACAAGCACCAGACGTAGCAAATCAAGAAGCCGGATCACCAGATCCAGAATACCGAAATCTTTTGGCGCATCATCAATGCGGGATACAACGTAAGCCTTGGCCGCCTCTACCACAAAGGTTTCATGGTTGGTCAGGTGCTCAGTGCCCAGGCATTTGATTGACTCCACACGCTGCTCCCGCTCACGCCTGATCGCCTCCATACAAACCTGGCCGGAGTTCTCCGGCGAATCACCACCACGCAGAATACCCGCGAGCCGAAAGTCCACTTTGCCCTCGCTGCGCATCTGATCATATTCGTTTTTGAGGCTTTCTTTTGCGTGTGGCAGATACCTGCGTATCGCCGTTTCGCGGGCTCGCTCCAGATCTTCGAATGTCGCCAGCCCCACCAACGAACTCATCACGCGCACACAGTGGAGCAGGTGCTGCCAGCTAGCCGGCTCAATTGAGTGCGGGTTATCCGGCAGTACCCGATTGGCAGACACAAACTCGAAATAAAGGGCCGTCACTTCCTGCTCCGAAAAATCAGATGTGCGAATAATCCGCCGCAGACCCAGCTTCTCAATATCCCGCAAAAGACTGGGGATCAGCATCAGGACGTAATGTTGCGCGCCTTCCGATATCGACATGTCTGATTACCGCTCCGATTTGATCCTGTTCTTACCATAGCATCAAGGCAACTCAAAATGCGCCAGCTTATGGACGAAACAAAGCACAAAGCGTATAGGTTAGCCAGAAACCTCATTTCCACCAATAACAATGGCTTTCCATGAGCCCGAAACGCTGTGCTGCAACAAACCCATTCTGCTGGTGATTGCGACCGCTCTGCGCACCCTCGGAGTACACCTTCTACTTGCCCAAACTGTTTTCGTTGATCTGCTGATTGGAGCGGTCGGCCAGAAGGACCTGCTATTCAGCGATGATCTGAGTTTCGAAGGCAGCAAACTGGACCTGATCAGCTTCTTAACGATGCCGGACAAGCCCCAAGGGACATTCAGTATCGTGACGCCCTGACACCAGCGAGTGCCTCAGGAGCAATTTTGTACAATACCCGGTAGCACGACCACGCCAGACTCCTCCCTCATTGTCCCGAGATGAGGAGCCTGTCGATGTCTCTGCCACTGATTCTGCCCATGGCAGCCTTTGCGCTTGCAGCGTCCATTTCACCCGGCCCGGTGAATCTTGTCTGCCTGAGCAGCGGCACCCGCTATCCTCTGCGCCAGGGCTTATGGTTTGTGTCCGGAGCGACACTGGGATTTGTCGCACTGTTTCTTGCTATCGGGCTGGGTTTGCACTCAGCTTTGGCGTGGATTCCGGGGTTTGATCGATTGCTCACCTGGGCAGGCATCGCGTTTCTGCTTTATCTAAGCTACCGGCTGGCCATAGATAACGGAAAAATCTCGGACAAGGCTCTGGGAGACGCTCCCGGATTCTGGACGGGCGCCATGATGCAGTGGTTGAACCCGAAAGCCTGGTTCGCCTCCGCATCGGGTATCGGCGCCTACACATCGGGCGGTGACCTCACACAACTGGTCATATTTTCCAGCCTGTACTTGCCCGTTTGCTGGCTGTCACTCTCTACTTGGGTACTGGCAGGGCGCTTTCTGCGCCAATATGTTCAGCGGCCAAGGCTACTTCGAAGGGTAAACTGTGTGCTCGCAACCTTACTGTTGGCCAGTTGTCTTTATCTCATACTCGGTCAGGAGCCCGCTTTGGCGGCCGGCCATACTGGCCAGGGGTAGCGGCAACCAGCCGTTTGAAAACCTTTTGGAAATGCGGCTGATCAAAAAAACCGGCGGCCAGAGCTGCATCGGCAATGGGAGCACCCCGCCGAATTGCCCGTTGCCCGAGCTGAACTCGTCGATTGATCTGATAGGCATGGGGTGTCATGCCAAAGTGCTTGCGGAACACCCGAACCAAGTGGGATGGAGACAACCCTGCACGCTCCGCCATCCATTCAACAGACAACTCATCCGTGCAGTGACCATCAAGATACCGGGCCAGTTCCTGTAGCGTTTCAGGTGCGGGTGGAAACGGCTGCTCGGCTTGTTCAGCCGCACCGGATATCGATACCATTACCTCAGACAGAAACGCTTCTACGTCATTCCGTTTCTTCTTTGACGGCACAAAGTCATCCTGCAGCCTTAGGGCCAGGGTCTGGAAGCCAGAGTACAAAACAGCGGACGAACTGATATCGCAATGAATATCCCGCCAGACCGGCGCGTCCAGCAGTCCCAGACGAACCCTCAAACTGGCAAGCCAGCCTGCATCCACATACAGCATCAGATAGGCCCAGGGCTGGTTATCCACCGGATTGCAGGCATGGACCCACTCAGGGTTCATGAACACCAGCGAACCTTCGCTGACGTGATAGTGGCGCCCTACATACTCAAAGGTGCTCTGTCCGCCGGTAATGGCGCCCATCGACCATTGAGTGTGGCTATGGGGCTCGTAACAGACAGCACGGCCATCGCTGACCTGTCGCAACTCAACGTGCGGTAACTCACTGTCCCGCCAGAAAACCGGCTGAGCCGACATCGGATTGCTCATCGGGCCGGCTCCATTTCCCTGCCCTTGGCCTGGCGCGCCAGATGAAGCATAACCACACCCAGCGCCATCACCAGCAGGGTAAGCCAAAGACCATTGGTATAATTGCCTTCTATGTCAGCCAGATAACCCACAACAGCGGGCGCCAGCATCTGGGCGATACCATAACTGAAGGTAAGCCGGCTCATAGGCCGGGAGGGATTTTCCGGGAACACGCGCCCCACCATCGCCAGCATCATACTGACAATGCCGATGAAACTGGCCCCGTAAATAACGGCACTGAGCATAACGCTGGCCATGCTCGTGTTGAGTATCAGCATCAGAATACTGACAGAATTGAGCAGGTAGGCTATATAGAGCGCCGTCCACTGCCCCCAACGCCGGGAGAACACATCCCATAGCCAGCAAGCGGGCGTGGCCGCCAACCCGGCAATCAGCCAGATAAGCCAGCCACGGCCACTGAGTTCCGGCATGGATTCGGCAATAGCCACCAGAAACGTTGCTGTCACCACATATCCGACACCGGCACAAAAATAGGCCAGCTGCAGAATTACGATAAACCGGCTTCGTTCATCATTACTTGCCCTGCCTTCGGTTCGAGGCAAAGCACTGGCGCGATAATCTGGCGTCCAGCGCCAGACAGGAACCATCAGAGCCAACCCGACCAGCCCGTAGATCACCCACTGCTGATCCCAGGTGAAAGACTCCTTGATCAGCTCTGCCAGCACAGCAGTGAGAACAATCCCGAGCCCGATGCCCGAAAAGAACACGCCAAGCTCGGATTTTTCATTGTTCTTTATCAGCCAACTCATCAGCAGGCCAGCGCCCAGCAACATGCCTGCTGATGTGCTCAGTCCGGAAACGAAGCGCAGCAAAAACCACAGCCAGACGTCGGTGGTATACCCCATGAGAACTGTAGAAATCACTGCGACAACCAAGCCAAGCTGGTACAGCTTTACCTTGAGGCCAAGATCACTGATCCGCGTGATCAGAAGCGCACCGGTGAGGTAGCCGGCGTAGTTCACTGTGGCCAGCAAGCCAACGACCGACTGGCTTAGCCCGAGTGCGTCCATCATCTCTGGAATCATCGGCGTGTATGAAAACCGGGCTATCCCGACCATTACCACTACCGCGATCACGCTGGCCGCCAGCACTTTTATTGTTTCTATTGTTTTCACAGGGCCTTCCTGTTTCCGGACAACTTGAGAGCAGTTTCAGATCAGGCGCGGCTCAGGAACTTGCGCTCCTCCACGTTAATCTTGATGCGATCACCGGTAGAAATATGCTCAGGAACCTGAACTACAAGCCCGGTTGCCATTCTTGCCGGCTTGGTGCGCGCCGTAGCAGAACCGCCCTTGACGGAAGGATCGGTTTCCTCAATTTCAAGCTCCACGGTTGGAGGCAACGCGAGTGCCACAGGCGCATCACTGACCAGAATCACCATCACGCCCTGGGTATCCTCACTGATAAACAGCAGTTCATCCGCAATCGCTTTCCCATTCAGGCTGTACTGCGTGAAGTCCTCGGTATCCATGAAGACGTATTCTTCGCCGTCAGAGTAGGAGAATGTGGCCGGCCGGCGCACAAGATCGGCAAGATTCAACATATCGGAATCTTTAAACGTCTCGTCGATTTTGCTACCCGTTACTACATCGTACATACGCATACGGTAGAGACTGCCACCTGCCCGACCCTGCGGAACAGAGCGCTCGATGTCCTTGACGAAATAAACCCGGCCTTCATAATCAACTGCAGAATTCTTTTTGATTTCACTTGCTCTAGGCATTTTTTAAAGCTCCAAAACAATATCTGAACGCATCCATACCGGGCAGACGCCCGCGTGTTTTACAACCTGCAATTCTACCCGCAGGCATGCCCTATCGATACAGGGCGAGCGAACACTATAAGCCATTCGATAAAAAGCTTCCCGGCGCTATAACCAGATTCATATAAGAAACGGCAATTTGATGTAAGCTATGGCCAATTGTGACCATCATTTCGCTTTTGGCTGGCCTCAGCGCTAGGCAACATGCTTGGTCTGCACGTTTATAGCTAAACTGAAAGGTTTTATGAAAGTACCCAAGAGATTGCAGCCCCTGGTCGACGACGGCATGGTGGATGAAGTGCTTTACCAGCTTATGAGCGGTAAAGAGGCACAGGTTTATGTAGTGCGGTGTGGCGAACATGTACGCTGCGCAAAGGTGTTCAAGGAAGCCCAGAAACGGAGCTTCAAGCAGGCCGTTGAGTACCAGGAAGGCAGAAAGGTGCGCAACAGCCGGCGAGCACGGGCCATGAGCAAAAAAACCCGCTATGGCCAAAAAGAGCAGGAAGATGCCTGGCTCAATGCCGAAGTGGATGCCCTGTACCGCTTGGCCGACGCCGGGGTGCGTGTACCCGCACCGATGGGCTTCGTGGACGGCGTGCTGCTGATGGAGTTGATCTCAGATGCCGATGGTAAGGCGGCGCCGCGCCTTGACGATGTCACCCTCACCCCGGAGCAAGCCAGAGAATACCACGGCCGGGTTATCGCAGAGGTGGTGCGCATGCTGAGCGCCGGGCTGATCCACGGTGACTTGTCAGAATTCAACGTGCTGGTAGACAGCAGCGGCCCCGTGATTATTGATTTGCCCCAGGCTGTGAACGCTGCAGGCAATAACAACGCCGAACGGATGCTGGAGCGGGATGTGGACAACATGCGCCGCTATTTTGCCAAGTACGCGCCCGACCTGCTGGTTACCGATTACGGCAAGGAGATCTGGGCACTTTACGAAAGCGGCGACCTGCACCCCGACAGCAAGCTGACAGGGTGCTTTGAGCACGATACCGCCAGTGCTGATGTGGATGAGCTTATGGCAGTGATTGACGCCGCCAAAGAGGAAGAAAGAGATCGGCTGGAGCGCATGCAGGAAGACGACGAGGATTAGTACTCGTCGCCAAGGCGCCTACCAGGCGAGCCAGATAACGTGCTTTGCGCCTTTCCCGGGGCGATGAGCACGCACAGTTACGGCCTCGGCCGAAAGCCCTGCACGCTTCAGGCGCTCGGTAAACGCCGGATCCTGCCCGGCTGACCAGTAGGCCAGAATCCCCTCTGCCCGCAGCGCTTCCTGTGCTGCGGCAATGCCTGCCGACGAGTACAACCAATCGTTTTCCTTACGGGTCAGGCCCTCAGGGCCGTTGTCGATATCCAGCAGAATAGCGTCGTAACTGCCCGGAGAATCCTTGATAAGCTGAACCACATCACCGATGTGCATGCGGGCACGCGGGTCTTTTAGCGGGTAGCCTGAAGCGCCACCCAAAGGGCCCAGGTTCCACTGCTCCACCTCTGGTACCAGTTCTGCAACGGTCACTTCTGCGGTATCACCCAAAGATTGCAAAGCCGCCGCAAGGGTAAAACCCATTCCCAGCCCTCCGATCAGCACTTTCGGGGCGGGATGACCCGCAATGCGCTCACAGGCCAGCGTTGCAAGCGCGTCCTCAGAGCCGTGCAGGCGGGTATTCATCAACTCTCCGCTGGTGCCGGTGATACGGATGGAGAATTCATCGTTGCGCTGCAGCAGGCGCAGTTCTGTGCCCTTTCCGGGTATGATCGCAGTGCCTAGCAACTCGAAGCGAGCCATAAAAACCTCTGAAGATGGAATTTCGGGGTGCGGGTGGGAGTTGGAGCCAATCAGATTTGAGCGAGAATGTTTCGCTCCGTTTGCCCAGGCAGTACACCCGTCAACCAGGCTTCAGTAACAACCTCGCCATGCTGATTGGACAGCACCGCTTCAGCTTTTGCGCGGTTGCGCTCATCTGCTTCGGTAATGGTGAACACACAGGTAATGGTATCGCCAAAATAGACGGGCAGACGGAATCGGAAGTTCATACCGGAGGCCAGCCAGCCAATCTGGCCGCCCACTTCAGTAATCATGCCGCCAACCAGCAAACCATGACAGATCTTGCCCCGAAACCCCTTGGCAGCGGCGAAATGTTCATCGTAATGAATCGGGTTCATATCCCTGCTGATTTCGCCGAATGTTACCGTGTCATTCTCGGTGAAGGTTCGGGTAACCGTAAAAACATCACCAGCCTTGAGACCCCGAACGGTCTGCTCTCGAATGTGCGTCACTCAGGGTTCTCCGGGATCTCGGTATGGCAGTTACTGGATCAGGCTCGCGCGTCAAGGCGACGCTCAACCCATGAATGATAAAGCTTTGCCAGAGTGGGCCGAATCACAGGTAAAGAAATCAGCCACGCCAGCGGTTTCAGCACGAACACTCGCGACATCAACAGTATGTAGGCATCCATCTCACTGTGGATTTCGCCCTGATCGTCCTTCACGTGCAGTTCCCGAAGCGCTTTGTCCGGATCGACGCCCTGTTCGCGCAGCTCGTCGTCCCGGCCTGTGATATCAAGCCATTCGACAGACTCGCCGGTCTTCCCCGCCAGCTTTTCATACCAGCGACGATCCTTGATGCAAGTAGAGCAGGACCCATCATAATAAACGATCAGCTTACCTTGCGCTCGATTCACAAGAGCCCTCCAACTATAACGAAAGCCTGAGTGGCACCTTATCACACCAGCCACCCGGCTTTACTCAGCCAGTGGACTCCAGACCTTCACCAGCAGGTTCTGCCACGTGTTTATTCTCGCTGCGAGCAATAACCGCAGTGCCAACAAGGTCCCCGGTAACATTAAGCCCTGTAGCCCCCATACCCACCAGTGCATCAATTGAAACCAGCAGTGCAACGGTTTCGATAGGCAGACCCACCTGAGCGAAAACGGTGGCAATCATCACTATACCTGCACCGGGCACGCCCGCTGTGCCGATAGAGGTAAGCGTACCTATGAGAACGATCTCAGCCATGGTGAACAGATCCAGCGGAATGCCGACCACGTTGGCGGCAAAGACCGCAGAAATTGCGATACGGATTGCAGCACCGTCCATATTGATGGTGGCACCGAGCGGCAAGCTGAAACCGTAGATCCGTTTTGGGATACCCAGGCGCCGCGCTGCATCCAGCGTTAATGGCAAGGTGCCTGAACTGCTCTGGGTGGCAAATGCAGTGGCCATGGGCGTGCGAGCTTCACGGAAAAACGCCCGCACGCGCACGCCAGACGCACGCATCAGAACGCAGTAAACAAACAGGTGCACCGCCAGCGCGATGTACAGCACCAGCACCATATCGCCCAACGCGAGAATGGTGGCCATCCCCTGCTCACCAGCTGTCTTGGCAACAATCGCAAACACCCCGATTGGCACGTATTGGAGCACGCCCGCCATAACTTTCAGGGTGATCTCGTTCAGCGCTTCAACAACTTTGTAAAGGTGCTCTCCAAGCTCTGCATGGGCTTTTGATTCCCGCAGTTTTAACAACGCTATGCCAAATACAATGGCAATAAAGATGATGCCCAACAAATTCAGTTCAGTGAACGCCGTAAAAATGTTGTCGGGCACAATGTTCAACAACACGCTCGCAATCCCGGGGTTGTCCGGTACTTTTACTTCGGCGTCTTCATTCAGAGCTATGCCACTTCCCGGCTCAAGCAGGCTTGCTACCATCAGGCCGACAACAATAGCCAGCGCGGTTGTTATCACGTAAAACCCGAACAGCTTCCGCCCAACGCGCCCCATGCTGCCGATATTCGCCTGGTTGATCCCTACCATCAGTGTCAACAACACGATGGGCACAATAAGGAATTTGAGCAGGCGCAGCAGCAGCTCACCGAAGGGCGCTAACCAATCTGCGGCCTGCTGCCCGCCAATCATACCGACGGCCACACCCAGCACCAGAGCGATGCTTACACGCAGAATTAGAGAGGCATTCAGATAGCTATGAAAGAGAGCTCTCACCGGATCACCTCCAATGAGATTGGTGTGCGCCTTGGCATAGTAAGTGCTCCTGATACGGGATGGCGCAGATTGTGATGGAAATCATCAGCCGGGTAAACCGCTGGCTCATGCCTGCAACTGGCGCACATCAGCCAGAAACTGATCAACAACCGCCGGTGTTGTGGCCCAGGAGCACATCAAACGCGCGCTGCCACCAATAAAATTGTAGAAACGCCATCCTTTGGCCCTCAGCGCAGCCTGTAAGGCCTCGGGCATTTCTACAAACACCCCGTTTACCTGTCTTGGGTACCTCAGCTTGATTCCCGGTAGCCCGGCCAGTCCATCCGCAAGCCTTTTCGCACTGGCGTTGGCATGGCGCGCATTTTCCAGCCACACGTTATTTTCCAGCAATCCACACCAGGGTGCAGAAATATATCGCATTTTAGAGGCAAGCTGCCCCGCTTGTTTGCAGCGCCATTCAAAGTCCTCGGCCAGGGCTTTGTTGAAAAACACCACAGCTTCTCCCAGAGCCAAACCATTCTTGGTTCCGGAGAAGCACAACACATCAACACCCGCTTTCCACGTAATTTCTGATGGGTGCACATCGAGCGCCGCCACGGCGTTTGCAAACCGGGCACCGTCCATGTGGATATTCAGCTTGTACTGATCCGCCAGCGCGCGAATGGCGCGAAGTTCATCCGGGGTATAGATCGTGCCAACTTCCGTTGCCTGAGTAAGGCTCAGTGCCTTGGGTTTCGGGTAATGAATATCGGTACGCTTGGTGACCAGGTGCTCAATGCTTTCCGGAGTCAGTTTTCCGTTCTCACCCTCACCCAACAGGAGCTTGGCGCCGTTGGAGGCGTATTCCGGCCCCCCACATTCATCGGTTTCAATGTGCGCCAACTCATGGCAGATAACGCTGTGAAACGATTGCCCGATGGACGCCAGAGCCAACGAGTTGGCTGCGGTGCCATTAAACACAAAGTAGACATCGCAATCTGTATCAAACAGAGAACGCAGCCCATCTGCCGCCCGTTGCGTCCAGCTATCCTCACCGTACGCCGGCTCATCGACACGGTTTGCCACCTCCATCGCCTTCCAGGCCTGTGGACAGACACCGCTGTAATTATCGCTGGCAAATTGCTCCGACCGTGACACGGCAACACTCCTTCATCGGCTGATTAAACTTGGTGAAACGTCCGGGCGGTTCGCTCAAACGTCAGGGCCATGCGCTCGAACATACCTTCAATGGTTGCTGTTTGCGCATCCGGCTCTTTGGCATCGTAGATAGCTCTGAGTAGACCGGCGCTCGCCTCCCTGAACCGGGAGTTCATGTTGCCACTCGCACTCATCAAATAGGTGTCTGCAAGCACATGCTGCCACTCGGAAAGCTTTACATCCACCGCAGCACTGCGATAACTCTTTATCCTGCGACGCAAGCGAATAGACATGTGGCCGATGTTGAGGCCGGTAAAGCCCAGGTCCGTCATGACACGGCTGGGATTGCCGGACCCTTGATCATAGTTGGCAAGCCGAAGCAGGCGCTCTCCCATGCGGCCATTAAACCAGTTTTCGGGCCGGCGCTGAGAATCAATGGCGATAAGGTCTCGAGCCGTTGCTTTGAGCAAACGGCGCTGCAGTACCTGACCATCCAGAGGCGTTATCAATTTGAATACCCAGTAGAGAATGCTGATACCCACAAAAAGCCCCAGGGCATTACTGGTTGCGACGTCGGTACTGAATGTCATGTGATTGCCGGGCTGGACGATGAGCGTAAAGGGGATGCAAAAGCCCAGGCCATAAGGCAGCGTAGGCCGCTCTGCGAGCGCCAGAAGGCCGATAAAAAAGGGGCCTGCGAGCACCAGTATCAGCATTTCGAAGTCTCCACTGCTTTTCGACAACACGCCAAGCCCGAAAAACAGCGCCACCGGTACAGCTACAACAACACCGAATAGCAAGCGCCGCAGCATCACCGTCAGCACCGCCAGTGAAAACCGGGCAAACACGACCGAGAACACCACCGGCATGATCATCAGCATAATAGCCGCAGTGCTGCCAGTGCTTAACCATATTGCCGCCCCGATCATGAAGACGACCGCAGTCCGGAAGCCATTGACGGCACCGATCAATGGATCCCGATGGGTTTTCAACTTGGAGGCCTTCAGCAACGTCTGGTCGCGGTTTTCAAGCGCGTTATAAGCTCGCAACACCATCACCAGATCGGCTACCAGTTCCACTGCTGTCTGGCTGAGCCGGGTCACTATCGCAGATTCATCCACATAGGCAGCCTTATGCTCCAGCAGAGCCCGCCTTAGCGCTTGGGCCTGACGGTAGGACTCCTTATAGCTGTTTGCCTCTGCAATTCTGATGAAGTGGCTTCGCATGTCTGCCAGCAACTTACTGAACGCCGGTGAGACGAGGTCCGGATGGTTCCGTGGAAAGCGCCCCATAATCTGCGTGACCGCCAGGAGTGACATCACCTTGTTACAAAGCAGGTTTGCCGCCCTGCTTCGACCGGGCCCCTCAGGCCCTTCGTAGGCAACCGCGCTGGAATCATCGTTCAGTATCACCAGGGTTTCGAGAATCTGATCGGCGTGCTGATGACGCTGCTCGTGGGTGCTGTCCGGATCCAGCTCCAGCGAGAGGTACTCCAACGTTTCATTGATCACGTTGCGGGAATGGCTGCGCAGGCTGTCCTTGACCGTCACCGGCCACAGCAACTGGCTGACCAGCATCGCACAGAGAGCACCCACCGTAATTTCACTGATACGGGACTGGGCAATATCAAACACCGCACGACCGTCAGCCGCACTGGGATCGGCCATCACCATGATGATAACCAGGCCAGCCGTCATTCCCGACATCGCAAATGCGTAAATAAAGTTGGTGTTATGCACCATCGAGGACGCTGCGGAGTTCAGACCGATCCAGAGCGTGAGGCAGGCCAGTGCCAGCAGTGGGTAAGGCATGAAAAATGCCAGAATCAGAATTCCCACACCACCGCCGACCACCGAACCGGAAATCTGGCACAGAGCTTTTTCAATCACCAGCCCGCTTTCCGGACGGATCTGCAGAAAAACAGCGGACACTATCGCCCAGTATGGGCGATCAAGCTCCAGATACATGGCGACCAATAATGCCAGCGCCATGGATATCACACCTTTCAGCGCAAATATCACCGTGCGCCGGTTTGGCGTAAGAAGCTGAGCCACCAGCGGGTGGAGCGTCATGTCTGCCACGCCGCTATTCTTCTTCCAGGTCTGTTTCCAGGTAGATGGAAACCGTCATGCCAGCACTGATATTCACATCATCCGGAAGCGTGTCGAGCGTTATATCGACCGGAATTCGCTGGGCAAGACGCACCCAGTTAAAGGCTTGCTGCACCTGGGGCAACATCTGGTTATCGCTGCTGGTGTTTGAATCCGCAATACCACGAGCAATGCTGACCACCTCGCCACTGAGCTTCTCTCCGCCAGAAAGCAGAGTAATTCGCGCTTTCTGCCCCACTCGCACCAACTGCAGTTTGGTTTCTTCAAAATACCCGGTCACGTAAAAGGAGTCGCTTTTGATCAGCGATAACACCGGCGCCCCTCGGGACACGTAATTGCCCCGGCGCAGGGCAAGGTTGTTAACAATACCGCTCTCCGGGGCAAGCACTTTTGTCCGTTCCATATCGATCCGGGCTGTCTCGAGCTCGGCCTGTGCCAGTTGGTAGCTGGCTTTGGCTGTCTCGGCGCGAATACGGTAAGCCTCCAGGCTCTCCTCACTGATAGACTGGCGATCAGCCATGCGTTGGCGGCGTTCATACTGGTGTTTGGCGAGATCCCAACCTGTGCGCTCCTGAGCGAGGCGCGCTTTACTTTCGGCAAATTTCGCCTGATAACGCGTTTCATCAATGGTAAAAAGAGGATCGCCCTTATCAACAGCCAGGTTGTTCTTCACACTTAATCCCGTTACCCAACCGGAAACATCGGGGGCAATCGTGATAACATCTGCCCGGATCCGGCCATCACGGGTCCAGGGTGAATAAAGATAATGATCCCAGACCCAGGTCCCGGCAAAAACCGCAGCCGCCACAACCAGCAATGTCACTCCAATACGCGCCAGCTTTCCCATGTGAGTCCTTTAATCCCCGAACAGATAAACAATAGCAGCCAGATAACAAACGAACATCGCCACGTCGAACCAGGCTTCCTTCCAGATATAGCGACGCAATTCCAGATAATGCAGAGCCAGTCGCGTAGCCGCCGCAAGAATGAACGCCAACGGCACCAGCACCACCAGCGGGCTGAACAGCATTCCACCAATACTCATCTCGTGAAGCATAACATCCTTACTTTCAACCGTGGCCACCGTGATTCGCTGCCAAGTGTCTGATCATAGGCGCCGTTCGGGCAATTCGCCAATCAGTCTGTGCTAGAGTAGCAGCTGAATTTATCACGCGAGTTTGCAAAGGATGTCCTCCGCAACTGTCTTCGCTGTTTTCGCCGCTGCCTTTATCGCACTGGCCATTTTTTATCTGTTCTTCTACCGCTCCTGGCGGCGAGATCGGGAACTGAAACAACCCTTCCCAAAAGCCTGGCGAAAGCATCTGCAATCGTCTGTACCTTTGTACCGCCAACTGCCAACGCCGCTTCAGAAAACGCTGAGAGAACAAATTCAGCTATTCATCGCGGAAAAGAACTTCTATGGCTGCGATGGCTTTGAGGTGGACGACCGCGTTCGGGTAGCCATTGCCGGACATGCCTGTCTTTTGACTGTCATGCGTTCGTATACCGATTACGATGAGGTGCGCAGCATTCTTGTCTACCCCGATGTATACCGGGTGCAAGCTCCGGAGCGCGACGGCATGGTGGTTAGCGTCAGCAATCAGGTTCGGGCAGGGGAAGCCTCATCGATGGGGCAAGTCGTATTGGCCTGGGCGGAATGCGAAAGCGGAGCCATGCAGGCGAAAAGCGCACACAATGTAATCCTCCACGAATTTGCCCATCAGCTTGATTATCTGGATGGGAGCGCGGACGGTGCGCCACCGCTGAGCGGGGAACAAGCCGATGAGTGGCAACAGACCATGACCATAGCCTACGACAACCTCCGGCACTCTTTGCGGCATCAGCGCAAAAGCTGGCTCGACCCCTATGGTGCTACAAAACCCGCAGAGTTTTTTGCGGTGCTGACAGAAACCTTCTATCAGCAACCACAACATCTGAAAGAACAACAACCCGCAGTGTATGACCTGCTGCGCGACTTCTACAGAATAGACCCTGAAGAGCTGGCCCGGGGCTGACTCTCTTTCCCTTACCGTTAACCTGTCAGGCCCAGGCTCTCAGAATCCTTCTCAATGCTACGATCCAGCAACTCCAGGTAGCCCGCTTTGGTTTTCAGCTTGGTCTGGGCGTGCGCTCTCATATTCAGTTTCCGGAACGCCTGAGCAAGCTCATTAGCGCGGTTCAGGAGCTGATCCGGTGCCACCACTTCATCAAGGAAACCAGCCGAAACGGCGCCCTCAGGGTTATAGATTTCGGCATTGATAACCGAGCGGTAAAAGTGCGCAGGTGCCAAGCGGTGACGGGCAATTTCAATGCCCGCATGGTGCATGGTCATGCCGATGGCCACTTCATTGAGGCCAAGTTTGAAGTTGCCCTCAATACCAATCCGGTAGTCCACCGACAGCATGATAAACGCACCCTTAGCAATTGCGTGGCCGCTGCAGGCACCAATGACCGGAAACGGAAAAGCCGCCAGACGACGGGTGAGCTTTGAGCCTACCGTAACCAGTGCAGATGCTTCCTTCATGCCCTTTTGCATTTCTTTCAGATCGTAGCCACCGGAGAAGATGCCTGGCTGGCCAGTCAGGACAACCACGGCCTTGTCCTGTTCTGCGCGGTCGAGAGCCTGATTCAGCGCTTCAAACACATCGTGGCTCAGAGCGTTCGCTTTCCCGTTGTTAATAACGATTGTGGCGACGCCATCGTTCAGCGTGTAATTTACAAAATCAGTCACCGGCTTTTCCTCTTGGTGGAGTTAATTCTGATTGGGCAGAACTTTGCCAGCTTATGCGGGCCGCCACAAATCATTCTTCACAGGATACCGGTTTCTTTTCAGGCTTTTATAACCGCGCCAAAGGCC
The DNA here is from genome assembly GCF_007671675.1 of Marinobacter maritimus. Classification (GTDB taxonomy): domain Bacteria; phylum Pseudomonadota; class Gammaproteobacteria; order Pseudomonadales; family Oleiphilaceae; genus Marinobacter; species Marinobacter maritimus. Next base: position 71,190 of record NZ_VCGW01000001.1, on the reverse strand, counting down.
GTTTATATGCGGCGTCGGAGCGACAACTTCAGCTGGGCGCTGAAACCTTTCTTCGACGACAGTGGTATCAGATAGTTGTCACCATCCTGCTCGGCCTTACTTCCGCCGCGCTCACTCCACTGTTCATCCGTGGTGACATACCGCAGGTTCCAGCCGTCTCCTGCCGGCGTCATTTTCAGCGTGAGCGTATCCCGGTAAAGGTACTCGCCTTCCACACGATGCTCCGTCCACAGCGCACCATCGATAAAGTAATCCGTCGCGGAAACCGCAAGCTCCACGGTCATAACCATCGTGCGCCCGCGCTCAACGGTAATTTTCGAACTATCAAGAAAAGTTGAGAACAGCATGGGAGAGCGAGCGGAATCCAGCCCTGCCTGCCTGGGTTTCATCATCTCGTCGAACTTGCGCAGCACGGCACTGAAGGTTTCTCTGCGCCTTTCAGTCAAACGAAAACTGCGTGCTCCACGGGGTGATACGGTGGCCTCGAAATAATAGGAGGCCCGTACGCGGCGGCCCTTTTCTTTTGCCTTCTCGACCGAAGGCGGCAGCGGCAGCGATTCCACGTCCATCATACCGTCGACGCGCACATCACCGAACAGGAACCGCACCATGTTCTGGTAACCGTCTTCCGAGTTAACGATGCCATAAGGGCCACTGTGGCTGCGGTACACGAAAGCCCTGGGCGCACCCTGAACCGTCGCATTCTCAATGGCTACGAGGCCGTCACTCATCTTGCCAGCAAGCCACTTTGATACACCTTTGGCCGCTCCATAGTCCTGCTGATTGGTCCCAACCAGGCAAAAAAACCGATCCGGATCGAATTTACCGTCCAGAGAGTCCACCCTTTCGGGCTTGCCGTCTAACCCCAGGTAACCTGCCATGGTCTCGCGATTGAAGTTGTTGATATCCCAGAGCCCGAGGAACGCAGGCACATTGATCCCGGCCATTTCTATGCCGTTGTGTGGCGTGGCATAGGTAAACACCCTATCTACCATTTGTCGTACAGCAGGCGTGTTGACCCCATCATTTTGTAGCAGGCATCGGCATACCAGACCACCCATGGAGTGCGCCACCAGATGCACCCGGAATTCCTCAAGCAATTGTGCATCATCACCACACAAGCGTTGCCGCACATTCAGAATCAGATCTCTTAGCTGGACAGCGGCTGCAGGAATGGAAAGGGGCTTACCTTCACCAAAATCCTTGTCTGCCTGATCGTAATAGCGGTAGATGATGACGGATTTATGGGTAATGTCCCGGTCGATCTCGGCACCATCGGAGAAGGCATCCGTATAACCGTAATCCTTCATCAGGCGCATCATCGGTGATTCAAAGACCTGCTTGTAGATTGTTCCATCCCAGGATTGTCGAACCTTCGTTGCGCCCAGGTTAAAGCCCATATAGGGCATGGATACGGTATCGGCAATTTCACTGGCGGTCATGGCGTAGCCACGAACGTAGATGATGGGATGGAACGGGCTCATGAGGCATGCTTCCTTTCAGGCTGATCCTGCCTGTGGGCATGCGATATCCATTCCGGAAAACGCTTTATGGGGAAATCGCCGATACTTGCAGAATGCAAGTAGAGTTCCGGTTCAGATAGCCTGGAAGAAAGTGTAAAAAAGACTGACGAGCGAAACCGGTTCAGAAAAAATAGTAGCGAATCATCTGCGCCACGATCAACAAGGCCACCAGCGGGAAAATGAACCGTGTGAGGTTGCCATAGTTGCGACCCTCACCTTTCGGAGCGTATTTCTCTACCAGAGGCAAAATAACAATCAGCGCCAGGAACAGAACGGCGAGGATAATGAGCAATGTTCCCATCTGAAAACTCCTTGAGTGCCGGCTTTCGAGCACTCTGTGACTGAACGTGAACTCCCTGCCTGTGACTTATCCCGAAAATCTGTGGATAACTTTGTGAAAAGGCGCGGGACAAGCCAAGTCAGGCCAGTTAAAACGGGCGTTCGGCAAACATGACCGTTAACTGACCAGGTCATTTACTGTCCAGCGGCACCCTGCTGAATTGCCAGCCTGTACGGCCGTTCCAGTGCAGCTCGAACTTCGCCAATGGAAAACACTCGGGCAAACTCACCAAAACGCTGGCCTTCAAACCAGAGATGAATCACTGGCAAGGAAAAAATGCCACGGGCAGCACACAGAGGCGCGGATGCCTGACAATCTACATAGAGCATCACCAGTTCAGGAAACTCGTCCCGCCCCAGCTTCTCCAGTTGGGGTTTCACTGCCTGACAGACCCCACAACCTTCTCCGCCATACAATACGAGGACCGCACTACTCGTACTTACCAGTTTCGCCAACGCCTCTTCGCTGTATATCGCAAGCATGCAACCTGCCATCCTCAGCACCCGTTACTCTGCAGCCACTGGCTTATCTGGCCCTGATTCATCGCACCGCTCTGGCGAGCCAGTTCGCGACCATTACGGAACAGGATCAGTGTCGGGATGCTGCGAATACTGTATTGCCCTGCCGGCCCGGAATGCTCTTCAGTATTGAGCTTGGCAAAACGCACCTTTCCCTGCCAACCGCGAGCCGCCTGCTCAAACTGTGGTGCCATCATTTTGCAGGGGCCACACCAGCTCGCCCAGAAATCCACCAGCACAGGCAAATCGCTGCGGCCAGTGTGAACAGAAAAATTCTGCCCGGTAAGCTCAAGCACGCTTTCTGGCCACAAAGGCTTTTTGCAGGCTCCGCAATTCCCACCGGCTGCCACGCGAGCGACCGGCACCCGGTTTGTCTTGTCGCAATGGGGGCAAACTACATGTTTAACGTCGTCACTCATGGATTCACCTCACAGCACTATTAATAGATCACTTTTGAAGAGCCATTCTAGAAATTGGACAATTCATCTTGCAGATCTTTTTTCAACTCATCCGCCTCGGTTATCCACACGGTTTTATCAACGCCAGGGAACACACCCACCTGCAGCCCGTCTTTCGAAAGGCCCGGCACCCATTTCTTGAAGAAATCCGGCAGCGAGATGCTTTTCGGGGTCAAGTCGCTCGAACCTTTGGCGTACTCAACAGCGAATTCCGAACTGGGCCAGACCGGCAAGTGCGCCACTCCGTCGTCTTCCGAGACGATCGACAGAAAGCGGCTCTCTGAATTAACGAGTATCCAGATCTCCCTTTCTTCCAGCACCATGCTTAAAAAGTAGTCGTATCGTTCTTCGCCGCTCGACTCGAGCACACTCGCTAACTGCTCATCACTCATAATCTGCTTCTCTGTTTAATAAAATGAGGCTTATGGCGTCTGAATACTGGCACGCTGCGCTTTTCGATACATCCAGGCAAGACCCAACAGCGCGAGCCCCAGCCCCATAAAGGCTGCAACCCGCCAGAGACCTTGCAGGCCGGCCATATCAATCAGGAAAATTTTGCCGATGACGATGCCCAACAAAGCCATGCCCGCCTTATACAACATAATATGGGCACTTTTTGCCGAATAAACCGTGGCGTAGATAATGGCCGCTATGGCATAGAGCATACCAACCACCGAATAGGTATACAGCTCACCTTCGGTCATGCCGTTCCAAAGCGCCATATCACTGCCTTGCCAAAGCTGACGAATTTCCAGAGCAGTGAACACAAGAAAACCCGCTACCGCAACACACAGCGACCAGAGCTTAGGCGCGATCTTCGGGAACCGGCTGATCACAAGCGCCAACAGAACCGGACCACCAAAGGCAGGAAGCAGCATATTGAAAATGGGCGTGCTGCCAATAGCGCCGTCGCTCCACCAGGGGTTGTGAAGGGTGAGCAGCATGAGATAGCTGATACTGGAGAGCGCAAGCAGAATCCATGAGAACAATCGGTAGAGCCAGACCAATGACTGGCTCGCTTTCGCCCGAACGGCATAAGTCACACTTAGCGCACCCCATAGCAGCGTATTCATCGTTGCTTCAATAAGGCTGTATTCGTGGACAAAAATATCACCGTCGTACAGCCAGTAACGCAGCTCGGTACCCAGGAATAGCACCAGCAGGTGCAGGGTGGCGCCTTCCAACCAAGGGCGAATCGAATGGCCTTTTTCGGCAAGCCTGGTTGCAACGGCCGCCAGCAAGGTGGCGCCGCCATAAGTCCAAAGCGACCAGTGAACACCCACATCGTAACCCTGTAACCACGGATTGAAGGTAAGCCGTGCGACAACCAGCGCTAACACGCCTTTCAATAACAGGTACAACTCAGACATCTGATAACGCCGAGCCAGCCAAGTGAGGCTGACGAACTGCACCGATAGCGCCAGCGTGAGCGATGCTTCCCGGAAGGCCATTACCGTGGCCAGCGAGTAACTGACGTGCGCCGCCATCAACGCCCAGACAACGCCGTTCCCATAGCGAGCACGCCCCTCCATGCCCCAGGCCAGAACGCCATACACAGCGCCAAGCAGCAGAGTGGCGGTCGCCCACACAATTGACGTTTCACCATAACCATGCAACAAAAGCCAACCAAGCACCAACCACACCAGCGGGGAAAGCAGCGTTAATGAGGCCCACCGCCGCTGACCGGGATAGCGCCCCCACAACCATAAACCAAGGCCAGTAGTGATTATCGCGGCAGCAATTAGATAGCTGATAAAGCCCGCCTGCTGGGCGATGGGAATCTGTAGCAGATAGACAAGATCGCCATCCATCCTGCCCCTATACAGCAACCAGCCGGCAGCGCTAGCCAATACTGCAGCCCAAGGCAAGAACCAGAGTGTTCCACGCCCGAGAACCTCGCGACTTTGAGGAATCAGGGACGCCGCGGGCAGGATGAGAAGCCAACTCCAAAACAGCGGGTTCTCAACTGACTGCTGCGCAATCGAAATACCCCATATCGCCAACAGCGGCAAAAATGCTTCACGCAAACGCGAAGGCGCTGCCCGCTCTGCGCCGGGCAAAAACGCAAACACGACAAACAAGACCGACAGATACCAGGCTGTTGCCAGTTCAGCAGGTGCTGCCGCCACCGTTACCGCCCACCAAAGCAACGCACCTGCCAGAGTGGCGTACCACAACCAGTCACGAAAAACGTAGCGCATTAACAGAAGCGAGCTGAGGGTAATAACACAGCTGTAGGTAAGCACAAAGGCAACACTGCCGCCGTCACCACCAATCAGCAAAGGCACCAGATAGGCGCCGCTCAGGCCCATAATCGCCAGCAGAGGGCCGTGCACCAAAGCCAACGCCATGGTTGCCAGTGAAACAACAGCCAAGAACATTAACCCCACAACAGGGCTGATCAATTCATAGTGGTGGACGCCGGCGAGCAATGCAGCATAAAGGGTAACGCTACCCCCGCCTGCCAGTGCAGCAAACACCTGATCCGTGCTCATATGGCGACGGCGCAAGAACTCCGCGCCTGCATGCAGGGCAAGGCCGGTAGTCAGGGCAAGCAACAATTGTTGCACAGGCCCTATCAGCCCGGCGTTGATGGAGTGGCTGACCATAAAGATGCCGGCCAGCGCGACACTCATGCCGCCTAGCCACACCATCCAGTTTTCTTTCAGGGCAGCAATAACACGAGAAGGCTCACGGGGTTTTCCGGGTTCAACCCAGTTATTCACTTCCGCCTGCGAATCTTGTGGCCCCGCTACAGCTGCTGTCGTCAAGGCGGGCTCTGGCTTTGATTCGCGCTCTGGTTCAGCAAGCTGACCAGTAACAACCTCGCCAGACTCATCCGGAAGCGGCACCTGCATAGATTCCTGCGGGACAGGGGACGGCTGGCTGTGCTTCATTTGCAGGCGCAACTCGTTCACTTCAAGACTGAGCTGTGCAACCTCAAGGTTTAGGGCATCAAAACGAGCCATCTGCTCATTTCGCTTACGATAAGCCAAAAAACCAAGAACAGAGCCTACAGGTATGAACAGTGTGAGGCCGACACCAAGAAGAATCAGTATTGCTTCCAAATCCCTTTACCTTTTTTCAAGAACGTCAAGAATCCTGCCGCGTGCGTAATGAGCCACCGGTGTAGCGCAGTTTATCTTCTCTGTAGCCAACGTCATGTACAAAACGGTAGTTAACCACGTGCACTCGTCACAAGACCAACAACCAGTTAAAAGTCGTGTCGCAGAATACTCGCTGAGAAACTCGAAAACAGTGGCATCAATATATGACGAGAAGAAAAAGCGTTGCTGTCAGGCTCGAGGCGAAGGCAGCCTTACCCTGAAGAGCAACGCTTTTTGAAGTCGGAGGGGGTCATTCCGAAGCGACCTTTAAACGCGGTCGAGAAATAGCTGGGGCTACCGAAGCCATATCTATACACAACTTCTGTAAGGTTTAATCGACCGTTATGGGCCTTGATATAATCCGCACACATCTCCAGGCGCTGGGTTTTCACATACTCTGACAACGTGATCGAATTACCGGAGAACGCGCGATAAAGGCTTCGCACAGAGGTACCAATGGAGCTGGCAACCATGGGTGCATTCAAGCCAGGCTCTCCGATGTTGTCTTTCACAAACTCGGACGCGGCCCTGAACACCTTATCGTACGGATCGCTATTGCGAATGCTCTTCAGAATCGAGGGTTTTATCAGCGTCGCCAGCGAGTCGAGAATCGCGGCTCCTTCCTCTACATCCAGGTTCTCATGCAGTGATGCTTCTATAACCAGCTTGCTGGCAAAACGCGCAATGTGCGAATCCGCAGGGATCTTGACACCCAGTTCAACCTTACTGAGATTCAATATGCGCTCAACAATCTGGCGGGGCAATATAAGCGATATCTGGTGAGAGAGATCCTGGTAGGAAAAGCGGAACGGCAACGCGGAATCGACGAGAACAATATCCCCCTGGGTCAGGTAGGAGCGATTCCCAACTTGCTCGACCAACGAGCACCCCATAATCTGAAAAACACAGAAAAAATCCGGGATACCGCTTTTTTGTATCTCTTTTGGCGTTCGATAAAGATCTGCGCCCTGGATACTAACTCTGGACATATCGAGCGAACCGCCCACTTTCTGGACAGATCCGGAAAATTTTTCGCCTACCGGTCTAGCCAAAAAAGGTCCACATATATCATTGATATTGTTGATCCATTTGTCGAAATCAGCTGTACCGCTAGTGCATGACGACACGCCTGTGACCTCTTACTTTTGTTATGACTATCTGGCTCGAATCTGGCGATAAAACAATCAAAAGTCAAGGAATCCTTCCGGAAACTCTGCGCTGTGAGATCGATACATATTTGCGCACGCAAGGGGGAAACATGTGTCGGGTTGAGAATGCTCTTACAGCTCGCTGGCGCAGGAACGAAACCTTCTGGCAGCAATGAGAAAGCATGGGACAGGATTAGTTGATAAAAATAGAAACCATGGTGGGTGGCTTTCGATCCCGCAAAATCGAGCAGCAACCCAGCGCTACTCCTGAAGCTACACCAAACCTACAACAATAAAGGTTAAACAATGCATCAGAGCAAGCATTTACGACGAGCCATTTTATGCGTTTTCGCGAGCAGTATCGCCATTCCAACAGCCTTCGCTGCTGAAGTTTCGAGTGATGAAAACTACCAGTTGAATGCAGATCTGGAATTGGCTGCCGGTCTTTTCACAAGCGACAAAAGCTACCTGTATGACACCGAACAAGGCGGAGCCCAATGGCAGGAGGGCTACATAAAGTACGGCCTGTCCGGCAGCTATTCTCTGGGTAACAGCACGGCTTTTTATGCAGGCATCAATGCACTCTCGTCAGGCACATGGGGTGATGGCGATGCCGGCGGCTTCAGCACCGGCGATGAAAGCGATACGGATCTCGAAGATGCCTACGTTGGCTTTAAATCTGGCAACCTGCTGCCATTTCTTGGCCAGGACGGTCTGGACATTTCGTTTGGTAGCCAGAGCTTCGCGATTGGCGATGGCTTTTTGATCAACGGAGACGCCCTGAACCTCGGTGAAGGGCTAAATGGCGGCGGTCTCGATTTTGATCGCGGCGGTGCCTACTGGCTTGCCGCAAGAAAAGCCTTCGATAAAACCGCTCTTGTGCGTATTGGTGGTAGTACAGGATTACGCTCAGACCTGTTCTGGATTGAGTCAGACAATAAAGCGCAGGCGGACACCGAGCTAACCGGTATAAATCTTGAGTATGTCTCATCTCACGGAACCTTCGGCCTGATGCACCTAAAAGGCCTGGACGTTAACGAGCCCTACGCTCAGGCGCTTGGCCTGACGGGCAGAGATGGTCAGGACACCACCAGCCTGCGGTATCAGGGTAACGCCGGCGTAGAACCGCTTTTTCTTTCCGCAGAGTTTGTGACTCAGGATCAGGGCGATGCCAGTCGTAAGGACGCTGACGCCTGGTATGCAGAAGCCGGGTGGAGCTTTGAGCAACAGATATGGGCGCCAAGCGTCAATATCCGCTACTCCACATTCGATGAAGGCTTTGACCCATTATTTTTCGGCTTTAATCGCGGCTACGGAACCTGGTTTCAGGGTGAAGTCGCCGCCAACTATGCCGGGCCGTTCAATAGCGACACAGAAGTTCTCCACGTTGGCGTAAAAGCCTACCCCGCTCCCACTGTCGCGGTCGGCGCCTTGTTTTTCGACTTCAGTGACACCGCAGGGGGCAACGGCTCCCTGGACAGCCAGGAGATTGATCTCTACGCCGAGTGGGCCGTCAACGATCACCTGTTCCTGAGCCCTCTTATTGGCTTCTACAAACCCGAAAAACAAGCAGCTGACGGCGGCAGTCAGCTCCTGGACAACGACCTGAACACCTACGCCCAAATAATGGCGGTTATTTCCTTTTAATAACCGCGACCGACCAGGCCGTTCACCTGGAGCCACCAATAGTCGGAGACATCAGAAATGCAGACTTATCGGAATACCCTGAACGGAACGCTTGTTGACCCCGTCAGCTGTTATGAAATTTTCAATCCTGCCAATGGGCAATCTTTGGGAATGGCGCCAGAGAGCGACGAACAAGAGGTCGACCGCGCTGTCCAGTCGGCTAAGCTCGCTCAAAATAGCTGGGCAAAGCAAGGTGACAAGGAGCGACGCGACGTCATTAACAGGGTTGCTCAGATTCTCGAAGAAAATTCCGACTATCTGGCGGAACTGATTACACGGGAACAGGGAAAGCCGTTGTCCGGCCCGGGCTCAAGGTTTGAGATGCAAGCCTGTGTTGGGTGGACTCAGGTTCCCGCGAGCCTCGATCTGCCTCCCGAGATTGTGTACGAGGATGACGAGCGCAAAGACACCTTGCATCGCGTTCCGCTAGGCGTTGTAGCAGCAATCGCGCCATGGAACTGGCCTTTGATGATAGCTATATGGCAAATCATTCCGGCCATAAGAATGGGGAATGCAGTCGTTCTGAAACCTTCTGAATACACACCTATTGCAACACTGGAGATGGTCAGGCTTATCAACCAGGTTCTTCCGGCGGGCGTGCTCAACACAGTAACCGGGGACGGAAGCATCGGAAGCAAACTGACCCATCACCCTGAGATCAACAAAATCATGTTCACCGGCAGCGAATCAACCGGTCGCCGTATTATCGAAGCCTCCGCAAAAAACCTGTCACCTATAACCCTGGAGCTTGGCGGTAACGATGCAGCCATCGTTATGCCCGGAACAAACGTTAAAAACATCGCCAACGATTTGTTCTGGGGTGCATTCCTGAACATGGGACAAACATGCGCCTGTATCAAACGCCTCTATGTTCACGAAGATGACTACGACGCCGTTATGGCCGAGCTCAGCGCAATCGCCAGTCAGATGAAAATAGGTGATGGCATGGATGAGTCTGTGCTGGTTGGCCCCCTCCAGAACAAGATGCAGTTTGAAAAAGTCCAGGAACTCGTATCTGACGCCAAAACAAGTGGTTGCGATGTTCGCGAGTTTGGCGAGGTACCGGACCAAGGCTACTTCATGCCCCTTACTCTGGTTGGAGATATCAAGGACGGCCAGAGGCTGGTTGACGAGGAGCAGTTTGGACCAGCCCTACCGATCATTCGTTACCGAGATCTGGAGGATGCCGTGGAGTCTGCGAACGGGCTTGACGCGGGGCTTGGCGCATCCCTGTGGGCAGACAAGCCTGCAGAAGCAAGCAAGCTGGCTACCCGGCTGGAAGCCGGAACGGTGTGGATCAACCAGCATGGTGCTATCCACCCGATGGTTCCTTTCGGAGGCAACAAGGCGTCAGGCTACGGAGTCGAGTTTGGTATTGAAGGGCTCAAAGCGGTCACACAGAGCAGGGTGGTCAGCTTAAAGAAATAAAAACAGCCTGCTTTGAACCTGGAATTGGAGCAGTGAGCGAATCAGGTGCGGAAGCTGCGATGAAGCACTACGCACCTAAACACCAGAAAAATAACATCGAGGATTGTAATGATGCATCTACCCAAAAAACTGGCGTGCTGCCTGGTGGTAGCGTCCAGCCTTATTGCTGCGAGTGCGAATGCGCGCCTGCCAAACGAAAACGTTGGTAGCACCACTCTGCCGCCGCCAGATGATCACCGAAGCTATATGGTGGATTTTGAGTTCAACAACATGGTTTCCACCCGGGTCGTTGTGATTGATCCCGACGAAAAGAAATATCTTGGAATGGTGCCAACGGGCCACGCTGCTCCCGCTACGCTCTCCCATGATCGGAAAACCATCTATACCGCAGATTTCTTCTATACCCGCTACGTGCGCGGGGAGCGCACCGATGTATTAACTGCCTGGGATAGCCAGACGCTTTCAACGAAATGGGAACTCGAACTACCGAGCCGACGTGCGTTTACCCTGACTGAACGCTTTTCCATCGCGCCCAGTGCAGATGACAAGTTCGTCTATATCTATAACTTCACGCCATCGACGTCGGTGACAGTCGTCGACACCACCAAACAAGAGATGGTTAACGAGATCGCGATCAACGGGTGCATTCTGAACTACCCGGTAGGAGAGAGGCGGTTTGCGTCCCTGTGCGGCGACGGCTCACTTCAGATGATTACGTTGAACGACGAAGGTGAGGAAATAGATCGCACCAAAACCAAGTTCTTTGATCCGGACGTAGTCAAATTGGTCGAAAGGGCTACGGTCGTCGGGGAGACCTACTATTTCGTGACCACATTGGGTGAAGTCGTGCCACTGGACCTGTCCGGAGACGAGCCGAAGCTGCTGCCCCGCTGGTCACTGGTCACGCGGGAAGAAATGGCTGACGGCTGGGCGCCAGGCGGCTGGCAGCTCATTGCAACCGCGCCCGGGATCAACCGACTGTACGTACTGATGCACCCGGACCACAAAGCTTATAACTGGGAAGATCCAAGCCAGATTATCTGGGAGTTTGATCTGGAAACCGGCGAAAAACTTGGAACCCTGGAATCACCTAACCTTATTTGGAGCCTGAGCGCTACATCAGATGACAAGCCTCTTCTGCTTGGCACAAATATTGAAGGCGGCCTGGAGATATTTGACCTCTCCACTGGCGAGCATAACGGGACAATGGAAGGTGTAACCAAAACTCCGACACTGATACTGAACCATTAAGAGGTGACGTGATGATAGATCCTGTTATCAGTACATCGGCCGCTCTGGCGCTGAGCGTTATATTCGCCAGCGCGGCAAGCCATAAACTCAGGCACCCCAGCTGGTTTCGGCGCCAGGTGCACGAATACGAGCTAATTCCAGGGCTGATGGTGCCAGCCGCAGCTCGAACCCTGCCGATCGCAGAGCTCGTGATTGCCGCCGGTCTGCTATGGAGTATCAGCAGGCCTTACGCCGGCGTTCTGGCATTTTTGATGATCTGTGTCTATGCACTGGCCATCGCAATAAATCTGGCCCGAGGCCGCAAAGACATCGACTGCGGGTGTTCCGGCCCGGCGATGCGACAGCCGTTACAGCCTGCCTTGCTCGCTCGCAATCTGCTGCTGGCCATCATTGCTTTGGTAGCTCTGTTGCCCATGCTTGATCGGCCACTAAGCCTGCACGACAACTTTGTGATGATTGCAGCGGGCGTCGTTCTGGTTCTGCTTTACACAGCCACAGATCTCTGGATTGCCAATAGACCGTTACTACTAAAACTGTCAGGAGAAAAATAAGATGCAAGCACTCATCGTTTCAAACATTCTGCTTTGGCTGCTGTTGATAGCCAGTTCGCTGGTGCTTCTTGGCCTTATCCGGCAAATCGGCGTTTTGCACTCACGAATCGCGCCCGCCGGCGCACTGATGCTAGATAAGGGCGTTGAAGTTGGCAAATCTGCACCGCAGGTTACAGCACCAGACCGTTTCGGCCGACCGATCAACATTGGCTATGCCAGCGAACGCTCTACCCTGCTCTTTTTCCTCTCGCCCTCCTGCCCGATCTGTAAGTCGCTCATACCGGCAATCAAGGCCATGAGCCGCTCTGTTAAAGACCTGGATGTGATTTACGTAAGTGATGGAGATGCTCTTGAGCATGACAAACTCATATCTCAGGCCGGACTCGAGAAATCCACCTACGTCGTGAGCCCTGACGTCGGCATGACCTATCAGATTGGCAAGTTACCTTATGCAGTGCTGATTGATCAGGCCGGAACACTCAAAGCCAAAGGCCTCGTTAACTCCAGGGAGCATCTGGACAGCCTCTTTGAAACCGAACTACTAGGCTCATCAACCCTTCAGGATTACATAAAGGCTCAGGCTGAATCCTCAGGTATTCATACGCCTTCCTGATTAAGGAGAATAATAAAATGAAATTTCTTGATCGCTTTTTCGAACGCTCGTCACGCCATGTAGCCAATACAACGGGGCGACGCCAGTTTGTCGCAAAATTTGGCTCATTTTTGGCTGTGGGCGTGGCCGCACCAGCCCTTCTTCCTATCGACCGAACCGGTAAGGCACTGGCTGCCGGCACACCATCAGCCGGCGACCCGGGTGATCCAACCAGTTGTGACTACTGGCGTTACTGTTCGGTTGACGGATTTCTTTGCAGTTGTTGCGGGGGCTCGGCAACCAGCTGCCCGCCGGGAACAGAAGTCTCTTCTGTCACCTGGGTCGGCACCTGCCGCAACCCTGCAGACGGAATCGATTACATCATTTCCTACAACGACTGCTGCGGCAAACATAGCTGCTCTCAGTGTGCGTGTACCCGTAACGACAGCGAAGAGCCCATGTACCGGCCTTTCAACAACAACGATATTAACTGGTGTCTGGGCACAAGCAGCAGCGTTTACAATTGCACCGTATCGGTTATCAAGGGCGTGGCCTCCTGAGGAACATAGCTATGCGCTCGATCTTCTGTGCTTTGGCTTTAACCTTGATCGTTGTCTCCCCTTCGGGGGAGGCACGGGTTATTCCTGACCCCAATCAAAAACCAGCTCCTGGCAATGAGGCCCGACAGACGCCTTTGCATCTGGCCAATTATTCACCGTCGGTGAATTATCAGTTGCAATGCGTGGGTTGCCATCTGACAAACGGCGAGGGCGCACCTCGTAGCGATGTGCCAATGATGAAAGGTTTTGTGGGGAATTTCCTCAAGGTGGAAGGCGGTCGGGAATTCCTCATTCGGGTTCCCGGCTCTTCGCTGTCTGCGCTTAGCAACTCGCAGTTGGCCGAGCTGCTTAACTGGATGCTAAAAGACGACGGAATTGCCGGAGGTAGTGCACCAAAAGGCTTTAAGCCTTACACAGGCAAGGAAGTCGAGTCCTACAGGGGGGTGATGATCAAAGATCTGGTGGGATACAGACGTAATCTGATTGAACAGATAAGAGATCTGAACATAGATATCCCCGAAGACGTCATTCCATAAATTAAATCACGCCTTTGACAACGCGGTTCGAGGCGCCTTAATGCCTTGAACCGCGCCTTCCGGGTTCTAGCGTCGACAACCAGAATCTTCTCCCAACAGACACTACCCAAGAACCGCACTTTACGTTAAGGTCAACTTTGCACAGCTCGACTCGGTTTTACCCAAACCGGAATGACTGGCAACGGGAGCTTCATTGCAACACCGGCAGGGTTGCATAAAGCGTTCTATACTCTGGCAAAACACCGGCAGATAGAACAAGGCTCCGTAACTTAACGATGCCCTCATAAGGGGCATTCTGTTCCTCAAGCCATCACCCCAGGAAGAGGATTATGACAACAACAAAGTCCAAAACCGTTTATAACCCTGTTTTTACGGACGGTGCTGAATACCGCATCCCGACATTCAAACTTCTGAAACAGGACGGCTCGCTCTATAAAGGCGGCAAAGCCCCTGATATCGACAAAGAGAAAGCTCTGCGAATCTACCACGCGATGGTCACCACCCGTGTGCTGGATGAGCGTATGCTTGGCGCCCAGCGCCAGGGCCGCCTGAGTTTCTACATGCAGTGCACTGGCGAGGAGGCTTCCATTATTGGCAGTACCGCTGCGCTGGATGACGCCGACATGATCATGGCCCAGTATCGTGAGCAGGGCGCACTGGCCTATCGCGGCTTCACCATTGACGAGTTTATGAACCAGCTGTTCGGCAATGAACTGGACTACGGCAAGGGCCGCCAGATGCCGGTTCACTATGGTTCCAGCAAACTCAATTACATGACTATCTCCTCTCCGTTAGCCACGCAAATCCCCCAGGCGACCGGGTATGCCTACGGCCAGAAAATGGCCGGTGACGGGCACTGCACTATTGTCTATTTCGGTGAGGGCGCAGCCTCGGAAGGTGATTTCCACGCAGGTCTGAACATGGCCGCCGTGCATCGCGTACCCGCTATTTTCTTCTGTCGCAACAATGGCTATGCCATTTCCACTCCCGCCGTTGAACAGTTTGCAGCCGATGGCATAGCCCCTCGGGGCTTCGGCTACAAAATGGACACCATCCGTGTAGACGGCAACGACCTACTGGCCGTTTACCAGGCCACCGAAGCCGCCCGCAAACTGGCGGTGGAGGAAAACCGCCCGGTTCTGATTGAAGCCATGACCTATCGCCTGGCGGCGCACTCGTCATCTGACGACCCTTCCGGTTATCGCAGCAAAGACGAAGAGGCCGTATGGCGCGAGAAAGACCCCATCCTGCGCATGCAGAACTGGCTCATAAAGAAAAAATGGTGGAGCGAGAGCAAAGAGAAAGAACTTCAGGAACGCCTGCGCCGTGAAGTGCTCGAGACCATGAAGCGAGCCCAGAAGCTCCCGCCACCCCCGCTGGAAACGCTGGTAACGGATGTTTACGACGAAGTGCCTCCGTTGCTGAACGCGCAGTTCGAAAAACTCAAAGCACACATTCGCAAATATCCGGACGAGTATCCCAAGTCGGCTGCTCACGTTCAGGGAGGGGCATAACATGGCCAAGATGAACATGCTGCAGGCCATCAACGATGCGCTTGATATCGCGATGGCTACCAACGACCGGGTTCTTTGCTTTGGAGAGGATGTGGGTGTTTTTGGTGGTGTATTCCGTGCCACCAGCAATCTGCAACAGAAGTACGGCAAAGATCGCTGTTTCAACACGCCTCTGGTGGAACAAGGCATTATCGGTTTCGCCAACGGGCTGGCAGCTCAGGGCTCCTTCCCGGTGGCCGAGATCCAGTTTGCCGACTACATATTTCCAGCCTTCGATCAGATTGTTAACGAATCGGCCAAGTTCCGCTATAGGTCCGGCAACCTGTTTGATGTGGGCGGCCTGACCATCCGGGCGCCCTACGGCGGTGGCATAGCCGGTGGCCTGTACCACTCCCAATCACCAGAAGCCTATTTTGCCCACACACCGGGTTTGAAAATTG
Source organism: Marinobacter maritimus (assembly GCF_007671675.1). Classification (GTDB taxonomy): domain Bacteria; phylum Pseudomonadota; class Gammaproteobacteria; order Pseudomonadales; family Oleiphilaceae; genus Marinobacter; species Marinobacter maritimus. The sequence goes on along the minus strand of NZ_VCGW01000001.1, from coordinate 55,538 downwards.
TTGTGCCACGCAACCCGCATCAGGCCAAAGGCCTGCTACTGGCTTCCATCAACGACCCAAACCCCACTCTGTTCTTTGAGCCAAAGCGTTTGTATCGAGCCTCTACAGGCGAAGTGCCGGAGGGCGAATACGAGTTGCCCATAGGCGAAGCCGAAGTCCTGAAGGAAGGCACCGATGTCACGGTGTTGGGCTGGGGCGCCCAAATGGAAGTCATCGACAAAGCTGTCGAGATGGCAGAAAAAGAAGGCTTCTCCTGCGAGGTCATTGACCTGCGCACAATCCTGCCCTGGGACGTGGAAACCGTCGCCGAATCGGTGCTTAAAACCGGACGTCTGGTAATCACCCACGAAGCCCCCCTGACGGGCGGCTTTGCCGGTGAGATAGCCGCCACTATCCAGGAACGCTGCTTCCTCTATCTGGAATCACCGATCGCACGGGTTACCGGGATAGACACACCCTTCCCGCTGGTGCTTGAAAAAGAGCACTTCCCCAATCACCTGAAGGTCTATGAGGCCATCCGGGAAAGCGTCGAATTCTAGACTGATATCAGGACAGGAGAACAATTATGAGTGATTTTATACTGCCCGATATCGGCGAAGGTATCGTGGAATGTGAACTGGTCAAATGGCTGGTGAGTGAAGGTGATCTGATCGAAGAAGATCAGCCGGTCGCAGAAGTTATGACCGACAAGGCCCTGGTAGAAATTCCCGCGCCCTACAAGGGCCGGGTAACCCGCCTGTACTGGAAAGAAGGCGACATAGCCAAGGTGCATGCGCCGCTGTTTGAACTGATTGATGAAAGCGGTGAAGGCGAGGGAGAACCCGCAAAAGCCCGTGATGAAAGCAAAAGCTCTGAGCCAGAGGCAAACCAGGCGGAGCCGAAGCAAAGCTCTGATCGCGCAGAAACAGTCGCTTCAGCAGCCCCGTCGACGCGCCAGGACGGGGAGCGCACGCCCGCCAGCCCCGCTGTGCGCCGTTTGGTTCGCGAGAATGAACTGACGCTGGAAAATATCCAGGGCTCGGGCAAAGATGGCCGCATACTCAAGGCCGATGTACTGGCTCATCTGGAACAGCCTGCCTCCGGCAGTTCACCAGCCTCAACGAGCGGAGCACGCAGGCCTGCCGCGCAAAACCAGGAAGTGCGCATAGAGCCCATCAAAGGCATGCAGGCCGTTATGGCCAAGCGCATGGTGGTTTCCGCAACCACCATTCCACACTTTATCTTCAGCGAAGACATTGATGTTACTGATTTGCTGAGCCTGCGCCAGCAGCTAAAGCCCGAAGCAGAAGCCCGTGGCTCTCGCCTCACGCTCATGCCGTTCATCATGAAGGCCATCGCACTCGCAGTGCGTGAATACCCGGTGCTTAACAGCCAGCTCAACGAGGATGTTACCGAGATCCACTACCAGCCCCAGTGCAACGTTGGCATGGCCGTAGACAGCAAAATCGGGCTGCTTGTTCCCAATGTTAAAAACGTGGGCCAGCTTACCCTGCTGGAGATTGCGGACGAGGTAACCCGGCTGACCGAAGCGGCCCGGGAAGGCCGGGTAAGCCAGGCGGATCTCAAAGGCGGCACCATTACCATTTCCAACATTGGTGCACTGGGCGGCACCTACGCCTCACCCATCATCAATGCGCCGGAAGTAGCGATTGTGGCGCTGGGGCGTACCCAGAAGCTGCCGCGCTTTGATGCGAATGGTCAGGTGGCAGAGCGCGCCATCATGACAATCAGTTGGGCGGGCGATCACCGCATTATTGATGGCGGTACCATTGCCCGGTTCAACAACCTGTGGAAGAGTTATCTGGAGTCACCGCAATCCATGCTTCTCCACATGGGCTGACCGGTATGGCGCCACCAAACCCGTCATCGCAGATGCCACAGCCGTCACAGCTGCAACAATTCTACATCCCGGAAGAGCAGTCGGTTTACCTGCTCAGCCACGACGATGCGAGAAAGCTGAAAGACTGGGTTGAGCTATGCACAACCCAGCTCAGGCAGATGGGTTACGCCGACATCTCGATGATCGGAAAGGGCGCCTACGGTTTTGTGTTTGCCGGCAGGCTGCCGCTGGAGGGCGCGCGTGATCTTGATCATGTGTTCAAGTTCACCCGCATCACCCTGCCCCAGCATCTGCACGACCGGCTGGAAGACGAAGCCTATATTCTGGAACAGGTAGAGCACCCCCGGGTGCCCGGCCTGGTTGCCTTCCACCGCGCCGGCAGCCAGCCTATTCTGGTCATGGAGCGGGCGCCCGGTTTTAACCTGGAGGAAGTATCTCTCCAGCAAGGTCGGCTGAGCCCGCGCCTGATTATCCGCATCGCCGATCAGCTGGCCGATATCCTGCGCCACCTGCGGCGCGAATCCGACAATGAACAACGCCCCATCGTGCACGGTGATATCAAACCATCCAATCTGGTGTTTGACGCCGAGACCGAAAATATTGCGCTGATCGACTGGGGCTCCTCGGTCTTTGCCCAGTTGGACGCCAACCAGCAGTTTCTCAGCCCCAGCGTGATGGAGCTGATGTCCGACAACTTGCAGCAGACCAACGCCCGCCTGGGCGATGTTTACTTCATTGGTGAAGAACAGCTCTATGGCGGCCTCTCATCCCCAAGGTTTGACGAGCAAGGTGCTGCGGCTACGCTCTACGCGCTGGCCTCCGGACAGTCTTGCCGCTTTGGCCATCAGGCGATACCCGCCACCTCCCTTGGCTTACCCATGGAATTTGCGCGCATGCTGGAAGGCATGCTCGACCCGGACCCTGCTCTGCGCATGCGTGCCGGCGACCATTATCTGAAGGAGATGCCGCGTTTGGGCCGCACGGTGATGATCGACCTGCCCGAACCCGCACCCACGCCTCTGGTGCCCATCTGGACACGGCTTTCTGAACGGGAAATCGACACCGTGGTGTACAGTTCCCGAAAGTCTTTCCTGCGACAGGAAGGCGCGCCCGAAACCCTGAACGACGTCAACGACGTGCAGCTGGATCGCTACTACAAGAACTTCATGCAGGGTATGGGAGAAACTGAAAAAGCATTTCTCGCCGCCGTCAGCCGACTTGGCCGTTATCCGGTAGAAGGCGGGCTCGCTGTGCGCTGGGAGGCTGATGGTATCTACGTGGATACCTCTTTGAACCTGCACGACCCGGAACTCAAAAACGCCTTCACCACGGCCGTGAACAACATGGTTAACCTGGCTCAGGCCATCTATCGCCAGGGCATCTTCAAAAGCTGCCTGTTCAACGCCCGGGACACCCTGCACATCGAGCGTGATGAGCCCGAGCAGCCGTTCATTGCGCCGCCTGAGATGCGACTGCCCTATCAGGTGAGCTCGGCGCCGGAAGTGGAAGACCGTTCACGGGTGCACTCTTACTTTGAGGACGGGCCGGATCCGGAGGAGTTTCTGGTACTGCCACAAACCATCATTAAATCCCTGGAGGCGCTCAACACCATCCGCCACACCGGCATGATCATTTTTGAAGCCCTGCCCCGACATCTCAAAATCCACAGCCAGTACCGACTGCTGGACCCGGAGAAGGAAGACGAGTTTCGACAGCGGCTGGACGAAATTCTCGCGGCCGTAGATCAGATTACCGGGCTGGGCGTATCCGGCTTTATGAAAATGCCCTACAAGGACACCCGGTTTTTCCCGCATATTGAGCGGCTGCCTGAACGCTATTACCCCCGGAATCCCAGGCACGAAGCTGCAGAGGCAAGCTAGCTCCCGGCAATCATCTTATCTGCTTCGCAAACACGCCCGATTGGTTTACGATGCGCCGCCATACCCTGTTCCCGCTAAAACCTTCAGGCTGCCATGTCCTCCAATTATCTGTATACCGACCTGTCTGGCTATTACGACTTAATGTGTGCGGATATTAGCTATCACGCTCAAAGCTTCGGCGTTCAGAGGCTGCACCAGCTTTTCGGTAATGATGGACAGACGCACCTGGACCTGGCCTGCGGAACCGGCCCTCATATTCGCCACTTTATTGATTTCGGATACCAAAGCAGCGGTCTGGACATAAACCAGCCCATGCTGGAACAGGCAAGAGAGCGGTGCCCGGAAGCACAGTTTTCATTAGGCGACATGTGCAACTTTGAGGTTGATGAACCTCTGGATTTGATCACCTGCTTCTTGTATTCCATCCACTACAGCGATGGCATAGAAAAGCTGAAACAATGCATTGCCAGCGCACATCGCGCACTAAAACCGGGTGGCGTGTTTTGCTTTAATTCCGTCGATAAAAACAAAATTGATAACAACCTGTTTGAGCGACACACCGTCTCCCAAGGGGATAGCCTGTTCACCTTCCGCTCCGCATGGGATTACTGTGGTGAGGGCGAGAGGCAAGGCCTCAAGCTCAGCATCACGAAAACCACCGACGGCGTCACCCAATCGTGGAACGACGAACATCCTATGGTGGCTTTGGGTTTTGAAGAGCTGGCAAATATCCTGCAGCCCTTTTTCGATGTCCATATTCTTGAACACAACTACGAAAAGATCGTTCCGTGGGACAAGGTATCGGGAAACGCGATCTTCGTATGCGTGAAAGCATAACCTCGCCACTGGATTTTCCGGACCAGCACTGGTAACTTTCCGTACAGATTTATCAACAGATAAACATACCTTCAAGGATTGAAGATATGCCTCAGGCAAACGGATTGCAGTTCACCGCGCGTGTCGGTGAGCTTCCCTCAGATATGTTCTCTGTCGTCAGCTTTGCACTGACCGAAGGTCTTTCGGAGCTTTTTCATGGCCGCCTGATCCTGGCTAGCACCGATCCTGGAATTCAGGCCTCTGACGTACTGGAACAGCCCGTTGACCTGGCAGTCTGGCAGGACGGCATCCCCCAGCGTCGCTTCACCGGCGTGGTGAACGAGTTTGCCCGAGGCGAAACAGGCCATCGCAGCACCCTCTACGAGGTGATCATTCAGCCGCCGCTATGGCGCTTGGGGCTGATGCACAACAGCCGCATCTTCCAGACTCAAACCACCGACGCCATCGTGCGCACCCTGCTGGAAGAGCGGGGCATTGTGGATTCGGTGTTTGATCTGAAGCGCACTCCCCAGGATCGGGAGTACTGCGTACAACACCGGGAAAGCGACCTGGCGTTTATTGAGCGATTGGCAGCAGAGGAAGGCTGGCACTACCGCTACCAACACGGCAGCGTAGATAAGGACGAGCAGCCCGGATTGATCCTTGCCGACCACCACGGTGATGCCCCAAGGTTAGAGGCCGCCGAATACAACGGCAAAGCCGGTGGAAGCACCAAACAACCTGCGGTGTTTCGCCTCCGCTACGAAGAACGGGTGCGTGCCGCCTCTGTAGCCACCAAGGACTACACCTTCAAGAATCCAGCCTATGCCCTGATGCACGAACACAGTGCTTCCGGTACCAGCCATCGCCAGGACTACCAGCACTTCGACTACCCAGGCCGATTCAAAGCCGACGCCAGCGGCCAACCGTTTACCGAAGCTCGGTTAGATGCCCTCAGAAACGATGCCAGCACCGCAAACGGCGAAAGCAATCGCCCGGATTTCACTTGCGGCGCAAAAGTGGAGCTCACCAACCACGACAGCGCCAGGCTAAACTGCGACTGGCTGTTAACTGCCATTACCCATGTGGGCGAACAACCCCAGGCACTGGCAGAAGAAGGCGGCTCTGAACCCACCACCTATCACAACCTGTTCAGCGCTGTACCAGCCAACAAAACCTGGCGGCCATTGTGTGACCACCGGCCGCTGATGGACGGTCCACAGATAGCCATAATTACCGGCCCGGAAGGTGAAGAAATCCACTGCGATGAATACGGCCGGGTGAAAGCGCGCTTTCCCTGGGATAGGCGCCAGCGGCCAAATGGGGTAGAGAGCACTGAGAACAACGAACACAGCAGCGCCTGGCTGCGCGTAAGCCAGGGCTGGGCCGGTGGGCAATACGGTTTCATGGCACTGCCCAGAATCGGCCACGAAGTGATTGTCTCCTTCCTTGATGGCGACCCGGACCAGCCCATCATCACCGGAAGAACACACCACGCCACCAATACACCGCCCTACTCGCTGCCGGAGCACAAAACCCGCACCACCCTGAAAACCCAGACCCACAAGGGTGAAGGCAGCAACGAACTGCGCTTTGAGGACGAAGCAGACAAGGAGCAAATCTACATCCACGCCCAAAAAGACCTCGACCTGCTCACCGAAAATAACCGCACCGAGGTCATCAGAAACGACAGCCACCTGACCGTTGAGAACGACCGGTTCAGCCACGTCAAAACAAACGATCACACAACCGTAGATGGCGAACAACGGGTAAAGATCGGCGGCGACTACAGCCTCGCAGTTAACGGCAGCCACCACAGCAAATTCGGCAAAGCCCAACTCATCGAAGCCGGCAATGAAATCCATCACAAATCGGGCTTTAAGATTGTTATCGAAGCCGGCGCCGAAGTAACCCTGAAAGCTGGTGGTAGTTTTGTGAAGGTGGACCCGAGTGGGGTGACTATTTCAGGCCCGCTGGTGCGGGTGAATTCCGGGGGTGCGCCGGGGAGTGGGAGCACGGCGGCAGTGCAGAAACCACAAATGCCCGCCTTGGTCGCCATACGCGATTCAGGCTCCGGCAATCCCGATACACTACCGGTAACCAAAACCCGACCAGTGGCTACCCCTCAGCCCAGCCCCGTCTCAAAACTGCGTGAAGCTACCCAGAATGATGCCCTGTTAAGCAAGCAATGCGGCAAACAACCAGATGGACGTTGCGACTTCAGCCCATGTTCTTGTGAGGCTGGATAATGATAGAGAACCTGAAGGAAACCTCAGTGCACGCCGGACACAACGTCTACCTAATGATAGATGGCGCTCAACTGGACGCACCAAAGCTGATATATAGCCACGACGACAGTCCGGGATTCGACCAGCTCTACCGCGGCACATCCCATCAGTCAGCTCTGGAAGTAAGCCCTTGCATTGTTCAACCCTCTGAAGCCAGCCGACTGCGGACAGAAGAGACAGTTTGGCGTTCGGCGGGCGTTATTATTGAAAGCAATGCAGATATTCAGACCCTTACAGATCATTTCCGCAGCCTGATCAGCGTAAGGCTACCCGACCAAACATTTGCCTATCTCAGATTCTATTCGCCAACTCAGATCCACGGCGTGATCTCCGCCTTTAATCCGCACGAGTGCGCACGTATAGGCCAGGAACGTCCAGGGCACCGGGGGAAGTCCACATCCGACAACAGCCACTTGTTATGTCATGTATTGCTGAAAGTTACCGAAATAGGGCTTTAATGCACCCAGTATTGGCTCTCTACAATCTCCCTTCACCAATCTCACTACTGTATCAGGTAAACTCCCATTGGCTAATCCCAAAGAATTACTGACTTGAGAGGAAAGTGATTTACGATTATATAAGGCTAATAATTGTCTATAGTCGTTATTTTGTAGCACAAGACTAAATACAGCATTTGTATCAGTGTAAATTTGGTAAACATCGATACTAGCAATTAGATTTTGTAGTGCGGCGTCAATATTGGAGGCACCTTTCTGCATTACATCAAATACATTCAGCTTAAATTTCACTTCACTCGAAACGTGTAAAGAGACTTGTGTATCTAGTTCAGCTTGAAGCCTACCAAAAATTGTATTAGAAACCGTCGCAAAATCTGCGGCAGGATCACGGGCAAGTCTTTCACTTACTATCTCTAACAATTCTTTAGTGCAAAAAAGATTCTCTACTTCAGCAACTTCCAAGACATAAATTGAATCTTGTTCTAATTTAGAAATCTCAGCTTGGACTCTTCGGTCTCGATCTATTAATCCAAATACATCTAAATGATGTATCTGCGCATTTGCTTTTAATGCCTTTACTGACTGAATTACTTGGGAGCAGCTACCACGCGGAATTACCAAGAAATTTGATAACAACTCTCGGTATAGACTGACATCAAAGCTGCCATTTTCTCCTTCGACAAATACTACAGGTTTTCTACTCCCTAACACTTCAATAAGAAGTTCATTAGGTAGATCTTCATCTTCATTAATAAGCTCCCAATCCCACTTTTGACCATCAAATGATTTTAACCAGACACTTTTAGCCGCTTCTTTAGCAGCCGCAAAATCTACGTCATGGGTTAAATAAACAAAAAGACAGTCTTGACGTAGTTTTTCTATTGCATCCCACAGGGGGGCTTGAACAGATTTATGTAAATGCAACTCAGGTTCATCTATTACTATAATTCCATCTTTTGAAGCAGCTAAACACTGACCAATAAGATAAAAAATGACTCTTTCACCATCACTCATTTCAGATGAATTATATATCTTGTCTTCTTGTCCCTTTATTCTAGTTTGAATCCTCAATCCACCAATAATCAATTCTCTATGTGGAAGAATCGTTTCCCATAATTCCTTTACCAGATCAATTTTAGTTGTTGGCGGTGTGATACGCTCTTCGATAGCTATGCATGCTCTTTTGAATTTCGCATTTTCTTCCGTTTCGTCCGAGAACAAATAGACCATCAGTTTTTGGAAGTCATTCATGAATGTGGTAGCTGGTTTTTGACTCCATTTACTTGTTTTATTTTGATAGCCCCATCCTGGGTTACCAAATAATAAATCTTTTTCCGCTTGCTCAATTGATTGAGGGGTAGTTGAATCCGGCAAGGCCAAAGACTTTTGTGCAGAAATTCTATGTACTAACTCTTTCTGTGGAGAATTTATTTCTATCCATGAACCTAGTCTAGTCTTACCTGAACCATTAGCGCCTACAAGTAATATACTTTGATTTGTCTCAACTGATTCAGTTGTATTCTCTTTGGGAAGGATAAGCGCTTTCATAACTAAATTTCTCTACTCCATCAGGATGACATAACGTCTTGGTAACGCTTTAGCTGCCAGCTGTAGTTTCCACGGCAGCCACCTCAATCTTTTCACTAGCCCACGAGTATATGTCATGAGAAAACGACAAAAATGAAGGTACAATTTCCGGGTTATGGCCACCAGCCATATAATGGTTGCCATCTGAAAGCTTCACAGTCAATGCATTATCGCGGTTCTTAGTTGCGAATGGATACTTGCCTCCCCAGACTCCATACCGGGTAAGGAAAGCCAGCGCGAACTCAGAGTCAATATCGAGATGAAAGCCCGCTCTGTTGGCGAGTTCAACTAAGTCATGGCCAATCAGTATATTCGGGACTTTAGAGATCATCGCTATATTTTTCTTTACTTCTTTCTTATTTATAACCGCGATAAGCCCCTTCAAGGAATTTTCGATAGAAAGCGCACAATGGAAGAAGAATATATCCGTGACTCTGGGCGCTACCTTTACAGAGCATTGCCTCCCAATTATATTTTTCACTTCTTCGTACTGTTTAGCCACCACCGGGAGCAATAATTGAGCTGTATAGATATGTTCCCCGGCACTGCCAAGCCATTGCCTCGAAGTAATCGCGACTTCTGAAAAGTGGTCATTGTCTGACTCCCACCCTACGTCGCCATAAAATCTATTATTCTCTGCCTTTATCTTCATATTTAAGGCTCATATGTGTTAGGTATTTTCAAGCTCCAAAGCCAGATCGCTAGCGAATTTTGATAGATTCTTGTGGCATGCTTCTAGAAAAGGAACCACTTCGATTTGCTTACCGTAAAATTGTATTTTGTTATTTTCTGTGATCATTGTTTGACCTGAAACTGGCCCAACCGTAGTGGTTCCATCAGGATCTATAAAAACATCATCTTGAAGCACACCATTAACTCGGTTACGTCTCATTGTCACCTGCGACCCTTCGCCTACCTCTACAAGCGGCATACCTCCTTGATGAATAGTTCTACTCTTTTTGTTATCGGTTTTACTTAAGCTGTTATGTTTTGCATCGTTTGTTAAACCACATAGATCAACCAGCCAAGGATCACCACTTCTAAATGGCTGCATAGCTTGCACCAAAGAATGGATTGAGGGCATATGGTCCGATAAATTAGGGAGATTTCGCTTCACGCTATTCTTGAAGTGGTTTTCTCTTTGCCCATATGGAAAATACACCTTTTCTGGAATTTTATTATTGGTAAGCGTTTTCAATTTATTTTGCATATCTTGAGCTGCATAGTCGAGTACGCTTCGTAAGTTCTCCAGTGTGTTTTTCAACGCCACTTTATTTATGGTGCCATTTTTCGATTGCGCTGAAATAGTGGATATTTCCTTCTGAGCATGCTCAAGCAATTCCTGTATATCTCGATTATGCATCTGCACTCCCTATTGATGCCTAACGATAGCGTCAGGTGCGTCCCTTGACCGCATTTGTCAGGCTATTTTCTACGATAAGTCACCTGATGGAACAAGCTTTCCATCGTACCAATTTCCAGCATCGCTCCTACCAATGACTTCAAGAGCGCGTCTGATGCCTCGTAAAAGCTAGTCAATGCCATGGAAAAATCCATGATCTTCAACTCAGAAATAATTTCATACTGACGCAGAGCATCTGCCTCTCTGTGGGCAATAGTGTTATGCCTTGCCCCAGACACCTCATTCTCAATGGTTTTTCTTGCTTTCTTTAAATTTTTCAAAGCATTGACAACCATATTCTTTGAGGAATCAGATAATCCGGTCGATTCGTATATGAATTGCATCCGTCGCCCGGTGACTTTTCCCATATCCCACTCATAAATAGTCAAAAGCAACGCACGTAACGCAATATTCCTCTTTGTCTCATTTGGGTGCGCAAAAGCATCAGCTTTCAATGCTTGAATATCTCTCTCTGCAAGCAAAAAATACAAGCCAATGTTGAAAATTTGCTTCGTCGCAGGAAATAGATCCTGATTGACCTTCTTATATTCATTTACTGTGGTTTCAATAGCTCCATTTATGACTTTCTCTTTTTCGTTGAATTCCCTTTCCAGCTTACGATGGAGGCGCCACAAGAAAAAAGCTTTCGTCTGCCGGCCAAACTTTCTGTGGAACCTCATTCGAAACCAGCGTTCTTGGACGCTTCTATCCTTCTCAAGGAATCTACTGTTGAACATCAAACTTCCAGTGGTTTATTGCCTAACGCTTTGCTTACCGAAAAGTTAGGAGCGCAGCGAGTAACTTTTCCGCGTGCAGCAACTTGTTATGCAAATTTACTTCCCCCAGCCCTTTGGGAAGCTTATCGTTCCCGAAACCCCAACAGACTTGTCTTCGTCTTTCTTCTCGGTTGCGCCAGGTTTCTCCCCAATCACATTCCGCGTGTAAATCTGGCTGCTCGTGTCGAACGGTATTGGGGCTATAGTTGAAGGAAAATTTTCGTGCACATTCTCGAAGCTATAAATGTATCCAGATTCGGAAATGCTTAATGTAGCCTTATACACCAACTCGGACGCCCGTCTAAGCTCTGGCATGTCCACTGAATTTAGCATTGGAGCCAGCAAGGCTTCCCCCTCCCCAGTGAGCTTTTCAGCTGCTTTTGCATCCGTATCGTCCTCCAATGGATCAACAAATTTACCGGTCAAGTATTCTTTAATTGGTATCAAAGAGGAAATACCCTCCGACAACTTGGTGTCAGGGCTTGAAATTACCTTTGACAGGGTGCCGTCGCTATTAAGCTCTTGAGTTAGATCTCCGGAACCAAACCATGGGAGCGGGGCATTCAAGAAATATTTTGAACTTTCGTCCACCACCCATGAGGATGTTATTTTGTTTTCTATCTGAACTGGTGCAACCGATGAAAAGTCAGTTAGCCCGTCTATTCTTGAGAACGCCTTCAATAGCGCTTCAACCCTTGCATCATCAGCAAGACCGGGCTGCAATATAGCTTCCCTTACTCCGTTTAGTTCGCTCAACTGCGACTTCGAAATATGCTTCTCGATACCCTGCTTGTCTAATGGGAAAGTTTCGAATTTTCCATCTTTTTCGGTGACTAAAAACTTTTCCACAGACAGAGTTGCAACCAGCCAAGATCGAGAATACGACGTCACTTGCTTGTAAATTTCTTTCTTTGTATAGAAGGGAATTCCTCCAACATCGCTAACTGACTCAACTCCATCTTTCGTTACTTTTTCCTCAACCCAAACTGTGCTGGTACAACCAAGTAGGAGAAAGACCAATCCACTCACAATTAAAGCAATCTTCATATCTCGCCTCCTTTCAATTTTAAATTAGGCCAAAAGTGACGGCCTAACAGCTAATTCAGCGACAAATGACATCTATCCCGCCGGCGCCTAATTCCGTACCAGTTTTCGTCATCCTTTCGCTTTAAGTTTTATAAATCAGTGTACTAAAGGATAGACCAAGGGAGCGCTCCGTGGAAATAGGCGTCATTTGTCTTTTATTCGCGAGGCTTTTGTGTCTTCTAATTACGAAACTCTCACTAATTTATTTCTATAAATCAATTGGTTGAAATTTTTCTCCGGAGTTTTGCGTCATTTGTCGCTGAACTCCGGTGCAAATCTTCACCTCTCCAACCGTGCTCCGGCCTGGTACTCAATCACCCGCGTCTCGCGATAAACCGGGACAGATTTATTTCTGGTTCCGATTTATTTCTGGTTCCCGGTTTTCCGGTAGCGCTGGAGAGAGTGGAGGAGAAATTATTTACGAAGGTGTTTATCGTGACTGATCAAGTGGAGTTTATTTTTGCCTGCGCGATGTTCGTCGCGCAGCTAGCAAAATAGGAAACGTCAACGCCGAAGTTTCTCGCTATTTATTTCTTTGGGCGTTCATACCGACTTTGGGGCTTTTTTCATTTGGAGGAATTGCCGTAAGCGTCAGTCTTATTATCAGTTGATAAACCCACTGCATGGCGCTGATCCTCACATTCTGATAAGCGGCAACTCGTCATCATCACTGCCCAACCTGCGGGCTTCACGCACTTGCCTCAATACCCAAAGCAGATGCCGGCGCAGCTCCTTTATTTCTGGCTCTGATTTATTTCTGGCCCTCAATTGGCACACGATTCCTGCTCTTGAGATGCCTGAGAGGCCTTATCAAACAATAGTCGGGGACAGGCCTCGCGTTTTTTAGCCGGGCTTAAGAGCAAGGCCCGACTTCAACAGGCAAGACTTGCCCCCGGTTTTATAGAAGAAAATCGCTGCGGCCAGATGGATGCTTCAAGGGCTTTAACGGCGATTAGATAAACTCAATGGGCGTTAACGCCAACGTTGTAATCACCCTCGATTGTTACCTTGGTAAAGTCACCATCGCCTTTGTTGTAGGACCAAAGCTCTTTCCAACCCATGTTGTCAATCAGAACGAAGATGCGGTCACCCAGGGCAAATGCGTAGTCAACAGGACTGGGGAACGTATGCAGCGGCGCAAAGTCATTGGTGGCGCCGTTAAGTTGGTATACAACGTAACTACCGTAAGCTTCACGGGTCACCGCTATTACCTGATCGCCGTAGGAATACAGGTAGGTCTCACCCTCAAAACTGTCGATCATCTCCGTGGTCGCCGCGGTACCTTGTGTCCGCCAGATTTCAAAGGTGCTGGAACCCTCCGCTACCGCCACAAAATACGCCGTCGTGCCGTTGCTGACGAGGCTGCCAATATAAGTTGAGCCCAGCTGCAGGTTCTTGATCATCTGCGTGCCGGCCGTGGTGCCATCGCTGACCCAGATTTCAGAATTGTCATAGGTGGTATTGCTATCATCGTCAGCCGCATCGTTGGCCGAGAAAACGAAATAGTTCCCCACACTCACCAGATTTCCAATCCTCGCATCACTGTTCAGGTAGCTGGTCTCGTTGATATCCGCCAGGACCTTAGTGCCAGCCTGTGTGCCGTCGCTCTTGTAGAGGACATCCCCCTTACCACCGTCAGCGTAAAGTCCGGCGCTGCCCTGAAAGTAGAGGTCACCTTTGAAAATCAGGGCCTGGTCCGTACTAAAACCGTCGTTCGAGCTCACAGTGGAGTCGATCAATGTATCGTTACCAGCAGTGCCGGTGCCAACAAATACCTTGTGGTTGGTCCCACCCGAACCATTATCTTCAAGCGCATTGAAGATGAGCCGGCCGTCGTACACCAAAAAGTCTGATGGGTCAGCGTTGGAGCTAGTTGAGCTGCGTGTGTTGGTCACAAATTCAGGGCCGGTGCTTTCATTGACCAGCGTCCAGAGCGCTGTCCCCGGGTATGCCTGACTGAGACCGCCAAAGTACAGCGCGTTGTTGAAGACGATACCCTCAGCGCCATAGAAAATATCGTTCGCCGTTCCGGGGTTAAGGTCTTGAACCATATAAGTGCCATCGCTGCTCCCGTCGGTACGCCAAAGCTCCCGCCCATTGGTATCTGTGCGGGTGCTAAAAAAGGTAATACCGTTTATCTCACCAAAGAACATGGCATCCACTGCGCCGGTATGATCGATGTTCCTGACCAGCTTGGCGGAGCCGTCACTACCGAATCGATAAAGTCCCACATCATAGGATGTCAGATTAACCAGTTCACTGTAGGTATAGGTCGCGGGCTGTTCGTTATCCACAGATGAACTAACAGTGCCGTCCCCACAGGCGGTCAACACAGACACGGACAAACAAAGGGTTATATAACGTTGGAGCGAAATTCCCGAGCGGAAAATATTTTTCATTTTATCTTCTTATTGAGTCAGCCGGACAGGCCCGAATGGACAACATAACCAACTGTTGGCGAAGGCATTTAACTGCCAAAAATCCGTCAAACCGATCGCAGACGCGAACGGCAATCCAGGGTCAGGGTTCTGCATTCTGCCTTTAATAGCCGGGTAACGAAAGATGCAAATCCCGGGACTTACCCCCGGCGTTCACTCGCCTATTGCGTGGTGCGTGAGTAAAGAGACGCCCAGTTGTAACGGCCTCCCAAATCTGATCTGCCTTGGCAGTATGGCTCGCTTTCGTCGTGGGCTTCCATAACCAATCAAATAAATCTGTCCCGGTTTTGTGGTCCCGGTTTTGTGCGTCGAATTCCCCCTCACGGTGTTCCTTTCTCCAGCGTGACAGCATGAAAGGGTGAATATCCAGCGCTTCCGCAACGCTCTTCACACTCCGGTGGGCCTGGTGGCTCCACTCAACAGCTTTGACTTTGAACTCGGTGGTGTACTTCTCGGTTTTCTTGCCAGTCTTGATAGCAGGCATCGTTTTCCCCTTCGTCGGAGTTATCGATGCATGTCTACTGAAGCGGGGGAAGTGCAAATTTGCTTTCAAGCTCTTCGGCGTACCTACGGAAGATCTCGATTTTGCTCTTGAAGATCGCCTTATGGATCTCGAAAACTATCCTGTGATCACCCATTAAGGTCTACTCTCTTAGTGCATATAACAGCTAATTCAGCGACAAATGACATCTATCCCGCCGGCGCCTAATTCCGTACCAGCTTTGGTCATCCTTTCGCTTTAAGTTTTATAAATCAGTGTGCTACAACATAGACCAGGGGAGCGCCCCGTAGAAATAGGCGTCATTTGTCTTTTATTCGCGAGGCTTCTGTGTCTTTTAATCACGAAACCATCGCTAATTTATGAATACAAATCAATTAGTTGTAGTTTTTATCATTGCGCTCGAGGTTTAAGCAAGGCGGGAAAACAAAAAAGCCCCCGAAGGGGCCAAACAGGTTACAGATGAAGCGCCAGTCAATCAGTGGCTGATCATCCAGGGCCTCATGGAGGGGAACATTTTCTTCCCGTCGGCGGTGTAGAACAGCATCGACTTGCCAGGTTTGGGCGAGCCACAGCCACAACTGCGGCTGTGCTCTTTGTCGTTCTCCCGGCGGTCGGCGGTTGAAAACACCGGCTCGTGGCGGGAACGTTCATTCCTGTCCTGGGCCTTACGTTTTGCCGGGTCCATGGCTGCAATTTCCGGTGGTAGCACAATCACTCTGGCTGACAGCGCCTTGCAGGTGGGGCATTCCGCCGGTTTGGCGCTGTCGGCCATGGTCGCCAATGTGTTGAACAGACCATGCTCGCGGCACTTGTAGTCATACACAGGCATGGCTGTTACTCCTTATCTTTGGACAGAGGTACATCCATTCCCTCGGTGACCATCTTCTTCGGACCGTCAGCGCACGGGTTGATGTCGAAATCGAAGATGCCCGTTGGTAGCCAGAGCGTGGCACAGGCGTTCGGGATATCCACCACGCCGCTTATGTGGCCTTCCACGGGAGCACAACCCAGAATCGCGTAGGCCTGAGCCTTGGTGTAACCGAACTTGGTCATGTATTCGATAGCGTTCAGGCAGGCCTGGCGGTAAGCCACGTGCACATCCAGGTAATGCTGGCCGCCGTCTTCGTCTACGGAAATACCTTCAAAGATCACGTAATCGTCGTAACGGGGCTTGATCGGGCTGGGCTTGAACACCGGGTTCTTGATGCCGTACTTCTTGATGCCGTCTTTGATCAGGTTAACCCGCAGGTGAATCCAGCCGGCCATTTCGATAGCACCGCAAAAGGTGATCTCGCCGTCACCCTGGCTGAAGTGAAGGTCGCCTACCGACAGGCCGGCACCGTCTACGTACACCGGGAAATAGATCTTGGAGCCACGGGAAAGGTCTTTGATGTCGCAGTTACCGCCATGTTCACGGGGCGGCACAGTGCGGGCGCCTTCAGCACCTGCGGCTTTGGCGGCATCGCCTTTCATCTGGCCCATGTGGGCGGTATCGCCATTCGGCAGGGCCGCCAGTTCCGGCACGCGCTCAGGATCCGTCGCAACCAGCCCGGCCTCGCGCTTGTTCCAGGTGTCCAGCAGCTCTCTGGACGGCAAGCAGCCGATCAGGCCCGGGTGAATCAAGCCGGCAAATTCCACGTTGGGAATGTGGCGGGATTTGGTGAACATGCCGTTGAAGTCCCAGATGCTTTTCTGTGCATCCGGAAAATGCTCGGTCAGGAAGCCACCACCGTTCTGCTTGGAAAAGAAGCCGTTAAAGCCCCACTGGCTTTCTTTAAAGGTGCCGATATCGAGAATATCCACTTCCAACAGGTCACCAGGCTCCGCGCCTTCCACTCCAATAGGGCCTGACAGGAAGTGCACTTGGCTGAGATCCACGTCGCGCACATCGTCGGCGTTGTCGTCGTTCTTGATCTGCCCACCGGTCCAGTCGTAGCACTCGACGATGAAGTCATCACCGGGCTTAACAGTGGCCACCAGCGGAATATCCGGGTGCCAGCGGTTGTGGATTTTGTCGTTCTCATAGGCCGACTTGTTCAGATCAATCTTGATAATGGTTTCAGCCATAGCGGAGGCTCCTTGGAATGATTGGCTTACACGTTCAGGTAACAGCTTCACTATCCGAAATCCGGCCCCGGCGAGGTATTCGCGAAATACCCCCGGTGCCTACGTCATTCGACGTATTGGTGCACGGTGACCACCCTTCCCTGCACATCGGCTTCAAACCGGTTACAGCCGGGATACTGCAGCAGTGCTCTGGCCACCACCGGTTCCAAACGCTGGCGGAAGGCACGCAACATCTCCCGGGCGCCATAACGGGCATCGTAGCCACGGCACAGTTCGTCCCTAAGCTTAGTCGACAGGGACAGCTCTGCGTGTTTTTTGGCCAACCTGTGATTAAGACCCGCCAGCTCGATATTCAGCAGAGCTTCAAGCCAGTTATCAGTGAGACTGTTGAAGGTAAGAATCTGGTCAATACGGTTCAAAAATTCAGGGTCGAAATGCCGGCGCAGAGCGGTATCGCGTATGGTTTCAACGTTGCCGGGTGATAACCCGAGCCAGCGGCGCCAACCTTTCTGATAGCGCTGTTCGTGCGCCTCGGCATCCAGCGCCCCGGCGTTACTGGTCATGAAAATCAAGGTGTTGCGGAAGTCGATCTCTCGGTTGCCGGAGGGGAACACCAGCCGGCCGGTGTCCAGAACGTTCAAAAGGGTGCGGACTACTTCTTTGCTGGCTTTCTCTATTTCATCGAACAGCACAATGCCAGGCTTGCTGAACGAACCCTGCACCTTGTCCAGATCGAACAGGCTGTGGCCTTCCTTGCTGCCAACATAACCTGGCGGTGCGCCGGTGAGTGCGGCAGCGTAGTGTTCCTGGGCCAGGGTGTTCATATCGATGCGGCACAGACCATCCCGATTGCCGTGAATGGCTTCGGCGATCAGGCGAACGGTTTCGGTTTTACCGACCCCTGTGGGGCCAAGGAATAAATGTACCGCCAGCGGCCGGTTTTCCTCACCGATGTCGGCTTTCACCCGCACCAGCATGGATTCCATGGCTGCCAAGGCATCATCCTGGCCGACAATGTTTTCCCGCAAGCGGGACATAACGACATCTGGCTCAAAGCGGAACCGGGAAGCACGAACCGGGCCTGAGGCGGCCCGGTTCTTTTCAATGGCTTCCCGATTGGCTTCCAGCCGCTCATTGATACACGGCATCAGCGCCTCCCGGCTTTAAGCTCCTGCGGATTTTTCCTTGCCATCGAACGGCAAGGTTCCCACCGGGCATTCGGCGGTGCCAATGGTCTTACGTGTCATCGCCTCTACGTTCTCCTGGGCCTTCTGAGCGTCCATCACCCAGGTGCGGTAGAACTCGAACGGGCAGTCGGCCACGCCCTTGTCGCCGTCACCGGAGCTGTGAACTCCGGTATAGCCTCGATGCAATAGCTTGAAGAGGTGGTTCTGGGACTGGTCATTTGCCCGCGCATCGCGAATCTGGCTGATAGAAAGCTGGGCATACTGGATACCCATGTCTTCCTCGCCACACTCACCCAGCGTGCGGCCATCAAAGCCAATGATGGCGGAGTGGCCGAAGTAGGAGTACACCCCGTCAAAGCCAGATGCGTTGGCCACCGCCACGTAGCAGTTGTTCGCCCAGGCCATGCTCTTGGACATCATCACCTGCTGCTCCTTGGCCGGGTACATATAGCCCTGACAGCGTACGATCAGCTCGGCGCCTTTCATGGCGCAGTCTCGCCAGATCTCCGGGTAGTTGCCGTCATCGCATATGATCAGGCTGATTTTCATGCCCTTGGGGCCTTCGCTTACGTAGGTGGTATCGCCCGGATACCAGCCTTCGATCGGACACCAGGGGACGCACTTGCGGTACTTCTGAACAATCTCGCCTTGATCATTGATGAGAATCAGCGTGTTGTAAGGCGCCTTATTCGGGTGGTCCTCGTGACGCTCACCGGTCAAAGAGAAAATGCCCCAGGTATTCGCCTCACGGCAGGCGGCGGAGAAAATGGCCGTTTCGTCACCGGGAATGGTGGCGGCGGTTTCCATCATCTCGTCGTTGTCGTACATGATGCCCATGGTGCTGTATTCCGGGAACACCACCAGGTCCATACCCGGCAGCCCCTTCTTCATACCCTTGATCATGTCCGCAATCTTGCGGGCGTTGTCCAACACTTCGGCCTTGGTATGCAGCCTCGGCATCTTGTAGTTCACTACCGCCACGCCAACGGTATCGTTGCTGCTGGAAATATCACCGTGTCTCATAGATTACTCTCCCGAAAATCTTACTCAGAATTTTGGGCCGCCGCAGCGGCTTGCACCAAACTAAACGGCCAGATAACTGGCAATCTTCTCCTGATCCGCCTCGGCCCGGCTCTCTTCGTGGACGATGGCGCCCTTCTCGATCACCAGAATCCGATCCGCCGCATCCATCACAAAACTCAGCACCTGTTCCGACACCACAATAGACAAGCCACGCTCATCCCGGATGCGCCGGAGGGTCTGGGCGATTTCCTTGATGATATTGGGCTGGATGCCCTCGGTGGGTTCGTCGAGCAGCAACACTTTGGGCCTGGTGGCCAGAGCGCGGGCGATAGCCAGCTGTTGCTGCTGGCCGCCAGACAGATTACCGCCGCGACGGTTCTGCATTTCCTTCAGCACCGGGAACATCTCATACAGATCCTCCGGCACCTTCTTCTCGCCCACGGCAGCCAAGGCAGCCTCAATGTTCTCGCGCACCGTCAGGGTGGGAAAAATCATCCGTCCCTGGGGCACAAAACCGATACCGGCACGAACCCGTTGAAAGCTCTTCAGGTTGGAAAGATTGGTGCCGTTGAGACTGACTTCACCGCCCTTGGTGGGGATCATGCCCACCAAGGATTTCATCAGCGTGGTCTTACCCATGCCGTTGCGGCCAACCACGGCCACAATCTCGTTTTTATCCACATCGAGGTTCAGGTTCTCGATGATGGTGCTTTGGCCATAGGCCACCGAATGATGTTTGATGTTTAGCATGATCAGTGCCCCAGGTAGACTTCGATGACTTTCGGATCCGACTTCACGTGTTCGATGGACCCTTCCGAGAGAACCTTGCCCTGGTGCATAACTGTGACCCGGTCAGCGATGTCGCCGACAAACTGCATGTCATGCTCAACCACCAGAACCGTGTGGTCCTTGGTGATCACCCTGAGCAATTCCGCCGTTTTCTTTCGTTCTGCCACAGACATGCCGGCCACCGGCTCATCCAGCATCAGCAAGGCCGGCTTCTGGATCAGCAGCATGCCGATCTCCAACCACTGTTTCTGACCGTGGCTGAGCATGGCTGCTGGTTCGTTCAGGACATCCGTAAGAAAGATGGTTTTCGCCACGTCTTCCACCGCCTCAATAACCGCCGTATCCCGCTTGAAAGCCAGTGCGCCTATCACGCTGTGGCCTTGTGGATAGGAGACCTCGAGGTTTTCAAACACCGTCAGGTCTTCGAATACAGACGGGGTCTGGAACTTCCGGCCCACGCCCGAATGAACGATCTGGTGTTCTTTGAGCTTGGTCAGTTCCTTGCCCGCAAATTTGATGGAGCCAGTTGTCGCTTTGGTCTTGCCACAAATCAGATCCAGCACTGTGGTTTTGCCCGCTCCGTTAGGGCCGATGATGACCCGGATTTCCCTGGGATCGAGATAGAAGGACAAGTCGTCCACCGCCTTGAAACCATCGAAGGAGACGGTCAGGCCCTCAACTGCCAGCAAAAAATCCCCGCTGATGCTCTTAGCTGTGCTCATCACGATTTCTCCGGGCTGTAGGTGTCGTTCATCGGGCTATAGTCATCCACCTTTTCAGCGGTCTGCCTGGTCGCCACAGGCGCGGTTTTACTCTTGTTGCGCTTGAATACCTTATTCTCCAGGGGCATAACGTAGCTCTTGTAGAGCCCCGCAAGGCCATCCGGGAAAGCCAGCACTACACCAATGAACAGGGCACCCATAGCGAAAGGCCAAAGCTCTGGGAAGGACTCGGAGAAACCACTCTTGGCAGCATTCACCAGCAGCGCGCCGTAAACAGCACCAAGAATGGACAAGCGGCCGCCAAGGGCACAGAAGATGACCATCTCGATGGAGGCAACGATGCCGATGAACGACGGCGACATGAAGCCCACCAACAGTGTGAACAGCGCGCCGCCGATGCCGGCAAAAGCCGCTGCCAGGCAGAATACAAAGATTTTGAAAGCTGCCACGTCGTAGCCGGAGAAGCGCACCCGCATTTCCTGGGCATTCATGGCGACGAGGATACGGCCCAGTTTCCGGTTCTGAACAAGGCGCGCTGCGAACAGGCACAGAAAGAGCATGCCGACGCAGATGAAATACAGGATATTCCTGGCCTCATCTGTGCGGATGTCCCAGCCCATCAGGGTCTGCAGATCGGTAATGCCGTTCACGCCACCGGTATAACCCTGTTGCCCGATAATCAGGATGGTCAGGACCGCAGCAATAGCCTGGGTGATGATGGCGAAGTACACGCCGCCCACCCGCCGGGTGAACATGGCAATGCCGATAACGAACGCCAGCAGAACCGGCACACCAATAACTGCCAACAAGGTGAACGAGAAGCTGTGGAATGGTTCCCAGAACCAGGGCAGCTCGGTGAGCTGGTTCCAGTCCATGAAGTCCGGAATACCGGGTGTGGATTGAATCGCCGTGGCCTCCGGCGTGGAGGCCTCCAGCTTCAGGAACATGGCCATGCAGTATCCGCCGAGGCCAAAGAACACCCCCTGGCCCAGACTGAGAATACCGGCCTTGCCCCAGCACATGACCAAGCCAATCGCAACGAATGCATAAGTCAGATACTTACCCACCATGTTCAGGCGGAACGAATCCAGGGTAAGCGGTAAAAGAACCACCAGCAGAAAAGCCAATGCCAGGTAATACAGTCCCTCTCGGGAAACAAACCACTTCATAAGGGATGAATGCTTCATGACAATCTCCTAGCGACGGACCTTCAGGGCCATGAGTCCTTCCGGACGTATCATCAGAATTCCGATCACAACCAGCAGGGTCAGGACCTTGGCCATAGAACCGCTGAGGAAGAATTCCATGGTGGACTGGGCTTGCGAGATACCGAAGGCAGATACAATCGTGCCGATCAGGCTTTGGGCGCCGCCAAACACCACAACCAGGAAGGTATCGACGATGTAAGCCTGGCCTGATGACGGACCGGTTGAGCCGATCATGGTGAACGCAGCACCGGCAATACCGGCAATGCCGCAGCCAAGGGCGAAGGTAGCCCGATCTATGCCAGCACTGTTGATGCCCACGGCTTCCGCCATCGGGCGATTCTGAACCACCGCACGAACTTTCTTGCCGTACCCGGAGCGATACATAAGCAGGTACACACCCACAGCGACCGAAAGCGCAATGATCATGACGAACACGCCGTTGATTGGCAGGTCGACCATGTCGGTCACCGGAATAGCTCCCATCATCCACTCTGGCAGGTCAACACCCACTTCACGGGCACCAAAAATAGAACGGTATGCCTGCTGCATAATCAGGCTCAGGCCCCATGTGGCCAGCAGGGTGTCGAGGGGGCGGTGGTAGAGATGCCGTATCATGAGCCACTCAACGAGTGCTCCCAATGCGGCACAAATAAAGAAAGCCAGAATCATGGCAACAAAGAAATATCCGCCGAAGAGTCCTGGCAGATAAGATTGGAAAAATCCGGATGTCAGGTAGGTTGTGTAGGCACCGAGGATCATGAATTCCCCATGAGCCATGTTGATCACACCCATCTGACCAAAGATGATCGCAAGGCCCAAAGCCATCAGTACGAACACTGAAAACAGGGAGAGCCCGGCAAACCCCTGCATGGCAAATATCGACATCAATTCACTGCTGGTGTAGCCATCGAACATGACTCTTACTCCCCGTTCAAACCAATATGCTTAGCGTTTTGGAGACAATAGACGCCGGCGCCTCAGGGCGCCGGCGGTCCAAACTTACTGGTAACCCTTAGGGAAAGGATCTGGCTCCATCAGTTCTTCGGTCTCGTAAACCACTTTGTACTGGCCATCAAGCTGAGCCTGACCGATACGGGTTTTGGACCAAAGGTGATGGTTCTCGTGGATGCGAACGTAGCCTTCAGGCGCCTTGTCGAACTCAATGCCAGCAAACTCTTCGCGGATCTTGTCGATATCGAAGGAACCGGCCTTCTCAACCGCTGCCTTCCACAACCATGGGCCGAGGTAGGCCGCCTGGGTAACGTCACCGATGACCATGTCATCGCCGTAGGCTTCCTTGAAAGCCGCAACAAACTCTTTGTTGTTGGCGTTATCAAGGCTCTGGAAGTACTTCATGGAGGCGTAGATACCTTCCACGTTCTCACCACCGATACCGCGGATTTCGTCCTCGGTTACAGAGATGGTCAGCAGCAGAGGCTTCTCATCGGTAAAATCAACACCAGCGGCTTTCATTTGCTTGTAGAAAGCTACGTTGGAGCCGCCCACAACTGATGCGAAGATCACGTCCGGCTTCCGAAGCTTGATCTTGTTGATAACCGAGTTGAACTGGGTGTGGCCCAGTGGGTAGTACTCTTCACCCACCACTTTGAGACCCAACTTGTCGATGTGCTTGCGCGCGATTTTGTTGGAGGTGCGTGGCCAGATGTAATCCGAGCCGAGCAGGTAGAATGTCTTGGCACCTTTGGTTTCAACTGCCCAGTCGATACTTGCGAGAATCTGCTGAGTAGCTTCCTGTCCGGTGTAGACAACGTTGGGGGACTGTTCCAGGCCTTCGTAGAAGGTCGGGTAATACAGCATGCCATTGAACTGCTCAATCACCGGCAGGATGGCTTTACGGGATGCCGAGGTCCAGGCACCGAAAATAGCCGCTACGTTGTCCTGTCGCAGCAACTTACGGGTTTTTTCCGCGAAGGTCGGCCAGTCACTGGCGCCGTCCTCCTGAACAAATTCAATCTGGCGACCGAGTACGCCGCCGGAGGCGTTAATCTGATCAATGGCGAGCTTTTCAGCCTGCACCGAACCGATCTCACTAATCGCCATTGTGCCGGTGATCGAGTGCAAAATACCGACCGTGACGGTGTCATCGGTAACCGCCAGTCCTGTGGTGTTGACCTCAGCTGTGCTCGGCGTCGCCGCTTGCACAGATGTAGCCAGCATGACGGACGCCGCCAGTGTCATCAGGCTCTTTCGAAACCCTGGCCCCTTTCCATCTGACCGCCTGGTGGCGGTTGTATCAGTCGTACCCATGGTGAATCCTCGCAGTGTTTGGAAAGCCGGTACTGCGCTTCCTTCCGAAAGCACAGCGCCTACCCCAAACATTCTGCTCGGCCCCTTCATAGGCGCCCATTCGGTAATCGCCCCAGCAGACTACGTCATTTGACGCATTCCTGAACGCCTTCTTCGTAGGCTAACGCCCAGCCGCACCAAATAATCGCGTCCGTTTATTCCAGCCCGCCATACTTTGGCACAAAAGTTGTAAAGACTTCCTTGTACACCATTTAGAGGCTCCAAACCGCACCAAAACCGGGCACTCCTCAGACCACACAGGCAATGCAGCAATGGCCGCACGACAAAATATTTTTCGGGTTAGGCGCCAGTACAACCAATGGGTTGCCAATCAGACGCTAGAAGATTACGCCTTGCGCTTTACCGCCAAGAGCGCCCGGCGCTGGTCTGCGGGAAGGGTCGCCAACACCGCACTGGGTGCAATCTCATTCCTGGCCATGGAGGCCATTGGCGGCTCCATCACCCTGTACTACGGCTTCGATAATGCGGTGGCTGCGATTCTTGCGGTCAGCCTGGTGATCTTTCTGACCGCCATCCCCATCAGCTACTACGCTGCCCGCTACGGTGTCGATATTGATCTACTCACTCGGGGCGCTGGCTTTGGCTATATCGGCTCAACCATTACATCGCTCATTTATGCCAGCTTCACGTTCATTTTCTTCGCCATAGAAGCCGCCATCATGGCCATGGCCCTGGAAATGCTGTTCGATATCCCCCTGGTGATCGGCTATCTGATCTGCGCAGTGGCCATCATTCCCCTGGTGATACATGGCATTACCACGATCAGCCGGTTTCAGGTCTGGACCCAGCCTGTATGGATCCTGTTACAACTGGCTCCGTTTGTATTCATTATCTATGCAGATGCCTCCTCCATCGGCGATTGGACCCAGTTTGAGGGGCTGAGCCCGGTTGCCGGACAAGGGCTCAATGTTATGGCGTTCGGTGCCGCCGCAGCCGTTGTCTTCTCGCTGATCGCGCAAATTGGCGAACAGGTAGACTTTCTCCGCTTCATTCCGGAACCCCAGAACCTCAAGGAGAAACGGCGCTGGTGGTTGGCCGTGATGGCCGGTGGGCCAGGCTGGATTGTCATCGGCATGCTCAAGACTCTGGCCGGTTCATTTTTGGCCGTGCTGGCACTAAATCAGGGCGTTTCCGAAACAGAGGCGGCCGACCCAACCCAGATGTACCTGGTGGCGTTCAACTACATCACTCATTCCCCGGAAGTTGCCCTGGCCATGGCGGGCATTTTCGTTATTCTATGCCAACTCAAAATCAACGTAACGAACGCCTATGCGGGCTCGATTGCCTGGTCAAACTTCTTCTCCCGCCTGACCCACAGCCACCCCGGCCGTGTGGTTTGGCTGTTTTTCAACGTGGCGATTGCGTTGCTGGTCATGGAGTTGGGCGTATACCGGGCACTCGAGGAAACATTGGGGTTTTACGGCATCATTGCCATCGCCTGGGTCGGCTCATTAGTGGCTGATCTTGTGATCAACAAGCCGCTCGGGTTCAGCCCCCCGCATATCGAATTCAAGCGGGCCCATCTTTATGACATCAATCCAGTAGGGGTTGGAGCCATGCTCACCGCATCCGTGGTGGGTATTACCTGCCATACCGGCGTTGTTGGTGAATACGCTCAAGCACTGTCTCACTTTATCGCCTTGGGCGTAGCGCTTATAACTGCGCCGCTCATCGCCTGGAAAACGAAAGGCCGTTTTTATACTGCTCGCCCCTTCGTGCTCCTCGCCACAGATCACCAATTGGTGCAGTGCACCATTTGCGAGCACAAATTCGAACCAGAGGACGTTACCAGCTGCCCAGCCTATGCCGGCATTATCTGCTCATTGTGTTGCTCCCTGGATGCCCGCTGCGGTGACGTCTGCAAGCCCGGAGCTGGTTATCAGGAGCAGCTCCAGCAGTTTCTCGGTAAGTTGATTCCCCAATCCATACTGAGTCACCTGCGCTCGCGGCTTGGCCACTTTCTGACGCTCCTGTTCCTGATCAATGGTTTATCAGCCCTGCTGCTGTCGCTGATCCACTTCAAGACACCCGTCGCCTCGACACCCGAGGCCCTGCTGTTATCAGCTACCTTGTGGAAAGTCTTTTTTATCCTTTTGATCATCACCGGGGTGATCTGCTGGCTGTTCGTACTGGCCCATGAAAGCCGAGTGGTGGCTGAGGAAGAATCCAGTCGGCAAACCCGCCTGCTGATGGAAGAAATCGTTGCACACAAACGAACCGACCAGGCTTTGCAACAAGCCAAAGAACAGGCTGAAGCAGCCAATGGCGCGAAAAGTCGCTATCTTACCGGGATCAGCCACGAACTCCGGTCACCGCTCAATTCAATTCTGGGCTATGCCCAGCTAATGGAAAACGATGAGGCGATACCCGCTCACCGCAAAGAAGCCGTAGGAGTAATCCGCCATAGCGGAGAGTATCTGGCCGACCTGATTGAGGGATTGCTGGACATTTCCAAGATCGAAGCCGGGCGGCTTGACCTTCACCGGGATCAGGTACGCATCGGGTTACTGATGGAGCAGATGGTTACCATGTTCCGGTTGCAGGCTGAAGAGAAAGGGCTGGCCTTCGACTACCATTGCCTGAACCCGCTGCCAGAAGTAGTGACCACTGATGAGAAGCGCCTGCGCCAGATCCTGATTAACCTGCTGTCCAACGCCATCAAGTACACTGATCACGGGAGCGTTTCTCTGACTCTACGTTATCGTAGTCAGGTAGCGGAATTTACCGTTCAGGATTCGGGCGAAGGAATTGCAGAGGAGAACATTGAGCGTATTTTCCACCCCTTCGAGCGTATCCGCCTCCCCGGGGAGAATCGCATTGGCACCGGCCTGGGACTGACTATCACCCGCCTGCTCACAGAAATCATGGGGGGAGACATCAACGTGGATAGCAAACTCGGCCATGGCAGCACTTTCAAAGTCAGCGTGATGCTGTCCAGTGTGCACAGCTCCACGCCACGCTCCACCTCCGCTCCAGCCCGTCGGATTTATGGCTACCAAGGCGTCAGGCGTAAAGTTCTGCTGGTCGACGACGACACGTCACAGCGTCAGGTAATTCGCGCCATGTTATCGCCGCTTGGCTTCGAGATTACAGACATCGGCAATGCTCTCAAGGTTCTGGCAACGGTTGAAACACAACGACCGGATCTTGTCCTGATGGACGTATCCATGCCCGGCCAAACGGGCTGGGAAGTTCTCGAGCAGTTACGTTCTCAAAAGCATACTATGCCAGTAGTCATGGTGTCCGCTGATGCCAACGAGGGCCATCACTCGGTGGAGTCCACCCCCCTGTACGATGGCTACATCGTCAAACCCGTGCGTCTGAACCTGCTACTGGACACCATCGCTCGCGTACTGGAGCTTGAATGGCGATTCGAAAAAAGTGCCGAACCGCTGGCCCCCATCCTCCTGCCCGAGGCCGGTGTTTTGCCGCTTCCAGACATAGCGCACCGACTAACGCTGGCGAGTCTGGCTCGAATAGGTCATCGCAAAGGCCTTCTGGAATCCCTGCACGGTCTGAAACACAGCGGTGAAGCTGACGAGCGCTTTACTCTTGAGCTGACCAGTCTCACCAATGATTTCCAGTTTGAGAAAATTATTGAACTCCTTAAGGTAGCCGAACATGAAGCCTCATGATGACCGGAAAACCGTTGTAATGGTCGTAGATGACGCGATCGACTCCATCCGAATGATCAGTGATGCGCTGGAGGAAGCGGGCATGACCGTACTGGTGGCTCTGGAAGGCAACCAGGCCCTGACCATCAGCCAGAACATCACCCCGGATGTCGTGCTCATGGATGCGCTCATGCCGCACATGGATGGCTTCGAAACCTGCAGGCGACTGAAGGAAAATCCGGCGTTCACCGATATCCCTATTATCTTCATGACGGGCCTGAGTGATACCGAACATGTCGTGATGGGTCTGAAAGCTGGCGGCGTCGACTACGTCACCAAGCCCATCAACACCACTGAGCTGCTGGCACGCATGGATGTGCATCTGGCCAACGCCCGGATGACACGAAGTGCCCGGAGCGCTCTGGATACCGCGGGCCAAAACCTGTTTGCAGTAGACCGGGAGGGCAATTTGCTTTGGGGCACGCCCCAGGTGTGTCGGTGTCTGCCAGACATTGGCCACCCGGACTTTCTCGTGATCCGCACCGAACTCGCGGAATGGCTCAGCCACAACCTGGAGCCCGGGCACCAGATGCCTTTACATGCTCTGGACGTCCAGCACTCGGTAGAATACCTGGCATTGGTGGATGGCCGGGAGTACCTGCTTCGACTGAAAACACCGCAGAACCAATCCAGCGCCGCCGCAGCCCTGAGAGAACGGTTCCAACTGACACTGCGAGAGTCCGACGTGCTGTTGTGGATAGCCAATGGCAAGACCAACCGGGAAATAGCGCAAATTCTGGAGATGAGCCCGCGCACCGTGAACAAGCATCTGGAGCAAGTGTTCCGGAAGCTGGGCGTCGAAAACCGGACTTCTGCTGCAGCCAGCGCGATTCGCTTGCTGGCCACACAGTAGTCGCATCGGTTCATTTCAGCGATCACCACCCCCATACAACCACCTGTTACACTCTGTTCAGGCTAGACTGGTCGGTATGAATAACCGATATACGGTGGTGATCATTTGAAAAAGCTACTCCTGATTTGTGGCATGGCTCTACTGATGGCGGCTGTTTTCAGCACGATAGCCCAGCCCGTTCCCATTGAACAGAAGCTGATTAGCATTCACGCCAGCGACGAGCTCGGTGATTTCCCGGGCATTGAGCACGAATCAGTGGAAATGCAGGCAATATTGCTGGATATGTCGGATGACCCCCTCCTGCTTTTGAAAGCTCAGGCCGCGTTCATACGTTACCCCGACATGGCCCGGGATCTGTTTCCACTTTACGCAGCAGAGCCTGAATTTCGGGATGTGTTGAAGCGCTATGGTGAAGATGCTCTGCCGCCCATTCAGCATTTCGTTAACCAGCCCATCAGCACCATTGAATGGATGCACAAAGCATCGCGTCAGTATCAGGCAGCCAAACGGTACTTTACCGACGTTCCGGAGGCGACAAAGCCTGACAGCCAGCCATCCGGCGAGCGCCAAGACCTGACACCGGAGGAACGGGGCTGGTACGCCGTCAACTTCATTCATAGCGAAGGCCACGACTTTCTTGGTCAGTTTATTGTCGACAACCAGGGCATCACCAAGTGGATCGGCACCGAGCGGGTGCTGGAAGGTGTGAATCAGTTTTTCGCCAGTGGAATCCGTGATCTTGAGAGAAACTACCGCTTCGGAAATGAGATCACCGCCGGCGACATTGGCTGGGCATCGGTGGATGTGCTGGTTTTCGCCAGTGCCGTCAAACTGCTGCGTGTGGGGCGTGTCGCCGCCGCAACCACAAAGAATGCAAGTCGCGGCACTCGTTCTGCCGCTCTGGCAGCCCGGGTTACACGCAGCGGAA
Source organism: Marinobacter maritimus (assembly GCF_007671675.1). Lineage (GTDB taxonomy): Bacteria > Pseudomonadota > Gammaproteobacteria > Pseudomonadales > Oleiphilaceae > Marinobacter > Marinobacter maritimus. The sequence goes on along the minus strand of NZ_VCGW01000001.1, from coordinate 25,686 downwards.
AAATGGTTCTGAGCAGCACCCGTTACGCCAAATGGCCCGTTATTATCGGCGCCGGCTATCTGGTTGTTGCCCATCCCAGCATTATCAATGATCTGTTCGCCGGTGTGGCGGATGTACTCGGCTATCCGGTGCTCGTGGTTCAGTTTGTGGGCTGGTTGCTGCTGCTTATTCCCGGGCTCTATATCGGCAGTTGGCTGCTATGGTTGCTGGCACCGCTTTTGATGGGGCTATTCCGGGCCTTGAGCCATCTGGTGGCAATCCTGAGCGGCCGGCGGCATCGTCATTCCGGATACGGTAAGCTATAACGCAACCTTAAAGCCTCATCCCGGAACCGCTGACAATGGCACTCCCCTACTTTCTTGGCTGCCCCCAGTGGCAACACCCCGCATGGAGTAGTGGGCTACCGCCCGGCAAAAGCCCTCTGGGGCGCTACAGCCAAGTGTTTAACTGTGTTGAGGGCAATACCACCTTTTACGCGACACCCAGCCGCGAGCAATGTCAGCAGTGGCGACTTCAAGTGCCGGGCGACTTCCGCTTTTTACTCAAGTTTCCCCGAACCATCACTCACGACCGACTGCTCTCTGGCGTCGACGCAAGTATGCGTGATTTTCTGGAGGTTGTTGCGCCACTGGAAGATGTCGCAGGCCCTTTTCTCTTGCAGCTTCCCGCCGCATTCGGGCCAGAACATCTGAACAGCCTCTGGCGATTTGTTGATGCCTTGCCGGCACCTCTGAACTGCACCGTAGAAGTTCGCAACAGCGCTTTTTTCAGCAAAGGCGAAGCCGAAAAAGCACTGAACCGTGGCCTCCGGGAACGCAGCATCGCACGCGTATGCATGGATACCCGGGCTCTGTTTGCGGCCACTCCGGATAACGAAATCACAATTGAAGCCCAACGCAAAAAACCTCAGGTGCCTGTGCACTTGCTTCCAGGCGACGCAGCTCCGGTAATCCGCTACATCGGCCACCCGGACCTGGAATCCAACCGGCGTTATCTCGCGCCCTGGGTTGAGAAAGTTGCCAACTGGATCGAAGAAGAACGTCGCCCGTATTTTTTCCTGCACATGCCGGATATTGGCGACGCCCTCTCACTGACCGAAATATGGACTGAGCTTTTGAGCAAGCGCGTAGATGGGCTGGAACCCCTGCGCTTCAACGAAGAACAGCCCCAACTGGGGCTGTTTTAAAGCAAGGTTTCAGGCCCGCAGGTCCGCCAGCTATGCCCGAGCCTTTGCCAGCCGGAACAACGCCTCCGGCGCCACCCGCTTGACCCACAGCGCCGCCATTTCCTTGCCTTTACCCACTGGAATCTCGCGTTTTTTCGCGTTCAAACCCGTGACCACCACCTCAGCGCACTCGTTCACGTCCATGCCTCCTGCTATATCCTCATCTTCCTGACCAAAAGCCTGACCGTCACCTGAAAGCGCATTACGAGCAATATCCGTACGGATGAAACCGGGCACAATGGTCGAAACATAAACGCCCTGGTTTTCCACCTCAGCTCGCAAAGCATCAAAGAAACCCATAACCGCATGTTTGGCAGCGCAATAACCGGTGCGCAAGGGTGCTCCTACCTTTCCAGCCACACTCGCGGTTACGGCAATATGGCCAGCACCGCGCTCAAGCATCTGGGGCAGTACTGCTTTGGTTAGGGCAATCTGGCCCATCACATCCACTTCCATCAGCTGGCGGTAGACCTCCATATCTGTATCCACGCACAGCGAACGCTGGGAAACGCCGGCATTGTTGATCAACAAATCTATGTGTCCAAACCGGTTGAGCACTGCCTGTACTGCACCCGGCAGGGCGTCCCAATCTGTGACATCCAGGGAGAGAACCAGAATCTGGTCCGCGCCAAGGCCTTTATCGCGGCAACGCTCAGCAACACGCTCCAGCTCGCTTTCCCGGCGGGCGGAAAGAACAAGGCGAGCGCCCTCCTGCGCAAATCGCACAGCCAGCGCCTCGCCAATACCGGAGGAGGCGCCGGTTATCCAGATGGTTCGATCAGACATTGCCGTTTCTCCAAAAAAGGGTTAACCAAAGGGTTTGTCAGTCCAAGCCTCTATCACCCCCGAGTCTAACGAAAAGCGGCGCCAATACGAATATTGATGCGCCGCTTCGTTTGACCTGAAAAGTTTCAGGGAGCAGGAATAAAGCCTGCACTGTTACTCTTCTATTGGCATTGTCCCTTCTCGAAAACGCCGTCCGAGGTTTCCTTGACCCAGGCGTAACCACCCGGGAAGGCTCCAAGATAATCGTCACCCCCGGTGCTGTAATAGCCGCCAGCGTAATAGGCGCGCGAAGCCATGTTGTGGCTCAGGTTACTGGCGTTCCAGTCCTGACAGGCAAAGGGATCACCACCACCGTTGCCGCCGCCATTGCCGGCGCACGCAGCAGGCTCACTGGCGAACCACTGGCCAGGGTCACCCTCATACAGAATTACGCTGCTCCAGCTGTCGAACGAACCACCAATATCGACATCGTCACCGTTAGCCAAGGCACGAAGGTTGTAGTTGCCACCCGCGTAGGCACGGCCTGCGGAAACATGGGCACTGGGTGATGCTGTTACTTGTTCGCAGGTTTCCGTGGGCGCATTGGGATCGGTTACGTTAACCTGGCGCTCTGCCGTGGTCACATTGGCGTCGCTGTCGGTTGCGGTGTAGACACAGGAATAGGTGCCGGCTGCAGATGAATTGACGGAACTGCAATCTGCCGTTACCGAAACGGACCCGTCTTCCGCATCTTCCGCCGTAGCGCCAGGGTCAGTGAACGCTGTATTCAACGCAACGGACATGGGGTTGTCACCAATCAGGGTGATGACCGGAAATCCTTCGGGAGCGCTGCCATCACGACTGTGTGCTGCGAAAAAGCTCCAGATAATATCGGGATAGCTTGGCCCGACTCGCAGAGCCCATTTACCATTGTTGCCCTGCTCGCCGCCAACCCAGTAATGGCCGTGATTGGTATCCTGCGAGTTAGGCGTCGCTAATGGCCCGTCGAGGTAAACCGTTTCGACCAGTGACCGGGCGCCACTGGTGCCATTCTGGGTGTAACGGGTACGGACACAGCTGTAGTTATTCTGATAATAAGGAGAGCAGGTAACCGATTCGGCCTCTGCTTCAGCGGGCGTATCGAAAGCAGGATCACCAAACGCTTTCAGGTGCGCGTCGCGAATGAGATCAGCGGATGCTTTTATAACAGTACAGTCATTCTTGTTCTGCAGCACCATCAACGGAATGGGATAGGCGTCGTCCAGCTCGGCGCCCATATCGGAGACCACCCGGGCCAGGCTGTGAAATGTCGCACTGCCCGGACACTGGCCGGATAAAGATACCGACGCCGCGTCTTCGCCATACGGAATTCCAGCCGCCGGCGCAGCAGCGGCCCAGTATTCGTTATGCGCTACGGCTGCAACAACTGCCATGGCCCCACCAGACGACAGACCGGTGATATAACGGCGCTGGGAATCAACGGCGTAGTTACTTTCAACCGCCAGGGCGATCTGGTGCAGGTCCTCCACTTCACCAGCGCCCTGATGGCGATGGTGTTCAAACCAGAAACCCCAGCAGTCCTGATTGCGCAGCCCGTCATAGCTGGTGATATAAGGTGCAACGAGAATAAACCCATACCGATCAGCAGCCGCCTTCATGCCCCAGTCATTCAGTACATCGTTGTTGGTCTGTTTGCAGCCATGCAGCGCCATAACCATAGGTGCCGGCGACTGGATATTATCCGGGACGTACACCTTGTAGTTCCTGGCACGGGACTGGTTATAACTTTGTTGTGGCAAAGTATAGGAATCGGTCTGGCCAGCACTCGCAGGCAGCGAGGGCAACATGAAAGCGATGGACAGGGTCAATGCCGGCATAGCGACACGACGAATCCAGTTGAACGTGACGTTCGACATGGTGTGCTCCTTCTTGGATTTATTGTTTTGCATCCAAACAAGAAGAAAAAATCGTGCCACATGGATAACACTTTAATTTAAAAGCACTATCCTTTACGGGTAAGATAAAAACTGACCGGGCAGCCAGACAGGGCGTCCGGGAAATACGACACCAGGCTTTCAGAAATAACCACAGAAGAGGACCGCTATGACACTTCACCTCGAACTCGCTCCCCTTATTAGCTTGGGCGCAGGGATTGGCATTTTGGTGTTCCCGCGCCTGCTTAACTACATTGTTGCGGGCTACCTGATCACGCTTGGCGTTCTTGGGCTGTTGGGACATCCACTATGACATACCGGATTCATCGACAAGGTCTGAGCCTACGTCACCTGTAGGAGATATCTCACAGGCCAACGAGTCGATCTCCGGTATCCCACAAATACACTCCCTATAGAATAAGCAGTGTCAGGGATGACAAGCCAGCACGGAACGTTGGCACAGGGATGAAGCGCTCAGGATGAGCCAAAGCCTGAAGGAACAGGCGGGGGTCAGCCACGGAAAATCGGGGATCACATGGAATGTGGTCCTTGTCCGTGCACTGTACATAACCGCCGATCTGTTTTTTCCGTTTTTCTTCCTGTACCCGCAAAACCCCAGAACCTTGCTCCTGCCGTTCTTGCGCTCTGACTCATAACCATAACGACGCATTTCAGCCTCAGGAGTCATATTTACATGAAGCACTCATCTTTTTTCGCCACACTCGTACTGCTGTTCAGCCTGGCTACCGGATTTGCTCACGCAGATCAGTCGATTATCAATATCAATAGCGCCGACGCAACTGCCCTGGCGAGCCTGGATGGTATCGGCAACAGCAAAGCTGAAGCGATAGTCGCTTACCGCGAAGCCAACGGTCCTTTCGCGACACCGCAGGATCTTTCCAATGTAAAAGGGATTGGAGCACGCACCGTTGAGAAAAACGCTGAGCGTTTGACGGTAAAATAGGTGCCCGGGGGCCCACCCCCTCTGTCACTGTGCAGCGCGGCAGCATCCGGCTACCGCTCTGTATTCTCATTCCCATGTCCCACGAAAGTATTCTGGTAACAACACTTCTGCCGCCCTATGATTACCGGATAAGAACTCTAACCGGCTCGAGTGGCATGCTATGGCTGATCCCATCAAGGTTTACCCGCCAAAACCCTCCCATGTGTATTTTTACGCAACCTGTCTGATAGACATGTTCTACCCGGATGCGGGTATGGCTGGCATTCAGCTCCTTGAGCGTGAAGGCATCAAAGTCATCTTTCCCGAAGATCAGACATGCTGTGGCCAGCCGGCTTATACCTCCGGTTACCATGATGAAGCACGGGCGGTTGCAAAGGCCCAGCTCGACCTGTTCCCGGAAGGCTGGCCCATCGTCGTGCCCTCTGGTTCCTGCGGCGGGATGATGCGCAAGCACTACCCGAGTCTGTTCAAGAAGACCGACCAGGAAAAAAAAGCTACTGAAATTGCTGCCCGAACCTGGGAGCTGACGGATTTTCTTCTCAACGTGTGTCACATAAAGCTGGAAGATCTGGGCGATCCAACCACTGTCGCCATGCATACCTCCTGCTCCGCACGCCGTGAGATGGGCGTTGCTGAGGTCGGCCCCCGGTTGATAGGGCAGCTGCAAAACGTAAACCTGGTTGAACAGATTCGCGCTGAGGAGTGCTGCGGGTTTGGGGGCACCTTCACCGTTCGTCACCCGGAAATTTCCGGCGCCATGGTGAGCGAAAAAGTGGATGCCCTTACCGACACCGGGGCTGGTGCATTTGTGACAACAGACTGCGGCTGCATGATGAACATCGCCGGTTTCGCCGAGAAGAACAACAAACCCCTCGAAGGCCAGCACATCCTGAGCTTCCTCTGGGAGCGCACCAGCCCGGACAATGGAGGCGACTCATGAGTCAGTCCACCACAGACAACCCGCACCACATCGACGTAAAAGAGTTCCACCCCCGTGCCCGGGCGGCCATTGCGGATCCCAAGGTACGCCAGAATTTCCGCAAAGCCATGGACGGGTTGATCAGCAAGCGTAAGGACGCTTTTGAAGGTTGGGACCTCGAAGCACTGAGAGATCTGGGTGCCAATGTCCGCCTGCGGGCGCTGGCAAATCTGCCAGATCTGCTAGAGCAGCTTGAGAAAAAACTCACCGCAAACGGCATCTACGTGCATTGGGCCATTGATGGTGATGAAGCCTGCAAAATTGTCCGGAATATATGTGTGGCCCGGAATGCCAGGACGGTGATCAAAGGCAAGTCGATGGTGTCTGAGGAAATGGAACTGAACCATTACCTTGAAGAGCGAGGCATTGAAGCGCTGGAGTCAGATCTTGGCGAGTACATTGTTCAGCTTGCCGGAGAAACGCCCTCTCACATCATCATGCCCGCGATTCACAAGAATACCGGTGAAATTTCCGAGCTGATGCATGAAAAAACCGGTACCGATCTTTCCAACGATGTGGAGTATCTCACCGCCAGCGCCCGCCAGCAGTTACGTGAGAAGTTCATGAATGCGGATGTGGGCGTCTCCGGCGTGAACTTTGCGGTCGCTGAAACCGGGACACTTTGTCTGGTGGAGAACGAGGGCAACGGGCGCATGACCACCACTGTGCCACCCTGTCACATCGCTGTTACCGGCATAGAAAAGGTTGTAGGCACTCTGGAAGATGTGGCACCGCTGCTTGCCCTGCTGACCCGATCTGCCACCGGACAGCACATCACAACTTACTTCAACATGATTTCCAGCGCGCGCAAGCCGGGTGAGCTGGATGGCCCGGAAGAAGTCCACTTGGTGCTGATTGATAACGGCCGCTCGTCCATCTATCAGGATGATGAATTACTGGATACCCTGCGCTGCATTCGGTGCGGTGCCTGCATGAACCATTGCCCGGTCTACACCCGCGTGGGTGGTCATACTTATGGCACTACCTACCCGGGCCCCATTGGCAAAATTCTGATGCCTCATCTTATCGGTCTGGACGAAGGCCGGCACCTGCCCACCGCTTCAAGTCTATGCGGCGCCTGTGGCGAAGTGTGCCCGGTTAAAATTCCGATACCGGATCTGTTGGTGCGCCTGCGCCAGGAATCCGTAGACGGCGATAAATTAAACCCTGCCAAGGTTCGCGGCCATGGCGCGAAACGCGGCTCGGTGGAAGCAATGATCTGGAAAGGCTGGAGCTGGATGCACGCCCGTCCTGGCGCTTACCGTTTTGGAACAGCAGTGGCCGCACGTCTGCGAAAGCTGCAACCAGGGAAGCTTGGTGGCTGGACAAAATATCGGACAGCACCAAAACTGGCCGCCAAAACACTCCACGAACGCATGAAGGAGCGTGGCCAATGAGTTCCCGCGATACCATTTTACAGCGCCTGCGTAATCGCAGCGGCGGCGACCTGAATGTGCCGGATTGCGACTTCGCAGTGCTGAAGCGGCAACCTTCCTCAGTGGCTGAACGCATTGAGCAGTTCCAGAAAACCATAGAGTCGGTGCATGGAGAAGTGCATCGGTGCAGCTCAGAAAACTGGGTTACCCAGCTTGCCGGCATCCTGTCAGACCGTGGCGCGCATAATCTGTTGATTCCTGCTGCACACACTATCGGACATACACTGCGAGATTCCGGACGAGATGACCTGCCGGAACTGCTGATCTATGACGAACCGATCGAAAGCTGGCAGCCGCACCTGTTCAACGAAGTGGATGCCAGCATCACGTCCACTCGGGGCGGTATAGCGGAAACAGGGTCACTGATTCTGTGGCCAACACCAGATGAACCCCGCCTTATGAGCCTGGTGCCGCCTATCCATATTGCAGTGCTGGAAGCCTCAGAACTCTATTCAACCTTCCACGAGGCGATGCTCAAGCAGAACTGGGCTTCTGGCATGCCGACAAACGCTCTGTTGGTATCCGGGCCCTCAAAAACCGCCGACATTGAACAGACTCTGGCTTACGGTGTTCACGGCCCCAAAGAATTGATCGTACTGGTTATAGAATGATTCGAGGCGCTCTGCTAATCGCCCTGGCGGCCTTGCTCTGGGCGACTACAGGGATCGTTGCAAAATTCCTCTTTACCGGGACCGAGCTGCAAGCCATCACTCTGGCCTTTCTCAGACTGGCGATTGCCTTGCCTTTTTTCTGGCTGCTGATGCACCGGGAACAGCGGAAAATTCGAAACGCCGGTGTCAAAGCATCCGGTAGCTCTCTGCGTCAACTGAATTTGAAATCCCTTGCACCCCTCGCGGCACTGGGACTTTTTCAGGCTGTTTATCAGGGTAGCTATCTGCTCGCAGTGGACCTGACCGGAGCGGGCATAGCCACGCTGATTGCACTGTGCCTGCCACCGGTGCTGGTGGCGATACTGGCGGCTCCTTTGCTTGGAGAAAGGCCGGGGCGGGTAACCATTTTGGCCCTGATTACCGCGGTCATAGGCACCGCTATGTTGGTACTCAGCGACATGGATACCAGTGGCACCTTACGTCTTGCGGGCATACTCATGGCGCTCCTGGCGGCGTTGGTTTACACCGGCTTCACGCTGACAAGCCGCTACAGCTCCACCGGCACACCCGTCTTTACCACCGCCTTCATCTGTTTTTTTACAGCGGTGCTTATCCTGTTGCCCGCGGTACTGCTCAGCGGCGGCTTTGAACGAATCGAAGAGCTGAAATTACGACACTGGGCGATGGTAGCGTTTATTGGCATCGTGCCCACCTGCATTGGCTACGTATGTTTCTTTGCCGGCATGAAAACGACGCCAGCCACGCTTTCCAGCATCATTGTCACGCTGGAGCCGCTGTTCGTTGCTTTGCTTGCATGGATCTTTCTGGAGGAGATTTTGGGGCCAGTTGGCATTACAGGTGCAGTGATACTCACCGCAGCGGTGGTGGTTGCGTCACGTTATGGTGGGAAATCCGGTGCCGCCCCGGAGGACGACACGGAAACCTCAGCCTGATCAGCTGTTCTTGCGCTGTTTTTCCAGCATATTCGGCTGCAGTATTTCGATCCAGTAGCCGTCAGGATCCTTGATAAAGGCGAGGCCTTTCATCTTGCCATCGTCTGGCTTCTTGACGAACTCAATGCCCAAGCTATTAAAGCGCTCGCAGGCAGTGTAGACATCAGGTACTGCGATACCGATATGGCCAAAACCCTGAGGCTCGTCGTTGCCGTTATGATAAGCAAAGTCCTTGTCGTTTTCCGTGCCCCAGTTATGGGTCAACTCCAACATCGCCTCGCGCCCGAAGGTGTAGGTGGTCCGGTGGGCGTCGTCCGTCGGCACAAGACCCGCTTGCCGGTCGTCAAGGTAGCCCAGGAAATAGAGCGTAAACTTCATTTCCGGGAAGTCCAGCTTGCGCACCAGCCGCATTCCCATTACGCGGGTATAAAAATCCATGGAACGTTCAGGATCTTTGATGCGTAACATGGTCTGGTTGAAGACATAGCCTTCCGTTTCCGGAACCGGTTCTTCATGCAGACCGGGGGCTTGTTCAAAGTGCTTGGGCATGGAATTTCCCTTTTTTGCTTTTGAAAGTTCAGACTGTATACCTGCGTGCGTTTCTGCTGGATTTCAAGGGCTTTGCCTTACTATACGGGCGGTTCATTGTCAGGATTCCGGGTATGATAAACTTAAGCCCATATACTCTACTGCCGCAGCAGCGCCGCCATACGGCCCGCCGGCCCTCAAGACCTGTTCAGAGAACCTCTATGGATTTCAAGGTGCCTAATACCCTGGCGGAGCAAATCGCCAACTACTTGGCAGAACGGATTATGACCGGGCAGATACAGCCCGGTAAGCGTATTCAGGAAGCCACGCTGGCCGGTGAACTCAAGGTCAGCAGGGCCTCCGTCAAAGAGGCTCTTTACACCCTTGAGCGCTGGCATCTTGTGGAGATTACGCCTCGCAAAGGCGCGTCTGCCTCAAAGCTGGACGCCAATCATGCCTCGGAGCTGTATGACGTTTACATGCACCTGCTTCTGATGCTTGCAGCAAGGCTCTGTGAGCGCTGGAAGGAGAGCGACAGGCAGCGCATGCTGGCGGTGGTCGCAACGGCTGTTGAGCAAATGAAGAAACCAGCGGCGGATATTGCTGCAGTTGTGGAGGCCAGCTTTGAGGTGATGGAGGCTTGCTGTGAGCTGGTCGGCAACCCGTACCTCACGGAGGCGCTTTCAAACTTCAAGCCGGCGGTGAGCCGCGCTTATTACTTGAGCGCAGAGCGGTATCGCCACGGGCTTACTCAGACCAGCCAGTTTTTTACGCGGCTTCCGCAGGCGGTTCTGGATCGGGATGTGGAGGAGGCGCAGGCTGTTATTCGGGAGTTTGCTGAGCATCAGAAGGTTATGATTCAGCGGGCTCTGTCCTCAACTTAGTCCGTTCCGGCAAATCAGCGGGAACGCCCATTCAAAACACGCTGTGAATACTTCCCTGTACGCTCGGCTCCGCCATCCCTGGCTCCGCACGGTTTCGAATGGGCGCTCCCGCAGGTTTGCTTCGACAACGTACTTGCCTCCAACTGTGATTGAACTCACAGACATAGCTCCACCTCCCACTTATCGTAACAACATGTAACAAAACTCGATTGCCGCTGCATTGGTTACGCTGTCCCCTGCGGCCGGGAGCCTGATCCAGGCTTTCTACCAACAAAAACAAACCATGGAAATGGGGCCATCATGATTCAGCCGCTCAGTTGTCGCCGCACAACACGATCAAAAACGCTTTCACTCTGGGTGCTCGCACTCTCTCTGCCTACCGCTGCCATGGCGGAATTTCGGCCGCTGGATGACGGAACTCTCTCGGGCGTGACCGGCCAGGCCGGTGTGACGATTGATCTGGAGACCAGGATCAATATTGACCGGCTGACATGGACGGATGAAGGCTCACTGAATGTGAACAACATGCGGCTTTCCGGGCATAACGATACGGTTCTGGATAACCTGAAGCTGACGGTGGATATCGCCGGTGCCGGTGAGGTGCTTGAGCACGGTTTTTCTGAAATCGCGCGTCGGGCGAATGCGGGGCTGCTCGGCACCACCAATGCTGATGTTGCAGATGCACTGACAACCTATTCCATAGCAGGCGAGTTTGGCAAACAATTCAACAGTGGCGATCTGGTTATTCACCTGGGTGCAACCGATTATGGTGACCCAACCAGCCTGGCTGACTACCTGCAGGCGGTGGATTTTGAGCTGGAGGTGGGAAGCATTACCGCCACCGGTTCCGAAGGGGCGGCCACGCTGTTTTCCGATGTGTTGCTGCAGGGTTATGTCGGGCCTACAGATCTGGTTATTCGCAACGCCGGTGGGTCAAATCGCACGTTGAGTAATGGCAACGTCGTTTCCGGGGCTGAGCTGCAGCTCGATACCCATTTTGAGATCACCAATGGCAGCCTGAACTGGGACGCCGCAGATGTGATTCTGCTGTTCAACTTTGCCGCCGTGGGCATTGAAGGCCTGCAGCTTCACAACCGGCGAGGTAATGACACCCTCGGCCACTTCGGCATGGCGAGCGCCACTGCCAAGCTTTCCCGGGGCACGGGATCGGTATCCGGCAAGGAAGGGCTTTCGGTTCACGATGTGGAGTTCCGGGCAGATATTGATATGCCCGTATTCAAAGTAGGCCAAGTCAATATTGGCAGCGTTCAGTTCACAGACTTTGCCATAACAGACACCACCATGTTGGTTTATGGTCACTAGTGTCCTGTAAACTGCTCGTCTCATTTCGACGGGCAGCCCATGACTGACACCACTGACACCAGTTACCAGCCACGAACCTCAGCAAGACGTCTTATACTGTTTAGCTTGCTCTTTATTGCGCTTACAGCGGCGGGGCTTTATGCAGTTTACGATCAGTTCGCAGGGCGCAGCATCAGTTTTGATGCCCGGTTGATTGCACCACAAACCGTTGCGTCTATCGCCGCTCTGCTTCTGGTGTATTTTGTCTCTGACGGCCTGCGCCTGCACTTCACGCTGCGGGCACTCGGGCACCGCTTGTCCTTTCCGACACTATTCCGTCTGGTTTTTATCAATCTGTTCTTTTCCAACGTCACCCCCATGGCCACCGGCGGCGGGTTCGCTCAGATCTGGTACCTGAATCGCCATGGTGTTCCTGTGGGCAGAGCCACGGCTGCAACGACGATCAGAACCGTGTTGGCCGTGCTTTTCATTTTCTCTCTCACGCCGGTTTTTTTGCTGACACTGGATGCGTTTGACGGCCAGACCATCACTGGCGATCTGGGCTTCGCTCTGGCCATCTTCATTCTTCTGTATCTTGGCTTTTTCATTATCCTGCTATTTCGCACACGTTGGCTCATCGGGCCGCTCAGTGGCCTGCTCAGAACGCTTAACCGCTGGCACCTCATAAACGATACCCGCCACCGGCGCTGGCAGTTCAAGGCACGGCGGGAGATGCTGCGTTTCTCGCACAGCTTTGGCGATTACCTGCGGGGCCGGCCGCTTTTCGTTGTGCTTTCGGTGCTTTTCACAGCCGTATTCCTGCTCAGCCTGTTCAGCTTCCCTGCCCTGCTGATACACAGCCTGGGTTACGATATTGATTATCTGATGTCCCTGGGGATGCTGGTTGTGACAACGTTTATTATGTATTTTTCGCCAACGCCCGGCGCATCCGGCATTTCAGAAGGTGTCTTCGGAAGCTTTTTCAGCGATGTCCTGTCAGGGAACCATCTGATTCTGGTTATTGTAAGCTGGCGCCTGGTCACCATTTATCTTGGTATGATCATCGGCCTGGTTGTGCTGCAAAAAGAACTGATTAAAAGTCGCAGGAACCCCGGATGATCTTCCGAAACCCGCTAAAACTGCTGTTCTATCTTTGCCTGCTGATCGTGATATTGCTGGTGGGCTATAAGGCCTACCTGAATTTTTTCATGGAAGATTTCGCTGGCGTGCATACCGAGCAGGTTGAGCAGATTCATCGCGACCTGTCCGTCACTGAACCCTTCAGCTTTGCGGTCGTGGGCAACATCAACAACTCGGTCGGTATTTTTGAAGAGCGCATTATTCCGGAGCTCAATGCCTCGGGAATGGACTTTCTGGTATCCGCCGGCAATGCCGTCAGCGGCGGTGGCGAAGACAAATACCGTGCCCTGTATGGAACCCTCAGCCACCTGGACATTCCGTACCTGCTTACATTTGGTGCTCATGAGTACGATAATTTCGGCAGTTTCCGTTTCTACGATCACTTCGGGCCGCATTTCTTCAGCATTCAGGCTGGCAGCAGTCGGCTTATCTTTCTGGATAGCACCGGGAAAACGCCCTGGCAGTGGCAGATCCGCTGGCTGGACGATCTCCTTAGTCAGGATTCGTCGAAAGCCAGAGTCCTGTTTATCGGTCACCCGCCACTAAAGCCCAAGGAAGATGCTCTGTTCGATCAGGCTGCGGACTATCTTGCACCACCTGAGTTCCGGAGCGCGCTTCTGGAAGCAGTCAAAGAGCACAACATTGATCTGGTGTTCTCCGCAAACCTTTCGTTGTACTCGGAGACACAGCTCGGTGACACACAGTTTATCACCACCGGCGGTGCCGGCGGGCTGATACTGAACGACGACACCAGTTTCTATCATTACGTGCGAGTGAATATAAGCCCGGAAGGCGAGATCAGCCACTCACTTCAACAACTCGAAGTCGGTCAGCATCCGATTCTGAAACGTCTCGAAAGCCTGTGGTTCTTCGTTTATTCACTGTTCTATACCGGCTATCTCAATTTCATTCTGATTGTGGCCATCTTTGCAGCAACCACCATCAAGCTCTACGCCACTATCTTTGTCGGCAAGGAGTACTACCCCGACTACGATCTTGACCCAACGCCATGGATAGAGAAGCCGTTAAGAGTGGTCATGTTCACCAACAACTATTTGCCGTTCATCGGCGGCGTACCCATTTCCATTGCCCGGCTAAGGCGAGGACTGCAACAACTTGGCGACGAGCTTTTGGTTGTAGCACCGCGCTACAAGGATCAGCCGGAGGTTGAAGAGCAAATACTCCGCGTTCCTTCTCTGCTCGCCATGGGCGAGAAACGCGAGTTCCGGCTGGCCAACATCTTTCTTGGCCGAATCCGCAAACGGGTTCGGGCTTTTCATCCGGACATTGTTCACCTGCACCACCCGTTCTGGCTCGGTTCGCTCGGATTGTTCATGGCGCGCAGGCTCAATGTGCCCGCGATTTACACCTACCACACCAGGCTGGAGCACTACGCCCACTTTGTGCCACTACCAGGCCTGATCTTCCGTAATCTTATCTCCCATGCGCTGATCAAACGCTTCGCCAACAAATGCGACGGCGTTATCGTGCCGACTTACTCAACCGAGGAATACCTCCGGATGATCGGTGTGAAAACACCCACATTCGTGCAGCCCACGGGGATTGAGTACAAGCGTTTTCAAACGGTAACCGACGGCGAAATCACTGAGCTTCGCAAGACTCTGAAACTGAACGACGAGGTGGTTTTCATCAGTGTGTCGCGGCTGTCGAACGAGAAGAATATCGACTTCATGATCGAAGCGATCAGCGCATTGCGACAGGAAACAAATAAACCCTTTCACTTCCTGATAATCGGGGATGGCCACCAGAAAGACCGCCTTCAAAACAAAATTCAGGAACTTGGCCTTGAAACCAGCATCACTCTTGCTGGCGCGATACCCCCAGATGACATGGCTGTCTGGTATCGCCTCGGCGACGCGTTTCTGTTTGCTTCCAAATCCGAAACCCAGGGCATGGTTATTCTGGAAGCCATGGCTGCCGGCCTGCCAGTGGTCGCCGTACGTTCCAGCGGCATCGACGACGTGATACGTCACGGCTTTAACGGCTTCAAGACTCCGGAAAGGCAGGATCAGTGGTGCGCAAAGGTTAAGCGCTTGCTGGAAGATGATGACCTGAGAAATACGCTTTCCGGACAGGCTCTGGCATTTGCCAAAGACTTTTCAGTGGAACAGTTTGCCAGTGATGTTCGCGAGATTTACGCTACTACTTTAGCACTCAACGATAAAAAGCTGAGAAAACGGAGAGAAACGTGAGCGGCATTCCCGTGGGAATCAGCACTTGTCTGCTGGGCAAAGAAGTTCGCCATGATGGCGGCCACAAACATTCCCGTTATTGCACTCAGGTGTTGTCACAGCATTTTGATTTCCAACCCGTTTGTCCGGAATTGGAAGCCGGTTTGGGCGTCCCCCGGCCGGCTATTCATTTGCGAGAGCATCCAGACGGTATGCGCCTGATAGAAGCTAAGGGCGCTGCTGACCACACCGGCGCCATGCAGGGGTTCACAGGCCGGATTTTGCCTGAGCTGGCCCACCTGCGCGGCTACATACTGATGGCTAAATCCCCAAGCTGCGGCATGGAGCGCATCAAGGTTCACAACCCGGAAGGCCAGGTGATTCGGCGTGACGGGCAAGGAATGTTTGCCGAGGCGCTGATGCGCACTTACCCGCTGTTGCCTGTTGAGGAAGAAGGTCGACTGAACGATGACGCACTGCGGGAAAATTTTATTGAGCGGGTGTTTGCCTATGATGACTGGATGCAAAATGTTGCCGGCGAGAACCTCTCTGCAAAAGCACTGATCGAGTTTCACACGCGGCACAAGTTCCAGTTGCTGGCGCACTCCGAGAAAATCTACCGGCAACTTGGCCCCATGCTGGGTGATCTCAAGGCAGACGCCCTTGAAACCATTGCGAGCCGCTATATCCAGGCGTTTATGGGCGCCATGACTCAAAAGGTGAGCCGTGGATCACACATAAACGTGATGCAGCACCTGATGGGCTATCTGCGGGATGCCATGGGAAACGAAGATCGTAAGGTTCTGGTAGAGCAGATTGAAGCTTATGGCCGAGGCGAGGTGCCGCTGGTTGTACCTATGACCTTATTGAGAATGGCTCAACGCAGGGAGCCGGTGGATTACCTACGGCTGCAACACTACCTGAGCCCCTATCCGGACGAACTGGGGCTCAGGAACAAGGTCTAGGATCCAGTATCAGAAGCCGTAAAGCAGTGTGATAGCCGTCTCGGTATCCGTAGAGTCTTTGCCCGCCGGCGCATCGGATACGTGCTTCACTCGGTAGGCCGCTTTCATGGAAAGGTTGCCGACAACATTGGCCTTGATAGCGGTCTCTGACTGGCTGATAGCATTGTTGTCATCCAGCCCGACTTCCGTACTCAATTTCTGCTGAAACAGCGCATTCTCAGAAAGCGCGTAGTTGAGCTGAGCCGCCAGGCGCCCGATCGGCTCCTTTTCAGCGTCTTCACCGTCGGAATTCACAACTTCCAGCTTGTTATAACGATAACCGGCACCGACCGACAGATCAAGGAATGAGCGCTCGCCGCGCTGCCAGACCCGGTTGCCGTAACCGGTGGTGGCTGTAGATTCAAAATCGTAGCCGGAAAAGCGATCTTTCTCGTAGGTGCCACGCAGAAACCAGTACTGGCTTTCATCAAACTTGTAATTGGTTTCAAGAGCCGCTTTATACTTCTCAGCTGTGGTTTGGTCCTCGCCCGTCGTATCGTCTTGAGCTTCGGAGTAGTTCGAGCTGAAATCTGCAATATTGCGCCAGTCTACTACTTCATGAATCAATCCAAGACGCCCGTTTATATTGGTTTCTTCAGTGTTACCTGAGGTCATGAGCACACCCAGCTCTGCCTCGCCCTCCCAGTCTTTCGCTTCCTGGCCGTAAGCCAGTGGTGCTGCTGAAATAGCAAGTATGGCAACTGTTTTCTTAAAACTCATGAACGCTCCTTGGTAATGGGTTCAGGCGGATTGAATCAGGTTACCGGGCTGTTTTGCTGGTTTCACCTTCCAGGCTTTTCTCGGCGTGGCGTTCACGCTCTGACTTTTTGCGTGCTTTGCGTTCAGCAATAAAGCGGGCGGCCTCTCCGCCTACATGCGTTTCACCACGGGCATCGGCCAAACGAATCTGGCGCTCTCGCTCCGCAAAACGGGCCTTTTGTTCTTCGCTCAGCGACTCAATGCACCGGTGGCAACTCACACCTTGCTGATACTCTGGAAACTGCTTTTCAGCCTCGGTAATCGGGCGGCGGCAGGCATGACACTGATCGTAAGCGCCGCGCTCCAAACGATGATTGACCGTAACCCGGTCGTCAAATACAAAACATTCACCTTTCCAGAGACTTTGCTCCTCTGGCACCTCTTCCAGATATTTCAGAATGCCGCCCCTGAGGTGATAAACCTCCTCAAAGCCTTGCTCTTTCAGGTAGGCCGTAGACTTTTCGCAACGAATGCCACCTGTGCAGAACATGGCAACTTTTTTATGTTTTGCCGGGTCGAGATTCTGCTTCACATAGTCCGGAAACTCGCGAAAGGTATCTGTAGAGGGATTTACCGCATGTTCAAAGGTACCTATTTCCACTTCGTACTGGTTACGGGTATCAACAAGAAGAACGTCAGGATCCGATATCAGGTCGTTCCACTGGCCCGGCTCTACATACGTGCCCACGATGCGCTTCGGATCAATGCCGTCAACGCCCATGGTGACTATTTCCTTTTTGAGCTTCACTTTGGTGCGTTTGAACGGCTGGCTATCTACGAACGATTCCTTGTATTCAATACCGTTAAAACGCTCATCAGCGGCCAGCCAGGCCTGAACCACGTCAATGCCGCGGCGGCTTCCGGCAACGGTGCCATTGATGCCTTCCCGGGCCAGTAACAGCGTGCCGTGCACACCATTGGCCAGCATAATATCCAGCAGTGGTTGGCGAAGGGTTTTGTAATCATTCAGAACAGCGAACTTGTATAGTGCGCAGACAACAACGGTGTTGCTCATGGGGTTCTCCTGCGAGCCGGATCGTAAATCCGGAGCATGGGTTTGTTTATCTGGAAGGTGTAAGCCAGAGAGGGCGCAGATTTTAACCCACTCTGGCTTATGTTCAAGTCCCGACAGATCCGGTCCTGAATCCGTTGTTTATTTGCTGGCGCTTGAGAGTTCTCTCTCCACAAGCGCTGAAAGCTGGCCCCAACCCGGGCGGGTAAGGCGAATGTTATCCACCAGCACGGTTGGCGTGCTGGTCACTTGCAACTGCATGGCAACGCGAAGACTTGCCTCAACAGCTTCCCGGTGCAACTCTGTGGTCATGCAACGGCGCAAACGGCGCTCTTCCAGACCCAAATCCTTGCCATAACGCGCAAAGGTTGCAACCGGGTCGTTCGAACCGCTCCATTCTGTCTGCGAATCATAAAGGCGCTCGTGCATTTCCCAGTACGCGCCCTGGTCGCCGGCACAACGAGCGGCCTGAGCAGCAGGAACGGCATTCTGGTGCTGGCGCAACGGCAGATCGAAATACACAAACCGAACCTTTCCTGCCTCAACATACTCCTGTTTAAGGCGCTTACTGGCTTCAGAAAATGCTCCGCAAGCCGGGCACTGATAATCTGCAAACTCGCGTACAACAACCGGCGCATCATCAGCACCCACGGAAACGCCGTATTGGTCCAGTTGCGATGGAAAGGGTTCCGCATTGGGCCCGGCAACCGGCAGCCCATCCGAGGTTGGTTTGGGTGCTGCTGTCAGGAATACGACACCCAGAATAATTGCAGCCAGAACCAGCACTGTTACTCCGATCGCCAGAGGCTTTCGGGAATTGGCCTTCCGCGGGGCCGGCGCTCCGGTTTGTTCGCGACGTTTTTTTTCACCCATTACTTACTCCTTGTTGTTTTCCAGACGTAGCCCAATATTTGTTAGCAGGCGAACATTCACACAATCGTTCAGGCAGGCTAAGATCCTTTATATCCTACAAAAGTTCCAATACAAATTAAGGAGATCTCATGTCACGTGCCGCTTTCTGCGTGGATTCGCTCAACCTGCCTCTCGTCGCAGCCCCGATGTTCCTTATCTCTGGCCCGGAGCTGGCGCTTGCGTGCTGTCGGGAGGGCATCGTTGGCAGTTTTCCCGCGTTGAATCAGCGCACGAGTGAAGGTTTTGAAGAATGGCTGGTTCAGATGAGTGATGGTCTCGGGAAGCTCCAGGAAGAGAACCCGGGTGCCAGCATTGCGCCCTATGCTGTCAACCTGATTGTGCACCGTTCCAATCCACGATGGCAGGCCGATCTGGAACTCTGCGTAAAGCATCAGGTGCCCATCGTCATCACGTCGCTGGGCGCTGCCAGCCAGGTGGTAGAAGCCGTGCACAGTTATGGTGGCGTCGTATTCCACGATGTGACCAATCAGAAGCACGCCCGCAAAGCAGCCGAGGCAGGTGTGGACGGCGTTATTGCAGTCGCCGCCGGCGCCGGCGGCCATGCTGGCACCATCAATCCCATTGTTCTGGTTCATGAAATCCGTGAAGTGTTCGACGGCACTATTTTGCTGGCAGGTGGGCTTTCCCACGGCGAAGATATCCTTGCAACACAAGCTCTGGGAGCTGATCTCGCCTACATGGGAACACGCTTCATCAACACCACAGAGTCCCGGGCAGAGGATGCCTATCGCACCATGATTATTGAATCTGTATCCAGCGATATCATTCATACCCCCGCCGTGTCTGGCATCCCCGCAAGCTTCATGCGACAGAGCCTTGAGGCCGCAGGTTTCCCGATGGACAAGCTAAACCAGGCCGGCGAGATCAATTACGGCGAAAAGCTCAAACCGATTGACGACGAAGCCAAGGCGTGGAAAACCGTATGGTCAGCTGGGCAAGGCGTGAGCCAGATTACCGATGTGGTCAGCGTTCAAGCTTTGGTCTCAAGACTGACGCAGGAGTACCAGGCAGCCCGTAAACGGCTTTGCAGCTGAGCTGGCGAGACAACCGTCTCCATCAGTCTCCTCCCATTAGCAGCCTCACTATCCGTACCGGGCCACGCACCCGGTTCCGTCAAACACGGAACTGGGACGCTTTGGCCTGAAGTGCCGCCAGTACCTCGCTGATTTTCATGCTGGCATTGTCCGAGCGCTGGATAGCCTCGACGGTTGCTTCTGACGAACGGGCAATACCCTCAACGCTAACGCTGATCTTTTCCGCGTGTCGGCCTTCCTGCTCCGCCACCGATGCAATACTCAGGGCTTGTCCCTGAAGACTGCCAAGCAATTGATTGATCTGATCAAAGTGTTCGTCCGCACGGCGGAATTCGGCGGATGATTCCGCAACCTGCCCCGAAACATCGCCAATGACCGATACAGCCTGTGTACTACCCTGCTGCAAGCGCGCAATGATGGCTTCTATTTCGGTGGTGGACTCTTGAGTTCGGCTGGCCAGGGTTCGCACTTCATCGGCCACAACTGCGAAACCCCGGCCCGACTCACCCGCTCTGGCGGCTTCAATCGCGGCGTTCAGTGCCAAGAGGTTGGTCTGCTCTGCGATGGCGCCGATTACCGACAGAACGGACGTAATCTGTGTACTTTGTTTGTCCAGAGCACTGACCGCCTCCACTGCTCTTTGCACGTTCAGGACAACGTCATCAAGACGCTTGAGCACGCCGCGGGAAATGCCCGCCGTTGCCTCACTCTCGTCACTGACACTGCGTACAGCGCCGGCAACTTCCTGAATGTTTTCAGAAACACCCGCAATGCTATGGGACATAGCCGCCATGGTTTCGGACACTTCCAGCACATCCTGCTGCTGGGCATTCACCGCAGCAACCGCATCATGACTGACCTCTCCCTGCGCCTGCGCCTGCCCGACCGCAGACTCAGCTGAAGTTTTGACGTCCGATACCAGTTCCTGAATGCGGGCGATAAACTGATTAACGCCCCGGGCCATTTCCGTCAGCTCATCGTTGCCCTTCATGTTCACTCGACGAGTCAGGTCGGCTTCACCGTCCGCAATGCCACGGATTGCGGAGTTCAGGCGTAAAACCCGAGGCAAGACTCCGCCCCCAAGTACCGCAGCCATCAGAACCAGAAGAATCACCATCGAGCTCACAGCAACAAGTGTGAGGCTCGACGACATGCCCGATGCCTCCTGACGCAACGCATTGACTGTCTCGCTGATACGCGCTTGCGTGTCCGCTCCCATATCCGCCAACTGCTGCTGAAGCCGCTGATTGACCTCTTCGGTTTCGGATTCAAGCGTTTGCCTGGAAGTGTCGATACTCCCAGCCAAAGTAGCGCGGAACTCTTCTTTCAATTGCGCGAGGTCGCGGTTGATACCTTCCAGTGACAACCCGAGTTTCAACTGCCCTATCGCCGAGCCCTTGGGTTTGATGTCTGCAGTGATAATGACAATGTTCGAATCACGACCTGCCGCTTCCAGCACACGGCTTGCCGCGCCCCGACCTTCACCCTGATCCATCAGCGTGACCACACGCTCATCAGTACGATCAACGTAGCGGGTCATGCGCTTGCCATACTGATCAAAATAGATAGCAAAGAGTACCGATTTCCTGGCGTCTGCCAGCTCCACGAGATCGGTCAGCCGCGGAATGTCCCTGTCCCAGATCAACGGCGCGGCTACGGCAGCCAACACATCTGCCAATCCCTGTGCTTCAGCCATAACCGCACTTCGTACATTTTCCGCCACGCGCTCCTGCTGTTCGTTTTGCTGGCGAGTGAGCTCATTGGACAGTTCGCCAACGCTTTCTTCGCGCATGGTCTGAAGACGCTGGCGCACATCGTCACGGGTATTTTCAAAGGAATCACTGAGCTGATCGCTGCTCGCTTCAAGTGCTGAACCGGCGGTACCTATCAAACGCTCAACCTGATCTGATATCAGCCACTGACTGATCACAACCTGTGCCAGGCCCGCAACAATCAGAACAATAAAAACCGGCCGGAACAGCCTGCTGGAGATCAGATTTTTCAGAAACCGAGAGGCCATAAAAACTCCCTCATTCGTTTATTCCGGCGCCCGGAACATTCGTTTTTTATTCATTGAAACGCCTAGAGACACAGTTGTAGCAAAACAAGGCAGAAAGGTGGATTTCTTTATGTAGGGTTTTGTAGCAGGTATTCAAAAAGATGCAAAAGGGGTTGCCCCAACTGCTTTGCCGGGGAGTTTGTATCAGATTTCGTCGTTGTGTCGCCGGCCCGCACTTCGTCCCGGGCTGTGCTTTTTCCGCCTCACTTTGGGCGATGATTCGAATTCTGGAACATCATGCACATAGGTGCTCCGCCGGAGCAGAACATGGCCACTATCAAGTTGCTCGACCACGCCTTTGCGCAACAATTCGTTGAGAATTACAGACGGGGCATAACCCGCATTAACAGATTGCACGAGTTGGCTGAAGGAGGGCTCACTTTGATTATTCACTGCCAGCAAAACCGGGTGTTGATTCTCATCAAGATACGCCAAAGCACTGATCCAGTGCCTCACGACGTCACGACCGGGGCCAGACAATATGGTGCTTGCAAGTTCGGTTGGTTCCCAGCGAATAATGAACTCAGGCTGGATACTGAAACTCATGATGTCTTCTCTCTCTTGGAACCGGGCAGGGTACTACCGTAAAAGGTACTTCTTCAAAGTAGAAGACACTGACTCCGGTTCGAAACGATTCCTGCGATGAGCCATCAGCCTGGTCGCCAGACACATCGCGAACTTGCGGCCCCCGCCAGGACTCCATGACCTCGGGAGGAATACTGCTGTAAGTCAGCGTGCGCTGGAGCAACGGCTGTCGACCGCCTTCGCCACAGACCAGATAGTAATCAACTGTGACTATAATATCAGATACGTCCTCACCCAAGTTTTGGAGCATTTCTTTACTGTACCTTGCGGGCACACAGGCTCTTTTGGCCAACGGATTATTGATGCTTGGGATTGTATTCCCATATATCTGAATAATCCGGAGTAAAACCTGTTTAATTTATGAACTTTCAGACAGGCTCAGCGTAAAGTTGTGAACACAAACGCGAAATGAGACAAAAAAATGCTGGGATTTTTGAAAGGTGACCCGAAGAAAAAAATGCAGAAAGCTTACGAAGACAAACTGACCAAAGCGCTGCATGCGCAGCGCAATGGCGACTTAAGAAGCCACGGAACCCTGATGGAAGAGGCTGAAAAGATTTACGCCGAAATCAAGGCTCTCGACGAAAACCAGTAAAGCAGGAGCTGCCGACGCGGTGCACTACTCTCCGGTCAGCTGCTGCAGCTGTCGGCTAAGGCGATCCACCTCCCGGCGCATATCCTGAACTTCATCGAGAAGTTCCAGAGACATCGCAAGGCCCGGCAGATTCATCTTCAGGTCTCGTTGCAAACGTATTGCCTTGTGCAGGCGAGCCAAGGCTGCCAGATCAAACAGCCATTGGCGCGCTTCAGTTGCCGGCTCTACGGGCGCAATAATGCCGTAGCTTACCAGCTTGATTACAAACTCCGCGTGGCACTCACCGCGCTCGCACACTTCATGAAGGGTGAAGGTGCTGCCGTCGGGGTCCATCACTTCAACGGTCAGAATACTGTTTTTATCGCTCATTCTTTTTTCTCCCCCTTCACAGATGGAGTTTGCTGCGTGGGTTGAACGCTTTCTCGGCCTCGGCAAGCTGCTCATAGAGCTTTTCTGCCGCCTCGGAATGCTGCTCCGGTATGGTTATCTGGAGAATAACAATCTGATCGCCCGGGTGCTTACCTGGCAGCCCTTTGCCTTTGAGACGGAGCTTGCGACCCGACGAGGTGCCTTTGGGCACTTTTACATTTACCTTTGAGCCCACGGTCGGCACCGTGATTGTTGCGCCCAATGCGGCCTCCCAAGGTGCCACTGGAACGGTAACCACAACATCCCGGCCTTCTACACTGAACAGAGGATGCGGCGCCAATTCAACTTCAATCAGCAAGTCGCCCGACGCACCTCCGCCAATACCGGGAGAACCCTGGCCCTTCAGGCGCAGATGCTGCCCCTCGCGCATACCGGCGGGGATTTTCACCTTCAGGGTTTTCTGGCGCGCAACAATTCGGCCGTGTTCATCCGTCTCATGCACCGCAAAAGAAACCTGCTTCTCGGTTCCATTAAACACTTCTTCCAGAAAGAGCGGCAACCGTGCGCGAACATCCTCTCCGCGCATGCGCACGCTCTGACGAAAACCACCGCCAGCGCCGCGACCGGCGCCCTGGCCACCGCCAAACATCTGCTCAAAAAAATCACTGAACTGGCGGGAATCGGCATCGGTGTATCCGCCGCCGCCGAATCCGGATTCACTGTGCCAGCCGGGAGGTGGCTGGAAGGAGCCATCAGCCTGGGCGCCGTATTTACGCAGCTGATCGTACTCACCACGCTTTTCCGGATCCTTCAGTACTTCGTATGCCTCGCCAAGATCTTTGAACTTCTCGTCGGCATTATCTTCTTTACTGACATCCGGGTGATACTTCCGGGCCAGCTTCCGGTAGGATTTTTTGATTTCCTCGGGGGAGGCAGACTCGCTCACACCAAGCACGGCGTAATAGTCTTTGAAGTCCATTGAACTCCTCGCTTTTGGTCAAAGATTGTTCTCTGGATCTATATAATTGGCGCAAACGGCAGGAATACAAGCTCTGCCCGAAGCGTTCATAGATGTAGTACCCTCATCAGCAACCTTAGCTTAAAACCAACGCAGAGAAAGGATGTTATGCCTGATAAGCCGTCCAAACCCGTATCCGCATCGGCCATTGAGAAACACGTTTACAAAGTTTTTCCCAATGACATGAATGCCCACGACACCGTGTTCGGCGGCATGATTATGGCGAAATGCGATCGTCTGGCACTGGTAGTAGCCGAACGCCACTCTGCTCACGTTTGCGTGACCGCTGCGGTGGATTCCATTCACTTTCGCGCTCCGGCAAAAGGCAACGACACCCTGCTGTTCAGTTTATCGCTAAACCGCAGCTGGGGTTCGTCTATGGAAATCGGTGCCCGCGTAGTTGCTGAGAACAGCTATACCGGCGAAACCCGCCATATCCTCTCTGCCTTCTTCACATTTGTAGCCCTGGACGAGAACGACAAGCCCATAGATGTTCCCGCAGTCGTTCCGGAAGACCGCAAACAGAAACGTCGTTTTGACAACGCTGAAATCCGCCGGGAGGGGCGACTCAAGACACGGGCACAACTGGCGAAAATGACCGATGACGATAGGGATTAACCGGCCTTAAATTCTGTAAAGCGGTGAGCTATGGTAGGGTCTCGCTGATTCAACCCTCCCTCTATACATCTTATTTAGGAGAACTCCATGATCTGGACTGTGTATCTCTCTGGCGAAATCCACACTGACTGGCGTGAGCAGATTCAGGCCGGGGCAGAAGCTGCCGGGTTACCGGTAGAATTTACCGCACCCGTGACCAATCACGAAGCCAGCGATGCAGCGGGAGACATGCTAGGCAAGCCGGAAGTGGCATTCTGGCGTGATCACCAGTCATCCAAGGTGAACGGTATTCGCACCAAGACCCTGCTTGAGCAATGCGATCTGGCGGTGATCCGGTTTGGTGACAAATACAAGCAATGGAACGCGGCCTTTGATGCAGGGTTCTGTGCCGCTATGGGCACACCTTATGTCACGCTGCACAACGACGACATTATCCACCCCCTGAAGGAAGTCGATGCATCTGCCATGGCGTGGGCGCAGACTCCCGAGCAGGTGGTTGAAATTCTTAAGTACGTTACAACGGCGCAGTAACATCTGGGGCATCTGGCGAAGAGCCGAACCAATGGCTATTTCGCCAGATGCCCTACGTAAGCTGCAATGAACGCAGTCTCCTGAAACACCTTCAGGCCGGTCTCCGCAAACGGGACAGGCAACGGATTCGAGGCATGTAGTGGCATAGTGACTTTGGCCACCTGATTTTGAGTGTATGATCACTCACATAATGAATCAGGTGAAGACGATGACGAAAAAGAGATCCTTCAGCCCGGAATTCCGTTTGGAGGCTGCC
>NZ_VCGW01000013.1 GCF_007671675.1 Marinobacter maritimus | reverse complement strand
TGTAGTGGCATAGTGACTTTGGCCACCTGATTTTGAGTGTATGATCACTCACATAATGAATCAGGTGAAGACGATGACGAAAAAGAGATCCTTCAGCCCGGAATTCCGTTTGGAGGCTGCCCAGCTGGTGGTCGACCAGGGGTACACAGTGAAAGCTGCCTGCGATGCCATGGGTGTCGGTAAATCCACCATGGAGTACTGGGTCCGTAAACTTCGTTCCGAACGGGCTGGCAAAGCGCCCAGAGGCGAGGCCCTGACCACAGAGCAGCGTGAGATTCAGGAACTGAAGCGCCGCCTTCGTCGGGCGGAGGAAGAGAAAGAAATCTTAAAAAAGGCTACCGCTCTCTTGATGTCGGACTCCCTGAGCAATTCTCGATAATCGAGCGACTTGAAGAGAGCCATGCGGTGCAGCGCCTGTGTCAGGTGTTTGGGGTGCATCGCAGTAGCTATCGGGCATGGCGTGACCGGGATAGAACGCCCTGTGAGGCTGAGCAAGCGCTCCAGGAGCAGGTTATGGAGGCACACGAGACCAGCAATGGTTCAGCCGGGGCGCGAACGATTGCCAGCATGGTGACACAGGCCGGAATACCGCTGAGCCGGTACCGTGCCAGCCGACGGATGAAGCAGCTGGGACTGGTCAGTACGCAGCCGCCAAGCCACGTTTACAAGAAGGCCGATCAGCCGCACCTGGATATTCCAAACCTTCTTGACCGGGAGTTCGACGTAGAGGAGCCCAATCAAGTATGGACCGGAGACATCACCTATCTTTGGACCGGTGCGCGCTGGGCTTATCTGGCTGTTGTGATCGATTTGTTCTCCCGTAAACCGGTGGGTTGGGCCATATCCCTGTCGCCGAATACAGACCTGGTGAAGAAGGCTCTGACGATTGCGTATGAATCCCGTGGGAAGCCATCAGGAGTCATGTTCCATTCGGATCAGGGGGGCCAATATACCAGCCTGAGGTTCCGGCAGTTGTTATGGAGCTACCAGATGAAACAGAGCCTCAGCCGACGGGGGAATTGCTGGGATAATGCCCCGACAGAGCGCTTCTTCCGGAGTCTGAAAACAGAATGGGTGCCGGAAATCGGGTATCCATGCTTTGCCGCGGCGAAGCAATCGGTCACGGACTACATAATCGGCTATTACAGTGCGCTGCGACCGCACAAATACAACGGCGGATTGCCGCCGAACGTGGCCGAACAGGCCTACTGGAAAACTCAAAAGATGGTGGCCTAAAACACTTGACCACTACA
>NZ_VCGW01000011.1 GCF_007671675.1 Marinobacter maritimus | reverse complement strand
ATTAAGAGTCTGACGATGACCTACTCTCACATGGGCAAATGCCACACTACCATCGGCGCAGGCCTGTTTCACTTCTGAGTTCGGGATGGGATCAGGTGGTGCCAGGCCGCTATAGTCGTCAGACAAAACGGTCGATCACTGGGGGATGAGATAGAACGGTGATTCGATTCTTTCGTTGCGATATCCGCAATTGTCTTGGGTGTTATATAGTCAAGCCGCACGAGCAATTAGTATCGGTTAGCTCAACGCCTCGCAGCGCTTACACACCCGACCTATCAACGTCCTAGTCTTGAACGGCTCTTCAGGAGGCTCAAGGCCTCAGGGAGATCTCATCTTGGAAGGGGCTTCCCGCTTAGATGCTTTCAGCGGTTATCCTGTCCGAACGTAGCTACCCAGCAATGCCTCTGGCGAGACAACTGGAACACCAGCGGTTCGTCCACTCCGGTCCTCTCGTACTAGGAGCAGCTTTCCTCAAATCTCCAACGTCCACGGCAGATAGGGACCGAACTGTCTCACGACGTTCTAAACCCAGCTCGCGTACCACTTTAAATGGCGAACAGCCATACCCTTGGGACCGGCTTCAGCCCCAGGATGTGATGAGCCGACATCGAGGTGCCAAACACCGCCGTCGATGTGAACTCTTGGGCGGTATCAGCCTGTTATCCCCGGAGTACCTTTTATCCGTTGAGCGATGGCCCTTCCATACAGAACCACCGGATCACTATGACCTACTTTCGTACCTGCTCGACGTGTCTGTCTCGCAGTTAAGCGGGCTTGTGCCATTACACTAACCGTACGATGTCCGACCGTACTTAGCCCACCTTTGTGCTCCTCCGTTACGCTTTAGGAGGAGACCGCCCCAGTCAAACTACCCACCACACAATGTCCTCATCCCCGATAAGGGGACCAAGTTAGAACCTCAAACATGCCAGGCTGGTATTTCAAGGTTGGCTCCACGCAAACTGGCGTTCACGCTTCAAAGCCTCCCAGCTATCCTACACAAACATGTTCAAAGTTCACTGTGAAGCTATAGTAAAGGTTCACGGGGTCTTTCCGTCTAGCCGCGGATACACCGCATCTTCACGGCGATTTCAATTTCACTGAGTCTCGGGTAGAGACAGCGCCCCCATCGTTACGCCATTCGTGCAGGTCGGAACTTACCCGACAAGGAATTTCGCTACCTTAGGACCGTTATAGTTACGGCCGCCGTTTACCGGGGCTTCGATCAAGAGCTTCTCCCTAAGGATAACCCCATCAATTAACCTTCCGGCACCGGGCAGGCGTCACACCGTATACGTCCTCTTACGAGTTTGCACAGTGCTGTGTTTTTAATAAACAGTCGCAGGGGCCTGGTATCTTCGACCGGCTTCTGCTCAACCCGCGAAGGGCGTCACATACCACCGGCGTGCCTTCTCCCGAAGTTACGGCACCATTTTGCCTAGTTCCTTTACCCGAGTTCTCTCAAGCGCCTTGGTATTCTCTACCTGACCACCTGTGTCGGTTTGGGGTACGGTCTCAAATAGCCTGAAGCTTAGAAGATTTTCCTGGAAGCATGGCATCAATGACTTCGCTCCCGTAAAAGGGTGCTCGTCGTCACGTCTCAGAATTGTGGGTCCGGATTTGCCTAAACCCACTCCCTACACGCTTAAACCGGGACAACCGTCGCCCAGCTCACCTAGCCTTCTCCGTCTCTCCATCGCAGCTATCCAAGGTACGGAAATATTAATCCGTTTCCCATCGACTACACCTTTCGGTCTCGCCTTAGGGGCCGACTCACCCTGCGCCGATTAGCGTTGCGCAGGAACCCTTGGTCTTCCGGCGTGCGGGTTTTTCACCCGCATTGTCGTTACTCATGTCAGCATTCGCACTTCTGATACCTCCAGCAAGCTTCTCAACTCACCTTCGCAGGCTTACAGAACGCTCCCCTACCCCGCATACAAAGTATGCAGCCGCAGCTTCGGTATCCAGTTTGAGCCCCGTTACATCTTCCGCGCAGGCCGACTCGACTAGTGAGCTATTACGCTTTCTTTAAAGGATGGCTGCTTCTAAGCCAACCTCCTAGCTGTCTGAGCCTTCCCACATCGTTTCCCACTTAACTGGAATTTGGGGACCTTAGCTGGCGGTCTGGGTTGTTTCCCTCTTCACGATGGACGTTAGCACCCACCGTGTGTCTCCCGGATAGTACTCACAGGTATTCGGAGTTTGCATCGGGTTGGTAAGTCGGGATGACCCCCTAGCCGAAACAGTGCTCTACCCCCTGTGGTATTCGTCCGAGGCGCTACCTAAATAGCTTTCGGGGAGAACCAGCTATCTCCGGGCTTGATTAGCCTTTCACTCCGATCCACAAGTCATCCCCTGGCTTTTCAACGACAGTGGGTTCGGTCCTCCAGTTGATGTTACTCAACCTTCAACCTGCTCATGGATAGATCGCCCGGTTTCGGGTCTATGCCCAGCGACTAAATCGCCCTATTCAGACTCGGTTTCCCTACGGCTCCCCTAAACGGTTAACCTCGCCACTGAACATAAGTCGCTGACCCATTATACAAAAGGTACGCCGTCACAGAACAAGTCTGCTCCGACTGCTTGTACGCATACGGTTTCAGGATCTATTTCACTCCCCTCACAGGGGTTCTTTTCGCCTTTCCCTCACGGTACTGGTTCACTATCGGTCAGTCAGGAGTATTTAGCCTTGGAGGATGGTCCCCCCATGTTCAGACAGGATACCACGTGTCCCGTCCTACTCGATTTCACTAGACTCAGGTTTCGGATACGGGGCTATCACCCACTATGGCGGCACTTTCCAGAGCCTTCTCCTACCAGTTGTCTAGCTTAAGGGCTAGTCCCCGTTCGCTCGCCGCTACTTAGGGAATCTCGGTTGATTTCTTTTCCTCGGGGTACTTAGATGTTTCAGTTCCCCCGGTTCGCCTCTTACACCTATGTATTCAGTGCAAGATACCCGACCGAAATCGGGTGGGTTTCCCCATTCAGAAATGTCCGGATCACAGCTTGTTTGCCAGCTCCCCGAACCTTATCGCAGGCTTCCACGTCTTTCATCGCCTCTGACTGCCAAGGCATCCACCGTATGCGCTTAGTTGCTTGACTATATAACCCCAAGACAACTGATCCGAAACCACCCAACATACCAGGCAAGCCTGATGCGTGTGTGTTTTCGAGACAGCCACTTGAAGCTATATACAACCACTTCAACGACAACACCGGATAACGCTTGAAAAAATCGCTATCACATTGAACACATCTTCTCGGAGATAATGAGAAAATGTCTTCGTGTTCTATCTCATCCAATTTGTTAAAGAGCAAATCTGACCCAGTGATCAGAAAGAAGGATTTCATCGTCGTGAAACACTTGTTTCTGTACACTGACCGAAGTCAGGACATCCGTATAATGGTGGAGCTAGGCAGGATCGAACTGCCGACCTCCTGCGTGCAAGGCAGGCGCTCTCCCAGCTGAGCTATAGCCCCAAAAAGCTACATCAAGAATTGTTCAGATCCAGGCATCGAGAGGCGCCGCATAGCCTGCTATGCAAGTCACTCGATAACGCCGAGCTGAGCAATTCTGGTGGGTCTGGGTGGAGTTGAACCACCGACCTCACCCTTATCAGGGGTGCGCTCTAACCAACTGAGCTACAGACCCAATTGCTCTCTTTATCAATCAACCAAGTAATTCGTGTGGACTCTGACCGAAGCTTCAACTTCGTTTAAGGAGGTGATCCAGCCCCAGGTTCCCCTAGGGCTACCTTGTTACGACTTCACCCCAGTCATGAACCACACCGTGGTAATCGTCCTCCCGAAGGTTAGACTAACTACTTCTGGTGCAATCCACTCCCATGGTGTGACGGGCGGTGTGTACAAGGCCCGGGAACGTATTCACCGTGACATTCTGATTCACGATTACTAGCGATTCCGACTTCACGGAGTCGAGTTGCAGACTCCGATCCGGACTACGACGCGTTTTGTGAGATTGGCTCCCCCTCGCGGGTTTGCAGCCCTCTGTGCGCGCCATTGTAGCACGTGTGTAGCCCTGGCCGTAAGGGCCATGATGACCTGACGTCATCCCCACCTTCCTCCGGTTTGTCACCGGCAGTCTCCCTAGAGTTCTCAGCCGAACTGCTAGCAACTAGGGATAGGGGTTGCGCTCGTTACGGGACTTAACCCAACATCTCACGACACGAGCTGACGACGGCCATGCAGCACCTGTGTCTGAGTTCCCGAAGGCACCAATCCATCTCTGGAAAGTTCTCAGCATGTCAAGGCCAGGTAAGGTTCTTCGCGTTGCGTCGAATTAAACCACATGCTCCACCGCTTGTGCGGGCCCCCGTCAATTCATTTGAGTTTTAACCTTGCGGCCGTACTCCCCAGGCGGTCAACTTAGTGCGTTAGCTGCGCCACTAAGGATTCAAGATCCCCAACGGCTAGTTGACATCGTTTACGGCGTGGACTACCAGGGTATCTAATCCTGTTTGCTCCCCACGCTTTCGCACCTCAGTGTCAGTGTTGGTCCAGGTAGCCGCCTTCGCCACTGGTGTTCCTTCCTATATCTACGCATTTCACCGCTACACAGGAAATTCCACTACCCTCTACCACACTCTAGCCGAGCAGTTCGAAGTGCCGTTCCCAGGTTGAGCCCGGGGCTTTCACATCTCGCTTACTCAACCACCTACGCGCGCTTTACGCCCAGTAATTCCGATTAACGCTTGCACCCTCCGTATTACCGCGGCTGCTGGCACGGAGTTAGCCGGTGCTTCTTCTGTGAGTGACGTCAATCCTCAAAGGTATTAACTTTGAGGCCTTCCTCCTCACTGAAAGTGCTTTACAACCCGAAAGCCTTCTTCACACACGCGGCATGGCTGGATCAGGGTTGCCCCCATTGTCCAATATTCCCCACTGCTGCCTCCCGTAGGAGTTCGGGCCGTGTCTCAGTCCCGATGTGGCTGATCATCCTCTCAGACCAGCTACGGATCGTCGCCTTGGTGGGCCATTACCTCACCAACTAGCTAATCCGACTTAGGCTCATCCAATAGCGCAAGGTCCGAAGATCCCCTGCTTTCCCCAAAAGGGCGTATGCGGTATTAATCCGGGTTTCCCCGGGCTATCCCCCACTACTGGGCAGATTCCTAAGCATTACTCACCCGTCCGCCGCTCGACGCCTGGGAGCAAGCTCCCATCGTTTCCGCTCGACTTGCATGTGTTAAGCCTGCCGCCAGCGTTCAATCTGAGCCATGATCAAACTCTTCAGTTTAAATCATATAAGATCCGAAGATCTTTAATCTTGCTCAAGACAAAACTCAATGTTCGACGAGTCGCTTGCCTTGGTATTTCTTGTCGAAATACTCCAGCCAGCGCCCACACGAATTACTTGGTCAATTTGTTAAAGAGCGGTTGAGCCGTTGCTCAATCAAGGTGGCGTATTCTACATCGTCTCGCCGCCTTGTCAACCGTTTAATTAAAGAAACTTCAAACTCGTTTTCTTCAATACTTTCAAACAGTTGCCCTTCTCAGAACTCCCCGCCTCAGCGGTGTGTCCCTCGAAGGAGATGCG
>NZ_VCGW01000010.1 GCF_007671675.1 Marinobacter maritimus | reverse complement strand
GTTTTACTGATTTACCATAAATTCTGACTATCTTGTCAAAAACGTCCCACTCGTGCTCACGGCGTAGTCGGTATATTCCCGCTAGAATTTCAGATGACCTGAACGTTCAACTGATGGTCCGGTTGTGGCAGACTCAGTTTGGGGTAGGATTTTTGACACTAATGTTTGGTGCCTTGGGTTTTCTCGGGGGCAAGTTTGTAGGTTTCATCCTTGATTTTTTCGCTAGAAAAGTATTCATTTGCTAAGATTTCGAGCAAATAAGTCTACTCTGGTTCAATGATGGTGAGTACCACTTCTGAGCAGGTAGAAAACGATAGGAAATGTCTTTGTAAGACTAGCTCTATAGAGCTTTATTTAACTATCAGAGGTCGTGATGCAGTTAATAAATATGGAAATTGATAGGATAATTATCCATCAAGTTTATCGAAGGGATCAAGATGGAAACAAAAGAGCACCTTTGCAGAGTCACGAATATACGAGATTCGACAGTAACGCGATGGAGGAATTCAAATCTAGAGTACGAGATGCGCTTGGGGAGGGTTCTAAAGCAGTCCAAATGCAAGTGGTAGACCAAGGAGCTGATGATCTATCTTATCTCGTAAACAGCACGATATCTCAGGATGAAGCGAACTTTGCGGTATCATCATACGATTTCGCCAAAAAGTTGACGGACGCCCAACAGCGAAAATCGATCCCAGGTGGAATTTTAGTTGTTTTTACAGGTAAGCAAGGGCACCTGAAAAAAAGGTTCTTGGGCATCATAAAGGCGGAGATTCACAGTGCTTATGAGAAACAAGAAGATCCGAATACTAAAGAAATATCTCTAAAATTTGTGGAAGAAGTTCTTTTGACGCCAGGAACAAGGTTATATAAAACTGCGGCATTTTTCGAAAAAGATGGGTATGGAGATGATATCGAAGATTTGAATAAAAAATGGACGGTTATGGTATCTGATTATCAGATAAGTCAAACTGATGGAAAGGCAGCGGCTCAATATTTCTATTCGGATTTCTTAGGTTGTGGATATCCCGAAACCAGCGCCAGAACTACTAAAAAGTTCTATGAAGCAGCAAGCTCATTCATTGATGGAATGGCAGTTTCCTCGGAGAAGAAGAGCGATCTTTACAATGCATTGACTACGTATTTAAAAGTTAGTACCTCTTCAACAATTACCCCATCCGAATTCGCAGCGACTTACTTTGACGTTGATACCCAAGATTCATTCAATTCGTATATGGAAGAAGTTGGTTTGCCAACCAGCTCATTCACTAAAGATAATGAGCATATAGAATCCAAACTGAAATTTAGGAAAGTAAGTTTCAGTAAGAATGTAAAGATTAGTGCACCCTCTGAAGTTTTTAAAAACTACATTTATATTGAATCAATTGAGGGCGACCTGGACGAATCTGGTGCGCCTCAAGTCTGGACTAAGGTAATAGTCAAAGACAGGATAACGCAGCAAGAATGAATGAATCAGAATTTGTAGAAAAATGGCATACTGAAAAGCCTGTCTATAAAGCTTGGGGAAGGTATCTCGTTGAAATTATTACTCAAAAGATTAAAGATCGCGAGATAGAACCCAAAGATTTCTTCAAGGTTCTGCCTAGTGTTAGACTCAAAGATGATGGCTCTTTAGTTGATAAAGCATTTTACCGGCCAGGTAAAAACTACTCGGATCCGTATGCCCAAATTGAAGACAAAGTTGGAGTTAGATTCATAGTATTACTGCTAGAAGATATTAGTTCGATATGCAAAATCATTGAAAGTGAGAAGATTTGGGAATTTGATCGCTGTAAGCATTTTGATGAAGATAGAGCGAAAGAGCCATTACTGTTCACTTACCAGTCAGTTCATTATATTCTCCGGCCAAAAATCGACCTTGAGTTCGATGGTGTTAACATTCCTCGCTCGACAGCTTGTGAAGTTCAAATTCGCACGCTATTGCAGCACGCGCATGCAGAGTTAACGCATGACGCGATTTATAAATCTAAAAGAACTGTTCAGCCCGCTGTTCACCGGACGGTGGCCAAAAGTATGGCTCTCATTGAAACAACTGACGAATTTTTTGCTGATGTTACGACGCAGTTGAATTTCGGACCGGCACAAGAGCATGCTATTCCCCAAAGATTAGATGGAATTTACACAGGTATTACTGGGTATAAGCCACACAATCAGAAATCATCAATTGTGATATGGGATGCATTTGAACAATTCCTAGATGAATGTTTGATCGATAACATCCAGCGTTTTGTTGAAAGTAATCCCCACATCCCCGAAGTGATAAAATCGAGATACCATTTTTCTAATTTATATCAACAGAGTGTTGTACTTTTCGTATACTGGCTATTGAAAAGAAAGAGGAGGCGTTTACTTCGGGATTGGCCACTGCCAAAAGAAATTTTGGAGCCACTGGCGAACGACGTGGGAGTCAGTACGTGGGATGAGTAGCTCCGGATTATCAATGGTTCAGAAACATAGTGTCGTGTGGGCGTTGGTTGCTAGGTATAGATCGCTTGTAGCTACTAGAACATGTAACGCTGGAGTCCGCACCTGTTCAGAATCCACGTTTGGATCTGCGCAGTAAATCAGAAATGAACAAGCACGGCCAATTGCCGATGCTCTGCATCAATGGATGCCTTCGCATCGACAGAAAGTGCCGGATGGCTCCAGTACGGCCAGAGCTTTGGAGTACAGTCTTAGACGCTGGACAGCGCTTACAAAACATCCAGCCAGCAACGCCGAAGATCTAGTCTTCTGGAACAAGGTCTTTGGGTGAACACCCAATAGTTTTGGCGAGTAGGTAAAGTTTTTCAATAGTCAGGTTCACTTCCCCGCGCTCCACCTTGCCGACATAACTTCTGTCCATTCCAGCGGCATAGGCCAGATGCTCTTGCGAAAATCCTTTGGATTTTCGGATCGTTCTTAGATTTTGACCAAATCTCTTTTTAATGTGGCACATTGTCGCCTCCGGACGAGGCAAGACTATTTCGTCCTTGAACTCTCCAGTCCACGGCATATAATACCCATTTTATGATAATGGATATCATTCATTATTTAGAGGGAAAATATGTCTCAGCGATTACTTTCGATCGACAAGACCTTGTATGAGATTCTGACCGAACCTCCTAGTCGTGGGTTCAAGCTACACGGACTGCGAGTTGAGTATTCATCCCGATCAGGGGAGTGCGCATTGGCACCTGATATAGATTTGTTTTGGCAAATTTATATGCAGATACAGACGCTTAAATCTCGCAAGCTCATTCGCAGGGAGGAAGATCCATCTGGAGGGGGTATTTTGTTTCTTGAGCCGCGTTTTTGGGGATACCCTTTCAATATAGTCGACGGGCTATTTTTAGAGCGTAGAAGCTGAAACTAGGAAAATGGGTTCCAAAAGGAAGCAATAGCGTTCGCGATTACGCTGGATTGCAACTCAGACATGCTCGGTTACTTATAGGTGAATCATACATCGTGCGCCACTTTCACCGAATTACGTTTGCTTATTTCCCCGCTGAAGCAGAAATTCCCGTTGTTGCCTGGTTCCTTCAAAGCTTGGGCAGTAAGCTTGAAGAACATCAAGTGTTCCTGACGATTAGTGACATGAAATTTGGTAGGGCCGGTCTAGACATTTCTTGGTATCTAACGGGGGCCGTTACCGAAGAGTTCGAATCAGAGTTGGAGGGACAGTTTGAATGGGTCTGTCGAAAGGCTAATAAAAATCTCTGAAGTCTACTTTGCCCCTCATTATTTCAATTATTTCGGTCCTTTTGGCGGAGGGGCTACAGATCAGGCTCAGGGGGCGTAGACCGTAACCGTCCGGTGGTCTCATCTTGAGCCTGGCGTTGTTGTTGGATGCATGGATTTACCGGTTTGGTACACTAGAAAAAAGTCTTGAAGCGAGAGGCTCCCATGAAAAAGAAACGACTAACAGAACAGGAGCTACTTAAAGACCTGACCCCCTACGGAGCCCACGCGGACGAGTTGGCAGGGCCGCTCCCCTGCGAGTCGGAGCCCCTGGAGAGACTGAAAGGTTCAGTAAAGAAATTCGAGCGACCCACGGATCCCGTTACTGATCCAGAAGATTGGGATGCTTGGTTTGACGGAGAAGGTGTTTCAGGAGATTTCATGAGAGACCATGGAGAGAAGCAATAAATTGGTTAGAACCCGGACAACCCACCTTCCAAGTTTCAGTATTAATCTGATGTGAGCCGGGTGCATTTTGGCTTATAGATCTTTCATACGGGTCTTGCCTCACTTATTACGTTTGCCCTGACTCTTATAGGCAAATCGCCTGGCGTAACCAGGTCAATCTTTACTTTTAGCAGTGACTGAAGCTCATCCTGAAGGCCGCCCAGATCCAACAATGTGGCACC
The DNA here is from genome assembly GCF_007671675.1 of Marinobacter maritimus. Taxonomy (GTDB): domain Bacteria; phylum Pseudomonadota; class Gammaproteobacteria; order Pseudomonadales; family Oleiphilaceae; genus Marinobacter; species Marinobacter maritimus. The sequence goes on along the minus strand of NZ_VCGW01000010.1, from coordinate 25,145 downwards.
GGGTAGTGGGTCCACCAGTAAATCTAGATCACTGGTATCGCCGTCATCTCCACGAGCAACCGAGCCAAACACGCTTACAAACAAAAATCCTTCTAATAGTGAAAAAGTGTTCAAAGGAGTGAGTATTCGATGGCCCACCAACAATCTCCAGCACTCCTGCCAGTGCAACAAACAGTGACGGTTAGCAATTTCAGTCGCAGTCCGACCCGTTGTTTTCAGGATGGCACCGTAGCTGTTACTAAGAGGGGAAAAACGATTGGCTACTTGCTCAGCCCAGCACTGCTCGAACGTGGCTTGGCCTTACTTGCTGAAACCGAGGACCCAGCAGCACTGAAAGAAAAAATGGGGCTCAGTGATGCCTGGCTTCAAAATGTGAGTTCAAAACCATATCCATGAAAGCGCTGTGACAGAAGGAAAGTGGAGGTAGAAATGGCAAGACGCTGCTGTAAGGCAAAATAGTCAGAAACTCCAGTAGAAGAGCATGCATGATTAAAGTGGCTCTGTCTCTGACTTTTCACCAAAAACGTCTTTAACCATGGCGCTTCGGGCTTCATCCAAATCCATCATCAATGCTCCACGACCGACAACCCTCATGGACATTATGGAGCTGTGGTTTAGCAGCTCGATGATTTCCCTCTCTTCTTGGGAGAGACAACGCTTTAACCTCTTCCTTACAAATTCAATGACCATATGCGGTCTCCTGAGTCCATTTTTGCTCATTTTAGCAGAGGGATTGTAACCGACTGGCGATTCCATCTTGCACCGTGTTCCCCCTGTTGTTAAGGCAAGGGAAGCTACCGGTATCGTGGGTACTAAATGTGGCTCGACAATATCCATACGCCGACTCCGATGAGCGTAAGACCACCAAAGATTTCCGCTCTGTGACCCAACAATGAACCAACAGTTCGCCCTAACATCACTCCCAGAGTCACCATGAATGTCGTCGCCAAACCAATCAGAGCAGCCGCTATCCAGATATTAACGTTTATAAACGCCAGTCCGACGCCTACCGCCATGGCATCAATGCTAGTACCGAATGCAGTGAGAGAAACTTTGAGGAAGGAGTGTCTAGATGGCTTTTCTATATCTTCCACACCGGGTTTCATACCTTCATAAATCATGTGTAAGCCCAGAGCCACCAATAGGGAGAATGCTATCCAGTGAGCCCAAGCGTCTACGTAAGATGACGCCGACTTACCGATCAACCAGCCTATCAAAGGGGTTATTGCTTCGATTGTCCCGAAAATCAGCCCCATTCTGAGTGCTTCGGAAAAGCGGGGGTTTTTTAGGGTTGCACCCTTGCCGATCGCAGCGGCAAAGGCATCTGTGGACATAGCAAAGGCAAGCAAAATGAGGGCAATTGGATTCAATTAGATATCTCCGGTCGGGCATGTTGAGTCCACGATATATCCACACGCCCGACCTCAGGCATGAATATATCGATGGTCTCGCCAACCGAGAGGTGTCCGTACCATGGCATGTGGCCAGGTATGTTGATACGAACTCTTCCGAGTACCGGAAGCAGGCTACTCCCCAAAGAAACGCAAGGTTAGCAGTCATTCTCAGAAACCACAAACCACAAACCAAGATTAGGCTTTGTTCCTGCCTACTTAGGTTCAGACTCCACAGTGTATCGCTGTGGCTCCACGGTTATATGCATCAAGGTGTGGCAGCGAGCCTGAATGCGTTGTCTGTAAAAATCAGGCGATTCCGGTTCGTGCGAAACAACAGAAACAATAGCTGCATGGATGTTGGGGCCGATGCTCCAAATGTGAAGATCGCTGATTCGTGTATCGTCGTCCTCAATCGCGTTTTTGACATTTTTTTCCAGATCGCTACGCTGCTGATCGAGCAACACGCTGGAAGTCTCCTTGAGCAGAAGCCATGACCAACGCGTGATCAATGCAGCGCCAACGAGCCCCATGAATGGGTCCATCCAGTTCCAACCTGCATATTTACCTGCCAGCAGAGCCACAATCGCCAACACTGAGGTCAAGGCGTCGGCGAGAACGTGAAAATAGGCGGCCCGACGATTGTGATCGTGGTGGCCGTGATGATGGTGATCATGGTTGTGTCCATGATCGTGATCTCCTCCACCGAGTAACCAGGCCGAAACGCCATTGACCACCAGACCAATCACCGCGACAAAGATTGCTGCATTGAAGGATATGATGACCGGATCAATAAAACGTCCAATGCTTTCAATCGCAATATAGAGCGCGAAACCGGCTAACAGGACAGCTCCAGTAAATCCGCCCAACGCATTGACCTTGCCTGTACCAAACGAGAACTGCCTGTTGCCTGCGTTTTTACGTGCGTAGGCATACGCGAATGCAGCAATGCCCAATGCTACCGCGTGGGACCCCATGTGCAGCCCATCGGCCAACAAAGCCATCGAACCATAGACAATACCGGCCAGAATCTCCCAAACCATCATAGTGAGGGTCAGGCCGACGACGATGAGAGTGCGAGTTTCGCCCGAGCGTTTTCGATCTTGGCCGAAAACGTGATCGTGTTGCCATTGATCGAGCTGATGATTGTGCATTTTAAGCGTTCCTGGAGTTGCCTGCTTTTATCACTTGGAATAGCGCCGGATAGCTTCGAGAAGCTCTTCGACACCCTTGGAGCGCTCTACATCGCTAAGCGCAGGGTTAGCAACATGCTCCCTAGCGTGATCCTCGATGATTTCGTCCATCAACCCGTTAATGGCACCTCGTGTGGCAGCCACCAAATGGAGGGTCTTGGCGCAGTCATGGTCTGAATCCAATGCCCTTTCAACAGCTTGAATTTGCCCAGCAATGCGCTTCACACGCTTGAGCAGATCGTCTTTTTTCGATGCTATATGACTCATAGGATACCCCCCTTACCTATGCGAATGATCACATACCCACCCGCCCTATACAAGGGTGGCTGAATAAGCGAGGGGTTGGCCACCCAAAAACGACTTGAAAAATTGGGAGATGAGACAAAAACGTAAGCGACCAGCCATTACTCCTTGGCAGTGACCGCCGGCGTCCAGATGTGCGGTAGCAGTTCATTAATGGCGTTGTTTTTCTGCGTCGGCAATCTCGTCAGCACATCTTTTAGATAGTCATAAGGATCGTGCCCATTCAGTTTGGCAGTCTGGATCAGTGTCATCACGGCAGCAGCGCGTAGGCCACTTCTCAGTGAACCGGCGAACAACCAATTGGAGCGACCCAGCGCCCACGGGCGGATCTGGTTTTCCACCCAGTTGTTGTCGACGGGCACCGCGCCATCGTCCAGATAACGCGTCAGCGCTACCCAACGTTTGAGGCTGTAATCCAAAGCCCTGGCCGTGCCGGAACCATCCAGCACTTTCTGTCGGTGTGCCAACATCCATTGATGCAGGGCGTCTGCAATGGGTCGGGCTTTTTCGTCTCTTATTCGTTGTCGCTGGTCTGGAGGAAGGCCTTTAGCTTCTCGCTCGATTTAATAAAGCTGACCGATGTATTCCAGGGCCTGTGCCGCCAGTTGACTTTTGTTGGCCTGGTGCAGGTCGTAGAACTTTCGACGAGCATGGGCCAGGCAACCGATTTCGATGATGCCGTTGCCGAAGCCGGCCTTGTAACCCGAGTAATCGTCGCAGACCAGCTTGCCTTGCCAGTTACCCAGGAAGGTGCGGGCGTGCTCACCGGCCCGGGTCGGGGCGAAGTCGTAAACGACAGCCTTAAGATCCGAGAACGGTGTGGTGCAGTAGGCCCAGACGTAGGCCCTGTGGGTTTTCTTTTTGCCCGGAGCCAGCATGCTGGCCGGTGTTTCGTCGGCGTGCAAGACGGTGTGTTCCAACAGGGCGTTTCTCAGAGCATCCACCAGTGGCTGCAACTGCACACCGCAAGCGCCCACCCACTCCGCCAGCGTAGAGCGCGGGATGGCGAGGCCGGCACGACCGAAGATGCGTACCTGGCGGTACAGTGGTAGATGATCCGAGTACTTGGCCACTAGAACCTGGGCCAGTAATCCGGCGGTAGGAATGCCTTTATTGATAACCTGCGGAGGCACCGGTGCCTGGGTCAGGGTTTCGCACTGCTCACAGGCCCATTTGCCGCGGATGTGGCGCTCCACGGTAAACTCGCCCGGCACGTAATCCAGATTTTCACTGACGTCTTCGCCTATGCGCTTGAGCTGGCAGCCGCAGCGACACTGAGTGTTCTCGGGTTCGTGATGGACCAGGGTGCGGGGCAACTCCGGTGGCAGTGGAGCCCGCTTGGGTTGTGCTTTTGGCTTGGGCGGTGTTTCGGCCGCTGTGAGTTGTGCCAGTTCAGCCTCAATGGCAGCAATGTCGCTGTCGATCAACTCATCCAGCAAGCGGCCTTGAACCGCATCCAGTTGTTCGCTGCGACGGGCGAACTTGTGGCGTTTAAGGATGGGGTCAGTTTCTCAATGACTGCATCGCGGTGTACGAGTGCTCGATCCTTATTCTCTACGCGATCGAACAGATCCGTGACTAGGGCACGGAGTTGATCGGCGGAGAGTTGATTAAGGTCGGGACGTTGTGACATGCAGAACAGTATCCCAAGCCACGGCCACTGTGACGATTCGCCATTCTGATGATGGTCTGGGTAACCGGCTTGTGGTTACAGAACCGAGATTACACCGGCGGCACCAAGGCGCTGCCAAGGAAGCCCTTGAACCAGTGCGGCCAACTGTTCGTCCGTTAATAGCAGTTGTTTGCCACGCCAGGTTTCACTCCAGTGGAACTTGCCCCGATTCAATCGACGGGCACAGAGCCAGATGCCTAAACCATCATGGATCAACACTTTCATTCGGTTGCCCCGTTTATTAGCGAACAGATACGCACAATGAGGCCTGGCTGAGCCGAACACCTGAACGACACGCGCCAACGCCGTATCTGGTCCGGCCCGCATATCCAAGGGTTCTGTGGCCAGCCAGATCTCATCAATGCGGATCATGGCAACAGTTCGCGTAGAAACGCCGCGCACTGCTGACCTTGGTCGGCGGGCCACTCCACCACAACCGGGCCGCCGGCTCGCGGAATCTCGATGCGAATGGTGTGACTCTTATCGGCAGGCTTCGTGGCATGCCCGGCCGTCGCTGGAAAACGAACCGGTAGAAAGGCTGGGGCTTGGCTTCCATCGTCTTGCTTCGACTCTCTGATCCAGCGCCGAAGTTGGTTGGCGTTGAGGTCGTTATCCAGGGCAATACGGGAAACAGAAGCTCCAGGTCTGTGGCACTCGGCCACCAGCCGAGCTTTAAATTCCGGAGCGTGTCGACGGCGCTTTCGGTAAGGGCGGGTTACGCTTACGTTGTTCATAGATAGTGTCCACTAAAGAATAAGTGGACACTATCTTGAAGGCTTCGGCATCACACTCAAGATGGGTTAGCCGGACGGTTACAGGTGGGGCGCTTATATTTTATGTCTTTGACGTTTCATAGGCTTGGACTTTTCCTTTCAGAATATCCCGCTCAGACCGAGCCTCTGCCAAAGCACGCTCTGCTGCTTTTAGGTCTTCCCGAACCGTAGAAAGCTGAACATCAAAATTAGCTTTTTGCTGTTTCCAGCCAAAGATTTCAGACTTCAGGCCAGCATTGTCTGACTTTTGATCAGAAACTTCACTGAGGGCTTTCGACAGATGGGCTTGCAACTGCTCGATTTGAGTCGCTTGGTCATCACCGTTTGCCTCCAAGGCTCGAATTTGATCCAACTGCTCTGACAACCGAGACTCGTAGTCCGCCTGTCGATCCTCGAAAATCACCGTGGCGTCTTTGATCGATTCATTAATGCCTCTGCCGACTTTAAACCACTGAGCTTCAGCAGCCTCACGGGCCTGCTCCGAAAGCCGTGTTACAAAATCGCGGAACCAGACCGGCATAGGCGGTGTTGAATCACTCTGCTGTTCAACAAACTTATCCCGTGCCTGCGTCAGCACTTCTTGGCATCGCGAATATTTACCACCCACGGCTTTCTGCAACTCAGATACCGTGATGTCTTTAACGGAGCGCCCGCTTATAACCTGCGATTCGACCCAGGTGAGATAGTCATCTTCTGAGTATTTTTCCGGCCTGGCCATGTTTGCGTACCTTTATACGATAATTTAGTAATTAACTTACTAACGAACTAACTTTCGGTCAACCCTGCTTTTGTTTTTGTAGCGAATAGGCCAAATTGCTACCAAGCGATTTCGCAGTTTAGTTAAGAACGAGAAGATTGATTACTCTGAAATTGTCCAGAGAGGCTGATAAGGGCTTTGCAGAGAGACGCTGGTCAGGAGGACAAGTTTGGGGGCCTCATGAAGCGGTTGAAATTTTATTGGGAGAAAGCAAAAGTTTTCAAAGAGATGCAGCAGTGGAGTTGTTCGATATAACCCAGAATCCTGGGGGTACTTACTTAGAAGGCCCGAGGTCGATTTGTAGTGGTCAACTAATCCCGGACAGTATTTTAAGTTTTTCTTCAGCGACCACAGGTGTCATGCCACCATTGAATGTATGAGGACGCTGCCGGTTGTAGTAGTCCATCAGGTAGTCGCCAATATCCTTCCTTGCATCAGGAATTGATCGATATCCGAGTGAAGGAATCCATTCGCTCTTCAGGCTGCGAAAGACCCGTTCCATCGGAGAATTGTCCCAGCAATTTCCCCGGCGGCTCATGCTTTGCTCCATGCGGTATCGCCAGAGCCTTTGACGGAATAATCGACTGGCATACTGACTGCCTTGGTCGGAATGAAACAGAACCCCAGTCGGTTTTCCTCGCTGCTCATACGCATGATCCAATGCCTTCACCACCAACTCGGCATCAGGCCGGTCTGATAGCGCCCAGCCAACGACCCGGCGGGCGTAAAGATCCAGAACAACCGCAAGATAGCTCCAGCGCTGACCCGCCCATACATAGGTGATGTCACCGCACCACGCCTGGTCTGGGTGGCTGACGCTGAACTCACGATTCAGCCGGTTTGGAATGTCTGGCCTTTCCACAGTGGCCTGTTTGTATGCGTGTGGGCCAGGTTGTTTGCAGATCAGTCCCAGCTCACTCATCAGGCGGCGAACCTTGAAGCGTCCGATCACAACCCCTTCTTCATTAAGCATGGTGGTGATCATACGGCTTCCCGCTGAGCTTCGGCTCTTGCGAAAGATCCGGTTCACATCGGCTCGCAGAACCACTCGCTTGGCATCCACCACGGACCGCCTGCGGCGATAGTCGTAATAGCTGGACCTTGATACTTCAAACGCTTTACAGACCATCTCAATCGGCTCCTGCTCACTCAACTGGTCTATCAGCGCGTACGATTCATCTCGTCCGACATCAAGAGAGCGGTGGTAGATTCAACCGGTCAGTGCAACATAATGCACTTTGGTGTTCACCGGGGTTTTCATGATGCAACCGCACGTTTCAAAAACCAGAGGACTAACGCCGCAGCAGAAACAGGAGCTTTGGGAGCGGTGGAAAAAAGGTCAGTCACTCAGTGAGATTGGGAGAGCCCTGGGAAAGCATGCAGGGTCGATCACTGGAATGCTTGCGATCCATGGTGGTATTGCTCCACTTGGGCGTTCGAGATCTGCCAGAGTGCTCAACACAGGCGAGCGAGAGGAGATCTCACGGGGCCTATCAGCTGGCCTGAGTTTGAGCCAGATTGCAGACCAGATCCGACGATCTACATCAACTGTCAGCCGGGAAATACATCGTAACGGCGGGAGAAGTGAGTACCGAGCGAACTTAGCGGACCAGCGTGCTTGGATGCAGTCAAAAAGACCTAAGAAATGCTCGCTCGCACTGAATGAGGTACTACAGATTATCGTCGCATCAAAGCTCCGTCTTGACTGGTCCCCGGAGCAAGTAGCAGGCTGGTTAAAACGCCAGTTCCCGGATGATAAGTCGATGCATGTGTCCCACGAAACGATTTACCGGAGTCTTTTTATTCAAGCCAGAGGTGTTCTGAAGAAAGAACTTATTAAACATCTCCGCTCAAGACGCAGTATGCGCAGATCACGGCACAGCAGCTCTGAAGAAGAAGGGGCTCGCACCAGTATCTCAGACGCAGTATCTATCCGTGCCCGGCCAAAAGAGATTGAAGACAGGGCCATTCCAGGCCATTGGGAAGGAGATCTGATCTCCGGATCTAAGAACTCTCATATTGCAACGCTTGTAGAGCGACAGTCTAGATTTACTATGCTGGTTCACGTTGCAGGCAAAGATACGACGAGCGTTGTTTCGGCACTTTGTAGAGAGGTTGGCCGTCTCCCGGAGGAACTGAAAAAAAGCCTGACGTGGGATCGAGGTGGAGAGCTGGGTAACCACAAGGCATTTACACTTGCGACGGACATGCAGGTTTATTTCTGTGACCCGCAAAGCCCTTGGCAACGCGGTAGCAACGAAAATACGAATCGACTATTGCGCCAGTACTTCCCAAAAAAGACTGATATATCGGGTTATTCTCAGGAGGAGTTAGATGCATTTTCGAGGAAGCTGAATGAGCGGCCGAGGAAGACACTCAACTACCTTACACCTGCTGAAAAGCTTCAAAGCATATTTGCGTTGACCGGTTGAACTCACCGTAGCCTTTTTTAGTATCGATTTCTCTCGTTCCAAGCGCTCACACCGAGCCTCCAGCTCTTGGATGCGCTGCTGCTCCGGCGTCAGTGCTTTGGACTTGGGCGTGATACCGCCACGCTCTTCTGAAAGCTGTTTTACCCATCGCCTGAGGGCATTTTCGCCGACATTTAAAGAGCGGCTGGCTTCGGCAACAGTGTATCCTTGGTCAAGCACCAGACAGGCTGCTTCCTGCTTGAACTCCGACGTAAAAGATCGCCGTTTTCTGGTCATCAGACACCTCGCTTATGGCGGCAATATTACCACCTACGTTGGTGTCCGGAATCATTGAACCACTACAATTAAGGAAAGTGACTCCTTATTATTCGGGCGTTGATGTGTTACCTGCTCTAAAGAACGAAGTGCCGCAAGCTGCTAAGACTAAATAACTTTTGGACCAACCATCTCTCGATCTCCCCGCTTAAAAATGCACATAACTATAGCATACCCCGTTTGTGAGTGTAGCTGTCATAATAAGGCATAACACGTTTTGCACGAGATCTGGCGAAGGATCCGACGAGCCTGTAAGAGCCTTTTCCATTATTTGGCGTAAGCATCATGGGTTTTCTTCAAAAACTCTCTATTGTCGTTTATCACAATGATTTTCTTAACCATTTCAATTATTCTTCTTGCCTTGTCACTACTCTCCGACTCAAGATATTGATTTGAATGTATAACCATCTGATTGTAATCCACCGAAAACTCATGCTCGACAACGTGATCGTTTCCGTAAAGATCTGAGCACACGGTATAAATTCGTTGAGATTTCTTAATATCACCTACGTAACCAAATCTTAAATTTTTAGATTGACCGCACTCTATACGATCAATACACAAGGGAGTTGCTATGAAATATCCGTTTACCTCTCCAACAATCCGAAATTTATAGGCAGATCCAAGTCCACTGTTGGAAACAAGATACTTTGAGAAAAATTCTTCTGGGACTCGGTCTGAATATCCTGCTAAACCATCAAAAAGCACATCGCCTGTATAATAAATTCTCAGATCACTGCTATTTTTATATTCTTCTCCGAGAAACACACTCTTTAGTTCGATAATAGGTCTAACGGATAAATCGCGTTCTAACTTAAACTGTTTTCTTTCAAACTTATAGCTAGAACTGTAAGCGCCACAAAAACACTTGCCAAGCCTACGAAAATCGGAGTTACATCTTTCAGCCAATCGTCAGACGTCAAATCATCCACAGCTAATGCTGATACGCCAATATAGACAAGCCCCAATAAAACCGAAAAGAAAACCATATCTATAAAATCAGTCCAATAATTTTTCAATTCAACTATGCCTTTCTTTACTCTATCAAGCACCATCACCCCCTACCGACCTAGAAAACCCAAGAACTTAGCCAAAATCGCCTGATATATCAATAGATGCAGACTTATGCTCGGATGCACCTATCAAAGCGATACTTTGGGAAATGGTTAGAACTGCGCGCGAGACCATAGCAACGAACCGTCCGATGAACCCATCTTGAGTCTGGCTTTGCGGTGGGCCTACCTGGGTGTAGTGGAAGCTCCTAGCCTATGATTAAAGGATAGGTCGGAAAGTCATCCTCCAGAGGGTAAAAAAATGAAACCACACGTCACCCAATCGCAGATCGCAATCGTCGCCTCATTGTCCGCTTTGCTAATATCAGCAGGGGGATTCTATAACCAGTGGTTGCGAGAAGATGTCAGCCTGACGATGCGTCTTCTCGATTTTGATTTCCAGAGTACTCTCAATAGCGACACAGCCTGTTCCCTGGAGGCCGCAGTATTTAATACCGGTAATCGCGACAGTGCCATATTAAGCATCCAACTCCTACACGGCACAGAGGTTGTTGATACCACAGGAATAGAAACAGGCGGATCAATGTACTGGTCGGAAATTGAAGGTGATGGCGGCACTGTAGGGGTGTTTAGTCCGGGGACTATTACCGTGGTAAGCGTTCTATTTCCTGGTTGTGGTGTGGAATCAATCTACAATAACGTAGTAGAAAAAGGCGAGGAGATGTTCCAACTTGGGATATCATCGATAAACCACCAAGGGCGAACCGCTACTGTATATGTCAATTTCGCAGACACCCGATTGGTGGGTGATGATGAGGTTGAGGTCGAGTTCCATTTCGAGGGGTTATTTTCCATGTTTCAGCATGGTGCGCACCTTTATGGGGGCTCTAATAGCTTACAGGCAACGCTGACCCTAATGCGCACGGGTGATAGCCAGAACGATTTCTCCCTTGAAAGAACCAAGTCATTTAGCTACCAGGGAACTTTGTAGGAGGTCTCGGGGCTAGGTCCTGAATTTAAATTTATAAGAAGTTGCGAGTGGCAAGAACACCATTGCTTGATAAAACAGAGCTACTAGAACTAAAAAATATTAATTTTTGTTCGCAGTTATACGTCAACTTATTTTTTGACGTATAACTGGAAATAAAATTTATTTTTCAATGCTTTGAGCGGTCAATAATGACCTTTGATGTACTCATATGCTTTGTTAAATAGCTCTTTATCCTTTCCAAGCCCAAACTGGTTTAGGGTTAAGACTAAAGCTTTCTGGATCTCACGCGGCCCACTCACAGAGTTTTGCCAGCCATCAAATCGCGTTGCTTTGACAATCTTGTCTATCTGCTCAACGACATCCTGAATCACCTTCGGCGTTCTATCAGGACGCGTCTCCAGGAACAGTTTCGTGAGAGCCTGAACATTATCTTTTTCGGTGACGGGGTGCTCTCCCGTTTGCTTTTCAAGATCAACAGCCTCCTTTGCGGTATCTAGCAAGCCCTTAAGCCACTCGATTGCTTTGATGACACCGGCCTCGTACTGCTGTCTAAGCTTTTCAAGCCGTTCTCCGAGAGCGACGAATGCAGGGCTGCCGCTCGTACGCAAACGCCCCATCAAATTAATCTCTAGGCGACGCGCACGTTTTTCTTGCTCTTTTTCCGTGAGAGTGAAGAGGGCGTGCTCATCCATAACAAGCTCATCGATGTCATCTCGAATGCGCTTGATATCAGTATGGTCATGGATCATTTTTATGGTTTCTGGTCCAAGGGCAGCCCAGACTAAAGAGCCTGTTTGACCAACAGGGCGAACGCTCTCGTAGATTTGTGCGAGCCATTTGTAATCATTGCGATAGGGCGTAAGGAATGGGTCTGGGTTAATTGCAGACCAAAGCTTGCTGAGCACGCCAAATGCAGCTGCAAACTCATCTCGTTTCATGTTCGTAGGCAAGCACTCCTGGGCGGCAATGATTCCTTCAAAACCGCCGATAGTCCGATCCACTCCAGGGAAGAACGCTAAGCATTTCTTTAGTTGTTCCGGGAGCTTCTCTTTGAACCGTTCAATGCCCTCAACAACACCATCAATTTCATCAGGGTCATATGCGAGAGCGGTGCGGAGGTTCTCGAAAACGCCTAGGTAGTCGATGATGAGTCCCATATCTTTGCGAACTCCGCTTGTCTCGTAAAGGCGGTTGGTGCGGCACATCGCTTGGAGGAGAGAGTGGTCGCGCAACGGCTTATCTAAATACATGCAGTAGCAGATGGGTGCGTCAAAGCCGGTCAGGAGTTTGGCGGTGACGATCAAGAGCTGAAGAGGGTGCTCTGGGTCTTTATAAGACTCTATCAGGTGTTTTTGGATCTGATCATCGCCATCTATTTCCTGCCAACGTTGGAAGTCCTCTTCCATGATTGGCAGTTCCAGCTCCTTTTTCCACTTGCGCCAGTCCCTATTTTCTTTGCCGTCCTTTCCTCCACCTTCTGCTTTCATCGGGGCCTGGTCGACATTCATGATGACTTCGACAGCATTGGAGCCAAGTTTTTGTCTTAGTAGGTAGTACATTTGGATGCAGGCATCACGGTCATAAACAACCACCATACCTTTGAGCTTCTTAGGCCTCACGTGGCTGGTGAAATGCTCAACGATATCGTCACTGACGGCCTCCATGCGATTGGGGGCTTTGAGCATGATCGCGAGCTTGCCCGCCCGTGTGGAAAGAGCTGTTTTCTCTTCCTGATCCAAGTCGTGCTCTTGGGCCAGTCTTTCAAACTCCTTATCGATGGATTCCCTATCGACGCGCAACTCGGCTAGCCTTGGTTCGAATTTCACCGGAACGGTGGCCCCATCACGGATCGACTGCTTATAGCTGTATCGATTCATGTATCTACCGGGGTCTTCTTCTGCTCCAAAGAGCTTGAACGTGTTCCGTTCGATGCTGGATATCGGTGTGCCGGTTAATCCGTAAAAGTGTGCGTTGGGCAGCGCCCAGCGCATCTTGTCGCCCAACGATCCTTCTTGGGTCCGGTGTGCTTCGTCAACCAGCACAATAATGTTGTCCCGGTCATTCAGGCCATTAGGGTTACTATCGTCAATCTCGACATCCTGAAACTTGAAGATGGTAGTAATCAGAATGCCTCGGCTGTCCTGCTCAATGTGCTGACCGAGATTCTTGCAGCTGTGCACCTTTATGAGGTTCTTAACGTCCGCACCACCAAAGGTCTCGCTGATCTGGCTGTCAAGGTCGCGCCGATCCACCACTACGAGTACGGTAGGATTCTTGAGGTCATTATCCGACCGCAGCATCCGAGCCGCGTAAAGCATAAGCAAAGACTTACCAGAGCCCTGGAAGTGCCAGATCAGACCTTTTTTGGGATAGCCGCTTTTGACCCGGTCGACGATTTGCTTGGCAGCTTCAAATTGAGGGTAGCGAGGAAGTAGCTTGATCCGCTTTGGCGGGGTCTTTTTGCCAGTCTTTACCGTTGAAAACAATGCAAACGATTCGAGGATTTGCAGCAGTGTTTGAGGTTCAAGTAGCCCTTCTACGCTGGAGAGTACGGAAGCCATCCCGATTAGCTGCTCTTCTTCCTGTTCAGTGCTATGCCATGGACCCCAGTCTTTCGGGCCAGCGTTAATAGCGCCATAAGCAAAGGTTCGGCCCTCGGAGGCAAAGCACAACAGGTTTGGCACAAAGAATGGCTCTGCATTTTTCCAATAGTGCTTGGTTCCACCGATGAAATCCGCAGCACCATCTTGCCAAGTCACGCTTGGGCGCGTCGCGGTTTTGACTTCACCCACCACCAACGGAATGCCGTTGATATAAAGCACGATATCGAAATAGGCTTCCGTGGCGGCGATGTAGTGCACCTGCTGCGCCACAACAAAGTGGTTGTTTTCGATGTTGTCGAAATCGATCAGGTTGATGGTGATGTGGTCGCCGCTCTCGCCAAATGGCAAGGTTTTCTCAGCCATCAACCATTCTTGAAAGTTTTCGTTGGCCCTTACCAGGCCGGAGTGCTGGGCTTCGAGAACTACTCCGCGTAGCTTATAAATCACCTCATCGGCGTAGTCTGGCTGCTTTTCGATATCGGGGTTTAACGAACAAAGCGCGTCTTTGAGCCATTCATCTACAAAGATATCTTGAGCTTGTTTCGGCAGGCCCTCACCGTGGCAGTAAGTCCACTTTACACCGATTAACCCTTTTAAACGGTCGATAATTCCATTTTCTGTGACGGTTTGCTCGTTAAACATTTAATTTACCTTCAGGGCTTTGCTTATATATTCAGAACTCAGTTTAGAGACGTTTTTTATGTGGCTTTTATATAAACCTTTGAGTGAAAACAGGTTGGAAAATAATTGAACAATCTCTTTTTGATGTTCTATTGTTGGAATAGGTACTGGGAAATTTTCAATTTCACTTTGACTTATGGTTGTCATGGTTGTTGTCTGGCCAACGCATAGGAAGTATTTCCTGGCCCATGGAGATAGAGAATATATATATAGATAGTCGGGTAAAATTTTATCCGTATCGACGTTGACACGAATTATATGGCAATCAAATGTAGAAGGTTTGCTGTCGTTCAAAACAATGTATGGCCATCCGATGCCCGACTTTACAAGCGAGGATCGATTAAAGAGTATATCTCCATTTTTCAGGCTATACTTTTCGAATTCAGATTGAGAACAGCTAATGAGTTCTCTTTTGTCTTCATCTGAGTACGGATTCGCGTATCCGTCGACTACATTTAGGAAAAGGCATTTAACCTCACCAATGCTCCCCTTTTTGACGAATTGCCCATTTTGAGGTTTTTTTGAAATAAGCTCTCTAAGCGGCTGAATCGAAGTATTGGAAGCGGAGTAAATTTTAGTTGGATAAGCTTTACAATCGAAAATTCCTAGTTGTCGCTTAAAGGTTTCCATGTATTGGGCTTCGATAAGCGTCTCTTGACAGTCAACTAACTGATCAGTTGTTTTTACCACCTGGTCAGATTTTATAACTTCTTGTAGTAAAGAGTTTTGGCCTAATTTATCAGGTAGCATAAGCTTGAAGCTTGATAGAGACTTAAACTTAGTTCTAGGCGACAAAGATCCTGAAGACGTTTTAACGGCCCAGTCCCAAAAATCATTTGACTGCACAATAAAGGGGAACAGATCTTTCAACTCTTTTTTTGGTTCGATTACGATAATATCGCTAGAACAAATTCCGTCAAACTCAGCGATGGCAGCTTTTTTAAGATAGGGACGACGCTTGCCAAGAAGGATATGCCCTCTGCAAAACACTCGCGTAAAACTGGGGTTGTCTTCTTTAGTTACCCCCCAACGCTTGATTTTTAGCGAGCCTGAATCTAAGTGCTCTAGACCAATATAGCGCTCATAGCCGTCGGAAATTGGGTCCTTGGTGGTAAGTTTCACTTCTCGGCAAATTTCACCAAATTTAACGATTTCATTTTTAGTCATTTTTTTCTACCCCGTAACTTAACTGAGCGAGGTTTTCGAATAACATATTGATCTGCTTTTTCAGTTTTAAACGGCTGACTTTCCACTCCTCGATGGCATGTTCAATACCATGCACTTTCTCGTTGCTTTCTGCTTGCACGTACAGCGGGATCGACAGATTGTAGAGATTCTCTTTAATTGTATTGAGATCTACTAAAGAGGTAATGTTGCTGTGGCTCTCGGGTTTAAAATAAGCCTCACATAGCACCTCCAAATCAGTATCCGACAAGCGACTATGGGCGTGCTCGCGGGTGACATGCTTAACACCGTTGATAAAAAGCACTTTGTTTTTGCGTTCAGCAGGTTTATTACAGTTGAGCACAACGACGCAGGATTCCATTGGAGAGTTATAAAACAGATTAGGTCCCAACCCAACTACAGCCTCGATAATGTCGGATTCAATCACCTGTTTGCGGATGTTTTGTTCGGAGTCTCTGAACAGTATGCCATGCGGCCAGAGCATGGCGGCCCGGCCGGTATCGGGTTTCAGGCTTTTGATGATGTGGGTGTAAAACGCATAGTCAGCGCAGCCTTGGGGAGGCACTCCATAGAGATTTCGGCCATAGTGGTCTGCGGCGAACTTGTCCCGGTTCCATTTCTTGATGGAGTATGGAGGGTTGGCGAAGATGACATCAAACTGCTTTAGCTGATCGCTCTGGACGAACTTTGGATCACCTAAAGTGTCACCACGCAGTACCTCAAACTCCTCAATGTCGTGGAGGAACATGTTCATCCGAGCAATCGCTGAGGTTAGAAGGTTCACTTCCTGCCCGTATAGTTTAACGGATCGCCACTCTTTACCTTGGTTCCTGAGGTCCATGACAGCATTCAGCAGCATGCCACCGGTGCCGCAAGTCGGATCGTAAGCAGTCTCACCCGGTTTCAGCCCCATTATTCTGGTCATCAGATGGACTACTGTCCGGTTCGTGTAAAACTCGGCAGCAGTATGGCCGGAGTCATCTGCGAATTTCTTGATCAAATATTCGTAGGCTTCACCCAAATCATCCTGGTTGACGGATTTTATCCCCAACGGGATTTTGCTGAAGTGTTGAATCAGGTCTGCAAGGAGATGGTCAGGAAGGCGCTCTTTGTTTGTCCATTGGGCATCACCGAACACGCCGTGAAGTCTTTCGTTCTTAGCCTCAATGAGCCTCAGAGCACTCTGGATAGCTTCACCGATATTCTTGCTGGTATTCCGGACCTTTTCCCATCTGGCTTCTTCGGGGATATTAAACCTGTGGAACATCGGCATAGTAGCGTAATGAGCGTCGCCATCGCTCAACTCTAATGCCTCCGTGTATTCATCCAAATAGACGTCAGACAAGCGCTTATAGAACAGCAGAGGAAAAACATATTGCTTATAGTCAGAGGCATCGATCTGACCACGGAGAAACTCCGCTGCGCCCCAAAGGAGGTCTTCAAGTTGTTTCTGGTTCATAGTTCAAAGCCTTCCTTCACCAAAAGCTCTTCAAGTTCCTGCTCTGCTTTTTCTAGAGCAGCTAGTTTTTCCTGAAAATCCTTTAAAGCTTCCTCTACAGAGACTGACTCTTCTTCAAGAGGCTTCTGAACATATCGCGCAATGTTCAGGTTGAATTCGTTCTCTTCGATTTCGTTCAGAGGAACCCAGCGAGCTTTTCCTTCGATTGGCTCCGCCGTGGGACCAGACGTTTCCTGATTGCTATAGATCTCAAAAATTTCATCGGCTTGAGCGTTGGGCAAAGTGTTTTGTGCTCGCCCTTTGGTGAATATCTCTTCCGCATTAATGAACAACACATAGTCCTGATGATCTACAGGACGTTGTTTGCGCAGAACCAAAATGCAGGCTGGAATCCCAGTACCGTAAAACAGATTAGGGGCCACGCCGATGATTGCTTCGATCCTATTCTCTTTCAGAAGCTGTGTTCTGATCTTGCCTTCCGCACCGCCTCGGAACAAAACCCCATGGGGCAGGACAACAGCCATGCGACCATGTTCATTGAGGGAGGCAAACATATGCTGAACCCAAGCGAAATCCCCGTTGGTTTTCGGAGCTAATCCATATCGATTTCGGTCGTACGGATCGCTGGACCAGCGGTTATGCCCCCATTCTTTGAGGCTGAAAGGGGGGTTGGCGATCACGCAATCGAATGTTTCCAGACGATTGCCCTCCAGAAATTTGGGGTCTCGCAGGGTGTCTCCGCGTACAATGACGAAGTCTTCTTGGCCATGCAGAAATAGGTTCATCCGTGCGATGGCCTCTGTGGTCAGGTTCTTCTCCTGGCCCTTAATTCTGAGTAGACGGGGGTCCCCACCGTTTTCACGCACGTGATGTATTGTTTCCAGAAGCATACCCCCAGTACCACAGGCTGGGTCGTAGACACTCTCTCCAGCCTTTGGGTCCAGGATGTTCACCATAAGGCGTACGATGGTTCTTGGAGTATAAAACTCCCCTGCTTTTTTGTTGGCCTTGTCGGCAAACCTTTTGATCAGGTATTCGTAAGCGCGTCCCATGTCGTCATCACGGATGCTACGGACGCCGAGGTTAACCTGATTGAAGTGATTCAGTAGGGTAGCGAGCAACTCGTCCGGGAGCCGCTCTTTATTGGTCCAGCTCGCATCGCCGAATATGCCATGTAGCTTTTCGTTCGCCAGCTCGATTCCTCTGAATGCGTCTTTTAGAGCTTGGCCTATGTCCTTGGTTTGCTCGAATACGTGCCTCCAGTGACAATCAGATGGAATCTGAATGCGGTGAAACATGCTCTGCTTGGCAATTTCTTTATCCCTAACTTTTTCCATGGCATCCGCGAATTCGTCATCGTAGACATCGCAGATTCTTTTGAAAAAGAGAATCGGGAAAATGTAAGTCTTGTAGTCAGAGGCGTCGATGGGGCCGGTGATAATGTGAGCGGCGTGCCACAAGTGCGCTTCGAGGTCTTTTAGGTTGATCAGGGTCATGCTGGCTCGTTGTTCCGTTACTGCTTGAGTCGGACGTGAGAGCGGGAGTCGTAGGAGTGCTCTCAAACTGTGTTTGTCAGTTAGGCAGATAGTAGCAAATCCGAAAGGCAGAAGGGGCTGCGGTTATGAGATGTTAAATCTGCAATGCGACAGTCGAGGTCGCGGCAACCAACTTGGAAGCACCACGAAGACTTTACGTTCCTCGGAATAACGTGGCATAACAACTCTCATGCCGTCCAATCTGACATGGATTCAGGCGAAATCGTCAGCTAGACGTCTAGGCTGACAGAGGGGGCTGGGGTTAGTTGACCACTACGAATCCCCCAAAGAATGAATGCGAGCCTAACCCGACTTTCACACCGTTACAGTCCAAGCCGGAAGTCATTAGCTACCTTTCACATCTCGCGTAATTGCGCACTCTCAAAATCTTTATTCCGAAGCTCAACCAGCTTGTGAAGTTCGACATTGTATTCAGTAATTGACATGCCAGATTTAAGTCTTTCAGTGAGTTGAAAGAGCATTTTGTCGAAGATATCTTGTGCTCTGATTAAGTGCATAGATGATACGGTTTTAGCGTAGCCTGTCACTTTTGCGAACGCGAAATCGATATAGTGATCTAGGGAAGCTGAGTTTTTGTGGCCCGTCCATTGCATTACCTCCATCTTGAACTTCTCGCTACTAAGTAGCGCTTTCCTGAAATCGTCTGTGTTTTCAAATTCATGTCGTTCGATGAGCAACACAAAAAGGTTGGTGATAAAGGTATGCCGAAACATGTGGGCGCAAGCTTTGTCTTCGATATGTGCAATAGATCTGAGTTTCGATATCTCGGTAGTAATTGTGTCTTCACCTAACGGGTTTCCTGTGGTTTCAGAAACAAAGAAAAAATCGTGATCATTAGATTTGCCGATCTTGTTCTTAACGATTTTATTCCTGAAAAGCCGGATATGCTTCTTTAGCTCTGAAAGCAGCATGCGTGTGACAGGAACGAACCGGTAAACATCATCGCCCTGCTTCAAACTGATGATTTTAAGCATCGGGTGTTCCATGTTGGATGCTTTGAGTATTTCCGATACTCTTAAGTCAACTAACTCACCTCGTCTTGGCCCCACTTGCTCAAGTACTGATAGCATGGAGTGTCTGCGACTTTGAATGAAGCGGGAACCTTTGGCCAAGTCGACGGCTTTTCGCAGTTTTTCGATGTTCTCAGTTGGAATCGGGTCCCGCTTCTTCAGTCGGTCGCCATCAGAAAATGAGTGATGGTGCCAATAACTCCGGTTTAGGCTTTTGCCCTCACTTCCAAGAGGAAGCGTCAACATTTTCTGCGTCGCGCGAATAGTCCCCTGTTGGCTGACGAAATTCGAATCGTTGTAGAAGTAACCAACAAAGCTTAGAAAGTCGAGGCAGATTCGCCCGGTCGTCGTAATGGTAATTTCAGTTTTTTTACGTATTTCTACGTTGTGGCTTGCTCTCTCTGACCTCAGAACATTAATGAAAATTGTGAACTTATCATCGGTCAGGTCGATAAAGTCCCACTTATTCTGATAGCAAAAGCGGATGATCTGACTGATCTTTGCAGCATAATCACCCATGGTTCCGCCTTTGCTCCCTCGCCGGGATAAACCCTGTCGACCGCCACGGCCTGGGCGTTCTCGCAACGAAAGGATGTATAAATTTGCCAACATACAGGGTGTTCCGTCAGGCCAAATTACATGCGGCATATTTGAGCCATCCTTGGTTGTGGCTTTGCCGAGCGAGTAGTGGCTGAATAGCGTTAAATTACGAACTGGCCGAAACAGCTGGCTTGAGGTCTTACTGCTCATTCTTGTAGTCCTTTATGCTGACTACCGATGAAGGAGTATTATCGAAAGGATGCGGATTCAAGCTCGCAATCGCACGAATTCTGGCGAGTCCATCATTAGCCCTCTTTTCACGAATGGAATCGTCAGCGGCGTCTTGAATGCTTCTGATTGTGCCCATTGCAGAGCTAATGGCCTGTAGCAGGATAAAGTTGATTGAGCGGTGCTTTTCCAGTCCATCTTCTAGTTCTTTGATCTTTAATTGCAAACCAGCTCTGGACTGAGTATTCGGGCTGCTGGACCTGTGTATGTAGGCATATATGACGTCAATAGCTTTAAGTCGAAGATAATTCAGACCTTCAAAGCCGTCGTCAAACAGTTCATCGGCGTAGGTTTTTAGCGTATTCAGGCTCATTGAATGTTTATGAACAGTTTCCGTTCCAATCTGAACTTCATACTCCAGTTTCGCTACGCCACCCTGGCTTTTTAGGGCTTTCTTGAGGTCTTCATCTTCTGCATATTGATGAGGGTCGCTAACAACAGATCGAAGAATTTGTTTTATTGCGTGGGTTGAAGCCTGGCTTTGTATTACGCGCTTGTCGGTGCTCATATAGCTCCCCTCTCGCGCTCGTGAATCTTAACTATGACTTTGAACTTCTCCCCTTCAGCATCGGTGAAGAATTCGGGTTCAATATCAATATCTCCCTCTTCGAGAAGCTCAGACACATAGCCTTCAAGCTCTTCAGTATCAAGGAGCGTAAAATCATCAGTTCCATACCTTTGCTTCAATAGGTGCGCTAGGTCTTTAAAGGAACCAGCGCCATTACGATGTAGACTTTCTGCTACAAACTGACTCTTTGCCCCTCTTAGAATTTCGCCGCTCATTGACTCGGTAATGTAGTGCCAAGCATGGCGAAGATCCGTATGCCCCAGCATCCATTGAAGCGTTTCCAAGCCTCCAAAAGAGTTAGAGTAAAAGAATAGAAGTGCGAAAAATCTACGTAGTTGGTGTTGCCGAATGTAATATCGGTTTCCTTCACTGTTTAGTGGTGTTTCAAAATAGTCACAGAATTCATCGAGATGCTTATTGAAAGAAAAGCTACTGGCGGAGATTCGGTGGCTTTCAGAAAGAACTGAAGGGGAGCTAAACAGGGAGGTAACCTTTTCCCCAAAGCCGATTCGATTTAGAATTTTTTGAAAGCGCTCGACCTCCTTAAGCATTTCTCTTCCGATGGGTTCAATTGGTCGAGCTTCCGTAGAACGAAGCCCCATCAACCCACGCGAGCTTTTGCGATTCAGGAAGACAATCCAAGCTCCTGAATTGTCAAGGGCTTCGCCAATTTCAAGATCATTAAGTTCTCCAACACGTCTAGCAGTTAGAGCCCCCGCAACAAGTTGGACGGCTCCGAAATAAACGTGAACAAGCGGAACCAATCTGCGATTGGCTCGTAATAACTCGAAATGCTCATCTTTCGATAATCCACCTTTCTCAGTATGCATTACCGAAGGCTTACAAGTTCCGCCGACTCCTAACTCTGCAACCCCAAGCGCTCGAAGCTGTGGGCCAAGAGCCCTTATAAAATCCTCATTCGAGAGATCTGTTGTACGGCAATTCATTTTTTTGGCAGCAAGCGCGATTCGCAAAAAACCGTTAAGAATTTCTCGACCATGATCGAAGTGGAATTCAATGGCATTCTTAACTGAGTCGAAAACAGTCTGAGAAGGGAGGGTGCGAAAACGGCCCATCTTCTTTAGATTAACTTTAAAATCTTTGATAGAAAGAATATCTTCAATAGACGGAGCCTTGACTCCCAGTTCGTGAAGCGTCCCTAAGTTATAGAAAGCCTGGACATACGCAACATATACAACCGGGCTAACTGAATTTCCTGTTCCTGTCGTAACATCTACAGATGCATACTCCCGATGGTATATTTCTGTGGATGGAGAAAAAGAAAGTAAGGAAAGAGCAGGCTTATTTATGAGTTTAACTCTTAAGGTGTTTCTATAGATCTCTTGAGAAACGAGGACGGAGTTAGGTGAGTAGCCAAGCTTCCTGTTATATCCAATGAATCCATTTACCTGAAGCGCGGCTCTTAGGTATGGGATTTCGGTCGGATCTACTCCAAAGGCTTGGGCTTCATCATAGTCGTCAGAGTTGACAACACAGATGCCATCAATTTCGGTCAATGTGTTTTCGATTTCATTTACATTGGTCACTTTGAGTAGATTTCGAGAAAAGTCGATAAGTCGATTTGGCCAATCGAAGAGGGATACAGAGATACTTGGAGAACTAGCGATTTTAGTCAGAATGGCTTTTATATCGTCCCCAGAAAGTGCGGCCAAACCGTAACGTGATAAATTTAATCTTCCTTCGTTTATGAGCAGATAATCGATTAGATGAAGCATTCGATTGAATGCAGCGTATTGAACCGTAATACAATTGAATCTGCCTCCTGCGTGAGGAGTAGTTGAGGCAATGAGCCAGTATTTTAAGCTGTCAAGTAGATCCGCATTCTTGGTATCAATAAGATAACTTCCGTCTTCTAAACGCATATTCCAGTCTATCTCAAGATGGCCTTTCTTGAAATCAAAGTTGTACTTCCAGATTGGTTCTTCGAATGGATTCAGAAGCCAATCCGCACGCTTATAAAAATCGGAGGGATCTTCCAGATGTTCTTTGAGAAATTCCAGTTCAATTGGCAGTGTCATAAATCAATGACTCCATTTTTTGAGGGTCCAAGTTTTCCATAGCAGCCGAAAGGTGTTCCTTCAAAAGAGAATCGTTGCCTTGAATGATTTCTTTCTCAATTAGTCCGGAAACGTTTGACCAGTACCTTGCTAAACCTGAGACTTGCTCTTGCCTTTTGGAATGCGTTACAGCTCGGTTCACTGAGAGAAGCGCTATTAGGATACCCTTGTCTATGGAGATAAGAACTTGGTTGTCCGAGACTGGCTCTGAAGGGCTTCCAGGGGCAGATAGGTGTGCCGGGATGTCCTTTAAAGCGTGGTTTTTAAGGAAGTTATGAAGTTCTTCCATACTCTCAAATTCCGTAGCCTTCAATAAATAAGGACTATCCTTCATGGCCTCACATATAAAAGCTTTCTGAAAGAGTCGAACCCATCGAGTCTGAAAAAAAGCGAGAATACTATCAGGTAAATAATGAGATAGGAGATTTGGGCTATACTTCGCGTGGCCAAGCGCCTCGGCCATTTGGTGCACGCTCTTCGTTTCAAGATAGAATTGCACTGCCCGCGAGGCTCTGATTGATCCGATAGTAATTCGGTGAACAAAATTCTTTAGATTGACGCCCCTGAGTTTTGTATATTTTGAAAACTGTTTATCTAACCGATCAAATTGGTATGAACTATCCTTCTTTTTCCAGTACGTCATCTCAGCAGGCTTTGGATAAGAAAAGCCTCGGCCACTTGTTAGAAACAATTTTCGCCAATTGTCGTCTCCTTTTTCCTTTAAGTAGTCGCGTAGGGGTTGAGTAATCTCAATAATTTGGCGTACGAGAGCCGCTGACCTCGACGATAAAATGAGTTTTTGCTCAGAAAGGTTTTTCTTGCGTCGATCTTTGTACCCCGTTAATTGATATCCAGCATCAGTCCTGGTGAATCCCGAGGCTTGGCCGTGCTTATTGAATAGCTCTAATTCCAGTAGAAAGTTGGGTGTTATCTTTGGGTTGTACATGACTAAAAGACACTGGAAAGGAAAGAGGCTATCCGTAGTCGGGAGTCCCAGATGGTGAGCCAGCTCCATCGTATTTAAACTCCACCCATACAGTCTGCTTAGTCGTTGTTCTTTAGCGCGGTCAGAAGGGAAAAAGCCAAAATGCTGAAATTTTGCACATAGATTAGGAAAGTCAGCCTCTTTCAGGCTTCTTGACGCAGTGTTGGGAATGCGTGTTGCTTCGAAATTTCCCAGCTTTGCAAGAGCTTTTCTACGAAGCTGACGTTTTCTAAGATCTAAGCTTTGGTTTCTTGCCCAACGCATTACAGTATCAAGGTCTCTATCTATCTGACTGAATAAGATCTTGATTGCTTGGTCATCGGTGTATTGAAGCGGAACTTCAGTAATGAGCTTGTTATGAACTTCGATTCCCTCTGCGTTCTTTGATACCCTGATCTTTGCGCCTTGTGTTGGTCGTGAAGACACCCTTGGTAGGCCTGCCCCGAAAGGTTCTGGCCAAAATCCCGGCTGAATGAACGCCTCGTGGACATTTGAAATAAATCTGTTCCAAGCCTTGAGCTGAGAGTTCAGGTTTTTGCCCTCTTGATGTACTTCTAAGAAATGCACTTTCAGAAAATCTTTGAAACAGTGAGTTAGTGTGATCGGATTTTCAAAAGTAGAACCAGGCCACTTTTCCGCATTATTCACTAAGAAGCGTGAGAACTTGTTTACATGTACTCCATTCAGGACCGCCTGTTTCCTAATGAGGTCGCGCCATCTGCCGTAGTATTGAAGCGTAAAAGCTCGGCCGTGGCTGTGATAGAGTGAGGTGAGGTCCAGATAACCCTGCTTCCCTTTCCGAGATTTTACGAGCCAGCCTGACCAATAAAGTAGAGTCGACTCATCAAGCTCATCCAAGTTAAGGCTTCGGCTATTAATACTGCGCCAATTAGATTCTTGAAGCCATTCCGGACAGATTCCATGTTCCCGTTGCAATACATTAATTAACGCACCTTTGATTTCCTCATATCTGAGCGCCTTATGCGTAGAGTTCGTAGGGATCAAGGAGCCCCCTTTGAGAACGCAAAAAAAATCAGCAATTAGGTTCTGTACGGAATTGGTGGCTAGATTGTCTCTATCAATTTGTTGATTATTGAGATGACAAAAGCACTCAAGAAGCTTAAACACATGATTTTTCCAGCCTTTTGCAGTTTCGTTACCTTTGGCCACCACATAAGACGCTATTAGATCATCAGCCAGATCTTGGCTTATATAAATATACGGGTATCGGGAGATTGTGGTGGGGTTAATGATGATTGTCATTATATATAAGACTCATATTGGCGCTAAAAAACGCGTTATAACAGTATTCTAGTATACAAATGACAAGATGGTGAAATTAGTAAAATTCA